>NZ_BSNK01000001.1 GCF_030159955.1 Algimonas ampicilliniresistens
TTGAGCTGATCGTCCCGATCGCGATGGAAGAGAAGCTCCGCTTCGCCATCCGCGAAGGTGGCCGCACAGTCGGCGCCGGCGTCGTCTCAAAAATCACGGATTAAGCGTCAGCTTTCTCCTATACCAATCGCTGTCCCGGCATTCGGTCGGGATGGTTTGCTGTTTGAACCGTTAAGCTAGAGTCACACTCATGGATCGCCAGAACATCCGCATCCGGTTGAAGTCGTTCGACCACCGCATCCTCGACAAATCGACCGGCGAAATCGTCGCAACGGCGAAGCGCACTGGCGCTTCTGTTCGTGGCCCGATCCCGCTACCGACCCGTATCGAGAAATTTACCGTTAACCGGTCACCCCACGTAAATAAGAAATCGCGCGAGCAATTCGAAATCCGCACGCATAAGCGTATGCTCGACATTGTCGATCCAACGCCGCAAACGGTCGATGCGCTCATGAAACTCGACCTCGCCGCCGGCGTGGACGTGGAGATCAAGCTGGGCGCGTAAGCGGATCAGTTGGAAACAAGATTGAAAAAGGCGCCCTTCGGGACGCCTTTTTTTTGTTTTGGGACCTGTTCATGTCCGGCTTGAGTGAGGCGGGTCTTGCGAAAACGGATCCAAAATTGTCCCCTGCGACATTCTGACCGCCAATGTGACTTCATCATGATTTGTTAAGTGCCGATTTATAGCCAGATAGCATCTCGAAATGCATCTGAGGCTCTATGTACGGAATCATTCATAATGCTGTGAAAAGTACTGTCCTCCTCAATGCAGACGAGGGTGTATGGAAAAGTATTGTAGATGCAGCTGGTTTAACGGATCAGCATTTTTTGAGCCCAGCGAATTACTCTGATGAGACGACTTTTCGACTCATTGATACAGTGGCTGACGCGTTGGATGTAGCTCGAGATGATGTCCTGCGTCTTGCCGGACAGCATTGGTGTGATTTCGCGATGAACGCGGGATATGGTAGTCTCTTCTCAATGGCTGGGAGTGATTTAGGGCAATTTCTGGCAAATCTTGATCGCATGCATCACAGTCTCAATGTGGCCCTGCCGGAAGCCATTATGCCATCTTTTGATTTGATCCGGTCAGATGCTGACGGATTCGAAATCATTTATCGATCTCAACGGGGCGGGTTGGAATGTTTTGTTGAGGGAATTTTTGATGCCCTTTTCAAGCATTACGATGAAGCGATAAACATGGAATGGGAGATGAGGGGCGGTCATGCTCACTTCGTCTTGTCTCGGATCAAGATGACGGCAACCGCCGATCTCATGGACGACGCTCATAATCACGCGCCCGACATGTTTTCAAAGCGCTCTGTCATGACCAATGAAAACGCAGCCTAACAGTGCCGCTAACTCTTACAGATAAGCACCTAAATGTTCTGATGCCGTCATTTATTGTCATTAATCGGCACGCACAGATCGTTCGTATGGGGCCGTCTTTGCTGCATCATCTCGACTGTAATCCGATAGGTGAGAAATTATCGCGGTTTTTTGACATCACTGAAATCAAGAAAGTACGGAATGGCGGTCACAAAAAGCTAACACGGCAAGTTCAACTCTGTGGTCGAGCTGAAGCCGATGGGCTGCTTCTGCGAGGGAGTGCTGTTCCGAACGATGCGGTCGTCTATCTAATGATCCGGCATATCCCAGTTGGCCCAAATGAAAAAAACCGACGGGCGCTTCGATTTGAGGATTTTTCTCCGACTGATAGCGCCATGGACATGCAGATTGCCTCAAAATTATATTTTGCACTGATGAAAGAAGCCCAAATGCTGGGTGCTGAAGTGACAGAGAAGCGTATTTTGGCGGAAGCTGCCAGCGTGGCCAAGTCGCAGTTTTTGGCTACGATGAGCCATGAATTGCGGACCCCGCTCAATGGCATACTGGGCATGGCTCAGCTGCTCAGCACGCGAAGCTTTGAAGATCAGGATCAGCAGATGGTGGATATCATCTTGAGTTCTGGAAACGCGCTTCTAGCCATTTTGAATGATGTGCTTGATATGACGAAAATCGAAGCGGGGCAGGTTGATCTAGACCCGCAGAATGAAGACTTTGCCGCAATGGTGACGCGAATCGTAAGCCTTCACCACGCTACCGCCGTGCAGAAGGGTCTCAATTACACGCTGACAATTGACGATGGTTTCCCGCCTCTGGCCTGGATTGATGCTCATAGAGCGGGTCAGTGTGTGTCTAACATTATATCAAATGCGGTTAAGTTTACGCGCGAAGGATCTGTTTCGATCGTGCTATCAAGCGAAACAGTTCAGGGTGGCTATACGTTCTATGTCTCCGTAACAGACACAGGTATCGGTATCCCGGACACTGCCAAAGAAGTGCTTTTCGAGCGTTTCAGCCAGGTTGATAGCTCGACAACGCGAGAATATGGAGGAACAGGCTTGGGTCTGTCGATTGCCCAGAACCTCGCGCGCATGATGGGCGGTGATATTCAGGTTAAAAGTGAAAGCGGATGCGGGTCAACCTTCACAATTTGTTTTCAGGCTGAGCGACCGCGTTCTGCTACGGATGAGGCAGGCGTGGCCGCTTAGAGGGTTAATCTCCAAAGTCATAAATGTGACGTAGACTATGTTGATAGCCCGATAATATTTTCTGCACCTCTTTGGTTGACGAGTGCGAGTCATCCTCGTATGCGCCGCAACGTTCATAGCTGGCAGTGCTTTAAGCAGACGCAGCTCACGATCTTGAACTCTGAATTGGCCAGACGTCTTTCGCGGCGTGCTGGCCCGGTTTTGTTAGATCGTTAGCTCTCTTCTCAAACGCTGTGCATATGACGCCTGATGGCCAATGAGGGTCGCCGGGCGATCTTCGTGAAGGATAACCTACTGATGCAACGATCAGGTTTATTGGCGCGGAAACTCGGGATGACCCGAGTTTATGACGACGCCGGCAATCATACAGCAGTCACCGTCCTAGCCCTAGAGGGCTGTCAGGTCGTGGCGCAAAAGACACCCGAGCGCGACGGCTATGCTGCTCTGCAGTTAGGGTCTGGTGAAGCTAAAGTGAAGCGCGTGGCCAAGGCCGAGCGTGAGCGTTTTGCCAAAGCGGGCGTGACGCCCAAACAGAAACTGGTCGAGTTCCGCGTCTCACCTGACAATATGATCGAAGTTGGTGCGGCCATGTCCGCCGAGCACTTTGTTCCCGGTCAGAAGATTGACGCATCCGGCATTACCGTCGGTAAGGGTTTTGCGGGCGCGATGAAGCGTCACAACTTTGGTGGTCTTCGCGCCACGCACGGTGTGTCTATCTCTCACCGTTCGCACGGGTCTACGGGTCAGTGTCAGGATCCGGGCCGCGTCTTCAAGGGTAAGAAGATGGCAGGTCATATGGGTGCGGTTCGCCGGACTCTGCAAAACCTGACTGTGGCTCGCGTTGACGCTGAAGAGGGTTTGGTTTTGGTCCGGGGTCATGTCCCAGGATCCAAGGGTAGCTGGATTGAGCTGAAGGATGCCGTCAAAGGCACGAAAGCTGACGATCTGCCAATGCCAGGTAAGTTCACAATGGAAGCGCCTGCCGCTTCTAAAAAGTCTGCTGCCAAAGATGATAAAGCTGACGCGGCTCCGGCTGTCGAAGCGCCCAAGGCCGCAGATAAAGCTGAGGAAGAGTAGTCATGAAGATCGATGTGACAACACTCGACGGCAAGAAGGGCGGCTCTGTCGACCTTGATGATGCCGTGTTCGGCCAAGAGCCGCGCAAAGACATTCTGCACCGTATGGTGCGTTACCAGCTGGCTAAGCGCCGGGCGGGTACACATCAAGTGCAAGAGCGCGGCGATGTGTCTAAAACAACGAAGCGTATCGGCAAGCAAAAAGGTGGCGGTACAGCGCGTCACGGTAACGGCTCTGTTTCACAGTTCCGCGGCGGCGCAAAAGCGCACGGCCCACGTATGCGTGATCACTCGCATGACCTGACCAAAAAAGTCCGCAAGATGGCTCTTCGCCACGCTCTGTCTGCTAAGCAGTCAGCGGGTGAGTTGATCATCGTTGATACGCTGGCGCTCAAGGAAGCCAAAACGGCTACTTTGCGTAAACAGCTTGAGGGCATGGGTGTTACCAATGCCTTGATCGTTGGTGGAAGCGAGATCGACGCCGTCTTCGGTCGTGCGGCTCGCAATATTCCGAATGTCGACGTGCTGCCGAGCCAAGGCGCTAACGTCTACGACATCCTACGTCGCCACACGCTGGTGCTGTCCAAGGATGCCGTTGAAGCCCTGCAGGAGCGTCTAAAATGAGCGCGAACGCCAAACATTACGATACGGTCCTGACTCCAGTCATCACTGAGAAGTCGACGATCGTTGCTGAGCATAACCAGATCGTCTTTGAGGTGCCGTTGAGCGCGTCGAAGCCGGAAATTAAAGCGGCTGTTGAAAAGCTGTTCAACGTTTCGGTCACGGCTGTGAACACGATCTTGACCAAGGGTAAAGCCAAGCGCTTCCGCGGTCGTCCAGGTCGTCGTAACGACGTTAAGAAGGCCATCGTCACGCTGAAAGATGGCGACACCATCGATATTGCGACGGGGCTGTAGGACCATGGCACTTAAGACATTTAATCCGACGAGCCCATCGCGCCGTCACCTCGTGCAGGTTGACCGCAGCGAGCTCCACAAAGGGCGTCCTGAAAAGTCGCTGACCGAAGGTCTGACGAAGACCGGTGGTCGGAACAATACAGGTCGCATCACGTCCCGTCGTCAGGGTGGTGGCCACAAGCGTCTTTACCGCAAGATCGATTTCAAGCGGAACAAGATGGGCATGGAAGCCACAGTGTTGCGTTTGGAGTATGATCCAAACCGGACGGCCTTTATCGCGCTGATCCAGTATAAAGACGGCGAGAAAGCTTACATCATTGCACCGCAGCGTTTGGCTGAGGGTGACACGGTTCTTGCCGCTGAACGCGCTGATGTGAAACCTGGTAATGCGATGCCTTTGCGCGCGATGCCGGTTGGTACAATCATTCATAATATCGAACTGAAGCCTGGTAAGGGTGCTCAGTTGGCTCGTTCTGCTGGGACTTATGCTCAGCTCGTGGGTCGTTCCGAAGGTTACGCGCAAATTCGTCTGAAGTCCGGCGAGATGCGTATGGTTCACCAGACTTGCATGGCCACCGTTGGCGCTGTGTCAAATCCAGACCATATGAACATCAACCTCGGTAAAGCTGGTCGTAAACGCTGGCTCGGTGTTCGCCCATCCGTTCGCGGTGTGGCCATGAACCCGGTCGATCACCCCCATGGTGGTGGTGAAGGTCGGACGTCCGGTGGTCGTCACCCGGTTACGCCTTGGGGTAAGCCGACTAAGGGGGCGCGGACGCGTTCTAATAAGTCGACCGATAAATTCATCATCCGTTCGCGTCACGCGAAGAAGAAACGCTAGGAAAGGGACGAGACTATGCCACGTTCCGTTTGGAAGGGTCCGTTTGTTGACGGTTACCTGCTCAAGAAGGCCGAAGCGTCTCACGCCGAAGGCCGCCGCAAACCGATCAAGACCTGGTCGCGCCGCTCCACCATTATGCCAAACTTTGTTGGCCTGACATTCCAGGTCCACAACGGCAAAAAATTCGTGCCAGTTTTGGTTGACGAAGACATGGTGGGTCACAAGCTCGGTGAGTTTGCGCCAACACGTACATATTACGGCCATGCTGCCGATAAAAAAGCCAAGCGGAGATAGAGACCGATGGCCAAACAAAAACAACCGCGTCGGCTTGCCGACAATGAGGCGCGCGCAAAACTGCGCATGATCCGCATCTCACCACAGAAGCTGAACCTCGTGGCTCAGTTGATCCGTGGTAAGAAAGTGGACAAAGCGCTGGCTGATCTGGAATTCTCTCACAAGCGCATTTCCGGCGATGTGAAGAAGGTTCTCGAGTCCGCCATCGCGAATGCCGAGAACAACCACAATCTGGACATCGACAATCTGATCGTTTCCGAAGCCTATGTTGGCAAGAACTTCGTGATGAAGCGGTTCCGGGCTCGCGCTCGTGGTCGCGGCGCGCAGATCTTGAAGCCATTTTCTGAACTGACAATTGTCGTGAAAGAAGTTTCCGAAGAGGAGGCCGCGTAATGGGTCAGAAGATCAATCCGATCGGCCTTCGCCTCGGTATTAATCGCACATGGCAGTCGCGTTGGTACGCCAACACGAATGAGTATGGCGATCTCCTACATCAAGATTTGGCTATCCGTAGCTTTCTGCACAATGAGCTGAAGAACGCTTCCGTTTCACGCATCGTGATCGAGCGTCCGCACAAAACATGCCGCATCACTATCTACACGGCGCGTCCGGGTGTTGTGATTGGTAAAAAAGGTGCTGACATTGAATCACTGCGTAAGCGCGTCGCCTCAATGGTTGACGGCGAAGTGTTCATCAATCTGGTTGAGGTTCGTAAGCCGGAAGTTGACGCTAACCTCGTTGCTGAGGGCATTGCCCAACAGCTTGAGCGTCGTGTCTCATTCCGTCGCGCTATGAAGCGTTCGCTGCAGAGCGCGATGCGCATGGGTGCCAAGGGCTGCAAAATCAAACTGGGTGGTCGTCTCGGCGGTGCCGAAATCGCTCGGGTTGAACAGTATCAAGAAGGTGCCGTGCCGCTGCATACGCTGCGCGCCGACATCGACTACGGGACCGCACGCGCGATGACTGCCATGGGCATCATCGGCATTAAAGTGTGGATCAACAAAGGCGAGATCATGGAGCATGACCCCTATGCTCATGAGCGCCGTATGACCGAGCAGGGCGATACGCGCTCTCGTGGCGCTGATCGCGGTGGCCGCGATCGCCGTCCGGCTCGCGCGAACTAGGAGGCAGGCGAGATGCGTCAGCCAAAGAGAACCAAGTTCCGTAAAGCCCATAAGGGTCGGATTAAAGGTATGGCCAAGGGCGGCACGTCGCTGACCTTTGGGTCCTATGGTCTGAAAACTATGGAGCCCGAGCGGATTACCGCGCGTCAGATCGAAGCGACTCGTCGTGCGATCACGCGTCACATGAAACGTGCTGGTCGTGTGTGGATCCGGATTTTCCCGGACATCCCTGTCACGAAGAAGCCGACCGAAGTCCGTATGGGTAAAGGTAAGGGTTCCGTTGAATTCTGGGCCGCCAAAGTGCGTCCGGGCCGGATCATGTTTGAAATCGACGGTGTGTCCGACGAGGTGGCTCGCGAAGCGCTGCGCCTGGGTGCCGCCAAATTGCCGGTCAAATGCAAGATCGTCACCCGTCCGGGTGAGGGAGCATAGTCATGGCTGATAAGAACCTAAAAGTAGAAGAGCTGCGCCAGCTGTCCGACGATCAACTCGCCGATCAGTTGCTGACGCTCAAGAAAGAGCAATTCAACCTGCGCTTCCAGAACGCAACGGGCCAGCTGCAAAGCACGGCACGCGTTCGTGAAGTCCGCCGGGCTGTGGCTCGTGTGAAAACCTTGCAATCCGCACGTAAGTCGGTTGCTAAGAAGACAGAGGCGTAAGAGCTATGCCCAAGCGCATTCTTCGCGGCACAGTCGTGTCCGACAAAGGTGACAAGACCATCGTGGTCAAAGTGGAGCGTCAGTTCCTGCACCCGTTGCTGAAAAAAACCATCCGCCGCTCTAAGCGCTATGCGGCTCATGATGAGAACAATGCGCATAAAGTCGGCGACAAGGTGCGCATCATTGAATGCCCACCCAAGAGCAAAACCAAGACCTGGGAAGTCGTCACCGCGTCCTAAGGCTCCGGCCTAAGATGTGATGATCGAAACTGCCAAGTTAGGAGAATACAATGATTCAGATGCAATCCAATCTGGAGGTCGCGGATAACTCCGGCGCCCGCCGCGTGCAGTGCATCAAGGTGCTGGGCGGTTCCAAACGCCGTTACGCCCACGTCGGCGACACGATTGTCGTGTCCGTGAAGGAAGCGATTCCGCGCGGTAAGGTCAAGAAGGGTGATGTCCGTAAGGCTGTCGTCGTTCGCGTCCGCAAAGACATTCAGCGTCGTGACGGAAGCGTCATCCGCTTTGACGGCAATGCTGCTGTCATCATCAATAATAATGGCGAGCCGATTGGCACACGGATTTTTGGCCCAGTTCCTCGTGAACTCCGCGCTAAAAACCACATGAAAATCGTCTCGCTCGCACCAGAGGTGCTGTAGTCATGGCTGCGAAGATCAAAAAAGGCGATTATGTCGTCGTCATCGCCGGTGGGGATAAAGGCAAAAAGGGCAATGTCCTTCGCGTCATCCCAAAGGAAGATCGTGTTGTCGTCGAAGGCGTGGCCATCGTGAAGCGTCACGTGCGTCCGAGCCAAACCGATCCAGAGGGCGGCATTCGTACGTTCGAAGCGCCTATTCATATTTCCAACGTCGCGCATATCGACCCAACTGAAAACGTCCCGACTCGTGTCGGTTTCAAGACGCTTAAGGATGGTAAGAAAGTTCGCGTGGCGCGTAAGTCGGGAGAAGTCATCGATGGCTAAGCCGTACGAACCCCGCCTCGCGGCCGTCTATCGTGACGAGATCCGCCCGGCCCTTAAAGAGCAATTCGGTTACACGAACGAGCTGCAGATTCCAAAGGTCGAGAAAGTCGTCCTGAATATGGGTCTCGGCGAAGGCGTTGCTGATAAGAAGAAGGTTGAAGCCGCAATCGAAGAGCTCACGCTCATCGCTGGTCAGAAGCCTCTTCCAACGACATCCAAAAAATCCATTGCGGGCTTTAAGCTTCGCGATGGGATGGTGATTGGCGCGAAGGTTACATTACGCCGTGACCGGATGTGGGAATTTATTGATCGCCTGACCAACATAGCTCTGCCGCGTGTTCGTGACTTCCGTGGACTGAACGCCAAGAGCTTCGATGGTAACGGGAATTTCGCCATGGGTCTGAACGACCTGCTGGTCTTCCCAGAGATCAATTATGATAAGTCCGATGCCACGCGTGGTATGGATATCGTGGTGCAAACCAGCGCCAAAACAGATGAAGAAGCCAAAGCATTGTTGGCCGCGCTCAACTTCCCGTTCCGGAAGTAAGAGCGAACGCAGCAAGCAAAGCGGGAGGCACCCTTTCGGGCGCTCCCAGCACCAGGAGAAAAATTGAATGGCTAAAGTCAGTTCAGTCGAACGTAATATGAAGCGCCAGCGCCTTGTGGCTCAATATGCCGGCAAGCGCGCTTTGCTCAAAGATATTGCTCGTAACAAAGACCTGCCTGTTGAAGAGCGCTTTGCCGCTCAGCTCAAACTCGCAGCTTTGCCGCGCAATTCGGCAGAGACCCGTATTCGTAACCGTTGTCAGGTCACGGGTCGTCCGCGCGGATATTATCGTAAAATGAAAATGAGCCGGATCGCCCTACGCGAACTCGGCAGCCAGGGTCTGATCCCAGGCCTCACGAAATCCAGCTGGTAAGGAGGAGAGATCAATGTCTTTTTCCGATCCCCTCGGCGATATGCTCACACGTATCCGCAACGCGATCATGCGTAACCGTTCAAACGTGTCGACACCGGCCTCCAATCTTCGTGGACGCGTCCTCGATGTGTTGGCTGATGAAGGCTTCATCCGCGGTTATTCAGAATCCAAGGACGACAAAGGTTTCCGCGTCTTCAATGTCGAATTGAAGTATTTTGAAGGCGAAGCCGTTATTCGCGACATTAAGCGGATTTCAAAGCCTGGCCGTCGTGTCTATTCATCCGTTAAAACACTGCCGCAGGTCCGCAATGGTCTCGGTATCTCCATCTTGTCCACGCCCAAGGGCGTCATGAGCGACACCGCTGCCCGCGAAAATAATGTCGGCGGCGAAGTCCTCTGCCAAGTCTCCTAGGAAAGGGCGAGCTATGTCACGTATCGGCAAAAAGCCCATTACGGTGCCGTCTGGCGTCACACTGACGCAATCCGGCCAAACTATTTCGGTCAAAGGGCCGAAAGGAGAGCTGTCTTTCGTTC
The DNA here is from genome assembly GCF_030159955.1 of Algimonas ampicilliniresistens. Classification (GTDB taxonomy): domain Bacteria; phylum Pseudomonadota; class Alphaproteobacteria; order Caulobacterales; family Maricaulaceae; genus Litorimonas; species Litorimonas ampicilliniresistens. Next base: position 9,902 of record NZ_BSNK01000001.1, read on the forward strand.
TTCCCGACGCAGTCGTCGGAGAGTTCAAAGATAATGAGCTGACGATCACAGGCGTTGAAGGCGTCAAAAATGCAAGCGCTATGTGGGGCATGGCCCGCACAATGGTGTCGAACATGATCGAAGGTGTAACCAACGGTTTCACCAAAGCTCTTGAGCTTCGCGGCGTTGGTTATCGGGCCCAATCTAAAGGCACAGGCCTGACGATGCAGCTCGGTTACAGCCACGATATCAATTACACACCGCCTGCCGGAATCACGATTGAGGCGCCAAAACCGACCTCCGTGATTGTCTCTGGAATCAATAAGCAACAAGTCGGTCAAGTCGCTGCCGAGATCCGCGCCTTCCGTAAGCCCGAGCCTTATAAAGGCAAAGGTGTTCGCTATGTTGGCGAGTATGTGCGTCAGAAAGAAGGGAAGAAGAAGTAATGGCTTCCACTGCCCACTCATCCATGAAGCGTCGCGCGCAACGTGTGCGTCGCCGCCTCAAAAAGCATTCGCAGGGGCGTCCGCGCCTGTCTGTGCACCGCTCAGACAAGAATATTTCCGTTCAGCTCATCGACGATGCGAACGGCGTGACGGTTGCGTCCGCCTCGTCGCTCGAAGACAAGGGCCAGAAGGGTTCCGACGTTGCGGCGGCGGCGCGCATCGGCAAATTGATTGCCGAGCGCGCGACCAAAGCGGGCGTCACGGATGTCGTGTTCGATCGCGGCGCCTATCTTTATCACGGTCGCGTCAAGGCGTTGGCTGAGGCCGCGCGTGAAGCCGGCTTGAAGTTCTAGGAAACGATTATGGCACGTAGAGACGATAATCGCCGCGGTCGTGACGACCAGGACAATGAATTCATTGACCGGTTGGTGCACATCAACCGCGTTGCAAAAACGGTCAAAGGTGGCCGGAACATGAGCTTCGCGGCTCTCGTCATAGTTGGTGACGAAAAAGGTCGCGTTGGCTTCGGTAAGGGTAAAGCCCGCGAAGTACCTGAAGCTATTCGCAAGGCAACCGAAGAAGCCAAAAAGACCATGATCCGCGTGCCATTGCGCGAAGGTCGGACGTTGCACCATGATGTCAAAGGCCGTCACGGCGCTGGCAAAATCATGATGCGTGCAGCCCCTCCCGGGACTGGCGTGATTGCAGGGGGTCCAATGCGCGCTGTGTTGGAATGCCTCGGCATCCAGGACGTCGTTGCGAAGTCAATCGGTACCTCAAACCCATACAACATGGTTCGCGCCACGTTTGACGGTCTGAAGCGTATGGAAAGCCCACGCACCGTCGCGTCTAAGCGCGGCAAGAAGGTCGCGGATATCGTTGAGCGTCGCGCTGACGGCGCATCCGCTCCGGAAGCGTTGGAGGCTTAAATGGCTGCCAAGAAAACTTTGAAGGTCCGCCAAACAGGCTCGCCGATCCGTCGTAAGCCGGATCAACGTGCGACCCTGATCGGTCTCGGCTTGAACAAAATGGGCCGCGTTCGCGAGCTTGAAGATACACCGTCCGTTCGCGGAATGGTCAACAAAGTCTCCCACCTCGTGGAGATCGTCGAAGAGTAGTCCTCGGCTCTTTTGAGCTAAGGAAACCTCTCGAAAGGTAAGAACAATGCGTTTGAACGAACTTTCAGACAATCCGGGTGCAACCAAAGCCCGCAAGCGCGTCGGCCGTGGTATCGGTTCCGGCAAAGGCAAGACCGCGGGTCGCGGCGTCAAAGGTCAGAAATCCCGTTCGGGTGTTTCGATCAATGGCTTTGAGGGCGGCCAAATGCCGATCCACATGCGCCTGCCTAAGCGTGGTTTTAACAATCCAAACCGCAAGCGTTATGCTGAGCTGTCCATCGCAAACCTCGAGCGCGCGATTCAGGCGGGTAAGATCAAAAAGGGCGATAAGCTCGATGCTGAAGCGCTTGTGCGCGCTGGTGTGATCCGTCGTTCCAATGATGGTGTACGCATCATCGGGGGTGGCGAGCTGAGCCAAGCGCTGGATCTGCATGTTGCGGGTGCGACTAAGGGTGCTCAAGGCATCATTGAGGGTGCCAAAGGCTCCATCACGATCGTCGAAGGCAAACCTGAGCGCGTTACGCGCGATGAGGATGCAGCTCCAGCCAAGCCGAAAGCTAAGCCAGCCGCGAAGAAAGCGGATGTGAAACCTGCTGCTAAAAAAGCAACTGCGAAACCTGCGGCCAAAAAGGCTGACGAAAAAGCAGCGCCTAAAAAAGAAACAGCTAAGAAAGCTCCGGCTAAGAAGGCAGCGAAAGCTGACGACGCTGAGAGCGAATATCTGGCTAAGACGCGTGAATATGACGCTGACGCAGACAATGCGACTGTTACCAAGGTCGAGAAATATCTCGGCGGTTCGCTCGCGAATAAAGATGCGAAATATGTGTCATGCTCTGACGAAACTGAGCTCGACACCATCGTCAAAGGCTTCATGAAAAAGAAGCTTGGCGTGGACGACAAGGACGCGGCTCTTGAAAAGGTCAAAGCTGTCTGCACAACCATGAAGCCGACACGGATGAAAAACCGCGTCACCTTCTATTACCTGCTGGCCAAGAACGAAGGCAAGCTAGGCGAATTTTAAGCGTTTCACCCACGCCCGTGATCTCACGATTACGGGCGTGGGTCTTTCGTCCGCGACGGACACTTCCTAGTTAAGGAAGACTGCCGGACAGCCCGAACTTCTTCGGGACCGTTCGCGGCAAGGGACTTATCGATCATGGTATCAGCCGCCGAACAGCTCGCTCAGAATTTCCGACCCGGAACATTCTTGAAAGCGAAAGAACTGCAGCAACGTCTGCTCTTCACACTCGGCATTCTGATTATCTATCGTCTTGGGACCTATATTCCCGTTCCTGGCGTCGATCTGGGTGTCTTCCAGGGCTTTCTCGACAGCGGCACATCAGGCGGTTTTGGTGATCGTCTGAATATGTTCTCCGGCGGTGCGGTCGAACGCATGGCCGTTTTTGCGCTTAACGTGATGCCTTACATTTCGGCGTCGATCATCATGACGCTGATGAAGGGCTCCGTCCCCAGCCTCAAAGAGCTTGATAAAGAAGGCCAGCAAGGCCGTCAGCAGATCAACCAGTATACGCGCTATCTCACGCTCGTCCTCGCCGCGTTTCAAGCGTTTGGTGTGGCCAAGCTGATTGAAAATAGCGGTGCGGCCATTAATCCAGGCCTCTTCTTCCAAACCTCGACCGTGATTACGCTGGTTGGCGGGACTATGTTCCTGATGTGGCTGGGCGAACAAGTGACGGCACGCGGTGTCGGCAACGGTGTATCGCTGATCATTTTCGCCGGTATTGTCGCGGAGCTGCCTCGGGCTATCTTCCAAGTCTTCTCTTTGAATAGCTCCTCATCCGTTGTTTCAACGCAGTTGCTCTTATTCCTGATCGTGATGTTTATCGCCCTGTCGATGCTGATTGTTTACGTCGAGCGGGCCCAGCGCCGTTTGCTGGTCCAATATCCAAAACGACAAATGGCGCGCGGCCAGCAGTTTGGCGGCGAAAGCTCCTTCATGCCGCTCAAGCTCAATACGGCCGGTGTGATCCCGCCAATTTTCGCCAGCTCTTTGCTGATCCTGCCGACCACGCTGGCGCCGTTGATGCTGGGCCAAGACGGTTCCGGAGCGTCCGGTATCGCCACGACGCTGCTCGCAGCTTTGGGTTATGGTCAGCCGATCTATCTCGCGCTCTACGGATTGCTGATCGTCTTTTTCTGTTACTTCTACGTGCCTTACGTCTTTAAACCGGATGATGTGGCGGACAATCTACGTAAGAATGGAGGGTTCCTGCCCGGTATTCGTCCAGGTGCTCGCACGGCCGACTATCTGACCTATGTTCTCTCTCGCCTGACCTTTATCGGCGCGTTCTATGTCGCCTTTGTCTGTGTGGTCCCGGAAATCGTGATTGCGCAGAATGACGGTATCCCACCGTCTGTTGCCATGCTGATCGGCGGGATGAGCTTGCTTATTATCGTCTCGGTGACGCTCGACACGGTCGCGCAAATTCAATCACATTTGATTGCCCACCAGTATGAAGGCCTGATCAAGAAATCTCGAATGCGCCGCAGAGCGAAAAAGAAATAGGGCTGGGTAAGGGGCGATCATGTCAACGCGTGACAAAACACTGAACCTGATCCTGTTTGGACCGCCCGCCGCCGGCAAAGGCACGCAGGCAAAAAAATTGGTTAAGGATCACGGTCTGATCCAACTCTCAACAGGCGACATGTTGCGCGCAGCTGTCGCGTCCGGCTCTGATCTCGGTGAACGCGTGAAGCTCATTATGGAGCGCGGCGATCTGGTTTCAGACGAAATCGTCATCGCCCTGATCGAAGAGCAGGTCGATAATAATACGGATGTGGCCGGGTTCATCTATGATGGTTTCCCACGCACGGTCGCTCAGGCTGAGGCACTCGACGCCGCATTGACCGGCCGTGGCATGGCCATCGATTCGGTGATCCGCCTAAAGGTGGATGATGCCGCATTGATGGAACGGATCAGTTCGCGTTTCGCGGAGCAAGGTCGCAAAGACGATAACCCGGAAACTTTCGGGGTTCGTCTGGGGAACTATAATAAACAGACGGCTCCGTTGCTGCCTTACTATGCGGCTCAGGGTAAGCTGGCTGAAGTTAACGGCATGGAATCGATTGATAATGTGTCTGCTCAAGTCGCTGCCGTGCTGGAGATGGTGAAAGCCAAGAAAGCGTCGGAAAAGAAGGGTTTCTTTGCCCGGCTATTTGGCGGTTAAAGACTGATGAAGGCTGCTGCGTTCCGGTTGACGGAACTGCGGTGGCAGACTAAGGGAGCGCCCTTCGCGAAGAGGCGGCGCGTTAATCCGCCCATATCCCTATGGGAAATCGCTCTCCACCTTTCTTGACTGAGAGGCGAGGGCAAAAAGAAACAAGCGGACCCGTATGACGGTCCAAAGCGCGCCCGGCCATCCCGGCGTAGGCACGCCAGGCAAGAAGGAAGAGCAACGTGGCTCGTATCGCTGGGGTTAATATCCCGACCAATAAGCGCGTAAAAATCGCGCTCACTTATATTCACGGTATCGGTTCGACCAAAGCCGTCGAGATCTGCACCGCTGTCGGCATCGCTGATGATCGCCGCGTTCAGGATTTGACTGATGCTGAAATTCTTTCGATTCGTGAGACGATTGACCGCGACCATATGGTTGAGGGCGATCTACGCCGCGAAGTCAGCCAGAACATCAAACGACTGATGGACATGGGTAACTATCGTGGTCTGCGTCACCGCCGTGGCCTTCCTGTCCGCGGTCAGCGGACTCACACCAATGCTCGTACCCGTAAGGGTCCTGCTAAAGCCATCGCCGGCAAGAAGAAGTAGGGGCTGATCATGGCTAAGGAACCAACACGCGTTCGTCGCGCCGACCGTAAGAACATCACCTCTGGCGTTGCCCATGTGAACTCTACGTTCAACAACACAATCATCACCATCACTGATGCTCAAGGCAATGCTGTGGCATGGTCTTCTGCGGGCACAATGGGCTTTAAAGGGTCGCGTAAATCGACGCCTTATGCAGCTCAGGTTGCAGCGGAAGATGCGGCGACAAAAGCGCAAGAGCACGGCATGAACACGCTGGAAGTCAATGTGAACGGACCGGGTTCGGGCCGTGAATCAGCTGTCCGCGCGCTGCAGGCTGCTGGCTTTACGATCACAACAATCCGTGACGTCACACCGATCCCGCATAATGGCTGCCGCGCGCCAAAGCGTCGCAGAGTATAATCTGCGACGTCGAGCTCGACTTTAGTTTTTTACGGCCTAGCGGGACGACGGTTCTACTAGGCTTACAGCCTCAACTAACGAGGCTTCCTCAGGAGAGGGAACACCCATGATCGAAAAGAACTGGCAAGAACTTATTCGTCCGATCAACCCGGAAATCGAACCGGGTCGCAACCCAGAACGTAAAGCCACAATCACGGCTGAACCTTTGGAGCGCGGTTTTGGTATGACGCTTGGCAACGCGCTTCGTCGCGTTCTGCTGTCCTCGTTGCAGGGCTCTGCTGTCTCAGCTGTTCAGATTGACGGTATCGTTCACGAGTTCACGTCTATCCCAGGCGTGCGTGAGGACGTCACCAACATCGTTTTGAACTTGAAGGGTCTGACAGTGCGTTTGCACACAGATGGACCGAAGAAAGTTCTACTGCGTAAAACAGGCTCCGGTCCTGTGACTGGCCACGACATTGAAGAAACAGCGGATGTCGAGATCCTCAACAAAGATCACATCATCTGTACTGCTGATGAAGGCGCGGACATCCGCATGGAACTGACAGTTACGTCGGGCAAAGGCTACGTGCCTGCGTCTGCGTCGCGTCCGGAAGATGCGCCAATTGGCCTGATCAGCATTGATGCACTTTATTCGCCGGTCAAACGTGTGGCTTACCGCGTGGAAGACACGCGCGAAGGTCAAGTTCTCGACTATGATAAGCTGCTGATCGATATTGAAACAAACGGTGCTGTGAGCCCGGAAGATGCCATCGCCGTTGCGGCTCGCATCCTACAGGATCAATTCCAGGTCTTCGTCAACTTCGACGATCCGGAAGACACAGTTCGCGGTGAAGAAAAACCAGAACTCGACTTCAACCCAGCGCTTCTGCGCAAGGTCGACGAGTTGGAATTGTCAGTCCGTTCAGCCAACTGCCTGAAGAACGACAATATCGTTTATATCGGCGACCTGATCCAAAAATCAGAAGCCGAAATGCTTCGCACGCCAAACTTCGGTCGCAAATCCCTGAACGAGATCAAAGAAGTTCTCGCTGCCATGGGTCTGCACCTCGGTATGGACGCTCCGAACTGGCCACCAGAAAACATTGAAGATCTCGCCAAGAAATACGACGACCACATTTAGTCTTTTTCCGACTGAACTCAGGTCGCACGTTTTAAAGCACAAGGAAGACAGCCATGCGCCATCGCATTGCCCACCGCAAACTCAACCGTACCGCCTCGCACCGCAAGGCGATGTTCGCTAATATGTCCAGCTCGCTGGTCGAACACGAGCAAATCGTCACGACACTGCCGAAAGCGAAAGAGCTTCGTCCGTTCGTGGAAAAGCTCGTAACGCTTGCAAAAAAGGGTGACCTAAACTCCCGCCGCATCGCGATTGCTCGCATGCGCAATAAGGAACAGGCCAAGAAGCTCTTTGATATTCTGGGCCCCCGTTATGCGGATCGCTCCGGCGGTTACATCCGTGTCCTGAAGGCTGGCTATCGCTACGGTGATAACGCGCCCATGGCCGTGATTGAATTCGTCGACCGTGACGAAAGCGCTAAAGGCAAGATCGACCGCGAACGTGCAGAGGCTGACGCCTAGTCGTTCAATCCCACACATTAGAGAAGCCCGCCCCTTGAGGCGGGCTTTTTTGTGAGCTGAGCATAGAGCGTCTGTGCAAGTCTCCGCGGACATAATGCGTCCCTACGCCGTACGCCGCGGTGAATCGCAGGGTTCGGGCGTAGATATGGAGATTATTGACACTCATGAAATGTTATGTAATATAGTTACATTATGGCCTCAAAGGGGGAGATGACGTGACGACTGCAACTTTCGCGATGGACCATACGGGCCGTCGCTACATTTCGGCTATCCTTCCCGCGACTGTCGTAACGGCGGTCCTGTTCAGTCTTATGATTGGGTTGATTGCCGAAGACTTTCAGCCACAAGATGTGGTTCCCATCGGCGACCTCGCTATTCATCCGGAGCCCATTGATATCGACATCATGGAGCCGCGGATAAAAATGGTTGTGCTCGAAAAGATCGAGACACCGCCCGCACCGCCGCCCGTCGAGATTGCCGTGACAGAGAAGCCAGCTGAACCGCTTCATAGTCTGACGGGGTCGAAGCCCAGCTTCGGCGGACCGATCATTGAACCCAGCATTTTTGTAGTGTCGGTCGTTGATCGTGATCCTGAACCGATCGTCCGTATCCCGCCGAACATGCCAGCGCGCGCGGACCGCTCCGGACATTGCCAGATGCGCTTTAGCGTCAGCCCCGGTGGGCGACCCTATGACGTGACGGCGATGTCCTGCTCGCAGGAATTGTTCGCTCGCGCCTCGGTCCGTGCTGTTCAGTCTTGGACATACAGGCCCAAAATCGCAGATGGTCGGCCTGTCGAGCGAACAGGACTCCAGACGCGGATCAGTTTTCGTCTCACGGATGATCGCGGCGTAGATATTCCTGAATAGAGCGTGGCTGTGGTTTAAGCCGTTCCACCGACCGTCAATTCTTCGACGTAAAGGCTCGGTTGGCCAACGCCTACGGGCACGCCTTGACCCGCCTTGCCGCACACGCCGATGCCAGGGTCGAGTTCCATATCATCCCCAACGTGACGAATTTGACCGAGGACTTTGGGGCCGTCGCCAATCAATGTGACGCCCTTTAGGGCTTCTTCGATCTTTCCATTACGAACGCGGTAAGCCTCCGTGCATTGGAAGACGAATTTTCCGGATGTGATATCGACCTGGCCGCCGCCAAAGTTGGATGCAAAAATACCGTCTTTCATTTCGCTGATCATCTGCGCCTGCGGGATATCACCGCCCAGCATGAAGGTGTTCGTCATGCGCGGCATCGGCGCATGGGCGAAGCTTTCGCGTCGGCCATTGCCGGTCGGTGCGACACCCATCAAACGCGCATTCAATCGGTCCTGCATGTAACCGACGAGCTTACCATCTTCGATTAGAACGGTCCGTTCTGTCGGCGTGCCCTCATCATCAACGCTGAGTGACCCGCGCCGACCCGGCAGAGTGCCGTCATCGACAATGGTGACGCCCCGGCTCGCAACCTGATCGCCCAATCGACCAGCGAAGGCGCTGGTTCCCTTGCGAATGAAATCACCTTCCAGGCCGTGTCCCATGGCTTCGTGCAACAACACACCTGGCCAGCCGGGGCCTAAAACGACGTCGAACTGTCCAGCGGGCGCATCGACTGATTCGAGATTGACCTGAGCTTGGCGCAAAGCTTCGCGCGCCATAGGCTGCCAGATGGAGGGGTCTGTGATCGCGTCATAAGGTTTCCGGCCGCCTGTGCCGACATATCCGCTTTCGCGCCGACCGTTGCGCTCCGCGATGACCATGATGTTGAGCCGTACCATCGGGCGGACGTCATTGATGCGCGCGCCGTCTTGTTTGAGGATAGCAATGCCGCGACGTGTCCCGGACAGCGTCGCTGTGACTTGAACCACTTCCGGATCGAGCGCCCGGACGAATCCGTCAATTTGTTGCAATAGGCTGACCTTATCCTTGAAAATAGGATCCTCGGTCGGATCGATGTCAGGATAGAGAGACATATTCGTGCGGCGGGGGATCTCGCTCATCACACCATCATGGCCAACTTTGACCAATTGAACGGCGTCAGACGCACGCTTGAGTGAGTCGGGTGATAGCTCGGAGCTTTGCGCAAATCCTGACGCTTCGCCGGCGACGCAGCGCAGGCCAAAGCCTCGGGATGTGTCGAAACTCGCCGTTTTCAGTCGCCCATCGTCAAAAGTCAGCGCCTCTGAAGATGACCGTTCAACAAAAAGTTCGCCGTCATCAGCGCCGCGCAACGTGTCTGACAGGATACGCTCCGCCGCGACAGCGTCCAAATCACTGTCTTCAAAGACAAAATCGGCCATTCAAATCTCTTTAAATTTGTCGAGAGCGGTGGACAGTCACCCGCCTTTTCGGTTCTCATGCAGGTAACAGGGGTTTATTCCCGCAACAAGCCGGGATAAGAGCCGCGAAGTGTCACATTGTCTGCGACAATCCGCGTCCATTCGGACCATCGGATTGAGGGAGCATCGTGGCTATAGAGGGACCGGGCGCGCCACGTTGAGCTAGCCTAAGTTTATAATGAGGATTTCATGCGCGCGTTAAACGCCATGCTGAGCACAGCCGGAACGGGTTTTCTGACCCTTATGTCCGCTGGTGCCGCTTTCGCCCAAGACCGGCAGGTCGGCCCAACACAAGATGGTTGGTATCTTCAGGAGGCGGCGACGCCTGTGATGGAGGAGCTAACTCGGGTTCACGATATTGTTCAGGTGATCATCACGTTGATCGTGATTTTCGTCGTTGGCCTGATGGCCTACATTATGATCCGCTTCCGGGAGAGTAAGAACCCGGTGCCGTCTAAGACGTCTCACAATACGCTGATCGAGGTTATCTGGACGGTGGTTCCGGTCATCATCTTGGTGATCATCGCGATCCCGTCGATGAACTTGCTCTACATGCAGGACCGTCTGCCGCAGACCCAAATGACGGTGAAGGTGGTCGGCAACACGTGGAATTGGCTTTATAGCTATCCGGACTACGAAAATGTCGAAGAATATGTGTCCAATCCGTTGGACGAAACGCAGTCCAAACAGGTTGGTCAGCCCTATCTACTGGCGACAGATGCGCCCCTGATTGTGCCGATCAATACTAAGGTCAAAGTGTTGGTGACGTCAGTCAACAATATGCATGCTTGGGCCGTTCCAAGCTTTGGCGTCAAGATGGACGCTGTGCCGGGCATCATCAATGAAACCTGGTTCGAAGTGTTCGAAGAGGGCACATATTACGGTCAGTGTTCCGAAATATGCGGCATCAATCACTATTACATGCCGATTGAGGTCAAGGCGGTGAGCCAGGCCGAATTCGCTCGGTTCATCGCTGGTGGCGGTGAAGTTGAAGACAAATTTGCGAAACTAGAAGGCGGCGCGGCTGTGTCCGCGGCCAACGACTAGGACAAGAGAAGACTCATGGTTGCTATTTCCGGCGAAGATATTCCGGTCGTTCATGACGATCACGATGAAAAGCCCCGCTTTTTCGAGCGTTGGTTCTATTCCACAAACCATAAGGATATCGGGACACTCTACCTGATTTTCGGGATCATCTCCGGCCTCGTGGGTGGTTTCCTGTCCTTCATGATGCGTTTGGAGCTGATGGCTCCGGGGATCGACATCTTCACCAACGAACACACTTATCTAGTGTTTGTCTCTATGCACGGCCTGATCATGATCTTCTTCATGGTGATGCCCGCCTTGATTGGGGGGTTCGGCAACTGGTTCATCCCGATTATGATCGGCGCACCGGATATGGCCTTCCCACGGATGAACAATTTGTCGTTCTGGCTCCTGCCCGTCGCGTTTATCTGCTTGATGATCAGTTTCTTTGTGCCCGGGGCTGCGGAAGGGAACGGTTTCGGCGGTTCCTGGGTGATGTATCCACCGCTCTCGACCACCGGGTCTCCCGGACCCGCCTTTGACTTCATTATTATTGGTCTTCTAGCGGCGGGCTTCTCGTCCATCTTCGGCGCGATCAACTTCATCACGACGATCCTAAATATGCGCGCGCCCGGCATGACCATGCACAAGATGCCGCTCTTCGCGTGGTCAGTTCTGGTCACAGCGTTCCTGCTGCTCTTAGCTTTGCCTGTTTTGGCGGCCGCTTTGTTCATGTTGCTGACTGACCGAATCGAAGGCGGCACAGCCTTCTTCGATCCGGCCCGTGGCGGCGACCCGCAAATGTTCCAGCATCTGTTCTGGTTCTTTGGTCACCCAGAAGTTTACATCATGATCTTGCCGGCCTTCGGTATTGTGTCCCACATCATCTCGACCTTCTCCAAGAAACCGATCTTCGGTTATCTCGGCATGGCTTACGCGATGGTTGCAATCGGTGTGGTCGGCTTCGTGGTCTGGGCGCACCATATGTACACGATCGGGATGGATGTGAATGTGAAGGCCTACTTCGTGCTCGCCACCCTTGTGATTGCGGTGCCGACGGGCGTGAAAGTCTTCTCTTGGCTTGCCACCATGTGGGGCGGCTCGATTCGCTTCACTGTGCCAATGATCTGGGCGCTGGGCTTTATCTTCCTATTCGTCGTTGGCGGCGTGACAGGTGTGATGCTCGCCAATGCTGGCGTCGATACCTATCTGCACGACACATATTATGTAGTCGCGCACTTCCACTATGTTCTGTCTATGGGTGCAGTCTTCGGTATCTTTGCGGCTTGGTATTACTGGCACGGCAAGATGTTTGGCTATCACTATAGCGGTTTCCTATCGCGCCTGCACTTCTGGCTATTCTTCATTGGCGTGAACATGATCTTCTTTCCGCAGCACTTCCTCGGGTTGAACGGCATGCCGCGTCGCTATGTCGACTATCCGGTTGAGTTTGAATTCTGGAACCAGGTCAGCTCTTGGGGCGCGTTTGTGACCCTAGCGTCTGTTGTCGTCTTCTTCCTCGTCATGGCTGAAGCCTTCCTGATGCGGAAGAAACGCAAAGTCGGAAACAATTATTGGGGTGAAGGGGCAACGACACTGGAATGGACGATTTCCAGCCCGCCGCCCTACCACCAGTTCAGCGTCCTGCCGCGTATCGATGGCGGTGACGAGGATCACGCGCACTAGAGCTGTGGTTTCCCACTCTGACACTATTCAAGAGGCCGCCGGCGACACACCGGCGGCCTTCATTGCGACTGGCGGGGCTGGTCTGTCCTTGGCCGGACCGAGGGACTATTTCGCCTTGATGAAACCGCGCGTGATGAGCCTTGTGGTATTCACAGCGATTTGTGGCCTCCTTCTCGCGCCTGGGTCCTTGTCCGGTTCGATCGGCTTTGGGTCAGCGTTCATTGCGATTTTCTGTATCGCTGTTGGTGCCGGCGCCTCCGGTGCGCTCAATATGTGGTATGATAGCGACATTGACGGGGCGATGGCCCGAACCTCGCAACGCCCCATTCCCAAAGGCGTTCTCAGCCCGCGTGCGGCCCTTGGCTTCGGCACGGTTATGTCTGTCGGGTCGGTTTGGTTGCTCTTAGTGGCCACCAATTGGGTCGCAGCAGGCCTGCTCGCCTTCACTATCTTCTTCTATCTCGTCATTTACACGATCTGGCTTAAACGCAGCACGCCACAAAACATCGTCATTGGCGGGGCAGCTGGTGCGTTTCCACCGATGGTGGCCTATGCCGCCGTTACAGGCACAATTACCCTTGATAGTGTGATCTTGTTCGCCATCATCTTCTTCTGGACGCCACCGCATTTCTGGGCACTCGCCCTCTATAAGCAGACCGATTATGGCCGGGTCGGTATTCCGATGATGCCTAATGTGCGCGGCGCCAAATCGACCCGCCTGCAGATTTTCGTCTATTCTCTGATCTTGCTGGCGATCAGCCTCTTGCCTCTGGCGACGGGACTTGGCGGCTGGATTTATGGGGTTGTTGGTGGCGCGTTGAGTGCTGTGTTTGTCGCACTCGCTTGGCGGGTCTTCGAGTCGCGTGCGGGCGATAAGCCAACTGAGACTGATAGCGATACGCTCTATGCGGTCCGTAATGGCAATCAGTCGGCCCGCAATTTGTTCCTCTATTCCATTCTGTACCTATTCGCCCTGTTTGCGGTTCTGACGGTCGACCATTTGATTTTCGGAGGTCTCTAAAATGCCAGAATATCGTGACGAACCTACCGAATTTGCGGCCCCGACCCGCGAAGAGGTGCGCGCCCGCAGTTGGCGTAATGTCGCTATTGCGCTCGGCTTAGTCGGCTTCATGGTGCTAGTCGCCATTTCAATCATTCTGCGACAACCTGTTTAGAGGCCTTTGATCTCATGACTCGTAATACCAAGACCCAGATGCTTCTGATCGGCCTCGCGGTCGCGATGCTAGGCCTCGGCTTTTCTTCCAAAACGCTTTACGACACGTTCTGCCGCGTCACAGGCTTTGGCGGCACGCCTCAGATCGCGATGAACGAAGAAAACCTCTCCGTTGTGCTTGACCGCAAAGTGACGGTGAAATTCGACAGTAATGTCAGCCCGGATCTGCCGTGGGAGTTCAAACCGACCCAACGCGCGATGGAGGTCAATCTCGGTCAGACGGGCCTCGCTTATTACACAGCCAAAAATACATCGGACAAACCCATTACGGGCGTCGCCACATTCAATGTCACGCCGACAAAAGCTGCGCCCTATTTTGTCAAAACCGAATGTTTCTGTTTTACGGATCAGACGTTGCAGCCGGGCGAGGAGATGACCATGCCGGTTCTATTCTTCGTTGATCCAGAATTGGATGCGAGTGAACGGCATTCTGATATTACCGAAGTTGTGCTGAGCTACACTTTTTTTGAATCTGAGAACCAACCCCAAATCACTGCGGCTATTCAACTAGACGCGCTGCCCTAATCCCCTGACTTTGCGGGTGGGAATTCACCCGCGTGGTTGCGAAGCAAAAGCGCCGTCGGTATAGGCGGTGAAAAGAATAACCGGTCAGTGCGTTATCTCGTACGGCCTATCAAGGACATGCTCATGGCTGGCGCCGTCGAACACGACTATCACATCCTTCCGCCGAGCCCGTGGCCGTTCCTATCGGGGATAGCTGCTCTGATCTGGGGTTTGGGCATGGTGACACTGTTCACCGGGCTCGTGCCGCGTAATGGCGACAGCCCAATGTTGGAGTTTTTCTTCGCACGGGGCTTGGATACAATCCAAGGCCGCGAGGGCGCAGGCGGTGGCTGGATCATCGTCGTGCTTGGCACGTTGTTCGCCGCCTATTGTATGTTTGGTTGGTGGAAAGACGTGGCGGCTGAAAGTGCCCGCGGCGAGCACACACCGGTGATCGACCTCGGTCTGCGCTACGGCATGATCATGTTCATTATGCAGGAAGCCATGTTCTTTGTGGGCTGGTTCTGGATGTTCTTCGAACTGGGTCTGTTCCATAAGTTCCGCGCTGGTTGGAACCCTGATGTTCTCGAAAACTCGACAGAATATGCCTCATGGCCCCCGCCGTCTATCGAGACTGTCGATCCATGGCATCTGCCCCTGATCAACACGCTGATCCTTTTATTGTCGGGCACGACTGTGACATGGGCGCACCACGCGCTGATCCACGGCAATCGTAAACACGCCAAATGGGGTCTCGGTCTGACCGTCATCCTTGGTGTTCTGTTTACGTCCGTTCAGGCTTACGAATATCTACACCTGTTCCATTATCGTCTCGAAGACGGTCTGCACGGCACGTTCTGGCTCTCGACCAATGTCTATGGGTCGGCCTTCTTCATGGCGACAGGCTTCCACGGTTTGCATGTTCTGATCGGGACGATCTTCCTGTTTGCGATTTGGGCACGCCTGATGAATGGCGGCATGACACCAGAGAAGCATTTTGGTCTCGAAGCGGCCGCTTGGTATTGGCACTTTGTCGATGTGGTCTGGTTGTTCCTGTTCGCCTTCGTCTACGTCGCTTTCGTCTGACGCAGGTTAGCCCGTGACCCGGCGGCGCCCTGCGCCGATGGAAGCGGGCCTGTCGGGCCGATGCCTCGAATGTGGAGAAGGGCGGCTCTTCTCTCGATGGCTTACGTTTGAGCCGCGCTGCTTAGCTTGCGGCGCGGATTTCGCTTCCTTTGAAGATGCAGGGGACGGCCCAGCCGTCTTTGTGATTTTCATTGTCGGCATTCTTATTGTGCCGATACCCGTATTATTATCGCTCGCGCTCGGTTGGTCGATCTGGCTTCTGCGCGTGTTACGCGGTGTTATATTCGCGCAGGGCTGGGCCAAACATGCACGCGAACAACAGTTCAAGAATACATAATGTCTCTTCGCTTTAGACCAATGCCGGGCCTGTCGCTCGCCGTGCTGATCTGCCTGCCAATCCTGCTTGGTCTCGGTATTTGGCAGTATCAACGTTGGCAGTGGAAGAAGGACATTCTCGCTGAAGTCGAAGCGTCTGTAACCGCGCCACCCATCGTCGGTTTAAGAGCCTTGGCCATTGCCCGGACCAGCAGCACACGGCTCGATTTTCGTCGTATTGAATTTGACGCAGAGGCCGTTGGGCCAACTTGGCACGTCTACCGTCCTGAGGGTGCCATTCAGTGGCAGCCCTTCCGACAGGTCGAAATGGATGGCGATACGGCTTTGGTCGGCTTTCCCAGTTTTGCAGATCAATCAAAAGACACAGTGATGCCGCCCGAACTCAGCGGCCCTCGTGCGGGTTATGTGCGCCGGGTTCGACCCCGAAACGGTGCTGCAACATGGTTCGGGACAGAGAGTGATGCCGAGCGTAATCGCTGGTTTGAGATCAATCCAGACGGTGCCTGGGTCCAAGGGGATGCGCTCTATATCGACCTTCACCCGACGGAAACCAATGCGAATGATCTTCCGGTGCGACGCCCCGAGATCGCCAATAACCATGTCAGCTATATGCTGACATGGTGGTCCTTCGCGGCGATTTTGCTGATCATCTACGCCATCCTCCACCGCCGTGCGGGACGGCTGAACTGGTCATGAGCCGTTTATCGACACGTGTCACAACGACGACAGAAATTGCCGTGCATGCCGCCAGTGGGCCGCTGATTTTACGCCACCCGCGTTGGTCTGATTATGAACAATGGGCAGCGATCCGGCAGGCGGACGCCGACTATCTCAGGCCATGGGAGCCGGATTGGCTAGAGGGTCATTTATCACGGTCGAGTTATCGGATGCGCCTGTTGCGGTTCAAAAAGATGGTGGCGAGCGACAGTGCTTATCCATTCCATATTGTCCGCGCGGATACTGACGCACTGATCGGCGCGGTCAATCTGACCCATATCGAACGTGGTGCAGCGCAATCCGCCAAGCTTGGATATTGGATAGCCCAAGCGCATATGAGCCGAGGTCACGGGCGGGCGTCGGTCCGGGCTTTAACGCGATTTGCTTTTGATACGCTGGCCTTACATCGGATCGAGGCGGCCGTTCAGACAGAGAATGAGCCGTCGATACGTGTTCTTGAAACCAATGGCTACCAGCTCGAAGGACGTGCGCGCGGCCTATTACGGATCAATGGAGCTTGGGCAGATCATGCCATTTATGCGCGTCTCAGAACGGATTAAACGCCTCTAGAACGTGTCGGTTAAGGTGATCGATAAACGTCGCCCACGCTGCCGCTCAAACCGCTCACTTCGAATTAATGGCCCTAAGCGGCGATCTGGTGTCAGGAAGCGATCTCGTTCCTGAATGACCGTATTATCGAGCAGGTTTGTGCCGCTAATGGTCAGTTGCATCCCGAAGACATTTTTATGGATCAACCCCAAAGAAAGGAAGGGGCGCCGCACGTCAATGGTTCGAATATCGTCCAGCCGATAGAAGGGGCTCGACTCATCATTATTGACCCGACCTGTTAGGGCGATGTTGGATTGGGGAATGTCGTAACGTGCGAACAGGCTGTAACTATATTCTTCGTTGAAATTAATCTGTCGCTGTTCACCGGTTAGAGGATCGTCGATCTCTGACTCACCAATGCCGCCGCTGGCCTCCAAGCGCAGCCCGGGTACACCGAGCGTATCGAACAGAAGCGTGGCGTTCGCTTCGATACCGTATCGTGTGGCACTGTCCAAATTTCCGGGGGCCTCAGCATTGTTACTGAGTAAAATTCGGTCAATCGGATCTTCGATTAATTCCAAATAGGGGCGAATCCGCCCAGAGAGTAATTTGTCGTCAGTGCGTTCAAACTCCAATGAAAGTTCAGTGGACTGGGATGGCTTGATTTCCGCATTGCCAGAGGTGAGCAAATTATCGACCAAGTTGCGGGTCGAAACAAACGTGTCGAAATCTAACTGTCCGACGCTTCGATCCGCTTTGGCGCGCAAGGTATAGCGATCGGACACTCTATAGCTGACAGCCGCAAAGCCTTTCGGTCGGAAAAAATTCCGTGCATCGCTTAGTGGGTTGACGACTTGAAGGCTTGAGTATTCAGCTCCGATTGATGTCTGCAAGGATAGGTCTGATGAGATTTGCCAGCTATCCGTGATCCGCGCATTGAAGCGGTCTTCTTCAACTCGGACTTCATCGATGATCGGCGCGGTAAAACTGTTCTGGAACGTCGTTGCGGACTCGAGGAAGTTATAGGCATATTCGACAGAGATTTGGACATCGTGACCTGACCCGGCCTTGAAGCCATATTCGGCGCGACCGATCAGTTCGCCTTCTTTGAAATCCTCAGAAAACTTTGTGCGGAGCGGTATCGAGCCGTCGCGGGCACTGACGAAAACCACACCGCTTTCGCCGTCATCAAGTTGGTTTAGCGCGATGAGTTTTAGGGTGCCGTCAAGCCCCGCGATTGGAAGAGGCAACGCGTAATCACCGCCAATTTCGATCTGGATTTCATCTTCGCCAATGTCGGCGAAGCTCTCGCCTGAAGTCCTGGTCGGATCAATGGCCGTGAATATTTCACGCAGCCCGTTATTCTCATTATCCTTTTCAATTGATGCATTGAGGTTGGCGACGTGGCCAGCAAAGCGCCCGATAGTCGGCGTCCAAGTTAGATTGAGATTGGCACTAGGCGCCACATTGCGCAGATAAACATCCTCCGTCCGATCCTCAATCAGAGCGCCGCTTGAGTCAAAAAACCGCTCAACTGAATCTTCCGTGAGTGTGAATTGACGGTTTTTAAGCCCAACTGAAAAACCAAGATCGCCGCGTCGTCCTGACAGGACGACCTCGCCCTCGAGGATCTGTGGTTCTGTTCCTTCTTCGAACCGAGCTGAGTAGCGCCAACGGCCTGAGAGTTCCACGGCTCGCGCGACCACATTGACAACCTGTCCCGACAAGCCCGGAATATCGAGCGAAGCTCCGTCCAGGACTTCGATGCGCACAACGGTCCCAGCCGGGATACGAGATAGAATGTCCTCAGCGTCCTGACTTTTGGTCGATGGACGCCGTCCATTGATGAGAAAATTTGTATCGGCTACCCCGAAACCGCGTTCATCGTCGCCGCTTCGAAGCGTGAAGCCGGGGATGCGCTCGACCATATCCAGCGCTGTATTGGGCTGAAATTGTGTGAAGAATGACGGCGCGAAACTGTCAAGGTTAGCGGCCTGTTCGGCCGGCACAGCCACGTCTTGACGCGCGAACACAGGCGCAGCTGTGCTCGCCAAAACGACCGCAATAATAGTAAAATCTCTGGCTCCCAAACCGATCCCCATTATCCCGACTTATTGGTGCCAGTGTCTTTAATTTACATGGCGAATTCTGCCCTATCCGGGGGCTGTGCTCAGGTCTAGGGCGAAACTATCATAGGGTGTAAAAACGCCTCTATACGTTTTCATCGACATCACGCTAATGTTTCGACCGATACGTCGCGTAGTGTCAGTGGTGTGCGTTTAATTGGGTTTTGAATCCGTTCCGTTATGACGTCGAATGCTTCATCAATTGATGAAGCAGAAAGAATATCGTTCGCCATCTCTTTGCTCGCAAAGCCTTCGGTGATGATACGGCTGAACTCATCAAGAAGTTTATCCCAATAGCCCGTATTTGAGAGGAACAGAATTGGTTTGTCGTGCAGGTTCAGCCGTTGCCAAGACAAGACTTCGACGGCTTCTTCCAGCGTGCCAATCCCGCCCGGTAGAATGATAAAGGCATCGGACGCGCCATACATGCGGATTTTTCGAGTGTGCATGTCGGTGACAATTTCGTGCTCAATTTCCGGCAATAAGGCCTCGGCCTCGCGCAGAACCTCAGGAATAACACCAAGGACAGCGCCGCCTTCAGAATGAGCCGCACGGGCAACGGCACCCATCAGGCCCAACCCGCCTCCACCGTAGACAAGTTTAAGTCCACGAGCCGCGATGGCTTCGCCGAGTTCGCTCGCCAGCAGAACATGGTGGGGCATCCGGCCCGGGGAAGAGCCACAAAAGACGGCAATGGATTTTAGGTTTGGGTGGGCTTCATTCACTCTGATATCTCCTCTTATCATTACGCTAAGCTGCAGGCATGATTGAGGGGTTAAGATAGACTGCCGACAGCACCGCAACTGTCACGACGCTAGAATCAAGGATGTCATGAAAAAAACGCGTGTTGCAGGGATGATTGGCGGCGGGTTAGCTTTGGCGCTCGCCTTGTTTGCTGGGGTGAGCCTCAGCGGTCGAACCAACGGGCCGGATATACCCGTTTCTGATTCTCCCAATCAAGTCGCGGCATCGTTGACACCGGTTACGTTCACTCGCGTTGCAGAGCTTTATAGCGAAGGTCGGCTCGTGCTTCGACTGTCTGGTATCGCGGAGCCATCATCCGTGATTGTTCTGCTGGATCGCGGCGAACGGATCAGGCAGGTCAGGACGACCGAACAGGGGATCTGGTCCGCAACCGTCGATGTGTCGGGCCAAGGTATGGCCATCGAAGCGATCATGTTTGATGTCAGCAGCAACACGGATATTGAGGAAACGGATCTGACTGAGACGGATCCAGTCTCCGGTGCGATCAGCATTCGCGGGCTCGAAACGATATTCAGAATTCAACGTCCGACCGAAGACGCCCCTGACGCTCCGGCTCTTGTGATGATCAGCGCGCCGGGCGCAGCCACACGCCTCGTACAAAGTCCATTTGGCGGGCTTCCCAATTCAGGGCCGTTGGCCATCGGGGCCATTGATTATGATGATGCAGGCGGCGTTATTTTCTCTGGACTGTCGGAAGCGCAGGGCCGCATTCGGCTGTATGTGTCCAATGCGGCGATTGGCGAAACACGGGTCGGCCCCGATGGGCGCTGGACCTATATCGCCAGCTCCGTAATGCCGCTCGGTGAATATCAGGTGCGCGCCCAATTATTAAATGAGGCGGGCGAGGGTCCAATTGTGTCGGTTCCGTTTGAACGACTTCCGCCTGTGCCCTCTTCCGATTCGAATGATGGAACGCTGTCCGTGAATTTTGAGCCTTTCAGATGGCAAATCCGCCGCTCATTGATCGGTGGCGGCGTACAGAGCACGGCGATTTTCGCGCCTGAATAAAGCCGCTTTGCTCTATTCCGCAGCCTGCGGCACAGGCACAGCTGCTGTGCTGCCCTTGCCACGCCATTTCTTGATCCGCTGCGTCCAAACATAAGGGGCCGCCAAAAGTACGGGCGTCAGAAGCAGGGTGAGGATGGTCGCAAAGGATAGGCCGCAAACTAGCGCATAAGACAGAGGCTTCCAGATATCTGACGTTCCTGACCCGCGCGCATCGAAATGACCTGTGGTCACGTTAGCGTCGAAACCGATAACAAGAGGCATCAAACCTACAACTGTCGTGATGGTTGTCAGCAGGACCGGACGCAGGCGTTGGGCAGATGTCCGGATCGCGGCGTCAATGGGGTCAGATCCTTTTTCTAACAGACGCTGATAAGTGTCGATCAGAACGATATTATTGTTCACGACAATCCCCATCAGGGCGATCACGCCTGTCATGGTCAAAACCATCGACACGTAAGGGTAGAAGATCAGACCGAGCAACACGCCAAAGACGGATAAGATCACAGCAGAGAGCGTCAGCAGGACGTGGTAGAAGCTGTTAAACTGCAGCAGCAAGATCACACTCATCATGAACATAATCGCGGCGAGTGCTGCTATACCGAAGGCAGCGGCTTCAGCATTTTCTTCCTGCTGGCCTAAGAAACGCCAATTTACGTCTTTAGGCAAGTCCGCTTGGGTGTTGAGCCATTCGCGTAACTCTTCAACCTGAACATTGGGCGCATAACCATCCGCTGTATTGGCTTTGACCTCGAACACAGCCGCCTGATTGCGACGGGCGATGCTGTCTTCACGCGGGCGGGCCGTACGTTCGACGACAGAGGCGAGGGGTATAGCCCCGCGCGGCGTTTGGATGCGGAGTTCATCAAGCGCGCGGATATCGCGAGCTGATTCTGGCAAGCGGATGCGGATATCGACTTCTTCGTCATTATCCAGCGGTCGGAAATAACCAACGAGAGCTCCTTCAGTGACGAACTGGACCGTCTGGCCGATCCGGTTCACGTCGAGGCCCAAGCGACCTGCTTCCTCTTGATTGACGTTCAGTTGCCATTCGATGCCCGGCAGAGGCAAAGTTGTTTCAATGTCGAGCACGCCTTCCATCTGACTGAGATAGGCTTCGGCGGATCGCGTCGCCTGAGCGACGGCTATACGGTCGCGTCCGGTGAACTCAATACCGATATCTTTGCCGATTGGCGGACCATTACTGGCCGCTGTCACTTCTGGAATGACGCCGGGCATATCGGCAACGGCGACACGAATATCCTCTAAAATAGTTTTCACCCCGCGACGGTCGGCGAAATCTTCCAATTGGAAGAAGACTTTGACCACAGCGTCGCCCGGCTCATCCGCTAGCCCGTCCATCTGTGCGCCGCCGCCGCCATTCATACCGGCAACAGCGTAAACGCCTTCAATACCCTCAATGTTGGCTTCGGTGATCCGGCGCTCGACTTCTAAGGCAAGATTGCGCTTGGCTTCGGGGGTCGAGTTACCCCGAGCGCGAATAAACACATAAACCTGATCAGACGGCGTTTGCGTAAAAAATTCAACTGGTTTGGGCGGAGGACCGGACATTGATTTACCGAAGGCGAGAACGATCACAAAGCATAGCGCGATGGCTGCGCCGAGCACGATGAGCGGGAATCGGATCAACCGCTTGACCAGCCGGACATAGATGCCAGTCATCCCAGTAAGCTTCGTTGGATCACCGCCTTCGCCGGCGAGCGCCAGAGCTTGAGCTTTGGCTTCCTCTGACATCGTGCCCGAATTACGGCTGAACCGTTCACGGAGGCCACCGACTAGCGCGCCAATGGTCGGTAGGAATATGAGCGCCATCAACACAGAGGCTGACAACACATAGATCATGGTCAATGGGAAATAGGCCATGAACTTGCCTGTGATAGTTTCCCAGAACAGCAGCGGCAGGAAGGCGGCCAGTGTTGTTGCGGTAGAGCTAATGATCGGCCAGAACATGCGCTCACCAGCCATTTTGTAAGCTTCTTTGGCTTTCAGCCCTTCGGCTAATTTTCGATCGGCATATTCGATAATGACGATGGCGCTATCGACCAGAACCCCCACGGACAGGATCAACCCGAACAGGATCATCATATTGATGGTCTCGCCCTGTATCCACATGATGCAGAGAGAGATCAGGAATGAACCGGGAATAGCAAAGCCGACGAAAAGCGCAGAGCGCAGCCCCAGTGCAATCAGGCAGACGATGAAGACCAGTAAAATCGCATTGATGATGGAGGATGAGAGAGACCTCACCATGTCCAGAATGTAGCGCGATTTGTCCTGACTATATTCGACGCTGATCGTGTCCGGCCAACCATCACTGGTTTGGTACTCCTCGACCACTTCGCGCACCGCAGCGATTGTATCGAGGATGTTCTCACCATTGCGCTTGGTGATTTCGACTGAGACAGAGTTATTATTATTGTAGCGCGCATAACTTTGCGGGTCTTTATAAGTCCGGCGCACGACGGCGATATCGGACATGCGCACCACCGCGCCGCTATCATCCGTGCGAACAATGAGCTTAGATAAATCATCAGCATTCTCGATCAGGCCGGGCAGCTTCACGTTGAACTGACCATTACTAGTTTCGAGCGAACCCGCCGTGATGAGGGTGTTATTACGCGAAATTGCGGCGGCAAGTTCGTCAAAGGTGATGCCAGCAGATTCCAATAAAGTTGGATCGATGACGGCTTCGAGCACATCCGTGCGTTCACCGCTAATATCAGCTGCCAAGATCGACGGAATGCCTTCGATCCGCTGCTGCAGCTCTTTAGCCGTATTCTGTAGTGTGCGTTCGGGCGCGTCGCCAAACAGGTTGACGACAAAAATCGGCATGCTCGATGTGTCGATTTCTTCGACGATTGGTTCTTTGGCTTCGTCGGGGAATTCGGCGCGGGCGCGATCTACCGCTTCCTGCACATCAAGAACGGCCTGATCCTGGTCGAAAGACGGTGTAAATTCGAGAATTACATAGGCGACATTATTAGCCGCTACGGCGTCCATCTGTTTTAGCCCGTCAATGGATTTAAGTTCAGTCTCCAGAGGCCGAATAAGCAGACGTTCGGAGTCAGCGGGCGAAACGCCGGGCAGAACAACACGAACATTGACAAAGGGCACGGGAATATCAGGTTCGGCATCGAGCGGGAGCTGGTTAATCGCCACCAAGCCGCCAACAATGATGAATAGCATGACGCCCAGCGTCACCCGCCAGGCATTAATCGCAAAACCGACAATCCGTTCCATGGTGCTAATTCAATTCGGCGTTAGGGCTGACGCTGACCGATGAGGCCCCGTCTCGCGCGGCGTCAGCTTCTGTCTTTGGATCGACTTCTGTGCCGACAGAGACGTAATCTTGGCCTTCGACGATGATCCGGGTTCGTTCCGGTAGGCCGAGCACCCAGAGGCCTGCAGCGGTTTCATCAACCTGTCGGATGGCTGCGAAGCGCACGCGATTAGACGCATCAATATAGCGAATACCTGTCGCACCATCATCGTTTAAGGCCAGAATTCCGGATGGGATCAGGCTTGCCTTAGCCTCACCGATCTTCAGATCTAGCGTGGCGGACACGCCCGCTTTCAACGCATAGTCTGCGTTCGGGATAGTCATTTCCATCTCAAAGGTGCGTGTTGCCGGATTGGCGACAGATTCGATGAAGGACACAGTCCCGGTCACGGCTTCGCCCGTGGCAAGGCGGATATTGACGTCTTGTCCGATCGCAACTTGTCCGACCTGGGTTTCGGTCAGTTCGGCTTCCAGCTTGAGCGGGTCCAGCTCTACAATTAGGGCACAAGGCTGACCGGGAGATAGATAGTCGCCGACTTCCGCCATGCGCATTTCATAAATGCCCGCAAACGGCGCGCGTAGGACGATATTGCCCAGTTCGATCTGCGCCTGTTTTAACTGCGCGCGGGCCGCATCCACGGCCGCCCGGTCACCATTCAGTGATGTGGCAGAGCGGTAGCCTTTATCGACCAAAACCGTCGTCGCGGCCAGATCGGCCTCAACCTTAGACAATTGGGCTTTGGCCTGATCGACCATGGCTTGGCGCGCGTCTGTATCTTGGCGGCAAATAACGTCACCGCGATTGACGCGCGCGCCTTCGCGCACAGGGGTTGAGGTTAGGGACGCGGCCGTCTTGGCTTTCACTTCGACACGGCGATTGGGCATGGTACGCCCATAATTGGTCAGGCGGATCGGGTGGGTCTGGGCGGTGACACTGCGCACGACGACGGTCGGCAAGGCCTGTTCAGCCTTTTGCGCGTTCGGATCAACATCCGCATAAATGTCTGGATCATAGCCGATAGAGCTAATCGCAAACCAAGCGCCCAAGCCGATAACGGCGATCGCAGCGAGGATATAGGATCTATTGAGTTTCATAGCGGCCTTCTTACGCCCCAGCGTCTAAACGAGACGCAAAAACTGGACGTCTAATCCAGTCGCTCGCCCCTTCATTATTGCATGAATGTGACGAGGCAACGACTATTCCTGCAAGTCCCGCGCTCAATAACGCATAGGTTTGGTCGCGCCAGTCACGTTCTTATACAAAATTGGCTTAAATCGGGCTTGCACCACCCGTTTCGTCTCGTCAGGTTGAGCGGACGCAAACGCGTGCAGAAAAGACGGGCGTAAACAGGCGGATGGCCAAGATTTTGGCCAAATCAGGATTAGAATTAGGGTTGAATAAGCGTATGAGCTCCATTCTCGATCAGTTGCATGACCGGCGCGACAAAGCACGCGAAGGCGGGGGGCAGAAACGGATCGACGCGCAGCATGCCAAAGGCAAGCTGACCGCGCGTGAACGTCTGTCGCTGCTGCTCGACCCCGGATCATTCGAAGAATTCGACATGTTCGTGACGCACCGGAGCACAGATTTCGGCATGGAAGCATCCAAACCGGCGGGCGACGGCGTGGTGACGGGCTGGGGCACGATTAATGGGCGCAAGACCTTTGTCTTTGCGCAAGACTTCACCGTCTTTGGCGGATCCTTGTCAGAAACCCACGCACAGAAGATCAACAAGGTGCAGGAAATGGCGATGCGCCACGGCGCGCCGATCATCGGCCTGCAAGATTCAGGCGGCGCGCGTATCCAAGAAGGCGTCGCAGCGCTGGCGGGTTACACCTCCGTCTTCCAGAACAATATCCTCGCCTCTGGCGTGATCCCACAGATTAGCGTCATCATGGGGCCAAGTGCGGGCGGGGCGGTCTATTCCCCCGCATTGACCGACTTTGTCTTTATGGTGCGCGATACGTCCTACATGTTCCTGACCGGGCCGGATGTGCTCAAGACCGTGACAAATGAAGTCGTCACGGCTGAAGAACTGGGCGGGGCGAAGACCCACACGACCAAATCCTCCGTCGCGGACGGCGCGTTTGATAATGATATGGAAGCGCTGGCGGAAATTCGCCGCCTGTTCGACTTCCTCCCGCTCAATAATCAGGCTGAGGTACCGAAACGGCCGTTTTTTGACAATCATGACCGGATTGATGAGTCCCTCGATACGCTGGTCCCGGATAATCCGAACCTGCCCTATGATATGCATGAGCTGGTGCGGAAGATCGCGGATGAGGGCGATTTCTTTGAAATTCAAAAGGACTTCGCCAAGAATATCCTCTGCGGCTTTATCCGGCTCGAAGGTCAGACAGTCGGCGTGGTTGCGAACCAGCCCATGGTGCTGGCGGGCTGCCTTGATAGCGATGCGTCTCGCAAAGCCGGACGCTTTGTGCGCTTCTGCGACTGTTTCGATATTCCGATCCTGACGCTGGTCGATGTGCCCGGCTTCCTGCCCGGCACGGATCAGGAATATGGCGGCGTCATCAAACACGGCGCGAAACTGCTCTACGCCTACGGCGAAGCGACCGTGCCGAAAGTCACGGTCATCACCCGCAAAGCTTACGGCGGCGCTTATTGCGTCATGGCCCCCAAACATCTGCGCGGCGACATCAATTATGCCTGGCCGACCGCCCAAATCGCGGTGATGGGCGCAAAAGGCGCGGTTGAAATTCTGCACCGTAAAGACTTAGGCGACGCCGAAAAAACGGCAGAGCATGTCGCCAGTTACGAAGAGAAATTCCTCAGCCCGTTCCGCGCCGCCGAACGCGGCTATATCGACGAAGTCATCCAGCCGCACTCGACACGGCGGCGGGTGTGTCGGGCGCTGGCATTGGCGAAGGACAAGCAGCTCGAGAACCCGTGGAAGAAGCATGGGAACTTGCCGCTGTGAGTGAAGGAAACGATTTTCTTGAACGCACATATGCAGTTGAAAGAAATTTTTATTTAGCAAGTCTGATAAGTATGGCTTTGTCTTTCTTTAATCTTGAAGATGATGCTTCTGTGTTTGGATTTAAATTTTCGGGAAACAATGAGATTCCTTTGGAGATTGCTTCACTTACTATAGCTGTTTGTTTGTGGCTAAACTTCTTTCTTCGATACAAATCAGAATTGCTTAAATTAGAAACCATCGAAGCAAGTATCTCGACACTAAAAAATACGCTGGAGAGTAAAATATCAGAGGTAAGAGAAGTGCAGTCTGCGGCTGCAAATTGGTTCGAAATGAATAATCCGGCGGAACAGGTTTTAGCTCCAATTGTTAACGCACTTTCTGACTTACCGGGTGATTTAAAGAGAAATGAGGTCGAGGCTAGAAAGGCACTTTCTAGATGTAGAATGCCTTATGAAAAATGGGATGAAGTGCGTGATAGCTCCAAGGAAGAAGAAATAGCTTCATGGGCAGTGAGTATTACGCGACCTCACAGAAAGCTGTTTGATCGCGCCAACAAAAACACTCTTCAGAAAGTAGAAATCATATCTAGTTCCTTGCAGAGATCCATAGATGAATTTCATAAAGTTGACGAAAAAATATCTGAGCTTGACGCTAAAACTCTTTCCGTTGCCAGTTCGTTCGTGGAATTCAAACAAAGTTTGGGAAAGGTTGGTGAGGCATTAGACGAGCTAAAGATTGGTATTGTGCAGCAAAGAAATTTTGTTGGCTACGATAAAGTTAGAATATTTATCTTCAACTCTGTGTTCCCGTGGATTGTCTTAACCGCAGTAGGTTTCTTTTTTGTGTTTGAGTCGGAGGCTTTACACGAACTTAGAAATTATTTTTCACGCTTATTATATCCATACTATTCCGTTCTTAACTGATAGATCGAGTGCTAGAATGATCTCTAAAATCCTCATCGCCAACCGGGGCGAGATTGCGTGTCGGGTTATCAAGACCGCGCGGCGCATGGGCATTAAGACCGTTGCCGTCTATTCCGACGCGGACCGCAATGCCTTGCATGTCGAGATGGCGGATGAAGCCGTTCACATCGGCCCGTCTCCAGCGAACCAATCCTATCTGATTCAAGACAAGATCATCGATGCGGTCAAACAGACGGGCGCGGATGCGGTGCATCCGGGCTATGGTTTCCTGTCGGAAAATCCGGACTTTGCCGAACGGCTCAAGGCTGAGGGCGTCACCTTTATTGGCCCCAACCCACATGCGGTGGTGTCGATGGGTGATAAGATCACGTCCAAGAAGCTGGCGATGGAGGCGGGCGTCTCCACCGTGCCGGGACATATGGGCCTGATCGAAGACGCCGAAGACGCGGTCAAAATTTCCCAGAAAGTCGGCTATCCCGTCATGATCAAAGCCTCTGCAGGCGGTGGCGGCAAGGGCATGCGCATTGCGTGGAATGACGATGATGCGCGCGAAGGTTTCGCGGCCTCCAAGGCCGAAGCGGCGAGCAGCTTTGGCGATGACCGTATCTTCATTGAAAAATTCGTCACCTCGCCGCGCCATATCGAAATCCAAGTGCTGGGCGATAAGCATGGCAATGTGATTTATCTCGGCGAGCGCGAATGTTCGATCCAACGCCGCAATCAGAAAGTCATCGAAGAAGCGCCGTCGCCGTTTCTGGACGAGGAAACCCGCGCCGCCATGGGCGCAGAATCCGTCGCCCTCGCCAAAGCCGTCGATTACGATAGCGCCGGGACGGTCGAATTTATCGTTGATGGCGACCGCAATTTCTACTTCTTGGAGATGAACACACGGCTGCAGGTCGAACATCCGGTCACGGAATTGATCACCGGTGTTGATCTGGTCGAACAGATGATCCGTTCCGCGCAGGGCGAGAAACTGTCGATGAGCCAAAAGGACGTGAAGCTAAATGGTTGGGCGCTCGAATCCCGTATTTATGCCGAAGATCCGTTCCGCAATTTCCTCCCCTCCATTGGTCGCCTGACCCGCTACCGTCCGCCCGTCGAAGGCGACCGCGAGAGCGGCGCGATTGTCCGCAATGATACAGGCGTGTTCGAAGGCGGTGAAATCTCGATGTATTATGATCCGATGATCGCCAAGCTCTGCACGTGGGGGCCAGACCGCGGCATCGCGCTCGAAGCCATGCGCGATGCGCTCGATGTGTTTGAACTGGACGGCATCGGTCACAATATCCCGTTCCTGCAAGCCGTCTATGACCATGACCGCTTCATTCGCGGCGACATCACCACGGGTTTCATCGCCGAAGAATATCCTGACGGTTTTATGGGCGCGGAGCAGAATGCGGGCGTGATGCGCAAGCTCGGCGCGGTCTGCGCGCTGATGCATGACATCGCCGAACATCGCGCGGCGGAAATTTCGGGCAGCCTGCCCAACCATACCCGCCATGTGCCGGATATTTGGTGCGTCGAAATCGGCGATAAAAACTATCACGCCGATATTCGCGGCGAGCGCGGGCTGCGCACCATCGTCATGGATGACGATACGGACAAAGCCGCAATCGAAATGGAAGTGCTGATCAATTGGGTGCCGGGGCAGCCTCTGGTCCGGGCGCTGATCGATAATAAGCCACTTAATTTCCGCGCCGATCGCAGCCCAGAAGGCTACCGTGTGCGTCACCGCGGCTGTGCCTTCTGCGTCAAAGTCCGCACACCGGAAGCCGCGCAGCTCGCCAAGCACATGCCGATCAAGGTGGCTGCCGATACGTCCAATCTACTGCTCTGCCCGATGCCCGGCGTGGTCGTGCGCGTGATGGTGGAAGAGGGCGATGTGGTCGAAGACGGCCAAGCCCTCGCCGTGGTCGAAGCCATGAAAATGGAAAACACACTCCGCGCCGAAAAACGCGCCAAAGTGTCCTCGATCAAGGCCGTGGCCGGCGATAATCTCGCCGTGGACGCTGTGATTATGGAATTTGAAGCGGTTTGATTGGTTTGGTTGTGGTTGCGTTCGCGCGGCCACGACCCCACATCCGTTTGAATGTCACCGCCCACCCATCCTGATGCTGTAGAGACCGAAGAACGCGGATTGCTTGAGCAGTTATCCGCCCTACGCGGGCTGGTGCCTTATGTGCTGCCACCCGGTGATCTGTCGGCCAAGGTGAGGACCGCGCTGGCGATTTTCCTTGTTATCGTCAGCCAGTTTATTCTCGTCGGCGCGCCGTTCTTTCTCGGTCGGGCGCAAGACGCGGTGGCCGATGCGGCCGGGCGTGATGAGGCGTTTGCGCAAGTCGGCCTATTCATCGCCTTCTTCGTTGTCGGTTATGGCGCGCTGCGATTGCTCTCGACACTGTTTTCCGAAGCCCGCGAATATGTCTTCGCCCCGGTTGCGCAGCAGGCGCAACGCAAAATCGCGACGGAGACGTTCGCGCATCTGCACCGTCTCTCTCTGCGCTACCATTTGGCCAAACGCACGGGCGGCTTGTCGCGCATTATCGAACGCGGTGTGCGGGCGATTGATTTCCTGTTCCGCTTTTTGCTGTTCAATATCGGGCCGACGCTACTCCAACTGGTGATCGCGGGCGCCGCCTTTGCGGTGGCTTATAATGGCTGGTTCGCGGTCATCGCGATCGTCGTGGTCGTTGCCTATGTAACCTTTACCGTAATGACGACGGAGTGGCGGCTGAAGTTCCGGCGCGAAATGAACAAGCGCGACACGGAAAGCTGGGCCCGCGCGGTGGACAGCCTGCTTAACTATGAAACGGTCAAATATTTCGACGCCGAACGTCGCGAGGTGAAACGCTACGACGTGGCGATGGAAGCCTATGCCAAGGCTGCGATCCGTTCGCGCACCTCGCTGGCGACCGTCAATATTGGACAAAGCCTGTTGATGAATGCCGGGATCGTGGCCAGCATGGTGCTGGCGGCGGCCTTTATTCTTGGCGGTGATATGAGCACGGGCGACATGCTGACGATCACGCTGGTTCTGAATCAGCTTTACCGCCCGCTCAATATTCTCGGCTTTGCTTACCGCGAGATCAAGCAAGCGCTCACGGACTTGGAGCGCATGTTCCAACTGCTCGAAGAACCGCCAGAAGTAATCGATGCTGAACAAGCGACGGACATTAAAAATGTGCGCGGACAGGTCGAATTCGACGCGGTCGATTTTCATTATGAGCCAGACCGCGAAATATTGCGCGGCCTGAGCTTCAAGGCGGAACCCGGTCAGACGGTCGCCGTTGTCGGCCCCACAGGGGCGGGCAAGTCGACCCTGTCGCGTATCCTCTACCGATTTTACGATATTGCGGGCGGCAGCGTACGGATCGATGGGCGCGATATTCGCGACATTACACAAGCGAGTTTGCGCGCTGCTATCGGCATGGTGCCGCAGGACACAGTGCTGTTCAACGACACGATTGGCTATAACATTGCCTATGCGCGCCCAGACGCCTCGCAGGCCGAGATCGAACAGGCCGCGCGCGATGCGCAGATTCACGACTTCATCGCTAGCCTACCGCTCGGCTATGACACGATGGTCGGCGAACGCGGGTTGAAGCTTTCAGGCGGGGAGAAGCAGCGCGTCGCGATTGCGCGGACCCTGCTCAAAAACCCGGCTATCCTTATTCTGGACGAAGCGACGAGCGCGCTGGATAGCGCAACAGAAGTCGACATTCAGGCAGCGCTTGGGCTTGCCAGTCAGGGCCGGACGACGTTGGTCGTGGCGCACAGATTGTCGACTATTCAGGATGCAGACCTGATCTTGGTTATGGATCAAGGGCAGATTGTAGAGCGCGGCACCCATGCTGAATTGCTAGCAAAGGCCGGGCTCTATGCGGATTTGTGGACCCGACAGGATACGACAGAGCTTGCCTAAATAGGGTCCTGATGCGTCAGGTCCTATGAACGGACCTTAGTCTGGGGCCTCTGCCCGGGCGATCTGCGCCGTTCGCCTGAAACTGAACGGCATGAGGCGGGTTTCGCCATTCTTCATCGTCATCTTCAATTCGGTTCGCAGTTTATCGTCACCGTCAAAGATCAAGACTAATCCCTTAAATGTGAGAGTGTCTGCGTCAGCAGAGACAAGCTTGAACGAGACATAGTCATCCTTCTCTTCCCAGCCGGTCATGTCACCATACACATGCTTAAGTCGCATTTCCGGCCCGTCACCAAAATCATCGATGGTGAGGATTTCGGCAAAGTTGGGCTTGTCGTTTTTGCGCATTAGGAACATGCCATCTGCACGACCATCGTCCGCGATCAGCCAACATTCGGACACTTGGCCGCCCAAACCTTCGCCTTCCCAACAACCTTCCAGCCTGGGCGTGACATCAGTCCAAGACGTGTCCGCCGCCCATGTCGGAGACGACATGGCGCAGAGTGATAAAGCGAGACTTATCGAGCGGATCATATCGGTGTCCTATCCAACCACTTGCTGGATAGGGTAGCCGTTTAGGCCGCGTCTGACCAGATAGATGGGTTTAGAAGCGGCGCAAGTAAGCGAGCGAGACGGAGTTCATGCCGCTCACATCATTATCATAACGCGTATAGTCAGCACGGATCGCATCGACTGGGGTCAGGCCGAACTCCATACCCGCGCCATAGGCAATCCCATCAAGCGTGGTCGAGGTCTTCTGCTCAGCCCCATTGATGCTAACGTCGTTGGAAAACTGGGTTGTATGATAACCGACCCGCGCATGGGCGGAGATATTCGGTGAGATCGGCATACGCGCGACGGCGAATCCGGCGAGGGAATAATCGACGCTATCATTGAACTCGCCGACAAGGTTGGGTCCGGGTGGGTTGGCTTGGTTGAACGGGCTTTTCTCACCGATCACACCAATCGAGGCTTCGGCTTCTGCGCCAAAGTTCGACCGGCTTTGATAGCCAACCCGACCTTGAACGCCCGCATAGGCTTCGTCGATATCGTACCAGACTGCGCCGAGTGTGCCGTACATATATTTCTGCTTCGGGGCCATGAAGCCATAGCCCCTCTGACCATATGTCGAGCCATGCGGCGATGTATGCGTCCCATAAGCATAAGGGCTTGGCGTTTGTGGCTGATAAGCCACGGGCTGCGACCCATAATGTTGCGATGAATAACCGCCTTGATGGGCTCCGGCTGGGTAGCCGTTTCCTGAATAAGCGGCACCAGAATAGGCTGCCCCAGAATATGCATGTGGCGAGACCGCGTATGAGCCACCGCAAGGATTAGCGTGACAGGTCGGAGCGGGGATTGTGGGCGGTTGGTAGACAGGAGGCTGGTAGACGGGTGGCTGGTAAACAGGCGGTTGATATACGGGCGGCTGTTGGACAGCAGCACATGGATCGAGATTGCACGGCGATCCGTACCCTTGACCTTGCCAGACGCCGTAGCTTGACCCGTGACCATAGCTGGTGCCGGTATTGGCACCATAGCCATAACCGCTACCATTGAAGCTACACGCGCCGAGTGCGAGTCCAGAAATGCCAAGAATGAGAAGACGCATTGTCTTTTCCTTTTGTGTCAATTTGGGGACGGTTTGGCAGCTGACGCTTAAAGCGACGTTCAGAGGCATGGTTAATGAGATGTGAGCGCATGGCGTTGCGTGACCCTGCGGCTTCGCCTAACCGAAGGCCTATCCACTCAGTATGCGAAGGCTTATCCATGTCATTCAAAGGTCGAACTCTCATCATGTCCGGCGGGTCGCGCGGGATCGGACTCGCGATTGCCAAAAAGATCGCGGCGGACGGGGCCAATATTGCGATCTGCGCCAAGACGGCTGAGCCGCATCCGAAACTGGCGGGTACAATCTACACGGCGGCCGAGGAGATCGAAGCGGCAGGCGGGCAGTGTCTGCCTATCGTTTGCGATATTCGCGACGAAGAGACGGTCAAGTCAGCGGTCGCTCAGACAGTGGAGCGTTTTGGCGGCATCGACATCCTCGTCAATAATGCGTCGGCGATCTCTCTCACGCCGACGACAGCCACACCGATGAAGCGGTTTGACCTGATGAACCAGGTCAATGCGCGCGGCACGTTTTTGATGAGCCAAGCTTGCCACCCACATTTGAAGACAGGCACGAACGCTCACATTCTAAACATTGCGCCGCCTTTGCTGATGGAGCCGCGCTGGTTTCGCAATCATGTGGCTTACACGATGGCGAAATACGGCATGAGCCTTTGCACGCTCGGCATGGCGGGTGAATTTGCCGGCGACGGTATCGCCGTGAACTCGCTCTGGCCGATGACCTCGATCGACACAGCGGCTGTGCGTAATGTATTGGGCGGTGACAGTATGGCGAAGATGAGCCGTACGCCCGACATCATGTCTGACGCGGCCTATGAGGTCCTGTCGCGACCGTCCGCAGAGGCGACGGGCAATTTCTACATTGATGAGT
This sequence comes from Algimonas ampicilliniresistens, assembly GCF_030159955.1. Lineage (GTDB taxonomy): Bacteria > Pseudomonadota > Alphaproteobacteria > Caulobacterales > Maricaulaceae > Litorimonas > Litorimonas ampicilliniresistens. The sequence continues at coordinate 44,175 of NZ_BSNK01000001.1, forward strand.
TCGTTCTGGCCGAAGCGGGCGTCACCAACTTCGATCAATATAATCAACCCGGTTATGACGGTCCGCTCGCCGCGGATTTCTTTGTCTCGTCAGACATGGTTTCGCGCTCTGCCAGTCATGTGCTCGAACATCCCGGATATAAGGAATAGTGCAATGACCACGAAGAATGCGCTCGAACCGACATCGGAACAGATCCGGGATTTCCTCGACAGTCATGAAGACGGTGCGCCGATCTACATGCTGAACCTGCTCAAGTTCAAAAAGACGTCGACTTATAAGGACGGCGAACAGGTCAGCGGGGCGGAGGCCTATGCTCGCTACGCCAAGGCTTTCGGCGCCATGCTACGCGATCTCGGATTAGACGGTGTTGAGACGGTGTTCGGCGGGAAGGTTGACCGCTTCCTGATTGGCGCGGGCGCGGAAGAATGGGACGCGGTTGCTATCGTTCGCTATCCCGACAAAAAGAGCATGTTCGACGCGGTTAGCAACGAGACCTATCGCAGCTTTCACTTCCACAGGAAGGCCGGACTTGAGGGTCAGCTGTTGATCGCGTGTGACAGCTCCGGTGTTTTCTAGCCCGGCTATTTTGGTGGCAAACTTTCCACATAGGCTTTAGCCTGACGGAGGTAGATCACGAGCCTGTCGTGATCACTGAGCATCGCATCAGGTATCAGCACATAGCCGCGCATAGTCGCTCCATGCGAGAGAAATGGCCCGCTATCATGCTCGGCGAAGAAATTGGCCATCCCGTCTGGCCCAAGCCGAAAGCCTATCTCTCCGTCTTTATTGACCAGTGAGAACATGTGTCCGTTGGTCGAGGTGTAAGGCATTGTCTTGCCCTTGCGGTCGATCTCCGGGCATCGCGCAACCACTGAGTCATAAATGGCCACCCGATTTTCATAGGTCATGTGAGCCTCCTTATATGCCGCTATACCTACCAGGATCGACAAAATTGGCAATTCTGCCGTATCTATGATGGGTCGATGAAGTTTGCTGTTACATTACCAAATCATGACGGCGATCTTGAGATGATTTAAAGCAGTTTACCTTGTGCGATTCAAAGCGACCTGCGTAGCTATGCGCAAGTAAGGGGCCTGCGCATGAAATATTTCTCAGCATCATTAGCGACGACGATAGCCACAGCGATGACTTTGGCCGGATGTGGCGGCGGCAGTGGCGGTACCTCTGGCGCAACGGGCGGTGCAACGAATAATGCGAACGTTGCGCCGACTGTGTCGAACGCTGTGGCCAATCAGAGCGCCAATGTTGGCAATGATTTTTCTTTCGACGCGACACAGAACGGTGTGACCTTCACAGATAGCAATGGCGACGCGTTGACGATCGCGGTCACATTCAGCGCAGATATCGGCCTATCGGCGACGGGCGGCAGCATCACGGGGGTTCCGAACCGCGCGGGGGACATTACGGTCACTTGTACGGCGACCGATCCATCTGGACTGAGCGCGACGGATAGTTTCGTCCTCTCAGTCGGAATTGATCAGGATGCAATCTTAGCGACCTTCGGCGCTAACATTGATCTGGAAGCGTTGGCAAACTACGCGAACCAGCCCGTGCCCGCCTATATTGGCGCTGCTCTGGTGAACGGCAATCCGGTTACGGATGCGGGCGCGACCTTGGGCCGAGTTTTGTTTTATGACGTCAATCTGTCGATCGACAATTCGGTCTCATGTTCATCCTGCCATGTTCAATCCAACGGATTTTCCGATTTGGCGGTTGTCAGCGGCGGCGTTGGCGGTGGCGTGACCGGCCGCCATTCTATGCGCTTGATTAATGGCGGTTTCGGCCATGACGGTCCTGGCGGCGGTGCGACGACACAGTTCTGGGATCAACGCGCCGCAACACATGAGGATCAGGAAACGCAACCGATCCAAGACGCGAATGAGCACGGATTTTCAGGCCAGAACGGCGCGCCGGATTTTGACGATTTAATCGTAAAAATGCAGGGCCTCGATTATTATGATGAGCTGTTCCGTTTCATCTTCCTAGACCCCAATATCACCGAAGCGCGGATTGGTCAGGCGCTGGCGCAATTCACCAAATCGATCCAATCCTTCGATAGTAAATATGACGAAGGCCGCGCGGCGACGGGAAACGATAATGATCCGTTCCCGAATTTCACCGCGCAGGAAAATCAGGGTAAGAATAATTTCCGCGGGCAGGGCACCGGGCTGAATTGTGCGGCTTGTCACCAGCCGCCCGAGTTCACGATCCAGACCGGAAATAATCGCGGCCATAACGGCGTGGTCGGTGTGGCGAGTGACCCGCTCAGCTTCGACTTCACCAATACGCGCGCGCCGTCGCTGCGGGATCTGGTCTCGACCAATGGCACGCTGAACGGGCCGCTAATGCATGATGGTTCGTTGCCGACGATCCGGGCCATGCTGGATCATTATAGCAATATTCCGACGCCGGGTGGCGAACCCGCGCGCACTGATTTCCTCGCCACGCTCGACGGTCGGTTGCGACAAGGTAATGCCGCGCGGCAATTTAATCTGACCAATGCCGAGAAAGCCGACATCGAAGCCTTCTTGCGTACCCTGTCCGGCACGACGGTTTACACAGACCCGAAATGGAGCGACCCGTTTTAGTGTGGCTGTGCTAGCCCGCCAGCATGTTTCGACCCATCATCTGCTGGTTGCTCGCCCTGTTCTTCCTTCTCGCTGGGCTCGCCCATTTTACAGCGACGGATAGCTTTGCCGCTATCGTCCCGCCGCCGCTGCCGTTCAAACATCAGATCGTGCAGCTGACAGGCGCGATGGAGCTAGTCTTTGCCATCGGCCTGATCATCCCGCGCTGGCGGCGGCTCACGGGCTGGCTGCTCTCAGCTTACCTACTCGCCGTCCTGCCCGCCAATATCTTCATGGCCCTTGAAGGCATGCCGCTCGGTTCGATGCAGAGTCCGGCGGCGCTGTGGTTTCGTGTATTCCTTCAGCTCCCGCTGATCGCGCTCATCCTCTGGGCATGCGGAAGCCTCCAACGTTCATCCTGACGCCACTTTGCGCCCACGCGCTTCGGCCCTTTCAAGCCAGCGCTCAAATGTCTCGGGTTTGTTTTTGCGAACCGGCGCGAAATAGAATTGTTTGATCGGCTTGAACCCCGAAAAGCCGAGCACTTGTCCCTTCATCTGGCGTAGCACGGGCGAGCCATATTTCAGCTTCAGATAAAATCCCGGCGTGTCCCCTGTGATTAAAACATCCGCGCTTCGCCCCGCGAGCAAACGATCCCAGAACGGGTCGTCTTTGTGATACTTAAACGCAAATCCGGGCAGGAAAACGCGGTCAAAAAACCCCTTGAGCAGAGCCGGTTGCGCGCCCCACCAGAGCGGGAAACCGACCACCAGATGATCGCAATCCGTGATGGCGGCCTGTGCCCGCACTAGATCAGGCTCTAACGGTTGTTCGCCGCGATAACCGACATGCAGAACCGGATCGAAATCCATATCGCGCAAATTCAGCCGCGTAACAGTGGCGCCGGACGTCTCTGCCGCCGCCAAATAACGATCCAACATTGCGCTGACCAATCGGTCGTTGCCCGGATGCCCGTCAATCGCAGTAATCTTCATCGTGTTTCCTTCTCGCGCGACATCTTGTATCTGTACTGTGACGATCTTTACACGAACAGCGCAGGAAACGCGCCTATGGTCCGTTTAAATAGTGACCCCTTCGCGAAAGCCCGTTCATGATCCGATCTGTCCCTTTATATCTCTCCGTCGCCACACTGGCGCTCGTCTCTGGGCTGGCTGTGTTCGCCGCACCGGATAGCGAGGCCGCCGCCTCTGATTCCGCCACTTCCAATTCCAAAGGCTGGGTCGAAATCACGCTGACGGATACGCAGCGCTGCTTCGCAACCAATGGCCTGCCCGATCACCCGACCGGCACCTTCCCGAACCGCGGCAATCCCAACGCGATTGAGGCGCAAGAGGTACGGGTTTGCACCCCGCTCCAGCCCGAAAAAGCGATGACCATCACGCCGATCCGCGGGACGATGGGCATTGCGATCAATGGCGTCGTCTTCCGTCCCAATACAGCAGGCTTCTATGACGCTGACGCGCCGCGCGGCCACAGCCCGGATGGCGACCGCAAATGGAGCCTCGATATTCACGGCGCGCCCGGCAAGCTCGGCCTCGACTTTAATAACGCCCATGTCGGCCCCGGCGGGCTTTATCATTATCACGGCATCGCCAATAGTTTGGTCGAAACGTCGGGCTCCAGCCTGATCGGTTTCGCCGGAGACGGCTACTCGATCCATTATATCGGCGAAGACGCGCAAGCAGGCTATGATCTGCGGTCCGGCACGCGCACCGACAGTTTCGGGGCGCTAACCCCCGGTCCGGGCGGCACCTATGACGGCACCTATAATGAGGATTATGTCTATGTCGGCGGTGAGGGGCGGCTTGACCCTTGTAACGGGGGACAGCTCGACGGCCAATATGTTTACTTCGTCACCGATAGCTACCCCTTTGTGCCGCGCTGCCTGACCGGCAAAGTCAGTCCTGATTTCAATACGGCCAATCACCGCGAAGAGCGTGGCGAGCGGCGGCGCAGAGACACGGATCGGGCTGAGCGCTTCCGGGCCAGACGCGGCGGAACCGGCCGCCCACGCGGCAATTAGCCTGACGAGCGGATAGGCGTTCACGTCCAACCGGGCATCAAGGCCACGGCGACGCTGCGTTGCGTGCCGAAAGATGACACGAGGCGCGGGCTCCTGCCGTTGATGGCAAAAGCGAAAAAATACCAATTTACAACGGGCAGGCGCCCGCGCGGAAAGCTCAGTTCATGCTGCCGCCAAGGTAAGCCCCATATCCACCCGAATAATCCCGGTTGAGGGATCCGCGGCCTAAGGGCAGGCGGGCGGGACTCGCCCATCAACCCCTGCTTGGCTCTCGCGCGGTCCGGATGGACCTGTATCTCACACCGACGAAGCGATGAAGGCCGTCCGGCGCCGTACGAGACGCCATCCTGCCGCTTGCATCTCTGTGACCCAATGGCTTTCACCAATCGGATCAGCGCCGCTTAGTCCCGGCTCAGACACACACGCCCTCACTTCCACCCATCACACCGAAGGCCGTACACTCCCTCATGTCCGCGATGGACAGGGTGGAAACTGACACGGTTTGGGAGAGGGGGGATTGGTTTCCGGCTTAAGCTTCCAATCCGCGGATTGAAATTAGTGTTCTGCCGAACAGGACGTAATGACTAGGTGGCGTTAATATGTATTCAGAGGAAGATGACGAGTAGGGTAAGTTTGGAAGTAAAAAGTAGCTCTGGCTTCAGATAACACGCTAAGTTCTCAAAGGGATTTCCGAAAAATACAGCTTATTGTTCGGATCAGTGATACCAGCGTCGGCAAGAATTTCTGTAAGTGCGGTTTTCATTTCGAATACAGCTGAGCTTGGGCCGATTATGACCCTGTTGACGAGATCGTCTAAAGCAGTTCCATAACGTTTTTCTAATGGCACCTTGTAAACGATTTGCGGCGCTGTTCCGATAATCTCAATAGACTTCTTAACAGCGTTCTTAGTTTGTTTTGTTGGTCTAAAGACAAGACGAAGTTCAAGTTCTTCTTCAAATCCCGGGTGTTTTAGGCAGATTGCGAATGAAGTGAATAGTTCGACTATGATGTTGACGACGACCATTCTTTCAGTGGTTTCAATGATGTTTTTTTTATTTGTTATTCCAACTGTTAGACTATCAAAATTGTGTTTTATTTCATGGTCTGACCAGTAGAGAGCAGGATAAGAAAGCACATCGATCCTATTTTCTTCTCTATAAAATACTTCAGGATTTAAAATCAGTGCAACCCCATTTTTTGGGGCGTATGCACGCCACATGGAGAGTCTTCCCGTAAAGTCCTCTCTATCATAGTGAGCCGATAGGCTAGCCATGAACGTGTTGGCCCGAAGATCTTCCAGAGAACTAATGTAAACCGATTTTATTTCTTCTTGAATGCCGCTGTGGCAAGCATCCAGTATCTCCCAAAACTCTTTACAAGCGGCATTGGAGTTGTCGGAAAAATAGTTAGTAACGGCAGCTATTCCCCTCTCAATCTCATGATAATCATTCATGAGACGAGTGGTTCTTAGCCAAAGTTCTTTTGTTTTAACTATTTCAATTAGATTTTCTGAGGAAGTGTAATGAACGAATCGGAAGTTGCCTTTCTTAAATTCTTCCATTCGAGCGGTTATGTGCGGAAAAAACACATTTTTTAATGCTCCTATTGGATCGTCAGCTTTGAAAGTTTGACTGTCTAGTCTCAATGTGATCACCTTGATGATTACCTAAGCTATCCGCGCTAAACCGTTCGCTAACGCTCCCGGCGACGATTTATTTTGTGTCCCCCGGACACAAAATTCCGCCTTTGGCGGATCAATCGTCGTCCATCTTAAGCGCCGCGATAAATGCTTCCTGCGGGATTTCCACGCGGCCGAACTGGCGCATCCGCTTCTTCCCTTTTTTCTGCTTATCCAGCAGCTTCCGCTTCCTCGACGCGTCGCCGCCATAGCATTTGGCGGTCACGTCTTTGCGCATCGCGGCGATAGTTTCGCGGGCGATGACTTTGCCGCCAATGGCGGCTTGGACGGGGATTTTGAACAAATGACGCGGGATCAGGTCTTTGAGCCGTTCGCACATATGCCGGCCCCGGCTTTCCGCATTATTGCGGTGAACCAGCATGGAGAGCGCGTCGACGGGTTCACCGTTGACGAGGATGCTCATCTTGACGAGGTCGCCTTCGCGCACGCCAATGGCTTGATAGTCAAAGGACGCATAGCCTTTGGACACGGATTTTAGCCGGTCATAGAAATCGAATACGACTTCATTGAGCGGCAGCTCATATTCCACCATCGCCCGCGACCCGACATAGGTCAGGGCGGTCTGAACGCCGCGCCGGTCTTGGCAGAGTTTGAGGATGCCGCCGAGATAGTCATCCGGCGTCATGATGGTCGCCTTGATCCACGGCTCTTCAATATGTTCAATCGCCATCACGTCCGGCATGTCGGCGGGATTGTGCAATTGCACCGGATCGCCCTTTTTCATGACCAGCGTATAGACGACGGACGGGGCGGTGGTGATCAGGTCGAGGTCGAACTCGCGCTCCAGCCGCTCTTGAATAATCTCTAGGTGCAGCAAGCCAAGGAAGCCGCAGCGGAAGCCAAAACCAAGCGCGGCGGAGGTTTCCATTTCGTAGCTGAAGCTCGCATCGTTCAGGCGCAGGCGGCCCATCGCGTTGCGCAAATCTTCAAAGTCAGCGGCATCGACCGGGAAGATGCCGCAGAACACAACCGGCTGCGCGGGTTTAAAGCCAACAAGCGCGGTCTCCGTCGGGCGTTTATCCTCGGTGATCGTATCGCCGACGGCGGCGTCCGCGACTTCTTTGATCGACCCGGTGAAGAACCCAATCTCGCCGGGGCCGATGGATTTGGCGTCGGTCGGCTTGGGTTTGAACACGCCGACTTTATCGACGGTATAGCTCGCGCCCGTATTCATGGTGCGGATGCGCATGCCCTTGGTGATCGTGCCTTCGATCACGCGGAAAAGCACGATCACGCCCATATAGGTGTCGTACCACGCATCGACGAGCATCGCTTTGAGAGGCGCGTCCGGATCGGCCTCCGCCGGCGGCGGCAGGCGCAGCGCGATGGCCTCCAGCACATCTTCAATGCCGATGCCGTTCTTGGCAGAGCATTCGACCGCGTCGCTTGTGTCGAGGCCAATCACCTCTTCGATTTGCGCCTTCACGCGCTCCGGCTCCGCAGCGGGAAGATCGATCTTGTTGAGCACCGTGACGATTTCGTGGTCATGGTCGATGGCTTGATAAACATTGGCGAGGGTCTGGGCTTCGACGCCTTGGCTCGCATCGACGACGAGGATCGAGCCTTCGCAGGCTGATAGTGAGCGTGAGACTTCATAGGCGAAGTCAACATGGCCCGGCGTGTCCATCAGGTTCAGAACATAGTCCTGACCATCTTTGGCGGTATAATCGAGGCGCACGGTCTGTGCTTTAATCGTGATGCCGCGTTCTTTTTCAATGTCCATATTATCGAGCACTTGCTCGGACATTTCGCGGTCGGTCAGCCCGCCGCAATGGGCGATCAATCGGTCAGCCAGCGTGCTTTTCCCGTGGTCGATATGCGCCACAATGGAGAAGTTGCGGATCTTGCTTTGATCGGTTTTATTATCGGTGCTCATGGTTCTCGCGAGGTAGGGCCGAGTGGGGCCGGGCGCAAGCGGCTTGCGCGGTTTGCGCGCTAATGTCTCGCGGGCTTTTTCGAATAGGGGAGCTGTTTTCTCAGGATGAGGAAGAGCAGGGCGGAGGACAGGGCCGTAAACACGGAGAGACCATTATAAAGCAGAGAAGGGCTGAGGCTGATCACCTCAGACCGAACCAGGCTGAAGGTGACTTGCCAGACTCCAGCCATGAACAGGCCAAAATAGGCCCACACCATGAAATGTTGATGGATGGTGACGTAGCCGCGCTTGCGTGTGCGTTTGAACTGCCAGATCGCCCACAAGCCCGCGCTCATCGTGATCAGGCTGACCAGCGCGAAAAAGTGGAATAGGTTCGGACCGCCGTCCAGCTCGTACATAGAAAAGGCGCTGACGATGATGACGGCCATCATCACGGCCCAGATCCGCCCCAGCCAGCGATGCGTCTGATCCCCTTTGCGCCGCAATAGAATGATCGGGCCTAGGATGAGTGCGCCGAGCGCGCAGACAAAATGAAAGCTGCCGAGCCAATCATCCGTCCAGTAGGACCATGTTAGCCAGTCCTGCATGCCGCCTCCAATCATGACCCTTCGGTCTGATCGCTAACAGGAAAGCGAGAGCGTCACAACGCAACGGTGAGACGCGGCTTAAGATGACAAATCCTGTCATCTGCCGACTAACAAGGTTTGTCACAATTATGCGGCGCTACGTCAGTAGGCAAACAGGCCTCTAGATGGCAGCTCGTCTCCAGACAGTAGGCCATCGCCATCCAGGTCTCTCTGATTAAACCTGATCCGCATCACGCGGCGGCTTTCGTTGAGCGTCACGACGCCGTCCCTATCGCAGTCGAAGCCGTTGGACCGCAGAATAGTCTTTTTGTCTGTGACATCACTCGGGCAAATGCCCATTTCGTTAGAGGCGGCGGTAATGATCCGTGAGATCCGGGTTTCGTTTCCCTTCCGTTTTTCGATTTGCAACTTCGTGGCGATTTTCCGCTCCTCTTGAGAGATCACACCATCTCCATCCGCGTCGAAACTGGCGTTACTCTTTTTCATAGCGTTCATCGCGAACTCCATACGCTCTCGGTTTTGCGCGATGAATTCGGCTTCATCAGTATAGCCGTCGCCATTGCTATCTGCGGTCCTGAAGAAATAGATCATGTCCGCTTCCCGCAGTCTTTGGTTCAACTGCATGATTTCGGTCGGGTCGGTTAGTGATCCGTCGAAATTCGTGTCGGCTTCGATGAAACTATGCGCTGCGATCTTGGCGTATTCTTCCCACGCGATCGCACCGTCTTGGTCTGTGTCAATCTCAGGGAAGCGAAATGTCGGCGTCGCGGCCAGAAGGCAGGTGGCGGCTGAAAGCAGGAGAATACGGACTATCATCTGTGTGGCCTTATCATGCAACCTAGACGTGATCAACGTGTTCGGATCTGCCGGCTCGTTGTCGCCCCCGCTTTCCATGACAAATCCTGTCATCTGCCGACTAACAAGGTTTGTCACTGTTATGCCGCGCGGCGCCCGCGCAAATTCCCGTCACTTCTGGGAGTCTTTGAAAGGGCGAATATCATGAAAAAGCTTATCCTCACCGCGGCTGTGCTGCCGCTCGTCGCAGCAGGCATCACGGGCTGCTCCGCCTCTGGCATCACCAAGGTCGCGCAAATGGCCGACCAAGCGCGCAAGGTTCAGAAAACCGCCGCGACGGTCGAGCAGGTCACGGGGCAAGATATGGGCATGATCGCCGATCCGCTGAACATGAAGGGCCGGGCCGAAGCGGCGGAGGCCGCAGCAACGGCTGAAACCGTTGCCGCACTCGAAAATGCTGCGCCGATCAGTGCCGCGCCGATGGCCGTCGAGATGCGCAAAACCAGCGGCAAGACAAAGGTCCTGTCCATGCGGCCGAAACTCGCCATTGTCGGCTATAATGTCGCCGCCTTCACCGAAGGCAAAGTCAAAGGCACGGCGCGCGGCGGCCTGTTCGGCAATAGCCAAGGCGCGTCCTCGACCATGGAATTGATCAGCTCGGGCATTGATGCGGGTCTAGTCCAGCGCGTCGCAGACGCTGCGTCCGACGATCTCGTCGCGCAGCTAACCGCCGCTGGTTTCGATGTGGTCGAGCCTTACGGCGTGTCCCAAGCGGCGAATAATAGCGTCATGAAAGCGGGCGCCGCGCCGATGATGCGCAAGCTGATGACCTATAAGGGCGAGAAGATGAATGCCATCGTCGCCGGGCCGTCCACTTACGGCTTCCGCGTGGTCAATAGTGGTGTCGCCAAAGGCGGTTTTGCGGGTCTGTCAGAAATTGGCGGCAATGCTCCGGCCAAGCTGGGCGCGGAACTGGATGCGGTTCTGGTTCAACCGACCATCGTGCTCGACTTCGCCAATATGAAAGCCAACCGAACCATCGGGACGAAAGCGACCTCATCCGCTGAGCTGGCTTTCTCGCTCGACCCGATGTCCTCTATTCAGGTCCATGCCTCCAAGGGCAAAGGCCTGAACTGGCTGACTTACGGAACCAAGAAAGGGGCTGCGTCCGACGCACCTTTTGCGATCCTTGGCGACAAAGACTCAAAGAGCAATTCTCTGGAACAAGGTCTCGGCGCGGCGCTCGGCATGGGCGTTCGCAATAAGAAGACCACGACCCAATCCGTGATCATCGACTCAGAGCGGTACGAAGCGCTCGCGCTCTCAGCGGCCAAAGGCTGGAACACAGCCTTCGTCGCCCAAGCCGTCGCAGCGCGCACCGCACAAAGCTGATCTCCTCAGCCATTTGCGGCCCCCTGTCGTCCACGGGGCGCAATTCCGGGACGATAGCCGGTCTCTTCGAAAGGAGAGGCCGGTTTTTCTTGCCGGATCATCGGCAATCCACCCCCGTGATATTTATAATTGACTTATGGTGACACGTGTCACCATAAGGCGACATGAAACCGTCTTCGTCTGAACTTGTCATCCTCAAACATCTTTGGGCCTGTGGCGCGCAGAGCGTTGGTGAGATTCATACGGCGATTAAGGATGGCCTCGGGTGGTCTCGGTCTTCCTCACGCAAAACGATTGAGCGGATGGTGGAGAAGGGCCTGTTGAGTGTTCGCGAAGAACATGGGCTCAACATCTACCGCGCCAAAGCCAAAAAGATCCCGACCCTTGCGGGTCTGATCCAGAGTTTCGCCGCCGACGTGCTCGCGCTGGATGGGCCGCTCCCGGTCTCCAACCTCGTCAAAAGTCAATTGCTCTCGGACGAAGAACTGGCCGAACTCGACGCGGTTCTGAAAGATGCCGCTGATACAGACGACGACACGCAAGACGGGGAAGAGTAGATGACCCTGCTGCTCACCTTCCTGCTTGGCATGGCCTGTGTCAGCGCCGCGCTCTATGCGGGCGCGCGCCTGTTCCTCCACCTGGATGAACGGGCCGAGCAATGGCCGCTGCTCTGGGCAACAGGACTGTTGCTCAGCGTATTGATCCCGCTTGCCGGCATTGCGCTGCTGCTGATGCCGGACTGGGCGCCGACCCCGAGCTTCGAAATACTATCATTGCATGAACCGCTCAATTCGTTGGGACATTCGCTCGGGTTCATCCCCGACCTTGAGCCAACAACCGCCTATAGTGCGGAGATTGTCACTCTGGCGACGGTGAGCAAATTCCTCGCCGTAATCTACTTGATCGGTCTTGCCGTAAACCTCGTGAAGCTGGCCTTCGGGCGCGTTCGCATTCACCGCCTGATCGACTTAGCGGACCCGCTCGGCCCGTGGAGCGGAGACGACGTTTTACTCTCGCCCGCCGCCCAATCGCCCTTTGCTTGGACCCCTTTCGGCCAGCCGCAGCATTCCAGAATCGTCATTCCCGAAAGCTATACGCGGCAAATGAGCCAAGACAGTTTGAACGATATTCTAACCCATGAACGCACGCATATTGAACGGCGTGACGATGAGTGCGGGCTAATCCTGCGGACCTTGCTCTGTATGTGCTGGATCTCACCCTTCGCACATGGCCTGTTTGGGCGTTGGTCTCAAAGTACAGAAATTCGGTGCGACATGGCGGTCACGGATGGTCGCACCCCCAAAATGCGGAAAGCCTATGCAGACACATTGCTGCGGGCGCTCCACATAGTGGCGGGCCGGGTAGTGCAATACCCGGCCGCCTCCTTCTCAACCCACCGTATTAGGAACGAAAAGATGAGAATTACGCATATCATGAAGGGCACGCGCCCAACATACAAGCGCGGCCGCGATAAGGCCCTGCTCGGTCTAGCGGCCACGGCGATTACCGTTGTCGGCATGATCAGCATTTCCACCACGGCCAGCGCCGGAGACTCCGCATCCCAAACCACAAGCGCTCCCGACACGTCTAAAGCCGATAAAGCGACCAAGGCACCAAAATCCCCCAAAGCAGATAAGGCTACGAAAACCGACAAATCCAGTAAGGCACACAAAGCGACCAAGGCCCTCAAGGTGGGCAAGAAACATGTGTCCAGCGCGATGGTCTCGGGTCGTTTGACATCAACCTTTGGCCCCGCCGCTGACCCGTTCAATAAGGGCAAAATGCGGGACCATTATGGGATCGATATCGCCGCCCCGCTCGGCACGCCGATCTACGCCCCGGCCAACGGGATCATCACCGCCGCAACCAACGTCTATGACGGGAAACCCGCTTACGGAACTGTCGTGGTTCTGCAGACGGATGACGGGGTTCAAACCGTGTTCGCCCATCTGGACAGCTACACGGTCCGCGCAGGCCAGAGCGTCACGCAAGGCACCCAAATCGCTACGGTCGGCAGTAGTGGAAAAAGCACCGGACCCCACGTCCATATCGAGACTTATCAGAACGGAACCCGGCTTGATCCGCAGGGCGTCTGGCCGCTGCAAGGCGGATAGAGGCGCGAAACCTTGGAGGCCCGTTCGATGATTAAGAGTCGGACGGGCTTATTGGCCCATCTGTTGTTCGCGGGCTTTGCGGCCGCCGAGGCGGATGATCAGAATGACCGCTGTGGCTAGGGTCGTGATCAGCAGGAACAGGGCAAGAAATTTGAACAGGCGGGTGCGGCGCACTTGATCCTCTCGCATGGGCGACGTGTCTGAGCGGGATGCATTGATGGCGCGCAGGGCGCAGCAATCCCCATCATCGGTCAGCGTATGCGCGGTCTGGACCAAGAAATAGCCGTCTTCAAAGGCCAGTTCATAGGCCAAATTATAAGTCCCGCGCCGGACCGCGCCTTGCGTGTCGGAATAGGCCTGCTCAGTCGAGCCGATCACGCCGACCACATCGCGCGAAACTTCTTCGCCGTTCGGCACATTGGCGGCCATACGCTCGATCTGTTCTCGGAATTCGGGATTGTCCCGCTCTTCCGGGAAGGCATCGAAAATGAACTCCGTGTCGCCCGCGATCAGTTGGTCAATCTGCGCATTGATCTCAGCGCGCACATCATCCGGCACACGCTTTTCGCTCATCGCCTCCATCGAGCAGGCGGAGAGCAGGGCGGCGGTGAGCAGAAGGAGAAAAGCGCGGATCATGCGCGCTCCATAACGGGCGAAACAAACCGCTCCAAGATGAAAGCGCTGAGAAAGCTCTATCCGCCAAGGGCCGCGCAGTAGCCACACCTCTTAAAGGTGTGCTGCGACAGACATCTTGTTTCTGTTATTCGTTTCCAGAAAAAATCAGTGTCGTGCGTGTTCCCTCATCTCCGCTTTCTAAGCGAGTCTCAGCTTTGAGTTGGTCGGAGAACGAATCGATAAGTCTCTGCCCCAGGCCAGAATCAACCCGTGCCGATGGGTCAATACCCACACCATCATCCCATATTTCTAGGACTAAATTATCATCCTCCTGTTTAAGCGATACGCCCAGTTCGCCTGTCTCTCGATCCTTGAAGGCATATTTTAAACTATTCGTCGCTAATTCATTGACGATTAAGCCGAGCGGAACAGCGATAGCTGTCGACAAGGGCATCGCAGCGACATCTGTTGTTACAGCAATATCGATCTCGCGCGTTTCAGATGACGACTCCAAAAGATTGCTCAGCACACCTTCCAAATATTTCTGTGAATCGACCTCAGCGACAGCACCCGTTCGAGACAGGGTTTTGTAGAGCAGGCCCAACGATGTGATGCGTGCGCGCATGCGTTCGAATGCGGTCCGGCATTCCTTATCCGTCATTTTGGAACGCTCTGCGCCGACTATGGCGCCAACCATGGCCAGATTGTTCATCACGCGATGGTTCAATTCTTCAAGAAGCGTGTTGGAAAGCTCGAGCGCGTGTTCGCGTGCCTGTTCCGCCGCCTTGCGTTCGGTAATGTCCTGCATGGCCAGAAGCAGCGTTTTCGTGCCGTTGCCTTTGCGATAGATCTTCCGTGCATTGAGCAGAATGGTTTTATGCCCGATCTCTGGAAAGGTGTGACTGACTTCGTAGTCCACGACCTCCGATTGCGTAGGAATTACGCTGGTCAAGAGGTGAATAAGTTCCGGTACCGCCCATTGGCCGTTTCCGAGGTCCCAAAGCTTTTCGCCAATTGTATCGTCCGGCTCGACCAAGAAAGTTTGATAAAATGCGCGACTAGCCTCGATAATGCGGAGGTCCCCATCCAGCACCAGCATGGGTTCGCGTAAGGTCTGCACCATGCCCGTCATGATCCGCTTCTGTCGGTCTAGCTCATGGGCCATGAGCTCGGTTTCGGTAATGTCTTCAATCGCGACAAGAATGCGTTTTGATCCATTCCCGCGTCGGACAGTCTTGCGCGCATTGAGACGCATGACCCGCCGACCAATGTCTTCAAAGACATGGTCGACCTTATGCTCCTCAATCGACTCATTTTTTTCGATGATCGTGTTCAAGGGGTCTAACAAGGCCGGAATGTTCCATTGACCGTTGCCGAGATCCTTAAGGGGACGTCCGATTGTGGCCTCGCGAGAGACATGAAACGTCTCAAAAAAGCGATCATTGGCATATTCGACGACAAGATCGATATCGAGCACGAGTAGACTTTCCCGCAATGTCGCGACAATTTCTTCGGCGTCAATCAACTCTATGACTCGTTCATTCATTATGTGGGCTCGACTGCTTCCGTTACGAAGTGCGGAAAGCAATCGTTTCTTAGGCAATCCTATAACAGGTAAATCCTATTGGAATAGGCTCGCTTACGCGGCCATCTCAGTAGGCATACGTCCCACAGAGCGTGCGAGGTTGAGCGTAAGGGCGAGGTAGCGGTCTTCACCGCCGAGCCGCTATTTAGCACACCATTTACCCCTTTAGCGCGTCTTCGACAGCCTTGACCTGCGCGTCGAATGTCACGTCGTCACTGCGCAATTGGGTGATGCGTTTGACGGCATGCATGACGGTGGTGTGGTCGCGTCCCCCGAAGCGACGACCAATGTCGGGCAGGGACCGTTTGGTCAGCTTCTTGGACAGATACATGGCGACTTGGCGCGGACGGGCAACGGCCCGGGCGCGGCGTTTAGAACTCATATCTGTCAGGCTGATCGAAAACGCTTCGCATACGGTGCGTTGGATGCGGTCCACGGTCAGGCGTTGACCCGTCATATAGCGACTATCCGACAGGGTTTCCTGCACAGTTTCGAGCGTGATCGGTGTGCCGAGAAATTCGCTCTGCGCGACGATCTGATTAAACGCGCCTTCGAGGTCGCGCGGCGTGACATTCATGCGCGCGGCGAGATGATCGCGAGCCGGTTGCGGAATAGCGAGGCTGGCGTGACCCTGTTCGCGGCGACGCGCAATTAGTCGGTCGAGAATGCGCAAGCGCAGCTCATAATCAGCCGGGCCGATTTTGCAGACGAGGCCTGACGACAGATAGCTTTTTAACCGATCAGACGCTTTCTCGATTGTATCGGGATGGCGATCGGACGCGATTAGGATCTGGCGGCCGGCACCGACCATGCTGATGATCGTGTGCAGTAGTTCTTCTTGGCTCGCGCTTTTGTCGGCGATGAAATGGCAGTCATCGATGATGAGCAGGTCAACATCGCGTAGCGAGGCTTTGAAGGCACTCATGCCCTCGCGGCCTGATCCGCGCACGCTGGCGACGAATTGAGCGACGAAATCTTCAGCCGAGACAAATTTGACGCGGCGGGCTGGGTCACGCTCTGTGACTTCCGCCTCAATCGCGTGGAGAATATGGGTTTTGCCCATGCCGTTCGCGCCGTGAAGCATGATTGGGTTATATTGCGGGACCTGATTGCCGATCACTTGCCGCGCGACAGCAACGGCGAGCTCATTGGAGGCACCGACAACGAAATTTTCGAGCGTAAAGCGTTTGCGAGCCAGTTCGGACACAGGGGCGAGCGTCATTTTTGTCGCCCGTGCCGCAGGGCTTGATCCACTGCGTGCGCCGGGAATGCCGGGCAGGCTTGGACGGGCGCTATCGGGGTCCGCCCCCCGGCGTGAAGTCGGGCGTGAGCCAGAGACAACGCGAACCGCACGCGGCGGGTCAACCCGGTCATGCTTTTCCCACAGCCGACTGATTGTATCCGCATAATGCGTGTTGATTTTCGTGGCGACGAAACTGGACGGGGCCGACAGGGTCACCGTGTGCGCATCCGCTGTCTGGATGAAGAGTTGACCCGTCCAAGCGCGGTGGACATTGCGACCGAGTGCTCGACCTAAGTCGGCATCCACGGCCTTCCACGTATTATGCGCACTCTGGATCGGCGGCTCTCCTGTATAGAGATCCGGTACCGTTTCAGTCTGCGGTTTGACCGGATCACTGACGTTAGCCATCTACATCACTCCAAACGCAACAAGTGGGTTCACATAGGTAAACCCTTGGAATTCAACAATTTTTAAAGGGGAGTTTCCTGCTTCGGGCCCCATCCGATGCTTGAAAACTCCGAAAGCGGTCTACCCTGACTGCCCTCCCGTCGATCTGTTAAACACGACTCTTTCGGGCACCGTCAACGGCAGAATTATGCGAATCGGCAGGAAAGAAAAGTTGACTCTAAAAAAGGCAAGAATCGCAAGATTCTAGCCGTCAGAAAAACGTCACATCCACAGAAAAAAATTTTCGAGACTCAGCTTTTGTTTCGGTTCCGAAACGCTGACGCGGTCTGGATCAGGATAGAATCGGTTTTGTTGCGACAAAAATGAACAGGTTCAGCCTGCGTCGTGGTTCTCCGTAGACCAGATACAAAAAAGCCGGGCAAAGGGCGCCCGGCTTTTTAAACATCAATGTCGGACGCAGAGCTCTAGCTGAGCGCCTTACACCGTGATGACAGGCGGGAGATTTTCCGCGCTGCCGTGTTCTTGTGATAGACGCCGCGGGAAACCGCGCGCATCAATTCCGGCTCGGCCAGTTTCAGAGCCGCGTTTGCCGCAGACTTGTCGCCCGCGCTCAATGCGTCTTCGACGCGGCGCAGGAAGGTCCGAACGCGTGAGCGACGAGCCTGATTGACCGCCGTTTTGCGTTCCATCTTACGGACATTTTTCTTTGCAGATGACGTATTCGCCATGATTGTCTTTCGTCAGTGTTCAAAATAAAGAGAGGCCCGCCACCAGAGAAATTCGGAGGGCAGGCCGTCATTCGGTGGGCGAGATAGGCGGCGGTGACGGGTCTGTCAACTGTCAGCGGCACAGGAATAGGCCACCAGCCTTAACCGTCTCATCTTCTTATATCCCTACACAGGGATAAGCCCAAAGAGAAAGCGTGGTCTAAGCTCTACCGGTGCTTGAAGTGCGGCTTACGCTTCTCAATGAAGGCGTTCATGCCTTCTTTCTGATCTTCGGTGGCAAAGAGGGATTGGAACATGCGGCGTTCGAACCGAATGCCTTCGCGCAAGGTCAGCTCGTAGCCTGCATCGATCACTTCTTTGAGAATCATATTGGCCGGTTGACTGTGACCTGCAATTTTATTGGCGGCGCCCCGCGCTGTATCCATAAGGTCATCGACGGGGACGACGCGCGCGACGAGACCTGAATGTTCGGCTTCGGCCGCATCCATCATCCGGCCCGTGAGGCACAAGTCCATCGCTTTGGCTTTGCCGATAGCGCGCGCCAAACGCTGCGTGCCGCCAATGCCCGGAATAACGCCGAGATTAATCTCAGGCTGGCCGAATTTGGCGGTGTTCGACGCAATGATGAAATCGCACATCATCGCAATCTCGCAGCCACCGCCCAGCGCATAGCCGGAGACAGCGGCAATGATCGGCTTGCGAAACCGCTCAATGCTACAATGGTTCTGCTCAAAGCGATCCGTCTTGTAGATGTCGAGATAATTGTCATCGACCATCTCTTTAATGTCGGCCCCGGCGGCAAAGGCTTTGTCACTGCCGGTCAGGATGACGCAGCCAATGCCGTCATCTGCTTCCAGCTCGGCCAAGGCGCGCGCGACTTCGCTCATCATCTCGGCATTCAGCGCGTTCAGCGCTTTTGGGCGATTAAGGCGCAGGGTGGCGACGCGGCCATCCCGGTCCAGCTCGATCAGCTCGTAAGCCATAAAAAGTCTCTCTCGTCTTTGGACGTATAGTTTGGCGAGGGAGCTACACCCGCAGGCTTGGCGCTGGCAAGAGCGTCAAAGCGGCTAGCGCTGACACATCTTACAATAAAATGTGCTGCGCCCGCCTTGCACGCGGCGCGCGATCTGCGTGGTGCAGACCGGGCAGGGCTCGCTCTCGCGGCCATAGACGGCGAAGGTTTTCTGGAAGTAGCCGAGCGCGCCATTGGCTTGGCGGTGGTCGCGCAAGGATGACCCGCCTGCCGCGATCGCTTCGATGAGGACAGCCTTGATGTGGCTGACCAGTGTTTCGGTTTCCGCCACAGTGAGGCGACCTGCGCCGCGGCCCGGACTGATCCCTGCGCGAAACAAGGCCTCGCAGACATAGATGTTCCCTAATCCCGCGACGACGCGCTGATCCAGCAGTGCAATCTTGATCGCTGACTTCTTGCCTTTCAACCGCGCGCGCAGGTCCGGTGCGTTGAAACTATTCGACAGAGGTTCAGGGCCGAGATCATCAAGGCGGTATGGTTCGCCTTGGCTAACCAGCTCCATAAAGCCGAACCGTCTCGGGTCATTATAGGTGACTCTATTGCCGTCTTCGGTCTCAAAGATGACATGGTGATGTTTCGGATTGGCGTCATGATCGTGGGTGAACTCGCCGAGCTGCTCGCCACTTAGAACGAACCGACCGCTCATACCCAAATGCATGAATAGCCGTTCGCCAGAGGTCAGGTCGGCTTGTAGGAATTTGGCGCGACGCGACAGACGCTCGACGCGCTGGCCTTCAATGCGCTCCCGGAAATCCGGCGCGAACGGAAACCGTAGGTCAGGACGGTTGAGTTGCACCCGCCGAATGATCCGGCCTTCAAGCACGGGCGCGAGCCCACGACGGACCGTTTCAACTTCGGGGAGCTCGGGCACCTATGCGTTTAGCACTGTATCATTAAGCGGGGCCGGTGCTGACCGCGACCATGGCGGCGCGCAGCGTGCGGTCGCCAATGGTGAAACCTTGTTGCATCACAGCGGCAACATAACCTTTTTCCACATCAGGGTGTGGAATATTGGCGACGGCCTGATGCACATTGGGGTCGAATTTTTCACCAAAGCCCGCCACCGGTTTGATCTGGTGACGCATCAGAGCGGCTGTCAGATCTTTCTCGGTCAGCTCAATGCCTTCCACCAGATTGCGCGCATTCTCGCCCAGCTCTTCTTTGGCTTGGCCATCAATTGTGTGCAGCGCCCGCGAGAGGTTGTCATAGACAGAGAGAATATCAGCGGCAAATTTCTCGACGCCATAGAGTTTCGCGCTCTGAACTTCGCGCTCGGCGCGTTTGCGAATGTTGTCGGCCTCAGCCATCGTCCGGAGCGCTTGATCGCGCATTGTGGCGATCTGTAATTCCAACTCTTGAATGCGTTCGGCCCCCGCATCGGCAGAGGCATCATCAGACTCGGAGTCTGAATCTGACATATCCTCGTCCTCCGCGAGGACGTCGTGCTTGTGCTTTTTGAGGAAATCATCAGCCGCCCGTTTCAGGTCAGCGGGGCTCCGTTTCCCAACGCGATCACTCTGACCGTCTGTCTCAGAGTCGATCTGGGATTGCAGGGCATCCCATTCGTCCATTTCGCCATTGCCATTCTCGTGTATCGAATCGCCAGTCATTGTCTCGTTCATCTCCTTAGCGGCGTCGCGTCAGCGTTTCGCCGACGAGTTTTGCCGTCAAATCTACCATTGGGATAACGCGCCCGTAATTTAGTCGCGTCGGCCCGATGACCCCTAAAGCTCCCAGCAATTTTCCAGCTTGATCACGATAGGGCGCGATCACAACACTAGAACTTGTCAGGGAGAAAAGCGGGTTCTCCGTTCCTATGAAAATCCTCACACCGTCCGCATGTTCCGTCTGGTCCAGCAAAGAGATCAGCTCTTCCTTGCGTTCCAGATCTTCAAACAACAGCCGGATGCGCTCCAAGTCGGTTTGGGCGTCCATATTGTCAAGGAGCCGTGCCTGTCCGCGGACAATCAATTTACGGTCTTTGGCAGGTTCGTCGGTCCAGTTGGCCAGACCTTGTTTGATAAGCGTCGCGGCGGCGACATCAATCGCGGCGCGGCCCTGCTCCATTTCGGCGAGAATATCGGCGCGGGCCTCGGATAATTGCCGTCCGCGCAGGCGCGCAGATAGAAAATTACCTGCCCGTTCTAAGCTAGCGGAGAGGACGCCGTCTGGACGCGGCATCAATCGATTTTCGACCCGGCCATCTTCATGCACCATCACGACCAATGTGCGACCATCGTCGAGCCCGACAAATTCAACGTGTGATAATGCTGTTTGGGTCACAGGTTCCGGCGCGAGGACTAGCCCCGCCCCGCCTGCGAACCCAGCGAGCAGGGTCGAGGCTTCGGTGAAGACTTGATCTGGTTCACGGCCCGAAGCGGCAATTTGCGCTTCCAGACGGCGGCGTTCGTCTTTTGCGATATCGCCGATTTCGAGCAGCCCATCGACATAAAGCCGAAGTCCGATTTGGGTCGGCTGTCGGCCTGCACTGACATGCGGGGATTCCAGCAGACCCATATGGGTCAGATCGGCCATAACGGAGCGGATCGACGCTGGTGAGAGCGCCGTTCCCGACAGGGCAATGGTTTTGGATCCGACCGGCAATCCGCTTTCAAGATAGGCGGACACGACAGCGCCAAAAATGTCGCGCGCACGGGCGTCGAGCTCACTGAGTGGAAATGTGGCGGGTGCTGACATTAGACCACTTATTTGGGCAGAGCGGGACGAACTGGCAAGAGGGTGTTCCGGTGTTGTCTTTCTTTCGTCACCAGCATTTCCATACGCTGATCCTTGCCTTTGGCGGCGTGACAGCACAAAGCCCGGCTCCTACTTAAAAGGAGTCCCTTCATGCGTCCTGAAAACCGTGCCCTCGATCAGCTGCGTCCCATTTCGATAGAGACAGGCGTCTCGCGCTACGCTGAAGGATCATGCCTGATCCGCTTTGGCCATACGCATGTGCTCGTAACGGCCAGTGTCGATGAGAATGTGCCGCGTTGGATGAAGGGTAAGGGCAAAGGTTGGGTTACGGCGGAATATGGCATGCTGCCGCGCTCCACCCACACTCGCAATGATCGCGAAGCCGCGCGCGGCAAACAGGGTGGCCGCACTGTAGAAATTCAACGCTTGATCGGTCGATCCCTGCGGGCCGTGATCGATCTGGAAGCGCTCGGCGAGCGTCAAATCGTGATTGATTGCGATGTCATGCAGGCTGATGGTGGCACACGCACAGCGTCAATCACCGGTGCTTGGGTCGCTCTGTCCCAAGCCTGTGCGGGTTTGGTCGAACAAGGTCTGATCGCGAAAAACCCGGTGACTGCGCCGATGGCAGCCGTCTCCTGCGGTATTGTCGATGGGACCTGTCGTCTGGATCTGGAATATGTCGAAGACGCAGCCGCTCAAGCCGATGCGAACTTTGTGCTGACCCAGACAGGCGGGATTATCGAAGTCCAAGCGACGGCTGAAGACGAACCGTTTACCAGCGAGCAAATGGATGAGTTAACGCGGTTGGCGCGTAACGGCATCGCAGAGTTGTGCGAGATGCAGGAAGCGGCTTTGGCCTAACTGTCTTCGTCTACATATTCCAAAATATCCGCGGGCTGGCAGTCTAGCTCGCGGCAAAGCGCGTCCAGGGTCGAGAAGCGGACAGCGCGGGCTTTGCCGGTTTTCAGGATCGATAGATTGGCGAGGGTGATGCCGACGCGGTCCGCGAGCTCTGTCAGGCTCATCTTGCGGTCCAAAAGCACACGATCGAGATTGACTTGGATAGCCACTAAATCGTCAGCTCCTGCTCGGCGCGCATTTCTGCGCCCTGACGGAAGGCTTCGGATAAGGCTGCGATCACCAAAACTAAGAACCAAGTGCCGATCCGAATATCCATACCGGTTTCCGCTGGGCTGACGCTGAGCGCGCCGACAGACAAATCAGCCATCGAATGAACCACGATGCGGAAGACTTCCGTCGCGGCGATCAGCATCCACATCGTCCGGAGGCGCGTGATGTTAGCTTCAACGAAAGGATCGCCTTCCTGCACCGTATGGATGACGCGGATCAGGATCGACAGGACCAAGAGCCAAGCGGCGGCGGTAATCGCACCCGTGGCACAGGCAAAGGCTAGGCGGGCCATGCTCGGCATGGCGTCTGGATTGGAATTGCTGAGCAGCCAGCCGCGCAAGGGCGTATCAAAGAGGAAGGCTAAAGTGCCAATCGCCAAGACGGCGAGCCCGATTAGCATCAGTGCCTGAACGAATCGAAGCAGCAGGATTAGCCCACTAGCAACAGGTTTAGATAGGTTCGGCTTAGCGATATGTGAAGGTTCGGCCACTATGTGTTGATAAACGATAAAACTCGTCACGCAAGCGGGCGTTGCGCCTGATACTGTATCAGACCTATGGGGACGGTCATGTCTTCCGAATCTTTACAACTCAAATCTGGCCAAACGATAGTGGTCGCCTCTCACAATGAGGGCAAGGTGCGCGAAATTCGCGCTCTGCTAGCACCGTACGGCCTGATCACCGTCAGCGCGGGTGAGCTTGATCTGCCGGAACCTGAAGAGACTGAAGATAGCTATGCGGGCAACGCCCGGCTCAAAGCTGTGGCCGCAGCGACGGCTTCCGGCCACGCCGCTTTGTCCGATGATAGCGGCATTGATGTGATCGCGCTGGGTGGGCAGCCTGGCATTTATGCGGCGCGTTGGGCCGAGGATGAGCAGGGCAATCGCGACTTCATGCGCGCTATGGAACGGGTTCATCGCGAATTGGGCGATAGCGAAGACCGCAGCGCGCGGTTTGTCTGCGCGCTCTGCCTTGCGCTCCCCGATGGCTCGTCGACGGTTTATGAAGGAACATGCGAAGGCGACATCGTCTGGCCGCCGCGCGGTGACAAAGGCTTCGGCTATGATCCGATCTTCGTTCTGAACGGTGACACGCAGACCTTTGGGGAGATTGATCAGGACGAAAAACATGCCAAAAGCCACCGGGCCGCGGCGTTCACCAAATTCCTAGCGGATCAGTTTGCGACATCGGATGGCCCGGATCACTGCTAATCTCGAGCCGCTCGCCGTCTATCTACATTGGCCCTATTGCGCGCGCATCTGCCCTTATTGCGATTTCAATGTACATTTGGATAAGCGCGCGGATGAAGGTGACCGGCTGGTTGCGGCGATGGTCGCGGATCTGGCCCATTGGCGCGATTGGACCGGGCCGCGCGAGATCAGTTCGATCCATTTTGGCGGCGGAACGCCCTCGCTGCTAAGCCGCGATCAACTGATGGCGTTGATCGATGCGGTCCGTTCGCTTTGGGGTGAGGGAGCGGCTGAGGTCGCGCTGGAAGCCAATCCGAATGACGTGACTCAGGCGCAGGTGGACAGTTGGGTTGAAGCTGGTCTTACCCGCCTCTCACTGGGTGTGCAGAGCTTCGACGATGCTGTCCTCAAGACGTTGGGTCGCGATCATGACGGGGCCTCGGCTCGGCGGTCTCTCAAAATGGCCATAGGTGCGTTTCAGTCTGTGTCTGCCGATCTCATTTTTGGTGTCCAAGGTGAAGCTGAAGACCGGCTTCCGCGCGATCTGGGCGCTATGCTGGATTTAGGAGTGCCGCATCTGTCGACCTATCAGCTAACCATCGAGCCCGGCACAGCCTTCGACAAGGCAGAAGCGCGCGGCGCGCAAAGGGCGGTCGGTGAAGATCAGAGCGCGCAAGATTTTGAGTTGATCCGCCAAACATTACTTGCGGCAGGCTATCGCCACTATGAAGTTTCCAACTTCGCCAAACCTGGACAGAAGAGCGCCCATAATCTCGCCTATTGGCGCGGGCGCGATTATGTTGGCGTTGGCCCCGGTGCCCACGGGCGGCTTTGGACTGACGCGGGGCGTGTTGCGACCGAAACGGCGCTCCGCCCGGCGGATTATATTACAGCGGTTGGCTCGCAAGGCACAGCGATCACGCTGCGAGAGACGTTGGACCCGGACGGGGCGGCGCAGGAATATGTGATGATGGGTTTGCGGATCGACGATGGTTTATCCCTGTCGCGGCTCAGCGCATTGCGCGGAGAGGCGCTGTCAATTGACCCGGCTTTGATCGAGGATGGTCTGCTGAGCGTTGAGGGGGACCGATTGGCAGCAACGGATCAGGGCCGAATGGTGTTGGACGCTCTGACACGGGCGCTATTGCTGTAAACCAGATAGCAAAAAGCCCCGGATTTGGGTCCGGGGCATTCACAACTGAGTTTTAAGAATAGGCTTAGCGATATTGTTGGATTCGGGTCGTGCGCAGGCCTGAAATACCGTGACTTTCAATCGAATGCTGCCAGCTCATAAATTCTTCAGACGACAGACCATAGCGATCCAGAGCGCTTTCAAGCGTCAACAGACCGCCACGAACGGCTGCTACAACTTCCGCTTTACGACGGATAACCCACCGCACAGTGTCCGGTTTTGGCAGGTCAGCCAGCGTGAGCGGGGTCCCTTCGGGGCCGATCACGACATGTTCTCTTTTTAGCTTTCGCTCGATCATGGGCTTCGCAGTCCTTTTTGACCAGGTCGCTTCCACCAAAGTGCCCGGCTGTGTTCGTTAGGATGGGAGGTAATAGAGGGGTGTTAAAGAGGGCTTAAATGGCTCCAAATTTCTTCAACGTTTTCAGTTGTTTACCTTTATTAATGGATACTAAGTAAGGTTAACAAAACCGATCCAGCACTTGGATTGTTTCGGTAGCGGTTTGATTTGCTTGGAAATATCTGGCGGTGGGCGCCCTGACCAAGGGCGTCGACTCTGGCGCACCGCGTCCCTATATCGCGCTCGCTATGGCCCATGCCGTTCTAAAAAAACCGCTCAATTCGCTCGGATTCGCGAAATCAGAAGCACAAACCCGTGTTGTTGTCGCGATGAGCGGCGGCGTGGATAGTTCTGTCTGCGCGGCGCTGCTGGCGCGTGAGGGCTATGAGGTTATTGGCGTCACGCTACAGCTCTATGATCATGGCGCCGCAGTGAAATCGTCAAAGTCCTGCTGTGCCGGACAAGACATTTATGATGCGCGCCGTGTCGCCGAGATGACGGGCTTTCCGCATTATGTGCTCGACTATGAAACCAACTTTCGAGAATCCGTCATTGAGGATTTCGCCGACACCTACTTAAAAGGGTCGACGCCGATCCCCTGTGTGCGCTGTAACCAGACGGTCAAGTTTCGCGATCTGTTGGCGGTCGCCAAGGATCTTGGCGCGGACTGTATGGCGACGGGCCATTATATTCAGCGCGTTGACGGTCCGGACGGGCCAGAGCTGCACCGCGCCTATGATGGCGGTAAAGATCAGAGCTATTTCCTGTTCGCAACGACGCCGGAGCAGCTCGACTTTCTGCGCTTCCCGCTTGGTCATTTGGATAAATCCGAAACCCGGCGTCTGGCCGAAGAGATGGGGCTCAACGTCGCATCCAAGCCGGACAGCCAGGATATCTGCTTTGTGCCGGAAGGGCGCTATACGGATGTGATTGAGAAAATCCGCCCGCATGCGGCGCAACCCGGCAATATAGTCGACCAAGCCGGCACCGTGCTCGGTCAACATCGGGGTGTGATGTATTACACGGTCGGGCAGCGGCGCGGATTGGGCTTGGGTGAAAACACCGGGACAGACCCGCTCTTCGTCATTCGCATTGATGCGGACGCCAAACAGGTCATCGTAGGTCCGCGAAGCGCGTTGCAACGCTCTGAGATCTATCTGTCAGAGGTCAATTGGATTGGCCCCGGCACGATCGCTGATGCTGACGGTCTCGCGATCAAGGTCAAAGTCCGCTCAACCCGTCCGCCGGAGAGCGCGACCCTGCATGTCGATGGGGATGAAGTCCTCGTCCGTCTAGCTGAACCGGATATCGGCATCTCGCCGGGACAAGCCTGTGTCTTCTATGAAGACCGCGCAGACGCCCAGCGCACGCTGGGTGGCGGCTGGATCACGCGCACCGCGTAAATTTTCGGCCTTCGGGAATATTAGAGTCGTCATGTTCTATGACAAATGGTTGACGCGCCCCGCTGAGACCCCAAATGATGTTTGCAAGATCAACTGTTTTTGTGGACCGTTTTATGACTGATCAGACCGCTATCCTTATTGTCGTCCTGCTGGTCGTCGTTGTTGTCGCCCTGTTTGTGCATAATGGCCGACAGAAACGCCGCTTTGAGCAAGAGCGCGCCGCCCGCAAACGCAAACTCGATCAGATTAAGGCCGAGGCGCGCAAACGGGCAGATAACGGGTCGTAAGAAATTATGGCCAGTATTATTTACGTTATTCCAGGGGCGATACTCATCGGATGCATGTTTATGATATGTCTGTCGTTCCTACCCTCTAAAGAGTCTGTGCAGAAACTGGAACGTATCCGCCGCGAGATCACGCGGCGCGAGGCTTTGACAGCAAAACGTTCGAACACATCCAAACATTAGACCCCATCAATTTACACTCATTAAGGCCAAGTCCATGACCCAATCGTCTGACCCCGTCGTTATTGTCGGTATCGCCCGTACGCCTATGGGCGCATTCATGGGCAATCTGTCCACTGTCACCGCTCCAGAGCTGGGCTCGGCAGCGATTAAGGCGGCCATGAACGAGGCCGGTGTCAACTCCGATCAGGTCGAGCAGGCGATCATGGGCTGTGTCCTTCCCGCCGGACAAGGCCAAGCTCCCGCCCGTCAGGCCGCCCTCGGCGCGGGTCTACCGCTCGGTACTGAAGCCACCACGGTCAACAAAATGTGCGGCTCCGGCATGCAGGCTGCGATTATGGCGCATGACGCGATCAAGGCGGGCTCAATCAATATCGCAGTCGCGGGCGGCATGGAGAGCATGTCTAACGCGCCTTATCTGCTGCCCAAAGCGCGCGGCGGCATGCGGATGGGTAATCAACAGGTGATTGATAGTATGATGCATGACGGTCTGACTGACGCCTATGCCGGCGGCGCGATGGGCGTTTTCGCCGACGAAATCGCGACCGAATATCAATTCACCCGCGAACAGCAGGACGCTTACGCCATTGAAAGTGTGCGCCGCGCCCAAGCGGCTCAGGCCGATGGTAGCTTCGAGCGCGAACTCACGCCCGTGACGGTCAAGACCCGCAAGGGTGAGGTGATTGTCGACACAGACGAAGGCCCCGGTAATGCGATGCCTGAAAAAATCCCGAACCTACGCCCAGCCTTTTCCAAAGACGGTACGGTGACGGCCGCCAATGCCAGCTCTATTAATGACGGTGCGGCGGCGATGGTGCTGATGCGCCGCAGCCAGGCCGAGGCTGAAGGCCATAAGGTTCTGGCCGAACTCGTCAGCCACGCCGCCCATGCGCACGAACCCTCCAAGTTCACGACTGCGCCCGTCCACGCCATGCGCAAGGCGATGGAAAAGGCCGATTGGTCCGTCGACGATGTCGATCTGTGGGAAATCAACGAAGCCTTCGCCGTCGTACCAATGATTGCCATGCAGGAAATGGGCATCGACCACGCGAAAGTAAATGTGAATGGCGGTGGCTGCGTGCTCGGGCATCCTATCGGCGCGTCTGGCGCCCGCATCATGGCGACTTTGATTGGCGAAATGGAACGCCGCGACGCCAAAACTGGTGTGGCGAGCCTCTGCATTGGCGGCGGTGAAGCGACGGCGGTGTGTCTGCGGCGGGACTAGAGGGACGCAAGCTTAGTTAGGTGAGCTTGCCTCCCAGATATAAAACGCGTTGGGTTTACGTCCTTTTCTCGGGTGTCATCGGATACCTGTTCAGTCTTCTATTTTTTGCTGTTTGGTTTGGCCCGATCACTGCGGAGAGCAACATATCAGGGTGGTTTGCGACAGGTTTGATCGGATTGTCAGCCGTGCCAGCTGCGGCTTTAGCTTGGCCTTCTCGGTTTCCTCGCTGGCCGGTTAGAATGTTTGCCGCTGGATGCCACACCGCTTTAATGAGCTTTATAGTTGTCGGACTGAGCTTCGGTTTTTGGACTTTACTGAATCCGAATGAAGATCTTGAGCTTCCTATGCGATTATTTATGATTGCTCCTGCAACTGTAATCGTTGTGATTTTGGGGTCGATCAAAACATTAGGCATACCCTATCTTTTGCTAGGTCTGACCTCGTTACTCTTCGCCGAGTGGCCTTATCGAAGATGAAGTTGCCCAAGCATAGCATCAATCGTCGAAATCATGTCGCGGCGACTTTGTTTGCGGCTATACTATCGGTGTCATTAGCATGATCAATCTCACCGCCCTCCGCGCCGACACACCCACCTGCGAAACGCTGGCGCATTTCAACAATGCGGGGGCCTCATTGATGCCGAACCCTGTCTACGCCGCGATGACGGACCATCAGGCGTTGGAGCAGGCGGTTGGCGGTTATGAGGCGCAGGCGGATGCCGCACCTGCCATTGCTGATTTCTACGCGGCCTTTGCGGATATGCTGAATTGCGACCCGTTTGAGATCGCCTTCATGGAAAGCGCGACGAAGGCGTGGGACGCCGTGTTTTATTCGCTGCCATTGGTGGCAGGCGACCGGGTCTTGGTCCACCGCTCCACCTATTCGTCCAACTATCTGGCGCTGTTGCAACTGGCGCGGCGTAAAGGATTAGGTATCGATTTTGTGCCGAGCGATGCGCACGGTCAGATCGATTTAGAGTCGCTGCCCGGCCTTTTGACGGGCCGGACCAAGCTGATCCTGCTGACCCATTGTCCGTCGCAAAGCGGTCTGATCCAGCCCGCGGAAGCGGTCGGTCGCTTCGCCAAGGATTATGGTCTGCTCTATCTGCTCGATGCCTGCCAATCGGCAGGACAGATGCCGCTGGATGTGCAGGCGATTGGGTGTGACGCGCTGACCGGCACAGGTCGGAAGTTTTTGCGCGGACCGCGCGGAACTGGCTTTCTCTATATGCGCCGCGATCTGGCGGACCGGATCGAACCGACCATGGTCGATCTGCAAAGTGCGGAATGGTTGGCGCAAGATCGTTACATACTCGCCGATGGCGCGCGTCGGTTCGAAGCGTGGGAGCGTAATGTCGCCGGGCAGATCGCGCTGGGTCAGGCCGTACGCTATGCGCTCGACATCGGATTGGATGTCATCGCCGGACGCGTTCAGCCAATGGCGGCGGAATTACGCGAAGCACTCGCCGCCGTGCCGGATGTGACGGTGCATGATCCGGGTCAGCAACGCTCCGCCATCGTGACCTTTTCAAAACAAGGTGTGAATCCGGCGGACGCAAAACGGATCTTGCGCGACCAGCAGATCAACGTCTCTATCGTGCCGCGCAATTGGGCCTTGCTAGACGCGGAAGAGCGCGATCTGCCTGACCTTATTCGCGCCAGCCTCCATGCCTATAATAGCGAAGACGAGATCACCCGATTGGTGAGCGCCGTCGCTGGGCTTTCGTGACCACTGCGATCTAATGACCCGACCCTCTAATGTCCCGAGCCAAGGCGGCCGAGACGGACATTGTAATCGACAGCCAGTTCGTAATCGGGATCGTCATCACTATCGACAATCAACTGCCCAGCTTTGTTGAGAAGTTGGTGGCAATCATGCGTCAGGTGACGCAGTTGCAGCTGTTTGCCAGCGGCTTCATATTTGGCGGCGATGGCCTCAATGGCTTGCAGGGCGCTTTGGTCGACAACGCGTGAGTTGGCGAAGTCAACGATCACCGTGTCAGGATCGTCGGCGACGGTGAACAATTCCGAAAAGCCGTCCGCTGAGCCGAAGAAGAGCGGACCTTCCAGCATATAGATCTTGGTATCGCCTTCTGTTTTCGTGTGGGCATCAATGCGCCGCGACGCGTTCCATGCATAGGCGAGGGCGCTCACGATTACGCCGACCACGACGGCAACAGCCAGATCGTGCCAGACAGTGACGACGGTAACGAGGACGATGACAGCCGCATCCAGCTTAGGGATGCGGGTCATGATTTTGAACGATTGCCAAGCAAATGTGCCAATCACGACCATGAACATCACGCCGACCAATGCGGCCAAGGGAATAACCTCAATGACCGGGCTGGCGAACAGGATGAAGGCGAGCAGAAACAACGCCGCAGAAATACCGGACAGGCGCGTCCGGCCCCCGGACTTCACATTGATCATGCTCTGCCCGATCATGGCGCAACCGCCCATGCCGCCAAAGAAGCCGGTGACCGTATTGGCGACGCCTTGCGCGACACATTCTTGGCTTGCACCGCCGCGTTCTTCTTTAATCTCGCCGACGAGATTGAGCGTCAGTAGGCTTTCAATCAGACCAATAGCGGCCAAAATAACGGCGTAGGGGACGATGATCTCGAATGTTTCCAAATTGAGCGGAACCATCGGAATATGGAATTGCGGCAGGCCGCCCGCGATGGAGGACATGTCGCCCACGGACGGAACGTCGATTCCAAAGCCGATGACAATCGCAGCGACAATGCCGATCCCGGCCAAAGGGGCGGGGATGGCTTTGGTGATCTTAGGCGTGACCCAGATCAGGAGCATGGTTAAAGCCACCAGTCCGAGCATGACCAGAAGCTGTGGGCCTTCCATCCATGTGCCGTTGAGCATGTTAAAAGGACCAGGATGATCGGTCGGCGGGGCTGGGCTTGTTTGAAACTGTGTCAGCTGAGCCAGCCCAATCACGATGGCGAGGCCATTGACGAAGCCGAGCATGACCGGATGAGGGACGAGACGGATGAACTTCCCCAGCCGGAAGACGCCTGCGAGAATTTGTAAAATACCCATCAAGACAACGGTTGCGAATAGATATTCGACGCCGTGTACGGCCACGAGTGCGACCATGACCACGGCTAGTGCGCCGGTCGCGCCGCTAATCATGCCGGGCCGTCCGCCGATGACGGCTGTGATCAGGCCAACGATGAAGGCGGCATAGAGACCCACTAACGGCTCGACGCCCGCGACAAAAGCAAACGCCACCGCTTCGGGCACAAGCGCGAGTGCAACGGTCAGGCCAGCTAGCAATTCAATCTTGATCCGATTGGCGTTGAACGTCATCGGGCCGGATCGGCGTCGCGCTGGAATGGAAATGCGATCGGCAAAAGCCGACAGGGTCGAGGAAATCATGGGAGCGCCAACAGAAAGGCTAAGCAGAAGCCGCGGCGCGTAAGCGAGGGCGGAAGGCTTGGCAAGGCTTCCCAGCCGTTATGGAGCGGTCATAGGCTGTTCTAAGACTAGGTTTCGTCGTTCACCCAGCTGTAAAGATCGCCGAACCCGGCGGCGTCGGCTTCCGAAGCCCAAAGTTCCGTATCGTCCGGTTGAGTGCTGAAGACAAAGAACCCAGCGACCAGCGTGGCGGCGATCCCGGCCAGAGCTGTCCAGACCCAAGGCTTGCGATCATTGGCGGCTGGCAAAGGCGTTTGCGCCTTGGCGGCGGCCATAATCCGGTCGGTCAGATCAGCGCGCGGTGCTGGTGCGGCACTGTCTTTGAAGAGCTTTCCGAAATCCTCAGACATGTTCAGTCTCCTGCATCAAGGCTTTCAACCCTTTTCGTCCTCGAACGAGGAGGGCTTCATAGGCTTTCTGGCCAATACCCATAATCTCTGCGGCGTCGCGCTGCGACATATCTTCGTCGTAACGAAGGGTTAGGGCGGCGCGCTGTCGATCTGGCAGAGACATCATGGCCGTTTGTAAACCGTCCCATCGTTCGCGGTTGACCAAGGCTGCCTCGGCTCCTGTTCGACCATCGGGATAATCCGCCATCTCACCCGGCAAATCTGGCCGTTTTTTACGCAGCCGATCATAACAATCATTCGTCGCGACTCGGCATAACCAGGTCAAGATCCGCGCGTCGCCGTCCCGCCAATCCGGCGCGGCGCGCCAGAATTTTAAAAACGTCTCCTGGCACACATCTTCGGCGTCATAAGTGTCACCCAACAGGCGGTAAGCCACGCGGTGCAGGCTCGCCGATCGGCGATCAATCAGCGCACGCAGCGCCGATTCATTCCCGGCCCGTAGGCCGGAAATGAGATCATTGTCGGGGTCGCTCACGCTGTCCGATCGATCTTATTGACCGGGAGGCGGTGGCGGTGGACCGTTCCGCTTGCGCGCTTTGCGGCCTTCGCCTTTTGTCAGCACACCATCATTATTGGCGTCCATTCGGGAAAAGAGAGCTTCGCCCATTGCGTCATATTCAGCGCGTGAGACCAATCCGTCGCCATCGGCATCAAGGCGTGGACGTTCGGCACGACGCTTTTTGGGTTGGCCTTTGGCTTTAGCTTTGCGTTGGTCGCGCACCGCCTTCATGGCCTCGCGGGCTTCGGCCCGTTCTGCCTCGGACAAAGATCCATCTTCATCGCTGTCGAACCGTTCGAGCGCCATTTCATGGCGTTTGTCCTTACGGTCGCTGCGGCGCTCTTTCATCTGTTCACGGGCCGCTTGCATTTCAGCTTCGGTAACGGCGCCGTCGCCATTGGTATCCATGCTGAGAAAGCGTTTTCGGGCCTGCTCTGTGCGGTCATTCTCGCGCAGGGTCCGCATTTCGTCGGGTGTCAGTTGACCATCAAAGTTAGCGTCTGCTGCCGCGAAGCGAGCATCGCCAGCGGCTTTGAATTCGGCCCGGGTCACTTCGCCATTACCGTCTAGATCGGCGGCTGGCGTGGCAGCGATCAGGGCGGTCGCAGCCAGAAGGAGTAGGGGTTTATACATGAGAGCCTCCATTATTGTGTCTCATACACTCTAACGGGCGGTCTGGCGATTTCCTGCGCCTTGGCAGAAATTTGTGCAGTGCAGCTCTGTTAGCCTGTCCGGGCGACCTTGGCTCTGTCGGTCACATTCCGCATCTTGTCGAGCACGACTACGGGCAATTTAGCGTCAAGCGCATGGCCGCCATAAGGGGCGGGTGCACCCAGATGATCACGTACAATATCGCGGAGCATCAAAGCCGTTTCGACGGCGTCACAGGTTGGTCCCAAGGACAATGTGACTGGGTCCCAGAGGCGGTTACGACGACGCACAGCATCAATGGTCCAATAGGCCCGCATGAAGCCGTCGACACGTGTGTCATAGCCGAGCAGGCAGATATCCGCCCCGGCTGCCAAGCTGGCTTGGGCGGGCGATAGACCGGCCGGGCCAACGGCAAAGACCCAGTCATAAGAGAGGGAAAGGGCCGCCATGGTGCCGAGCGCGTCAGCCAGACCTTCAGGCCGGATGACGCCCGCTGAGAAATGTTCATTCGATGTAACGAATAGGGCGTCGCGCAATTCGCATCGACCCTCAATGAAATCATCAAGCGTGCGTGAATAAAGGACGCCGGCGGCTTCCATCAAAGCGCCGTCAGTGCCGTCTAATAGAAGGACGGTTTCGCCGCGCTTCGCCGCTTCCCGAGCCAAACGCAGAGTCGCGCCGATCAATTGCGCATGGCAGGATGGCTCAAGTGCCGCGCAGAGAACGCCGACAAGGCGACCTGCGGGCTGATAAGTCTGCACAGCCGGGATTTTGGCTCCCGGAGCCACATCGGGCCGAGCACTCATTTTACCACCTTTCACCGGCGTCTTTGCGACGCTCGTTAGAGAGGGGTGTAGCGGCGACGCACTAAGGTCCCGCTAAGGAGCGTGGTTAAATGACGTTAAGCGAAAGTTTCAGAAGTCAGCTGTCTGATCAGCTCTCTGGGGCTGGTCCACGTGGCGCTGGATCAATGACGCGGAATTGTCCGTCCATGACGCGGAAGACAGCGATGCCTCGATCCGGGCGTCCATCAGGACCGAACCGGACATAGCCATCCGTGCCGTAAAAACCGAGCGGGCTTTCGATGCGCCGGATGCGGGTGCGCGGATCACCGTCAGCCACAATCGCGCCGAGTTGAACAGCGTCATAGGCAAGGCTGGCCAGTGAGGACGGCGTATCTCCATAAGCGCGCTCATAATCCGTAAGGAAAGCCGCGCGAGCTTCCTTATCGGCGGCGGCGAAGACACCGCCACCCAGTGCCGGTTCACGCGCCGTGTCGCGATTGTCCCAGCGGGATGTCCCCATAAACATCACGCGAGCGGGATCGACGCCATTGAAAGGCATGAGCGGGGCGAGAGAGCGTAGCGCCGTTCCGCCTTCAGGCAGCAGGATCGCCTCAAAAGCGTCGCGCGTCGCGCTGGAGCGTCCCTGGCGATGGAAATCCGCGATTCTCTTTGCTGGAGCCTGCATGACGGAAATATCGTTGCCGTCATAGGTTTCCACGGCCGTCAATTCGCCGCCGACACGCGCAACAGCCTGTTCATATGCGCGCAATACGCGGCGACCATAAGCATCGTCGGGGCCGAGATAAGCAAAGCGGAGAACCCCTTCAGAGGCGGCGTAACCGACAATGCGCTCGACTTCGGACTCTGGCGGGAAAGAGAGCAAATAGCGTCCGCGTTCCGCCACGGATTGATCATTAGAGAAGGCCAGAACGGGAGTTCCAGACGGTGTAGCAATCTGCGACGCCGCCAGCACATTGCGTGCGATAACCGGGCCTAGAATAACATCTGCGCCTTGCTGCAGGGCGGCCGTTGTGGCCGATCGAGTGCCGTCTTCAGTGCCTTTGGTGTCAAGCACGGTCAGGACGACGTCGGGGTCTGGCCGCTGAAATAAGGCGAGCTCAGCTGCTCTAAACATAGAGGCGGCCTCTTCGCGCAGACGCGGGCTGCGAGCGGAAAAGGGCAAAAGAAGCGCGACACGTTTGGTGTCACGTCCGGCCATGTGCGGCAGAGTGAGACCGTCACGATTATTGAAATAGGGGGCGGCGGCGTCGGGCACATCAATGGTCGTGTCCACTTCGACCGGATCATCGCGTCTATCTTGCGGATCGGGCGTCTGGTCCGGCGTGGTTTGTGGTGGCGCGGGGCGATCTGGGACTTGGCCGACGGGGCCGGGACGCGGCTGTGGGTCCATCGGTACCGTTGTGCAGGCACATAATGTGAGCGCTACAAGCGCCATGAGCGCTGTCTTCAGCTCTATCTTGGTTTTACGGACGCGCTCGCGCATAGTCTGGCTCACAACTTCTTCCTAGATCGTTCAGACATCCGGAAAGGTCCGACCATCGTTACGTCTCCTATAAGCGAGCGTGAGCCCGCGCAACCATTGCGAACTGAGCCTGCTCAGCTTGCTCCCGGTCTATATGTCGTCGCCACGCCGATCGGTAATCTGCGGGATATTACGCTGCGCGCGCTTGATGTGCTGCGTAGCGCCGATCTGGTGCTGGCCGAAGATACGCGGGTCAGCGGCAAACTTCTCTCTGCCTATGACATCGACGCGTCTGTGAGCGCCTATCATGACCATAATGCGGCGAAGCGCACGCCGGGGCTGATTAAGGCCTTAAAGAAGGGCGAGCGGATCGCGCTGATGTCGGATGCAGGCACACCTCTGGTCAGTGATCCGGGGTTCCGCTTGGTCCGGGCCGCCGTCGAAGCCGGGATCGATGTGTTTCCCTTGCCGGGGGCCAGCGCCGTTCTAGCGGGCCTCGTCAAATCCGGTTTGCCAACAGACCGGTTCTTTTTCGCAGGCTTTCTACCGCCGCGGACGGTGGCGCGACAAAAAGAGATCGAGGCCCTGCGCAACATCCCCGGAACCTTGGTTCTGTTTGAAACCGGGCCGCGAGTTGAAGCGTGTCTACGCGATCTGGCTCTCCAGCTCGGCAATCGTCAGGCCGTGCTGACGCGCGAACTGACGAAGCGCTTTGAAGAAGCGCGCTACGGCACATTGAGCGATCTGGCAGATGGTATCGCTTCCGATCCGCCCAAGGGTGAAATCGTCCTGTTGGTCCACGGTCCGGAAACCTCGCGTTGGGACGGCGAAGTTGTGCGCGATGCGCTCCGGGACCGATTGGAGACGATGAAACTCAAGGCTGCTTGCGCTGAGATCGCAGAAGTGTCTGGCTGGTCCAAGCGAGAGCTTTATGCGCTTGGCCTGTCGCTGAAATCGTAGGGTGTGGTGAAGCTGCAGAAGCAGAGAGCGGAGCGGGCGGGCCGCCGTGCCGAGAGGTTGGTGGCGTTATATCTGCGCCTCACCGGGCACCGAATTCTGGCGCACCGGTTCAAGACCCGTTCCGGTGAGATCGATCTTATCGCGCGAAGAAGGAAGACCTTGATCTTCATAGAGGTCAAGCAGCGCGCGAGGGCTGAGCATGCCGTCGATCCCGTCACCGCCCGCTCAGAAGAACGCATCATCCGCGCGGGCGAGGTCTTTCTGTCGCGCAACCCCCGCTATGTCGAAGAGGCGTTTGCGCTACGTTATGATGTGGTGATTGTGACCGGCATATGGCGAATTCGTCACCAGACGGACGTGTTTCGCGGCTGGTAATGTTAACCCGTTGGTGACTCTGTTTCCTTAGACTTTCCTTATGTTTAGACTGTCGATCCGTTCTTTGTCGCCTTTCGGGCTCCGCCAAACGAAACGTTTAGCGCCGCTCTTAATCTCCGCCATCATGATCTCAGGCTGTGCTGTCGCCACGGCAGGCATTGAGAAGGGCGATGAACGTAGCTTCGTGCGCTCGCTGAATGATGTGAATGCGGGTCGTGCGATCGGATCACGCATGAAACGCGCCCACGACTATGAGCTAGGCGGCGTCGATGTTGAAGTTGCGGAAGGGGTCGTTCTGTTGTCGGGTAATGTCCCGCGCAAGGAAGACCGGATCGAAGCAGCTCGCATCGCTTGGTCGGCTCCGCGCGTGCAGCAGGTCGGCAATGAAATCATGATCAAGGATAAGCAGGGCTTCGTACGCAACACGAAGGACGGTTTTCTGGAAAAATCAGTTCGGGCGCGGCTGACGGCGGACAAATATGTCAAAGGCCGCAACTATAATATCGAAACCCATGACGGGGTTGTCTACCTGATGGGCGTGGCGCGCTCGGCGGAAGAGCTAGAACGTGCGGCGCGGATTGCGTCTCTGACCCGGGGCACGCGTGAAGTGATCTCATATGTCCGGATTGCCGATCTGCCCAATGCTCCAGACATGGGGGCTGAGGCCGCTGTTCCGCAATCTATGGTTCCTGTGCAGCGCCCCTTACCGGATTTTCTGACTGACGAGCCTATGCCGGGTCAAGATCTCGCGGACACGCCTGCCCCAATGCGTCAGGCACCGATGGATGAGCCGATCCCCTATCGTGATCCACAATCGGCTAATCCATATGATTTAGGACAGACCGTCGTTCCCGCCGATCCGAATGCAGCGCCCTATTACATCGACCCAGAAACGGGCCAGCAGATTCAGGTGAAGAACTGGGTCCGCGAGGTCCCAGAAGATTGAGTTAGGCTCAGTTAGAGCCAAGTCGCCTTCGCAGCCGCATCCCAACCGACCGTCGTTTGATTGCCATCCGTTATCGCTGGGCGTTTTAGCAATGTTGGATGCGCGCCGATCAGTGTCACGGCTTTCGCATCATCAAGGTCAGCTTTCGATACATCGTCTAGTCCGCGCCACGTGGTCGAGCGCCGGTTCAGGGCTTTTTCAAATCCGACTGCGTCAACGATGCTGGCAATCTCATCAGGGCTCATCCGGTCTGCCCGCACGTCGATAATGTTTGGGCTCAAGCCAGCCGCCTGTATCTCTTTGATGGCTTTGCGACACGTGTCGCAGCTTTTGAGGGAATAGACTTTCATGCCCATGTCCTAAACGCGACCGGATAGAAGATCGATGAAATCGATTATGGCCTGATAAATGACCGCGCGGCTCGTATCATTATGGAGCTCATGTTCAACATCTGGAAACGGGCGGAAGTCAGCGCGGGCGGCCGCACCAAACGTCTGGCTAGCCGCGAAATCGGTGAGCTGGTCATCGGTTGCGTGGACCATCAGCAGGGGTAGAGCCCAGTCGCTCGCGCGTTCTGTCAGCGCTTCACCGTTTTCGATAATCTCAACCGCTGTCTTTAGGCCAAGCCGACTGTGGTTCAGCGCGTCGCGCTCATATTCAGCTTGTTCTTGAGGCAGCGTTGAAATCTGATCGCCAGAAATCGCATTTTTCATGGATGCGTTTGGCATTAGTTTGGCAACGAGTTTGACGACGGCCCGTAAGGGCGCTGGCACAGGATCAGCGGGTGCGACAAGCGGGGCGGAGGCAATGATACCCGCCACGCCGGGGTCAGCTTTCAGCCCGTGATCCAGAACGATGCCGCCGCCCATAGAATGACCATAGAGCACAAGCGGGCCCTTACTCTCTCCGTGCAACTCCCGGGCGCGCGTCAGCAAGGCGTGAAGATCGGCGCGAAAATCATCAAAGCTGCGGATGATGCCGCGCTTACCTGCACTACGGCCATGGCCGCGCAGATCGATGGCCACGGTTTGAACCCCATGCCCCGCCAGATGGCTTGCCATATCCACATAACGCCCAGAATGTTCGCCAAACCCATGCACGAGCGCCAGCGTGGCGTGGGGATGTTTGGCTGCCCAATGACGGGCGAAAAGCTTCGTCCCGTCGCCAGATGTCAGTTGGAATGTGTGACCATCATCCATAAATTTGTCCTAGATCAGGTTGGGTTTAGGTCCAGACCGCTGTGCCATAAGCGAGCACTTCACAGCCGCCCATTGCTGTGCCGCTATCGCCGAGATTGGAGCTGATCAAGCGGATATTGTGGACGGCGACAGCCCCGCGCCCCTGTGCGTCTTCTGCCATGCGCAGAACAGCTTCGCGGCGGGCCCGCATCATCATGTTTTCATGCATATGGAACCGTCCGCCAATCAGTTTGCGTAGGGTGACAGCGATACGGCGGAAAAAATCATAAGCGACAACAGTTGATCCCGTCACGAGCTCGCCGCGCTCTCCATCAGCATGGGGAAGTGTTGTGAGTATGACGTCACCTAACTCAGCTTCACGCTGCTCTAGGTCAGCCAAATGATTACGTTGCGCGACCGTACCGAAAATAAACCCAATCAGCAGCAAAGCCACAAATGGCCCGATGCTTATGAGCATGGATAGCGTAATGTCGTTCACTGAAGAGGCTCCAACCTAGCGAGCTTACTCGACAACAACCGCCGTTCCATAGGCGTAGAGCTCGGACGCGCCAGAGGTTACGGAGCTGGTCGATAGGCGGATATTGACGATCGCATTGGCGCCTTGGGCGCGAGCATCTTCGGTCATGCGCCGGATTGCGTCGCGGCGGGCTTCTTCCAGTAATTCGGTATAACCGCGTAGTTCACCGCCGACGATATTTTTCAATCCTGCGGCAATGTCGCGACCGACATGTTTCGCGCGAACGACATTCCCTTGAGCCAGTCCGATATGTCGCACGATCGTGCGCCCCGGGACGGATTCCATATTGGTCAGGATGATATCGTCAGTCATGGCAATATCGTTACATGAAAACGCGCCTCCGGCAACGCCAGACAGATTGACCGGATCGATATAGCACGCAGTTTTCGGGATCGGACTGCTTGCGCGGCCTATCCCTCTGCGGCAAAGCTCGCGCCATGGCAGCTACCCAGAAACTTCGTGTCGCGTTCCAGATGGATCCGATGGAACATGTCGATATTGCTGGAGACACCACCTTCGCTCTGGCGCTGGAAGCGCAATCGCGCGGGATGAGCCTGTTTGAATATGGGCCGCAGCACCTTGTCTATGATCAGGGCAGGGTCTTAGCCCATGCCCGTCCAATGCGGGTTCAAGCCAAGGTCGGCCATCATGTCGAATTTGATGATCGACGGGTGATTGATCTGGCTGACGATGTCGACGTTGTCTGGATGCGGCAGGATCCGCCTTTTGACATGGCCTATATTACGGCTGCGCATTTGTTGGAGCGTCTGTCTGGAACGACTTTGGTCGCTAATGATCCGCAATGGGTTCGGTCCTGCCCGGAAAAGATTGTCCCGCTGGATTATGCGCACCTCATGCCGCCGACCATGATTGCGCGCGACAAAACTATGATTGACGACTTTCGGGCGCGCCACGGCACAGTCATTATCAAGCCGCTTTACGGCAATGGGGGCGCTGGGATCTTCAAGCTCAAACCCGACGATTCCAATTATTCATCGCTGCTGGAGACGTTTTTCGAAATCAGCCGCGAACCCGTCATGGTTCAGGCATTTCTTCCGGCTGTCTCTGAAGGCGATAAGCGTATCTTGATTATTGATGGCGCGCTGGCGGGCGGGTTTAACCGCGTGCCGCAAAAGGGAGAGACCCGATCCAATATGCATGTGGGCGGTTCTGCCCAGCCGGTTGATCTGACTGAAATGGACATCGCGATTGCGACCGAATTAGGTCCGATGTTGCGAGAGCGCGGACAAATCTTGGTGGGAATTGACGTCATTGGCGGTAAGCTCACTGAGATCAATTTGACCAGCCCGACAGGGGTGCATGAGTTGAAACGCTTTACCGGCGTAGACGCGACTGCTTTATGCTGGGATGCAATTGAGCGGCGGCTCGATGCCTAAAGTTTCCATTTAATTTCAACAACTTAGTCCGTTTTTGCGGACTGTGCCAGACTGTCGCAGCGTATGCTGCGTATGTAAACTATGGCCATTCTCGCGCTCGTCACCTTACCGCTATCCGGACATATGCGTCCGATGATAGCGGCTGCGCGGGCTTTGCAACAGGTGGGTCATCGCCCCATCGTCATTGGTCCCACAGACTTGACCGCACGTGTCCCCAAAGATGTTGAAACGCGCACTGTCGGTCTGTCCGATATGCCGCCGGGTCATCTTGACGATATGTGCGCATGTCTGACGCGGATGCAGTCTCTGAAAGACATGACGCAGATGCTCGATGCGGTCGCTGCGCTGACCCAATTCTATCTCGATCATTTGCCCGCCGCTGTTAAGGCGATCGGCGCGTCGGCGATCCTGCATGACCAGCTAGAGCCGGGCGCCGGGATTGTGGCGCGCGGCCTGTCGTGCACGCTTGGTGTTCGCCACATTAGTCTGGCCTGCGCCTTACCGATGAACCGCGAAGCCGCCGTGCCGCCACCCTTTTTGGGTTGGCGTTATCGTCCCGGACCGTTCGGTGCGTGGCTAAACGGGGGTTATTATAATGTGGTGAATTGGATGCTGACCAAGCAGGGCCGGGCCTTGGAAGCGGGTGCGCGT
Source organism: Algimonas ampicilliniresistens (assembly GCF_030159955.1). Taxonomy (GTDB): domain Bacteria; phylum Pseudomonadota; class Alphaproteobacteria; order Caulobacterales; family Maricaulaceae; genus Litorimonas; species Litorimonas ampicilliniresistens. The sequence goes on from NZ_BSNK01000001.1 coordinate 85,827, forward strand.
CGTTTTGGCCTCTCCAAGCCTGAGGGTCTTCTCGACTGGCAGCGACCGTGGTCGGTCGATGACGGGCTGTCGCGAACGACTGACCTGTCTCAAGGGCTCGCGAGTCTCGACTTCCCGCGTAAACATCCGCCGATCTACCTCGGGCCTTTCCGCGAAGAGTCCACAGATTTCCCTGGCCTCGATGACATCGCCCCTGAGCGGGATGGGCGTCCGCTGGCCTTTATCTCTCTGGGCACTTTAATGGGAGGTCGTGGCCGCGTACTCGGCGCTATGGCGCGGGCGGCGACCCAGCGGGGCTTACAGCCCGTAGTCGTGCATGGCGGTCGGCTGTCGGGCGCGAAGGCCGATATGCCGCGCGGAACTATTATTCGCGACTTTCTGGATCAGCGCGCCATTTTGTCAGACGCGTCGGCCGCGATTATTCATGGCGGGTATAATTCAACCATAGACGCAGTCGCCGCGGGCGTGCCGATGATCACTGTGCCTCTTGCGTTCGAACAAGGAGCGATTGCCGCGCGCGTGGAACGCGCCGGTTTGGGACGTACGGTCGGCGCTATCGGACCGAGCTTGTCGCAACGAATAGCCCTGGCGTTGGGGGATGTACTGGATGACCCAGCGGTAAAACGGGCCGTGCGGCGCGCCCAGTTTGAAGCGTTAGCGGCCCCCGGTTTGGCGGGTTTGGTCGCGACTGTTGATGCGGCTCTGGATGGCCCAAACATGACGCGCACAGGATCGAATCGTACAGGCTCACACAGATTGACTGGAGGCATCATACCGTCGCCGCTGAAAGGTCAGCCTGCCGGATAAAATGACCGTCGTCTGGAACCACTCGGAACAGGTCCGCGTTGTTTGGAGGCAATAACGCCTACAGGAGACTGCAATGAACCGCGAAGACAACACAAAAATGATCGATAAAAAAGGCCTCGGCGTCGCTAGCCTGATTCTGGCCGCAACCCTGTCCCTGGCAGCCTGTAACACCATTGAAGGTGTCGGCGAAGATACGCAAAGCGCAGGTGAAGCCCTCGAAGAAGCCGCGAAAGACGCGTCCAACTAATCTGGATCTGCTTTCATGATTATGGCCGCTCTCCTGCCGGAGGGCGGCTTTTTCTTTGGACAATAGACTTAGACGCGTTCGGTAATCCGGATTGCGGCCAAGCAGCCCGCCCGGATCAGTCGCGATAGAACTGGATAGCCCGGGGCGTCATGCGCCCCGCCTTCGACGGCAATATCGCGGTGATGCAGCTCATCTTCGCGAAATTCTCGAAACGTGTCCGCCAGCTCCGGCTCAACGTCAGCAATTTCCTTCGCTTGCTCGTCATAATGTTGCTCAATCACCGTCTCGACGGCCTCGGTGCAGACATGGGCAGCCTTTTCGCCCATCAAAGCTGTCACGACGCCCAGCCCATAGCCCGCCACATTCCAGATGGGTGTCATGGCCGTGGGCCGGACTTCGCGTTCCACTAGTAATGTGTCGAACGCATCCAGATGTTTCTGCTCTTCGGCTTCCATCTCGGCCAATTGCGCGGCGATGGCCGCGGTGGCCGGGCTGCGGCTAAATACGGCCTGCTGACCGCGATAAATGGCGACGGCCCCATATTCGCCTGCGTGATCGACGCGCAGCATTTCAGCCACGCGGCGCGGTGTCGTTGCTTTTTTCAGACGCGGTTTCATGCGGACCCCGAACGAAAGCCTGCGGGACGAAAGTTAAGCCGCCACGTACCGATGGCCCCTAGGAGAGACAGTAGCGCGTTCCAACCGGCCATTGAGATGCCGAGGAAAGACCAAGCGACGTCAGAACAGGCGACTGGACCGATGGGCTGGTCGAGGAAGGCGAGGGGATCATTCGGGTCAATAGGCCCGAGATCGCCGATACCACCCGCGGCACAGGCTTTCGGGCCCTCCCACCAGCCAAATTCGACGCCAACATGAAACGCGCCCAAAGCTGCGGAGCCTAAGAGTAAGACGATCAGTAAAACGGGGCCGAGCCATGTCGGTAGGCCTTTGCCAGAGCCAAAGGCGGCGCGCGCTAAGATGACGGCGATAGCGACGGCAACCACCGCCATATGGGCGTAACGCTGCCAGTAGCACATGATGCAAGGCGCATAGCCAAGCCCATACTGGAAGATCCACGCCCCGCATAAAAGCGCCAATGAGAGCACCCCCGCAAACAAGGCGGCGCGGGCGTCAGTATGTTGAAGCAAAGGTTTCATGGCCTCTCTATAGCGAAGCAGTGGTCCGCTGTCAGGGCAACAACTGTGTGTCTACGCCCACACTCAACCCCGTAAATGTCGTAATAAATTCATCGACTTGGCTGCAATGTCGGCTTGGTTGAGCAATGAAAAATCGTTAACGATGTTTTGGCACGCCCCTTGTATCTCTGAAACTCGTCATGAGCCCGACCCCAAACACAGTCCGACAGACGCTGCCGCTTGGCGCTCGCTTGCGCACACAGCGCATAGCGATGGGCTTATCGCTGGCCGATGCCTCAAAAAAATGCGGTGTTCGCCAAGATTATTTGGGCGCGCTCGAACGTCATGATCTCTCCGCTTTGCCCACTATCGGTTACGGACTTGGCTATGTGCGCGCCTATGCCCGCGCGCTGGGGCTGGATACCGAACAATCCGTGGCCGATTTCAAACGCGACAGTGAAGTGCCGTTCGATCTCGACCGGGCCAGTATGCCGCATTTCGTCCCCAAACGTCGCCTACGTCTGCCGCGCGGGTCCATTCCAGCGCTTGGCGTCTTGGCCGCCGTGGTCATGCTCAGCATGTGGTATGGGGTGCAGCTCGACACCGTCGCGTCTTCCAACCCAAGCGTAGCCGTGACCTTTGATCCCGCTAATATCGAAGCTCCGACACCGGTTGCCGATAATGTGCTGACTGTGCGAACAACCGCGCCCAGCTGGATCAGTATTCGCGATAGTCGCGGGCGATTGATCGTCAATCGCGTCTTCGTGACGGGTGAGACTTGGCAAGCGGAAACCGGGCAATCCTTTACGCTGGGTGTGCGCGACGCTGGGGCTGTTGAACTTTGGGTCGGCGAAGCCAATCGCGGGCCGCTCGGCGCGCCCGGCGTACCGATCCGCGATATGGATCTCTCCATTGTTCGATAGATGACTGCGGTAATCTGGCCGCCACTTCGCCTTTAATCTGTCATCACTCTCCGCTATGCCCCGCGCATGAGCGCTCAACCCACCTCCCTTGCCGCCGTCCGCCCTTGGCGCACGATTGAGCGCCGCGCCTGTCGCAAAATCAAGGTCGGTTCCGTCGAGGTTGGCGGTGATGCGCCTATCGCTGTGCAGTCCATGACCAACACGCTGACCCATGATGTCGACGCGACGGTCGGGCAGATCAAACGGTTAGAAGAGGTCGGGGCGGATATTGTTCGTGTCTCGGTCCCCGATCCGGACAGCTCCACCGCGCTCCGCGCCATCGTCGATCAGGTCAATGTCCCGCTCGTGGCCGATATTCATTTCCATTATAAACGCGGCATCGAAGCGGCCGATAATGGCGCCGCCTGCCTGCGTATCAATCCCGGCAATATTGGCGGACAAGCGCGCGTCAAAGAAGTTGTCGCAGCGGCGCGCGCCAATGGCTGTTCGATCCGCATCGGTGTGAATGGCGGCAGCTTGGAACGCGACCTGCTCGAAAAATATGGCGAGCCCTGTCCTGACGCGATGGTGGAAAGCGCGCTGATGCACGCCCGCATGCTCGATGATGAAGGCTTTCATGAGTATAAAATTTCGGTGAAGGCGTCGGATATTTTCCTGACCGTTGCCGCCTATCACCAACTCGCCGAGGCTACGGACGCGCCGCTACATCTGGGTATCACAGAGGCAGGCGGACAGCGCATCGGCACCGTCAAATCCTCTATCGGCATGGGCAATCTGCTCTGGGCCGGGATTGGCGACACAATCCGTGTGTCCCTGTCCGACGAACCGGAAGAAGAAATCCGCGTCGGCTTCGATATGCTCAAATCGCTCGGTCTGCGCACGCGCGGCGTCAACATCATCTCTTGCCCGTCCTGCGCGCGGCAGGGCTTTGATGTTATCAAAACCGTCCGCATCCTAGAAGAGCGCCTCAGCCATATCAGTGAACCGATCAGCCTCTCCATCATTGGCTGCGTCGTGAACGGCCCCGGCGAAGCCATGTTCACGGATGTCGGCTTCACCGGCGGCAGTGCAGGCTACGGCATGATGTACCACGCCGGCAAAAAGAGCGGAAAAACCGACAATATCGACATGATTGATGAGATCGTCGAAGCAGTTGAGGCGAAGGCGGAAGTCGTTCGGGCCGAACGGGACGGATTGCTGGCGGCAGAGTAGATTATAGCCTCACCCTATCCAAATTATAGAACCAATATACATGTCCTAACCTTCCTCTCGGCAAACCCAAGCTTTAGATGCGGCGTAAGAACGTAACTGAAACTGGTTTGGAGCGACCGAGATGATGAGATTGACTTTAATGGTTGGGGCTTCGGCTCTGATGGCGGCGTGTAGCACGGCAGAAGAGACCGTTGATGAGGTCGTTGATACGGTGGTGATGGCGGCGTCTGATGATGTCTGCACCACCTTTGGCCCGCAAACGCCGCGCGATATTTCCATGAAGACTGGGACGAATGCGAACATGTTCGATCTGGCGCCCGCATCGACCGCGCTGAACCTCTGCAATATTCACTCGCATACCAATGCTGAACATAAAGGACCGGGTTTCTCAGTCTATGCTGGCCCGGGTCCGGATGGTGGCTATCAGTGTAACGGAACCGACGATCTGACCGCCGCCGAACTGGCCCCCTACACAGGTGAGCGCAGCTATGAGGGCGCAGAGCCGGGCGACACGATTGAAGTCCACTGGGTGCATTCATCTTGTGATGTGCAGCCGGGCGAAGGTCTGGGGTCTTGCCTGACGGATGCCTGTACAGATCCAAAGCTACGCGTCGAAACGCAGGTCTTCCTCGTCGTGAATGACGCCAATGCGCTTGACATGACAGAGATGGATTATGCGGCAGGGTCCGGCGCGGGCGCAGCCGTGCATCAAGCCTCGATGATCCCAAGCAATACAGGTGATCCGATCATCTTCCGCGGCTCTACCACAGGCCCAAGCTATGATCAGAAGACGTGCTCACCGGTTGAAGTGACCTGGTCAGTGCGTCCTCAATGTACCAAGATCGACGTTGCGTCCCTCCACGCGTGGGGCAAGGATAATGCTTTCATGGAAACCAAGAGCCACGGTGTGCGCGATCTGGTCACGGACCCACGTTTGCTCTCCACAATCAAATAGTCGCGTTTGAATGAGCGGCGTTTCATTTATCTAGGCGGCGTTCCTGCGACTCGTTCATCGAGCCGTACCGCTGACGAGGCCCGGGTCGCAATTACCCCTGCGATCCGGGTTTCTTTTTTAGGACTTTTTCAGGGTTTGCTAACCCTAATTCCAATTTCCACACGGCCTGTTAAGACAGCTCTGACAGCTTGACCCTATGTCAGGCGAATGGAAATGACCCGGCCGGACAATTTTATTGGGGCGTCGCCCGTCCAACTCAGCCGAGCGGTGCTGGCCCATAGTGCGGCGCGGTTGCGCGCTTGGACTGTGGATGCGGCGCTGCCCTTTTGGGTGGACCACGCTCAGTTGGACGATGGGTCTTGGGTCGAACATTTACGGCTGGACGGCATACCGGATCACTCCGCCGAACGCCGCTGGCGTATCGTCGCACGGCAGGCTGTCGCCTATGCTCAAGCGACGCAGGCGGGCTGGTGGGACGGTACGTCCGTCGCGCGCCGCAGTTTCGAGGCCTATTGGTCTCAAGGCTGGACCGGAGATCATGTCGTTCACCGCATTCTGCCGGACGGGACAATATCGGACCCTCGAAGTGACCTCTATGATCAAGCCTTCGGCCTGCTCGCTTGCGCGCGCCTATTCGCACTGACGGGTGAGGCGGGCTACCGCTATAAGGCGGCAGAACTGATTGCACGTTTGGACGCGAGTAAACATCCGTCAGGGGGTTGGCGTGAAGGCACGGTCAAGCCGTTTCCGCGACGACAGAACCCGCATATGCATCTGTTAGAGGCCTCGTTGGCCTTACACCAGGCGACGGGGCAGGCGGATGATCTGGCCATCGCGCATGAGGTGATCGGTCTGTTTGAACGGCATTTTCTACGCGGTGACACGATCGGGGAAATCTTCAACGAAGATTGGAGCCCACATCCAGAACATGGTGATTGTGTCGAGCCCGGCCACGCTGCGGAATGGATCTGGCTATTGTCGGAATATGACAAAGCAACCGGAGCCGATCATTCAGCCGCACAATACGCGCTCTATGAACGTGCCTTTCGCAATCGGCTCGGCATATTGTTCGACATAGAGTGCCGGAGCGGTGACATTACCCGCCAGACCACGCGCGCTTGGGTTCAAACCGAAGCGATCAAGGCGCATTTGGCAATGGCTGAACGCGGGGCACCCGGCGCGGCCGAGATGGCAGCGTCGACAATTGACGCGATGTTCGGAACGATCTTACAACCGGACGGGACTTGGGTGGATCAACAAAATGCCTGCGGTGCGCCGATTGCGACCACGATCCCGGTCAGCACCATGTACCATATTGTCGGCATGGCGGTCGAAGCCGAGCGAGTCTCTGGCGGGCGTCTCTAACTCCCAAGTCCAGAGACCTTAGGTCTTATCCAAAACTTCAACTTGGAACGCGGCGACATCCATTTGTTTGCGTTCTCCGGCGCGACCGGGGAAGACAGCAATCAAGTCAACATTGGCGGGCGCGTCGATGATGGGTGGCCGATATTCGAACCGGTAATCCTGCCAATCGGCACCCAGCTGAAACGTGCTCCAGCCTGACGGTCGTCCTTCCATCGTGAAATAACCGGAATCAAATGACGCAAGCGGGTTGGCGCGTGAGGCGCGGGCGCGAATTGTGATGCGCAGCAATCGTCCAGCAAAGGCACGTTCATGGCCGGGGCCAAGCGTCGCGAACACGCCGATGGACTGCGGCCCCTGACCCGACGGTGTGAATTGGGACAGGCGGATGAAGCCGCCATCTTCATCGATAAAATCACCTTCTGATCCGGGCGAAATGGTCAACTCAACCAAATCCGGCCCGGACAGAGTCCATCCTTCAGAGATAATCTCTTCATCCGTAATGGACTGGCTGCCCCCAAAGGATAGGGCGAACAAGACCATCGCGAAGGTCACCAGCGCGGCCAGTGAATAGAATATGCGGTCCGCAAACATCGAACGCGCGTTACCATGTTTTCGCGCCCATGCCAGCGCCAGACGGTTAATAGGACAATGAATTACGAGACAGGACTCAGATTAAGAATAAGACGGCGCGTTCATCCGCCCGGTCGAGCAAGGCCCGCCCCAGCATATCGGTCAAATCTTCGGAAAACCGTTGTGAGGCCTGTCCGTCCCAAGCTTGGCGCACGGCTTCGATCAGTTCGGGGCGCTGTTTGTTGATCGCTTGATCGATGCGTTTTTCGGTCAAAACCTGCCGAGCGACAACAGGGACTCGGGCTCCGCGGAACCGACCGGCTAAGGCACGTCGACCATAAAGATAGCTACCACCCGCGACGGCCCCGCCAATCAGCAAGCCGAGCGGGTTCATCAAGAGCGGCGCGAACAGATTAGCGTGGGCCAGCAGGGCGCTGACCAGAATCGCAGCCAGTGTCGTGCCAAGCAAGGCTGTGTCGGTTTCCAGCGCTCCAATTTTCGGGGCAGCCAGCGATAGACCTTCTAAATGTTGGCTGACATGGTGGGACTCATCCAAGCTCAGCACCATGGCAGGCAAGCCATGTTCACGGCAGAGCGGATCAGTGATCGTTTCGATCTCGCGCTGTAGGTCGGCGAACCAGCGCCCGATAACGGGGCGCAATTTCGCCTGTGCTGTATCAGACCGAAGCCAATCCGCGACCGATTGGGTCAGATGCGCCTCGACCTCGTCCAGAGACGCGATTGCGCCGGATCGCCAAGACCGGAAGGCAGGTTTAATACAATCCTCTGTCAGACCATCGACCAAGGCTGGAGCGAGCGTTTCGCCCAACTTACGGGCGGCTTCACTGGCGCGCTCGGTTACGTCTCCATCAGGTTCCATCAGCGCGCCGACCTCATGTTTGAAGCTGGCATGTAGAAATTCAAACCGGCCCAACCAAGCGAGACCGCGCGCGATGGCAAATTCTGGCTCGGCACCACGAATGACACGGGCCCTCGGGAAGGCAGATTTAGTTGCGGGGAGAACGAGCGGTAGGCGCGCCGCGCCGCCGGTCAATAAGACTGTGTCCGGATCGCGCCCGCCAAGCCGTTCAATGGTTTCGCGCAGGGCAAAGTCAAATGCGCTCGTCCAGCTATAGCCGTGTAGCGCGTCCAGTGGTTTGGACAGGATGGCATCGGCGTCGGCTTTGTCGATGCGGATTTCGAAAAGCAGGCCTTTATCGACAGGCAGGCGACGGATCATTTCGACCGGCTTATCTTCGCCGGTGAAATAGGCCTCTTTCGCCTCGCGGCACCAAAACTCCAGAATAGGGCGGTAGGCCGGATGGCTCTTAAGCAAGGTCTCGATCCGCTTGCGCTGCGGTTGACGCGCGAGATTCATCTCGAAAATCTCTGTATCAAGCAGGCCTGAGCCGAGAATATTGTGTCCAACATCGTCAGCCGCCAGATCACGGCAATAGGTCAGGTCGGTTGTTGAACTGCCAATGTCGACAATTAGGACAGAGGCGCGCGCGTCCTCCATCGATAGGTAGCCCTGCTCCAACGCGGTCATCAGCGCGGCACGGGACTCAGAGACGATCCGCGCTTCTTTCAAACCCGCCGCTTTGACAAACAAATTGCGATAATGCTGGCGCACTTCATTTGACCAACCGGACGGGCAGCCAATGACAAAATGGCTTTCTTTCGGACCCCGCAGACTGCCGTCTTCTGTGAGCCCTTGGATCAGGGCTTGGGTGAAGAGGGTCAACGGTTCGCGCACATCCGGTGCGTCCAGATCGGAGGATTTGAACTTGGCCCAGACTTTGGCACTACCCGCTGAACTGGGAAGGGTGAGCGCTTCAGCGCCAATACGAATATTCTTCGATCGCCCTTTATCTTTCGACACGGCTGTGACGAGGCTGCGCACACCCCGATATTCGAGGATTTCCGGTTCCGCATGACCTTGGCCGAAAGCCCGCGCGAGCGCGGTCTCGCCGTGACCCAGATCGAAGCCGATAAACTCAATATCTTTCATATTGGGTGTCGTCATTCGCTGCGCACCCAAACTGTCCCGCGACGTACGACGCGGCCATCATCCGTGACCAGCGCAGGCGCGGCCGTTTGTAAATCGGGGCCATCGCTTCCCCCAGGCACGGGCAGGCGGTCAAACCAGTTGGCGGTTTTTTTGGAATAGTCGACTTGCTGCAATCCCGCACCTTCGATCAAGGTCGGGAGTTCGCGGCGCGCCAGCTCCAAGGCGTAAGTGGAATCATCGGCACGTCCGGCTTCAAGCAGACCTTGCAACAGTGCTGTCAGTCGCGTGTCATCCCGCCAGTGAACTTCCGTCGTCGGCGTAGATAGGCGCAGCAATATATGATCGGCGGTTTTAAGCGCGTCCGTGACTTGGGCGACTAATCCAGCTTGATCGAGCCGAACAACGGCGGAGGCGCGGCGGGTTCGCCCGGATGCGTCTTCGATTGTTTTCGGTTTCGGCCAGAAGGGCAGGCGCGACAGGTTCAGCGTGGACACCGCATGCAATCCAGCCAGACCAACTGCGCCCCAAAACGCCAGGCCGACGCCTTGGAGTAATCCGGCAGCCCCGAGCAGGCCGGCGCCGCCATAAAACAGTGACGGTCGAAGGCTCACCTTAAATCCCGGCTTGGTCGCCACTTCGTCCCAGACGATATCGGCATGGCTTGCCCGGTCGATCAGACCTGTGCCGGATTTGACGATTTCGATCAGCCATTGACCCGCGCGTTGCAGAGCGGGATCCGTCGCGGCGCGTGCATATTGGGCGGCCGTCCGGTCTAGCACACGGCGAACCGCCCCCACGGCCTGCGCCGGACTATCCGTATCGGACAGATCAAGAGCGCCAACCTCGCGCGCAAAATGCTGCGACAGCGACAAAGCGGGGAGTTGTGGGTCACGAGACACTTAGGCGATGTCGTGACGCGAGCGACATGAGTCAAGCGCAATGGCCTGCCTATAGGGTGACCAGCGCCAATTTCTCAGTCCGGCGCAACTGCTTGATCGCATATTCACGCTTTAATGCGGAAGACCGACAGTCGGCGGGTTCGGACCATATCAACGAGACGGGACGGCGCGCTTTAGTATATTTTGCGCCGCGCCCGGCATTATGCACGGCGAGCCGTGCGGCGGCATCACGGGCAATGCCCGTGTAAAGCGACCCATCGGCGCAGCGCAGCATATAGACAGTCCAATCAGCCATGATGATAGACTGACGGGCGCGCCTTAAGGTTCGGTTGAAGCCGGCGTTGTTTGGGCCGCCGATTGGGCAATTTCGTCGAGGTTTTCGTCCAATATATAGGCCGTACTGACAGCCAGACGAACCGCGTCGCGATAGATGTTGAGCGGAATCGTATCAAACTCATCACTCGTCTGATGGTAATGTGGATGATCTTCGACACCGTAATAAACGAATGGAATGCCAAGCTGATGGAAGGCGCGATGGTCGGATTGGCCAGTCCAATCATTGGCCCCGTCTTCCGGGCGATCATGTCCGAAGCGAACCTCAAGATCGACCGTCTCTGCCGCCATTTCAATCAAGGGTTTGAGCGCTGGTGTGTGATACGCGCCCGCCATGTAGATAATCCCGTCCTTGTTTTGCGCGATCATATCGAGGTTCATGTTGACGCGAGGGCGATCATCAAGACGGGTTTTGACATACTCTCCCGCGCCGCCGAGGCCTAGTTCTTCGGCATCGAACCAGACGATATTGACGTCATGTTCAGGCGGGGTGTTCCGCAGGTTTTTGAGAATAGACAGCAGCGCGCCAGAGCCTGACGCATTATCGTCTGCACCATTGAAGATCTCGTCGTCGCGCGTGCCGAGATGATCATAATGGGCTGTGATCTCCAAGACAGGTCCGCCGTCTGTTTTGCCGGGAATATTGACGATAATATTTGTGCCTGAAATTGTCCTGACCTCACCGCGGCGATCCAGTTCATAAGTGAATGAATGAAGCTCTGGGGCCACGCCGCCATTAAGTTGTGTGGCTTGCTTCACCAGATAGTCGCGGGCCATCTGATTGCCCTGCGTCCCGGTGCGGCGACCTTGCATCGCGTCAGCGGACAAGACTTCCATGGCGGCGGTTGCAAGCTCAACATCGATCTTCGCGGATGACGGTTGCGAACAGGCCGCGAGCAGGGCAGCCGTCGTCAAAAAAAGCTTTTTCATTGTGGCAGGCTTTCCTTGAAGAAGCGCAGAGCGTTGAGGCCCATGACCGCGCGGATATCGTCTTCCGACAGGCCAGCGGCCAGCAATTCGTGGGTGATGACGGCAATCTCGGATGTATCGAACGCGACGGCGACAGTCCCGTCATAGTCAGAGCCCAGTGCCACCGCATCCACACCCATGAGATCAATCGCGGCGACAATGGCGCGGGCCACACCGCCAGGCGCGATGTCGCAGATTGCGCCTTCGAAATAGCCAATCCCGACAATCCCGCCGCGCGCTGCGATTTCGATCAATAGATCATCCGGCAGATTGCGTTGCTGGCTGGCGGTGCACTCATCGCGCACGCCGCCATGGCTGATAAAGACGGGACCGCCTTCTGACATGGACAGAACATCGCGCGATGTCTGTTCAGATGCGTGGGCCAGATCGACGGCAATGTTAAGACGCCACATTTCGCGCACGGCGGCAAAACCGAACTCTGTGAGTCCGGCTTGGCTCTGTCCATGTAGCGATCCGCCTAACTCATTATCGAAGAAATGTTGCAGACCCATCGCTCGGTAACCCTCATTGAAGAGGCGTTCGACATTCTCGATCTCGCCTTCAAGCGGGTGCGCGCCTTCGGTTAGCAGCAGGCCGACAATGGTGCCGTCCGGCTGATTGAGATCGGCCGAAGTGCGAGCGATGACGAGTCGATTGTCTGCATTATCTTCATATTTAGCAAGACGCTGCGCTTGATAGGCAGCGCGCTCATAGATGGATTGCCAGGTGCGCGCAGGCCAGAGCTGCGCAAGCGCGACCAACGTAATGTCATCCGGAGCGTCGGCAGAATTTTCAGCGAAGTTGAGTCCGCGTGGGGATTTAGTGACGGCAGAGAAAACTTGAAGCTCTACGCCGCCGTCTCGCAGGCGCGGCAGATCGACATGGCCCCGGTCATGGCGTTGAGTCGTATTGCGTCGCCACATCAGGCTGTCGGCATGCAGATCTGCGATATAGAGTGTGTCGTGCAGGGTCTGCGCAGTCTCGCTAATCTCATATGGACCAAGGTCGATAATCCCGTTCATTTCCGCATCTATGTTGGGGACAAAGACGAGTTGCAGATAGGCGAAAGAGGCGATCAAAAGCGCGAGCAATCCCAGCAAGATTTTCTTTAACATCAGCTTCTCCAGCGCAATGTGCGCGCTTTGACGGGATTGACGAAAGGCTCGCCAGATTCCTGCGCTTTGGCCCAAGCGAGCTTGAGCTGGTGGTACCATTTGGCCTGCGTGTCCGCGTCTTCGATCAACATCAGGTTCGGATCAAACCTTAAGCCCTGCGCCTGTAGATCCACCATATCGGCGTCCTGCCGCAGGAACGCCTTCGCGCCGCGTGCGAGTACAGGTGAAAGCAACCGGAACAGTCCGTGATCGCTAAAGAAGAGCTGCCGAATTCGGGTGTGGCCTTCGTCCTCTGGTGTCACCGCCGTGAAGGACAGAACGGTCTTATCGCCGACCGTGATATGTTCGGTGCGAATACCCGGTAGCTGGAAGGTGATTTCCGTGACGGGTTTGCCGCCCAGTAATTTGTAGGCGGCTGAGTTGGACGATGGACTATGGGCGGCCATCGCGAAACCACGTTCGCGCGGCTCAAATGCCTTGGCCTTTTCGTGAATCGAGGCCTCGGACCGCCACCACCATTGTTTATGGACATAGGGGCCATGCGCCGGGTCCATCAGGCCGATCACGGCATGATCGACATGGCAGTTCAGTTTTACCCCATCGTCAATGATGGGCTTGGTCTCCGTCAGCGGAAAGGCGGGCGGCGGAAATGGCGGCTCGCCTTGAAATCGCTTATCTGAACTGAACCAGACCCAGAGAATATGGCCTGTCTGTGCAATCGGGAAGGTGCGCACGCGAATGCGGTCCGGCTCGACAATGCTATCGGCGGTGAGCGCTGGGATGTCAGTGCAACGGCCATCATCTGTGTCGAAGCGCCAACCATGATAGGGGCATTCAACGGTGCCACCTTTTAAACATCCCGCCGAAAAAGGCGCGGCGCGGTGCGGGCAGATGTCGCGTATAGCAAAATAGGTGCCATCCTCGCGCCGACCCAGACAGATGGGTTCGCCGGCAATGATCACGCGCTTCAGTCCTGATGCGGGCAGGTCGCTTTTAATGCCGGCGAAATACCAAATATCGTGAACGAAGCCGCTCATGGCGCGTCGCTTTCAAATTCGTTCGGGTTGGTTTCAAAATCAGGGCCATCGAACCGATAGATGATCGTATGGCGGTAGACCTCCCCGGGTCGAAGGATCGTGTCTTCGCCCTCGACAGGACGATTGATCGAGTCCGGCGAATATTGGGGTTCCAGCGCCAGTCCGGCCCGCGCCGCCATGCCGCCCACGCCAGCCAGCGTCTCACCCGTAAAAACTTGCAGCCCCGGATAGTCGGACAGAAGGGTGATCGTCGTCACACCGTCCGTGAGCCGCGCCATTTTTCGAAGGCCCTCGCCGGGGACGAGCAAATTCACGTCCATGGATGTGGGTCCGATGGCGCGCATCTCGCGAAAATCGAATGGTGTGCCATCGACCGGCGCAATCTCTCCTGTCGGGATCAGAGCCTCATCAGTAACCGTGTAACGGTCAGCCGATGAAGTTAGGCGGAGTTGATCTATGGGTCGTCCGAACAAGCTAGCCGGGTTCCAATAGCCATGATGGGTCAGGCTGACGGGCGTAGGGGCATCGGTGATGGCGATGATCTGCAGGCGTAATTCCCTATCAGACAGACGTGTGCGCAGCGTGACGTCGAGATTGCCCGGATAGCCTTGATGGCCATCGGGTGAGGTGTGGCGGAACACCAGTTCGTCGCCCTCTCGCGCGACGTCCCAGACAACTCTATCAAAGCCCTCTGGTCCGCCGTGCAAGGCATGACCGGCCTCATTGGCAGGCACGGTGTACGGTGTGCCGTCGATGGCAAAAGATGCGCCGCTGATCCGATTGGCGACCCGGCCAATCATAGGGCCGATATAAGGATGCGCCTCAGTATAGTTGCTGGGGTCGTTCAGGCGGGCAAGAATATGGGTGCCGTCTGGCAAACGAACACTTTGAAGTGTCGCGCCATAGGCAAGCCAAGCAACGCTCAGACCTGATGGGGCGGTGAGCGTGTAAAGCTCGGCCGGGTCGGAGGTCGCTTCGATGTCCGGTTCGCTTTCACCCATCATGCTCTCGATCTCCATTGGCGTCTCCAATGAAGCTTGGCGCGTTGCCTTGTCCGAACAGCCAGTTTGGGTCATGATAGTGGCCACGCAAAGAAGACAGAAGACAGACAGAGGTACGTCCATGAACGCCCCTACCAATAGTGACCGCATCCAACAAGCGATGGAGCAAACTCCGGGCTTTCTTATTCCTGACCCCACAAAGATTGATCGGATGGAAGGCCAAGTGTCCGCCGTGGAATGGCGCGTCCGTTGTGATCTGGCCGCGCTTTATCGCCTGATTGCGATGCATGGCTGGTCGGATCTGGTATTCACTCATATTTCCGCACGGCTTCCGGACGAAGCCAATGACAAAGGAGAGATGGAGCACCGTTTCCTGATTAATCCTTATGGCGTCATGTTTGATGAGATTACGGCCTCGAGCCTCGTGAAGATCGACGCGGGGGGTGCGATCAAACAAGATACGCCCTATTTTGTGAACCCGGCTGGCTTCACCATTCACTCCGCTGTCCACATGGCGCGCGATGATGCTCACTTTGTGATCCATGTGCATACGGCGAATGGCATGGCCGTCAGCGCGCAAAAGGGCGGATTGCGTCGCCTGACTCAAATGGCGATGCAAGTGAATGATGATCTCGCCTATCATGATTATGAAGGAATCGCGCTGGATCTGGATGAGCGGGAACGGATTGTTGCCGATCTAGGCACCAAATCACTGCTGATGCTGCGTAATCACGGGACGTTGACGCTGGGTCCGTCCGCTGGGACGGCGTTCCTGCGCACTTACTTCCTTGAAAATGCCTGCCGTGTGCAAATTCTCGCACAAGCGGCTGGGGATGAGAATTTGATCGAAGAATCTGAGGAAATGGGCAATCGAGTCTATATGCAGGGCGCGGCCGCTTTTGTGCCGGGCATGGGCGACAATCTCGTCTGGCCAGGCTTAATGCGTAAGCTGGCCCGTACCAATCCGGGACACGATTACTAGGTCTATGGCTATAAAACATTCCCTGCTGACATTCGTCCTGCTGGGCGGGTCTGCCGCAGTCGCTCCAGTTACAGAGACAATCGACAGCCCGAGAGCAGCCAGCTCAACGGACAAGGCCGAGAACGATACACGCCGCCTGATCACGGGTGTCTATTCATCACCCGCGTGGGTCAATGACCGCTTCACCGGGACGCATGTCCGAGAGCTGACGGATAATCGCTTAAAGTTCCAAATCGAACAAACGGTAGAAGGTGGCGGCTGGGACACAGGTGTCGGGCTGGCTCAGGAACCGGCCATACCGCTCGGCACTGTCGCGAAAGATGAGACCATCTGCTTTGCTTATGACCTGGACCTCGACGCCTTGGAGGGCGGGAAATGGTGGGCGGGCCCAAAGATTTCCGTCAACTGGGCCGCCATGACTGACGCTCCGTCAACGGGTGACTGGTATGAGAATTACGTGGTTGAGGTCGCCAATCAGACACCGGCTGAGCTGGAAGCCGATTTGTTCGACTATTTCGATGCGGAAAGCCTCGGGGAAAGTGTGATTGCAGGCGCGACCTACCGCCATATCCGGCTTCGTTACCAAGAATGGTGGCAATATTGGTCGATCCGACAAGACTACCGGGCCGAAGGCCAGTTGCCTCTGGGTCCGATCTTTGACGCGTGGTCCGCAATCCCTCGCGACCTCACCTATGATGGGGTTAAGGCGAATTTGGAAACCCACGGACCCGTATTGGGCAAGGGTCAAATCATCGCAGTGATTCCGGGCACTGATGTCGATGTGATGCGTTTATCCAACTGCAAATAGTGTTTCCTTAACGCTGGCCCGCTTAATGCATTGAGACTAGGGGCCCAAAGGGGTTTCAAGCGGGGCCGCGCTGGGGAGCGAACGAAGTTGGAGACATTCGTGAAACTTGGCACAATCAAACTAAGTGTCTTTACAGGCACTGTTCTGGCTGGGGTCTCTCTTGTAGGTGGCCTCAATGGGTCATCTAATGTGGCTTCGGCACAGAGCTCTGATCCCTATATCAACGCTATTGATGATCGTCCTGCGGCCCGGTTACGTCGTAGTCGCGAACGTGAGCCGATAACGCGTCCTGTCCCCAAGCAACCTCGCCCTGACGGCGCGCCTGAGATGGTTCTTATCGAACCCGGCAGCTTCCTCATGGGTAGCCCGCTACACCAACAACAGCGTGATCGTAATGAAGGTCCGCAAGTTCGCGTTAATATTGGTTATGCCTTCGAAATTGGTCGTTTCGAGGTCACTTTTGACGAGTGGAACGACTGTGTCAGAGGCGGCGGCTGTAATGGTTATCGCCCGGGCGACAATGGCTGGGGCCGCGGTAAGCGCCCGGTCACAAATATCAGTTACAATGACGCGCAAAGTTACATCAATTGGCTCAATGCTAAGACGGGTCTGACCTACCGCCTGCCGTCCGAAGCGGAATGGGAATATGTTGCCCGGGCTGGGCAGCAGCTGCCCTTCTCAACACAATCGGGCCAATCAATCAGTCCGCGGTTTGCGAACTTCAATGGTGAATTCCCCTATGGTCCGAACGGACGAAAAGGGGAGTATCTGCGCAAGACGGTCCCGGTCGGTAGTTATGCCGCCAATAGTTTCGGCGTTCACGACATTCACGGCAATGTCTATGAATTCGTAAGCGACTGTTATGTTGCAGGTCACGCGGGCAATCCCGGTGATGGATCACCGCGCCGCGACGGCAATTGCGACGCCCGCATCATACGCGGCGGGTCTTGGGTCACGCATGGCTATCAAATGCGCGCGGCCAAGCGACTGCGCTATACGATGGATCACCGCTATGATGATTTTGGATTCAGATTAGCCAGAACGATTGGCAAGGCCGTACCCGCGCCATCTGCTCCGACCTCCACAGTGCCGGACTGGATGCTTCGGAAGTAAAACGCGGTCCTAAGATCGCCCCTAAAGATAACAAAGCGCCCTATGTGGGCGCTTTTTCTTTGCTGTGCCGACAGACGACCGCCATAGCCGCATCATGACGGACACGCTTAAAACAGATTATCTACTCGTTGGTGCGGGGGCGATGGGCATGGCCTTTGCCGACACATTAGTCGCAGAGACCGATGCCCACATCACGATCGTTGATCGTCATCCGCGACCGGGCGGGCATTGGAATATCGCCTACCCCTTCGTGACCCTGCACCAGCCGTCGAGTTTCTATGGTGTGGCGTCGCGTGAGCTCAGTGCGGGTCGGATTGATGAGATGGGGTTGAATAAGGGTCTGGCCGATCTTGCGACCTTGCCGGAAATCCAAGCCTACTATGAAGCGGTGATGCGCGACACGCTACTGCCGACGGGTCGTGTGACCTATCTGCCAAGCAGCGACTATCAGGGTGATGGTGTTATCAAGAACACGCGCTCTGGTGCGACCCAGACGATTGAATTCAGCACGCTTGTCGACGCCACCTATTGGCAGAATTCCGTGCCCGCCAATCATACGCCGAACTTCTCAGTCGATGACGGTGTTCAGTTCCTTCCCTGTGGGGGACTGTCAGCCTTGGAAACCCCGCCCGCCGGCTATGTTATTATTGGTGGCGGCAAGACAGGCATAGATGCTTTGCTCTGGCTGCTCGAACAAGGGGCCAAGCCGGATCAGCTGACTTGGATTATCTCGCGTGATGGCTGGATGCATGACCGTGCAGCCACCCAACCTCGGCCTGAATTCTTCAAGACAACCATGGGGGTTCAAGCGGCCGCGTTTGAGGCGATGGCGAACTCAACTAGTCGCGATGATATGTATGATCGCCTTGAAGCCTGCGGTTATTTCGTCCGGCTCGATCCCAATGTGCGGCCACAAATGTTCCATGCGCCCACGGTCAGCCGGCCCGAACTAGAGGTTCTCCGCACAATCAAAAATGTCGTGCGTTTGGGCCGGGTCAGCCATATCGGGCAGACCGAGATCGCGCTGGACCAAGGGACGATCCCAACCAGCCCAGATCATATCCATATCGATTGTTCCGCCTCCGCTGTGCAGAACCGTAAGACAACGGCTGTGTTCAAACCCGGCCGCATCACACTGCAAACTGTACGCGCGTATCAGCCGACTTTCTCCGCCTCTTTCATTGCCCATCTGGAAGCGTTGGGCGGCACGGATGCGGATAAGAATTCAAAATCAGGCGTCGTACCTTTTCCGGACGGGCTCGATGATTTCGTGCGCATGCAGGCGGCCAATATGATGAACCAAGCCATCTGGTCTCAAGACAAAGATCTACAACGCTGGATCCGCGCCAACCGTTTAGACGGCTTTTCCGGCCTGATCCGCAGCGCCGATATGGACGACCCTGAAGTCGTCGATATCCTGACGCGCCTTCGTAAAAACGCCATGCCCGCCGCGATGAAGTTACAGAGCTATCTGGTATAGGACCGCCCCATGATCCTCCGTCGCCTGACCCAACATATTGAAGACCAAAACTGGTTCGCCGTCGCACTTGATTTCCTTATCGTTGTCGTGGGTGTTTTGCTGGCGATACAGGTCGCGAACTGGAACGAACGGCGACAGGATCAAAGCGCCTACAATGATTCCGTTATACGCTTGGTCGAGGAATTGCGGGTCAATGATCGGCATGCCAAAATCGCCAAAGACGTGACCATAGATGGTCTTAAGGCGGTCAACGCCGCGGCCAACAGCCTCAAAGCTTGCCAAACGGGTCCAGAGGTCCTTGAATCAATCAATGACGGCCTGAATGAAATACAGACTGTCATAGCGCTCGAGCTTCGTTTCGAGGCGATTGCGGCGTTGACCACCGATCCGCGTCTCATTGCTCAGCAATCTGAAGATATGAGACAGTTATTCAACGACATCAATCGACTGTCCACACGTCTCGATCAGTGGGCCTCCATCGTTCAAAATATTATGAACAATATGGCCCATGAACGCCATGCCTTGATCAGCTATGAACCTTTGGAAATGAACAACCTAGATACTATAGTCACAACAGGCGTTTTCCAGTCATATTTCCGGAAACGGGAACTCGATGTGCCATTGACCGAGGCCTGCAAAGATCCGACTTTACTAGGCTTGTTCGCCGAATGGGAGGTGGGCACGACCTATATAATCTTGCAGATTAATATGTACCGTGAACATCTCGCTGGTTGGCTGGAGACGCTTGGCTATCCATTGGAAAACGCCTCATGATCCTCCGCCGTCTCACCCAACATATCGAAGACCAGAACTGGTTCGCCGTCGCGGTTGATTTCCTCATCGTTGTGGTCGGCGTGTTCATCGGTATTCAAGTCGCGAACTGGAATGACGCGAAGTCCGAACGTGTGTTGGAACAACAGGTTTTGATCCACATTGCTGACGATATTAAGCTTGATCGAGTGCAGCTTGCCAATGGCCTCAACTTTGCGCGGCAAAATATCGTTACGGCGAATTATGTGTTCGAGTTGGCGGGGTTGGATCCCGTGACGCAATTGAAACTGCCAATGGATGAAATATCGGCTCTCGATATTACCGCATCTATCATCCCGGCCCCAATAGAGCCTGTCCTGTCAGATATGGACCGACTTTGGTCGACAGCGGTTCTGCGTTTTTACCCAACTCAAAGCACATCTGCGTTGGATTCTCTGACAGCGGCTGGAAATCTCTCCCTCGTCAAAGATGCGGATATTGTCCGTCAACTTCAGCTATATCGGCAATTATGGTTGGGGCTGGAGCGGTCTCAAGATTCGACCCTCAAAGCGTTTCGCGATCAGACCCTATTCGTGGGCCAAAAATTCGGTTTAAGCCCGTTTTCAGATGTTGCTCCCGATGAGTTGGCGACATTGATTGCGGATAATCCTGAACTTGCAGGCGCGCTCATGACGTTGACCGAATATACGATATTGCATCTTCGCCAGATCGAATCTCAGGATAAACGCGCGGACGAACTTTTAGCGTCGTTGCAGCAAAGACGCGACACTGACTGATATTCAATCTGATTTAATCCAGGCGAGCTTTCGCTGCCGCCAGCACGGCTGGATCGACATTCGCTTCCAGCCGCTCGCGTAAGATTGCTCGGTCTTCCTGATAGTCGTCCACTGTGCTGTCGCCAGATTTCAGCAGCCAATAGTAAGCCTCACCAAAATCTTGCTGAACGCCTTCGCCCTTGGCCAGCGTGAAGGCGTAGAGAAATGCGCCCTCCGTATCGCCGCCTTCGGCTGATTTTCGGAACCACGCGGCCGCTGCCGTATCATCGCGCGGTACGCCGGCCCCTTGATAGACGAGTAAGCCGTAATCAGCCTGCGCCGCCGCATGTCCCGCGTTCGCGGCTTTGGCGAGCCAGAACGCGGAGCGTTCTTCGTTCGGCGTAATCTCAAAGGTCTGCGCATACATAATGCCCGCCGCATAGGCGGCGTCGGCGTCACCAGCATCAGCCGCCTGCTCATACAGTTCGAGCGCGCGTTTGGGGTCTGATTCTAGATAAGTGTCGGCCAGACGTTTGGTGGCGTCCTGATCGAAGGAGGCAACGGCGCGTTCCAGTAATGCGCGTTCCCCCTCCAGACTTTGCGGCACACCGCGTCCGGCCCGGTTCATCTCGGCCAGCGCGCGAGTGGCGTCGGTCCGACCGGCTTCAGACGCGCGCAACAGATAGGAGTATGCGTCGGCATCGGTGAGCCCGGCCTCTCCGGCCAACCCCATCTCGCCCAGTGCGATCAGCGCATCGGGATGGCCGCGGTTCGCGCCCATCGTATAGAAACGCTTGGCCTCTAATAGATTGACGGACCCGGCTTCGCCTTTTCGTAGGATATGGCCGACCAAGACGGCGGCTTCGAGACTTCCGGCCTTGGCGGCGGTTTTGCCGAGACGGAGTGCCCGCGCTGTATCGCCAGTTTGGTAGGCGGTGATGGCCGTTTCAACGTCGGCTTCCGCTTGAATGGGTGATGTTGTCGGGACGTTGGCGAAGGCCGTGTTTAAAGCGGGCTGAAGTCCTGACAGAGCGAGGACAGCGAGCGCACAGACGCCGCCGCGCCTGCTGGCCAGTCCCAGACCCCGGAGGATACGGCGATAAAGTCCGCCCCTGCTTTGATCACTGCTTTCGCATTGTCTGGCATAATTCCGCCAATCGCGACCACCGGTGTTTCCATGGCATGTTGCCACCATGACAATATCTCCAACTCGGCGCGGGTTTTCGGCTCTTTTGTCGTCGTTTCGAAAAACGCGCCAAAGGCCACATAATCGGCGCCAGCGCCCGCCGCTTCAAAGGCGAGCTGTTTTGAATTGTGGCAGGTCACGCCGATAATGGCATCCCCACCTAGCAGCTCTCGCGATGACAAATAATCCATATCCTCTTGGCCGACATGGACCCCATCCGCGCCAACCTGATCAACCAAATCGGGCCGATCATTGAGGATAACGACTGTTCCGAGCCGCTGAGCCAACTCACATATGGGTTTGGCTGCCTGAACCAGTGCTGAATCCTCCAGATCTTTCAGGCGGATCTGCAGACAGGCGACCGGGGCCGCTGACAAGGCCGCTTCCAGCACAGTTAGAAACGCTGGCACGTCATCAATCTTGGGCGGCGTAATGAGATAGAGCTGGCAGCCCGGCTCTTGTTGATCTGAATTGGATTTAGAAGCCTCTGACATAGGGTCGAGCTAGTGCGGGGCGCGAGATCACGCAAGCATCAGACCCATTTTCCCTTTCCAGCCCGGCACATCTCGCCTTAGGGGTGTGGCAATCAAGGATGAGGTCATCATGCGTTATTTCTTTCTGGGTCTGACTGCCCTTTTGCTGACAAGCTGCGTTGCGGCCAGGGACACGAACGGGTCATCCGATCCATTGGCGGGTCTCGATCAACGCGACGGTTTCCTCAATCTCCATGTTGATACGAATGATGGCCGGGTGCTGGTGCGTTTGCCCGAACCGGGTGAGGACGGGGTTGCACTGGAAGCGATCCATACGGCGCGGCTGACGTCGGGGCTTGGCTCTAATCCGGTTGGACTGGATCGTGGTTGGGGTGACAGCGGTAAGATCGTGATCTTTCGCAAGCGGGGCGGCAAAGTCCTGCTGGAACAGCCCAACCTGCGTTATCGTGCCAGTCCGGATAATCCGCTGGAAGAACGTGCTGTGGCTGAAAGTTTCGCGCCGTCTTTCCTCGCCAGCTTTGACATTGTCAGCCGCGACGGCGGTCTTGTCATCGATATGACGGATTTTCTGACCAGTGACGTGCTGGGTCTGCAGCAATATCTCAAAGACGCAGATCAGGGCAGTTTCTCGCTCAAGTCTGATCGGACGTTGATCGACACGGATAATGTGTTCAGCTTTCCCGATAATGCCGAATTTGATGTGTTCTTTACCTTGGAAACGTCAGACCCGGGCCGCGAAGTCGCGACGACGGCGGCGAATGGCAAAACGGCTACACTGATCCAACATCATAGTTTCGTGCGGCTGCCGGATGATGGCTATGTGCCACTTCTGTCTGATCCGCGCGCTGCCGCGATTGAAGAAGTGCATTATAATTATAGCGCGGCTCTGTCTGCGCCGATTGAGACGCGGCTGGCGCGTCGTTACCGTTTGCAAAAGGATGCGGACGGCAACACCATCAAGCCTATTGTCGTCTATATTGACGGCGGCGCGCCAGAGCCGATCCGCAGTGCCTTAGTCGAAGGAGCTGCTTGGTGGGGCGAGGCCTTTACCGAGGCGGGCTATCCCGATGGCTACCGCGTCGAAATCCTGCCCGATGACGTCCATCCGCTGGATGTCAGATATACGGTCGTACAATGGGTTCACCGCCAGACGCGGGGTTGGTCTTATGGCGGCGGCGTGTCTGATCCGCGCACGGGCGAAATGCTCAAAGGTCACGTCAATCTCGGGTCTTTGCGCGTGCGTCAGGACCGGATGATATTTGAAGGCCTACTCGGCGCAGAGAAGACGGGCAGTGGTGATCTGGATGATCCCGTACAGCTCGCCCTGATGCGCATTCGCCAGCTTTCCGCGCATGAAATCGGCCATTCGCTCGGCTTCATGCATAATTTCGCGGCCAGTTCGGATGATAAGGCATCAGTCATGGATTATCCGGCGATGGACGTACGCCTAGTCGACGGCGAGCCGGATCTTTCTAACGTTTACGGGGTCGGGATTGGTGATTGGGACAAGGTCACGGCGGATTGGCTTTATGGCGATCACACGCCCGAGGCGCGTGACGCCATTCTTGACGCGGCCTATGCGCGCGGTCTCTCTTATGTGGCTGATAGCGATGGGCGCAGCAGCGGGACGGGCCATCCCGACGGCAGCGTGTGGGATAACGGCACGGATGCGGTAGCAACGCTGCGTGATGTTATGGCGATGCGGGCCTATGCGCTGGACCGGTTCGGACCGGACAATCTGCCTAACGGCTGGGCGCAGTCGAACCTGAACGCGGCCTTAGTGCCGATCTACCTCTATCATCGCTACCAGACAGCGGCAGCGGCTAAGTCCATCGGTGGCGTCCGTTTCGATTATGGTCTGGCAGGTGAGGCGATGGCGGCAGAGATTGTACCGCCTGCGCGGCAACGCGAAGCGTTACAGGCTGTGCTCTCGACCTTGGATCCAGCGGCATTGGATATTCCAGATACGGTTCTGAACCGACTGACACCGCGCCTCGGTAGCTTCTCTTTCGCCGATAGTGATCGCGAACTGTTTCGTGCCTCTGCTTATCCGGCCTTTGATGTTGTCGCCGCCGCAGATACGGCCGCCGATTTGACGTTTGATGCGCTGCTTCATCCGCGCCGTTTGTCGCGACTGGTTGAATTTCATCGCCGTGACGCCAGCAACCTTGGCATTGACGAATTGATGGTTCGGACCCGCAATGCCGTCATGGGTTTCCCGCGTGAGGGGCGGCAGGGCGAGATCGCGAACGCTGTGCGGGCACGCTTCGCTTATGCGCTCGTTGAGCTTCTCTCCGGCGATCATCCACCAGCCGTCAAGGCGGCGGCTGATCTCACTCTGGACAGATTGCGCGCAACTCTCACCCTGTCTAATGATCGCACCGATCAATGGTTGGCGGATGAAATCGAGCGAATGAAGGCTGCCCCGCGTTCGGCCAAGAGCCTGATCCCGGCACCGAAGCTCTTGCCGCCGGGCAGCCCAATCGGGACCGCTGGTTTCCATGTGTCTGGGTTCCATGACAAATAGTCTGAAAACCTATCAGGGGCAGTGTCATTGCGGCGCTGTCCAGTTTGAATTCAGCGCGCCGGAGACGGTTGATGTCACCGACTGTAACTGCTCGCTTTGTCGTATGACGGGCTATGAGCATGTCTTCGTTGAAGAGGCTGATCTGAGATTTTTATCCGGGCGAGATCAGCTCGTATCTTATAAATTCGGCACTAAAACGGCCGATCATCTTTTCTGCGGCACATGCGGGATCAAGCCGCTATACCGCCCGCGTAGCCATCCCGGCGCGTGGAGCGTGAATGCGCGCTGTGTCGACGGGCTTAACGTGGCGCGACGGATTGGTTTTGATGGTCAGAACTGGGATGAGAGCATTGGCGGGCTGCACAAGTCGCTGGAGACCTAGCATTGCAGCGTGACACGACCACACCATCCGCTAAAGCCCCGCCCATGACTGCCCAAACCTTCCAACCCATCTCTGGTCTTGCCGACATCGCGTTCGAGTATGATGCGATTTTCTGCGACATTTGGGGTGTGGTGCATAATGGGCGTCGGCCGAACTTTTCCGCCTGCGGTGCGCTAGAGCGCTATCGCGACGAGGTCGGCACAGTTGTGCTGATGTCCAACACTTCGCGACCCAGCGCTTACGTGCCTGAGAGTTTCGCGCAGTTGGAAATGCCGGATGGCTTTTTCGACGCCATCGTCACGTCGGGCGATGCGGTCGTCAATGAACTGGCGGGCCGATCACCGGGGCCGGCCTTTCTGATCGGTACAGTTGATCAGGAAGGCGAAGAGGGGTTCGGTCTGTTCGACCAAGTGCCGATGAATTTCGCGGATATGGACGATGCGGCTTTTGTCGTCTGTACGGGCCTTTATGATCATGGTGATGATCCGGAGAGTTATGATGATCTGCTTGAAGACCTGATCGGTCGCGAACTGGAAATGGTGTGCACCAATCCGGACGTGAAAGTGCAGATTGACGGCCAAGAAGTCTGGTGTGCGGGCGCGATTGCGCAACTTTATGAGCGCATGGGTGGAACGGTTGTATATGGGGGTAAGCCACATCCGCCGATCTATCGTCTGGGTCGGGCTTGGCTTGAGGAGACGATGGGCTTTGCTCCAGACCGGATTCTGATGATTGGCGATAATCTGTTCACAGACGTGCTCGGCGCACAACGCGAAGGCATTGATTGCCTATTCATTCAGGACGGGCTTTACGGCAAAACAGTCGAGGAATTTCGTGCGCTGTGTGAGAAACACGGCGTATCGGCGCGATATCAAATGCCTGAACTGGCTTGGTAGTCACAATAAGAGCGGTCCAAGGTTTGTGCTTGGCTATGGCAAGCGTCGCTTTTATAACTCGCGGTCATGGCTGATATTGTGAAATACTATTTGGACGATCTAAGCGTTGGAATGAGCGCGAGTACAACCGCGACCATTACCGCCGAAATGATCGATGCATTCGCCGACATTACGGGCGATCATAATCCGATTCATGTTGATGAAGAGTATGCGAAGACCACGCAATTTGGTGGGCGAATCGCTCACGGTGCTTTGTCCGCCAGCTTCATCTCCGCTGTGCTCGGCAATGATTTGCCTGGACCGGGCGCTATTTTCGTCGAACTTAATCTGCGCTTTCGCAAACCGGCCATGATCAATGATGTGGTCACAGCCGTCGCGACCATCGAAGAAATCAATGAGCGTACAGGTCGCGTAAAAATGAAATGCCATTGCGAAGTCGACGGCGTAAAAATCTGTCGCGGCGACGCGGGGGTGTTCGTGCAGAAACGACCGAATGACTGATATCGCGCCTCGCGAACCTGATAGAGGGCTGGAGATGGCGAGTTGAACGACGGGGTCGAAGCACTTTTGTTTGACCTAGGCGGGGTCGTCGTACCTTGGGTCGGGATCGACGCCATTGCAGATCATATTGGGCGAAGCCCGGCTGTCATTCATGAACAGTTTAATGCCTCGGACGTCCTTCGTGGATATCGGTTGGGCACAGTCGATGATCAGAGCTTTCTGGACGAACTGAAAGCGCAATTCGATTTAGGGCAAGATCACGCCCAATTAGCAGCGGATTGGAATGGCTGGGTTAAGGCCCCATTTCCCGGCGTGGTTGAAGCCATCGAGTCCTTGCAGAACCGATTTCAAACGGCGTGCCTGTCCAACACGAACGCGATGCACTGGTCGCATTTGCATAAGATGTTCGATGTGCAAGGCCTGTTCGACCCTGCGCTCGCGTCACATGAAATGCACCTAGCCAAGCCTGATCCGGTGATCTTCCAAAGGGCGGTCGCGCGGCTGGGTCTGCCGGCCTCAAATATTCTGTTTTTTGATGATATGATGGACAATGTTTTGATGGCCCGCCAGATGGGATTGCGGGCGGAACATGTCGATTCCGCTCAGGGCGTCTTGCCTGTTCTCCAACGACTGGGGTTTGTTGCCTGATGCGTTCATTTAATCGTTACACCGATTTGCCTGACGAAGTACGCGGCGCGGTTATAGCGCTTGGCAATTTTGACGGTCTGCACCGCGGTCACCAAGCCGTCATTGAGCAAGTGCGCAAGATCGCGGCACAGCATGAGGCTCCGATTGGAATTGGTCTGTTCCGACCCCATCCTTATCGTTACTTCAAACCGGATGCCCCGCCCTTCCGCCTGATGAGTTCGGGCCTCCGCGAAGGTGTACTCGGCGAATTGGGTGTTGATCTCTTATTTGAGCTACCGTTCGACGAAACGCTGCGCGACATGGACGATACCGAATTTGTTGAAACCGTTCTGCATCAGGGACTCGGTATTCGGCATGTCGTCGTGGGTGAGGATTATGGCTTTGGCAAAAATCGCTGCGGCAATGTCGAAAGCTTGAAACGTCTTTGCGACGAACGCGGAATTGGCGTGACAACGGTATCTCCAGTCGGCTTGCATAAGATGTACGGCAAATATGGCTCGACCGAAATTCGCAAGGCCTTGCAACAAGGTGACGTGTTCCATGCCCAGCACATGCTGTCGCGCCCGTGGATGGTGGACGGTGTTGTGGCCATGGGGCAGCAACGCGGGCGGACAATCGGTTTTCCGACGGCCAATCTCGACTTTGGCGATCTCGTCAGGCCAAAATTCGGGGTCTATGCCGTGGAATGCCACATTGCCGGTGAGGCGGAGTGGAGACCTGGTGTCGCCAATACCGGTACCCGCCCGACTGTGAATGGCGAAGAAGCCCGGCTAGAAGTCCACATTTTCGATTTTGACCAGGATATTTATGGTCAGCGCCTAATGGTCCGCTTCCGTAGTTTCATTCGTGAGGAAAAGAAGTTCGAAAGCTTCGAGGAATTACGCAAACAGATTGCGCGTGACGCCGATGGCGCGCGGGCAATTTTCGGTCTGCTGACATAAAAACACCCAACCGTTGCTTGCAACGGATGTGTGTGGCAGGCGAATGGGAACACTGAGCGCGGGGACCGCTCGGACACGGCAAGGGGATATTATCCAATGACCATTTTCATCATGATCCTGTTGGGATTCATTGTCTTGGGGGTGCTCAACGCGCTCTGGCAGATGCGGACCCATCCAAAGGGTCTCTACATCCTGTTCTTCGCCGAGATGTGGGAGCGTTTTTCCTATTACGGTATGCGGGCTTTGCTCATCTTCTACCTGACCAAGCACTTCTTGTTCACGGATGATCAGGCTTACGGAATCTACGGGGCCTATACGACGTTGGTCTATATCACGCCGGTCATCGGCGGCATGCTCGCCGATCGGTTTCTCGGCCAACGCAAGGCCATTGTGATTGGTGCTGTATTGTTGGTCTTAGGACATGCGGGCATGGCCATTGAAGGCGCTCCGGTCGAAGACCCGACAATGCGCGATGCGACCATTCTAAATGTCTTCTATCTCAGCCTTGCCCTGATCGTTGCGGGCGTTGGCTTCCTGAAAGCCAACATCTCGGCCATCGTCGGCGAGCTTTATAAGAAGACCGATCCCCGCCGGGACAGTGCTTTCACGCTCTTCTATGTCGGGATCAATCTCGGCGCGGCCGGCGGAGCCTTGCTGGCTGGCTGGCTCGGCGAAACCTATGGCTGGTCGTATGGTTTCGGTCTTGCAGGCATTGGTATGCTGGCAGGTCTGGTCGTCTTTGTTTGGGGTAAACCGTTGCTGCAGGGTGCTGGCGAGCCGCCGAATCCCGCATATTTGGCCGAGAAGGTTGGCGGCGTTATTACCCGCGAGTGGTTCATCTATATTCTGTCCTTCTTGGGCGTTGGTGTGCTGTGGTATCTGATCCGGGACGAAGCGACGGTGGGCATTACGCTCGGTTTCGCGATGGTCGCGACCTATGGCTACATCCTTTGGCGATCCGTATCGAAGCTGCAACCGCATGCGCGTAACCGGATTTTTGCGGCGCTGTTCCTGATTACCGTGCAGGTCCTTTTTTGGGCCTTGTTTGAACAGGCTGGATCTTCGCTCAACATCTTTACGGACCGGGCTGTTGACCGGACGATCTTGGGGCAGGAGCAACCAGCCTCGATCTTCCAGTCACTCAATGCGATCTACATTGTGTTCCTTGGACCGCTCTTCGCACTGGGCTGGGCTTGGCTCGCCAAGCGAAAAATGGACCCGTCGACGGGCGCGAAGTTTGGGCTGGGCGTCATCCAGCTGGGTCTCGGTTTCCTCGTGCTGGTCTGGGGTGCGCAGTCGGCTGGTCTTGGCAATCTGACGCCGGTGTTCTTCATCTGCATGGTCTATTTGTTGCACACAACGGGTGAGCTCTGCCTCAGCCCTGTGGGCCTGTCCGCCATGACTCGTCTGTCCACGCCTAACATGGTCGGTCTGATCATGGGCGCGTGGTTCCTCGCCTCTGGCGCGGGTAACTTTGTGGCAGCGCAGATCGCTAAGCTGACATCTTCGGATGCGCTGGCTAGTCTCGATGCCGAAGCGGCGTTGGCGGAAACGCAGAGAGCTGTGATGGAAGTCTACAGTCAAATCGGCTGGATCGCGGTCGGCGTAGGTGTTGCTTTGATTGTGATCAGCCCGATCATCAAACGCATGATGCATCTCGACACGCTCGAAGCAGACATGGAAGGCTATCATGTCAAACATGGTACGTCGGACTTTACTATGGACGGCGAGGCTATGGTTGGTGAACGTGAGAGCCCAACGGGCGACGTGAAAGACTAACAGTCTAATAAGAGCTAAAGAAAAAGCCCGCCAATTGGCGGGCTTTTTTATGCCTTGAAGAGAGTTGGTCAGAAACGCTCTAGCGTTGGTTCATCACCATGCCCAGAATATCGTCCATTGTATTGCCGTCGCCATCCGCGTCGAGCATCCGACCGAGCATGCCCATGCCTTGTTGGTGGGCTTGGCGTTGTTGACGTTGCTGTCTGCCTCCACCTCCGAGTAAGCCGCCCAAAATGCCACCAATCCCTTTGGCTGGTGCGCCTTGCTGGCCCCCGCCCATAAGTTGCTGCATCGCGGCTTGGGCGAGCATGCCCTGAATGCCTTGATTATTGTTCGTCTGTTTGGACAGACCGCCCATCGCCATCATGGCGACCATGGGTAGCATTTTCTTCAATATGTCGCTGCTGATTCCAGTTTGCTCTGAAGCGCGACCCGCAACAGCGCGGCTCACATCTTTGGATCCGAACAGGTGACCGAGAATGGCGTTGCCGTCGGTTTGGGCGTTTTGTGACAGGGTTTGCGGGTTTTCCAGATATTGCTCGTGACCACCATTCTGTAGCGCGCCCAATAATCCGGCTAGGCCTTGAGGTGAGGCCGTGTTGCGCTTCATGGCGGAGCTGATGGCAGGCAGCAGGGCGCCGATGGCTTGCTGGCTCTGCTGAGGGGAGAGGCCAAGCTGATTACCGGCCTGTTGAGCTGTGTCACCGCCAGCGGCTTGCATGATCATGTCCATCATATTCATGGCCATAGGAAATCCTTTTCGAAAGTGTGTCTACGATTGTTTATCTGAATTAATCTACGGAGTCGCGCATTGTTGCGGTATGGCCGCAAGCGCGTTCATCGTGCGTTCACTGACTACGGCATCCGTCAGTGGCTTCTGGATGCTGTCCCGTCGCCGCCATAACAGTTCCCAGCGCGGCGCATTATCGTCTTGCGTGAATTTGTCGGCATATTGAACGGACACGCCGAGGATCATTGTCGGTGTTTCCCAGATGATCCGTAGTTGACGGTTGGCTTCTCCTCCCAAGCTACGATTGGCCGTGAACTCCGCATTGTCAGCTGCGGTCCAAACGGGCACGGGTCCGGCTCCGAAATCCATGACGAACTGACAGACCTTGCTTTGTGATCCGCGAAGATGCGCCAACCGGAAAGTGCGATCTCTTAGGCTAGCGGGCTTCGTTTCGGGTAGGTTGATTAGAATGGTGTGGGCTCGATCCGCCATACGCGAATAGCGGCGGCCCTCACGCACTTTGATATGCCGATGAGTCAAGACGGCTGTGGCTGTTTCCTCAACTTGCTGCGTGATCGTCTGGGTCGTGTTCTGGGCCATGCGAACAGGCGCAGTGACAAAGCGGTAGACCCCAAACAACACCGCCGCAACGATGAGCAATGCAACCACCCAGAGGATAGCTCGGATTGTTTTATGCCGCTCAATGCACGCTTGTTTGTCGAGATCTGTTATCATGATGGCCTGTGACGCGTTCGGTACCATTCCATGGTTTCAGGAATGTCGAATGATAGCGAAATCAGATTAACGATCAAAAGTGCTTTCAAATAGGTCGCATAGGTCGAGGATAAATCCGCATCAGAGACGAAGAGTAAGTAGCCAATGAAAACGACGAGCGGAATCCAGAGAATGACGTGAGGGACGGCCATTTTGTTCGTGAACCTCCGGTCCCCTATCATGATGAAGATATTTGGCACCATGCCGCCAATAGCGAGCAGCGCAATCACTCCGGCTGAAGGTTCACCCAGAAACCGTATACTGGCGGCATTGACCGGGACCAAGATCAGAACCATCCAAATTTGCACCCAAGTCGGCAAACTCCGGAAGCTTTTCCAAAGGTCAGAAACGAGCGTCATTCTGCGTTTCCATAATCATTCGTTCCACCCGCGATCCGTCATTAGATAGGTTGCGAAGCTGGCGAGCCAGTGGCTGCCAGAATAATGTTCATCTGACACGGCCTCGACGCCTGCGTCGCGGTGGACTTCTGCAGCAGCCACAAGCGCAGCACGGCGCGGATCATCATCCGGCAAGGCGCGCGCAATGTTAAACAGGTTCCAGGCGCGGCTACTATTAACCCCGTCCAAGTGGACCAGTTTTCCATCTGAGGCGTCCAGAACGATGGCGGGCGGTAGCCAGTCGGCGCGGCCATCACCGGGAATGCCGGGCAGAAAGCGGCTCAGCCAGTCGGCAAAGTCAGACGGACTGAGTACTCGGCGCATCAGATCCGCTTCCATTAAACAGGGCGACAGGAAGTCTTCGCCTGATGGTTCATAGCCGAGCGGGCAGTTCACATCGTCCAAGTGAAAGTCTCGCGCACGTGCGTCGATCTGGGCGGCGAACTCAGCATCGCCCGCAACGACCGCCCAGTCATGCATCAGGGTGAAAGCGAACGCGCTCTGATTATGAGTGCCAAGCCGGATCGGATAGGCCAGCTTGGGCATCCAGTCTTTTGTCGCGGCGACAATGTCCGCTTCAAGCGGTTCCAAAGCAGCAAGCCACCGTTTCGCATTCGTATCATCCCACTCGCGTAATTCCGCTGTTAGCTGCAACAGCCACGCCCAACCATAGGGGCGTTCCCAAGAGCCGCGTTCCGCCCGTCTGAAATTGGCCAGCTCGCCTGCAATTGTGTCCAGGTTGAGATTGGCGTTTAGCTTAGCGATGGCTTCGGCCTGCGTCTCTGCCTCGAGATCGCCGATCCTGAGCAGCCTGACGAGCAGCCAGTGTCCATGCACGGCGCTGTGCCAATCAAAACAACCATAGAAGGCTGGGAAAAGGTCGCGCGGCCGCCCAATCGCTTCAGCCGTATTGGTCGTGCGTGAAATCTTGTTGGGGAACTCCTGTTGCACACAATCGAGGGCCAGCCGCGAAAAGCGGTCCGCGAGCATCGGGTCGATCTGGGTCGGAAACGCATCAGCACGGACGGGGAGGACGGGCGTCGTCTCTGTAATTTGAACGGGTTCCGTATCGGACGGAAGGGACGTCTCGGTGCAACTGGCTCCAGCAGAGGCAATGAAGGCAAGAAGAAGCAAGGCGGCGTGTTTCATCGCGTGAGTGTCGCAGGCTGCAGAGAAAGGTCAAGCACCTACAAAAAACCCCGGCACAGGGCCGGGGTTCTTAACGGGTTGCGTAAGCGTTGGATCTACTCCGCTGCTTCCACGGTTTCACTATCACCGCTCTTGTCGCGCGCTGGGGCGCGGCGGCGGCGTTTAGGTTTCTCTTCAGGCGCCTCTGTCGCTTCAACTGGAGCCGCATCGGCATCTGTGGTGCGTGGTCGACGGGTTCGCGGTTTCGGCTTTTCGTCCTCATCCGCTTTATCGGTATTTGTCTCTGACGCCGTGTCGGACTGATCCTCAGACTTATTCGGACGCGGGCGACGGTTTTGCTGACGATCATTATTGTCGCCATCGGAATTGTTGCGATTACGATCATTGCGTTGATTACGCTCTGCATCGCGGGCTTCCCGCGCTTCACGTTCGGCTTCGCGCTGGGCTTCCTGCTCATTCATCAGGCGCAAATAATGCTCGGCATGTTGACGCAAGCTTTCGGCCTTGACCCGGTTGCCACTTGTTTTGGCATCGCGGGCAAGCTGTGTGTATTTTTCATAGATGGTCGACGCACTGCCACGCACCTTCACATCCGGTCCATTGGAATCCAAAGACCGGTTGGAGTTGTTGCGACTATTGCCGCTGTTATTGTTGCGATTACGACCGCGTTGACGCTTCATCGGATTATCCTGAACACGCTGGGAAAGAGCAAAGCGGGCGAACCGCAGACGAACTTTCCGGGGGTGGTTTGTTGGATTTCAACGGGGGATCGGGACATGTGTCCCGCAGTATTCCTGCCCAACCAACAGGTTTCGACTACCACTCGGCTAGCGTATGTCAAAGGGGTTTTTCAGCCTTATCCCCGCCCAATCTATCTGTGCCGTCTAAGACCGCCATCCGCAGACGACCCGGTCGTGACCGGCTGGGTCGGCCAAGAGGCGGATGTGTCGATAGTCAGCGCTTTTGAAAAGGGCCTGAACAGCCTCGCCTTGATCAAACCCGATCTCGACGCCGAGCCACCCCCGGGGTCGCAAATATTCGCGCGCGCCCGGTACAATGATCCGGTAGGGGTCGAGCCCATCGCGGCCACCATGTAAGGCGCCGACCGGATCATGCTCTGCAACTTCGCGCTCTAGGGCGGTCATCGCATTGGACGTGATGTAGGGCGGGTTACTTAATATAACGTCGAATGGGTTTGAGGGCAGGGCAGACAACCAATCAGATTGAAGGGTTTCCAATCGATCGCTTACCTTGAGCGCTTCCGCATTCACGCGCGTGGTCCTTAGAGCGTTTGCGTCGCAATCGGTTGCGATCGCCATCGCATCCTCTCGTTCGCAAAGCAGTGAGATGGCGAGCGCACCAGAGCCTGTGCCGAGATCAAGTAAGCGCGGTGTCTTGACGTCGCGGATTACTTCCAGCGCTGCCAGCAACAAAACTTCCGTGTCGCCGCGCGGGGACAAGACATCGTCGATCAAGAAGCGACGGCCATAAAATTCCCGCCAGCCTAAGATGCGATCAACGGGGTCACCAGCCAGTCGCCGCTCTGCGCCGAGTCGTAGCGCGTTCATCTGTTCAGTCTGGACGGGCTCGGCTCCGCCTATGATATAGTCGGTTTGGTTCAGCCCGGTCAGGCCGAGCAAGAGGTCCAGTGCGTCCTCATCGGCAAAAGGGAGGCCCGCCGCCACAAACTGACGAGCGATGACACGTTTGGCCGCGCGGTAATTCAGGCCTGATACTAGGCCTGAATTTGGATTTGGGCGCTGGTCAAAAGGGGCAACCATATCCGCGCATAGGCTGGGGCGCGCCGAATATCCAACTAGGATTGTGCGAGGGCGTCCTGAATTTTGGTGACGATCTCAGCGGTTTCATCTGCCTTGGTCACTTTCGACAGGACGCGTTTGTCATCCACATCGACCAGCAATAGCCAGCCTGTCTTGATCGTGCCGTCGAGTTCCGCACGAACGGCTTCTTCTACGCCTGCCGCTTTGGCTTGTGCGTAGAAATTGTCGGCATTCTTGTCGGTGTAGTCGAGCGTGACGAACTCAACGCCCGGCATTGGACCCATGGCCTGAACCGCTTTGATTTTTGGGTCGAGCACTTTGCAGCTCCCGCACCAGTCAGCATAGACCAGAACTGCTTTGGTCTTTGTTTCCATCGCGACGTCGCTGGTCATGACATCGGTTGAGGCCGTGTCAGTCATAACTGTCGTTTCGACGATCTGCACGGGTTCTGTTGTAGCCGTGGACGTGTCAGCATTGGAACAGGCGGCGAGAAGCGCGGTCGTGGCGGCGAGGATCAAAGTTTTTTGCATTGGAATCTCCATGAGTTGCCACCCCCTTAGAGAGGTGCCTCATCACGCACCTCTCACAGTTGCGCGAGCATCGTCTCTAATGTGGTCCAGAGACGCGAGAGATCGTGTGGGCGCGAGAGCGAATGGTCCCCGCCTTTGACCAGCGTGTAGCCGACCCGTTCGCTGGTGACGGTTTTCACAATCAAACGCGAATAAGCCGGAGGGACGACATCATCATTCGCTCCTTGAAGAATTTCGATTGGGCCATTGAAGTCGATGGGGGCGTCCAAGATCTGCCGTGCGCGGCCATCTTCGATCAGCGCGCGGGAATATGCATAAGGTTCGCCATAATCGGACGGCTCATACACAACACCGTCTTCGATTAGCATGGTGCGCTTGTGGTCGTCCCATCCGGACCAGACCATTTTCTCGGTGAAATCTGGGGCTGGATTGATCAGAACGAGGCCTTTGACGGCGTCGGGTCGATCCAGCGCGGCCAGTAATGATGCCCAGCCACCCATAGACGAACCGATGAGCACAACGCCGTTTTTGCCGAATCGATCGATCATAGCGACGACGTCTGACGCCCAGCGCGAGACTGTGCCGTCGGTGAACTCACCATCACTGATCCCATGGCCGAAATAATCGAACCGTACGAAAGGCCGACCGGCTCGTTCGCATTGCTCATGCAAAAAGACGGCTTTTGTGCCGTCCATGTCGGATTTCAGCCCGCCGCACCAGATCATTGTGGGGCCGCCAATCTCCGGTCGGCCCTCCACATAATGATAAGCGAGTTTTGCGCCCTCATGGTTGATGTGTTGCGCGCCCATGCTACGGCCTCATGTGTGACGAAGCCTAGCTCATACAATGTCTTGCAAGTCTTGCCAGCCTTGGAGGCGGGCGGAGTCGAACGCACGACGGTCGAAGTGTCCGAAGCGCTCATCGCGGATGGGCATGGGGCGTTTGTTGTCAGTGGCGGTGGACGTCTGGTTAATAAGCTGACCAAAGCGGGCGCGACGCATTTTACCGCGAATGTCGGCTCCAAACGTCTGCTTAGCTTGCCGTGGCGAATCGCGGCGTTGCGAAAGTTGATCGTATTGAACAAAATCGATGTGGTTCATGCGCGCTCCCGCGCGCCCGCATGGGCGGCTTGGCGTGCTGCGATGGCGGAAGGCGTGCCTTTCGTGACCACCTATCACGGCATCTATAATGAAGGGTTTTTAGGCAAGCGACGCTATAATTCCATCATGGCGCGCGGTGATCTGGTTATCGCCAATTCGCGCTTCACGGCGGATCATGTGATGGCAACGCACAAGACGCCGGAAGATCGGATCCGCGTGATCCCACGCGGTGTCGACATGGCATTGTTTGATCCTAAGGCAGTTTCACGGGGTCGCGTTGAAGCGGTTTGGAACAAATGGAATGTCAAACCAGATGACCGGGTCATCTTATTGCCGGCTCGGTTGACGCGTTGGAAAGGTCAGACCGTGGCGATTCGGGCCTTGGCTCGCTTGCCGGACGATACAGTGCTGGTGTGCGCAGGAGACCCCCAAGGACGTGATGCCTATGTCGCGGAGTTGAGGGCGCTGGCCAACTCGCTCGGCGTTGCGGAGCGGTTGCGCCTGCCGGGACATGAAATCGACATGCCTGCTGCCTTTATGGCCGCCGACCGAGTGACGACGCCGTCGACGGATCCAGAAGCGTTCGGACGAACGGCCGCTGAAGCGCAGGCGATGGGGCGCTGGGTTGTGGCCTCTAACCATGGCGGTGCGGTCGATGTGGTAGATAATGAAGTGACGGGTCGGCTGGTCGCGCCAGGCGACTCTGACGCCTTGGCCCGGGCTCTTTTAGGGGTTCCGGGGACCTATGATCCGATCGCCGCACGCGAGCGAATTGCGGATCGGTTCTCCAAGCAGGCGCTCCAGAGCGCCACATTGCAGGTTTACCGTGAGGCAATTCAGCAACAATCGCGCTAAAACCGGGCTTTTTAGCGCCCATATCGCTTGAAAAGGGCGGTCCCTGCCGCCATATTCAGGCCTTGGTAGGAACACCTGCCATTTGTGAGATCATTTGATCGCCCCGAGGAGAGTATACCCATCGCTAGACGTCCCCATGCCGCCCAACCGGCCAAAAAGCCCAAAGGACCGCGTACCAATCGCGAAATTACATCTGAGTCCGTGCTTCTGATCACAGAAGACGGCGAAAAACGCGGTGTTGTGCCGCTAGCTGAGGCGCTGGCCGCTGCACAGTCGGCAGGTTTGGACCTCGTCGAAGTGGCTCCGGGTGAGACACCTGTCTGTAAGGTCCTCGATTACGGAAAAATGCGCTTTGAAGCGCAGAAGAAAAAAGCGGCCAACCGTAAGAGTCAGCGCACATCATCTCTGAAAGAGATCAAGATGCGTCCGAACATCGATACGCATGACTATATGGTCAAGACGAAGAAGATGACCGAGTTCTTTGAACGCGGTGATAAAGTCAAAGTGACGGTCCGTTTCCGCGGTCGTGAAATGGCACATATGGACCGGGGCACAAGCTTGCTTGGCCGTGTGCGTGATGACTTTGATGAAATCGCTAAAGTCGAATTCGCGCCAAAGACCGAAGGTCGGTTGATGGTTATGGTGATGGCGCCGAGATAGCGTCCGGCTCGTCGGATATTTCTTTGTTAGAAGCGCCCTTTTGGGGCGCTTTTTTTGCTCTGTGAAGGTGATTGTTGTTCGAGTGCGCAATTCTGGTCTGCGCCTATTTCCCGCCGCACGGGTATCCAATCCCGAAATACGCCAAACACCGATTCTCTGTGAAGGCCGTGACCGTGCTGCGTTGGCGTGTCAGTCGACATTCCGCAGATGTGGGGCACCTTCATCGGAATTTGGGCTGGGGCCGATTGTTTCGATCAGGCGGTCGGGCTTTGACGAGTTCGCCGCCTACCGTTCCTATTAATCCTCTCGATTTAGCGGTCCTTTACGTCTCTGACTTAGGTCGAGCTCTGAAGCCCATTATCGGGTTTAATCGAGACTGAAACGATCTTATGCGACGTTCGCCTTTTCTTATGGTTGCTTGTGCCGCGCTATGCGGCCTTTCCGCTTGCGAAAAAGTTAGCGTGGAGGGCGGCGTGTCCGCCGCAGGTTTAGCCCAATCTGAAAGTCTGGTTTCCACTGCAAAACCCGAATTGAGTCCGGTCGCTGAACCATCTTCCACCCCGCATTTTTC
Organism: Algimonas ampicilliniresistens; assembly: GCF_030159955.1. Classification (GTDB taxonomy): domain Bacteria; phylum Pseudomonadota; class Alphaproteobacteria; order Caulobacterales; family Maricaulaceae; genus Litorimonas; species Litorimonas ampicilliniresistens. Next base: position 124,217 of record NZ_BSNK01000001.1, read on the forward strand.
TGAACCCGCAACGGCGGGATCGGTTCTTTTGAATCAACATGGGTTTTCATCCAAATCACGTCTGCGCGCTGTCTTGGTTGATGCGTCCAATACGCCAAAGACTTTCGAGCTTCTGAATGATCGCGATCAGGTCATATTGAGTGGGCAGACCGTTCCGTTCGGAGTTGACGCGGCATCGGCTCTGAGTGTGCATCAAATCGATGCGCCGCTGACCGGTGATGTCGGTGACGGATTCACTGTGCGGGTCGGGGCCATCAAAAGCGATCCATTTGATATTGGCGGGCGACCCTATGGGTCCCTGTCTCGCGACAGCCTGTCCTACTTTTATCAGTCCAGAGTCGGCGCTCCCGTTGAAGCGAGCTATGTCCCGTCGACGACCCCGCCGCTGACGCGGCCTGCGGGTCACGTTGATCGGACTCTGACTTGTTTTTCCGGCCCGGATGATCGTGGCACCGATTGGCCAGGATGTGACTATAGCCTGTCAGTCCAGGGCGGCTGGTATGATGCGGGCGACTATGGGCAATATGCCGTCAATACGGGCTTCACGACGTGGATGCTGCTCAACATGGCAGAGCGACGTAAGTCGGGCTCTGTTCGCCAATGCGCGCCTGAACTTGGGGATATGTCACTGCTCATGCCCGAAGCTGGGAATGGGATCAGCGATATTCTCGACGAAGCGCGGCACGGGGTCGATTATTTGTTGTCGACGCAGACAAGCTCGACTGTCCCACAAGCTTTGGCGCGAGGGGATCAAGCGGCAACGGGCCCGCTGTCTCTGACACTAACCTCCCCGGCTGGAATGGTGCACCATAAATCGCATGGTGTGACATGGCCCGGCGATAATGTGTTGCCGCATACAGACGGGATTACGCGTCGTCTCTATCCGCCAACAACATCGGCGACCTTGCATCTGGCCGCCGTCGGCGCGCAATGTGCGCGTCTTTTTGCGTCTGTTGATAAAGCCTTTTCCCAACAATGTTTGAGCGCGGCACGAACCGCTTATGCGGCGGCGAGCCGTGTTCCTGATGCCTATGCGTGGGGCGAATTTGATGGCGGCGGTCCGTATGATGATCAATCCCTTACGGACGAGTTCGGCTGGGCCGCGACGGAGCTCTGGCTGACGACGCGAGAGGCCATGTTTGCGGCTGAGATGGACCGGTACGTTCCGACCTATAATCCATTTGGATCGTTTGATTGGGCCTCCATGGAAGGACCAGGCATGCTCAGCCTGATGGCGTCCGAGCGGTCGCTCGCAGGGCAGGCACGCCTAAACGCTGCGCGCACAGCCCTTCTCACTTGGGCGGATCGGTATGAGGGGCAGACAAGCGAAGCTGGATTTATGGTGCCGAAATCTGAGCTCGATTATTATTGGGGTTCCAATGGCGACTTTATGAACCGCGCCATCATCATGGGGACGGCGCATACCAGCACGGGCGACGAAAAATATCGGCGCGGCGTGATCGATGCCATGGACTATCTACTCGGTCGTAATCCTTTAGGTCGATCTTACGTTACGGGCTACGGTGAAAGACCGGCTCGAAACCCGCACCACCGCTTCTGGCGGGGGGGATCAGACGCCACTCTACCCTTTCCGCCGCCGGGTGCACTGTCGGGCGGGCCAAACAATATCAATTTCATTGACCCGGTCGGATCAACCTTACGCGGGCAATGCACGTCGATGACTTGCTGGGCCGACGACTATGCGGCCTATTCATTGAATGAAGTCGCGATCAACTGGAATGCCGGCCTCGCATGGACGGCGCATTGGCTCGATCGTCAGGACGCAAGCTGCGCCGCACTGCCGCGTCCGAGCAACGGCGTCGAATAGGACAGAGTCCAAATTGGGCAGGGGCACGTCGCAACAGTTGATCGGATCTGCTTAGACTGACAAGACGGGTGACATGGACCTGTCGTCCCTATCGGCTTATATCTTCACCTGCTTGGTCATTGAACTTACGCCTGGGCCCAATATGGGTTTTCTGGCGCTTGTCGCGGCCACACGGGGGCGTCGGCTCGGCTTCTCAACGGTAGCCGGGATTGCCTTGGGTCTTCTGGTCGTGGGCGTGCTGGCTGCCGCAGGCGTGGCGACCTTCGTCGACCGGTCTGAGTTCTTTTATCAGACACTTCGTTTCGGCGGGGGAGCCTATCTGTTGTGGTTGGCGCTGCAGCAATGGCGTGAAGCGGATAAACCTGTCCTAGATGCGCAACATATGTCTCCGATGGTTCGGCGTTATTTCCGCTACGGTCTGACCGTAAATCTTCTCAATCCCAAAGCAGCGTTGTTTTATATCGCCATCCTGCCAACCTATCTTCATTCTAATGCGTCGACAGAGAGTTCAACCATTGCGGAGGCAGTTTGGCTGACCCTCATTTATGTCAGCATCGCTACGACCATTCATATATTGATCGTTCTATTTTCCAGCACTCTGCAGCCCGTGTTTCAAAAAGAAGGGCTTCGCAGAAATACGGCAAGAGGCTTCGCGCTGCTTCTAGCTGCGATCGCTGTGTGGATGGTTTGGCAGTCCGCCCGGCCATAATTGGCGTTTGTCATGACTCAGCGATACGGACGAACGGGTGTTGCGCCATGTGTCCCCGAATACTTGAAACCACGGAGCGCTCGTGTATAGGGCGCGCCTGCCTTTAACGAGGTAGCCGACGCACCCGGGCCAAAGTGGCATTTGCCCGGCCGTCGAAATCTCAACTGAACGGAGAAAACAATGCCCAAGATGAAGACGAAGTCTGGAGCGAAAAAACGCTTCAAGATTACGAAGTCCGGAAAGGTCCTCGCGGGCCAAGCCGGTAAGCGCCACGGTATGATCAAGCGCTCAAACGACCAGATCCGCCGTCTGCGCGGAACTGTGGTTGTCGCGGACGCTGACGCCAAGGTCATCAAGAAGAAATTCATGCCTTACGGCAAGAAAAAGAAATAGGAGCGAGCACATGTCACGAGTCAAACGCGGCGTAACGAAGCACGCCCGCCACAAAAAAATTCTTGAGCAGGCGAAAGGTTTTCGCGGTCGCCGCAAGAACACATTCCGCATTGCTAACCAGGCTGTCGAAAAAGCCGGTCAGTACGCCTATATCGGTCGTAAGCTGAAGAAGCGTCAGTTCCGGGCTCTCTGGATCCAACGCATCAACGCGGCTGCCCGCGAACATGGTCTGACTTATGGTCGTTTCATGGAAGGCTTGAAAAACGCTGGTATCGACTTGGATCGTAAAGTCCTCGCTGATATGGCCGGGAATGAGCCGGAAGCGTTCAAAGCGCTCGTTGAAACAGCCAAGAAGAACCACACTCAGCCGCACACTGTTTCCGCATAAAGCAACGGTTTTATCGATTTCGAAAAGCTCCCTCCGGGGAGCTTTTTTTATGACCTCTCAATGCCCGCTCGCGCTGTTCATTCACCGACAGCTATGTTCATTGACAGAAAAATTGGTGGGTTACTTTCAATTTGGCCTAATTTCATCCAACCATATTCGGAGTGTTTTGTGACCAGATCTGTTTCAACCCTGACGTTGGCCTTTCTTCTTTCGGCCTGTCAGTCTGTGCCGGGCCTAACGGATGCCGAAGCCCAGCAGGTCACAGCCTATACAGGCGCGAAGATATTCGACGGAGAAGAGTTTCAGGCAAAAACACTCTGTGTTCTTGGCCAAGTGATCGTGCGTTGCCCCGTCAATCCGGGCCAATCCGTTGACCTATCTGGGCAGTTTCTCACCCCGCCCTTTGGCGATGCACACACACATCATTTTGACGGTCGATATACGCTTGATTGGCATCGCTCTATGGGCCTCAAGTCGGGCGCCTTCTACGCAATGACTATGACGGCTCCCACACAGGGCGTGATCGAAATTCGGGACCGCTTATCCGGTCCAGGAAATATTGATGTAGCGACATCGCTCGGCGGGATCACGGGTCCCGAAAGTCATCCGGCAGAGATTTACGAAGCACTGGCCCTAAACATCCGTTCCTACGAAGATCAGGTGGCCCGCTCTGATGAAATTCATGCCGGAAGTCGAGCGGCAGATAATGCTTACTATGTTGTAGAGACTGAGGCGGATGTCCGCGCGAAAATGGATTTGCTGTTGGGAGACCGCCCGGATCATATCAAAGTCTTTCTACGCAAAAGTAACCGTTATGCGGAAGGGTTTGGAAAATGGGGGCCAGGCGGCGGGATTGATCCGACATTACTGCCTTTAATTGCTGAACTGACTGACCAGGCCGGGGTTCGACTGGCTGTGGCGAACAGTAACATTCATGACTTTCGGGCAAGCCTTAACGTCGGGGCTGATATCATTACGCATCTCCCCTGCTATCAGGATTCCGAGGCTGATCCGGACAGTATTTATTATGACGTCGATGTGGTGGATGACTGCCTGATTTCAGACACGGAGGCTTTAGCTGCGGCAGAGCTTGGCATGGTGAGCACCCTGATTGTGACCGAATGGGTCAAAGACCGCCCGGCTGATCTCGTGGCTTGGGAGCAGCAGAATATAGCCGCGTTGAAAGCGGCTGGCGCACCATTGGTAGTCGCAACCAATGCCTATGGATCAACATTGACACCGGGGTTGATTGCGGGGGTTGATAAAGGATTCGTCACGCCTGCCGAAATGCTGCGTATGGCAACGATGACGACACCGAAAACTATCTTCCCGGATAGGAATATTGGATGTTTAGACGTTGGCTGCGAGGCGAGCTTTATCAGCTTTCCAGTAAACCCGATCGAAGACGCCGCTATTATCGGCGAAATTTCCTACCGGGTGAAAGACGGGCAATTTGTCGATGTCGCGGCTGAAGGTGATGAAGGCTAGGGCGCGACTGCGCGTTCCGCCGCGACATTGCCGCGCAGCCGTTCGATCACAAATTTATCGGATGAGTTTTCTGTCCATCGCGCCGCACTGTCGAGGACAGCATCGGCATGGTCGAAGCGGTTTTCATAGATCAGTGCCGGGATCATCATCATCGCGGTGTGCGGCAATTTCAAATGAGTGCCATGATCGGCCAACCAATTGAGCGAACGTCGCGCGCCGGGTGAGAGCCGATCCGTATCGGGCCGGCTAACGGCGACCCGGAACAGATGAAGTTCCGCATCATCAGGGCTGACGGCTAGGGCACTGATCACCACACTTTCGGCCTCAGTCCATAAGGCATCATCCATCTGCCGTTCAGACACGCGGCCATAGGCGGTCTTGGCGCGCAGTTTGAGGGCGGCAGGATGGTTGGGTTGGCGGGCTAGAATACGCTCAGCCGCCGCGTCAGACGCGTCCCAATCTTTAAGCCGCCAAGACCGTAAGGCCTCAGCCAGATCGAGCGCGTCGGAGTCTGCTGGGTCCATGATCAGCTCACGGACCGCATCGATCCGGTCATAGGTCGAGTCCCCAAGGTGGCCATGCGTGAGCAGCAGGCGCAGCCGGTTCTCGTCAATCTCAATTTGTGTGGGCGTCGAAACGGTAATCGGTTGGAGCTCGCGCTGGGTGAGGTCGTTGAGCCGAAGATTGCCGCCGTCCTGAATAATGTCTTCTCGAACGCGCGCCTCTAAGGGTTCATAACGCAGACCAAAGGCGCGCTCGAAACTATCTTCGCTATCTTGCAGTGGGCTCCAATCATCGACAAAATTATGGATTTTGGCGAGCCCATCGGGTTGATCCATGACGAAGTGCGCCAAGGCCCAGCTCTGCCCGTAATAGAGACGCTGAGCCCGAAACAGAGACCCGGTCGAGGCCGCCCGGAAATCAGGGTATTTCACCATGCTTTCAATCACGGTCCGCATCGGCAGCCAATTGCTCGCCTCTGACAGCGGGTCTTGTTCCGGTAAAGCGCGTCCAAATAGGGCCCGACCATCCGGCGAGGGTTCGAAGGTCGAATAATATTCTGCTAGACCTTCGCCGAGCCAAACCGGAAGTTTGCGCGCATAATGCGTTTCTAAAATATGATGCACGACTTCGTGGCGCAGAACGAGACGGAGCCAGCCTGGTTCTAGCGCTTGAGATAGAAAGTGACCGGGCTGCGAACTATAACCAACCACAATGTCGTGCCCGGCTGCGCTTTGCAGATAGATCGCCGCCGTGATCCCACCGGGCGTAATCAGCTGGAACGTCTCAGGGTCATTGATGATGTTCAAATGCAACGGTGTTGGGTTGGCGCCCGGTTCTAGGTCCATATCTGTCATGACAGCCGTCCGGAAACGCTCTAGATCGGACAGAAGAGCAGAGGCATCGACCTCAGCTTCAGATAGCAGAATGAAATGCTGAGACTCCGCACGCACGCCTTGCGCAAGAACCGACGGGGCATAGCCTAACCAGACGACAGCTAAGATGAAGAAGAGACGCTGCATGAAGTGATAGTGTAACGCGCTTCTGCGTCGGCGACAAATGACGGATATGTCAGCCTAGTCGACACAATAGGTAAAGGGACTGTCGGATTGACAGGCGCGCGTCGGGCGGCTAGGTGCGCCGCACTTCCGCGCAGACCTATAGTTTGCGCTCCGAGCTGTGCACGATGCAGACGGGGTCCCGTAGCCGACGAGTTTTCGTTCGCTGCGGCTCTTTGCGTTGTGCTTTTGATTGAGGTGAGCTTTGTTTGAAGCTTTAGGCGATAGACTTACCGGCGTCTTTGATACGCTGACAGGCCGCGGTGCGCTGAGCGATCGTGACGTCGATGCCGCCATGCGTGAAATCCGCAAGGCGCTGCTTGAAGCTGATGTCGCCCTGCCGGTGGTCAAACAGTTTGTCGCTAAGGTCCGTGAAGAAGCGGTCGGCGAAAAAGTCATCCGTGCCGTCAAGCCGGGCCAGCAAGTCGTTAAGATCGTCAATGATGCGCTGATCCAGACGTTGGGCGGAACATTATCTGATGATGATGCCGATATGGGTGAGGTTCGCCGCGCTTCAGAATTGAACCTTAATGCTAAGCCGCCCGTCGTTATCTTGATGGCGGGTCTGCAGGGCTCTGGTAAAACGACGACAACCGGTAAGCTCGCCAAATTCCTCAAAGACAAAGCTAAGAAGAAGGTCATGCTGGCCTCGCTAGACACCAACCGTCCAGCCGCGATGGAACAACTCGGCATGTTGGCGGAACAGTCCGGTGCTGGATTTTTACCCATCATGTCTGGCCAGTCTGCAGTGCAGATCACGTCTCGCGCCCTAAAAGAAGCCGCCAAGGGCGGTTATGATGTGCTGTTCCTCGACACGGCAGGCCGGACCACGATCAACGAAGAATTGATGGCAGACGTCATCGAAATCGCGCGGATTGCGCAACCGACTGAAACTCTATTGGTGGCCGATGCGCTGACCGGCCAGGATGCCGTTGAAACGGCGCGACGCTTTAATGACGCTCTGCCCCTGACAGGTCTTGTCCTGACTCGCATCGATGGCGATGGCCGCGGCGGTGCAGCCCTGTCCATGAAAGCGGTCACGGGCCTGCCGATCAAATTCCTTGGCACGGGTGAAAAACTCGACGGGCTAGAAGCGTTCGATGCCGAACGCCTAGCGGGCCGCATTTTGGGACAGGGCGATGTGGTCGCACTGGTCGAAAAAGCGTCAGCCCTTATCGACGAAAAAGACGCTGCGCTCGCCGCTGACCGCCTTGCTAAAGGTCAGTTCGATCTTGACGATCTTGCTAATCAGCTCGGACAAATGTCCAAGCTCGGTGGCATGGGCGGGATCATGAAAATGCTGCCCGGCATGGGCAAAATGAAAAAGCAAATGGATGCCATGGGCGGCGTTGATGACAAGCTGCTGGCCCGGCAACGCGGCATCATCCTATCCATGACCCCGTGGGAACGTAAGAACCCGAAATTGATCAAAGCGTCGCGTAAAAAACGCATCGCGGCGGGCTCCGGCATGGATGTGTCTGAGGTCAATAAGCTCCTCAAAATGCACCGTCAGATGTCGGACATGATGAAGAAGATGGGCAAGGGCGGCATGGCCGGAATGGCGGCTCAGATGGCGGGAATGCCCGGTATGCCCAAAGGCGCTATGAAGGGCCTTGGCGGTGGCAAAAATGGTATGCCGGACCTCGCCGGAATGGACCCGGCCGAGCTTGAAGCGCTCAAGAAACAAATGGGGTCCGGTCTTCCGGGCCTCGGCAAAATACCCGGCCTCGGAGGCGCTAAGCTTCCGGGTCTCGGCGGTGGACTCCCCGGTCTAGGCGGCGGTCCGAAATTCAAGAAATAGAAACTCAGAACTTACCTAAAGGAAAAACCAATGGCACTGAAACTCCGCCTCGCGCGTCACGGCGCAAAAAAGCGTCCCTATTATCGTATCGTCGCTGCTGACTCGCGCTCTCCGCGCGATGGCCGCTTCATCGAAATCGTCGGTCGCTACAACCCAATGCTGCCAAAGGACGACGAAAATCGCGTCCAGCTCGAAGTTGATAAAATTAAAGAGTGGCTCGGCAAGGGCGCACGCCCAACTGAGCGCGTTGCACGTTTCCTGAGCGCGGCTGGCCTCTGGGAATGGTCGCATGGCAATAACCCACAAAAGGGTAAGCCGGGCGAGAAAGCGCTAGAGCGCATCGAAGAGAAAAAAGAGAAAGCGGAAGCCCGCAAGGCGGCTGAAGCAGAAGCGAAAGAAGCGGCTGCTGAAGCTGCTAAAGCTGCAGACGAAGCGGCCAAAGCCGCTGCTGCGGAAGAAGCCGCTAAGCCAGCTGAAGAGGCGCCTGCCGAAGACGCTCCTGCAGCAGAGGCCGCAGCAGAAGAGACGAAATCAGAAGAATAGGCGCTTAGCGCCATCTGAAACGCGAAAGGCCAGCCCTCTGATGATCAGGGGGCTGGCCTTTTTGTTTGAGCCATAGCCTGTGTTTAGCTGAAGAACTGCACGGCCTCGCTCAGCTCAACCCGATCTGTACGGCATTTATTGGCGGGGTGATCGTCAGCATAGCCAAAGCTCATCCCAAATAGGATGCCACGGCTATCGGGAATGTTTAGCAGCTTTTTAACGGGCCCTGGAAACTGTCCCAGCGCGCCCTGCATACAGGACTGAATACCGTTCTCTTCCAGCAGTAGAGAGAGCGTCTGTGCGTAGATGCCAACGTCGACCGCGCCCATAATGCCAAGATATTTTTCCATGGTGAAGAATGCGCCGTGCGGGGCACCGAAGAACTGCCAGTTCCGACCCATCGCCTGCATCCGGGCGGGCTTGTCCTCGCGCGCGATGTCCATCGCGCCATAAAGCGCCATGGCCGAACCCCATTGGCGGTCCTTATGCTCGTCCTGGTATTTGACGTTCCATTCAAACTCAGGTGACGGGCCTTTGCCGCTCATCACTTCGGCCAGCATCGCGTTGGAGACTGTGTCGCGCATGTCGCCGCTCACCACCATGACGTGCCAAGGCTGAGTATTGCAGTTGGAAGCGGCCTTAAGGCTCTGCGCAAAAATCTTGTCGAGCAAATCCTGTGGCACCGGATCGGGTCTGAAACCCCGGGCGGAGTAGCGATTATTAAGAAGGTCGGCCGTGTGTGTTGTCATGACGGGGCCATAGCGTGACTACACTTGGGCTGCAAAGGACACCTTCCTAGAAGCGATACCTATCGACCATGTGTTAGATTTTTAGTCTTTGAGCAGTTTGGTTGGAATTGTCGCACCCTCGACTTCTATCTTTATAATAGATTAAAATGTATTATAAGAGTAAGTAACTAAAGATTGTATTGGGAGGGTTTCATGATCAAGTTTGTCCGTTGGGTTCTGGCCATAATGCTGGGTGTCTTAGGGTTGCTGCTTCACTCGGGTGGTTCGGCGTTTGCGTCTGAGCCAACCTTACCCCTTAATTTGAATCAGATATGTAAAGCCAATCAGGGTGCCGACGCCCATGCTGTTCTACTCATTAGACAAGATGCCTATTCATGGCGCTGCATCGACGGAAGTGGGCAACAGCATAGTTTTGATCTTAACCGGGATTGTCAGACAGTTTACGGAAACACCTCGACCGCATCACTTGGAAACCGACAGGATGCCTACACATGGAGCTGCTCAGTTCCTGTTCTCTCGGCGCAGGGGGCATTCCAATACACGACGTTTAATGGGAAGGCCGTAACGCTGACGCCTTGGGAGGGTAAGAATGTCGCGGTTTTAGTATCCCCATCCCGTGAAGCTGATCCTATCGTAATGTCCGCCATCGTCGCAGTTCTCGACCAAGCCTATGAATTCTACCAGCAGACTACGGGGCGGTCTCCAACGCATCGCAAAGTCTATAATGGTCATCTGTCTATCGCTGAAGTTGGCGATGGAGAGACGTGCGGTGCAGGGTGTGGATATCTCGGCAGTACAGGCATTGAGCTGACCGAAACGACATTCGACGCGCTTTATAATGAGGTGGCGGCAAACAACCGGTACAGCCAAGCAGTTTTTTACGAACTAGGCCGGAACTTCTGGTTCTATAATGATCAGTTGAACGCAATCCCTCATGCTTTTGCGACTGGGTTTGCGATCCTGAACCGTTTCCAATCCATGGATTATGTTAACGTCGATGGCGCGGATTTCCGCAATATGAGCTATGACGAGTTCCGGAGCTCAATTCTTTATGACCTTTATGATCGCTATCGAAATGACCGCAGCCTGAATTGGCAAAATACATTAGGGGCTCAGAAAGCCCCTGATAACCCCAATGATTGGGGCGTCACCGATTTTGGTGCGGCTCTCATGTTCCAAGTCTATAAGGATTCCGGATATAGTTACGATGCCTATACGGCTTTCTGGGCCGCCATTGCGAAGCAGCCGACCGCAACAACGCAACAAGAGGTCATTGACAATTTTGTTGCAGCAGCCCTGTCAGCGACGGGGAAAGACTATAGCTATATGTTCAGTAACACAGACTGATCTAGCTCAGTCTCGTATGATCCAGCGTTGCTGTGCCTCTACCAAGCCGTGATAGTTCGGTTGGTCGATCAATAGGCGTTCCATGACGGAGAGGCGCAGATGGTCGAACAGGGCGGGTTCGTGCCAATCAAGACTGCCATCCGTGAGGCCATGACTCAGGGCGTCTGGCATCAAACGTAACGTTTTGAGCCGGTCGCGCCGGGCAAAGGCGAAGTCCCGGCCCATTCGCGCTTCTCGTGAGAGCTGCGCCAGCAAGTTGGCGGCAATGCGCGACTGGAAACGGTCGCGGCCTTTGGCATTGGGCGTGACCTCCGTGTCGTTCCATTCGGCGACGGCCGTGATCATTTCTGCGAGACTAGTCTGCCCTGACGGCTCATCGCGTGACGGGATCGTGATCGGGGGAAGGGGCTTCGCCTCAATGTCTTCGATGTCGGACAGGAGTAGCAATAGATCGATCTCGACCTCGCTAATGCGACGCCCAATGGCCGCGCGCTCAATCGTGCGTTCCGTACCGTCACGCCAATCGCCAAGCATGGTCATACAGGCTGAGCCCCAGAACAGGGTCGTCAGAACACGCCAGAAGCGGAAGCGGTCTGGGTCAATTTTATGTCCGGACGCGGCTTCATAAGCGCCTAGAAAGGGCTCAATGTCGCCAATCCCGCCGACAATTTTATCGCGCCGCCCGAAGCGCCAGCTTGGCGCACAGATGTAAGCGAGATCCTGATGCGGATCGCCCAGATGCGCGATTTCCCAGTCCAGCACGGCCGTGAGTCCGGTCTCATCAATCAATAAATTCCCCATGCGAAAGTCGCCATGAACAAGACAGTTTGACGCAAAGGGTTCGGGGCAATTTTGACGGAGCCAGTGAAACGCTAGATCATAGACAGGACGGCGCTCGCCGATGGTCGCGTAGGCGGCATGATAACTCTCGATCAGCTCGGCTGCGCCAGCCGTTGGAACATTGTCTGGTAATGCCGCCAGTGGGATCGCATGGATCGCCGCCAGTTCTCGGGCCAGTCGATTGGGGAGTTGATCCAGTATAGCGGCGAGGCTTGGCTGCTTGAACAGGCGTTGCGGTAACGCGTCACCCGGTAAGCGGGTCATGACATAGGCAGCACCGATCGGGCTGTTGGTCGCGAAGACATGCCGGACTTGGGGGGCTGTTACGCCATTGGCTCGCGCGGCTTCGATAAGGGTGGCCTCAGTCTCCAGTGGGATGCCGCTAATGCCTGTATTGGTCTGCGCACCGCCAGGGGCGCGGCGCAAGATCAGAGGGTCTTCACCCGCCTCAAACGCCCAGCTTTCCATCGATGCACCTGCGGTGAGGCGGTGCAGATTAGTGATCGGCGCGCTGAGGGCGGAAGACAGGGCTTGGGTCAGATCGATTATGGTTTCGCCCTCTATAAAGATGATGGAGCTCGCTCTCTGAATTTGGCGCCAGCTCGTTTATCTGCCCTTAAATTCCGGTTTTCGCTTTTGAACAAATGCCATGATTCCTTCTTGGCTATCTTCGCTATTGGCCATCATCATCTGATGTTCAGACTCCACACGAGCCGTCTGCTCTTGGCTGGACGTCGCCGCGTCACGCATGATTATCTTGAGGGATTGCAGAGCGAGCGGGGCTTTTTCGGCCAGCGATTGTGCCCATGCCACGGCTTCGTCGCGCAAATCCGCCGCCGGGACGACTTTATTGACCATGCCCATATCGAGGCAGGTCTGTGCGTCCAGCCGTGTACCTTCAGCCATCGCGGCGAAGGCCCGTTTATATCCGAGATGACGGAGGTAAAACCAACTCGCCCCGCCATCTGGGACGAGGCCGATGCCAATGAAAGGCGAAAAAATAGTTGCATCATCCGCCATGACGGCGAGGTCCGAGCCAAGCGCGAGCCCGAGCGCTACGCCGCCCGCAAACCCATTGATCGCAGCGATGTAAATCTTCTTTGATTTGGCCACGCCGTCGACCAGCGGTTTGTAATCCCGGATCGAATTGTCGAATTTGCCATGATCAGACTGCCCGCCGATAAATTCTTTGAGGTCCGTGCCAGACGAAAAGGCGCGGCCCGATCCGGTTAGCACCACGACGCGAATATTATCGTCATGTTCCGCCTTCGCCTGCGCGTCACCGAGCGCGTCCCGAACCGCCTTATTCATAGCGTTCATCGCCTCTGGGCGGTTCAGCGTGATGATGGCGACATGATCATCCGTTTCATAAGCGACAAGGTCAGGTTTCGTATCGGGCATGATCTACTCCACAAGGATTTTGGACTGGATAAGTTCAGCGATTTTGGCTGCGTCATAACCGAGCAGAGCGGTAATCGCGTCGCGCCCGCTATTGATTTGCGGCAGCACTGGATCTGCGAATTCAAAATCGCCCCCAAACACAGGGGCCGGGCGCGGATGGATATAGGGTCCGTGTTTTGTGAGCCCGCCGCGCGCGCGATTTTGCGGGTGATCCGCCGCTTCAACATAGTCGAGCACCGGGGAGGTGCAGGCTTCTGTTCCGTCAAAAATCGCGGCCCATGCATCGCGTGTCTTAGTTTTGAAAACCGCTTCTAGCTTTGTGTGCTGTGCGGCATGTTCGCGCTTATCCATTTGGCCACCAAATGTGTCGGGATCTATCTCCATCAGGTTCAGAAATTCGGCGAAGAATTTTGGTTCGATACAGCCGACAGCCATGAACTTAGCGTCAGACGTTTCGTAACAACGGTAAAACGGCATGCCGCCGTCCAGCAGATTGGCTTCACGGTTCGGTGTCCATTGACCGAGCCCGGCGAGGCTGTGGAACATGCTCATCATGCTATTCACCCCGTCAATCATAGCGGCGTCAACGACCTCGCCTTTGCCGGTGCGTTCGGCCTGTAGCAAAGCGGCGAGCATCCCGGTGACGAGGAACATCGTCCCGCCGCCATAATCGCCGATCAGGTTAAGTGGAGGTGTGGGCGGTTCGCCCTTTTTACCCATCGCGGCGAGTGCGCCTGTGATTGAGATATAATTGAGGTCATGCCCGGCTGTTTTCGCCCATGGTCCGGTCTGGCCCCAACCCGTCATCCGACCATAGACCAGCTTCGGATTGACGGCATGACAGTCCTCTGGGCCGATGCCGAGCCGCTCGACCACCCCGGGTCTTAAACCTTCGATCAGCGCATCGGATTCTGCGACCAGATCCAGCAGAACTTTTGCCCCATCGGGCTGGCGCAAATCAATCGTGATCGAGCTTTTGCCACGGTCATGAACCGTCGGGACAGCAAAGCCCGGACGGTTCACCAGTACCACATCCGCGCCCATGTCAGCGAGCAACATCCCCGCATAGGGTCCGGGTCCAATCCCAGCGAGTTCGATGATGCGGTAGCCTGATAGGGGTTTGCTCATAGAGACGCTCATGCGCAAATGGGGCGGAGGCGGCAAGACGTGGCGGTAGGATTATCGGTTGTGTGATGCATCTGGCGTTTTTGGTGGAAGGGCCATAGACACAACTCCCATGACGAAGATGGATATAAGCGCGCAGGCGCGAGCATGAGTATCGCGACGCGTAAGGCGCAGGCGCGGGAGCGGGCCAAGGCCATTCGAGCGAAACTGTCAGCCAATCCGAATGACTTCATCCGCAACTGGCCGGGGATGGAACCATCCGCCGTCATTGCTGGGTACTGGCCGATCCAGAATGAAGTCGATGTGCGTCCTCTGTTGAAGCGCTTGTCCCAAACCCATCCCATTGTTCTACCTGTGACACCGCGTGACCGGCTTCGCCTCAGCTTTCGTCGCTGGACACCAGAGTGTGAGATGGAGCGCGGTCCGTTTGGGACCCGTCATCCGGTCGGTGCGCCCAGTGACGGGTCGGGTCCGTTGCTTCCGGACGTCGTGCTGGTGCCACTGCTGGCCTTTACGCGTGACGGAGACCGGCTTGGGTATGGCGGCGGTTATTACGATGCCACGCTGGCGGCCCTCAAGGTGGAACAGCCCAGCCTGCGCTCCGTCGGGATCGCCTATGCGGGTCAGATGGTCAAACTCTTGCCCAAGGAGAAGACGGATATTCCGCTAGATTACATCCTGACCGAGAACGGGCTGATTACGACCCACCTATGATTTTTGGCCATCTCTGATCGATTTGAGCGCGTCATTCAGCCCCATTTTGGCCGACCCAGGCTTGAGCGGTTTCTGTTGGCTTTCATGCGGCGCCCAGCCTGTCATCCAGACAATCTCCCAGCTTACAGCCATGGGTTCGCCCTTCGCTGGTCTGAGAGCCGTTTCAATATCACCGCGTAAGCGGGGAGAGATGCGCTTGTCGCGATCCGTGAGCGCATTGGTCAGGCCCAGATCACGTAAGTCTCCGGCCAGTGTCTCGATCTTTCGGTAATGGACGGTGAAGCGATCTGAATCGGTGACGGGGATAGCAAGGCCCGCATGACCCAGCAGCTGCGCAGCGGCGCGCACTTCAATCATCGGATGAATGCGCGGGGTCGGCGCGCCGCGCGCTTCGGTATCAATGGCATAAAGGGCGTGGCGCAACTCGGCCAAGCTCGTCCCGCCGATCAGGCAGGCTAAAAACAGGCCATCCGGCACCAACATGGCGCGCGCTGCCTGCATCCAACCGCCAACCGTGT
This sequence comes from Algimonas ampicilliniresistens, assembly GCF_030159955.1. Taxonomy (GTDB): domain Bacteria; phylum Pseudomonadota; class Alphaproteobacteria; order Caulobacterales; family Maricaulaceae; genus Litorimonas; species Litorimonas ampicilliniresistens. Next base: position 139,620 of record NZ_BSNK01000001.1, read on the forward strand.
TGAGCGACTGGATGTGCAGCAGGCTAATGACAAGGTCATAATCTTTGCCGCCTGGAGCTTCGAGGTGATCAAACGTCTCGAATTGCTTCGCCGCAGGCAGATAGGCTGTGATCTGTTCGCGCCAATCAAATGGCCCGATCAGGCACGCGCGGGTGAAGGTGCGGTTTACGTCCTGCACACGGTCAGACAGGTCGTCGATCACGCGGTCCAGAAGAAAGGGTGTTACCTTAGCTTGTCGTCTGCGCGCGCGCGCGACCCGCAATGATTGCGTGGTTTCGTCAAACAGAGTGACGGGCGGGCCTTTATCTTGCGAACCGGACATAGGCGCGCGATAGTCTGCGCGTGGGAGTCTGGCAATCACAGCTGCGCGAAATGGGACGATGGGCGATTGATACGGTCCTGCCGCCGACTGACGACACCGCACTGTTCGCCGAACTGACTTTCTTGGATGATCCTTGCTGTGCGTCCTGCGGCTATCCGTTCGACCATCAAATTATGGGGATCAGTGCCTTTGATCTGGCTTGCGCCGCCTGTTTGGCGCGACGCCCGGCTTACGCGACGGCTCGGTCGGCCCTGCAATATGATGTGGCTTCTCGCTCTATGGTTCTGGCGTTCAAACATGGTGGCCATACGGACAGATTACAGGCTTTCGCGGCACAAATGCACCGGGCTGGCCGGGTTGCGCTCTCCCATGCAGACGTCATTGTTCCTGTGCCGTTGCACCGATTTCGCCTGATGCAGCGACGCTTCAACCAATCGGCCTTGCTGGCGCGGGCTCTGTCTCAGCGCTGTGAAGTGCCGATGGAGGCGCATATATTGCTGCGCGCGCGGCGAACGCCGAGCCAAGGCGGGCTGTCGGCGGCGGGTCGACGGCGCAATGTGCAGGGGGCATTTACTGTGGCCGACCCTCAAAAAATCAAGGGTAGGCGGCTCGTCCTCGTGGATGATGTGATGACGACGGGGGCAACGCTAGAATCCTGCGCTCGAACCTTGAAACGGGCGGGAGCGGCGCGTGTTGATGCCGTCTGTCTTGCCCGCGTTGTAAAGCCGCTCCCGGCCCCCTAAATTCAGCCTAAAGCAACCCTCTTAAAGGCCCTTTCATGTCCGCTAAAGTCGAAGTCTATACTAAGATGTTCTGCCCCTTCTGTATCCGCGCTGTGGCGTTGTTCGACAAGAAGGGCGTCAAAATCATCGATATTCCCGCCGCGAATGACAAAGTTAAGCGTGCTGAGATGAATCAGCGTTCCAATGGGCGGAACACGTTTCCGCAAATCTTCATCAATGGGGAACATATTGGCGGGTCGGATGATCTGGCCGCGTTGGAACGCGCGGGCAAGCTGGACGCCATGTTGGCCGCATAACGGATGAAAACAGCTCTCCTGCAGCTTACCTCCGGAACTGATCCGGACGCGAACTTTCAAACGGTCGCGGGCATGGTCGCGGAGACGGATGCGGCCTTCGTGCTGACTCCAGAAATGACGCCGCTGCTTCAAAAGGAACGGGCTGCGTTGATGGCCGCTGTCAGGCCGGAGTCTCAGACCGCCGCCCCGTATCAATCACTGGCAAAAGGCAGTGGCATTCACTTGCTCGTTGGTTCCGCGGCGGTGCTGCGTGACGACGGCAAAATTGCGAACCGTTCTTTACTGATTGACCCAAAGGGTGAGATCGTTGCGCGCTACGACAAGATCCATCTGTTCGAGGCGGCTCTGCCGGGCGGAGAAAGTTACCGTGAGAGCGATAGTTATGCGGCAGGTGAGACGCCGACGATGACTCAGATCGGTGATCTGAGCCTCGGCCTGTCGATCTGTTACGATCTGCGCTTTCCGAAACTCTATTCTGGATACGCTAAAGAGGGTGTCGACATCATCACGGCGCCGTCTGCTTTCACGCGTGCAACCGGCAAAGCCCATTGGGAAACCTTGCTGCGCGCCCGCGCTATTGAGAGCGGAGCTTGGGTGCTCGCGCCGGCGCAAGGCGGGCGGCATGATGATGGTCGCCGCACATGGGGGCGCACAATGGCAATTGCGCCATGGGGCGAGGTGGCAGGGATTTTAGATCACGACGCACCGGGCATTTTGGAAATCGAGATCGATGGTAAAGCGGTCGAAGATGCACGGGCTCGCATCCCAGCGTGGCGGCAGCGCTAGACCGACATGATCAAATATGAGCTCAGATGCGCGAAGGATCACCCGTTTGAAGGCTGGTTCGGTTCTATCGCTGATTATGATGATCAGGCCGAAAGCGGGTTGTTGGTCTGTCCGGAATGCGGAAGCAAAGACGTCGAGAAAGCGATTATGGCCCCTGCCGTGCGGAGTTCACACAAGAGTGCGGCTATAGCTGAGGCCATCCGAACCGAAATTGCGACAAATTGCGATGATGTCGGCGAGGATTTTACGTCTGAGGCCCGGGCTATGTTCTACGGCGAAAAACCATCCCGCGGAATCTACGGCAAGGCAACGCCGCAACAGGCGAAAGACATGATCGAAGAGGGCATTCCCGCGCTCCCTATTCCGGATGCGCTCGATCCGAAACGGGCGAAGAAGAAGCTGAATTAAGCGACCACGCACGTCTTCACATTGCAGAAGGCGAGCAAACCTTCCCGCGCTAGCTCGCGGCCATATCCGGACCGTTTAATACCGCCAAAAGGCAAACGCGGGTCGGACGCGGTCATAGTGTTGACGAAGGTTCCGCCCGCCTCAATTTCTGTAAAGGCGCGCTCTATCTCAGCTTTATCTTGCGTGAAGATCGCTGACCCCAATCCGAACGATGAATCGTTCGCGAGGGTGATTGCCGCGTCCAGATCATCGACTTTGAACAACATGGCGACGGGGCCGAATAGTTCTTGGCTGTAAGCGTCCATACCCTCAGTCACCCCCTCAATGATACCGGGTCTGAACCACGCGCCGTCTTGATCAATCGCTTCCGCGCCCGTCACGCGACGCGCGCCTTGAGACAGCGCGTTTTCGACTTGGTGGGTGAGGTCTTTGACAGCGTCTTCGTTAACGAGCGGGCCGATATTTGTGTCATCTTCCATCGGATCACCGATGATGAGCGCCTCCATCGCGGTCTTCATCGCATCGCGAAAATTATCATAGACATCGGCATGCACGATGAAACGCTTAGCGGCGATGCAACTCTGCCCATTATTCTTGGTCCGAGAGTCCAGCCCAACACTGACCGCAGCGTCCATGTCAGCGCTCGGCATGACAATAAAGGCGTCGGAGCCGCCCAGTTCAAGAAGGGTCGGCTTGATCTCATCCCCGCAAATACTGGCAACCGATGCGCCTGCTGGCTCAGATCCGGTGAGGGTGGCTGCCCGCACACGCGGATCGCGCAAGATCGCTTCGACCTTACTCCCGCCAATCAATAGCGTCTGGAACGCGCCGTCCGGAAAGCCTGCGCGGGTGAATAATTCTTCCAACGCCAGCGCGCATTGCGGGACATTGGACGCATGTTTCAGCAAGCCTGTATTGCCTGCCATTAGAGCTGGTGCCGCGAAGCGGATGACCTGCCAGAATGGATAGTTCCACGGCATGACGGCCAGGACAGGGCCGAGTGGGAGGATACGCCGGAAGCTCTTCGTCTTTTCCGTGTCGACAGTTTCGTCGGCCATTATGGCCTCCGCATTGTCCGCGTAATAGCGGCAGGCGGTCGCGCATTTCTTGGCTTCGCCAACCGCTTGGGAGAGTGGCTTGCCCATTTCCAACGTCATCAAACGCCCAAAAACAAGCGCATCAGATTCTAGCAGGTCGGCGACTTTATTCATCCACTCTGCGCGCTGTGCAATGGTGGTGTCTTTCAAGGCTTCAAACGCCACGACTGACTTGGCAATCGCTAGATCAACCTGTGCATCAGTGTGAGGCGTGAATTCCCGTTCGACGGTTCCGGTCGCAGGATTCGTGGTGGCGATCATGATGAAACCTCTAAGCGTTCCGCCGACCGACATAACGGCGACGGCCTTTCTGTCCTACTTACGGCTTGAGGCTGCAAGAGGCTCCGAAAAAAGGTTCATTTCATTGGGTTACTGGCTTCTCCGATAAAGCGTCAGCCATTCGCCGTCTTCGGAGCCCCAGAGACGGACACCATCCATATCATAGCCCGACTCAGCTTGGCGTAGACGGTTGCCGATGAGGTCCGCGCGCGAGCCAATGCGCATGTTTGTGTCCCGCCTATCAGAAAAAATCACGCAGCGACCCGGGTCAACGCGTCCGGCCCAACCGTTTGGCATCTCAATCCAGATCATCTCGCAGCCCTCTGTTAAAGTGATGTCCAGATCTGACAGTGTCAGCGCGCTAAGCGGAGCGTCTAGAGCTTGGAAAGGCTCGGGCGTCTTTAGTGTGTAGGCCACTTGGGCAATCGTTCCGTTATCACGGGCCTGTAACTGCAGGACCCGCTGGCGATACACATTTTCTAGATCCGCCCCTTCGTTGACCTGATAATAAATCCACTCACCCGCACCGAGCGGGGACAGTCGGATGCGGCGGTCGCGCAGCGGTTCAGCGGCATCGCTGACTGCGCGATTATAGGTGCCTTCCAGATCCATTGCGAGACGAGTGACCGGCTTGATCGGAGTGTCGGGTACAGGTGTCGTCGTGCAGGACCCCAGAACAGTCAGAGCGACCGCACTGACAGAAAGGAAAGTGTAAGATTTCATGCCTATACCTACGTCTGTTCGGCAATCGCCGCTAAGTATCTCTTGCAAGCCTACCTGGCTTGCCGAGTCCATAATCCTTGCCACTTTCTTAACGCTATCCTTTTACATTCTGGAAATCTGGATGGACCACAGTGTCCGCTGGGGGAAAGGAGCGCATGCGGTGTTTTCCATACCGACAAAGCTGATTACCCCTACGCCTGCCTTCGTGACGAAGTCTCGTAAGGCCCGGAAGGATAATCGCGCAATTGCTACGGACGCATCCGTTGATGCAGCGTCCGAAACCCTCAAATTGCCCGATATGTCCGCCAGACCATTCGAGCTGGAGTCGGATTCAAACGAGTCAAAAACATCGCAAGATATGAGTTCGGATGATCGCGCACCCGTCATACTGTTGGAGGCGCCTCAAGGACTTGATGAGGTCTTGGAACCGGAAGAGCCCGATCAGGCCGATGTCGCCTTACAGGCCAACGGTGCCTATCAGACGCTGCGCCAATCGGATGAAGACATAACCCCAGTCGGAACGATCTAAACTGCTCTTCGACCATGGTCGGCAAACGATCTCACATCACAATTTCCAAAGACACATCGGCCTCACTACCTACGGTGAGACTCTCGGCGATCCGGACCGCCTTTTTGATCGGCAGGAAATAGCATCTGCTCTCTTTGTCAGGGAAGACGCTGGTCTGCCAATGCGTGTCCCCAATCCGGACGCGGACACGAACGGAACCGAAACCTCGTTTCGCTTCAGGCGCGAAAGCCCGAATGGCCGCAGACGGTTCTTCCGGGACAGAGATAAAGTGCCAACTGCCCTCCGGCTTCCAGAGCCAAAGTGGCGCACGAAAATCAAACTCGATCATGGCCGTGCCAAACTTAAACGACCGCTGATTTGAGGTCTGCATCAGGTCCAGACAATTTGGTTTTATCCAATGTCTTGCCTTTGGACAGCGCCATTTTCGCCACCATGAAATCACGCGGTGCGTTAACGGCATCGACTGCTAATAAGCGTGCGCCCTTGAAATAATAGGCGGCGAAACTGCGCGATCCATCGGGATCACCGCGCACCAAAATCTCATCAAAGCCCTCAGACAACCCGGCGATCTGAAGCTTTAAATCGAACTGATCTGACCAGAACCAAGGTAGGGCGGAATAGGGTTTGAGGGTTCCGACAATGTGGGCGGCGACCACTTTGGCCTGTTCTGTTGCATTGGGCACAGACTCTAAACGGACATGGCGCTCATAAAGCGGATTATAGTGGTGGCTGACATCGCCGATCGCGTAGATAGTCGGGTCGGAGGTCTGGCAATAGGCGTTGACCTTGATGCCGTCACCGATCTCCAGCCCGGCGAATTCCGCTAGTTCCGTATTGGGGATGACGCCGATGCCGATCACGACTAGATGCGCGTCATAGCGCCCGCCGCAGGAGGTCGTGACGGTGAGTTGATCGTCGCTCGCGGCGATCTTAGATGCCATGCAATCCTCAATGATTTCCACGCCTTCCTCAGTGTGAACACGACGATAGAAATCGCTCATTTGCTCGCTGGTTACGCGCTGCAAAATGCGGGGCTGAGCTTCCAATAGGGTGACGTCCATGCCGCGTTTGCGCAAAGAGGCCGCTGTTTCCAGACCGATATAACCACCGCCAATAATGACGGCGCGTTTTCCGGGCTTAACGCGCGCGCGGATTGCATCGACATCCTTCGTGTCGCGCAGATAATGGACATGAACACTATCAGCGCCCGGAATGGGTAGGTGGCGAATGCGCGCGCCTGTTGCCAAGACAAGATGATCATAAGCGATATGGTCGCCATCGATTGTCTGGACGGTTTTGGCTTTGCGGTCGATGGCGCCGGCGCGAACGCCGAGGCGCAAATCGATATTGGCCTCAGCATAACTCTCCGCCGGGCGGAGCAGGATCTCGCTTTCGACCTTATTCCCGGACAGGTAATCCTTGGACAGAGGTGGGCGGTGATAGGGTGGAACTGTCTCTTCGCCGAGCAGAGTGATGCGGCCTTCATATCCCGCTTGGCGCAGGCTGACGGCGGCCTGTGCGCCAGCGTGCGACGCACCAATGATAAGCGTATGGGTTTCGGGCATGGGCACGTCTCTAGCAGCCTCGTCAGCGTCAATCAAAGCAAGGACTTTCCCATTCTGGACAAGGAAGGATGGCGACAAATCGGACTCATGCAGGATAGAGGGCCATCATGCATCCATATCGCGTCAAAATTCGCCAACAAGCTCACCAAACAACCGCCGCACTTCCAGCTGAGTCGCGCTTGAACGACGTAGAGTTGCGCGCGCATATTCAAACTCGTTCCCACGTCCTCGTCACTCATTTGCGCGAAGGCTCCAAACCCGGCCTGATGGAAATGATGTTGGCTGAATATGGCCTCTCAACGGATGAGGGCGTAGCGCTGATGTGTTTAGCGGAGGCGCTGCTGCGTGTTCCGGATCAGGAGACGATGGATGATCTAATCGAAGATAAGATCGCGCCGTCGCAATGGGGGCGGCATCTGGGTAAAAGTAGCAGTTCTCTCATCAATAGTTCGACCTGGGCGTTGATGATAACGGGACGGGTGCTGGACGAACAAACGCCGGTTCACAAAACGCTCGGCGGCATGATCAAGCGGCTCGGCGAACCAGTGATCCGCCGGGCTGTGCGCGAAGCGATGAAGGTGATGGGCCGTCAGTTCGTGCTGGGCGAAACTATTGGAGGCGCGATCAAACGCTCCTCGTCCAAATACCGCTATAGTTATGACATGCTTGGCGAGGCAGCGATGAGCACGCCGGACGCGCTCGAATATTATCAAGATTATGAAACGGCGATCCGGTCCTTGGCCGCCCGCTGCAACAGCGATGACATTGCCGACAATCCCGGCATTTCGGTCAAACTTTCGGCGCTCCATCCCCGCTATGATGAATTCCAGCGAGACCGGGTCATGGCTGAGCTTCTGCCGCGTGTGACCGCACTGGCCAAGCTCGCGGTGGGCGCTCGCATGGGCTTCAACATTGATGCCGAAGAAAGCGAACGGCTGGAGCTTAATCTGAGTATTGTCGAGGCGTTGGCCCGTCATCCTGATCTCGAAGGCTGGGACGGTCTTGGTCTTGTTGTGCAGGCTTACGGCACGCGCAGTCCCGCCGTGATCGACTGGGTCGCAGCACTAGCCGAAGATACCGGTCGCCGATTGATGGTGCGTCTGGTCAAAGGCGCTTATTGGGACACGGAAATTAAACGCGCCCAAGTTATGGGGCTTGCCCGCTATCCTGTGTTTGAAACTAAGGCCGACACAGACCGCAATTACGCTTTGTGTGCCGAGAAATTACTGTCTCATCGCCCTGCGCTCTACCCGCAATTTGCCACGCATAATGCCAATACGGTTGCGGCGGTTCTAGAGCTCGCTGGCGAGGACCAATCCGGTTACGAATTTCAGCGCCTGCACGGGATGGGCGAGGCGCTGCACGCTTACCTACGCGAAACACTCGACCGCCCGGTGCGCATCTATGCCCCGGTTGGCGAACATGTCGACTTGCTGGCCTATCTGGTGCGCCGTCTGCTGGAGAATGGGGCCAATAGTTCCTTTGTCTCCAAAGTGACGGACAAGGACGTGACGATTGATGAGATCATCACTGATCCGTTCGAGGATGATCGTGCGACTACGCTGCCCAGGCCCAAGGACACGACAGAGCCGCACGCCAATAGTTCCGGTTATGATCTGCGCGACGTGTCAACCAAGGCCGTCTTGATGAGCGCACGCGACCGCTTTCGAGATACGCAGTGGAGCTTCGGTGAGGGCGTCTCCATCACCAATCCCACGAACCCGTCTGAGATTGTTGGATCTGTGACCTTCGTTGCCAAAGCTGGTGTTGATGCAGCTATTACGCGCGCAAAACCGTGGTCTGCAGAGGCTTCGACCCGTGCGAGTATTCTTATTTCTGCGGCTGATGGGCTTGAAGCGACGGCCCCCGAATTGCTCGCACTCCTCGCCCGCGAAGCCGGGAAGACAGCAGAAGACGCGATTGCGGAATTGCGCGAAGCCGCAGATTTTCTACGCTACTATGCCAGCTTCGCCAGTGATGATGCAGCACCGCTTGGCATAGTTGCTGCGATCGCGCCGTGGAATTTCCCGCTCGCGATCTTTATCGGCGAAGTGGCCGGACCGCTCGCCGCAGGTAATGCTGTCATCGCCAAGCCAGCAGAAAGCACGCCGCTGATCGCCATGCGCGTGACGCAGATCTTGCATGATGCCGGCGTGCCTGAAACCGCGCTGCAAACTTTGCCCGGCGAAGGCGTCGTCGTTGGGGCGGCCCTAACGTCCGATCCCCGCATTGACGGCATTGTTTTCACTGGCTCGACCGCGACGGCGCAGGCCATTCACCGCTCCGCCGCGCAGCATCTCGACCCCGCCGCACCGCTTGTCGCGGAAACGGGCGGGATCAATGCCATGATTGTCGATAGCACGGCTCTGCCCGAACAGGCGGTGCGCGATGTGCTTGCGTCTAGCTTTCAGAGTGCCGGGCAACGCTGCTCAGCGCTGCGAGTCTTGTTCGTGCAGAGCGATATTTATGATCCCTTCGTGCGCTTGCTGAAGGATGCGATGGCGGAGTTGCGCATGGGCAATCCGTGGGATCTGTCTACTGATGTTGGCCCTGTGATTGATGAGCGTGCGCGAAAAGGGCTTTTCGATTACATCGCCGAGCATGACCCGCTGTTCCAGCTCGATATTCCGGATGTAGGCCTTTTTGTGCCGCCAACCCTGATTGAAGTGGACGGTTATGCTGATGTGTCCCGTGAAGTGTTCGGCCCCGTTCTGCATGTGACCCGCTTTGAAGCAAAAGATATTCCGAGCATTATTGAACGCATTAACGCGCGCGATTATTCGCTGACCTTTGGTCTACACACGCGGATCGATGGACGGGTCGAAGAGACTAAGCGCGCGCTGCGGGTTGGGAATATCTATATCAACCGCAATCAAATTGGCGCGGTCGTTGGTGTGCAACCCTTTGGCGGATCGGCCCTGTCCGGGACCGGCCCGAAGGCGGGCGGTCCAGATTATGTCGCGCGTTTCACCCGACAAAATGTCCGCCGCGACGATTATTCAGAAGCGCCGACACTGGACCCGCAATCTGTGGTCGACGCGGCGCCATCGGCTCGGCTTGACCCGCTCTCTACGACGGATCTTCCGGGGCCAACCGGGGAAAGCAACCGACTGTCGCTCTACGCCAAGGGCAAAGTTTTGTGCATGGGTCCGGGTGACGCAAACCGTGCAGCGCAGATCGTCTTGGCTGAGGCTTACGGAAATACGGCTGTGCCGCTTGCGATTGCTCCAGACGCTTTGCGAACGCTGCAGGGTTTCGCTGCCGCGATATATTGGGGGTCAGCCGAGGGCCAGCGCGCCTGTCGGGTCGCGCTGGCTGAGCGAGATGGTCCGATCTTGCCGCTGATCGTGTCCGACGATCCGCTGATGTTAATTCGGGAAGAACATGTTTGCATCGACACGACAGCGTCCGGTGGGAACACGCAGCTTCTGGCGGCGACCTAATAATCCTTGCTCCTGTGGCCTTCGCTTTGGCATGCGGAGGAAAAGACAAGCGGGAGAGTGTAAATGGCGGATCGGGCGCGGCCTTGGATGAAATTGCATGATGAGTTGGGGGTCGTCATCCCAGACTTTGATGGTTTGCCTCTGGGCGCGCATGTTGAACGTCACGCCGCTGACAAGCCGGATGCACCCGCTTTTCGCTATTTTTCCAAAACGATAAATTATGACGAGTTGAACCGCGCCTCAAATAGCCTCGCCAATGCTCTGTCTGATCTGGGTGTCGGGCGCGGTGATACGGTCGGCTTTCACATGCCGAATATTCCGCAATATGCCATCGGGCTCATCGCTGTATCGAAACTCGGCGCGCGCGGGTCTGGCGTATCGCCTTTGCTGGCGCCGCCGGAGCTAGTCCATCAAATCGATGATGCGGGCATTTCGGTGCTGGTGACCTTGTCGGATTTTGCCCCGACTCTGTTGGCTATGACAGGCGTGCCGGAAGGGCTGCGTCACGTCATGAGTGTCGGTGCAGGTGACTGGCTCGGCGCGCCCGATATTGAACCCGTCTCTCTTCCGGGCGTAAACAGCCATACTTATCAATCCTTGGTGAAGGGGCAGTCGGACTGTTTTACGCAAGTCGAGATCGATCCTGAAGATACGTTCATGATCCAATATACGGGCGGCACAACGGGGCGGCCCAAGGGCGCGGAGATTTCGCACAAGACCCTGATGTTCAATCCTGTGCTGGTCGCAGCGATGGACCCGCCAAACGTCGTATATGCAGAGAGGTTTGCCTCGGCTTTTCCGTTTTTCCACATTGCCGGTCTATCGTTTCTCGCCGGCGCGTTGATGTTTGGCGCGCAGTCGCTGCTGCTCCCCAACCCACGCGATATTGACCATTTCGTTGGGCAGATGAAAGAAGTCCCGCCGACTCGGCTGGGGGCCGTGCCCGCGCTCTACGATATGTTGCTCGCTCATCCAGGGTTCCGAGAGGTTGATTTTTCGGGATTAAAGACGGCCAAATCTGGGGCAGCCCCGCTGACCCGCACGACCTATAATGCGCTGTCCGATGTTATCGGGACGGGCAAATTCGCCGATGTGTTTGGCATGACGGAAACCGGCCCCTGCTACGTCAATCACCCGATTAGTCGTTATAAGGTTGGCTCCATTGGCATTCCCATGCCGGGGGTCGATGTCCGGATCATGGATGTTGAGACAGGCACGAAAGAGATGCCGATCGGCGAACCGGGTGAGATTGTGACGTCAGGCCCCCAGATTATGAAAGGCTATCTCGGTTTGCCGGAAGAAAGCGCCCGCGCTCTGCGCGAGATCGACGGCGTTCGATACATGTATAGCGGCGACGTCGGCTATATGGATGAAGACGGTTATATTTTCTTGTGCGACCGCGCCAAAGACATGCTTGTGGTTGGCGGGTTCAAGGTTTTTTCCGTTGAGATCGAAGACAAACTCAAAGCCCACCCCGACGTGGCCGAAAGCGCGATCGTGGGCGCACCGGATGAAGCCCGTCCCGGTAATGATATTGTGCATCTCTTCGTGCAACGGAGCCCTGAGAGCGAGGGGTCAAACGTTGAGGCTGAAGGTCGCTTGATGAGCTGGATTCGGGCTAATATGGCACCTTATAAAGCGCCCAAACACGTCCACTTTCTTGACGAAATCCCGCTCACGCCAGTCGGTAAGATCGACAAGAAAAAGATGCGGGCCGCGGTGACAGGATGACAGGACGAGCGCAGTCTAGATCTCGTAATCACCCGGTCGGTGGCCGGGGTCAGGATAATGGAGATCCATACTCTCCAGCGACTTTCGCACAATCTGCGTGATCAGCGCGTTGCGGGTTTTTTTGTCATCGCTCGGGATGACATACCAAGGTGCGTCTGGTGTTGACGTGCGGCGCACCATCGTTTCGTAAGCGTCCATAAAAGCGGGCCATAGCGCGCGATCATCAAGATCGCCGGGATTGAATTTCCAACGCTTGCCGGGGTTTTCGAGCCGACTGCGCAGACGTTCGCCCTGCATGTCATGACTGATATGGAGCATGAATTTCAGAATCACTGTCCCACTTTCGACCAGTAGACGTTCGAAGTCGTTGATTTGGGCGTAGCGTTGCTCAATCGTCTCGGCATCTGCGAACTCACGGACTTTAACGACCAGAACGTCCTCATAATGGGAACGATTAAAGACAACAATTTCGCCCTTGGCTGGAACCGCTTCATGGACGCGCCAGAGATAATCCCGCGCGAGTTCAGGTTTAGTCGGAGCTTTGAAAGGTTTGACTCGAACATTAAGCGGCGGTGTGTGGCGAAACAGGGCTTTGGTTGTGCCGTCTTTTCCGGACGTATCCATCCCTTGTAATAGGATCAGAACCTTGGGTCCTTTTTTGGTTCCGGCCATCGCATAGAGTTTATGCGCCAGTTCAGAAATCGCTTCACCGCATTCTTGAGCCACGGCCTTCGCCTCACTTCGGCTTTCGAAGACATCAGCAACGGTCGCGCGGTCCGATAGATCAAAAGGCTGACCGGGTACGGCGAGGAAGGGTGAGTCAGGGTGAGGCATGCAGGGTCCTTGGCTTGATCGTCCGAGAGCGCTAGCAGAGGTCATGCGCTTCGTCATCCTTGCTTCCTGTGCCGCCTTTGTTGGTCTCTGGGCCTGTAGCCCATCGGCTTCTTCGCCGGAGGCAAGTCCTGTTGCGGACGTGCCTGCCATGAAGACCAATTATGATGTGATCTATTCCGAAAGTCGGCTGGGCTTTACCGCTGAGCAGGAAGGCGCACCGTTCGAGGGCGAATTTACAGAGTTTACGGCCGCGATATTCTTCGATCCGGCGGTGCTGGAGACGGCGAGGGTGCGCGTGGACGTTCCGCTCGCCTCCTTTAGCGCAGGGAATGCCGACCGAGAGAGTAGCGCCCCAGGTAAGGCTTGGTTCGATATGAAATCATTTCCCGTCGCGAAATTTGAGAGTGATGCCATTCGGGCTGATGGCGCGGGCTATATTGCCGACGGCAAACTGAGTCTGAAAGGAAAAACTCTACCGCTCTCCTTGCCTTTCTCCCTGCAGGAAATGGACGGTAAAACTGAGATGCGCTCAACGACGGTGCTGGATCGGACCCAGTGGGGCGTCGGTGAAGCGCCATGGGACACGGACCAATATATTAGCCGGGCCGTGAGTTTGGATATCACTGTCGTTGCGCAGAAACGATCTTAGCCGTCCAACGCCTCACGCTTTTCTTCAAGCTCCAACCATTCCATCTCAGCCGCGTCTAATGCGTCAGTAGCGGCACTTAATTCTTGGGAAGCTGTTTCGAAACGCGCCGCATTGCGGCTGTAAAGATTGGGATCGGCCATCTCAGCCGTCAACGCTTTGATCGTCGCTTGGAGGGTCTCCATTTCTTCGGGGAGGACCTTCAGTCGGTAAGTGTCTTTGTAGCTCAGTTTTTCCGCCCGGCCCTTACGAGGGGCGGCCGCGTTTTTCTTCTTTCCCTTGCTGGATGTTCCCTCGCGGGCCTCGACGCCTTTGCCGCGTTGACGAACCATGTCGGAATAGCCGCCGGGATAAAGCTGCCAATTGGCGGGGCCTTCATAAGCGAGCGTTCGGGCGGCGAGCCGGTCGATGAAATCCCGATCATGGCTGACCAGAATGACGGTCCCAGGATAATCCGCGACCATGTCTTGCAACAGATCGAGCGTTTCCAGATCGAGATCATTGGTGGGCTCGTCGAGGATCAGAAGATTGCTCGGTAGGCGCAGACCCCGGGCAAGTTGAACCCGCGCCTTTTCACCGCCGGAGAGGGCGCGCAGCGGCGTGGTCGCTTGTTCCGGGCGGAACAGAAAATCCTTCATGTAACGCATGACATGCACCGGATTCCCGTTGACGATGACGGCTTCATTGCCGTCACCCATGGCGTCGCGCAGGCTCATCTCCAGATCGAGGCTAGCGCGCGACTGATCGATCACCAGTGGTTCCAAATTATCGCCGAGTTGGATCGTGCCTGAGTCAGCATGCAGCCCGCCCGTCATGAGCTTAAGCAGGGTGGTTTTGCCGGACCCGTTGGGGCCTAGCAGTGCTAACCGCTCCCCGCGCATAACGCGTAAGTCTAGGTCCTCGACGATGGTGCGTTCCCCATAGCTGAACGACACATTTTTCATTTCGACCACGCGTTTGGCCGATTTGTCCGCTTCGCTGACCGTGATCGAGACGTTGCCCTGCGGTCCTGTCGCCGATTTCAGCGTGCTTTTGAGCGTGCCTAATTCTTTGAGGCGACGGACATTGCGCTTGCGTCGACCGGACACGCCATGTGTGACCCAATGTTCCTCGCGGTGGATTTTGCGGGCGAGCTTGTGACGGTCGAGTTCTTCTTGTTCCAGAACTGTATCGCGCCACTCCTCAAAATGGGCGAACCCTTGGTCGAGCTCTTTGGTTTCGCCGCGGTCGAGCCAGACAACGCGCTGGGACAGGGTTTCCAGAAAACGCCTGTCATGACTGATGAGCACAAGGGCTGCGCGAGAGCGCGCCAGCTCGCCTTCCAACCATTCAATGGCGGGTAGATCGAGATGGTTGGTCGGTTCGTCGAGCAGCAGCACATCTGGGTCAGGCGCGAGTGCGCGGATGAGCGCGGCGCGCCGCATCTCCCCCCCGGAGAGATTATCAGGTTCTTCCGTGCCGCGCAGGCCGAGTGCGTCGAGCAGGTAGGGAATGCGCGCTGATCCATCCGCACCGACCAAACCATCTTCAATGTAATCCAGCACAGTTTTGAAGCGAGATAGATCGGGGCTCTGCTGCAGGTAGCGAGCATTGGCAGAGGGCTGACGAATAATCTCGCCGTCATCTGGCTCCACCAATCCGGCCGCGATTTTCATCAGTGTAGATTTACCGGATCCGTTACGCCCGACCAAGCAGACACGGTCGCGGGCGAAGACGGAGAGCGACGCATCGGTCAGCAACGGCGTGCCACCAAAGGTCAGCGAGGCCGACTGAATCGTTATGAGGGGCGGTTCGGCCATGACGGGCATCTAGTTCGGGAGCTTTGTCTTTACAATGCGGGCGAAAGACCGAAAACAGGTCTTATGGGTTGGTCTGCTACAGTTCGGTTGTTTTGGGTGGCTTGTACGCTGCTTTTGACAAGCCTCGTCTTGGTTCAGGACGGGGTTGCGCAAGATACGCCTGCCACGACTGCGGCTGCGCCAGATTTCACGACTCAATCTCTCCGCGCCGAACTTGATGCATTGACCGCCGCAGAAGAAGCCGAGGGGGACGCTGTTGCTGACCTTACAGAAGAGCAGCGCACGCAATTGCGGACCTCTTTGACGACGGCCATCGACCGGCTCGAAGACGCCGCCCGCCAAGCTGAGATCGCAAGCGGGTTTGTGAATGACTTCGAGACCGGACAGGTCACGCTTGAACAGCTTCGTGAGGAACAGGCCGCGCTGCAGACGGTCATCAATGAACGTGTGCCAATGGACGCGGAAGAAACGCTTGTCGGCGAAGCCGCCATGTTTGCGACTGAGCAAGTTTTGCTGACCAAAGAGAGCGAGCTTCGGGCTCTTCAAGCTGAGCTAGAAGGATACCGCCTGCAGGCGACGGATATTGGGGCCCGACTCACGGCTGCGCCGCGCGAGCTCAACACGGCACGAACCCAGTTGGGCGAGGTCAGTTCATCGCTCACAGCGCTAGGTTTGGGTGAATTGGATCAAGTGGGCGATGCCCGCCGTAAAGCACTGCGCGCCAGAGAGTTTTTCTTGCGCCGTCAGATCAGTGCGCTTGAAGCTGAAATAGCCAGCCTTCCTCTCCGACAAGAAATTGTCTCTGCAAGGCGAAGTCTGGCGGAACTGCGCGCTGAGGTGCTGACCGAAGATATTTTGACGCTGCAGAATTTGACGGGTCAGCGCAAAGTTGTCGAAGCTCGCGCTCAAGCGCAAAGGGCTCAGGATTTTGCGGATAGTCTTATCGACGACCATGCTTTGTTAGCCGAGATGTCCGCAGAAAATCTTCGTCTCGCGCAAATGCTCACTGATATGGCGGCTGAGGAAGCGCAAACGTCCCGCAGTTTGGCAGCCGTTCGAGGGTACTCTGCCAATGTACAGAATGATCTGACGGCGGCCACTGAACTGGTTAGCTTAGGGCAACTTGACCGCGAAGCCGGGGCAACGTTGCGCCGCCTGGGTAATCAATTGCCATCATCAACACAGCTCAAGGGCGATCTTCGCAATACGCAACGGGTTTTGTCGCGCCTGACCCGGCAGCGCGTTGTTGCGCAGGAACAGCTTCGCGATCTGCCGATTGGCGGCGTTGATCCGCAATCCCTACTGGCCGAAGCTCGCGACGCGGATCCGACCTTGCCGCCGCTCTCCAGCACAGCCGCGGAAGCTGTGATCCAATTGGCAGAACAAAGACGCGCCTTCCTCCGACAAATCGCCGCCAATGCGACCGGTCGGATCAATGCTGTTGCGGAATTGCAGACCGCTCAAAATGAATTGGTTAAACAAACCCAGGAGCTCCGGACCTTGTTGGATGAGAATCTACTCTGGGTGCCGAGCGTCCCGGCGATTGATCTGGGGTGGCCCGCCAAAGTTGGGCTGGGTGCCGTCGAACTGTTTTCGCCGGATCATATTGCGACGACAGGGGCTGCGCTGACTCGCGAAGCTATTCGGCTTTGGCCGGTTGTGCTGTTCTTCGTTTTGGCGATCGCACTCGCCTATCGACTTCGCCCCACACTGATGAGCGATATTCGCGAACGGGCTGAACTTGTTGGTCGGGTGAAGCAGGATAGTCTGTGGCACACACCCGCTGTGATAGGCTCTGGTGTAATGCTAGCATTACCTTGGCCAGTGTTTTTCGCTCTGTTGTCCATTCTGTTCGGCGCATCGAGTAATCGCGATCTTCTAGTCAGTGGATTGTCGGATGGGTTTGCTTATCTGGCCGTGTTCACACTAATTTTCTTGACCTGGAAATATTGGGATCGCGATCGCTCTCTGTTTGCGGCTCACTTCAAGATGCCGAGAGATCTACGCCATACGGTGCAGGCGCATCTGCGCTGGTTTGTCCCGCTGGTCGGGACGACACTCTTTCTGCTCGCCACAACGTCGACGATGCGCGGCGAAAATATTTATGAGGGTTTCTCACTAGCCGTCTTCATCGTGACGGCCGTCTCACTGGCGACATTCGCCTTTTTAGTGCTCTGGCGAAATCGAGGTCAGAGTCCGTCCAATGTCAGTACAGGGCTCAGCCGATACCGGATTCCGGTCGCCATGATCCTTGTCGGACTGCCGCTTTTTGCGGCGATTATGGCCGGGTCAGGCTGGTATGAAAGTGCCGTTGATATTCTCCTGCGGCTGTTTTCGACGCTCTGGCTCTTCCTGTTTGCTTACATTGTTTACGGCACCGTTCGCCGGGCGATCACCGTGTCCCAGCGCCAGATCAAATATCGTCAGGCTATTGAGCGCCGCGAAGCGCAGCTCAAGGCGCGTCTAGAACAACAGGAAGCGGAAGCGCGCGGCGAAGACATGCCACCCCCACCGCCGATTGATACCGACGCGATTGATGTATCAGCGATGAGCCGCCAGTCGGCTCAACTCCTCAAAACCTTGGTCGTGCTGGGACTGTTCGCGATGTTGTGGGTCATCTGGTCGGGATTGCTTCCAGCGCTCTCTATCTTTGACGGCTTTGAAATCGGAGCCATCGACACGGGCGAAATTGATCCGGACACGCAACAGGCGATCATTCGTAGCATTACGCTATGGACTATTTTGCAAGCAGGCGTGATCGCCGCCATCACCATCATTGCGGCGCGCAACTTGCCGGGCTTTTTGGAAATTTTCATTCTCAACCGTGTCGGCGTTGATGCGGGCGCGCGCTATGCCGTGGTCACAATCCTTGGCTATATCATCGTGGCGACCGGCATCGTCCTCGCGTTTCAGCGGATCGGCTTACAATGGAGCCAGCTACAATGGGTTGTCGGTGGTCTATCGATTGGTATCGGTATCGGTTTGCAGAAAATATTCGCGAATTTTGTGTCCGGTCTGATCATCTTGTTCGAGCGCCCAATCCGGATTGGTGACTTTGTCACGATCGGAGACAAATCCGGGACTGTGACCCGGATTAAAATCCGCGCGACGACACTCGGCGATCTGGACAATCGTGAGATCCTGATTCCGAACGAGAACCTAATCAGCCAAGAAGTGACCAACTGGACGCTGTCTAATTCTGTCACGCGGGTCATTGTGCGGGTCGGGATCGCCTATGGGTCGGATACGGACGAAGCGCGCGAGGTTATGCTTGATGTCATTAAAGACAATAAGAGAGTGTTGGAAACGCCGCCCCCACAAGCCTTCTTCCTTGGTTTTGGAGATAGCTCACTCGACTTTGAACTGCGGTTCTTCATTCGCACTTTTGAAGAGCGCTTCCCGGTCAGTCACCAGATCCACACGGCGGTCAACAAGGCGCTCGCTAAGCATGGCTTTGAAATTCCGTTCCCGCAGCGGGACATAAACTGGCGAGGACAGGACGGCCCCTTGGAACTTCTCCAGAAGAGTCGCGCGCACGTCGATGGATCGACGCCTGACCGCGCCAAGAAATCCGGATTTAGAGGAGATCGCGACTCCGGCACAGGCTTTGAGGATGGAGACGGCGGGAGCGATGGCGATGGCGGCGAGTAGAGCCGAACTACGCTTAAAGGGGGCGGGTCAACACCGTACCGGCATTAAGATCAGTCCTATTTGTTTGCCCGATATCGCTATGGAGCCACTTGACCATGACTGATGATATAGAAGTGAAACCGTCCCGGCGTACGCTTATCGCCACAGCAGCAGGGCTCGCGGCTTTCGGCGCGGCAGGACGCTCGGTCGCGCGCGACGCAGTCTCAGAACCCGCAATGCGATCCGGTCCTGGCCAACCCTTTATCCTGACAACGTGGGATTTCGGCCCCGGTGCTAATGCGCTGGGCTATGACATTCTCAAACAGGGCGGGTCGTCCATCGACGCTGTCGAAGTCGCGATCAACCATGTTGAATTGCTGCCTGATGAATATTGGGTTGGCTATGGCGGCGTGCCGAATGAAGTCGGGGAAACGACTTTGGATGCTATGATTTTGTGGGGGCCGACCCATGATATTGGCGCCGTCGGCTGCCTCAAGCGGGTTAAGAAAGCGATCTCAGTGGCCCGCCGGGTGATGGAGGAGACCCAGCACACGATGATCGTGGGCGATGACGCGACGCGCTTTGCCGTGCGTATGGGCTTTGAGGAAGTCTCACTGACCAATCTCCGCTCTCAAGAGGCGTGGGAGACATGGAAGGCAAAAGGCGAGCGCAGCGATGCGTTCAAACCTGAACCCTTTGTTGAAGACAATTTACGCGGCCACGATACGGTCGGGACTATCGCCGTCGATGCCGATGGTAATTTGTGTGTCGGTTGTTCGACCAATGGCCGCGAGTTCAAGATTCCGGGTCGGGTTGGCGACAGTCCCGTGCCCGGTGCGGGCGCTTATGGGGACCAATCCGTTGGCGGCGCGGTCGCGACTGGAAACGGCGATGTGATGATGCGATTCCTGCCTTGCTACCATACGGTTGAGTTGATGCGTCAGGGCATGCCGCCGGATCTCGCGGCGGCTGCAGCGATTAAACGGATCACGGACCGGGGCTATAAATTTGGCGGGGGGATTGCGGCTGTGACGGTTGATGGTCATCACGGTGGAGCGCAAGCCGGATGGGACGATGCGGGCTTTAGCTATTCTGTTCAGACAGCAGACGGCAATTCTAAATTTCCGATCTGAGGATAGGCGACAATTTCAGCACCCCTTCGCATTCCCAATCGGCAGGCACGTTGGCTTTGGCTTAATGCGCAAGGTCTGTCGTCAGCGCCGATGGGTGCAGCGCCAATGGATCAGATCATCCAAAAACTTGGCTATGTTCAGCTGGACAGTATCCGTAATCTCAGCCGCGCCCATCACCATATTCTCTGGAGCCGGGATCAAACCTATCGTGAGCGGGATTTGCACCGCGTGGCGCATAAGGGCCGTGCCGCGTTTGAGCATTTCAGTCATGATGCCTGCTTGCTGCCGATCTCGACCTATCCGATGTGGACGCGGCGCTTTCGTCAGTTTCGCGAGAAACTCGGTCGCCGCGGCTGGTACGCCTCAATGCCAGACGCGAAAGGGCGTGCCGTGATCCGCGACCGGATTGCTCGCGACGGCCCACTGACATCATCCGATTTTGATCATGAGAAACCAGATGCGCCGCGCGGCATGTGGGAGCGGCCACCCACTAAATTAGCGCTCGATTACATGTGGTATTGTGGCGAGCTTTCGACTTCACACCGGGAGGGGTTTCGCAAATATTACGATCTGACTGAACGCGTCATTCCAGATGATGTGAGGGGCGCAGAAGTCAGTGACGTTGCGCAGATCGACTGGCTCTGCCGCGCGGCACTGGATCGTCTCGGTTTTGCCACGCCGGGCGACCTGAAGCGGTTCTGGGAAGCGTGCTCGACCGCAGAGGTGCGACACTGGGTTGCAGAGACTGAAAGCGATCTGGTCCAAGTTGAAGTGCAAGGGCATGATGGGTCTTGGCGACATGCCTTCGCGCCGGTTGATATTGAAATGCGGCTCAATGCGTTGTTGGCGCCGACCTCACGCATGCGCGTGCTCAACCCGTTCGATCCGGCGATGCGCGACCGCAAGCGCCTCTCTTTCCTGTTTGGGTTTGACTATGTGAACGAAATTTTCGTGCCCAAGGCGAAACGGCGTTGGGGTTATTATGTCTATCCGGTGCTGGAAGGCGACCGCATGATTGCGCGGATCGACCTGTCAGGTGGACCGAAGACCGGTATTAGACCGATCCAGCAGCTTTGGGTCGAGCCAGGCGTACGTTGGAGCGACAATCGACAGAAGCGGTTGGAGGCTGAGGTTGCGCGGCTGTCGCGTCTGTCTAATTAGAGCCGTTTTTCCATTGCGGCACGGCGAAGAGACTCGCCGCCCAAACCCACAACTTCACGCTCCGTCACACTGTAACCCAAAGCTTTAAATGGGGCCTCGGCGGCTAGACTGGCATGCGTGTGCAGCCGGGTTTCGCCCATCGTCCGCGCTTCGGTTTCGATCCGCTCAGCTAGTTTACGAAACCACCCGCGTCCGCGCGCCCGCGGCAGAATATAGCCGAGATCGACATAATCGCCCGGTTTAAGCGTTAGAAAGCCAACCTGAACACCGTCTTCTTCCGCAATCAGAACCCGTTGTGAGGACAGTCGTTCATGCCAGTCGGACCCGATATAGGGTTCTGATCGCCACGCCCGTCGTTCTGCCTCGCTATAGGGGGATGGCTCCGCATGGATGGCTTCGAACATTAACTGGCCGAGCGTATCATAGTCGGTTTTGTCGGCCCATCGCATCAGCGAATGCTACCATTTACCGATCTATCTTGCCACCTATTACGTTCCAGATTGACAAATCATAGACATCTATACATAGATATCTATATGGATGGAGGCGAGATGAACAGACGTCGGATATTGCAAACGGGCGCGGCCACGATTCTGATAGGTGGCAGCCTCTCCGCCTGTTCACGGCATTTGTCATCGACCCAGGTCTGGCGGGATCTACCACAAGGCTATGATGATCCGCGCATGACGGCGCTTGCCAGCGCAATCCTCGCGCCATCGCCGCATAATCGGCAGCCATGGTTGATCGAGCTTGATTCAAACGATGGCATGACGCTTTATCCCGACCTGTCTCGGCTCTTGCCGCAGACGGATCCATTGAATCGCCAAATTGTGATCGGGCTGGGTGCCTTCATTGAGGCTCTGTCATTGGCAGCGGCGGATCAAAGCCGATCGCTTGGCGTTGTCGCATTTCCAGATGGCGCCGCTGAGGTTGGACTCGATGACCGTCCGATCGCAAAGTTTGTCTTAGGGGCCGTCGGGTCCGCTCAGCCTGATAACTTGTTTGCCGCCTTGCGGAATCGCCGGACGAACCGAATTCCATTTGCCGATCGTCCAGTGCCGAATGAGACGCTCGCCGCTATCGGAAATGTTCTCGCGTCCTCGTCAACCCTATGGGGGGCGACGAGCAATGCGCCTCAAACCGCTGCGCTGCGCGGGCATTGTGACGCGGGCTGGATAATCGAGATGACAACCCCGCGCACCCATCTGGAGAGTGTATCGCTGACCCGTATTGGCGGAGCGGAAGTTGACGCGAATCCTGACGGTATCTCCCTGACTGGCCTCGGCATCGACCTCTATTCATCGCTCGGTCTGCTGACGCGCGACAAGATGAAAAACCCGGATGCGAGAGCCTTCAAAATGGCGAAGACATTCTATGCTGATCTGATCGACAGTGCGCGGTCTTTTGGTTGGCTGGTGACGTCAGATAATAGCCGTCAATCGCAGCTGGGTGCGGGGCGGGATTGGCTTCGCATCCATCTTGCCGCGACACAGGCTGGGATTGCGTTCCAGCCTTTTAGCCAGGTTTTGCAGGAATTCCCGGAAATGGCCGCACAGTTCTCAGCCGTCCATGAGCTACTATCCGTCGAAGCTCCGGCGCAGATCCAGGGCCTGTTCCGGCTTGGCTATGCGAAAAACCCTAAGCCATCTCCCCGCTGGCCGCTGCAGACTCGAGTCATTGAGGTTCCGGCATGAGTGACCGTATCGTCTCCGACGCCGGATTGCCGTCCGATCATGCAGCCTTCAAGGCCATGGTTGAAATCGAGATGATCGCCAAACTAGCGACGCGCACCTTTGATGGTCTGTTGCACTCCGGCATGACCCGGGCGCAGTTCGGTGTGCTCAACCGACTCGCGCGGCTGGACGCTCGCGAGACCATTAGCGAACTGGCTGACATATTTGGTGTGTCGCAACCGACCATGTCGTCGACGGTCAAGAAACTGCTCGATAAACGGCTCGTCCGAACTGAAGGATCAGCCTCCGATGGCCGCAGAAAGGTTGTCCGCCTGACAGAAGCGGGAACGGATTTACGCGGTCGTGTAACCCAAAGTCTTGAGCCGCTTTTCGCTGAGGTCGAAGCTCAGCACGACTTGCTGGATTGGGACGCTCTGCTTGATCAGTTGGCCCTTGTCAGGGCCGCGTTCGAAGCGCGGTAGCCTTCCGAGCCTAGGCATAGAGTGCGAAGAGTAGAATAGCCGCAAGACTGTTCCAGAACGCATGTGCAACGATGCAGGCTGTGAGCGTACGCCGCCATAGATAGAGCAGTGTCAGGGTTATGCCCCCATAAATGCCGCTATCGACGACCCCCGCCCAGCCTTGATAGCCGTGCAGCGCGGCAAACAGGACCACCGTTGCGATTGCCGCCGCGATCAAGGCCATACGACCCCCGCCTAATGTGCCTTTGAGTGTATTCAGGAAATGACCCCGGAAGAAAACTTCCTCAGTGGCGGCACCAGTCCATGCCAGAATTATGAACCCAACGACGCCCCATATTGTCGGGCCGATTTGGGCCAGATTAGTCGCTACGTCGGACCGTTCTGCACCGCCTGTGGCCGGGATGATGACGGTGAACTGAATGAGGGCGAATACCAATGCCACAGCGGCGCCGATCAACGCCTCTTTAGGCCAGCCGTCCAAACGTAGCCCGACATCGCGTAGTCGAAGCCTTGCGATGCGAAGCGCTAAGGCAATGGCCAGCAAGCCAAATATGATCTGGATAATTCCGATCCAGGCAAAGTCGAAACCGGCTAAGTCGCCCGGGAGAAAGACGCTCGGTATGACGTTTGAGCCAACGGCTACGGCGAGATAGAGGACAAGTCCGACCAGAAGCGCCGCGAGATAGCGGCCCCGGCCGACAGTCTTAGGGTTTTCGGCCATGATATCCTTGTCCTTGCGGTGTCGCTAACGTGTCATGCCTTCGGCTATTGCCAGTTCCTTCGTCAAGACCCGGCTCATATCCCCGTCGACATTGGCGAGTACGCGCGGGTCCATGACTTTGCGCCAGAGCGGCGGGACATAGGCGAGCAGATACATCATACCGTATCCGTACGGTAGGGTTGGCACATCGTCGAAGCTGCGCAGATATTGATAATGACGCGACGGATGCGCGTGATGGTCGCTATGCCGGGCGAGATTATAGCTGGTGATGTTGGTGACGAGGCTATTCGTGTTCCAGCTATGCTGTGGTCGCGCTGGGAGGTATTTTCCATCCGGGCGTTTGTCGCGCAGCAGACCATAATGGGCGAGATAGTTCTGGCTCGACAGGGCGGTCACGGAAATCACCATCGCGAGCAAAAGGTATGGTAGAACGCCGATCCCGAAAGTGGCAATCACAGCGCCCCAGATCACCAGTTGCAGCATGACGGTCTGGATCACTTCGTTCTTGAGCGACCATTTCGAATAGCCTTTTCGCGAGGCCCGCTTGCTTTCAATGCGCCAGCTGCGTTCCCACGCGCCGGGGATTTCGCGGGTCAGGAACGACCAATAGCTTTCGCCAAAGCGCGCTGTCGCGTGATCGCGTGGCGTCGACACATCGCTATGATGGCCCGTATTATGCTCAACCCGAAAGTGGCCGAGGAAGGAGGGGGCGAGCATGAGGAGCGCGACCCATTTGCTGACTTTGTCGGGCTTGTGACCGGTTTCGTGTGCGCTGTTGATCGCAAAGGTCAGACCCCACCCATGACCGATGCCCAAGCCTAGATATGTCCATATTGACCAGTCGAACGTCACCGCGGCCCAGGCACCGATGAGCCACGTCAGATAGATCAACGGCAGCAGCCCATGCACCATATAGCGATAGAAAAGAGACTGGTCCGCTTCATCTTCCATCAGGCCGAGAATGTCGTTTTTATCATCGCCAACAAAGTGGTCGAGGATCGGCATGAGCCCGAAGATGATCACAGTGGTCAGCCAGACCCATGCGGGCGTGTCGAATGTGATCGCGA
Organism: Algimonas ampicilliniresistens; assembly: GCF_030159955.1. GTDB lineage: Bacteria > Pseudomonadota > Alphaproteobacteria > Caulobacterales > Maricaulaceae > Litorimonas > Litorimonas ampicilliniresistens. Next base: position 164,688 of record NZ_BSNK01000001.1, read on the forward strand.
GCCAAAGACCCAACAAAGGAAGGGTGGGGTAGGTCAAAGAGATTAGCCAGAGGTGGCGCTTAGGCGATGGGCGAGTATGCGTCGGGGCAGCGGCAGTCATGGTTTATCCTTATTGATAGGCTCATCAATAATATAATTGATAACCTTGTCAATAGCTGTGGCATTAGGCCGTCTTTCGTCTTCCCCATACGCCCGCGTCCTACCGGGCATCGGGGCCGCGGCCAATGTCGCGGGAGTGTCGAGTGACACGAGCGCGGACGCCACCCATCGACGGATGACAAAGGAAATACCGTTTTACGACAGACGAACGTCCGCGCGCTCGGTCGGCGCACCCGATCAAAAGCGTCGTGTCTACCGACGGCCCACCATGAGCACACGCCGGGAGGAAGTTAGACGAAGACTGCGCTTTCGACGCATCCCCGCCTGCCCCCTGCTTCGGAAGGGGCGCATCGGGCGGGTCTTACCGCTGCCGACTCGTTCGCGCTCCCGAACCATCATCAATCGCTTCGCCAGATGGAGCCATGCACGCCGCATAAGATCGCACACCGCCCAGCCTACCAAACCCCGCCAAACTCCCAAGGGAGTCTGTTCTTCCCGAAAGCTATGCACTCTCTCGTGTCCGGAGCGGGTGAGGATAAGAAACCATGGAAATGATAAGCGGGGATGGATTGGGGTCAGTTTCTTTGAACTCACCTCTCACCCCCGTCATCACCCGGTTTATCCGGGTGATCTATCACCTCTCATCCGGCGTAGATGGAATGTGGTTTATGTGCCTGCGGTGATCACGGCCACTTCACGACAGGAGGCATGGAACTCAGGATCGTTGCGACATTCCCGCCCGTTTTCAGACCGAAGGTCGTGCCCCGGTCCCAAAGTAGATTGAATTCGACATAGCGTCCGCGCAGGACCAGCTGTTCCTCACGTTCAGCGTCCGTCCACGGCTCATTCATACGGCCCCGCGCAATTGCGGAATAGGTCGACAGGAACGCTCGACCGACATCTTGTGTGAAGGCAAAATCATCGTCGAATGATCCGCTGTTCAAGCGGTCATAGAAAATACCGCCCGTCCCGCGCGGCTCGTCGCGGTGATGCAAATGGAAATATTCGTCGCACCAGTCCTTGTAGCGATCATAATCTGCAACGGGGTGTGCCTTGCAGGGGGCTTTCATCCCAGCATGAAACGCCTTGGCGTCGGGATTGTGTTGCGTACGCTGCTCGCTCAGCGTTGGTGTCAGATCGCCGCCGCCGCCGAACCAGTCCTGCGTCGTGACAATGTAGCGCGTATTCATATGTACGGCGGGCACGCGTGGATTGTGCATGTGCGCGATCAGCGAGACGCCTGCCGCCCAGAAACTTGGATCGTTTGACGCGCCCGGTGTCTTGGCCGCCATTTCTGGAGTGAACTCACCTTTGACGACACTAATATGGACGCCGCATTTTTCGAAAAAACGACCCCGCAGCATGCCACCGGTGCCGCCTCCGCCATTCTCAACCTTGCGCTGCCAATCTGTGTATTCAAATTGGCCTGGTTCACCGGGGTAAATATCGTCAGGGGCGTCGCGTTCAATCTGTTCGAACTCGGCGCAGATTTGGTCGCGTAGGGTCCGGAACCAGGCTGCTGCCCGTGTTTTGCGGTCGTCCATCATATTAGCCGACATCGGTGAAGTGCCCATGAATACAAAGCCAGTGGCCGTTTTCTTTTACGAAGATGCGGGTCGACTTGCCTTGGCTGGTAAAGCGCTCACCGGCCTTGGCACCAGTCGTGTAAATCCCGCTATCCGACCAATAATAGGTTATCCAAGCCGTATCGCCGCGCACCGTGACTTGCGGTTGATGCATGAAGGTCCGGACGTTTTTCACCCGGCCGAGGTAATCTGTATAGCTTGCGCGTTCGAGCGCTTTGCCCGTCTGCAGATAGATATCGCCTTCGCCGAATAGCGTATAATCGTCATGGATGTGGGTCAGGTAAGCGTCGACATCGCCGGCTTCGACGGCAGACCACATCGCGACGACACTATCCTTGATGGCTTGATGGTCAGCTGCGTCGTCGGCCCGGGCAGAGGCGGCACTCAACCCCAGAACCGCGCAGAAAAGGATTGTAAAGATAAGTCTCATGATTGGGCGGCTTTCATCTTGGCGAGCATCTCGCCCATTTGGCGGTGTACCATATTCACAGCTTTTAAAGGCCGGATCATGACCTTGAAATCAGTAATCAGGCCGTCTTCGTCGAATGTGATCATATCGATGCCATTGACCGCAATGCCGTCCATTTCAGTTTGGAACTCTAGCACCGCATGGGTGCCGTCCACGACCTCGCGTAAATATTTAAAACTGTCATTGCCGAGCGTTGAATTGGCCGCCCAGAGATAGGCGAAAGTTATCTGTTTGCCGCGCTGCGGCGTGTGCACGACCGGCGAGTGGAAAGTGACATCATCATGGAGCAAGGCGTTGAGCCCTGCTGGGGTCGGCGTGTCCGTATAAGCATGCCAACGGGCGATGGGGTGGGGTGTGCGATCTGTCATGAGACGCTCTTAGACAGGCCGTCCGTTTGGCGTAAAGCTTCGAACAATGCGATAGCCACACTATTAGACAGATTGAGTGACCGGCCTCTAATAGGGATAGAGACGCGTAAGTCGCACGCATCGTGAACACTCTGTGGTACCCCAGCGCTCTCATTCCCAAAAATCAAATGATCGCCCGCAGCGAATCGGAAGGCCTCCAGACTTTCCGTCCCGCCCGTTGTGAACAGAATATGCCGGGCAGGGGTCTCCGAATAAGATTCCCAATTCGGATGACGCGTCAGCGACACATCGCGCCCGTAATCCATCGCTGCGCGACGGACATCCTTCGTTGCTAAAGGGAAGCCGAGCGGCTCGATCACTGAAACTGGCACGTCAAAACAGGCTGCCGAGCGCAGAATATTGCCGAAGTTGGCCGCGATGCCGGGTTGGAAGAGGACGATTCGCATAATAGCCCGCATAGCAGCTCTCGCAGCGGGGCCTAGACAGGGCTCCAGTTGCAAGCCATTTGCAATCAACTGCATTCCACCTGTGGCGAAGTCACAAATTGCGTCGGATTGACGCCATTGTCGGCTGGTCATCGTGATTATATGACGTTAGAGAGCCCGCGCGAGGGGACCGTTGATCTGGTTCTTGCGCGCTATGGGATTGAATAGAGGTTGAACCGATGGCCGAGACTGGCTTGATCCATCACGACGATATCGTTGACGACGGTAAGCGCGATTTCATCTTTCTGGCGGCAGGTGCTGCGGGGGCTTTGGGCGCTGCGTCTATTGTCTGGCCGTTACTGGCGCAGATGGGCAAGGCGGCGGATACGCTGGCCTTGGGCTCGATTGATATTGATGTTGGCAAGATCGGCGAAGGTGAGCAGCTCAAAGTACTATGGCGCGGCGCGCCCGTCTTTGTTCGTCACCGTACGGCTGCGGAAATTGCTGAAGCTGAAGACGTAAATATCGATATTCTACCAGATCCCGCCACGGATGATTCCCGCCTTGTGCCGGGGCCCGACGGCAATCTGAAGCCACAATATCTGGTCATGGTCGGCGTTTGCACACACTTTGGGTGTGTGCCCGTCGGTGAAGCCGGCGATTATGATGGCTGGTACTGCCCATGCCATGGCAGCCATTACGATACGTCCGGACGTATTCGTAAGGGACCGGCACCGAGGAACCTCGTTGTGCCGCCTTACGCATATACTTCCGATACAGTCATCAAGGTCGGTTAACGGGCCAGAGAAGAGACAAGACGATGAGCGGACATTCCACTTACGAACCGAAATGGGCAGCGGCCCGCTGGATGGACCAGCGCTTGCCGATCGTGCGCATGGGCGCGGACTTCATCATGATGCCGACGCCGCGCAATCTGAACTATTGGTGGACCTTTGGCGGCATTCTGTTGCTCTGCTTGGTCATTCAAATTGTCACCGGCGTCATTCTGGGCATGCATTATGTGGCGCATGTCGACCATGCATTTGACTCCGTTCAGCGTATTCGCCGCGATGTGCCTTATGGCTGGTTGATGCAAAGCACCCACGCTGTTGGGGCCTCCATGTTCTTCCTTGCCGTCTATATGCACATGTTCAGGGGGCTATATTACGGCTCCTACAAAGCTCCGCGTGAGGTGCTCTGGATCATTGGCTGCCTGATCTATCTGGTAATGATGGCGACCGCCTTCCTTGGCTACACATTGCCTTGGGGTCAGATGTCCTTCTGGGGTGCGACTGTGATTACGGGCTTCTTTGGGGCCGTTCCAGTCGTTGGTGAAAGCCTGCAGCAATGGCTGCTGGGTGGTTATGCCGTCGATAATGCCACGCTGAACCGCTTCTACTCGCTACATTATCTTCTGCCCTTCATCATTGCCGCCCTATCGGGTCTGCATGTTTGGGCGCTGCATGTAACGGGGTCGTCTAACCCGATTGGCGTGTCCAATAAGGTCAAGACTGACACACTGCCCTTCCACCCGTATTTTACGGTGAAGGATATGTTCGCGGTGGCGGTCTTCCTGATGATCTTCGCCTTCTTCCTCTTCTATCTGCCGGATGCGCTTGGCCACGCTGACAACTACATCAAGGCTGACCCGCTTAAGACACCGCCGCACATTGTGCCCGAATGGTATTTCCTCCCATTCTACGCCATCCTGCGGGCTGTGCCGGACAAGCTGGCCGGGATCCTATTGATGATCGGTGCGATTGCTGTTCTGTTCGTGCTGCCTTGGTTGGATACATCGAAAGTCCGGTCCATGCGCTTCCGCCCAATCGCGCGCTGGTTCTTCTTCATCTTCGTCTTCTTCTGCTTCATCCTAGGTTGGTGCGGTGCGGAAACGCCGGATGATGAAGCCTTCCTCGGTCTGTCCTTCTACCGACTGAGCCAGATTTCGACGCTCTATTACTTCGCCTATTTCCTCGTGATCTTGCCGATCCTAGGATTAATTGAAGATCCGAAGGAGCGACCAGCTTCCATTACGCAGTCGATTCTCGACTATGGCGATAAGCCTGAACCCGAAAAGGTCCTCGCGCCCGCCGAATAGGCGCGCAGACCTCACCGACGAGAAAGCGGGAAAGACGCAAGACATGGCATTCAAAACTGTCAGAAACCTGATCATCGCCGGCGGCATTGCCGCGGCTTCGCTCACAGGCATCGCGATCGCAGCAGGCGGTAGCGGACCCGCCGACGGCTACAAGATGATCCACAAACATTGGCACTGGAGCGGTGTCACTGGATCCTATGATGTCGCGGCGATGCAGCGTGGCTATAATGTCTATGCGCAGGTTTGCCGTTCTTGCCACAATCTCGATCATCTCGCTTTCCGCCATCTTGGCGACAAAGGCGGTCCGTTCTACGACGAGTATTATAAGAACCCGAACGACAATCCGCTCGTGAAGAATATTGCCGCGGAATATGAAGTGATTGACGTCAATCCTGAAGACGGGTCGGAAGTGTCTCGTCCGGGTATTCCAGCCGATTATTTCCCGCCGATTTACCGTAACAATGCTGAAGCGGCCTACGTCAATAATGGTGCAGTACCACCCGATCTGTCCGTGATGGTCAAAGCGCGCAATAACGGCGCTGACTATATGTATAATCTTCTGCTGGCTTACAGCCATCCGCAACCGGAAGGCATCACGCTCAGCACGGGCCAATATTATAATCCCGTGATGGAAGGCTCCAAGATTGCCATGCCGCCACAGCTGCAACCGCAGGAAGGTGTGTTTGAATATCAAAGCGACACTGAAGGCCAGAACCCACCGGAAGCGACGATCGAACAGATGGCCGCTGACGTGACAGAATTCCTCGCCTGGTCAGCGGATCCTAAGCTGGCTGTACGTAAGGAAGCCGGCCTGATGTCGATGGTTTACCTGCTGATCCTATCGGTTCTGTTATGGCTGTCATACAAGCGTATCTGGCGCCGCTTGAAGCCCTCTGAGGGCTAGGCCGCGCGATATGTTTATGGAGAGCCCGCCCTTTGGCGGGCTTTTTCATGACCCCATTTCAAGCCAGCATTCACTGCATTTTGCACGGACCAGCCTAACCATATTCGCGGCTTGCAACCGTGCATGGCCGATCTAAACAGGTTATTGATCGGGCAGGTTGGTTTATCCGGCTTCAGCACGCGCATGATGGGAGCCATAATGGCCCGGACACGATTGACAGGGGTGCTTGCGACGATTGTTGCGGTTCTGATTGCTGCCGTGGCAGCGACAGCGCTCTATACATCTGTTAAATTCGCCGAGGCCGAACAAACGGCGCGCACAGCTATTCAAGAGGCAACGACTTATTCCAATGCCCTAGACCGCCTTAAGGATGCGGTGTTGGACGCGGAAACAGGTCAGCGTGGTTATCTACTGACCGGGGACCGTGAATATCTGCAGCCTTATCTGCGGGCTCAAAGACTGATTGAAGGCTTTCAGGATGAGGGGTGGGAAATCGCGGCGATGCGTGGCGGCGAAGATACCGAACTTCGTCGGCTTGTGAATAACAAGCTGACTGAGTTGGCTGAAACAATCCGTCTTTTTGATGCGGGCAACCCGCAGGCGGCCTTGACGATGATCCAAACGGATCGGGGTCAGGAAATGATGGCAGAGATCCGCCAAATGGTACGCGGTCGTCAGGCAGAGGCCAACGACCGTGCCCAGGTTGCCCGTCAGCGTGTCGAAAATTACAATGAGCGATCGGGTTTGGTGTCCAAACTGCTCGCTCTGCTCTTGGTTCTGGCTTCCGTGATGGGCGTATTTACGCTCTACCAGTGGTTCCGAATGCGACAGGTTGAGGAAGAGGTGGAAGAAGCCGTGGACACGGCCGAGCGGATCGAAGTCATTGCGCATGAGCTTGATCACCGCATGAAAAACCTGTTCGCGGTTGCACAAGGTATGTTGCGTCAAAGTGCGCGCGGACGCGGTGAGGCCGTCAAAGATTTTGCTGAGGAGGCCACATCGAGATTGCGCGCCATGTCTCATGCCTATTCCGCAACGCGTGAATTGGACGAAGCGCGATCTTTATCCAAATCGGTTATTATTGATCGTGTTGTGCGGTCTCAGTTGCTCGATCAACATCGCGTTGAGATTCAAGGAGAAGACGGTGATGTGTCGGACAAGGCGGTTTCGCCGCTCGCTCTGATCCTTCATGAATGGACAACAAACGCGTTGAAGTATGGCGCTTGGAAGCCGGATGCTGATCCTAACGGACTCTCAGACGTTCGGATCAGTTGGCGAACCACAGAGGGCGGTGACTACGAATTGCTCTGGGATGAACAGCATGAGCGCCGTGAAAACTCTATTCCGGAAGCGTCAGGTTATGGGTCTAAATTGATCAAAGCCTGTGCCGCGCAGCTTGGTGGAAAAGTTGACTATGACTGGCATAATAAGGGCGTTCGTATTCGGTTGATTGCCGATTCCAAACTTCTTTCTGTGTCCAGAGGCAGCCTCTCAGAGGCTAAAATTCCTTAGCGGTCACTATCGAAGCGGTAGCGCTTGCGCACGCCCACGGCTTCCGTCGGCACCCCGCCGACTGTCTTAGGTTGGAACCGGGTGCGAAGAGCGGCACGTTCAGCTTCCTGAATGAAATCATCTTCATACCGATCGGCGTAGACACTCACTAATTCGACCTCGTCGACACGACCGTCCGCGCCAATGGTAAGCGACAGGGTCACGACGGCATCGATGCCGCGGCGTTCGGCCCGACGCGGATATCGTGGTGTGACGTTACGCACCACCCGTGGCGCGATGACTTCGCCCGTCTCGGTGATGACTTCACCGGACTCGCCGTAAGTTTTATAACCGGGGCGGGGTAATGTTCGAAAGCGAACCCGGGAATTACGTCCCGACGGTCCTCCCATTAACTGACTGTCGGGCATACCCGCATAAGCCTCTGGATCGCGCGGTAGAGTTCTATCTGGTCGGGCGTCACCCTCTATATCGCGCTCTATATCTTGGAGTAGTGTTTCGATCTCCGCATCGCGGGCGCCAAGATAGCGCCCCCATTCGCGCTGATATGCATAAACGGCCAACCGTCGCTTGGCGATGTCCAGCCGTGGATCATAGGCCGTGGTGAGCGTATCCTGCCAATCGCGGTCGGCTTCCATATCGAGCACATCCAACTGCGCCCGGGCTGCACCTGACCGAGGATTATTTGTATGTTGGTTGAGAAAATCGGTCAGCCGCGCACGGCGCAAGGCGGCATCGCCTTCGCCCAAAGCTCTCAAATAGGCTTGGCGTGCTTCCGGCTCTGGTCCGATGGGCTCAGCGACGCCTGTGGACGATCCAGAACTCATGGCAAAGAGATAGGCCGAGATCAGAAAGATCGCACTCCCGGCCAGCCCGGCGGGCCAAAGCCAGGATCTAGGTTCGGTCAGTTCGTCGATTTCATCTTCAATCGGTTGATACACACCATCCTTATAGAGCGAATGCACCCCGTCGGTATAGACAGGATGCACGCACAGGCTCACAAGCTACCGCATGAGTCAGTCTAAGCCCGTCACGCCCCAATCTCACGTCGTTCTGGTCGATGGGTCCGGTTATATATTCCGGGCCTTTCACGCGCTGCCGCCCTTAACGCGCAAGAGAGACGGGCTACCGATTGGAGCGGTCGCGGGCTTTTCGAACATGTTGTTCAAAATGCTCAAGGATCAGAAAGATGAAAGCCGCCCGACGCATTTCGCGGTGATCTTCGACGCGAGCGGTCAGACCTTCCGCAACGACATTTACGATCTCTACAAGGCCAACCGGGGTGAGCCGCCAGAAGATCTTGTGCCGCAATTTCCGCTGACGCGCGATGCCAGCCGGGCCTTTGGAGCGCCTGCCGTCGAGATGACCGGCTTTGAGGCGGATGATCTGATTGCAACCTATGCCCGCCAAGCCGAAGCGCTCGGCGCGCGCGTGACGATCATCAGTTCGGACAAGGATTTGATGCAGCTGGTCAGTGACCGCGTGTCCATGCTCGACCCGATGAAGAACAAAACGATTGGCCCGAAAGAGGTCGAGGAGAAGTTCGGCGTCTCACCTGACAAGGTGATCGATGTGCAGAGCTTGGCCGGGGATTCGGTCGATAATGTTCCCGGTGTTCCCGGCATTGGCGTGAAGACAGCAGCGCTACTGCTCGATCAATATGGTGATCTTGAAACACTACTCGAACGGGCCGGTGAAATCCCGCAAAAGGGACGCCGCGAAAAACTACTTGAACATGCCGACATGGCGCGCGTTTCCAAAAAGTTGGTGACACTGAAATGCGATGTTGATGTCGACCCGGTTCTTGAAGATTTGGGCGTCACCGATCCAGATGTAGAACAGTTGTTCGATTTCCTCGAAGAAATGGGATTCCGGACGCTGACGGCGCGAGTGCGACAGGCTTTAGGTGAAGGCGTCACCGACGGCATTCGCGCGGATGACACCAAAGTCGAGGTGGCGTCCCCAGCTACCCGGGATCGCTATCCCAACACCGTCTTTGATCATACGAAATATGAATGCGTGCAAAGCGCGGATCGGCTTGCCCATTGGATCGCGCGTGCGTTTGAAACGGGTGTTGTGGCTGTCGATCTGGAGACGGATAGTCTCGATAGCCGCGCGGCAAATATGGTCGGCGTCTGTTTGGCGGTTGAAGATAATGAAGCCTGTTACGTGCCGTTAGCGCATACAGGTGGCGGCGACCTGCTGGGCGACGGGGCGCCCGAACAAATGGATATGGACCGCGCGCTCGAAATGCTCGCGCCCCTGCTGCATGACGCGTCCGTTTTGAAAGTCGGCCAGAATTTCAAATATGATCTCGGCGTGTTTAAACGCTATGATCTGAACCCAACGCCTTATGACGATACGATGTTGATCAGCTACGCGCTGCATAATGGCATTAATGGTCACGGCATGGACACGCTGTCCGAAACCCATTTCGCCCACAGCCCCGTGCCGTTCAAGGAAATTGCGGGGACCGGGAAAAACCAGAAGACGTTTGATCAGATCGGGCTTGAGGAGGCGACGCGCTATGCGGCCGAAGATGCGGATGTGACGCTCCGTCTCTGGAAATATCTGAAGCCCAAACTGGCGACGTCGCAAGTGACCCGCGTCTATGAAGCCATCGACCGCGATATGCCGCATGTTGTCGCCAAGATGGAAAATGAAGGGATTAAAGTCGATCGCGCCGAACTCGCGCGTTTATCATCCTATTTTTCGCAGAAGATGGCAGGATTGGAAGCTGAAGCGCATGAAATCGCCGAAGGTCCGTTCAATCTTGGTAGTCCTAAACAGGTTGGTGAAATTCTCTTCGATAAGATGGGACTGGAAGGCGGCAAGAAAACCAAGACCGGCGCTTGGCAAACGGGCGTCGATATTCTTGAGGATTTGGCCGATAATGGCGAGCCACTGCCGCGCACGATCCTGAATTGGCGGCAATTCTCGAAGCTTAAAAGTACCTATACCGACGCGCTACAGGCTCAGATCAACCCTGAGACGGAACGCGTGCATACGAGCTTTAGTCTCGCCGCGACGACAACGGGTCGGCTCAGCTCTAGTGACCCGAACCTGCAAAACATCCCGATCCGGACGGAAGAAGGCCGCAAAATCCGCGATGCCTTCATCGCCGAAGCTGGGCATGTTCTGGTCGCGGCTGACTATTCTCAGATCGAGCTGCGGCTACTCGCCCACATGGCGGATCTGCCGACCATGAAGCAGGCTTTTGCGGACGGCGTCGACATTCATGCGCTCACGGCGTCAGAGATGTTCGGTGTCAAGCTGGCCGATATGACGCCCGATATTCGGCGTCAGGCCAAGGCGATTAATTTCGGGATCATCTACGGCATTTCTGCCTTTGGTCTGGCTAAGAATACGGGCGTGGACCGCGGCACAGCGGCCGAATTCATCAAGACCTATTTCGAAAAATTCCCCGGCATTCGCGCCTATATGGACGCAACCAAGGCTGAGGCGAAAGAGCGAGGCTATGTCAGCACCCTGTTCGGACGGAAATGCCACATTGCCGGTATTCGCGAACGCAACCCACAGCGCCGGGCTTTTGCCGAACGTCAGGCGATTAACGCGCCGATCCAAGGCACAGCCGCCGATATTATGCGCCGCGCTATGATCAAAATGCCGGACGCCATCGCGTCGGTCGAAGGCGCACGAATGCTGCTACAAGTTCATGATGAACTCGTGTTTGAAGTGCCAGAAGATCGGGCGGACGCGCTGATTTCGACCGTGAAGACGACAATGGAACACGCTCACGAACCGGCGATCACGCTCAGTGTGCCGATTGATGTCGAAGCCCAAGCGGCGACGAACTGGAATGACGCTCACTAACGATTGCCAGCGAGCGTCATCCAAAATTACTCCGCAGGGACGTTGACCCGTTGCGGGATTGGGCAGCTCACGCCTGTGGGGCCGTGCGAACAATATCCTTGCGGGTTTTTCGCCAGATATTGCTGATGATAATCCTCGGCTGGATAATAGGTCGGCGCGGCGGCAATTTCCGTCGTGACGGGCCGGCCATAGGCGTCTGAATAACGCGCTTGGGCCGCTTTGGCTTGGTCAAGTTGGGCGTCCGTAAACGTGTAGATCGTGCTGCGATATTGAGAGCCGACATCATTGCCCTGACGGTTGCCCTGCGTCGGATCGTGGTTTTCGAAGAACACTTTCAGCAGCGCGTCAAAGTCGATGACCTTGGGGTCATAGACAACATGCACAACTTCGGCGTGACCCGTCCGGCCTGAACAGACTTTATGATAATCCGGGCTTTCATCCGTACCGCCCGCATAACCAACTGACGTCACGTGAACGCCGTCCAGCTTCCACAGGATACGTTCCGCACCCCAGAAACAGCCCATGCCGAAGATGGCTTGTTCTGAACCTTCGGGATAATCGCTAAACATGGTGTTGCCGTTAGTATAATGTGTGTGGGTCTTGGCCAGCATGTCAAATCTCCTTGATCAAGGGTCGGATCGCCAGGGCGAGCCTCTCGGCCATACGCTCAGCATCCGACTTCGTGCCGATGTGGTCCTGACGGAGTTCAATCGCAAGGTGGGGGTGACCCCGGGGCACGACATTGTGATCGACCGTGTGGTTTAGGTCATGCGCGGAATAGGGTTCGTTGATGTCGACCTGAAACTCTGACGCAATGGCTGTCATCTGGCGAATGAACCCAATCGGTGTTTCGCTATCATCCTTGACCAAGAGGCCGATGTCAGTGGTACGTTTTGGCTGATCGCGCAGTTGCGGCGTAAAGCTGTGGATCGACAGAGCCAAGCAATCGGGCCTGTCATCCAGCGCATCGCCCAGCGTGTCGTGATACGCCTGATAGAGCCGAACAATCCGTTCGTCGCGCTGAGGTTCGGATAGGCCGTGATTTCCCGGAATTTCAGTATGGTCGCTGACGAGCGGAATAAGGCCCGGCGCATCAGGGCTGCGATTGGCATCAATGACAAGCCGCGAAAAACCGCAGATCAGGCCGCTACAGTTCAGATGCTCACATAGAGCGCGCGCCACCCAATCCGTGCCAATGTCCCAAGCAATATGCCGAGTCATTTCAGCCTCGGATAATCCTAGATCACCGACCCACTCTGGAACTGCATTTGAGGCGTGGTCCGCGAACACGAAAGCATCGGATGAGGGGCCGTCAATGTGAAAAAAAGGAGACATGGTTGCTCCTACTCACTCGCGCGCCGCAGTCACACTGTTTCTGCTGTCCATCGCTGCTTGCTCAGTCTGGCACCCGTCGCTATAGGCGCGGCTGCCCGGCGGGCTGCTGTCTAGTGAGGTGGCCGAGTGGTTGAAGGCGCCCACAGCCAAAAGCTTGCTTTTGGCCGATCCTTGGATAAGAGGCGTGCGCCTTCGGGGACATTGTTCCCCGGGCAAAATACATAGCTCCGCTGGTAACTGGAGTGAGGTGGCCGAGTGGTTGAAGGCGCACGCCTGGAAAGCGTGTATACGGTAACCCCGTATCGAGGGTTCGAATCCCTTCCTCACTGCCAGCCCGCCGGAGCTTTTCTGTATGAGCGTCTTTCCTCCCGACCCGCCAAACTCATGGACGACGAAATCGTCGGAGGTCTTGCACGATAATCCGTGGCTGCGGCTCGATGCTCACGCGGTGATCGGTCCGGACGGAAAAGACTACACTTATTACGTCACCCATTTTCATAACCGTGCCTGCGGTGTCGTGCCCTATGAAGTGCGCGACGGCGTGCCGGGCGTGTGGTTAGTCGGACAGACACGCTACGCGCTGGATAGCTATAGTTGGGAGCTGCCGGAAGGCGGTGTTCCGCGCGGCGAAGATATTGCCGATGCTGCCCGTCGTGAGTTGAAGGAAGAAGCCGGGATCGAAGCGGAGACGCTGACCTGGCTGTTCGATATCCATACATCCAATTCGCTGACGGATGAGTGGGGGCAAGTCTTTCTCGCCACAGGTCTAACGCATGGGGAGCCGGAGCTTGAGGGGACTGAGGATATTACGCGGCTGTTCGTTCCGCTGGCTGATGCGATTGACGCCATCGGGACAGGGCGCATCACCGACGCGATTACCGTTGCCGGGCTCTACCGTATTGAGGTGATGCGACTCTCTGGGGTGCTTCGTTGAGCACACCAAATCCGGGGCAGCGATGGGACCGCCCGAGACCTACTAGGTAACCAATGCGATATCGCGCCTGATCAGAGGCTCGGTTGGCTTGTTGCTCGAAATGGGACGCGCCGCTGACCTGCCGAACGACACCCCGAAACGGAATAAGTTGTGACGTTGCGGACTTCACACCGACATCGCGAAGGTTGCCAGAGCGCCCCGAGAGCGTGTTGCTGTCACGGCGGAAGCCAACCCGACGACCATCATTGGCCACAACAGCCGCTTCAAGTTGATTGATTTCTTGTGCCCATGCTTGGCAGCCGCCCTGATTTGTATAGCCATAAGGCTGAGCAAGGGCGTTTAGCTGTCCGGGGATGGGTGCTTGAGTTAAATTCAGATCGCGTAAAGGCGACATGGCGGCAAATTGAAAATGGTTTGCTTCTTCAGGAAAGCTGGCGCAGCCCGACAGTAAAACAAGCGGAAGTGTGATCGCGATTTTCCACATGCGGAGCTCCCTCCTGCATTTGCCCTTTCGGGGTTCGTTGCGCCGTTCGGGTCCTCTTGACCCTCAATCCCCTATCAGAGATTGCGACCGAATTCTTACTCACCTAAGCGCGACAGCGTGAATGTAAATCCGAATCATGATTACGAGGTGACAATAGTCGGCGCCGGCGCCGCTGGAATGATGGCTGCCATCGTTGCCGGGCGTCGGGGACGCCGTGTTTTGTTGATCGACCACGCAGATCGACCGGGTGAGAAAATTCGAATATCTGGAGGTGGGCGATGTAATTTTACGCACCTTTACTCCACACCAGAGAATTTTATTAGTAAAAACCCTCATTTCTGTAAGAGCGCTCTGTCGCGATATACGCCCTATGATTTCCTCGACATGGTCGAAAAACATGGAATCGCGTGGGAGGAGAAAGCTGAAGGGCAGCTCTTCTGCCAGGGGAAATCGACCCAAATCATCGATATGCTGGTCGAAGAATGTACGCGCGCAGGGGTCGAGATAAGGCTTGGAACAGAGGTTCTGGGCGTCGATCAGATCGGGTCCGAGGGCTCATCTGGCTTCATCGTCACGACGGCCACGCAGACCCTGTCTTGCAATAGTTTGGTCATCGCAACGGGCGGTCCAAGTATTCCAAAGATGGGCGCGACGCGCTTCGGTTATAAGATCGCAGAACAATTCGGACTCGACATGGTCGAGACTGTGCCTGCCCTCGTTCCGCTGACCTTCACGGATGAGGCGGATGACCCCCTCAAGGCTTTATCCGGAGTCGCCGTTGATGCCGTTGTTTCAAATGAGCGCATTCAATTTGATGAGCCTTTGCTCTTCACGCACCGTGGTCTGTCTGGGCCAGCTATCCTGCAAATTAGTTCTTATTGGGAGGCTGGTGAGGCTTTCATGATCGATCTTGCGCCTGGCGTGGATGTGCTGGAGCAGCTCAAGGCCGACCGAATGGCTCAGCCCCGCCTCTCGCCTGTGGCTTGGTTGTCCGAACGGATGCCGACGCGGCTGGCGGCGCACATAGCCAGCGGCATCAAACAGGTCCGGCTGGCGGATATGCCGGATACTGCGCTGATGAATTTGGCGCTGCAAGTCGGGGAGTGGCGCGTGAAACCGGCTGGCAGCGAAGGCTACCGCAAAGCTGAGGTGACGCGCGGCGGTGTTTCGACGGATGAGCTTTCATCTAAAACGATGGAGTCCAAGAAAATTCCCGGCCTCTATTTTATTGGGGAAGTGGTTGACGTGACCGGGCATCTCGGCGGGCATAATTTCCAATGGGCTTGGGCAAGCGGGGTTGCCTGTGGAGAGGTGTGTTAATTGCCCGTCTCCAGTCCCGATAACAAATTTGGCAAAACGTCTCTGCCGCTTTCTTCCTGCGCGTAACCTGCTAAGTCGGGCTTATGAAAACGATCGATCTCAACGCGGATATTGGTGAGGCGGATAATCCCGATTGGGCGGCTGCTGAAGCCGCGATCCTGTCCCATATCAGTTCAGCCAATATTGCCTGTGGTGGCCATGCGGGCGATGATGCGTCTATGCGTACAACTGTGCGCGGCGCGCTCGCCAATGGAGTCGCGATTGGGGCTCATCCAGCCTATCCGGACCGCGAGAATTTCGGGCGTCGGTCACTCGTGCTGGGTCAGGATATTGGCGAAAGTGAGTTGGTGCGCAGCCTGACAGCGCAGATCGTGCGCTTGGTTGAGATTGCGGCAGACGAAGGCGCGACTGTCACTTATGTGAAACCGCACGGGCAGCTTTATAATGATGCAGTCGGGGATGCGCGCAAAGCCAATCTGATTGCTCGGACGATCGCGTCCATCGATTCGAACCTCACACTGTTGGGCGGTCCAAACTCTGAAATGGGTAAGGCTGCGCGGGCGCACGGTCTTAGCTTTGTTGCTGAGGGCTTTATTGATCGTCGCTATTCCGATGACGGCCATCTGATTTCTCGCACACAGCCAGGGGCTGTGATTAAGGATCAGGCCGATCGGCTTGATCAGGCTTGCAGTCTGGCCACGTCCGGCGAGGTGCAGACTGCGTCCGGTGGACGGTTGGATATTCAAGCCCGATCACTCTGTGTCCACGGCGACAGTGCTGGCGCTGTAGAAACAGCGCGCCAAGCCCGCGCCGCTATTGAAGCGACCGGCGTCGTGATTAAAGCCTTCGCCGCATGAGTGCGCCGCAACCAGATTTGCAGCCGAACATTCGTCATTATGGCGATCATGCCGTGCTGGTCGAATGGAACGTTGATGGTTTCGATGCCGCAGTGAGTGATCAGGTTCACGCGCTAGCTGCCCGGCTTCGCAAGACTGACCTCTTCATCGAAGTCATGCCCGGCTATGACAGTTTGGTCGCCAGTTTTGACGGCGCGCGTATGTCGGTCGGCGCAGCCACGCGCAAAGTCGAAGATGCTATGGTGCGCGAATCGCGCTCCGAAACGGCGGCGGCAGGGCGGTTAGTCAACATTCCAGTCACCTATGGCGGCGCTGACGGGCCAGACCTTATCGCGATGGCAGAGCATATTGGGAAAACGCCCGAAGAGGTCATCTCGCTGCATTCTGAACCGGAATATCGTGTTTGCATGATGGGGTTCATTCCCGGCTTTGCGTTTCTCTCAGAGGTCGATCCGATTTTGCAGCATCCACGTCACGCCACACCTCGCGCCGTTGTCCCGGCCGGTAGTGTTGGGATCGCCAATTGGCAGACCGGAATTTACGGGCTTGAGAGTCCGGGTGGCTGGCAGATTATCGGCCGGACAGAGCTCGATATGTTCGACGCAACGCGTAAGAAGCCCTTTCTCGTGGAGGCCGGTGATCGCATCCGGTTCGTTCCAAAATGAGTGCGATTACGGTTTTAAATGGCGGCACGCAGACAACCGTGCAGGATGCGGGTCGTCCCGGCCATCGTCATCTCGGCATTCCGCGCTCCGGTGCGGCGGACAAATTGTCCTTCGCCATCGCCAACCATTTAGTCGGCAATGATTGGGATGCACCGGCACTGGAATGTGCGCTGGGCGGCCTGCATTTACGCTTCGAACGCGATAGCCGTATCGCCTTGTCGGGCGCACAAATGTGGGCGCAGATCAACGGCATGAATGTCGATCTGAACCGGGCTCTGCCGGTCGAAGCGGGCGATATATTGACTTTGTCCTACGCGCGCGATGGCTGTCGCGGTTACATCGCTGTGGCGGGAGGCATTGCCGCCACGGAATTTCTCGGATCCGTTTCAACCTATCTCCCTGCCGCGCTTGGCGGGATTGAAGGACGGGCCTTGAAAACTGGCGACACGCTCGATCTGTCTGCTGATCCGGCGGGTGAGGGGCGGACGCTACCCAAGGGCTATATCCCGTTTCTGTCGGGTCATATTGTATTGCGGGCACGGTCTGGGCCTGAATGGGATCTGCTTTCACCCGACAGTCAACGCTATCTCTTTACGACGCCGTTTATTGCCACGCCAGCGACGGACCGGATGGGGTCTCGCCTGCGCGGCGATCGGATCGTGACCGACAAAAAATTCGCAATGACGAGTTCGCCGCTTCTGCCGGGAACGCTGCAATGTCCGCCGGATGGTCAGCCGATCTTGGCTTTGGCCGATGGTCACTGCACGGGCGGTTATGCGCGCGGCCTGCACGTTATTCAGGCTGATCAATGGCTGCTCGGTCAGATCGCACCGGGTATGAAGCTTAGCTTTCGTCGATGTTTCGAAGAGGAAGCGCCAGATATTTTGCAAACGCGCAATGCGTTGTGGAGCACGCTGATCCCGGGGTTCAGTTTCTAACCGATGTACGTCCTGCTGGATGACCAAGCGACCCATCGCCAACTCTATTTTACTGACCCAATTGAGGTTCTGACCTACCGGATGGGCGAACCAGTGGCGGACGTGTTCGCAGCCATCGAGGCGGCACAGGCTGAGGGTTATTGGATCGCGGGGCTATTCCAATATGAGTTCGCGGCGGCGTTAGAGCCGAAGTTGTCGCATCTAGCGTCGCCGGGAACGGAACTGGTTCGGCTGGGCGTATTTGCGAAACCCTCCGATCATCCGCCCGCCCACTTACTCTATCGTTCTGAGCCGCCTGAGGTCGCGCTATCACCGGACTGGTCAGAGGCTGACTATGACGCTCGGTTCCAGCAAGTTGAGGCCTATCTACGTGCCGGTGATGCGTATCAGGTCAATTTGACATTCCCAATGCGCGGCCAAACGCACGTTGGGGCCGCCGACCTCTATGCCGGATATCGCCAGCGCCAACCCGGTCGCTATGGGTCTATCGTCAGTCTTTATGAGGACGAGTCCGGGCCTGAGATTATCAGCCTGTCGCCCGAGCTTTTCTTTGAACGGCGCGGCGCATCAATGCGGATGCGTCCGATGAAGGGCACGCGACCCAAAACGTCCGACGATGATATGCGCGATGATGAGAAGTCGCGCGCTGAGAATTTGATGATCGTTGATTTGTTGCGCAACGACCTGTCGCGCCTGTGCGAACCAGGCAGTGTTCAAGTGCCCGAGCTTTTCGCCATCGAAGATTATCCGACCCTGATCCAGATGACGTCGCAAGTGACCGGGGCGCTCCGGCGTGAGGTTCGCTGGCAGGATATTTTCCAAGCGCTGTTCCCTTGCGGTTCAGTCACGGGCGCGCCGAAAATCCGGGCGATGGAAATCATCCACGACCTCGAATTCGGTCCGCGCGGGCCCTATTGCGGCGCGGTTGGATTTATCGCGCCGGACGATACGGCGTCCTTCTCAGTCACGATCCGCACCGCGGTGCTAGAGCAAAATAAACTACGCTACGACGTCGGTAGCGGGGTCGTGCTCGATTCCGGTGGTGCGGACGAATATCGCGAGTGTCTGCTCAAAGCTGGGATCTGGTCGCCGGAACTACCCACCCAGTTTGAGACCCTACGGACCGGACCAGACGGGCCGGTTAGGGCCGCGCGCCATGCCGCCCGGCTCGGCGCGGCTCTGCCCGATATTCCGTCAACGGACACGCCCCAGCGCGTGCGTGTTGATCTGACATTAGAAGGTCAGACTGAGTTGAGCTTGAGCGCGCTACGCACATTGTCAGAGCCAATCCCGCTCGCCCTTTCGCGCTACAGGCTGACTGATGCAGTACAGCGCACTGATATCAAAACATCCCGCCGCGACTTTTACGACGGAGAACGGGCGCGCGTCGGGGCGCTCTGCGGTGCATCCGAAGTCCTGTTCCTTGATACGGCCGGCTTTGTGAAGGAGGGCAGCTTCACCTCGTTGTTCGTCCAGTCGGGTGGCCAGTTGCTGACTCCCGCCGCGCCGGGTCTACTGCCCGGTATTTTACGTCAGGAATTGCTCGATCAAGGCGAGGTGGTCGAAGCCGAGCTGACTCTGGCAGATCTGCTCTCGGCGGACGCACTTTTTGTCGGCAATAGTCTGCGCGGACTGATGCGAGCTGAGCTGATATCTAGCGATCCGGTCTGATCATCACCGGGCTAGGCGCACCTCTTATCTCAGTCTAAGGTTGGGCTATGACCGGCATCCTTCACGCTTGGAAAATCGATAGTAACGGCGAAGCCACGCCAGCGGCACTTGATGACTTCGACGACCCCTTGAAAGAGGGGTATTACTGGTACCATTTTAATCGCGATGATCCGGCGACGCAGGCGCTGTTTGATGCCGATGAACGTGTCGACGTGATCGCGACGCGGACACTACTCGCCTCTGACACACGGCCCCGCACCATGTTGCGCGGTAAGGACGTATTGATCAATCTACGCGGAGTGAACCTTAATCCGGGCGAAGAACCCGAGGACATGATCCCATTGCGTTTCTTCATACAGCAGGGCCGCGTCATTTCTTGTAATTCGCGGAGTCTCAAAGCCGTTGGCGATATGGTCGAACGGTTAGAGAGTCAGACTGTGTCCAAAACACCGGGCGGTTTTATCGCCTCTTTCGCGCTCGCCATTATCGAACGTATGGCGCCGACGATTACTGACCTCAATGAACAGGTTGATGATCTGGAACAGTTGATCGAAGGTACGGATCGCCATCGCCATGATCAGGCCCGTCCCAAAGTGGCGGAACTCCGCCGCGAAGCGATTATGCTGCGCCGATACCTCGCCCCGCAAAAAGACGCGCTCATTTCCTTGTCGCAGCAACAGCTGCCGTGGATCAATGCGGACGACCAACTCCGCCTGCGCGATGCCGCCGATCAAGCGACGCGGGTTGCAGAAGAATTGGACGCGGTACGGGAACGCTGCGCCATCGTGAAAGATCAACTGACGGATCTTCGTGCCGAAGAAATGAACCAGAACATGATGATCCTGTCTGTCGTCGCCGCCGTCTTTCTTCCGCTGGGACTGCTGTCAGGCATGATGGGCATTAATGTGGGCGGGATGCCGTGGGTCGATAGCGATATGGGCTTTTGGTACGTAACGGCGATTATATCCATAATCGGGGTCGCTTTGATGGGTCTGTTTAAAATTCTTCGCTGGATTTGAGGCGACGTCGTTCCGGCCCAAACCGCAATCTTCCGCAAGACCGCCCAGCCCGCACTTCCGCCCACACCGTCCTACGGATCGTGCATCTCCTCGTGTCTGTAGTGAGCGAAGTGAAGTTAAGGGGGGAAAGCGGAGATTGGTTATCCCGAACTATGGCTTGGAATGAATTTCGGCCTGATCGGGCACTTCATCTTGATATATCAGGATGGGCCAAAGGGCTGATATCCAAATTATATTGACATGACACCAAAAGGTGTTACATATAAATTGAACTATGAGCCATGATATCCAAATGAGCGCGCAACCCATCTTCCGGGGATTAGCGGATCCGACGCGGCGGGAAATCGTCACCTTGCTGGCGAGGGAATCGAGGTCTGTCAGCGAGATTGCCGGGGAGTTTCCAATCTCTCGTAATGCTATCGTGAAGCATCTCAGAGTTCTCGAAGACAGCGGACTTGTTGTGACAGAAACGTCCGGGCGGGAACGCATCAACCATCTCGATCCACACGGATTAAAGCTCGCCTTCGACTGGCTCTCAGATTTCAACCAGTTCTGGGATGCGAAGCTACTTGATCTGAAAACAGCTGTAGAGGAAGACGTTTATGACACGCCTAACCCTTAAAAAAACAATCATACTCAAAGCGCCGCCGGATCATGTTTGGAAATTTCTGACCGAAAAGAATCGTCTGGCGACTTGGTTCCATGAAGGTGAAACCGATTTCGAAGCGAATGGCATTTATGCACTTGTGACGAATACGCTTGGCAAGGAGGGTACACGGTTGGTCTGGGGCAAAGTGCTAACATTCGATCCGCCCAGAAAGCTGGTCCACACCTTCACTCATCAAGGTCTTATGGACGTCGAGACGACATGTACTTGGACACTTAAGGCCGTCGATCAGGGCACGATTTTGTCGCTCGAACATACAGGTTTTGAAAAAGCCTCGGACGGGTTTTCACAAGTGGCAGATCACGACATTGGCTGGGATGATCATTTTGCGAGACTGCGACGGGTTGTCTCCTAAGCGAAGGATCGCTCAGCGAGACGGCTTAAAGTGCAATGCCGCACCTCAACACTCAATTACATTCACGGCCAGTCCACCCTGACTCGTCTCTTTATACTTGCTGCTCATATCCAGCCCGGTCTGGCGCATGGTTTCGATGACGGCGTCGAGGCTGACGATCATCTGACCAGGGGCGTGAAGGGCGAGGCGCGCGGCGTTGGCAGCTTTGACGGCGCCGATGGCGTTGCGTTCGATACAGGGGATTTGGACGAGGCCGCCGACCGGATCACAGGTCAGGCCGAGATTGTGTTCCATGCCGATTTCGGCGGCACTGGCAACTTGCTCTGGACTGCCGCCCCAAACCGCGCAGAGCCCGCCTGCCGCCATGGAACAGGCCACGCCGACTTCACCCTGACAGCCCATTTCTGCGCCGCTGATGGAAGCGCGTTGTTTGTAGAGCAGCCCGATGCCGCCCGCCGTCAGTAGGAAACGCCGGGTCTGTTCGACTTGCAGAGAGCCGTCTTCATCATGACAATAGTGACGAATGATGGACGGGATGATCCCGGCGGCGCCATTGGTCGGTGCGGTTACGACCTGACCACCGGCGGCGTTTTCTTCATTCACGGCCATCGCGTAGACATTGAGCCAGTCGAACAGGGCTTCGCGTTCATTGGGCGGCGCGGAGGTGAGTTTCTGCCAAAGTTTTGAGGCGCGGCGTTGCACTTTAAGCGATCCCGGCAACAGGCCGGACGCGGCCAGTCCTCGGTCGACGCTCTGCATCATGACGGCGGCGACCTGATCTATGCGGGCGAGAGTTTTGGCGCGCGGGCGTTTGGCGTCTTCATTGGCGAGGATGATCTGCGCAATGGGCAGGGCTTCGCGCGCGCATATGTCGAGCAATTCTTCGGCCGAACCAAACGGATGCGGGCTGGCATCGCCGACGCGAACCAAATCATCGCGCACAGGGCGAGAAAGCTGGGCATGACTGGCGATGAACCCGCCGCCGGTTGAGTAATAGGTACGGCTGTCGAGGGTCTCGCCGTCGCAGCGCGCGATCATGACCATCTCATTGGGGTGGAGCCGGGTCGGTGTGTCGTAATCGACAGTAACGATCACTTCGGACCCGTTCGGTAAGCGTCCCGTTTCATTCAGCTGCGCCAGAGCGGTCTCGGCTTTCGCCATCTCAATGGTTTCAGGCACAAAGCCCAACAGGCCAAGCTTGGCGGCGCGGAAGGTGCCGTGGCCATCGCCCGTAAATGCGAGGCTGCCACGGAATACAATCTCGATCTGGTCGGGTGAGAGCGCTTTCTTGGTTAGGCGTTTGCGGTAACGCGCCGCAATCCGCATTGGTCCCACTGTGTGGGAAGAGGACGGCCCCACACCAATCCGGAAGATATCGAGCACGGATAGCATAGCCCGCTGATAGACGATTTCGTCGGATTGGGAAGCCGTGACGGGTCTTCAATATGGTCTGATTATGTTGCGGCCGCGGCTGCGATTAAGAGGTTGGAGCCTACAACCATCACAGCGATAAATGTCAGCATAGCCCCGGCGAGGAGGATTGCGCGTAAGGTCGAGTGACCACCGCCACGTTTGAAGAACCAGAAATATATCCAGAGGGCGATCCCGAAAATCGGGATGTTGTTCAGATCATAAAGAAACCCTCCAATGCCCGGAATATCCGTTGAGACACTAATCAGATCAATGATGGCACTCGATAGAATGATCCAACTGATCGACGTCGTCATCTGGTAAAAGGCCGCGCGCATACTGGTCCTAAGGGTCCACCACGGGCCCGCCCAGCGCGTGAGCCCCTTACCCGCGACGCCGGCTAAAATGGCAATGAAATAGAGCGGTGCAATGATGGAGAGCGTTTTCCAGAGATTGCCTGCGGTCGCGGCTTCGGCGACATCCACCGCCATTCTCGGACCAATGGTGCCGCCATTTCTGGCCAGCGTGTCCTCATTGGTCAGAACAGACGCGATCAACAGCATGATCGTCAGACCGATTGGGAAATAGGCGCCGGGGCTGAGCAAATAGCCTTGCCGTCCATCTGGTTCTTCGACCGTTAGTTGAGGAACAAGCCGCCACGGGGTGACAACACAGGCGACAAATGTTGGGAAGGTTGCGACGATAGCCAAACTGATATGCGTCACAATGCGGTCGAGCCCGCCAATTGCATTCTTATCTTCCAGATCGATTTGAGGGCCAGACATAGGATCAGTCTTAGCCGAGTTCGCGATCCTTGGCGAGATATCCTGCGACATAGCGCCACTCATCAATAAGTCCGTAGGGTTTGTATCCTAAAGCAAGTCTGAAAATCGGTTGGAGGACCGAAATGAAGGACATGATTGCGCGGTGGGAAGCCTATCTGCGCCTTGATCGACTGACCAGCGTGTCGGACCTGTTCAAGGCTCGGACGATCTATGTCACGGCGGTGGCCTTTTTCGTGACGCAGATGTTCAACGCTGTGCAGATGTATTTCGTCTATGGCGGCTGGATTCTGGACCATACACTGCTGGTTATCTCAGTTGTCCTTTTGTCAGGCTCGGCTCTGACGCTACGTTACCAGGCTAATTTTGATTTCTTCTCTGTCCTGTGGGGCAGCATGATTTTGCTGGCCGTGGGTGGGACTGCGATTCCGGCAAATGTTGGGATCAATTCTGCGCTCATACCCGTTCTGGTCGCAGGAATTATGATTGTCGCCCTATTGGGAACGCGGCGATCGCTCTTAATCTATTGTGCGTGCGCAGCGCTGCTTGTCGTCAGTCTCCACATCAATGCAAGCCAAGCCGATATAGCTGTCTTATCTGATCCAGCCTATGTGGCGCTGCGGAACACGCAACGCAGCATGCAGGCTATTATAGCTATCGCCATGGTCGGGGCGGTCATGGGCTCTCTAACTTTATCGCTGAACGACCTGTTCGGGTCACTGGAATCCAATCTCGCTGATGCGCGTGCTGCGGAAGCGGCCAAGACGCAATTCTTGGCGGATATGAGCCATGAATTGCGCACACCGCTGAATGGTGTCCTTGGCATGAACCAGCTTTTGCTTCGGACGGATCTGGATGAAACGCAGCACAATTATGCGAAAATCATCGAAGATTGCGGGGCGGGTATGATCTCCGTTATTGACGATGTGCTTGATCTCTCTCGCTTGGAAGCCGAACGGATCACCTTGACATCGACGCCGTTTAATCCCGCCAAAATGTTGGATTCATTGATGTCCCTACATCAGGCTAACGCACGCGCAAAGGGGATCAACCTACACCTAAATATTGAACCCGGACTGCCCGCAATGTTCAGGGGCGATCACGGACGTTTGCGTCAGGTGATCGGAAATCTTCTGAGTAATGCGGTGAAGTTTACGGATACAGGCTATGTCGCCATGGCGATGCGCGGACAGGACCTAAAAGATGGTCGATGGTGGCTGAATTTCTTCGTCCAAGATAGCGGCATCGGGATTACACCGGAGCGGCAGAGCCGCGTATTTGATCGGTTCGAACAAGCCCAAGATGGACAGACCAATACAGTGCGGGGGTCGGGTCTCGGACTCTCAATCTGCCGCGAATTGACCGATCTGTTCGGCGGGGAAATCAGCGTGACGTCAGAACCGGGCAAGGGGTCACAATTTTGTGTCGCGATCCCGCTCATGGCGGTTGAAACAGACATGCAGACCACCGCACCCGCTCAGAACTCGGTTGTGTTCGAAGATGAAATCGAAACGCCGCTCGCCCCCACAATCGAAGAACCGCCAGTCGCGCTAGCGGGCTAGCTAAGTTTCTTCAGTCAAAATGGCTTGGGACAGGCTGGATTGAATGGCCCAGTACACGCCCGCCTATTTTGACTAACGACCCCGTCGTTTCGGTGATTGATGGCCACCGCCACCGCGTTGCGGTGCAGCTCGCCGGGTTGATTTCCGTGCAGGCTTTGGTGCACCGCCGGGATTGCCGGGTGTCGTCTGTTTTGGCCCGCCTTGGGAGTTCGGCTTTTGCGATCGGCTCGGTGCCGCCCGGCGACGCGAGCTATCACCGCCCGCAGATGCGGGTTTTGTCGAACGGCTGCGATATTCGGACCCATCCTTCGATGTGTTTTTAGAATTGCCCTTGAAACTGTCTTTGGATTTGTTCTGGGCGTTGTCTCTGGGTTTATCTTTGAAGCTCTCTTTGGGCTTGTCTTTATTCTTTGCCGCAAACGGTGCTTGTGGAGCCCCGCGTGTGTCGGCTCTATTGCCTCGACCATCGGTCTTTTTCTTGCCGCGCTTACGCGACTTGCCGCGGCCTTTTCGGCTCTGATCAGGTGAAACTTCGACCCGAGCGATGGCGTCACGTGCTTCGATGACCTTGATGCGGTCTGCCATGTTTTCGGGCATAGCGACGACGGGAATAGTTTCGCCGAGCAGTTTCTGAATATCCTTCAGATAGGCCTTCTCGTCCGGGGCGACGAGGGCAATGGCAAAGCCAGACGCCTTCGCCCGCGCGGTGCGGCCGATCCGGTGCACATATTGCTCGGGCACATTGGGAATTTCATAATTGATGACATGGCTAATGCCGGGAATATCAATCCCGCGCGCGGCCACATCGGTTGCCACCAGAACATTGACGGTGCCGTCTTTAAACGCGTCCAGCGCGCGTGTGCGTTGACCTTGGCTTTTATTGCCATGAATGGCGAGCGACGGAATGCCGATTGTTGCCAGACGTTTCACGACCCGGTCAGCCCCATGTTTGGTGCGAGTGAAGACCAGTGCGCGCGTGACCTCTGGGCGCAGGAGTTGGTCGGCCAGCAGCATCGGTTTTTCAGGGCTTTTAGCGAAGATCAGCGATTGCTCAACACGTTCAGCTGTCGAGTTAGCCGGTGAGACCGTGACGCGAACAGGGTCGGTCAAAAAGCTATCGGCGAGTTTCTTGATCTTCGGTGGCAGTGTGGCGGAAAAGAACAAGGTTTGACGTTGCTTTGGCAGCAGCGGGATAATTTTCTTAAGCGCGTGAATGAAACCCATATCCATCATCTGGTCGGCTTCATCGAGGATGAGGACTTCAACACCGGAAAGGCGGAGGTCGCCGCGGTCGAGCAGGTCGATAAGGCGGCCGGGCGTGGCAACCAATACATCATTGCCGTGGACAAGCCGTTTGATCTGACGGGCAATGGACACGCCGCCTGTAACTTTAGCGACCTCAAGGTCCATCATGAACCGACCATAATTGCGGAAGCTCTCTTCGATCTGCCCGACCAGTTCGCGGGTCGGAGCCAGGACGAGCACGCGCGCCCCGCGTTTAGGCGGATCCATTTCACTGGTGAAAATGTGGTGCAAAGTCGGCAGGGCGAACGCCGCCGTCTTGCCTGTGCCGGTCTGAGCAATGCCCAGTAGGTCGCGACCCTTAAGGAGATGTGGGATCGCTTCAGTTTGGATTGGCGTTGGCTCGGTGTAACCGAGTGTCGCCAATGCGCGCGAAAGCGGCTCGGCCAGATCGAGATCGGAGAATGTTGTCATGAGGGTACCGTTGGGCCGTGACGGTCATATCCGCAACAGCAAGGGGAAAGACGGCCCGCTAAGCCTCACATGCCCCCCTGTCAATGAATCGCTGCGGAGGAGACTCAGGACAGTAAATCTCCGACTGCTTTGGAGAGCGCCCCATCATCGACCGGTTTGGTCAAGATTTTTATGCTCTTAAGTTCAGTTGGTACGTCGAGCGATGAACCATAACCGGTCACGAATAGGAAAGGAGTGCCAGCCTCCATCAGAGCTTTAGCAATATCGAACGACACGACTCCACGCAAATTCATATCGAGTACGGCGAAGTCGAATGTCTGATTTTTTAAATGGCGGAGCGCTTCTTCGACAGTCGCGGAGGTCTCGACCGAGCGCGTGCCAAGGCGTGTTAGGCTTTCGACCATATCCATAGCGAGTACGATATTATCTTCGACGAGTAGGGCTGTTTGATCGCTAGCGACCCTCTCGACCTTGCCGATTGAGCCAACAATTTTGACGGCTTTTTCTTCTTCGATTTCAACCAATAATTTCGTGGGTAGGGTGAAATCGAATTTCACTCCGCTTTCAGGATATTCAAGTATCGACGTCCCGTCGAATTCGTAAGGAATTGCACGTTCAATCAGTGATCGACCAAATCCGTGGCGCGTCGGGGGGGACACTTTTGGTCCGTTCATTTCCAACCAGCTAAATGTCAGACCCGTCTCTTCTAGCGACCATCGTGCACGTACGATTCCATCCGGTGTGCTAAGCGCGCCATATTTCGCGGCATTCGTCACAACTTCATGTATGACAAGAGCGATGATTGGGGAAACATCTGGTCTGAGGCCAATCAAGGGTCCCGATAATAGATATTGTGCGCCGTCATCGTTGGCGTAGGGCCGCAGCTCTGTCTCCAGAATGCTGCGTAGAGATACGCCTTGCATCGTATTGTCGACAGCGAGATCGTGAGCGGCTGCTAACGCAGAAATTCGCTGCTCTAATGCCTGAGCGTAGCTTTCCAGCGAGGCTGATGAGGATTTAGCCTGACGCGAGAGTGATCGGATCAGAGCCAGAATATTTTTCACGCGATGGTTAAGTTCCGCAATCAACAGATCCTGCTGGCGTTGATGGGAGACGAGGTCCTTGTGACGCAGCATCTGGGCGCGCTCACCCTTTGCCGTAATTTGCGTCAACAATATTTGAAATTCGCGTCCGGCCTCATTGTCGAAAGCAGACCAATCGATGCTCCACCCTGACTGTTGTTCCATATAGGCAGCAAAAGATTCACGCGGTGTTAGGCGCGGTCCGAAAGCCCCCTGTTTGATCGTCTTTTCCGGTTTGCCGGCCCAGTTAACGTTACGAGTTTTTCCATCTCGAAAGAACATCAACTGCAATGGGTAAGCAGCCGTGGAGCGGATTAGGAGGCATCCAGCTGTATCGGCCAAATCCTGATCCGTGACCCAACCTTCATGCAAAAGCGAGGATGTGTTTTCGAGTAGGTTATCGTCGTCAGGCTTTCGCCCTGCAATAACCCGTATAGCGTCCGAAGACGGCGTTGAACCAAGGGTTTGAATACGATCGTCGCGGATAATGGCGAGGCCATCGCTATCGACAACATCCTGCAAAATTGGTCCCAGAGTCGGAAATGCGTGCAGAAGATCTGTGGAGGCATCAGTCTCGGCTAGGATGCGCCGACGGCCTTCGCCTGTCTGTGTCCGCGCATTTGCACGTTCGACTTCCAGCTTCTGCTGAATGACCAAGGAGATAAGCTGTCCGAACAGTTCAACAGCAATCCTAAGGTCAGAACTGATATTGCGTGGCTCTAGATGGTGACAGGCAAACATACCCCACAACCGACCCGACACGACTAGGCCGATCGTCAATGTCGCATGGACGCCCATATTTTGGAGATATTCGATATGAATGGGAGAAACGCCCCGCAAATGCGCTAAACTCATATCAAGCGGTGCCAGATCTTCGCTCAACGCTAAAACAGGAACGGGTGCATGGGCCACACCTGACAATATTCGCACAGGGTTTTTAACCTGCAATGCGCGGGCTTGAGTGGGAACATCCCATGAGGGGTAGCGCAAGCCGAGGAAGCTCTCCGCCTTAGAAGTTCGCGATTCGGCGACGACCTCTCCGTCGCCATTGTCACTATATTGATACGCTTTGACGCGGTCATAACCGGTTAGGTCTCGCAGTCCGTGAGCGCACACTTTGAGCAAGTTCTGGATTGACCGTTGATGACTGGCTTGATCGAGCAGAATGCGCATTTTGTCGACTGATGAACGGCGATCATTCGCGGTAGGCTCGATAGGTTCGAACTCGACGACAGCAAGTCCGTCCAAATTGAGGTGGGTAAAGACTTCGACCACTTGCTGGTCTCGAGTCAGTAAGCCGACGCGCTCGCGCTGACGCGATGAGGTCGACATGCTCAACGTGTTTCGAACGTCGTGCGCTAAACTTCGGCCAAGAATTTCTTCAAAGCTTATGCCGAGTAGCTTGGCCGGCGCCATGCCCAGAATGTCTGCTGTGTTCGAACTGGCATAATCAATACGAGCTAAATCTGTATTGCCCGCGAGAATACATCCAAAAGCTTGAATGGACCCCGGCGTATGGATTGGTTCAGAATCGCAATTGTCGAGCGCAAGCTCTTCGTTATGCGATAAGTTGGATTTGGACATCCGATCTGGTCTCCAAGTGACGCGCGATCCACGACCAATTGCTAGTTAAAGTATATTATGAGGCTTTTGATGCGATTGGGAAGTGCATGGATACATGTCGGAGTTGTTGTGCGGTTTGGTGCACGACCCTATAGCCGTGTCGATGAATGAATTGCGGACAAAATTGCGTCAAGGTACCGCTGCGAGTCACAACCGGATCGACGCACGCTTGGGTGCACTTGATCTGACAACAGTTGAGGGCCTTAAGCGCTTCCTCTCTGCACATTTCTTAGTTCAAAGTCTCTATGAGCCGCTGCTGTCAGAGATCACGCCCACACTGAATTTTATAGCGGAATTAAAGCACGATCTAGCTGCTTTAGGAGCGAAGCTGCCAACTTGGACTAGTCCCCCAGAACAGCTTGCTTTTAACGAGATCGGCTACCGATATGTGATGACAGGCAGTCAGCTTGGTGCGAAAATTCTGCATCGTGCTTGGAAAAAATCGACTGATGAAAGAGTCCGGGCTGCGAGCCAATTCCTGAACGCCAATATTAAGAGTCGGGCGTGGCCGAGCTTTCTATTCGAGCTTGCATCCATCGATGCAGAATCGAACGAGGTCGGATCTATTCTCATATGCGCTAATCAGGTGTTCGAAGTTTTCGACTTAGCGGCGGATGAGCTACGAATAGAGACGTAACGACCTAGATTGGTGTGACGTCAAATGTTAAAAGGACGACATGTGTCGTTTTGGTGGTTTACTAGACGACATCTGTCGTTTACCAAATCCATATGACACAGATAATCAAACCCTCTCCGGCGGAAACTGCTATTCTTCAGGTTCTTTGGGAACGCCAGTCCTGCAGTGTGAAGACGATTCATGAGGAATTGAGCCGTACAAAGTCGGTCGGATATACAACGACCTTGAAACAGGTACAGCGGATGCATGATAAGGGTCTAGTCAGCCGCTCACCAGGTGAAGGGAAATCCTATAATTATCGGGCGATGGTGAGTGAGGCGGCGACCAAATCGCGGCTATTCGACCGGTTTGTAAATACGGCGTTTGAGGGGTCAGTGCCAGACCTCGTCATGCATGCGTTGGGTACGGATAAGGCCAGTCCAGGCGACATCGAAAAAATTCGTGAGTTTTTGGATTCGTTAGACATTGACCAAAAGACTGACAGCGCGATCTAGCGATCGCAGCTGACAAAGTAAGATTAAGGGGACGAGACAATGACACTGAATATCACCGCACTCTGGGACGCGCTCGGATGGTCTATTCTACACAGCCTATGGCAGGCCGCTTTGATC
The DNA here is from genome assembly GCF_030159955.1 of Algimonas ampicilliniresistens. Lineage (GTDB taxonomy): Bacteria > Pseudomonadota > Alphaproteobacteria > Caulobacterales > Maricaulaceae > Litorimonas > Litorimonas ampicilliniresistens. The sequence goes on from NZ_BSNK01000001.1 coordinate 195,648, forward strand.
GGTGTTGTCGTTTTGACGCTCCGCGCTTTGGTAACAGAACGCAGAGCAAAGCTCCGCTATCTGATCGGGATGACCGGACTGGTCGGGACTTTTGGCGCCTTTCTGGCGACCTTCATGATTTTGACGATCACAAAGCTCCGTAGTTGGTCACCAACACAAGTTTCAGGGGATCAAGCCTCTCAAGGCGGGGGCTTCACGGACCTCTCAGTGTCTGTCAGCGTTCTTCCGATCCAAAGCTTGGAAAGCGGCCTCGCGGTCGCGTTAGTGCCTTGGCTTGGTATGGCGTGGGCGATCGGGTTCGCCTTTTTGAGCCTGCAGGCCTACCGCGCTTGGGCGATGACACGTTGGCTGGCAACAAGCGGTTTGCGCACGGCGGGATCGGACTGGAACAGTCGGTTCGGCACACTTGTACAGCGCAGCCGGACGCATGAGCGGGTTCGTTTATTCATCTCTGAGCATGTCAACGGCCCGATGACATTGGGGGCGCTTCGCCCGATCGTTCTTGTCCCACTCGGGTTCTTGACATCGCTACCTTCTGCGCAAGTCGAAGCGATCTTGCTGCATGAACTCGCACATATCCGCCGTCACGACTTCATGTTCGGTCTGATCCAAACCGCAATCAAGACGGTGCTCTACTTCAATCCAACCGTGCTTATTCTGTCGCGTTTGATTGATGTCGACCGGGAGCAAGCCTGTGACGACATCGCCGTGCAAATTTGCGGTCGGCCAACTGATTTGGCGCGGGGTCTTGCGGCGCTTCGCCTTGGGTCGCAGGCGCCTGCCTTGGCGATGGCGGCTGACGGGGGTCCCTTATTGACGCGCCTGAACCGCCTGATGGGTCGCCCGACGGCCCGAACGTCATCCAGTCGCCTGTCCGCGGTGGCGGTGTCAGCCCTCATGTTGGGAACAGCAGCGTGTAGCACAGTGTCGATGGCTCAATCGCAAACGGCAGAAATTGTCGAAGACCGTGAGACTACGGAACATGTCATGCTCCCAGAAACCGTCATACGATCGAATGGGAAAATTACTGGGAAAGTGAACGGTATTGAATTGCCGCCGATGCCTGAAATGCCGTCCGTGCCGCCTATGCCGGCCATGCCCGCGACACCCGTGGTTGCAACCCTCCCTACAGTTCCCGTGCCCAACTTCGGTGACTATGAGACAGAGGCTGACTTCGAAGCCGCTATGGAGGCTTGGGGCGAGAAAATGGAAGCCTGGGGCGAAAAAATTGAGGCCAGTTTCGAAGGCGAGTGGGAAGAAAGAATGGAGGCCTGGGGCGAAGAGGTTGAGAAACGCTTCGATGGCGATTGGGAAGAGAGCATGGAGGCTTGGGGCGAGAAAATGGAGGCCTGGGGCGAACAGGTTGAAGCCATGGGCCTGAACCTAGGCGCTGAGGATATTCGTCACCGCGTCGAATCTGAAATGCAACATGTCTCCCTCATGCGCGAACAGGCAGCTCGTCAGGTCGAACAGTCGGAACGCAACCGTGATCAGGCCGAACGTGTCCGCGAGCAGGCGGAGCGTCAGGCAGAACAGTCTGAACGGGCTCGTGAACAGGCCGAGCGTGTTCGAGAACAGGCGGAGCGTCGAGTGGAACAAGCCGAACGCGCTCGGGAGCGGGCTGTGCGCAAGGTCGAAGCTAAAGCTCACGCTGCAGAAAGGGCGCATAGCACAAGCCATTCCAACAGCACTCACACGGTGACGGTGTCTGATCCAGAAGAAGGCAAAACCATTATGATCAATGGCCGCCCTTTGGATGTGATGGCGCTGCGGGCTGACCTCATGGATGCTTTAGTCAAAGACGGTTTTGTGAAACGCAATGATAAGACAGTTTACATCAAACTTTGCCAAGAATATCTGACGGTCGATGGCCGGAAAGTCAGCACTGAGCAGCGGAACCGTTACGCCAAGTTGATTTCCAAGGCAGGTCTGATTTTAGAAGATGAGATTACATTGAAGTTTAAGAAAGACCAAGTCCGGATCAGCCTCTCTGGGGCACACCAGAAAGATCCACTCGTTATGACCTTCGGGACATTCGAACACGACCCCAAGAAGTAGGGTATCTTCATGTCTAATGTTCTCAAGCCGCTTCTGGCGGTCACGACATCGCTTTGCCTAATCACAGGTCTAACCTCTGGCGCTCACGCTGTCATACAACCTGTTGAGCAAGCCCCAGAACAAACATCAGAACAAACATCAGAACAGGCGGCTGAAACAACCCTTCCAGCCGTTGCGGGGACTTCGACCTCCAAGGAAGTCCCCGCGCCCGATACTTACCCGGCCAGCTATTTCGCTAGCTATGTCCCCAGAACGGCGTTGGACATGGTCCGGCGGATTCCGGGGTTTCAGGTCCAGAGTGGGGATACTGGACGTCGTGGCTTGGGACAGGGCGGCGCCAATGTTCTGATCAATGGCGAGCGATTAACCGGCAAGGCTGACGCACGAGACGAGTTAGAGAAAATCTTAGCGGATAATGTCGTTGAAATCCGTATCCGCGACGGCGCATCTCTCTCGATCCCCGGTTTGAGCGGGCAGGTCGCAGATATAACGGTGAGCCAATCAGGCGGCTTGAAGGGAACGTGGGAGTGGAATCCTCAATTCCGCCGCGACCTCGAACCCAATTTGTTGAATGCAGAAATCAACTTGTCAGGGGAATTCGATGTCGCAGGCGGTCTCACCTACGCTCTGCAATTGCGTGAATATGGATTTCGGGGAGGGGCGACCTCAGATGAAACGCGGTCCGATGCTTCGGGCATAATCTTTGAGCATCGTACGGAGAAGATACAGAATTTCGGTGATCGGCCGGGCGTTGCGCTCAACCTCGGCTGGACGCCTGCTCCGGATCACAAGATCAACCTGAATACGGAATACTACCTGTTCAATTTCAATCGTTCAGCTACGGGAATTCGAACGCCTGTTACGGCAGACGGGGATGACAGTCTGACCCTCGCAACTGAAAGTGAGGATGAGTGGAATCTGGAAATTGACGGTGACTACGAATTTCCGTTCTTGGATGGGCAGCTCAAGATTACGGGTGTTCTTGATCGCGAACATTCGCCGACAAGTCGCGGGTTTGCTGTTTTTGACCCTCAAACGGGTTTTGTTGAAGCCAGTCGATTTGACCAGACCGCTGAAGAATTAGAGCTCGTTGGCCGCGTTGAATATTCTTGGAGTTTGCCGGAGGGCGGTGACTGGCAGTTTGCGGGTGAAGGCGCTTATAATGAGCTGGATATTGAGCAACAACTTCTGACGCAAGAGCCAGACATGGCCTTTGTGGGTAGGCCGATGACAGGATTTAATGTCAGCGAAGATCGTTTCGAAGGTACGGTGACGCATAGCCGTCCCTATGGTGACAAATGGGATTTGCAAGCTTCTGCTGGGGTTGAATATTCAAAACTGATGCAGGAACGCCTTGGATTGGCATCGGTCGATCCACGCGAGTTTGTTCGTCCAAAGGGCTTTCTGTCTGCGACCTACAAGGTCGATGATAGTTTCCAGATCCGCTCAAAAGTGGAGCGCGAAGTTGGACAACTCAATTTCTTCGATTTTATCTCATCCGTCGATCTTCAGGAAGATTTGGATCGATCCGCTAATCCGGATCTCATCCCTTCGCAAAGCTGGTTGGCTAGTCTCGAATTCGACAAGGATTTTGGACAGGGTAACACGTTCCGGATCGAGTTTTACGGCGCGGCGATATCGGACACGGTGGACCGAATTCCAATTGGTGTCGATGGCGACGGTGTTGGCAATATCGGCAAGGCTTACCGCTATGGCTTTGACGTCGCGACGACGCTTAAAGGTGACAAATGGGGTTTGCCGGGCACCGAGCTAAACTTGATCTTCGATTGGCGCGACTCAACCGTAGATGATCCTGTGTTAGCTTTCGGACGACGACTGAACGGGGACAAGAAAATCTATTATGAAGCCAGCTATCGCCACGATATTCCAAGAACGGATTGGGCGTATGGTTTTTATGTCGAGCATTATGTTTCAGCCGAACGCTACCGGTTATTTTCGGTGGATCGGAACGGGAATGATAGACCGTTTACGCGCGTGTTCATCGAGCATAAAAATCTCGCTGGCATGACCCTGAACGCCAGTATTTCTAACCTCATCGGGCAAGAGGAATTTTTCGAGCGGACGCGATTTACCGCGCGGCGCGATGTAGGCGTCATAAAGGAAATGCAGGACTCCAAGTTCGCCTTTGGTCCGATCCTTCGTTTCTCTCTCAGCGGGAGCTTTTAGTAGGGTGAGACGAGTTTAGCTTTGCTCAGTAAGCGGCAGGGTCAGCGTAAAAATGGTGAGGTGTGGGTTCGGCGTGATGTCGAGCGTGCCGTCATGACGCAGAGCGATGGATCGGCACAAGGCTAAGCCGAGGCCATGCCCCTGTTTTTCCGCCATGTCAGGGTGGCGGAAGAAGGGCGTGAAAATTTCGGAACGGAGTTCGCCGAGAATTTGCGGGCCTTGATTGGCTACGGAAAGAACAGCCTTATTCCCGAGTGTGTCAATTGAGATAATGATATCGGTGTTGGGGTCGGCATACTTCAGCGCATTATCGATCAGGTTGGAAATCAGTCGGCCAATTTGGGCGGGAGCGGCATCAACGACCGCTTTAGCGCGAGCTTCTAGAACCAGATGCTGGCCACGAAGTTCTGCGACAGGTTCGAACAGTTCCACCATATTGGCACCTAATTCGGCCAAATCGACGGGCTCGAGATTACGCCGATCCCCTTGCTGCGCTTCAGCCGATGACACATCGAGCAACCCATCCAACAGGCGGAGGCTGGACTTCAATTCGGCCCTCGCCTTGGCCAGCGCTGGATCAGCGCGTGTGTTGGATTGGGCTTTCAGCAGAGCGGCATCAAGCCGTGTCAGCGGTGAGCGCATTTCATGGGCGACTTGGTCAGTCACGCGCTTGCGTAGATTGAGTAACCGTTCGGCGCGTCCGATCATGCCATTAATATGAGAGGCCAACGCCCCAAGCTCGTCTTCTTGCCCTGTCTCGGGCAGGCGCGCATCAAGATGACCTTTACCGACATGGTCGAGCGTGTCGTTCATCTGGCCGATCCGTTGCCGCAAAGATCCTGTCGCGCGGACGGCTATCAGCGCAGCCAGAGCGATCAGGGCAACTAACCCGATGAGCGTGTTACGAAGTTGAACCCAAGCCGCCTTGCGGATCGCGCTATTCTCACGCGCGACAATCAATGTTTCTCCGCCCTGAAACACTGTCGCTCGTAAAGTGAGAGATCCAAAGTTAGTGGATTGAACAATGGTGGGGTCGGTCAGCTTTGAGCTTTGAGTGATGGCCGCGCTGAGATCGCCGGATCGGGGTAGACCCCCTTGGTCCTCAAATCGATAATGTGCTCCGGCTCGACTCAGTGGCGATAGCGCGAGGCGCTGTGAGATCGCAACATCAACCGCATCCGGACCTTGTGTGAGGTAGACTTCTGACAGGCTGGCCACGTCGTCATTGATCTGGTTCGTGATTTCTGTGCGCAAGCCGCACACTGTTTGCCACCCGCTCAAGGTCATAATCAAAGCGAAGATCAGCGCAGGCGCAAGGATCAACTCGGCGGTGAGACGAGAGAAGACAGATCGGCGATATGCGCGCGGGGGAAAAATTATTCAGGACCGAATGTGTAGCCAAGGCCGCGCACGGTTCGCAGCAAGGGCGTCTTGTGATCGCCGTCGAGTTTTCGTCGTAGCCGGCCAATATTCACATCGACGACGTTGGTGCCGGGATCGAAGCTCATATTCCAAACATCGCGAAGCAACATATCACGCGTGATAAGCGCGTCGGCATTATCGGCAAAATAGATCAGAAGGTCGAATTCTTTAGGGCTCAATTTGAGATGCTGGCCAGCGCGGTGCGCGGTGCGCGCCTTGTCATGAATTTCCAGATCATCAATCATACGAAGATCGGTTCGAACGTGTCCGCGTGAGCGGCGCAGGAGCGCAGAGATGCGCGCCACGAGTTCGGCTGGCTCAAACGGTTTGGCGAGGTAATCATCCGCGCCTCGCTGATAGCCCTCCACCTTGTTTTCGGAATTTCCGAGCGCCGTTAGCATCAGCACCGGGGTTTCAATTCCATTGGCCCGCAAATTCTCGACCATCTCCAAACCTTCACCGTCAGGGAGCATGCGGTCGAAGATAAAAACATCATAGGGATTGGCTTTGGCCGCATGCAGCCCCTCCTTAGTCTGGGCGTGAAGGGTTACCGTCCAGCCTTCGGCACGCAGAACCTGCTGAATATAATTTGCAATGTCCGGTTCGTCCTCAATGAGGAGGATGGATGTATCCGTCATGTTCCGTTCCCTGATCGGATCGACACCTGCTTCGTGTTTGTTTGAAAAATAGTCTTTACAGAGTTCGCGCGCTCTTCCAATTTTGTAATCGGAGGTCGCACACCATGCGCGTTGGTTTTTTCCCAGTTTTGATGTCGGCGTTGCTGCTCTGCGCGTGCGAAGCGGCTGATAGATCTGTGCAGGCGACCCACGCTGACGTCACGACCAGTGTCGCCGCCAAACATATTGAGACGACCATCCCTGATCATCACGCGCGCATTATCGCGCTGGTTGAAGCGGGCGAGGCGGCTTTGGCGGATCAGGATGCGTCCAAACTGTTTGATGTGTCTCAGAAACTGCAGCTGTTGGGGGCGTCGCCGATTGGTGGCACAGAAGATTTGGCCAAAAGCTGGGTTCTTATGGCCCATGACCTGACTCCCGAAAACGACCGGCAATCCATTCCCTTTCGAGGACGCATTAAAGGGCCAGCCTATCGCCGCCACACGCTGGCGCCTGGAGAGCAAGATATCATTGAAGATATTTTCTATGCGGCAGAACCTGCTGAAATGACGCTGAAATCTATGAATAACTCGACCCTGGAATGGCAAATTGCTCAGGACGGCACGGACGATGCGCCTGTCTGTGACGGCGTTGTTGGCGATCGGGCGAAGAGTTGTCGCTTCCTGCCACTTTGGACCTCGAAATATCGGATCCGGATTTCCAATGTGTCGGATCAAACCGCGACCTATCTGTTCGTGACGAACTGAGACTATTAGGTCTCATAGTCTAACAAACCGGCCTTATTTCATGACAAATCCCGTTAGGTGCCAGCCTCGCCTAACCTAACACTTATTGTCATTTGAACGCTGCCCCTTCGCCCCTCTACCCAAAAGTCGGCGCAGGAGGAGGCGGCAATGGCGGGATATGCAGGAAAAGATCGAACGATCATTGAGTTGATCGAACGTGTAGCGTGATCGCTTTGTCAGGACATCTCAAAGGGTTCATTCTGATCGCGGCGATTTTGCCAGGCACCGCCGTCTATAATGCTCCCACGGACACGCTAAATGTTTCGATATGCAGCGTGGCTTTCCCGTTCATCGTGGACAGAACTTTTTACCGGACCAAAACCCGGCAAGAATTGCGCGAACGCGGTCTGCAGGGCGATCCGGTTGGTCTCTATTTTCTAGCGCAGCAGGATTTAGAGGCAGGTCTGAAGACAGAGGCCATACTGAAACTTGAACGAGCCGCCAGCGCGGGTCTTGGCTCTGCCTATGATAGGCTTGCTGTCTTATATGATGATCGCGGCGACCGGAAAGCCGCCGGCGTGGCTCGCCATTGTTCCGCGCGGTTGCAGATGATGACATTCAGCCAGCCCTGACAGTCGTGGCCCGTGGGTCTGGAGCATTGGCCACTCCGATAGCAGGGCGGCTGGACTCGGCTCTAGCCTAGCGCCATTTGGCCGATTAAGTGGGGGCGCCAATTGATCGGCACGGCTTGGGACCATCCGTCATGAAGACACTCCTGATTTCCGGCGGTAGCGCCTCTGGAAAGACGTGGCTGACGCGCCGCATTATGAAGTCGATTCCCGATGCAACGATTCTGGCGCAAGACTCCTTCTACCATGATCGTCCCTCCGGCAGTGCAGAGGATCGTCATGATTTCGATTTTGATCAGCCTTACGCAATCGATTGGGCGGAAATGGAAACAGCGTTGACGCGACTCCGCGCTCAGAAAGTGGCCGACATTCCGCTCTATGACTTTAGTGTGTCTCTGCGCGCCGGGTCTGAGCGTCTTATCCCGACAGGCGACACCTTGATTGTCGATGGGACATTGGTGCTGAGCCAACCGCAATTGGTCGAGTTGGCTGACGTTTGCGTCTATGTTCGCTGTCACGAAGCCCTGCGCCGATCGAGGCGTGAACGTCGCGATGTGGAGGAGCGAGGCCGCGAATTGGAGTTCGTCCGTCGACAGCTGGCTGAACAAGTTTTCCCCGCGCATGAGCAATTCGTGAAACCGTCAGCCCAGCATGCTGATCTGATTCTGGATGCCGAGTATATTGTCAGCGACCCCGACAGTGCGGTGAGACAGGTTCTAGCGCTTCTGGAAAAGACAGGCTAGGTCGTTCCGATATGACGGGTCCGGCATGGAGCGGGAATCCGGCGTTAGTATGCGTGACGCGTCCGGGCGCGAGGGGATCGATCCATGAACCATCCTGCCTTCGGGCTTGTCGGCATTGCCGTATTGTTTGCGATTGCCGTCGCCTTTTCGTCTGACCGCCGCTCCATCTCACCGCGCATTGTGTTGGCGAGTTTTGGCCTTCAGGTCGCCATTGCCGTGCTGGTCTTATTCGTGCCGGTTGGAAAGACCGCGCTCGGGGCCTTGGCCGGGGGCTTCCAAACTCTGCTCGATTATTCCAACGATGGTATCTCCTTTATGTTCGGGCCGCTGGGCGACCCATCCAATCTAGGATTCATTTTCTTCGTGCGGGTCTTGCCTGTCATCATCTTTTTCGCCGCGCTGATGGAAGTGTTGTATTATCTCAAGATTATGCCGTTCATCGTCCGCTGGGGTGGACGGTTCATGCAGTGGGTCACGGGGACGCGTCCTATTGAGAGCCTCAATACAGTAGCGAACATTTTCGTCGGTCAGGCTGAGGCTCCGCTGTCGCTCAAGCCCTATTTGAAGAATATTTCCAAGTTCGAGTTGTTCACCATCATGGTCTCGGGCTTGGCCTCTATCGCCGGGTCAGTCATGGCGGGTTATGTGGAAATGGGCATCCGGGCCGACTTCCTCATCGCTGCTGCCTTTATGAGCGCCCCTGCGGGACTCATGATGGCCAAGATCATTATGCCAAGCCCCCATACGGACGTCGACGATCCGGTCACGCGTATTGAAGCTCCGGAACCGTCCAGGGAATATAATAATGTGTTTCTTGCTGCCGCGAACGGGGCTCAAACGGGCGTACAGATTGCCATCGCTGTCGCGGCCATGCTGATCGCCTTCATCTCGCTGATCGCTTTGGTGAATGGTTTATTGGGTTGGGCCGGGGGGCTGGTCGGGTTTGATGAGTTGTCGATTCAGTACATATTGGGTTGGCTGTTTTCGCCCGTCATGTGGGCCATTGGTATTCCGTGGGAAGAGGCACGGATTGGCGGCGCTATCTTCGGCGAGAAGGTCGTGCTCAATGAATTTATCGCCTATTTGTCACTGATCGACGTTCAGGATCAGCTGTCGCCATAATCGGTTACGATCCTGACATTCGCCCTCTGCGGCTTCGCGAACTTCGCTTCGATCGGGATTTTGCTTGGTGGACTCGGCACAATCATTCCGGACCGGAAGCCAGAAATCGCGCGGATGGGTTTGAAAGCCGTGTTCGCGGCCAGCCTTGCCAATCTGATGAGCGCGGCCTTGGCGGGGATTCTGGTGGGCCTTTAAGCCCGCTTCGCTGCTTAGGCTTTGGCGAGTCCGATTTCGCGCAGTCGCTCGTCCAGATAAACTCGCGCCGTAACTGGCGTTTTGGCCTTGCCGCCCATCTCAAGACAGGTCGGTAGAGCTTCGAGTAGGAAGTCGTTCGCCGGGTGTAGGAAGAACGGCATGGAATAGCGCGAATGCGGCGCGCGCTCTCGTGTTGGATTGACCACCCTATGTGTGGTTGACGGGATGACGCCGCCTGTAAGTCGGTCGAGCATATCGCCGGCATTGACCACCAGCGAGCCCAGCGGCGCATCAATCGATAGCCAGACACCTGAGCGGTGCTTGACTTGAAGGCCAGCTTCTTCAGCGCCCAACAGCAATGTCAGCAGATTGATATCCTCATGTTCCGCAGCCCGCACAGCAGACCCTGCGCCTTCGGGCATGGGTGGGTAATGAAGAAGGCGGAGAATCGAATTGCCATTATCGAGTGCGGCGCTCATCCGCTCCGGTGTCATATCCAAGGTCTCGCCGATGGAAATCATCAAGGTCCGCGCAAAGTCGTCCATGGCATTGAACAGATCGTGGGATGAGCGATCAAAGTGCGGCAGGCCTGCAACATCGGGCGTTCCCGGAATGCCGGGGATGGTGTCACGACCAACATGCCAGAACTCCTTCAGATCAGGTGCATCCTGATCCTTAGCCGATTCGGTACCGAACGGAGAATAACCGCGTTGGAAATGACTATCCGGCATCGCATATTGAGTTTTAGCTCCAACAGGCTGCGCAAAAAAGTCGCGGCTCGCCGATTCTACCGCCTCAATGTCGGTCTGTGGGATCGTATGATTGCGAATCACGATGAAGCCCGTCTCTCGCATTCCCGCGACGAGATCCCGCCCAAATTTGGCGCGATCCGCAGTAAACTGTGAGAAATCCAGCTCTGCAATCTTCAGAGTCTTGTCCATAAGGTCTGTCATGCCGCTTCAATAACTCGAATGCCGCGAAAGGAAAGTGCGTGCTGTGTCTCAAATGACACAGAGCTGAGGTTTCCTCGGAACATTGCAGTACTGTCACATAACTGTCTAAAACCATTGCTAGGGGGCGCGCAAAGTTGCCGGGAACGTCCCGGTTACAGCGCAATATACCTCACATCGACAGACTTTCCGGAGTGTCTCCAATGTCAAAACGCCTTTCTATCGGCGCCGCCTTCCTGCTCGGCACGAGCACGATTGCCGCCGCTGCTCTCATTCCGACCCTTGCTCAAGCTCAGGTCACAACCTCCACTATTCGCGGTTTCGTTCAAACCGAAGCCGGCGCGCCAGTCGCCAATGCAAACATCAGCCTCGTTAATACGGAAACAGGCTTCGCTCGGACTGTTACGACTGATGGTGATGGCGGCTTTGCCGTTCGCAACCTGTCCGTCACAGGCGCCTACAATGTTGAAGTGACCGCCGCGAACCTTCGTGGACAGCGTGTAGAAGGCATTCGTCTTTCTCTCGGTGATGAGTCGCTACTAACTTTCGCTCTGGCATCCGAAAATTTTGAAGATGAAATCATCGTCGTCGGCCAGCGCCAAGTTGTTGCAGATTTGGCAACAGGCCCAAATGTATCTTTCGGGATTACGACGATCGAGAATGCGCCCGCTATCAACCGGAACATTGCAGATATTATTCGTCTCGACCCCCGTGTTTTCATCGATGAGAGCCGTGGCGATATCAACTCTGTCCAGTGTGTCGGCCAAAGCTCACGCTTCAACTCTATCACGCTTGACGGTATCTCAATGGACGATGCTTTTGGTCTGAACTCTAACGGTTACCCTACAGAGCGCATGCCATTCCCGTTCGACGCCATCGAACAGGTTTCTGTGGAAATCGCACCTTTTGATGTCAAATATGGCGGTTTCACAGCCTGTAACATAAACTCAGTCACTAAATCCGGCGGAAATGAATTCCACGGCGGGGCTTTCATCGACTATACAAATGAAAGCCTGCGCGGCGGGAAAGTTGATGGTGTGGATACAGCCTTCAACCCATTCGATGAAATTCGATATGGTATTAATGTCCGTGGCCCGATCATCAAAGACAAGCTTTTCTTCAGCGTCGCCTACGAAAAGCTAGAGGGCGCTAACACATTCAATCTTCAAGAGACTGTCGGGAATGGAGCTTTCCAGATCAGCCAAGCTGAACTTGATCGTATCTCTGCCATTTCCAATACAGTCTATCAGTACGACCCGGGGACAACGCCTGAAAGTTTTGATAACGCCGACGAGAAAATTCTCGTGAAGCTTGACTGGAACATCAGTGATCAGCATCGCGCGGCCTTAACGTATAACTATAATGACGGCTTCAACACTGTTCGGTCCGATGGTGACAGTGACGAGTTCGAATTTTCTAACCACTTGTACAATCGTGGCTCCCGCATTCACTCATTCGCGGGTTCTCTTTACTCAGACTGGACCGACAATTTCTCGACAGAGTTTTTGGCGAGCTATCTAGACTTCAAAAATGACGTCCGTTCAGTCGGCGGAAACGACTTTGGCGAAATTCAGATCGATACGGGCGATGTGACGGTTTACCTGGGTGGTGACGATAGCCGCCAGTCTAATAAGCTAGATTATCAGAAGCTCGATCTGGTATTCCGTGCCAACTACGACATGGGAGATCACTCTTTCTTGTTTGGTGCAGAACGTCGCGATCTGGATGTTTTCAACCTGTTTGTTCAGCACACTGAAACGGAGCTGCGTTTTAGGGGTATCGACAACTTTGAAAATGGTTTGGTTGATCGCATTTATTACAACAATGCACCCTCTCAGAACCCGGACGATGCTGCTGCAGACTGGGGCTACGCACAATACTCACTTTATGGCCAGGATGAGTTCCAGCTTCTCGATAATCTATCAGTTATCGCTGGTCTGCGATACGACTGGTACACGACGTCGGATCTGCCGACTGAGAACCCGGACTTTGTCGCCGATTATGGCTTCTCCAACTCTCAAACCCTGGACGGAGAAGATCTCATTCAGCCACGCCTCGCAGCCGTTTGGGACGCAACGCCTAGCCTTCAAGTTCGTGCAGGCGTAGGCCGTTATTCCGGCGGTAACCCAAATGTTTGGTTGTCGAACAATTATTCGGCCAACAACATCGATCAGGTTGGCGCCTTGGCGCGCGCTGGTCGCGGGGGTCAACCAAATCCAATTGATTTGTTCGCGCAGACCTATTCAGGCGCTGAAGAAGGTGTGCCAAACTTCGCCGGCTACGCTATTCCGGACGTTGTCTATGATGCTGTTGGAAGTGGTGTTGGATCTAACTTCGAGCTGAACTATCTGGACCCGAACTTCAAAATTCCGTCTGAGTGGAAATACTCAATCGGAGCTACCTTCTCACCGGACTTTGATACGGGTGAGTCTATTTTCGGTGGTCTGTGGACGATCCAAGCTGATGTGTTGTGGTCAGATGGCAAGGACACGGCGATCGTTCAACGCGGCGATCTGGTTCCAACCGGCACTCAAACTGTTAATGGCGTAACTGTTCCCACTTATAGTAGCCCGTTGATGGATACGTTTGTTCTGACAAATAGCGATCTTGGAAACCAAGCCTTTGTCGCATCTCTGGGCATATCCAAAGATTGGGATAATGGTTGGTCTGCGACATTAGGTTATGCCTATTCGGACGCTGAAGATGTTCAGCCGATGACTAGCTCTGTCGCTTTCTCGAACTACAACAACCGGGCCTATACTGATCCGCAAGAACAGGTTCTGGCCACATCTAACTACAACACGAAGCATCGTTTCACTGGATCTGTGTCCTACACCAAGGACTTCTGGAAAGATTACGATACGAATATCTTCGCATACTTCCAGTCGAGCTCCGGTACGCCTTATAGTTTGGTGGATCGTAATCCGAACAGCTATTACAACTTCACACCGTTCTTGGACGGCGGCGGAGTCTTGCTTCCGGGTGAAGAGCGGAACGGTCGTACAGGCCCATCATGGACCAAAGTTGATCTGAAAATCTCTCAGGACTTGCCAGGTCTGCGGGCTGACGATCGGGCACAAATCTTCATGGTTATTGATAACCTCACGAACCTGTTGAATGATGAATGGGGCGTTTTGCGCCAGCCAAGCTTCCCGCTCACGCTGGCCCAAGGGCAACCATTCTCAACGAGCTTCGACGCTTCAGCATACGAAATCCGTTTTGGTGCATCTTACGACTTCTAGGATGGTCTTTCGTTAGACACTTAAATTATGAGGCCCGCCTTTCCCAAGGCGGGCCTTTTTGTTAGCCCCATGGTGAACTTCGCAGGATTCCCGATATGACCTTTGATCGCCGTACGCTTCTGTCATCGCTCGCTGGGACCGCCGGCCTCGTCGCCTGTCAGACAACCGCCGCGTCCACGGGTTTGGCCGCACCAGTGAAGCTCAATTCTGGACTTGGTAAATTGGGTGAAGACACGCTGTTTCCGCTCGGCGTTGCTAGCGGCGACCCCCTGTCGGACGGCGTCGTCCTCTGGACACGGATTGTGCCAGATCCGCTCGGTCTTGATAATCCTTTGCCGGGCTCAATCGATGTGGATTGGGAAGTGGCCGATGATGAGTTGTTTGCCAAAGTGGTGCAACGCGGTCGCACACGGGCCACGGCGGATTGGGCCCATAGTGTGCACGTCGAAGTGTCCGGGCTAAAACCTGCTCGCCAGTATTTCTACCGCTTCATTGCGGATGGGCAGAAGAGCCCGACAGGGATGACGCGCACGGCTCCGACCTATCTCGCGCCGACGGACCGCGCACGGTTCGGCGTTGTGACCTGCCAACATTACGAGCAAGGCTTCTTCAACGCCTACACCGACCTAATCGAGATGGACCCCGATTTCATCCTGCATATGGGTGATTATATTTATGAGGCGAGCTGGGGTCCGCAGGTCCGCCGTCAGGCCGAAGTTGAGGCCATGGATCTGAGCGATTATCGTCGTCTTCACGCTCAATATAAACTCGATCCCTTCCTTCAAGACGCGCACCGCCGCGTGCCGTGGTTGATGATCTGGGACGATCATGAAGTCGTGAACGATTATGCGGGGTTCAACGATGAAAATTATATGCCGCCCGCCGAAGTGCGCGCGCGCCGCGCTGCCGCCTATCAGGCCTATTACGAACATATGCCCGTTCGCTTGCGGTCGCGCCCACGTGGACCCGACATGCATTTTCACGATAATTTCCAATATGGCGATCTACTTTCCATCGCTCTGACGGATGCGCGCCAATATCGCGACGACCAAGCCTGTCAGACGCCGGAAGATGGCGGCGCGTCGCTAGTCAATTGCGATGAGCTTTATGATCCAAATCGCTCTATGCTCGGTATGCAGCAGGAACGGGATCTGCTCCGGGGGATCGGCCGTTCTGGCGCGACGTGGGAAGTGTTGGCGCAGCCGACTTTGTTTGCGCGCCTCAATCAGACGGACCGCGACGGTAATCCTGGCGCTTGGAGCGATGGTTGGGATGGCTACGCACCAACGCGGGAACGTATTCTTGACATGGTCGAGCGCCGTAAACCGCAGAACTTCATCTCATTGGGCGGGGACATGCATAGCTGGTGGGTCACCGATCTGAAGCCGCGCTTTAATGATGAAAATTCACCGGTCGTCGGATCGGAATTCGTGACCACATCGATCACCGCGCACAGCTACGCTTATGGTCGCTTCTCACGCATGCTGCCCGATAACCCACACATTAAATTCTTTGATGATCGGCAACGCGGCCATACGTTCATGGATGTGACTAAGGATCGCTGGGCAGCGACGCTTCGATCCATGAACAATGTTTATGATCCCAACGCAGGCGCGACCACGCGCGGGACTTGGGTCGTCGAAAACGGCAAACCTGGCGTGATTGAAGCGTAAGAGTAGGATAATGGATATGACTCACATGGCACACAAAAGTCTGTTGCTGACAACAGCGCTATTTCTCGGGGCTTGCACGACCACGGCTGCGACGATGAAAGCAGACGATCAATACACCGCAGACAATCCGGTGCTGGCGGCGAAGATTGCGGCGGAACCCGTGCGAACACCGGCCAAGAACCTGATCTTATTCATCGGCGATGGGATGGGAATTTCCACCGTGACGGCGGCGCGTATTTTCGAAGGCCAACAACAGGGTGGGCCGGGCGAGGATCACGAATTGTCATGGGAGAGCTTTCCCTACACAGCCCTGTCCAAGACCTACAACACCAACCAGCAAGTGCCAGATTCTGCCGGTACAGCGACTGCTATGTATACAGGCGTAAAAACGCGCGCTGGGGTTCTGGGTGTTGGGCCGGATGTGCAGCGCGGCGACTGCGCTGCTGTCGAAGCCGGATCGCTGAGAACGTTCTGGGATGATGCCGCGGATGAGGGGATGAAACTGGGTCTTATTTCGACCGCGCGTCTGACCCATGCAACACCCGCGGCGGCTTATGCCCATTCGTCAGAGCGTAATTGGGAATATGACGGTGAATTGTCTGATGATGCCAAGGCAGGTGGATGTCGGGATATCGCAACACAATTCGTAGAGGAGAACATCATCGATGTGGCACTGGGCGGCGGACGCAGAGCTTTCTTGCGCGATACGGATCCCGAGCCTGACCTGCCTGATACAATGGGCCGCCGGACAGATGGGATCAGCTTGATTGAAGCATGGCAGATGAAAAACCCGGACGGCAAGGTCGTCTTCGATACTGCAGGTTTTAAAGCATTGCAGCCAGGCCAAGACGAGCGGGTGCTCGGCCTATTCGATTCTAGCCATCTTGATTTCTCGGCTGTTCAGACAGGCCCCGAACTTCAACCGACCATCGCCGAATTAACGGCGAGCGCGATTGAGCTGCTCTCCGCGAGTGGCGACGGTTTCGTACTGATGGTAGAAGGCGGCCGCATCGACCACGCCCATCATGGCGGCAACGCCTTTAATGCTCTGTCGGATACAGTCGCTTTTGCCGAAGCCGTCGCGGTTGCTGATGCGATGACATCAGATTCGGATACGACCATCATGGTCACGGCGGACCACTCACACGTCTTCACCATCGCGGGCTATCCAACGCGCGGTAATCCGATCTTGGGTCTTGTTTCTGGCAATGATGGCAGCGGCGAACCGACAGGAGAGATCGTGTTAGCCAGCGACGACGCGCCTTACACAACGCTCGGTTATGCTAATGGTCCGGGGGCTGTCTCAGGCCCACGTCCGCAGCTGACCGATGAGGACGTTACTGCTCCCGATTATCGGCAGCAGGCAACAGTTCCGATGCGCGGTGAAACTCATGCGGGCGAAGATGTCGCCATTTACGCCAAGGGCCCGCGTGCCTTTGTTGTGTCTGGTGTTGTAGAGCAGAGCTTCGTTCACGACGCCGTGCGTTACGCGCTCGATCTGGACTAGCGCGTCCGATCTAGCGTCGGGCGTGAAAGGCCCAAGCCGAACGGATAATGGTCTCAATGTCTGAGTGGATGGGCTCGAAACCGAGCACGGCTTTGGCGTGGCCTTTATCCGCATAAAGCCGCGATAGATCGCCTCTCCGGCGCGGCCCATTCTCATAAGGGACAGCCTGACCGGTGACGCGTCCGATGGTTTCCAGAATCTCCAGATTGCTGATCCCGTTGCCCGTGCCGATATTGACCTCGGCCCGGCTCAATCCGCCAGCCATCTTTTCCAAGGCTAGAACATGTGCGCGGGCAATGTCGCTGACATGGATATAGTCCCGCACACAAGTGCCGTCAGCTGTGTCGTAATCTGTGCCGAATAACGTTAGCGGACCTCGCTGACCCATGGCCGCTTGCATGGCGAGCGGGATGAGATGGGTTTCTGGATCATGCTCTTCACCGATAAGGCCGCTCGCATCCGCGCCGGATGCATTGAAATAGCGAAGCGTGACATAGGCGAGGTCATACGCCTTATGATAACTCTGAATCATGTGCTCAATCGCGAGCTTGGTTTTGCCATAAACGGACACGGGCAGCTGCGGATCACGCTCCTCGATCGGCATTTTCTCAGTCTCGCCATAGGTCGCGCAGGTGGACGAAAAGATCAGTTTGGCGACGTTTGCGGCGCGCATCGCGTCGAGCAGGTTGAGCGCACCGATCACATTATTGCTGTAGAACTCTGCCGGCATGCGTTCGCCGATCCCGACTTCGATTGAACTGGCGAGGTGGATGACAGCCGATAGGTCGGGCCAGCGCGCGAACGCCGCATCAAGGGCCGGGCGGTCGCGCAGATCAACCGTCTCTATCGGTCCCCATTGCACCGCATGTTTGTGACCACTGGAGAGATTGTCGAGCGTGATCGGGCGTCCGCCATTTTCCGCGATCATCTTGCAGACATGGCTGCCAATATAGCCTGCGCCGCCAACGACGAGAATGTCCTGTCCGGTGAGGTCGTACATAAGGCGGTCCTTCAGCAAACCCAGAATGCGTTGGGATGGGCGACCAGCAATCGGTCACGCCACTCATCAAGTCGGTCGGTTTCGACGCAGGCGACGATGCAACCGCCGAACCCGCCGCCTGTAAGGCGAGCGCCGGTTGCGCCGAACGTTTGGGCATCATCGACGAGTGCGTCGACAGGCTCCACAGAGATTTCAAAGTCATCGCGCATGGAGAGATGGCTTTGGTTCATCAGTGCTCCAAAGTCCTCCATTCGCTGATCACGCAAGGCCTTCGCGGCCTTAACAGTGCGGCGATGCTCGCTCATACAATGCCGTGCGCGCCGGATAAGATGAGCATCCACATGTTGGATGGAGGCGAACTCAGCCTCGGTCATCAGGCACAAGTCATCATGGCCGAGCGCGGCTTTGAGCGCATCGCACTCTTCTTTCCGAACCTTGTAACGTCCCTCATTGAGCTGCCGAAAAATACCGGAATGGATGACCGCCATATGATGCGTATTAGGGAGGTCGATCACGTTAAAATCGAGGGTTTTCGTATCCAATGCCAAGGCTTGACCGGGCCGCGAGATTGCAACCGCCATTTGGTCCATAATCCCGCACGGCATGCCGATAAAGTCATTCTCTACCCGCCTCGCGAGTATGGCGAGATCTGTTGCTGACTGCCCGCTGCTGCTCAGATCGCGTGCCGCGCGCAACGTGCCGACAGTCACTGCAGCGGAGGACGATATACCCGCCCCAAAGGGCAGCGTGGTTGTGACTCTCACATCCGCCCCGTTTGGGCCGAACCCCTCATGTCGCGTGAATTGCAAGGCCCCAACGATATAGTCGGACCAGTGATCCTGTGCCGGATCGTCAATGCTACGTTCGGCCAGATCGTCGAATTTATCCGATTGGATACGAACCCGCCCATCATCCCGCGCAGACAGGGCCAGAGTGACGCCGAGACGCAAGGCCGTCGGCAACACTCTGCCGCCATTATAGTCCGTATGTTCGCCGATCAGATTGACCCGACCTGGTGTGAAGCCGGACACGTCGGGCGCGTGCCCGAAGGTGTGTTTGAACGGATCTTCGATCATGGCTTGAGTCACAGGGCGCGCAACGCCTGCGCCGCGCGCTCCGGCATCACATCGACCGTGAATGCACCCGTCGATTGCTCAACTGAGGCGAGATATTTGATCCGTCCCGGCGCCCGCATGAGCGGATAAAATTGGGCGCAGAACTGCCAATCCTGTTCCAGTCCAATCGGCGCGGCGTGCAGCGAGAGCATATATGGCGTCGTCTGCCCGAACAGGGTGTCATATCGGCGGGTCATATCGCCCAGCAGGTGCGCGAACCCGTCGGCTTCGTCTTCTGTGAACTGCCACGGGCCTATGACTGGGCGGCGCGGGACCAGCCATGTCTCATAGGGAAAGCGGGTAAAGGGTGGACAGACTGCGTCAATGCCGCCTGCCTCAGTCACCTTATAAGTCTCCAACCCGTCTCGCATATGAGCCGCTAAATCATAGCCGGCTTGAAAGCCCTCAGCCGCCTGACGCTGGACTTGCGGCACAAAGGGGAAGGCATAAATTTGCCCATGTGGGTGATGCAGCGTCACGCCGACGGCATCGCCGCGCGACTCAAACGGCAGAACGAATTTGCAACCCTGCGCGAACAGATCGACATATCGGTCATTCCAAGCCCCGAGCAGCAGGCGGCGTTTATCTTGGCCGACCGTGTGCAGGTTTCCGCTATGCTCCGGCGTGTAGACGACCACGTCGCAATGACCTTTGGCGACGGCACTTTCCATACCAACTACACTCTGTGGGGCGGGCGCGTCGCGATGGAGGCTGGTGAATTTATTCTCAAACACGGCCAGTTCAAAGTTGGTGAAGGGTATTTCCGTATCGGGTCCGCCGCGTTTGGACGGGGCTAACGGATCATCCGCCGCAGAAGGTTTGAACGTTCGGTTCTGGCGATGCGGCGCATAGACATTCCACTCACGGCGGAGCGGGTGCCACCGTAGTTCTCCGCCCTTGGCAACCTCGCCGCCCGTCTCCGGCAGGGGTGGCTCATCATGCGGTTTATAGCCGTAAAGATGCAGCGGACGCCCATCCGCTTTGGTGAAGACCCGGCGGTAGATCGGTCGTCCGGCGATAGTCGCGATGGGCGAGGCATTATCCATGGCGGACCTCTAATTCATTCTGGGACTAATGACCATTTGGGACCGACCATAAAGTCGGATAACTGACCCGAATGGAGTTGATTGATGTTTCAGATGAGCTGACCTTCATGCTGCGTAATGCAGCGATCACCTATGCCATGCAGGTGAGCGCTGAAGGATTGTTGGAACAGCTCTATTTCGGGGCGTCTATCGCCGCGCCGCAGTCGCCGTCATGCCCATTACGCCATTGCACCGTGATGTTTGAAGACAGTCCCGCGCTGACGTTGAATGAGCTGCCGCAGGAATATCCAACGCATGGGCGCGGTGATTTCGGATCACCCGCCTTTCACGCAGTCGGTGCCGATAATTCGGTCTTTTCGTTTCTCTACAAGTCGTATCGAGTTGAAGACGGAAAACCGACGCTCGACGGGATGCCGTCATCGCGCGGTAATGGCGCAAAGACCTTGATTGTGACTCTCGCTGACGCGGTCCAGCAGGTCGAAGTCGATCTTCATTACACAATCTGGCCGGACCACGCCGTGATTGCGCGCCGGGTGGAGATCCGCAATGTCGGGACAGAGCCGATCAGTCTGCGGCATGTTCACTCCAGCGCTCTCGACCTTGCGCCCGGCCATTACGACTTGCAGCATTTTCACGGCACATGGGCGCGGGAATTTAATGCGGAACGCCTGTCGCTAACGACCGCGCGCTTCACGATTGAAAGCATGCGTGGCACATCGAGCAATGCGCATAATCCGTACCTGGCGGTGATGGAGTCGGGCGCAAGCGAGACAAACGGGAACTGTTTGGGCACGACGCTCGTCTATTCCGGTAATTTCGCGATCAGCGCGGAACGAGGCGAGTTTGGGCGCGTGCGATTACTGGCGGGGCTCAACCCGTTCGATTTCAATTGGGGGCTGGAGCCCGGCGAAATTTTCGCCACACCAGAAGTCCTGCATGCCTTTTCGGGTGAAGGACTCGGGGGGCTCAGCCATGTCTGGCACGACTTCGTCCGGGCGCATGTCTCACCGGAACGTTTTCGCAATATCCCGCGACCAACTTATCTCAATACATGGGAAGCGGCCTATTTCGATGTAAACGAAGATAAAGTCCTCGACCTCGCCGATGTTGCGACAGGGATCGGCGTCGAGATGCTGGTGCTTGATGATGGCTGGTTCAAGGGCCGGACGGATGATCGACGCGCATTGGGAGATTGGACAGCTGACCCGGACCGGTTCCCGATGGGTATTCCAGCGTTGGCCGAAAAAGTTCGGGCCAAAGGGCTGAAATTCGGTCTTTGGTTTGAACCGGAAATGGTCAGCCCTGACAGTGACCTTTACCGCGCTCATCCAGATTGGGCGATATCTGTACCGGGCCGAACGCCCTCGCTGGGTCGCAACCAGATGACGCTTGATTTTTCGAAGCCTGAGGTCGTCGACCATACTTACGGACAACTGGACGCGATCTTGTCGTCGGGTCAGGTCGGCTATGTGAAGTGGGACATGAACCGGAATATGACTGAGGTTGGATCGGGCGCGAAAGCACACCGATATATGCTTGGCCTCTACGGTTTGCTGGATCGTTTGATGACCGCCTATCCGGATATTTTATTCGAAACCTGCGCATCGGGTGGCAACCGGTTCGACCTCGGTATGCTCGGCTATATGGCACAGGGTTGGGTGTCCGATATGTGCGATCCCATTGGGCGTCTCGCCATTATCAATGGCGCGTCTCACCTATTTCCGACCGATGTCATGGCGGCGTATATTGGGCCGTCCCCCAACCATCAGAACGGACGAATGAGTTCTATCTGGGCGCGCTTCTTGGCGGGCGTCGTATGTGCGGCGCGTGGCGTATCGCTGAACGGATCCGACATCGCGGCTCATGATGACGCGCTGACGAAACATGTTCGATTTTGCAAGGCGACCGCGCGCCATATGCTCGGCGCGCGGTTTGATCGTCTTTGCCATGATGACAACGAAACCATCTGGCAGCAAACGAGCCATGACGGAGGCATAGTTTATGTTGTGGCATTCCAGACGCTAAACGCGCCGAATTTGCCAGTACGGAGAGCCCGATTGCGCGGCTTGGATCCGGATGTGAACTATGCGGTTGAAGGTGGCGCGGTTTATGGTGGGGATAGGCTGATGCAGCACGGTATCGCATTGACGATACCAACCGAAGATTTTGCGGCAGAGCTTCTTATTCTACAAAAAGTCAGCTAGCAGATTGGGGCAGGGCCAAAGGTCCGCGTCAGGGGAAATATCAATGGAACTCAGTCTCACGCAAGTGCTGGTCTTTCTGGGACTTAGCGCCGCCATCGCCTTGGCGACCTGGTGGTTCTGTCGCGACCAAATTGGACGGGGAACAGGCGAAAGTGCCGAGTCCGATTACTTCCTCGCCGGAGGTGGCTTGAAATGGTATTTTGTCGCCGGATCAATCACGCTGACCAATCTTTCGACGGATCAATTGGTTGGGATGAACGGCGCGCAAATGGCGCTGCTGGCTTGGTGGGAGTTAGCCGCCGTTGTCGGGCTAATGATGCTCGCTTTCGTATTTATTCCCGTTTATTATAAATATAACTGTACGACGACGACGGAGCTGCTCGAGCGGCGTTACAATAATAAACATATTCGCGCGCTGATTTCGATCCTGTTTTTGCTCGGCAATATTTTCATCTTTTTGCCAGCGATCCTCTATGGCGGCTCACTGTTCATGATCAATCTGTTCGATTTGGACATTAATCTCTACATTATCGCGGCGCTGTTTGCGATTGTTGGCTCGGCTTATGCGATCTTTGGCGGCCTACGTGCCGTCGCTGTGTCGGACACATTCTCCGGGGTATTGCTACTGGGTTTAGCCATCTTGGTGACGGTCATCGCGCTCAACGCCATCGGCTGGGATTTATCAGGTATTCCGCGTGAGCGGCTAACCTTGATCGGTGGCCCCGATAGCGACATTCCATTTACGACCCTGTTCACGGGCATGCTGTTTATCCAGATGTTCTACTGGTCCACGAACCAGACGATCACGCAACGCGCTATGGCGTCACCATCAGTCGGGGAGGCGCAAAAGGGCATTTTGGCGGCTGCCGCGATCCGTCTGCTGATTATCCCGCCGATTATCGTTTTGCCTGGGATCGTGGCGTTCAAACTCTATGGGGATATTGGCGACGCGACCTATGGCCGACTGGTCGGTGATGTGCTGCCCGCCTTCCTGTCTGGGGCCTTCGCGGCCGCCATCGCGGCGGCCGTGCTGACCACCTTTAACTCCATTCTGAACGCCTCTGCAGCGCTATGGGTGATGGATATTCACGAGACCTATATCAACAAACGTCCCAATGTTCGGCGGCTGTCCTTATGGGTTTCTGTCGTAATGGTGCTACTCGGTTTCGCCTTGATCCCGATCTTCAATAATCCGGAAAACAGCATCATTGATCTGGTGCAGCGGCTTTATGGCCTACTGTCTATGCCGATCTTGTCCGCCTTCATCGTCGGGTTGTTGTTCCGCAATGTGAATGCCTACGCGATGATTGTCGCGGTGCTATACGGCGTGCTGGCTTATGGTTGGGCGACCAATCCGTTTGGAGAGCCCAATATCGGCCTGCACTATATCCACATCATGGCGATCACCCTGTTTTCTGGTGTGGCGTTGGCGCTGCTGCTCAGCCTCCTGTTTGGCTCGCGACCTGTTTGGGATGCGCACAACGTCTTCTCGCGCTCATCAGAGGCGATGACCCCGATCGATGGCTGAACCTGTCCGACCAGAGCTAGGCGTTTGCTATTATCCGGAACATTGGCCGGAGACTATCTGGGCGGACGACGCGCGCCGAATGGTCAAGATGGGCCTATCTTGGGTTCGGATTGGGGAATTCGCCTGGAGCCGGATCGAGCCTGAGCCGGGGCAGTTTGATTGGGGCTGGCTGGACCGTGCGATTGAGACGTTAGGAAAGGCAGGCTTAAAGGTCGTCATGTCGACGCCGACCGCGACCCCGCCGCGCTGGATGCTGGATCATTATCCCGACATGCTGGCGTGGGACGTCGAAGGCCGCCTTCGTGGCTTTGGATCAAGACGGCATTATGATCTTTCGCATCAAGGGTATCGGGATGAGTGCGTCCGGATCGCGACGGTCCTAGGCGAACGCTATGGTCGCAATGCGCATATTCAGGCCTGGCAACTTGATAATGAATATGGCTGCCACGACACGACGCGGTCCTATAGTCCTGTCGCACGGGCGGCGTTCCAAACTTGGCTTCGTGATAAGTATGGCAAGATTGATGCGTTAAATACGCGTTGGGGTAATGTCTTCTGGTCGATGGACTATGTATCATTCGATCAGATCGATCTGCCCAATCTTGCTGTGACGGAGCCGAATCCGGCGCACGCCATGGACTTCCGCCGTTTCGCTTCTGATCAGACCGTCGCCTTTAACCGGGCTCAACTGGACGCGCTTTGCCCGCTGACCGACGCACCTTTGCTGCACAATTATATGGGCCGGATTACCGATTTTGATCACTTTGCGGTTGGCGAGGATTTAGACATCGCGACATGGGATAGCTATCCGCTTGGTTTCCTTGAGGATCGCTCAGACCGCGATCAGGCGTTCAAACGCGTTCACATGCGCTGTGGCGATCCTGATTTTCAGGCTTTCCATCACGATCTTTACCGGGCGGTCGGCAAAGGCCGTTGGTGGGTGATGGAGCAGCAGCCGGGACCCGTAAATTGGGCGCCGCACAACCCCATTCCGGCACCCGGTATGGTTCGCCTCTGGGCAATGGAGGCATTTGCACACGGCGCGGAAGTTGTTTGTTTCTTCCGTTGGCGACAAGCACCGTTTGCGCAAGAACAGAACCATGCTGGCTTGCTACGTTCTGATGGTGAACTCTCAGAGGGTGGGCGTGAGGTGCAGGCCTTGGCGCGTGAATTAGAGAGCTTTGGCGATCTGTCATCCGCGCCCGCGGATGTCGCCATCGTCTTCGACTATGCCTCGCAATGGGCATGGGAGGTTCAACCGCAAGACGTGCAGTTCGACTATTTCCGCCTTGTTTTTGAGATCTATTGCGGGCTTCGTCGAGCCGGTTTGACAGTCGATATCCTCCCGCCGAGCACGGAGAGTTTTGAAGGCCTATCTCTTGTTATGATACCGGGACTGTTTGCATGGACTGACCCGTTGCGGCTGGCGATGTCTAAGTTCGAAGGGCAGATTGTCATTGGCCCGCGAACCGGGTCTCGTACAGAAAACTTCCGAATTCTTGATGACCTGCCGCCGGGTCTTGAAGGCATCAAAGTCACAGCCGTCGACACGCTGAGAGCTGATGCGTCGGAACATCTGACCGAAGGCGGCACAGTGCAGATCTGGCGTGAAAGAGTCGAATCGGATTGGACTATTCTGGAATCAACGCGCGACGGCCATCCGGTCCGTCTCCGTCGTGACAACACACACTATTGGGCGGGGTGGCCAGATGGCGAAGCCCTGGATCGCTGGTTGGGTGATCTATTGGGGTCAGACGCGCGAGACGTTGACCGAACACGATTGCGTCGGACTACGGGCAGCGAGATCAAGATCGATTATCAGGGCGCGTCGGCCACACGCCTTTGATAGATCAGGCCGCCAACCCCAAAGGCGAGAATAGCACATAGACGCCGACTACTAAGGCCACGAGTAGAAGCGCTGTCGGCTTGGCATAACGCCATGGGGTTAGGTCAACCTTATGCGGATCGGGCTGGGCTGTGGGGCCGGTACGTGGGGCCAAATGTGTGGCGACGGCGAGAGTGCCCAGCTCAATCGCGAATAGCACGGCGTAGAGGTGCAAGAAATGCAGCGTTACCACATCGTCGAACACGAACTTCAATAGACCGTAAGCGATGACGTGAAAGATGATGACGAGCTTGGCCCCAATGGCGGGCGTCCGCTTGGTGAACAGACCGACGATGACGATGGTCACGATCGGAATGTTATAGAAACCGGTGAAGATGCGGATGATCTGCCATAGGCCCTGCGGCGCAAGGTATAGCAACGGCGCGACGATGAAGGAAAAGACCGCGATGACCACGCTGGCGATCATCGCGACCCGCACCGTTTGCGCTTCACTCATCGGTGTCTTCCGTGCGGGAACATAGACGTCGAGCACGAACAGGGTCGCGGCGCTGTTGAGCAGCGAGTTGAAGGAGCTGAACACCGCGCCGAGCAGGACAGCGAGGAAGAAGCCCATCACCCAGATCGGGAGTAGGTCTTGCACAAGTTGCGGGAAGGCTAGATCGATCGAGGTGAGGCCGGGGCCGTAGAGGTGAAAGGCGATGACGCCGGGGATCATCATAAAAAACGGCACTAGCACTTTGAAAAACCCAGATAGTAAAACGCCTTTCTGCCCTTCGGCGAGGCTACGCGCGGCAAGGGTTCGCTGGATGACATATTGATTGGTGCACCAATAAAATAGATTGGCGATAATCATGCCAGTGAAGAGCGTGCCAAACGGAGTCGGGTCGGTCTGGTCACCAATGGCATTCAGTTTTTCGGGATGGTCGCTGAGTAGGCGGCCGAGGCCGTCGCCCATGTTGCCATCGCCCAGTGCCGAGAGGCCCAAGCACAGAACGAGCGCGCCAACGATCAGTAGGCCGAGCCCATTGATTGTATCTGAAACGGCGACCGCTTTAAGTCCGCCAAACACGGCATAGAGCGCGCCGACAACGCCAATGACGAGCACAGTTGCGACCAATCCACCAAATTCTGACAGGCCTAACAGGGTCGGCACGTCGAAGATTTTGATGACCGCGATGGAGCCCGAATAGAGCACGGACGGAATGGTCACGAGGCCGTAACCGAGCATAAACAGCACGACTGAATAGCGTCGTACATCGGCGTCATAACGATCGTTGAGGAATTCCGGCAGTGTCGTGAACGCGCCCTTGAGATAGCGCGGCAGGAAAATCATCGCCATGGCGATGGTCGAAATGGCGGCGGTGACCTCCCACGCCATGCTCGACATATTGTGGCCGTAAGCGGAGCCATTTAACCCGATTAACTGTTCTGCCGACAGGTTGGTGAGGAGCAGAGACCCGGCAATAAACAAACCGCCAAGATTACGTCCGGCGAGGAAATAGCCGTCTTGCGTCTGCACTTCATCGCGAGATGCCCGATAGGAAACATAGGCTACGCCCGCCATGAAAACGGCGCAGCTGACAAGGACGAAAATCAGGGACGAACCGCTCATTGATGTGACCTAGTCGGGCTCGCCCACCTTGTCATCAACTGCGGGGTCCTGCGCCTAAGGGGGTGGGAGGGGTTGCCGATGGGACACGCCCATAAGCCTGCGGCAATGATGATGTTTTCATCTGTGACAGGATGCGGGACCCAAATAGTTTCGCTTCGTCGATGTGCGGATATCCCGAGAAGATGAAGGCGCGGATGCCCATTTTCATATAACTCTCAATCTCGCTCATCACCTGATCTGTAGAGCCAACAATAGCGGCCCCACAGCCAGACCGCGCGCGACCAATCCCGGTCCAGAGATGCGGTTCAACATAGCCAAACTGGTCGGCTAATTCGCGCGCTCGCGCCTGATGCGACACACCCAGACTGATACTGTCATGGGCGCGATCGCGGATCAGCTTGCCATATTCATCGTCGAGCTGGCTTACGAGGTAATCTGCATATTCCCGAGCCTCTGCCTCTGTGTCGCGAACAATCACATGGGCGCGCAGGCCATAATCTAGTGTGCGGCCATAGCGGTCGGCGACGGCGTGAACGGCCTTCATGCGTTCGGCCAGCTGGTTCTTGGTTTCCGGCCACATCAGATAAACATCACAATGCTCTCCACACAGATCGAGCGCTGAGGGTGAGTAGCCGCCGAAATAGAGCAGGGGTCCGCCATTCTGCTGATAGGGTTTGGCGGGTGCGGCGGGGACATCGGTGAAGTCGTAAATCTCACCGTGAAAATCGATCACGTCCTGAGTCCAAGCCTGTTTGAGGATTGAGACTACTTCGCGCGACCGCTGATAGCGATAGGCACTGTCGGCGCGTTCGCCCGGAAAGTCCGAACTAATGATGTTTACCGTCAGTCGACCCTCCAGCATATGATCCAGAGTAGCCAAGGTCCGCGCGAGCATGATCGGCTGCATCTCGCCGCAGCGGACGGCGGCGAGCATATTGATCCGCTCGGTCAGCGGGGCGCAGCCTGCGACGAAGGACAATGTGTCTTGTCCGACCTGGTAGGAAGACGGGCAAAGGATATTGCGAAAGCCTTGTGCCTCAGCCTCCAATAGGATGTCGCGGCAATGGGTCCAGCTTGATTTTAAATCATCGTCGGGGACGCCGAGAAATTGATAATCGTCTGAGCAAAGCGCGGAAAACCATGAAATTTCCGGGTCACGAAGATCGGGTGATGTGATGGGAACGATGCTCATGGCAAGCCTGCCTGATGGGTTGAAAACAGAGATTGCCTAACACTCAAATCAGAGTATATCAATACTGTATCAATTCGGGGAAAAGCATGACGCCGTCACGGCCATTGCCGCGCAGTATCGAGATCAGCGAAACGCTAATCCGGGAGATTGCGTCGGGGCTTTTGCCCGACGGCTCGCGCCTGCCCACGGAACGGCAAATGGCAGCTGATTACGGCGTCGCGGTTGGAACCTTGCGTAAGGCGCTGGCCGTGCTTGAGGAAAAGGGTTTGCTGGAACGGGTTCAGGGTTCTGGTAATTATGTCCGCAGGCGCGCCAATGTTCAAAGCGTCTATTCCCAATTCCGTTTGGAAAAGCTGGGCGGTGGTGGCTTACCGACAGCGCAGATCGTGGATCTGATGAACACGACGTCTCCTGAGTCCGCGCTGGCTTTCGGGTTTTCAGCCACGGCGCTCAGGATCGACCGATTGCGATCACTCGACGGACACCCGGTCGCACTCGAACGCATTTGGTTGGATGGCCGATATGGGGCGTCAGCGGACGCGTCCCAGATAAGCGAGTCCCTCTATGCTTTCTACCGCGATCATCTCGGTTTGGTTATTTCGCGGGTCGAAGACAGTGTTGGCGTGTCTAACCTGCCAGCTTGGGCAAAGCTACCGGGGATCAATGCTGGAGACGCGTCCGGCTATATTGAACGACGGGCGTGGAGCCAGTCCGGCGAGGCGGCGGAATATTCCCAAACATGGTTCGACCCGGCCCGGGCGCGTTTCATCAATCGGATCGAGGGTCTGTCGGTATCATGAAAAAATACGGCATTATCGGCTGTGGCATGATGGGGCTCGAGCATATCGAGAATATCAATCTGCTAGAGGGCGCAATGGTTCATACGGTCTACGACCCGGTTGCGGAGCTGGCGAAATTAGCGGCCGTGAGAGCCGGCGGGGCTGTGATTAGGTCATCCATCGAACAGTTAGTGGCTGACCCAGACCTGGACGCCATCGTGATTGTCAGCCCCAATTTTCTCCATGTCGATCAGCTCGAAATCATTGCATCGCACGCAACGCTGCCAATTCTATGCGAGAAACCGCTCTATACCGATCCAGGCCAAGTGGATCGATTGGCGCGGTTTGAGAAAAGCTACGGCGCACCCGTCTGGGTCGCGATGGAATATCGCTACATGCCGCCTATCGCGAAACTGATCGAGCAATGCGACGCCGTCACGGGCGGTGTCAAAATGCTGAGCATTCGGGAGCACCGATTTCCGTTCTTACCAAAGATCGGTAATTGGAACCGGTTTTCAGAGAACACTGGTGGGACGATGGTTGAGAAATGCTGCCATTTCTTCGACCTGATGCGTCTGATTACGGGCGCGGAACCGATCCGGGTCAGTGCAACCGCCGGACAAGCCGTCAATCATCTGGCGGAACGCTATGAGGGCCGGACGCCGGATATTTGGGATTCGGGATACGTCCTGTTCGATTTCGACAACGGGGCTCGGGCGATGTTAGAGCTGTGCATGTTTGCCGACGGATCGCAATGGAATGAAGAAATCAGCGCGGTTGGCGCCAAGGGCAAAATTGAATGCCGCTTGCCTGGTCCGCATCGGTTCTGGCCTGCTGGCATTGATCTTATTCCGCAACTCACCACGGCCCCACGCAGTCCGAAAAACCCTGTCACGATAGATGTGCCTATTGATGAAACTTTGCTGATGGCTGGCGATCATCACGGGTCCACTTTTTATCAGCATGAGCGGTTTCTCGACGTCGTGCGAGGGGAGGCTAAGGTTGAAGTGACGCTTACCGATGGTCGGCGCGCTGTAGAGATGGGATTGGCGGCCCAGACAGCGGCAACAGACCATTGTGTGATTGATCTATGACCCAGATGACTTGGAACCTTTGATGGGTGAGGCGGCCTCAGTTGAGACGAAGTCTCTAGCAAAGACACTCGTCAGTGCCGTTCCGGGGTTGGGACTTGTGATTATCGCGACTGCCTGCGCTTACGCCCTGGCCACGCTCCTCCATCTTCCCTCAGTGATTGTCGCCTTGATTGTCGGTATGGCGCTTCATCCTCTACTGACACGGATATCCGTAATCGGACCAGGCGTGTTTTTCGCCGCTGATCCCTTGATGCGAATAGGGGTGGCCTGTCTTGGGGCAGGTGTGAATGCGGCGCTGTTGCTGACCCTGGGTTGGCCAATCTTTGCAACGTTGAGCCTTGCAATTAGCGCGACCATTCTATGCGGCTTGGTCGTCGGAAAATGGCTCGGTCAATCACGACGCTTCAGTGTTTTATCGGCGGGCGCCGTGGCGATTTGCGGTGCGTCTGCTGCGCTTGCCATTTCCTGCGCGCTGCCAAAGACGGATGAGGAAAACGGTGATGTTTCGGTCGTCATCGTCGCTGTCAGTCTTTTATCGGCAGCTGGCATTCTTCTTTATCCGCTTTTAACAAGCGCACTGGCGTTAAGCGATGCCTCGGCTGGGTTCGTGCTCGGTGGCTCGCTTCACAATGTGGCACAAGCGATTGCTGCTGGGTTCTCTGTCTCTGACCCGGCAGGCGAAATGGCGACGTTGGTCAAAATGTCCCGGGTCGCGATGTTGGCGCCTATTGTCATGCTTGTCGCTCTTACCTTCCGTAGGACGGGCGAAAGTGAAGGTGGCGCGCGCAGGCTGGCTTTGCCGCCAATTTTCCTTTTAGGATTCCTCGCACTCATGGGTGCCAGTTCAGCCAATCTTATACCGCAGAGTGTTGAGACAGGCCTTGGCTATGTGTCCAAAGCCTGTCTGCTGCTCGCCATGACCGCCATTGGTTTGCGAACACCGATCATGGATATGGTCAGGTTGGACCGCAGAGCGATCGTTTTGCTGTTGCTCGAGACTGTCACCATCCTATTGGTGGTTTTGATCGCCGTGCAGTTTATCCCGATTTAGGCGGCCCAGAGATTAAGCGGCGTCTGTTCGGACCCAGATGTAAGAGCGATCCGCTTCCCACGTCCCGTCTTCGGTCCAATTCAGAGACTTAGTCTCATGCTCGGTCGGGGATAGTTCTCGGCTCTCATGTTTGACGCGATTGGGTGGCCGCCCCTCGGCGGTAAATGTCTGTTCGGCAAAGTGGGTTTTGCCGTCATCTCCCAACGTCATGGTTCCGTCCCCGACGACGCCCCAGCCACTTTGGACGACCCGCATCTCACCACTCGCGCGGTCCCAATATTGATAGAAGCTCCAAAAGTCGGCCTGACTCGGTTGGCCGTCTATTGTGGCGTACATCCGCGCCGTCATGGACAGATCATCCGGACCAGCTGACCATTCCATGACGTAGAACTCCCACGGCTCCGCGTCCGATTTATAGGCTGCATTATCCGCGACCCAGCGCCCGGTGCCCTCAGTCATATAGGCGATATTGGCGCGCGCCCAGTCAGGGATGGCGGTCGGAACGGGTGCGGCTTGTGTTGTGTCTTGGCTGACAGAGACGGGGTCTGCTTGTGTGGCTTGTGGCTCTTCTGAGCAGGCTGCGATGCCTAAAAGGGCGATGGTCCCGATCAAAACTGGCCGAATAGTATATGTCATCGTCTGTCCCCTTTATTTGATGCAGCCTAGGGCTTCATTGCTGGAATCCAAAGGGCCTGAAATGGTGGGGCGTCCATGAAATTCGACCACGAACGCAGTTTTCCAGACAAAAAAAGACCGACACCCATCTTCCAATGGGGTCGGCCAGGGCTTGGGAAAAGTGAGTTTACCTAGAAGTCGACATGTAGCGCCGCGCCAAAGATCCGCGGGTCCAGCAGGAACGCACTCTTAAAGCTACCCACAAGGTTAGAGTTCGTTTCCAAGAAGGTGATGCTGTTCTCGTCCAGAACATTTTTGACGAAAAAGGTCAGATCCCAAGGCATATCATCATTGGCGATTGCGACCTGGAGGTCGAGCTGATCCCAGCCTTCGACCTTATCAGATGGAGTATTGAACTCACGCGAGAAGAAGCCCGTTTGATTATAATAATCAACGCGTGGGGTAACCCTCCAACTGTCACCAACTTCATACTCATATTCAGCGGCGACTTTGAGGGTTCGCTTAGGTGAGTTCGGCAAGTCATTGCCCTGGATTTCAAAGAACGTGCCGCCCCTGGCTGCATCCGATGATAGGAACGAACTCTGGATTTGAGCGCTCAACAGACCGAGCGCGCCTTCGAGTCGGAGTCCGTTTCCGGGCGCGTAGACGGTTTCGACTTCGAGACCATAGACCTCGGATTTCGGGATGTTGACGTTGGTCGCCAGCGTCCCGACAATATTGCCGACAATCAGGGACTGATAGTCATAATAAAAGGCGGCCGTGTTGAGCTGCAAGGCCCCGTCAGCGAAAATGCTCTTTGCGCCGATTTCATAGGCGTCAATCACCTCGTCTTCAAAGACGGGATTGACCGCATTGCCGGGGTTAAATCCGCCGGACTTGTACCCGCGTGAGAAGGACGCGTAGATATTTGTGTCATCTGTGCCGGCTATCTGCGGCGACCAGTTCAACACCGCGCGACCCGTAACCTTGTCAAAGCTCGCTTCCTGCACATTCGGTGCAGGCAGAGCGAACAGGCCGTTGGCGGTGCTGATGTTTTTCGTATCGTCGGAATAACGTAGGCCTCCGATGAATTCGAGATCATCCGAGAGATCGACATAAATTTCGCCAAACACGGCGTAGCTTTCCACCGCTCCGGTTGTTGTCAGCGCAACGACCGCTGCTGCAGGCAGGTAGGTGTTGACCGAACCGCCGCCATCAGAATTGAGATAATAGCCCCCGACAAGGAAGTCGAAACGACCGCCCAGATCAGACGCTAGGCGCACTTCTTGGCTGAACTGATCGCGGAAACCTTTGGCCGTCTGGGCTGTGCGGTAATCAGTTGTTGTCACGAAAATATCGTTGGGCTGGTCGAATAGTTGATAGGTTAGAACACCATTGCCGTTGCCATCGTCGGCCACCGTCCGCGCACCAAACGTACCGGGGTTGAAGGCGTTGGGGCGGTAACCCTGATCGAAGTCGCGGATGGAACGCGAATTGCCATCGCGATAGCCCGTGACGGAGGTCAGCAGGAAATTTCCGAAGTCGTGGTTCAGCTCGAAGGTTGCGAGGAAATCATCATTATCCTGCACCGGGTTAATGTCGATATTGACGGTGCGAAGGTCGGATGGGTTCGGCACGAAGGTACCGTCGCGCGTGATGCCGGGCAAAAGGAACGCGTCGAGACGGAATGTGCTGGTCGGGAATTGCGTGTCGACACGATCTGGTGAGCAGCCAAATGCCGGGTCGGGCGAGCACAGTGTTTTGACGGCATTGGCGCGGTTACTGTCTTCGTTGAAATAGGTCAGTACAAGATCGGCTGAGGTCGTCCCATTGTCGAACCGCGTTGAAGATCGCAGCGTATATTGGTCGCGTCCATCGATCCGTCCGCCATCAAACAGGTTCTTCGTATAGCCATCGCGTTTGACGAAGTTAGCCGCGAAACGCTGGGACAGGACATCATTGATCGGCAGGTTAAGCGCGCCGCTGGCACGAACCCCATTAAAGGATTCGCCTTGAATAGTGACATAGCCGCCATACTCGTCAGTCGGCTTTTGACTGATGAAGTTGATGACACCGCCGGTCGTGTTGCGCCCTTGCAGCGTGCCTTGTGGTCCGCGCAGGACCTCGATCCGTTCAAGGTCAAAATATTCGCCAAACGTCGTCCCGGATTGCAAGAAAACTCCATTGTTCAGCACGCCAATATTGGTGTCTGAAGTGCCGCCAAAAGATTGCGAGCCAACGCCGCGAATTGTGATGTTGCGATTGGCAGATAGTAAAACGTTGGGAACATTGAACTGCAGGTCCAACGTGTCTTCTATCCGCGCGGCTTCAAGATCAGCCGCGCTGAGCGCGGTAATGGCAATCGGCACTTCTTGCAGCGTCTGCTCGCGTTTCTGCGCGGTGACGATGATGACATCCATATCCGCATCGTCCTGAGCATCCTGCGCAAAAGCAGTGCCAGCACTGCTCAAGATCGTCGAAACGGCGAGCAATGTCGCCAAGCTATAGGCTGGACTTTTGATGGATGTATTCATGACACGTCTCCCCTGTGTTGCCACTTTGATGGCCGCTTTTTCAGCTGATGGGAGATCGTAACCTTATTGGAACTTTCGTCAATAAAAACTTTTCATGACATTATCCCCTTGAATATTAAGGGTATTCCTATTGAGGTTTAGCATAAACTGCGTTCAGTAGCTCTTGGAAGTAGCTTCGAACGTCACCCTCAAAGACCTGAGTCATCAACACGCCCGTGGTCTCAGTTTCCTCATCGATCCAGAAATAGGTAGAGGCAGCGCCCGCCCAAAACAGACCGCATTGCGGAAAGACCGTGCCGTCATGTGTTTCGCTTTCCCGGACTGCAAAGCCGAGCCCGAAGCCACGCTTGTCGAGAAACGCATCTTGCGCTTTCGCGGTTGCAGGAAGTTGATCCCGGCTCGCTTCGGCCCAAATTTCGGGAGAGACCAAACGCGGCGATCCATTTATAAGTGCGTTGGTGAAAGCGAGGTAATCATCCGCATCCGCGACCATGCCTGCGCCGCCAAATTCAAAGTCGGGTGTCTTTGTGTAGATGCCATCGCGATAGGGATCGACCCGATAGGGGGTCTGTGGCTTAAGGTCATCAATCGGTGTTGTGTAATCGATCGAGCTCCTCGCGGGGGTTTGCGATGGGACTATATAGGCGCTGGTAAAGTCGTCTTGGCGTTCCGGGTCTATGATGAAACTCGAATCCGTCATGCCAGTGGGGATGAAAATATTCTCGTCTAAATAATCGCTGAGCGACTGGCCCGACACTGTTGCGACGACCGCACCGAGAACATCTGTCGAATTTCCATAGGTAAACTGTTGACCCGGATCATGTTTCAACGGGGCCATCGAAATCCGCTCCGCAAACATCTCATTCCCAACAACTGGGTCCATGCCATTCGTGGGTGCATCGGACACGCCCGGTCCAGCAGGTACGCCTAGCTTCGCATAGATGGCGGCAATCGGATCGGTCTTGGCACCCGTCCGGTAAGTAAGGCCCGTCGTATGCCGCATCAGATCACGAATCGTGGGCGCCCGGCTGGGGGGGCGTGTCGCGGCTCCAGTCTCGTCTGTTGCGACTTTGATGTCAGCAAAGGCGGGGAGATAGCGACTGATCGGTGCGTCGAGCTCTAGTTGGCCTTTGTCTACTAGCTGTAAGGCCGCGATGGTCGTGACCGCTTTGGTCATCGAATAAATGCGAAACAGCGAGTCCGTCTGCATCGGTTTTTGGTCTTCAAGATCGGCGAAACCATACGCCTTTTTCAAAACAATTTCGCCCTTTTGTGTAATCTGCACAACGGCTCCGGGGGCGATGCCTCGATCCATCATATGTGCCATTAAGCCATCGATCTTCGTCTCAAATTCATTATCAAACTGTGCCGTTTCATAAGGCGCGCTGACCTGACAGGCACTGGCATCTGCGACGGTGGACTGTTGGTCTGTGCCGGCCGTCGGCGTGTGTTCGCATCCGATCACTGAGAAGGCAGAAATGGCGAGCGCCGCCGTCGTCACTTTAAGAGAAGTCTTCATGGTGTCGTCTCCAATGTCCCTAAGAATGTTCGGATCGCCGAATTGGCGAGTTCCGGTTGTTCCATGGATGTCCAATGCCCGATGCCGGGTAGGCGAGCGATCTGCAAGTTTGTCTCGGTCACGAGCAGACTGTCGATGATCTCTGGAAGGAATATTCCGTCCGCTTCGCCCCAAATGAATAGGGCGGGAATTTCGAGTCTGGCATCAGCGGAGGGCCATTGCGACCCATCATCGATTTCATCCCAAGGTGGGATATTGGCGCGGTACCAATTCATGCCGCCATGCACCGCCTCAGCCCGTCCGACAGAGGCGTGGAACAGCTCGATCTCGCGCGCAGACAACTCTCCGGTAGCCGCTAATTTGGCATAAGATTGTTCCGCGACAGTTTTGGCAATTCCGTTGGCCTCAATGGCATCTAACGTGATCGCCCGAAACCGCTGCATATAGTCGGATATCGCTTGTTGCTCAGGGGATGCAGCCAATTGGGCGAGCAGATTGTTGAGCGGTGGGGCGCTCATACCGATGACTCCGCGCAAGCGATCCGGGCGCCACTGTGCATAGGCAAAGGAGAGCGGCGCGCCCCAATCATGTCCGATCAGAACAAAGCGTTCACCGGGGGACAGAGCTTCGGCGAGCCGGTCGAGCTGTGCGGCTAAGGCCTTCACCGTGTAGGCGTCTGATGCTTCCGGTTTGGATGACAGACCTGCACCGAGGCCATCAACAGCGATAACCCGATAGTCTGACGCTAAGAACTCAATCTGGTCGTGCCAACTGAACCAGTAAGAGGGAAACCCATGATAGAGCAGGATGAGGGGACCGTCGCCAGCCTCGACAAAATGAATGCGATGCTCACCGTCTTGGAACCAGCCTTCCCGATAATCCAATCGCGCGTCGGACGTAGACTCGGCATAGGAAATCGTCGGGTCGACGATGTCAGTTTCCGCGGAATAGGTGATTGTGGGAGAGGAGTTAGGGCCAGCACAAGCGACCAAGAAGACCGCCGCTGATACGAAACAAGAGCGGGCCAAAATGGCGATCAATCGATGTCGAGTCTTCCGACTTGCTTTCAAGTAAACACCCCTTATTGTAAAATTGGTCAACAACATGGCGGGCAGGATGTCAAGAGACAGAGCAAAGCGCGAGATGGGGGCTAGATATGGCCTGGATCATTCGGCTGTCCTGTTGACGGGGCTGGGTGTGATCGCCTTATCGTCCTGCAGCTCTGGCACCGATGTCTCTATAGATAATCCCGCGCAAATCTCGGGTCCAACAATTGATGAGATGATCCAGGCGGCGATCCAAGCTGACGACGGAGATCATCCAGGTCGTCAGCTCTATATCGATAATTGCGCGTCTTGTCATGACGGCAGCGGTGTCGAAGCCCCCACCCGAGAAGCGATCAGTCTGCAAGGGAGTGAAGCGATTGTCCGGTCACTCGCCTTTGGCATCATGCAAGTTCAGGCTGAGCATCTAACGCCGATGGAGCGCCGCCATATTGCCGAATATCTCGGCGACCCAACGGCTGGGTCCGCAGTCGAGAATGCCCAAGCCAATCGGTGCGAAACCGACTTCAATCCAGGGGACGCGCTCTGGACGCAATGGGGCAGTGATCAGCGCAACACGCGTTATGCACCGCATTCAACCTTAAGCGCCGATCAAATCGAGACGCTGGAATTGAAATGGTCCTTCGGTTTTCCGGGGGCCGCACGGGCGCGGTCGCAGCCAGCCGCGACCAGTACAGCGCTATTCACCGGCTCACAGAGCGGTCTCGTCTATGCGCTCGACCGAGAGACGGGCTGCATTCACTGGACATACCCGGCCAAGGCCGAAGTTCGGGTCGCGCCGATGATCGAGGTTGATGCGCAGGGCCGCGCTGAGATGCTCTACTTCGGAGATTTTGACGCCAATATTTATGCGCTGAACGCCCAGACGGGTGAGGCGCTTTGGGTCAGTTCGGTGAAGGACCATCCCGCCGGAACGATAACGGGCTCACCCGTCCTGCATGACGGTCGTCTCTTTGTCCCCATGTCGTCGCTCGAAGTGATCGACGCTTACACGCCGGGCTATGAATGCTGCACCTTTCGGGGCGGTATGACGGCAGTTGACGCGACGACGGGGGAAACAATCTGGCGGATGCATACGGTTGCCGAGCCCCAGGAGCGCGGCGTCAATAGTGTCGGTGCGAAACGCTTCGGGCCATCCGGTGCGCCGATCTGGAATTCCCCAACCATCGATGCCAAGCGCGGACTTCTCTATGCTGGAACGGGTGAGAATTATTCCTCACCGGCCAATGATTTGAGCGATGCGATCCTCGCAATTTCAATGGAGACAGGCGAGATTGTTTGGGCAACCCAGACGATTGAAGGCGATGCGTGGAACGCGGCCTGTGGTCCCTATGGCACGACCGTCAATTGCCCTGAAGAAGATGGTCCCGATTTCGATTTTGGCGCGCCGCCGATCCTTACGACTACCGCCGCAGGTCGCGACATTCTGCTGGCCGGGCAGAAGTCCGGCATGATCTACGGGCTTGATCCCGAAGACGGCGGTAAGATCCTCTGGGACATGCGTAAAGGCAGAGGCGGCTTTAATGGCGGGGTTCATTGGGGCATGGCCACTCACAAGGGCCAGCTCTTCATCGGTATTGCCGACACGCCGGGTAATCGCTTTGCGGTGGGCGATAATCGCCAAGGTATGCACGTTAAGGACATCACGACGAACGCAACCGTCTGGAGCGTGATCGAACCCGATAAATGTGACGAGCCGACACATCACTGCCGCACAGCCGTGTCCGCGCCGCCGACTGTCACCGACACAGCCGTCTTCGCCAGCACGCTCAACGGCATTGTGAAAGCCTATGATATTGAGTCCGGAGACACGCTCTGGTCCTTCGATACGTTGCGTGATTTTCAAACCACCAATGGGGTGATGGCTCGGGGTGGGTCGATCGACTCAGCGGGTATTGTGGTCGTTGGCGAGCAGGTGATCACTAATTCCGGCTATGATAAATTTGGTCAAATCCCGGGCAATGTGCTGCTGGTTTTCGGACCCGAAGAGGACGTCAAAGGGGAATAGAATGAAACATGTAGGAATGTGTTTGATCGCAGCGGCGGCGTTGGTCGCATGCCAGTCGATTGGCATTGAAACCGACTCACCGAATGTGACTGAGGTAGATCTAGAATCTGGCGTCAAAGGCGTGCGCTTCATCGGCAAGACCGTGTCCGACATCGACGAAACCCTAGCCTTTTATCAAGGCGTCGTGCCCTACACTCTGGTCCGTCGGGATCGGGTCGATCCTGCGATGCTTTATCCCTCCCAGTTTATTGCTGGCGATCACGACGAAATTGAAGTGGCCTTAGTCGACGCTCGTAACGTCTTCGTTCAGCTTGTCGATTTCGATCCGGACGCCCCTTCGGAGCCCTTTATTCGCCCGGTGAAAGGGCCTGGTTATACGCATATGTGCTTCATCTCACCGGCGT
Organism: Algimonas ampicilliniresistens; assembly: GCF_030159955.1. GTDB lineage: Bacteria > Pseudomonadota > Alphaproteobacteria > Caulobacterales > Maricaulaceae > Litorimonas > Litorimonas ampicilliniresistens. The sequence continues at coordinate 235,350 of NZ_BSNK01000001.1, forward strand.
CTGACTCCGCGTTCACGAAGTTCCGGGAGAATGGACTGACTATGGTGACGCGCGGTGAAGAGCCTGTCGACCTCGGCGGTTACGGGATGCGCTACGCCTATGGGTTGGATCCAAACGGCGCCATGATCGAAACCGAAGTCGCCGACACGCCGCGACGTGATGGCGGACCATGGGTTGGGCATATTGGCTCGGCCACGCCGGACGCAGACCGGATGAGTGAGTTTTACACCAAAATTCTGGGTTATGGCCCGCGTCGTCGTGGCGAATATTCTGATCGCCCTCTGATCGATCAAGTGGTCGGGTACGACAATACAGTCGTGCGCAGTTCTTGGTTCGCTGCACGCAATATGGAAATCGAATTTTGGGAGTATATTAAGCCGCGGACAGAAGCGCGGGATGGGCACGCCATGCTGGACACGCTGGGCTATAATATGATCGCGTATGAGGTTGAAGATCTGGACGCAGAACGCGCACGTTTGGCGGATGCGACTGTGTTCTCAGACCCAATAATGACACCATTTGGCTGGCGTGTTGCGACAGGTTTGGACCCGGATGGTAATATCATCGCCCTGCATGAGCGCGTGTCTGCACCAGAGACGGAGTCGATTGACGCCATGCTCTGGATTGACCCCGCGACTTTCTAGGGCATAGCTGGTAGGTGCAATCCGCCTTCTCATCTTCGAGCTTCTTCCATGTCCTCGACAACACCCGCCAAGCGCCGCCGCTACAGCCCCGAGAAACGTCGGGCGATGATCTTGGATCATGCAGCCGAAGTCGTGGCGAGCGAAGGCGTCAGTGCGGCGACGATGGAGCGCATTGCGCGTCAGGCTGACGTTAGCAAATCGCTGATCTATGCTTATTTCGAAAATGTGACCGAGCTGCTGCGCGAACTGCTGCAGCGTGAACTACGTCGTTTGCGACGCCTACAAGCGCAAGCGGCGGCGACAACCGAAGATTTCTCCGAGATGGTTCGCGCCGTCACCCATCAATATATTGGTTATATTGCCGAGCGGGGCTTGATCCTGCAGCGCTTACAATCCGAGCCGTCCCTAGCGGATGGTCGCGACCCAACAGATTATAGTCGCCCGGATGCGGTTCGTTTTGTAGCCAAAGTGGTGTCGGCCAATTTCGATATGCCGATGGACCTCGCGATCGCCTGCACTGATATCTCATTCGGTATTCCTGCAGCAGCCGGTCATTTTCTCGAAAGCGAGACGACGGATCCTGCTTGGGTCGAGGACATCACCGTGCAGATGATCATTGGGTCGATTGAAGGTGTCAGCAACGCTTACAAAGCCGGTCAGCTGGCCAGCGTTGCGTCTGACGAGGACACGCTACATGGGGTGGATGGTGTGGCCGCCGTCTAGAACCAGAGTTTGACCTGTCATTAAGTGGCTCTCATCGGACGCCAAGAAGACCGCAATACCTTCCATATCCTCAAGCGTGCCGATTTTGCCTGACGCTGAGCGACGACGACAAGCATCCTGAAAAGCCTGCGGCGTATCCAACGACATTTCCGTTTCAATATAGCCGGGCAGAATAGCGTTGACCTGAATGTCGGCGCGACCCAGTTCGACGGCTAACGACCTGACCAATCCGTTGACCGCAGCCTTTGTCGTTGCATAGCCAGCCGCTCTCGGCGTTCCCATCATTGAGGCGACTGAGGATGTCACGATCAGCTTGCCCGGGGCTTTGCGTGACAGCAGGTGCCCCGTCATGGCGCGGAACGTTTTGACGACGCTGTTGAGGTTGAGATCGACGACACTGTCCCAAGCCTCGTCGCTGAGTTCATGAAGCATGCCCGACGGACCAGAGCCGCCGGCATTGGCGAAACAGACATCGACCTGACCGAAATGTTCGACCGTGTTTTCGAACGCCGCGCGAACGCTGTCGCTATCGGTCACGTCGCATTCAAACGCGGTCACCTTTGTCCCTAACGGTGACAGAACTGCGACCGCCGCAGCGTTCTTGTCTGCATTGCGGCCCCAGATCGCGATGTCAGCGCCTGCTTTCGCCAACCCTTTTGACATGGCGAGGCCAAGCCCGCCATTACCGCCCGTTACCAGCGCGACTTTTCCACTCAGATCGAACACGGTGCCTCCAATATGGTCCATCGTCGACCGTGACATTAACTGGAAAGATCGTCAATAAGGATATTGATGTGAGGGAATTAGTCAATTTTTCGCCAGTTTTTACCTCGTAGGAATAGTTTTCTATCAGTTCCGCATGGTCGGCCTTGTTCGTGCGGGGGAGAGCCGTCAGTAGCGTCTTTATTGATTTCGAAATGGAGACTTGCGTGACGACTCGATTGAAAACCACACCCCTTTATACCAGCTCGCTGATAGCCCTCGCCATGGCGGTCGCTATGCCGGCCTCAGCGACGGAAGGCATGTTTACGCCGGATCAGTTACCAGAGATTGCCAAGGACCTTCGCGCCAAAGGGCTCAAACTCAAACCCGCGCAAATTTCCGATCTCACAGGCTTTCCAATGGGTGCGGTGGTGTCGATCAATGGCTGTACGGCATCGTTCGTCTCAACGCAGGGCTTGGTCGTGACCAACCATCACTGCGCCTATGGGTCCATCCAATATAATTCTACCGAAGAGAATAATTATCTCGAAGACGGTTTTCTCGCTCAGGATTTTGACGCCGAGCTTCCAGCCGCACCGGGATCTCGCATCTACGTCACCGTGGATGTTGACGATGTCACGGACAAAGTGACAGGCGATCTATCGGAAAGCCTATCGGGTGAGGAGCGCTTTGCTGCCATCGACTCAGCACGGAAGGCTCTCGTATCCGAATGCGAGGAAGATGAAGGCCATCATTGTAACGTGGCCTCTTTTTATGGCGGTCTCCAATATAAGTTGATCAAGAGCCTTTGGATTAAAGATGTGCGTCTAGTCTACGCGCCAGCGGGCCCGATCGGTAAATATGGCGGTGATATCGATAACTGGATGTGGCCACGTCATACGGGCGATTTCTCATTCTACCGGGCCTATGTGTCTCCCGACGGCAAGTCAGCGGATTATAGCGAAGAGAACGTCCCGTTCACGCCGCAGCACACGCTGAAAGTTTCTGGCGCTGGACTGGATGACGGCGATTTCGTGATGGTCGCTGGGTATCCGGGCCGCACGTCTCGTTATGCGCGTTTGGCCGAGGTCGAGAATACGTTCGATTGGAACTATCCAACATGGCAAGTCGTGCTGAAAGACTGGATCGGCGCTATCGAAGGCGCGTCTGAGCCAGGCAGTGATGCGCGGATCAAATATGAATCCCGTCTGGCGGGACTTAATAATTTCATGAAGAATCTCGGCGGCCAGATCGAAGGCGCTCGCCGCGTTGGGCTAGTTGATCGCCGGGCCGAGCGTGAAGCGGCTCTCAATGCTTGGATTGCTGATGAGGCGCCGGATGCTGGCTATGCCGAGTCTATCGAAGCGCTCGACGCGCTGGCAAAAGAAACAGCGATGGCCGCGCAAAAATCCTACTGGTTCGGCAATGCCACACGCCCGCAACTCTACAATATTGCGCGCCGTCTTTATCGTTTGTCTAAGGAGAGTGAAAAAGCCGATGCTGATCGCGAAACCGGTTATCAAGAGCGCGATATGGACCGGATGAAGCAGAGCTTCACAGCGATTGATCGTCGTTATGATCCCGCCGTCGACAAGGCGGAATGGATGGTCTTCCTAAAAGGCTATCTGGCACAACCGGAAGCGCAGCGTGTTGATGTGTTCGACACCGCCTTGGGGCTCAATGGGTCCATGAGCGAGGCAGAGATGTCGGCTATGCTGGATCGCTATTATGCCGAGACGACGTTGGGTGATCTCGACACGCGCCTAGCGTTGATGGAAGCAACAACCGAAGAGTTGGAAGCGAGCGATGATCCGTTCATGCAACTCGCTGTCGCGCTGTATGATTATGGCATGGAGCGTGAAGGCGCGAGAAAAGATCGAGCCGGTCGTCGCGCCACATTGCAACCTAAATATATGGAAGCGATTATCGCGTGGCAGAAAGCACAGGGCTTCACTGCCTATCCGGATGCCAATTCCACGCTGCGGGTGACGTATGGCAATGTCATGGGTGGCTCGCCCAAGGATGGACTGCGCTACGATCCATTCACGACGCTAGAAGGCATTATCGAGAAGGATAATGGCGAGGACCCGTTTAACTCTCCACAAAAGCAACTTAATCTGATCAATGCGAAGGACTACGGGTCCTATGCGTTGAAATCTATTGGATCCGTTCCGGTTAATTTCCTCACGGACCTCGACTCGACTGGCGGGAATTCCGGTTCAGCGACGCTGAATGCGCGCGGGGAACTGGTCGGCTTACTCTTCGACGGAACGATTGAGAGTGTGAACTCCGATTGGGACTTCGACCCACGCACGACCCGGTCTATCCATGTCGATAGCCGCTACATGCTGTGGGTCATGGATAAGGTTGATGAGGCGGATCGCCTGCTTGAAGAGATGGATATCGTCAACGCACGCGGTCGCTAGACTCTCAAACACTTACGAATTGGAGCCGCCCGTTTTGACGGGCGGCTTTTTTTATGAGCGGAATATTTTGTTATCGGAACAGCGGCTCATCAAAACTGCGCAGTTTCCGCGAATGTAGATTTCCAGCATCGGCCTCGTCGCGCAGGATTTTGATCGCGCGCAGACCAATCTGAAGATGTTGCCCGACGCGCTCCTGATAAAACGCATCCGCCATTCCTGGCAGTTTAATCTCTCCGTGAAGAGGTCGATCTGACGCGCAGAGAAGTGTGCCATAGGGAACACGGTAGCGATATCCATTGGCCGCAATCGTCGCAGATTCCATGTCGATGGCGATGGCCCGCGACTTATTCAAATCAACGGCATAGTCTTCAAACGCCAATTCCCAGTTCCGATCATCCGTGGTCACGACTGTGCCAGTTCGCAGCAGATGTTTCAGGTCGGACGGGGAGGCGCCCGTCTCTTCACAAACGGCTTTACTAAGAGAGAGCTGCACTTCGGCCAAGGTTGGCAGCGGAATATGTGGTGGCAGAACATGGTCGAGGACTTTGTCTTTGCGAAGATAGGCATGGGCAAGCACATAGTCGCCAAGGCGCTGAGTGCGCCGAAGCGCTCCGCAATGGCCGATCATCAGCCAGACATGCGGTCGCAACACGGCGAGGTGATCAGTGATGGTTTTGGCATTGGACGGGCCAACACCAATATTTACCAAGGTGACACCCCGACCCTGTTCCCGCACAAGGTGGTAGGCTGGCATTTGCGGGACTTTCGCAATCGGATCGCAGGACGGCTTGCCGTCCGGTCCAGTGACCCGGCCACCCGGCTCGACCAGATGGGTCGCACGACCCGCGCGGACTTCTTCCACTGCCCAGACGACGAATTCATCGACATAACGCTGATAGTTGGTGAACAGAATATAGGACTGGAAGTCTTCGGGTTGGGTGGCCGTATAATGCCGTATGCGGTGCAATGAGTAATCGGTCCGTTCGGCCGAAAATAATGCCAACGGCATAGCCGCTGTGCGATCAAGGATCTCTTTGCCGTCGACAATATGGTCGTTCGTAGCCACTAAGTTTGGTGTGTAGAAATAGGTCGGCAGGGCTTGCCGCGCCTTAAGATCAAGGCCCGCAGTCGCCGATTCCAGGGCAAAGTTGAGCGGGATCGGGCTGTCAGACAAGCTCACCTGAATGCGCGCCGAAAATTGCTCTAAAACCTTAGTGAGTTGACGTTCGAGATAGGGACGAAACAGGCGCGGTTGCGTGATTGTCGTCGTGAATTCGTGACGTGTTGACACACGACCCAAGGCCAGATTGCTGGTCATGACCGCTTCTTCGGCGGGGATCGACACCGTAATTTGCGGATAGACGGCGTGGGTCAAGTCGAGACTGTCGACGCGCCCTTCGGAATAGGCATCAAAGCGAGCTCGTAGCAGGGCGACTTGTTGATCATAGAGTTCAACCAGTCGATCAACAGCATCGCTAGGCAAGGATTGAGAGGAATTGGGTTTAGTTGGGGCACTCGGATCGGACATAAAAACTCTTTGCAATGAATAAAATTCTCCGCCCATAGCGCACCAGGCGAGGACTTGCCAAGTTATTCATGCGCCCTCGCGACATGTATGTGGATTATGTCATGCGCTTGACCAATCAGCACAAAATCGCATGACAAGATGTCAGGACGCTATTGTCCGCAAAGCATTGAGCGAAATGTGATGAACAGGCTTCGACTGACCGTTTCGGTCCATAATCCACGGCTCAAAAAGCCGTTTATTATTTCGACGGGCGCGCGGACCCATCAGCCCTATCTGTCTGTGCGTCTCACCGATGGTCCACATTCTGGCCGAGGGGCCGCAACGGGCATCAACTATCTCGGCGCAACGCCTGAGGGATTGCTGGCAGAGATTGAAGCGGTGCGCTCGCAAATTGAACAGGGTTTGACGCGAGACGATCTTATTAACTTACTACCAGCAGGCGGCGCGCGATCTGCGCTCGATGCAGCCTTATGGGACTTGGAGGCCGCTCGAACAGGTGCGACTGTGGCCCGCACTCTCGGCCTGTCACCAGAACCCATTCCAAGCGCTTTCACTATCGTCCTCGATAGTCCCGAAAGTATGGCGGAGCAGGCCCGCAGTGAGGCGTGGCGACCGCTACTCAAGGTCAAACTGGGCGGCAGTCCTGACGAAGAAGAAATACGGATACGGGCCGTCGCGATGAGCGCACCAGACACGCGCCGCGTGATTGATGCCAATGCGGGATGGTCGGTTGAGCAACTTGATCGGTTGGCGCCGGTCGCGGCTGAATGTGGATACGAATTGTTAGAACAGCCTTTGACTAGACATTGTGAAAACGAATCCGATGCACGCGCATCTTTAATTCAAGCGGCCAAAGTGCTGCCCATCTGTGCCGATGAAAGTTTTCAAACGATTGATGACTTCGATCGGATCGACGGACTCTATCAAATCGTCAATATCAAGCTTGATAAATGCGGGGGTTTGACCTCAGCTTTGGTCATTCGCGATGAGGCGCGCGCTCGGGGTTTGAGCGTGTTTGTCGGCAGTATGTTGGCCCCGACGGTCGCCGTCGCGCCCGCGCACTTACTGTCCCAATCCGCCGACTACGCTGACCTCGATGGTCCGTTCTGGTTTTCAGACGAACCAGCGAGCTTGACAGAGGACGGTCTGTTTGCGCCCATCGATCCAGCCATCTGGGGCGGGGGCGAAACGCGCGCCAATGATTGAGAGGGCGCTTCGGGAGTGATCTAGCTTAGCCCGTCACCACAGTTCCGGCCTTGCGGCGTAAGCCGTCAATTTCGGTGATGTTCGCGGTATGCGTATCGGGAAGGGCGATGAGTCCGAGACCCTGTAGGTCATTGAGACGCCGGCTGACAGTTTCGCGGGACAGGCCGAGATAGTCGGCAATGTCGAGGCGAGACATGGGTAGGCGGACTTCTATGGCGTTTTCATCTTGCTTTGCGCCGCGGCGCTTTCGGCGTTCGGCGAGCATGACAAGGAAAGCCGCGACCCGCGCTTCAGACGAGGATTTGGTCAGGGTCATCATCAAATTCTGGGCGTCTTCGACTTTGCGCCAGCTATGGTCCAGCAATTGGGCGCGGAGATCCGCATCGGTCTCCAGAGCCGAGATCGAGACGCTCTGCACGCCAGCACTGGTCACGGTGACCGCACCGTCCATATGCTCGCCGTCTGGTGACAGGCCGAAAAATTCTCCCTCAGTGCAGAAGCCAGTGATCTGGCGACGGCTATCTTCGAGCAAACGGAATGTCATGATGACACCGCTATTGACGCGGAAAATCCGCGTGGCGGCATCGCCTTGGTAATAGACTGGTGTCTTGTCAGGATAGACACGAACAGCCCCAATTCCGGATTGTTGTGGCGATGCTGTGTTCGGCATTGTCAAAATTCCCTTCTTGCGGAGGGATATGGACGGTGCGGCGTTAGTTTCTCAGTTCGGTATTCTACGTACGTAGAACTACGCAGACGGGTCTAGGGTAGAAGGATTAGGCGGACGAGTTCTGCCAGTGACCGGATGCCAAGTTTCGACATGACCCGCGCGCGGTGTGTCTCAACCGTCCTGACGGACACGCCAAGTTCATGGGCAACCACCTTATTAGGTTTGCCGTCGGCCAGCGCTTTGGCAACCTCAAGCTCTCGTGGGGTCAAGGCTGCGAGAGCATCGGGCGCCATATCGACGGGCTCGCCAAGACGATCAATCGCCGACAGAATTCGATTGGCAACAAAGGGCTTTTCGACAAAATCGTTCGCACCCGCCTGCATGGCTTTAACCGCAAGGGGCACATCGCCATGTCCGCTAATCATAATGACAGGTACGTTTTTTGACCGAGTCCGCACGTGCAGCAGGGTTTCCAACCCGTCTCGGCCTGGCATCCGCACATCCAAAATAAGGACAGCATGGGTGAGGTCCGGCGCGGCATCGACATGGGCGTCACCCGAGACATAAGTCAGCACATCATGTCCCACCGTCTCCAGCAGGAGGCCGAGTGACTCTCGAACCTGTTCATCATCATCAATAATATGAATGGTTGGTTTCATGCGTCGTCCGCCAACGGCAAGGTGAAGCTGAAGGTCGACCCACCCGATGGATTGGATGTGGCCCAGATCCGCCCGCCATGAGCGCGGACAATCGACTGGCTGATTGAAAGCCCAACGCCCAGCCCGCCCGTTTTTGTTGACGTAAAGGCGGTGAAGAGATCGGGAATAATGTCTTGAGAGAGACCTGTGCCCGTGTCGGATAAGCTAACGCAAGCCAGATTAGGATGCTCCGCATCAGAATCAACAGAGATATGAAGCTGCTTGTGAGCGCTGTCTGTCATCGCTTCGCAGCCATTGCGGATCAGATTGACGAGGACTTGCTGAATCTGGACGCCGTCACCGAACACCTGGCTGGCATTTGGATTAATGTCTCGAATAATATCAATCTGCGTGTCGCGGAACCGGGACAGGCTAAGCATGACCGAGGCTTCAATGATTTCATCGAGGTCGACAGTTTCAGAACTGACATCACCGCGTTCGATAAATTTGCGCATACGGGCGATAATTTCTGCCGCTCGGTTATTCTGCTCCAAGGCGCGTTCCAGCACAGAGCCAAGCTTTTCACCGCCCTCATCAAGACGGGTGCAGAGTATTTTCCCGGTTTCAATATAGTTGGCAGCAGCGGCCAGCGGTTGGTTGATTTCATGGGCAATCGCGGTGCCCATTTCGTTCATGGCTGCGACACGGGAGAGGTGAAAATGCCGCGCTTGCAGTTCATCAAATTCGGTCTCCCGACGACGCTCCTCGGTCAAATCTCTAATAATGCCGACGAATAAGGTGCTATCTTGATGGCCCATTTCGCCGACCGCGAGGCTCATCGGAAAAATCTCACCATTACTGCGTTGGCCTTCGACTTCACGACCGATACCAATAATTTTTGCCTCGCCGGTTTTTAAATATCGATCCAGATATCCGTCATGCTCGGAATGATAGGGTTCGGGCATGAGGCAGGTGATGTTGCGGCCGATGACCTCTTTCGCGGCATAGCCAAAGATGGATTCTCCTGCGGGGTTGATCAATTGGATCGACCCGCGCGCATCAATCACAATGGCACCATCGACCAACGTATTCATTACTGCATCCAGTGCGGATGTTGGTTCCGAGTTTGGCCCAGAAATTGGCAAGGAAGAGGTCATGCGGTTCATGTCCATGCGGCGGATATCGTCCTGCCTTTGCGCCACAGACGTGACCCCGGTCACAATGGCGGAGTGTTGCTCCTTTATCAAAGATCAACACTCAAGGCTTTCTCATGTCGCTCAGCGCCGCACAACCCGTCATCTATATGATCGATAGTCAGTCTGCGACTTTGGCCTCTATGCGTCCCCTGCTCGAAGCGAGCGGGCGACCGGTCATGGAAGTGGATGATGCTGACACGTTTTCACATGATGTATTGGCGCATCGAACGGTACGCCGATGCGACGCCATCATCCTCGATTTGGATGGGGGTCAGGCTCCGATCTACAGGTTGCTCAACCTCGTTATGGGTGAAACAGATCGCCCGAAAATTGTTCTGATGGCGGGCGATGACGCCCCTCTGGGCGATACGGACAGCTTCTTACAAAGCCGCTTACACGTTCTGCATCACCCGGCCCGGCCACGTGATTTGCTCGACATTCTGGATGACGATTCGTGAGCGTTGCCAAAGCCTGCGCCGTTCTAGTCGGCTTGAATTCTTTTTTACCTTTAATGCCAGTGCCTGAAGGCTCGAACTTTATCGAAACTTTGTCCTGCGCAACAGGCCGCGTCATTCGGATTCAGCTGCCCGGGCAGCCCAAAGAACCCAGCGATGAAGCACCGATGCCATGCCACGCCGTATGTGCGCGCGATGACGATGAGCCTGCGGCCAACAAGACGCCTCAACCCAAAGGGTAATCGTCGTCTCCAAGGATCCGCTCTGCGTCTCCGTCAGGGTCGTCAAACTGTCCGGATCGGAGCGCCCAGACAAACAGACCGAGCGCGCCGCTGCCCAAAATCAGAGCGATGGGAATGAGCCACAAAAGCGAATTCATCGCTGCGCCTTACCATAATTCTGTCCAGGGTGGCTCGGTCCTGCATATTGTCCAACCTGGCGCATTCGCAATGCGTTGAGCGTCACGATCAGCGACGAGGCCGACATAGCCACGGCTGCAATGAGCGGCGTGACATAGCCGAAAACCGCAAGCGGAACCGCCAGCATATTATAGCCGATCGCCAGTCCGAAATTCTCCTGTACACGCCGCCGCGCCGCGCGGGCAACTTGAACGGCAAAAGGCAGCCCAGCTAGCGTATCCCCTTGAAGCACAATATCGGAGGCTGAGCGCGAAATTTCTGTGCCGCTGGCCAGCGCTGCAGAGGCGTCGGCATGCGCCAGAGCAGGCGCGTCATTGATGCCGTCACCGACCATGAGAACGGAGTTGCCCTCAGCTTGTAAGGCGGAGATGCGGGCGAGCTTATCGGCAGGTTTAACGCGCGCTGTCACGTCATTAATGCCAAGCTCCGCCCCGACTTGATTGGCCGTTTCGCGTGCATCGCCACTCAGAATTGAGAGGGTCAGTCCCATTTCCTTGAGCTTAAAGACTGTGTCTGCAGCCTCAGGGCGTAAGGTATCCCGCACAGGAATCAGGATCGCGGTTTGATTGTCAATTCGGGCCCAAAGTCCGGGAGCGTCCAGATTATCGGACCCTACAAAAGCGGCCTGACCGAGACAAACAGTGTGACCTAGGATCTGCCCGCGAAGACCAGACCCTTCAACCTCCTCGACATGTGTGACCTCGACTGCGTCTGCGAAGGGGTGGAGCGACTCCGACATAGGGTGGGTTGAGTGCCTGGCTAAAGTGGCGATCAGGCCAAGGTCACCAGGGTCGATACGACTCACATCGGCTTTCACGCGACCTTCAGTCAAAGTGCCGGTCTTGTCGAACACGATGTGGCGGATAGTGGACAACCGTTCCAGCGCATCGCCAGAACGGATCAACACGCCTTTGGCAAATAGTCGGCCTACGGCAACAACCTGTACCGCAGGGACGGCCAAACCTAATGCACAAGGGCAGGTGATGATGAGCACAGCAATGGCGTTAAGGATCGCTGTGCGCGGCGTTCCGCCGACCATTAGCCAACCCACAAAAGTGAGCAGCGCCAGACTGTGTACAATGGGCACATAAGCGCGGGCGGCGCGGTCGGCGAGACGGACATAGCGCGCCTGTGTTTGCTGTCCGGCTTCGACCATGCTGGCAATATCGGCCAAAAACGAGTCGGCGCTGATCTTGAGTGCCTCAATGGTGATCGGCGCGCCGCGATTGATCGTCCCTGAATAGACTGGATCACCAATCTCGACAGATTGTAGGGCCGTTTCGCCCGTGACGAGCGCGGCATCGAGTCGGGACGAGCCTGTCATGATGATCCCGTCCACGGGTATGCGTTCCCCCGAAGCGACCATAAGCCGGTCGCCTAACATGATCTCGGTCGTTGGGACGGTTTCAACCCCTCCGTCCGATGTAAGCCGTTGGGCATTGTGGACCTGTAAAGCAGCGAGCTGCCTGGCCGCCAGTCCTGTGCGGGCGCGCAGCCTATTATCCAAAACTCGTCCGATCAGGAGCAAGAAGATCAGCATCAGCGCGGCATCAAAATAGGTGTGGACCTCGCCGTGCCACGTCTCCCAAAGACTCAGGCCGCAGGCGAGCAGGATTGCAAGGGAGATCGGCACGTCCATATTCGTTGTACGGGCGCGCAGCGCTTGCCAGGCAGAGGCGAAGAAGGGGCGCCCCGAAAAGGCGGCAATTGGTAAGGCGATTGCCGCTGAGAGCCAATGTAGCAGAGCGCGTGTCTCTTCGCTCATATCCGCGCCACCCGACCAGACGGCGATGGATAGGATCATCACATTCATTAAGCCGAACGCAGCGACGGCCATAGCAAGTAGAAGCTTGCGCGATTGCTGAACGTCGCTCTGTTCGGCGTCGTCGGGAATATACGGTCCGGCCGTAAATCCCATGCTTTCGAGATTGCGGGCAAAGCCGTCAGCTCTATCCGCGCCTCCGTCCCAGACGATGTGCAGGCGGGACGTAGAGAGGTTCATGCGCGCCTGATTGACGCCCGGTTGCTCGCGTAGTCCGTTTTCAATTTTGGCGAGGCACCCCCCGCATCGAGCGCCGCCAATGACGAGATCAAGCGACGCTTGCTGACCGTCCTTTTTGACGAAGGATGCGAGAGCGACGCTCATCTGAGATCGAGACTGCGCCGAAAGTGGAAGCGATCCTCGCCGCGGATCGCGTCGGCTTCCAACGTCCATTGGCCGAGCAGGCCAGTTAGATCAGCGCGGGCTGTCCCGTCCTCAAAAGTTTCAAAGATCACAGGGCGGTCGAGGGTAGAATCGACCGGATGACGCAAGCCCCCAGAAAAGGTCACGCCTTGCAATCCGGCTTCAGCTTGATCTGTGATTTTCACGACCAAGCTCCGCTCAGCCATGTTTCCGACGACGTTCACGGTGGCTGTCCAGCCAAGTTGTGATTGCGCTGCACGCGCTTCGAGAGTCGAATTATATTCGATCCCTTGGCGGTAAGATTGCTTGATATCTTCGCCGCGGAAGGACTTCACGGCGAGAGTCGTGAACACGATGCTGACCGTGATGATGATACCAAAGAAAATGACCAGCATGGCCAGCACATGACGACCCGTCAGCTGCCAGCCGTCAGTGGTTTCTTCGACGGGTAGGGACATACTTTTGCTCATGTCAGCCTCTATTTTGTGCCGCCAGCCACAAAGACGGCGCTGCGAGTTGCCTCTGTGTCTGATGCCGGGTCGGTCAGTCGGAACAGGATTTCAGCGCGTCCGCCAATCTGATCCAAATTATCTTCGACGATCGTGACCCGGAAGTCGACAGCCTCATCAGACGGTACGTTCAGTGTCAGGTCAGTCTGGCCCGCTACTTTGATGACGGGGCTGGGCAGACCTTCGGCCGTGAGGGTAAGGGCGCGCGTTTGTGTCGCCTTGTTCAAGACCTTGACCGTATAGCCGTTTTGTATGCTGCCATCTGACATGACGACGAAATTGGGCTGACGGTCACGCTGGACATTTAGATCAAGGGTGGTTCGCCCGATCAAGGCGCCGAGCATGATAAAGCCGACACCCGCAAACAGCACGGCGTAGATGATGGTTCGCGGACGGATAAGCCGGTAACGGGCTTTTTCCCCCTTGCTACGTCGCACGACATTCTCGTCCGTATCATAGGCGATCAGATTGCGAGGACGATCGACCTTGTCCATAATTTCGTTGCAAGCATCGATACACAGCGCGCAGCCAATACATTCCAGCTGTAGACCGTCGCGAATATCGATCCCGACGGGACAGACGGCGACACATTGGCGGCAATCGATACAGTCGCCTCGACCGTCCCAAGTTGCACCTTTTTTATGTGGTCCGCGCGGTTCTCCCCGATCATAACGATAGGTGACGTTGAGCGCTTCTTCGTCGATCATAGCGGCCTGAATGCGGGGCCATGGGCACATATAGGTGCAGACCTGTTCGCGCATGAAACCGGCGAGCGAATAGGTGGTGAAAGTTAGCAGCGCGGCAAAGACGTAACTGGTCGTCGGCGCGTGCCCGGTAAAGAAGTCCCGCGCAATCGTCGGTGCGTCGTGGAAATAGAGGATCCAGACCCCGCCGGTAAATGCCGCGATGAACAGCCAAACGATATGTTTGGCGGTTTTCTTGTAGATTTTAGAGAGCGTCCATTTCGACTTATTGAGCTTGATCCGCGCATTGCGGTCACCCTCAAAGAAGCGCTCGACATAGATAAACAAGTCCGTCCAGATCGTCTGCGGACAAGCATAACCGCACCAGACACGTCCAAATAGCGATGTCACCAAGAACAGACCGAGCGCGGCGAGGATAAGTAAGCCTGTGATGTAATAGGCTTCTTGCGGCCAAATCTCGATGAAGAAGAAATAGAAGCGTGCATTCTCGAAGTCGATCAGAACCGCTTGGTCAGGTTGTCCCACGCCGCGGTCCCACCGCAACCAAGGGACGATATAGTAGATGCCCAGCAGTACGACGAGCGCGAGCCACTTCAGGTTCCGGAATGTACCATGCGCGAGCTTTGGATAGATCTGCTCGCGCTTTTTATAGAGGCTGGCGGGTGTCGACGGCGTCGGGTTCGGTGCCCGCGAGCGCTGGACGCCGGGCGCGGCTTGCTCGCGCTTGCCCGGCTCCTGCGTATTATCGATCAGGGTCGTCATGGGCGGGCGTTAGGGGGTCTCTGCCTCAACATTTGTGTCGTCTGTCACAATCTCACTCTCGGCACTGTCATCCATGCTGGCAGGAACGATAGCGGGCAAGGACGGTTCGCCGCCCCCCAGAGCGTGCACATAGACCGCGAGCGCTGTGATGATTTCCGGGTCTAACCGCTCATTCCAGTTCGGCATAACGCCCTGTCGACCTGAATAGATCGATGTCTGAATATCCGCGCGTTCACCGCCATAGAGCCAGTCAGCGTCTGTCAGGTCCGGTGCGCCTTGGCTGCGGTCGCCTTTGGCGTCCTCACCATGGCAAGAAGCGCAATTATCAGCGAACAGGGTTTGACCGCGCTGTTGGACCTCTGCGTCGACCTCAAGTCCAGAGAAGGCCAGAATATAATCAGCCAAATCATTGATTTCATCGCGGGTTAAAAACCCGTCTTGGCCGAAGCCCTGCATGATATTAAACCGAGTGTCATCATGTGCAGCCCGAATGCCAACTTCCAATGTGTGGCGGATGTCTTCGAAGGTGCCGCCCCAGATCCAGACATCGTCATTGAGGTTGGGATACCCCTTAAAGCCCTGACCACCCGTGCCGTGGCACGTCGCGCAATTATCGCCAAAGGCAGATTTACCAGCGGCCATAGAGAAGCGGAATAATTCCGGATCGGCTGTGATGTCGTCAATGCCCGTACCAGATAGACGATCGGCAAAGACAGCTCTTTCAGAGCGCATTTCAACAAGATCTGCGGCGACTTCGCCGCGGTCGGAATGCCCAAGAAGGCCTTCGAAATGGCTGTTGATCAGCGGAATCGATGGCATCAGCACAGCATAACCAATGGCGAAGACGATCGAGGCGTAGAAAATACCCAGCCACCAGCGTGGCATCGGCGTGTTTAGTTCCTCAATCCCGTCCCAACTATGGCCAGTTGTATACTGACCAGTAGGCTCGTCATAGCGCGGGGCGCCGTCGTCGGTTACGTCCGGGCGGTCGTCATTAGTCATGGTCGGTCTCCGGAGCGTCATGTGTCTCGAGAGGAAGATGGGCGGCCCGTTCGAACCGTTCACGGTTCTGGGGCCAGAGCGCGTAAATTATCGCGAGCACGAAGACGGAAGTGAAAGCCACCGTGCCGCCGATTTTAATGAAATGGGCGAGGAGGTCGTAGGTCATCGTAGATTCTCGTCGAGGTCGGCTTCATATTCAGAGAAGTCCACCAGAGTGCCCAGCATCTGTAGATAGGCGATAATGGCGTCCATTTCGGTGACCTTGTCTGGGTTGCCGTCAAAGTCACGAATGATTGCTTTGGGATAGCGCGCCATGAACCCGTCATAGTCGTCCGCCATCGGATCAAGCTGGGTCATCACATCGGACTGCGCCAACGCGACCATCTCTTCCGTATATGGGACGCCTAGAGCCCGGTTAGCGGCGAGGTGGCCCGCAATATCGTCGATCTCAAGTTCGGCCTCGGCCAGAAAGACGTAGGGCGGCATGATCGATTCCGGCACGACGGCACGAGGGTCCTGCAAATGCGTATTGTGCCATTCGTCGGAATATTTACCGCCAACGCGAGCCAGATCTGGACCTGTCCGCTTAGAGCCCCACTGGAACGGCCGATCATACATCGACTCTGCGGCCAGCGAATAGTGACCATAGCGTTCGACTTCATCACGCAGCGGGCGCACCATCTGTGAGTGGCAGACATAGCAGCCTTCGCGGATATAAATATTGCGTCCGGCCAGCTCCAGCGGCGTATAAGGCCGCATGCCGTCCACTTCTTCAATCGTTGAGTCGATGTAGAAGAGCGGCGCGATCTCAACCAAGCCGCCGACAGAGACGACCCCGATAATGCCGAGCAGCAGCGCGAAGGATTTCTTCTCGAGATATTTGTGGATTCGCAAGAACATCTTATTCAGCCGGAGCAAGCGTGGGAGGGATGGTGTCGGTTTCTGGCAGGACGGGTTTTTTGGCCGCATCATCCGCCAGAGTGGACTCGGCATTGCCGCGGCCCATGATGGTCATGCGGATATTCCAAGCCATGATCAGTGTGCCGAGCAGGAAGAGCAGGCCGCCCAGTGTGCGGATCGCGTAGAAGACATGCAGCGGACTGACGGTTTCAATGAAGGAATATTCAAGGAAGCCGAGCTCTGTATAGGAGCGCCAGTTCAACCCTTGGCTAATTCCAGCGCCCCACATCGCGGTGATGTAGAAAACGATCCCAATCGTGGCGAGCCAGAAGTGCCACTCGACCAAGCGGGTCGAATAGAGATCCTTCTTCTTCCATAGCCACGGAACAAGACAGTAGAGCGCGCCGAAGGTGACGAAGCCGTTCCAACCCAGCGCGCCGGAATGGACATGGCCAATCCCCCAGTCCGTATAGTGAGACAGAGCATTGACGTAGCGGATCGACAGAAGCGGGCCTTCGAAGGTCGCCATGCCGTAGAAGGCCACGGAGACGACAAGCATGCGCAGAACGGGGTCAGATCGTAGCTTATCCCAAGCGCCTTGCAGCGTCATCAACCCGTTGATCATGCCGCCCCAGCTGGGCATCCAAAGCATGATCGAGAACACCATACCAAGTGTCTGCGTCCATTGCGGCAGCGCCGTATAGTGCAGGTGGTGCGGACCAGCCCAAATATAGATGAAGATCACAGCCCAGAAGTGGACGATCGATAGTTTGTAGGACCAAATCGGACGGTTCGCTCGCTTCGGGATGAAGTAGTACATGATGGCGAGGAAGCCGGCCGTCAGGAAGAAACCAACCGCATTATGGCCATACCACCACTGCGTCATGGCGTCCTGTACACCCGCATAAACGCCGTAAGACTTCGCGCTGGTCGCAGAGACAGGCAGGGCCAAATTATTGACGAGGTGCAGAATCGCGACTGTGACGATGAATGCGAGGTAGAACCAGTTCGCAACATAAATGTGCGGCTCTTTACGCTTGGCGAGCGTGCACAAGAAAACGAGGAGATAGGCGACCCAGACCACGGTCAGCCAAATATCAACATACCATTCCGGCTCGGCATACTCTTTGCCGCCGGTCACGCCCATTAGATAGCCGGTCGCGGCTAAGACGATGAAAAGCTGATAGCCCCAAAACACGAACCACGGCCAAGACCCGCCGGCCAGTCGCGTGCGGCACGTCCGCTGCACCACATAGAAGGAGGTGGCGATCAGTGCGTTGCCGCCAAAGGCGAAGATGACAGCAGAGGTGTGGAGCGGACGAAGACGACCGAAGTTTGTCCAAGCGGCGCTCTCAAAATAGAAGATTTCTGGCCAAGCGAGCTGGGCGGCGATGATGACGCCAACGAGCATGCCGGCAATGCCCCAGAAGGTTGTGGCGATGACGCCAAACTTAATAACTTTGTCGGCGTATTGGGAATGGTCAACGGTGGGCGGTTCTGTGCCCATCTTGCCAACAATGTAGATGATCGCTCCAATGAGGGCGAACAGCATCGTGGCCGCTTGCGCCTTCATGGCGATGCCGTTGAAAGATCCAAAGCCAGACCCTGTCGCGGCGAATGTCGCCCAGATAACGCCGGGAATGAGGATGAACAGCATCGGGATGAGCGTGTCGTCACGCTTCAAATGCGGATTTGCCAGATTTAATGGGGTCTGGGTGCTCATGGGCAACTCGTCGAACATGTTATGGCCCGGCGGATGCCGGATATGATGAGGCGCAATTCGGGCGCGACTCGCCCTTTCATGGACAGTCCGTCATGTCGGAATGTGATCGGCGTCACAGGAGTGGCGGACTGAGCTAGACCGCCGCTGAAAAACGACCCGTATTGCTCGGCAAATAGTCATCAAATCGCGAGGCGAGCGAGCGGACAAATGGTACACCCATATCTGTGACATGGAATCCTGTTGCATCGGCTTTGATCAACCCGTCTTCGTCGCGGTGTACGATGAGAGCAGCTTTCGCGAGAACGCCGTCGGCAAGAGATCCGAAGCGTGACCGCAGACGATCGCTATCGATCCGGAACTCGCACATGAGCTGCTCGATTGCGGCGGCGGTGACGCGGTCGCTATCTGAAATCTCAATGCCCCGTTCGGTCGATAGTGTCCGGGCGTCTGCGGCACGACTATAAGCTTGGACGCTTTTTGTGTTCTGAGAATAGCCTTGGGCAAATTGGCTGATGGACGAGGTGCCGAGTCCGATCAGTGTTTGGCAGGGATCATCTGTATAGCCTTGGAAATTGCGTCGCAATGTGCCGTTACGGGCCGCAACAGATAGCGTGTCATGAGGCTTAGCGAAGTGATCAATGCCGATCGGTTGATAACCCATTCTGCGTAAGGCGGAGGCCGCAATGTTGGATTGGCGGAACCGATTGAGTGTGTCGGGTAGAGCGCTCTCCTCAATCATGCGCTGATGTTTCTTCATCCAAGGCACATGGGCGTAACCGAATAGGGCGACGCGGTCTGGATCAAGATCGATGACTTGGTCCAATGTCCGGCGTATGGTCGCATCAGTCTGAAAAGGGAGGCCATAAAGTGCGTCGATATTGACGGAGGCAACGCCGCCATTGCGCAGCGCCGTGACGATTTCCCGGGTCTTTTCGAAGCTCTGGGGTCGGTTGATCGCGGCCTGCACACGCGCATCGAAATCCTGCACGCCAAGGCTGGCCCGGGTGACGCCGAACGCGCAGAAACCTTCAACATCGTCTGCGCACATGTCTGTTGGATCAAACTCCAGACTGATCTCAGTCTGCGCATCTAGAATAAACGCTTCGTCGAGACGCGCGCGGAGGCGGGACAGGTCATTGGCTTTGAGCAAGCTGGGCGACCCCCCGCCGAGATGGAGTTGCGCGACTCGCTGCCGCTGGCCGATCGCATCGGCAACGATGTCGATCTCTTGATAGAGTGTTTCTAAGTAGCGTTTGATTGGGTCATAACGTTGCACATGCTGCGTATGGCAGCCGCAAAACCAACAGAGTCGATCGCAAAAGGGAATATGGATATATAGCGAGATCGCTTCGTCGCACGGGATCGCGCGCATCCACGCGGCGACCGTCTCCGCCCCGACGGTCTCTGTAAAATTCGGGGCCGTTGGATAGCTGGTGTAACGCGGGACAGGCTTGGAATAGTCTAGAATAAAATCGGCCGGAAAGGTCGTCATGTTATGTCGCTTCTAGAAGTTTCGTATGTAGGCTGGGACGGGCGCCAGCACGGACGGTTTGCCGGGGTCGAGCCGGAACCGGACAAAATCCTCTCGGACGTGGGCGCGATGTGCGCCGAGTTTACGTAAAACATGTCCGGCGAGAGATTTGGCGAAGCGTTCAATGGGGCCGCTCTTGTCCCAAGACGGTGACGCGCCGAAATGTCGACGGATCAGGCCATTGAAATACAGCGTTCCGTTGCGCACCGCGCTGTTCCGTGTCGTGCATTCCATAACCATCGAAACACAAAAGCCCTGATTTTCCACACGGTGCGGTGAGGTGTGGGGCCAGCAGACGAGTATATCGTCAGGCAGGTCGAAAACCTGAGCTGACTCGTCGAACTCCGCCCGATACGGCACATCTTGATCCCGTTCGCCGAGAACGATCGCCTCATAGGCCTCGTCTGGCAAAAACTCTTGCGTCGCGGGATAGACGAAAACCCGCTTACGTCCCCTGATGTGCCAGAGCAGTGTCTGGGTCGGGTCACAATGATAGGGGACTTTTGCTGCTGGCGATGAGATCAGAATACCGCCGCGGCGATTACGCTTACGCGCCCGTTCTCCGGTTTTATCTTCCAGCTCAGTATAAGCTTGTTCTAACCAAGGACGGTAAGCCGAATCACGGTTCATAGCTTCGCGGATATTGATCCAAATGGCCCCGGATTTCGCAGCTTCGACCAACTCCGCTCCTGTCGCGCCCGCTGGATCAACCGTGCAATGTTTGCTCGGAAACTCTGGGTCATCGCTCATGGTGCAGACGTCAATCAAATGACTAGGATGACGGTCGAGCAGATCAGCCAGCGCCTCATCGGTGAATAATCCAGACCGCTGCAAACCATGTGAGAAAGTCTGAATTTCTGAGCCGTAATTGACGCGGTCTTTATTGGACCAATGGCTAAGGATCGTCATATCAGCCTCCTAAATGGCGACTATCCCATGACGTAAAATGTGGAGCTCTGGGGTGATCGGGGTCACATTACAGGGTGTATGAGCGGTTAATGGACTGACGGGCACAGCCGACCCGGAGACCGTTCATGCACCCCAATTATCGCGGGCAATTCCAGACAGCCGTCGATCAAGTTCGCAGCGAAGGCCGCTACCGGGTCTTTCAGGATATTCGGCGCAAACGTGGCGCGTTTCCGAAAGCGATTTGGTATCCGAATGAACAGACCCAGCGCGATATCGTCGTCTGGTGTTCGAACGATTATCTTGGGCAGGGTCAAAACCCTTGCGTGATGGAGGCCGTAAAGTCTGCTGTGGATGCAACGGGAACGGGATCGGGCGGCACGCGAAATATTTCGGGCACGACGCATTATCATGTTCAGCTTGAACGTGAACTCGCCAGTTTGCATCAGAAGGATCGCTCGCTGATCTTCACGTCTGGTTATGTCGCGAATGAGGCGACGCTTAGCGTCATGAGCCGCATTCTACCCGGACTGATTATCTTTTCCGATGCCTTAAACCACGCCTCCATGATTGCAGGCATTCGGGGTGCGCGGTGTGAGAAGCAGATCTTCCGCCACAATGATGTCGCGCATTTACGCGAGCTTTTGGCGGCGGCGGATCCGTCTGCGCCCAAGCTGATCGCGTTTGAGAGTGTCTATTCGATGGATGCCGATATCGCGCCGATTGAGGCGATCTGTGATCTGGCAGAGGAATTTGGGGCTATGACCTATTGCGATGAGGTCCATGCGGTCGGCATGTACGGTCCAGAGGGGTCCGGTCTGTGCGGCCAATTGGGTTTGATGGACCGGATCGATATCATTCAGGGCACGCTGGCTAAGGCCTACGGAATGATTGGCGGTTATATCGCTGCGGATTCCATTATTGTGGATGCAGTGCGGAGCTTGGCGTCGGGTTTTATTTTCACGACCTCAATCCCGCCTTCAACCGCGGCGGGCGCGTTGCGCTCAGTTCGTTACCTGAAACAATCGGGTGATGTTCGGACGCGACATCAAGATCGCGCGGCGGCGCTAAAAGCCCGGTTCCGGGCAGCCGATTTGCCCTTTATCGACGGGCCGACCCATATTGTGCCTCTGCTGATCGGGGACCCGGTTCGCTGCAAAGCGATCTCGGACTATTTGATTGAAGTGCATGGTCTTTATGTTCAGCCGATCAATTATCCGACCGTTCCCAAAGGGACCGAACGACTCCGCTTTACCCCAAGTCCCTTCCATACAGAGGCGATGATGGACGAGCTGCTTCAAGCTTTGCTGGACGCATGGTCGCATTTCGACATGGCGGACACATCGCAAGGTCAAACCACTAAACACGCCTCATGACCCCTTCCGACTGATTGATGCGAGGGCTGCGAGGACGATTCGTCTAAAGTGGATTAAGTGTGCTAGCGATATCCAATATAAGGCCAAAATGGCCAAAGGGGATGTCTGATGGAACAAATGCAGGGCTTAGATGCCGTTTTTGCGGCAATGGAGAGTCCGGCCGCGCCGGTCCATGTGGGATCACTTTTGATCTATGATCCGAGTACGGCCCCGGGCGAGTTTGTTCGGTTCAAGGACATTATCAGCTTCTTCGATAATCGGTTGCAACTGTCCAAAACATTGCGTCAGAAAATGGTCAAAGTGCCGTTCGGCATCGACTATCCCTATTGGGTTCAAGATTCGAATTTCGATCTGGAATATCACGTTCGACATGTCGCCCTGCCAAAGCCAGGTGATTGGCGTCAGCTCTGCATTCTCGCTGCTCGTATTTATGCTCGTCCGCTCGACCTATCACGCCCGCCGTGGGAAATGACTGTGATCGAGGGGCTCGATAATATCGAAGGTGTTCCTAAAGGCTCCTACGCGATTGTGTCCAAGGTCCACCATGTCGCAATTGACGGCATGTCTGGCATTGAACTGATGCAGGCGACCCATTCATTGAAGCCAACGCGAGAGCCTTTGGAAACGCTTGATGAATGGAAACCAGAAGGCAATCCCAGCCAAATTGGTTTGTTCAGTCGTGGCCTGATGCGCGCATCCACGCTCCCCTTCCGCCAAGCAACTGCCATGGCGAAATCGACCAGTGGTCTGATGCGGGCGGCCAAAGGGTTTGTGCGCAAGGACTATGATCTCAAGGCCATCCTAAACACGCCAAAAACCCGGTTTGGTGGCTGTATTTCCTCGCAACGTGTGTTCGGTGCGCAAACCTTCGCGATGAAAGATATTCAAGCGATGCGGGCGATCCGCCCCGGCGCGAAGATGAACGACATCATGCTGTCAATTACGGGCGGGGCGATGCGTCATTATCTGGCGGGTAAGAATGAACTGCCGGAAACCTCACTGACAGCGATGGCGCCAATTTCCGTTCGCACGGATGGGGAACGTAGCTCCATGGGGAACCAAGTTGCTGCGATGTATGTCCCGCTGGGGTCGGACATTAAATCTATCGAGGACCGGCTCGATTATGTTGTCGCGGAAACGACGAAAGCGAAAGCTATGACCAAGGCGCTTGGGGCGCGGCAGATGGCCGATATGGCCAAAGTGTCGCCGAACCCGGCCATGACGCTTGGGGCTGATCTTTATCACCGTTTAAAGCTGGCTGACCGCATGCCGACCATGGTCAATACTATTGTCACCAATGTGCCGGGACCGCCCGTGCCGCTTTACTCAGCTGGTGCGCGCATGGTCACGGTCTACGGCATGCTGTGCTTAGTCGATGGCGTGCGGCTCGGTCATGTGGTCCATACCTATTTGGATGACGTGACCTTGTCCTTCACTGCCTGCCGCGAAGCGATGCCGGACCCGGACTTCTACGATAGCTGCATCCGCAAGAGCTACGAAGAACACCTGCTGGCATTGCAAAACTTCCGCGAAAGCGCAGAGAGGATCGAAACCGACTCACCTAAAGCGACAGCCTCAAAAGGTTCGGCAAAGGTCACGACCCGCAAGGTTCAACCAAAGCCCAAGCCTAAGACTAAGTCGAAAACGACCAAGAGCGGTTCGGGGAAACAAAATGGAACGGCCAAGCATGACGCGTAAAATTCGCCACCGATCTCCCAATATCCTTCACACGGGACTTGAAGGTCGCTGGGTATGGGAATTGGGTGCGCATTACTCGCTTCGTCCTCTGCTCAAACGTCTGCCAAAGGGTGATGGTCACACGGTCATTGTCTTTCCGGGATTTCTCAGCAGTGGTCTGTCGACACGTCAACTTCGGCGGTTGTTGAAGGACCTTGGCTATGATGCGCGGGATTGGGGCATGGGCCGCAACCTTCGTTTTAATGCCGAAGTCGAGCAAAACATGCGCGATATGGTCAATGCCGTTTATGACGAAGTTGGCAGCAAAGTCTCGCTCGTCGGCTGGAGCCTCGGTGGTGTGTTTGCCCGCGAAATGGCCCGCGCCATGCCAGACAAGGTCCGCAGCGTCATCTCTCTCGGAAGCCCGATAACCGGCGCGCGTCACGCGGCTGTGGCGCGTCCGATTTTTGAGATGATCAACGGATCGCCTGAGCCGGAAACGGAAGCTCGCATCGATAAAATGCATGTCCCGCCACCTGTACCGACGACAGCGATTTACTCCAAAACCGACGGCGTTGTCCATTGGCACGGGGCGATCCAGGATGAGGGTGATCAGGCTGAAAACATCCGCGTTCCGGCTAGCCATCTCGGCATGGGTAGCAATCCGATTGTCATGTATGCGATTGCGGATCGCCTGGCTCAACGCGAAGGCGCATGGGCCCCATTCGAGATCAGTGGTCTACGAAAATTCGCATTCCAGAAACCCAAGCCGTTCAATCGACCACTTGGCGAGTTCTATTGACAGACGTCAGTGGGCTTGACGGCCCAGAATCATTTTCAGTCTTTTTGAAAACGCCTCTGCCTCGTGCAGGGGCGTTTTTCTTTGTGCTCGAGAAACCCACTTTTGCGCTGTTGCAAAGAGAGCACACTCAGCCACCGAAGTTAGCACAACCATTCGAGTCTGCTTGACAAGCGCTAACGTTCGTTTCAACACCTGTTGAAATTCAACAAGCGTTGAAAAATAATATAACGGGGAAAATTTGTCATGACCAAGACACTTATGCTGCGTGCGTCGATGATGGCGTTAATGGCGGCAGGTACCGCACCTTCGGCTTTTGCACAGGCGCAAGCAGACGATGAGATCATCGTCACAGCGCAACGCCGTGCACAAAATATTCAAGAGGTTCCGATCTCTGTCACCGCCATTTCCGGCGATTTGTTGGCGCAGACCGGAGCGATCGACATCACGGATGTTCAGAAATTCACGCCCAATGCGACGATTGAAGTCGCACGCGGTTCGAACTCAACCTTGATCGCTTTTATACGCGGCGTTGGGCAGCAGGATCCGCTCTGGGGGTTTGAACCCGGTGTCGGTGTCTATGTTGATGATGTCTATGTCGCGCGTCCTCAAGGCGCGGTGCTCGACATTTTTGATGTCGACCGGATCGAAGTTTTGCGCGGCCCACAAGGCACGCTTTATGGCCGCAACACGATTGGCGGCGCGATCAAATATGTCACGAAGGGTCTGGATATGGACGACTCGACCTTGCGCGCACGGGTCAATGTCGGGACGTATAATCAGTTCGATCAAATCGTGTCTGGTTCAATCCCGATCGGAGACACATTTGCCCTCGGCGCTGCTGTGGCTCGCTATACGCGTGACGGTTTTGGCGAAAACCTGACCACAGGTGCGGATCACTATGACAAGGATATTCTGGCGGGTCGCGTGAGCGCGCGCTGGATGCCGACTGAGGCACTTGATTTCCGTCTCGCGGCCGACATCACTCAAGATGATAGCAATGCCAAACATGGCCGCCGCCTACTGCCGAGCGCGAATGGTCAGTTCCAAGTCGTTGACAGTGAATATGATACGCTGGCCGGTATTGGTGACGAAAATGAGGTGAAAACCAAAGGTCTGTCTTTCACCGCAGCTTGGGACGTCAATGATTCCATGACGCTCAAGTCAATCACGGCTTACCGTGAAGGTGATACAACGACGCCTATCGATTTTGATGCGCTGCCACAGCCCGACTTCGATGTTCCAGCTTTCTATAGTGATAGCCAGTTCAGTCAGGAGCTTCAGGTCTTGTTCGAATCTGATCGTCTCTCCGGTATCGCGGGTCTATACTATCTGGACGGTGAAGCGTCCGGTGCCTTTGACGTGGTCTTGGGCGGTCTTGGCCTGACGATTTTCCAATCAGGTGACCAAGAGAAAGAAAATCTCGCCGCCTATGCGGACTTCACTTACGCTGTCACGGATAAATTTGATGTATCCGTTGGTGCGCGCTTCACGCGGGATAAAACTGTCGCCGATGTAACTCGCGAAGTTTGGCTGGGCTTAGGCTCTGGTTCATTCGACGCTGCAAACAACACCTCACTCTTCTTGGCTACTCAAACAGGTTACACGGACATTGAGCGCGAAGATGAAGAGTTCACCCCACGCATTGCTTTGTCTTACGAACTGACACCAGAAACCAACGTTTACGCGTCCTTCTCACAGGGCTTCAAAGCCGGTGGTTTTGACCCGCGCGCGCGCGCGGACCTCGACCCAACGGGTGTAACCCGCGAGGGCTTCAGCCCGGAATTCGTCGATAGCTACGAGATTGGCATCAAAGGCAGCCTGCTTGATAACCGTCTGACCTACAGCCTCGCCGGTTTCATGGCAGACTATACAGATCAGCAGATCACAGTTCAGGAAGGTGTCGACTCTGACAATGACGGGACCAATGACACATTCGTGTCGTCCGTCTTCAATGCTGGTAGCTCAGAATATATGGGTGTCGAGTTTGAAGGCGCTTTGCGTCTGACCGATAATTTTACGCTCAGTACGGCGGTCGGTTATATTGACGCTGAAATTGAGGAAATCCTCTCTGGGGGCGTGAATATCGCCAACGCCTTTGTCACGCAGAACACACCAGAATGGACGTCGCGGTTCGGCTTCCTCTGGACGCATGATCTCAAAGATAGCGGCAACCTGACAGTGACAGGGTCCGCGAACTTCCGGGACGAGTATAATCTCTTCAATGCAGAGAATGGCGGGTTTGCGCCGGGCACGAGTGCAGCCTTCCCACAAGGCGGCCCGTCTCTAGACCCCGACGCCTACACAACCTTTGATCTTGGAGCGAACTATGTGTCCGAGAGCGGTCGGTGGGAGTTCGGTATCTTCGGTCGCAACTTGACCGACGAGCGGGCTCAGGTCGCCGCCTATAACTTCGTGACGCCGTCCCAGCTGGGTGTGGATGGGGCTTACTCAGCTTTCTACCGTGCGCCGGCGACGGTCACGGCGACTTTGGGCTTTAACTACTAAAGGCGGATTAGTCTTGGGGCGGCGTGCCGCAAATGCGGCGGAACCCGGCGGATATGAACGGCACCATGTGCGCATATCCGACTTGGGTCTCTGCTGAGGATGCGGCCCCGCCTGATAATTGGTCCATGCGCCGTGTGTCGGCGAAGGTCAGGGTCAACGCCCCGGACATGAATTGGTATCCCCAATGAAGCGCCTTTACGTCGGCGTCAGGCATCGCAGCCGTCAGGGCTTTGATGAACCGCTGGACATAAGGGTTAAAGAATTCCGTCATCAGTTCGTTGCCCCACTCGGTCGAACTGTTCACCCACGCGACGAGGGAGAGATAATGCCGCCAGCCATCGTCAGCAGAACTTTGAACCTCCGCCATTGGGCGCAAATAGGCTTCGACCACCGCTTCCAAATCGGGCGCACCGGGTGCAGCCGCAGCCAGGCAGGCTTCGAGTGCCTCGGATCGCAAGTCATTGAGAATGACAGCCCGACGTTCGAACACAGCTCTGAAGAGGCCTTTCTTGCTGCCGAAATGGTAGTTAGTGAGCGCGACGTCGACGTCAGCCATGGTCGCGATTTTCCGCAAGGTGACTCCGTCATAGCCATGTTCAGCGAACAATATCTCGGCGGCGTCAAGAATGCGCCGTTTGCGGGTGCCAGTTTCGACCACGATAGCGCACTCCTCCCGACCAAGATTGGCCATCCAGCCAAGATCGGCCATCCACTTATGCGGGCGGGCCTAGCAAGGGTCAAACGTCCAACCCAATCTAGCGTAAATTCTGCATGAAAATCGAACCGACACAGCCGCTTCTGCCGGAATATTTCCGGCTGCACGCAAAATGGCGCGCGAATAAGCCTGCCTTAGTTGTAGGCGGTGAAAGTTTGAGCTGGCGAGTCTTCAATGCACGACTCAATCAAGTCGCCAACGGCCTGTCCAAAGCAGGTCTTGGATGTGGCAGCCGCGCCATCGTGTTTATGGAAAATGGCGGGTCGATGGCGGAAGTCTTGTTCGGGCTGATGAAGGCCGGTGTCGCGTCGGCGCCACTCAATCTCTCAGTGGGCGACGAAGCGATTGAGGCGATGATCCGGGACTGTGAGGCCGAAGCTATATTCGTGAGTGCGCCACATGCGGATCGGATCGGACATATTCTGTCGCATCTGGGAGATCGCGCGCCAATCGTTCGGATCAGTGACGGCGATGCGTCTGGATGGGAAAACTTCACGCCGTGGCAGGCCGCTCAATCAGACGCAGAACCCGACGTCAGAGTTGGTCCTGATGACATCCTAAATATCATTTATTCTTCGGGAACAACCGGTCAGCCAAAAGGCATCGTCCATACTCATAAAGGGCGCCTTGATTGGGCCTATGATATGGGCAGCGCGCTACGATATGACGGTCAGTCACGTTTCATGGCGACTATTGGACTTTACAGCAATATTACCTGGGTCGGCATGTTGTCCACGCTGCTTCCCGGTGGGTGTTTGATCATCGCGCCAAAGTTTGCGGCCGAGCAGTGCTGGCGCGATATTCGCGATCTGCGCGTCACCCATCTGGCTATGGTCCCGATCCTTTATCAGCGACTGATGGACGACCCGACAGAGATCGACACGCATCATGTTCAGAATTTGATGAGTGCGGGATCGCCACTCCGGCCCGAACTACGCGAACATTTATTTGATCGTTTCTCCTGCGGTGTCACTGAACTTTATGGTTTGACGGAAGGGGTCATCACGACGCTTGACCCGGAAGATGCGGACGGTCGCATGGCGTCTTGTGGTCTGCCTGTCCCGGGGTCGGACCTGATGATCCTCGACGAAGCGGATCATCCTTGCGCAATCGGGGAGAGCGGCGAAATCGTGATGACGAGTCGGTTTGTCATGCCGGGCTATTTAAACCGTCCAGATGCGACAGAGGCTGCACGATATGTCGATGCAAGTGGCCAGCACTGGCTCCGCACCGGGGATATCGGCAAGCTTGATACGGACGGTTATCTCTATGTGGTCGACCGTAAGAAGGACATGATCCTGTCTGGCGGGCAGAATATTTATCCGCAAGATTTGGAGGCCGTTTTGGCCGCCCATGAAGGTGTTGCAGATGTCGCGGTGATCGGTGTGAAGAGCCGTAAATGGGGGGAGACGCCGCTGGCGCTGGTCACACCACATAATTGCGGTCTTGACCCCGCCGCCTTGAAGGACTGGGCGAATAAGCGACTTGGAAAACAACAACGACTTGTCGATTTGAAGTTAATTGACGAAATTCCCCGTAATCCGAACGGTAAGGTGCTCAAGCGCGACTTGCGCACCGAATTTGGCGGGCTTGAATATGACTAGAGCTTACGCAGAGCATCGGTACACATCGGCAGATGGGTTGGAGCTCTACGCTCGACTTTATCCCGGTGACCCAGACCGTATACCGCTACTATGTCTGCATGGGCTGACCCGAAACTCTGCTGACTTTCACGACATGCTGGAATATCTGCCCGATTGGCCAGCTATTAGTGTCGATCAACGCGGACGTGGGCACTCCGCCTATGATCCCGATCCCACAAATTACCGTCCGGACGTCTATTGCGCCGACATGTTTCGCCTACTCGATGGGCTCGGTCATAGCCAAGTGATCGCCGTCGGTACGTCCATGGGCGGGCTGATGACGCTGATGATGGCGAATATGCGGCCCGGCATCTTCAAGGCTGCGATGATCAACGATATTGGCCCTGAAATCGATCCGGCTGGTCTGGCCCGGCTTGGCACTTATGTCGGACAAGCGATGGAGTTTAAGAGTTGGGCTGACGCCGTTGAAGCGATCCGCGCGCAAGGCCCAGCGATTTTCCCAGATTTCACAACTGATGATTGGCAGGACTTTGCTGAGAATGTCTGCGAGCAATCCGAAGATGGCAAAGTTCGCTTCCGCTACGATCCGGTGATCAGCGATGGCCTGAAAGGCGACAAAGCTGCGACGGTGCCGCCTGACCTATGGCCGCTCTATCAAGCGCCAGCCAATCTACCGATGCTGATCATACGGGGTGAGCGCTCGGATATTCTCTCGGCAGAGACGGCAGATCGCATGGCGCGAGAGCGACCCGATGCGCGGCTCATCACCGTTCCGAACCGGGGACATGCGCCAATGTTAACGGAGCCCGCTGCCGTTGCCGCGATCAAAGATTTTCTGAAAGAGCAGCTATGACCCGACTCCGCATTCTTCCGTTGGTTTTCGCGCTTATTCTGGCTGCCTGTAGCGGGGATAATGCCGATCTAGATGGTCCAGAACAGAGCGTCTATTTTGCAGCTTCGGACCAAATTATCGATTTAGACGGACAGACGATCCGGTATCGCGAAAGCGGTCCCTCGGATGCGCCATCTATAGTCATGCTGCACGGTTTTACAGACTCGCTGCATACATGGGACGCGCTCGTCGACGCGTTGGATGATGATTTTCATGTTCTACGTCCGGATCTTCCCGGTCATGGTTTGTCTGGTCCGAGCCCAGATGGTGATTATTCCAATGAGGCTCTGGTGGATTTTGTCGGCGCGCTTCTCGACGCGACCGGAACGCAAGACGCCATCCTTGTCGGTAATTCGCTCGGTGGTCTCGCCGCGTGGCGTTATGCGGCAGGGTCTGACGCGGTCCGAGGTCTGGTCCTGCTGGCTCCTGGCGGGGTTCCTTACGCTGATATTGGAGAAGAGCCGAGCCAAGTTCCGACACTAATGAAGCTCTTCCTGAAATCCCCGCCAGAGGTTGGCGTGCGCCAAATGCTCAATTCGCTACATGCCGAACCATCCCTCGTCAGAGATGAAATGGTGACCCGGTATAGAGATTTGATGCGGGTCGAAGGGAATGGGGACGCCTTTGTTGAGCGGGCCGCCCAGTTCGCTTTTCCAGCGCCGGAATCAACGATGGCGCGCGTGAGCGCACCGACGATTGTCATTTGGGGCGCTCAGGACGTCATTCTAGCGCCTCAGCAAGCGGAAGTCTTTAGGACGAACATTCCGCAGATTGAGGTGAATATCCTCGAAAATGTCGGCCACATGCCGCAGGTGGAAGCGACAGATCGGGTCGCAGACGCAATCCGTCGCCTTGCGACCGCGACGGGCGAGTAAGATGAAACGCTCCGATAATCGATGGTATCTGCTGGCCGTCCTGACGCTGGTCTATGCCTTCAACCATGTCGACCGACAGATTATGGTGATCTTGCAAGAGCCGATTAAACAGGAATTTGGCCTATCCGATACGCAGTTGGGAATGCTGACGGGGTTTTTGTTTGCGGCCTTCTACGCAACTCTGGGTATCCCATTTGCGGCTTGGGCAGACCGGGGTAATCGCCGCAACATCATCACGATTGCCCTGACCATCTGGTCTGGCATGACGGCGCTGAGCGGCTTCGCGCAGAATTTCTGGCAATTGGCATTTGCCCGTATGGGCGTCGGGATTGGTGAAGCTGGCGGAACGCCGCCCGCGACCTCAATGATTTCTGACCGATTCCCCGCACATGAACGAGCCTTCGCCCTCGGCATTTACACGACCGGGATTAGCTTGGGTATTCTTGTCGGTTTCATGTTGGGTGGTTTGATTGCTGAGCGCTATGGGTGGCGGGTTGGCTTTTTCGTCGCGGGTGTGCCGGGGTTGCTTTTGGCGGCTACCTTGATGCTGACGGTTAAGGAGCCCAAACGCGGTGAGGCGGATGCGATTGTAGATGACGGCATTGCGCCCCCTTTATCGGAAACGCTGCGTTTCTTCTTTTCGCAAAAGGCGATGGTCTTCATGTTGCTAGGCGGTGTGCTGACATGCGTGTCGGCCAATGCATTTCTGGCGGGCGTGCCGCTCTATTTCATTCGGGTGCATAGTGTTCCGTTGGGAGAACTCGGCATCGCGCTCGGCCTGCTTCTGGGCGGTGTTGGTGGTGTTGGCGCTATCGTGATTGGGAAAATCTGTGACCGCCTTTCGGCTAAAGACCTGCGCTGGCGACCCTGGATTATAGCGCTGACATCACTGCTCGCCCTGCCATTCGCAGCGGCGTTCCTGCTCGTCGAAACCAAGGCAGCGGCCTATGCCATCTATGCCATTCCGAGTTTCTTCGGACTGATTTATGCATCAATTTCCTATGCCGCGATGCAAGAGCTCGCCCCGCCGAGAATGCGAGCGATGGCTTCAGCCGTGATGCTGCTCTGCCTCACCTTAATCGGTATCGGCGTTGGGCCTGTTCTAGTGGGTGTCTTGTCGGATGCTTTCGCCGCGGAATTGGGCGCGCGGTCTATCGCACGAGCCTTGCTCTGGCTGTTGACGCTCAACGTGGCGAGTGCCGGTTTCTATCTTATCGCAGCGCGTAACTATCGCGGGGACGTGGCGCGGGCGATTTCACTGGGTGCGGCATAGTCGCTGATAAGGCGGTCCAAGGTCGCGAGGAAGAGCGCGCGATCTTCTCCAATGAGGAGCGCGTCGCCATTGGCGCCAGTTGCGTCTAGCTCTGCGACAATGGCTTCGAAAATCTTGCGGCCACTCGCTGTCATATAGAGGTGCGAAAGGCGACCGTCCGTGTTGGACGCCTCGCGTTTGAGATATCCCTGCGCCACAAGGCTCGCCACGGCGCGGGAGACGATGCCCTTATCCATAGGGGTCAGCTCAACCACTTGGCTGGCAGTGCGGCCATCCTGATCTCCAATTGCGGCGAGCACGCGCCACTGGCTCAGATTTAAATCTCCAACCCGTGAGGCGATGTGGGCAATGCGGCGGGCGATGCGGTCCGCGATGACGCTGACCTTGTAGATCCAACTATCATCAAGTTCGAAATGCGGATCGCTGGAGGCTCGAGACGAAAGTGCCTCATCGGATTTAAGACTATTCACAGAAGTCGGCACAATTGTCCTCAACATAGTTGCAATAACAACAATATGTGTATACAACTAAGATCAACGAACGCAACCCCACTTCAGAGGTAGAACTAATGGCTGACCTTTTTGACAATCCAGTCGGACTTGACGGCTTCGAGTTCATTGAATTCTCCGCGCCTGAAAAAGGCATGTTGGAGCCCGTCTTCCAGACGATGGGCTTTGTTGAGGTTGCTCGGCACCGATCCAAAGATGTGGCCTTGTGGCGTCAGGGCAATATCAACCTGGTCACAAATTATGAACCGAAGTCCGCGGCTTTCTATTTTGCGCGTGAACATGGCGCGTCCGCATGCGGTATGGGGTTCCGTGTTCGCGATGCGAAAGCGGCCTATGAGTATCTGCTGGAACAAGGCGCAGAGCCCGTTGATGTGAATACAGGTCCGATGGAACTCCGCATTCCCGGCATTCGCGGGATCGGCAACTCGATCATTTATCTGATCGACCGCTACGCCGATGAGGGTGAGAACGGTCTATCGATTTACGACATTGATTTTGAATATCTGCCTGGCGTGGAGCGCTTCCCAGAAGGCTGCGGCTTTGACCGCATCGATCACCTGACTCACAACGTGTATGGCGGCCGTATGGCCTATTGGGCTGATTACTATGAGAAGCTCTTCAATTTTCGTGAAATCCGCTATTTCGATATTAAGGGCGAGTATACCGGCTTGACGTCCAAAGCTCTGACGGCACCTGATGGCAAAATCCGCATTCCGCTGAACGAAGAAGGTGAGGGCGGTAAGGGCCAAATCGAAGAATTCCTGCGCGAATATAATGGCGAAGGCATCCAACATATCGCTCTGATCTGTGATGATCTTGTTGCCTGTTGGGATCGGCTCAAAAAGCAGGGTGTGCCGTTTATGACTGCGCCGCCTGAGACTTATTATTCGATGCTTGACGAACGGCTGCCGGGCCACGGTAGACCCGTCGATGAGCTGCAAAGACGCGGTATCCTACTCGACGGCACGACCGAGGATGGTCAGCCCCGCCTGTTGTTGCAGATCTTTGCGGAACCGCGCATCGGCCCCGTTTTCTTTGAGTTCATTCAACGCGTCGGTGACTACGCGGAAGGCTTCGGCGAAGGCAATTTCAAAGCGCTGTTTGAGTCGATTGAACGTGATCAGATTGAACGCGGTGCCCTTGATGTTAAAGGTATTTCCGTCGTTCCAGAAGTGAAACAGGAGCCTGCATAATGGCAGTTCCGTCACCCGCGCCCTTTAAACTCGGCGGCGTCCACCACGTCGCTTATCGCTGCCGCGATGCCAAAGAGACCATGGAGTTTTACCGCGATGCGCTCGGCATGAAATTTAGTAAAGCGTTTGCTGAAGATCATGTCCCATCGACCGGGGCCTATGATCCCTACATGCATATCTTCCTAGAAGCCGGGAACGGGAACGTGCTGGCTTTCTTCGAACTGCCTGAGCAACCCGCCATGGACCGCGATCGCAATACTCCCGAATGGGTGCAGCATCTGGCCCTGAGGGTCGATAGCGAGGCGGATTTGCTGACGGCGAAAGCACATTTGGAAGCGATGGACCTCGATGTGCTGGGGCCGACCCATCACGGTATTTTCAAGTCGATCTACTTCTTCGACCCGAATGGTCACCGCGTTGAGCTGGCCGCAGATATCGGGACGCAGGAACAGTATGACGAGTTGCTTCGTGTCTCTCAGCCCATGCTTGACGAATGGTCACAGACGAAAAAGGCGCCGCGCCATGCAGCTTGGCTGCACGAAATCGCCAATGCAGCAAACGCGAAGACACATCCAGGTTAGGGTTAGTTCGAAGCTTGTCTGAAAGTGCGGATAAATATGACTCTCAGTCTGCTGAGGCAATGTTTAGAGCTGTCGCGGACGACTTTGGTCTGCGTATTAACAAACGCCATGACAGTCCTATCGAAGTGATGATGGATATCCCAAAGCAAAATGGTTTAGGATTTACCATCACTTTAGGGCTACAGAATGGAGACGAATTGAACATCGGTGTCGAAGGTTTTTGGAGTTACTTCTTTCCTTACTGCGATTGCCGCGATTTTTTTCACGAAGTTTTACAAGGCCTGATCCGAGGTGATGCCTATCTTCTTTACTCAAAACAATTTGGAAGACTGGTGAAAACGGAATTAATTGGCGACGTCGGGAATGGAGTTGAGTGCCTGTATTCAGAGTATAGTCGCGTCCGGATTCCACTTCTGCCCTATCGCGAAGAAGTCCTTTGCAATCGAACATTCCGAGGTCATCAAGCATGAGAGCCATTGAAGTCGAAGATGGAGAATCCCGACCTAAACTCTACGGCTACTGGCGATCATCGACCAGCTATCGCATCCGCATTGCGCTCAATCTCAAGGGTCTCACCTACGACTATGTTCCGGTGAACCTCAAAGAGGGTGAGCAGATGGGGGAGGCTTACCGCGCGATTAATCCGCACGGCACTGTGCCGCTACTGGATACCGAAGAGGGTCAGTTCACACAGTCACTCGCCATTCTTGATTGGCTTGAGGTTCATTATCCAACGCCGTCTTTCCTACCCAAGACGAATGCCGCTCTGTGCCGAGATCTCTATTACGCCGTCGCGACTGAAATTCACGCGCCCAATAATTTACCGATCTTGAAATATCTCAAGAGCGAGTTCGGCGCTGATCAGGCTGCTCTCGAAGCTTGGTACCAAACATGGATCCATAAAACTTTTGCCCCGGTTGAGGCGCGCTTAGCTGCGCATAATTGGTCGGGCGAGGATTTGCCTTTCGGGCAACCAACTCTGCTTGAGATCGTTCTGATCCCACAGGTTTATAATGCCCGCCGCTGGAACACTGATCTTTCGATGTTCCCTTATATTGAAAAGATCGATGCAGCCTGCATTGATCTTGACGCCTTTGACAAGGCGCGCCCCGAAAACCAGATAGACGCTTCCTAAGGAGACGCCCCATGAAACTCGCCACGCTCAAAGATGGAAGCCGCGATGGTCGGCTGATCGTCGTCTCCCCGGATCTCTCCAAATACACTGACGCCACCGACATTGCACCGACGCTGCAGGCGGCACTGGACGACTGGGCCAACATGGCACCGAAGCTTAAAGCGCGCTGCGACGATCTCTGTGGCGGCAAGGTGGACTCTAAGCCGTTCGATCAGACCGCTGTCGAGAGCCCGCTTCCACGCGCCTTTCAGTGGGCTGATGGCTCCGCCTATATCAACCATGTCGAACTGGTCCGCAAAGCGCGCGGCGCTGAAGTGCCAGCCAGCTTTTATGATGACCCGCTTATGTATCAGGGCGTGTCAGGTCCAAACCTCGCCCCCCATGATCCGATCCCATTCACCGACATGTCTTGGGGCTATGATATGGAGGGTGAAATCTGTGTCATTACCGATGATGTTCCGCTCGGCGTGAGTGAAGCAGACGCATTGGGTCAC
This sequence comes from Algimonas ampicilliniresistens, assembly GCF_030159955.1. Lineage (GTDB taxonomy): Bacteria > Pseudomonadota > Alphaproteobacteria > Caulobacterales > Maricaulaceae > Litorimonas > Litorimonas ampicilliniresistens. Next base: position 271,810 of record NZ_BSNK01000001.1, read on the forward strand.
ATTAAACTGATCCTGCTGTGCAATGACGTCTCTCTGCGCGGGCTAATCCCGGCCGAACTTGGCAAAGGCTTTGGCTTCCTACAGTCTAAGCCGCCCTGCGCATTCAGCCCTGTGGCGATCACGCCGGATGAACTGGGCGACCATTGGAAAGATGGTCTCGTCCATCACGCTTTGCGCGTCGATTATAACGGCGCGCCATTTGGCCGACCGCTCGCGCATAAAGATGCGACATTCTCGCTCGCTCGCCTTGTTTCCCATGCCGCAAAAACGCGCCCTCTAACTGCGGGTACAATTATCGGGTCGGGTACTGTGTCGAATATGGGCGCAGATGGTAGCCCCGGCAAACCTGTGTCAGAAGGCGGTCTTGGCTATAGCTGTATCGCCGAAATCCGAATGATCGAGAAAATTGCGAGCGGTGAGTTCAAGACCCCCTTCATGAAGCCCGGCGACACGGTGAAGATCGAAATGTTGGACGATAATGGGCAGTCCATTTTTGGATCGATCGAAAATGAAGTGAAAGCGGTCTGATGAAGAACAAGGTTTTCGACACTGCCGCTGCCGCGTTGGACGGTGTGCTGTTTGACGGGATGACCATAGCGGCAGGCGGATTTGGCTTGTGCGGTATTCCTGAGCTATCGATCGCGGCCATCCGGGAAGCGGGAACCAAAGACCTGACGGTCTTTTCCAACAATGCGGGCGTTGACGAATTCGGGCTCGGCCTGTTGTTACAGACACGGCAGATCAAGAAGATGGCTTCATCCTATGTTGGCGAGAACGCCGAGTTTATGCGCCAATACCTTTCAGGTGAGTTGGAGCTGGAATTTAATCCGCAAGGTACATTGGCTGAGCGCATGCGGGCGGGCGGCGCCGGCATTCCGGGCTTCTATACCAAGACAGGTGTTGGGACCGTGATTGCCGAGGGCAAAGAACATAAGGACTTTGACGGCGACACATATATTCTCGAACGGGGCATCGTGGCTGATCTCGCCATCGTCAAAGCGTGGAAAGCCGACACGACCGGGAACGCCGTGTTTCGGAAGACCGCGCGTAATTTCAATCAACCCGCCGCCACGTGCGGCAAGATTTGCGTGATGGAAGTCGAAGAGATTGTCGAGCCCGGCGAACTCGATTCAGATGCCATCCACCTGCCGGGCATTTATGTGCACCGCTTAGTTCAAGGCGATCACGAAAAACGGATCGAACAACGGACTGTCAGGGAGCGTGCATAATGGCTTGGGACAGAAATCAGATGGCAGCACGGGCTGCGCAGGAACTTGAAGACGGCATGTATGTCAATCTTGGCATTGGTATTCCGACATTGGTGGCCAACCACATTCCTGACGGGATGAGCGTCACGCTACAATCTGAAAATGGTATGCTCGGAATGGGGCCGTTCCCCTATGCGGGCGATGAGGATGCGGATCTGATCAATGCGGGCAAGCAGACCATCACCGAGCTGCCCCATACGGCCTTCTTCGATAGCGCAACCAGCTTTGGCATGATTCGGGGCGGGAAGATCGCTATGGCGATTTTGGGTGCGATGGAGGTCGCAGAAAATGGCGATCTCGCTAATTGGATGATTCCCGGGAAGCTGGTCAAAGGTATGGGCGGGGCGATGGACCTCGTCGCGGGTGTTGGGCGTGTCGTGGTTGTCACGGATCACACTAATAAGCGCGGCGAGAGCAAGATCCTTAAAGCCTGCACATTACCCCTGACTGGGACGGGTGTCGTAGACCGGATTATTACTGATCTTGGCGTGTTTGATGTGGCGGAAGATGGTCTCAAGCTTGTCGAGCTTGCCCCGGGCGTGACGTGGGATGAAGTTGCTGAAAAAACTGAAGCAAGCCTGACACAATCCTAGATTTAATTATTCGCGAATATGTAAAGTTGTTCTCGTAATGTTTCGGCAATCCAGTGCGTAGAAAATAGACTTGATTAACCTCTTTCGCGTTAGGGTGGCTCACTACGGCTTGGGCCGAAACTTTATCCCTAGTTCGCCAATAGGCGATGCCCATTGGGTTATAGTTTTTGTTGAGGCTGAAGACCCGTCATCTTGTGTGGGCGTTGCGTAGGGGCGTATCGCGAGACTTGCAGATCGGCGAAAGAACGCAGTTGGAGATTGCAAAATGAGTGCAACGCTAAAGCCAACCTTATTGATCATTGATGACGTCCCCATGGTCAGAGAGTTTTATCGTGATCTTGCACAAGAAGAGGGTTGGAATGTTCTAGAGGCATATGATGCGGAAACCTTCGAGGCTGTTTTAGGTAAGCATTACGACGCCATCATTCTTGATTTGGCGATGCCATCAATCACAGGGATCGAAGTGATGGAGGCGTTGGCAGCGCGAAAAGACCAATCTCCAATCGTTATTTCGAGCGGGCAGGGCGAAAAATTTATCGACATGTCCATGCGTCTTGGGCGTGACCTTGGGCTCAACATGGCGACACGGTTGACGAAACCAGTCGATGTCTCAAGGCTGGAGCAGACACTATCTTTTCTAGAGAAAACGATCACAGCGTCGGCGTCACAAACGGCCTCACCCTCAAAGGGTGACGCGACTGCAGCGGCCTAATCGGATATTTTGGCAGGACGTTGAGAGCCGCTTATAACCCGCCACCCCAAATCGAAGAACTGAACGCGAGATCCGGGTCCGAAGCTTCGACCCGGAAACATCCGCGGCATCGTTTCCCGGTTCTCTAGCCCATAAGAGATGCCGGACGGCGTGCTGGCATTATCTTCCAACACGAAGAATCCGTCGGACTGTGTGCTTATTGTCGTCAGACTTTGCCGCAGCGATGCTTAAATTTTCTAAAAAATGCTAGTCCAAACCTTTGCAACAGGGCAAAATGATCAAAGGGGAATGTATCATGTCTAAGTCCGAGCAAAGAGCCGAGCCGAGTGAGGCCGACAAACAAGCCTATTGGCGCGCAACGAAACGATTGACCATTAGCCTCTTGGTTGTGTGGTTCGCTGTCTCATTCGGCGCGGGGATATTGTTTCGGCCGTGGCTCGACAATTTCTCAATCGGCGGTGCGCCGATGGGATTCTGGTTTGCACAGAACGGGGCGATCTATGTCTTTCTGGTCCTAATTGTCATTTATTGTGTCCGAATGACCCGACTGGAGGCCCGCTACGGGTTAAAGGGCTAAGGTCGTGGAAATTGTATTCGGGGATCAAACCTTCTGGACCTATTTCTTCGTCGTCCTGACGTTTAGCGCCTACATCGGCATTGCGATTTGGTCCCGGGCGGGATCGACCGAAGAGTTCTATGTCGCCGGACATAATGTGCCGCCGACGATCAATGGCATGGCGACTGCCGCCGATTGGATGAGCGCGGCCTCCTTCCTCTCGATGGCCGGACTAATCGCCTTTCTGGGTTATGGTGGCTCGGTCTATCTTATGGGTTGGACGGGCGGCTATGTGCTGCTCGCGCTGCTACTCGCGCCGTTCCTGCGTGAGTTTGGCAAGTTCACGGTCCCGGATTTTGTCGGCGATCGGTATTATTCCAAGGTCGCGCGCGTCATTGCCGTCATCTGCGCACTATTCGTATCGTTTACCTATATCGCCGGACAGATGAAGGGCGTCGGCGTGGCCTTTTCTGGCTTCCTCGGCGTACCGTTTAATGTCGGTATTCTGATCGGCATGGGGATTGTGTTTTTCTATGCTGTGCTCGGCGGCATGAAGGGCATCACCTATACGCAAGTCGCGCAATATGTGGTGCTGATCTTCGCCTATACGGTTCCGGCGATTTTTATCAGCCTGACCATTACTGGCAATCCAATCCCGCAACTGGGCTTTATTGGCAATGCGGCGGGAACTGACATCTCAATGCTTGAAAAACTCAATACAGTCGTCACTGATCTTGGCTTTCGCGAATATACGTCGACTGACAAATCGATGATGGACATATTCTGCATCACGGCCGCCTTGATGTTCGGCACTGCCGGTTTGCCGCATGTCATCATCCGCTTCTTCACGGTGGAAAGCGCGCGGGCGGCGCGTAAGTCAGCCGGTTGGGCGTTGCTGTTCATCGCGGCGCTCTACACGGTGGCCCCTGCGGTTGGAGCCTTCGCCCGCTTCAACTTCATTGATACGGTCAATGAAGCGACCTACATCGCCGATGGTGAGGATTATGATGCCCGTGCTGCTGAGATCATAGCGGAGGGCGGCAAGCCCGTGCCTGAATGGTATAAAGATTGGGAAGCCACAGGGTTGCTGAAATATGATGACCTGAACGGCGACGGGGTGATGCAATATCGCGGCCCGAACACCCCAGACGGAATTGCCAATGAGGTTGACCCCAATCGCGATATCTTCGTGCTCGCCAATCCGCAGATCGCACAGCTTCCAGCTTGGGTCATTGGTTTGGTCGTGGCTGGCGGTCTTGCCGCCGCATTGTCCACCGCGGCGGGGCTATTAATGGTCATCAGTTCGGCCGTCTCTCACGATCTGCTGAAGCGAACCTTCACGCCAGGTATGAGCGAGAAACAGGAAATGTTGGCGGCACGATTAGCGGCGGCAGCAGCCGTCGTCGCAGCAGGGTTGCTTGGTATTTTCGCGACGTCTTTGCCGTTCGTGGCGCAAGTTGTGGCGTTTGCATTTGGCTTGGCGGCGGCGTCGCTCTTCCCCGTCATCTTCTTGGGCATCTTCTGGAAACGGATGAATAAGGAAGGAGCGATTAGCGCGATGCTGACCGGTCTGATTACGACCTTCAGCTACATCTACTATTTCAAGTTCGTGAACGAAAACTCGGACCTGTGGCTGTTTGGCATCTCACCGGAAGGGATTGGCTTTGTCTTCATGTGGGTGGCTGTTGTCGTCGGTGTCGTCGTGTCTCTCATGACCCCGGCTCCGCCGCAGGATGTGCAAGACCTTGTCGAAGACATCCGCATTCCCGGCACACGCAGACCGCATGGTACGGTCGATGCTTCGATGGCCCCAGTTTCGCCTCACGCGCGGGACAGCTAACTTAGTCAGCACAGCCTTGGATCGGGCGGCCTTCAGGTCGCCTGTTTTCGTTCGTGACAATGATCACGGCAACGCTGGAGCAGCCCGTGCATGAGGCGGCTGCGCTGAGCCGAGAGGAATGTCCCATGCGTCCACACATCGAATTTATCCAAGCGCAACTTCTGCCTTGGCGGCGGATTGGACAAGGGGCCGCACGCCCCGATGCCGAATATAAGTTTCTGAGCCGTGACCCTGAGACCGGCGCTTGCAGCGCGCTGATCCGTTATCCGGCAGGATGGCGGCGAGAAGGCGATCACAGGATTGTCGCCGATGAGGAGTTTTATGTTTTGGACGGGCGGCTCACCGTGGATGGCGACGATTACGAGCATGATCATTACGGCTTCATCCCTGCGCGCCACGGCGGCAATGATATGGCCGCGCCGAACGGCGCGGTCGTGTTGACCTTCTTCAATCGTGAGCCCGAACTCTATCGTGGCGAGGAACCGCCCCAAACAGAGTCGATCCATATTGATGCTTTGCATATGCCCTGGGACATGACGCTGAACGACCCGAAACTTGCTCATCTGGGTATTTCGCGGAAGGATTTACGTACTGATGCAGAGACGGGTGAGCGGACTTTCCTATCGATGATTTTGCCGCACTCAGAACCACCTGGAAAAGAAGGCCCACAAGAACATCACCCTATTGTCGAAGAGGCGTATACGATCTCGGGCTCTCTGACGGGACCACATGGCACGATGGAACCCGGCTCTTATTTCTGGCGACCGCCGGGCATGCCACATGGTCCATTTGGAACACGTTGGGGCTGCGTCTGTCTGATCCGTTTCGTCGGCGGGCGGCATGTCAATGTATGGAGTGAGGGTAAGGCGCCATTTGACTTTGAAGCGCCATTTGATCCTGTCCTACCGGACGAGCTCTCAGCGTTCGCCTATGCGCCGTGGCAGCCACCGCCGCGTTACTGATTGTTGACCTTATCATCGATCCCGTCACGCGACACTATATCCGCCATACAAAATTGGATTCTTCTGGCTCACCCGGAATATTTGCTTAGAACCAAATTAAAGTTTCACTCTCTCCGGAAGAGACGGCGTGAGAGGACGGTATGCAGAAAATATTCGATGAACTCCGTCGACGGAACATCTTCCGCGTTGCTGGGGTCTATGGGGCGTCCAGCTGGCTGATTATTCAGCTTGGCATTGCTTTCGAAACATCGTTGAACTTGCCGGGCTGGTTCGACCGATTGCTGACCACTTTGGTTTTGCTCGGTTTTCCAATCGCGCTCATCTTAGCTTGGGCGTTTGAGCTTACGCCAGAGGGCCTGAAACGCACTGAGATCGGAGGTCCATCGGAAGACGGATCACGCCGCGCCGGTCGTAAACTCGGCATTGCCCTGATTGCCCTGATCAGCGTGGTCATCGGCTTGATTACATGGCGCATCATCACCTCCGAAGTTCAACGACAGAATGATATGTCTTCAGCCGCTTCATCTGATGGATCGACTGCCACGTCAGTAACAGAGCAGTCTGCCATGGACGCGCTGCGAACGATCGCTGTGATGCCGTTTGAGAATCTGGCTGATGATGAGAGGTACGATTACATTTCAAGTGGTCTTTCATCGTCCATCCGTGATGACTTGGCAGGTAACAGGTTACTACGTGTCGTGGCGCGGTCGTCATCTCAGGCTGTCGCCAATGAATCTCTGGGCGCACTGGAAATCGCGGAGCGTCTTAATGTTGCCAATGTCCTTGAAGGCCGTGTTGAAAAACGAGGTGAAAAGCTGCTGATTACCGTCAGCCTTGTCGACGCTCGTACTGGGTTCACCAGATGGGTCGAAACCCTGACGTATGACCCTGAAGCTCTGATCGACATTCGTAATAAGATTACGAGTGTCTGCGCCCAGACTTTGTCAGTGGATCAACGATCGCAGGGTCGTGAGCCAGGTGATGCGACTGTCCCAGAGGCTTTCACGGAATACTTCAGGGGAACAACTCTCTTATATCAAGAAGCGACTCTAGAATCGCTTGAAAGCGCACGGCGTCACCTTGAAACAGCTGTTCAACTGGACCCTGGCTTTGCGGATGCTCATTCTTCGCTCGCCGGGGTCTATCTGATCCTCGGTGCGGTCAGTGCCGACAAGGGGCTTGCAGACGCCATGATCGATAAGTCTGAAGCCATGGCGCGAGAGGCGATTGCCTTGGCGCCCAGCGATGCAGACACACATGCGGTTTTAGGCGAAATTCTTATGAGTGGGCGGGTCGATATGGTCGCTGCAGCCGGCCCTTTCGACCGGGCTCAGGCGTTGGGGCTGTCATCGGGAGACGGATTGTCGAGGCACGCCGTCTTCCTGTCAGCAACCGGGCGCCATGACGAGGCGATCGAGCAAGCCTATCGCGCTAAGACGCTCGATCCGTTGAGCGCCTCTGCATCTGAGACGCTAGGCTTGGCCTATTATGCAGATCGTCAGTTTGGTTCAGCCATCACAGCCTATCGTCTTGCTCTGTCGCAAAACCCTGAACGCTACACGACACGGGCGCGTTTAGGACTGGCGCATATTTACTCAGGGTCCGTTGAGGACGGGTTGGACTGGTGTTCGAAAGAAGAAAACCTGATGGAACGTCTGCCCTGCGAGGCCGCAGCGGCCGTCAGGAAGGGAGAATCTGAGAGCGCTGAAAAGGCTTTAGGCGAACTCATTGAGGTGTTCGGCGACGCTGGCGCTTATCAGCAAGCTGAAATGCTGGCTGAAATGGGGCAAACAGAGGTAGCCATCGCCACTCTGCTAAAGGCGGAAAGCCTAGGTGACACAGGCCTAGCAATGGCCGGATATGATCCCGCGCTGGATAATTTGCGTGACGATGAGAGGTTTCAAGCATTGCTTGTGCGCCTCGGCCTATCGGATTAGGTCTGTTCTAAATGGGGAGAGAATATCATGAAAAAGCTGATTATAGTGTCCGTGTTTGCCGTCGCTTTGAGCGCCTGCGTCACGACCAAGTCCAAAACGCCGCCCCCGGATGCTGACGCGGTCTGCGCCGTTAAGAATGAGGATGGTAGCTGTGCGTGTAAGAAGCTGGACGAAAATGGTCAGTGTATTGAAGGTGGCGGCCCCATCATTATCCGTGGCGGAAATGGCTGATCAGTCTCCAATCGCTGACGCGAATTAAAACTCATTCGAAAAGCACAGGCTGGGGACATTATTTCCGGCCTGACCGCTGCCTATGATGATCGTGCCGTTCGGGCACACATGTTTTCGAATCCAATCGCGGTAATGAGCGACAGCGACGAATGTGCTTGGCTCGCCGTCATCTCGACATACGCCTGAGCCTCTGCTGACGATCCCAACGAGTTCGTACTGGTCGATGACCGGGCCGCCACTGTCCCCGCGGCAGGTCTTCCGCGACGGAGCAAAGGTGCAGAAGGCTTTCGGGTCAATGGCGCCGCTCTGCAGCACGGCGGACCGTGCGATGCAATCCTCCCAACTCGTAGGATAGAGCGACAAAGTGCGAAGCCGCGCGGAAGTCGGAGCATCCGTCATTGACTGGATCTTGCCCCATCCAAAGGCTGCAACTTGCGTTGGAAAATCTGGATCTTCCGGTTTGTAAGACGACAGATTGATCACGCCAATGCGTGCGAGAGATAAGCTATCTGAATTCAGCGCGCTGCTAATATCTGAGTCTAATCCTAGCAAATGATGATAGATAGATTTGCCACCTGGAACTGACCAAAGGCGGATGCGTCCATCGCCTGACCATGTGAGTAGACGGTCGCCTTGAAGATCGGCACCATCGACTTTTTCACCATGATAGACCCGTGCAAGCGGATTTCCGGTCTCGACATCCCAGACTTCAGCTGTTCCAAAATCTGTCGTTACAACGATCCGTTCTGACGGCGTTGTTTGAACGCCTGAGATCGGAAGACTGTGGTTGAGTGTGTGTTTGAGCGCGCCTGACTTGGCGTTTCTGATCTCGCTGATCCCGTCTGAATTCCAAATGAGAAAGGCTCGGTCCTCGTCAATCAGTTGAACCTCTGAATCATAAAAGCCTGGTTTCGTCTTGAACGTCTTGCCGACCCGCTGACGACGGACATCCCGGATTTCGCCACGACCGTCGGAGCCAAGGGCGATCAATCTCCGACCCTTTTCATCCAAGGCCAGTTTCGGTCTATCGAGCTCAGTCAGTCCAGCATCGCGCGGTGACGTATCACCGAGTTGTTGAACGGACAGGCGGCCGGCTTCTTCGATCAGCGTTGCGCCGGAGTTCCGAAATACGGTTCTAATAGAAGTTGGCGAGACCATCATTTCGGTCCCGTTGGGTGCCGTGCGTAAAATGCGTTGATTTCGGTTCGATAAAGGAGGTGCCGACAGGGCGAGGTCGCGTTGCCTACGCTTAATGTTCCAGCGCTCCTGACGCCCATTTTTACCCGTGATTAGAACCTCTTTCCGATTGATGATTTTGATCTTTGCAGGATGGAAGCCAACTTTAAACTGGATTGGTTGAGAGCGTGTATTGATTTGATGGGCCGCGATTTTGCCACTGCCGTCGGCAATGACAAGCATGCCGGCTTGAGCGTCAAAATCTGCCGCAATGACAGGACCAGAATGTGTGACATCAAGGTTAGGCGCATTTGCGCGGCGAATGAGCCGCGCAGAGTTTTGCTTAGGTAGGATCAGCCAGCCCGGACCCGACCACGCAGAAAGCGAGTCCTCAATTTTACTGTCGGCCGCTACAAGCGATCGCGCACCCGTTTTAATATCAATGAACTCGACGCTACCGTCGGTTCTCAGCAGGCGGAGTGTCGACCCATCATGGATTGACGCGTCTTTTAAAGGAAGGCCGTTAGTGTCTCGCCAGCCTGATGGCGTTCGTGATCCAAAGGGGGCTGATAAGTCAAACTCCACACCGCTCAGGTCAAGCTGGAGTAGGGCGATATCGTTCACACTTGTCCGCGTGCTGTAATCTTCGTGCAGGATCATTCGTTTTATCGGAATGACCGGAGCGTTGTCGGACGCGATATTGCCGACATCCAAGCGCAGACCATAATGTGCGGGATCGTCGGTTTGAAAGCAGTGTGCTGCCGTCAAAACCCAATCGCGTGCGATCAATGACCCGCCGCAAATGTGACGTTTCTCCCATAGATCGAGATGAGACAATTGTTGAGAAAACTCGCGCGTTCCGGTGATCAGATTGGAAAAGACGAGCTGGACTTGGAACGGGGCAGCGTGACGCGGAATTTCGACCGCGTTGAATGAATACTCCGAACTCCTTCCAAAGCATATGTCGTGATAATAGGAGTCGTATTCCTCTTCGGACGGGTTTGGATTGTCGCATTTTCCATCTTCGATAGCTTGAGCCTTCAGGGCTTCTCGTGCCTCGAACTGGCGCTGCTGAAACTCAGCGTCTCTATCGGCCCGGGCTTGCGTTCTAAATGCGGGATCCGCGATGGGCGTGATATCTTCTCTAGATTCTAGAGCGGCCCGAATAGCGGAGGGAAGATTCCCTTGATCTTGGGCGAAAGCGGAAATCGGTCCGACTAGGGAAATTGCGACTGTTACGACCGTGACTGCAGCCATGCGGCCTGTCTTGCCGGGTGGACGCGATTTCTTTTGCGCAGTGAATATGTTGAAGACTGTCGGCACTCGAAAATAATGCATCCTAGTCTCCCCATTGTGCGGCTCTGTTAGCGCCGCCTAGCAACTTATGCGGATCATATATGGGGGACGGTGTCGCAGAAGGATAGCGGCTCTGGGATGACTCATCCTATGGGCTGACCTGTCTTAGAAACACGCCATTAGAGCGTTAGCTCGAATCTTTAGGTCCCAACGTCGACACATAGACGGGGCCGAACTCGACGATCTGAGCTGCACGGCCGAGTTGGTACTCGACCTTTAGTGAGCCGGCCGGATAATCCGCGTCCGCAACGCCGGTGACATTCATCAGCTTCCATTCCGTTTCAGGCAGGATGTCTTCGGACAGGATGTAGTCGTAGGGTTCTTCATTTCGCCCGACAAACATGCCTACATTTGCGGTGTCTTTACCCGCGGCAGCCTTCTTGGTCCGAGCCCAGAAAAAAACCTGAATTTCCTCACCTTTGGAAACAGGGTTGGCAATCTCAACACCCAGACTTGAATCCCACGCACGCTGCTGCTTCTTTTTGATACGAGCGCTGATGGCTTTGCCAGATGTGAGGGCTTCAGCGTCGACGACTTTCGTGCGGATGTCATTGCCTTTGGCTTCCCATTCTAGATCAAACGGGTTGTGTAAGAGCTCACCGGGTAAGGCCGCGTCGAGCGCCTGTAGTGCGGCGTCGGCGTCTTGTGCGCTGGCTGGGAGGCTTGCAAAAAAAGCTGTGCCAACCAGAAGGCTCATTAGAGCGGATCGCGTGTTTCTCATGTCATCTTTCTCCCCAGAAGATTTTGTTATTAAGAGCAAGTTCTATTTCTCACCTGAACCGTCGCTGAAAGCGGGGCTCATGGTTAGCTAGTTGGATTGAGCTAAGCTGGTGATTTGCTGCGCTAATGTGAGGGTTGCTTCCCGAATGTCTGCTGCGTCTTTGCAGGAGCGTTTTTCACATTTTCGACGGAGCTTATTGAGTTTTTCGAGGTGATCGGCGGCCTTCTCAAAATCTCGCTCTTTTAGATAGAGTAAGCCCAGACGCATGCGGGCGTCATAGTTTTTTTCGTCATGATGAAGGGATGTTTTGAGAGAGTCTTTTGCCTCGTCATATTTGCCGAGCTGTATCTCGGACAGTCCCGTCATATAGCTCGCAAAAGCAAAATCTTCATAGGTCACTTTGCCATCTGTGAGAACAGTGCGGCCTTCGGAGCGCCGATTGATGAAGTTGGACGTTAGTCCGGGGTTGGTGGAAAGAGCGCTGCCAGACGATAGGACGGGAGCCCCACCGCTTCGCGAATTCACACTTGAACTTAGATTAGCACCCGCATCTGCTGTCTGTGCGGCGCGGTCGATGCTGATTTCTGCATCCCGTGCGGAGTTCTCTTTCGCGCTTTCAAACCGTCTCAGACTTTTGAACTCGTTTTCGAATTCGATTTCCGCTGTCTCGAAGTCACCGCGGAAGAACGCGTCCATGCCTTCATGTTCGCCCAATATCTGGGTGCCGAAAGCGATCACTTCATCCTCATTAGTGGTCTCGGTCTCTGGAGCTGGATCGGCCGTTTGTGCAAAGACGGATCCGACCGTCAGTAAGGCGACCAAGCTGGATATTAAAAAGATCCGACAGCGCGATACGATAATTTGCATATTCTGATGCTTCCAAATTGACGTGGCCAAAATCATTACTTACGCATAGTGTTACCGCTACCATCCTAAAGAATGATGGCGATAAAAGTCAAATAGGGGACGTCCGGACGATGAAATATACAGAGAATTTCCGCCAAATCGCTTTAGTCACAGCTTCGGTTTTCATCCTGACAGCGTGTGCGCCGGCGCAATCGGATGTGGTCACGACAGAAATTGACGTCTCATCATCGGACGTTAGCGTCATCCATCCTGAGAAGTGGCCAGAGATTATAACGGCCGCATTGGACCCTGCTGTGGAGGCGAGAGTCGACACTATTCTTACCAAAATGACCCTAGAGCAAAAAGTTGGTCAGGTTATCCAAGGTGATACAAACTCTTTGACGCCGGAAGACGTCAAAAACTATCGACTGGGCTCTGTTCTCAGTGGCGGGAATTCCGCGCCGGGTGACAAGCCTTATGCTGGAACACAGGCGTGGCTGGATGCGGCAGATTCATATTTCGAGGCCTCTCTCGATCCTGAAGGGGTTGAGATCGCTATTCCTATTATCTGGGGTATTGATGCCGTGCACGGCCACACAAATCTGATCGGCGGGATTGTCTTCCCACATAATATTGGTCTGGGCGCAGCAAATGATCCCGACCTGATCCGGCGAATTTCGGAAGTCACAGCGACTGAACTCAATATATCTGGGCATGATTGGACCTTCGCGCCAACATTGGCTGTCCCGCAAAATGATCGTTGGGGACGAGGTTATGAGGGCTTTTCCGAAGATCCAGAAATCGTGAAATCTTATGGCGGCATGATTGTTGAGGGTTTGCAGGGTGAGCTCGGATCAGACGGCTTTATGGGGCCGGGTAAGGTGATCTCGACGGCCAAACATTTCTTAGGCGATGGCGGCACTGAGAACGGTGTGGATCAGGGTGATGCCCGTATCAGCGAAGAAGAGCTGCGGGATATCCATCTGCCTGGTTATGAGACCGCGATTGCTGCGGGTGCCCAATCCGTCATGGCGAGTTTTTCGTCTTGGCAGGGTCAGCCCATGCATGGACAAAAAGCACTCATGACAGACGTCCTCAAAGGGCGGATGAATTTTCAGGGCTTTGTTGTCGGGGATTGGAATGGCCACGCGCTCATTCCCGATTGCACGGCGACCGATTGTCCGCAGTCTCTGAATGCGGGGCTAGACATGTATATGGCGCCGGACAGCTGGAAAGGCCTTTACGAGTCGACCCTGACCCATGTGAAGTCGGGACGTATTCCGATGGAGCGTTTAGATGATGCTGTGCGACGCATTCTGCGCGCGAAAGTTAACTCTGGCATTTTTGATAAGCCAAAACCTAGCTTGCGGCCGCTCGCTGGCAATGAGGCGCTGCTCGGGTCGGATGAGCACCGGAATATCGCACGTGAAGCTGTGCGGAAGTCGATGGTCCTGCTTAAGAATAATGACGGGACATTACCCCTGTCACCGAGCGCCAATATTCATGTCGTTGGTGCAGGCGCAGACAGTATTACGAAACTGGCCGGTGGGTGGACGCTCTCTTGGCAGGGACGGGATCACGTCAATAGTGACTTCCCGAATGGTGAGTCGTTTCTGAGCGCCCTGAAACGAGAAGCTGAAAAAGCCGGAGGTCGGGTAACGTTCGACGCATCAGGCGAAACGACTCCTGACGGTACAGACGTCATCGTCGCTGTTTATGGTGAAGATCCCTATGCGGAATTCCAAGGCGACCGGGAAAATGTAGATTTCGTCCCAAATGACTTCGATACGGACCTGCTAGGTACTTACAAGGATGCAGGCTTATCGGTTGTCTCAGTGTTCATTTCGGGCCGGCCTTTATGGGCTAACCCTGAGATCAACGATTCAGATGCATTCGTGGCAGCTTGGTTGCCCGGGAGCGAGCCCGCAGGGATCACCGATCTATTGTTCCAGACGGAAGCGGATTACGATTTCACTGGCCGTCTGTCATTCTCATGGCCGAAGCTTGCCACTCAGGTGCATCTGAATCCGCACCATGAAGGTTACGATCCTCTCTTTGAGTTAGGTTACGGCCTGTCTCTCAATGACACCGTCAGTATTGCTTCTTTATCCGAAGAGAGCGGTGTCAGCGCAGATATTGGTGAGAAGGGCGTCTTCTTTGAAAAGGGCATGACGACACAACCATGGCGCTTGGCGGTCAACGGCTCGACAGTTGATCTGCCGTTCCGTGAAGGCGGCGTTGAAGTGATGGCTTATGATAAATCCGCTCAGGAAGATTCGCTCAGATTGACATTCTCCGATGCCGAATCGACCTTCTCGATCGCGTCGGGCTATCCGCTCGATTATGCGCGCGAAGCGAATGGCGCGATGGAGCTGTCTTTCATGTCAAAATCTCTGTCCGGACCAACGACCGTACAGATTGGCGCTGGGTGTATTGACCTGAATGGCTGCGATAACTTCCACGCTGTTGCTCTGGAATCCGACTGGTCCGAGACGCGAATTTCCCTGCGTTGCGCGACCAAAAAGGGTGTTGATCTTCAGTATATGAAGAACGCCTTCACGGTTCTGGGCGAGCCGGGACTCGAGATGGCTGTTGCTGATGTGAAGCTCAAGCAGGAAAGCTCAGACTCGATCCGTTGCGACTAAACAGCGCGAAAATGGACAGGAATGTGACAAATACGTCACATTCCACAGTCGAGTTGCAAGTTTTTGTTGAATATCAATTGACATCAAAACGGTCATGTGGCGGTAAGAATGTTAGCGGTAACTTTTTTACCGTTTGAGGGTAAATGTTAGCGGTAACTTAACTGCCGCAGAAGACGAAAACTACATCGGCACATCCGGACTCACAGAATAGTCGGAGTGTCATCCTAGGGGAGGTTTCTTTGAAAGACGCTGTCAATAATCGTGCGAGTTTGCCTAATCAGCTACTCATGTCTGGCGCTACGGCGCTCGCAATGGTGTTCATGGCACCGCAAGCCTTCGCGCAAGATGCACCGGGTGCAGACACAACTAGTGTCGCCGACGATGAAGATCTCGACGAAGTTGTAGCCACCGGTATCCGCCAAGCCCTGAAAGCGGCTCGGGACCTAAAGCGCGACGCCGATACAGCTGTCGATTCAATTACGGCATCGGATGTCTCAACATTGCCTGACTTGTCCGTCGCAGAAGCCTTGGCCCGTATTCCGGGCGTGGTTGTTCAGCGCTTTAGCCTAGGCGGCAGTGAAGGCGACTTCCCGTCCCCAGAGGGTGGCGGCAACCTGATCCGAGGTCTGACACTGGTTCGCTCCGAATTTAATAGCCGAGACACATTTTCTGCGAATGGTGGTCGTTCACTCGACTTTGGTACTGTGCCTCCGGAACTGATCGGTGCGGTTGATGTCTATAAGAACACGTCGGCTGACCTGATCGAAGGCGGTATTGGCGGTTCGATCAATCTACGGACACTTGAGCCATTTGACAAAAGTGGTCCGTTGGCCGTGGTTACGCTCGACGGGACCTACACCGATCTGCGCGATGAGGTCAGTCCTGACTTCAGTGTCATTGTCGGCAATCGCTGGGACGTCAATGGTGGTGAATTCGGCTTGCTAGGGTCTTTCTCCTCATCCGAACTGAAATCTGACCTTCATGGTTTCCAAGTCGGTCAACTGACACCGATTCCCAACGGAGCAGAGACAATTGCGGTTCCGGGTGGCTTCCAACTTCGGACGAACGAAGTCGATCGAAAGCGTGACAGCTATTATGTGGCCAGCCAATTCCGTAACGATAGTGGTGATTTTCAGCTAACGGCTAAAGCTGCCCGCATTGAAAATGATACATCCAGTGATGAGCGCACTTTAGAGTGGTTCACAGATGGTGAGATGTGGTTTCAGACGTCAGTGACAGGGCTTACGACGACACCATTCACATCGCCAGGCCTCCCACAATGTAACGGCAACAATGACCCGACACCGGCCAACCCGACTTGTGAACAGACTCAAGCGGTAACAGGCCTTTATGAATCAGGGTTGATATCGAACAGTCTACGCGACTGGACAGGGGCCCGCGGTGCGAACTTCACCAATCTGGGTATTCACCAAGAGGATCGGTCTACAACAGACGATATGAGCGTCAATATTAAGTGGCGTCCAGCTGATCAGTGGTATGTCAATCTTGATGCACACCGCACGACAGCGACGTTTAATCGTGAGCGCCTTTGGGTGGGGTCTAGGTTCTTCTCAGATTTCTCGATCGTTCCAGATCTCGATAATCCACGTGTCGAGCTGACTTTAGATCCAACAAACAATCCGAGCAATCGGGCCGGGACAGGGGCACCATCGAGTAGTTCCCTTGCGGATCCGTCAAACGCGTTTCTATTGTTCTCAGCCGACGAGTTTCAAGATAATGAAGGCGAAATGGTCGCCATCGCTGGTGATGTTGAATATGAATTCGACAATGATGGCTGGTTCGACTCGATTAAATTCGGCGCCCGATTTGCTGATCGGGATCAGATCAATCGGTCGGCCGGTTTGAACTGGGCTGCAGTCGCGCCGCCATGGGCGGGCGGGGGCTATTTGCCATTCTCTGAGTTGGCCACACCAACTTTTGAAACAGTTGATTTCTCGGACTTCTTCCGTGGCGATGTTGTACAAGGCAATAATACGTCGGTGATTTTCGCGGACCGCGCCCTGATCTCGAACTATGATGCTTGGGTTAACGTCGTGCAGAGCGATCCGCTCATCACTAACCCTACGACGGGACTAAATCCTGACTGGCGTCCGCTTCGTGAAAATGGCGTTGTCGATTATAATGGACGTGGTTCAATCGGTGATGTGACCGAAAAGACTTATAATCTCTATGGTCGTCTGGATTTCGGCAACGAGTTCGATAATGGGATGTCGATCGATGGTAATATCGGGCTCCGTTATACAAAAGCCGATGTTTCGGGACAGGGCGGTCTCGATTATATCAATAACGATGATTCTGGTGTTCCGGGACAGCGCCCTTCTGACTTTAGTCCAGAAGCTGTCGCCTTCCTAGCGCAAGAATCGATTGAGCGAACTGGAACGTTCAGTTCTGATGAACGCTGGCTCCCATCGCTGAACGTCAAATGGAATCTCAATGATGAGTCATTGATCCGGTTCGCGGTCAGTAAAAATATTACGCGGCCGAGAATCGATCAGCTTCGAGGTGATCAGTCTGCGAATGGAGCCTTCCGCTTCGTGAGTAATAATGATCCAGCGATCCCCCCGGATCAGCGGATTACGGATATTATTCTCAACCAGATCAATATCTTTGGTGGTAATCCGGATCTTAAGCCAATTCTGGCGACAAATTATGACTTGTCGTACGAATATTACTTCGGTGATGAGAACTCTCTGACGTTCTCGGCTTTCCGGAAAGACATTAAAAACAACATTATCTACGGGTCACAAACTCTAGATACTGTAACGCTTGATGGCCGCGAAGTCGCGATCGTGTTCAATGGCGACATCAACCAAGATGAGGCTGAGTTGCAGGGTATCGAGATTGCTTACCAGCAGTTCTACGATAACCTTCCGGGCTTGCTTTCTAATCTGGGTCTTCAGGCCAACTATACCTATGTCGATGCTGAGACGAATGCCCCAGCACCGGTTGCGGATGCAGATGGCGATGGCACCCCGGATAGTTTCGAGCGGATCTTCCGTTACGGTGTGAACAACTTCTTGGGTCTGTCAGAACATTCCGCCAATATTATCGGTATTTATCAAGACGATAAGTTGGAAATGCGTCTCGCCTATAACTGGCGTTCAGAGTATCTGAGTTCCTATCGGGACTTCGTGACTGGGAACCCGATCTTCCAAGAGGATCGCGGCTATTTGGATGGCTCGTTGAAGTATGACTTCAACGATAACCTCCAGTTCCGGCTTCAGGTCGCAAACATTCTGGATACGAAAGCGAAAGCGACGCAGCAGATTGATGAGACGGGACAGAGATTTGCTCGGACCAGCTTTGTCGGCGATCGCCGGATCCGGTTCGGTCTTCGCTACCAGTTCTAGCGAAGGCTCATGAAATGAATGAAGGAGGGGTTCGCCCCTCCTTTTTTTATGACGAAAAGACTGAGTTTATGGCTGGAGAACCGTTAGGCGCGGCAGTTCCCGTCAATAAAATCCTGATGGCTCGGCATCGACTCGAGGCATTTTGCCCACGTATTGCGGATCTGCGACATACGTTGGTTCAGCTCGTCATCGGGCATCATGTTAGCCAACGGATGATAGCGTTTCGGCACAAGTCCTTGCCCATGCATGACAGCGAGCCAGCTCATCTCTCCGAAAATCTCATTGTCATGCCGGTATAGACGCGCATTCTCTTTGTAGATGGCGATCCGTTCTTTCAGAGAGTCTGGCAGCTCCATAGTCCGGCAATAGTTCCAGAAGGGACTGTCATCCCGGTCTGTCACGCAATAATGTAAAATGAGGAAGTCACGCACTTGCTCATATTCAAGCTGGGTTCGTCGATTATAATAATCAATATCCGCTTGGTTGAAGTGCTTATCCGGAAAGTTTGTCATCAGGCGAGCAATCGCCGTCTGGATCAGGTGGATAGAGGTGGATTCAAGCGGCTCAAGAAAACCTGCGGCCAAACCGAGGGAGATGACGTTCTTGTTCCAAGTCTGACGTCGCATACCTGTCTTGAAACGCAGGAAATTCGGTTCACCAATGGGCGTGCCCTCCATGCCTTGATGCAGAATACCCAGCGCTACCTCGTCCGCCATATAATCGCTGCAATAGACATGACCATTGCCGGTTCGGGATTGAAGCGGAATGCGCCATTGCCAGCCCGCGGATTTAGCCGTGGCTTGCGTGTAAGGACGTGGCTCTCCGACATTTTCGCTGCCATGCGCGACGGCCCGGTTGCATGGTAGGAAACTCGACCAATCTTGATAGCCCGTTTTTAAGGTCTGCTCGATCAGCAATCCTCTAAAGCCTGAGCAGTCAATGAAGAGCTCCCCATCATATGTCTCGCCGGTCTCAGTCGTGACGCTTTCGACGAAGCCTGTCTCTGAATTCTGCTGAACCGTTTCGATTTTTCCTTCCGTCCGAATAACGCCTAGGCTTTCGGCGAAATCCCGCATGAACTTCGCATAGAGGCTAGCATCAAATTGAAAGGCGTAAGTGATGGTGCTGAGCGGCGAGTTCGCAAGATTGATCGGACGTTGGAACTTCCCAGCATTGGCTGCGAGAATTTGTAGATTGTAATCATCGATAGGCGGGACGTGCCCGTTGCGGGCATGGCGGAGCCAGAAATGATGGAAGTGAAGGCCTTCCATGCTTAGCCCATAGGGTCCGAAAGAGTGGATATACCGTTCGCCGAGATGGCCCCAATCGTTGAATTCAATGCCGAGCTTGAAGGTGGCATTTGTCTTGCGGACGAAATCGTCTTCCTTCAATCCAAGGAGGCGGTTGAAATAGAGAATATGAGGGATAGTCGCTTCACCGACCCCGACTGTTCCAATTTTCTCGGATTCGATCAGCTGGATCTGAATCTCATTGCTTTTGAGTAAACGCGATAGTGCTGCGGCAACCATCCAGCCTGCAGTCCCACCGCCGACAATGACGATTTTTCTGATATCCGTATCTGCCAGCATTACGCATTCGCCGCTTTGCAATATTGATCAATAAAGGCTGAATGAGTCGGCATTTTTGCTGCCGCGTCAACCATCGCCCTGTTCATGGAGTTCAAGCTGTGACTAATCTGCTCGTCTCGCAAGGTTGAAACAATCGGATCGCAGATCTCAGGGATAATATTTTGTCCCAGCATTACAGCAACCCAGCTTGGGCGAGAGAAAAGCTCGTCCTCGTATCGGAAAACGCGTCCGGCTTTCTGAAAGAGCTCGATCTTATGTTGCAAACTATCGGGAATACTCATGGTCCGACAGTAATTCCAGAACGGACTGTCGTCGCGTTCCGTGGCGCAATAATGCAGTATGATAAAATCGCGCACTTGATCGAATTGCTGTCGCATCTGGCGATTATATTCATTCACCACAACAGGTGGAAAAGACCCATCTGGGAAGAGGGTTATAAACTTGCTGATGCCCATCTGGATCAGATAGAGCGATGTCGATTCCAATGGCTCCAGAAAGCCAGAGGACAGCCCGATCCCAACACAGTTTTTGTGCCAAAACTCTTCCAAGCGACCTGTTGTAAATCGCAAGGTACGGGCGTCACTTATTGGTTTGCCGTCAAGACCGCCCATGAGAATATCATGCGCCGCATCGTCAGCCATGAAATCCGAGCTATAAATGTGACCATTTCCGGTTCGGGTTTGGGTTGGGATGCGCCATTGCCAGCCAGCGGACTTAGCGGTTGAGACGGTGTAAGGCGGTGGTGGGCCGACATGCTCGCACGCGACTGTCTGGGCGGAATTGCAAGGGAGCCAATGACTCCAATCCTGGAAGCCCACGTCGAGAGTCTGGCGCATCAACAGGGCGCGGAATCCACTGCAATCAAAGAAGAAATCCCCTTCGATTGTCTGGCCATTCTCCAAAATCAACGTTTGAATGTGGCCAGTTTCGGGGGTCAAGTTTACAGACTCAACTTTCCCTTCAGTGCGGATAACGCCGCGCGTTTCCGCATATTGCCTGAGGAATTGCGCATATCGAGTTGCGTTGAAATGATAGGCGTAGCGGATGTGCGACAGCACTGATTTCGGGTTCTCATGTGGATGACAAAACTTGCCTGCCTTCCCTGCGATGGCACAGAGGCTATAATCCTGAATGGGATGATTGCTGCCACCTTGATGAGCGCGCAGCCAATATTGATGGAAGTCGATACCCTGCATATCGGCGCCGTGTTCGCCAAAGGGATGAAAATATCGGTCCCCTTTGCGACCCCAATCAGCAAACTCGATGCCCAATTTGAACGTGGCTTGGGTCGCTTTCATGAAGTCTGCTTCGCGGATACCCAGCATCCGGTTGAAATTCATCATGTCGGGAATGGTGGCTTCGCCGACACCGACGGTTCCGATCTGCTCAGACTCGACCAGTGTGATTTGAGTGTTCTCGGAATCCAGCATGCTGGATAGAGCGGCGGCCGTCATCCAGCCCGCCGACCCACCGCCGACAATGACGAGGCGTTTCAGTCGGGCATCAGCCATTTTGCGAATGTTTTCTGTGTAGGTAGGACAGGAATTTGCTCACATATATCGAGTGCGGAGGCATTTTACTGAGAACCGATTGAATTGACTTCTGCCGTTGTTCCAATCTTGCAGCGACCTTCGCAGGTTCCGCCAAGCTTGCCAACGGGTCCCGGCGTCGCGGTTGTCGTCCCATCCCGTCATGCAGGATCGCCCAATCCACATCATCAAATGGCTCATTATCATATGCGACCAGATGGCCTCTGCTTTCATATTGTGTCAGCTTTCGAGTGAGCTTCGAGGTCTGCTTCTGAGCCGATGCAGCTTGCCAATAGGGGCCGTTAGGTAGCGTAGTCATAACGAAATGCGCCTGATTGAATATCTCCGCGTGGCAGACATCATCTTGAAAGACGCGGTTATATTCCCGTGCTTCAATCCGCATGTCAGTCGAAACTGGGAATAGATCCATGAGACGCTGAATATCGCGGAGCAGAAGCTTCATCGGCGCCGTGGTGAGCGGCTCTACAACGCAGGCGGCTTGGCCAATCGCGACACAATTCCCGGCCCAAGCATTCTCTCGGCATCCGAGGCTCAGCGTTATGGATGCATCTGGGTCAGTACCGTGAGCGGCCGCAGCAATCTGTCTGCTGTCTTCATGAAAAACGGTCATTCGGCGAGCGCCCGACCGAAGAGTGATCTCGGACTGCCATCCATAGTCGCCACTTTTAATCGTCTGTGCAGCTTTACCAACTGGCGTGTCGGTAATCCGACTAATCAGCGCCTGCATTGTGCTGGAGCCTTTAGCCTCAATTTTTGACGGGCTCAGTAATATTGCTGACGAACCAGAACAATCGATGAAGAGATCAGCGGAGAGTCGTTGGCCGTCTGACAGTGTTACTGATGTAATGTCGGTGCTGTTACGCTCGACATGATCAATCCGCGCCTCAATCAACTGGATTGAGCGTGTCAAAGACACCGCCTTGTAAAGCGCCGTCAATTCTTTGGGGTCAAAGGCATAGCCATATTCAGCGCGCGATAGAGGATGTTTGTGGTCTTCAGGGGGGTGCGCGAACACGCCGCCCACCGCAGCCTGCGCCGAGATTAATGTGTCTTGCAGAGATAAAGACGGGTCTAGCTGGATCAGCTTTGCTAGCGGAACACCTTCTAAAACGAGAAGCGGTTGGTGAAACGCCTGAACCCAGGAGCGGTCAGTGCCAGCCCAATTATGTAAATAGGTTCCGTACGCAAAGGTCGACCCAGTATTGAGCAGAAGCTCAGGTTCGGACAGTCCGATCGATAAGTGAAAACGGTAGGCAGCCGGTGGCAGGATGTGTCCGTAGAATGCATCTTCAGCCGGTTTAGACTCGCTCTCGACAACTTTGAGGGCGATTGTTTTTGGTAAGCTCCGGCTCATGGCTGCCGCCGTCATCCAGAGCG
This sequence comes from Algimonas ampicilliniresistens, assembly GCF_030159955.1. Classification (GTDB taxonomy): domain Bacteria; phylum Pseudomonadota; class Alphaproteobacteria; order Caulobacterales; family Maricaulaceae; genus Litorimonas; species Litorimonas ampicilliniresistens. Next base: position 294,540 of record NZ_BSNK01000001.1, read on the forward strand.
ATAAACCGCTGCCGCAAAGCATGAGCGTTCGTATGGGATTGGAGGCTGACGTCACAGTTAGAGGGACTCAGGAACGGTTTTTGATGACGATCCCGTGCCTTGAATGAAGGTTAGGTGGTCTGGCGCCCGGTCCACACTGTTCCGGATCGAGCTGTGCAAATTCTCCGCATATTGGCGAATGTCGTCGAGCGGGATACGGCCCATTCGGGGGTCTCCCGCTAAGGGCAGTTTGCGCTGGCCCATGAACACGGCGATCCAGCTGGGGGGCAGAAAAACACTGAACTCATAAGATGGAACGAGACCTCGGTGCATCCATGCCTCAATTTTTGACTGAAGGCTTTCTGGAAGTGTCAGATTACGAAAGTGCCGCCACATCTCGCTATCGTCTCGCTCTGTGGCGACATAGTGCAGTAACAGGAAATCGCGCACGCGCTCAAAATTCAGGCCCATCCGTTCATTATATTCCTCTTGATCCGATGTAGCGAATGCGGTGTCCGGAAAGAGTTCAAGCAGGGCAGTGATGCCTTCTTGGATGAAGTGGATCGATGTCGATTCCAGCGGTTCGAGAAAGCCGGCTGACAGGCCTATTGCGACAACATTTTTTTTCCAGAATTGGTTGCGTCGCCCGGTCATGAAGTAGAGCTGTTTTGGATCCGTCGTGAGCGCGCCTTCGATCCCGTCTAGCAGTTGCGATCTGGCTTCATCGTCAGAGATGAAGTGGCTGCAATAGACATGCCCATTTCCCGTTCGGTGCTGCAGTGGAATACGCCACTGCCACCCTGCCGTGCGCGCCGTAGACCGCGTGTAGGGAAGCAGCGTGCCGACATTTTCACTTTGGACCGCGACAGCGCGGTTGCAGGGCAACCATTCGCTCCAATCCTGATATCCCGTTTTCAGCGATTGCTCGATCAGCAATCCCCGGAAGCCCGAGCAATCGATAAAGAGTTCGCCGCCGATGGTCTGTCCCGACTCAAGGCGTAGCGTTTCGACGTGGCCTGTTTCGGCATTCTGATCGACCTCGACAATTTTCCCTTCGATACGCGTGACCCCATGCTTCTCCGCAAAGGTTCGGAGGAACTTCGCATAGAGGCTGGAATCGAATTGATAGGCGTAGCCGAACGTGGACTCGATCTTAGACAGGTCGGGATCCGGATGGTGGAACCGCGCACTTTTCGCGGCGACAATGGGATAAGAATACTCGTCCAAGGGTGTCTTTAGACCTAACTGTCTGAGTTGGTTCCATAGGTGATGAAAGTCGACCCCTTGAAGCGGTTCGCCGAAGTCTCCGAATGGGTGGACGTAACGATCGCCGATCTGCCCCCAGTCGCAAAATTCGATCCCCAACTTAAACGTGGCATTCGTCGCGCGCATGAATGTAACTTCATCTATGCCAAGAGCCTGGTTGAAAAAACGAATATGCGGAAGTGTCGCTTCTCCCACGCCAACCGTGCCGATCTGTTCCGACTCGACAAGAGTGATCGAGGTTTTGGTTCGGTGAAATTTGTAGGCAAGCGCTGCTGCGGTCATCCATCCAGCCGTACCTCCGCCCACAATACAAATTGATGATATTGGCTTGGGCTGATCAGTCATGATGTATGGTTGATATAGAGTTCAGCGGTCCATTCCTATCGCGACTAAATGGCCAGGTAGCCCCATTCGCGTCGAAGCAAAAACATTGATGGAAAGTCTATCGTATGTGCAGATTGATTAGAATTTGATCAACTTTCCCGACAAGTCTTACTTTTCATGTTAACGCTCACTTTCATAGACATTCCCTGTTCTGTCAAATACCAGAGAAGAGATCGATTTTATATGAAATGGGACGTGTCATGACACCGAAGGCCATCTACGGTGGAGCTGATTTAAAGATAAGGTTCGCGTAATCATGCATGATACCCGTCAGAGCGTGACTATAAAACAAGTGGCTGAGCGCGCTGGCGTTTCGCTCATGACGGTCTCACGCGTGATGAATAATACGGGGTTGGTCAAAGCGACGACGCGGCAAAAGGTCGAAGCGGCGATTGACGAACTCAATTACCGGCCCAACATCAGCGCCAGACGATTGGCTGGTGGTAAGTCGCTGTTTCTGGGTCTTATCTATCACAACCCTTCGCCCGGTTACCTTACTAAGATTTTGCTAGGCAGCCTTGATGCGTGTCGTCGTAATGGTCACCATTTGGTTCTGGAAGATCTCGGGCATCAAACACCCTATAGCCATCCTGAAGAAACCGCTCGATCCTTGAAAAGGGCGGGTCTTGACGGCGTTATCATCACGCCGCCTCTCTCCAACCACCACCTCTTCGTCGACGCGATAGAGGCTTCCGGCATACCGGTTGTTCGGATCGCGCCTGAGAATATTCATACGGACAAGTTGCGCGTGGCTATGGACGATGTGGCGGCAGGACAGGCTATGCTGCAGCATCTTGTCTCTCAGGGACATCGCCGCATTGCGTTCGTAAAAGGAAATGGTGACCATCCCTCTGCCCACCATCGATTTGAGGGATTTGCCAAAGGCATGGCTGACAACAATCTCGATTTACCTGACCAGCTTATCTATCAGGGCGACTTTACTTACCGTTCCGGCCTTGATGCAGGGCGCAAACTTTTATCGCTTCCAGAGCCTCCGACGGCCATCTTCTCCAGTAATGATGATATGGCCGCAGGTATTGTCGCGTCAGCGCAAATGCTCGGCCTGAAAGTGCCTGATGATGTATCGGTCGCGGGATTTGATGATACGGAAATCGCGACAAACATCTGGCCTGAACTAACAACGGTTAAACAGCCTATCGCTGAGATGGCGCGTCGCGCTGTGGATTTGCTGACGGCGTCCATTCGGCGCGACACTGAAGCGGAAGATGTATGTCGAGCACTACTCGATTTCGAACTTGTCATCCGCGATTCTGTCCAGCCCCCCGCATAGTAGGCCGCTTACGACTTCGGTGGGGGCGCAGTTGAGTCTCGTTGAACCAAGATGTGCGGGCTAATATGCTCGCGCGTATGTGGCACCTGACCGCGGCGAATTTGATCCAACAGCTTCACACCCATTTCTGTCATCTCTGTTGTGGACTGGCGTATGGTCGTCAGCGACGGATAGACAACAGTTGCAATGGGGGAGTCATCAAAGCCGACGACAGACAGATCGTCAGGAACACGGATGTCTAGCTTGTATGCGGCCGCCAGGCAGCCGGAGGCCATATCATCATTGGCAGCAAATATGGCCGTTGGCCGTTTGTCAGCGGTCAAATATCGTTCGGCAATCTGCATGCCCGATGCAAAATCGAACCCGCCAGTTTCTGTAAATCGATCATCATACATGAGGCCGCGGTCTGAAAATGCATCTTGAAAACCTTGGAATCGCAAGGTCGCCATATGCTGATTGGAAGGTCCATTGATAATGCCGATATTGGTATGGCCTAGGTCTAGCAAATGCTCTGTGGCGTCTCGCGCGGCAGCTCGCTCATCGACAGAAATATGGTGAGTTTCGCCAATGGGTAGTTGCGTTGCGATCCTGACAAGCGGGATCCCGTGTGCTTCCAACCGTTGTACTAGCGGCAGGCTGTCAGCCTGTGGCGCGCCGATGATGATGCCAACCAAACCATTTCGTTTCGCGATGGCGTCAATCGCATCATTGCTCACACCGCTTTGGACAACGAGGCTAAATCCAGCGCCTTGGCATCCGGTGAGTGCGCCGAGTTGCAAATCATGTGTGTAGGAGCGTGATGGATTGTCGAACAAAAGCCCCACAAGCGTTGGCGACCGGGACCGGAGTGAGCGAGCCGAATGGTTGACTTTATAGTCGAGTAATTGCGCCGCATCGAGCACCTTCTTGCGTGTACGTTCACGTACACCCGGTTCACCATTGAGGACGCGAGAGACTGTTTTGAAGGATACTCCGGCCTTTTGAGCAACGTCGATAATGGTTGTCATGCTTTCACCTTTAACGATGAAATAGACAAATTGCTCCTGTTTGACAATGTTGTCATTTCTAGTTTAACGTCTTTCAGAAAAGGGGAAACAACATGATCCGCAGAAAGATTTGCCAGCTGGCAACAGTCGGTTTGGGTGCATTGGCGCTTTATGGTTGTCAGGCGCAGGCCAGTGAACATGCGAATGTTGCTGAGAGCGTTCGATATAATTTGGATGCGTTGAACGCGCCTTTGCTGACGTCTCCTAAAACAGATCGAGTTGAAGCGCTGATCGCGAAAATGACCCTTGAGGAGAAACTTGCACAGATTTCTTGTGTCTGGTTCGGCAAAGCGGACATCTATAATGCGGACGGCAGCTTCAATGCTGAGAAGATGGCGGAAAAATTCCCTCACGGAGTCGGCTGTTTTGCTCGTCCGCAGGATACGATCGGGATGGAGGGGCCAAGTGACCGTAAAGACGTCAACGACGCAACGGTTGTGCGGCGTATGTCTGCCCGAAGCCCGGCTCAAACAGTTGCTCTGGTCAATGATATTCAAACGTGGATGATGGAAGAAACCCGACTGGGTATTCCGACACTCTTCCACGAAGAAGGTCTGCACGGATTTCAAGCGAAGGATGCGACCAGTTTTCCACAAGCGATTGCTTTGGCCGCCTCATTCGATACGGATTTGTCAGAGCGGATTTATAGTATCGTGGCACGCGAAATCCGGTTCCGAGGTGTCCATCACGTCCTCTCTCCCGTGGTTGATGTCGCGCTTGATCCGCGCTGGGGCCGGATCGAGGAAACCTTTGGTGAAGATCCCTACCTCGTCTCGCGCATGGGTGTTGCGGCTGTGCGGGGCTTTCAGGGCACAGATGGCAATGATGACGATTTCCCAATCGCTGATGACAAAGTGCTGTCGACGCTCAAACATATGACCGGACATGGTCAGCCCGAAGCGGGGATGAATATTGGTCCGGCACAAATTTCTGAACGCGTGCTGCGCGAGATTTTCTTCCCGCCCTTTGAAGCGGCAATCCTAGAAGGCAATGCGGCGTCTATTATGGCGTCTTACAATGAAATTGACGGTGTTCCGTCTCATGCCAATGGCTGGTTATTGAACGAAATTCTTCGCAATGAATGGGGCTTTAGCGGCGCTGTTGTGGCCGATTATTTTGCCATTAATGAACTGAATGTGCGTCACAAGATTGTCGACTCTCTACCCGCCGCAGGGGAGATTTCGCTGAAATCTGGTGTCGATCTTGAGCTACCGGACGGCGTGGCGTTTTATGCCCTCCAGGACCGAATTGAGGCGGGTGAATTGGATGTCGCCTATGTCGATGAAGCTGTTCGCCGCGTCTTGATGATGAAGGAGCGCGGCAATGTGTTTGCGACGCCTTTTGCCGACGCAGAGGCTGCCGAAGCCATCACCGGGAATGATGCTGCTCGTGCTGTCGCTTTGGAAGCGGCGCATAAGGGTGCCGTTTTGCTTAAAAACGAAAACAACATTCTACCGCTCTCGGCTGCGACTTACGGCACTATCGCCGTGATCGGACCGAATACAGATGTGACTGTCTTGGGCGGTTATTCGGACGAGCCGAAACAAACGATCAGTATTCTGGATGGTCTTCGGGCTCGACTCGGCGACGATGTTGAAATCATCCATGAACGAGGCGTCGACCTTACCAATAACCGCTCTTGGTGGGATGATGACGTTACCTTAGCGGATCGTGAGGCGAATCTTCGCGGTATTGGACGGGCTGTCTCGGCCGCCAAAGCTGCGGATTTGGTCATCTTGGCGATTGGCGGTGACGAAAGCACGTCCCGTGAAGCTTGGTCTGAAACGCATATGGGAGATCGTAACGACATCACTCTGATCGGTGAGCAGACCGAACTAGTGAAAGCCATCGCTGCAACTGGAAAACCTGTCGTGAGCGTCATCATCTCCGGTCGTCCGCTGAGCCTTGAGCCCGTCGAAGGTGATATGGACGCCATTCTTTACGGTTGGTTGCTGGGCCAGGAAACAGGTACAGCGGTCGCTGACCTCTTGTTTGGAGATCAAGTTCCGTCGGGTAAAATGCCAGTTACCGTGCCTCGCACAGTGGGTCAGATCCCGGCCGTTTATAACCATAAGCCGACAGCGCGTCGCGGTTACGCGTTCGGCGATGCGGGTCCACTTTATCCATTTGGCTTTGGCATGTCTTACACAACGTTTGAGTTGTCCGAGCCAAGCTTGGCAGATGCAACGATTGGGGTAGATGGTCAGACAACCGTCTCCGTCAATGTAACGAATACGGGTGACTATGCGGCTGACGAAGTCATTCAGCTCTATATTCGCGACAGCGTCAGTTCCGTTACGCGGCCTGTGAAAGAGCTGAAAGGGTTCGAACGTGTGTCGCTTGCGCCGGGTGAGACGAAAACCGTGACGCTGCCGATCCGGCCAGAACATCTTCGTTTCTTTGACCGCAATATGAAACGGGTTGTTGAGCCGGGCGAGTTCGAGATCATGGTCGGGAACAGCTCGGACGCCGTCAAAACCACGACACTGACGGTTCGCTAAGGTCAAGTATGTATCTTGGACTCGATATCGGGACGTCTGGCGTCAAGGCTGTTTTGGTCGATGATGCGCAGATGATTGTCGATCAGGCCACAGCGCCATTGTCGGTCTCTCGTCCTCAACCGCTTTGGTCTGAACAAGACCCGAAAGATTGGTGGCGTGCGACGAACGAAGCTGTGCTGAAACTAGACACGCGCGCCCGGCGTGCCGTTCGAGCTATCGGCCTGTCTGGTCAGATGCATGGGGCGACCTTGTTAGATGTGCATGGCGATGTGATCCGTCCGGCAATCCTGTGGAATGACGGTCGGTCTGCGGCGTCTTGCCAAGCCATGACAGAGGCCTGCCCTGAGTTACATGAAATCACAGGCAATCTGGCCATGCCGGGATTTACAGCGCCCAAACTCTATTGGCTGAGAGAGAATGAGCCCGAAAACTTTAAGAAGGTCGCCCGTGTCTTGCTTCCGAAGGATTATGTCAGGTGGTTGATGAGCGGCGATGCCGCGTCCGACATGTCCGATAGTGCTGGGACGCTCTGGATGGATGTGGGCGCGCGGGATTGGTCAGATACGATGCTGGGTCTGACAGGTCTCGACCGCTCGCATATGCCGGACCTTTATGAGGGCACGCAGGCGACCGGCGTGCTGAAGCAATCTATTGCCGATCAATGGAGTATGGCCCGTGTGCCGATTGCCGCTGGTGGCGGCGATAATGCCGCGGGCGCCGTTGGGTCCGGCATCATCGAACCCGGAGAAGGGTTTGTCAGTCTCGGAACATCGGGTGTTGTCTTCATGGCTGATGATGCATTTCGCCCAAATGTGGCCGGAGCCGTGCATACGTTCTGCCATGCCGTACCCGACACATGGCACCGGATGAGCGTCATCCTGTCGGCAGCTAGCGCAGTGGATTTTGTCGCCCGAATCGCAGGGTTCGCGTCGGAAGCTGACCTTTATGATCAAACAGCGGATGCCAAACGGCCAGGTCGCGGCGCGGTTTACTTACCTTATCTATCTGGCGAACGGACGCCTCATAATGACCCGAATGCCAAAGGTGCGTTCTTCGGGCTGACCCATGAAGACACGCCGCTGACGATGGCACAAGCAGCGCTAGAAGGTGTCGCATTCGCTCTGGCTGACGGGGTTGATGGTTTGCGCGCAGCCGGAACATCAATTGATGGCCTTTCAGTTATTGGCGGCGGGTCTCGTTCAATTTGGTGGGGGCGTGTAATCGCCTCGGCGATGAACTTACCGCTGACCTACCGCGAAAGCTCTGCTGTCGGTCCTGCGTTTGGTGCAGCCCGTCTCGCGCGTCTCTGTCTGGATGAAGACGCGATCTCTGACATTTGTACGCCGCCCGCAATTGACCATGTCGTTGAACCCGATCCTTTGCTCGTTTCGCTTTATGCTGAGCGCCGTCCAATTTTCACCCAACTCTATCAAGCCACGAAGGGACTTCTCTCATGAGCGGTTATTTCGACCATATCGATCCTATTAAATATGAAGGCCCGGACAGCGAAAACCCGCTGGCATTTAAATATTATAATCCTGATCAAATTTTGCTTGGCAAACGGATGGAAGATCATTTGCGCGTCGCCGCCTGTTACTGGCACACTTTCTGTTGGGATGGGTTTGATGTGTTTGGCGGTGGTACGTTCAACCGACCCTGGCATGGACCCGTCAATGATCAAGCCGCCGCAGAGGGCAAATTGAATGCGGCGTTCGAGTTTTTTGATCGGCTTGGGCAACCTTTCTTCTGTTTCCACGATACAGACGTCATGGCTGCGGCGGAAACGCCCAAGGAGCATGTCGAAAATTTTGCTGCGATTGTCGATGTGATTGAAGCGAAGATGGCAACATCCCGTACCAAATTGCTGTGGGGAACAGCGAACATGTTCTCGCACCCGCGCTATATGGCTGGGGCCTCGACGAACCCGAACCCGGACGTCGTCGCGTTCTCGGCGCTGCAAGTGAAGCATGCAATGGAGGCAACGCATCGACTAGGCGGCGCGGGCTATGTGCTGTGGGGTGGCCGCGAAGGGTATGACACGCTGCTGAATACGAATGTTGGACAAGAAATGGAACAGCTTGGCCGCTTCGTGTCGATGGTGGTCGAGCACAAACACAAGATCGGGTTTAAGGGTGATATATGGATAGAGCCCAAGCCGCATGAACCAACAAAGCATCAATATGATCGCGATGTGGCGACCGTCTACGGTTTTCTGAAAACCTACGGATTAGAAAATGAAGTCGGCGTGAATATCGAACCAAACCATGCCACGCTGGCAGGTCATAGTTTCGAACATGAAGTCGAAATGGCCAATGCTCTCGGGGTTTTTGGATCAATCGACTTCAATCGCGGCGATCCACAAAATGGCTGGGATACAGACCAATTCCCCTTTGATCTGCGTGAGAACACGCTGGCACTTTACTACATCTTGAAAGGGGGCGGTTTCAAGAATGGCGGCTCCAATTTCGATGCCAAAGTGCGTCGCCAAAGCTCCGATTTGGAAGATCTGTTCTATGGTCACATCGGCGGCATGGACCTGCTCGCGCGTGCTTTGACGAATGCAGTGGCGATGATCGAGTCAGATCAACTTCAAGCGTTCAAGGACCAACGGTATGCCGGATGGTCATCGGGAATAGGTCGGAAAATGTTAAACGGCGAGGCGAGTCTCGACGATATGGCGGCACAATGCGCGGACCAGAATGTTTCGCCAACGCCTGTTTCCGGGCGTCAGGAACATCTCGAAAATATTGTGACGTTGGCTGTGAAGTAAAATGCAAATTCCGCAGCCTTAATGAGTGAGCAAGCGCGAAACCGCGCTTGCCCTTATCTGATCTACTTCACCGTAATTTGGTGCATCAAATATTCACCGGTAATGGTTCTGATGCCGGGATATGTCTTGGCGATGGCGCGGCCTTCTTTTTCACGCTCAGATCCCCATTCTTCCATGAACTCGTCATACTTCGCTTTAGATGGGCCTATATCTGCTGTTGATTTGAAGCTGACCACAAGGATCATGTTGAACTCACCGCTATTTGGAAAAGCGCTTCCATAAATCGCATAATCTTCAATGTGACCAAGTTTTTTGGCCAATTCATTCGATTCAATCCAGCCGCCTTTCAGGCCTTCAAGATAATAATCGCCCATGTTGGAGTCGACTTTGACTGTGGTGACAACTGAGACTTCATCGCTGACGTCATAGTCTTGATACACGCTTAATTGCGCGAGGCTGGGTTGCGCAAAGGCGATGATGCCGAATGCAGCAAATGTAGATAAAGCTTTCATGAGTGACCTTTTTAAACGAGCAAAATAGCTCTGACGCGAGCCGGAAAAATTTCAGAAATGCGCGCCTTTGCACAATTGTGCGGTCAGAAAATGTTCAAGATTATATAACTTGAGCGCCAAGGGTCGTACCGAAGCTCATTCATTTTCTTCGTTTGCATCAATCAGTTATATTACGAAAAGTCAATGTAATTGAATGTCCGGTTTCGACTGATCGTGTGATCTTGATGATAATCTCAGGATTCAAAGCCGTAACTTGACACCCCTCTGACTCCTAGTGATAACGTTAACATTGTAAGTGGATCAATTTGAGCGGGGAGACTCAGAGTGACTCAAAACCCACTGAGAATGGGTATGGTCGGCGGGGGCTCCGGCGCGTTCATTGGCGAAATTCATCGTTTGGCCGCGCGGTTGGACGGTCAGATTGATCTCGTCTGCGGGGCGTTCTCCCGCGATCCGGATAATTGTCGAAAAACGGGTCAAGAGCTCGGTTTGGACCCAGCTCGGTGTTATAACAGTTACGCCGACATGATGGATGCTGAAGCGGGTCTACCCGCTGAGACACGGATGAATTTTGTCGTCATCGTTACGCCTAACCATGTTCATTTCCCCGTTGCAAAAGCGGCGCTTGAAGCTGGGTTTCATGTCCTGTCAGACAAGCCTGCGACCCTCAATTTGCAAGAAGCTCGCGAACTGGCGGATATTGTTTTGAAATCAGGCCGCGCTTACGGCCTGACTCATACCTATCTCGGCTATCCGCTCGTGACCGTCGCGCGAGAGATTATCGCAAATGGCGGCATTGGCAAAGTCCGCAAAGTCTTCGCCGAATATATCCAAGGTTGGTTGGCCGGAGAGGTCGACAATAAACAGGCGGATTGGCGCACTGATCCAGCTCGATCTGGCGCGTCTGGCTGCATGGGCGATATCGGAACGCATGCCCATAATTTGGTCGAATATGTAACCGATCGAAAGATGACCCATGTCGCCGCAGATTTGACGGTTTTTGTCGAAGGTCGACGTCTGGATGATGACGGGTCTACTTTGTTTCGTATGGAAGACGGCATCAAAGGGACGCTCTCTGCGTCTCAAGTTTGTGTCGGGCGAGAGAATAGCCTGTCCATTCGGGTTTACGGCGAAACGGGCGGTCTTGAATGGCATCAGGAAGAGCCGAATACGCTGATCCGAACCTATGCTGACAGGCCAGCGGAAATCATTCGCGCGGGCCAGGGCTATCTATCGGAGCCAGCTAAATCCCAGTTCCGAACGCCGCCGGGACACCCTGAGGGCTATATTGAGGCCTTTGCAAATATCTATCTAGAATTTGCTGACGCCTTACGAACTGAGGGCGGTGTGAAAGCGGGTATGAACGCCGCCTTGAGAGGCATGGCGTTCGTCGAAGCGCTTGTCGAAAGCAGTGAAAATAACTCGGTCTGGACGGAGATCCGCATATGAAAACAATGAAGGGTCCGGCGATATTTTTGGCCCAATTCATGGGCGAAAAACCGTTTGATACGATGGAAAATGCCTGCCGCTGGATGGCTGAGGCAGGCTATAAAGGCGTACAGATCCCGTCTGATAATCCTGTCTGCATTGACTTGAAACTTGCGGCCGAAAGCAAAGATTATTGCGACGAATTCAAAGGGCAATGTGCTGAATGGGGCGTTGAGATCACAGAACTCTCAACTCACATTCAAGGACAACTGGTCGCGGTTCACCCGGCTTATGATACGGCGTTTGACGCCTTTGCTCCGGCGCAACTGCACGGAAAGCCCAATGCGCGGCAGGAGTGGGCGGTTGAACAGGTGATGTATGCAGCCAAGGCGTCGCAAAACCTTGGCCTCGACCGTTCCGTCTCTTTTCCTGGAGCCTTGGTCTGGCCGTTTATGTATCCGTGGCCGCAGCGCCCGGCTGGCCTTGTCGAAGAAGGTTTCAAAGAACTGGCGAAACGCTGGCGTCCGATCCTTGACTACTATGACGAGTGCGGCGTCGATATTTGTTATGAAATCCATCCGGGTGAAGACCTGCATGACGGGGTGACGTTTGAACGCTTCCTCAAAGAAGTGGATAATCACCCGCGCTGCAATATCCTATACGACCCCAGTCACTTCATCCTGCAACAACTCGATTACCTGTCCTTCATCGACCATTATCACGAACGCATCCGCATGTTCCACGTCAAGGATGCTGAGTTCAGACCCAACGGGAAAAGCGGCATTTACGGTGGCTATCAAGGCTGGGTCGACCGACCCGGACGGTTCCGGTCGCTGGGTGACGGGCAGATCGATTTTGGCGGTATTTTCTCGAAATTGGCCGGATATGGATTTGACGGCTGGGCCGTTGTTGAATGGGAATGCGCGCTCAAACATCCCGAAGACGGTGCCCGTGAAGGGGCTAAATTCGTCTCTGATCATATCATCCGCGTGACCGATAAAGCCTTTGATGATTTTGCCGGCGGTAACGTCAGCGTCGAAGCCAACAGAAAAATGCTCGGCCTCACCTGAGGACCAGCGCAAAGGGGAAAGACATGGTGACAACCACAGCCACTGCAGGCGTTCCTGCAGGTATCAACCGGAACAGATTGTTCTGGCTCAGTTGCTTATCGCTGATTGTGACGGCCATGACCTTTGCGATCCGGGCGGGGATTTTGACGCAGCTTTCCGATCAGTTTGCACTGACGGATACAGAACTGGGCTGGGTCAACGGCATGGCCTTTCTCGGCTTTCCATTGGCGATGGTGGTGTTCGGATTTCTCTATAATGTGCTGGGTCCGAAACTCATCATGATCCTAGCGTTTTTGGGCCATGTGCTCGGCCTTGTTTTGACAATTTATGCGGGCGGGTTTCTTGGACTGTTGATCTCTACCTTCTTTATCGGCTTTGCCAACGGATCGGTCGAAGCGGCATGTAATCCGATGGTGGCAGACCTCTACAAGGATGACAAAACCAAGTGGCTGAACCGTTTCCATGTCTGGTTCCCGGGCGGGATCGTGATTGGTGCGGTCGTCTCTTATATCATGACTAATATGGGGATTGGCTGGCAGCCGCAGATTGCGATCATGCTCGTGCCGACAGCGATTTATGGTTTCCTAATTTTCACGACGGTCTTCCCAGATGTTGATCCAGACAGCAAATCGCTACGGCTCGATGGCAAGTCGATCCTGCTGATCAGCGCGGTGTTTGGTCTGCTAGTTCTGATTGGAACGCCCAACACTTTGCTAACTAGCGTCCCAGGCGGGATCATGTTGCCGCTTATTCTGGTGCTTGCGCTCGTTTACCTGCTGACCTTCGTTCTGACGGGACGTCACCGCGACGCAGTTTTGCTGGTTGCGCTGATGGGCATCATGTCGATGACGGCGACGTCAGAGCTTGGCACCCAACAATGGGTCGAACGCATTCTTGGGAGTTCCGGGGCGCAGCCTATGTTGATCCTCGCCATGGTGACCGGGATCATGGCGGTTGGACGCTTCTTTGCTGGGCCTTTGATCCATGCACTTAATCCGCTGGGCGTTCTACTCGCTAGCGCTGTCGTGACAACTCTGGGTCTGTTCATGATGGCGACTATGTCCGGGGGAATGGTTTATGTCGCGGCGATCGTGTTCGCGATCGGTGTCTGTTATTTCTGGCCAACGATGATCGGTGTGACGGCGCAATATGTGCCGCGTAGCGGCGCGCTCGGTATGAGCCTTGTTGGCGCTGCTGGGATGTTCGCGCTCACGATCTGGAACCCTGTCATTGGCGGTTGGATCGATGCAGCCCGTAAGACCGCTGAGGATACGGGGTTGACCGGTGACGCGATCGAAGTCGCCGCTGGTCAAGGAGCCTTATCCAAACTTCTCCTGTTTCCGATCGTGCTGATCGCTGCCTTCGCTGTTCTCTACTTTCTGCGCAAGCGGATCATCGCGACGGCTAATCCGATCGCTGAGGAGGTGTAGACATGTCTCAGCTTCAGATGAATAGGCGGGGCGCGATAGCGTCCTTACTCGCGATTTCAGCGGCCGGAGCTTTATCGGCTTGTGGCAAGATTGAGCAGACTCCAGCCTTAGTGTCGGGTCTGGCCTATGCTGAGCCTATGCAGTTCTTCCGCGCCGATGAGATGGCGCTGATTGCTGCAATCGCTGACAGGATTATACCGACCACAGACACGCCGGGCGCGGTCGTGGCGGGTGTGCCGGAAAAACTGCAAGCTCTCGCGTCAGAATGGGCGGATGACGGTTTCCGTCTCTTTTGGCGTGACGGTCTTGCGGAGTTGAATAATGCCCTGATGACAGAGGGAACAGCGTTTGCTGATTTGTCTGTTGCGCAGCAGACGGCTGTTCTGTCCGCCTATGACGCCAGTGTTTATTCGAACGCTGTCGAGAACGATCTCTACAAAAACCTCAAATCGACGGTCGCCACAGCCTACTACATGAGCGAGCCCGGCGCGACGCAAGAGCTCGCCTATGAGGCTGTACCGGGCGCATGGATCGGTGACGCTCCGCTGTCTGATTATCCAAAAACATGGGCGACCTGATTATGGCGGATTTTGATTTTGTTGTTGTTGGCTCTGGCATGTCCGGTGGCTGGGTGGCGAAGGAGCTATGCGAACGCGGCTTCAAAGTTGCCGTTGTTGAGCGTGGGCGCGACCTCGTTCCTGAAGAAGATTACACAGATTTTCTGAACCCGTGGGAGATGGAACATCTCAACTGGAAATCATCGCAGGACCGTGAGGACTACCCGATCCAGTCCGAAGTGTACGCGTTTCACAGCTATACCAAACAGTTCTGGGTCAAAGATGGTGAGCACCCTTATGAAACAGCTCCGGGCACGCGCTATAAGTGGCGTCGGGGCCATCATGTCGGCGGGCGCTCTATTATGTGGGCGCGGCAATCTTACCGCATGTCGGAAATCGATTTTCAAGCGAACGCAAAAGACGGGTACGGCGTCGATTGGCCCGTTCGGTATGACGATTTGAAAGAGTGGTACGATTATGCGGAAACCTTCGCCGGGATCAGCGGGAACGATGATGGAATTGAAGTTCTGCCAAGTGGAGGGACCTTCCAGCCGCCGCATGAGATGACACATCTCGAAAAGGAATGGAAAAAAGTCATCGAGGCGAAGTGGCCAACACGGAAGATGATCATTGGGCGGGCGGCCAATCTGACCCAGCCGACTGAAGAACAACTCTCTCTGGGTCGTGGACAGTGCCAAGCACGGGACCATTGTTTCCGCGGCTGTAGCTTTGGGGCCTATTTCAGCTCTAAACACGCGACCCTTCCAGCGGCTGAACGCACCGGAAACATGACGTTGATTGCGGATATGGCGATCCACGAAGTCATTTATGATGCGGACACCAACCGTGCCACGGGCGTTCGGGGCGTGAATACGAAAACGATGGAAGCGACGGAAATCACGGCACGGGCTGTCTTCTTAAACGCATCGACAATTCCGACCGCGATGATCCTGCTAAATTCCAAATCAGAGTCTATGCCTAACGGACTGGCGAATAGTTCGGGTCATGTCGGGCATAATTTGATCGGCCATGTCGGCGGGGCTTGGGCCCGCGGGACTCACACGGGCTTTCAGGATTCTCATCACTTCGGGCGCCGCCCGAATGGAATCTACATTCCGCGCTATCGCAATCACACTGAAACTGGCGAAGGCTATCTACGTGGTTTCGGCTTTCAGGGCGGAGCAACCCGCATGACTTGGGGCGGGCGTGCGAATGAGGCAGGTATCGGCGCGGATATGAAGGACCGGATCCGCACACCAGGCCCTTGGCGCATGTGGTTGGGCGCATTTGGTGAAACTATGCCGAGATTTGAGAACAAAGTGACGCTGCATTCGAGCAAGACTGACAAATGGGGTCTACCCATTCCGGTCATGGACTGTCGCTATACGGACAATGAGGTGAACGCGGTTAGCCAAGCGGCTGAAGACGCCAAGGAGATGATGGAAGCCATGGGGGCAGTCGACGTCATATCCAGCGCCGGTAGCATTACTAAGGATACGCTGGGCGCACCGGGCAATGGCATTCATGAAATGGGAACCTGCCGGATGGGACAGGACCCTGCCACGTCAGTACTGAACAAGTGGAACCAGAGCCATGATGTCCCAAACCTGTTTGTTTCGGACGGTAGTTTCATGACCAGCGCGGCCTGTCAGAACCCGTCTCTGACTTACATGGCCTTCTCGGCACGGGCCGCCAATCATGCCGCAGACCTCATGGAGAGCGGCGCGATATAGCGCCGCTTCGTCAGGACCTAATCGGGCCTCAGATTTGTTGGAGACAGGATTGTGATGAAATCTTCTGGCCATATGGACCGTCGACATTTTCTATCAACGACAAGTGCGCTGTTACTTGCGGCGTCGTGTCAATCCGCGCCGACTCCAATCCCTGCTAAGCGACAGATATCAAAGGTTGGACTTCAGACCTACACATTGCGTGATGCGATGGCTGAGGACTTTGTCGGGACCTTTCAGATGATCAAGGATGTCGGCTATGATTTCGTTGAATTGAATGGTCGGAACTTCGCAGACCGATCTCCCGAAGATTTGCGCAAAATTTTGGACGATGTTGGTTTGCCAGCGCCCGCGACCCATGTCGATTATGACAGCCTAGCGAAAGAGCCTGCGAAACTTGCGGACACTGCCTCTATTCTCGGCTGCAAGTTCGCAATTTTGCCCTATCTGAGCGATGATCAGCGCAGTTTGGATGATTATAAACAGCATGCGGAGATGCTGAACCGCTCAGCAGAAGTCATGAAATCGACAGGCGTGAGCGTGGCTTATCACAATCACCAATTCGAATTTCTGGATCTGAGTGACGGTCAGACCGGGATGAACATTTTATTGTCGGAGACGGAGCCGGACCTTGTCGCATTTGAACTCGACATGTTTTGGGCTGCCTTGGCGCGGATTGATATCCCAGCTTTGCTCACAGCGAACGCTGGGCGGTTCCGGCTCTGCCATATTAAAGATATGTCTGGTGATCCGACGGCGCTCATGGCGAGTGGTGATTATGGCAAAATCGTCAGTGAGCTTATGGTCAATGTTGGCGAAGGTTCACTGCCGTTTGAATCCTATTTCGCTCTGAACGATGTGTCGGGCATGGAGTATTTCATCGCTGAGCATGACGGACCGGCTAAACCGTACAGAAAGTCGATCCAGACAAGCTATGACGCGATCAAAGCTATGCGCTTCTGATAGTTCAGTCCGTCAACATGCCGAGCGACTGATAGACGGCTTTCCTGATCTTCGCATGGGCAGCACCGTCAAACGGCATGACCTGCGTGAGGAACACGACCGTCAGATCATTTTCAGGGTCGACCCAAAAGAGTGTGCTTGCCGCGCCGTCCCAGAAAAACTCCCCCGTCACACCAAACGGCTCGGTCTCATCCTTTGGCGGATCCACACGGACAGCCATACCGAGGCCGTAGCCTATCTGCCCCTTGAATGGCAGAAAGTCTTTTGCGGTTAAATCGTCCGGAAGATGGTCGCGCGACATTAAGGCTAGCGTTTCAGGTTTGAGTATCTGCACGCCGTCTAGAGTACCCTCATTTTGAAGCATCTGGGCAAAGCGCATATAGTCGTCGGCTGTTCCGATCAGGCCATGACCCCCATTAATTTGCACGGGTTTGGCAGGCCAGAGACCATAGACGGCTTGGTCTGGTTGGCGGGTTAACTCGTTAGCTTCATTTCGAGCATAGCCGGCGGCGACTCGGGCTTTTTCATTGGCTGGGACGAAGTAGCGGGTCTCGGACATATTGAGCGGGTCCAGCACGCGTTCGTGGATCAGTTCTTCATAGGGGCGAGCTGTGACCACTTCCGCTAAACGTGCCTGTACATCGGCGGACACGCCATATTTCCACTGTTCGCCTGGATGGCAGTAGAGCGGGACATCTGCGAGCTCTTCGCTGAATTGTGAGAGCGGTTTAGATGGATCGAGCACATTGGCCTCAACCATCATCGTCGCCACAGGCGTGCTTTCCCAACCATAGCCAAAGCAGGCTGTGTGTCGGAAAATATCGATGACCTTGATAGGGTTGCGCGGCACTTCCAAAATCGATGCACCGTCCGCGTCCAGTCCAGCGAAAACCTTCACATCTGAATATTCCGGAAGGTAGTACGAAAGCGGCGCATCGAGGTCGAACAGACCTTCTTCATAGAGTGTCATTAGCGTTACGGCCGTGACCGGTTTGGTCATGGAATATAGCGATACCAATGTATCGCGCTGCCACGGACGATCGGCCTCACGATCCGAGGCGCCAACCGCATTAAAATAAATTTCTTCCCCGGATTGATAGATCAGCAGAGATGCCCCGGCTGCGGACTCGCTATCCACGAGATCCGATAGAGCTTGGTCAAGAACAGAGCTATTGATGTCAGGAGACACTGTGTCGTCTGTCTGAGGCGTTTGACAAGCACTACAGAGTGCGAAGGTGCCAAGAATTGGAACTAGAAATTTTCGAAGCATCGGTTTTCGTCTCACAATATTGGACAGACAAAAACTTCTAGCACAGTTTAGAGAAACCACGACCTCACGCGCTAGATTTAAATCTCAGACTGAATGGGACGGATACGCCCCAGACCGGTCTCACTTATCGCGTCGGTGCAACAAGCGGCCGCTGATCGCTATGCCCCATAGCTAACATGTACGGGTCATCCGCTTGACGTTCGAGGAAATGAGTTTTTGTCGACTGTCCCTGCCAGTCAGCCATCAACATGGCCTGAGCGGTCGCTCCGCCCAATGTGTTGCCTGGTCCCAATATGATCAAACAATCGGGCGCAAATTCGCGCAGTCCCGTTTGGACGGACCGTGTGAAATCATAGGTCTCTGTGACTTGGCTTCCGAGCGTATAATCCCAAAGTGCGGATGTATCGCAAGCTTTGGGCATCCAGATCTTTCCACGCCCATCGATCATTGGAATTGTGGGCTGTTGGAATAGCGTTTCGGGTAATGCTTTCCGACCAGCAGCGGAGTTCGCCTGCATTAAGGGAGAATGGAACGCTCCGTGGTTAGGGAGCGGCATTGGAAAGCGACCTTGAATTTTTTCAAGTTTGCTTTCGGCCTCAGCGAGGGCTTCATCCGTTCCCGCCAATACGATCATCCCGCCGAACCAGATCGATACATGCAAGTCGTCGATGCTCTCGACCAAGCTCAAAAGGGCTTGTTTGGCTCCGAGTTTTTCCTGCCAGGTCTCATCTACGAATGGGTAGACTAGCTGACCGCCGAGCGCTTGCTCGTGCATGATAGTACCCATTGTATTGACTGTCCGAAACCCGTCTTCGGGCGATAAGGCTCCGCCGCATGCGAGCGCTGTGTACCAGCCCATCGAATTTCCCGTGACCGCGACAATGTCGAATGTATCCCGGTCGATGCTCAGGAAATCTGCAAACGAACAGGCATAAATCAAGCCGGACGCATTATCGCCGCGCGTGAACTTAGATCGGGAAAACCGGTCGCTACTGTCGAGTTCGAGAATGCTCGGTTGGTTAAGGGCAGTTCTCTGCGCATCAAAGGCAGAGAGGAGGTCCGGCTTGTCGCTGTGATGAGTCTTTAGATAGCCAAGTTCAGGGGCATTATAGACCCCGCGTCCCGGACAAATGACAAGCGCAGTTTTCTTGGCGTGGCTCATGAGCGCGACTCCAAAGCCGTTTCACGGACGACGCTAAGGGCCTTCTCAACAATCGCATCACGGTCTGGCATGGTGACACCGAAAGCGGGGCCTGTTGCAATAAAGCAGTCTGTTGCGACGAGGCGCGCTGTTGGTTTTTTGCTCCGTTCAGCAAACAGCGTCATCAGCGCTTCACTATGGGATCCTTGCTCGCGGCACTCATCGACAATCAGGACGTGATCGGCATCGCCGACGGCGTCAATAATCGCGTCTTTTGGCAGTGGGGAGAGCCAGCGCATATCAATCACGCGGCAATTAATTCCGTGTTTCTCTTCAAGGATGCGCTGAGCCTGCAAAGACAGATAGGCCCCATTGCCATAGGTTACGATGGCTAGGTCCTTTCCATCGCCGTGACAGCCAACATCATTGATTGAAATTGTCTCTGGCGAGCCAGGTTCAGGGTAATCGAACGTCCAGCCGCTATCGCCTTTCTCATGCAGATCCCGGGTCATGTAGAGGGCGATCGGTTCGAGGAAGACGACCAGCCTTTGTTCCTCGCGAGCTAGTCTGACGCTTTCTCTCAGCATCAAGGCGGCGTCTCGCCCGTTGGATGGGCATGCCACGATTAAACCGGGAATATCCCGCAAGGCGGTGACGCTGTTCTCGTTATGGAAGTGTCCGCCAAATCCGCGTTGATAGCCTAGGCCGGCAATCCGAACGACCATGGGGTTGGTGAACTGACCCTTTGAGAAGAACGGCAGGGTCGCCGCTTCGCCGCGCAACTGGTCGATCGCATTATGGAGGTAAGCCAGAAACTGGATCTCTGGAATGGGTATGAACCCATTATGCGCCATGCCGATTCCAAGGCCGAGAATGGCCTGTTCATCGAGCAGTGTATCGATGACACGGTGCGCGCCAAAGCGTTTCTGGAGGCGCTGCGTGACGCCATAAACGCCGCCCTTTCGCCCAATATCCTCGCCCGCCAGAACAATTTCCTCATGTGAGAGCATAAGGTCGGTCAGGGCAAGGTTGATAAGCTTTGCCATATGTTGTGGCTGTTTCGTGGCCCGCAGATCGCTGTCGCCTAGGCAGGCGGTTCTCGCCTCAGCGGTCGGTCCGGGTGTCTCTTCATGGGTCCGACTCGGCGGGATTAAACTCTCCATCACCTCTTCAGCTGTTTGCAGCCTTGGGCGCTTGATGGCTTGCTCAGCAACGCGCTCAACACGGGCGTTCATGTCCTTATACCGCTTTAAGATCTCATCGGCTGTCAGGATGTTTTCGCTGATGAGTCGGCCGGCTGTGTAGAGCAAGGGATCTTGCGCTTCGGTTGCTTCGATTTCCTGTTTCGACAAATAAGTGCTCGGCGCATCGGGGCCAGCGTGACCATAGAGGCGCACACATTTTGAGTGCAGGAAAGCGGGTTTACGGTGACGTCTGACGAACTCAGCGGCGCGGGAAGCCGTGTTGTAGGCGTCGAATATATCAAGGGAACTACACTGGAAATATTCTAAGGCCGGACGGGATCGAACGGACTGTTCGACCCAGTTTGTTGGTGTTTTTGTCGAAATCCCAATCCCATTATCTTCGCAGACGAATAAGAGGGGCAGGGGTGAGTTTTGGTACGCGGTCCAACTCGCCGTATTCAGAGCGCCTTGTGACGTCGAATGATTGAGCGACGCGTCGCCGAAGGTACAGACAACGATACCGTCTGACGGCAATTGCTGATGTTCCGGCTGAACGCGTTTGGCGAGTGGAATGCTAAATGCCGCGCCAAGGGCCTTGGGTAGATGCGACGCGATGGTCGAGGTCTGCGGTGGAATCGCCAGTGACTTGGAGCCCAGAACTTTATGCCGCCCACCAGAGATTGGGTCTTCTTTTGAGGTCGAGAAGCTGAGCAGCATGTCCCACAGGGGCGTAGTCCCTGGAACTTGAAATGACCGACCGATCTGAAAGGCGGCATCTCGGTAGTGCAGGAAAGCCATGTCATCAGGCCGCAGTGCCCAGGCAATGCCCGCATTGCCTTCATGCCCTGAGGACGCGATTGTATAAAAACCTTCTCCACGAGCTTGGAGTTTCAGCGATACCCTGTCGAGATGTCGCGATAAAAGCTGCGCATCGAACAGGGCGACAAGCTCATCCGCCGTCAGC
Source organism: Algimonas ampicilliniresistens (assembly GCF_030159955.1). Lineage (GTDB taxonomy): Bacteria > Pseudomonadota > Alphaproteobacteria > Caulobacterales > Maricaulaceae > Litorimonas > Litorimonas ampicilliniresistens. The sequence goes on from NZ_BSNK01000001.1 coordinate 316,026, forward strand.
CCGGAATCCTTGAGCGTGAGCGAACTGATCGGAGTTGGGAAATCAGCCGCTTTCGTCCGAGCCAGGAAACGCTTGTGAACGGACTCGGCGTGATCTTTACCCATCTCTAGAAAAAGGCCTGATGGCCAGTTTGGGCGCGGCCAAGGATCAAGGCGTGCACATCATGCGTGCCTTCATAAGTGTTAACCGTTTCTAGATTGACCATGTGGCGGATCACTTGGAATTCGCCTGAAATTCCGTTGCCGCCATGCATATCCCGGGATTGGCGCGCAATATCGAGCGCCTTGCCACAATTATTGCGTTTGATGAGGGAAATGATTTCAGGTGCGGCCTTGCCTTCGTCCATCAGGCGCCCGGTTCTGAGCGCGGCTTGCAGGCCCAAGGCGATTTCGGTCTGCATGTCGGCCAGCTTTTTCTGGAATAGCTGTGTGGCCGCAAGCGGACGGTTAAACTGATGACGATCTAGGCCATATTGTCGCGCGGCGTGCCAGCAGAATTCTGCAGAGCCCATGACGCCCCAGCCAATGCCGTAACGGGCGCGGTTCAAACAGCCGAACGGCCCCTTCAAACCTTCAACATGCGGCATGAGAGCGTCTTCAGAGACAATGACGTCTTCCATGACGATCTCGCCTGTGACCGATGTTCTAAGGCTGATTTTCCCGCCGATTTTAGGCGCGCTCAGGCCTTTCATGCCCTTTTCGAGAATGAAGCCCCGGATCTTGCCGCCATGGGCGTCGGATTTTGCCCAGACGACGAAGACGTCGGCGATAGGCGCGTTGGAAATCCACATTTTTGTTCCAGAGAGACGATATCCGCCGTCCACTGCTGTCGCTGTCGTTTTCATGCCTCCGGGATCTGACCCGGCATCTGGCTCTGTCAAACCAAAGCAACCGATCAGCTCACCACTCGCCAAGCCCGGCAAATATTTCTGCCGCTGAGCTTCGCTGCCATAGGCATAAATGGGATAGATCACGAGCGATGATTGGACTGACATCATCGACCGATAACCGGAATCAACGCGCTCAATTTCACGGGCAACCAAGCCGTAAGAGACATAGCTGGACCCCAATCCGCCATAGGCTTCAGGCAAGGTCACGCCGAGAAGGCCTTGCTGACCCATCAGCCGAAATAATGAAGGGTCAACCGTCGCGTTTTCAAAGGCATCAACTGCGCGAGGGGCCAAATGTTCAGCAGCGAATGCGGCAGACGCCTCAGCGATCATCGTCTCGTCTTCGCTCAGTTGATCGTTCAACAAGAACGGATCTTGCCAAGAAAATTGGCCAAGTGTGGGCGATTCTTTATCGCTCCATTGTCTTACTTCAGCTTGATGTTCAGTCATCGAACTCAGTCCTAAAATATCGGCCGATTGCTAATCTGATTGGATGCAAATGGGGTTAGCCATCTGATCTTCTCGACATGAGCGATTTCGCGATCCGTCCGCCGTTCTGTTTGTGCAAGGCGTGCGGTTAGCAGGCTTATATTTCAAGCTCAAGCCACTCATGACGGCATAGAGCCACACCCGAAGAGAAACGGGTGTGGCGTTGAATTCAGGCTATGTGTTGGAAGTCGTCGTTGCCAAGCCTAAGATCAGGCCGTTGTGATGATGCCATTGCTGAACGCTGCCTATCAGTTTCAACAATCTCTGATTTGAAACACTAGGCGTCAATCATTCTAGAGAGGCATTTTTCAAAAATATCCAAGCCCTCGTGAATGAGTGCGTCCGGTATAGTCAGCGCAGGTAGGAAGCGGAAGACATTCCCGCGAACACCGCAGGACAGGATGACGAGGCCTTGCTGATAGGCGTCGCCGACAACGGCTTTGACGAGCTCCGGATTGGGTTTGGAAGGATCGCCGTCCTGAATAAGTTCAACTGCCATCATGGCGCCGCGATCGGTTCGAATTTCACCGATCAGAGCGGGGAATTGTTCGCGTAGGGCTTTGAGGCGTGCATCGAATATAGAGCTAATATGATTGGCGCGGTCGACGAGTTGTTCCTCTTCGATCACATCAATGACGGCGAGCGCCGCTGCACAGCCAACAGGGGAGCCTGCATAAGTTCCGCCCAAGCCACCCGGTAAGGGCGCGTCCATAATCTCAGCTTTGCCCACGACGCCTGCAATCGGAAAACCGCCTGCCATGCCTTTGGCGACGGTCATCAGATCGGGCTCAATACCGGAATGTTCCATGCAGAAGAACTTGCCTGTACGGCCAAATCCAGATTGAATTTCATCGGCAATCATGACGATCCCGTGCCTGTCGCAAAGGTCGCGTATGGCGCGTAAGAATGCGTCTGAAGCAGGGTAGAAACCGCCTTCGCCTTGCACGGGTTCGACAATGATGGCGGCAACATCTTCCGGGATAATGTCGCATTTGAACAACATCTCGATCGCATGCAGCGTGTCGTCCAGCGAAACGCCGTGATAGTTGATGGGGTAGGGGACGCGGTAAATGTCCGCGGGGAACGGACCAAAGTGCGTTTTATAGGGGGCGTTCTTGCCTGTCAGACCTAGCGTGAAGTTGGTCCGCCCATGATAGCCACCATTGAAGGCGATGACGCCGCGCCGACGCGTATGCGCGCGGGCGATCTTGATCGCATTCTCGACAGCTTCCGCGCCGGTTGTCACGAATATGGATTTTTTCGGTGACGGGCCAGGGGCGAGGCGATTGAGCTCCTCTGCCAGTCGGACCGCTGTGTCGTATGGCGTCACCATCACGCATGTATGACTGAAACGGTCGACCTGATCCTTAACCGCAGCGACGACCTTGCTATGGGAATGGCCCGTATTGCAGACCGCTATTCCGGTGCCAAAGTCGATATAGCGCCGACCTTCAACATCCCACATTTCGGCGTTCTCAGCGCGTTCAATATAGACGGGGGCGAGATTGCCCTCGCCGCGTGCGATCGCCGCTATTTTGCGGGCTTGCCATTCAGCATTGGTCAGAGAGATATCTTTGACAGTTTTCAGAGGTGCATTTTTCATTGGTCTAATCCGCCCATGCAAAGCGACTTGATCTCCAAATAGTCATCAAGTCCGTATTTTGATCCTTCCCGGCCTTGGCCGGATTCTTTTACGCCGCCGAACGGCGCCATTTCATTGGACATGGCGCCTGTATTGATCGCCACCATGCCAAACTCCAGAGCCTCGCCAACACGCCAGACACGGCCAATGTCGCGAGAATAGAAGTAAGCGGCGAGACCGAATTCCGTGTCATTCGCCAACGCAATCGCTTCGGCCTCTGTCTCGAACCGGATGACGGGCGCGACGGGGCCAAAGATTTCCTCTCGAAACACACGCATGTCTGTCGTTGCGCCTGTCAGGAGTGTTGGCGCTACGAAATTGGCCGTGCTCACTGGACTGTCTCCGGACTGGACAGCTGTTGCCCCTTGATCCGTTGCGTCCTGAATCAACGCGCGGACATTCGTGGCGGCTCGGTTGTCGATGAGGGGGCCAATGGTCACGCCTGCCTCGTCGCCCGCACCCATTTTCAAATTCGCCGTCGCGTCAGCTAGAGCGGCTGTGAACTGATCATAGACTGCGGATTGAACAAGAAACCGATTGGCGCAGACACAGGTCTGCCCAGCATTGCGAAACTTGCTCGCCATCGCGCCCTCTACAGCTGCGTCGATGTCGGCATCTTCAAACACAATGAACGGCGCATTGCCGCCCAACTCCATGGATAGGCGTTTCATCGTTCCCGCACAGTCGGACATGAGCTGTTTGCCGACCGCCGTGGAGCCGGTGAAGGTCAACTTCCGAACGATCTCGCTGGATGTGAGAACTTTTCCGATCTCTGGTGTTTTGCCAGAGACAATGTTGATGACGCCAGCGGGGATCCCGGCACGCGCTGCCAACTCGACCAAAGCGAAGGCAGAGAGCGGGGTTTGATTGGCAGGCTTGCAGACCACTGTGCAGCCCGCCGCGAGTGCCGGCGCGATCTTCCTTGCCAGCATGGCGTTTGGGAAATTCCAAGGGGTGATGCAGGCGACGACGCCGACGCCTTGTTTGATGGTGACGAAGCGTTTGTCCGCAGATGGGCTCGGGACGGTGTCGCCATAAATGCGCTTAGCTTCCTCCGCGAACCATTTCACGTAACTGGCACCATAAAGGATTTCGCCCATCGCCTCGGCCAGTGGTTTACCTTGCTCGGCGGTGAGAATTTTTGCGAGATCGCCCTGATGAGCGATCATCAAATCGTGCCACGCTTCAAGGTGTGCGGAGCGCGCCTTCGCTGTCAGCGCCCGCCATTCGCTAAGGGCGCTATGAGCCGCCTTAATCGCTCGTCGCGTCTCCGAATGACCGCACCGTGCGACATCCGCGAGCGTTTCGCCATTGGCGGGGTTTTCAACACCGTAAGTCTCGCCACTATCCGCCTCGTTCCAGTGCCCATCAATATAAGCTTGGGTCTTCAGAAGTGATGGATCGGAAAGTGGAAGGGTCATGACAAAGTTTCATTGTGGTGTCTGATACGCCTATGAATGTGAATTTTGTTGATGAGAATTGACTAATGTTGCACTCATCTGTGAATTAAATTCACAGGAGCCTTAGATGGATCGACGAACACTGCCACTGTCTTCGTTACGGGCCTTTGAGAGTGCCGCTGAACTGCTGCATTTGGGACGTGCCGGAGAGCGGCTTGGCGTGACGCATGGGGCGATCAGTCACCAGATTAGATCATTGGAAGATCGGCTCGGTGTGGCCCTTTTCATTCGTGCGCATAATCGGCTGTCATTGACCCCAGCGGGGACGCGCCTGCATCAAGCGGTAAAGGAAGGCCTAGACCGGATTCTCGACGGCACACGTAATCTCGATCCAGAAAAACTCGGCGGGGTGCTCACGGTAGGGTGTACGCAGACCATTGCAACGAGCTGGGCGGCCAAACATATTTGCGAGTTTCAGAAACGGTACCCCACCATCGAAATCACTGTTCGTGAGATTGAACCGCGACAGCAGAAGATCCCGAGAGAGATCGACATCGCGATCTGTTACGGGGCGCCGACGCAAGATGATCGTCATCTTTCGCATCTCGCGTCTCCGTCTCTATTCCCCGTTTGCAGCCCTCAACTAGTTTCGGCGCGAACGGATGGGTTCGAAAACGACACGCTCGCTGAGTTTCCGCTGATCCACGATAAACAAGTGTCTTGGGATCGTTGGTTTGCGGCGCAAGGTCTCGACAAACCGGATCGTGTCCGAAACATCGTCTTTGCGAATACCAGCCAGGCCCTCACGGCCGCCCGGCTTGGATATGGTGTTGCGCTTTGTAATGACTTCGAGACGCAGGACTATATCCGCGAAGGTCAGCTAATCCGACTCTCGGACAAGTCCATTCCCGAAGAGAAAGATTATTTCTTACTGACCCCGGCCCCTGGGCGGCAGTCCGTTAAGACGCAGATCTTTGAAGACTGGATTGTCAGAGCGTGCCGCCCGGTACGAGCCGACTTTGCTGATCCAACTGCCGTGCCGGGATGAGCATGATGACGGTACAAACGACGAATAGGATGAGCGCCCCATTGAGGATGAAGCTAAAGCCAAAGCCTGCGGTCAGGATTTGGCCTGCTATAACTGGACCTGTCGCCAAACCGATTTTGGAAACAAAGCCACCCGCCGCTGCAGTCCGGCCGGACTCGTCAAACTGCGACGCCATGCCCAGCAAATAGGCCATAACCATGCCCCAGGTAATTCCGGTGCCGCAATTGGCTATCAGATAGGCGGCCTTGCTGCCACTGAGATGGAAGAGCGCTGTCCCGGCTAGGGTGAGACCCATGACCAGGAAGAGCGGCCAGAAGCGCCCATATTTTGTGCCAATAATAATGACCAATCCGGGACCAAGCAGGGCGACCCATGTTGCAAGACCGAGCGCGGTTGAGACATATTCCCGTTCCAGTCCGTAAGAGATGCCAAGCCGGATAATATAGGCCAGCAGCGCCATATTGACCGCTTGAAACAGAAAGATGGCGAGTAAGGTAAAGCTGAGCGGTTTCTTTTGTATTGTTCCAGTCGTGGTGGCCAATGGCTTGGGTCGTGGCGGATATCGGTCAAGGAATGGCACCATCGCCAAGCTGGCTAAACTAAACAGGATCAGTGCGACAAATAGAGCCTGCGTGCCATAGATCGGTACAAGGCGCGGCAGCAGCATGACCCCAAGGCCGCCAAGACCAAATTGCACGAACAGCAAGACGCCAAACGTTCGGTCAGGATTGGCTGTACGGGCAATAACCCCATAGGATATACCAACCAGTAGTCCGCCTATGATGCCGTGCAGAAGGCGGACAACAATGAGGATTGATGGGTCGGTAATGAACATCGACACCACATCGATTGCGATGAGACCGATAAGCGCCGCAATCGCCGCCGGGCGCCATTTAATCTTCTTGATCAGGATGATCGCCATCAGTGCGCCAAGCGCGGCGCCGTAAATATTAGCCGAGCCGATGTTTCCGGCCTGCGCATCGGTCAGGTTCAGACCGCTGACCAGACCATCAACGATGGCCGCCATGATATTCACATAGAATAGCCCCGCCGTTGCTAGGAACGACAAGAGTATCCCAGCAAGCAGGCTATCCGCCTTGGCCGTCGGAAAACGCCGCGGATGTATGGTGATATTATCGGAAGACGTCATGGGTTGGCCTCGCAAAACGGCGCGTCATTGTGAGAGGCGGCCGCGGCGCGCGCCCAAGCAAAGGCGTAGCCATCGCTAACATAATAATAGGTCTGTCCATTCGGCATGAGGGCCAGCGTCAGGCCCCCATAGCCGGACATGGCGGGGACAAAGAGGTCATCCTCACAGCCGATGTTGGCTCCTGCATTCCAAGCCCAAAATCCGTTTTTATAGCGTTGGCTGTCGACAACCGCGCGAAGCCCGACGGGCGCTGTCCTTTGTTGTAGAGCATCAGCGAGCATGGCGGGATCGAGCATAGGTTCGCCATCGATCATGCCGTCCTCGTGTAGAAATTTTGCAATCATGGCTATGTCGCTGCGGTGCAGGGTCAGGCCCCACCCCGCGAAAACCTGCGCTTCATTGTCATAGGTCCGCCGTGTCTGCCGCGCGACTGGGCTCAGGCCGAGTGATGTCCAAACCGGATCAATGAGATCGTCGAATATGTCAGCGTCACTGCGTCCCGTTTGCTCCCGTAGAAAGGCGGTAATAGCCGTGCCAAGAATGTAGGTGTCTGTCGTGTGGTAGACAAAGGTTTCCCCGGGAGGCGATTGGCGATCATAATTGCAGGCAATGTCGATTTTCCGGTCATGCCGATCAGTGAGGAAAAACTGTCGCGTGTCCTCTGAGGCCTCATCTTCATCATAGACATCGGAATCATACCGGCCCGTTGCCATATCCAGTGCATGTTGAAACGTCACGCCGTCCCAGTCATCGCAGGCGGGCACGTAGTCGGCGATCTGCGAACGCATCGCGCCCGGATAGAGTTGCTCAAGCCGCATAGAGGCAAGCCCGGCGACCATCGACTTAGCCCATGAATAGGAGGGCAGATCAAGGACGTTGCAATAAGGATAGTCGCCAAGCCGTGTTGGGCAGGCGCTGACATAGTGAGTGCCGTCCTTTACATATCCAAGCGCAGTTATCGCGTCTGGTGCGACTTCGTCAGAATGCCCGAGCTGATTACGGAAACTCAGTTCTGACAGTGGCTGCGTCGGCAGACGATGGGCGACTTCCGACTGATAATTGCGAATGACGGTATTCGCATGAGGAATGGCTTTAGTTTCAAAGCTCGAGGGCGCGCTGCCCCACAGATTGAACTGCATATAAGCGCAAGTTTCTGAGCCAATCTGGAAGATTAAGGCTGACGTGTCGCCATTGGGGCCGATCTCAAACGCCATCATTCCGTTGTGAACGCAGTTCGCGTTTCGCTCCTGCAAAGCAAAGGGTAGGCTGGCGCGGGCATGGCTGTCTTCCCGATGCCAGATTTGGCCAGGCTCAATAATCCATTCCCAATCAGGATGATCATTAGCTTGAGGGCCACGAAGAGTTGGGATCAAATCCGTGCCATCTTGGACTAGATTCACATTGAAGGCCGGTAGCTTGTCGAGCGTGTCCGCTGTTTGAGAATAATTAAAGCTGTCTCGGAGCAGTTCAAACCCGGCGGCCTGCGTGCCTTCAAACCGCAGAGTTCCTGAGTAGGATATCGTCGGCGTGGTTATCTTATCGGGTGGTGCGAACGCCTGCATGGAGACGGGTTCACTAAGGGTTTGACCATGCCACAGCACGTCTTGTGACAAGGCCTCAGACAGGGAGTCCGTGTTTCGGGCGCCGACGACGGAAATATTATCGACCCAACAGCTATCATTCGCCGCATTGCCCGTGATCCTTACGCCAAGGAATAGGTTAGGACTGTCCAAATCTAACAGACCGCTGACTGTGTGGAGCGTGACGGAGTCGTCTTGCCCATCCTCAACCCGGCCGATCTCAAACCAAGCCGCTCCATCCGGAGAGGCTTCAAGAACACAGGCATCATCGCCTTCGAGACTGTCGGCAGCAAAAGCGGCGCTAATTCTGACACGATCCGCTGACACATCCTTGAGTAGGCGGATGGCATAGGCGTCGCGCGTGAGGTTCAGCGAAACATTGCCCTGATAGTCGGTCAGGCCGATCTTGCCTTTCCGGGCGTCAGATTGCCAACCGTCGGCCTCGCCATCTTGAAAGCCTTCATCCAGAAAGGTTTGCGCCGAGGCGATATGCGGCATCGATAAAAGGCTGGCGGCCAAGAGGAGGCTTCGAAAGATCATCCCGAACCTCCGCGTTGCAGTCCTGCAGCAAGCGGGGTGAGTTGGGCTTCGTAATGACGCCACTTTTCGACGGATGAGGAATAAAGTGGGCGACGCACCTGCGCAGCACTGGCGGTTGAGGAGGCGGACTGGTTAGCGTGGAAGTGCAGGCAGGCTGGATCCCAATCGAGACCAACCGCAGCAATGAGCAGGCGACTAACACCCTCTTGATCCGCGATCAGCGCTTCATAGGCGACGTCGTGAACTCTGCCGGGAAACACGTTATGCCAGTGTTGCATGAGCTGTGTTTTTGCGGAGATGTACCGCGCCAGATCATCTTGATCGTATGAGAATGGGTAGCCCATGCGGAACAGTGTTTTCAGCATGGCATAGCCGACATCCATCGGGTTTCGCATGACATGGATGATCCGCGCGTTCGGGAAAGCCTTGGCGATCAGCCCGATATAGAGGAAGTTCAGAGGTGTCTTGTCGATCACACGTTGAGACGCCGCCCCGCGACCGTCGAGCCCCTTTAGATAGGCCGCTCCTAAAGCTTTCATATCCATCTTAGCTGAGTTTCTGATCAGCTCGGTCTTAGATTGCGCGGAGCCGGACAGGCGGGTGATTGCTAAAGGTAGATCGTTGATCTCTCCAACGCTCTCGGCTTCTGGGTGGGAGGTGATAATCCGGTCGACCAGCGTCGTGCCGGATCGCGGCAGACCAACGATGAAAACGGGTCTTTCGTCGCTACAGTCTTCAAAGGTTGTCTCAGCAAAATCTGTGTCGAAGACCTCTTGTAGAAGATGCATCGTCTCAAGGTCGCCTTCGACCCTATATGCCATGTTTTCACGGCGGCGTTTCGCGCCCCGGGCGAGCGAATCGAAACTGCGCGGATAATCACCAAGATCTTCAAGTTCTTTCGCCAGCGCATAGGCCAATTGAACCTCACCCATAGGTGGCAGGTTCGGGCGTTTCAGCTGCTGTTTGAGCGCGTCCACATGATTGCGATCTTGGGTCTGGGTTCGCAATGTCGCGCGGTTGTAATAAGCGTCAAAATCGGCCGGGTTTTTCTGGATCAGCTTATCCAGCGCTTGTTCGGCCTGATCCATTTGCCCGAGCGCAATATGCGCCGAAGACAGATTATAGAGCAATGACAGCTCTTCTCGGTCTGGCAGAGGCGATCCGTCCATTGCGCGCATCAATGTGTCGAGCGCGCCTTCGTGATCGGCGAGTTGTGTCTGTATTTCAGCAATCCGGCCCAATTGGCGCGGCACTAGATTCATTGTCGTGAGGTTTTCGGCGATTTCTGTTCGGGCTTGAGCAATGTCGGATTGAGCAATCAGAGCCTCAATCCGCATCAATCGGGCGTCGAAATGGGAGGGATCGGATTGAAGCACATGGTCGACCTGCGCCAGCATACTATCGGGGCGATGGCGCATTTGTTCCGCCCGCGCGATCATCAGGCGCGGCGCGACTGCGTCAGGCGCCGCCTTGAGCAGATTCTCACAGATCGCGATGGCTGGGTCAGGGCTGCGTCGCCGGAGCAAATCGTCGGCTCTGGCGAGCGCAATACTGAAATCTTGGTGATCGGGCATGGCGGTCACGTTATCTCTACCCTGCCGTCCCGGAAAGAGGTGACCCGAACGAACCGGGCCACCGTAAATATCCTGTCTCTAAAATCCAACAGAACCCGTCACGCCGATCATACGCGGTAGGGAAATCATTTCCTTATTGCCATTGCCGAAATACCCTTCGGCTGGGCTTGTGCCCATATATGCTTCGGTAAAGACCCCGGTCACGCCCTTCTCATTGAAGATATTTTTGACCCAGAGGGACCCCGTGAAATTACCGCGCGTAAACGAGGTCGTTGCATTCCACAGGCTGAACCCATCAAGCGGCACATTAAAGGTCGGTGATACACCGACACCATTGCGTGTCTCGGATTGGTAAGAGCCGTCCAAACGGGCGAAGAAGTCCCAATCATCATTGATCGAGCCTGTGTAATCGAGGGCCCAGTTGAGCATATGTTCTGGAGCGCCTGGAAGGCGCGCACCATCAATAGCGACGGGCGTGACAGCGTTGCTAGGCGAGAAAAAGTCTCCGCTAAGCTCGGCGTTCACATAGGCATAGCCAAGATTATAGTGCCAATTGTCGCCGATATAGCCGTCCAGTGAGGACTCGATGCCGTAGGTCCGAGCCGAGCTACCATTCTGGACTGCGAAGAAGCCCCAATTTGTCGTCGCCGTATTGAGCTGCGGATCACTCCAATCGATGTAAAAAGCACTCACATCGTAAGTCAGACCATTTTTGCTACCTTTTGTTCCGACCTCATAGTTCACGACATTGTCAGCCCCATAAATCTGCCAGCCCGGATCTTCGGCGAAGGTACCAGTCAATGGAACGGCGTTAGAGCCGCCACGACGGTAGCCTTCAGAGATGGTCGCATAGATCATCGCATCATCGGAATAGCGCCATGCGAGATTGCCCTTGAAGAGGATATCGTCTTCGCTGGTTTCGAAGAACGCGTTGGTCGGAGTGAACACTCCAGTATAGAGTGGTAGGTCGATAAATGTGTCGTTCTCAGATTTATTATCGAAATATCGCGCACCGATGGTCAGATCGATCGTGTCAGTAGCATGATATGTCACTTCACCAAACGCGGCGACTTCCTCGAAATTCTCTATGCGTCGATAGTCAAAGTCTTTATCGCCCGACACAACGGCAGCCAGACCCGGCAGCAATGTATCCCACCATTGTTTGAACCCGCGCAGATAGCTCTCTTGCGTCGATTCAATTTGCTGTTTCCGATAGAAACCGCCGACAACATAATCGAATGTCTCGCCGACATTAGAGACGAGGCGAAGTTCCTGAACAATCGCTTCATCAGCGTAGGTGCGTACGGCCGAAGCCATTGGACGTGGATAGTTATAATAGAAGCCGAGGAAACCCGCTTGCGCGTAGAACCCTGTATTCTCGCTAATACTGTCGCCCGTGTGATCGTAATGCGACGTCGATGAGGTGAGAGTTGCGAAGCCGAGATCGACATTCATTTCCAAGGATGTGGAGTTAATGTCGCGCGTTGAAGGCTCCAATTGGATCGAGCCATTCTCATTGTCGCCATAGGCGTTGCCGAAGCCATCAACGTTAAAGCTGCTTTGCCGCCGTCCGCCAACATCATCGGATTGGCGAATGTGCATCAGGGTCAGATCGACCTCATCGGAAGGTTCCCACAACAGAGTGGCACGACCCATCCACTGCTCGACTGTATCTGCGTCCTCAACGACCCCGTAGGAGGCGTCAGCGGCTAGAATGCCGCTCGGTGCGACCGGGATGCCATTGGCGTCTAAATCGTAGACATTCACATAGTCGGTGATGCCGGGATAATCGCCGAAGCTACCCACGACACGCAGCGCGGCTTTGTCGCCCAGCGGCACGTTGACCATACCGTCCAATGAGTAGCCAATGCTCTCAGAGCCTTTGACGCTTGAGAATGAGGTGCTCGCCCACCCCGAGGCTTCGCCGAGGACGGGTTTGCGAGTAATGTAGCGGATCGTGCCGCCGAGTGAGCCAGAGCCGTAGAGTGTACCCTGCGGCCCACGAAGGACCTCAACACGGTCGAGGTCGCGCAGCAGGAAGTTCCCGAAGATGGGCGTCTCGTTAAGATAGGTCGAAACCGATGCCACGGATGACACGGCATAATCACCAAGGCCGTTCCCATCCACGCTGAGACCCCGGATTCGAACTTGGTTGAGTGTCCCTGAGTTGCGAGCTCCGCGGTCAATCACGCCAACCCCTGGAACCGACCGAAGGAGTTCAGCATCGTCGAAGATCTGCGCTTTCTCGATAGCCGTCCCGCTGACAGCCGAAATATTGTAAGGTACATCCGTTACACTGGTTTCGCGCCGGGTTGCCGTGACAATGATCTCGTCATTATTACGATTACTGGCTTGCGTATCCTGTGCTTGGGCGACGGTTGCCGTAAACGGGACGATCGCAGAGCTGCACAAAAGAGCAGTCGCGAAGAGGTGGCGTTTTGGGCTGGTGCTGGCAGTCATCATGGTCTCCTTAGAGGCGCGGTTTTTCATTGAACTCATTCGACGATTTTAAGTTTTGGGTTTGTGCCGGAGGGACTGGGATCAAACTCAGCAGTTCCTTTTCGGCTCGGCATTGTTAGCGGACCCAAAGCCTCGAACCCGGCTTTGCGCTGTTCAGCGGATTGGTAGATTTCATATTCGACAGGCGCGTCCCGGAAGCTTTTCAGAACCTGTCCCAGACCTTGCCATCCTTCAGATCGAACCCGCCGGACTTCATCAAAATCAAGGTTTAGCGCGACGACTTCTGCGGCATCGCCGCAGGCATATAGAAGTTCGCCACCTGGGCCGTAGAAGATAGATTTGCCATTGCCTTGTTCGCCCGCGACGTTGACGTCGATGAAGTAACACTGGTTGGTGGCCGCGTTTGATCGAGCAATAGACAGTTCGACATCACGGTCGATTGTATTGGTCATAGTTGGCAGAAGAATAGCCTCCGCACCCATAGCTGTTAGCGTACGAATGACTTCTGGAAACCACATATCATAGCAGATGGCGACGCCGATTCGGCCTGCGCCAGGAACGTCGAATACGCAGAAATCACGACCTGGCGTGATCCCTTTCTCATAAGGAAGAAAAGGATAGAGTTTGTCGTGTTTGGCGACGATCTCGCCAGAGGGGTCAATGACGTGAGTGACGTTATAGACCTCGTCACCGCGCTTTTCATAAAGGGATCCGGGGACAAGCCATACATTCAAACGTTTAGCCAGTTGCTGCAGTCGCGTGATTGTTGGACCGTTTTCGGGCTCAGCAAATTTCAATGCGGGGCCGTGAATGGCGAGTTCGCCAAGGACGATCATTTGGACCCATGGGAGGCGCTTCGCAGTCGCCGCCACATCTTTTTCGATTTGGTCCAGATTGCCCGACTTTCGACCGGCGGTCTGAATCGCAGCGATGCCTAAATGGCCCATACACAATCCCCAGAACGGTCTGCGCGGCACGCGCACTCGACCGATGGAACCTGTTCGCAGCTATCGCCTAGGGTGATTAGGTCCAGTTTGAGGGATTGAATGGTACCAGTTTAGCGCCGCATCAACGGCGTGCAATGACAGCATTGTCGACATCCTGCCCCTCATCATTGACCCAAAAAACGCGGTCATCTGATAGTCTGACGAAGAATTTCGCGCTCTCCCCATAAGCCCAGTTTTGCCACTGGCGGCACCATTTATCGTCTTCAATCCACCATCGCCCTACGTCGCGATCTTCATTGGCATAGCCAGCTTTGCCGGACATGGTTCCGTCCGCGCGTAGCGTGATTGTGCAAGGTTCGCCGTAGACCGTATTATAAAGCAGATCGACGCCGCTGAGCGCAGAGTCGATTGTTAGAGCATCAAGGTAATCATGTGTCGAGACACCTTCTTGTTCCGACGGAGTCGAGCAGAGTTGTGTGATAATCCTCGATAGCCGTTCAATACCCTCGCGAATTCGTTCCGATGGGATGCTGGTAACGCCGAGTCTGAAAATATGGCGATTATCATTCGGGTTGGCGAAGTAGGTGCTGGCTGGTTCGATTAAAATGCCTTGGGCTTCCGCGACCTTGGCCAGACGCTCAACATTTAATCCTGCGGGGCCATGCACCCAATAAGAGGTCCCACCCGACACAGCCGGTATAGCAATGGTTAGGGGGCGGTAGTGGTTCAGAGCATCGCGCAATGCCAGCAGGCGCGTTTCGTAAACTGACCGTAACCGTCGGACCAACGTATCGTAATGACCGAGTGTCAGAAAATAGGCGGCCGCGCGCTGATTGTTCGGAGAAGGCCGACGCGTGGTCAGGTTACGGAGCTGTCGGGCGGCGGCAATCACTTCGCGCGGGGCAACCATAAAGCCAAGTCTTACGCCCGGGTCTAAGACCTTTGAAATAGCCCCAAGATATATGACGCGGCCCTGTGTATCGAGACTGTAGAGAGAAGGGAGGGGCGCGTTGAGAAAGTCCATCTCACATTCAAAATCATCTTCGATGATCAGAGCGTCAGACGCTTTCGCGGCTTCGAGTAGAGCATGTCGTCGCTCTAACGTCATGGTTACACCGCTAGGTCTCTGCCGTGACGGCGAGACATGGATCAGATCACAGCGACCGAACCCATGATCAACCACCATACCGTTGCCGTCGACAGCTCGTTGTTTCACCCGCGCTCCATTCAAGGAAAAGAGTTCACGAAGCTCAGGTAGCCCTGGGTCTTCCATGATAACTTTGGCGGCATTGGTCGCGAATAACTCAGTCAACAAATGCAGCCCTTGTTGCTCGCCAACCGTGATAAGGATTTCGTCCCGCCGCGCTTCGATCCCGCGCGTTGACAGCAGAGACGACCGGATCGCGTCGACCAGCATTTCATCATCGGCTTCGTCATTGCCGATCGACCATTGTTCGACCTCTTTGACGCCGAGGGCCAGTCGACTGACTTCGCGCCACTCAGGAACTGGAAAGAGTGATCGGTCATAGCGTCCTTCGATGAAAGGATACTCATATCGATGCCAATCGGGTGGGCAGCGATATCTCTGGGCGCGGATTCCCTTTTGCCGAAGATGGGTCGCCGCGACGGTCGCGACATCCTGCACTGCCTCCCCGACGATCATCGGCCGTTTCGGCACGTGCCGCTTATAGCCGGGTGATACGAAGACGCCGCTACGGTCTTTCGTAAAGAGGTGACCGTCGCCAATCAGATGCTGATAGGCGAGCGAAACCGTATTTCGGCTAATAGACAGATCCTGCGATAATTTCCGCGTCGACGGCATCTTAGCATTGGGCGGGAGCAAACCTGTTTCGATTAGGTGGAGAATACGTGATCGTATTTGAATCTGGAGTGACAGCGTGTCGTCTCGTCGCAG
The DNA here is from genome assembly GCF_030159955.1 of Algimonas ampicilliniresistens. Classification (GTDB taxonomy): domain Bacteria; phylum Pseudomonadota; class Alphaproteobacteria; order Caulobacterales; family Maricaulaceae; genus Litorimonas; species Litorimonas ampicilliniresistens. The sequence goes on from NZ_BSNK01000001.1 coordinate 331,660, forward strand.
TTCAATCAACGGGGCCAAGGGAAACCGGGCCGACAAGCGGTTCGCATCTTTTCTCTGGGCCACCATAATTAGGCGACATTGCACGTATGCGACCGGAGGATGCAAGGTGGCTTCTTTCCAAGGCTCTGGCGATTGGATGATGAAATCAGCGAATCTCCATCATGAGAAACAGAGATATGACCCATTGAGACCATGCTATTTCGCCAAGCGTGTGAAGGTTTTTTGAACTTTCTTTTGAGGTGATGGGCCCCGGCTGCGTTGGACGGGTTACAGGGAACTAGGGGAATCCAGACTATGAACCATGCATCAACAACGAAATTCACCGATCGCCAGGCTATCGTCTCTGGTGTGTCGACTGCTAGAATCAGCAAGCTTATGCTGGGAACGGCGATTGTCGGTGTGTTCGCGCTTCCTGCAATGGCGCAGGCTGCTGAAGTTAAATTGTCTGATGCGCTCAACCGTTTCGCCAGCGAAGCCAATGTCGAAGTGCTTTTCTCGTCTGAAGTTGGCGAAACACGTATTGCTGAACTCAAGTCCTATTCTGGTGATGCGGAAGATGATCTTGATAAGCTGCTCGAGGATACAGGCCTCCGGTTCGAAGAGCCCCGGCCAGGCGTTTTCATCGTCGCCTTAGCGGAGGCGCCAAAAGTTCCAACGGCTAGGTCCCGCGAAATAATCCGAACCGCGCCAGAAGTTCAAAAACCTGACGTAGCACCCATTCTAGACACGCGCGAAGCTCAAGCGCAGCCGACGGCCACGCCGGCGCCAGATGCGCCACCGATTTTCGACCTGGACGCACCGACCGGGGTTATCACGGGCCAAGTGATTGATCAGTATTCAGGCCAGCCACTCGCGGGTGCGATTGTCCTGATCGAAGGGTCGGGTCGGACGACCTCGACCGATACTCGCGGGATTTACCGTTTCGCCGTTGCACCGGTGGGATCCTATTCGATTTCAGTCAATTATTTGGGCGCAGAGTTTCAGTCCCAGCGCGTGACCCTTGCGTCCGGGCAGCGTCTTGAGGCCAATTTTCTATTAGGCGAAGAGCTGGATGAGGTCGTTATCTACGCTAATCGTTCCGCGCTTCAGCAGGCTTTGAATCAACAGCGTGCTGCTACGAATAGTTCTACGGTCGTGTCTGCTGATCTGCTCGGCGACTTCCCGGCTGAGACGATCGCCGAAGCACTTCGGCGTGTCTCGGGGGTGACCTTCTCCCGCGACGCAACGACGGGTGAGGGTGACCGTATTTCAGTTCGTGGTTTCAATGACCAAGCGATCAACGTGCAACTCAACGGCGTAACCCTTCAGGGCACAGGTGTTGATCGCGGTGTCGATTTGTCAGGCTTCCTGACTGAGAATATCAAACAAGTTACGATTCAGAAGACGTTGCTTCCGAGCCAAGAAGCGACAGGGACAGGAGGTCTGGTTGAGATCGAAACCCGATCCGGCCTAGATTATGGCAAAAAATATCTGAATCTTGGAATTGAAGGTCAGAGACCCTTCGCTGACGGCTATGGGGATGAATTCGAATTGAGCGCGACGGGTGCCTATCAACTGACCGACGATTTCGGTTTGTCAGGGACAATACAGTACCGGGAAACAGCTCGAACAAATTACGATGTAATCTATACACAATCTTTCGACACGATTTTTCCTGTCGGCTTTACGTCTATTTTCACCATACCTGAAAGCTTCGATTTTCCATTCGTTCCAGGATTTGACAGACCATTCGTTACTGGGACTAACACGACGCAACGCGAACGGGATGAAAACAATCTGACGGTTTCTTTAAATGCTGCATATGACTGGGGGAACCATACGCGTTTTAGGCTTGATCTTCAGCAGATCCAACGGGATGCGGAGTTCTCAGTATCTACTTCCACGCAAACGATTTTGGCCTCTGCGAGGAACTTCCCAATTCCAGAGTTGGGCGGGGAGGTTCGGCGTCGTCGTTTCTATAATGCGCTTCGTCCAGGGCTCGCTTCATCAGATAATGTTGAAAATCTATCGATCCGATCAGTTAGCTTACGAGGCGAAACAGATATCGACAATTGGGAGTTTGATTACCGGGTTGGCTATAGTGAATCCGAGCGGGAGCGGGAGCGCGTATCAGCTACCTTCCTTACAGATCAGCTCCGTAATATGACGGATCTGATTAGTCCTAATACGATTCAAACAATTCCCGACACCGGCGGCGTGGATCGCGTCGTTGATGGCGCTGTAATCTTTGCTGGAGACCAAATTCCGCTTCTGAGCCTAAGTCAGCTTGGTCAGGGTATCGTGAACGATCCGGCTAGTTACTACCTCAATGTGGCAAGTAAATCAGAAGCGCTTGATGTCACGGAGACTTTTGAAGTCGAAGGGGATGTGAGACGTTACTTCGCGAATAGTTTCCTCGATTACGTCCAAGTAGGGGGGAAGTATGAGGATCGAACTCGGAATAATTCAGCTGATTCGCTTTCTACGACGGCGTTAGGTTCCCCGCTAACCTTTGTGCGTGCTCGGGATGCAAGCAACCGCTTGATCAATACGTTTATTTCCGATCTCGATAGCTCTGCCTTCGGGTCTTTAGATTTGTCCGATATTGGTGCGTCTGGTGTTGGGATTCCTATCGTGAATCCGGGTAGTCTTGCTGGTTTAGTTGGCTTGATCGAGGGGTCTACGGCGGATGATCCGAACACGCCGGAAAATGAGGCACTTTTTAGATTGATTGATCGAACTGTTGCGACACGGGAGGTGGCAGCTTCGAATAATCCGGCAAAGGTCACTGAAAAAATTCTGTCCGGGTATATGGAGACACGGCTGGAGCTTGGTGACTTCGAAGTCATTGGCGGGGCTCGGTATCAGCGTGAAGAGCGTGTTGGCACGGCAATTTCGACGCCTGCTATTCGTCGCCGTCCGGAGAATGGTGGTATCGTTCCGCGCGCAGTTTTCTTTGATGCAGGCTTGTTCCAATTTATTGATCTTGGCGGAGTTCAAGAGACACTGACGCCTAGCGTCATCGCAAACTATCGCCCGACGGATGAAGTCGTGGTTCGCGGAGCTTACTTCCGTTCTACTGTGAATCCTGCGATTGAAAAAATTGCGCGGCCTACTACGGTCGTTATCGAACTCCGGACACAGTTCGCCAGTATTCCGGTTCCTACGGCAACTATCAGGGAGGCTAATCCGGACCTTTCACCCTCTATCACTGATAATTTCGATCTCGATTTTTCCTATTACTTCAAAGATAATCCTGGTCTCTTGCGTCTCGGTTTTTTCTATAAATCGACGCAGGATAACTTCACGCAGACATTGTTGAATGCGGAACAAGTGGGTTCTGACCTAGAGCCGCGCATTCTTGAATTTTTGGCGCCTTTGGCCGATGTCGATCCGTCGCTCCTAGTTTTGCCTGCGGATACGCAGTTTTTCCTGCAGCGTCCTGAAAACGGAGAAGGCGGTAAGGTTTACGGTGTTGAAGCTGAACTTATTCGGCAGATCGATTTTCTTGGCGACAGTGTTCCTAACTGGGTTGAAAATTTCAGCGTTCTTGGAAATTTAACCTATACAAAAAGTGATTTCGAATCCTTGGAGCCTGCCCGTAACGACGCCGGCGATTCCATCACATTGGCATTCCAACGCCCCGCTATTGGTCAATCGAAATGGGCAGGGAATGCTTCTCTCCGATATGAAGACGGTGCATTTTCCAGTAGTGTTATTTATACGTACCAATCTGCGTCTGCACAGGATTATGACGAGTTTAATCTGAACACGATCACGCCTTCTTTCGACACGTTAGACGCGCGTCTATCCTACAAAATCGATGCCAAGGGGAATCGTCCGCGCATGATTTTCTACATCGAAGGCGACGATTTATTGACGGGGTCTAAGGAGGCGGACATTCGGTCCGCGACTTCATCGCAATTCGGTGATGGAACCGCAGAGTTTTTCTTTCCTAGAAACCTGCAGTTCAACGGTGGCCGCCGGGTCACTGTCGGCGCTAGGCTCACTTTCTAAAGTAGACCTGCTGGATTATGCCGAAAGACCAAATACCAACGCCCGGCGCTCCGCGTCGCGGCAGCGAGACCGCAGAACCTAGTTTAGGCTCGGTCGGTACCGCGTCGGATAATGGCATTGGCGCGTTGGATAGCGATTTTCGCCAACCCTTAGAGCGCTATTTCCGGCGTCAAGGTTTGAACCAGGCAGACGCGCAAGATTATACGCAGGAAACCATGACAAGAATACTGGGGAAAGGCGGCGTAGCTTCGCTTGCTAATCCCCAGGGTTACGTATTTTCTGTTGCCTCTAATTTGCTGCGTGATCGTGCCCGTCGTCGTCGAACTCGAGCCGCCGATGCCCATGTGGTAATCGACAGTTCCGAGTTGGTGAGCGATCAACCGTCACCCCACAGGCAGTTGGTCGCTCATCAGGAATTGGCGCGGATCCGCGAAGCTATCTTAGATTTACCGGCTAAGTCACAGCGCGTTTTTATTCTGCATCGTTTCGAGGGTTTAACCTACCCAGAGATTGCCGACTTGATGGGCCTGTCCCGGAGTTCGGTCGAGAAATACATGATGTTGGCCTTAGGTCGCCTGAAAGACGTCAGGAAACGGTCATGAGTGTTCACGAAATTTTTGGCGAGCGTCCGGACTATCCGCCGCATGATGCGGATGATCAGGCAACCTATTGGATGACGATGCTCGGTAGTGACAGGTGTACGCCTGCTCAACGTCGATCTTTCGCTCATTGGCTTGACGATCGCTCGGAAAATCGTGTCGCCTTCGACAATTTGGCTGCAATAGTCGACGGCGCCGAACTCGTCGCTGAAGACCCTTTGATCCGGGCTCTGAGACGTGATGCCCTTGGGCATGGCTTACCGAAACCATTCTGGATCCGGCAGCGCTCTAAGCTTTCCGTGGCGGCCGTCGGTTTTGCCGCAGCTTTGTTGATGGTTGCTTTTGTTCAATGGGGGACGTCTCCATTTGAAACGTCGCCCAGTGACGTTACCTATACGGTCGAAAGCGATAGTAATCTCAATGCGACTTTGCTGACCACTCAGATCGGGGAGCAGTTGACTCGGCAACTCGATGACGGATCAACGATCGAGCTTAATACGGATAGTGAAGTCCGGTATGAACTCGCGGATAATCAACGGTCGATCTATTTGTTGCGCGGGCAGGCCGTCTTTGACGTCGCGCATGATCCGTCTCGTCCATTCGTTGTGTTTGCGGGTGATCGTCGCGTCACGGCCTTGGGAACATTATTCGAAGTTCGAATGGACAGTGCTTCAACCCGTGTCACCTTATTAGAGGGCAAAGTCAGAGTCGATGAAATCGCGCTGACGGACGAAATCGATACAACCAAGCCAGCGAAGAGTTTCGAGCTTAAACCGGGCGAGCGTTTCGTTTCAGTGGATGAAGTCATGTCCACTGTCCCGGCCACAGTCATTGAAACGGACTTAAGCTGGCGAGAGGGTCGCCATAGTTTCAAAGATGCAAAATTGTCCGACATTGTCGCTGAGATGAACCGATATACGAACCGGAAAATTAAGCTTGCAGACCCGAGCATTGGGGAGCTGAAAGCCACCGCCAATTTCAAGCTAGGATCGACCCTTTCACTGGCGTCAACGTTGGGACCGAGCTTCGGTCTGACCGTGAAGGATGACCCCAATAACGACCATATTCTCGTCGACTGGTAACTGATCCAACAGCCTACCAGTGGCGATTTCGCTTTGATTAAATTGTCCTCGAAAAGACTAACCTAAGGCAAAGATTATGATCATGTCTCATACCCGTCTAAGATTGATGGCCACGACCGCGATAGCTCTAATGATCACGGCCTGCACAACTTCGGCTCAAGACCAAGCATACGACGCGACCAATGCCACTATTCAGGCGCAAGCTGTCTCGGTTGATCTGCCTGAACTAGCCCCTGATCCAGCTCTGGTAACCGGGACATTGGAGAATGGTATTCGCTATGCGATTCTGCCCAACAAAACGCCACCCGGACGCGCCGCATTGCGGGTTCGTTTTGACACGGGCTCATTTAACGAGGTCCCGGGAACAGGGGGGCTGGCTCACTATCTGGAACATATGGCATTCAACGGCTCTAAGAATGTTCCCGAAGGCGAGATGATTCAAATTCTGGAACGGCTTGGGCTAAGCTTCGGCGCGGATACGAACGCGTCGACTGGGGTCGACCGAACGATTTACAAACTTAATTTGCCCAACACCGACGATGAGGTTCTCGACGCGGCTTTCATGTTGATGCGGGAAACCGCGGAGAACCTAACGCTAGACGAAGATGCCATCGACCGGGAATTGGGAATTATCCTATCCGAGAAGCGAACCCGGGACACGTCGATCTACCGCGCATGGGAAGCCTATATGGGGTTACTCGCAAATGGTAGCGATGCGATGTCTCGTCTGCCGATCGGCACGGAAGAGACGCTGCGCGCGATCCAGTCTGATGATTTCCGCGCTTACTATAATGCCCATTATCATCCGGAGAAGACGGTTGTCGCGTTTGTTGGCGATGCCGATCCAAAGGTAATCGAGGCTCGTATCCGAGAGACGTTCGGTGAGTGGACCGGTGAAGGTGATGCTGGGGATACACTGATCCCAACTTCAGCGACACCAGAGGCGAGCCGAGTTGTAGTCTATGAGGAAGACGGGTTACCAACGCAGGTCCGTCTTGTTTCAACTCAGCCCTATGTGAAGCACGAGGATACGCCAGAATGGCGTCGGGAACGGACATTACGAAGCCTTGCCTACGGTATGATGTCTTATAGGATGCGCGCTTTGGCGGAACAGGTGGACCGGCCTTTTGTTAATGCCAGTATGGGGCGCCACTCGACGTTTGACTTGACCGAAGGCCCAGTTTTCTCGGCCTATACGCAACCCGAAAACTGGGATCGCGCGCTTCGCGGTCTCGACACAGAGTTGCGCCGCGCTTTGCAATATGGGTTTAGCCAGTCCGAATTGGATGCTCAGCTGGCCCGTCTCGATGCGTCTGTAAAAGCGAGAGCGGAAGGTGCCGATACGCGGGCGACTACGTCCAGAACGGGTGGCTTAACGGGTGCGCTAATGTCGACCTTCGACAATGACCGGGTCTTTACCCACCCATCTCAGGACCTTGCCCGCTTTGAAGCTATGCGCGAGACGCTGACTTTGGATGCTGTGAATACAAAGTTGCGAAGTGAATGGGGCGATATTGAAGATTTGTCCGTCTTTATTCAAACATCGGATGCGCCCGAGACACCAGAAGCGGCTGTCCGCTCCGTCCTGTTGGACAGTCGTTCTACGCCTGTATCAAAACCCGATATGTCGGAAGACAAACCCTTTGCTTACGAGGATTTTGGAACGCCTGGGAAAGTCGTTTCTGATCGTGTCGTCGAAGATGTCGACGCACGGTTGATCGACTTTGAAAACAATGTCCGTCTGACCATCAAGACAACTAAATTTCAGGACGATCGTGTTCTGCTCAAAGTCACCTTTGGCGATGGTATGCTGTCTGCCCCTGTCCGCAATGAGGGGATGCGGCGCATGGCGCTTGGTGTGATCCAAAGTAGTGGACTTGAAGAACATGAACCCGATGAGTTGCGGCGGATACTCGCGGGACGCCTCGTGGCTTCAAATGCATTCACGGCTCGGGCTGCTGACGATAAGTTCTCCTTCACAACGCTGACAGTGCCAGATGATATGCTGTTGCAGTTTCAGATTTATGCGGCCCAGCTCAGCGCTCAAGCGTTCAGAGAACGCGCGCGTCTGAACTATATAGACAAGTTGAAAGCTTGGTATCCGCGTCACGATGCGACCATGGATGGGGTCTATTCCAAACATGTTCTGCGCCGAGTTTACGGTGGAGATAAGCGCTTTGGTTTTGAGAATGAAGATCAGTTCTATGCGACAGAGTTGACCAAACTCGAAGCGTGGCTGCGCCCACAGTTTGAACAAGGTCCGGTCGAAGTCACGGTCATTGGAGATATTGATCCTGAGGTGGTTATCGAAGCCGTTGCGCAAACTCTGGGCGCGCTACCAACTCGAAGCTCGCTGGATAGTCCGGATAGCCCGTCAGTCGCGGCCATGCGCCAAGTGAGCTTTGGAGCGCAGGGCGATGGTCCGACGATCTTCCGGCACAAAGGCGATGATAATCAAGCCCAGTTGCGCATTTATTGGCCCGCAAATGACGGCAAGGACCCGCTTTATGCGCGTCAGCTTTCTGTACTGAGAGCCGTGCTACGAAATCGGCTGGTTAAGGATATTCGAGAAGGCGAAGCGACGACTTATTCCCCGGGGGCCGGCAGTCACGCCAGCACGACTTTTGACGGTTTCGGATATGTTTTGGCTGTGCTGACGCTCAAGCCGGAAGATGTTGACGCTATGGCTGACAAGGTTCGTGACATTGCGAACGACCTGGCCTCGGGAAATATCGACCAGGATGAATTCGACCGGGCGCTTAAACCTATCGTTGAACGACTGGATAGTACCGAGAAAACGAATGGCTATTGGTTAAATGTACTGGACGATGCGCAAAGTGATGGCCTTGGCCTGACGTCGCACCGAAGCCGTGCAAGCGACTACGACGCGATGCGTGTTGAAGACATTCAGAGTCTTGCTGCAACTGTGTTCGATGCAGAGCGCGCTTTAGATATCCGAATTTTACCGACGGAAGAATAAGGCGGCCGAAAACTGGCCATAAACTTGCCGTTTCGTCAGGTGATTTTGAAACGCCAAGTTGCTACGCATTTAATCGAAGAATAATGGTAATATTTTGTTGAAGGGGCTGGGGTCACGCGATGCGCAGCCAGTTTAATATCGGTGGAAAGTCTGGCGATCTAAATCGATCTGGATCGCTTGATTTGCCGCGCATCGGCTGGTCGATATGAAATCGCTGGCGCGATCCAATGTCGGCTTTCACTGGCGTTTGTTCCTGTCGGCTGTGTCAGTGCTCGCCCTTTCAGGTTGCCTGATTTATGTGGCCGTTGGGATTTCGGCAGCGAATATCCGGAGCTTCTCGACATATCAGCGGAGCTTAGACGTCGACCTATATATTCGTTCTACTGGACGCGACAGCGTTTCTCTCCAAAAGTTGCTGACGGAAGTCGACCTTTACGAAGATATTATACGTGCGGAGCCCTATTTAGGTCGTACTCGCCCACAGCAAGTGAGACTAGATGATGAAGTTAAACAACTATCGATCGCCGAAATTGAACTCGGTGAAGACGTCATTTTGGTTCCGAGGTTTATTTCCTCAGAGGCTAAGGAAGCACTTTCAGTGCCGGGGACAATTATTGTCTCTTCGACATTGAAGGAAAAAAATGACTTTAAAATGGGCGATGTTCTCTGGAATTCTGATGATAGTTTCGGGCTTGAGATTATTGGATTTTTTGATGCTGCGGTTAATCGAGGTTTTATAGGGGCTCGAACAGGATACGGATTTGTGAGTCCCGAAACCGGGCGCTTGTTTTCCCCTTCAACGCCTCGAGCTATTCATTTTGGGGGCGGTGTGTCTCGGAATTTCAGCCGTATAAGCATGGTCGGAGTTCGAATTCCGCCTGACACCTCTCCGGAGATCGCGAAGCAGCGGCTCAATCAACAATTTAAGGGAGCCTCGCTCGAGGCCATCACACCACAGGAGATGGGTCGACGAACGTCTTTGGATGCGATCCTTGAGAGCAAGCAGTTTCAGGGCTTCCTTGTGGTTGGTGTGTTTGCTGTTTTGATCCCTCTTTTCATTATTGTTCAGACCCTCCGGTCAGCAATCCTGACCCAGTCTCAGCAGTTCGCGACGATGCGGGCGCTTGGTATTCCGTCGCGTCATCTTGTCAGCACAGCAATGGAGCAGGCCTTTTGGGTCGGGACACTTGGCATTGGCGTCTCCTATTGCGTCATGTTGGGTGTGAAGGCGGGTTTATTGGGTCGAGGTATCGACATGTATGTTACTTCTACAGTGGTTTGGTATGTCAGCGCCGCCATCCTTCTTGCTGCCCTTATTGCAGGGGTCATATCCCTTACCGCGATCTTCAAGATGAAGCCGCAGGACTTACTGCGATGACGAGTTTGGCTAAGCAATCCCCCACAACGGTTGCGGCGATCCAGACTTGCGGGCTCGGCAAAGTTTTTGGCGAAGGGCGGCAACGCGTAATCGCACTGGATGATGTTTCGATTGAATTATGCAGTGGTCAAATGACGCTGCTTATGGGGCCGTCGGGCTCTGGAAAGTCATCAATGATCGCCGCTCTTGGCGGGCTCCAAGCCCCTGATACTGGACAAGTTATCGCGTTAGGTGAAGACCTTTGGTCACGCTCTAGCCGCAAGATCACACGTTTTCGTCGTGATCATTGCGGGTTTGTATTTCAGAGTGGGGGGCTGTTCCCCGCACTCGGCGCACGTGATCAGATCGCTCTACCGCTGACCTTTCTGGGCTGGTCCGCTGCAGAGGCAAAGCGTGCCGCGTGTGAGGCACTTGATTGGGTTGGGCTAGCTGACCGACAAGATTCGCGTCCGAGCGAAATGTCAGGGGGGCAGAACCAACGCATCGCCATTGCGCGCATGTTGGCAAAAAAACCGACATTAATATTCTGCGACGAACCGACGTCAGCGCTGGATGGCAAGAACGGTGCGAACATTGCCGAACTGCTCAAGCAGGCGGCTGCTCGACATAATGCCATGATCCTGTGCGTCACCCATGACGAGCGGCTCGTGCCCCATGCTGATCGGATCCTTCATATTGAGGATGGCCGGATCACAAGTGATAGCGAAGAGGATAAACCCTATGCGGCTAATCGGTAGACTTCTGACAAACTTGTGGGTCTGGCTTTTAATTATTGTCGTTACGGCGCTCGCAGCGACCTCGTATTTGAAACGGACGGCAGATCAAGAAGAGAGTGTGACTCTCGCGCCGACTTTGGCGCCTTCATCGCCCTACGCTTTATCTCAGAGTGCGGTGGTCGAGATCGAAGGTGGGATCGTGCTCGTCTCCGCCAACCGAACTGGGACGATCAAGGAAGTCCTCGTGGCTGAGGGCGATGAGGTCAAACAGGGACAGCTGTTGGCTCTGCAAGAGGACCGGGATGACCGCATTGCGGTCAGGCTCGCTGAGATCGCCGTCGAAAACGAGACTCTTAAGCAAGAACGAAGCGTGCTGGATCTCGACATCGCACGTCGCAATGTTGAACGCGCCGTCATCCAGCGCGAACAGGACGCAATTTCGCAGCAACAACTTGAGACGCAGCAGGATAATCTGACCAAGACAGAACTGGCGATGGAGACCAATCGAAATTCGATGGAGCGGGTTCAGACCCAGCTTGAAACGGCCCGGTTCAATCTTGCACAACGCCGCGTCATATCTCCGGTTGATGGCCGGATATTGACCGCAGCTGTCACAGCTGGAGCTGGCGTCTCGGCGGAAAACATCTCGACGGCTTTTTCGATTATTCCTGATGCGCCCAAACGCCTTCGCGCGAAGGTGCGAGAAGACGATATCGACTCGATCTATCTCGGACAGAAAGTTGATTTCGCGGCCAATAATCGCAGCGCGGATCGCCGCCGCGGTGTAGTTACTCAGATTGGCTCAGTCTTCTCGGTGGCAGAAACGGGTGGGCGAAGCCAAACCAATACGGTCGATGTTGTGATTGAGACGGAGGATGTTCCTTTCCGTCTCGGCAAGACGGTCTTAGTGCAATTTCTCAAACCAGACGTTCCCGATGCCTAGACATTTATTCAATAGTCTCGTGGCTGTAGTGCTGCTGTCCGGCTGTGCTCATAACTCTTTGCTGCAAGGAAGTTCTAGGATTGGGGCGGATGTTGCGGCTGCCAAGCTCACTCAGTTGACGCCACCAGAATGGCAATCTGAAACGCCTGACATACTGCCAAACACCCCCACTTGGCAGGCCCTTGATGACCCGATCTTACAAGATATGATCGCGCAAGGACTGAGTGGTAATCTGTCGATTGAGGCGTCCTTACTGCGGCTAGAATCTGCGCTGATTGGGCTGGAACAGTCAGAGACCGCCTTGAGCCCTCGTTTTTCACTAGGACGCGGCAGTGCGAGTGTTACCCAGTCTCGAAATGGGGGTCCGTTTGACAGCTATTCTTTCGGGGGCTCTGCCCAGTACCAAGTGGATATCTGGGGGCGTATTAAAAATAATGTGACGCAATCCGCCTTATCTGTCGAACAGCAGAAAATCCAAAATGAGGTTTTACGCATTTCGACGGCGCAGGCGATCGCGAACATTTATATCGACCTTCGCGTTCGTGATGAAGTCATCCGCTTGCAAGAGCAACAAATCGAAATTCAACGCGAACAGCTGCGCTTATCAGAGGTCAGGCTTGAGGCTGGGGCAATCACGCGGCTCAGTGTGGATCAGATCCGCGTTAGCATTCAGCGCCTTCTCGGTACGCTTGAAGCCTCGCGCGTTCGGCGAGACGACCTTGAGCGTCGATTGGCTCTGCTACTCGGATTGCCGCCTCATGAATTTTCTCTTGAACCACGGTCATTCCAGACATTCGATCTACCTCGGCTAATGCCAGACGCCCCGGCTAATGTGCTGATTGGGAGGCCGGATATTCGCGCAGCCGAGTGTAACGTCGTGCGCGCTGGTCTTTCGTTGGATAATGCGCGTAAAGCCTGGCTACCGACATTAGGACTTTCCGGCTCTGCAACGCAGTCGTCGACATCGTTATTTGATCTGTTGACCACGGACGGAATCAGCGCGTCTATCGGAGCGGCCATGTCCGTTTTGCTTTTCGATAATGGTGACCGTGATCGGAACATTGCTCAAGTTGAAATAGCCGAACGTCAGACACTCATAAGCTATCAACAAACTGTGCTGGCGGCGCTAGAAGACGTGGAGCAGATCTTGACGCGTCAGTCGCAAAATATGCGACAGATTGAGATACAGCGCCTGCAGGAAGAAGCCCAACAACGCGTTACGCGTATTACGCAGGCTCAGTATGATACTGGCGCCGCCAGTGCGTTCGACCTGATCCGCGAGCAAAGTAATGGTTTGAATTCCCGGCAAAGTCGCGTCCTAGATTGGTCGGAGGGCGTAAAAGTCTATATTTCCGCTCTCGGTGCCTTGGCGGTTGACCCGTTGCCAAGTGCTGACGCCTCAACCTCGATGCTCAATGGCATGATTTGCAAAAATTCGGCTGATAGTGAGTAGATGAGAGAATTTGTTCTCGAGGCTGTTTGTGCCGAAGGCAGCAAGATTAAATCTTTTCAAGATTACGAGCCGTATCTTCACTAACGACCGGTGCTGTGACAACATAACAGACATTATGAGTTTCGGTGTCAGGCCGATGGGGGAGAATTTCGGCATGAAGCATCGACTATTGATGGCGACTGTTTGCGCAGTTGTATTGGTTGGAGCATGTGCAGACTCTAGCGAGACTGAAGCTCAGATGGAACTGGCCTCAGTCCCTGCGATGCCGGGTCAGATCACGCGGGTGATTGGTGCAACCGGAAAGATTGTTCCGCGTGACGAAGTTATGGTGGGCTCCGAAGTGTCGGGTCGGTTACTCGACGTGCGCGTTGATTATAATTCGCGGGTCACGGCGGGGCAGGTGCTGGCTATCATTGACCCGACTAATTTTCGTAACCGTGTCGAACAGCTCGAAGGCCGTATCCGTTCGTCCATTGCAGATATCGATGTTCAGAAAGCCCGTATTCGTTCTGCAGAAGTGACATTGGCGCAAGCCCAACAAAATGAGACACGCCGCCGAGGCCTGTTCTCACAGCAAGCCGTCTCAGAGGCACAAATGGAAGCCGCTGAACGTGATGTCGGAGTGGCGCAAGCCAATCTTGATCTCGCCGTCGCGCAACTGGAAAGTCAGCGCGCTTCTCTCGCACAAGTTCGCGCCGAAATGGATACGGCTAAAGAAAACCTGGCCCGATCTATTATTACGAGCCCGATCGACGGGGTTATCATCGACCGCAAGATCGACCCGGGCCAGACCGTTCAAGCTAGTTTTAATGCGCCTGAACTTTTCACGATCGCGGCCGACCTATCCGAAATTCAAGTCGAAGCGAGGATCGTCGAATCTGATGTGGCCGGGCTTAATCCGGGTGACAAAGCGAAATTCACGGTCGATGCCTATCCTGACCGGACGATTGAAGGTGAAGTCGAGCTGTTGCGTTTGAAATCAGTCGAGGCAAACAATATCGTCTCCTACGTTGCCGTTGTAAAAGCGGACAATCCCGACGGTGTGCTGATGCCTGGCATGACAGCCAATCTCGAAATCACGACAGAAGTCCGCGCGGGTGTGTCACGACTTCCGGTTATGGCAGAACGGTTCCGTCCGTCGCCAGATCAGGTCGCGCAATTCCAAGCTGAGAGCGCAGAGACTGAACCTGTTACTTTGCTTGATCCGACCTATGCGCGCTTTCGGGCCATTGGCATTGATGAGCCGCGCATTGCTGAATTTGCAGACCGGGTCAGTCCGGTCACGCAAGGTGTGCGCGACATTATCAATGATCCAACCAAAAGCTTCATGCATACGCCGATGCGTATTCAACTCGGCGAGATTGTTGAAAACCAGGTTCGTCAGTTCCTCTCGCCGGAAGAGCAATCGCGTTACACGGCACAGGTGACACTAGAACGGACCATCCGTCCCGTTGATGTCTGGGTTGCCACGGCTGACGGCAAGATGGTCAAACGGACGCTAAAGCTCGGCCTGTCCGATGGTGCCTTTGTCGAAGTTGTTGATGGTCTGAAAGAAGGCGAGCAAGTAGTGACGGGTGTCCGCGAGGCCGGTAGTGGGCAAACAGGTGGTCCAGGGGGCCGCGCGGGCGGGCGCCCAGGCTCGGCTCGCTAGGGCTTCGGCTATGACCCCGACAAAGACTCTGCCAATGATACAGACGGTAGATCTGAGCAAATCATACTCATTGGGCGGATCGACCGTGCATGCGCTCGACGGGGTGACTCTGGCTGTCGCTGCCGGCGAATTTGTTGCGGTCATCGGCTCATCGGGATCGGGCAAGTCGACGCTGATGAACATGTTAGGCGGGCTCGACCAGCCAGACTCTGGGTCCGTGATTATCGACGGGAAAAATGTTGGGTCGCTCAAACCGCGTGACCTCGCGGCCTACCGGGGGGAAACTCTCGGCTTTGTGTTTCAGCAGTTTCAGTTGATGCCGCGCCGTAATGCACTCGCGAATGTTATGTTGCCGCTTCAGTATCGTCGTCCCGGCGTTCCAGACGGTGAAGCGCGTGCACAGGCAGCCCTAGACGCTGTGGGTTTAGGGGATCGGGGCCATCACAAGCCGACGGAACTGTCAGGCGGTCAGCAGCAGCGCGTCGCGATTGCTCGGGCTCTCGTCGGATCTCCATCCTTGCTCTTGGCTGATGAGCCGACCGGGGCACTGGATAGCCGCACGTCAGCGGAGATTATGGACCTGCTAGTGACACTCAACCGGAATGACGGACTCACGATTGTGCTGATCACCCATGACCTTGAAGTGGCCGACTATGCCTCGCGCGTAATTACCATGAGTGATGGCAAGATTATCAGTGACGAGCCACGGTCGGTGGAGGCAGCGTAATGGCAGTTCCAGGATTGAGATTAGTCTTTAATGCTTTTGGAAGCCTAGCCGAGCGGCCCATGCGCACATTGTTGACTATGCTGGGCATTATTATCGGGGTTGCCGCTGTCTATACGATGTTGGCAATCGGCGAGGGAACGCAGAAGAAAATTCTCGAAAGTTTGGACGGAACTCAAGCTCGGTCTATCACAGTCTTTCCGAATTGGACCCGCGGGCGATCCTCCCAAAAGCGGCCCTATCGCCGTTTGAACGAAGCTGACCTCCTTGAAGTCCGCGCCCTGCCTGGTGTTGAGGCTGCAACAGGAAATCTGTCGCGCGAGTACCCTGTCATTACAGACGCGACTGATTGGTCGTCCGATATTCGCGGCACGGATCAGGACTATCTATTTGCCAATGATTTCGAATTGGAAGCCGGTCGGGACATCACGGAAACGGATTTAGCCCGGAAGGAAACTTTCGCTGTGTTGGGGCAGACCGTTGTAAAGAATGTTTTTGGCGGTCAGTATCCGGTCGGGGCTAAGATCAAGATCAGCAATGTGCCGTTTACCGTCATTGGAACCGTCGCAAAGGCACCGGAAACTGGCTGGAGCAATGGCCGAGACCGCGATAACTTTGTCCTCGTGCCGCGCTCTACTTTGCGCGACCGTTTGGTCGGTGGTGACTATCTGGTTCGCAATCACGTCAATCAATACCGAATTATTGGTGAGAACCAAAAGGTCCTCGATCGGATTGAGGAAGATCTAGATGCGATCTTGCGCCGTTCGCGCGGCCTGTCCGCGGCTGATGCACCGGATTTCCGGGTGCTCAACTTTTCTGCCAATCGACAGCAATATGCCGAGACTCAACGCACTCTGTCGCTCTTGTTGGCGACTATGGGCATTGTCTCGCTCGTCGTCGGCGGTGTGGGCGTGATGAACATTATGTTGGTGAGTGTTACGGAACGCACACGCGAAATCGGCCTGCGTATGAGCCTTGGTGCGCGGCGTTCTGACATTTTGTCCCAATTTCTCACCGAGGCCCTGCTCATTTGCATTCTCTCGGGCTTGATCGGATTGGGTGTGGGGTACGGCGTTTCGACATTAGGTTTGGGCGGTGACGACATTGAAATGATCTTCGCACCAGAGATCGCGATTCTCGCCTTTGGTTCTGCAGTTCTTGTGGGGGTCGTGTTTGGCTATCTGCCTGCGCATAGTGCGTCACGCCTCAACCCGGTGGAGGCTCTGCGCCATGAGTAGGATCACGCTCCGGTTTGCATCTGTAATGTTGGTCGCAGGATTATCAAGCGCCTGTGCGACTCTGGTTGAGGTTGATGAAGAGACGCTGATCGCCGCCCAAACAGTCGAGATCCCGTCTGACTGGCAAGTCAGCGCGGACCCGGTCCGTGCCGATAGTTTCGCAGCTCTGTATGACGATCCGGTGCTGGCAACTTATCTTAAGGCGGCCATTGCCGGAAATTATGACCTTGAACAGGCGCGGTTCCGGGTCGAGCGCGCAGATGCTCAACTCGCCCAGTTTCGGGCCCGACGAGCACCGCAATTGAGCAGTTCCGCCAGCCTTGGCGCATCGGGAGTGGTCGACAATCTCGACGACATAACTGACACTGCTGGGCTCGGATTGTCAGGAAGTTTCGATACTGATTTGTTTGGCAGTTTACGAGCTGACATCTCTGGCGCAGCAGCTCGTGCCTCGATCGCTCGAGCCGAGACGGCTCGGTTGCAGCGGACGATCCTTGCTAATGTCGTTTCGGCCTATGCTGGCACCATCGAAGCGGGATTGCAGCTGCGTGTTGCAGAGTTAAACCTCAATTTTCTGACTGAAACTGAACGCGTGACGCGGGCCAGGTTTGAGGGCGGTGACGCGGCCGGGTCCGACCTGGCTTTGTCCGAACTGGAATTACAAAGTGCGCGAGCATCCGTCGCAGAGCAGCATTTTGCCGCCGCCGATGCGCGCCGCGCCCTCTCTGTTCTAATCGGTGGATTTGGCGATGAGACTCTGGACGGCACGCCGCCGCTACCGACCATTCTACCCAACGTGACTGACACAGGTGTTGGTTTGGATGCGGCCCCCGCCATAATGATTGCCAATCGGTTTGATGTGCAGGCGGCGCGATTAGCCGTCGCCGATGCGGCCGCAACTCTTGAGGGCGTAAGGGCGGATGATTTGCCAGGGGCGTCATTGACCGCTTCACTGTCAGGAACTCGCCCGCTTGAAGACCTTCTGGATATCGACACTTACATCGCGTCCATCGGTGCCGCTCTGTCCTATAATTTGCTCGATGGTGGTGCCAATGATGCTCGGCAGGCTGATGCTCAGGCGGGTCTAGATAGTGCGCTGTCCGTTTATGCCCAAACCCTACGGAGCGCGGTGCGTAATGTTCGCAGTAACATCGCTCAGGTCGAGGCGCTGCGTGAGGCCTTGGACTCGCTGCAAGCCGCGGAAGTTGCCTCAGAGCGCGCATTGGAACTGGAAGGTGTCAGGTTTGACCTGGGCGAGTCCATTTTGCTTGATGTACTGACCGTTCAGCGCCGGGTCGATGCCACTCGGAGCTCGCGTCTTAGAACGCAACGTCGCTACCTAGAAGCTGTTGCGCAAGCCCATCTTGCGGCAGGGCCGACCTGATTTAGACAGGACTCTAATAGCCTTAGAGTCCTGTCATCAAATCACTGAGCTGCGCATTCACAATCGCAAATTTAGGTACGGTCCACGCCCCTGAACGCGACATGGATACCACTGAGTCTTCATAAGTTTTGATTTGCGGGATTTCGTCACGAACCCAATCCGCAATGAGGGATTTGACAGGCTCATCAGCCACGCGTTTTTCTTTCTTAGCGTAGAGTGCCACACTTTGAGCAAACCGAGCTTGGGCTTTGAAAAAGTCCTCTTGCAAATGCCTCATCGCAAGGCGTTCCCAATGGGAGTTGGATTTCGTATTGAGTAGGGCTGACCGAATACGATCAATTTTAAACCGGCCCCCAACGTCATAGAAGAGTTCGGCTGCCCGCTGTGCAGGCCATCCTGTCGCTTCTGCAAGGCCGATCACATCAAACCCTGATGCCCGCGATTTCAACAATGCAACGTCTGTCGCCAAATCTTCAGAAACACCGAGTTTTGTATAACTCCTGATCCTCTTTTCGACGCGCTTCTGATCGTAGGGTGAAAGGAGCGCCAACCAAGCCTGATCGACAAGGGCAGAGAGTTGGGAGCGTTTTGCCACGCGTTCCGCAATCGACCCTGTTTCGTCATATCTGACAAGCCATGCGACAACGCGTTGCAGCACAGTCGCAATTTCATTGGACAGGCGGAGCTGAGCCTGAGCGTCTACTTTATTATCAAGCGCCGCAATATCGTTCCGCAATTTCGCGACGTTAAGCGTCTCATATGCGACGATGAAGGCTTGGGCGATTTTCGCTAAAGATCCTTGGGTCTGTTCCTGCAGCCGCAATGTGAAAACGGGTCCGCATACGTCGATCATCAGATTGACGAGCCGAGAAACAATGATTTCACGGCGCAGTCTATGGTGCTGCATGGCCGCCTCAAACCCGTGCAAGGGTTCAGGAAAATAGGCTTGCAGCGTGTCTGCCATAAAGGGGTCATCTGCGACATCGGTTTGGATGAGATCATCAAACAGAGTATTTTTCGCATAGGCGAGAAGTACGGAGAGTTCAGGTCGTGTGAGCCCTTGGTTGCTGGATGCAAGAGCCTGCATCCCCTCAGTGCTTGGTAGACCCTCGACGCTACGATTTAGAACGCCTCTAGACGTCAGAGCGACCATCAACCGTTCATAGGCGTCATGATCATGCAAAGTCCGCATTTGCGCTAAGGATAGCGCGCCAGTCTGGTCGTAATTGTGTGCGAGTACGAGATCAGCGACTTCGTCCGTCATGCTCGCGAGTAAGGCGTCGCGTTTATCGCGCTTAAGTTCGCCGTGGTCGATGGCTGCGCCTAGCAAAATCTTGATGTTCACTTCATTATCAGAGGAATCGACGCCCGCGGAATTATCGATTGCGTCCGTATTGATCCGTCCGCCGGACCGCGCATATTCAATGCGTCCGGCTTGTGTAGCACCAAGATTGGCACCTTCGCCGACAACTTTCGCATTCACCTCTGATCCATTGATTCTGATAGAGTCATTAGCCTTGTCACCGACATCCGCGTGAGATTGTGACTCAGCCTTGATGTAAGTGCCGATCCCGCCAAACCATAATAGCTCTACAGGCGCGGATAGCAGGGCCTTCATCAATTCATTGGGCGTTACGCTGGTTGCCGAAAGGCCGGTTAAGGCCTTGATTTCAGGCGTGAGATCAATGGCTTTCTCTTGGCGCGAGAAAACACCACCGCCTTTAGAAATCAGAGATTTATCATAATCCTGCCATGTCGAGCGAGGGAGATCGAACATGCGTTCGCGTTCTTCGAAAGAGGTTTTCGGATCGGGCTCAGGATCAATAAAAATATCCAGATGATTGAACGCCGCCACCAACTTAGTGTGTTTGGACAGTAGCATCCCATTACCAAACACATCTCCGGACATGTCGCCAACACCCACAACCGTGAAGTCTTCCGATTGAATATCTTTGCCGGCTTCGCGGAAATGTCGTTTGACCGCCTCCCAGCCGCCGCGCGCCGTAATTCCCATGACTTTATGGTCGTAACCGACGGACCCACCAGAGGCGAACGCATCGTCGAGCCAGAAGTCGTATGATTGGGAAATACCGTTTGCAATATCCGAAAATGTCGCCGTGCCCTTATCTGCCGCAACGACAAGATAGGGGTCTGGATCATCCCAACAGACGACATCAGCGGGCGGAATTGTACTCTCGCCGACATAATTGTCTGTCAGGTCGAGAATGCCAGATATGAAGGCCTTGTAGGCTTCAATCGCCTCTGCCTGTACGTCGTCGCGTGTCCCATTCTTGGGGAGTTGTTTTGGGAAGAACCCGCCCTTGGAACCGACCGGGACGATGACGGCGTTTTTAACTTGTTGTGCTTTCACCAGACCAAGGACTTCTGTCCGGAAATCATCCCGACGATCAGACCATCTCAGACCGCCGCGCGCGACGGGACCGAACCGAAGATGAACACCTTCCACGCGCGGTGAACTGACATAGATTTCACGATAGGGCTTTGGTTCGGGTAAATTATCAAGCGTATCGCTTTTAATCTTGAGAGAGATGTAGGGCTTCACTTGCCCCTCATCACGCTGATAGAAATTCGTACGCAGGCCCGCCAGTATCACGTCTGCCATACGCCGGATAACACGGTCATGTTCCAAGGACGACACAGAGGCGAGTTCGTTTGTGATCCTTTGTTCAAGGGACTCAGACTCGGTCTTCCGCGCCTGATGGTCTTCAAACACAGACGGATCAAATCTCGCGGTCTTTAACGCCAGTAATAAACGCGTCAGGGAAGGGTAGGATTCTAGGGCTTCGATTTGCGTGGCCTCAGATGGATCGAGACCACTTTGGCGCCGATAGCGGGCAACCAAGCGTAAAAAAGCAATGTCACGCCAATCTGCATTCTGAGGCAAGATCAGCCGGTTGAAGGCATCATCTTCGTTGAGGCCGTTCCAGGTCGCCAGAAACGCCGTCTCGAAAGTTTGCGTGAGTTTCTCAACATCTTGTGGCGTGAAAGCCATCCTGATTTCATAATCATGGACCCAGATGATACTGCCGTCGGTCCGCGTTATTTCATGCCCCATCTCTTCAACGATATGGCAATTGAAATTGCTGAAAACAGGCATGATCCGCGAGGGTTCTAGACGATCCTCGATCTGGTATATTTTAACCCTGAAGAGTCGATCTGACACGTTTGAGACATCAAAAACGCGCACTGATAAGGGGTTGGGTTCCGAGAGCGTTTCGCTGACAAGAATGTCGGCTAAGGCCTCACGCGAAGAGTATTCGTCTTGATAGGCAACGGAAAACGCACCCTGATAATTATGGATGATCTGAAGGGCTTTGCCGTCGTCGCTGTCTTCAGATAATAGTTTCACACCTTCGAACCAAGGTTGCGCAATATTTGCAATTTGCGCTTCAAGCTCAGCGAGGTCGGGATGTAGACCTTGGTCGGGGTCCATGCCGATAATGTAATGGACCCGGGCCATCGGGGCGTCGCTATATTGCGGATAGAACGCTGATACACGACCACCGAAAGCGTCTTTTAGTCGCTCACCAATGCGTTGGCGCACGCGCGTATTATAATGCTCTTGCTGAACGTAAATGAGGACCGAAACAAA
This sequence comes from Algimonas ampicilliniresistens, assembly GCF_030159955.1. GTDB lineage: Bacteria > Pseudomonadota > Alphaproteobacteria > Caulobacterales > Maricaulaceae > Litorimonas > Litorimonas ampicilliniresistens. The sequence continues at coordinate 353,417 of NZ_BSNK01000001.1, forward strand.
TCTTTCGAACCGGTCACGTCGCACAAACATGCGTGTGCGAGGTCGATCAAATGCCTGTGCAATGCCTGTCGCGATCTGCAACAGTTCATCATCATCAATCTGAAACAATTCATCGCGTGGATAGGATGATAATACGTAATCTAGTCGTTTTGCATTATGGGATCCGAGGGGCCATCCTGACCGCTCTTTAACGCGGGCAACTTTTTGCCTGATGAGAGGAACATAATGCGGGGAGCGGTTATAAGCATCGGACGTAAACAGTCCCACATAACGGGTTTCCCCGGTGACTTTGCCCGTCTTACTGAAATGTTTGACCGAAATATAATCCATCCGGACGCGACGGTGAACACGCGTATAAAGGTTTGACTTGGCAACCGTTACGGGCGGCGCCTCTAGGACAAAGCGCTCAACATTCGTTGAGATAGATGAGGGCTCGCTGCTTTGCCGCAAAATCGTGATGGTTGGATCACGTAAAAGCCCGAGCGATTCCCCGTCAACGATGGTCGGGTTGATATAATCAGGGTCTTTGCTCGTTGAGGTGGAGCTTTGTGTGTAGTCATAGCGTCGCGCACCGAATAAAACGAAGTTCCCGTCAGCGATCCACTCCAGAAATGCGACGCCTTCATCGACATCGTCTTTAGGTGTTTTGCCGTGAGAGTGTTTGAGCTCCTCTGCGCGCATCCGGACATTTTGGACTAAGGGCAAAAAGTCCGTGTTGATGAGTTGGACTTCTTCGAGTGTCTTGCGAATTTCATCTTCGAGACGTTTTTGACTTTGGCGGCTTTGAGGTGGGACCAAGAGCAGGATCATCGACTCTACGACTTCAATGCCTGATGTACACCACTTGCCCTCTTCATCGCGGCAGCCTTCCACGATTGGGTGGAAGAGCCCGCTGACATTGATGCCGAAGGACGAGACGGTCGCCACAATTGAGTCCACCAGAAACGACATATCGTCGCAAACGACCTGGATGGCCGTATCGGTTTTAGGAGAGCCAGTCGGGGTTGGGGACGACTTGACCGAAACAAATATCTCAGAGGGATGACGGCGATTGCCGATCATCCAGAACTCACGGGCAAGCAAGATCAAGTCATCAAGACTATAGTCCAAGAACTCGTTTTCCATGGCATCGGTGTAGAAGCTTCTTAAGAAGTGCTCGGCACCCGGCTCAAAGCCGTCCGAGCCCAAATTAGTGAAATCTTCTTCGCGAGATGCCGCTTCGAGGAAAGCGTCCTCCGAAAATAAAAGAGCCGTCATGTGCATGCTCTGCTCACTCCGTTTTAAAGAGATTCGTTCTCTAACTCGAATTTGAGGGTTGAGCTATGGCTTTGTAAGTTCAACTTGGTCTTAACAGCGTTCGTCTTATATCTGAATTTACTGTTCTGGACTTCAGAGCCGCGGCTCTGAAAGCACGGTAATTCTGCTCCGTCGAGGTGAGTCTGGACGCTTGTGTTCTCTTGCTCACTCCTTAGGGAGCGCGAATGTTAGCGATTACTGACCTGGATTATGCCGTTCAAGGGCGTCCCTTGTTCAAGAATGCGAGCGCAGTGGTCGCGTCTGGCTGGAAGGTTGGCCTGATTGGCCGCAACGGCACCGGGAAATCGACACTACTGCGGCTCATTCGTGAAGAAGTTGAGAGCCCGACAAATGATGCCTCTATACGACTGAATAAGAATGCACGTCTGGGCTGGGTGGCCCAAGAGGTTGAGGCGACGGACGAAACGATCATGGAGGTCGTACTCGCCGCTGATCAGGAACGTCATCGCCTGATGCAACAAGCCGAAACGGAGTCTGATCCAGACAAGCTTGGCGAGATTTATGAACGCCTGACTGACATGGATGCGTGGAATGCTGATACGCGTGCGGCTATCGTGTTGGCGGGGCTAGGGTTCAAAACAGAAGACTTTCACCGCGCGACAAAGGAATTCTCGGGCGGCTGGCGGATGCGGGCCGCCATTGCGGGTGTTCTCGTGTCAGAGCCGGATGTGCTGTTGCTGGACGAACCAACTAACTATCTCGACCTTGAAGGCGCGACGTGGCTCGAAGGCTATATCCGCAAATACCCACACACAGTTATTATGGTGAGCCATGACCGCGAATTGTTGAACCGGTCCGTGACGCACACGTTGGCGCTTGAGCATCAAAAACTGATGATTACACCCGGCGGCTATGATGATTGGATGACGTTGCAAGCGGCCAAGACCGCACAGCTCACTGCGCAAAAAGTAAAACAAGACGCTGAGAAAGCTCACCTGCAAGCCTTTGTGGATCGGTTTAAGGCGAAGGCGTCAAAGGCCCGGCAAGCGCAATCACGCGTCAAAATGCTCGAAAAGATGCAAGACATCGCCATTCCGATTGCGGAACGTACAACGCCATTTTCCTTTCCAGCCCCAAAGGGAAAGCTCGCGCCGCCCATGCTGCAATTGGAAAATGCCGATCTCGGTTATGGCGAGGATGCGAAGATTTTGTCGGGCGTCAATTTGCGTTTAGATCCTGACGATCGCGTGGCCATTGTTGGGGCTAACGGTCAGGGGAAAACGACTCTGGTCAAATCGATCGCTCAACGTCTTCCCTTGATGACCGGACACCGCAAAGCCTCGTCAAGCTTACGGATTGGCTATTTCTCTCAGGATCAGTTGGATGAACTGACAGCGGGCGAAACAGTTCTAGATCACGTCACGCAAAAACTGCCTAAGGATACGCCGCAGAGTAAAGCTCGAGGCGCGGCAGCAGCGATGGGCTTCTCCCATGAGAAGGTCGAAACCAAAGTTGAAAAACTATCAGGCGGAGAAAAGGTTCGGCTTTTGTTGGGGCTAATGTCTATCGAAAAGCCTCACGTCTTGATTTTGGATGAACCCACGTCGCACTTGGATATCGATAGCCGCGAGGCGCTGATTTATGCGCTCAACGACTTTCCGGGCGCTGTCTTGCTGATCACGCATGATGTCTACCTCGCGGAAGCGACAGCGGATCAGCTCTGGCTGGTCAAAAATGGCCGCGCCAAACGCTATGATGGCGATTTGCGGGATTATAAGAAACTCGTCATGCAAGCTGATCGAAGCTAAAGTTGGATAAGGACATAAGATGCCAACCATCCTGTTTCTTATCCATTGTTTGGTGGCTCTGAATCTATTCGGCGCGGCTTTAGCCGGAGCGGTCCACACCACGCTTGTGCGAAAAGTCCGTAATTTGTCATTTGTCTATTTTGGGTGGAGCCTAGCGGGTCAGGTCTTGGCTTTGCCGCTTTTGCTGGCAACGGTCGGATCACTTTATCTGGCCCAGTTTGGGGCTAGACCTTCGCCAGTCATCGCGATTGCCAATCTCGCTACAATCATACTCTTCGTCATCATACTCTTCCGGGCATGGCGGGGCAGCTTGAAGCTTTCAAAAGTCGTGAGGAATAGGCGCGGTGGCGTGTTTGGGCGGTTTGTGTTGGGTGCACTGTTTCCTTTCCGTCTTCGCGGACGGAGTGTGACACGTCTTAAAAACATTGCCTACGGGCCCAAAGGTCGAAGAAACCTAGTCGATGTTTACGCGCCCAAGAAGACACCTTCCTCTCTGATGCCCGTGCTGATGACTGTACACGGTGGAGGCTGGGTTATTGGCCGCAAGGGCCAGCAGTCACAGCCACTCATTCAGTATATGGCCTCTCAGGGGTGGCTTGTTGTCGATATTAATTATCGACTGGGACCTTGGACGCGAATGCCTGCTATGATCCAAGATGTTCTACGGGCGGTTGCTTGGATCAAAGCTAATATCGAACGGTACAATGGGAATCCAGATTTTGTCGCTCTTTCCGGTGGCTCCGCAGGCGGACACTTGGTCGCCTTGGCCGCTTTGGCGTCCGATGCTCAATCGTTCAAGCCGGGCTTTGAGACGGTTGATTGTTCCATTGACGCCTGCGTCCCAGTCTATGGTCTCTACGATCTCTTAAATGACAATGGGGCGATGCGTGGGGGCTTTGAAGAACTGCAAAAGTTTATGACGATGCTGGTCATGCCTGGGTCGCCAAACACGCATAAGGACGCATGGCAGCAAGCTTCGCCCATCAATTATATCGGTCAAGACGCCCCGCCAATGATGTTCCTACATGGCCGTCATGACGCCCTAGCGGATTTCGAAAGCGCCAAGTCATTCGCGCAAAGCCTAGAGCGAGTTTCGAACAACGCCGTCCTATTCGTCGATTTGCCGGGAAGTCAACATGGTTATGACTTTGCCCACGCGCCGCCCACGCCGGAGCATGTCAGGGCAGTGCACCGTTTTTTGGAAGAGGTTCGGTCCGGCAAGATTTTGGCGAAATAAATAAGTGGATACAGGCATAGAATTGAGATGCGGGCAGGCTTTTACTGTCGATAGGTTGTTGTCCCCTCATAGAGTTGACTTTGGGAACGCCCTCTAGTCAAACTTGGCCCATTGCTACTGCATCCGATCCATCGCAATCTATTGGTCTCGAACACCGATAGGATCAGGCCATGAAATTTTCTCGCCGCGAGCTTCTCCAAACTTCAGCTGCCGTGGTTGCCTCATCTGGCGTTCTTGCGGCAGGGTGTGCACAGCGTGCGCCTGTTGCGACTGAGAATTTCGACGGTTTAGCGAAGACCCTCCTGGATAGCGCGAAGGATTTGATGCTTCGTGCCTACCCTGAAACGGCCTCCAGCGTCGGAGTAGATACGGGAGAGTATGTGGCGCTGAAGTCGCAACTGACCGATCGGTCCCCGGCCGGACAAGCCGCAATCGCAAACGATGTTCATACGCTTTTATCCGCGCTTCAAAAAGTCGATACAGACAAGCTTTCGGCTGACGTCGCTTTGGATATGGATGTCGTGACCTCCGTATTCGAACGCACGGCGGAAGGCTTTAACTATCCTTATGGCGATGTTGCGCTGTTGAATTACAACTGGTCTTATCGCAACAGTCCCTATGCCGTGGCTCAGAACACCGGTGCCTTCGTTGAAATTCCAAGCTTTTTGGATGCCTCCCATGCGGTTAAAACCACTGATGATGCGGATGCCTATCTGACACGTATGCAGGCCTATGCGGGCCAACTGGACGGAGAAACCGAACGTGTCATGGCTGATGGCGCCCGCGGCGTTGTTTTGCCGAATTTCCTCTTAGAGAAAACATTGGCGCAGCTTCGGGACGCGCGTGACCGATCGCCTGCAGAGTGGGGTATCGTGCAATCTATCGTGACCCGCGCGAAAGATTTGGGCCAATATGAGGACCCCGCCGTGTCAATCGCAGCGCAAGACATTGTCCCAGCTTTGACCCGCCAGATTGAGGCGCTCGAGGCGCTTGCTCCCAAGGCGACGTCAGATGCGGGCGTTTGGGCAAAGCCGGACGGTGATGCCTATTATGATTGGACGCTCCGGTCGAGCACTACGACGAAGATGGGCGCGGATGAGGTCCATCAAATGGGTTTGGACGAGCTGGCTGACCTTCACGCGCAGATGGAGCCCATCCTCCAATCGGTTGGGTATACGAACGGGTCTGTTGGCGCGCGTATGTCGGCCTTGGGTGCGGATAAGCGCTATCACTTCAAGCCCGGCGATCCAGGCCGTGCTGAGATTATGAGTTTTATTGAGAACACGGTCACCGACATTCGTAGCCGCATGCCTGAAGCGTTCGAGACACTCGTACCGGGCTTTCTCGAAGTTGTACGTATTTCTCCAGATGTGGAAGCCGGTGCTCCCGGGGCATATGGCGGTGCGGGGTCGATCGATGGGACGCAGCCCGGACATTTTTGGATCAATCTACGCTCGACCGATTTGCACAATAAATTCAACCTCGCGGACCTGACCTATCATGAAGCAATCCCGGGTCATGTATGGCAAGGGGAATATGCGTTCAAACAATCCCTCACACGCTCACTGCTGGCGTTTAACGCCTACTCCGAAGGGTGGGCGCTCTATGCGCAGCAGATCGCCGATGAGCTTGGTGTTTATGATGATTTCCCGGTCGGCCGACTGGGATACCTGCAATCCTTGGCCTTCCGTGCCTGTCGTCTGGTCGTGGACACGGGACTGCATGCGAAACGGTGGACGCGTGAAGAGGCTAATCAGTGGTTTGTCGAAAACAACGGTTCCAACCCCGAAGAGGTGAGGGGCGAAGTCGATCGCTATTGCGCATGGCCGGGGCAGGCCTGCGGCTACAAGGTCGGGCATTCGGCGATTAATCGACTTCGCGACAAGGCCAAAAGCGAATTGGGTGATCAGTTTGATTTCCGCCGTTTTAACGATGCACTTGTCCTAGGCGGCAATGTACCGATGACAGTCCTCGGTCGCGTTATTGACGCCTACATCGCGCGAGAGAAACAAGCGTGAGCCAATCCCTAGGCATATTTCGAATGAGTGATCGCGGCTGATTGTGGTTTAACGCGCGTGGTTCTACCAACGCGCTGGCAGGTGTTAAACGATTGATTCCTGTGACTGGCTGAAGAGGGCGATCATGAAAATCTGTGTCCTCGGGGCTGGGGTGGTTGGCGTATCGACGGCGTTCGCTTTGTCACGATTAGGACATGAGGTTGAGGTGATCGATCGCGCGGATTGCGTTGCCTCTGGGGCGAGCCACGCCAATGGCGCTCAGCTGTCTTGGTCGCATACGGATCCAATGGCCAGCCCGGCTATTCTTGGAAAACTACCGGCTTTTCTTGTTGGCTTGGATCCGGCTATGCGAATCCACCTCTCATTGAAACCAAATTTCTTGGGCTGGGGGCTTTCATTCCTCCGACATTGCACGCCAAGCTTATTTGAAGGTGGTCGCCGGAAGAGGCACCAACTGGCTGAAGACTCTCGATTGGCCCTTTCAGAATTTGAACGTGATTTTGCTGGAGCAAAGATGCGGCGAACTGGGATAGGCAAAATCGTCTTAGCGCAAACACTGGGGCAGCAGCGCGCTATGCTGCAATCGGAAAAATATCACACAGCCGAACAATGTGTCGAGATTGAACCGGCACTCAAATCTTGGGGTGGGAATAATTTGGGTGGTCTTTATGCGCCTGACGATTGTGCGTTGGACACTGTCTATTTTTGCACCCGATTGAAAGATGAGGCGGAGACGAAATACGGAACGAAATTCCGGTTCGGGGAGACCATCCACTCCATTTCTACCAAACAAGGTCGCATAGACGGCGTTACTACAGAGACGGGTCATACGCGCTGCGACGCCGTCATAGTTTGTCTAGGTAATGACGTGAACGCATTGGTTAGACCTCTTGGATTGTCTGTGCCTATCTGCTCGGTACGAGGCTATAGCGTAACGCTCCCTGCGAAAGCCCACGCTCCGAAAGCCAGTCTCACCGATCTGACGCACAAAATCGTTTTCGCCAATCTTGGTGATAAAATTCGTATTGCGGGCTTTGCTGATATTAACGCCTTGCAAGAGCGATCTGCGCGAAGAGTTGAAACCCTGATCGATATTGCCCGAAATTGCTGGCCCGATATTGCCGACTATGAGGCTGAGCCTTCAGCCTGGACAGGTGCTCGGCCTATGACGCCGTCGGGTATTCCCGTGATCGGACCAACCTCTATTGAAGGCTTGTTCCTGAACGCTGGTCATGGTTCCCTTGGCTACACATTCGCGGCAGGCAGCGCGCAGCGCATTGCCAATCAGATCGGAGGCCCCTCATGAAAATATTGGCACCGCTTGGGCTGTGGTGTGCGCTCGCGTTGGCAGGCTGCACAACAGTTTCGATGGGTGACGAGCCTGCAGCGCCGTTGCTTTCCGGAGAAACAATCCTCTGTGAGACGGCCGATGTGGCCATCCGAACCGGATATAGTACGTCTCGCGCTACCGATTGTCAGACACTATCAAAGCGCCATTTCGTTTTGAACATTCAGCCCGAAGCGATGGTCGACCCGAATGGGATTTCGATCAACGATAGTGCTTGGTATGGATTCCGGGTGGCGCCCAAAACAAAAAGTTCTGTCCGGGTTCGACTCGATTATGAAGGTGGGTCACATCGCTACAATCCGAAAGTAAGCCGCGATGGGCAAAACTGGACGCTGTTACCCTCAGATCGCGTGAAACAAATTTCCGACAGGTCTGTGGAATTAAACCTCAAGCCCGGTGCGGATCCTCTCTTTGTCTCAGCGCAGGAAATTTTCTCTCCTGCATCCCATTATGCTTGGCTAAGTAAAGTGGGTGAACGGACTGACGCGACTGTTTCGGAAATCGGGAGGTCTGTACAAGGTAGGGCGCTACTACAAATCGACATTCAGACCGAGCTAGATAAGGAGAAACCCTATATTGTCCTGATTGGTCGCCAGCATCCGCCAGAAGTGACAGGGGCCTACGCCCTAATGTCTTTCGTCGAAACGATCCTGAATGGATCAGACTTGTCAGAGCAGTTTCTGGATAGCTTCAATCTGCTCGTTATACCGATGGTCAATCCTGACGGCGCGGAAAACGGAAATTGGCGGTTTAATATGGGGGGTACAGATCTCAACCGCGATTGGGGGCCGTTCACTCAACCTGAAACACAAGCCGTCCGATCAGCGTTGCAACGCTTTCACACAGGCGAAGATGACGTCGCATTTTTCACCGACTTCCACTCTACGAAACGCAATCTGCTTTATACGCAAGCTGATGAGGAGCCGACAATCCCGGCCATGTTTACGCGAGACTGGATTGCCGCGGTGAACGCCAGATTAGATGAGGCGGAATATCCTTATACGCGGGAAGAGAGTCCGAATGGCGGGCAACCGATTTCCAAGAACTATATGTATGGAAGTTTCGGAATTCCTTCTATTACCTATGAGGTTGGCGACAAAACCCCTCGGCCTGCTATCGCCGAGTCGGCCACAATATTCTCTGAGGAAATGATGCGGCTTCTATTGGCGTCACCAGACAATCCATGAAGGACTGGCTCAACGATATCCACGCGGACTTTGTAAACGACGTTCCAAAAGTCCAAGATGTACAAATGACTGCAGCCTTTGCACGCTGTGCTCTGAAACGCGGCGATAAGGGCCAAGGTAGTTATGCTGAATAAGTTGATCGCGTTAGGGCTTTTCCTGGGGCTTTGTGTTGGCTTGGGCGCTGCCATGACCGGCAACCCGGTTCTGCAGGCTATCGCGCGAGAGTCGGCCCCGCTTGGCAAGCTATTCATCAATGCGATCAGAATGATCGTGATCCCTTTGGTTGTCGCGATTATATTTTCGAGTGTCGCGCGGCTTGGAGATATTAGGAAGCTTGGGACAATCGGGGGGAAAACCCTTGTATTCTATTGGGTGACGCTGGTGCCAGCGATCTTGATCGGCATGAGCGTCATGGCACTTGGTCTGCGGTTTGTGCCAGATATGGTCATGCCACCCGTCGATGACGTGCCAATTCCACAATTGCAGAGCATCACAGACTTTATTGTGAGTTTGATACCGCCCAACCCAATTGCGGCGGCGGCTGACGGCGCAATCCTGCCTTTGATCGTTTTCACAGCCCTTTTCGCTGCGGCGGCAGGAACATTGCCGATCGAGCGCAGAGAGCGAATGATCACAGCTGCAGAGGATATTGGGGAAGCGCTGATCAAGCTTGTTTGGTGGGTCTTGTTGGTTGCTCCCATTGGCGTGTTCGGACTAATCGCGCCGGCGACCGCGCAAATGGGCTGGGGTATTATTCAAAGCCTTGGCGTGTTTATCATCAGTGTGGCGCTGGCACTTATACTGTTCGTGGCGGTTGTATTCGTCCCGCTCCTTTTAATCTTTGCAAAGCTGGGGCCCCTAAAGTTTTTCAAGGGCATATTAGGCGCTATGTCGATTTCCTTTTCCACGACCAGTACGGCTGCCGCGATCCCGGTCACGCTGGAAGAGGTGACCAAGAATCTAGACGTGTCTGACACGACCGCAGATCTGCTCGTTCCGCTCGGAGCGTCGATCTTCCGCCCCGGAAGCGCTCTGTTTCAGGGTGCGGCTATCGTCTTTCTGGCACATATTTACGGTGTGCCCATTGCCTTGGGAACGGTTGGCGCTGTGCTCTTGGCAACCTTCCTCGTTTCGCTGACTGTGGCACCCGTGCCATCATCAAGTGTGGTGACGATGGCGCCTGCGCTTGAAGCTATCGGCGTGCCCGTTGCAGGATTGGCGCTCATGCTAGGCATTGACCGTATTCCAGACATGATGCGTAGTGCCGTCAACGTGATCGGACAGATCACGGCTGCGGTCATGGTCGATAAATCAGCGCCAAAGCCGGACTAGCCTTCTTTCCGCGCATACCCCGTCAGTAGAGGCTCAAAGTAAGCGGCAGACGCTGCGACAGGTTCTACAGCGGGGTTCCATGATTGGTGTAATGGAGTTGCCGCCAAGCGCCATTGGCTAGCCGAGAAGAGCGTACCCATAAAAAGGTTTTCTAAGGCGTCAAGATCGATCGATCTAGCCGATCCATCTAGCATGGCGATAGCGATTATCTCTGAGAAAGAGGCTCTCAAACGTTTCAACCTGGCTTCGATGACCTTTCTCTTAGCCGAGTTGACTGAACTGAGCAGGTTCAACCGGATAAGGGGATCAAGGTCGGTAATGTGACCTTCGAACAATGTGCGCAAGGTTTGCTCGATCACAGTAATTGCGTCGAGTTGTGTGTCTCGCCTCGCCCGATCCAAAGCATTTTCAATCGTGTCGCATGTGCGATCAAAACATCGCTCAAGCAGATCATCCTTATCGGAAATATAATAGTAGAAGGCTCCCCGGGTGACGCCCAGTTCCTTTGCAAGATCATTCAATGAGAGTTTCCGAAAGCCGGTTCTGTTCAGAAATCTGATCCCGGTTCGCAAAAAGGCATCGCGCTTAAGCTGGTTGCGAACAGATCGATCAAATATGGCTGGATAATGATCCAATTGCTGTCGGAGATTCGTACGACTAATGCGTCGATCTGGATCGAGAACGATCCCATTTCGTAAAAGGTCGCAAAGTCCGTCCATCGCGCTTTCATGATGCGCATTGGGCATGCTGGCAAACCAACGCGGTAGCCAATGTAGAAGGTTTAAAAGGAAAAAAGTGGCTGCCGCTGGCGACTGTACGTCGACGGATCCGTCATCAATTCCTGATTGAATGAACGCGCAAATGCGTTCGATCTGCGCATCATGCTTTGCCAATATTTCGGGGTTTGAGCTCTGTGAGACGGCCTCGATGTCAGACAGTAGCGGGGTTGGAGGCGTCCGTCCCGCAAGCGCGGCTGCATGCGTTTCTGCTCTGCGACGCACAAGCGAAAGGATGCGCTCCAGACCTGTTCCAGCCTCTGAGGCTAAGTCCAACTCATGCGTATTGAACGCACAAGAGATAGATAGAGCTTCCTCCAGCAAGGCATCCTTGGATCGGAAGTGGTAGCTGATACTCGTTTTGCTTTTGCCGACCTCGTTCGCAATGTCTTCAAGGCGGGTGTCGTGGTATCCATCCGCATTGAACAGCTCGACGGCGCGCGCGAGAATTTCTGCGCGTTTGCGAGATGTTTGTTTTTCAGAGCCGGTTTTCGTCATGTCTTAAACTGCTTCATGAGGGGCCTTTAATTCTTTCGACATACGAACCTCTACACCAAAACTGAACCAGTTGTATGTTTTTTGTTGACTGCTTTCAGATTGGAGATAGGCTGAGTTCAAACAAGACGTATATTCAGGGGATTCACAATGCGCGTTCAAGTTAAGCATTCTCTTATGCTGTCGACAGCCATGGTTATGGCTGCAGCGACTTCAGTTCATGCTCAGGATGTGACTGACGATGACGAAGTCATCACGACAGGGACCTTTATTCAAGGGGCGCGCGTCAATGAAGCCTTACCTGTGACGGTAGTTACTAGCGAAGATTTGCAAAGTATTGGCTCGCTTGATGGGGAAGACCTCATTCGATCTCTGCCGTCAAATGGTGCCGTAGAGTTCAATGGATCTAACAATGTTACGCCCAATAATGCGCGGGGAGACGTCGCCTCCATCAACCTTCGGTCCATTGGCTCCAGCGGGACATTGGTGCTGCTGAATGGTCGCCGGGTCGTAAACCATCCGGGCACACAAGCCGAGCTTTCTACGCCTGTCACGACGGTCAATACGAACGCACTGCCTGTAGGCGGCGTGCGTCGTATGGAGGTCTTTAATGATGGTGCCTCAGCAATTTATGGCTCTGACGCCGTCGCTGGGGTCGTGAACATGATCCTCAAAGACAATTATGAAGGTTTGAGCTTCTCTGCCCGAACAGGCTTTGCTGAAAATACCGGGCTTGATGAGTCGAGCATCACGGTCACTGGCGGCAAGGATTTCGAAGGTGGAAAGACCAATGTTTCCTTCTTCGCTGAATATTCAAAGCGTGATGGGCAAATGGCGAGTGAGCAAGACTTCACCGCTGCTGCTGATCTGCGTCCTTTTGTTGTTGGGACAAGTTTTGAAGGTGACACTTCATTCGATAACCGCACGACCGGCTCACCGTGGGGGCAGTTCACACTGCGAACGACATCCCGAACACGCGTTCGCCAGGACGGTACGACGCTTACGACATCAAGTGGTCGCTTCCATATCCAACCCACTAGTTTTTCTGGGTGCCGAGGAACGGCTGTTGGTAACCTCGCTGACCTTGGTCTGTGTATCGATGATAGCTCCCTTGATCGCGATCTGCGGTTCAATGATGACTTCGATAAGTCGATTGTGTCCGACCGTGACCGGGTAAATCTCTTTGCTTTTGTAAATCGTGATCTCGATAATGGTGTCCGCCATTATAGCGAACTTGGTTTCTATTACGCCGAAACCCAACCGATTAACTCTAGCTCCTCTCCGCTCGGCAGCGGCGATATCGTGATCCCCGCCAATTATTATTATAACCCGTTTGGTCCCGTGCGCTTTTCTGATGGCTCGCTCAATCCTAACCGCTTGCCCGGTCTCACTAATGTGCCGGATGAAGGATTGCCTGTTTTTGTCGATTCTGGACGGTTTCGTCTCGATGATGTTGGCACGCGCAACGTGAACGTTGTCAATAAATCCTTCCGGGCTTTAACCGGCTTCAAAGGTGACTTTGGCGACTCGGGCTGGGATTGGGATACGGCGCTGCTTTGGAATCATGCCGAAACAGACGACATCACGTCTAACCGCGTGTCGTCGACCCTTTTTCAGCAGGCATTGTTCAATGAAACACCTAACGTTTACAATATTTTCAATGGCGGAAATCAGAGCAACCCATCTTTCGGGGACGCGCCCGGTAATGATCGCAGCCTGATTGATCCTTTCATCATCTCGGTCGAACGTCTGACCACGTCGACGCTATTGCTCGCGGATTTTAAAGTGACAAATGGTGCCGCTTTTTCATTACCGGGCGGTCCGGTAGGGCTAGCCTCTGGCATGGAGATCCGTCGCGAAAGCTATACCGAAGACCGAGACGATCGCCTTGATGGCACGATTACATATACCAATGCTGTGACCGGAGCTGTGTCTGACTCTGATGTGGTGAATTCGACCGGTACGCCGGATTCAGAAGGGTCTCGCACTGTGGTTGCCATATTCGGTGAAGCCTCGGTGCCGCTTGTTAGCCCCGGAATGAATATCCCATTGGTGGATACATTCGATTTGCAATTAGCGGCGCGCTATGAGGATTACTCCGACTTTGGTGGATCTGGTATCAAGCCTCGCGTTGCTGCGGCGTGGAAACCGTTCGATGCCTTAAAACTAAGAGGCGCTTGGTCCAAAGGCTTCCGCGCACCCAACCTGCTAGTCATCAACCAAGCTGTCGGCCGATCCAACTTCCGCGAAGATTCTGCTTTCTGCGAAGCGGGCGTGCAAAACGGGACTTTTGCCGAGTTTGGCGATTGTATCGGCTTTTCGAACTCCACACTGGAACGTCGGGAAGTGGCTGACGATATTGGTCCAGAGGATGCGCGCAACATTACGTTTGGCGGTGTGTTTGAACCTCGCGGTCTCTCAGGTGGACTTTCGTTCTTGAACAATCTGACGGTGACCGTTGACCGATGGGATATCAAACGTGAAAATGTTGTTGGTGTCTTCGGCGCAACAAATCAGATCAACTTAGACTTGGTGCTGCGCTTGAACGGTTCTTCTAACCCGAACGTTGTTCGGCTTGCCCCAAACGTAGACGATATTGCGTTTTTCCAAGGCACCGCGTTCGAGGCTAATCCTTTCGGAGCTATCGACTTTACGCGGGATACTTATGACAACAATGAAACCCAACGTGTGAAGGGCATCGATTACGCCGTCTATTACGATCTGGACGGCACCCCGTTGGGCGATTTCGGTTTCAAATTCAACGCAACACAAATGACCGATTATTTTATTGGTCTATCTCCGGGCTCAATTCTCATTCGCGAAGCAATCGATTCAGGTCTCATCTCGGACGATATTTCGATTTCGCAAGAAGGTGATATTGTTGGTATTAATGGCCAGCCTGAATGGCAAGCTAACGCCAGTGTCAGGTGGCGCACCGATAGCGGTTTTGGTGCCGGAGCCAGATATAGCTACACAGGTGACTTCATCGAGGAAGGCCCAGGTCTCGACCCCGATGGCAATCCGTTTGTCGTCCAAGACGTTGGCTTAACCAACCTTTACGCCCAGTATAGTTTTGACCGCAAAGGCGTGTTCGACAATACGCGTTTCAGAGTAGGCGTGAACAATGCGTTCGACGTGAAACCGCCTCTTGCGGATGAGAACTTTGGGTACTTCAACGAGTATCACTCATCTCGAGGTCGCTACTTCTATTTCGATGTCAGTAAACGATTCTAAGCGGCTCGGCGGTCTAGACGATGCCTTCGGCCTATTCGGCCAGACACAGTTTTTCATTCCGCCGCTTTTTGGCGGCGGGTGTACTGGTATTATTTGCCTGGCTATCGGTCAGCCCAGTCTTTGCGCAATCTGTTCAAATAGGTGCGTTTGAGTTCTCAAACTGGGATGGTCCCGTCCTTCCAATACATTATGCGGAGCCGGACGGTCTTTCGCCGGACGCGCCCATCGTCATTGTCATGCACGGCGTTAACCGCAACGCTGATGACTATCGTGACAATTGGATCGACCTAGCAGATCAGTATGGTCTGGCAGTCTACGCACCCGAATTCTCAAAGGCAGATTTTCCGAAATCGAAAAACTATAATCTTGGCGGATTGTCGAATGCAGACGGGCGCGCATTTGATGCAATTGATCCGCTATTCGACCAGATCAAAGCGCGCCGTGGAGTCGATAATGCTAAATATTATCTATTCGGCCATTCCGCAGGGGCGCAATTCGTTCACCGCTTTGTCTATTTCAATTCTGACGCACGGTTTGAACAGGCCTACGCCGCCAATGCTGGTTGGTATACTTTACCCAACACGAATTGGGATTGGCCTTATGGCTTAAAGCATGCGCCTGCGAAACCGATCGCTATGCCGGATATTCTATCTCGGGATCTCGTCCTTCTTCTTGGGGACCGGGATATTGATCCGACAAGCCGTAATTTGCGCCAGACACCGGAAGCGAAGGCACAAGGTCAGCACCGTTTTGAACGGGGCTTCAATTTTCTAAAAGTGGCTAAGGAGCAGGCTGATAGGCTTGGCGTGCCCGCGAGATGGACATTTCAAATTATCCCGGATGTCGCCCATGACAATCACGGCATGGCTATAGCAGCTGCCGCTCAGATCGATTCTCACCATACTGGAAAAGGCTAACCTCGTGACCTCAGACTCAAACGCGTCACGGGGGGTGTCTCAAAACATTGGTCTGGCAGCCGGGCCAATGGTTGCCATCCTGCTCTTCCTCTTTTTTAGACCGGATGGTTTGTCATTGACAGGGACGGCAACCGCTGCGTTCGCGGCATGGATGGCGATCTGGTGGTCGACGGAGGCGATCCCCGTGGCTGTCACCGCTTTTCTGCCTCTCGTTTTGTTTCCGCTGTTCGGCATTAATACTATGTCGGTCACAGCCTCATCCTATTCGCATCCAATTATCTATCTCTTTTTGGGGGGGTTCGTCATCGCTCTGGCGATTGAGCGTTCGGGGTTACATGTGCGAGCTGCCTTGAAAGTTTTCCGAATGGCCGGCTTGAACGGGAAATCGCTTGTTGCTGGATTTATGGCGGCGGCCGCGCTGATCAGTATGTGGATATCCAATACCTCCACGACGCTGATGCTGTTGCCGATCGCGGCTTCAGTGACTTTGGTTATCCGCGATACGATGTCGGATTCGCTCTCCAAGACTGAGATTTCAAACTTTGAGACCTCCATGCTGCTAGGGTTAGCTTATGCGGCGACGTTGGGTGGGATGGCGACATTAGTCGGCACGCCGCCGAACACATTTATGGTCGGCTTCATGGCCGATAGCTATCAGATGGACATTGATTTCCTGCGATGGATGATTGTCGGTGTGCCGTTAGCCTTGATCATGCTGCCGTTGACGTGGCTCGTGCTGACCCGGTTCTTATATCCCGTCAATTTCCGGGCGACCCAACAGGCACGCTCTCATATTGATCATCTATATACCGGGCTTGGGACGATGAGCGTAGCGGAAAGGCGAACCCTTTATCTGTTCATTGCGCTTGTCTTGGGGTGGGTGCTTCGAAAACAAATCGTCGCCGTAACGGGCCTGACGGGTCTAACTGACTCCGGCGTTGCCATGGCAGCCGCTGTTGCGGCCTTCATCATTCCCAGCGGTAAGACAGGTGAGGGCTTGATCACTTGGGAGGACATGAAAAGACTGCCTTGGGGCGTCCTCATTCTCTTCGGCGGCGGTTTGGCTCTCGCAGGTGGCATGACGGCGACCGGGCTGACACTCTGGCTCGGCAAGCAACTCGCACCATTAGGCGAAATCAATATTGCTGTGCTCGTCGTCTGTTCAGCCTTGTTGGTAATTTTCCTGACAGAATTGACGAGTAACCTTGCGACGACGGCGACGATCTTGCCCGTCATGGCCGCGATTGCGGTCGAGACAGGTCAAGACCCGCTGGTATTCGTTATTCCTGTTACCTTGGCAGCAAGTTGTGCCTTCATGCTTCCGGTCGCAACACCCCCCAATGCCATCGTCTTCAGTTCCGGGCGTGTCTCGATCCCGCGTATGATGCGTGCTGGTTTCGTCTTGAATATTATCGGCGTCATCGTTCTGTCGCTGGTGGCTCTAAAGCTTGTTCCTCTCGTATTTGGGTGACCCTATGAGACGTCAATTAGCACCATATTTAGTCATGGGACTGTGGGTTTCCGCCTGCGCAACGACGCCGTCCTATCAGTGTGATCTCAATGCAGTGGAGTTCAAAACAGACTTCGAAAGCGGGCAATTGAACACCGTATCCTGCGATACGAACGGATACCGTATTGTGATCTCTCCGGAAAACACGCCTATCAACAATAGCCCTTGGTACGCCTTTGACATAATGGGCGCCGAGAACATCACCGTCCCGATTACCCTCGTCTATGAAGGTGGAACACACCGATATAGTCCGAAACTGCAGAAGGGTGATGGCAGTTGGCAAGATATTACGGACACTGTCTTTGTTACGGAGGATAAGTCTTCGGCTCGGTTTAACATCACGCCCGCGTCGGACTCAGTGCGGATTGCGGCCCAGCCAATTATCGACACGCAAGATCATCTCGCATGGATGCGGGAAAAGGCGAGGCTGAATTTTGTCAAACTTGATCAAATTGGTCAGTCTGTCGAAGAGCAGCCAATTTTCAAGCTCGAGGAAGTGGATGCGCCTTTGGCTGACAAGCCATATGTGGTCATCATCGGTCGGCAACATCCGCCGGAAGTGACGGGTGCACAGGCGCTGATCCCCTTCGTTGATACGATTTGGAATGATAGCGCGTTGTCACAGCGGTTCCGGGACGAATATAATCTAATTGTCATTCCTCTGATCAACCCTGACGGCGTGCTCAAGGGTCATTGGCGCCACAATGTTTCGGGTTTGGACCTTAACCGGGATTGGGGGCCATTTACTCAGCCAGAAACGCAAGCGGCTCAAAACGAGTTTCGACGGTTTGAATCTGGTCAAGATGACATCGTTTTATTCCTAGATTTTCACTCCACTTGGCGAAACCTCATTTACACTCAGACGGATGAAGAGCCGACAGTCCCTGCCGACTTCACTCGGAACTGGATTGACCGCGTCAAAGCTAAACTGACAGATGATGTCTACGCCTTCACGCGAGAAGCCAACACAACATCGGACCGACCCGTGTCGAAGAACTACATGTACCGCACCTATGGAGTCCCAGCGATGACGTTTGAGGTCGGTGATGATACATCCGTTGCCGCCATTGAGGCGGCAAGCCAAGTGTTTGCCGAGGAGATGATGACATTGCTGCTGGAGGAGGCTTCGCGATGAAAACGAGGCTGCTTGCACTTGCCGTCACAACGCTTGTCTACGCTGCACCTAGCAGTTTCCTGTCTGCGCAGGCCTTACCCGATCAACTGAAAATCTCGGCGAAACCCGATACGATTGAGCGCGTATTTCTGCCCGATAATCGTAACCAACGCATTCTCGATATCGAAGCCGCCATTGCCAGAGCGCAGGCGGTTCATGGCGTGATCCCGCAATCGGCAGCCGATCACATCAGTGCAAAGGCCGATGTGAAATATGTTCCGCAAGAGGCGCTTGCGGCTGAATATAAGAAAACCAATCACCGTATGGTCGCGCTGCTCAATGTCTGGAGTGAGCATCTGGACTCGGAGGCCGCCAACTATCTGCATTACGGCGTTACGACTGTAGACATATACGACACAGTACGAGTTCTACAGGTGAGGGATAGTATTCTGCATCTGATCGAGGACATGCGAGAGATTGAAGTCGCTCTGCTCGGACTGGCCGAGCAGCATCGAGACACGGTCATGATCGGCCGAACGATCGGGCAACATGCCTTGCCGATTACATTTGGTAAAAAGGTTGCCGTTTGGGCGGCGCAGAACCGTCGCAATATTGAGCGATTGAAAGAGGTGCTTATCCGTGTCGAGTCTCGCGGTGTCTTGAAGGGCGCGGTCGGTACTCATTTGGGATTAGGTCCCAAAGGACATCTGATAGAGCGGGATGTTTCTAAAGCTCTAGGTCTGTCTGACCCTGAACCAGCTGACTGGCACGGCTCTCGTGACGTGTTTGCCGAGTATGGTCAGGTGCTTGCTCTGATCTCGAAATCCTACGGCGCGATGGGCGCTGAAATCTTCCGTCTCATGGGTACAGATATTGGCGAACTGTCAGAACGTCAGCCGGACACGAATGTCGGCAGCAGCACCATGCCGCATAAGCGTAATCCGCGGATGCCAGAACGTGTAATAGCCCATAGCCGAAAGATTCCGCGTCTGGCTGAAATCCTGCTTGATGATGTCGAAAACACATTCGAACGTGACAACACCTCCGGCCCCAACCGTATTGTTGAAGAGATCAGCTTGGAAGCGTCCCGTATGATACGGGACACACGAAAAATGATCGATGTGATCGTCGTCGATGAGTCCAGAATGTTGGAGAGCGTCAATCTGACGGACGGCATGGTCATGGCTCAGCGTTTAATGCTGTTTCTATCCGAAAAAATCGCAAGATCAGAAGCGGAAGAGCGAGTTCGCAAAGCAGCGCAAATGTCCCTTGTTGAGGATTTGTCTTTCCGAGAGGCCTTGTTAAACGATCCTGTTCTCTCTGCTCATTTGCATGACCGAATAGACCAACTGTTGGACCCAAGAGGCTATCTAGGTCTCTCGTCTGAGCAGGTCGATCAGACGATTGAGTACGTAAAGCAGCGTCGGAAAACGGATCCGTAGACTGACCTGAGCGAGTATCCTTCAACTCCCTATTGGGGCTCTCAAGCGAAGTTAGAAGTCTATCGGCCATCGCCTACGTCTTCTACTCCATTGGAAGAATGACTTCGAACACGCTTCCGGACGGGGTTCTGGGCGCGTATCGGGCGTAGCCGCCATGTGCGAGTGCAATTTGCCTGACTAGGCTTAGGCCCACACCTGTTCCGTCTCTCTTGGTGGTGAAAAACGGTGTGAATATTCTTCCTTCAATGTCTTTCCGAACTCCATTTGCGCTATCGGTAACCCGCAGAACCAATAGACTGTCGGCACGATCCTCTGCAGACAAAATGATCGGAGTCGTTTGGCCCGCCTCCAGAGTTGCGTCCCGAGCATTGGCGAGCAGATTAACTAAGGCTTGCTCAATCAAATTTGGGTCGAACCTCGAAAGCAGTTGTGGAGTGACCTCGATGATTTTTAAAGGCACTTTGTCGAGCGTGTCTGTCATGGATGCGGCAACTCGGCTTAGGAATGGGCCAATGAGCACATCCCTTTTTTCGGGCGCTGGAATGCGGGCAATCTTGCGATAAGATTCCGCAAACTTCTTCAGGCCAAGAGTGCGCCCTGCGATGGCGTGAACCGCCGACCTCAAATCTTGCCATTGTTCATGGGTTTCCGGCTCACTATTCAGCGGCATTTGGGCGACTGACAGCTCATCTACTAATTCCTTCGCCGTGTGCGCCATGGTGTTGACGGGCGTGACGGTATTCATGAGTTCATGAGTGAGTACCCGCACGAGATCGTGCCAGGCTTCAAATTCCGCTGCCCCTAACTCGGAATCGATATTTCTGATGGCGACGATTTTAAGGTCTGAGCCGCGCACGGTTAGCGCATTGGCGGTCAGTGTTATGCGATGAGTGAGGCCGTTATTTTCGGAGCGGATTAAACGCCGCTCTCCTGATCGCATTTGCTTGATGGCTTGCGCCAATTCTCGATCTGAGATTGCGTCAATATGGATGCTGGCCTCACTGGCTTGGCCGAAGAGTTTGCGCGCTGCGATGTTTAAGCAGCTCAACAAATCATTCGAATCTAGCGTGATGAGGGCATTCGGAGCTTCATCTAGTAGGGCTCGCAGTTTTGCTTTCTCTGCATCACGAACCACGTTGAGTGTCCGGAATGAATCCAGAGCGCCGTTAAACGCGTTGGAAAGTTCGCTGGTAAGATGTGCGGAGCTAAATGTTTGGTTGAAGTCGCCATATCGCAGGGAGTCTGCAAACCGCGCAATCTCAGTCTGGCCACGACGCGCGCTTCGAAAGAGCAACCAAGATTGGATGCCCAGAAGCGTGCAAAGTAAACCCATAGTGACATAGGCTTGGGTCTGTGTGGCGGTCAGAGATATAAGCAAGGCGACAGCAACAATACCCAAAACTTGCAGGGCTAACGTTGGGCCATGAGTTTTAGAGATCATATTTCTTAAGCCTTCGATAGAGTGATGCACGGGTCAACCCTAGCTCTTTCGCGACATGTGAGATGTTACCCTCATGGCGACGCATCGCGGCGGCGACGGCGGTCTTTTCGATATCATCGAGGCGAAGCGACGATGCATGATGGGCATCCTTCGAGTGTAGTGCAAAGTCGGATTGAGAGAATGCCTCCCCTGCCGCCAAGAGCGTTGCGCGTTCGATGGCGTGACTGAGTGCCCGAACATTGCCCGGCCAGTCATACGACTTCAAAGCGGTTGCAACGTCAGACGGGATGGTCCGTATGGGCTGATTATGTTTAACCGCATACTGACGAACGAAATGATCAACCAGCAACGGAATGTCATCACGGCGATGACGCAAAGGCGGAATACGAATTTCGATCGTATTTAAACGATAGAGAAGGTCTGTTCGAAACTGATCCGAATTGTGAAGATGCTCGTCATCCAGGTTGGTTGCTGCAATTATGCGTAGGTCTGTTTTGACCGCCCGGTCTGCACCGACAGGTGTGATCTCGCCGCATTCGAGAAATGTGAGAAGCTTCAATTGTAGGGGAAGGGATGCGTTACCAATCTCGTCGAGAAAGAGTGTCCCGCCATTGGCAGCAGCAATGCGACCCATTCGGGTCTGCTTTGTTCCGGAAACCGTTCCGAAGAGCTCGCTATCGGCCATGTTTTCGGGAATGGTGCCCAGATCGATTGTGACGAATGGCTGGTCTGATCGTGAAGACAGGCGGTGTATTTCTCTCGCAACGAGATCTTTACCCACGCCGTTTTCGCCGAGGATGAAAATGTTCGCGTCTGATTGCGCCACTCGGCGCGCCAGTTCGATCACACGCCTAAAGCCTGTAGAGTTACCGATTAAGGGCTGTGCAGGATTGCCGATTTTACTCAACGCTCGAGTCTTTGCGCGATAGGTGTCGGCTTCGGTCTCGGAGCGTTTCAAGCGGACTGCGGTTCGCATAGTCGCCGCTAGCTTTTCATTGTCCCAAGGTTTGACGACGAAGTCGACTGCCCCCTTTTGCAAAGCTTTTACGGCTAGGTCGACATCGCCATAAGCGGTCATGCAGACAATGGAGGGCGCGCTCGGGCTGTTTAAAATCCGGTCAATCAGTGCCAGTCCATCCTGCCCGCTATTGTCGCCCTTGCTGAAATTCATATCCAGTAAGACCGCATCGAAACCGGGTTGGGTATCTAATATGCGTTCCGTCACGCTAGGGGTTGTAATCGACGCCACGAATTCAAATCGCTGCTTCAAAAACAACGCGGCTGCATCGACGACGCCTGGGTCATCATCAACTATCAGAATGCGCCCAGCCGATTTTTGCAAGATTCTCTACCTCACACCTATAATGTTCGATTGCGTACACTGTATGTTCGATATCGAACAGTTGAATAAACTCGTAATCACCTAAGCCCATGAAAAACAACAATAAAAAATAGTCACATAGTCCTATAGAAAGACACCGAAGGAGGGTTCAAGCTAGACATTAGAAGGAAGGACTATGCTAACCGATAGCCTCAATCGAGCCACCAAGGACCCTAACAGCGACGCACATAAAGCGGACCTGTCTGGGTCTAGTATGGATCGGACAATAAACCGCCCGGTCTGGCGGATTTGGCTTGGCTTAGCGATTGGAGCGGTCCTGATAATCGCGGCGATCGTCATCCTCTGGCAAATTCAATCGCTGGACCCTGACATCAGAGTTGCGGCTTTAGACAGAACGCGAATTGCAACCGTTTCCCAAGGGTCATTCGAAGACTTTATTCCAATACGAGGGGAGGTCACTCCCGCGCGCACCGTGTTTCTCGATGCGATCGAGGGCGGTCGGGTCGAGACGGTCCACGTCGAAGATGGTGCGAGCGTAAAGATTGGTGATCTGCTGGCCGTGCTTTCGAACAGCCAGCTCCAGCTTGATGTCCTGTCACGCGAAGCGGCGGTTGAAGAGCAGCTCAATAATTTGCGCACATTGGAACTGGATATCGAGCGAAACAGAATCGATCACGCACGAAACATCATCGGCATTGATTATCAAATCCGTCGTCTGACGCGTCTTACGAAAAGGCTTGAGCCGCTCGTTGAGATCGAAGGTGGTTCTCTTCGGGCGGACTATCAGGATTCAAGTGATGAACTCGATTATCAACAAAAGCTCCGCGCCGTCACAGCAGACGCGCAAGAAACCGACGCCCGCCTCGGGGGGTTGCAGATTAAGCAGTTGCGTGCTGCCAGCGAACGTCTCAACAAAAATCTTACCGTCGCGCGTGGCAATCTGGACGGGCTGAATATCAGGGCCCCTGTTGAAGGTACGCTGACGGCGTTTAATGCCGAAATCGGTCAGTCCCTCGCGCGTGGCGAACGTATCGGGCAAATAGACTCCCCGAATAATTTCAAGATTGTTGCTGGGGTAGATGAATTCTACGCAGATCGAATACAGCCAGGTTTGACCGCGAGCGTCGATCTGGCCGACCGTAATTATGAGCTCCAAATAGGGAAGGTTTATCCGCAAATTATCGACGGTCAGTTTACGGCAGATCTTCTCTTTGTAGGGGGCGCACCGAATGATTTGCGACGCGGTCAAACACTATCGTTACGGTTATCGCTTGGCGGATCACAATCCGCACTGATCGTTGAAAATGGCCCCTTCTTGCAGACCACTGGCGGAAATTGGGCGTTTCTTCTTGATGAGTCCGGGCAGACTGCCAACCGCGTACCCATACGCACTGGGCGCAGAAATAGCGACCATATCGAGATTCTTGACGGCTTGTCCGAAGGCGATCGAGTTATCGTTTCAACCTACACACCCTTTGCCGAAGCCGATCGAGTGCAGCTGGAAAAGTGATGTCAAAGTCAGGCTATAGAATTGGAGCAGAAGATGTTCAGAGCTGAAAAAATATCGCGATCATTTCGCAGTGGAACGGTTGAGACGACAGCGCTTCGAGACGTTTCATTAAAGGTCAATCCAGGTGAATTCGTCAGTATCATGGGGCCATCGGGGTGCGGAAAATCGACCTTGTTGAACATTTTGGGAACGCTCGACCGACCGACATCTGGCGATTTCTGGATCAAGGATGAAAATGTGTCCCGATATTCCGAAGCTAAACTGGCAGAAGTGCGGAGACGGCATATCGGCTTCGTGTTCCAGAGTTTCAATCTGATTGATCAGCTGACGGTCCGTGAAAATGTTGAACTGGCTTTGCGCTATCGAAAAACGGGTGCCCAAGAACGCCGCCTGAAAGCTGGATTGGCTATGGAGCGCTTTGGCATTGCGCATCGCGCGGATCATCGACCCTCGCAGCTTTCTGGTGGGCAGCAACAACGTGTTGCCGTAGCCCGTGCACTTGTAACCGAGCCTGATCTAATCCTCGCGGATGAGCCGACAGGCAATCTAGACTCCCATCATGGTGAAGATGTGATGGGGGCTTTGAAATCCTTGAATGACGAAGGCGCGACGCTGGTCATGGTGACACACTCGCCAGCCCATGCCTCCTATGCGGGACGAACCATCCGTTTGTTCGATGGAGAGATTATGACCTCTCAAGACAACTCCGTTAGTCAATCTCCGAGGGAGGAAAACTGACATGTTAAGCTGGCTCACAGTTGTCTGGCGCCACATGCTGTCAGACAAACTTTTCACGTTGATCACGATCCTCAGTCTCAGTTTGGGGGCGATGTGCGCGGTCCTTGTTGGTGCGTATCTGCAAGAAGAGTTGAGCTATGAAGCATGGCTTCCCGATAGCAAAAACATTTATCGTTTGGAGACAAGCGTCACACAATCTGGGCAGAATTCACGCCCAACCGTATCGACCTTTTACGGCATGAAGACAGAGTTTGACGGCGTAGTTTCTGATCAGGTTAGTCAAACGCGTGTGGCCTATGATTTTTTCAGTATCGGTGAGAATGATGATAGAGAAACTTACAGGATTGCATTCGCGGACCCCAACTTTTTCGACGTGTTCGAGTTCAACTTCATCGAAGGTGATCCAGATACGGCACTCGCGGATCCCAACAGCCTAGTTCTGACGGAGACTGTCTCGAAGCGGTTTTTCGGGGACAGATCCCCCATCGGCGAAACATTGGATGTCTGGACGCATAGTGATGGGGTTGTAACGGCGGTTATCGCTGATCTGCCTCGGGAAACGCATTTAGAGATTAGCGTAATCAGCCATATCGACAACTCGGCTATTCGAGACGGACTGCAAGTCCGTAACGGCTGGAATGGCCTCAGTGTGCGCCACTATTTCCGTACGCAGGATGGCCAACCATCTCAATCTTTCGAACAGAATATTGAGACTTATGCGCAGCAATTTCTCGATAAAAATTTCGACAAAAGCGAGGGTATCAAAGTCGAGTTCGAATTGATGCCAATTCGAAATGTGCATTTCTCTGCCGCTAAGTCCGGGGACTTGAAAACGCGTGGCAATCCGGGGCAGCTTAAACTCTTCACGGGTGTGTCTATTGTCATACTTCTGGCATCCGGACTGAACTTCTCAATCTTGTCGATAGTGAGAGCCATGTCACGCACCCGTGAAGTCGGATTGAGAAAGGCGCTCGGAGCTAGCAGAGCAAGATTGCTTAAGGATTATCTTGCCGAAGCTGGCGTGTATATATTCCTGAGTCTATTAGTTGGTTTTGCAGCGGCCGAATTGTTTCATCCAGTATTCGAAACACTGGTCGGGCACGAACTGTCTCTATCGACCCTTCATTCGCCAGTGTTTCTGATACTTGTTGCGTTTGTAGGAATAGCTCTCGTTGGAGTTATTGGAATTCTGCCCGCTCTGTACTTGTCTGGGTTAAAACCCTCGGTCGCATTGCGCTCTGACCAAAAAATTGGTGGCTCTACGGTCGGCAATAGTTTGCTTCTCACAATTCAGTTTTCCGCTGCGATTGCCTTGGTCACGGCCATTCTTATCATGTTCGCACAGATACGTCTGATCGATTCAAAACCGCTTGGATTTGAAGCCGTAGATAGACTTGCCATCTATGGCGTTCAGCGCGGTCCTACCGAGACGATTGTAAGGCTTGAGACTTTACGGACGCTTTTGAATGATGAAGCTGGTATTTTGGGAATAAGCGGTGTGAATGCCTTGCCGGACTGGGGGCGCGATGCATCTGGTCTAATCTACCCCGAAGGCCGCAGCGCAGTAGAGAGCGCAAATGCAGCCTATCTGTATGTCGACGCAGAGTTTTTGAAAACCTTCGAGATACCGATTATCGCGGGCCGGGATTTTGATGAGACCTATGCCAGCGATAGGGCATTGAAAGGCAATAACGACCTCAGTCAGCTCAGTGATCAATTGCCTGTAATCATAACACGCGCTGCGCTCGCAAATTTTGGAATATCCGATATTGAGGATATCGTGGGTCAGTCGGCAGGCATGCAGATTGATGGCGTAGATTTTGACATTCAAATTATCGGCGTGACGGATGATTTGAACTATAAGTCATTGCATTACAAAGCTGAGCCCATGGTCTTTATACCTAAGCCAGGCAGTATGAGTGTGTTTTTAGTGCATTTTGATGGCTCGCGTCACACGGAAGTTATGGATGCTTTAAACGCCGCTTGGTCGCGAACCTACCCAAATCAAAACCTCAATATTAGATATATTGATGCGGAGTTGGCCGAGCAATATGACGAGGACCGGCAGCTTCTTCGGCTCGCTACTGCTTTCGCAGTGCTCGCCATCTTCGTTGCCATTCTTGGCGCTTTCGGTCTGTCCGCCTTTACCATTGAACGCCGGAAGCGAGAAATCGGAATACGAAAAGCTCTTGGTGCCAAAGGTGGAGACATCGCTGGAATGCTAGCCTGGCAGTTTGTGAAACCGATTATCGTCGCGTGCCTTATCGCCTGGCCACTATCCTGGTGGTTTATGTCTGGGTGGCTTCAGCAGTTCGCATACAAAGTGAGCTTTAGCCCCAGATTTTTCATCATTTCAGGGGGCATTGGTGTGATTTTGGCCGTGCTGGCCACAGGGTCGCAAATTCTACGAAGGGCAAAAACCTCACCATCGATTGAGCTGCAATCGTAATAGGGAACAGGCTGCTATGGGAGGACGTTATTTTTTGTGACTAGCCAGATTGGCATTGTCCGCTGAAATTGATCCAACCTAATCGCTGAAGATATTTTTGGCATGAAGCCGAACGCGCTTGCAACCACAACTTATCTCAGCGTTTGTGGAGCGGTCGGACTTAAGCGGGCTGAAAAAGTGAAACGTCGGCAGAATGGGGCAGAGTTAGCTTCTTCTGAAGTGCCTTAGGTTGGCCAGAGAAGTTGAACTTGAGTGCCTGACGGAGTTGAGCGGATATGACAATCTATACCGATCTCTTGTGCGCGATGTTTCATGCCTTCTAGGCCCATACCACTATTTGTTCCAGTTTTCTGACGAGCCTTCTGTAAATCAAATCCTTTGCCGTCATCAATAATCGTTATGGATCGATCATCACTTGAGACTGTGATCGTTTCAGCTTTACTATGCTTCACGGCATTTGTGATCGCTTCCTGAATTATACGAATAATGCTGAGATTGTTCGAACGCTGATTGGTCTCAATATTGGGTGTTCCATTCAAATGCCAGAGCAGTCGAATCTGATTTTCATCAAGTAAAGGTTCAATTCTTGACCGCAGAGAGCCTAGCAATGTCGAAAGATCTTCATATCCTTCTAGGCTATCAATGATGAGAGCCATATCACGCAAGGCAGCTTCCATAGAGGATTTAACCACTGGATCGCTACGTTTTTTACCGCGCATATAAGCGAGTGTATTAACAAGTTGTCCGCCGACCCCATCATGTAAATCGAGCATGATTCTATGACGTTCTCGCGTAACGGCTAATTGATTTTCTTTCGCGACGATTTCCGCCGATTTGTCTTCAATTGTTTGTTTCATGGTTTGCTGCAAGCTCTCAGCCTGGTTCAGGCTAATGGCTAAGCGCGTGAGTAATAAGCCTGTGATAATCGTGAAAACAAGTAGGGGAACAAATTGCCCCATTTGGAATATGGCACGATCTGGATCAACGTAGATGTATATAAAATCACGAGCCAAGAAACTGAAAGCCATAATGAAGATCATGAAGTGAGCGGCGTTGATGTACGGATTTGAACGTAAATTTACGAGAAATAGATAGGGTACGCTTAACGCTAAAAGGCCATTGCCAATATGGTAATAGGTTAGACCGACAGCTAACTGTTGGACGGGTATGAAACATAGAGTGAGTGAACTCAGCAGACAAAATGCTGTGACCCACACTATGGTAACTCGAGAAGACGGTAATTTTATAACTTTTCTAGAATATCTGTAGAGTGCATAAATATAAACCTGAATGGCGATGTTCCAGATCAACGTCCACGCATGCGCTGAAAAAGGTGTGTTCGGTAAAATATAGTGCCAACATGTGAGGCAAGCCGCCAGATTGGCGGCGAGTGCCCAACCATATTCCGTGTCCTCGCGCCGGGCTAACCACAAGAGGAGTAAAAATCCCCCGATTCCAACCTGCAAAGCGAAAGCGACCCGAATATAACCATTGCGGGCAACAAATCTGAACTGGTTTGCAATGCGCAATCTGAATGCATCCCCGATATAGACAGGGGACAGTGTGATTTGGGTGAAATTATAAGCTTCAAGCTCGATAGAAATTGTGTTTCCGGTTTCCTTCAAGCGACGCTCGGTAAAGGTGGTGTAAAATGGCAAATGCCACAACCGGGTGAATGGTTTGTCTTTATAGCGCTCAAAATTATCCGTGTTTGGCGAGATAGGATCACCGTTCAACTCTAAGCGTAAACCATCAGCGAACCGAGGCAGGAAAATTGCCGCAACGTCTGAATCAATATCCGCCCGGTCAAATTCAAGTTGAAACGTTGCGACATGGGTCCCCGCCTGTCTCACTGGAGGGAGATAGACGGGAAGACTAACGTCTTGGAATTCAGCTCCGTCGATCTGACATTCCACCATTGTCCCTAGGCACATACTGATAGTGCTAAATTTCTTGGAATTTGAGTATTCTGGATAGGCATTTAGCGGAAGAACTAGAACGAGCGCTGACAGAACTGATGCGCAAAATAACACAATAAGAGAACAGATTACGGAATGCCGGATGGCATACTTCCGAGATGAAGTTTGGTGTTTTAGGATCACGAGGCTTATCCAAGCCCTACAATAGCTTCTTAGATTTGGCGAAAATCACCGCTTCAATATTGGAATTGACATTGAGCTTTCCGTAGATGCTGTTGATGTGGGTGCTGATGGTGCCGACAGACACAGAGAGCCGTTCCGCTATTTCTTTGCGTTTGAACCCGTAAGAAAGTTGCTGCAAGACATCCATTTCCCGACCTGTGAGGTTGGGTATATCGTTGTCGTTCTGAGGGTGTGAGTTTACTCCCGACTGCGCGATTTTAAGTAACAAGCGCGCGATTTTTGGGCTCATGGGAGAGCCGCCATCGATCAAATCCATAATCTGTTTGCCGATGTTCCGATGCGGGTCATTCTTTAGAATGTATCCTTTGGCTCCGGCGCGTAGTGCTTCGAGAACCCGGTTCTCATCACCGAAAATCGAGATAACAACACATTCGCAACGCCAAGAAACGGTCTGCACAGCGTCAATGACATCTATGCCCGAACCACCGGGTAGACCCAAATCAACTAGAACAAAACGCGGTCTATGCTGCTGAATAGCCTGCAGAGCGTCTGCCACGTTATGCGCCATGGCTATGGCCTTTAGCGCCGGATGTGCGTCAATGTCTGCCCGCAAAGTTTTGGCGGTATAGATTCGATCTTCTACGATAAGGACCGTATGCGGCGTTGATGTTTCCTTGCTCACAGCCCTTTCGTCTCCCCTGATTTGTTGATGTGACCCTATGGCGAATTCCCTAGGGCGTATATCTACTATTTAATAGAGATCAGGGCTTTGAAATATGGCCACCTATACTGATTAGTGGATACGCGCTGATTTCGAGTTCCGTAAGTTTACCCCAAACGCACGCTGGGGTGAGCATACGATGTTTCGATCTATTCAAGATAAATCTCACACCTATGGTCTTTATTGGGGCCGTTATCTCGTTATTGCCATGGCGGTCTTGCTTCTAGGTTTTTCGACAGTATCCAAGGCTCACGCTCAAGCCCCCGAAATCGAAGTGCAAGGGAGCAACAGTCAGGTCATTAGCACACCTGATACAACGCCATCGACAGCAGACGGAACAGATTTCGGGTCCCAAGGTGTCGGGATTTCCAGAAATGAATTGTTCTTTGTTATCAATCAGGGAAATGCGGACCTCATCGTTAGCAGCCCTGTGATTTCCGGAGCAGACGCAGGTGATTTCCGTATCATCTCGAACCTGACTTCACCCGTAAGTGCCAGTAGCCAAACAGATTTTGCGCTAGAATTTACGCCATCTACGGCCGGGCTAAAGCAGGCGACGATTACCTTGACCACCAATGATGCGGACGAAGGAACCTTCAGGTTCGACGTTCAGGGGACTGGGTCAGTTGTTCCAGGAAGTTTCACAGCGGCATCGGGGAACACTCAGTCCACTGCAATCAACGCCGCTTACGCGCAGCCACTCGTAGTGACGCTGCTTGATACAAATAACGATGCAA
Source organism: Algimonas ampicilliniresistens (assembly GCF_030159955.1). GTDB lineage: Bacteria > Pseudomonadota > Alphaproteobacteria > Caulobacterales > Maricaulaceae > Litorimonas > Litorimonas ampicilliniresistens. The sequence goes on from NZ_BSNK01000001.1 coordinate 384,132, forward strand.
TATCGAGTGCGAGTATACAGTTTGTATCAGACGGAAACGCAGCCAACCCTTCCGTCACATTTCCGAACGGAAATAACACGTTTACAACTGTGACGGACGCCAATGGACAGGCGTCCGTGAGTGTGACGGCCAATGGCGTTGCGGGCGCTCATACGGTGACTGCGACCACGGCTGGCATCGCGCAAGTAGACTTCAGCTTGACGAACACGGTTGCAGCTGCGGACACGACCCCGCCCCGTATTGCCTCTATCGTTCGACAAAATCCGACGACTGAAAACACGGATGCAGACAGCCTGACGTGGCGCGTGACGTTCGATGAAGCGGTTCAGAATGTGAATGGTGCCCTGGGCGGGGACTTCGTGATTGCGGGTGTTGCGAACGCAGACGTGACCGTTAATTCTGTCTCCGCGTCGGTCTATGACGTGATCCTCTCAGGAGGGGATTTACCTAACCTGAACGGTACAGTGACGCTGTCTATTAATAGTGGCACTGACATTACGGATTTTGCTGGCAATGCGCTGATGAATTTTGCCCCGACGGGCATAAATGAAAACGCGTTCAACTTAACCAACAGTGTTGGACCCCAGCCGGAACTCGTAATCCGAACTCTGGCGCGCACGCTCACAACGCCCGACACAACACCAACGCGTGCAAAGGGGACCGATTACGGGTCTGTCGAAATCGGAGATATGCGTGACCTGACGCTTATCATCGAGAATACGGGCGCGGCCGACCTGACGTTCTCCAGCCCGATCATATCCGGTCCGGATTCCGCTGATTTCACAGTAAGGGTAGACCCAGCGTCGCCGATTACAGCCGGAAGCCAAAATAACTTCGTTGTGCGGTTCACGCCGAGCCGATTAGGGGTTCACAATGTCACCTTCTCATTTACCAATAATGATAGCGACGAAAGCCCGTTCATCATTGATCTGACCGGTACAGGCGTCAATGAACCGCCACGCATCAGCTCTATCGATCAGATCATTGGAACCTCGCCTACGGACGCCGATGAGGTCATCTGGCGGATCATCTTCTCCGAACAGGGGATACAGAACCTCACAGCCGATGATTTTCAGGTGAGCGGGACAACCGCGACACTTTCCGTCCGAACGCCGCCTACGGACAACATCGGGTCTCAGTTTGGAACGCTCTTGGATTTGAGACTGTCTGGGGGTGATCTGGCGGACCTCAATGGAAATGTTACGCTGTCATTGAGCCCGGGGCATAATATTATTGATAGTGACAATGATCCACTGACGAACAGCATGCCAACAGGGCTTGATGAGTCCACAGTTCAGATCATCAATAATGAGCCGGATATTAGAGTTACCGGCAATGGCACAAGCGCCAATCCAACGGGCGGGCCTGATCTTGTAAACGGCCAAACCGTAACGTCAGCTGCAGACGGTACGGATTTTAGCATTCAGCAGGTGGGTACGGACTCGGATCGGTTTAGATATGGCGTCGGAAATATTAGTCCATTCAGCACGTTGTCCATTCTCGATTCCAATGTGCAGATTACAGGCCCCAATGCAGGTGATTTCAGGTTCAGCCCCAGCCTAGGGAGCCGTAATCTGCCCGGTAACTCAAGTACGGGTTTTGTTGTTAGATTTCGACCAACAGCTGTCGGCGTGCGTCAGGCGACGATTTCCATTGGCTCCAATGACCCGGACGAAAGCCCGTTTACGTTCAACATTAGTGGGACCGGAGTCGTCGGTGCCCCAAGCAGTCTTGTAGCGACATCAGGTAGCGGCCAGAGTGCGATGATTTCATCGGCTTTTAATGCTGTCCTTATCGCAACGGTGACGGACTCGGGCGGCAATCCCGTTCCGGGCGAAAATGTCACCTTTACGGCACCAGCCTCGGGCGCGTCCGGGACTTTTTCCGGTGGCGGCGCCAGTGAAACCGTCACGACCGATGCATCCGGCGTGGCGACCTCGACCACTTTCACGGCGAATGGTGACACAGGCACATATGACGTCGTCGCGACTGCCACGGGTCTCCCGTCAGTTAATTTCACGCTAACGAATAATCAGGGGCCGCCCGAGATTGAAGTGTTTCGAGGTGTCACGGAGCTTCAGACGGGCGATACGGTTGCGCTTGGGGATGTTACTGCGATTTCAGGCGGCCTGACTATTAGAAATGCCGGTACTGGTCCATTGACGCTAGGTGAGGCAATAATCGTGTCACCGACACACCCGGAAGATTTGCGGCTCATTCAGCCAGGTACTGCGTCCGTCATCCCAGGTGAAAGCACTCTGCTCGGCTACCGGGTGATCCCGGTAACATCTGGCGGGCCTGATCGCAGTTTCACTCTTTCTATTCCGAATAATGACGCAGATGAGAATCCATTTCTTCAGAGCTTCACCTACGCGTCTATTGCGAGCGGTAATATTGCTGCAGCGTCAGGTGACGGGCAAACTGCGCCGATAAATACCGCTTTTGTAAATGCGATTATTGCCCGAGTGGAAAACAGGGTTGGGGAACGCGTCTCAGGCGTGACCGTAAACTTTACGGCTCCGGGGTCTGGAGCCAGTGCTGCTTTGTCTGCGCCCTCAGCCATTACTGATGCGAATGGTGAAGCCAGAGTCACAGCCACAGCCAATATGATAATTGGCACTTATGATGTGACGGCGTCTGTTGCGGGGCTTGGTACTGTTGCCTTTACTCTTAGTAACGACGAAGTCGTAGCCGCAACCTTGACGGCGACTTTGGGTGGCGGACAAAATACGGCGATTTCGACGGCGTTTAATGATGTGCTGGTTGCGACAGTGATAGACACGAGCGGTAACCCTGTGCCGGGTGAACGCGTCACTTTTACGGCACCAGCTGCGGGTCCGTCAGGAACCTTTTCCAGCGGCGGGGTCAGTGAAACAGCCATAACCGATGCGGCCGGTGCTGCTACGTCGTCCAGATTCACGGCAAATGGTGAGATTGGTAATTACACTGTGACGGCTATGTCCGGGTCTCTAAACTCCGTGACCTATGCCCTAACAAACCAGCCAGGCGCAGCTGCGACCTTAGTTGCGACATCGGGCGGCGGACAAAGCGCGGCAATTTCGACGGCGTTTAGCAATGTCCTTATCGCGACAGTCACGGATGTGGGCGGCAATCCGGTTTCAGGTGAGAGCGTCACGTTTACGGCACCCGCCTCGGGGGCGTCCGGGGATTTTTCTGGTGGCGGGATCAGTGAAACAGTCACAACGGATGCTTCAGGTGTGGCAACATCGTCCATACTCACCGCGAATAATACAGTCGGCAGCTATGCTGTGACGGCCACGTCTGGGGCGCTGAGTTCTGTCGCATTTAGCCTGACGAATGAGGACAATACGTCGCCAACGGTCACAATATCTGACGTACCAAATCTAATCACCGGGGCGTTTACGGCAAGATTTACATTCTCCGAAGACGTCACTGGTTTCGCGGCGGCAGATATCTCCGTAGTCAACGGATCTGTGAGCGAACTCAATGGCAATGGATCGGGATATACTGCGTTGATAGGCCCAGATGGTCAGGGTGATATATCAGTGTCGCTCGCGGCAAATGTCGTCACTGATCTCGCCGGTAATGGGAACATCGCGTCCGGTGTTCAGACAGCCATTTTAGATGATAGTGCGCCTGAAGTTGAAATCACACTTCCTGACTCCGCAAGCACGAGTGACGCCGACAACCCATTTACCGCCACATTCACCTTCACAGAGCCTGTCACCAACTTCGAACTGGATGACATCGGCATTGAGGGTGGGGCCCTGTCAAACTTTGCCGCTCAACCGGGAGGTCGCATTTTTACAGTCAGCGTCACGCCTTCACTTAATCATGAGGGGGCCACTGACGGAACGATGCTCAAATTATCTATTGAGGCGGGTAGTTTTACAGACGTTGCCGGGAATACGAATACTGAAGCAAAGATCGCCTCAGTCCGCATTGACACAACGGGCCCCATCGTCACGCTGAGTGTCCCACCGAGTGAGACAACGGTCGATTTTATGTTAACGGCGAGCTTCTCTGAAGATGTGATCAACTTTGAGGCATCTGATATCACGGTCACGAATGGTACCATTGATGTATTCACCGAACTGACAGCCGATGAATATCAGTTTATGGTCAAACCTGCGGAGTTGGGGGCTGTAACAGTAACAATAAGCGCCAACGTCGCTGAGGATAGTTCAGGAAATGGCAATCAGGCGCTCGCCAATCCTGCGGTCACTGAGTTTAAGTTAGATTCAGAGGTCGTACGTATACGAACGGAAGCCATTGCAAATAACTTTATAGCCGGACGTGCCGACCAACTGACTGCGGCGGATCCAAACCTTTCAGCGCGGTTGCAAAATCAAGGCGCCGGAAAAGGCTTTGATGGGCGCCTCAATGGATCCGGTAACTTGAAATTGGTCAACTTGTCATTTGATGGCGGGGCTTCAGGTGAAGCCCTAAATCTCAATCGGCTTGTTGGAGCAGATCATGCAGGCCGGATAGCGAGCTGGGTACAAGCTACTCTGGCAGTAGTGGATAGTGAAGACGGGTCGGAAACCGATCAGTTATTTATACATGCGGGCGTAGATTATCGCGTGTCAGATGACCTTCTCGTTGGCGTGCTTGGTCAATATGATCACTCCAAACAAAGCCGTTCACAGACCATCTCAAGTGACGGATTTGAAGTCTCTGGAGATGGTTTCCTTGTGGGACCCTATACGGTTGTTCGCCTCAAAGATGGGCTCGTTTTTGATGGTCGCGTGGCATGGGGCAAATCAGATAATGAAATAAGTCCGTACAATACTTATGTCGATGAGTTCGAAACAACACGGTGGTTGCTTAAAGGGCAATTGACGGGTCAATTAAACCTTAAAGGGGAAACGTCTGGTTGGACGATCTCCCCCGAGTTGGCATTGCTCTATTACACGGAACGGCAGTCGGCATATACTGACAGTAACGGCATCGTTATCGGTGAACAGGACGTAGAGCTTGGACGCCTTTCATTCGGCCCGCGCATCAGCCATACGATCCAGCTTGAAAATGAGAATGAAGAGAGTCTTCGAGCTCTCTCGTCAACATTCTCATTGCGAGGTATCTGGGACTTTGAAACGCCCGATCTGGCAGACTTGACAACAGGTATGATGACCGGGTCCGATCAGTTTAGGGCTCGTGGTCAAGGCGGCCTGACCTACACTCTAGAAAGTGGTTCTAGGTTCACAGTTGAAGGCTTTTATGACGGTATAGGCGCGAATAGTTTTAATGCGTATGGCGGAAGCATATCATTCGGAATGACCTACTGAGCCGTCAATTCTTGCTAGAAAGACAGGGCGGGTAAGATTTAGTCCGTAGTTTTGCCGCATGCCACCCGAGCGATCTCACCACGAGAGAGCTGCATCCCATGAGGCACTTCTCGGTCTACTAGTCAGAGCAGCTCTGACGATGCCGCCATGGTCGATGGACTGATCTCTCGAGTGCATGGCGACGGCAATATTTTATGCTATCGTGGTTTCAGTTCGTTTGAGACCACTGGATATTGGATGCAGCCACACCACACGTACAAAGCATTTATCAGTTATAGCCACCATGACCGGAAATGGGGCTCGTGGCTGCACCGAAAGCTTGAGCATTACCCGTTTCCTCCCAAGGTTCTCTCTGTAGATAGGGACGGCAAGTATAGTCCCTATCTAATGCGACCCATTTTCCGAGATCGTGAGGAATTGACCGCTGGCCATGATCTGGGCAGAAAAATCGAAGCGGCCTTAAAGCGGTCCGAAGCCTTGATCGTCATATGTTCTCCCGCGAGTGCAAAGTCGCACTGGGTCAATCAGGAGATCTTATACTTCAAGCGGCATAATCGTGACGCTCGCATCTTTAGTGTCATCGTTGAAGGGGAGCCCTTTTCAGGCGGAGAAACCGAATGTTTCCCTGACGCTCTGCGATACACGGTCGATGAGACAGGGGCGTTGACCCGAACACCCGCGGAGCCTCTCGCCGCAGACTTACGGAATATTGGCGACGGAAAACGGCTTGGCTTACTGAAACTTCTATCGGGCTTGGCCAACATAGGTCTGGATGATCTGGTCCAAAGAGACCTTAGACGCAGCAGACAGCGCGTGATGACCATCACGCTATCCGCATTGGCCATTGTGATAGCGATGGGTTCACTCTTGATAAGCGCAATGAATGCGCGAGAGGAGGCGGATTTCCGTCGGAACATAGCGGAAGAGCAAATAGAGTTCATGCTGACGGATTTAAAAGAGGAAGTTAAGAAGGTCGGGCGTCTCGACGTGCTCGATGTCGTCATTCAGAGAGCGAGTGCCTATTACGATGATTTTGAACCGACCCTAGATCAGCCAAAGGCTTATGAACGTTTATCGCGTGTGAATATGAGCCTAGGTGAAATTGCGCTTGAATTTGGTCGAGTCGAATCCGTGGACGAAAAGCAGCCCAGATCAGCGCGATCCTATTTTGAAGACGCCTATAATCAGGCACGCCGTTTATATGAGCGCGCTCCAGACAATGCAGATTACGTTTTTAACTATGCGCAAGCTGCGTATTGGTTGGGTAGTTTGAACTTTTCCGAAGATACCAAAAACGAAGCTCGGCAATTTTTTGAAAAATATGCAGATCTAGCGAAACATTTGTCGGTCCTTGAGCCGAATACACTTCGCGGTCGTATAGAGCCCATAATGGCGGACACCAATTTGGCCATATGGGATTCTAGGCTAGGAAAGCTCAACGTTCCAACTAAGACTATTGATGAGTTGGTGAGCCGGTTTGAGGCCGCATACGCGTCGTTTCCAACGGCCCAACAGATAATTAAAGAGCTGGCCTACGCCTATGCATGGCAAGCGGAGGTTCATGCCGCAGAGGCCCCGGATTTCTCAGTGCTGACGCGGCAAAAACAACTTCTAGTCTTGCAAATCGCGCTCCGAAATGACCCAAAAGATAGGGCTCTGGAGCATGAAGTAAATCTCGCTGCAGCAGGCGTTGCTAAAGCTATGTTGAATGCAGAGCGGTATCACGACGTTGTCGATATCATTAATAATAGAATGAAGTCGGCGGAGAGGTTGTGGCAGCTAGATCGTTCAAATGATTATTTCCTGAGAAACTATGTGTGGTTGAATTACTATTTGGCGAGCGCCGAGGTTTCCTTGGGTAAAGTAAAATACGCAAGACAACGGATCGAAGAAATTCAACGTGCGAAAATATTCTTCGACGGCAGAGAGGTAAGCCTCCCTGTGATTTTCTCAGAAGTAGAGAAATACATTGAAAAACTTGAACTGCACGCATCTAAATAGGGAGCTTAAGATGGAGCCAAAAAAGCTTGTAATTTATAGAGATTTTCGTGGAAACCCACGAATGACTCGATTAGAAAATTTGAATAGAGGGCGAGGATTTATTGAGGAAATTAAGAGATTTTCTGACGGAGATGGATATACTCCAAGTAATTTCCCGCAGCGACTCTGGGACCTGATTTACAAGTCAGATTTAAACTTTGGCGTTCTTGAGGGAATGCCGATCGAAATTCATCTTGATGAGCAAACCTTCGGTGATTTTAAGTTCTATGATGGGTTTGAACGAGTGCATGGATATAAACTTCGGCACTGGACAAGCAGACCAATCAGTATCGATAATCCGAGAGATGAGTACCGTGACATAATTGAAAATGCTCCAGATATGTCGAAGATGTTTACGAAGTTAGTGGTTGAAGACGATGTCCTTAAATTTACCTATGAGGGGCCGTCTGCCGTGAAAAATAGACAGGATATATGGAGGGATAAATATCTTTTTGTTTATGATCTCTATCTGACCAAGAGAGATGGTTATGATCCTAATGATGCAACCACATATATCTGGTTCGATCCAATTATCCGAAATGATGGAAGTCCGCCATAGGCAATAGTGCATGTTCAAGGAATCGAGTGTTAAGGATAGACTAGGTCTCAGATGATACCTCGTGATCAATACGACTCCGCTATCGTAGCTTTGCGCGAGAGCCCCGACAGCTTGCCGCATATGCATCAGGCTGTTTTGGCGCTCGCGCGTGCAGGATCGCTTGCTTTTGCACGGCAGGAATATGCGCGCTACGGACTGGATAAGGTTTGGCATGATGAAGACATCATGGCTCTGGGGGGGCGCCTGTACAAAGATCTGTATCTCAGCTCCGGCGGCGTGACGGCCCGCGACTTCGCACTCGAGTCAGCGGATCGATATGAAGCCGCGTTCAGGGCAACGGGTGGATATTATTCCGGGATCAATGCAGCGACCATGGCTTGGCTTGGCGGTGTCCCCAATAAAATCGCCAACATGCGGGCTCAGCGTGTCCTTGAGTTGCTGCCCACACAAGATTTGTCCGAAAAAACAGATAAATATTTCGTCGAGGCCACGCGAGCAGAAGCACGTCTTCTACTTGGTGAGGAGAGTGCCGCGCAATCCGCTCTCCAAGAGGCTTGGGACCATGATCCGCTGAACTATGTGGCGCAGGCATCAACGCTTAAACAGCTCAAAATGATTTCTAAAAAGCTTGAACAACCCCTGTCGTGGCTCAGTCATTTCACGCCCCCTCAATCGGTTCACTTTGCTGGCTATATTTTCGAAAATTCAATACCGGAGACTGATCTGTTGGACCTCAAGAAAAAGGTCACGGACTCTATTCAACGGCAGGATATCGGCTTTGGATATGGGGCGCTTGCAGCGGGATCCGATATCTTGATCGCGGAAGCGTTACTGGATCAGGGTGCGGAATTAAACGTCGTGCTGCCGGGCCCAAAACACGCATTCATAGAAAGATCTGTGCGTCCATATGGGGCGCATTGGCTTGATAGATTTGAAACTTGTTGGGAGCAGGCAGCGTCGCGGCAAGAATTGGACATTGGTTCATCTAAGCCAACCGATACATTAACGGGGCTTGCCAGCGCCATGTCTATGGGGATGGCGATCCGTAGCGCGGACAGGCTGGCTGTGCCGGCCACTCAATTATTGATTTGCAACCCGGACGATAGAGTGTCTCAAACTGCGGCGGATGCGGCACTATGGAAGGAGTTTGGTAGAGATCAGACCTTCATAATGTCGCCCGCAGTCCAAAGTTCGACAAACACGCCGCGAGACCCACTCGGGGATACTCTAAAGTATATCCTTGTGGAGGGTAGGCAGGAGAGCGCTCACGTTGAGAGTGACATGGTAGCCATACTGAACACGGCCCATCATTTGCGAGAGAGTGGTCATCCTCAAATCAAGCTTGGAATCCATACCTATCTGAAGGGCGACCCGAAGGCACAGATTATTGCGCAGTCTCTGCTAGAGGCGGCGCTTCCGGGCGGAATATATGTATCGGACACGATGGCCAATCTGATTGCTTTGATGGCACATGATACACATAGCGTGAGCTATGCCGGAAGAACGCAGGACGATTACGAAGCCTACGCACTCGTTGCGAAGCCTAAGTTAGCCTAACGGATGTGCCGCTCTAATCGCTCCATATCCCTGATGATGATGGCGCCGGATGTGCGGGATAAAACATCAAGACTGCACAATCGACTGACCGTCCGGGAGACTGTCTCACGTGTACTGCTAATCCGCCGTGCTACCTCTACAAAAACGGGGTTGGGCCGAATAATCTGACTCCCCGGATCACGCCCGATCGGTTTGGCCATACGTTTGAGCTCGGCACAGACGCGACCGGGCGCGGATAATGTTACGGCTTCGACCAAACGTAGCGTCATGTCATTTAATCTCTGAGCCATATCTCTCTGGATTAGGTTTTGCAGATCAGGGTTCTGGCTCAGGAGCGTTTCAAACATTTGCGGTTTCAGGACAACGATCTGCACAAAAGTGTCGGCGACAGCTTCGGATGTTCTCGTGTTCTCAATAAAATAATCTATGTAGCCAATAAAATCGCCAGGTAAATATTGGCTGACCCATGTTTGTTGGCCAGTTTCTGAAAACACATGCGCTGAAATTTGGCCGTCTAAAATGAAACTAATTTCCGACGCCGGATCATCCATCGAAAATAATCGATCCGAAGGGCTTAAGGTTTGAATAGTCCCGTAAGACCGAATTAGGGATTCACGATTATTTTGAACCTCGTCCCGCCCCACAACGTAGTCTCCCTAGGAGGTAATACGTTTCAAAATAATAAAGTATAGTCAAGAAATTCTGCTGAGCGTGATGATGATCACGCGGCGAAGAAGCGGATTTCAGTTACGCCATCATTTGTAGAAATGAATGGGGTACAGGAAATGCGACAGGTAACGGCGGGGCTTTTCACGACAACGGCGCTGGCAGCGCTTATCTTGAGTGGCTGTGCGAGTGGTCCCTATGTTCAGCCCGATATTCCACGGCCCGGGATGCAGTTTTCCAATGATGCCGACAGGAAAGCACTCGGTAAAAAGCTCGGTGTTGAGTTCCAATCCGGTTCAACTAACGTTGAGACGAAACCCATCAGTTACCAAGCAGCTGACCAATATGGGCGGTTTTTGATTGATGCTTACAATAACGCGTTGCAGGCTTCGGCTCAGAAACGACGTGGCGCGAATCTTGGCTCTATCTGGGGCGGGCTCGTCGCTCTCGGCCTTGAAGCGACAGATAATGGTGGCGACACGGCCCTGATAACAGGGCTGAGCGCATCAGGCCTGGGAATTAGCAGCCGTGTCCTGATCTCACCGAGCCACGAAGCCGCCTATAGTCTGGGTGCGCGGCAAGTGATCTGCGTTCTATCTGCGGCGACTGATAATCGCCCTCAGGGTACCGAGTTTGATCGGATTGAGAAAATGAAAGCAATTCTGTCAGAGTATCAGCAGGAATATAATGACGTAGTGGATAGTTTTAGGTCGGAATTCAGTGATCTGATTTATGACGCAACGGACGATGCGAGTGGAGTAATCGATCAAGCCATTAGGGACTCGGAAGCAACAGCCAAGCGAAGGTCGACTCAGGATAAACCCGTCGAGCCTGAAATCCCCATAAGTGCGAGAGAGAGTCTACTAGAAAGTTTTGTGAGTCAGATTGAGGCGATCAGGGCCACAAATAATATTCCACAACCCGATGCGAGTCTGGCGGCAGATCGTGCGAAGAGCGAAGTCGACGCTTTACTCCAAGACTATGATCGACTTGGGGCACAATTATTCAACCGGATTGAAACTGTTCGCATGCAAGTGAATGATGCGGTTCGACGCACTCAACCGGATCTCATTCAGCTCAATGACAATTTGCGAGCGTCCGTTGATGGGGGTCTCGCTTTTGCGGATTTATCGACGGTAAAGCCCAAATCCATGACACAGCCCGCACCTTTAGATGTAAATAATACTGATCCGAATGTGGGTGTCACTCTATGGTCTAGCGGCGATGGTGAACTCAACCAGCTTAAGTCAGAACTCGATAGTATCACAGACGACTTGACCAAAGCTCGCAATGAGGACTTCGCTCGGATCATAACATTAAGAAACAAGATAAACGCAACGGTCAAAGAACTCGAAGATGACATAAAGGCTCTCGGTGGCCAGACGGTTCTGACCTTCCCAGACAATGCGTTCGCAGCCTGCACGGGTGCCAAGATCGACGCCATCGACCGAGCGCCCGCCATCGCTATCAATCCCGGCAGTTTCGCATTAGCTGAAGGTTATGAAGGCGGAACCGTTAATACCGAAATCACGGGTGGTGCAGCGCCCTATTTCGTCAAGGACCGTCCTGATGGCGTCTCGGTCAATGGATCGATCCTGTCAGTTACGTTGGAAAAGAACGATATCAAGCCCGGCGGGCAGGACCAGCAATTCATCATCACTGATACGCTTGGAAAAGCGACGATTTTCACCATCAAACAACCGCCAAAACTAGCAAACTCAGCTGGTGGGCCGACTGTTCCAGCCGCTCCCAATCCCGCATCCATTGGCAATGAAGATGATACGGATGTGTTACTGTCAGGAGACAGAGTGACTGCTGTTCAGACAGCTTTGCAGTCCGCCGACAGTGGCCAACTCATTAGCCGGCTCGATATTGATGAGGTTAATACATATTTGAGCGAGACCGACGCAGATGGCAATCCGGCCAACAACTTTGTCGATAGCCGTTTTGGGCCAGTCACGCGCTGGGTCGTTCAGGGCTATATAGACGACCTTTTGGATCAGGATGCCAACGCCGTAAGCCAGGCCAGCTGCGAAGCGACCGACGCTATCCTGACTGAAATCAACGACCATTCATTGGACAACAACTTCCTTGTCTATTCGCAGGACGCGATCGGATTAATGAAAAAACAGGACGTCGACGAGGGACTGCTATCGCTGGCGGCTTGTCTGCTGAAGGTTCCCGAAGCTGCTGAATAGGATGCAGTCGAACTCAATTGGACGACGGCTCAGTCGGACCGACGACTTCGTAAGCGATGACCCCGACGAGCCCATTATGTAGGGATGGTGCGCAAATGACCAAAACAGTCCTGATCATGCTGGATAGTGACTATCTGGACGAAGATTTCGAGGCCATTCTTGCCATTGCCCCGCCCGACGGTGGCGATGCATCTGCGGCCTATGAGCCATCACCTGACACTGCCAAAACCATCACGACGCCGCAATCAGATGGCTTGCGTTTTGCGCACCGGCGTCGCGTGTTGGCTGCCTTGGCAGAGTCCATTTTGGAGAAAAAGGGCAGCCTGCCACTTTCGGCAATGACGGCTCCACTTACGAAGGGCGAAATCGAAGAGACAGCATTCGGAGATGATGCCGATCTGTCAGTGGATGAAGAAGAGCGTGTCAGTCTGCTTAGTGGGATTGGGGCGATCATTATACGAGGTGAAGATCTCGATATAGACGAAATAAATCAACGTGAGGGAGTCTCCGCCATTCCCGATACATTCATCCCGATGGTCGATTCATTTGAGATACAAACAGATAAGGAGAGACTATCTGATCACTGGCATCTCGAGCAGATCGGACTTAGATCTGGTCAATCGGGCGGTAAGGGGACTGTGATCGGTATCCTAGATACAGGAATCGATAGAAGTCACCCTGAATTTTCGGGAAAGCGAGTCTACTTTCAGGAATTCGATAAGGATGGACGGCCAGTCAATAGGCAAGCGCGCGATGCGAGTGGGCACGGGACTCATGTCTGTTCGATCGCTGCCGGCGCGACATATGGCGTTGCGCCCAATGCCGCTCTGGCTGTGGCGGCTGTTATGACGACTCGCGACAGTAAAGGGAGGCTGGGCGGGAAAGCTCCTCAGATCGCTGCTGGTATTGATTGGCTTGTAAAAAAGCAGTTTCGTTCCAATCGAAGGGGTGTCGATATAATCAACGTATCAATCGGCTTGGAGGGTTATGACAACTCTCTTATCAGCATGATACGCGCAGGGCGAAAGCATGGAATTCCTACTGTAGCTGCGATCGGGAATAATGGTCGAAAAGGGCAACACAATCATACCTCTCCGGGGAATTATGCGAAAACCCTGGGTGTCGGGGCTAGCGATATCGATGACATGGTTGCAGACTTTAGCGATTGGGGCAAAGGCCCCTACCCGGAGGGGCCGCGCTACCCTGTTCCAAATATCTCTGCACCCGGTGTCCACGTGAAGGCTGCTATTCCTGGTCGAGCTTACGCACGGTTTAGCGGCACGTCCCAAGCCGCCCCCATTGTGACGGGGGTCGCGGCCCGCTGGATGGCGGCAAACCCGGCTTTCCGGCGGAATCCGGAAGCGCTCTTCGGTCAGATGAAACGTTCGCTCGATCAGGTCCGCGAGAATAGTATACGGCGAAATCAAGGTGGGCTTGGACGAATTCGAGCTGTACCTCCGCCGACAGCGGGTAACATGAATAGAGGGAATGCTTGATCACGCACGGGGCATTTTCAGGAGAAATTTTGACCGAAGCGAGCGGCTACACGCTGCCTAGTCGACGACTGAAAAGGGCTCAGTTGGGGGAAGGCAAAGAGAATGTTGTAGCCAACGGTGACCAGAACCGAACATTCACCACAAAGGCTATTCGACGCTCATATGTTTCGAAACGGCTAAAATACTTCTGGAATATGGTATTAGATTGCACGGATATTATTCGAGCTGAGATCTACTGCCAATGCCGTTGTTTTAACTTCAACTGTGAAGGTCCCATAAGACTTCAGATACAGTGAACTCGAGGTCACTTCCTGTCAGACCAGGACCGAGTCTGTCACCACATTCACTCAAGAACCATGCTCCTGCACATGCAGCATGAAACGTATCCATACCTTGAGCCATTAGTCCCGAAATTAGACCCGCCAGAACATCACCACTCCCTGCTTTTGCGAGATAAGGGTTAGGTCGATCGTTGATGACAACTCGTCCGTCGGGATGTCCTATCAGCGTTTGAGGCCCTTTCAGAAGAATGCAGGCGTTCGTTTGAGCGATCGCTTGTTGTAGGCGCTCTAAACGTGATCCTGAGAGTCCGGGGAAAACGCGCCTAAATTCTCCTTCGTGAGGGGTTAGCAAAGCCTCTGGGTCAAGAAAGCTGTTTTTGGGTTCGATCGGTATAGCGCCTGCATCTAGCAAACGAGGTTTTCCAGAGAGTTGCTCTAGGCGCTCTCTCTGATCACATAGAATTCCACCCGGCCCCCCTAAACAAACTGAATAATCGCTCCAATCCGCGTGATCCTCGTTTCGCACGATGATATCTGGCGGCAGGCAAGCTTGATAAAACTTCACACGATTTCTGGACAGAACGGTCACGACCCCTGCACCTATCCGGTTTGCAGCCGATGCAGCCAATCGTGTTGCCCCGGTCAGGTCTTCGGATGCGATGACCGCTAGGTGGCCTCGATCATATTTGTGCAGCGCATCGGAAGGAAACGGGAAATGTTTGAGCCAGAGTTCGACTCCGTTGATTAGAGGCTTCATCTGCGTTTCCTTTCATCAATAGCGAGATCGAAGTTTTCGCCCTGCAACGGTAACATCGCTGACAAGCTGGGCTTTCCGCTTATGCTCTGGGTGAGAGTGGCCACAGCGACCTTGTGCCATGCCTGTTGCAAACCTGCCGCGACGATAGATCCTGAACCAACCAGTCCACACGCTTGGAGGATCGGCATGCGCGTAGACCATATTGAGTTGCGCGATTTCGGCTCGCACCAAGAAAATCTGGCGGCGGATGCGCATGCGTCAGAATAATTGCGTCTATGCCGCGCGCCGACCCGGGAATTGTCTCCCTATTGCGTTGCTTGAGTTTGTAATTGCCTTGGAACAGACCGCAATTAACGAGGTAGCGTTGACCATTTGCGCCCGTAAGATTGCCTGACACCGTCACGGTCCCCGCGGCGCCCAGAGAGGCGAGATTTGGCCATATTCGCTTCAACTGATTGCTGCCTTGCAGAGGGGTTCCCACCCGGACATTGCCGCGGCAAAGCCAGCCGTCTGATAGGTGACCTCGACGTCGTCGCCCCCCTCATCGGCGTAAAGCACAATCATCTCATTCGCGCTGGATAGGGCAAGCGTCGCGTCCTCCGTATCGCGCGCGACGGCGAGAACGTTTATGCCCTCTTCGACAAGCTCGACAGCCAACGGCGTTCCATCAAGCTTGACCTGGACAGGTCTCAAAATGTCGATGGTCTCGCCAAGATGAATAGTTACCGCAGATGTGTTCACAAGGCAGGAAACGATGATCCCTTGGTCAAACTGTTCGAGTGCGAATAAATCTTCGGGTCGTGGGGCTAGGTGAAAAAAGACCTCCCGGTCCGCCTCATTTTCTCCGTGCCAGACTTCAATTGTGCGCCACTGACCGTGCTGAGGTTTCAGGGCGGTTTCGCATTGCCTGTCTACGACGGAGCAATGGCAGAGGAACCGGCTCATTTCCGTCGGCTTTTCGCGACAGGCGGCGAACGCCTCACGAATTTCCATAGACTGTGGCGAGGACATCGGGTCAGTCGCATAGCCAGTCGGGGCTAAACAGAAGGCTAGCACGGCGCAGAAGGCTCGGCAGAGCTGTCGAGGAGACGGGTAAATTGATTTTCGATGTTCCATTTTCATTTCGTTTCTCCAGTTCGTTCGGCTTCAATGCTTGGCTCTGAAACGGTCTGATTCAACATGTCAGACTCAGCCCCGCAACATTCAGGTCTTTAATTGTGCCGAAATTTTGTCATCGAAAGTAACGGGGCGGCAGTCGGTGGTTTATTTCGATAATTATACGGATCTCGATTGGCGTTCAATTCGGCCACTGGGACCAACCTAGTTTGGAAGCTTCGAGGCGTATGGCGATATGCAGATCACTCTCTTTCGGAAGAAGTCTTATAACGTTTGATGGTTCCGCAACATGTTCAGAATTCGGATCAACAGGTTCTTGCACGACTTGAAAGTCACAAGGCTCTAGCCCACCCGTGATGCGATTGCAGATCGTCATGGGGATCGATACGCCGCCCCACCGCGCGTTCGCCTCGATCCATTTCAGTCTGCGTGCTTCGTCACTTGTGTCCACTAGGACAGAGTCGAGACTCAATCGGCCATAATATCCCAAGGACTGATAGACGAGGCCGATGCGGGTTGCTTCGCTGACCATGCGGTCCGTCAGATCGTCGTTAAGCACTATTCTCATCGCACCTGTGAACGCTGCGTGATCGCCATTTACGGTTTGCATAAAAATTCCTTCGACAATTGGCGGCCCATTGACCGTCAAGGGAATCCACATCTGTACAGACGGACTTAGCGAGACATTATCGACCCAAACGCCTGCGAGCATGATCTGACCAGGCCTCCAACCTATCCGAAGAATTTTCTCCCTAAGCCAATGTCTGCGGGCTTCGGTTGGTAGGGCGAGGAGTTCAGAGGACTTAATTTTGAGGTTGCCAAGTCCTCCGGCACTCGAAGGATGTTTGATAACTAAAGTTTGATGGTCATGGGCAAGGCCGGACAGATATTTTTCAAGACCGACAGGCGTTTGTCGTTCGCTGGTCAATGGGCAGGCATCCTTACCAAGAAGGCGCGTCACGAGCGTCACAAACTTCGTCTTGTTGTTTGCAAAATGAGATACTGATGTCGGGGGGCCGATAATCCTGACCTTAAACCCGGCGGCCTTTGCGATTGCGCGCCCCAAAGTCCAGACGCCGTAGGACATCTGGTACGGTGCAATGTTGAGGGTTCCTGCATTTCGGCAGGTCGTGACGATGGTATCAAAAGCGGCGCGGTCTTCAACACAGGCCAATGCAAGATTTCCGGTCTCTGCAACAGCAGCGACGTCAACCGCGATGATGGTTGGCGAACCCAAGTCTACCTTTGTTTGAAAATATGTCTCGTGGTTCATATTGCGAGGACTGGTAACAAGGTAGAGGTCATGGTCGCCAGCCAAGCCCAGCATCCGATATTCGAAACGTCTTGCGGCCTGTTCGGTCACGAGAGCTGTGCCGCGATGGTCTTCAAAATAGAGTGTGGGTCCGGGTGCCCAGCCACACACAATGTTTCCGGTGATTGAGGAGACAGCGCTTTCGTCGTCGAAGCTTGACGCGGTCTTCTTGGCTTCGCGCCAATGCGCGTCTGAAACGTCGGTTCGGTGCGACCGCACGATGGGCCACGGAGTTTTCGTATCGAATGGAGCTTTCACGATGGGCCGCTTTTGTGAGGCGTGCCGTTGACTTGAGGTCCGCATGGGTGAGCGACGAACCTGACGTCTGACCATGAAGGCGAAACGCGGCGCCAGGCCTCTAGTCGCGTCATCAAATCTGCCATGGCTTGCGGCGCTAATCCGCCCATGGCCCCGAATAAGCGGCCGCAGTCAGCGACGTGATGATCCAGTGCATCAATCTCGGCCAGATCGGCGGTCATGTCGCGCTCGGTTTGCGGATCTGCCTTCGAGAGGGCTTCGAGAAAAGCTAGTCCCTGCTCATGTTCGGCATACATGCGCTCGACCTCCTCTGCGCTCAGATGTGAACGCAAGGCCGGGTAGAAATCATGTTCTTCAAAAGCGATATGGGCACCCGCAGTCTGGAGAATTTCTGCAGCTAGTCTTTTCGCCTGCTTGCAATCTTCAGATGAGATGCATTGACGCAACTCGTAAAGCCGCCGCCCCAGTTCGGCGTGATCGTCCTGAAAGGCATCAAAGAGACGTTTTCTGACATCGGGCACAGAGGAACTCATGAGCGTCTGATATCAGAACGGTCCAAGTCAAACTGACGAGCGTCATAATGTGCCGACTTTATGCTTTCACCGCGACCGAGCCGACCAAGGTCGAATGCACGCTTGTACACGCGCAGAACGCTTTAATGGCCCAGAGCACAGGCGACATGTCGGGTGAAAGCCATTCGGAAGGCTGGGGCATTGCCACGTTTTCGAACGGAAAACCTTTTGTAGAGCGCCAAGCTTGGGCTGCCTATCACGGCGAGCATTTCGAACGCACGGCAGCGAATATCTACGCCAAGACAGTTCTGGCGCATATCCGGCGGGCGTCGGTCGGAGAGCCTAGCCTCAAGAACACGCATCCGTTTCATGTTGCCCCTTGGGTGTTCGCCCATAACGGAACAGTTCCGAACTTCGAGCACGTGAAACCGATTTTATTGGCACAGACGGATCCGCAAGAGGCGAAGGCTATTCAAGGCCAAACCGATAGCGAGCACGTATTCGCCTTCATACGTTCTTGCTTGAAGGAGGCGCGAGACTCTGATGTCGTATCGATCATCAGAAAGGCTGTGCTATCCGTTGAAATGTGTAGTCACGAAATAGACCCAAACGCCCGCCCGGGACTGAATATCATTATAACAGACGGACAGCAGGTTTTTGGAACGCGGCTGGGACGCACGCTCTATCATGTATACCGGGATGGTGTCGTCGATTGCCAGATATGCGGCTTCCCTCACGTCCATCATGATCCGAGGACAGCTTACCGCGCCAGCGTGATTGCCTCCGAACCGCTCAGTGATGAAAAGTGGGTAGAGGTGCCAGACCGCTCGATCTGGTCTGTTGCGCCGGATACGAAGCAAATCCTCATCGCACCTCTCGACCTTGCTCAATCCTAAATCAGGGTCGCAAGACTGAAGATCAGAAGAATCGCGCAAGTTAGAAAACCGATGACCGGTATCCATAGGGGAACAACGAAACCTTCGGAGTTGAGGGGTGTTTTTTGGCGCTTAAGTCCAATCAGAGCTGCATTGACCAAGGCGAAGACGAGGAGTGCGAAACGGGATGTCCACTCCGCAAGCTGGCCGACCGGAAGGGCGAGAGCCAGAACGAGTACGATAGCGACAACGACCACGGTGGCAATTATTGGCGTACCGGTTATCGGCGAGACTTTACCCAAGGTGGTCGGTAAATGATGGTTCTTCGAAAGCCCGTATAAAACCCGTGACGACATGATCATTTGGATGAGGATGCCATTGATGGTCGCTAGACCAGCGATGAGATTAAAGGATAGGAGCGTGGTAGGTGATGCCGTCTCAAAGACAAGCAGGAGCGGTGATGCCGACGATGTCAGCGCCTCCATCGGAACGCTGAGAACGACGACCGATACGACCACTAGGTAGAGTAAACTGGACAGACCGAGCGTTAAAAGAATGGCGCGCGGCATGGTCCGTTTTGGTTGTTTGGCTTCTTCCGCGACATTAGCCAAATCTTCGAAGCCAATGAAGGCGAAGAATGCCAACAGCGCCCCTGATAGAATGCCGGACCAAGCAGATGTCTCGAACGGCGGAACCAATTCCCCGGCCCTTTCGATGAGCATCGGATCGGCTTCTAATGCGAACGTGATCACTAGTAAGAGTCCGAAGATCTCGGCGACGGTCAGAAACGCCGCGATAGTAACGGACTCGAGAATACCCCACGCCGCAATCAATCCCAGAAAAATGATCAAGCCCGCCGTTAGGATATTTGGTTCGATCGGAATAAGATGAAAGAGATAGGATGCGGCTCCAATCGCAATCGTTGCTGACGAAACAATACCGCTTGCCGCGACAAGTAGTCCTACGAGCAGTGCCAATTGTGGACGCCGCAATCCTTTTTCGACGAATATGGCCTCACCGGCACTGACCGGAAAGCGCGTGCTCAACTCAGCATAAGTCAGTCCCGTGAACAGAACCACTCCTGCTGCGACAGCAAAGGAAACTGGCGCGTAGAGTCCGGCTTCCGCCGCCGTCAGTCCGATCAGAACATAGATGCCCGCCCCGATGGTGACACCGAGACCATAAAGGACAAGGTGGAACAGGCCCAGGCGGCGACGAAGGCCTTCAGTCTCAGGTCGTGACGACATGGTCTAGTGCAGATGTGGGAGTATACGAGTAACGACGTTGAGTGACATCACACCCGGTACGCAGAGTGATATGGCGGCTATCGCCATCTGTTTTAGACCAATTGTTCGTCACATTGTTTGTATCGAAAGAATGAGCCAACTCAGATTTCGTCCGTTCGGTCGGTAGTGACAGATAGGCCCACAAGACCGTGCCGTCGCACCGCTGGAGGGTTCTTCGAGAAGGGAAAAGCTGTTTTGGCTTCTTTGGTTTGCGAGCTTTGCAGCTCGGACGAGGAGCGCATCTTCGTGTGTCTCGCGCAAGACCTCGTTAAATGCACAGACATCAACACCATAGAAATCCGCCCTAGTCTTCACATCGACTGAAGCAAAGTGCCTGGAAGACATGGATGGATGGTATAGCGGCAGGGGGGGCGCACACGATGTCGTCAGTGCGTTCAGCAAAATTATCCTGATAGGCCAGTGTTTAAATCTCATGACAGACTCTCACATTCGGGGAAACGCTATGATGATTGCCGACTGACCTTCTGACAGGTGTCACGAAACTGACCGTGTTCGCGACTGAGAAGTACAAAAATCGAAAATTTATAATAAATTACGAGTCAATCCTGCTGGGCTGAGGCCGCCGACAGAGCTTCGTCGGACAAAGTGATATTTGTCAGCGATGGCCCGCGTTTCTGTTTCATCTTTGTGGCGACGCAAAAATGGAGAGACTCATGAAAACGCTTCTGGCTACCCTTCTTCCCGATGATGACATCGACTCACTGTTGGACGTCATTGTCGAAATTGCGAGCAGACATGGGTCGCATGTTGTTGGATATATGCCGATCCCGGGACCAGTCCTGATTCCGATTGCGTCGCCCGTCGCAATGGTGCCGCTCGACGACTCAATGCGGCGTCGCTTTAAGGCTGAATTACCTAAGGTCAAAAAATCATTCGAAACCCGCATGAAGGCCGAGGGCCTGTCTTTCGAATTTCGATCAGATGAACGGATCAGTCTTCGCTTAACGTCTGGGATCGTCGCCCAAGGGCGGACCTGCGATATGGTTATCGTGCGTATGCACAAGAATAATGGGAAGTTTACGGCGGAAAGTGCGGAAGAAATTTCCGACCTTGTCATGTCGGTTGGTCGGCCGGTCTTAGCCGTGCCGCCAAATCTTTTGCGGCCGTTTGCGTGCAACCGTGTCACGCTTGCGTGGGACGGGTCGCGTGAGGCAGCAAGAGCGGCCTTCGATTGTGTGCCTCTGCTCGCCAAGTCGGCGGAGGTGGAAGTGGTTTGGATTAACCCCGAAAAATCTCAGATGGGTGACGTGGACATACCAGGCGCGGAGATCGCCAACGTGCTTGCACGGCACGATATTAACGTGATCACCAAACCCGTGACGAGCCGGTCCAAGGATGGGGCGGCAATCGTGGAACAGGCTATTGTGAACGCGTCAGACATCCTGGTGTTAGGCGCCTACGGACATTCCAGATTGCGTGAGCGCATCCTGGGCGGGGTCACAGAACATGTTCTGCGGCACCCGCCCTGTGCCGTATTGCTGTCAAACTGAGGAGGCGAATATGAAGACGATAATGGTCGACATAACCGGCGCTGATGCCACCCTCAAAGTTCTGAAAACCGCCGTGACTCTTGCAGAGCAGAGCGATGCGCACCTTGTCGGTTTATACGTCGAGCATGCACGTTTGGCGATGACTGGTCTGTATAGCTGGGGAAGCGTCTACACCTATCCAATCGTGGACGAAGTCGAAGAAAAGCATCGAGAAGCAGCGAAAGAGATATTTGCTGACACGCTTGCCTATACGGGCCTGACGCATGAGTTTCGAGATGTCGATATGGAAGGTATTTCGCCGCTTGATGCGGTGATCGCTCAGTCGCGACTGAGCGATCTGTTCATTACAGGAGCGGAAACAGGATGGAACGACGATCCGAATGGGCAGGCGGATAGTTTAAGCCAAATTATCGAAGGGGCAGGACGCCCCGTTCTCATTATCCCAGAACACATGCCGGAGAAGGTCAATCTGAAGCTGGCCGTGATTGCGTGGGACGGGTCGAAAGAGGCCAGTCGGGCGGCCTTCGATGCCATCCCAGTCTTGAAGTCGTACGAGTCCGTTGAGATCGTTTCAGTGAATGTTGACCCGGCCGACCAAGAGGTTCGCCGCGTTTCCATCGCTCGATTGACCGACAGCCTGGGCAGGCACGGTATCGAAGCGAGCTTCCGGGTTATCCCGGGAGATGGAAGCGATCGGAATGCGCTACTGAAACTAAGCGAAAGTGCCGACCTGATGGTGATGGGCGCCTATCATCACAACCGCGTTCGCGAGTTGATATTCGGGGGCGTCACAAGGGGCTTCCTGAAGACCGTTCCGTGTCCAATTCTGTTTTCACGTTAGACGGAGATTATCCATGTTGAAAAAAGTCAGACTCGAACTGGCCCGCACGCCAGACCAACCGGCTGGCCGCAAGGACCAAGGGTTCGTCCTGATTGCACCACTAAGCGAAGACGGTCATTTGGATCCAAAGGATTGGGAAGAGCATAAGCAGGATTGCCGCGTTACCCAGTTTCAGGGCACTGCTGAACACCATCATGGCTTGCTGCAATTCACTCCCGCATCAGAGGGCGGCCTGCCAACTTGGTTCGCCATATTCGAAGATGATAGTGTCGCTGAAGGATTTCGTTTCGAGACGGAGCGCTTTGTGCCCGGCGAATATGTTTCGTTGGCCGTGGATGAAGACACGGCGTTGCCCTACACGGTTGTGTCGGTCCTTCCTGCCGATCAGCCAAGCCCCCACAAAACGCATCTATGAGCCAACCGACACGATAGCCATATAATGGGTGGTTTTCTACTGGCTGGCCTGATGACTGCAACAGATGTTGCTGGCCTTCATTAGTTGTTCGCGCGGCACTTTAATTGCGAACGACGATATTGAGTGCGGCCAGTAGAAGGAGCAGGAGAACGCCGAGGCATCCTCCGCGGTCACGACCCTCGGTCGTCATTTCGGCTTTTCGATCCAAATGACAAAGAGCATAGACATGTCGCTCATGTTTCTGGCTTGTCCTGTTGGGGCGGCGCGAGCTCTCGTGCGCTGTTTTCGGCGATCGTCGCTTTCGCCAAGGCCAATTCAGCTTCGTCTAGCGCGCCCAGTGCGACGTCCAATGCGGCTTCCGCATGACGTTGGCTTTTCTCGCTCTGCTTGATCAGGTGGTCGACTTCACGGGTCTCGCGCCATGCATAAACCTGGTCGAGTTTGACATCGACCCAATCGTCAAGAGTTTCATAGGCGTTGGCGAGTTTTTTGCGCGACGTATCGATGGTCTCTTCGATCGCGTCGGCACCTCTATCAATGGCAGATCCCTCCGGTGCGATGCCATTCTTGATGGCGTGAAGTCTGGATTGGAGTCGGTCTACGCGGTCATGGATAGCGATATCGAAACGGGTGATTAGGTCGGTCATTATATTCTCCACTTTGTGGACTTTTCAAATCACAAATTTAGTCTCCCAGACTGACATGAGACAGACTTTGGAGAATTAAACGATTATCTTTCACAGCAGGAAAACGGTCCGACCATTAGAGGTCATGATGAGGCAATTCTCCCGAATTTCGCAACTGTACCCAGACGGGTTCCGAAGGGTCAGTCGTCAAGGAAACGGACGGGATCCAAGGTTTCTGCTGTGTCCTGCGCGACGGCGGATGTGATCAGCGATATCTCTGCCTCATCCAACGCGGATAGGGCAACGGTCAGGGCAGCATCGGCGTGCTGCCTGCAGCGTTCGCTTTCCTCCATCAATTTGTCGACCTGGCCTTCTTCCTTCCAGGTCATGAGAGACCCATGTTCGATTGCTTGCCAATCCTCGACGATGGCCCTCGCTTGAGAGAGACGACTCCGAGATTCGTCCAGTCGTGACTGAAGGTGGTTGAAACGGTCATCCAACTCGCTGCCTTCGGGCAGTGGGCGCGGGCTGAGATCCAAAAGCCTGTCTTTAATCTGATCGATACGTTCGTGCAGGGAAATGTCGAGGTTTGTGGTCGTGTCAGGCATAATATCGTCCTTTGTAGCTACCCTAAACTAGAGCGGAGTGGCTTTCAGAAACTGACGGATGACAGTCTAGCATCAAAGGCAAAGGCGTCATTTGAATTATTACAAGAAGCGGCACTGGACGGGTCAGCCGGGTTCGGCACAAACTCGACAGTAAAAGTGTCCTGATGCCGATTTGTATCGGTCCTATGTTCCATCAATCCGGCATTTCCGTCTGTGATTTCAACCTCCGTCTGGCATCCGATAGCCAATCCACGTGCCGCAGCTATTGCGGTCGATGTCCTGAAAAAGTGTTTCGCGAATAGGGTGCTAAATCGCATTCGGTAGACTCTAAAGATAAGGCAGCGCCAGCCGGGCAACGGCATTTCGTATCGCGATTAGTGGGTTCCGCCCTTCCAATGTCTTCTCAGTTGCAATGCTGCCCTTGGAAAACCGACGGTCGATCTCCTGATCCAAGGATGCGATGAAGTCGATCTGTCGACTGATCAGATCGACTTCCTGATTGAGCCTGAAGGACCGCGCATCCCAATTAGAGCTACCGATTAATGCCCAATTCCTGTCGATTGTCATGAGCTTAGAGTGGTCGAAACAGTCTGGTCTATAAGCAAGCGTGCAACCTGCTTTGACCAGTGCCCGGCTTTGTCTTCGGGAAGCCCAGTCTAGAACTGAATAGTTCGACCGATCTGGCATAAGGATTTCTACGTTCACGCCTTTTGCGCGCGCGGCGAGCAGGGCCGAGCGAAGTCCCTCATCGGGAAGGAAATAGGGTGTTAAGATTCGAATGCGCGACTCGGCATGAAGTAGCGCGTCGAGTAGGACGAAACGTAGAGCCTCGACAGGATTGGCGGGCGAACTCATCACAATCTGATCGAGTTGGTCAGCTGTCTGGTGATTATCGGTCTCCGGCCGGGTTGGAGGTTTAATGAATAGTCGCGTCGAAGAGGCTGACCTATCCCAGTCGGAATCAAATATACTTTCAAGCTGGACCGCGCAGTCACCTGACAGGGAGAATTGAGTTTCAAGGTTAGGAACTCGTCCGATATTCGCGCTGCCGACGAAGGCGATGCAGCTATCGATGATACATATTTTTCGGTGGTTCCGCAGGTTCAGATAGGGAAGCGACCAAGGCCATAGCGCCGCGTTAAACCGACGGACATCTAACCCCGCTTTACGCAGGCGCGAATACATTCGGGCGCGGCGCCAACCCCACACCGCGCTGTTTCCGAAGCCGTCCAGCAAGATACGAACATGAACGCCTCGGCGATGCGCAGCTTCCAGAGCGTCCGCAACTTGATGGCCAAGGCTATCGGACCGGAAAATATATGTCGACAACACGACCGAATGGCGTGCTCCGTGTATCGCGTTTGACAGGCCGTCGTGGATACTCTCGATCCCGACCAACATCTCTGGCTGCTCAATCGAACAATTCATAACATGATCTACGGAAGGGCTCATTTTGCCGGGAAAGCGATTGATGCCGAAAAGCCAGTAGGCGGGAACGCCGATCCAAGGAAATACACTCATCAATGCAATCCAGAGGATCGCGGCTTTCGGGTCCGATTTTCGCAGTAGCGCGTGCAGGCAAAAATATATTGTAACGCCAAAGACGATCCATCTCAGCAGGATTTGGGCATCAAAGTTTATCGATCAGGCTCCGGTTACGGCAGCATTCGATACTCGGCTCTCACTATATGATCATGACAAGCGTCACTCATGAAGTTGCAACACCATGATTGAGACGACTGGCTGTGCAATCGATCAAGACCATTCCGTAGTAATACCTAGGTACTCTCCCGAATTGCCGCCACGTATTTGGTTCTCCACATTCGGACTCCCCCAGAAAGGAGTTCCTATGGCTTACTTGGATTATGCAGAGACAGTTCAGACGCAGGCAACACCCATCGTTAAGCTTCTGGATGCTGTGCTTTATCATCAGGGCGATGATGCAACCATGGCTTACAGGATCAAGTCCGGCGTGGTCATGGCTTACCAGATATACTCCGGCGGTACGCGTCAGATCACAGGGTTTTTCCAGCAGGACGATATTATCGGTCTGGAGGTGGATGGGGCCTATGCCGACACAGCGGTCATGCTCTCGGACGGTCGGTTACAGCCGATCTCTAGACGACAGTTTATGCAGGATCCCCATCTGCAGAATGAGCTCTATGCCAATGCCTGCGAACAGCTTCGCTCGGCTCAATCGCTTGTCCTTTCGCTGACACGAAAATGTTCCGATGCGAAGGTCGCGGAGTTTCTGTTGCACCTCGCCCGGCCACGGCGTTGCGGAAAGGGTCGCGACCTTATCGTTTTACCTAAATGCCGGCAAGACATCGCCGACTATCTCGGCGTATCTAGCGAAACTGTTAGTCGCCGCCTCGCAGCATTCAAGCGGCAGGGCATTGTCGAGTTTCCAGATCGCCGCTCAGCGCACATTATCGATTTCCCCGCGCTTGAAGCACGGGCAGGGCATTGAAACATCGGCTATCTAGTTACCATCCCTTAAGTCACTGATTGCTTTGCACTGGTCTGTGGTATCTCAGCGTGTAATGAAAGATTATGCCTTTGTATGATAGCGTCGCCATTCTGGAGTCCATACTGGCGACCATTGTCGACGCTGTGGTCGTGATTGATCAGATCGGTCGAATTCGGCTGTTTAACCCCGCAAGTCAGACCATGTTCGGTTACTCTGAGGATGAAATCCTCGGGAAAAACGTCAATATACTCATGCCGGAGCCCTATCGGTCAGAACATGATAGCCATATTGCACGGCATCAAAGAACTGGTGAAAACCACATTATTGGCATCGGTCGTGAACTCAAAGGCCGCAGAAAGTCGGGCGAGATTTTTCCATTACAACTAAGCGTTGGCGAAAATAGATTTCCAGACTCCCTCGGTTATGTCGGTATCATTCGAGATTTAACGAAGAGTAGGGAATACACGCAACGTCTTGAAACTCTTGAGATGAACCATGCCCATCTAGCTCGGATTATGGCCGCTAATCAGCTCGGAACAGCGATCGCGCATGAATTAAACCAGCCGCTCGCCGCTCTCGTCAACTATATGGAAGCTGGCCTAACCTTCATGGAAACGAACCATGCGAAGTCGGGTGATCCGCTAACGGACATCATGTCGAAGGCCTCGGACGAAGCGCACAAGGCATCGCGTATCTTGGCGCGCCTAAGGCAATTCGTCGAACGCGGAGACGTGACCCGCAGCGAAGTGGACGTCGAACAGGCT
Organism: Algimonas ampicilliniresistens; assembly: GCF_030159955.1. Taxonomy (GTDB): domain Bacteria; phylum Pseudomonadota; class Alphaproteobacteria; order Caulobacterales; family Maricaulaceae; genus Litorimonas; species Litorimonas ampicilliniresistens. The sequence goes on from NZ_BSNK01000001.1 coordinate 411,550, forward strand.
TGTGACGCCGCGCTATCTCTTGTCATGCCCTCTTTCCGTAATTTACATATTACTGTGGCGCGTCATTGTCCTCCAGAACTCCCGACTGTTCTGGCAAGCGGCGTTCAGGTTGAGCAGGTTCTTGTGAATCTTATTCGGAATGCGTTCGAGGCCATGGCAGAAATGGAAGACGACGCACCCAAACGCATCACTTTGTCGGGTGAATGTCTAGAGGATATGGTCCGAGTATGCGTATCCGACACTGGCCCCGGAATGGATGATGAGAAGCTCTTACGGATATTCGAGCCGCTCTATTCCACCAAGTCAAATGGGCTCGGGATTGGACTATCGCTATGCCGCGATCTCATCTGTTCACACGGGGGAACGTTAGACGCAGAGCGTAACGCATCTGGCGGGATGAGCTTCGCCTTCACTCTTCCTAGATATGCGCCTTAACAATGCCAAGCCGGATCGCGATTGTTGATGACGAACCTTCGGTCCGCGACTCCTTGCAAACCCTTCTTGGAATGCATGGATTTTACTGCAAGTTGTTTGAAAGTGGAGATGCGTTTCTGGCGACACAGAGAAATGATTTCGACTGCGTCTTTCTCGACATCCGTATGCCGGGTCGGGACGGATTGCAGACGCTAGTCGAATACCGCAAAGGCATCGCACCGAAACCTGTCATCATGATGAGCGGTCACGCTGATATTTCCATCGCAGTCAAGGCCATGCGCCTCGGGGCTATAAATTTTTTCGAAAAACCGTTTCAGAAAGGCCGTATTTTGGAGGCCGTCTCCGAAGCCATGCAGGTCTCGCGTGACATGCAGCGGGCGCTTGAGAATAAAGTTGATCTACAGGTCAGGATGGAACAGCTAACGCCGCGCGAACGCGATGTGGCGCGGTTGATATGCGCTGGACTGCTCAACAAGCAGATCGCCCATGAGTTAGGCATTTCAGTCAGGACGGTCGAAACGCATCGCGGTAATTTGATGTCGAAAATGGGCGTGCGAACCGTGGCCGCACTGGTGTCGATTTTGCCAATCTCCGGTTTGGACGGAATTGACGGCTAGGCACGTTTTGCGGAGCTGAAACCGATTTCCGCCAGCTTCGAAAACCTTGTATAGCGACGTGCTCAGTCTAGATTGAGGCCGATGCAATTGCGTCTCTTAGAGCGATATCTCGCGGGTCGGGATCGACGCCCAGACCTATTCGGTTGGTAATATAACCGTATCCAAGGCCAATATCAGGGTCGGCATAACCCAGAGATCCACCAGCGCCAGGGGCTCCGAATGCGCTGGGGTGACCGAACGAAAATCCATCGAACGGTTTCATGAATCCCAGAGAATAGTGAGCCTCGTCTCGGAGCACCTCATCGAAAAATCCGCGTGTCGGAGGAGACGCCTGTGCTTTGAGCGCAGACAATGTTTTAGGCTTCAAATCGAGCTCCGCTCCGTCAGTCGCGAATACACTATAGAGTTTCGCAATGGCTCGCGCAGTTCCAATACCTCCACCTGATGGAACTTCTAGGGCCCGGCTGTATATGCGCTCTTTGTCGATCATCACGCCGGCCCCCGGATTAACGATGCAGGCCTTGAAGCTGGCCGACCACGGCTTCATCATCGCGAGCACCATCGGCAATGGATAACCGAGTAGGGACTTGACGAAGCCAGCCATCGAAAGAGGGGCCAGGCGGGCATTGGGTATACCTTCGGGAAGACCGATGTGGAAATCCAGTTCGAGCGGAACCGCAATGTCTTCGCGAAAGATTTGCCCCAAGGTACGATGGTCTGGGTCGACACGACGAAGGAGTTCGCTTTCGTAGAAACCGAGTGACAGGAAATGATAGGCATTTCGCGTGCCTGGCCTCCACTTCGGCGTCTCGCGGGCCATGATCGCGGCTAGCCGGTCAGGATCTGCAATGACCTCGCGATCAATCTTTTCGTGAAAGGCGTGCAATCCGGCCTGATGAGATAATAGCTGACGCACCGTAATGTTTGCTTTGCCGCTTTGTGCGAACTCCGGCCAGTAATCGGCGACGCGAGCGTCATAATCCAGCCATCCACGAGAGTGGGCCACCGCTACGGTCATCGCCGAAATGCCCTTGGTTAGTGAGAAGACAAGGGCCATCGTGTCCCGCTTCCATGGGGATCCGCTCTCCGGATATCGGATGCCGCCCCATAGATCGACGACCTTCTCGCCTTGGAAGTAAACGCAACAGGCACCGCCCAACTCGTTTCGCTCATCAAAGTTTTCTTGGAAGGCTCGCCGGACAGCTTCGAATTGGGGCTTAGTATAACCCTCCACGGTTGTTCGTGTCTTGGCGTTAGTGGCGTCTGATGGGAACATGAGGCTGCGCCATTCCTAGTGCCGGGTCACTTTGGGGATTATCAGATTTCCTCGTGTGATCTCATTCAGCACTTGGAACCCGAGTCGTGTTTGTCACGCGTGATGACTGGACACAGCTTCGATGAGTTCACCTGAAAGCGCCTGTGGGGCTGCGTGCCCGACATCGCCGATACTCAGCATACCGGTCATGCGCTTCTCGGCGTTGAGAACGGGGAGGCGGCGGATCTGCTTTTGCTCCATTAGCATCACCGCGTCCTCCAACGACTCATCCTCCGTACAGTAAATAATGCCTTCCGACATAACTTGGCGAGCCGTCAGATCTTCGGGATCGTCGATTGATGACGCAAATGCGCGGGTTGCAATATCTCTATCCGTGACCATGCCGACCAATCGGTCATTCTCTCCTATGGGCACGCTACCAATATCAGCTTGTGCCATCAGGTTGGCAATTTCCCGGATGTTTGTGTTGCTTTCGCGCCAGAATGCGCCCTTGTGCATGGCATCTCTGACTTTCATGGCTTCTTTCCTTTTCGACTTATAGAACTCCCCAGACGATAGAATGGATCGCAATCTAGAGACTGTCGTGTGTCAGGAAATAGGCCCGTGAAGGCTCTTATCGGTCGCGATGTACCGAAAGGATCCGTTCAATGTCAGGCGATGGGTGGTGAGTGAGATCTTTAGCGATCTCAGTCCTAACGCAGGACCGGGCCCTGTCCGAGAGCAATGGACGAACGCGTCCCAAAGTGGCCGGGTCCGCGACGAGGACGATACTGTCTAGACCTAATTGTTCGGACAGGTCGTTGATGCGGTTGGCGAGATTCCGTCCTGCGTGTTGCTTTTCTAGTTGGTGCCAATCGGATTCCGTGACAGCACTATATTGCTTGGCTGAAGTGGGAAACCGACCGGGCTTGTCAGAGCCTTGCTCATGGGTTGGTGGATTATCCCGCACGCCGTGCTCGACGACGCGCAAGTCAAGAATATCAGCATCGCCCTGATTGCGAAGGAAGAGATATTTCCCGCTATCTGCGATCACGACGTAACTGTTGTTTTCAAGTTTCATGAGACCGGAACGTCAATCATGATTATGTTGAAATGGGCAGGTCGTCTCGTCATGCGGCTCGCGCTTGTAGCATGAGACCGGGCCGATACTATCCATAACCAGCTGAGCGTCGAAGGCATTGGGGTATTTTTCCGCCTCGTCTCGGTCCAGCATCCGGATATAGGCGACGGCGATATATTCGTTGGTTTCGTAATAGCTCCAACGGCTCGGATAGCTCCAGCGATAGCCATAGGCATAATAGGGGAAAGACCAAGGATACTCGTCCCTGAGATGGTAGTTACGGCCATAGATTGCCGGATGCCGCGTGCCGCGAATGTGGGTTTCCATATCGGTGTCGCTCTCAATGATGAGAAAGCTTGTTTTGCCCGCATCCAGAGTTAGTTCGGCTGCGTGTAGCAGCAGGTAGTCCTCAACAGTTTCCCGAGGAGTTGAGACATCGCCTCGGAATGAGACACGATAATTGTCCTGACCAAGAGCCTGATCTGAGAAGCCTTCATCGCCGGCAAATCGCGCGGGATGATAGATGCTGGATAAGGCGCACCCTGAGATCAGAATAGCCATCATCAGGCTGGCAAGCATGGGTTTTGAACATTTCATGGATTGTCTCCTTGGATCGAAATGATGTGCATGACAGTCTCTCACATCCTTGTAGGTTTCAGCCCATGTTCCGCTGAGCTAGGGTAGGGGTGAGTGTTGCAGGTCTGACAAAGTGGTTGCCGATCTGCACAATCACCGCACCCATTCCGAAGATAAATGCGACCAGCCAAAGCAGCGCGCCGAGAAACGGAATCAAGCCGACTATTATAAGGGTAATAAGACCCAAGAGTGACCAACCAACGCGACCGAGCATTGTGTCGGGATTATCCGTTGCGCCTCGGCGCGCCAGACTGCGGCCCGTTAGTCCGAGATAGTAGGACGAGGCGGCAAAGGCCAAAGGTGCGGCTGCGAGATAGAAGGACCCGACTACCAGGGCTAGAGGAATACCGATCACTGTCGACATCAGTAGGGCGAGCAAGAATGGCCCGGCAATGACGGCCAGCGCGCCGACACCCAATGTCTGCCACGGCTTCATTTGCATCATCCGTTCCGTGCGCCCAAGTAATCCAGGGAAGAGGGCCGCGATCACCGCGGTGGCTAGAAGCAGTCCGCCAATGATGACCAAACTAGCAATTGCGAAAAAGGCGATCATCTTCCTGCCGTAGCTTTCGAAGATTTCGGGGCGGTCGTCGGAAGCCAGTTTGATAATTGTGCCAGTGACCTCAGCGGTCGAGTCCATGTCTAAATTCTCAGCCCGGTACCGGAGATCTCCGCCAATTGTGACACCTGCGCCGATCCGAATAGTTTCCGCGAACAGTTCGACGTCTCCTACGACATTCGAAAGAAGATCAACCTCCTCTGCGACCGCTTTGAGTGTGCCGCCAATGGGTGCTTCGATTTCGATCTCGTTGCCCGCGAGAACGGCTGACCCCCCAATTATCAGACTACGACCTAGTTTAATCTCTGACCCAGCGAGAACGATATCGTCCTGAACAGTCCCGCTCGTGAAGGTCATCTCTCCGCCGGCTAGGATCAAGTCGTGAATGGTGAAACTGTTGGCCGAAATCTCTCCGCCGACGGCGATTAAATGTTCGGCCGATGCGCCCGAGATGATCAGGTCGCCACCAGCAGCGAAGACATCGTCGCTTGATGTCAGACTGAGGACAAGATTGTCCGCAGCTAAAAAGGCCATGTCCTCGTAGTCACCCGCCACAATGACTTGCTCAGATTTGTCATCAATATCGTCCTTGTCATCCTGAGCGAAGACGCTCGGCGTGCTCAACATGCAGAACATCGGAACAACAAGTAGTAGGAGCTTCCAGTGGAAAATTTGAAACGGCAATTTCATATTACGTCTCCAGACAATGTGTGGGACGCTAATGGCCGTTCGAATGACAGTGTGACTGACAACCGTCAGAAAGATGAATGTTTACGGCAACGTTGCGGATCATCCGAACGTGCGTTGCTGTGCCCGCATGTGCTCAGCCATCAACTGTATTGACCTGTCGGTCTTGGAAAAGGTCTAGTTTCCTAGGTTTATCCAGCACTTTTCGGTTAAGGTGTTTCCCACCTAGTGGAAGACCGTAAAGCCTTGCCAGTCCAAGGCGTGTTTTGGTTCAGAGACGTAAAAATCGCCGCCGGGTGGCGCGACGCGACTGGCTAGTCAGACCAGAGTTGGCGAATGGGTTTCGGTAAGCTTCTCTTGACGTCGTCAATTTCGCCGTCCGAAATCTTTGTCTCGAGAACCAGGAAGACGCGCCGCGCAATATCCACTGGAGCAAAGCCGACGCCTGAAAACTTGGCGTCGTGAAGTGGTTGTAGAAAACCATCTACTGTCCGATCTTTGCGCGGTAACTGCGACGGCCTCCAGCCTTCAAAATACAGGCCTCGGATAAGCAGCGGCAATTGGGCGGACAGATGTGCGGATTGTTCGACAGGTAAGTGATCCCGCAAGCTTTGCAAAACGAGCCTCAAGGCGCGAAAAGCATCACGGCGGCTCTCCGTGTGCAGCTGCTCCATAATCTCTTTCAGCCAGATGTGTGTCGTATGTACGGTGTCGTCGATGACCGTCAGTCCATGCAAAGCCATGCTCGCACCCTTTTATATTAAAATGAAAGTAGGTCGTCGGGATATGGGGAAATGCCACGACGACCCACCGTGCGGTCGAGCCGCTATGCCTTTAAGCCTTTGTCTTGATTTTGACGGATTGTGGCTTGGCCTTTTTCTCGTGCGGTTTGGGAATGCTCAGGTGGAGCACACCATTTTCATACTCCGCAGTAATGTCGGTCGCTTTGCAGGCCACAGGCAAGCGTATGGATCGCTCATAGCGACCATATTGGCGTTCTGAGATCCGACTATTGGCGGTTTCGCGATCCGAAGTTTTAGATTTTTCACCTGTGATCGAAACCACATTATCCGTGATTGAGACGTCGACATCCGCTTCTGCAACCCCTGGCATTTCCGCAGTGATTTCGAACTCTGAGTCAGTCTCGGTGACGTCTAGTGCCGGCACCTGTCGGCCGTCGCCATTTGTCTGAGCGAACCGTTCGGAGATTTGGCTGAAAACATCATCCATTTCGCGGCGCAGGCTGGCTAATGGTGCGAAACCCGTATCGTCAAAAGGCCAATGTCGCGACGTTGGGCGTGTCAGAACGTCGCCTTCAGAGGCAGTGTCTTGCACGGTCAATGGGTTGCTCTGTCTTGGCATCGGATACTCCTTTTCTGGGTGAGGTGAGCCGCTCAACCCTACCCTGAAAAAAAATCGATGAATGACGAAGATCAGGGTTTGGCAAAGAAGTCATTATGTCGGGATTCATTTCGAAGTCTTGCGATGAGACCTCCGATTCCTACCAATGTTCACGCTTCACTGACGTCTGTCAGAATGGCTCCGAAAGAGTATTCTATGTGATCATTGTCGCACTTCTTGCGGCTCCGCCAAGCCGGGTTCAGCGGACTCATTAACAATGGAGACTGAAATGGGCGATTATGAACTTAAGCAAAGTGTCGAAGAAGAATTGGATTGGGAGCCCAGTATCGATGCCACAGACATCGGAGTCGCTGTTGAAAACGGGGTCGTGACACTGATGGGGCACGTGTCATCATATTTACAGAAATCAACGGCGGAGCGCGTCGTCAGTCGTATCAAAGGCGTACGCGCCATCGCACAGGATCTGGAAGTGCGTTATCCCGGTGCGTCGAAAAACTCTGACGACCAGCTCGCGCAACGGGCCGCAAATATAATTGACTGGAACTCCCATATGCCATCTGGCGCAATACAATCCAGGGTGCAGGATGGGTACGTAACCTTAACCGGCGAAGTTGATTGGCGTTACCAATCTAATCAAGCCTACGACGCCGTTAAGTCACTGGACGGCGTTCGCGGCGTGACCAATAACATCAAGGTCAAACCAAAGATCTCGGCGTCAAACGTTAAGGACCGGATCGAGAAGGCTCTTGTTCGGAATGCGGAAACAGACTCCGACAATATTAGCGTTACAGTGACTGGCGGCACGGTTACACTGAATGGCAAGGTGGACACGTGGCATGACCGCGAAATCGCAGAAAATGCTGCGTGGGCTGCACCGGGCGTGTCCAGTGTGAAAGATAATATTTCGATCGTCTATTAAGGTCGCGCCAATCGCGTTACATCTGACCGTATTTTCCGCCTAGCCAGCCTTGATCGGTTGGCTAGGTTTTTCGTTTCTGTAATGTCTCGAAAGGCTCATCAAGAGTGTCAATATGACCTCGGCCGAGGCCTATCCCACCGCTTAGTTATCGGTGGAAAGTTGCGAGGTAAACGCCTTGAGATCATCATCAAATTCGCCGCGAAGAACCCGTTCCTGTTGAACGGCCAGAGTCGCGATAGGTTGTCTCAGAAGTCGGTCGGAAATGAAGTTGACGGCCTTTTCCGGCGGCGAATGGCCACCATAGGTAAAGAACAAGGCAATTCTTGGAGGCAGCTCATGGCCTTGTTTTAGGAAGGCTCTGAGTGGCAGGGCTGGATAGCTTGTCCAGATTGGGGATCCAAGGATTAGAAGATCGTAATTACCCCACACAGTATCCGGGACGGATATTGGAGGGTGCCGACCTTTTACGCTGTCATAGCCAGCTCGTAGGTAGCGCAGCCAGCCCGGTCCGTAGCGCGGGCAGCTTATTTCTGCTGTCGGAGCATCGATAGCCGCGCTGATAGCGCGCGCAAGATTGGCGGTCGTTCCAGAACGGGAATAATAGAGGATCAGTGCTTTCATACGTTTACTCCGGACTATACCCCGGATGAACCGGGTCTGTGGCCGCTGAAATGCTTCAGAATTGCTGCCTGCGTTTTTGCGCCGATGCCAGGTAATCGCTCAATCACGCCGCGACTGGCCGCCTCGACAAGCGTATCTGGCGTAAGCACGCCAAGTTTCTTCTCGATCTGTCGGTAGCGTTTCGGACCGATGCCTTCGACTTTCAGCAGGCCAGCTTGGACCGGAGGAAGGCTGAGCCTCAGGGCTTCGAGTTCAGGCAGTTCGCCCGTCTGGACTATAGTCTCTATCTTCCGGGCAATATCGTCACCAATGGTCGGCAGGCTAACGAGATCATCGCCGCGCGAGACTTTCTGAGCAAAAGATTCTTGACTGTTCAAGATCGTGAGGGCCGCGTTTCTATAAGCTCTAATCCGGAATGTGTCGGCGTCCTCGACATCCAGTAATTCGGCATAATCATAGAGACGATCCGCGATCTCGCGATTGGATATGTCGGTCATCGACACACTTCCAATACTGTTAGAGGGGATAAAAGAAATCCGGTGGGGATGAGTTTCCACGAAAAGGCCGAGCCTATTCGCGCTCTTTCCCATCCCCACCGGATCTGACCCTGAAGCATCAGTGTTGTAACGAGTCCGAAGTTTTGCGCTTTACCAGCATAGGCAGTTTGCAAGACCTCATATCGCAACTTCTCTCCTTCAGGACATGGACAGAGTAGCTCTATTTCGGTGGGCAAAAGTGACATGTGTCAGGATTTGAACATTCTTTTGGAATGTTGAATCGTACGTAGACTGATCCGTCATTGAAAATGGATAAGAACGATAGGTCTATGGTAAAAGCGCCGCTCCCAAATCGGACGAGAGCGACAACAGACGGGCCTCGACCAAAAGGACTAAAGTTTGCTGACGGAAGCGTTCGACTTGGGCAGTCCGAAAGGCGTCTTCCGCGTCAAGAGACTCCACCAATGTACGCAGCCCAGCCTCGTACTCTTTTTGTGCCCCTTCTGCGGCAGTCGCTGCTGCTGCTTCGGCGCGTTGCGCCGCAGAGAGTGCCTCTCGTCTTGCGGTCAAATCATTCCAGAGACCTGAAACAGACTCCTGAATCTCAAGTTTGACCCACCTGACCTGTGCTTCCGCTTGGCTAAAGCCTGCTCTCGCGTCGCGCGCCTTGGCGCTTTTCTGACCATTGGTAAACAAGGGCACATCGACCGTTACTGTTGCTCCAACATCCGTAATGGGATCCTCGAAGAAAAAATAAATGTCTTCACCCGTCGTGGCCCGGGCATTCAGGGACACTTTGGGTCCATAGCGTCCTCGGGCTTCTCGCACCCGGTAACTCGCAGCGTCACGCGAAGATTGAGCGGCAGCGAGATCGAAATTTGAAGAGTAAGCCCGCCTCAAAGCCTCATCATAGTTGCTGGGCAGAGGCAGAGGTCTGCTGAACGGCGACATGGGCTGTGGGTCTGAAAGGCCTGTCAGTCGAGACATACGGGCTTTGGCAGCTGACAGAGTGGCTGTGCCGCCGGCTTTCGCTGCTTCAGCTGATGCCAGTCGAGATTCGGCCAACGCTATATCAGTCCGCGTCGCAACGCCTTGTCTTTCTAGGGTTTCAGTCTCCCGCATACGCAGTCTGAACGTCTCAACTCGGGCCGTGCTGACCTCCAGTGCTCGGACAGCCAACCACAGCTGCGCATAGGCCTCAACGGTTGACAGAACGGTCGCTTCTCGCGTGCCTAATAAAGCATTTTCGGATGCGACCGCCTCATGACGTGACGCTTCGACTGCCGCAGTTTGCGCACCGGACTGATAGATCGACCACTGCGCGCGCAACCCGATTTGCCTTGGCACTTGAGTGATCCGGTCCGCTGTGAAGTCAGTTTCCAACAGACCGAGTTGGCCTTGCGCGCCAAGCGTCGGCCCACCTTTCGCGCGGGCAAAGTCTAACGCCGATTGCCCCTGCTCAACCCTCGCTTCGGCGCGCTCAATTGCGGGATCGAAAGCTAGTGCTTCTTGGACAGCATCCCTTAGTGAAATCGGCTTGGCCGAGGCCTCCGCGCAGAGGAAGATCAGCAGAAGGGCCGCCAAGCCCGTCTTGATCGTCATTGGAAGGCAGACCCGGATTGGACTCCTAGCAGCTTAAAGATTTTCGCCGCCGGGCAGAACCCCGTGAAAGCGGCTTGGAGCATATTCGCACCTGCAAATGCATTGAGCAGGAACCAAGCGGGGTGAACAAGGTAGCCAAGGGCGAGACTCGTTAGAACAATAACGCCAGCGAAGGCGAAGACAGCACGATCAATGTTCATCAGTTTAATCCTTTTTTGTGAAGGTTGTTTGTATCCATTTGATGAGACCGTCGCCGGTCGGTGCACCAGATTTGTGACCGATCTGGGTCCCGCCATCATAAGCGATGAGGGTTGGCACGCCGCGAATTCCGAGTGTCGCCGCTGCCGATTGATGTTCATCGGAATTGAGTTTGAAAAACCGAATTTGATCAGAGAGCTGCGCTGCCGCTTTGTCATAGGCAGGGGCCATCATCCGACACGGCCCGCACCACGGGGCCCAGACGTCGATGACAAATGCGCCCGTATCACGTGATCGAAGCCGTTCGAGCAGGATCGCGTTTATCTCGACCGGAATTGGGGTGGCGAGTGTTTCCTTACACCGACCACAGGCACCATTGGACAGTTTCCGACTGGACTGCGCACGATTAAGTGCGCCGCAAGCGGGGCAAACCAGCCGGTTCATAATATCGGACTGGGTCGACATGGCTCGGGTTCAGTTTTTTAGTTTGTGGGTCTTGAGCAAACTAAGCGCCGCGTTCTCGTAGAACGATTCCGATCGTCCACTGCGGATTTTGTGGAGGAAGTATTTCTCAAACCCGACCTTGGCCATATGAACCCAGCCGCCTGACACGGACCAGTTCACATTGCGGGGTGGAATTTGGGGTTGGGCTACAAACATGACACCACCATCGCCAAAATCAGCGAGACAAATCGCGTTCCATGTCGCCTCATGGTTTGGCTTCTCTCCATTGATGATTGCGGCAATATTATCTGCAGTTGCCGTCACCATGGATTCAATCATGAAACCTGTCTTGGGCACGCCCACTGGCACAGGCGAAGTGCCAATCGGCGGAATGGCAATGCAAACACCGATGCCGAAAATTTCCGGATAGGTTGGATTTCTCTGGTGCTTGTCAGTAATGATGAAACCCTTGGCGTTGACGAGACCTTCGACATCCCGAACTGCCTCGACCCCGCGAAATCCTGGAAGCATCATAGAATAAGCCATGGGTAACTCATGCTCGGTTTTGACCGAGCCGTCCTCGGCCACCTCCTCGACCAACATGCGACCCGTTTCGATGGATTTGACACGGGCGTTCGTGATCCACTTAATGTGACGCTCGCGCAGTTCGCTTTCGAGCAACCCTTTTGTGTCTCCAACACCATCCAATCCGAGATGGCCGATATAGGGTTCAGGTGTGACGAATGTCATCGGGACTTTGTCGCGGATCTTACGCTTGCGCAGTTCTGTCTCAATGATCATCGCCGTTTCATAAGCAGGCCCAAAGCACGACGCACCTTGAACAGCGCCCACGATAATTGGGCCTGGTTCCTTGCAGAAGGCTTCGAACGCCTCATTGGCTGCAAGTGCATGATCAATGTGGCAAACGGATTGTGTGTGTCCATGCTCTGGCCCAAATCCCGGAATGGCGTCGAATGCGAGTTCTGGCCCCGTGGCGATCACGAGATAGTCATAGGGGACACGTTCCCCATCGGTGAGTCGGACGTGCTTGTCTTCCGGTTCGACTTTTGCGGCTGTGCCAACAATTAACTCGATGCGCCGCTTCTTCATCGGTTCGAGAAGATCGACAAGTATCTCCTTCCGATCTCGCCAGCCCACAAGCACCCAAGGGTTAGACGGGACAAATTGGTAGAAGTCCGTTTCATTGATGATGATGACGTCGTCGGTTTGCCGAACCTTCTTTCGAATTTCAAAAGCCGCGATCACACCACCCAAACCGGCACCCAATATTACAATGCGGCTCATGATCGTTCTCCGGTTTCACTGAAATTACGTTTCATGCGAAAAACTGTATATTATAAAATACGAACTAAGTGACATAACGCAGGAAAACACAACAGAAGCGACCCATGTATTCGAGCGATCTGCGCTAAGAGGACGTTTCCATGAAGGACCCCCATGACTTGCCCGCTGGAACCGTGTTTTCCAGATTGAGAGCAAAAGAGATTCTTCTGATTGACGTTCGTGAGCCTGCCGAGTTTGCTAATGAGCGCATTCATGGTGCCCTGCTGCATCCACTCTCGACCTTTGAACCGAAAGCGATCCCAACCGATGGGTCAAGACAGGTCGTATTCCAGTGTGGGTCGGGCAAGCGGTCTCGCAATGCGCTTGACCAGTTCATAGCGGAAACGGGGGCGGACGCCTGCCATCTCGCGGGGGGTATCGCGGAGTGGAAGACCGCTGGTCATCCTACCATTAAAATCAATCCGGCTACGGGACAGGTGGAAGATCATGGCAAATATTAAATACCGCCATGCTTTTTGTCCTCTGATTGCTATGTTTCTTTTCGGGTTCGATGTTCTCGCTCAGCCGCTCACCATCGAAGAAAGCCTCGTGGTTGATTACCGACCGGTCGTCGCCCGTATCGAAGCGGGTGACACAGCGACGGCTCGGTCGCGCCTGCAAGGCGTCGTGACGAATTTGGTGGTCGATGAGGGCGACGAAGTTGAGGGCGGCGCGGTGGTCGCTGTCGTCATCGACAATACGCTGAACCCTCAGCTTGAATCGCTCAGATCCCGCGCCGACGGTCTTGAAGCGCAAATCCAGCAAGTTGAAGAAGATATCACCCGCAACGAGGCTCTGTACGCCGACGGTTTTTTCCCCAAGGCGCGCCTTGATGCGGCTCGCACTGGGCTCGTAGTGCTTCGTCAGTCACTCGCTTCGGCGGAGGCTGAGCAGCGCACCTTAATCGCTCGCCAGGACGAGGGTCGAATTCGTGCGCCTTCGGACTCCCGCGTTACCCGTGTTGAGGTTGTTAACGGATCGATCGTCTCTCCCGGTGAAGTCATTGCCCGGTTCTCGACACTAGATGGGATCATCCGCTTGTCCCTACCCGAGCGACATGCTGCGGCGATCACCGAGGGCGAAACGGTCCTGTTGCGCCTGCCGTCCCACGACAGCGGAATTCGAACGGCGACCATCATCAAGATCTATCCGGAATTGCGTGATGGTGCTGTCATTGCTGACGCAACGGTTCAGGGGGGACTGAATGCCTTGGTTGGTGAACGTATCGATGTTTTGGCCTCAGTGGGAGAACGCCGCGCCATTCGGGTGCCAGCCGCCTATGTCTCAACGCGCTATGGTGTTGACTTTGTCAGGGTCAAGGTTGGTGCCCGGTTCGTCGACGCGCCAGTTGCCCTCGCAGGTTCTGTTGAGGATACCCAAGGACGTCTGGAGATCCTGTCTGGCTTGAGGGTTGGCGATGTCATCACATTGCCGGAGACTGGCTCATGAAAATGGATGTCTCCAGAGCGATCACGCGCTCGACAATCCGCTCGCCATTGACGCCGCTCTTCTTGATCACAGCGCTCGCGGTTGGTTTGATCGCGTTGCTCACAATTCCGCGGGAAGAGGAGCCGCAGATTTCAGTGCCGATGGTTGATATTGTGCTGTCGGCCCCAGGGCTCCGGGCGCCGGATGTGGTCGAGCAGGTCACAAAACCGCTTGAGGAAATCATCACGGCGATCCCGGATGTTGAACATGTCTACTCTCAGAGTCAGGATGACGGCGCGTTAGTCACTGCGCGCTTCATTGTCGGTACCGATTCCGACGACGCCATTCTTCGTATCCATGAGAAGATTCGGGCCAACCTTGATCGTATCCCGCCTAATGTTCCTATGCCCTTGGTCATTGGGCGGGGCATTAATGATGTCCCGATCGTGACGCTGACCCTATCGCCTGAGGATTGGACCGGAGATATTTGGACCGATACGTCGCTGCGCCTGATCGCTGACGAGTTGCAGAAAGAACTGATCAAAGTGGAAGATGTCGGCCTCACCACGGTGATTGGCGGACGGATGCTTGAAATGCGCATTGAACCCAATATCCCGGCGCTGGCATCTTACGGTATTTCCCTGCGGTCATTGGTCGAATCCGTCCAACAAGCGGCCAGCACAATGCCCGTCGGCACGGCTCGGCGCGACGGCGACATCCTGCGCGTTCAGGCTGGCGAACAAATTGATTCAGTCGGCGACCTAGAACGTTTGATGTTGCGCGGCGCAGATGGCCGAACAGTATACTTGTCAGATATTGCGGCCGTGCAGGTTACTGGCGCCGAGACAGAATCTCGGGTCTGGACACTGAACCGGAAGAATGCGGACACGGGTTTCGAGGCTGCACCAGCCGTCACGCTGGCGTTGGCGAAACGCCCCGGCGCGAATGCGGTCAATGTCGCGGAAGCGATCCTCAAACGGGTTGAGTATCTTAAAGGTCAACTGATCCCAGACGGCGTGCGGGTCGAGGTAACTCGCAACTACGGCAAAACCGCAGACCACAAAGCTAATGAGTTACTTTATCATCTGGGGCTCGCGACGATCTCGATTGTTGTATTGATCGCCTTTGCGATTGGTTGGCGTGAGGCGTTGGTGACATTGATCGTGATCCCAACCACGATCCTGCTCACCTTGTTTGCATCTTTAATGATGGGGTACACCATCAATCGGGTGTCGCTGTTCGCCCTGATCTTCTCCATCGGCATTCTGGTCGATGATGCCATTGTCATGATCGAAAATATTGCCCGCCACTGGGCCATGAAAGATGGTCGAACGCGAACAGAGGCGGCGATTGACGCTGTTTCCGAAGTTGGCAATCCGACCATCATCGCCACCCTGACGGTTATTGCTGCTCTATTGCCGATGATGTTCGTCTCTGGCCTGATGGGACCCTATATGGCCCCGATCCCGGCAAACGCGTCGGCTGCTATGGCTTTCTCTTTCTTTGTCGCGGTCGGGGTCGCGCCTTGGTTGATGGTGAAAATAGCCGGGCGCGCACGGATTGCTGGTCATAGCCACGCGGGCGGTGAGACACGTCTTGGCGGCTTCTACCGCCGCGTTGCCGACCCCATTATCGCCTCGCGTCCGCGGGCTTGGGCCTTTCTTCTGATCGTTGGTGTGGCGACACTGGGGTCGCTCACGCTTTTTGCGACTAAAACCGTTCCAGTCAAACTGCTCCCATTCGACAATAAGTCTGAAATCCAGATCATTGTCGACCTGCCGGAGAGCGCCTCCGTCGAAGACACAGAACGCACGCTGTTCGCTTTGGCCGACGCCATGCGCGATGTGGAAGAGGTCGAGACCATTCAGGCCTATGCTGGCACCGCTGCACCGTTCAATTTCAATGGGCTGGTCCGGCATTACTTCTTCCGGGCATCGTCTGAATTGGGCGACCTACAGGTCAATCTGTTGGAAAAATCTCACCGATCCCGCGACAGCCACACAATCGCACTGGACTTGCGCGAGCGCTTGAACGCGATTCCAGTACCCGCTGGCACCAGCGTCAAAGTCGTCGAAGTACCGCCAGGACCCCCGGTCATTGCGACCCTAATGGCAGAGATCTACGGTCCAACGCCTGAGGTGCGCAGGCAAACCGCAACCATCATACGTGGCCTGTTTCAGGACACAGACTTCATCGTGGATGTCGACGACTCCTTCGGGGTCCCCGCGCCGCGTCTAGCCCTTGCCGTCGATGAACCGCGCGCCGCAGACTATGGCGTTGCTCAGGGTGACGTGCTGGACACGCTTTCGCTAGCTTTCTCCGGCCAGACGGTTGGCGTAAGCCCGCGCGGCGAAGGTCGCGACCCACTCACCATACGTGTTCGCGTGCCAAAGTCGGCACGTAACTGGTCGCAAAACATGGCGGCGATTCCTGTCCCGCGACGCCTTGCGGGACCACAGGCTAACCCTGTCGAACTCGGGGCTCTCGTTGATGTCTCCGAACAACTCGGCTCGCCGCTGATTTTCCGTCGGGACGGTTTTTTTGTCGACATGGTTATGGCTGAACTTGCGGGGCAATATGAGGCTCCCATCTATGGCATGTTTGAAATACAGGACCGGATTGCGTCTTACGATTGGGGCGCAGCCGGTTTAGTTCAACCGACCGTACGGATGTATGGTCAACCCGAAGATGAGAGCCATACGACTCTGCTCTGGGACGGCGAATGGGAAGTCACCTATGTCACCTTCCGAGATATGGGGCTGGCCTTTGGCGTGGCCCTATTCGCCATCTATATCTTAGTTGTGGCTCAGTTTGGTACCTTCCGGGTTCCGCTGATCATCTTGACACCCGTTCCGCTCACCTTGATCGGGATCATGCTGGGTCACTGGTTGTTCGACGCGGCCTTTACCGCGACGTCCATGATTGGCTTTATTGCTCTCGCCGGCATTATCGTGCGCAACTCGATCTTACTCGTGGATTTTGTCCGCCAGCGCCAAGACGCTGAAACGCCCCTCAAAACCGTCTTGCTTAATGCGGGCGCAATTCGTTTCAAACCCATCCTTCTCACGGCCCTTGCGGCGATGATCGGCGCATCAGTCATCTTGACCGATCCAATCTTTCAGGGATTGGCGATCTCATTGCTGTTTGGCTTGGCGTCGTCGACAGCGCTGACGGTTCTGGTTATTCCAGCAATCTATGTTGCGCTAAGGGGGCCGAATTGGTTACCTACTGATACAGACACGACAGAACAGAATCTTACCGCCTATCCTACGGAAACAAACGCCTGATGACCCGACCTGACATATCCTCGCCGGAGGCGTTTGAGATTATGTCGGAGCGAATTCATGAAGCCGCACATGTGCTCAAAGCCATGGCCAGTGATACTCGATTGAAGATCCTGTGCGCCTTAAGCGCAGGGGAATTATCTGTGGGTGAGTTGGCTGAGCTGACAAACCGATCATCATCGTCAGTTTCGCAGCATTTAGCAAAACTGCGTTCGGCTGGCCTCGTCACAGCAAACCGTGACGCACAGACCATCTTTTATTCCTGCACTGGCGGGGTCGGAAAAGTCGTGGTTGACGCTCTGTGTGGTCATTACGCAGATTGAAGGTATCAATCCACACGGACTGAGTGGCTTGGTCTGACAAAGTGCCAGGTCAAATATTTTTGTGACGCTCAATTTCCGTTGCGAAAGTCTGGAATGAAGAGGGAAATGGGCAAGAAGCTTAAACGATCATCAGTCAATATCTGATCAATTGGATGCTGCGTCACTTCCAGACATTTCCGCGACCCACCCTTTAATCATGAAGTCAAGAATCTTAGGATTCCGATCATGATTGGAATGCGCTGCGGCAGGATCGGTGAGTAAGAAAGGAATTTGGAGTGCAGGGTTTCTAACTTCGATATTCAGGATTGACCCGATCAAGGGGCTATCGATCAGGAAATCGGGAAGGCGGTAGCCCATTACGTCGTTCGGATCATTAAAGGCGATAAGCCGAAGGCTCGTTTGCGCATCGCAAGACTGGCTCGCAGATATTGCGGCGCCTCGATGCTCTCTTGGATCAGTCAGCAAAACCTTATGATCGCCGAATTCCGCATACAGATTACAGCTTGTCTCAGGATCACATCCGAAGTGAGGGTGGGCGGCCAGTAACAGGGCGACCTGATTAGAAAACATGTAGACAGGCGTATCATCAAGCAAAGACGGCATAAGGGCGCAAGTGGGCTCCGCGGCTCCCAAGTCGCCAGGCCATAAGCGAAATTCATCCAGCGTATCCAAAAGTAAGAAGCTTCCTAATGAATAGGTCAGGACCGCAAATTCATGTTGATCTAGGTGGGTCACGATGCGGTCTGTGCCTCCAAAGCGATCCATCGTTGCCTGTGTCAGTTCACATCGTGGAAAAGTGTCTGACCTTGCCGGAACCTCAAGGGCGTCAGATGCCATGATACAAATGCTTTGTCGGATGGCATCTCGTGCCGCCGCCCCCAGCGGACCAACGGATAGGACGGCATCCGCCAGACCGTCCAACATGACATCATCTTTTATGATCCCGTTTAACAGTGATCGGGATGGAAAATTCGGTTCGTCATCCATCAATTGCTTTACAGGAGGCGCATCTTTTTCTCCGCCGCAATGGTCTGGGCTGGACCGTAGGCCTAGCTCTACATCGCTCTCATACGGCGCGAGAAATCGATTGGCGAAGGCGTCAGCATAAGGCGTCCAAAGCGTTTCATAGAACACAAGTCGGGGTGTGCCGTCAGTCTCATCGCCCCAATGCGTGATACGAAGCGTAGCCGGGGGAAGATCGAAACGTTCTCCGATCGCTTTTCCAACCTCGAATGCGGGCGTGTCCAACTCAATCAGTCGATCCGCCATGCACTGGCTCGACCCTAACTGACTCGCAATCTTGTTCTGAACGTCAAACGAATAGCCATGCGCGTGGGTTGCCATCCCATTAACGACAAGGACCCTGAGCTGCCCGTCCGGACCAAATAATCGTTTGTGCCTAGACTCCAATCCATCAACCCGAAGAGGTTCCTTCGATGATGTAGTCGTCTTGTAAGTAATGTTATCTAGGTTCAGTGAAGCGTGCACGCAGCCCGTCATCCAAGCAGCCGTCAAAAGGAGCAGAAAAGATCGCAGAAAATTATACAAGTGTGGCGAAATAATTCGGGTTCCTGCCTGTTGAGAAGTTTTTTAGGAGATTCGAGGGCTCATATTTGAAGATTTCCAAAGGAAAAATGACTTACGGCACTTCTTCGACAAAATACAATATCATTACGTGAATTGAACCTGCGGCGAGGCTACCCAAAAATATGATCTGGATGCTCTATCTAGTCACATTGTTGTTTCTGGTGATCCTGTTTCTATTGGGGATGAGGATGCGGGATCGAATGGCAGAAAAGTCTGCTTGGTTCGAGCTGACCAAATTGAGCGGTGATGCAGACGGAATCTACGATCCTGAGATCGTCTCATCCTTGCCCGAGCCAGCAAGACGATATTTCAATTACATGATCCAGCCTGGGACTCCCCTCCGCAGAGTCATAGAGATTACCATGAGAGGTGAGCTCGGACTGGGCTCAAAAGAAAGTCCAAATTATCGAACGATGCGGGCAAGGCAAATTTTGTCTCCTCCTTTCGGGTTTGTCTGGAAGGTGAAGACTGGCGCAATAGTTGGATCCGATGGTGCGACACCGACGACCTCTTGGACTCGCTTCTGGCTGTTGGGGGTCATCCCGATTGTGCGCGCAACAGGCCTTGATCACCGACGATCTGCTTTTGGTCGCGTAATCGTAGAAGCGGCCGTTTGGTCACCTGCCAGTCTACTTCCCGCCCAGCATGTCATATGGGAGCCAATAGACGGCAAGAGCGCCCGCGCGACTGTTCGCTTAGGTAAGCTATCGCAATCTGTTGATGTTAGCGTCGATGAAGCGGGGAGGCCAAACACAGTTATCATCCAGCGCTGGACCAACGCGAATCCTGAGAAGTTATTCCGGCCACAGCCATTCGGTGGTTATCTCTCAGAGTTTGAACTGTTCGAAGGATACCGGCTTGCAACACGCGTCGAGGTTGGCAATCATTTTGGTACGGATGACTATTATCCGTTTTTCAAGGCCAAAATCACAGATATTCGCTTCCCTAAGAAGCCAATATTATGAGCCTTATCGATATCATCGGCATTGCGCTCGGTCCAAAATCGGCTTGAACGTCACACTGCCTGATCTAAGAGACTAGAAGGCTGATATAGGTAACAAATGAAATTAAGGCCGATATCAGGACTTGTCGTGACAGGTGGCGGCGCGCGCGGAGCCTATCAAGTTGGCGTTTTAAAAGCGGTCAGTGAAATTCTAGACCGTCAGCCGGAGCCGTTCGATATTATTTCCGGTATCTCGGTGGGCGGTCTTAATGCGGCAGGCTTAGCATCTGTTTCGGATGACTTTGTCGCCAGTACGGAAAACTTAGAGAGATTTTGGCGGAATTTGACGACGTCCAAAGTCTTTGACCCAAGGCTTAGAAAGATTTTCTGGACGGCGCTCAAACTAGGCTTTGCGACGCTCTTACCCAAGCACATCTCCAACCCGCCCAAATCGCTTCTCGATAGCAGCCCGTTGCGTGAAACTTTGTTAGATAACATCGATTTTGGTAAAGTTGCGAATGCGGTCAAAGATCGCTCGATCATGGCGATTTGTGTCACTTGCTCGGGTTATGACTCGGGCTATGCAGTGACCTTTTTCGATAAGCTAGATGAGGCGGAAGACTGGCACCGCGTCCGCCGGGCTGGGCGTAAGCGGGCGCTCGATATTGACGAAGTTATGGCTTCGGCGGCTCTTCCGCTCCTCTTTCCGGCCGTAAAAATTGACAATGAATATTTCGGAGATGGTGCTTTGCGCCAAACGTCTCCGCTCGCGCCGGCCATCCATTTGGGGGCAGACAAGCTTTTCGTTATCGGCACCCGCGATAGCTTACCTGAGCGGCACAAAGCGGACGATTTTAAGACCGAGTATCCATCAGTGGGGGATTTAGGAGGCTATGCTCTGGACATTGTTTTTCACGATAGTCTTGAGTCGGATATTGAGCGTTTGAAACGGTTAAACACATTGGTTCAACACTTAACGCCAAAGGAACGAGCGGATGCGAAGCTGAAGATGATCGACGTGTTTTCCATCAACCCGTCGATCTCTCTACGAAGCTTGGCACGCAAGCATGCGCCTGAAATGCCGCGCCGATTACGATGGCTAATCAAACGACGAACGGCAGAATCCGCTTTAGGGCGGATTGAAAGCTATTTATTATTTGAGCCCGGTTATGTCGGCGCTTTAATTGATTTGGGCTATGCAGACGCTATGGCTCGACGGGAGGAAATTCAGGCTTTCTTTCCATCGAGCTAGACCCGTCTAAACCATTAGACCAGAAGTGCGTTCCAGCAGCATGGGTTAAGCCTATTCTCGCAATGTCCAGAGTGCGCCACAGATCGCAGCCTAACGGACGAATTAGAGCCTCACGACCTGACTGGGTAAGCTTCGCCTGAGGGAGGCTTCAGGGTCTCTAATAGTGCGCTAAATTGACGCTTTAGCTTCTGAGTTAACTTGACCTCAACCCTCACTCTTCAATCTAATTCCTTTGAGTCTCTCACAGTTTTAGGATGCGGAAACGGAAGCGTATATGACCGTTGTAGCAAAATTACCGGACAATGAGGTTGAGCGCATTGAGGCGCTTCATCGCTATGCCATTTTGGATACCGACTCTAATGGTGAGTTCGACCGGGTCGTCAATTTAGCGTCTCGGCAGTTTGATGTTCCGATTGCGCTTGTCTCTCTGGTCGATATAGATCGTCAATGGTTCAAGGCGAGCTGCGGTCTAAAAGCGTCCGAGACGAGCCGTGATGTAGCCTTTTGCGCGCACGCTATTTTAGCCAAAGACGTTTTCGTCGTCCTCGACGCGACCAAGGATGACCGGTTTAAGAACAACCCGCTTGTTCGGAGTGGACTTAAAATTCGTTTCTATGCGGGCGCCCCTTTGCTCAATGCTGAGGGACTAGCCCTCGGCACACTTTGCATCATAGATGACAAGCCTCGTCCTGAATTCAGTGAGACAGATAAGAGGCTCCTCTCCGACCTAGCCGATATTGTCGTTGATCATATTGAAATGCGGTACTCGACAGCTGCTGAATTGGAACAAAGTAAGCAATTCACCCAAGCGGTTCTGGAAAACATACATGACGGCGTCGTGGCTTGTGACGCTGATGGCAATCTGTCGCTTTTCAATCGCGCCGCACGCCAATTTCACGGCGTGGATAGCAAGCCGATCCCACCGGAGCAGTGGGCCGATGAATTTGATCTTTTCGAAGCTGACGGCGAAACCCCTCTAAGCATGGCTCGTGTGCCGCTTTACCGGGCGCTCAACGGCGAAACAGTCGAAGATCAGGAAATGGTCATCGCGCCAAATGATCAACCTGCCTGCTTCATTGTGGCGAATGCGACGGTGATGCTGAACTCAAAGGGAAAGAAAATCGGTGCCGTTGCGTCCATGCAAGATGTCACTCACGCACGGAACTCCGCCTACAAAATCGCTGAGGCGGACGCAAAATTCCGCGCGATTTTCGATCATACCTTTCAGTTTTGTGGCTTGCTCGACGTCGATGGAATTATGTTGGAAGCAAACCAGACGGCTTTGGATTTCGGTGGATTTGACCGCGATACGGTTGCCGGAAAACTGCTCTGGGAAACCCCGTGGTGGCCAGATGATGACGCCATTAAAAGTCGTATGAAGGATGCTATCAGAAGTGCTGCTGCCGGTAATTTTGAGCGCTATGAGGTCAATGCGAAAAGCGGGCAGGGTGATCTTATCCCTATCGATTTCTCTCTGAAACCCATCATGGACGCCGACGGTAACGTCATCAATCTGATCGCCGAAGGACGGGACATTTCTGAACGCCGTAAAGCGGAGCAGGCCTTGCGCCGGAATCAGGCTGAGCTTGAACTCATCTTCAATGGCATCCCGATGTGGATTTTCTTCAAAGACGATAAAAACACTATTCTGCGGTTAAACCAATCCGCAGCAGATTCATTAGGTAAAACCGTTGAAGATGTGGAGGGGTTAAACACGTATGATCTCTACCCTGAATTCGCGAAGAAATATCACGATGACGATCTCGCCGTTATTCGTTCAGGTCAGCCCAAATTAGGTATCGTAGAGGAGTATGTAACGGATGAGGGTCACCGTGGCTGGGTCCGGACGGACAAAGTCCCTTACATAGATCCGGAGACAGGGAACCGCTTTGTCTTTGTGGCCTCTTCGGACATCACCTCTGAAAAAGTCGCTGTAGAAGGGTTACGTGATAGCGAGACCCGATATCGGAATCTCTACAACGCAACGCCAACCATGCTTCATTCCGTTGATGGTGATGGCAAACTATTGAGCGTCAGCGATTATTGGTTGGAACGTCTCGGCTATGAGCGTGACGAGGTAATCGGTCGAAAGTCGACGGACTTCCTGACGCCGGAGTCTGCGGCCCGCGCGATGAAGAATGTCATGCCCCAACAGTCCGAGACAGGAAACTGCAAAGATATCGAGCATCAAATGCAGACGAAATCTGGCGAGATCGTCGATGTCTTGCTGTCTGCCGTGGCGGAGCACGATCCAGATGGAAATCTAGTCAGTGCGATGGCGGTTTTGACCGATATAACAGATCGGAAAATCGTCGAACGCCAGTTCCTGCAGGCACAAAAGATGGAGTCTGTGGGCCAGCTGACCGGCGGTCTTGCCCACGATTTTAATAATTTGCTTGGCGTTGTATTGGGCAACCTTCAACTGATCGAGCGTTCGGTCGAGGACGAGAAATCACTGCGGCGCATTGCGGCGGCTTCTGCCGCTGTCGAAAAGGGTGCGGAGCTGACGCGCCGTCTGCTGGCCTTTTCACGCAAACAAAAACTTGAAGCGGAACTCGTCGATCCGACGCCGCTCGTTGCCGGTATGAGCGACATGCTCCACCGCGTGCTGGGCGAGAAAGTCTCTTTACAATGTACACTGGCTGATAATTTACCCAATATCCGGACAGATGCGGCACAGTTAGAATCCGCACTGCTAAACCTCGCTGTCAACGCTCGTGACGCAATGCCAACCGGTGGGAAACTGACCTTAGAGACCGAATTCATTATTCTAGATGATGACTATGTAGCGAATGTCGATGGATTGGCTGCAGGGGCCTATGTCATGATAGCCGTGACAGATACGGGCGAGGGGATTCCGGCAGACAAACTCGAAAAAGTATTCGAGCCGTTTTTCACAACCAAGGAGGTCGGTAGCGGCACTGGGCTGGGACTGAGTATGGTTTACGGATTCACGAAACAGACCGGCGGATACACGCGCATCTATAGCGAAGTCGGTCATGGCACGACTGTTCGGCTCTACTTACCAGTTGATGCCAATGTGGCAGAAAAGGCCGTCCATGATCGTCAGGCCATATCGGCGTCCATAGCCGATGGTAACGGAGAGCTGATACTGGTTGTCGAAGATCAGGAAGACGTGCGCGACATGGCCGCGGCTCTGTTAGAGGATCTCGGCTACCGTGTCGTTACGGCTAATTGTGGAAACACGGCGTTAAACCTTTTAGCCGAACGCACCGACATTGATCTCATGTTTACGGATATGGTGATGCCGGGGGGTATGGACGGGTCCCAATTGGCCAGTCATGCGCGCCGTGTTTATCCCAACATGCCAACTGTTTTTACCACGGGTTATGCCGATGCGGCTGTGTTGCGAGACGGTCAAATCACGTCATCCAAAAACCTTGTCACGAAACCTTATCGGCGCTCTGACTTGGCGAGTAAAATTGGGGCTGCCTTACAAAAGACTGTGGCTCCCATCCTTGAGACAGAGAGTTCGATTCTATGACTGACGGCCCACTCAACACGGCGACAGATACATTGTTAATTGTTGATGATATTGCGCCTATCCGCGAACTTTACCGCGATGTTGCAGAAGATTCTGGCTATGCGGTTTTAGAAGCCGAGTGTCCAAGCAGCATGTCCGCGGCGCTTGAGGGCTCCACGCCAACCCTCATTCTACTTGATCTAACTCTGCCAGAAGCGGACGGGCTTGAACTCCTCCGAGACCTGGCTCGCGTCGAGTTTAGCGGCCCCATCATCTTAGCCAGCGGGCAAGATCAGGAAATGATCGCTACAGCGCAGCGCTTTGGCTGCATGCTTGGTCTGGATTTGCCGCAAACATTGACGAAGCCAATTTCGGTCAAGACTATCGCGACTCTTCTAGATGATTTCCGCCAAGAAACAGACTCAGCGCAACAACAAAAAGCCCTTTAGAGATTTGTGAAGTTTGGCGGTCGGATCGTCGACGGATAGTGGTGTTGGGTGGGTAGGTTCAGCCAGCCTCATATCCTGATGCGGCAATTGCCATGCTCTTTGCGAGAGCGGGACTCCTATGAGAGTAGCCTCAAACCCAAAGAGGTCGGCGTGATCTAGTAGTTCACCGAAGCTAACGGATTGCGTCACAGCAATACCAAGACACTTGTCCCTATGGGATACTTAATCCCACGCATCGTCGAGGATATTCTTGCCGGACATCTGTCCGTCTTGTCCCATTTTCTTGAAATATAGGGGGTTTACAGGAAAAATGCGCGACATCTTGGCTAATGCGGGTGTGCGGATCAGCCTATGCATCTTGCATGAGAAACTTCTTACCATGAAATCTGATGACAATGAGATCAGAGGAATTCGCAATCTAAGGATTCATTAACGAAATTCACAATTATGCCATGATTTCGACACATAGATGACACTAGAAGCCGATTATCGAGTTATTCATATTGCGCGGGGTGGGGCTCAAGCAGAACATTTAATTTGCGGTGGTGTCATGAAATCCTTCTTCAATGTTCGAGTCCCTGCCGCCTTGTCGACGATATTGTCGATTTTCTGGCTCAGCATATCGCTTGGTCATGCGCAAACGCCTCCTCTCGAACCACAGCCTGCGCCTCAACCATCCCCTGAAGATGCGATCCCTGTCCCGGGTTTTGCCCCTTTGTCATCATTCAGTTCAGGCGGGACTGAAGTCGAACCCATTGTTGAGTGGGACAAGCGGTCGAACATTGCACAGGAACTCACAGCCCACGGTTTGGACATCATGGGCGACAATATCGACCCTCATACGGGGACGATCTCCTTTCAGCACACGGACATTGATATTCCGGGCAACTCAGCTTTGCCTGTGAGGCTGACGCGTAAACTAACTCAGGGCTACTACCATAAGTTCAGCGTGGACGCTGAATTTGGGGATTGGAGTTACGACGTTCCCCGACTTCATGTCGTGACCCATTCCGATTGGACAGGGGCACGATGCAGCAACCCGACGTCTGTTTTCGGCGTCGAGTCATACCCTAATGCAGGCGGCTTATCGGGGCTTGCGTATCCGGTGGAGTATTCAAGCGGCTTAATGCTGGATGCCCCGGGATCCGGATCGCAACAAGTTCTTCAGAAATCCACGTCCATTACGACGCCGTTTCCAGCGGCAGCAAAGCATGTCACCGCGGATAATTGGTATTTGACGTGCGGGTCAGCCAGCGACGGCGGAGAAGGCTTTATCGCGAAGGCTCCCAACGGGGATAGCTACCGCTTCGACAAATATATCAAATATGATCACATCAATCTTGGCGCGTTCGGTCCGGACGGCGCAAACTCAAGCGCGGTCATGCCGCTGTCTCGCGTCAAAGTCATGCTGATGGCGACAGAGGTCACGGACGTTCATGGCAACTGGGTTCGGTATGCTTACGACTCTTCCAATCGCCTCACTCAAATCCACTCGAACGATGGTCGGTCCATCACATTAAGTTATTCTGGGTCGTCAAAAGTTATTGCCAGTGCGGCCACAAACGGTCGGACGTGGACCTATAATTATACATCAACGAGCGTGTCAGACCCGTTTTTGGGAGATTTCAACGCGGCCAAAAAGATTCTCACCAGCGTCACTCGGCCCGACAGCAAGTCCTGGTCGTTCAGTCTCGCCTACATGCACATGCGCCCCTATGCGGGAACAGCTTGCATCAACAATGGCGGCACCATGTCGCTGACCCATCCTAATGGTGCTGTAGGGACGTTTGACATTAGCGAGAAAAACCACCGCAATGGGTTTGCACATTGGCGGGTCGAGGCGTCTTTACGGTGCTCGGGTGGCTTTCCTGCGCCGTTTGGAACGCCGGACAATTATGACATCATCCACGAAACAATGGATACCATGTCCGTCACTCGGAAGACGATTACAGGCAACGACATTCCAACGTCGGAGTGGCTTTATTCTTACGAGGAAGATTACCCGGTTTCGCGTTACCCAGTCGGGCATGCTATTGAAGGTCATCCGATTGCTTCATCATCGACCGACCCGACAAACTGGACGAAAGTTGTCGGCCCAGATGGCGTTGAAAACACCTTCTATCATTATTGGAACATTATGTCGGGCGGCGGACCTCACCTGCATGCCGGGACAGCGTTTGGTGGTAAATTAGCGCGTATGGAAATCCGCAGCACGGCGGGCGGAACCATCGTCGAAACACGGCAGAATGATTATCTTCAAACCGGGACTTATGGGGGGAGTTATATCCCCAATAACTACTCGCTTCCGCCAATTTCGCGTATTCTGTCACCTCTGTCTGCTGGCACGCCGGTCGAGATTGAAAAGACAGTGGTCGCCCGCGACGGCGATACGTTTACGAGCGAGTCTGATTACAATACTAACCAGTCATCAAGCGCCTATTCCTACAGTCTGCCTATAGCGACGCGCACATTTTCGAACGTGTCTACGACGCCGAGACAACGCACAACGACTTACGAGCATAATGCGACAAAGTGGATTTTAGGGCTGCCCAAAACAATCTCGATCGCGGGCACTCAGGTCGCGGGCTACACCTATAACACCAACGGACAGAAGACGGCACAGACGAGTTATTCACTGCCTTGGGCGACATTTGGCTATAATGCTGACGGCACAATGAGTTGGTTCAGAGATGCGCTGAACCGCCAGACGCAAGCGCAGAACTGGAAGCGCGGCAAGCCGCAGCTCGTGGTCTATCCTGACGTGACAAGCATGTCCCAGGTCGTCGACAATAATGGCTGGGTGACCAGCCAGACGGACCCGAAATCCCAAACCACAGCCTACCAATATGACGCGATGGGACGCCTGACATTGCTGAACCCGCCGGGCAGCTATTTCAGCAACACGTCCATTGCCTATAGTTTCCCAGCTTACGGCGCGGTTCAGACCATCACGCAGGGTAATCGCCAGACCGTCATCACCCATGACAGTATGCTCCGGCCCATTCTAAATCACACGAGAGATATAACCACCACCAGTGGGCAATCTTACGTCAAATCGACCTATGACGTGATGGCGCGGCCGCTCTTCACCTCGTTCCCCTCTGGCTCCTCGTCTCCCACAACGGGAACGACCATTAGCTATGACGCGCTGGGACGCACAAAAACACAAGCGGAGAATGTCACCCCCTTTGCGACGACTTCATTCGCCTATCTGTCCTCACACCGAACGGCTGTGACTGACCCGGCGTCTCAAGTCACGACGACGTGGACCGATGGCTATGGTGGGCCGGGCGAGGGCGATGTGCTCAAGATTCAGCAGCCAGAGAGTGTGACGACGGACATGGTCCGCAACGCATTGGGCAACGTTACAAGCGTGACCCAGAGTGGCGGCGGAGCAACCACCACGCGGAACTATTATTACGATGCGCGCCAGCGTCTCTGCCGTTACGTCACGCCGGAAGCCGGACACACAGTCTATAAGCATGATAATGCGAACCAGCTGACACATTATGCGCGGGGCTACGCCGCTGGGACTGGATGCGTCACCCCAACTGGCGTGGAACGAGTCCTGCTCACTTACTGGCCACGGGGCGGCTTGAGGGCGACCGCGTTTAGCGATGGTGTGACGCCAGATATTGAGCGCACCTATGACGCCAATGGTAATCTCACGCAGGTCTATCGCGGCAGCAGTGGTGACGCGGTGAACTGGGATTACGAATATGACGTGATGAATAATCTGACGCGGGAGAAGCTGACGACGGACGGGCGTATCTACGACACGACCTATGTCTATAATCCGCTCAGCCATATCACGAAGAAGACGCTGCCCGGCGGATTTGATATTAACTCCGTCCCGGACGCACTCGGTCGCGACAAAACCGTGCAGATCGGCAGCTCCAATCTTGCCACCAATGCGGTCTACCATGCGGGCGGCTTCTTAAGCACGATGAATTATGGCAATGGTCACGCCTATGTGCTGACCCCGGATGCGCGGCTGAAGCCGGCACGGATTAGAGCGTCCAAAACCGGCACGCTCGCCTTTGATCAGCAATATGGCTACACGCCGCGCGGACAGATATCTGGCGTGACGGATCTGGCAGACTCCGGCAATACGCGCAGCTATGGCTATGATAATCTGGGCCGCCTGACTTCGGCGAGCGGGCCATGGGGCGCCGGGTCATTCACCTATGACGCGCTTGGCAATCTGAAAACCAAGGCACGCGGCACGCGCTCTGTCA
This sequence comes from Algimonas ampicilliniresistens, assembly GCF_030159955.1. Lineage (GTDB taxonomy): Bacteria > Pseudomonadota > Alphaproteobacteria > Caulobacterales > Maricaulaceae > Litorimonas > Litorimonas ampicilliniresistens. The sequence continues at coordinate 440,795 of NZ_BSNK01000001.1, forward strand.
TCAATGTCTATGACGCACCGTCCAATCGGCTGATCCGCTCGCTCGACAATCTCGCGCTCGCGTCGGGCGGACAAGGGGATCGCTGGATTGCCTATGATGGTCGCGGCAACATGCAGCAATTTGGCCCGACATGGCTCGCCTATGACAAAAATTATCAAATGACCTCGTCAGCCGCGACAACCAGCGGCACGACGACCTCCTACAAATATGACGGCAATCAGAAACGTGTGCGCCTCATTGCGGCCACCCCGTCAGCCGCCATGGCATCCGGTGGCGGCTCCAGCGAATCCGCCAGCGCATTCTCGGCAGACGTATCGCGGCTGACCTCAGCGGCCCGAACATCGGAGTCGCGCTCGAAATCCAGCCTGCCCCCATCGGAGGTGTCGGACATTCTGGCATCCATGCTGTCCACCGCAACGGAAGGGCGTTTTGATCGCCTATCCGACGGGACAGCGGAGGCGATGGCCGCGCGGGCCCGTCCGGTTTATGCGGACCGCGCCCGCGGCGGCTTTGACGCCTACAAAGAGGTCGAAGCCAAGCCTGAAAAGGGCGGCGCTGCGGACAGCCTCTCTCCGGCTTTGGGCGCGTCCACAGCGTCGGCGACGGCCTCACCCGGCTGTACCGGCCCGGTCGATAAAACCATTTTCAACGTCTATAATGCGGCGGGGCAGCTCGCGCTCGTGGACAAGGCGCATTTGTGTAAGATGACGCTTTATGTGCGCGGCGCGGGGATGAGCCTCGCGCGGATCGAGGTCGATACGGTCGCGCTCACCTACACGCGGACCTATCTCCACCCGGATCAGCTCGGCTCGGCCACAGCCGGCACGAGCCAGAGCGGCGCGGTCCTGTGGCGGGAGCAATATGCCCCCTATGGCGACAAGCTCACCGCCCCCGCCGCCAATGATGATCTCGGCAGCTTCACCGGCCACATCGACGATGACGCCACCACAGACATGAACCTGACCTACATGCAGGCCCGCTACTACGATCCGGGCGCTGGGCGGTTTACGAGCATCGATCCGGTGACGTTTTTGGACACGATGGAGCCCGGGATGGTGAATCGGTATGCTTATACGATGGGCGACCCGGTTAATCTTATCGATCCGTTAGGTGAGCAGGGCTGTAGTGTAGCTGATGACAATTGCACCGCGAGTGAAGTTTCAAACACTGTTGATGATTTGGCATCTCAATTGACCAAGGAGAATGTAGTAAACTTCTTTGATGGATTAATTACTGGTCTCGGAGAGGCATTAGAGAGTACGTTAAGTGTCAATCCGCATGTAGAAGTGCAAGTTGATACGTCCGACTTCGTTTCTGACTCTGAGGTGAATGCGAATTCTCCCGCCCATATAGCCGGTTCTGCAACTGCAGCAATAGTAGGAGTGGCAGGGACAAGAGGGAGAAGAGTTGTCAATTCAAACCTAGCGCATGCAGCGAAAAGAGCTGTGGAAAGGGCGGGGTTTGGGACTACTAAGGAAGCCACCGTCGCACTAAGAGGGCTTTCTAAGAGTATAAGAAGGAATGGTTTACCGAACGGAACTTTACCCGATCCGTCAAAAGTAGATCGTTTGCGGGTTCCTTTTGGGACGGGATCTGCTGTTTTCCAAGAAACAAAATCAGGTGCACTTCGATTGAAGACTGTACTTCCAGGAGATTAGAAATATGACTCAAAAAAATCGGCGGTATATTTTTGAAGAAAATGGCGAAAACGCATATCTCTATCTTGCGGGTGAACCAAAAAAGGTTGCTAAAACTGTCGCAATAGATCTGCCGCTTGATACGGTTTCTGATGTAGAAGTGAACCTCGACTTCGATGAGAGAAATAAGTTGATTGGCATCGAGTTTATGAGAAACTCATAGCCTAGAGGCGGCGCATCTGTGCCAGATGACGCTTTACGTGCGCGGCGCGGGTATGGCCCTCGCGCGGATCGAGGTCGATACGGTCGCGCTCACCTACACGCGGACCTGTCTCCACCCGGATCAGCTCGGCTCGGCCACAGCCGGCACGAGCCAGAGCGGCGCGGTCCTGTGGCGGGAGCAATATGCGCCCTATGGCGACAAGCTCACCGCCCCCACCACCAATGATGATCTTGGTAGCTTCACTGGCCACTATGAAAAACACATATGTTGCGAGAGCGATCTGTTCGGTCAGAGCAGAAAACCCTGAATATGATCGTGGTATGCGCGGAGCCTACTTAGGTGTCTTATGCCGAGCCCTATCTATATCTGACGCGGCAAGTCTTATTTCTAATGAGTTTGAGGCATTGGATTTAAATCTCGTTGGATTTGAATTGATAGTGGACCATAGGTATCTAGATCGATCTTTGAGCGAATATGAAAAAGATTTGTTAGAGGAACTCGATATTTTCCCTATTCAATATCGGAACGTTCATTATTTCTCGCCTGATTCTTAACCTCTGTTTTGATCTACTTCCTCAGAAGTCCGGACTGTCTAAGCAAACCAATCCCCCTTTCAGACCAAACAATGCCCCCCGATGGATTTGTTGGAGGTAGGGCATTTAAGAACCGGGAGGGAAAATTGCCTGCAAACGGACAATACCGAGAATTTGATGTAGGCCCTAAAGTACCTGGCCAAAGTAGGAATTCTGAAAGAATTGTTGTTGATGACGCCAATGATCGCGCATACTTTACAGACGATCACTATGGAAGCTTCAGAGAAATCGAATGAAAATCCAATCAAACAAGAATATTTTTCACGTAAAAATTGGTAAAGATGTGTCTAATAAATCAGCCTTATTTGACGTGTTTTCCACTGCTTTACAATTCCCTAGCTATTTCCAAAATAATTGGGACTCGTTCGAAGAATGCTTAAATGACTTGAGTTGGTTGGGTGATGGTATCGTTCTGCTTAGTCATGAGAGTTGGCGTGATAACGCTCTTTCGAAAGATAAAACTTATTCCAATATTTTATCAGATTTAGATGAAAATGCAGCAATGCCTATTGTAATCGAGGGTATATAATCGCTGTTTAAGCGAGAGATCGGTGGGTGTTTTGTGCCCCATCTCTCGCTGGCTGCCGCCATGTCATCTGGGAGCGCCTCCAGCGCATTCTCAGCAGACTTATAGCGCTAACCTTAACGTCTATAATGCGGCGGGGCAGCTCGCGCTCGTGGACAAGGCGCATCTGTGTAAGATGACGCTTTATGTGCGCGGCGCGGGGATGAGCCTCGCGCGGATCGAGGTCGATCCGGTCGCGCTCACCTACACGCGGACCTATCTGCATCCAGATCAACTCGGCTCGGCCACAGCCGGCACGAGCCAGAGCGGCGCGGTCCTGTGGCGGGAGCAATATGCCCCCTATGGCGACAAGCTCACCGCCCCTGCCGCCAATGATGATCTCGGCAGCTTCACTGGTCACTATTATCAGATCAATCCTCGTTTATTCGCCTATTTCATGTCTTTAAGTCAGCTGGTTTGACCAAACCAATCCGCTCCCTCCCAACCCCACTTACTCTCACTGCGTTCGCTACAGACACGGGGAGGTGCATGGCCCTCGGCGTGGCGAGCAGGTGTGAGGGCTTGGATTTGCGTGCGGGGGACGTCCCGCGCCAGAGTGATCTGGCGGCGCTCGGTCAAACGGGAACCGCGCAAGACTAAGCGGGATGCGGGCGGGCTTATGCACCCGCACTGCGCCCTTTGATGTCTCGCCTCTGTGCGTTGTTGGTCGATGCGGACCCCGAGAGCCAAACATCCTGTTTCGCCACGTCTGGTGGATCAGGTTAGGCCGGGGACCCCGCAAAGATGGACCGCGCGCAGGGGCGGCGGGATCAGGCTGATCGCCTCGCGCGGGTGTCTTCCCGTCGTAAATAGGTGTGTCTTTTCCTCTATCCTTCGGCGGATAGAGACCCGCGCCCTGTGTCACTTTCCACAGAAAGTGCCGATCCGTCAGTTCCGCGATGGCTGACCGTACTTACGGGCCTGCCTGAGCGGCAGGGCTCCGCTCTCCACGCTTCATCTCTCCAGCACTTCGACCACGACCGCCTATGCTTGGTATGACGGCGCGGTGGCGTCTTCGGTGAGCTATGACAGCGACACGTCGGACGGCTCCAACGCGCTGCACACGACCACCTATACGCGCGATAGCTCGGGTGATCTGACCAGCAGTTACATCAATGATGGCCGTCCGCGCACGGTCACCTTCACGAATGATGTTTCGGGTCAGGTTATTGACCGGACGGAGGTCAGCCCGGCGGCCTATGAACCGCGCGAAATCCGCTACCGCTTTGGCGGGCGCGAGATGGGGATGACGGGCAATAATGGCGATGTCGCGCAGATGGATTATGCGCATGCGGCGGCGGACCGGACGATCACGCCGGACACGGGGGCGAATGGCGCGTTCCGGCACGGCTCGACGTCGGATGACCGGGTCGCTGACTTCAACAATAGTTTTGATCCGATCAATAGTTACGCGCAGGGCAGCCGGGCCGGGACCTATATGGCGCGCGGCGGGGAGACATTCTCGGCGCTGGCCGCGTCGCTCTATGGCGATAGTGCGCTGTGGTATAAGTTAGCGCAGGCGAACCCCGCTATCGCGTCCCCGGACGTCGCGCTGAGCGCGGGTCAGACCGTGCGCTTGCCCGCCAATGTGATGCGCAGCAGCTTTAATGCGTCCATCTTTGCGCCTTATGATCCCGGCGAGGCGATCGGCGACCTCTCCCCCACCACGCCAGAGCAGCCCAAAGAGGGCGGACAGAACTGCGGCGTCGTGGGGCAGATCCTGCTGACGGTGGTCGCTGTCGCCGTGTCAGCGATTGTCGCGCCTTATCTGACGGCGGCACTAGGGACTGTGGCGGGTGGAGCCGCAACCGGAGCTGTTGCCTCGACTGTCTCGCAGGGCGTCGGTGTCGCCACCGGTATCCAGGACAAGTTCAACTGGAAATCGGTCGGTCTGGCCGCGATCAGCGGAGGGCTCAGCCGAGGGGCCTCGGCGAAGTTCGGGGGCTCAACAAACTTTGGTCAGGATTTACTCCGGGGGAGCGGAGTTAATGCGCTGACGCAGGGCCTCGGCGTGGCGACAGGTCTGCAAGAGAGCTTTAGCTGGTCTGGCGTCGCGGCGGCGGGCATTGGGTCTGGCGTCGGCGCGGCGGCTGGGCGTGAGCTTGGATCTGGATTCGGAAATGGGATCGGCCGCGATGTCGCGGTCGGCACCGCCTCCGCGCTGGCCAACGCGGCCACGCGCAGCGCGCTGGACGGCAGTAACTTCGGCGACAATATCGTCGCGGCGATACCAGATGTGATCGGCGGAGCTTTGGGTAATGCGGTGGGGAGTGCGGTCGGTAGCACCTTAGCGAGCCGAGCGGACAGGACTGCGGTGCTGGGATCGTCGGCGACAACAGCCCAATCCGGACTGGCCCAAAGCCATGCCCTGACGCAAGGCGTGACCTATGCGCCGGACGAAGTGACGGTGACGGGCGTGCGGGTTTCCGGCGTGAGTCTGGAGCAGGCTCGAGCTTTCAATCTCGGTGCGCAGCGCGACGCTGAGGTCGCACAGATCGTTGCGGGCCGTCATGACGCCTTCTGGGCTAACCATCTCGGGGCCAATCGGCTGGCATCAGTTGCCGCCGTGAACCGGCATGCGGACTTTAACGTGGCGTATGACTCATTGATCGGGGCGACGGCGGCGTCACGCTTTGGCGCGATTGGCTCCGCCGAAGTCGCGATCGGCCGCCACGCCAGAGCCATTGCGGAACCGCGACTGGCCCGGCTTGCCTATGAAGAAGTCGTTCGAGCCACACAAGACATCAACCGTCAGATAATGGTGGAGAATTATCATGGCTTGGCAACGCATATGGCGCAGGCTCAGCGTCCAATCGCGGAGGGCCTAAGCTACATTCCCGTCGTGGGAGGCGGGGCCGCCGCTGCCATGGCCTATCAAGATTATAAAAATGGTGACAAAATTAGCGCTATTGCCAATGTAGCTGGAGTTATTCCGGGTGTAAAATTGGTTGGCCTTGGGAGCAAGTTCGGTGCGCGTAGTACGAGATTGGTCGCCAATACAGTCGAGAACCGCTCGGCGCTCCGATCGATTCATGCGCAGGCCAATACTGTGCTCACAGCTGCTAAGTCGGGGCACAAACGTTTTGGGGATCACGTTCATCACGTGCTACCGATCAAAGGCGTCGGGTCTCGCATCGATAAGCTGCGTGTGAGAGTGGCACAGAGAGTTTTGATCAAGAACGGTATCAATCCTGGCGTTGATATTGACAATCTCGTATTTGCGGCGCGAGGACGAGGTGTGCACGGGAAAGTTCCTCAGAGGGAACTGACGGAAGAAATCTTTAAAGCGCGAGATCGCGGTGCTGGCAAGCTTCGAGAGATTCTCAGAGACCATAGAATAATTGCGAGAGAAAAGTGACTGTCATATTGCGTTCTAAAATAAAGCGGCGTTTTAGCGAGGCTATCGAGGACTGTAACGTTGCAGTAGTGTCGCAACTTCTTAAAGAATATCCTTGGCTGCAATCAACAAAGCATTCTTTAGGTGGTGACGCCTTATACTACGCTGTTCTCAGAAATAAGGGGCAACCATTAGATTTGATTGTGTCTTTGCTCGAAAATTATGGGTTTGACGTAAATACTCCTACCAAAGTTTACGGTGATGCGGCCATCGCAGCCGCAGCACGTGAAGGTGATGCTCGGATTGTCCGCTATCTTCTCTCGAAGGGCGCAAAACTTGACACGTCAGCCTCGATTCGAAACCCAATGTTCGCGGCAATCAATGGGAAAGCACAAGATGTTATGCAGATCTTAATCGACGCTGGTATCGACCTTTCAGTTAAATATTATACGGATACGATGAACGGTTTGGATGCGGCAGCATTTGCAGCCTGGAATATGGACGAGGCGGGTCTCGACCTTTTGGCCAAACATCTCGGCAAAGGCGATCCAATCGCAGTTCAGGCCATCAAGGTTAAGGCGCATGCTGACGCAGCGTCGCAAATCTTGCTCGCCGGACCTTCTGATGACGAGCTAGATGAGTTTGAGGGTTAACATCGGACTGACAACACGCGCAAAGTAACGAGAAAAACCATCTGATCTATTACAGGTTGGCTTCTAACGCAGGGCAGTCGGGCGGGGACCTATATGGCGCTTGGCCGCATTTCAGCCCATGCGCCATATGGTTGGAAGTTTTGTCTGGCACCATCCATTTTTCTGTCTGGCCCTACTGCAACCTCGTTCCAGACCATAGGCTCCAACTAGGATGTTAGTCTGCGCGATTGATCAATCGTCAGGCTACGGTTCTTTATAGGGAGTTTGCGATGAGATTGTTATTTAAATTAATAGCAGGGTTGATTGTTTCGGGCGGCACGGCCGCACAGGCCTATGCGGATACGATCTTCTCCGATGATTTCGAAACCGGGACGGTAAGCGCCTGGACGACGACCGGGACTGTCGGGGCATCAACAAGCAAGGCGATCGGAACTTACTCCATGCGTTTGCGCGGCACCGCGTCAGGGACCATAAATCTTTCGAGTGTGGGGTATTCGAACGTCTCCATTTCCATGAGCCTTGCGGCGACATCACTTGAGAATAATGATGACTGTTATGCCGAATTTTCAACCGATGGCGGCAGTAATTGGTCGATCGTGACGCAAGTCAGCAATGGTCAGGATAATGGCACATTTTATTCTGGATCGGCGTCTCCGGCGAGTGCGGAGGATAATGCAAATCTGGTCGCACGGTTCCGAGGAACCGGCGGTACGACCGGCGACTATTGTTATGGGGACAATGTGCTGCTGAGTGGAGATTTGGGCGGGATCAATCCCGCGCCGGAGATTGATGCGCCCGTTAGTCTGGCGTTTGGTAATGTACAAACCGGGACGACCGATAATTCCGTCCTGACAGTCAGCAATAGCGGTGACGCCAACCTCTCGATCGGGTCGATTTCCGGACTGGCTACGCCGTTCACGATCACGAGTGATAGCTGTTCGAACCAGACTGTTTCGCCATTGGCGAGCTGCGCTATTGGCGTGTCCTTCTCTCCGACCTCTGAAATTTTCTATTCGGATAGCCTATCTATCCTGTCGAATGATGCGGACGAAAATCCCTTGGTGGTGAATGTCTCGGGAACAGGATCTTCAACTGGTGGCGGCCCCGTCGATAATTACGATCCGCTGTCGGGCAGCGGCAATGTGGCTCGATCCGAACTGGGATATTCAGTCCTCATGAATGGCACTGATCCCGGGCAGCTCGTCAACATGTCCGCCTTCGCGCTTCCCGTTGAGGCCGCCCAGCCGTCCCATAATTTCGAAGGCCGGCTTGTTTTGCAGGGCGAAGCCACAGGCGGAGGATTTGACGAGCAAAAGGATACATTCCGATATACTGGAAATTCGGACACGACCCGCAAGCATTTGCCGGAATTCGATTTCGATTTCGTCCAGACCGGAACGCATATTTTTCCCGTCGAACGCGGAGCGATTGCTTCGTCGCACCCTGAGTGGGAATATATTTTCTCCCCCGGTCGGGTCTGGCAGGAAAACAATGACTTCGGATATAGCCGCGTTTCAATTCCCTTTGCCCTGATGCAGAAAAACGCAAATTGCGTGCATAATGGCGCGATGAGCTTTCTCTTCAAGGATGATGGCTCCGTCTCCAAAGTGTCTTACCAGATAAGCGCCGAGACTTGTCTCTACTTCAAGGTGGATATGTGGGGGTTGCTTGATGCGACTTACACACCAGCATCCGTATCGAACGCGACCGCTCTGAAAGCCGACTATCAGGCCGAGGTTGCCAATCGGATGCCTCGCAAGCCGTTCAGTGATCTGGCCAGCGATTACCCTGGTGTCGATCTGTCCGCTTTCTCAGCGCCCAACAGCACGGATCCCACTCATGTGACACTATATGGGTTTGTCATAAATGGGACGCATTACTCTGGCGGTTGCGAGACTCGGAATGGCCCCTATCCGTTCTGCGAGGCGATGGTTGTTCCATCATATTCTGCAGCGAAAAGCACTTTTGGGGGCGTCGCGTCCATGCGCTTGGAGCAGAAATATCCCGGCACATTCAGTACGGTGATCAGTAATTATGTGCCGGCTTGTGCCGCAGACGGAAACTGGAGTGACGTGACCGTTCATAACGCCCTCGACATGGCGACTGGCAATTACGGCTCCGGTCTGTACCTGTCGGACGAGGGCCGGTCACATACGAATGGCCTGTTCCTCTCGGAAGATCATGCCAGCAAGATCAACTATAGCTGCACGCAATATTCGCGAAAATCAGCTCCCGGAACGAAATGGGTTTATCATACGTCTGACACCTATATTTTGGGGCGGACACTGAACGAATATCTGAAAGCTACGGAAGGTTCTACCAAGGACATATTTGCCGACACAATCGTCGAAGAGCTTTGGAAGCCGATCAATTTGAGCCCGACGGCGCAATTTACACGGCGGACCTATGACTCAGTGGCGCAGCCTTTCACGGGCTGGGGACTGATGTGGATGGCGGATGATGTCGCCAAGATCACGAATTTCCTAAATGTCGATGATGGCCAGATTGGAGGTCAGGCGATGCTTGATCCGACACAACTCAGCGCCGCCATGCAGAAGGATATCAATGATCGAGGCTTGGACATTCCGATTGCTGATCCGTTCAAATATAATAACGGCATGTGGGCCCATGAAGTGAGTTCATCACTGGGTTGTGCGAACAATACCTGGATTCCTTTCATGTCGGGCTATGGTGGGATCACAATCGTCATGATGCCGAATGACACGACCTATTATATGTTCAGTGATGACGACACTTACTTCTGGCTGGACGCTGCCATAGAGTCGAATTCCATATCGAATGCGTGTCAGTAATGGGCGAGGGTCTCCTGACGCGGCATTGTCAGGGGACCCTTCGTTTGAAGCGATGTAATAGGGTCAGTACATGACCAATTTTCCGCTCTGCTACTCAGAGCGGAGCGCCTATCTCGGCTTCCAATAGCGTATCACGCCTGCCAACCAAGCGGGCTTGGAGCTATGCTAGAGATGGGACTCGATATCTTGCGAGAGTAGGGCGAAGCTCGCGTCTCTCGTGAACTTGGACTGGTCTCATATTTCTCTAACCTGCGAAACTTCGCGTTATTAAGAGAGATGTGGGGCCCGCTGTAAGCCTGAGAGAGGGCTGGTCATGTTCGCGCGTCCGTCCCGCTCGTTGAGGGGCCCGGTGACGCCCAGTTCTACGAGGCTCTGAAGCGACGTCTTGCACTACATGATCGTTCGGGTGACATGGACCCGTTATTCCCGTTGGAAGTAAGACGAGTTACTGCCCATGGGTTAAGCTGATCAGGTCATTTGTTATCGACCGGTCTGAGCCTCCGATGAGTTTCCTAGTTATAGCCGACGGTGATGACTCCAGCGACGTGAGTTAGGTTCTAAGCGAGGAGTTGGGTTCGGTTTGGCTGCTGTGCGTCCCGAGATAGTGAGGGCGGCAACTTGCTGGAGTAACATGCGTTCGACACAGGAAAGGCACCGCGAACGTGCCAGGGCTCGGCGCAAGGCAATGCCATGCTTGCGACCAACTGGTGACTGCATCGATTGTTCTTTACCCTGACTTGGTAAAAAATCTTGCGTCGTCCGATTAAGCTGACAACGCCTCATTTTTCGACTGCACTAAGACCGTGATTTCCTGTGGTAGCTCCCACCGAGGGCTTCATCCGAAACTTCCGTTCCTACAGTAATGTAGCCAAATCATCAAAATTGGTATTACCAATAATTCCACAGTGGTTCAAAAATTGACTTGACTACTTTTGTCATTTCGGTTCTGTCTGTTGGTAACAAAAAGTATCAAAGGGGAAATCTGATGCCGTCCTACGCCATCGCTGTATCGAAAAATGTTGATTGCGGCCGCATGGCCCGTCGTTGTGCTTTAATGGTCGGTGTTTCGACGATGGTACTCAGTTTCGCTCCGAGTGTGTGGGCGCAGGATGCCTCGTCGGATGAAGTTGTCGCAACGGGTACGCGCCAAGTCATTCAAGATTCAATTGCGCTTAAGCGTCAGAATACGCAGATTGTTGATGGTTTATCGGCGGATGAGATTGGTGACATTCCGGCCTTGTCGATCGGTGAGGCTCTGGAAAATGTGACGGGTGTCGCCTCCCACCGTGAGAATGGCGGGGCAACTGAAGTCTCCATTCGGGGCCTTGGCCCCTATCTGTCATCTACTGTCGTGAACGGTCGAGCGGCCACGAACGGATCAGGGGATAGGTCCGTGAACTTTTCGCAGTTCCCATCGGAAATGGTCAATAAGCTCGCGGTCTTTAAAACGCAGGATGCCAGTCAGATTGAAGGCGGTGTAGCCGGTCAAATTCAACTGGAAACGCTTAAGCCGTTAGACTTCGGTAAGCGTCGCGTACAATTTGATATCAAAGGAAACGTCAACCCGGATCAATTGGATCAAAGTAACACTGAGGCAGGCGACCTGGGCTATCGCCTAACAGGTAGCTATTCGGATCAATTCGAAGTTGGGACGGGTGATATCGGTATTTCCATAGGTGTTCAGCGGAGTGATATTTCTCAGCCAGAGGCAGAAAGTCGTCAAACTGGACCGACTAGTAATTCACGTCCGGCCTGTTTGATTACCAACGGATTGGCTGGCTACACAGATCCAGATAATGGCGGAACATTTACGGGGTTTTCTAACAACCCTGAAACAAGAGACCGGGGGGATGATGATTGTGATGATTTCAATGATCGTCGCAATCCAAACAATCTTGATGTTCGGGGGTCGGACACAGAAGGATATGACACTGCAATTGACCCCGCAACAGGCCTGGCCATTGATGCGGGTACGGCCATTGCTTTCGCTCCTTCACAGCGTCATTTTCGTCAAAATGATACTCGCGACCAACGGGATGCTATCTTTGGCGCAGTTCAATGGCAGCCGAATGATCGGCTTGACATCAACTTAGATGCACAATGGTCGGAGCGTATTCAGTCAGAGCAACGCAATGATCTGACATTCAATGGTGGGCGTCGTAATGATACATCATTGAACATCGGTCCCGGCGGCACAACGACAACGTTTGATAGCTTGGTCACGACGCCCAATGGCGGAATTTTGCGTGCGATTACGGATAATTCGATTGAAGTTCAGGGCGGTGATTTTGCTCGAAAGGAAACATATTTCGGGGGTGGCTTGAATGTGGAATACGAACTTTCCGATCGTCTGACTGTCTCAGCTGATATTGCGCACTCCAATACTGAGCGGACAGAGCGCGCTCTTGAATTTAGGATTCAGTCGAACATTTCGCCTGTGATCGAGTTTGACAGGACGCAGGGAAACGTGCCTGTTTACACGCTCTATGATGAAGTGTTCGACGTCAATGATCACGACAACTATGTTGATCGACTACGCGTCCGCATCGACAATGATGTGTTGCGAGACAATACGATCAATTCTGCGCGTTTCGATGTCGACTACGACCTTGGCGGCAGTTTTTTCAAGAATGTTCAGGCTGGTGTGCGCTTGGCTGAACAGGATTATCTTGAATTGCCAGGCGGGGCTGACTCGGGTGATCCATTCAACATCACATCCGGTCGCTTTTCGTTTGAGATCGAGGATAATACGGACCTGAACATCAATAACCGCCAGGTCGTCGATGGATCCGGATCCGCCGCTACAGGTTTGGCATCAAGCTGGGTCGATATTATTGCATCGACTAACCAGGCGTGCCGAACACAGTTCCCAGAGGGCAATTCCTTCCTTAGCAGTCAGCGGAGTGGCGATCTCGTCACGAATATCGCTGATGACGGTACTGTCCTGAGTTCGACGAATTCTTGGGCCACCTTTGATGCTCGCTGTGTTGCAGAAACAGCTGTCTCTTCACTCAACTCAATCTTGGATCAGATCAATCTTGCGATTGCAGACCGGGGCGACGTAGACGATCCGCTCTCAGCGCTCAGTGCGGGAATCCCGGGCCTGATTGAACAGAATAGCCGAACAATCGACGTCAAAGAGACCACGACGGCGTTCTATGTGATGTCGAACTACGAAACGGCTTTCAATGGCTTGCCGGTTTCAGGGAATGTCGGGGCTCGGATCATTCAGACGGATGTCGAGGCAACAGGTTATCGTCCTCAATTGACGGTCACGGATACGAACGGCGTCTTTACGATTGCTGAAGGGTCTCTTGAGGCAGTCACCGAGGAGTTCGACTATATAGAAATCTTACCGAGCGCGAATGCGATCATCGAACTCTCGGATGATAAAGTCTTCCGTCTTGGGGTCTTCCGCGCCCTGTCCCGCCCTGATCCTGCGGATATGGGCTTTGGCCGGAGCATTAACGTCATTGGTGACGATGAAGATGCAACATCACTCGAAGGGCTGATCCAGAATATCTCCGCAAACGGTAATCCATCTCTCGGACCTTTGACGTCTTGGAATTTCGACGCGGGTTACGAATGGTACCCTAACGAAGATTCAATCCTTGCTATTGGAGCCTATTACAAGATCTTCCAAGGCGGGTTCGAGAATGTCATCCAGAACGAAACTTATCAGTTAAACGGGCAGGACGTTACATTCCCAGTTTCGGTCCAACAGGTCGGTGAAGAGAAGAGTAACCTGTTTGGGATTGAGGTCACAGGATCACATCGCTTTAGCTATCTACCGGGTGCGCTGAGCGGTCTGGGTGCGAAGGTTAGCTATAACTATGTCGACTCAAACTTTGAGTTTGAAGACAGCCGATATGGGGATGCTTTCACGCGTCAATTGGACGGTACAAGAGTTCAGACAAACCAAGGTGTTATTGCCCCGGGCGGACTACCGGGACTGTCTAAGCACACATTATCTGCGCAAGTTTACTACCAGATCGGCGAGCTCGACCTTCAAGTGAACTACAAGTACCGGGATGATTATTTCCAGCCATTCGTATCTGACGGAACACGTTTGCGGTTTGTGGGTGATGTCGGTGTCTGGGAAGCCAGAGCGTCATACAATCTGACGGATAACTTCCGCCTGACAGCAGAAGCGATCAACATTTTCAGCGCACCGAAAGAGCAGTTCGCTTTTGTTCGAGACGATCTATATGAAGTCAATGATTATGGTCCTCGTATCTTCTTCGGATTGCGAGGCCGATTCTAGTTCGCCGTTTTCATTGAACAGATTACTTTGAATGAGGTAAGCTTCTGCCCGGGCTTCGGTTGCAAGCTCAGGCAGAAACGCCTTAAGCAAGTCGGAATCCGTTGAGTGGGAATTGGAATGACCGATAAACGTCTATACCATCAGGTTGCGGAGCAGATAATTGATCTGATCGAATCCGGTGAGTACCCTCCGGGGAGTCGTTTGCCGGGGGAGCGTGACCTTGCCGAGAAGTTTGGCGTCAGTCGGGTGTCCGTCCGTGAGGCTGAGATATCTCTTCAAGCTGTTGGCCGATTAAGCATCAAGGTCGGTTCCGGTGCTTACGTAATGGATCCTTCCGAAGGTCACCCGGGTGTTTTACCTGCCGTTAGCGCGTTTGAGTTGACGGAAGCGCGAGCCTTGTTCGAAGCCGAGTCGGCCGCCATTGCGGCTCCGATCATTTCCGATGCAGACCTGGATCGCCTGGAGAGCCTCATTCAAATTATGGCATCTGACACAGATGATGGAGAGCTAAATGCCGAAAAAGCGGATGAAGAATTCCACCGTGTGATTGCCAAGGCATCCAATAATGATGCCATTGTTTTTACGATCGAGAACCTTTGGCGTATGCGCTCAGAGGCCGTTCAAGTGCAGAGCATCTACAACTCAGTTTGTAAGCAAGACGCGAAGTCTCGAGAGTTGGAGCATAGAGCGATACTTGATGCGTTGAAGGCACGCGATAGCTCCGCGGCGCGCAATGCTATGCGCGCGCACTTCACGCGGATGATCGAGGCGCTCCTCGTCGCCTCTGAGGCCGAAGCCTATCGCCAAGTTAAGCAACAAGCGTCAGAAAGCCGGTCACGGTTTCTAATGGCATCACGACTTGGATAACCATTTTGGCGGACCAATATATCAATAATTGGTATTGATGATGGTTGATCTTTAACGATAGGCGGTTTTAAGTCTCCATGGGTGGCAGGAATATGTCGCAGGGGACTAACATGAATTTTTCGAACTCGCAGGATGATGAAGATCTCTCACTTCGTCGTGTGTTCATGCCAGTGCGTGCAGTGACGTTATGCTTCACCATCGCAAGTTTGTGCTTCTGTCCGGCTCTCGCTCATGCTGCCGATAGGCTCGTCAGAACTCAATCCGAATATAAGGATGCGCTGAAGGCGTTGGGTCCCGGTGATCGGGTCATTCTAGCAAACGGGACGTGGGAAGACTTTGAGATTGTTTTCACAGGGGAGGGAGAGGTCGATAAACCAATCACTCTGACGGCTGAGACCAAAGGAGAGGTTTTCATCACCGGTCAATCCAATCTTCGCATGGCGGGCAATTATTTGGAAGTGTCAGGGTTGGTGTTCAAGGACGGCTATACGCCGACTCGGGACGTCATTGCCTTCCGCCGGACAAAACAGCACCTCGCAAATAACTCAAGAGTCACAGAAGTCGTCATCGACAATTTCAATCAGCCTGAACGCCATAAAGTTGATTTCTGGGTGATGATGTATGGCAAGAATAATCGGTTTGATCACAATCATCTGGTTGGGAAACGTAATAAGGGCGTGACGATGGCTGTGCGTCTCGACGCAGAAGAAAGCCGAGAAAACCGTCATCGTATCGACCATAATTACTTTGGCCCGCGCCCGATTTTGGGGTCGAATGGTGGCGAGACATTGAGGATTGGAACCAGCAAATATTCTCTCTCAGACTCTCTGACGGTCGTAGAAAACAACTATTTTGATCGATGCGACGGAGAGGTTGAAATCATCTCCAACAAGTCTGGTCGAAACACGTTCCGAAACAACACATTTGAACGATCGCGCGGGACACTGACGCTTCGTCACGGCAATCATAATTTGGTGGAAGGAAATGTCTTCTTTGGTCACGGCGTTGATCATACGGGCGGCATCCGCGTCATCAATGCGAGCCAGACAATCCGTAACAATTATATGGAAGACCTAACGGGTACTCGGTTTGGCGGCGGCTTGACCGTCATGAACGGTGTCCCGAACTCACCGATTAATCGCTACCATCAGGTCAAAGATGCGAAGATTGAAAACAATACGCTCATCAATGTCGATAATGTTCAATTGGGTGCGGGCAGTGATGAAGAACGGTCGGCGGTACCTGTCGACAGCGCAGTTTCTAACAACCTCTTTGCGCATAGTGAGGGGCAAGATATATTCACTGTTTACGATGATGTATCCGGCATTGTGTTCCGTCAGAACATTGTATCAGGTTTGAATGTCCCCCAGTTTTCTCATGGTTTTCAGCGGAAAGACGTTCCACTTGAGCGCGCGGATAACGGACTTCTTTACCCGATTGGTTTGGAGGGTGTCGGCATTCGGCGGAAACTAGATGTTACGACAAAAGATATGACGGGGGTGTCCTGGTTTCCCAAAGCCGAGCCAAATGTTCCGTTCGGATCTGGGAAAACCATAAAAGTTGATGATGATAAGGCGTTGTTTAAAGCTGTCCAATCAGGGCAGGCGGGTGACACGATTCAGTTGAAGCCTGGCGAATATACGGTTTCCACATTTCTCCCTATTGGCAAGCCGATCTCTATCAAAGCGAATGGAGACGCGAATATCGTATTTGAAGGCCGGACTCTATTCGAAATTCAAGATGGCGGTAGTTTGCAACTTGACGGATTGAAGATTTCAGGGGCTGAGTCTCCCGATGATGTCGGCAATAGCGTGATACGGACGAGTCCGGATTCCATGCTGAATAACTACCGTCTGGAGATTTTCGAGAGTGAGTTCACCCAACTAGACAGCAATCGAGATTTCCACATCATCAAGGCTACGAAAGGGACATTTGCCGACCATATTATCATCCGTAATTCGACCTTCTCAAATGTCAGTGGGTCCATCGTTCGATTGACTGACGAAGTTGAAGATAACGGAATCTACGGTGCTGAGTATGTGACTGTGGATGGATCTAGCTTCAGCAATATTGGCGGTCCTGTTCTCGATATTTATCGAGGCGGAACGGATGAGAGTACATTTGGTCCTCATGTGGAACTGGTTGGCTCGACTCTCGTCAAGGCGGGCCATAGCAATCGAAACATATCTGGTGCATCAATTCGCCTTCACGGCGTCCAGGTCACGAGCATTAAAGACACTCATTTTGCGAAGTCGCAACCTGTCTTGATCAAGCACACGGTCGGCGAGCCTCAGACCCGTATTATCGGCAATCGGTTCGATCGTCATGATGGTGTCGAGGTTATAGAACTGAATAGCGGTATGCCTCCATCCGTTACCTTCCAAGATAATGACATGACTGGCAGCCAATGAGGCGAGGTTGATGCAGTAACGCGTCGTACTCAGCGGAACATTGTCTAAAATTACTCCGCGATGTTCGTGAAATAGCGCGAGCTCATATTAAGGCTAAAGCGATGAACATCAGAATAATCTGGTCGCGTCAGCTTTCCCAGATAGCCCCTTCAGATCAGCCAACATCTTGATCTGAAAGTCTGACTTGAGTTGCGTGGTATATCGGCAACACATTCCAGAAATCGTTATTGGTCCTACCAATATTTCCCTTATCGGTAATATATAATGGTTGACATATTTTCACTATCTGGTCCACACCGCCGCAAAAGACATTTAGATCTTGGGGAATTGTTATGATGAATCGCAAATCGCTTGTGAAAACCGCCTTGGCTTCAGCGTCGCTTCTTGCGCTGGCTACATCTGTCTACGCGCAGGACTCTAGCGAAGTCGGAGATGAGGTTATTGCGACCGGCATTCGTCAAGCGCTTGAAAATGCGTTGGTAGAGCAACGGAATGCACCGAGCCTGACGGAAGTCATTCTCGCAGAAGATATTGGTAAACTGCCAGATCAGAACTTGGCGGAGGTTTTGGAGAATTTGACGGGTGTCCAGATCACACGCCAGGCAGGCGTTGGTACGGGCGTTCAAATTCGAGGCACCGATGACAACCGTATCGAAGTCAATGGTGTTGCAACCGTTGGTGCGGGTAATGCGCGCGGTGGTATTAGTTTTGAGGACATCAGCGCATCGATCATCGCTGGAGTTGAGGTCATTAAGGCCCCGGAAGCTAAAACGACTGAAGGGTCTGTCGGTGGGACAATTAATCTGCGCACGATACGACCTCTCCAGCTGAAAGACACTTTGGCCTCTATCACCCTTGAGGGCGAAAGCAGTAGCCTAACGACTGACGGGACAACACCACGCGTTTCGGGTGCTCTTGGTAAAAAATGGGACACTAAAACCGGAGAGTTTGGTGCGGTCCTCAGCGGTAGTTACACGCGGTCGGATGTAAGCGCTTTCCGTCCTCGTCTTGATCGCGACAACCCGACTGATTGTTCTAATGGATCGACGACTTGTCCCGCTGGCGCGTCCCATTTTCTTGGTGTGCAATTCTTGAATCAGGTCCAGATCAATCAGGAGTATGAAACGCTGAACTTGGCCGGATCACTAGAGTTTGCGCCGAACGACAATTTGAAGTTCTATTTGGACGGCATCTATAATGATCAAGAGCGTCGACAAGAAAGCTCTCGAGTTCAGGTGTCCAATATCAGTCGGCTCAATGGACGCTCCGATGGTGCGGATGGTTTATTCTCGAATTTTGAAACCTTTGATACCTTCGATCTAGGTGTGGTGCAGGGAGCAAACGGTCCTCAAGATCTCGGCAGTATTTTGGCTGTCACGTCAGGCACGTTCAGGCCTCAGCAGTTAAGCGATGCCACCGTCGACCGCGGGGCTCCATTCCTACGGGGGTCCATGGATTCAGGATCGCGTTTGACCGATAGTTCGATCATTCGATTTGGAGGGGAATATGATAAAGGCCCGCTTTCACTGAATGCGGAATTCTCCAGAGTAAAATCCGATACAGTCAATCCGAATTTGTCGCTCACACTTAATTTTATCAATCCGAATTCGGATAGATTTGGTTCGCGAGATGAAAACGGTACCCCGATCAGGTTTGACCTACGTGACGGGATTGCTTTCGGGATCGATTCTGCCAGTCCTTTTGCTCCAAGTGTCCAAGACCTGCTTAATCCGGCAAACTATGTGATGGATAACGGTGGTACTTACAGTGCAAACGTCCGAGAGAATTCGGAGAACACATTCCGTATCGACGCAAGCTATGATTTTGACACGTCCTTTATAAGCTCGGTAGATTTTGGTCTTCGCCATAATAATCGTACCAGTCTTAGGGATGATCGGTCAGCGAGTGCTGGCGGTACGAGCAATTTCTTCAACAGCCTGAATGGGGCTGCCGTCGCGGGTCTTCTGACGCCAATCCCTGACAACTTTGGGGATGGGACCGGAAACAGCTTGTTTATCCGGGATGTATTGCATTTTAATCCAGAACTTGCGGCTGACCCAGAGGCGTTCGTGGCAACAATTAATGCGGCAATTGCCTCTGAGGGTGTTTCGCAAAATCCGATCAGTACGACATTAGTGTCATCAGAGCTCGCCTTCTTCGACATTGAGGAGAAGACAACGGCCTTGTATGCCCAAGCGAATTTTGAACGCGGTATCTTCCGCGGTAATGCAGGTCTGCGCTACGTTAAAACTGACTTTAACTCGATTAGTAATGAGAGAGTTTTTGATGCCGTTGGGGCCCCGTCTACAAATCAAGTAAACGGAAACAGCTCGTATGATTTCTTGTTACCCCGTGTGAACTTGGCGGTAGACGTTAACGAAGACATTGTCCTGCGCGGCGCCTATTCCAAAGACATAAATCGTCCTGACTTTCAGTTCCTAACGGCTGCGCGAACATTCCCGGGTAGGGGCGGCGTGAACGATGTCTCCAGAGTCGGTAATCCTGATTTGAAGCCGGAAGAAGTCGAATCCTTTGACGTGTCGGCGTCGTGGTATTTCGCCCCAGCAAGTCTCGTGAGTGTGGGCTACTTTCATAAAACGCGTAGCTCTCTATTCGGTGATCTTATTGATCAGCCAGGATCACTCGCCAATGGAGATCGTGAACAAGTCGATATTTTCGGAAGAAATGGCGGGCAAGTGAATAGTGCCAATAATGGTGCTCCCTGTGCGCTTGGCGGTGTCTTTAGCGAGAATACGGACGCGGGCATCTTTGGTTCAGGTCGAGGCGTTTGTGTTGGAGATTCGACCAGGTTCAACGCTGGAGGGTCGACCACTCAATCAGGTATTGAGATGGCCTTCCAATATAACCTTGGAGAATTTGAAGATAGGCTCGGTTGGGCATCTGGTTTTGGTGTGATCGCTAATTACACGCATCAGATAGAAGACACGAACACTGGCTTTATCAACATCGGTGAGACACGGGCTCAGAACATCTTCGCGTTGCAGGGATTTGACCCTGTTACGAATCCTGTGAGCCGTGAAGCTGCAACTTTATTGAACCTGTCCAAGGACGCTTACAATCTCACGGCGTTCTATGAGAAATATGGCTTGTCCGCGAGGGTGCGTTATACATGGCGTAGTGCTTACAGAACGAATGACTTGCCTGGGACGAGCAACGTATTTGATCCGCTCGGTTTCCGGGGTGTTGCAGAAGCGAGAGGGCAGCTAAATGCCAGCGCTAGCTATGATGTGAACGACAAATTGTCTGTTAGCGTAGATGCCGTCAATCTCACCAAATCGGATGCGCCGATATCTTGTGTCAACGAAGGGGCCTTGTTGTGCTACCAAGGCATCACTGATCGACGTGTAATCTTCGGCGTAACTTACGATTTCTAGTCCGATAACGCCTGTGTTGATCTGTTCATCTCACAGTATAAAATAGATCGTCACGCCTGCCGTGACGATCTGAATGCCGCCTTACCTTGCGCAGCTTCCTGTCCTTTGGAAGTTGCGCTTTTCTTTTGCCGCAAAATTGGTAAGGGTGATTTTGTATATTGGTCAAGATTGGTATAAGGATTATGGTAGAGAAGCGGTTGTATCATACGGTTGCGAACAAGATCCTGGAGCTGATCGATTCCGGCGTTTTCCCACCTGGTAGCCGCTTGCCGGGCGAGCGTGACCTAGCGACGAAATTCGAGGTGAGCCGTGTCGCGGTCCGCGAAGCAGAAATCGCTTTGCAGGCGCAGGGTCGAATCGAAATTAAGGTCGGGTCAGGTGCTTATGTGCTCGATAGTGGTAATCTTGCACTCAATGGTTTGCCCAAAGTTGGTCCTTTCGAATTAACCGAGGCTCGAGCACTATTTGAGGCGGAGTCAGCGGCTCTGGCCGCGCCTATTATTAGCGATGATGCAATTGCCGAACTTGAAAATTACATCGAGATTATGTCTGGTCGTGTTGTTGGGGAAATGACCCCAGATGAGGCGGATTCTGCATTTCACAACGCAATCGCCCGGGCGACGAACAATCACGCGATCATGTTCGTAATAGAAAGTATGTGGAAAATGCGGACCGAAGCCGCGCAATTGCAAACCGTTTATAAGTCAGTTTGCGATCGTGACTCCAGCCACCGCGAGGACGAACATCAGGCTATTGTCGAAGCGTTAAAGCGCCGAAATTCTTCCGACGCCCGTTCTGCTATGCGTGCACATTTCACACGTATGATCGATGCGCTTTTGGAAGCATCGGAAGAGCAGGCCTATGCTGAGGTCAAGCGTCAAGCTGCGGAAAGTCGATCACGTTATATGCTTACCAAACAGCTCGACCGCTAAGCATACCAATTAATATAAATTGGTTCGTTTAATCGGTTGACTTTCAAGGGGGCATGCTAAAAGACTATTCCCAGATGCGGGCGAAGCCGCACATAAGGGGATGCGAGTGAAGCGCAGGGTTTACGGTTATAGATCTATACCGAACGGCAAGTTTCGCCGCTCATGCGCGTCTGCGATGACACTTGCGGTCTACGGACTGGCCTTGGCGGCCTGTCAGCCTTCAGAGGGGGCGCTAAGTCCGCAACAAACCCTCACATCTGCACCTCAGCTAAGTGTCATTGTCGAAGATATGGTCGCCCTCACGTCGGCTATCGAAACGGCTAAGCCGGGCGATGCGATTGTCCTCGCGAATGGTGTATGGACTGATGCCGAAATCCTTTTCACGGGAAGCGGAACTGCGGATTCTCCTATTACGCTTCGCGCGGAAACACCCGGTCAGGTCATTTTGTCAGGACAATCCAATCTGCGCTTGGCAGGTGATTATCTCATAGTTGATGGTCTGGTCTTTCGGGATGGTTTCACGCCGACAAGCAGCGTCATTGAATTCCGTCGTTCTTATACGGAGCTCGCCAACAACTCGGTCGTCCGTAACACAGTTATCGATGGCTTCTCCAACCCGGAGCGATTTGAAACCGATAGCTGGGTCATGATGTATGGCCGTAACAATCGGTTCGAGAATAATCACCTTGCCGGAAAAGGTAATCAGGGCGTGACAATGGCGGTTCGTCTGAACTCGGAAGCGAGCCAGAAAAATGGCCATGTCATCGCCAATAACTATTTTGGTCCGCGTCCCAATCTTGGATCTAATGGCGGCGAAACTCTCCGTATCGGGACCAGCCATCATTCGCTCTCGGACTCCCTAACGGTTGTAGAGAATAATGTATTCGACCGGACGAATGGCGAATTAGAAGTCATTTCCGTCAAATCGGGCCGAAACGAATTACGTGGCAATACGTTCCTTGCTGCGCGCGGTACACTGACCATGCGGCATGGAAACAATAACGTTATCGAACGCAATGTTTTCCTTGGTGATGGGGCGGATCATACAGGTGGTATTCGGGTTATTAATGCGGGCCAACAGGTCCGCGATAACTACATGGAGGCGCTAACGGGCACACGGTTTGGCGGGGCATTCACGATCATGAACGGCGTTCCGGACAGTCCGATCAATCGGTATCACCAAGTCCGCGATGCGGTTGTCGAGAATAACTCTATTATTGGATCAGATAGGATTCAGCTAGGCGCGGGTAGCGATACAGAGCGATCAGCGGCGCCGCAGGATAGCGTGTTTCAAAACAATTTGATCGCCCGTGAGGCCGAAGGGGCAGTCTTTCAGGTCTATGACGACATGTCTGGGATCACATTTACGAGTAACGTCGTTGCCGGACCTGGTGACCCAGTGTTCGATGAGGGATTCACGCGTAAGCCATTTAATCTCTCGCGTGAGGCTAATGGTTTGCTCTATCCGCCTTCTGATGTTTCGGCGGGTGCCCCGCGCGATTTGGTCGTGACCACCTTGAGCGATGTTGGGGTAGACTGGTATCCTAAAGCGCCCGCCACTGTCGCGTTCGGATCAGGCAAAATTCTATACGTGCCGGCCGAGGAAGGCGCCATTCTGGCCGCCCTCAACTCTGCAGAGCCGGGTGATGTTCTCTCCCTAGCCGCTGGTCGTCATCAGGTCCGAAAGACATTGAAACTCGATGTTCCGATCACTGTGAGTGGCAATGATGCCGCGACAATTTCGTTTGAACGCTCAGCTTTGTTTCAGATTGAAAATGGTGGAAGTCTGCGCCTTGAAGGTCTCAAAATTACGGGTGAAGATGCTCCGGATATGGTTGGTAACGCCCTGATCCGTACTAGCCCGTATGCGATGACCATGAACTACCGCCTCGAGATCGTGGACAGTGTGGTTGAGGCCCTTGATGTAAACCGCTTCTTCGATGTTGTGCGCGGGGCTAAGGGCACGATGGCGGACTATATACGCGTCGAGGGTTCGGCGTTTCGCGACATATCCGGTTCCGTCTTCAAGCTGGATGCGGAGCGCGATGATTTCGGGCGTTACAATGCCGAATATGTCACGGTCAGGAACTCCTCATTTGAGGGCGTGCAGGGTCCTCTCGCCGCTCTCTATCGGGGTGGACGTGATGAGAGCACATTTGGGCCCCATTTTTCTTTGTCCAACTCGGAACTCACTGACGTTGGCAATGGCGGACGCAATGCGCTCGGCACCTCTCTTTGGCTCCACGGTGTGCAGGATACGGACATAAGCGGAAACACGTTTGCCAATAGTCCAGCCTTCAAGATCGATCATACTGTCGGCGAACCGCAAACGGATATCACGAAGAACCGTTTTGAGGCTGTGCCGGCTCCAGAGGTGATGGAAATCACGAGCGGACTGCCGCCCCAAGCGCGCATAGGCGAGAACGAGGGTCTGTAGGATGCGAACTCATCTTCTCATAGCCACAGCTGTGTTCGCCGTTTCGTCTTGCATTGCCCCTCAGACGGTCTCGTCCCCAACGTCTGAGGCGACCAACTCGGCGTCCAACCTTTACGACAAAGTTCTATCGGAAACGCGCGCGCGACTCGACTCCGCCATCGGAAATCCGATCGATGTGCCAGTGCCTCTAGATGCAGGCGGCGGTTACACGCACGAACAGCACAAACGTAACGCGAAAGCTATATATCAGGCAGGCCTGCTTTATGAAGCTACGGGCGAACGTAAATACCTCGATCATGCTGTTCGTTTGCTCGATTCCTATGTGGAACTGTACCCAACGCTCGGTCTGCACCCAAAGCAGAAGGAACAAACCCCGGGTCGCTTGTTTTGGCAGAGCCTGAACGAAGCTTGGTGGTTGGTCTACACGATACAGGGCTACGAGATCATCCGTGACGATCTTGCCGATGATAAGCGCGGAGAGATCGAGAGCGAATTGATCCGTCCCATGGCGGAGTTTCTATCCGAGGGTCAGCCGCAAACCTTTGACAAGGTTCATAATCATGGCACTTGGGCGACCGCAGCTGTGGGCATGACAGGATATGTGCTCGGCGATCAGAGCTACGTCGAAAAGGCGTTGCTGGGTCTCGATCGGTCCGGGACGGGCGGCTTCCTGCGGCAGTTGGACGAACTGTTCTCACCGGACGGCTATTATAACGAAGGGCCTTACTATCAACGTTTCGCGTTGATGCCTTTCGTTTTGTTCGGTCAGGCCATCCAAGCAAACGAACCAGAGCGCGGCATTTTCGAGCGGCGTGACGGTATCCTCGAAAAAGCGATCCTGTCCACTATACACCAGAACTATGCTGGGCTGTTCTTCCCGATCAACGATGCCATCAAGGACAAAGGGATCGCGACGCAGGAACTGCTCTACGGTGTTGCTGTCGCCTATGAGTTGAGTGGCGATCCGGCTTTGCTCTCAGTGGTGGCGGAACAAGGCCGTGTTGTGCCGACTGAAGGCGGCCGCCAATTGGCGACCGATCTTTCTGCAGGAAAAGCTGAGCCATTTCCCTATCAGTCCATGCGCCTTCGCGACGGCGCGAATGGCGATCAAGGCGCGCTCGATGTGCTGCGCGCATCTGACGATCCAAACGGCTTTACGGCTGTTGTGAAGAATACAAGCCAAGGCTTGGGCCACGGTCATTTTGACAAGATGGGTTTGCTCGTATTCGACCGCGGATCAGAGATTCTACGCGATTACGGCGCTGCGCGCTTTCTCAACATCGAAGCCAAATATGGCGGCCACTATCTACGTGAGAACGACGCCTACGCCAAACAAACCATTGCGCATAATGCGCTAGTTGTTGACCGCACGTCGCATTTTGGTGGCGTGACCGAGGAGGGCAACAAACACAGGCCAGACATTGGCGACTTCGTGATCGGCGAACGGATCAGCGCGACGTCGGCCTCAATTGATAAGGCTTATCCAGCCGTCACTCTCACGCGTACCGTCGCGCTCGTGAATGATCCTGCACTCGAGGCGCCTGTGCTGATTGATCTTGTAAGAGGCGCCGGTGAAGGTCTGCACGACTTCGACTTGCCCTGGCATTATAACGGCCAGCTCGTGGAAACGAATTACACGATCGATGCCGATACGATCGCGCGCGCACCGCTGGGTGATCAAGCCGGATATCAATATCTCTGGAAAGTCGGTGAGGCAGAATTGCCAAACGCTCAAGCTCAGACAACCCTCTTGCTCGACAACCGTTTCTATAGCCTGACGAGTGCCGTGCCCGAGGGCACACATGTTCTACTGGCAGAGCTCGGAGCGAATGACCCGGACTTTAATTTGCGCCGTGAACCTGCGCTGATCCTGCGTACGCCTCTTAGCCGTTCGGCCAGTTTCGCGACCGTGATTGAACCGCATGGAGAGTATAACGGAATCGACGAATTCACGCTCGCCTCACACAGCCAGATCGAGCGCGTTGAACATGTCGAGGGCGACGGCATGGATGTAGTGCAGCTTCACCTAAAATCGGGCGAGACGGTCAGCGTTGGGCTGGCGGGCAAGTCGGGATCATCCGAACAACACATAATGCAGACCGACAGTGGCGCAGTGAGCTGGACCGGACCTTACGAGGTCATCGGTTCAGACCAAGGGGAATAGATATGGCAGAGACTGAGGTAAAGAAGACTGCGGGTGGAGTTGATCCTGCGCCCCGCCGTGCGGGTGGAAACTTGCGCTGGGCTGTTGTTGGTCTTGTCGCTTTGGCGACTGTCATCAATTATATTGATCGCGGCGCGCTGGGCGTGTTGTGGCCAGAAATCAAGGCGGAATTTGGGTTCTCGAACCAAGACTACGCCAATATTTTCACGGTCTTCGTGCTTGCCTATGCGTTTGGCCAGACAATCTTTGGTAAGATTTTTGATTGGCTCGGAACGCGCATAGGTTTTGTGCTGTCGATCGGAGCTTGGTCTATTGCAACAGCGTTGCATGCTTTCGCCAGTAGCGTGCTCACATTCGGATTGTTCCGAGGTATTCTCGGGGTTTCCGAAGCAGGCAATTGGCCCGGTGCTGCAAAAGCCAACGCCGAATGGTTCCCGGTCAATGAGCGTGCTTTCGCCCAGGGCATTTTCAACTCGGGCGCGGCCATTGGTGGTATCGTTTCGCCGCCGCTCTTGGCTCTGCTGGCCGCGTTTCTCGGCTGGAAGGCGATCTTCATCTGTATTGGTCTTGTTGGCCTGTTGTGGCTTATCCCCTGGCTAATCGTGTACAAATCCAAGCCTGAGAGCCACCCATGGCTGAGCGAGTCGGAACGCGAATATATTCTGTCCGGACAGCTCACGATGTCGGATACAGGTGAAGATCTAGGTTATAGTCCGACAACTGGAGAGATGCTGGGTCGCCGTCAGACTTGGGGCGCGATCCTATCGGCCATGTTCATCGACCCGATCTGGTGGTTGTTCGTCGCGTGGATTCCGATCTACCTCATCGACACTTTCGGTTTCAATGTGAAGGAAATCGGCCTCTATGCTTGGGTGCCCTATGTAGGCGCGATGTTTGGTGCGTGGTTTGGTGGCCTTCTAGCCCAAAACCGATTGAACTCGGGTTGGTCAGTTGACCGAACACGCAAGACGGTCATCACATTAGGTGGTGCGATCATGCTTCCAGCGTTGCTTGGCATGTCGGTCGCATCCACACCGATCCTCGCCGTGTTGATCATGGCCGTTATCCTGTTCGGTTTCCAAACAGCGATCGGCAATATTCAGACATTACCAAGCGATCTCTATAGCCAGAAGTCCGTTGGATCGCTCGCAGGATATGCCGGGACAGCTGCCAAGCTTGCCGCAGCAGGTCTTGTCTGGCTCGTGCCGCGCTTGACGGAAACGAGCTACATGCCAGCCTTTATAATCGGAGCGATCCTAGCCGTGTCAGCAGTCGCTAGCGTCTGGATCTTCATCCCTAAAATCGAACCCCTGCAGCCGCGTCACGGCTCCGACAAAACTTCGTAAAGGAACACGATATGTCCAAACCTGTCATTGGCTTTATTGGCCTCGGCCTCATGGGCGGCAATATGGTCGAGAACCTACAAAAACGAGGTTTTGAAGTTGTCGTCATGGACCTCAACAAGGACGCCGTCGCTAAGGTTCTCGAGCGCGGAAACGCACGAGAGGCAAGCTCGCCAAAAGAACTGGCAGAGGCTTGCGATATCGTCGAGCTTTGCCTCACCACGTCCGCGGTCGTCGAAAAGATTGTCTATGGCGAAAACGGGCTGCTCGCAGGGTTCAAATCCGGCTCGGTTCTTATCGACTTCGGCACGTCCATTCCGGCGTCGACAAAGAAAATCGGCGCAGACCTCGCTAAAAAGGGCGTTGGGATGCTCGACGCGCCTCTGGGCCGTACGCCCGCCCATGCCAAGGATGGCCTGCTGAACATCATGGCGGCTGGCGATAAGGATACGTTTGAGAAGTTTGAGCCGATACTCAAGGAGCAGGGCGAGAACGTCTTCTATCTGGGTGATCTCGGCGCAGGCCACACGACCAAGTTGATCAATAATTTCATGGGGATGACAACAGTCTGCGCCATGTCTCAAGCATTCGCGGTCGCCAAGCTCGCTGGGGTCGATCGCCAACAACTCTACGACATCATGTCAGCCGGTCCGTCTAACTCGCCCTTCATGCGGTTCTGTAAGAATTATGCGGTCGATGATGTCAGCGACCTCGGCTTCTCTATCAACAACGCCAACAAAGATCTGGGCTACTTCGTACAGATGGTTTCTGACCTAAACTCGCAGACATCCATAGGGGAGGCCACGTCGGCCAACCTGAAGGCGGCTGTGGAAGCCGGCATGGGCGATGGAAATGTGCCGGAGATCTTCGATTATTTCGTTGGCCTAAAGGACAGCTAGTCGCGTGGGCCGTAGACTGAGACCGCAGCCATGAGCCTCACAGAAATGCAGTCAGGCAAGCTGTCAACCGCGCTCGTGGCAGCGCGAGCGGGGCAGAAAGCGACTGACAGTTTTCCTGGCGACGTACCCGCAACGCCTAAAGCCGCCTATGCCGTTCAGCATGCCGGAATTCGTGAACGCGGCCACGGACTGGCGGGGTTCAAAGTCGGCGGCGTGCCCCCCGAATTTGCAGATGCTTTTCCTGGCGGATGGCTCGCGGGGCCCGTCTCAGATAGGCAGGTTTACCGAGTAGAGGACGGCGGCACGGTTGATGTGCCCGCGTTCGATGGCGGCATGGCGGCTTATGAGGCAGAGTTCATATTGACATTATCGGGTCTCGAAGCGCTCGATGGCCCCGTGGAGACACTGGAATCTGCGCGAGACTTTATCTCGGCAATAAACATAGGGGCTGAGATCGCAGGCTCCCCCTTTCGCGGCACGAATGCGCTCGGCCCCGGCGCGATCATTGCCGATTTCGGTGTGCAAGGCGGGGTGATCGTTGGCCCGAAAGTCGAGCTATCCGAGATGGGGAGATTGGATGCGTCTAAAGTCGTCGTTACGATCGACGCGGATGCGTCTTTCACGGCTTATCCGCGCCTTGACGCTCAGGGTCCGTTCGGCGCGCTTCGCTTCCTATTAAACCACATCCAAACCCTACCGGATAACATTCAAGTGCCGGACAGCCTGCTTCTCTCCTCGGGTGCGATCACAGGCGTGCATCAGTCACGCACGGACACGTCTGCGACGTTCGACTTTGGCCGGTACGGCCGTTTCACTGTTCGTCTCTTCCCTCACACCCAATCCACAGATTGAGCTAAAAAAATGACCGACTTTCTTTCCTTCGGCGAAATCATGCTACGCTTGCGCTCGCCCGGTTATGAGCGCTTTTTCCAATCACCTTCCCTTGAGGCGACCTTTGGAGGCGGCGAGGCGAATGTTGCCGTGTCGCTCTGCAATTATGGACTCGATGCGGGGTTTATCTCCGCTCTACCAGACAATGATATTGGACAGGCCGCGATCAACCAGCTCCGTGGACTTGGCGTGGACACGTCCAATGTGTTGCGTCAGGGCGACCGTGTCGGGATTTACTTTCTCGAGACAGGTGCGAACCAACGCGCGTCCAAGGTTATTTACGACCGCGCGCATAGCTCGATCGGTCAGTGCAAGCCCGGTGACTTTGATTGGCCCGCAATTTTCAAGGGTGCGAAGTGGCTGCACATTACGGGCATCACCCCGGCACTGACGCAGGACTCTGCCGATCTGTCTATGGAGTGTGTGAAGGCGGCCCAAGCCGCAGGTCTTACAGTCTCCTGTGACTTCAATTTTCGTGGTAAGCTTTGGAAATACGGCAAGACCGCGCCGGATGTGATGCGCGACTTAGTGAAATATGTCGATGTCGGCATTGCCAATGAAGAGGATTGCCAGAAGTCGCTGGGCATTAGCGTTGATGTTGATGTGGAGAGCGGGTCTGGTCATCTCGACACATCCAAATACGAAGAGCTGACGTCAAAAGTGCTCGATATCTATCCCAACATGAAGACGATCGCGATCACACTGCGCGCAGCTGTGAACGCCAATGTGAATGGCTGGCAGGCCTGCATGCGTAACCGGGGGGGAGATTTCTTGCTCTCGAAAAAATACCAGCTCACCGATATCGTGGATCGCGTCGGTGGAGGCGATAGTTTCGCGTCGGCTTTCATCGCTGGGCTGACACTGCATGAAGAGCCACAGGATTCGCTCGATTTCGCGGTTGCGGGTTCCGCGCTCAAACACTCAGTGTTAGGGGACTTTAACCGCGTGTCCCGCGCCGAAGTTGAGGCTCTCATGGGCGGCGATGGCTCGGGTCGCGTGCAGCGCTAATTCTGTGGACCTGAAGGACCTCGCCATGACGGATATGATTGCCTCCCTCGAAGCTAAGCGCGTCGTCCCGCTCGTCCAATCGGACGATCCAGCGACGGCCCTTAAAATATCGGAAGCCCTCCTTGAGGGTGGTCTTGACGTGCTGGAAGTTGTGTTGCGCACGGACGCTGCACTCGATTGCCTAGAGGCTATCGCGAAGGAGTTTCCGCAGGCCCATGTTGGGGCGGGAACGGTGCTAAGCGCTGACCAATCCGAGGAGGTTATTCGCCGCGGTGCAACCTTCATCGTGTCGCCCGGCCTCGATCCAGCGTCTGTGAAAGTGGCGAAGGATGCAGGTGTGCCGATATTGCCTGGTGTCTCCACCGCGACTGAGCTTCAGCAAGCGTGGAACCTCGGCTTGCGGACCGTAAAGCTATTTCCCGCAAGTCTTGTTGGCGGTCCAAAGATGGCTAAGGCGCTGTCTTCGGTTTTTCGTGATGTTCGCTTCATGCCAACGGGCGGGGTTAGCCCCGCCAACCTCAAGGATTATCTCGCCGTACCGGCCGTTTTGGCGTGTGGCGGTTCTTGGCTAACCCCCAAGGACGCGATAACACGCGGCGACTTTGCCGCCATCACAAGCCTCGCTAAGGAGGCGGTCGCGATTGCGCAGTCCTGAAGGGAAGTCAGCGGAACTGCGACGCTCACATCGATCTCTAGCCACTTTCAACGAAGGGTAACTTGCGTCCGGCGCTGAGATTGGAGGCGGGAAAGTCGTGAATCTCGTCTGAAACGTAACTCTCTTAGACCTGTAACAGCCTCATACCCTGCGAACCTACGCAAACTAAAGGGTTATATCACAAGAGGTAGAATTCCGCTGTTCGCAAAAGAAAGGACTGGTGGTGGGTGCAGTCACTTGCGAACCAGTCTCGCACCAAATTCCCTGAAATACAGGGAATTTACAGGGAAAATACGTGATCTATAGGTTTTCGGATGAGACTGAGCGTCGAAACCGCCGGTAAATATAGGTTCTAGGGACAATTTCCCTGAAATGTGGATCAGGGAATTCGGCGTATGGAAGAGGGTAAAAATTTCACGACGTCAAAATTCTAATTCCATTTGTCTCGGTCAAGCGTCTACCGATTTACGTACGACTCTATCAATTTTGCCTGAACTTCGAACGCCTCGGTTCCGGGCGAGATGAGCTCGACATGGCCAGCGTTCCTGATTTCAATATAGTTGGCCTGTCCGCCAGCGGCGCGCACTGCCTTTGTAAAGCTTCTGCCAAGCTCTGGCGGCGCAATGCGATCCTTATCCCCGTTTACACTGATCAGTATGGCATCGACGGGCAACAGTTCAGTCGGTGACGTATCCGAAAATACCCTCAGCCGTCCTTCATCCGGTGATCCAGTAAGATCATCTATGATAGACCCAAGACAGCTTTCTAGCGTAACGGGTTCGGAAGCTTCCAGATCGGCCAGTCCGCCCGATATTATCACAGCCGCGAGCGGTGCGGTATGCCCGCTGCTGACGTCGCTATCAGATCGAAGGTTTGGCTGGGCTGCGAGCCAAGCTGCAAGGTGCCCGCCAGCAGAATGACCGATTGCAACAATCTGCTCGACAGCGAGTCCAAGTTTAGGACCTTTCTCAACCAGCATGTTGGTAGCCATGCTGACGTCCAGAAACGTGCCTGGATAACCGCCGCCAATTTCGTCCACACCGCGATATTCGATATTCCAGACGGCCAGCCCCCGCTGACGCAAATCTTCAGCTGCGTAGTTCATCAATGTTCGGTCAGCGATCGCTTTCTGCCAACAGCCACCGTGCACCATCAGTACGGCCGGATGGGGGCTAGGCCCGTCTGGTAGCCATAGGTCCGCGATCTGGGCAGGATTATCGCCGTAAGCATGTGTTGACGTCGGCTGAGGTAGGTCTCGGCTCGTCAAGTCACTCCACGTCATAAGCCGTACAGGAGACACTGAATCGACCGTTTCAGGCGCGTTTGCGCAGGCTGACATGAATATTGCCATTGTCATCAACGACACAGTAATGCGTATAGTCAAAACATCCTCCCATAGATCCCGTCTGTAAGTCTTAAGCTCCGGATGATTGTCTGCACAAGAATGGATTGATCATCATGCACGGTGTCGAGTTTCCGAAATCTCTGGCAGACGCTATTACGTTCGACGCAGAAGACCCGCTGGCGCCAACGCGATCTGAATTCGACTTGGATGAGGATATTACGTATCTAGTCGGCCATTCACTCGGCCCTCCCACACGGCGCGCACTGGACTGCCTTCGTAAAGCCGGAGAGGTGGAGTGGGCGTCAGGTCTTGTGGGGTCATGGAACACAGCAGGCTGGATTGATCTCCCCCCCACTGTCGGCGCACGCATTGCCCGGCTCATCGGCGTTGATGCTAGCGACGTCATCGTCTGCGACAGTGTTTCAATCAACCTATTCAAACTTGTCGGCGCTTTGATTGATCGCGAGGGCATGACCGGACGCATCATTGTTGAAGCCGGTGAGTTTCCAACCGATCAGTATATTCTACAACGTCTTGCACAATTTTCTGGCGTTGACTTTGTCCGTACTGAGCCTGGGGCCGGACCTGACAGTTTCGAAAGCGGCAGCGTTCTTGTGCGCAGCTTCGTCGATTATCGGACTGCCGCAATTTCAGATGTCGATGCCATTGAAAACTTGGCCCGCAAACATGGCAGCGCCGTCGTCTGGGACCTGAGTCATGCCACCGGAGTATTAGATCTGAAACTTGCCGACTGGGGCGTGAAATATGCTGTAGGATGTACGTATAAATACCTCAATGGCGGTCCCGGTGCGCCGGCTTTTATCTATGTTGATCGCGATCAAGTGGTTGATCTTGAAACACCTCTGGCTGGCTGGCTTGGCCATGCGCGTCCATTTGCCTTCGAAAAAATTTACGAACCGGGCGACGGCATAAAGCGATTTGTAGCGGGTACACCGCCTATCCTGTCAATGTCCGCTCTGAATGGCGCTCTCGACGTGTTCGATAGGGTCGCGCTTGGCGACGTTGAGAAAAAGGCGCAAAGGCTCGGTAACATGTGCCTCGCGGCTTTTTCACGACTTGGCCTGCCGTCATCCTCTCCGGCAATAGGAACAAACCGTGGGGGACATGTCAGTCTTAGTCATCCAGAGGGGTATGCTGTATCCCGAGCACTGGCAGAGCGAGGCTACAAAACCGATTTTAGACCCCCGACGACAATTAGATTTGGTCTGTCGCCCCTATTTCTTGGATATGAAGATGTCTGGAAAACGCTAGAAGCTCTGGAGGATGTTTTGAAAACGGAAGCCTATCGCGCATCACGATTTTCAATTCGCTCAAAAGTCACCTAAAATCATTTTCCCGGATGACATTGTCAGGAAGAAGTTTGCCCGAACAATGATCTTGAAGGTCGTAACCTGAGCAGGTTCCGGACTTCTCTTGCACCAAATCTGAGCCCTAAAGCGTAGCTGTAATTGTAAATCTACAGCTTTCGGAAAAGGGCAAGCCCAATGCGTCAATCAGGTATCTACACAATTTCTACCCTAGCGCTGGGGTTCTCGCTCTCGATGGCAACGTCTGCCTTTGCCGACGGCACAGCCGACTGTAATTTAGGCGATCAAGCGACTGCTCTGGAATGTGGTGTGAATGCTGATGCAAACGGCAACGATGCGCTTGCCGTCGGGACAGACAGTATCTCTAACGGTACATCTTCGACCGCTGTGGGCGGCGAGGCGAGTGCTAACGGTATTGCGGCCACCGCTTTTGGGTGGAGATCCAACGCTGTCGGCGAACGGGCCCACGCAATCGGGCATCTGGCTAGCGCGAATGGTGTCCGGACATTGGCTGTTGGTGAAGCTGCTTCCGCTACGGGTGAGCAAGCCGTTGCCATCGGCAATGTCGCATCCGCGACCGGCGTTGATGCGGTCGCCATCGGCACAGAAAGTATTGCGAATGGCAATTCGACAACGGCGGTTGGTGGTGAGGCCGTCGCAGACGGTCTTGCTGCTACGGCGTTCGGGTGGCGTTCCAATGCAAGCGCCGAACGGGCGCATGCCTTTGGTCATCTAGCGAGCGCATCCGGTGTCCGCTCCCTCGCCGTTGGCGAAGCCGCTAATGCTCAAGGCGAGCAATCTATCGCGATGGGTAATCAGGCCGCCGCAAACGGAACTGACGCGATGGCCATCGGCACAATGGCGAGCGCGACTGGCCCATCCACGACAGTCGTCGGTGGTGAGGCTGTGGCGATGGGTCCAGGTTCAACGGCGATCGGTTGGCGGTCTATGGCCACGGCTGAGCGCGCTCAAGCGTTTGGCCATCTAGCAGCCGCGTCGGGCGTTCGCTCTCTCGCCGTCGGTGAAGCCGCCGTCGCAAATGCAGACACAGCTACAGCGATTGGTAATCAGGCGACGGCCGGGTTTGTCAACTCAACCGCGATTGGCAATGGTGCGACGACAACTCGCACTAATCAGGTTGCGATTGGGACATCCGGAAACACTTATACGCTGGCTGGCCTGACATCGACCGCGAGCACAGCTGCACAAACAGGCGATATTGGCTTGGTCACAACCGACCGTAATGGCAATATCGCGGCCGATTTCACCTTGTCTCAGGGCCAGAATGCGAATGGTGCGGCGATTGCGAACAACTCAGGCGCAATCATGTTGAACGCGGCAGCGATCTCCACGAATATGGGCGCAATCCAGCGCAACTCGGACGGGCTGGCCTCTGCCAGTGCTGCGATCGCGTTGAACTCCGCGTCAATCGGCTCCAACTCGGCGCAGATTTCGCGAAATATCGATGCCATTCTCGACAACAGAGCAGGTGTTGCAGCCGCTCTTGCGCTGGATACAGCCTATGTGCCCCTCGGTCACAGTTTCGCGGTTTCTGGTGGCGTTGGGTATTATGACGACGAGAGTGCTTTTGCAGGATCTGTCGCATATCGCCTGAATAATAACTTCCAGTTCAATGGCGCCGTTACAACGGGTGTCGATAACGGCAGCACAGGTGCACGAGCTGGGTTTAACGCCAGCTGGTAACAACCCCTACAGTTTCGCTGCATGCTTGCACAAATAGTCTGTAACACACATCAAAAGGCCCCGATCTCGTTTCAAGGTCGGGGCCTTTTTCTCCTCAAATGGGAACCGACGATGAAACCGACACTTTTGATTTCAGCGATATTGGCCTTCACGCTTCCATCTTTGAGTTTCGTCGACAGCGCCGCAGCACAGGTCAGACAAGTGCCTCAGGTCGAGCGCGTCAGAGTTCCCGATGACAATACGCTGGCGCGCCTAGTCTGGTCGACCCTTGTTGCGCTCGATAATGCCAATCGGACAGGGAATTACGAAGTGCTGCACGGTCTAGGGGCGGACGGGTTTCAAAAACAGAATAGTGTTCTGAGATTGTCGCAGTCTTTTGCTGATCTTCGTAATAATCGCGTGGACGTTGGTCGCACGATCCTGTCCAGTCCGACCTACTATCAGTCACCGGAAATCCTGGCGGACGGCTCTCTGCGTTTGCGAGGAGGGTTTGATTTCCGACCGAAGTCCATCCGGTTCGATCTTATCTATACAAATATTGGGAGTGGTTGGCACATTAGCGCAATCTCTGTCGTTGAGATGGATTTTGACAAGCCTCGCTAGGGCTTAAATCTAAAGATCGAAAAGGCCGCACCGGTTTCCCAGTGCGGCCTTTTCTGTTCGCCCACTCGAACTCCCAAAATCAGGGGTTAGCGATATCTGTCGGCTCAGCCATTTTATCGAGCGCAATAATATCACCCATAATTGGGTTTCTGGGCTCATCGAACTGATTAGCATTAAACGCAGTTGCGAAACCTGCGCCAGCAGCGGCCTGTGGTGTACTATCTGGAGTTGGCGGCGGGGTTGGAGGTGTCGGCGGAGGCGGCACAGGCGGAATAACAACTGTGCCCGTAGGTGGCGGTGTGAAATTATTGTCACCACCGCCACCACAGGCGGATAAAAACAAGGCTGGAATGGCCACGATAAGAAAAAGGTGTTTCGTGTTCATGTTATGATCCACCCTATTCCGCACCCGGCAGCGGCGTGTTCAGGTAGGGAAAGACATTCTGAACATCCGTTGCCGAGATTGGTGCCCCGTCCGTGAAAGGTTGATCGCCAACAGGGGCATCTGATGGGGTACAGAAGCCTAGATTAGTCGGAACACCATTTACTGGAATATCGTGGCACAAGGCTCCCATTGCGACTCTAAGTTCGATATCTACGACATCGTCACCGGGTCGTCGGCCGTTGGGGAATCCGGCCAAATCATTCCCCGCCACACCCAAATTGGACTGACTGGCTCGAGGTGTCGCGGCGATCGCCGTATTCAAACGCATCATTTCTGAGGGCGTTACAGTTGCTTGCTGATTGACACCTTCAATACCGGTCAGGAAGGCCGCAACAAGGTCCGTTCGGGGAAGGTTAGACGGCGCAATATTGCTCGTTGCTCCCAAAGCATCCCTGAACAAAACATCGATTAGGGCTGGGAAAGTTGGGTTAGTGACATAATCGGCCAATGCCCCATCAATTGTTGGCTCAGCCGCGTTGAATAAATCTTTGTCCGGTAGACCAATGACGATTTCATTGACGAGCGGTGCGGAAAGGCGAGAGACTTGTACGTAAGCCCCACCGTGTAATTCCGTTTGCTCGTATGTTGGCAGCGGATCGCGCAAGGATGCTTGCGGTAAGCTCGCCGTTGTCCATGCTCCGATGACACCGTTGCCATTGCCGGTGACACATTCGATCGGCGCTTCTACAGCGATAGAGGTCACATTAGCTTTCCCGACTAGCTCATCATTATCCCGCGATTGCGTGATCGATCCTTCGAGCGGGACAAGATTGACGAGGTCAAAGACTTGACCAAGATTGACTGCAAAAGCTTCCGCACGTTGTCCGACGAAAATTCGAGCGGGTGCGCTACAATTTGGTAGGCTGACGTCGTAAATATATTGATTAGCGTAGGCCGCATAGTCCGGTAGTGTTTTCGGGCCGACATTATCGAGAGGCTTAATATAGTCGGACCCAATTACTGTCCGCGCGCCAGACCGGCGGTCACCCTGGACCACTGTCAGGCTGTAATTTTCGGTTTCGCCGAGCTTGCTGGAGTCACCTGCTGTGACGGAGCCAGCATATCTGAGTGGAATAGCAAGTGTTTTACCTCCAATATCCAAGGTCACGCCTGTCCCGTTGACAAGGTTATTGTCGAAGTCGAACTGAAACGTCAGATCTTCGACTGCGTCGCCGTCACTATCTATATGTATTTCATATAAAGCGTCGGGATCCATCGTGAAGTAGTTTGGACCGCCATAAGGTGCTTGGATCGGCTGATAGTTTGCGATGAAGGTGACGTAGCCTGACCGACCCGGTTCGTAACTGCGGAACATGTAGAAATCCGTGCCGTCAACCTTCGGCGTTTCTGTAATGCCCGGAGCTTCTCTGTGGCTTGACGCGTTAGCTGTAACAGAAAACATTGTAGCGGCGCTGAGAGATGTTGCGGCAAGAAGCGCAGCCATACGCTTTGAGGCGCTATTTGCGCGAGGTGATCGGGAAAAGAAATTCATCGGATTGGTCCTGTTATCGACTGCGTTCGAGTGGTAGACGGGACTCCTCGTCTCCGGTTCTGTCTCGATTGTGCACAGCAGTTACGCCGCAGACGGAACAAACGGTGCGATCATCCGTAACTTAATTACTGATTAGTTCGGTCTAAATATTCTTCTGGATTCCAATCTGAATCCCATCCAAGAGTTAGGAAAGCTGAGGCTAGTTGCTTTTAACTCATGACTGATGAGGTTCGATGACACGCCGCACGGAACGGAACGATAAGTACACTGCATTGAATGCGGAGTTGGCGGCGCACTTGTCTGATTGTGCGGCGGGAAATCGAAATGCTTTTGCCGAAATCTACCGACTGACATCTGGCAAGTTCACAGCAATATTGATGGGTATGATCCATGATGAGGCCACTTGCGCCGACATCATGCAAAAAGCCTATGTCTCGATCTGGACGAACGCATATCGATACGATCCTGTTAAAGGGAAGGCCTTTACGTGGATGCTGGTCATCATGCGCAACCGCGCACTGGATGCACTTCGGGCGCGGTCCCGATACCGGGAAACGGTAACACTTTCAGGCCCGATCATTGAGCGGTTGGAAGATGATGGCCCTAGTCCTGCGGAAAGCACGAAAGCTTGGATGATTAGTCGCTTATTGGCACCCCATCTAGCTCAACTGGCTCCAGATGTCGCCGAAGCGGTCAAACTCTCGACTGTAGACGGCATGAGTGCGAGGGAAATTGGCGAATCCCTGGGCGTTCCAACCAACACGGCCAAGAGTTGGGTTCGGCGCGGCCTTCAGCGCATGCGCAAAGACATTGAACGATCTGGCGACGCAAAGGCTCTAAACGAACTGGTCTGAATACGGAACGTCTTTAGTCGAGCGCTGATACGGTTCCTGTATAGAGAACAGGCCCTTCTGGTCCAGAGGACCGCGACCCACCTTTAGCTTCCAAACTGAGCGCAAGCGTATCTGTCTGTGCCTTAAGATCTTCCGGTATAACGAGTTCCACCCGGCCTTGATCTGTGCGGTCAAGAAGACCTAGTGAAACAGGGGCCGGAGCGCCTTCTCGGATCAACCAAAGCTGAAGGTCTCCATCATCGGGAACGTCGACATTGGACAGGCGGGCTACAACCTGTCCCGTTCTGGGATCATAGACGATAGCGACCAGAGGTGAAGGTGTATCGCCGGATAACAGAGCCATATAGCGCTGCTGTTCATCCACTTGCACAGGATTGGTACGAATGAACCAATGCGATCCAAGTGAAAGAACGGCCACGGCAGACGCGGCAATCGCCAGACGCTTCCAAAACTGGACATGCCCTGTGTCGTTGGCGGGGATCGGCAGAGGCATTGATTGCGCGGGTGCTCCTGTTTCTTGGTCGTGAATGTCTGACATGATCGATTCAAGCAGACCTTCTGGCGGCGTCACGTCTTCAACATCACGGTTGAGCGGCGCTAACCAAGATTCCAATCTTTCGACTTGATTGCGGAAATCAGAGTCGACGCCAATGCGGGCTTTAAACTGAACGATTTCGGCCTCGCTGGCCTGACCTGTCAGATAGGCGATGATAAGCGCATCATTATTTTTTGGGGGCGCGCTCATGATTTGGTTCCGTTCGGAATGAGGTCAACCAAGCGGGCCTGAAGGGCCTGTGATGTTAAAGGTTCTCGTGAGTGCTGATCGTCATTGGCTATGGAGGCTGAATAAATTTGACTCAATAAGTCCAGCTCCGACGCTGAAAGGTCGGATGGGTCGAGTGACCTTTCTCGTGATGAGTCATTCTTTGGCGCATCTGCTCTCGTGATGCATTCGCCTGCCAGCTTGTAATCCAGCGCAAAGCGCTGTGCGAGCGCAACAAGGTCATTCATCGTTGGTTTGACCGAAAATTCATATCGGGTTTTCCAAATATGGCGATACACCTCTGAAAGCACATGCGAAGATTTTTCGTCGTCAGTCATGACGCGGTGGATAATGCCATAAAGTTTCGGTGCGGTGAGCGTGTACAAGTCGGGCATCGCAGAGGCACCCTCCTTGTAAATGCGGTCGAAACGCTGGGCGACGTCTTCATCCTTGATGCGAATAGAAATTCCCTTCCGACATTACGCACCGGTCAGATCGACATTGGAACGGCATGGCTCTGATCCTTTAATCGAGCTGTATACAACAGTTACGTCGAAGAACCTAGCTTCGGTGCGTCCCTAATTCATACCAAAACGCTGCACCTTTTTGGTCTCGCTGAGCGTAGCTAAAACAACTTCTCCTCAAATCTGAAGATACACGTATGACTCTAAGCCGTACCTTTGCTGTGACCTGTCTTGCCGCTACAACAGTTTTGTTCCCAATAGCATCTTCGGCCCATGATTTTTGGTTGGCGCCAAGTACCTATCGATTAACGGCCCCCTCTGAGGTGCCCGTCTCAGTTTTAATTGGTCACCCGAAAGATCGCCTAACGTGGCCCGTTGATCCGCAGCGCATCGTCGCGCTCCGTACCGTTGGTCCTGATGGCGTTCGTGATCAGCAATCAGGCCTTGCAGACTATGACCAAGACGAGGTTTTACCAATTGGTCTGGATGCGCCTGGGCTACATATACTGACGATTGAAACAACGAACGCATTCTCTGAGTTGCCCGCTACTCAGTTTGAGGACTATCTGGCCGAGGAAGGCCTGACACTCATTCAACTGGACCGTATTCATCGCGGAGCAACGGATACGCCTGGAACAGAGCTCTATTCGCGCCGTGGCAAAGCTCTGCTTCAAGTTGGGCCTGTTTTACCGACGGACATATCGAGATTGCGTCGCCCCGTGGGTTTAACGCTCGAAATCATCGCGTTGGATCATCCGCAGACATGGGTTGAAGGCGAGATTCTAAATGCAAAGGTGATGTTTCGAGGTCAACCTATGAGTGGCATTACTGTCGGGCTCGTCAGTACTGAACCTGAGATCGATACAGCAACCCATGTAAGGACCGATAAGGATGGGACTGTTTCGTTTGCCTACCCCGGATCAGGGACATGGATGCTGCATGCTGTGTGGAGTGACCGGCAGCGGATTTCTGATCGCGCTGATTATAATACGATTTTTTCAAGTCTGAGTTTTGAGGTCTGGTGAAGATAGACATTAAGGATGCCTTGACGATTGGACCAGCGTTTCCCGCCTCCAGCATTTTCAGGCGCCGTGCCTGATCGACCTTAAGGCCGCCATACTCGCGTCGCCATCGATAATAAGTCTGTTCGGCAATGCCGAGTGATCGGCAGATGGCCTTCGTCTTCTCGCCAGAAGTAAGCCTGACATCGGCCTCTCATAGCTTCGCTATAATCTGTTCAGGTGTGTAGCATTTTCTCGCCATAATGTGCTCATTCAAGCGCAAAATAGTCAAAAACTCTAACTCTCAAAATGGACCACCTCGTGGGGTCAGGCCAGACGGTACACGGCGCAGGTGGAAATCTATCGGATAAGCCACGCCGCGCTATGTCGTTCAGATACTGTGGAGACGAGGTCCGCTACCATGAGCGTCTCGGCGCCCTTTCAGAAATTGCGAATGGGCGCACATTACGAGATGGCGACCCTCTATTCAGCCACGATTATCCAATGGCGTGGCCTCCGCACCTTCGAAACGTAGCCCCATCGGACCTACTCGAAGCAACAAGAACTTTGTCTACCGATGGGAGCAGGTAATGGGTGAAAAAAATTCAAACGGGGCTAGGGCAATCGTTCATGAATTGAGTGAAGGTCTGGGAATACCCCTCGAGGAAGCCGCCGCCGTTTTGCTTTATGAAATGGCCGATGATGGCATCTTG
Source organism: Algimonas ampicilliniresistens (assembly GCF_030159955.1). Classification (GTDB taxonomy): domain Bacteria; phylum Pseudomonadota; class Alphaproteobacteria; order Caulobacterales; family Maricaulaceae; genus Litorimonas; species Litorimonas ampicilliniresistens. The sequence continues at coordinate 482,594 of NZ_BSNK01000001.1, forward strand.
GGACAATTCACGGACAAAAGAACACAGAGCAATACGCCAATGGGCGTTGTCAGGAGAAAGTGCCTTTGAAGCGATGTGTTAGGGTCGGTCCATGACCTCAAACCCGTTCCGATATTTCAAAACATCATGTGAAGTAATCCAACTGGCCGTCATGATGCATGTCTTGTTCCCGAAAACGGATAAGGTCCCTTATGAGAAATCGAGCTATTGTCAGAGCTTAAGGGATGATGATGATGACAGATAAACACGACCCGGCAGATGAGCCCGACATATCGTTTTCTGAGGCTCAACCGGATCTTGTTGCAGCTGGGCAGGAGCTAATGGCCATAGCCGACCCTGAGGCTATTGAGTTGCTCATCACGTCCATGAACGAAGCTCATAATGAGTATTCGACTGAACTACTTTTTCGGCGGGTTTCGAAACCTGCTAAGGAACAAAAACAACACCTTCGGAAACTTCAAACTGCTTTGAAGAAAGCATTCTTAGCATGGCACGAACTTAGTGCGGAGTATGCCGTGGCTATCATAGACTGTTCAGGACAGGCCATCCCCGGCGACCCGATCGACATAGTACAATTTCCGGACGACATAGAGCGACTATTTTTTGGCATCTCAGATTTTCTCGAAAGGTTTGAGCCTCCAAAGGGGCCACCGACTAACTGGGCTCTCGAGAAGGCCGTGAGAATACTCTTACCTGTCTTAGAGAGTATTAGCGGTGAGCCCGCGACGGTTCGTGAAAACAAACCGACGGACGATCAGCCAGAGCCAAGTTCGCCTCCAGCGGAGTTTCTCGTAATGATACTCAGACGATTTGAGCAGGCTCCATCTATGAATTCGATTTTGAGCATGATCCAGAAGGTCAAAGAGCAGGTGGTTCCCAAGTTAGATCCGTTGTCCGCTGTAATTGCGGCTCATCTTGGCGACCACGATTATTCTGTGGTCCATCGATCTGAGTCTGATCGGCAGGACTAATGGGACAGAAAATAATCCTTTAAGGGTTTTCCAATCCAACGAGTTTGCGGACACATGAACAGCTCCATTCATAAGTGAGCTGACTCATGTCAAATTTACCTCATCCCAAAATTGAGATGGTCCCAACCGACTCTCTCATCCCAAACCCGCGCAATGCGCGGCGTCACCCTGATCACCAGATTTCCAAACTCGCATTGACGATCGCCACGGTCGGATGGCTCGTCCCCATCATTATCGACGACAATAATGTGATTGTTGCGGGTCACGGCCGCCTACTGGTCGCGTTGAAGCTTGGTCACCGCGAAGTGCCTTGTATTCGGGCCAAGTTTGTCACGGAGGCCGACAAGCGAGCCTTTGCGCTGGCAGAAAACCGAATTCCGGAGCTCTCAACCACCGACAAAAGCATTTTAAACGACGAACTACTCTTTGTGTTCGAAGACAAGCAAGCGTTCGAGAGCACGGGTTATTCGGTTGGGGATATCGATTTTTCCGTGACTGTGCCGTCGCAGGCGCCTGAGGCCGAAGAGGTGTCATTGCCCGATCCGAACACCTATGCGGTGAGCCGCGTCGGCGATCTCTGGCAGATCGGCCCACACCGCATCTATTGCGGTGATGCCCGCAGCGTAGACAGCTGGGAACGACTTCTAGGCGATGACCGCGCGGACATCGTCTTTGCGGATCCGCCCTACAACGTCCCAATCGATGGTCACGTTTCCGGAAACGGTAAAAACAAGCACCGTGAGTTTGTCATGGGCGCGGGCGAAATGAATCAAGCAGAGTTCACCTCGTTCCTTCGAATTATTGCCCGAAATTGTGTTCGCTTCAGCAAGAACGGTTCGATCCATTACATTGCTATGGATTGGCGGCATTGCCGTGAGTTGCTTGATGCGGCGGACGGCGTCTACACAGAGCATAAGCAAATTGTGGTCTGGGTTAAGACGAATGGCGGGCAGGGAGCCTTCTATCGCAGCCAGCATGAATTTATCTTCGTGTTCAAGTCTGGAAAAGCCAAGCACATCAACAATTTCAAACTCGGCGAAACTGGGCGCTACCGCACGAACGTTGTCGAATATGCTGGCGCCAACACGTTTCGTAAGGGACGCGATGAAGACCTCGCTGCCCATAGTACTGTGAAGCCAACCGCGCTGGTCATGGACTTCCTGCTGGATTGCTCCCACGCTGGTGGTCTGGTTGTGGACCCCTGTCTCGGGTCGGGTACCACGCTGCTGGCCGCCCTCCATACGGGCCGCCGGGGCGCGGGCATGGAACTTGACCCGCTCTATTGCGATACGGCGCTCCAGCGCCTGTCCGTAGCCAACGGGCTCACCCCCATTTTGGACGGCGATGGCCGTTCCTTCGAAGAAATTAAGACCGAGCGACTTGGCATGGAGGCAACCCATGCCGGATAAACCTGATCCAGACTATAAGGTAGGCTACGGGAAGCCTCCGTCACACACGCGCTTCAAACCGGGCCGGTCTGGCAATCCGAAGGGCCGTCCCAAGAACGCGCGGGGCCTGAAAACAGACCTACGTGCCGAACTCGTCAGTAAGATGAAAATCCGCATGAACGGCGAGGATGTCAGCGGGACGAAGCAACAACTGATGCTGCGCACGCTCACGACACGCGCTGCGTCCGGCGATGTCAGCGCGACGCGCATTCTCATTGACCTGGTGATGCAAGTGTTCGGTCCTGAAGACCACACAACTGGGCCTAAGCGGCTCTCTCAGATCGATCAGCAGATCTTAGATCAATTGCTCAGTCGCCAATCGCCAGCGGCCAGCGAGCCGCCTGTGCCCGACAATTCGCCGGTCGCTAATCTTGATGCTCGCGAACCCGGCTCCAATCCCACCCAATCAAATTCGAAAGATGATACCAACCATGACTAATTCCTTCTTAGACGATCCACAGAGCCTTCTCATTGAACTTTGCCGACAGGACTTTACCGCATTTCTGCGCAAGGCCTGGCCTTGGGTCAGCGGCGGCGATCTGTTGGATTGGAACTGGCACTTCGATGCTATGGCTCATAAGCTTGAGCAGATCGCTGACGGCGAGCTACAGCGCTCCATCATCAATATCCCGCCGCGTAACGGTAAATCCAAGACGATATCGGTGATTTGGGTGGCTTTTATGCTCGGACTTGATCCAACCAAGAACTTCGTCTGTGTCAGCTATTCCAGCGAACTCTCCAATAAGTTTGCACGCGATTGCCGTTCAATCATTGAGTCCCAGTGGTATCGGCAGCTCTTTCCAGGGACGATCCTCTCGAAGGCTCGTTCTGCCGCCTATGACTTCGAGACAACACGCGGCGGGGGACGTCTGGCCACATCGATTGGCGGCACGCTGACCGGACGTGGCGGGGATATCATTATCCTAGACGATGTCATCAAGCCAAGCGACGCGCACTCTGAGACCGTTCGAACGAACGTCAATGAATGGTTCTCGTCCACTTTGTCCTCACGGCTAGATAATAAGAAGACCGGCTCGATGATCTGCGTCATGCAACGTCTGCATGAGCACGATCTATGCGGAATGCTGCTAGAGCAGGGTGGGTGGGACTGTCTGTCCATCCCTTCCATCGCGATCGAAGATGAATCCATTATGTTGGCCCGCGGGGGCGTTTACCATCGGCGTGAAGGCGAACTTCTGCACGCAGCCCGTGAACCCATCGAGGTGCTTGACGACCTTAAGCGATCCATGGGGTCTTATGCGTTCGAGGCACAGTACCAGCAGCAGCCGATGCCGTCAGACGGCAATCTTTACAAAGCAGCCTGGTTGCTGACGAGTGGGTCTGATGCGTTGGACAAGGGGCAGATCGTGCAATCCTGGGATACGGCGATCAAGACTGGGAGCATGAATGATTACTCTGTCTGCATTACGGCCCGTATCTGGCGTAACGAGGTCCATATTCTGCATGTGTGGCGCGGTCGGGTGGAGTTTCCTGACCTACTCAAGAAAGCGAAATCGCTGGCACAGGAATTCGGGGCACGAACCTTACTCGTTGAGGATAAAGCGTCAGGGCAGCAACTAATCCAGTCGTTGCGGGCCGATAATACCCCGGGTGTACCTAATCCCATCGCCATCAAACCTGAGGGCGATAAATTTACCCGTGCTGCGGGTGTTAGTTCGATGGTGGAGGCAGGACAACTATTCTTGCCACAGGATGGGCATTGGCTAACCGCGTTCAAAAAGGAACTGCTCGCCTTTCCAAGTTCAAAGCACGACGATCAAGTCGATGCTCTGTCTCAGCTGCTCGAATGGTCGCGGAAGCATTCGCATCGACATTCCCGACGCCTATCGACACCAATCCTTGTCAGATGTGATGACTTCGAATTTCCCGACGATGACCTGCGTGATGGTGGCTTATTCTATCCGTTTTCTTGAACGGAGATTTTCGCCATGGAAACCAACTGGGGCGCCGTCTAGTCTGGACGGTCGCTCAAGTTGGGCGGTCTGTAGTCTTGAATACTCTCCAGTCTCTTGGTCACGCTCGAGTGAATATTTGCATTGGCCGGTATCTTACGTCGCCGACCGACAGGAAAATGTGGCCACCATTTAGACTTAGGTGTGGCTTTCACTTTCGGCCCTGTGGTCGGTATGAATTCAGATAGCCACCAAAGCCATTTTAGAGATTTGTGAAGCTTGGCGGTCGGGTCCGCCGAGGGGTATAAGTGTTCTGTCTTACGAGTGTAGGGTTTAACCCCGGTGACATAGTCTTTCATGCGGTTGAAGATGTCCAATGATGCGGTCTCTGCATGCTCTAACATCCAAATCAACGGTATCTGAGAAAGCCCACTGTCCGGCCTTGGATTTCCGCCGCCGATGTCGCCATGCCCACCCGCAAACCACATCTCGTCCAAGAGTTGAGGGGCAGGCTCGGACGTTGAGAACCGGTTGGGGCGAAACACTTGGCCTTGTGGCCAAAGACTGGCTGGAAACATCTGCCGACGTTCATCGATGGACACCGCATGCACAACTTGACGTACACTGGGGTTGAAGAAGGTGTGAGGGTATGGGTCGCTGGTGAAAAACCAATGAGGTTTTTTCCCAAAATTCGGTACGAATATTGATCCGACAGTATCGAAAAGACCTAGGAAATGTACCGGGCAGTTCCGCGGCTGAGTAATCCGTCTGAACGTTGAAGCCCGGCTTTCTTTTTCGCTAACATCGTCCTTGTCTTCATCGGTGACTTGGGTGGTCGTCTGTCCGCGCGGTTCGGAAAGATAGGCGGCGTATGCGGCGCCTGAGAGGTTCTCTTGATCAGGTTTTAATATGCCGACCGAATGGAGCATGCCGGCTAGAACGCGCGCCGTGTACGCACCCCGACTATAGCCGAAGATGAAGACACGATCTCCGTCATCAAAGTGGCGGATAAGGAAACGGTACGCATCCTGCACCTTTGCATCCATTCCGTAGCCAAATGTCTTTCCTAAAAAGCTGTCGAAGAACCACTGCTGGGCACGGGCCCAGAGCCTGACTTCCGCGAGCGTTCCAACGCCTTGAGCATAGTAGACGGGTTGATCATCTGATCGTTCAACCACACGATATATCTTCAGGACATTGGAGATGTTTTCTTCGATCTCGTTGCCCGTGCCGTCCAGACAGATCACAATGTTCTTGGTCATAGCTTGTCCCGTCAGAAGCGAAGTTCAACCTAACATATCACGACGAATGGACGAAGAGCGCGCTCTTCTGTACGCTTCCCTAGCAAGGAGCTGAACGGACATGGCGCTATATTGGAAACTTCAGACGATTGAGAATCCGGCGCACCGGGCCCACGTGACGGACCGGTTGCGGGCGTTGCGCGCGCAGCTAAGCGAAGATGTGACCTCCAAGACGGGAGAGAACGACCTTCGTCTCGCGACATGGAACTTGATGCATTTTGGCAATGGCGGTGGATACTGGCGCAAGACTGACGCCCTTCTCTATATCGCCGAAGTCGTCGATCACTTTGACTTGGTCGCGATACAGGAAGTGAACCAGAACCTTACTCAGCTTAGAGAGCTGGTGAAGGATTTCCTTGGCCCTGAATGGGACTACATCGTCACAGACACATCTGAAGGGAAAGCTGGGAATAAGGAACGCATGGCGTTCCTCTACCGCAAAGGAAAAGTTGAGTTCATGCGTCTCGCCGGAGAAGTCGTCTTGCCCGATGGGCAAACGATTGCCGGGTCTGCTGGGTTAGAAAACAAGTGGCCCTTTGATGTCCACCATCAGTTTGCCCGATCCCCCTTTGTTGTTGGTTTTCGCTGTGGTTGGTTCACGTTCAAACTTGGGACGGTCCATATCTACTTTGGCGATGACCCTAAGCGGCCCTCATGGATGAGCGACGAGCAGTATGATGACGTGAAGGGCCAATATATGAATGTCCGCAAAGCGGAGATCCGTGAGGTCGCTAAGTTCTTCGCTGACCGGCAGAAGAAGGAACGGCGCGCCGAGCTTAAAGAGCTCAAGCGAAAGAACTGGGATACGCGCCAAAGCGAAGCGAACTACATCTTACTCGGTGATTTCAATATCGTGTCGCCTGAGCATGAGACGATGAAAGCTCTGACAGGCGAGGGCTTCACAGCTCCAGATGGCATGGAGGAACTTCCTACCACGCTCGGAAAAACAGTCGGTTTTTACGATCAAATCGTCCATCGCATCGCAGATCCTCGCATTAAGCATGGAGTCAGCGGGGCCGTAGATTTTCGTCGGTCCGTATTTCGCGTTGAAGACGCTGACCACTATATCGATGTCGTCAGTGATCCGTTTGTGACGGATCCTAAGAGACGCGCGCGGGGCAGGGACGCCATGCGGACCTATTTTAACCGTTACCGTTTCAAGCATCAAATGTCTGATCACCAGCTGCTTTGGTCGTCCTTCAAAGTTGACCTTGCAGATCAACATTTAGAGCGGATCGGGGATGAGGCTCGAAAATCGATCTCCTAAGCCTAGCCGGTTAGCTGATTTTATGTCTTGGTGGCTGATAGAAACTCGGTTGGGCAAAACTCCAAAACTTCAGCGAGCTTTTCAAATTCGATAACATCGATCCGTCTCTGTCCGCTTTCAAGACGTGCGACCCATGACTGATACTCGCCAATCTTATCGGCAAGGTCCGTTTGCGTCAGGCCAGCGGCCTCACGCTTCTCAATAAGAAACGCAACAAGCCGCTGATGACGCTTAGTTCCGAGGGTTTTCTCCAAGACAGCTCCGATTACGCAAGAAAGCGCTGGAGCTAATCTGGTTTTCAGATTATCTTAAAATCAGATAGATGGAGATACTCATGAAGTTCTACGCAGCCTTGTTATCGGCAATTCTGATAGCGTCACCCTCTCTTCAGGCCTGTGAGCCTCTATCCGCTCACGAGAAGGAAATGCGTCGTCTCGATAAGGAACTTGCCAAAGCTCAAAAGAAGCTCGCACGAGCCAAGGCCCGCAATCCTGAACTATTTATCAAGGATGGGCGAAGTGAACGATCGGACATCCAGATGTTTGTCAGGGAGCATGAATTTGAGAGTGCGACTTCGACATATGAACGTCTCATGGAAATGGATGTCGACAATGGGACGTTTGTTGACGAGATAGAGCAGTCGGCGCTCGATATCGTTGGAAGGTTTTCTGACAAAGCCATTCTTAAAAAGATCCAAGCCTATCAATTTCTGGCTGTCGTTAAGCCTGACAATGCCACATATTTGGAGCGCGTTGAGGCCTTACGCGAGAGTGTCCTAAAGCGCGCACAGACGGCGAAAACTGGCTTGAGAGCTGAATATGACAAGGTCGAAGGGATCACTTGGTATTATCCGAAGATCAAAACGACAGACCCAACGGCATACTTCTACATCGGCACGAAAGAGGGGCGAGGTCCTTGGTTGAGACTCCGAGTAGACTGGGATTCTCAATATGGGTGGCTCTTCGTGAACCAGGTTTCGGCTTGGCATGATGGAGAAAAGGAAACGCTCGTTGCTGGTGACTTTGAACGGCGCAGCACATCCCATGTTTGGGAATGGAAGGACGTCACGCCTTCGGAGCGGCAGATCGCCATTATGCGAAACTTAGCTGCCAGCGATGAGGCGATCTTAAGGTTTACGGGTGCGCAGCGTCATGAGGATCACACGCTTTCACGGGCGGACAAGAAGGCTGTGACAACGGTGCTGGACGCCTATGGCGTGTTGACGGTCGCAAGTGAACTTGATGAATAGGTGAGGCTGTTGGATACGAAATTTGCTCTGGTGATCTGATTACCATAATTCAGATTATGCGCTTAAAGACTATTTTAAACGCATCATATTCGGGTCATTCTGGAAGTTTGGAATGAGCTAAAGAGCGTTGATCTCAGCCTCTAGCGCTCCCAAGGAGTCGATGATCTGCTCCCAACTTGGGCCGTCATCAAAAAGCATCTCGCGCATCTCGCTATAGTCTCGCCGAAGACGCTCGTTCAAATCCGGATTGGGAAGAAGTCGAAGGTAGGGAGGCCGCGCCGTCTCATAGCTCGCCCACGCCGCTCGAAAGAGACGACTTATGCCGAGCAACGGCTTTTAGAAGATCGAGGTCATCAAGCGCTTCCGCTTTGATTGGCGTACCCGCCAATGTCGCAAGGTCATAATAATGACGAGACATAGCGCGACCGAGAGCCTTGTTCGGTTTCTGATAGAAAAGCATGTGTAAGATCGTGGCCTTTTCCCAGAAGGTTCGCGCGGCACTGAGAACCTTCACCTCGACATCAGGCTCTTCGAAGAGGGCAGGAAGCTGCTCTGCCGCATAAGGTTTCACCAACCGTGTTTCTGGGGGCAAATGATCAGAGCGCGCCCCGAACTCCAATTTCACTTTGTCCGCTAGGTAATTGCCCGCATGCGTCGTCAGGCTCGTCGGGTAGTTTAAGATCAGGGTTTGCGGGTCTTCTTCTGAAACTGTGAGATCAATCTTGGAGGAGGGGAGGGCATCAGCCATAGCGCCCGCGAGCTTGGCCAAGAGACCACCTTGAATCTAGTGCTCAGCGCGCTTGGAGAGCTCTTCAAGCAAGGCCTTACGTCGATAGTTAGACAGCCCATCTCTTGCTGGATCGCGGTCACCGTCAAAGCCAAGATCGCGGCGGTCCAGACTTAGGTCGATGTCCTCTGAAAAGCGACGAATGACGCCGTAGGCTTTGGACAAAGATGTACCGCCCTTGAAGATAAGGCCGGTCTCCATGTCCTGAAGACTGAAGACACGCTTGAGTGTCCAGCAAACCCAAAAGTCCTTCTCAACAATGATTGGGGCCACACCCATCCTTGCAGCGGCTCCTAAAAAGAGCTCGGACCGATCCTCAGCGGGTAATTGGGCGATTTCGTCCATATCTTACACAGCTTCAGCGATGCGCTTAGCGACCGGTTGCATCCAAGCGGGCGCCTTCGTGCTTTGCTTGACGAGATCCTTGGCATCAGACGGGCTGATCTGCTTAGCAACGCGGTGCACAATCTGATCATTGAGCCCGTCGCGCCCACATAGCGAAGCGCCTGAAAGACAGTCCCCGCCGTGGTCCCAGCCGCGACGAGGTTCTTAGGCGCTGCCTGCTTTAGCGTGATGGATGTCTGGCCCACCTGTCGGGTACGGGTCCGTCCATTCGTCAGATAGACAGAGTTCGCCAGGACCTGATTTGTGAGACCCAAAAGGTTAGCGGCGCGGGACGGGGGGATCTGGAGCTTATGCCCATCCTTTCTGACAATGGCATCTGCGACGTCATCAAGGTTCGGGGAGAGGGGGCCGAAACGAGGGCTGATCTTCGGGTAATCGTAGACCCCCTGGGAGAGCCGGCGAATTAAGCCGTCCTGGGCAAGCCGCGATAGCGCCTTATCAATGGACGTGCGAGACCCCACCGCCAGAAAATCTGACGGTGTGAAGACCGAACCACGGTCTTTGCGCTGAATGCGGGATCTGATTGTCGATATCGTCATTACTCTCTACCCACGTCAGAAAATAGTATATATTTTTCGGACGTGCAAGATCCACAGGCTTTGTGACCTTTTACAAGGTAAGCTTTGAAAATGGATCAAAAAGAACCTTGTTCTACTTTCGCGTCCGCAACACAATAAAACTACCATCTATTGTGCCCACAGAATGAGCCAGGCCTCTCCTGTGCTTACTGATAATATGTGCTAGCTAATATGATAGCGGTCAGATCGAGAGCGATGAATGGAACTCGAGCCTTTACGAATGCGAAATGGGCAAGGTGTCCTTTATACACGTCGTGCGCCTGTTGTTGCGGCAATTAAACGGGGACTCAATGACTCGTTCGAAACCCTGCTTGAGCGGGCCAAAATCCGGAACAGACAAGATCCTGATTACGTCCCCTCGGAAGCCTTAGTCTATCATATTCGGCGAACGAAGAGCGACAACAGCGAGGCGCGTTTCATCGCACTTCTGGACATAATCAATAAGCGTGTTGCTGACTCCTGTCGTCGGCCAGGTCGTCAGGTCGGAAACCAACTCTATGAAGACGCGGAGCTCGCAGAGCTGCGTGAGGCAACTGTCAATCTTGTGATGGAGCTGATCCTTAAGGACCAAGACGGGTATGAGAAGAAGCTGGATGTCTATGAGTTTGCCTTCGATAAGGCCGTCCGCGCTCGCCGTATTGATCACAAAAGAATGCGCGGCCGACGACCGACGGCGAACGCGCCTATTCTGGACGAAATCAGCGGAGAGGTTCGTCAGGATGTTGAGGACGCCTTAGCCCGGCTCTCCTCAGGCCAAACCCCTATCGAGAGTAGTCTGGATTGCCGGATCGCCTTACGACGTGCGATTGATACATTACCGAGTGATCAACGCGAGGTCGTCGAGCTTTGGATGTCGGGAGTGCAAATTGAGTCGAAAAAGGACGAAGAACCCTCCATCGCGACAACGCTGGGATGTTCGATAAGAACTGTCCAAAACAGGCGCAATCGCGCTTTTGCCGCAATGAGAGTGGCGCTGGGGCTGGAGAATGATGATGAGTAAGCGGGACGATGTAATCGATGACTTCTGTGTGGAAACAGACCTGTCACCGGCTGTGCTGCAAACCTTTATCGCGCGGCACCCTGAATACATAGAGGAGCTTCTTGAGCTGTACCATGAATTCGCTATTCTAGAGCTCGACCTGATGGATGCCCATGACGCATCAGAGACCAGTCAAGCCGTCCTCGAAACGCAAATGACCCAGAAGGCCTATAACGCCTTGTTTGGCGCGGAAGTCAGAACATTTTCAAAAGATATTCGCTTACCTAGAGGCTTTCTGACGGGATTGAATAGCAGCGTCATTGAGTTGCGATCCGTACCGCTGAACTTCCTCAAAGCAATGGCGGCCCGGCTTGATGTGGGCCTTGCTGATCTCTGGTCGGCTATGGTTCAGGGTAACCGTCAGGCCATCGCCATGAAATCCGATGACAAACCCGGGGGAGCGAAACCGATCAGCTTCGACGAATATATAAACCGGGCGACACTGACCTCTGAGCAAGAGAAGGTTCTTTCGCACATGATGAGTGATGATGGACCGAATTGAGGCCATTCGCCAACGGGCGGCAGCTTTACACGCCGCCGCATGCGAGGCCGGTGACGAGCCGACTAATCCTTATCTTTTTGTTCTCAAGGAAGCGGACCGCCGCGACATTGAAGTCTCAGCGCGTTCCACTGGCGACCCTCAACTCAATGGCGGTCGCGCGACTTTTCAAGCGGATGCAGGTGTCATCCTACACGAGCAAACCGGATCAAGCTTCCTTGATGCCTTTCTGGTCGCCCATGAGATTGGGCATGATGAGTTTGGGAGTGGAATCGAGCGTCCTCCACTCATGGATATCGATCCGGCTCGCTCAAGCGATCCTGCGCCTGTTGGGGCGGACCGTGTCGTGGATTATAGCAGTCAGGCCCGGCAAGAAATTCAAATGGACCTCTTCGCGAGGGAATTTCTTTTCCCTCGCACCCTTGCCTGGACCTGGCATGTCGAAGACGGCCTCGACGCGGACGAAATCGCGAGGCGGCTTGGAGCCCCTTACGATATGGTTGCGGCGCAGCTGTTTGACGCGCTTTGGCTCCCGCACGTACCCACGAAGTCAGAAATAAGTACTGGCCCCACGAAACCGCTAAACCCGGAGCAGAGGGCGGCTGCGGAACACCAGGGCGGCGCTTTACTCCTGAAAGCGGGTCCCGGTACGGGAAAGACCCAAACTCTTGTGGGTCGGCTCGCCGTTCTGCGTGAGCGAGAGGTTGATCCGGAAGATCTGCTCCTATTGACCTTTTCCAACAAGGCGGCGGCAGAGATGACGGACCGAGCGATCAAGATCTGGCCGGAGTCCGCTGGGGCAGCCTGGATTGGTACATTTCACTCTTTCGGGCTTGATATTGTGCGCCGGTTTCATGACCGACTTAACCTGCCCAATCGACCAAAGCTCATCGACACAAGCGAAGCGATCGCCATGCTTGAGGAGGAATTTCCGCGACTGGGTCTGAATTACTTCAACGACCTCTGGGATCCGACACATATTCTGAAAGACATTCTGGCCGCCATCTCTCGGGCGAAAGACGAGGTCGTTGATCATAAGGCGTACAGGAAATACGCGTTAGCTATGGCGGAAGCCGCTGAATCGACTGAGACGATTGAGGAGGCCGAACGCTGTCTGGAGATTGCGGACGTCTATGACCTCTATGAGACCCTGAAAAAGGACGCCGGAGCTGTCGACTTTGGCGATCTCGTCGCACTGCCGACGGCGCTTGTTGAAACGGATGCAGAGGTGCGGGCCAGCCTTCAATCCCGTTACGGACATATTCTTGTCGACGAATATCAGGATGTGAACCGTGCCAGCGTCCGCCTCCTCAAAGCGCTCAAACCTGATGGTGAGAACCTGTGGGTTGTGGGTGATGCCAAACAATCAATCTACAGGTTTCGGGGCGCGTCACCAGACAGTGTCGCCGCCTTCGCCACGACCGCGTTTCCGGGTGGAACCATCTCGGAGCTGCGAACGAATTATCGCTCCACTCAATCTATCTGTGACGTGTTCAAGGCCTTTGCGAGAGTTCGGATGGCATCTGCCACAGACTTTGACGTAAATGCCGCGTCCGAAGAGGTCGGACCGCGTCCACGCTACATTGAACTGAGCTCCAAGGATCACGAGTTGGAGGAATTGGCGGCCCGGATTGAGAAAATTTGCGAGGAGGGTGCATCCTTCCGCGACCAGGCTGTTCTCTGCAAGGGGAATGACCGTCTTGCAGAGATTGCAGCCGGGCTGGAACAACGCGGCATCCCCGTACTTTTCTTAGGTCCTCTATTTGATCGTCAGGAGATCAAAGAAGCCCTTTCACTCCTGTCCATGATCATCGATCCACGGGCCATGGGTTTGTCGAGTGTCGCTTCGCTATCACCCTTTCGGATCAGCATAGATGATCTGGCAAAGATGGTTGATGCGATCCGCCGCGCTAGTCCGGAATCCCCGCTGGACTGGACCCAGGCCGTATCAGAAACCCGGGACTTCTCAGACGCTTCCCAAGAGGGTGTCGCGAGGCTCCTATCCTGTTTCGAAGGCTTTGAACCGCATGTTCCGCCCTGGCGGGCGCTAGCGACACTCTATCTCGACAGGACCCGACTTGGCGCACAGCTCGGATTGGCAGCGCGTGAGGGTGAAGCGAACCCAGCGATTGCGATGTGGCAATTGCAAAATTTCTTTCGCAATGATTTTGCACGCGGGGAGGGGTATCCAATCCATGAGCTGCTCACGCGCATCCGAAAGCTTGTCATGCTCTCAGATGAGCGCGAGCTCAGACACCTGCCAGAGGCAGCGCAAACGCTTGATGCGGTCCGATTGCTCACCGTTCATGGCAGCAAGGGACTTGAGTTTCCGGTTCTGCACCTACCTTCGCTGACGCGCGGCTCTTTAAACCGCTCAGCCAATCAGAGCCGGGGCCTCCCACCACCCGATGGTCTCATCGCTGGGCCTGTCTTTCGAGGTCGAGATGCCTCGCATGCGGGGCATGAAGATGAGCAACACTGTCTCTTTTTCGTTGGCTTATCACGCGCAGAAGACCAGCTTTACCTCTATTCGCCCCATACAAGCCGTAGCAAACCGTCTCCATTTCTCGACGATATTGCGGCAACCGTTACATGTGAAACCCCGCTTTCGGAGCCTCCAATACTGGCGGAGCAGGAAGAAGCGTTTGAACTCAGTCTCGACGGCAGGCCGCGCCTCTCCCCCTCACAGCTCGCACTTTATCAAAAATGTCCCCGGCGGTTTCTATTCGCCTATGTGCTTGGTATTGGCGGCCGACGGATGGAAACCCCTCCCATGCAAATGCACCGGGCTGTCCAGGTCGTCATCGATCAGTTGCTCGCCCACCTGAACGACGTACTGAGCCCCGCGGAATTGACCGATATTGTCGATCAAGCCTGGGAAGAGCATGGGCCGGTCGAGCATGGCTATGCGTCGAAATATCGGACCATCGCCGACACTCTGATCGCCTTCTTGCACTCAATCCGCACGGGGGAAACGCGCAGGCCCCCTCAGACACGCGAAGTGTCACTCGAACATGCCGACATTGTCGTGACAGCCCACGAAGAAATTGACGGCGGTGCGCACACAATCTTCCGCCGCATTAAAACCGGACGCAGGACCAGTCAGGCCCTCGAAGGTCTCGATGCGGCAGCCTTTCAGATGGCCGTCGCTGATCATGGTCATGTCGAATTTGTCTACCTCACCGGAGAAACACGGGAGATGGTGGCCCTGTCGAAACAAAAAATCTCCAACAGGGGAAAGAAAATCGAGGCGGCGACCAAAGCCTTATCGCTTGGGCAATTCCCCCCAGATCGGGGGCGTCAATGTGCCAGTTGCCCATTCTTTTTCAACTGTACACCCCCGCCAAGTGGGCACCTTCGAAAAAAAATCGGCGAGCGCTTACCGGTTTCCTCCTAGGCTGACGATTGTCCTTGTGAACACGCTGGCAATGGGCCGGCGACACAGACCTAGAAGGACAAAAATCATGACGGCAACCGCCCAAACATCCCAATTCAAAGTCAGGATCGCTGATACGACGCTCAAATTTCGATCCTATACCATTGACGACCCGAAGCCGCTTGGACGGCAGCTGATCGAAGCCGTTGGAGGCCATCCTGTCGAGGAACATGTGGCCTTTGCCATTCTTCCCAATGGCGATTTCGAAGACATTCGGCTCGACGAGGGCTTTGACCTCAGAGGTCGCGGGGTCGAGAAGGTCCTCGTGGCCCGCTCGGACCGGAGTTTCCGGCTGAAAGTCGATGACGCCGACGTCGAGTGGCCCCATGCCTGTATTAGTGGGTTCGTCCTGCGCAAGCTTGCCAAGCTGGCGGAAAACTACTCCCTTTGGCAGGAACGCCCAGGCCAGCATGACCGAAAGATTGAGAATGACGATATCATCAACCTGGATGAACCGGGCGTTGAACGGTTCATTTCTCTGATCGATCAGACCACGGAGGGCGACGCTCTACCCTCAGCTGACCAAGGCTTTCTGTCTGAGCACGGATACGCTTACGAGGTCATCGTGGAAGGCGGGCAGACGGGTATCGTGTTGAAGGGGCTCCTTCTGCCAGAGGGGAAATTCAACCATGAGACAGCAGATATTCTTATCCTGCTGCCCAGTGGCTACCCCGACTGTCCGCCCGACATGTTTTACGCATATCCGAAGCTGACTCTCGGTGAAACGGGCCAGGATCCCAAAGCGTGTACTGTGCAACATAATTTCGGGGGGCGGAGGTGGCAGCGCTGGTCGCGTCACAACCGAAATTGGCGTCCGGGACGGGATGGGCTTCGCACCATGATCGCCCGCGTCCAGACCGCTTTGACCGAGGCGCGCGCGTGACCCCAATGCGCGACCTCATTCTCCAAAACCCCCATGAGGCTTCGATCCGCGCCCTTCTGAAAGATGGGCAAGGATCGGAGCGAGCCGCCTACATGTTGTTCGGATTGGCTGATATCGAAAGCGATCCTTGGACGCTGCAACCTCGAACCCGTTATGTTTCACACGATTTCCAAACGATTGAACCAGACGCGATGATTTCAGCGTCTGAGCGTCATATCACATGGCAGACGGATGGCTTCATGAAACTCCTTGGCGAGGCCAAGTCTTCAGGAATGGTTCCTGCTTTGGTCCATACACACCCATCCGGCTTGGCCCGGTTTTCTGATCAGGATGATCGCAATGAAGCAGAGTTAGCGAGAACCGCAGCACTGAAAGGCGTGGCCGGTCTCATCAGTATTGTCATCGCGGGGGATGGCACGATCGCAGCCCGTCTATGGACAGATCAAAAGACCTTCGTCGATATGCCACGGATCCTGAGTTCCGGGCCGAGACTTGGGCTGGCTGGAGAAAACGGTAAAGCGCAAAGGTATCAGGATCGACAAATCCGCTTGTTCGGTGAAGCGGCGTCTCAACAAGCCTCTGCCTTTCGTTGTGCCATTGCTGGGTGTGGAGCAACCGGGAGCGCTGTCCTGCCACTACTTCTTCGTCTTGGCGTCGAGAACATTGTCATGTTCGACCGAGATATAGTCGAAGACACAAACCTCAATCGCTTGCATGGCGCGAGGCGTGAGGATGTCACTGCAGGGCTTTCCAAAATCGCTATTCATGAGCGAACGGTGAGGGATATTGGGCTCGGTACAAAATTTGTCGGAATTGAAAGCTGGGCGGGTGATCCAGAGACGTGGGACGCGCTCAAATCATGTGATGTAATTTTCTGCTGCACGGATGATCATGCGGGGCGACTGTTTTTGAATCGATTTTCCCGCTTCTACGGAATTCCTATAATTGATGTCGGACTGGCGATGCAGCGTCGTGGACAGGGCTATGATTTGTTTGCACGGGTGACAACGCTCGTCGCCGGACATCCGTGTCTTGTATGTGCCGGCCATATTGATGTCGGACTCGCGGCTGAGCAAGCCCTGAAAAGACGCGATCCGGATGCCCATGCGCGATTGAAGGAGGAGGCCTATGTTCTAGGAGAAGGGGATCCGTCCCCGGCGGTTGTCACATTTACAACGGAAGCCGCGTCAATGGCCGTAAATGAATGGCTGTCAGGACTAACCGGATTTGCGGGCTCATCCGGAATGCTACCTAGCAGGACGCGGCGATTTCACGCCCGAGATGATCGGACGAGCTCAGTTTCGGCACAACCCGACTGTTCCCTTTGCCAAGCCCCCGAGACGCTCGGTCGTGGCGATATGGTCCCCTTCCTTGATAGGATTGCGTAAGATGAGACAGTTTTTGGCGAGATTACTTCGACAGTTTGGATCGCTTGATTTTGAGCTGCTGAGCCAAAGCCATCCGACTTTCCCTGACGAAATTGAGGACTATCAGATTACGATCGTCAAGAACGGCGGCGTCGAAAAATGGGCTTGCTTTTCGTGCCCTGGAGGCTGCGGGGAACGGATCGACCTCTCACTCAATCCAAACCGCCGCCCGCGATGGACCATCAGCTGGGATTTTTGGACCCGCCCTACAATCAAGCCATCCGTGCATCAAAAAAACGAATGTGGATGCCATTTTTGGGTTCGCAACGGGCGTGTTGACTGGTGCAAGGGGGGCAGGCCGAACAAAAGAAGCAGACTGAACCAACGACTATAAGGTGTAACCCAAGGGAAAATGAGAGAAACGAGACACCTCCAAACTCAATTGAACATAGAGGCAACGAGCGGCACAGATGCGCCTCACGTCAAACTAGTATCGCCTAACCTTAAGGAACGACCGCCAGCACGCTCTGACGTGCTTGACTGGATGCGTCCAGATTCCTGGTTGCCGAAGCTGCCTGGGCTGATCGGAGATGTGGTCACAGATAAGGTTATTGATGCGGTGATCGCGGACCCACCTGACTACATCGTTTCGGATGACCTCACTTGGTTGAACCGATTGATATCGAAGGATGCCGATCTGAAGTCTCTCATGACAGAGAGATTACGAAATTGCTATCGCGCCTTTCGAACATGTCACGCTTCTCGGACGACTGACGTCGATAGTTTTTACAGTAAAGGTATCCGCAAGCTGGACAGATCAGATGCGACACACGCATTGAGGGCTCTCCTGAAGGAAAGACCAGAGATCCCAAATGATGAGGATCGTTTCCAACACGCATTAGATGATGTCGGATTTGATCTTCGTGAAGATCGGGTCTTCTTTGCCGCAAACTAGACTATGATCATTGAGCATGGGGCTCATTATCTTCTCTATGGCGGGGAACATCAGCTGGCCGTTGCGAGTCGAGTCTGGTCAGCCGGCGTCGCTCGGCGATATCTACGGTCACGGGGCAAAGCTACAATGTTTATATGCGATGTACCGTTTTCACTCATTAGCGATAGTTGGCTGTCCGAATATGCCGGATCCGCTTTGGCGCGTTGGATCGGTGAAAAGCTAACAGAGCCTCAGGTTGATGATTTTGGAGAAGAGTCCATTTGCATTCATGCAGATCTTCCTGCTGAAGCTATTGTCGGACACTATCACCCCAGTAAAGTGCGCGACCCATTTTCAGGTTCTGCCTGGACAAAGCCTTAGATTCATTTCTGTCGGATCCAGCAACCAAACATATTTGTCGATATGCGCTCTCAATTTGAGACAAATCTGCAGCTGCGTGTGAGGTCCTTGTCTATCTAGGTCGACTAAAGGACTTTGCGGCTTTTGGGGTTAAGCTCACGGAAAATGTAAAAAGGGGAGCGTTTTCTAAACGAGGAGCAGAAAGAGCCCCAATGAGATGATGCATATAAATACAAATTTCTGTCCATTATGTTGTGTGACCTGAATATCCAGTTCCAAATGCCTATTCTACTAAACACTGGACTTCATCCTAAAAGGAAGCGGTAGTGTGATCACGGCCCTTACCATGGGCCTTGTCTCAGTAGTGGCGCGCATCGGGCGCGCTGATAACTGGAGACATACTCATGACACCCAATCCCACCAAACAATCCTCCTCTGAAACTGCAGCGCTCGCACCCCCTCGTGAGGGCACCAAACAAGCCAAGCTTGTCGGCTTGCTGTCCCGCAAAAGCGGCGTGACTCTCGAGAAAGCCGCGGAGGCCTTAGGCTGGCAGACGCACACAACCAGCGCGACAATGACCGGCCTGCGCAAACGTGGCTACGTGATCGATCGAGAACCTCGTGACGGAAAGCCGAGCCTGTACCGCATCAAGCCGGACGCCTAGCGATGAACGCGTCATCCAAGGCCGAGCAGGAGCCAGCCTTCTCTGCGCTTAAGGATCTCTCGCGCGAACACCTGCTTGTCCTGTGGCATCGCTACTATGAGACCCCGCCCTTCAAAGGCGCTCGCAAGAGCACTCTGATTCGAGGGATCAGCTACGCTCGACAAGCGAACGCGTATGGAGGCCTCAAGGCGATGACCAAGCGGAAGCTTCTCAAAATTGCCAAAGAGCTGACCGCTGCAGCTCTGACAAAACCCGTCGCAACAGCGAATCCTCCGCCGCCTAAGATCCAACCCGGAACCCAACTGGTCCGAGAGTGGAACGGCAAGACTTACGCTGTCCTCTGCACTGATCAGGGCTTTGTGATGAATGGAGTCACCTACGGGTCGCTCTCTGCAATCGCCAAAGCCATCACTGGGACGACGTGGTCAGGCCCTCGCTTCTTCGGGGTGAGGGGATAAACTGGAGGGGGACAGATAATGACGACTTCAGCCCCAACGACTCTTCGATGCGCGGTCTATACCCGCAAGTCTCATGAGGAGGGTCTAGACCAAGACTTCAACTCCCTCGATGCACAAACGGAAGCCTGTCGGGCCTATATCCTGTCTCAAGCTGGCTTGGGCTGGCAGCTAAGGGACGGGGAGTATAGCGATGCCGGGATCTCGGGTGGCCATATGGATCGACAGGGGTTGCAGCGTCTCATTTCGGATATTGAAGCCGGGCTGATTGATGTGGTGGTCGTTTATAAGGTGGATCGCCTCACAAGATCTCTGTCTGACTTCTCTCGGCTGGTGGAGACCTTCGACCAGCATCAAGTGTCGTTCGTATCTGTGACTCAAGCCTTCAACACGACCACATCCATGGGACGACTGACACTCAATGTGCTGCTCTCCTTCGCTCAGTTCGAACGAGAGGTCACAGCGGAGCGGATCCGAGACAAGATCGCGGCCTCAAAGGCCAAAGGCATCTGGATGGGAGGCCTAGTCCCGCTGGGGTATCGGAGTAAGAACAGAAAGCTCATCATTGAAGAAAGGGGAGAAGACCGCCCAGACGGGTGGGGGGAGGCCGAGACCGTCAGAGCCATCTTCTCCCTCTACTTACGGCTCAAGTCCGTCCGACAGGTCAAAGAAGCGCTCGATAGGGAAGGCGCGCTCTCAAAAAGACGCGTGACAAAGACAGGGAAAGTCTCAGGCGGCAAGCCTTTCTTCCGAGGGCACATCTACACCATTCTGAAGAACCCGATCTATGTCGGGAAGATCGTTCATAAAGGCGAGGTCTATGACGGCGAGCATGATGCCATCATTGACCAAGAGACTTGGGACCGTACCCAGGCGCTGCTTAGAGAGAATGCACCCAATCGAATGAGAAGACGCTACACCAAGACCACAGCCCTGCTAGCTGGACTGCTTGAAGATGCAGATGGGCACCCCTTAGTTCCTCAGGCCTGCACGACAAGAGGGGTGAAGTATCATTACTATGTCAGTCGGAGGCTGAAGACCGGAGATGTGGACAGCGGGTGGAGACTCAGACGAGACACGATCGAATCGACTGTCTTGACGATCCTGAAGGGTCACTTCGCTGACGACCTGAAACTTTTTCTACTTCTAAGGCTGGATGAGATCGACGTCACAACCCGGCAAACCATCATGCACGCATCAAAGCTCCTAGCAGCCGCCTTAGCAAAACCGACCCAAGAGTTGATGCATCAGCTCGTCGAACGAATCGTGCTGGAGGCTAACAGCGTGACCATACAGCTCTCGAAAGACGGTCTACTCTTCCACCTACCAATTGATGAAGAACCAGAGAGTTGGACACACTCCAACCTCTTGATCCAAGAGGACATCGTCCTGAGGAGGCGGGGACAAGAGACGAAGCTCGTTCTAGGCGCAAAAGACGAACCCGCATTTAATCCTGACGAGGCTCTGATCCATTT
The DNA here is from genome assembly GCF_030159955.1 of Algimonas ampicilliniresistens. Classification (GTDB taxonomy): domain Bacteria; phylum Pseudomonadota; class Alphaproteobacteria; order Caulobacterales; family Maricaulaceae; genus Litorimonas; species Litorimonas ampicilliniresistens. The sequence continues at coordinate 503,626 of NZ_BSNK01000001.1, forward strand.
GATCGCCAGGGCGACGCTACTCCGGGAGCAGCTAGAGTCAGGTGAGATCACATCGCTATCGGAGTTCGCGGAAGTTCAAGGCCTCGACCCCAGCAACATGAACAAGCTCGTTCCGCTCGGATATCTGGCACCCAGCATTCTCGACGAAATTCTCGAAGGTCGCCAGCCAGAGCATATGTCGAGTCGGTCCTTGCAGCGCATGACCGATCTTCCCTTAGAATGGGACGCCCAACGCAATCATCTGGGCATGCACTCTGCATCACCACACTGAACCAACGGGTCACCAAAACTGCCTTGTAAGACTGTCTCGCGAAATGGTGCTAGAAAGCCAGGTCATGCGAGGTTGGCGGACGTTGGATCCGTCTCGATCTCCGTTAACTCACTGAAACTACTGTATAGTTCTGGCAAAGCCGAGTTCAGGGTGTTCACAGGGGAGAGGACTGGTGGAGCCTAGGGGAGTCGAACCCCTGACCTCTTGCATGCCATGCAAGCGCTCTACCAACTGAGCTAAGGCCCCGTCCATTGGCTGTCCGGTGGCACCGGATGGCCGACTGATCGGGTCAGTCCTGTCTATGCCCAAAGCAACGCCTTGGGCGGCTTGAGGGCGGCGCGTCATAAGACTGCGCCGCGCCGAAGGTCAAGCGAGTTATTGCGACGGCGCGAAGGGAAACTCACCCTCACGCGCTGACCCGGTGTATCTTACGTGTCGAGTTCGATGTCGTCGTCGTCCTCATCATCGTCATCATCGTCGTCGCCTTCTCCGGGCGGAAGATCATCTTCATCATCATCGTCAGCAACTAGGGCTGCGTCTTCATCTTCGTCATCTTCAAGATTACCGAAGTTCGGATTTTCTTCGTCGTCGCTATCGCTCACGCCGCCAATAACAGCCGCATCGTCACCATCGAGTTCGAGCTCTTTTGCTTCTTCCTCTTCTTCGTCGATATCTTCTTCATCGACTTCGGTGGCTTCTGTGTTCTCGTCTTCATCATCTTCGTCTTCCGGATCGGGTTTGGAAGACTTCAGCTGAGACGCGGGCGCGCTGCCCTGTTGATCCAGTTCGACCGGATCAAAGCTGTTCTGACACATCGGACAGACGGCTGGATTATTGTTGAGATCGTAGAACTTCGCTTCGCATTCGGGGCAAGCGCGTTTTGTGCCAAGTTTCTCGGCACGTTCTTCTTTTTTGGACTTGGCTGCGGCCATGATCGGATTCGCCTCGGGCTTAGATGGACGGTTCCGCCCTTTGCTGACTTGCAGTTAGGACGGGTCGGGCCTACGGCCCTGCTCCAGATGAATTGGCGGGTCTTTAGCGGTCCCGCGAACGCTGTCAACACGCACGACCGGGAACACACAGTGAGCATGCCCCAAACTGACAAACATGACGCCAAAAGCTGCGCGAGTGGAGCCCTGAGCGGACACATAACTGCACCGGGCGATAAGTCGATCTCGCACCGGTCCATTATATTGGGCGCGATGGCGTCTGGCCGCACCACGGTGACGGGTTTGCTCGAAGGCGATGATATTCTTGCCACAGCCGGTGCGATGCGCGCACTGGGCGCGACTGTGACCCGAACGGACGAGGGCGGTTGGACAATTGACGGCGTCGGCACCGCAGGCTTGCGATCGCCTGACAGTATAATCGATTGCGGCAATGCTGGAACCGGTGTGCGCCTTATTATGGGGGCGGCCAGCGCCTATGGGTTGGAAGCGACCTTCACGGGGGATGATAGTCTGCGGTCCCGTCCGATGAACCGCGTGCTGGACCCATTGCGTCAAATGGGTGTGCAGGCCGAGGCGCAGGATGGCGGTCGGTTGCCCTGCACGATTCGCTCTACTGGTAAGCTGACAGCGATCGATTATGCGCCGCCCAAAGCTTCCGCTCAGGTCAAATCTTGCGTGATGTTGGCGGGTCTTGGCGCGAAGGGTCGCACCACAGTGCGTGAGCTTCACCCGACGCGGGACCACACAGAGACGATGTTGCGCGCCTTTGGTGTCTTGGTTCATTGTGAGGGAACGGAGGTCTCTATTGACGGCCCTGCAACGCTGAGCGGCACCCATATTGATGTGCCGGGGGATCCCAGCTCGGCGGCCTTCGCTATTGTTGCCGGTTTGATTGTGCCCGGATCCGATGTGGTTGTGGAAGGCGTGATGATGAATGCGCGCCGCACGGCGCTTTATGATGCGCTTCTGCAGATGGGCGCGGACATTACCTTTGAAGATGCGCGCGAAGTCGGTGGTGGCGAACGCGTTGCTAACATCCGGGCGCGCTACTCGCGTCTCACGGGGATTGTTGTTGATCCGGCGCGCGCCGCTGACATGATCGATGAATATCCGATTTTGGCCGTCGCCGCTGCTGTTGCAAAGGGCGACACAGTCATGAACGGTATCCATGAACTGCGGGTCAAAGAAAGCGACCGGATCGCGGCCACGGTGGCTTTACTGCGCGGCAATGGCGTTCAGGTCGAAGAACGTGAAGACGGTCTAACTGTGACAGGTGGCAGGGTCCCCGGCGGCGGGACGGTGCAAACGCATCACGATCACCGGATCGCGATGAGCGGACTGGTATTGGGTTTGGTTAGCGAACAGGGCGTTAGGGTTGACGATGCCAGCATGATTGCGACGAGCTATCCAGACTTTTTTGATCATATGCGAACGCTCGGCGCAGATATGGGTTGACGGTGTGCAGCGCTGCAAAACGCAACATCTTGCCTTTCAGAGCCCGTTTGAGGCGGCCTCAAGCCATTGAGTTTATGACGAGCGCGGCCTAAACGGCCCGCCGCAACCTCATTTCGCCCAGCCCTTTCCTTTCGGAGACCCGACATGGCCGACATTTACGACGTAATCATTATTGGCGGTGGGCCAGGTGGCTATAATTGCGCCATTCGCTGTGGCCAGCTGGGTCTGAAAGTCGCGTGTATTGAGACGCGCAAGACGCTCGGCGGAACCTGCCTCAATGTGGGTTGTATCCCGTCTAAGGCATTGCTGCACGCGACAGAGCTCTATGAGACGGCCGGTAAAGATTTCGCCGCCATGGGTATGAGCGCCAAAGTCAGCGCTGACGTTCCGAAAATGATCGAAGCTAAAGACAAAGTCGTAACAGGTCTGACGGCTGGCATCGAATATTTGTTCAAGAAGAACAAAGTCGATCATATTCGCGGCTTCGGCAAAATTGTTGGCAAAGGTAAGGTCGACGTCGACGGTAAGACTTACGACACCAAAAACATCGTCATCGCGACTGGGTCCGAAGTGGCATCGCTACCCTTCATCAAAATTGATGAGAAGAAGGTCGTCTCTTCGACAGGCGCACTGGAGCTGCAAAGTGTTCCCAAATCAATGATCGTCATCGGTGGCGGCGTGATTGGGTTAGAATTAGGTTCGGTCTGGCGTCGTCTCGGCGCAGAGGTGACTGTGATCGAATATCTCCCGCAAATCCTGCCTGGTATGGACGAAGAAATCCGTAAAACCTCGGCCCGAATTTTCAAAAAACAGGGCATGAAGTTCGAACTGGGCCGCAAAGTTACGGCTGTCGACGGCAAGGGCAAGACGGTTAAAATTGAGTCTGAAGCGGCTGCGGGCGGCAAAGAGAAGTCTTTCGAAGCCGACGTCGTCCTTGTGGCGATTGGCCGAAAGCCCTTCACAGATAACCTCGGCCTGGACACCGTTAGTATCAAGACGACGGATCGCGGGTTTATTCCGACGGATCATTGGAAAGCAGCGGAGGGTATCTATGCTGTTGGTGATGTGATCGAGGGGCCGATGCTGGCCCATTTGGCCGAAGAAGAGGGCGTCGCGGTCGCAGAAACGATTGCCGGACAATCTGGTCATGTGAATTACAACGCTATTCCCGGGGTGGTCTATACTTTCCCAGAGATCGCAACCGTCGGTAAAACGGAAGAAGAGCTGAAAGAGGCCGGCGTGCCGTATAAAGTCGGCAAGTTTCCGCTGACAGCGAATAGCCGCGCGCGCTGTAATCATGAAACGGATGGTCTGGCTAAGATATTGGCGCATGCCGAAACGGACGAAATCCTTGGCGGTCACATTATTGCGCCGGGCGCTGGCGATATGATCCACGAGATTTGTCTCGGCCTAGAATTTAAAGCGTCATCCGAAGATATTGCCCGCACATGTCACGCCCACCCAACCTTATCCGAAGCCGTCCGTCAGGCGGCGATGGATGTCGAAGGCTGGGCAATGCAGATGTGATTTTCGCGAAACACAGTTTCTTGAAAATCATGGAGCCAATCGGCCGACAGGCCGACTGTCATTAATCTCATAAATTTGGAATCATCATGTCAGACAGAGTCATCATTGTTACTGGGGCCGCCAAGGGTATCGGCTTAGCCTGCGCTCAACGCCTCGTGCAGGACGGCCACCGCGTCGTGCTCACGGATATGGATACCGATGCGGGCTTTCGTGCTGCGAAGGATCTGGCGTCGGATAATGATCGGGCCGTTTTCATCGAATCGGATGTGTCAGACCCGCTCAAGGTTCATAATCTAATTGCCGAAACGCTCTCATCCTTCGGCCGTATTGATGGTCTTGTGAACAATGCCGGTATCGCCATCAAGGGCGGGTCGCTCGATATGTCGATTGAAGATTTCGACCGTAATATCGCCGTCAATTTGCGCGGTCCGTTCCTCGTCAGTCGCGCCGTCGCGCAGCATATGGTCAAGGAAATCGAGGACCGGGACGACCGCTCGCGTCTTAACGAGCGTCCCTACGCCATCGTCAATATGTCGAGCATCAATGATACGGTCGCGATTCCGGATTATCTCGCTTACACCGTGTCTAAGGGCGGTTTGCGCCAGATGACTCGTGGGATGGCGATTGAACTGGCGCCCTATGGCATTCGCGTCAATGCGGTGGGACCAGGTTCGATCAAGACAGAAATGTTGGCTAAGGTGAATGCCGATCCAGCAGCGATGAATAAAATCTTGTCGCGTACGCCGCTCGGGCGTCCGGGCCTGCCGGACGAAATCGCATCCGTTACGGCTTGGTTATTGTCGGATGAAAGCAGCTACATTACGGGGCAATGCATCTATGCCGATGGGGGCCGATTGGCGCTTAACTACACCATGCCAGTTGCAGACGCGTAGGCGAGGCCGCTGACCATCAAGTTTAAAAGGGGCCCGTGAGGCCCCTTTTTATATGCAATCATGTCTCGGTGCTGATGCTCCGATCGAAGCGTTACGTGTCTTGTGGTTTGAACAGGTTTGCCAGCGTTAGGTCGGCTTTGGATGTTTCCTCGATCGGCTCTGGCTCTGGTGCAGGTTTTAGCGTTTCTCCGCCTTCAACTTGGTTCTTCGCATCTTCCTTGGCTTTCTTCTCAGCCGCGACCTTCACGATGGCGTCGAGATCGACTTGGCTGCAAAGACCCAAGCTGACCGGGTCTTGCGGCTGGATCGTGTTGATTTTCCAGTGTGTGCGCTCGCGGATCGACTTGATCGTCGGTTTTGTTGTGCCGATCAGCTTGCTGATCTGCGGGTCGGAGATTTCAGGGTGATTCCGTACGAGCCACGCAATAGCGTCCGGACGGTCCTGACGGCGCGATAGCGGCGTGTAGCGCGGTCCGCGTTTTTTCGGTTGGGGAAGCTCATCCGCATCGAATGTGTTAGGCTTCATCGCGTAATTTGGATCTTTTTCGGCTTTCTCGATCTCTTCACGTGAGACTTGGCCGTTGGCGATAGGGTCTGCGCCGCGAATGCCCTGACCGACATCGCCATCCGCAATGCCTTCGACTTCTAGAATGTGCAGGCCGCAAAACTCGCTGATCTGTTTGAAGCTCATCGCTGAATTATCGATCAGCCAGACGGCGGTCGCTTTCGGCATCAAAATTTGTGTCATACTACTCTCTCCTTCGATATGGCGCGCCATTGTGTTTCGCCCAAAGAAAAACCCCGCTCACTGCGGGGTCGGGGCGTCGATTTCGGCGCGCTCACCTTATCGACAAATTGATAGTTAAGCGGTTAGAGCGGAATTGGCAAGGGATTGGGGCACGAGAGGGTCGAGAGTATGGATGAATTAGCGCCAAAACTGGACGATGCGGCTACGTACAGGATCGGAGACGACCTCTACGGCCTGTCTGTGCATGAGCTGGACGCGCGCATTCTTGCCTACGAAGACGAAATCGAGCGCTTGAAAAGCGAACTCGATAAGAAAAACCGTGAGAAACATGCGGCAGACGCCCTGTTTTCCAAGAAGCCAACATAAGCACATGATTCGTTTTGGGTTTTGCGAAGAAATGGCGCGCCACTTGCAAACCTCTCTATTCGCGATACACCTGATGCCTCCGGAATGATTCATGACACCTGAACGAAAGCCTGCCGTGCCTGCTTTGCGCGATCCGATGACTAGCCAGGGGGAAGACCGTTTGTTGCAGTTCACACGGTCTGAACTGTTTGCGCGGACCTTCCGTGAAGGCATGGATATGGTTGAGGAGACAGCGGCCTATCTGGATGGCCCTGGTCGTGAAGATTCTAAACGTTTACAGCGCGACGATGCGCTCACCTATGCCTCGCAATCCATGCGCCTGACGACGCGCCTGATGCAGGTGGCCAGTTGGCTCCTCGTTCAACGCGCACTCAAAGAAGGCGATATGGGCCTGACCGAAGCCCGCGCCGAAAAATATCGTCTTGTGCCTGAAATTCAGTCTGAGGGCGATTTGTCCTTTTCCGACATTGCTGATCAAGCTTACGGCTTGCCATCTCGCCTGCTCGATTTGAGCGCGAGGTCGAAATCAATCTATGAGCGAATCATGCGTTTGGACCGATCGCTTTACGGCACCATCGCCGCGCAAACTGGCAATACCGTCGCCGACCAAATCCAACGTCTGGAAATCGCCTTCGGTCGCGCTCAGCGCTAACGCTTTGCTGACGGCCTGACGGTCCAGCCGGACTGACGGGCTTAACTTTCCGACTACTGAAATTCGTGCGTGTCGAGTTTTTCGATACTACACCCATTTTGCGCCGCCGAATCTGGGGTGCAAACATCAACCGCGTCTTTCGCCGCTCGCATTCGGATCGACTCATAGTCCCCCCAAAAGCAATTAGGGCAGGCTCGGTCGTTGAGGCTTGATTGGGGTAGGGGGTTACGCCCATCATTCATCTGGTAAACCCTAGCGGGCAATAGATCGTGCCATGTCAGATCGCTTGTATCGGGTATGGATGACGGTCGCTCATGTCCCCAATCGTGATTAAGGATTTCCTCCCAGCCGACATGCAGTTTTGCCGCCAGAACGACGCCGTTCATGAGGACGCTGTTTTCATCCGCATACATCGCCCCGCCGTCAGGGGCGGGGCCGAGATGTCCGGCTTTGTCAACAGAGTTTCTGAGTTTCCCAAACAAGGTCGGGTCATCGAATTCCTTGGCCGCCCAAAGTCCGAATAAGTGCGCAACTTGATTGCGGGACGGATTGCTGCGCAGGTCGCCTTTGATAGAGGCGTAGGTTGGGCCGTAACCCAGCACCAGATTATCCGTGAAGCTTTGATATGATAGCTGCATGTCCTCTGGCAGGAACGGGCGCAGAAATGTTAGCGTCCAAGCGTTAGCGTAGCCTGAGATGTCTTTCACCACCACGTCCTGTTGCGGGTGATAGGACCGATAAAATAGCCCCGTATCGTCGTCCCGCATCCGGTCCATCATGAAGTCCAACGTCCATTGGACTTCGGTTTCCGTATAATCCGTGCCGTAGAGCCGATCATAAATGTTCAGGCTCATTATGCCGATGGCATTGCATTCGACATACCAGGCATTGGGCTCGCAGGTGACGCCTTCATACTCGCCTTGATGGTGCAGGCGCAGTTCTTCGGCTAATCTCTCGGTCAGCCACGTATATTCACGTGCATAACGATCATCCCCTGTGGTCAGTTGGTAGAGCCCGTACATGAGGTTTAGGTGGCCCTTATACATGATGTTCTGCGCGGAAATCGGATCACTGCCAAAGCCCCGGTCCGTGAAATCTCCCCAGACGCGTCTGGACTTCATTTTCCAAATCATTGTGTCGAATAGCAGGCGGTACTCATCCTGACTGTCAGGATCGATCATCATCGCCGATGGAATACCGTAAGCGGAAAAGGCAATGGTATATTTCCAGAAATCTTGCATCTCTGGATTCCAACCCGTGAAGTCATCGCCCGTATTTGCCATCCGGTCATACATTTTCCGGACTCGGATCATTTGGCCGACTTCGTCAGCCTGAAGAACCCGGCTCGATACTGGCTCGAAATAGTGATCAGGGTTCGGCATTCCGATCGGTAAAATGAGGCGGGCACTCAAGCCGATCAACACACAGATGATCGCCAAGCCCGCCACCTTAATAGCGAATAGTCCGCGTCTGGATTGGCGTGACCGTTCCCGCATGTCCCTGATACTCCCCTTGAGACGCTGTACTAGCGACCTCCGAACTCCGTATTCTTTCTGAGTCCAGCCCACATTCGAAGGTGGCTTGATGTCGGTTCATCGATGAACAGTCTAAACATGTCGATGCCCCTCATGGTAAACATTGGCTGAACGGATCGCTAACGTGATTTTCACGGTGAGTGGGTAAGACCTGTCTTTCAACGGGAAGGGCGGAAAATCGTGAACGCACTCAACACACCCATCGTCGGGCCGGATACTGTCACTCCAATGGTCCCTCCAGCGCAATTGCGTGGACGGTATGACCGACAATATATGGAACAACTGAGCCGCGGTGAAGTCATTGATTGGCGTGTCAATCCGCGGTCTTATGAATTCATTGGCACGGTGTTTGATCCGCTGACGCCGATACAAACATTGCAACGCGCAAAATGGATGACGACCGGGCATAGTTTCCGATATATTGTCACGCCCAATGTCGACCATTTGGTGCGGTTGGCAAGCGACCCTGAATTTTACCGCCCACTCTATGAGGCTTCTTGGCTGTCCGTCTGCGACTCGCGGATTCTGGAAGGTCTGGCTCAACTATCTGGTCTGCCGCTTTACGCAGTTCCGGGGTCGGATCTGTCACAGCAACTTTTCGATAACGTGATCACGGCACAAGATGAGATCACTGTAATCGGGGCAGATCGTGAGATCGTGAATCGCGTCAAAGCCCGTTACGGTCTGACCAAGGTCAGTCATCATATTCCGCCGATGGGCTTGCGCAATAAGCCCGAGGCAATTGCCGAGTGCGCCCGCTTTGTCGCTGAAAACCCAGCACGCTATGTGTTTATTTGCGTGGGTAGTCCACAACAGGAATTGGTCGCCAAGGCATGCCTTGATCGGGGCGATTGCGTCGGGTTGGGCTTGTGCGTTGGGGCTTCGCTCGACTTTATCGGTGGACGCGTCTCTCGGGCGCCCAAATGGATGCAGGAATCCCGACTGGAATGGCTGTATCGCCTCGGCGCGGAGCCAAGACGCCTATGGAAACGCTATCTGGTCGTGGGTCCAAAGATATTCTGGCTATGGCTGAAGTGGAGCCTGACGTCACGCAAGGCGATGAAGCAGAGCCTAGGCTAAACAACATCGTGATCCGTACGATCACCGTGACTGGGCGGGGTCGAAATCACGATGAAATGTAGGTCTGTTGCACCAGTATTGCGGAGCTGATGGCACTGTCCGGCAGGCACATGCAGGCCGTGTTGCGATCTAATAAAATAGGTCACGCCCTCAAGCATAATCGTCGCTTCGCCAGACAGAACGAAGAAAAATTGTTCAGCCCGTGCATGGGTATGTGGCGTTTCGTTCGCTCCAGGAGGAACGCGTTCTTGTATGACGCTCAGCGCTTCTGACTTTGCTAGATGCCATCCATCACAGCCGTGACCCCAAACATAATGTTGAGCATTGTCGCGCGATACGACACTCATTGAGACCAGCGCGACATCAGGGCGTCGGCGAGAGCAGTATAGCCCTCTCGTGTGCCGCGCATCTCAATAGATAGCGGCAAGCTGCCGAGTTTTGGCGCGTCTAAATCCAGATTACCATCGCCGAATATCCGGTGCTCAGCGCCACAATTTGGGCAGGTGAACAGCGCCATATTTTCGACCCAACCGATTACAGGGATATCGACTTTCCCAAACATGGAGACGCCTTTGCGGGCGTCTAATAGCGCTAAATCCTGAGGTGTCGTGATAATGACGGCGCCGTCCGGCTCTATGTCTTGCGCTAAGCCCAACTGCGGATCGCCCGTCCCCGGTGGCATGTCGATCAGCAATAGGTCCAGCTCGCCCCAATCTGTGTCCCACAACATACGCGCAATGGCGCCCTGAACCATTGGTCCGCGCCAGACAACGGCTTCATCATTGCCTGTCAACAAGCCAATAGAGATGCATTTCACGCCGTCGCTTTCCGCAGGCACGATCAGCCGCCGCCCTTCGACCTCACGCGTCCCGAGCTGCTCAGACAAGCCCAGCAGTGTTGGCACACTCGGCCCATGTATGTCGGCGTCCAACACACCGACACGGTGGCCCTGTGCCGCCAATGCGCGCGCGATGCCAACTGTCACGGTCGATTTGCCGACGCCGCCTTTGGCAGAACTGATGGCGACAGTCTTTGTGACGTGCGCGTCGCCCTGATAGCCATCGGGACGTTTGTTGGGGTGCGGATTGCGATCAGGACGTTGAGGGGCGGCCTGTTTGACTTGCGGCGCTGCGCGGTGGGTCGTCAGCAGGACCGCGACCTGATCAACGCCTGGCAAGCCTGTCAGGGCGGCTTCGGTCTTGTCGCGCAGAGCCAAGCCCTGAGCCTGTGTGATGTCTGGTGGCAGCGCCAGAATGACGCGTAATCGGCCCTCCGCGTGATGGAGGTCGGATAATCGACCAGCGGACACGATATCGCGGTCTGAGACTGGATCGCGAATGGCTTCCAATGCCCGAAGAATAGCAGCCTCAGAATAGCTCACTGTGTATCGGCTCCTGTTTGGCCGCCTGCGAGAGACGGGGCGAGGGTTCGGCTTGGTATGGCACCGACCGAACATCCGCGGTGAACGGTGCCGTCCGGTGCGAGCCGCACGGGTGTTTGTCCGGTCATGCTGATCAGCAGGCTATTATCCGGAAGACGCCCATAACGAACTGGCTGACCAGGCAGCACAGCGTGGCGTCGAATGACAGGGTGTGCGCCGGGCTTGTCAATATCGATAGAGAGAAGCTCGGTCGCGCCGTCTGGCAAGGTCGAGATCGCCCAAGCATTGAGCGGTAAGCGACCCATTTGCTGCGCGACCTTTGGGAAAATTGCGATTGTGTGGCCGCCAGAGAGCAGTGTCGGTGTGTTGTCGGCATTCGCGTACCAGATCAGGGATCCCTCTTGATCATCGCCATAACCTGCCAACCAGCCGCCTGCGAGACTGAGCGCGGACCGCAATAATCCACGGTCGGCACGGCTATAGACGGGCAGAGAAAATTCGGCTGATGGTCGGCGATGATCTAATGTCACGCCTGTCTCAAAAAATGGCAGTCGACCGATCCGCGCGGCAGGATCGAGGGTTTGCCCTAATGTGCATGCCTCCACGCCAATGTCAGACGCGATCTGCGCCGCGCCCGTGAGTGTCGCAAATCGGCGTCGGGTGGTCGCATCGACACGCCCCAGCGACAGGCTTCGGCCCTGTGTGCGAAGAACAGAATCGATCGCAATGAGTCGATCCGTGAGGTCTGGATGAGCGGGGCTTGGCGCCTGCTCGCGGGTGAGTAGAAGAAGGCCGTAAGTCGCCCCGATTTGCATGGCCGGCGAGAGGGAGAGATCGCGAGATGCCTTGCTCAAGACTGCGCTATAACCGCCATTCGGACTTTGCCCATCAAGGCGCGCCATCATCTCGCCAAGTGCCATGGCGTGAGCAATATTTGTCGTCTCGTTCACACTCTCGCGCAATTCGCCTAAAGCTTGTGAGGGGGCGTATGCGTGAAGTGCGCGGTAAGCGAGTTCGGATATATCTGGGTCACCGCTGCGCAACTGGCTGGGTAAAACAGACTGAATATCCCGTGTCGGGAACTTTAGCAGTTGTTTGAGAACCGGCAGGGTTGGCTGCTCCTCGGCTGTGGCTAGCAACCCTAGGAGGGTTTGTGGCGGCAGTCTGACATCACCAGAAAGATGCGTGGCGACCGCTCGTATCGTATCGCGGGTCATTGCGCCCAGCTCCGGATCACTGGACGAGGCCATGATTGAGAGCTGCGCGATCAGTGCCGGTGAGTTTGAGCGTGCTAAAAGATCAGCAGCATTGGCGCGAGCGTCAGGGTTGCGGTCGAGAAGGCGAAGCAGTTCAGCTTGTCCGCGGCTTCCATAGCGCGCGAATTCGGTCGCGAGCAGATCATAATCGAAACTATCATGCGGATGACGTTCAATAATGGAGACGCATTGTTCAAGTGTTTGGCAGACGCGTTTTTCGGCGCGTGTGAGCGGGTTTGCGGCTGCCGCGACGCTGTGCACTGTCGTCGCCGTCAATAGAGCTATGAGAGCCGCCTTCATTATGCTGGCTTAGACCTCACATCGTCCTCCGGCAAGCAAGGCACAGCAGGGTGAATAGAGGTCTTGTCAGGCCCAAATCGCCCGACTATAGGCACGGCCTTCCAAGCGTTCTGAGACAGTGTCTGGGAATGCTAAGAACATCCGTGCGTGGGGCGATTAGCTCAGCGGGAGAGCACTACATTGACATTGTAGGGGTCACTGGTTCAATCCCAGTATCGCCCACCACGGACTTCTCAGACTTAAGAGATTCAATGGGTTTCGTCGGCCGCGAGGCGCGGCGTTTTACCGCTGAGCGCCAAGGGCGATCATCAGGAGGCCGATGTGACCGATAAGAAGCCAGAAAAACCTGTCACGCTCGCAGACTATATTCCGCCTGAGTCTGAGCCCGCGCCAAAGACTCGCGGGTCGAAGAAGAGTGACCGCGATCGATTGAAGCAACTCGAACGCGAGGCTTCGGAAGAGAAGCGCACAGTGTCGCCCCGTAAGAAACGACGCGTCCGAGTGAAAACGCGCGGCAATAAATTCGTAGTTTTCCTTTGGGTCGCGGTTCTGATCGGTTTTGCGCTGATTTTCGGCGATTGATCGCCGCTACTCCGCCGCCTCGCTGATCGGCACATCCAGCCGTCCAATCATTTCCTTGGGGATGACCTGCCAGAATTTGCCGCGCTGATGCTCCCATTCAGTGAGCAGCGTTTGTGAGAATTCCGAACCTGTCGCCGCCGCATGTCGGCGCACCAAGTCTAGGCAATCCTGCTCATAATGCTCAGAGGCGAAGCGTTGCCAGATGACGTTGTCGGGATTGACGGCTTTTTCGAACGTGCCGTCTTCATCGAAGATATAGGCCATGCCGCCAGTCATCCCGGCGCCGAAATTATCCCCGACGCTGCCCAACACGACAACCGTGCCGCCCGTCATATATTCGCAGCCATTCGTACCCAACCCTTCGACCACAGACACGGCGCCTGAGTTGCGCACAGCGAAACGCTCACCCGCGCGACCCGCCGCGAAGAGGGATCCCGACGTTGCGCCGTAAAGGCATGTATTGCCAATGATCGCACTGTGATGTGGAACGATCGGCGTGCGGCCTTGTGGGGCAACAAAGATTTCTGCGCCAGATAAGCCCTTGCCGACATAATCATTGGCATCGCCGTCGACGACGAGGCGTAGGCCTCTAATCCCGAAGGCGCCAAGGCTTTGTCCCGCGCTGCCCCGAAGACGCACAGTCAATTGTCCGTCCGGGGCGCCATCCGCGCCAAATCTTTTGTAAATATGATGTGAGGTTCGCGTGCCGACTGCGCGGTGCGTGTTCTGCACGGCGTAAGTCAGATGGGTCTTGTCGCCGCGTTCAAATAGCTGTGCGGCGTCGGCGACGATCTGCGTGTCGAGCGTGTCCGGGACTTCGACTCTCTGATTACGCGCGTCAAAGACGGGCTCATTGTCGACTTTCGCTAGAATAGGGTTGAGGTCGAGGTCATCGAGATTTTCCGAACCCCGGCTGACTTGCGTCAGCAAATCGGTGCGACCAATCACGTCCTCAAGCCGTTCGACACCGAGACTAGCGAGGATCTCGCGCACATCTTCGGCGATGAAGGTCATTAGGTTGATGACCTTCTCCGGCGTACCGGTGAATTTCTCTCGTAGGGCTGGGTCTTGAACGCAGACGCCAACCGGGCACGTATTGGAATGGCACTGACGCACCATGATACAGCCCATCGCGACAAGGCTCAGCGTCCCGATGCCGTATTCTTCCGCTCCCAGCATGGCGGCAATAACGATATCCCGCCCTGTCTTAAGCCCACCATCCGTGCGCAGCGTAATCCGTTGGCGCAGCTTGTTGAGAGTCAACACTTGGTGCGCCTCAGACAGGCCCAATTCCCACGGAATACCCGCATATTTCAGCGACGTATTAGGTGATGCCCCAGTGCCGCCATTATGGCCGGCGATCAGGATTGTATCGGCTTTGGCTTTGGCGACGCCTGCTGCAATCGTCCCGACGCCAGAGCTGGCAACCAGCTTGACGCAGACGCGCGCGGTCGGATTGATCTGTTTGAGATCGTAGATCAGCTGCGCCAGATCCTCGATGGAATAGATGTCGTGGTGCGGCGGTGGCGAAATCAACGTCACGCCTGGTGTGGCGTTACGGAATTTCGCAATCATCTCTGTCACTTTGAAGCCGGGTAGCTGTCCGCCTTCACCGGGCTTGGCACCCTGCGCGACTTTGATTTCAATCTCTCGGCATTCGTTGAGATATTCCGCCGTGACACCGAACCGACCTGACGCGATTTGCTTGACCGCGCTGTTCGGATTGTCACCGTTGGGAAGCGGTTGATAGCGCGCTCTGTCTTCGCCGCCTTCACCGGACACTGACTTGGCACCGATCCGGTTCATAGCAATGTTAAGGGTGCCGTGGGCTTCAGGTGAGAGCGCACCTAGGCTCATTCCGGGCGTACAGAAGCGGCGACGGATCTCATTAACGCTCTGGACTTTGGAGAGCGGGATCGCCTCACGCAGTGGCTTAAGGTCGAGCAAGTCGCGTACTTGGATAGCGCTGCCGTCATTCACGACTTTCGCATATTGGCGATAAAGTTCGTAATCCTCGCGACCCACAGCTTCCTGCAGCATGTGGATCATATCGGCCTTGTAAGCGTGACGCTCGCCCTTGGCCCGGACCTTATAAAGTCCGCCAATCGGCAGGCGCACGACGGCGCTATCATAGGCTGTTTCGTGCATCGCCAACAGCTGGGTCTCCAGACCCGCTAGACCGATGCCGGAAATACGCGATGTCATGCCGGGGAAAAATTCGCCGACGAGTGCGCGGGACAGGCCCAGTGCTTCAAAATTATTACCACCCCGATAGGAGCTGATGACGCTGATCCCCATTTTGGAGATGATCTTCAAAAGCCCGCCCTCAATCGCGAGTTTGTAACGCGCAATGGCTTCGTCATCTGAGATATCGAGTAGGCCACGCCGGACGCGATCTTGGACAGAGGCCTGCGCCATATAGGCGTTTACGGCGGTCGCCCCTGCACCGATCAGCACGGCGAAATAATGCGTGTCGAGACATTCAGCAGAGCGGACAATAATGGAGCAGGACGAGCGAAGACCCGCTTCCATCAAATGCCTTTGAACGGCGGCTGTTGCCAAAATCATCGGTACGGCAGCGCGGTCTTCGTCGACGGCTTCGTCTGTCAGAACGATCTGTTCAACGCCGTCTCTCACGGCCTTTTCAGCCTCGGCTTGGATGCCGCGCAACGCTTCGACTAATCCTCTGCCGACGATGGCATCAGGCGCGGGTACAGCAAAGGTGCAGTCGATTGTTTTCAGCCGTTTGCCCATCATGGCGTCGAACCGTTCATACATACCGTTGGTCATGACGGGGCTATCCAGCACCAGCATTTCTTTGGTCTGACTACCCGTTTCTGCGAGAATATTTCGGAGGTTTCTGAACCGCGTTTTCAGGCCCATCACACGCGTTTCGCGCAGCGGGTCGATAGGCGGGTTCGTGACCTGACTGAAATTCTGGCGGAAGAAATGCGACAGTGGTCGATATTGGTCTGATAGCACCGCCAAAGGCGTGTCGTCGCCCATGGAACCAATACTCTCTTTCGCGCTTTCCGCCATTGGCGTCAGAATAACTTCCATGTCTTCCAGCGTTTGCCCGCAAGAGACCTGACGACGGACCAGCGCTTCGCCAGAGAGGGTAGGCGCAGGCTCAGAGCCGGAGAGGGCTTCGTCAAGATTGACAGATTTTTTGAGCCACTTTTTATAAGGGCGCTTCTCCGCCAGCTCGTCGAGAATTTCCGAACTTGTGTAGAAGCGGCCCTCTTCCAGATCGACAGCAATCATGCGCCCCGGTTGCAGCGCGCCACGCTTGACGATCTCGCCTTCATCCATCGGGCACATGCCTGTTTCTGATCCGACAGCCAGAATGCCATCCTGACTGATCGCGTATCGCAAGGGACGCAGACCATTACGGTCAAGGCCAGCCATGACCCAGCGGCCATCATAGGCGGCAATGGCCGCGGGGCCGTCCCACGGTTCCATCACCGCATTGCAATAGGCATAAAGGGAGCGCCAGCTTTCGGGCATGAGATCGCCCCGTTTTGAATAAGCTTCCGGGATCAACAGCGTTTTCGCCATCGGCGCGGTGCGGCCTGCGCGGACGAGCAGCTCAAACACAGCGTCCAATGCAGCGGAGTCCGAACTCCCATTTTGGATGATAGGTTTCACATCTTCAGCACGTTCCTTGAAGGTGGAACTGGCCATTTTAATCTCATGGTTTTTCATGAAATTGATATTGGCTTTGACCGTATTGATCTCGCCATTGTGGGCCAGCATGCGAAAGGGTTGGGCGAGCCACCATTGTGGGAAAGTATTGGTCGAATAGCGTTGATGATAGATTGCCGCGCGGCTTGTAAAACGCGCGTCGGTCAGGTCCGGATAAAATTTGTCGATATCCTGCGCCAGAAACATACCCTTATAGATCAGGGTTTGGACGGAGAGTGAGCAGACGTAAAAGCTCGGAATTTGCGCCGCGATGACACGCTTTTCGATACGACGGCGGATGACGAAAAGCTCGCGTTCCAGCGCATTTCCTTTGCGGCCCTGCGGGTCTCGGAACAGGACCTGTTCGATCTCGGGCCGAGTGGCCTTAGCCTTATCACCGATGACGTCGATATCGATCGGCACTTGCCGCCAGCCATAGATGTAGAAGCCTTCACGGATGAGTTCAGATTCAACGATAGTCCGGGCCGCTTCCTGTGCGTTCATATCGATGCGAGGTAGGAAGATCATGCCGACGGCAATTTTGGCCGTGGATGGTTTGTGACCTGTGCCTTCGACCTGCGCGCGGAAAAATTCCTGCGGAATATCGAGCCGAATGCCCGCACCATCGCCGGTCTTGCCGTCTGCATCGACCGCGCCGCGGTGCCAAACATTCTTCAACGCTTGGATCGATTTTTCGACCACATCGCGTCGCGGCTTACCATCGATTGAGGCCACGAGACCCACACCGCAGGAAGACTTCTCATGCGCCGGATCATAGGCGTTGGCCGCGACTAGTGCGTCACGTTTCGCTTCGTAATCGGTGAGCCAGTCAGTCATTTTTGTTGTCTTTCTGGTCGTCATCTTTTTGAAATAGGGCAAAGGCTTCCGCTCCGGTGAGGCGGGGCTGCTCTCCAGCGAGGTCGTAAAAGTCGGGTTTTTCGTCGATGAAATATTCGTGGCTGAGGGCCATTCCGCTCGGCATGTCGAGGCAGCTTGATGAAGCCGAATAGAAGTCGGTCCCTTTGAGATTATAGAATAGCGACGTCCCACATTCGCCGCAAAATCCACGCCGCGCCCAGTCGGAACTGTCATACCATTTCAAGGCCGCGCCATGCGTGACCGTCAGGCCGTCGTGAAATCCAACACCCATATAGGGGCCGCCATTGAGTTGCCGACAGGTCGCGCAATGGCACGCATCGACGCCTTTGATCGGGCCTTTGCCTTCGAATTTGACCGCGCCGCAGTGACATTGGCCGTGCGTTGAAGAGGTTGGTTCGGTCATGCCTCATCCTCAGGATAGAGAGCGAAGACTTGCTCGGCGGTCAAGCGCTCACGCTCGCCTTCAAAGACATAGCAGTCAGGTTTGCGGTCAATAAAAAATTCGGTCTTGATCGACAGGCCGTTTGGCAAGTCCTGCAACGCGCCGATTGTCACGCCGATCTTACTCGGGTTTTTGATGATGCGGTAGAACATCGACGAGCCACAGCGACTGCAAAAGCCCCGCTCAGCCCAGTCGGACGATCGATACCATTGCAGCGTCGGATCTGCGTCGAATGAGAGGTCTGCGAAATCAGGGCCAATGAAAGGACCGCCACCAAAGCGGCGGCAATCGTCGCAATGACAAGCATTCAAATATGCCGGTGCGTCCATCGTGAAGCGAATGCCTTTACACAGGCAATGTCCGTGAACTTTTGGGGTCTCGTTTTCGGTCATTCCGCTGCAACTTTTTGATCCACGGCTTCGAGAGTGCGCAGATATTTATGCATATGCTCAGCCGCGTCGCGGCCTTCGCGGATCGCCCAGACAACCAGGCTGGCCCCGCGCGAAATATCACCCGCAGCGTAGACGCCGGGCAAGTTGGTTTCAAAAGTCACAGGGTTGACGCGCAACGTGCCCCAACGGGTCACAGTCAAATCTTTGGACAGATCGCCCATATCTTCGGGCAGGAAGCCAAGCGCTTTGATGACCATGTCGGCGGGGACATCAAACCCTGCCCCGGGGATCGCTTCAGGAGCCTGACGACCAGACGGGTCTTTTGGGCCGAGGCGCATCCGATCAGCGCGGACGTGGGCAGCGCTGCCGCCCGTGTCCATGACAGCCGTGGGGCTGGCGAGCCATTCAAAGTGTACGCCTTCTTCTTGCGCGTTGGCGGTTTCGCGACGAGAGCCCGGCATGTTGGCATGGTCACGGCGATAGAGACAGGTCACAGATTTCGCGCCCTGACGCACGGCGGTGCGAACGCAGTCCATCGCTGTATCGCCGCCGCCAATAACGACGACATTTTTGCCCTCAGCGGTCTCGCTCTGAATATCGTCGCCGAGACCGCGTTTATTGCTGTCGATCAGAAAGTCGAGCGCAGGGCGAACACCATCTGTGTCCGCGCCGGGTACGGCGAGGTCCCGCGCTTTGTAGACGCCCGTCGCGACGAGGATCGCTTGATGTTTTTCGCGTAGCTTTTCGAAGCTAATATCCGTGCCGACATTGCAGTTGAGCACGAATTTAATCCCGCCCTCTTCGAGACGTTTTGTCCGCCGCGCAACGATCTCTTTCTCGAGCTTGAAGTTCGGGATACCGTAGATCAGTAGTCCGCCCGCGCGGTCATGACGATCATAGACCGTGACTTGCCAGCCTTGCAGCCGCAGCTGTTCTGCTGCCGCCAGCCCGGCCGGACCCGCACCGATAATCCCGACAGAGGCCCCGCGTTCGCGGCGCGGTTTGATCGGCTCGATCCAGCCTTCTGCCCAGGCCGTGTCGGTCAGATGTTTTTCGACGGCGCCGATCGTAACTGTGCCGTGGCCACTTTGTTCGATGACGCAAGAGCCTTCGCAGAGACGGTCTTGCGGACAGATACGCCCGCAGATTTCCGGCATATTATTCGTTGCGTCCGAAATCTCCCATGCTTCTCGGGTCCGGCCTTCCGCCGTGAGGCGGAGCCAATCCGGGATATTGTTCTGCAGTGGGCAGTGATCCTGACAGAAGGGGACCCCGCATTGCGAACAGCGCGAGGCTTGTTCTTTGGCCTTCGCGTCGATGAACTCGCCATAGATTTCAAGAAAGTCGTCGCGCCGATCCGTGGCGTCACGCTTCTCGGGCATGTCGCGCTCGGTCGAGACGAATTGCAGCATGCGTTCAGCCATGATGGCGGGTCCTCGAAGGTTGACGAAAGTCGGGCGGGTTGCGCCTGACGAGCCACTCTATAGCGGAGCTGGAACCAAAGCGCTATGAGGTGCGACAATTTGTCAAGTTCGAGATAAAATCGTAAAAATTACTCCAATAATTTCAAAGACTAAAAAAGCGCCCTCCCAATTTGGAAGAGCGCTCTTTTACGAGTCTGTGTGTAAAATCTATTCTTCGAGCGACGCCCGCAATGGCGCTTCCTGCGGCATGCCGATGGCATGGAAACCGCCGTCCACATGATGTGTCTCGCCCGTGCAAGATGCGCCGAGACTTGACAGTAGATAGAGCGCGGCGCCCGCGACGCCCTTGCTCTCGGTGTGATCCTGCATCGCGCTGGCCGCCTTGTTAAAGCGGAACATGTGCCGGCCCGAGCCGATGCCCGCCGCCGCCAAAGTCTTGATCGGCCCAGCGCTGATCGCATTGACGCGAATGCCGCGCGGGCCAAGATCCGCCGCCATATAGCGGGTCGACGCTTCGAGCGCCGCTTTCGCCACGCCCATGACGTTGTAATTCGGGATGACGCGCTCACTACCCAGATAGGTCAGCGTCACCATCGCCCCGTCATCATTCATGATACGCGCCGCGCGGCGTCCGGCATCGACGAAAGAATAGGCCGAAATATCCAGTGCGGATTTAAAACCCTCGCGTGTCGTCTGCTCAATAAACGACCCGGCCAGCTGATCTTTCCCAGCAAAGGCAATCGCGTGGACGAGGAAGTCGATCTTGCCCCATTTAGCCTCAAGCGCGGCAAAGGTCGCATCCATCTGATCGTCATTCGTGACATCGCAATCGAGCAAAAACTCAGACCCAACAGAGGCCGCCAGCGGTTTGACCCGGCGTTCCAATTTTTCGCCCTGAAAGGTGAAGGCCAACTCGGCCCCTTGGGCTGCTAATTGTTGCGCAATCGCCCAAGCGATCGAATTCTTGTTCGCCACGCCCATGATCAGGCCGCGCTTACCGGCCATCAATGTGCCGGTGGGGAAAGTGTCGTCAGACATGACGTCTCCTTAGGAAATTTCCTATTCGAATAGGAGTCTGAGCCGCGCGCGGCAACGGCAAATCCGCATAACCTTATCCCGCAATCTAATACTCAGCGTGTGACCTGTAGGACGCTGCACAGGGCTTTGGTTTTGGGGGCGTCAGCCAATCGCTGCGCAACACGCGCCCGCGCCGCGTCACCGCGCCCATGCGTGTTGGCCAGTCAATCTCGCCCAAAGCGCGCTCGCCCGGCAGGCCATGCGCCGCGCACAGCGCGTCGATCTCGTCCTGCAACAACCCGTCATAGAGGCCGCGCCCGAAACTACCGCAAGTGCCGCAGCTCTGCCGCGCCCCGGACAAGTTCAGCAATTCCGCCCGCACCCGCGCCCGTGCGAGCAAGAGCAGATCACGCGCCCATTCCGGGCTTTCGATAAAGGTGGTCAGTGCCGCGCGTTCCGACCGGATATCGGCGCGCAGCGCGCGCATATCAGCCCGGATCGCCTCCGTCTCGGCCTGCGCCGCGTGGGTAGCCGCTTCGGCCGCTTTTGTGCGGCGTCGTAGCCCGATCGTCACGGCGCAGCGCTCCTGCGCATAGGTCTGGCGGGGATTGGGTCTCATGGAGGGGCTCCAAAATATTGGGGTTAGGGTCGGGCCAAGCGCCATTGTGCGGTCAGACGGCTTGGCCTGACGAGGATCGGCACTCCCTTGGAAGTGACACAGGGCGCGGGTCTCTACCCGGCGAAGGATAGAGGAAAAGACACACCTATTTACGACGGGAAGACACCCGCGCGAGGTGATCGGCTTGATCCCGCCGCCCCTGCGCGCGGTCCATCTTTGCGGGGTCCCCGGCCTAACCTGAATTGCCAGACGCGGCGAAGCAGGATGTTTGGCTCTCGGGGTCCGCATCGACCAACAACGCACACAGGCGAGACATCAAGGAGCGCAGTGCGGGTGCATAAGCCCGCCCGCATCCCGCTTAGTCCTGCGCGGTTCCCGTTTGACCGAGTGCCGCCAGATCACTCTGGCGCGGGACGTCCCCCGCACGCAAATCCAAGCCGTCACACCTGCTCGCTACGCCGAGGGTCATGCACCTCCCCGTGTCTGTAACGAACGGACAGCACTCTATCGGACGAATGGTGAGGGAGGATGGAGATTAGCGAATAGTCACCGCCATAAGGACGCGACAGCGACAGAGTCGCGGACGGATCAAGCCCACAGCCGAAGGGCGGCGCGCCCCCAATCCAGTTGAGGGCAGGCTGTGCGAAGCGAGCACGGGGCACGCAGCGTTAAGGGAACATCCCTTTGGATGTTCGTAGCGGAGTTGCCGAAACGCAATGCGTTTCGGACCGCGCACACGGTGCGAGGCTCAAGGCTAGCGTCGCGCAGCGACCAAGCCTCATGAGAGGCTTTACTGGATGGGGTTTAGAGGGGGGGTTGGTCTGTGAGTTTGGGTTTCAATGCGGGGATTGAAAATTGCGAAATATGAACGACGTGAGCCGTTTGTCGGCTTTATGTGGAGCTTGAGAGACACGAGCTTAAGGCACTTAGACTTGAAGTTCGATCACATTTTTTGGGCGGGATACCAAGTTGCAACAAGCCTAACCTTATCTTCGAGTTTCTTCTTTGAAAGTTCGCGGCACTTAGATAGCTGCCCCATGATTTTATCACCACGCGGTCCAAAGGTTTCAGATGCTCTCAACGTATATGTTCTAAAGGTCCAATGTTTATATGATTTTCCACTTTTTTTATTGGGTTTTTCAAATTCCTCAACTCGACCAAATTTTTGGAAGAATGTGTTGAATTGCATTAGTTTGACAAGTTCTTCTTCAGACGCATTAGGATAGTTCTTTCGATGTTTCATTGCTTCAGCCAAGGCCGATTTGCTAATTTTTCTATACAAATTTGAAATCGTACTGTTCTTCACAAATATCTTATGTCCATCATATCTAAACCCTAGATATTCTAACCCGTTCGCCATCTTAAATCTTGGATTCCCTTTATCCGTAACTGCGTTCAACGGAGAAAGAGGAGTTGCATGTTGTCTGTTGCCATCAGTTTTGTACTGAAGAGAAGCAAATTTCCTATCTTGAATTGTAAGATGTGAACCTTCTAATTCAATTTCTTGCCGAAGATAATTTTCCACTGACGAATGCGTGTGTTCAGAAGGCGTTGGAAACACCATTAGTATGTCATCCGAGTACCGAAAATACTTTCCAGCGAGATCATTTGCAAATTCTTGGCAACGTGCATCAAAGTCTAGTAAATACATATTTGCAAGTACGTCTGATATTGGCGATCCCTGTGGTATACCTCTCGTAAAATTGTTGAATTTTAATAGCCTACCTCCTCGACTATCTCGTGCTGAAAACAACTCTTTTAGCTTATTGTTGTCAGCGAGTTTAATGGGCATCTGTTTTCGACCAATCAAGAATCCTTCTCTGTTTTCAGTTTTTTGGCCAAAAAACCCGAGTTGTCGACACACCTCTACATAATCCATGTATCTGTAACTGGTCACATTACGAAAAACATTATAGTGATCGTCAGGAAGACGGGTTGTGCCAAGCAATTCGCACCAGATGCGTTTGAGTTTTGAGTGGTCTATGTTGTCAAAGTAACTCTTGATGTCAGCAGTAACTACAATACAATTTCCTAAATCGGAGATGTAATCAAAAGCGTCTTTCGCAAAATCAATATTTGATTTATTCTTGCCACCAATTTTTGAAACGGGCACTCGTCTGTAAGCTAATACGCAGTCGCTAAGACCAGATTTCGAGAGTTTGTTCTCATAAAGTTTGACCAACTTATGCCGATATCTTGAAAATATGTAGGAGTCAGCTCTGCAGGCATATCTTATTGGCCGCATTTTTCTGTTGGGAACGTGTGTTGGATTCTTTCCGCGGTAAGGTTGGTATTCGACCCCATAGTGAAGGAACGGCAAGAACCCATGTTTTGAAACGTTGGCGGGAGAGCTCACCAAAGAAAGAATTTGTTTTTTCGTGAGTTTTGCGTCGAAGTGCGGGTAACTCTTTAACTTGAGGTCGGAGAAAGACCATGAAGTCGGAGTTCCTTGATTGGAGGGAGGGTTAACGTCCTTTGCTTTAGACAACCCATCCCTCCGCTTTTGTAGAGCTTCGTTGGTTTCGTTCGTCGTAGAACGTAGTTACTCAACCCGCAGCAAAACCTAAACAAGGCGTGCTATAATAGGGTATACCTATCAGTTTACATCGTCGTATTCAGAATGGTCGGTTCCACTATCATCTCAAGGAGTTTCAAATGGTTCACAAACGAATTCATAAATATGTTGACGTTCTAAACGCACAGCTCCTCGACCTTTCGCCGAGAATAGCCTCTTCCGAGGAAGCGACAAACCCAATTTAGGAAGTGTTAACTAATAATGCAACCTGATACCGCGATTTAACCCCGCCTAAAAATAACACTCCCATTCGTCCCGCCAAACCCGAAACTGTTGCTCATCGCCGTCTTCACCTCAGTCTCCACCCGCTCGCGGGGGATCTTGACCGGAGCCACCTCGGGATCAAGCGTCTCGATGTTCATGCTCGGCGCGACGAAACCGTGTTTCATCATCAGCAGCGTATAGACGGCTTCCTGCACGCCTGCGCCGCCGAGTGAGTGGCCAGTGAGGGCTTTGGTGGCGGAGACGTAAGGCGCATCTGATCCCTCGCCAAAGACGCGGTGGATGGCGGCGCTCTCGGCGATATCGCCAACGGGGGTGCTGGTCATATGCGGGTTGATATAATCGACGGAGCTGATCCCCGCATCTTTCAGGGCGAGGCGCATGGCGCGTTCGGCGCCTTCGCCGGATGGCGCGACCATATCGTGGCCGTCTGATGTGGCGGCATAGCCGATGATTTCGGCATAGATGGTCGCGCCGCGCGCCACCGCATGCTCATACTCTTCCAGCACCAACATGCCCGCGCCGCCGGCAATGACGAAGCCGTCGCGATTGACGTCAAACGGGCGAGAGGCGGTCTCTGGCGTGTCGTTATATTTGCTGCTCATCGCGCCCATCGCGTCGAACAGGTTGGACATGGACCATTCCAGCTCTTCGCCGCCGCCCGCAAACATGATGTCTTGCTTGCCCCACCCAATCTGCTCTGCCGCCGCGCCGATACAGTGGAGCGAGGTGGTGCAGGCCGAAGTGATGGAGAAGTTGACGCCTTTGATCTTGAAATGGGTGGCGAGCGTGGCGGAGACCGTGCTGCTCATCGCTTTCGGGACAGCAAAAGGCCCGATACGTTTGGGGCTGGTATTTTTGCGCGTAATGTCGGCGGCGCGGACGATTTCGAGCGAGGACGGACCGCCGGACCCGGCAATGATGCCCGTGCGCGGATTGACGATCATGTCTTCGCTCAGCCCCGCATCGTCGATGGCCTGTTGCATGGCCAGCGCGGACCATTCCGCCGCGTCGCCCATAAAACGAAGGGAGCGTTTGCCGATCACCTCTTTGGCTTGGTCCGCCGTGTCTTCGGGCCGCCCAGAGACTTGGCTGCGAAAGCCAAGCTCGGCCATTTTGGGATCATGTTTGATGCCGCAGCGGCCTTGTTTGAGCGATTCTGCGACCTCATCGGCGCTATTGCCGATACAGCTAATGATGCCGAGGCCCGTAATGACGACACGTCTTGTCATGATTATGCTCCGGCTTCCGTGGGGGCTTCTGGTTTGAATAGGCCGACGCGCAGGTCTTTGGCCTGATAGATCAGCTCGTCATCCGCATACATGCGGCCATCGGCAATGCCGAGCACGAGGCGGCGGCGGATCGCGCGTTTAATGTCGATTTCGTAGCGGACGTTTTTGATGTCCGGCGTGACTTGGCCGGTGAATTTGACTTCGCCAACGCCGAGCGCGCGGCCACGGCCTTCGCCGCCGGTCCAGCCGAGCCAGAAGCCGACCAGCTGCCACATTGCGTCCAGACCCAAACAGCCCGGCATGACCGGATCGCCGCTGAAGTGGCATTCGAAGAACCAGAGCGAAGGATCAATATCGAGCGAGGCGATGATCTCGCCCTTATCGTGTGCGCCGCCTGTATCCGCGATTTTGTCGATGCGGTCGAGCATCAGCATTGGCGGAAGCGGGAGTTTGGCGTTGCCCGGCCCGAAGAGGGAGGTTTCACCGGAGACGATCAGATCGTCATAATCATAGGAGGAGGCGATTTTTATCATGAGCCAGTATTTAGGCTCTGGCGCGGTGAAGGCAATGGGCTTTCACCAAATGATACCAATCATGACGGGATATATGCGCCAAGGCCCGCTCAGGGGGTGTGCCTAGCTGTTGCGGCGCGTCACCGTGAAGCGCGAAATCGCATCCTCAGCCTGTTCCCAGCCGGGTTGCAACTCCAGAGCGGCTTTCAGATCGTAATAGGCGGCCTTTGCGTTGCCCATCCGTTCGTGGGCGAGCGCCCGGTTATAGAGCGCTTCGGGCATCCGGTCGGTTTTCAGCGCGATGGCCTGATCATAGGCGCGAAGGGCGTCTTCGTCGCGGGATTGATAGAAGAATGCGACGCCCTGATTGATATAGGCTTCGGCAAGTTTCGGGCGCATTTTGATCGCGACCGTATAATCCTCCAGCGCCGCATCCGTATCGCCGCGCCGCATCAGCAGCACGCCGCGATTGACGTGGGTCGCCGCTTCGTCGCGTTGGGTCAGCGCGTCGCGCAGCGCGTCATCGCAGGTCCGGATCGCGTGGTTAGAGCCTTGGTCGCCCATTTTGGCGGATTGGTAACACGCCTGCGCCGAACCATCGCCCATGACGATGGTCTGTGAAAACGCCAAGCTGGGGACCAGTCCAGCGGTCAGGGTGAGAGTCGCGGCCAGGAGATATGTTTTCATAGCCAAGACTATAGCACATTTTGGGACAATCCGGAAATCGGCGCCGTTGGGATGAGGGAGGTTGAGCTTACAATAAGCAACTAAAGGGTTGCGTATTAGGCCTATCTTGGTGTTAATAGGCAGCTCAAAGGTTGCTTAAATGAAAAATCGCATTGTCAAAGTCGTGGCGTTGAAAGCGCCCATATCTCGAGTCTGGCGGGCGATTTCTGACTATAAGGAATTTGGTCAGTGGTTCCGGGTTGATCTGGACGGCCCGTTCGAGCCGGGAGCTCTGTCGACGGGGAAGATGACCTTTCCGGGCTATGAACATTATCCGTGGCGCGCCACCATCGAACGTATGGAACCGGAGCGGCTGATGTCGTTCAGCTGGCATGACTTTGACGAAAGATCCGGGTTAGATGTCGCTGAGCAGGCCACAATGCTGGTTGAGTTTCGCCTAGAACCGACCGCCGAAGGCACACGGCTGACCATTACGGAGAGCGGGTTTGAGGTGTTGCCAGATCCGCGCCGGCTCGAGGTTTTGCGCGACAACACCGAAGGCTGGAATATCCAAGCCGAACAACTGATAGCCTATGTCGAATAGATCACTTGTGCCCGCGGTAGATGCCGCTGCGCCCGTATTTGCCGCCCTTGGGGACCCGACCCGATTGGCGCTCCTGTCTCGTCTGTGTGACGGACAATCCCAATCGATTGTCCAACTGACCCAGGGAACGGGCCTGTCGCGCCAAGGGGTCAAAAAGCATCTGACCGTCATGGAACATGCTGGGATTGTCACAAGCAACCGCGTGGGACGCGAAAGCCAGTTCACCGTGCGGCCCGAAACACTGGCCGAAACCAGCCAATATCTGGCTCGGGCTGCGCAGCAATGGTCTAATGCGATTGACCGGTTGAAACAGCATTTGGGAGAGTAAGGGCCGGACCAAGCTGTCCGCCATGTCGGGCCAGCGTAAACCATGCAGGTGAATGAATGCGTATAGTGAGACCCAAGGATATTGGGTTTGCCTTCTCTCAGACACGCGCTAGTTTTGCGGCCATTATGCGGTCCATTCTCGTTTATCCCGCGCTCGGCCTGTTGCGCCTTTATCAGATCGCGATTTCGCCAGCTCTGCAGGCGGTCGGCGTGCGTTGCCGTCATACGCCGTCCTGCTCTCACTTCATGATGGAAGCGATGCGCCGACATGGGTTTTGGGCAGGAGGCTGGATGGGCCTCGCGCGTTGGTTGCGCTGTAATCCTTGGGGGACGTGTGGCCCGGATCCGGTGCCGATGGAGGCGCCTGGCCCGTGGTATATGCCGTGGCGTTATGGGCGGTGGAAATAGGCTCAAGGTTTACGTCTGGGCGAAGGCGCTCATGACGGCCCGGGCGACATCTGCATGAGATGTTTCAGCGATATCCGTCATAGCACCGGGTCCATCCGAGAAACTGACGATCAGGACTGGACCTCTCTCTGATCCAGATGGAGGAAGCACAAACCCGACATCATTATTGGCGTCGCGATTGCTCGTGCCGGTCTTGTGCCCGAGCCGCCATCCACCCGGTAGCCCGGCTTTCAACCGACCGTTGCCCGTCACGGCTGCGAGCATCCAATCTTGCAAAATCTGACGCGAAGCCGGGGTCAGAATATCCCCAAACACGAGGCGCGCCATCAGCTCAACCATCGCGCGAGGTGTTGTCGTATCGCGCGGATCGTCTGGCGTGTTGGCGTTGAGTTGCGGTTCATAACGATCCAGTCGGGTCACGGAGTCCCCCATCGCCCGCAAGGCACGCGTAAATCCCGCGGGGCCACCCATCGAAGCAAGCAGCAAATTCGCGGCCGGATTGTCGCTATTCGCAATCGTCGCCGCGCAGAGCTGTTCGACTGACAAGGTCGATCCGATCGCGGGTTCGGTTGTCGGTGCGTGGAAGACCATATCCGCCTCGCGGATCGGAACTGCGCGGGACAGGGTTTCGTCGCCCGCGTCAACGCGGGCAAGAACCACGCCGCCGAGCATCCATTTAAAGGTCGAACACATGGCGAAACGCTCATCTGGGCGGTGGTTGAGCGTCCTCCCGGTCTGAAGGTCCAGCGCCGCAACACCGATGCGCCCGCCTCGGGTCGCCTCAATAGTCTCCAAGCGTGACGTCCACGCCGCCGTGTCAGGCTCTGTCTTTGACTGGCAGGCCCCCAGTAGAGGTAGGGACAAGAGAGACGCACTCACCGTGCGGCGGGATAGCAATGTCATAAGCTTCAATCTTCGTGATGCTGAGCGAAGTCTAGAGTCTGCCGCGCATCAAGGCGAAAAAATGACGTATAAAAAAATGCAGAGTTTTGCTGAGGGCTGCTAGGGGCAATCATGGACGAATTCTTCATCCTCATAGCTTTTGGCATTTTGGCGCTGCTCTTTGGCGGGGCCGTGTCGGGGCTTGTGGCCTTAGGGCGGATCAAACGCCTAGAGCGACGGATCGCCTTATTAGAAGGCCAGCCAGTGTCTAAGACGGCCCGCGCCGACACGGCCGAAAAACTATCCCGTCGCGCACTCGCGCAGGTATCAACGCCATCTGTCAAAACCGAGCGAAAACCAGACAGAGTGTCTAGCCCGGACCTCAAACCCCAGCCCGTTCGACCACCTCGCAAACCCACTCGAAAGCCAAAACCGAAACTCGACCTAGAAACTCTGCTCGGGGCGAAGGGTTCGGTCTGGATTGGCGGATTGGCTTTGCTGCTCGGCGCGGTGTTTCTGCTGCGCTACACGATGGAAGCGGGCCTACTGACGCCACTGATGCGCGTGAGTCTCGCCGGGCTCCTCGGCCTGATCGCCCTCGGCCTGTCGGAATGGTTGGCCCGCCGTGATCTGAAAACGCCCGTAGGAAAAGCTTTATCGGCGCGGGCCGATATTCCCGCCCTGCTGGCAGCTGTCGGAATATTCAGCCTGTTTGGCGCGGTTTATGCCGCGCATGCACTCTATGGTCTGCTCGGCACGCTGCCCGCCTTTATCGGCATGGCCGTGGTGGCGGTCGGGGCAATGGCTCTCTCGCTTCGGCGCGGTCCGTGGCTCGCCGCTGTCGGCTTGATCGGCGCGCTGGTTGTGCCTCTGCTCGTGGCGAGCGTTACGCCCAGTTTTATCGGTGTGTTTGCCTATGTCGGCCTGATCACAGTTGCGGCGCTGTGGGTCGCGCGGAGACAGAGCTGGGATTGGCTGGTGGGTGTCGCCGCCATTGGTGCAGCTGTCTGGCTTAGCATCCTATCGGGCAAAGCCGTCGACACTATTCAGTTCACGATTTGGATGGTCGGGTTGGCTGGTGTGATGACCCTGACCCTGCGAAGTCTGGACCGAAGCCCTGTCATCTGGCCGCGGTGGACCTCTGCTGGGTGGTTGGGCGTCGTCGCCCTGATGGGGCTCGCAAGCGCGGCGTCTGATGATGTTCCGGCCCTGTCCTATAGTCTGCCTTTTCTGACTGCAGCGAGCTTACTGTTCTTTGCCGTTACAGGCGATGTGCGGAAACGTTGGCCTGCGCTTTTGATCGGCGGGGTCGTCGTCACAGTTCACACAATCCCGTTCATGATCCCTTGGAGCCCTAGAATGGACTGGCCGGGGCAAGCTGTAATCGGAGCGCTTTCGGTTGCCACTGCGTTGGCTAGTCTTCGAGTTGGCGCGCGGTGGGTTGACGATCAACGCAGTACGGCCCTCACAACTTTGGGCGGCGCACTGGCCGTCGCGCTTATGGCCAGCGGGTTTGCCGAGCTGCATGAGCGACCTGTGCCACCGATCAATTGGGCTTGTTTTGCTTTGGCGGGTCTGTTCGCTGTTGCGAGTTGGACACAGGCGCGCCTATCGGTTGCGCGCGGCGCGGCTTGGGTCGC
The DNA here is from genome assembly GCF_030159955.1 of Algimonas ampicilliniresistens. Lineage (GTDB taxonomy): Bacteria > Pseudomonadota > Alphaproteobacteria > Caulobacterales > Maricaulaceae > Litorimonas > Litorimonas ampicilliniresistens. The sequence goes on from NZ_BSNK01000001.1 coordinate 534,147, forward strand.
GGCATTGGCTTGGATAGTTGGCACGTGCCAACTTCCGGAGCTATGGTCATCCAGCGTTGTCCCCAGTCTCGATCCAACTCTCGCATCACAGCTGCCTGAACTGTGGCCGTCCAGCCTTGTGCTCAGTCTTGGTATTGCCGTTATGATCGGTCTTGCGCTCCGGCGCGATGATCTCTGGGTGCGACTGACCCCGCTCGCCATGGCGGGTATGGCGGGTCTGGTCGCCAGTGCAGCTCTAGACGATAGCGCCGCCTATATTGCGACGACACCATTCCTGAATGAGCTTTGGCTCTATTTTGGCCTACCGGGCGCGCTGACTGCTGCTGGGGCTTTTCTGCTGGGCCGCAAACGTGAAGACCTCGCCTCGCAAGGCCTGCTCGGTGGCGCGATTGTCTTTACCTTGCTGTTGATCGTTCTGCTGATCCACCACGCCATGAATGCGGGCGATCTGACTGCGCAGGTCGGATTTGAAGCCCTTGCCGTGCAGCTGCTCGTTCTATTTGCGGTTCTATTCGGGGCTAGCTGGATGCGCGGCGGTCTGACGGATTGGCCGAATAAAGGCGCGGAGCCACGCTTTTATATCGTGCCGGGGATTGCGGTTGTGGCATCCTTGGCCAGCCTCACCGCCTTCGTTCTAGGGCAGGGGCTGGAGTTCAACCCGCTGCTGACCGCCTCGACAGTGATTGACGGCCATTCCATCTTTAACGCTTTGCTGCTGGCCTATCTCGCGCCCGCCATCCTGCTCGGACTGTCCGCGTTGCGCTTCGCAGGTCGTCGTCCAGTTTGGTTCGTCAGAACGCTCGGTGCGCTGGCCGGGATGAGCTGGCTGATGTGGACAACGGCGCAAATCCGCCGCCTTGCGCAGGGTGAGGCCATCGCCATGAATCGCGTCCCGTGGGCGAATGGAGAGCTTTACGCGGTCAGCGCCGTCTGGCTGCTGACTGGCTTGGCTCTACTACTGGCCGGCGTCAAAACAGGGCGGCGCGATCTGCGCCTAGCCTCAGCGATCCTGATCACCTTGACCACGTTGAAAGTCTTCCTGATCGACATGCGGGCGCTCGACGGTGCGTTCCGGGCTGTGTCCTTCATCGGTCTTGGCATCGCCCTGATCGGGATCGGACGGCTCTATCAGCGGGTTTTAAGTAAGCCGTCTGAGCGTGAAGATTAAGGCGCTATTGGCTGGAACCTGCACCGGTGACGGCGTTGGTTGATGAATTCTGCCGCTTTTCAGGAATTATTGTCGTAGATTGGTCGCTGAGCGATGACGCGCTCAGTAGAAACCGCTAGAGTGTCTGCATGACCGATCTCGTCCTTGTTACCGGAATCACCGGATATATCGCCAGCCACGTCACGGTGCGGCTCTTGGAGAAGGGCTTTGCCGTCCGCGGAACGGTCCGGAATAAGGCTAAAGGACGCCGTGTTTTGGCGGAGATGGCGCAGACAGGCGCAGATGTGTCTAATGTCGAGTTGTTCGTAGCTGACCTTGGCTCAGATGCGGGATGGAACGATGCGGTCAAAGACTGCCGCTATATCCAGCATATTGCCTCGCCTTTTCCGCTTGAAGCCCCATCTGATCGCGAAGCGCTGGTGCCAGAAGCCCGCGCCGGGGCTCAACGGGTTTTGGAGAACGGGTTTTCAGCAGGGGCGGAGCGGATCGTGCTGACATCCTCGACTGCGGCCATGATGGGGCAACCCGGTCGCGGCAAAAAGATGACGATCACAGAGCAAGATTGGTCAGATCCGGACTGGAAACCGATGACGGCTTATCCAGTGTCCAAAACGCGTGCTGAATTATCAGCTTGGGCTTATGCTGACGCACAAGGGTTGCGAGAGAAATTGGTTACAATCAATCCAGGGCTGGTTTTCGGGCCGGACCCTTATGATAATGGTGGTGCGTCATTGTCTCTGATCCGCGACATGATGAACGGCGATCTGCCCGCGATCCCGAAAATTGCCTTTCCCATTAGTGATGTGCGCGATGTCGCCTCCCTTCACGTTGCGGGGATGACGGCGAAGGATGCCGGTGGGCGGCGATTAATTGGCGCAGGAAACACGCTGTGGTTCAAGGAGATTGTCGAGATTTTGCGTGCAGACTATCCGACCGCAAAACTTCCTAAATCCGAATTGCCAAACATTGTCCTACGATTGATCTCTCTCTTTGATGATCGGGTCAAAGGCATCCTGCCTGACCTTGGCATCTTTCATGACGTCGACGCCGCCTATGTTACCAGCCTCACCAATGTCGTGCCGCGCCCAGCGAAAGAGAGCGTCCTGGCCAGTGCGCGCGATCTGGTCGCGAACGGGGTCGTAACGCTCGAAGACTAAGCGGCTCTGACTGCATCCGCGAAGCGGTCGAACAGATAGAAACTATCCTGCGGACCGGGGCTGGCTTCGGGGTGGTGCTGGACCGAGAAAACGGGCTTGCCTTTGAGGCGGATACCGCAATTTGTGCCATCAAACAGGCTGACATGGGTTTCTTCGACGGTGTCGGGCAGGGACGCCTGATCCACCGCAAAACCATGATTCATAGAGACAATTTCGACCTTATCCGTCGTATGATCCATGACCGGATGGTTCGCGCCGTGATGACCCTGCTCCATCTTCACCGTCTTGGCGCCGAGCGCGAGGGCCAGCATTTGATGGCCGAGGCAAATGCCAAGAATCGGCATGTCGGCGGCAATCAATTGTTGAATGACGGGGATAGCATATTCGCCTGTCGCTTCAGGATCGCCGGGTCCGTTGGACAGGACGACACCGTCTGGCTTGAGCGCTAGAATATCTTCTGCAGAGGTCGTGCCTGGTACAACTGTCACGGCCAACCCTGAGCTGACGAGGTTGCGCAAGATGTTCCGTTTCACCCCATAGTCGATCAGCACAACGCGTTTGGCGCCGTCTTGATCCGTGTGGCCGTCTTTCCATTGCCAGCGCGCCTGTCGCCAATCGAAGGGGGCGTCTGCCGCCATATCTTTGGCCAGATCCGCGCCGACCAACCCGTTCCAGCTGCGAGCCTGTTCGGCTAAAGCTGGGATATCGAATTGTCCGTCTGGGTCATGGGCTATGACACCGTTGGGCATACCATTATCGCGGATATAGGCGGTGAGCGCGCGCGTATCGACGCCGGACAGGCCAATGATTCCGCGCGCGGATAGCCATGCGCCCAGCTCGCCCTCAGAACGCCAGTTGGACGCGGGTGTGACAGCAGCCCGGACAATCGCCCCGCGTGCGGCGGTCCGCGCGGCGTCCGTCGTCGCTTCTTCGTCTTCGTCCGTGGTACCGGTATTGCCGATATGCGGGAAGGTGAAAGTGACGATTTGCGCAGCGTAGGACGGGTCGGTCAGAATTTCTTGGTAGCCGGTAATCGCGGTATTGAAACAGACCTCGCCGACGGCCGACCCGGTCGCGCCAATGCCAATGCCGTAAAATGTATCTCCGGTCGCTAAGACCAGCACAGCGGTCGGCGCAGGATCGGGCGAATAGTCAATCGTCATGGGTGGGTCCTAGCTTGGCTCTGCTAGGCGCGTCCTATGACGAAGCCGCGCCGGATTCGCAAGCGACGTCGCAGTCTTGTTTGCAGCTACATGTGGAGACAGACAGGGTCGCGACGGCGAACCAATTTTGTTCTTTGACGTGTTGTGTGAGGCGGCGGAGGATCATTGAGTTGCGGCCTTGCTTTTCGAGAGGACAGGTCCCCAACGGGATTGCAGCTCTTCCTCCACCACAGGTAGGAAGTCTATATACCGCTGCAAAATCGGTTCATAAGCTCGCTTACGTTCTTGCGTTGTGTAGCTGATTGCCGAGATGGCCCGGGCGATTTTCGGGGATTGGCATAGGGTCTGAATATCAAAATCAACGCCTATGAACTCTTCAATAAACGGGTCGGCATAGGTGCGTGTGAGGTCGTAACGCACGTCTTCTTCGATAATGAAGCGGTAATGCTCCGTCATGCGGGAGACAGAGTCCGAAAAACTATTTCCCCGCCATTCGACGAGCGCGATAATGCTCGATAACTGAACTTTTAACGCCTTATTCCGAATAATGTCCGTGCGACCAGCCGCGATCATTTCGTCCACTGTTCGGCGTACGATACGTGGCGGATTGATATAGCCGAGTGTGTTAATGCCGCGCTGAAAAGGTGTTTCGTCCTCGGGGGTCACCGTGCAGGAATCGAGCGACTTGATCATAATCGCCTGATCGGACAGTTGCCGATCAAGGAAATTCACGTCCCGCCTCTGACCATTGATGCTCTCAACAAAGTCACCATGCAGTCGGATCAGATAGTCTCGCTCCTGCGTACGCTCAAGCCGCTCAGTGTTCCAATTCGCGACTTGGATACCGATAAAGACACCGACGACTACAATGAAAAAATCCAGTACGACTGCGAACCAGTTCTGGTCATTCACATGTTGGGTGAGGCGGCGGAGGATCATGGGGCGGTCTCATCCGGCTCGGGCGTGTTGATCGAGAGACCCACGGCTTGCGTGTTGTCCTTCACCGTCTCCCTTAGAGTATTTTGAAGCCTAAGCTCGAAGACGGCTGTGCGTTCCCACCGGTAAAACATTTTGAGAAAAGTCGGGTCTTTGCAGACCTCTTCCAGCGGTCCGACGATGCGGGCGCGCCGAACATCCGTGCCATTTAAGCTTTCGCTTGGATCAAGTTTCGTCGTCAATCCAACGCGTGGATGTTTGTCGACTTCATCAATTTCCGCGATGGGTTGAATGAGGTCTGACACCCTCGTAATTCCATCTAGTAACTGCGCATATTGGCGCAGTTGCGTCCGAATGCTGCTGGTTTGACGTTCAAGTAGACGTTCATTGGTCACCAATAGGTCAAGAGCATCAGATCTCGCCCGGGTACCACTGCTGGATCGAATATTATTCAGCCCAAGGTCAACAATGGCATCCGCGGTCTTCCCGGTTCGGCAGGTTTCCAAAACGACAATCGCGGCTTGAACATCCTCAAGCTGAGATTGGGTGCGCGCCGTTGTTTCTAATGAACCCATCCAAATTTCTTGGCTCTCTTCGCTCAGCCGGGTCATGGCGTCTTGGTAGGAGGTTTCGTCCCCGCGGCTGGTGTTCCAGTTGGTGAACTGCATGCCTAAAAGCACGCCCAACACAACGATCATAAAATCAAGCGCAACGGCGAACCAGTTTTGGTCTTTAACGTGCTTGGTTAAGTTTCTAAGTAACATGGCGCGCCCTTTTCCCACGGGTGGGACGTAACGCATTGCGGAATTGTGTCTAGCGGTGGTTGGGGCCGTCAACGGCGTGCTTCCCAGTCACGTTCCCCAGCCACGCTCATAGGGGCCATGCCCCAATCGTGACGCATTCACTTGGCAGTTGGGCTCGACGCGCCTATATGCCGCTCCTTAGAAAACCGGGGAGCCCCGGAAGAGAGACCCTATGAGCGAACCACTTCGCGACCAGATTAGTGCATCAACCAAAGACGCGATGCGAGAGAAGGCCACCGTCAGGCTATCCACGCTGCGCCTGATGTCAGCGGCCATAAAAGATCGTGATATTGCGGCCCGCGCGGCAGATCGTTGCGGCGGCATCGATGATTCAGAAATCCTCGGCATCCTGACCAAAATGGTCAAGCAGCGTGAAGACGCCGCCAAAACCTATGACGATAATGGTCGGCCAGAACTGGCCGAGCGTGAGCGTGAGGAAATAGAGGTTGTGCGCAGCTTTATGCCCAAACCGATGAGTGACGACGAGATCGAAGCCACAGTGAGCAAGATTGTCGAAACCAGCGGTGCGACCTGCCTAAAAGACATGGGCAAGATTATGGGGCAGCTTAAAAGTGGCTATGCAGGTCGGATCGATATGGGCAAGGCCGGGGCCGTCGTAAAACGGCATCTCTGTAGCTAGACGCCGCAGGCTTGGTCCGCCGATACGCGTTTGACGGCTCTGCGCCTCCTATTTGAGCCTTCTATTCATAAAGGGCGCGCATGCACGGCTTGACATTGCCGGGCGCAGAGCTTGTCTCTAGAGAGCGCCTCATCGCCCATAATATCTGATACCCAAATCCATTCTCGTGACCTTGCCGACCCCAAAACCTTTTAATCCGCCGTTCTGGATGCGGGCCGGTCTTGTGCAGACGGCGCTGGCTAGTTTCCAGTTTCGCAAGCGTGGTCCGAACGCGATGCTGGACGCGGCCGAGGACATCATCCTTGATTGCGAAGATGGAGTTCGGCTCAAGGGTAGCTATTCACGCCATCCCGACAATAAGGCTCTGGTCATCTTCCTACATGGTTGGGAAGGGTCACAGGATAGCACCTATGTGGTCAGCTGCGGGCGCTATATGTTTGAACGTGGTGCGAGTGTCTTTCGCCTGAATTATCGCGATCATGGCGGCAGTCACGACCTCAATGAGGGTCTATTTTTCTCGACCCGTTTCAATGAAGTGTTTGACGGCGTGCGCAAGGCGGCGCGGCTGTCAGAGGGTGCGCCCGTCTATATTGTTGGCTTTTCGCTGGGCGGGAACTTCGCGCTTCGAATTGCGCGGTCCTTGCGTGATTTGGCCATCCCGAAACTGCGCCGGATATTCGCGATTAGCCCAGTGGTTGACCCGTGGGGGGCGGCCCCTCTGGTCGATGCCAATCCACTCTATCGGCGCTATTTTCTTAAGAAATGGTCGGCCAGCCTACGGCTGAAACAGGCTGCCTTTCCAGATATCTACAATTTTGACGAAGTGCTCAAGAGCAAGCGTGTCTTGGCGATGACGGAGACCGTATTGCCGCTCTATTCTCGCTACGCGCGTATGGAAGACTATTTCAACGCCTATCGGGTCGATCCAGATGATCTGTCGCGCGTGCCCGTTCCGCTCGACATTATCACCGCACGTGACGACGGGATGATCCCGGAACGCGATATTCGTCGGCTGACGCTTAGCCCGGGCTCACGCATGATCATTCACGATCAGGGCGGGCATAATGGCTTCTTCCAATCCTTGTTGGGCCCAACTTGGTATGACGAACATATTGGCGATCTGATCTTCCAGACCGCTGCAAACTAGGTCAGGAGAGCGTCATGCGTTTGCTGTTTCTAATTCCCGCCACTATCATCACTGGCATGATCATTTTATCTCTGCTGAGCCAGCGCGGTAAGGCCAAAGGCCTTGTCGATGGCCGCCTTTCGCCGCTGCCGTCCAAACCGAACTGCGTCAGTTCCGAACCGGGAACGGATTCCGACAAACAGGTTGAGCCGCTCTCAACCAATAAGGACGGAGTGAAGGCCGCGATTGCCGCAACCGGCGGGACCATCACATCAGAATCTGACGATTATATCAGCGCCACCTATACGAGTGGCCTGATGCGGTTTGTCGATGATGTGGAATTTCGTCGGGACGGAAAGCTGTGGCAAATCCGCTCAGCATCGCGTGTCGGTCACTCCGATATGGGTGCCAATCGGAAGCGGGTAAAAGCAATTCGCGCCGCGCTTTAGCCCGCTCGTTGACGGAGTCATCCACGAGCTATAGCGGCGTCCTTATGAGCTTCTTTCGTCCCCTAATCGCGCTGATCATAGCGTCAGTTTTCTGCCAATCGACTTTAGCGCAGGATGAATTTAGCGAGCAGGCCGTAAAGAACGATCTTTCCGTTCTCCACATGACACTGCAGCAAGCGCATTACGATTTGTACGCGCATAGCAGTCGTGAAGACTATCGCGCGTTGCTAAACGATCTTTACGGTATGATCGACGGGCCGCAATCCGTGGTCGATGCGTCCAAGATATTTCAACGCTATGTTGCTTTTGGCAAGATCGGGCACGCGAAAACAGAAGCTGGGTATGTGCAATTCATCGCGCATATTGGGGCAGGTGGGCGGTTCTTGCCGATCTTTATTCGGGTTGATGGAGGTACCGTCTTTCTTGTCCAAGCGGCCGACATTGACGGCCAAACACAGGCCGGCATGGTGATCCATGCCATTAATGGGCGCAGCATCAATAGCTGGCTGAACCAGCTCGGTGTTTATGTTTCGGCAGAGAGAGACTTGATGCGCAATTCTCTGATGGAAGAGAGTTTTGCGCCACTACTTTGGATGGAATTGGGGGAGGTTGATAACGTGACATTGACGGTCGAGGGATCGGACAGTGTAAAGCGTTTGATTAAGGTCGATGCGGTCGATTTCCCGGGATACGCAGCAATACGGGCGGCAGCGCCATCGAAATCTTTGGATACGGACTTCAATGCGCGCGAATACCGCTTATTAAGCAAAGGCTTAGCCTATTTAAGACCCGGCCCGTTCATTGATCTAGACACAGCCGATGCCGATCAACGTGATCCTTCCTATTCTGGGGATGGTTTTTTTGAGTTCATCGATCAAGCTTTTGAGGACATGATCGCATCTGATGCGACTGACCTAATCATTGATCTGAGAAACAATCCTGGTGGGAACAATAATTTTAGCGATGCGATGACGGCGTGGTTTGCCGATAAGCCGTTTCGTTTCACCAATGACTTTCGTCTGAAAGCCAGTGCGGCAACGAAAGCGGACTACGAAAGACAACTTGAAAGCGGAGAGCCAGATGGTCTTCTCGCTGACCTTATCGAAGCAGAGATGACCCAACCCAATGGTATGCGCTACTCATTTGACATTCCCATGGTCGAACCGCGTCAAGTCCATGAACGCTATAAGGGACAGGTCTGGGCGATTGTAAATCGACACAGCTATTCTAACGCAACCTCGACGGCCGCCATGATACAGGATTACGAGTTTGGTCGTGTTTTCGGCGAAGAAACAGCGGACCTCCCGACAAGCTATGCCTCTGTTCTAACGTTTGAACTGCCGGAAACGGGAGTCGTTGTGACCTATCCGAAAAGCCGTTTTCTTCGACCTAGCGGAAATGTGACCATGCGAGGCGTCATCCCGGATATCGTTTTGCCGCGGGAGCCTATAGAGTCTGATAAGGATGTAATTCTCGAGGCGGTTTCTAATTATGTTTGGGCTTTACGAGATTAGTCCGCATGAACGTCAGCCTTTGTGCAATCGGGTCAGTTTAGTAATCCGTATTAGGTAGAACATCAGGAAAACACCCATGCCGGATCAACATCGTACGCCCAAGACTGTCGACCACGCTAAGGTCAAAGATCTTGTCCGCGAATTGCTAATTGCCCTCGGAGAAAACCCAGACCGGGAAGGGCTACTCGATACACCGCGCCGGATCGCCGATTTTTGGCGCGATTTTATCGAATATGATCCCGGTAAGCTGGAAACGACCTTTGACTCGGTCCGCCATAATCAGATGGTGGCTGTGACCGGCATGCGCGTCTGGTCCATGTGCGAACATCACATGCTGCCCTTTTGGTGCGATGTGTCGGTCGCCTATATTGCGCATGACAAAGTGTTGGGCCTGTCCAAATTTGCACGGATTGCGCACAAAAACGCGCATGCACTGTCGCTCCAAGAAAAGCTCGTTGCGGATATTTCCGACGATCTGAAGACTATCCTTGGCACGAAGGATGTCGCTGTCGTGGCTAAGGGCGAGCATCTTTGTATGACCATGCGCGGCATTAAAACGCCGCACCGGATGATTTCTTCCGCTTTGGATGGTCAGTTCCTGCAAGCGGAAACGCGTGCCGAATTCTTTAATCTGGTGAACGCAGCCGACGCGCAAATGCGCTAACGCGCGCTGAGGGCGTTGCACCGACTCGGCGTGTGGCGTAGGCCGCGCCCGCACAAGGAGACCTCGCCATGACTACTGATGTGAAGTCCACACTGGTTCTTGTCCGCCACGGACAATCGGTCTGGAATCAAGAAAACCGTTTTACCGGCTGGGTTGATGTGGGTTTGACCGCGCAAGGTACGCGCGAAGCTAAGAAGGCTGGTAAGTTGCTGGCCAAAGAAGGCCTTCGTTTCGATATTGCCTTCACCTCATTCCAGAAGCGCGCGATCAAGACACTCTGGCTGACGCTGGAAGGCATTGACCAGATGTATATTCCTGAAACCAAGGCGTGGCAGCTCAATGAGCGTCACTATGGTGGCCTAACAGGTCTGAATAAGGACGAAACCAAAGCCAAGCACGGCGAAGAGCAGGTCCATATTTGGCGCCGTTCTTTCGATGTGCCGCCGCCTCAAATCGACACAGATAACGACTATCACCCCGCCAATGACCCAAAATATGCGGCCTATGATCCGGCAATCCTACCCGGTGGCGAAAGCCTGAAGATGACAACTGAACGCGTTCTGCCTTACTTCAACGGGCAGATCCGTCAGTTCCTAGAGGCCGGGTCCAACGTTATCATTAGTGCTCATGGAAACAGCCTACGGGCCCTGATGAAGGATTTGTTCCAAGTTGCAGACGAAGACATTCCCGGCTTTGAATTCCCGACGGGTAATCCATTGCTGTTGGAATTGGGTGAGCATCAGAAAGTGCTGAGCGCGCGCTATCTGGATGAGAAACGCAAAAAGCCTTTGCCGATGTAGACAGCGCCTGTCGGCGCTCTGCGCTGGAGTCGCGCAGTCAGGGCGGGATTCGAACCCGCGATAGAGTTACCCCTATACCGGATTTCGAATCCGGCGCTTTCGACCACTCAGCCACCTGACCAAACGCGGATCATTCTGTAGAGATGAATGGCTCTACAGAATGGAGTGAAGCGCCGCGCTCTAGCGAGGGTAGGTTGGAATGGCAACGGGACGATGTGAGTATGATTATCTCATGGCCTAACGGACGGGAAAGAAAAATGGCGAGGGCGTTCTGGTTGCTTCTATCAACCGTTCTGCTCTCCTGTTCAGGCAGTGAGGGTGAGCCGGCTCTGGGCTCGAATCAAACGCAGGCTGTACAGTCCGTTGAAATTGACTTTTCGTATCCGAATAACTGGCGGGCACCTGAGGCAACCAATCAAGCTTACAAGATGCAATCAGGCAATGTGCCGTGCCCATTATCGAGTGATCCTAACTATAGTTATGTCGACCCGATCCCTGTTATTAGAAACTTGGCAAAAAAACATTCTGTTGTGATGATAAATGAATCTCACTCTATAGCGCTTCACCGAGTGTTTATTGGAGAGTTATACGAAGATCTGAACAAGCAGGGGTACCAGAATTTTGGCTCTGAATTGTTGGGTGATATCGAATGGGCATGGTTGAATGAGCCAGACGGATTTAAATCGAACGGCTTTCCCTCAGATCTGAAAACCGGACTAGCCTACTGGCAAGATCCCGTTTTCGGGCAAGTCATGGAGCGGGTAAGTCGCTTGCCCGGAAACTTGTTTTCGTTTGAAGATAACGCATTATCTCCGCCAGTTGGGGCGCAGGGAAGTGTGGATCATAGAGAGTTCACTCAAGCCAAAAACATCAAAGAATATGTAGATGAATTTGCGGGTCAAAAGTTTTTTATTCACTCTGGGTATCACCATATAAAGGAGCGAAATGAAGGCTCGAACATCATCTGGATGGCGGAGTATTTCAAGCGTTTAACGTCCATTGACCCTCTGACGATCAGTCAAACTGACTGTTATGGAACATCTCCTTTTGAAAGTGGCCTGCTGGGCTACGGACTATTGGTGGACAAAAAAGGCATGCCAGTCTCTAGGAACGGATATGACCTTATCTTGTCAGCCCCAAGAGGCCCCTACTACAAGGAGCGCCCTATTTGGCTGCGTGATGAATTAGGCAGAAGGTTTGTTGAGGTGCCTAAAACAATCCGATTTGATGGGGCGTCCGATTTCACACTTATAACGGCTTGGGACGTGAACAAACCCGCGATGATACCTGCTGAAGACATAATATACCGCGCGCCGCAGTCCAATAAAGTCCTCGCACTCAGGCCCGGTAAATATTCTGTTGTGGCAGAAGACAGAGATAAAATGGTTCTAGGGAATGTGCTTATAGAGGTCGATTAAGACGCGTCGTATGACAATGGGGAGGAGCCTGAATTATGCAGTTGAAACCAACATTAGAGACAGAACGTCTGATTTTACGCCCGCTGGATATCGTTCGCGACATAGACGCTGTGTGCGAGGCCTATGCCCACGCTCCGACCATGCGCTATCTGGGTGGTAAGACGATGGATCGCGCTCAAACTTGGCGATCCATTGCCATGATGTTGGGGCACCATCAGGTGCGCGGTTACTCATTTCTGTCAGTCATTGAAAAAGAGACGGGCCAGTGGGTTGGGCGGGTTGGGCCTTGGTTTCCGGAAGGTTGGCCTGCGCCGGAAGTCGGCTGGACCATTCATCCAGCTCACACCCGTAAAGGCTATGCTAAAGAAGCCGGTCGAGCCTGTTTGGACTATGTGCGTGACGGATTGGGTTGGAGTTCCGTCATTCATGTGATCGCCGATGGGAATATCGGATCGGAGAAGACAGCCGAAGCGCTAGGATCAAGGCGACTCTACGCTTTGGAAGACGGAATTCCGGGCGTCACGACCGATCTGTGCCATGTTTATGGGCAAGATTTTTAACCCGGGTTAAGGTGACAGACATTGGCTCTATACTTCTGCGGCGAAGCAGGATTTATGCGCTCAAAATCCTTGTCGGCCCGGATCTTGCTAGGAAGAGTTAGGTTCGGTAGACGCGTAGATTGGCGCGAAGCGTATGAAAATGGTGACGAAACCTGGTTTGACGCGATTGGCCTTGGATGCCGTTATCGTCGTGGCCGTCATTGTGAGCGCTATTTACGTCATCGCCGTTGAAGCGTCCGCCAATGAATTAGACGCTCCGGCGATCTCTAAGACTTCTCTAAAAATCGTCCAACCCGTCGACCGTTAGCTGAGCCAGCCTGCCTCGCGTAGCCGCTGAGCTCCCGCTCGACTAACAGGCACATCTGTGCCGTCTTTAAGTTCAATCACGAATTTGCTGCCGTCGCGCTTGATCTGACCGACCCCGTCTTCTGCGACCCACCAGGATCGGTGCGGGCTGAGCCCACTCACAGGTCGGGCCAGGCCATCGACATCCGCTAAGCGCATCAGAACCATATGGCTGCCCGCGCTCGTGTGAATACGAATATAGTGATCCTCAGACGTGACCCCGTAGAGGTCGGCCCCTCGAACTTGCAGGGGCAGGCGGTCCATCAAGGCGGGGCGCTTTGAGTCCTCATCCTCCGGGCTCGGAGCTTGACGACCTGCTAATTCGCCGACCGCAGTGATGACGATGGCAATCACCCAGATATAGAACAGGGTCATCAACAGGCTCGCCGGGCTGGTTTGCCCGAACCCATAGCCAAAGCCGCCAATGACGAAGGGGGCCACGGCGAGCGTCGCGCCTAGAGATTGGAGTAGCGTATAACGCCAGCCCGTCATTGGGGGCGTCCAGCGTTTCGCGGCCCACTGGACCGACAGAGCGCCGAGCCCACCTGCGAGGGACATCCCGATCCAAAAGGCCGCGCGACCCAAGAGGTTGAAACTATGGGTGCCGAACGGTGCCAGCACTGTCAGTACCAACCCGGCCAATAGCGGAGTGATCAGAAAGGATGCGATGCGTTTTTTGGGGATTCGCACGACTATCAGTGATTCCAGTGGAGTTTGAAGGACGTCATTCGCGCTTCGTGAACGGCAGGGCCGCGATTTTCAAGTCGGTTCGCGATGTTGGATTGTCGCTTCATGCAAAGCTGCTGGCGGTGCCTGACTAGGCCTGCTCCAAAGCGCTCAAGCTAAACAGGAGAGCGTTATGGGTATCGAGTATTTCTTCAAAGCCAGCCTGGCTGTGCAAATCCACATCATCGTCGCGATTATATCGCTGATCTTCGGGGTTTTCATTTTCACGCGGCGCAAGGGCGACACGTCGCATAAGCGCATGGGGAAAGTGTTTCTGGTCTTCATGTTAGCCACGGCCATCTCAGCGATCTTTATTCGCCAGATCAATGATGGCAGCTTTTCCTGGATCCACATCTTTGTGCCCGTCACCTTCATTGGGGCTTGGGAAGCGGTCCATCATATTCGCAAAGGCAATGTGCGCCATCACAAGCGGGCGGTGACGGGCATGTTCTTTGGCGCGCTGCTTATTCCCGGTATTTTATCCATGCTGCCCGGCCGCCTCATGCATGTGATTGTTTTCGGCTTGGGATGACTCAAGCCACAAAGCGCGGTTGCGGGTAAGGCGAGGGGCGTTATAACGCGCCCGACTCCCTTAACCGACGGACCACCATTCCATGAACATCCATGAATATCAGGGCAAACAAGTATTGAAAGAGATCGGCGCGCCCGTCTCCGAAGGTATTGCGATTTTCAAAGCCAGCGAAGCCCGCGCCGCTGCCGAAAAACTCGGCGGCCCTCTCTGGGTTGTGAAATCCCAAATCCACGCGGGCGGACGCGGCAAAGGTAAATTTATTGAGCCCAGCGCCGGCGAAAAAGGCGGCGTTCGCCTTGCCTTCTCTGTCGACGAAGTGGTTGAGAATGCCGAGCAAATGCTTGGCGCGCACCTCGTGACGGCGCAGACCGGCGAAGACGGCAAGCAGGTCAACCGCCTCTATATCGAACATGGCTCCGACATTGAGCGCGAGCTTTACATCTCCATCATCATTAACCGCGAAACATCGCGCGTGTCATTCATCGCCTCGACTGAAGGCGGCATGGATATTGAAGCCGTCGCGCATGACACACCTGAAAAAGTGATCAATTTCGACATTGACCCAGCCACAGGCTTCCAGCCGCATCATGGCCGCACGCTGTCCAAAGCACTGGGTCTCTCCGGTGATCTCGCCAAACAGTGCGGAAAACTCGGCAAAATCCTTTATAACGGCTTCCTCGCTAAAGACATGGCGATGCTCGAAATCAATCCGTTGATCGTCACCGAGGATGGTCGCTTGCACTGCCTTGATGCCAAGATCAGCTTTGACGGTAATGCGCTTTATCGCCACCCCGATGTCGAAGCGATGCGTGACGAGACGGAGCAAGACGCGAAAGAAGTCGAGGCCGAGAAATACGACCTCTCTTACGTCGCGCTCGACGGCAATATTGGCTGCATGGTCAATGGTGCGGGTCTGGCCATGTCGACCATGGACATCATCAAGCTTTACGGCGCAGAGCCAGCCAACTTCCTCGATGTTGGCGGCGGCGCGACGAAAGAAAATATCGTCGCTGCATTCAAGATCCTGACATCTGACGACAAGGTCGAAGGCATTCTGATCAATATTTTCGGCGGTATTATGAAATGCGACATCATCGCCCAAGGTACGGTCGATGCGGTCAAAGAAGTCGGCCTGAAAGTCCCGCTCGTCGTTCGCCTTGAAGGCACGAATGTCGAAAAGGGCAAAGAGATTATTGATAATAGCGGCCTGAACGTAATCAGCGCCAATGACCTCGATGACGCCGCACAGAAAATCGTCAAGGCTGTCGCAGGCTAACGCGCCGCAGACGCTCTTTAGACGACCTCAAAATACGAAGACTAGGAAGCTACATGTCAGTCCTCATCAATAAAGACACTAAGGTCATTACTCAGGGTATGACCGGCAAGACCGGCACGTTCCATACGGAACAGGCCATCAAATACGGGACCAAAATGGTTGCGGGCGTAACGCCAGGTAAGGGTGGAACAACCCATTTGGATCTGCCGAATTTCGACACGGTCGCGGAAGCGGTTCACGCGACGGGCGCAACCGCGTCGGTTATCTATGTGCCGCCGCCCTTTGCGGCTGATTCTATCATGGAAGCCATCGCCGCTGAGG
Organism: Algimonas ampicilliniresistens; assembly: GCF_030159955.1. GTDB lineage: Bacteria > Pseudomonadota > Alphaproteobacteria > Caulobacterales > Maricaulaceae > Litorimonas > Litorimonas ampicilliniresistens. Next base: position 549,745 of record NZ_BSNK01000001.1, read on the forward strand.
TGCCGTTGATCATTGCGATCACCGAAGGCATCCCTGTGCGCGATATGATCCCGGTTAAGCGCGCACTGGTTGGGTCCAAGTCCCGATTGATCGGCCCGAACTGCCCCGGCGTTCTGACCCCTGACGAATGCAAAATCGGCATCATGCCGGGCAAGATTTTCAAAAAAGGGTCCTGCGGCGTAGTTTCGCGCTCTGGTACGCTGACTTACGAAGCCGTGTTCCAGACAACGCAGGTCGGCTTGGGCCAGACGACGGCTATCGGTATTGGCGGTGATCCGATCAACGGCACGAACTTTATCGATTGTCTAGAACTGTTCCTCAATGACGACGACACCAAGCAGATCATCATGATTGGTGAGATCGGTGGCACGGCCGAAGAAGAAGCGGCCGAATATATCGCGCATCAGGCCAAAAAGGGCCGCTCCAAGCCGATGGTTGGCTTTATTGCGGGCCGCACGGCCCCTCCCGGACGCACGATGGGCCATGCAGGCGCAATCGTCTCTGGCGGCAAAGGCGGCGCGGAAGACAAGATCGCAGCGATGGAAAAAGCGGGTATCCGCGTATCAGACAGCCCGGCCCGTCTCGGCACGACGCTGATGGATGTGCTGAACGGATGAAATATCTATCCCTAGCTGTCGCCGCGCTTCTGCTGTCTGCCTGCTCGACCACGATCAATGCGGATACGACGTCGAAGTCTTTGCGTCAGACCATTGTCCCAGACGCGTTGGCTCAGACTTATGATGAGCTGCAATATGCGCCGGCGACTCGCGCAGGCGATATGCTCTATCTTTCGGGCGTGCTGGCCATCGTGGAAGACGGCGAAACGTCTATCGAGCCTGCGATTGAGCGATCTTTCGATGAGATCGAGATGATCCTAGCAGAAGTCGGGGCTGACTGGTCGGATGTCGTCGATGTCACAAGTTACACAACTGATCTGGATGCGCATTTAGGCCCACTCTGGGGTATCAAGGCCGAGCGGGTCGCGGCGCCCTATCCGAGTTGGACTCTGATCGGTGTTGATCGTCTCTATGGCGGAGATGGGGCGATTATTGAAACCAAGGTCACGGCCTATCTACCGAACCGATAGTTCGAAAGGCTTACACCTGTGAGACATGGGGCGGGCCACTTGGCCCGCCTTTTTTGCAACGGACTTCATGTTCACACTGTATTGACCATTAACCCCCGATGACAGGGCAAGCCGTTTGCGTTAAGCGACGGTAAATTACTGAGCGAAAAGACTCCTACATGGCCAAGCGCACCGAGCTGAACCAGGCGTTCATTGACACCGACTTTCTTGACGGAGGGTCCGCCTTTTACCTCGAACAAATGCAAGCAAGATACGCCGACAATCCGGCCAGCGTTGATGCGAGCTGGCGTGCCTATTTTGATGCTTTGGGCGAGGACCGACAAAATGCTCGCGCCAATGCTGATGGGCCCAGCTGGAAACGGGACAATTGGCCCCCCACGCCAAATGGCGACCTGACGAATGCGCTGACGGGCGATTGGGGCGATAATGCTGTCGCTGCAGAAGCTAAAATTGCCACGAAACAACCTGATCTTTCCGCCGATCAAGTGCGTCAGGCCGCGAAAGACTCACTGCATGCACTGATGCTCATCCGTGCCTATCGTGTGCGGGGTCATTTGATTGCTGATCTTGATCCCTTGGGTTTGCGTAAGCAGGGCACGCATCCAGAGTTGGATCCAAATACATACGGGTTTGGCCCGGACGATCGTGACCGAGAAATCTTTATCGACGGGGTTCTGGGGCTGGAATATGCGACGATCAACAATATCCTAGAGATTGTGCAACGGACCTATTGTTCGACCATTGGTGTGCAATTCATGCATATTTCCGACCCGGAAGAGAAAGCTTGGATTCAAGAGCGCATCGAAGGGCCAGACAAGCAGGTCAGCTTCACCAAAGAGGGCCGTCTGGCAATCCTGCAGAAGTTGATTGAGGCGGAAAGCTTCGAACAGCTGATCCATAAACGCTATCCCGGCACAAAACGCTTTGGCCTCGATGGGGCGGAAGCGCTGCTTCCGGCACTGGAACAAATCATCAAACGCGGCGGCCAGTTGGGGCTTCAGGACATAAACTTCGGCATGCCACATCGCGGGCGCTTGAACGTTATGGCGAGCGTAATGCAGAAGCCATATTCTGCGATCTTCTACGAATTTCTCGGCGGCGTCGCGTCTGGGGCAGAGGATTTTGGTTCCGGCGATGTGAAATATCATTTGGGCGTCTCAGACGACCGTGAATTTGACGGTAACAAGGTCCATCTTTCGCTGGCCCCGAACCCATCGCATTTGGAAGTCGTTGCGCCAGTCGTGATCGGCAAGGCGCGCGCGAAACAGCAATCCATGTCTGGCACCTACCGCACGCATAATCCGAAGCGGGTCATGGCGGTATTGTTGCACGGCGATAGTGCCTTTGCGGGCCAAGGTGTGGTGACGGAAACCTTCCAACTCAGCCAACTGGCCGGGTACCGGACGGGCGGCTCCATCCATGTCATCGTCAATAATCAAATCGGCTTTACGACGACACCGGATGAATATCGCTCCGGTCAATATTGTTCGGACGTGGCCTTCATGGTCCAAGCGCCCGTGCTACACGTTAATGGCGATGACCCAGAAGCCGTCGTATATGCAGCACGTATCGCGACTGAATATCGTCAGAAATTTGGCCGTGACGTCGTGATCGATATCGTCTGCTATCGCCGTTATGGGCATAATGAGGGCGATGACCCCAGCTTCACCCAGCCGATCATGTACAAAGTCATTGGCGATAAACCGTCGTCCCGTGAAATCTATGCCCAGCGCTTGATTGCGCAAGGCGATCTAACCGACGCGGAACACACGCAGCGTGTCGACGATTTCTACGCGTTTCTGGATAAAGAATTTGATGAAGCCAAGAACTTCGAGACCAAGGCGCCAGACTGGCTAGATGGCGTCTGGACCGGGATTTCGCTACCTTCTATGGATGATGAAAAGCGCCGAGGTGTGACCGGCGTTCCGATTGAGACGTTGAAAGAAATCGGGACAAAGATCACAACGGTACCCAACCATGTGAATATCCATAGGACGTTGAAACGCATTATTAAAATGCGTGCAGATAAGGTCGAAGCGGGTCACGATATTGACTGGGGGCTGGCCGAACATCTCGCTTTCGGATCGCTTGTCATGGAAGGTCATCCGGTTCGGCTGTCAGGTCAGGATTCAGAACGCGGCACATTCAGCCAGCGCCAAAGTCATTTCATCGATCAGACAACAGAAGAAAAATATACGCCGCTCAACAACCTGTCTGATGACCAACAATATTATCAGGTGCTCAACTCGCACCTGTCCGAAGAAGCTGTTCTCGGTTTTGAATATGGCTTCTCGACGACAGCGCCTCAAGCGTTGACGATCTGGGAAGCGCAATTTGGTGATTTTGCCAATGGCGCGCAGGTTATGGTCGACCAGTTCATTAGCTCAGCCGAACAGAAATGGTTGCGCATGAGCGGGCTCGTCATGCTGTTGCCGCATGGTTATGAAGGGCAGGGGCCGGAACATAGTTCGGCGCGTCTTGAGCGCTATCTGCAGATGTGCGCCGAAGACAATATGCAGGTCTGCAACGTCTCGACGCCGTCCAACTATTTCCATGTTCTGCGCCGCCAATTGCACCGTAATTTCCGCAAGCCGCTCATCATTATGAGCCCGAAGAGCCTGTTGCGGCACAAACTCTGCGTCTCGACCTTCGAGGAAATGGGACCGGATACGTTCTTCCACCGCGTTTTGTGGGACGATGCAGAATATCGCCCAGACGCTTTCCAAGTGAAACTGGTCGACGACAAGAAGATCAAACGCGTCGTGATCTGCTCCGGCAAAATCTATTTCGATCTTTTAGAGGCGCGCGAAGAGTTGGGTCGCAACGATATCTATCTGTTACGGGTTGAGCAGTTCTATCCCTATCCAGACACGGCCCTGAAGACAGAGCTGTCACGCTTCAAACAGGCTGACATGGTTTGGGCTCAAGAGGAGCCTAAGAATATGGGTGCCTGGAGCTTCATCGAACCCCTGCTTGAAGAAACACTGACAGAGATTGGGGCCGAGAACACACGGCCACGCTATGTTGGTCGCAAAGCTGCCGCGTCGACCGCGACCGGGATTGCCGCGAAGCACAAGAAAGAGCAGCAAGCTATCTTTGATGGTGTATTCGCAAAGTAGCGAAACTGCAGCGTCATCCTTATTTTACTGGCAAATCGATCTAACGGACTTAAGCAGACACTATGACTGATATCGTAATTCCTAATGTCGGCGAAAGCGTCTCCGAAGTCACCATTGCGAGCTGGATGGCTCAAGCGGGTGACACGGTGAAGAAAGACGATCCGATCGTCGAGATCGAAACCGATAAAGCGAGCCAAGAATTGGTCGCGCCCGAAGATGGGGTTCTGTCCGAAATTCTAGTCGCTGAAGGTGAGACCGTTGCGGTCGGCACGCTGATTGCCAAAATGGGCGAAGGATCTGGAAAAGCTGCCGCGAAAAAAGAGGCGGTCAAAGGTGATGCCGAAGTAAAAGCTCAGACGGAAGCTCCTGCCTCCAACAAAAGTAGCGGCTCCTCAATTGACATTAATGTCCCGAATGTCGGGGAAAGCGTGTCCGAAGTGACCGTCGCCAGTTGGATGAAACAGGTGGGCGATGCTGTTGAGAAAGACGAAGCGATCGTCGAACTGGAAACGGACAAAGCGGCGCAAGAACTTGTGGCCCCCCGGTCGGGCGTGTTGACAGAAATTCTCGTAGCCGAAGGCGATATTGCCACGATTGGTCAAACCCTTGCCCGCCTTGGCGAAAGCCAGTCGACCGGCGATCTTCCCGGACCTGCGACAGCAGCCAAAGGTGATGAAGGCGGTGGTCTAGCTGGCGTGTCGGGCACCAATTTTGACGACGTCCCAAATGATGCGCGCGTGATGCCCGCCGCGGCCAAAATCATTCGCGAAAACGATCTCGACGCCTCTAAGATTACGGGATCCGGTAAGGATGGTCGTATTCTGAAAGCCGATGCGGCTCAGGCTCTTTCGGACGGATCAGCGAAAAAGAGTGCTGCGCCGGCGGCTGCGCCAACCCCGCCGTCTGTTTCGGCTCCGGCCCCCGTCGCGCCATCAGCGCCGCGCGAAACGGGTGAGCGCGAAGAGCGCGTACGCATGTCGCGCCTGCGCCAGACTATCGCGCGTCGCCTCAAGGACGCTCAGAATACTGCGGCCATGCTAACGACCTATAATGAAGCGGACATGTCCGAGATCATGGCGATCCGGTCGAAGTATAAAGAAGTCTTCCTCAAGAAACACGGCGTGAAGCTTGGCTTCATGTCCTTCTTCGTGAAAGCCTGTGTCCAAGCGCTTAAAGAAGTGCCGACCGTCAATGCCGAGATTGACGGCACGGACATCATCTATAAAAATTTCTACGACATCAGCATTGCGGTCGGGACTGACAAAGGTCTCGTTGTCCCCGTGCTGCGCGATGCGGACGTCTTGTCCCTCGGCGGGATCGAGAAGGGCATTGGCGAGCTCGGCGCGAAGGCACGTGACGGCAATTTGTCGATGGATGATATGCGCGGCGGGACATTCACGATCTCCAATGGCGGTGTATACGGCTCACTGATGAGCTCACCCATTCTGAACCCACCGCAGTCGGGCATTCTCGGTATGCACACGATTCAGAAGCGCCCGGTTGTGGTCAATGATGAAATGGTCATTCGCCCGATGATGTACCTCGCGCTCAGCTATGATCACCGTATCGTAGACGGCAAAGAAGCTGTGACCTTCCTCGTACGGGTCAAGGAATGCCTCGAAGATCCCGAACGCCTGCTGCTTGATCTGTAGCGTTTGCTGCTAAATCTCTAGCATTGAGCCCGGCCTATTCGCCGGGTTTTTTGTTTTGGAACAGGGCCTTAGAAGGTGCGTCTAGACTCCCCTGCGACACTTTGGCAGGGTCTCCCTAATCTCTGGGGAGAGTGACATGACCAAACCATCGATTGGGTATTGGGCGATTTCAGGCTTAGCCTTCGTTTGGAATCTTATGGGTGTCGGCGCTTACATCTCACAAGCGATGTCAGACGAGGCTCAGCTAGTTCAAATACATGGGCCAGAAGCGGCCGCGATGATGATGGCACAACCCGCTTGGTACACGGCAGCCTTCGCGCTGGCGGTCTTTGGTGGCGCGCTTGGTTGTTTGGGTTTGTTGCTGCGTAAGACATGGGCGCTCTGGCCACTTTTGCTGTCACTGCTCTGCGTCGTCATCCAGCATATCTATTATCTCATTCATGGGACTTACCAATTTGTCGAGGGCGGGGCTTGGGTCATGGTTCTTCTGATCCCGATTGTGGCGGTTTTCCTCGTCTGGTTCGCCCGGCGGAAGGTCGCTGACGGAACATTGAAATAAGTGAAGAAATATAACTGTGAGGAGCGTGACATGAACAAACCATCGATTTGGTATTGGGTAATCTGTGTGTTGGGGCTGCTGTGGAGCATTGGCGGCGGATATGATTATCTGATGGTTGTCACTGAAAACGCCGAATATATGGGGAAGATCCCGGCTGAGACGTTGGACTATTATAATAGCTTCCCGAACTGGCTGATGTGGCCTTGGGCGATCGCCATCTGGGGCAGTGTACTGGGATGGTTATTGATGCTGCTTCGCAAGAAATTGGCGGTTCCAGTGTTCCTCTTGGCTCTACTGGGTCTGATCGTGAACATGCTTTATTTCGTCCTGACGGGCGGACTTCCAATCATGGGACTGGTTGGGACGATCTTCATTATTATCGCAGTGGCGATCTCGATCTTCGCCGTTTGGTTCGGACGTCGCAATAGCGCCAACGGGACTTTGAGCTAGGCTCGGCTTCGACGCCGTCAGTATTCAATGGAGCGTGACATGAAAAAACCTACAATTTGGTTCTGGGTGATTGCTGGCATTTTCCTACTTTGGAATGCGTTTGGTTGTTATCTCTACGTTTTAGAGGTGACACTGACCGACGCGCAGTACGCCGAGATGCATGGCGACGTCATGGCAGCGGCCCGCGATTTCTATCCGAGTTGGGCCTTAGCGGCTTTTGCTTTGGCTGTATGGGGTGGTTTGTTGGCGTCCGTTCTTTTGCTTTTGCGGCGTCGCCTGGCTGCGACAATTTTCTTCATCTCGCTGATCGCCGCTATCATCTGCTTCATTCCCAACTTCATCAGCACTCCGCTCAGAGAGGCGGGCGGTGCCACCTTTTGGGTGATGCCCCTTATCGTAGTTGTTATTGGTCTTGTGGAGGTTTGGTTCGCTCGACGTGAAAGCGCGAAGGGATCGCTTCGCTAGGTCTGAGCCAGCAGTCAGTTTGTAAAGCCTCGGCTCTGGTCGGGGCTTTTTTGTGTCACCACGACAACGCGGTGCGCTCGACGGACGGCTTTGCTCCGCTGCGCCGTAGACCCGACTGGGCACACAGGCCAATTAGGACGCGGTTTCTAAAATCAGTCCCTAAATAGGTCTCATGAACGAAGCCGCGCGGTCATCGCGACGGCCACAGAATTTGAAACCAATAGGACTAAGATCATGGCTAAAGCTAAAACCACTAAGAAAAACACCAAAGCGACTAAAAAAGTCGACGTTTCCAACCTGCGCAAAGGCGCACTGGCCTATATCGGCCTGCACGGTCTGGCGTATGAGCGCGCACAATTCCGCGCTGAGCAGCTGAAAAACGCGTCTGGCGACCTGTTCGAAACACTCGTCAAAAAAGGCGAAAAGCTCGAAGGTAAAGGTCTGGAATTGACCAAAGAAGCACGCGCTAAAGCGTCTGATCTCGTTGAAGACAGTGTTGAAACCGTCAAGAACGTTGTTCCTTTCGGTGGCCGCGACAACCGCGTTGAAGAGCTGGAAGCCGAAGTTGCTACTCTGAACAAGAAAATTGCTGCTTTGTCGAAGAAAGCGTCGACACCGCGCAAGACAACGAAGACAGTCACAACCAAGACTGAAACTGTTAAAGCCGACGTCGCAACAGCGAAATCGGCTGAGAAGAAAGCCGCTTAAGGCCTCTTCTCCGCAGACCCGGGCCGCGACGACCTCTCTCTCCCATTTCCCCGAGAACCTCGCAGTTCCGACGTCTCACGGCGTGTGCAGCCCCTGCACACGCCGTTTTTTTATGCCCTATCGATAGATGGACGACCGCTCTGACCTAATGTTGAACAACGCTTGTTTGTAACAATCTGAATCTATGGCTAAGGATGATCAGTCGGGAACATGGGAGAGACGCCTCAATGGCCATCAAAAAAGAAAAAGTCGCATCACAAGCGGCTGAAACGACGACCGCTGTGAATTCGCTCGTCGGCTTCCGGCGTAGCGAAGTGGTCAAGTCATTAGGTATCATGGCGGGCTACATCGCCAAGCAACCTAAACCCTTCGCCAAACATGTCGGCGCTTATGGCAAGGAACTGCTCGACATTGTCAAAGGCGATAGCGAATTGGCCCCGCATCCCAAAGACCGCCGCTTCCAGGATGATACCTGGTCCAAAAACCCAATCTATAAACGCGGCTTGCAAAGCTGGCTCGCCATGCGGCGTGAACTGGATGGCTGGATCAATGATTCAAATATGCACCCCGCCGACAAGGCGCGCGCCAAGTTTGTGACCGACCTGATCGGTGACACGCTCGCGCCAACCAACTCACTCATGGGCAATCCGGCGGCGATGAAGAAGCTTTATGAGACAGGGGGTATGTCACTCGTCCGAGGCTTGAAGAATGCCTATGAGGATCTGAAAAATAATGGCGGTATGCCAAGCCAGGTTGATGGCCGTCCCTTTAAGGTAGGCGAGAATATCGCCAACACGCCGGGCGCTGTGGTCTATAAAACCGAGATGTTGGAGCTGATCCAGTACAAGCCGCAAACGGATCAGGTGCGCAAAACGCCGTTGATGATCATCCCGCCGCAAATCAACAAATATTATGCTGTGGACCTCGAACCTAATAAGTCGATGATCCGCTTCCTGCTCAAGTCCGGTTTTCAGGTGTTCGCCGTGTCTTGGCGCAATCCAAGCCGTCAGCACTCCCATTGGGGGCTTGAGCAATATGTAGAGGAGCTCATTGCAGCGTCAGATGCAGTGCGCAAAATCACGCGCGAGCCGCGCCTTAATGTCACGGGCGCGTGTTCCGGCGGGACGACGATGGCGCTGATGTTATCGGAACTGGCGGCCCGCGGGGATGACCGGATCAATGCCTTCACACTGATGGTGTCCGTACTCGACGGTAAGAAAACAGACTCAGAAGTCGGACTGTTCGTCACGGATACGGCGATTGAATCAGCCCGCAAACACTCTCAGAAAAAGGGTATTCTGGCGGGCGATGAGCTGGCGCGGTCCTTTGCGTGGATGCGGCCCAATGATTTAATCTGGAACTATGTCGTCAATAATTACCTGCTTGGCGAAAACCCACCGCCCTTTGATGTGTTGTTCTGGAATAATGATTCCACGAATCTACCTGCACAGCTACATTCTGACTATCTGGATATCTTCCAGTTGCGGAGTTTCCGTCCTGACAAATCTGAGGTCTTTATGGACCATGTCATCGACTTGTCCGCGATCACACAGGATTGTTTCATGATGGCCGGTATCACCGACCACATCACACCGTGGAAAGCTTGCTACCGCAATGTGCGCCTGTTTGGCGGGGACGTGACGTTCGTCCTATCCAATTCGGGCCATATTCAGAGCTTGCTCAACCCGCCCGGTAATCCGAAGGCGCAATATTTCCACAATGCCGACTTCCCCCCACGCGCCGATCGCTGGCTCGATGGGGCAGAAAGTTATGGCGAGAGCTGGTGGCTACGTTGGCGTGATTGGCTCGGAGAGCGATCTGGCGAGATGAAGCCAGCGCCGAAGAAGCTTGGCAATAAAGCGAATCCACCCGTGGCAAAGTCCCCTGGGGAATATGTCTTTACCTAATCGGCTCTGTCTGGGCGCGGCTTAGCCGCGACCCGTCCTGCCGGTAGAAGATGGCGCGGTGTTCTACCGAGCCGTCAAACCCAGCAGCGCGACGATCCGATCGCCAAGTCGCACAAGGCGGGTCAGTGTGCGTACGGGAACAGCCTGCATTTGCGTATACCATCGGTCCATATCGGCAGTGAAGGCATGCATTTCGCGCAAGCGCCGTCTCTGCTCATCCGTGACCTGCATGTCGCCATCCGCATCGCTTAAACAATGGGCGAGCGTCTCAAGCGCGGGATCGATCTCTCGCGCTTTACGAACGGCAGCGATCCGTCTTGCCAATTCCCAGACATCGGTCTCAGCGGTGAAGTGGTCGCGGCGTTCTCCGGCGACAGGCACGCGCTGAACAATTTTATAGCTCATCAACTCTTTTAGCGAGTTACTGACATTACTGCGCGCGATGCCCAGTGAGTCACTAATTACGTCCGCCGGTAAGGGGCGTTCACTGATATAGAGGAGTGCGTGGATCTGGGCGATGGAGCGATTAACGCCCCATTGCTGGCCCATATCGCCCCAATGAAGAATGAAACGCCGGACTGCTTCCGGCATAATTTCAATGGTTTTCGTTGTTTCTGTCATAACAGAAATATATGGAGTGTGACGGGTCGATACAACCTCGGATAAACGCTAAATAGGGATAGTTGGCAGTTCACATGTGATCAGGCCATTTCTAGGTGCCGAATTTGTTTTAGATGACAGCGATAAGAAGGCGAATTATACAAACGCAGGTTTAGGCTATTATTAGCCGTCATGAGCCTCGCTAGATAGCTAAGGCCTTCCATCTTTGGAAGAAAGTGGGAGGGAGACAAAGTTGAGCGGCGCGCCTCCTGAGAACCCGGACTCAAACGAACCTGTCTCTAAGCCGCGATCCGTGACGCAAAGCCCAAAATCGCTGTCGGCATCCAAGCGCGATGCAGCGTGGCTTAAGGTTATCTCTGAAGACCGAGATGCGAAAGCTTTGTCTGCCTTATTTGATATTTATACGCCCAAACTCAAAGGCTGGTTGATGGCGCGTGGCGCGGGCGATGCCACGGCCGAGGATGTCGTGCAGGATGTTATGCTCAAGGTCTGGACCGGGGCGCATATGTTTGATCCGGCGAAAGCCTCATTCGCGACATGGGTTTACCGCATGACCCGCAATCGTTGGATCGATCACCAGCGCAAACATGGCCGCGTTGATGTCCGCGATCCGGAGCTGATGAAGACTATTGCTGACGATGAAGTGCCCAGCGCGGAAACGGGCTATATGGAGCAACAGGAAACGAGCTGGCTGCAGGAAGAGATCGCGCGACTGACGCCGTCGCAGCAAACGGCGATCCACATGGCCTATATGGAATTCAAAACCCATAAGGAAATTTCGGAAGAAACGGGACTCCCGCTTGGCACGGTCAAAACTCGGATCCGCTCCGCCATGCAGGCTCTCAAATCCAATATGGGGGAGCGGCGGAGGAGCTAAATACCAACCGCGCCCCAGTTTTGGTCTGGCAGGCTAGTCGCCCGTCTCAGAATCTTCTTTCTTTTTCACATCATATTTCGCGAACCAGCCCATGATATTGTCTGTCTTGGCAATTAGTCGGCTGGGGCGGCTGGCAATATAATGGGGCGAGCCAGGTATGCGGATCAGGGCCGTGTCGACGCCGTTCATTTTCAAAGCCGTGTAGAACTGCTCCGCCTCCCAAGCCGGGGTGCGGAAGTCTGCCTCCCCAACCATTAAAAGCGTCGGCGTCGTGACATTTTCAACCAGCATGATCGGCGAGAAATCAAGATAAGCACCTGGGTCTGTCCAGGGGTCTGCGCGGATCCAGTGTCGACGGACAAACTGACCAATATCAGCGGCCAGCGCCATGGTCATCCAATTGATAACGGGTTTGACGGATGCAGCCGCGGCAAACCGGTTCGTCTTGCCGACGGCCCATGCGGTCAAGATACCACCGCCAGAGCCCCCGGTTATAAATAACCGCTCGGAATCGGCGTAGCGTCGCTCGACCAGATCATCGACCACATCCATGAGGTCTTGATAATCATCGCCCGGATAGGCCTTGTCGATCTGCTGAACGAAGTCGTCACCATACCCTGTAGAGCCGCGTGGATTGACGTAGACAGTGACATAGCCTTCGGCTGCGAAGCGTTGAATCTCGCTCGAATAAAACGGACCATACATGGTCTGTGGTCCGCCGTGGATTTCCAAGATGAGTGGATAGCTGCCATCGGCTTTAAACCCGGGCGGCAGGGCGACCCACGCTTCAATCTCACGTCCATCGACGCTCGAAGTCACTTTGAACTCTTCGATAGGGGCCATGTCGAGATAGGGCAAAATGTCAGCATTCAGCTCTGTCAAAATACGCGGCTTGGCCGTGGCGCGCTGTACAGCCACTTCGGCGGGTCTGTCGGTGAACCCGGCTGTGTATGCAAATGTCGGTGTCTCAGTCTTCGATGCGCTGAAACTACCGCTCGCATAGGGTCGTCCAATCGATGTGCCGCCAATGCCAGTCAATAGGGTGCGGACGCGATCTGTTCGTGTGTCGACAGATGCGACATCAATGACGCCGGCATTTTCGAACTGTGCGTAAAGTGTCTCGCTGTCGGAACCCCAAGCCAGTCTACCAAATGATCGATCTAGATCGGCAGCGAGGCGGCGAGAATTCCGGCCATCTACATCCATGATGTAAAGTTCGGATTGCTGGTAAGCCCGCAGCCGATCATCATAGCCGAGATAGGCAATCTTGCTGCCATCGGGAGAGACGGTGGGGTTGCCGTCAGGGCCATCGCGCTGTGTCAGCGGTGATATAGACAAATCATCCAAACGGACCGCGTAAATTTCGCTTTCGATCGGGTCCATTTCGCGGTCGTCAGCCATATTGCCGACCACCAATAGTCGGTCATTCCCGAGCCAAGCGGGGCCAGAGAAATCAACATCGCCAGAGGTGATTTGACGCGGCGAGCCACCATCGGCTGAAATGGTGAAGGTATGAGTTGCGCCTTCGCGCAGATAACCGGCTCCGTCGAAGCGGAACGTCATATCGTCAAAAACCCGCACGGGTTCCGACCAAGTCGCGCCTTTGGGCGTCGCAATCGGTTTTGCAAAGGCAGGCGTTGAGCCGGGGACGAACATTGTGAAGGCGATGGTCTTGCCATCTGGTGACCAAGATGTGCTGCCGGGACCTTCGTAGAATTGGCCGAGTGACACGCTATTGCCGCTATCCATATAATGAATGCGTAGGTCAGGTCGATCGTCTGTAGACGTTGAATAGAGAAGCCGTGTGCCATCTGGTGACCAACGCGGTGAGCCTTTAGAGGCTCCGCCAACGATCATAGGACGGTGAGCTCCGGTCGCGACATCTAGCGTCCAGAGATCACCTCGGTCCGTATCCGTCTGTCGGTCCATGGAACGACGAACATAGACAATTGTTCGCCCGTCCGGTGAAATCTGTGGGTCACTGGCATATTCAATATCGAACACGCGTTCGGCGGTGAAGTGTTTGAATGCCTCGTCCGCGTCTTGCCCCAAAGCGGGGACCACGGACAGGCCGATTGCGCTGAGCGCAAGCAGGCTCACACCTGCTGTGATGATGCGTTTCATGATACTCCCCTCAAATAATAATTCGCCGTGCGTTATGATCTAACCCGAGCGGTTATCGATACGACGCTAGAGTTTTCCGGTGCGACGTTGTTTCAGCTCTTCTTCCAGTGTTTCTTTCAATAGAGCGCGCGCTTTTTCAGATTGTTCGGCGAGAGCGCCCATGTCACCGCGCAGGTGATAGGTTTGCTGAATGTTCTCAAAGTCTAACTCAAGGAAACGTTGGGCGAGCATCTCGGCTTCTTCCTCATTTACGCCCATCGCCATCAGCACAGCCTCGCCCAGGGCTAAGGCGCCGCGCACTGTTTCGCGTTCAGCGAAGTGAACTTCTTCAGCCAGCAGGTCAAAGAGATGCGGACGGCCCCGGGCTCGAACGATCAGTTTGGCGTGCGGATATTCGGCTTTGATTTCGCGCACCAACTCGGTGTTGTTGGCGATGGCGACGACTATGATGCTCGCGTCTTTGGCACCGGCGAGCCGCAATAATTCCATATCGGTCGCATCGCCATAAAAGACGCGGTGGTGAAACTGTTTCAGGAATTCGATGTGATCGCCATTATTGTCGATCAGCGTTGTGGGAATGCCCTGAGCTTCCAGTAGTCGGCCAATAATTTGTCCGATTCGGCCATAACCGAGAATGATCACAGGATGATGCTGGTTGACGGGGCTTTCACCCGTGGTGCTCGACGCGACGTTAAAACGCGGCAGGACCATGCGGTCAAATAAGAGCAAGATCAGCGGTGTCAGAGCCATAGACAGAGCAATCACGGCGGTCAGCACGCTGGCCGTTTCAGGGCGGATCGCGCCTTCTGTCGTGGCGAAGGTAAATATGACAAAGCCGAATTCACCCGCCTGACAGAGGAGCGCAGAGAAGAAGAGGCGTGGCTTGCGGGCCAGACCGAACATCTTACCGACCCCCATCAAGATGATGAACTTTAATGCCATCAATCCGATGACAAGCCCGATCACGAGAACGGGTTCTGACGCAATGAAAAACAGGTCGAGGCTCATCCCGACCGAGATGAAGAATAAGCCAAGCAGTAGCGCTTTGAACGGCTCAATATCGCGCTCTAGCTGATGGCGATACTCGCTATCGGCCAGCACCATACCGGCAATGAAGGCGCCCAAGGCTGGCGATAGACCCAGCCAGTTCATGAGTAGGGCGGACCCGACGACGAGCAACAGCGAAACGGCGGTGAACGTCTCGCGCACTTCGGATCTGGCGATGATACGGAATAGCGGCGTCAGTAGATATCGACCGCCGAGAAACATGCCGACAAAAACTCCGATGGTCGCCACGCCGAGCCAGATGCCCGTTGGGCCGTGGGGCTCGCTGCCATAGTCACTCGCGACACCCTCAAATGGGGTCATGGTTGCAAGGATGGGCATCATGGCGATCATCGCGATGACGATGACGTCCTGAAACAGCAGGACTGAGAATCCGTTCTGGCCTTCAGGTTCCGCCATCAGGCGCCGGTGCTGCAAGGTCTGCAGCGCTATCGCGGTTGAGGATAGGGCGAGCGCCATGCCGACGGCGAATGCTTCGCCAGTCGAGAACCCGGCTATCATCGCGATTCCGGCGATGGCAATCATTGTCAGCCCAACTTGTGATCCGCCAAGTCCGAGCAGCTTGACGCGCATTGCCCAGAGCTTTCGCGGTTGCAATTCCAGCCCGATCAAAAACAGCATCATGACGACGCCAAATTCTGCGAAGTGTAAGATCGTGATGGGGTCGGTAATCAGCCCCAATACGCTGGGGCCAATCAGGACGCCGGCAATAAGATAGCCAATGACAGAGCCGAGACCCGACAGTTTGCTAATGGGGACGAGCACACAGGCGGCGCAGAGGAAGATAAAGACCGAAAGAAGGAAGCTGCCATCCATAGCCCTGCCTAGCATGACGGCGTAATTTGGCTAGCGGAGTCTGGCTCAAATCGTCTTGAAGTAAATGGCGAGCTTGCCCAGTGTCTCGGTCTCCGTTCGCAGCGCCAGCCGGACGCGTTCGTCATCCTCGTCAACGCCCCATATTTCTGAGCGATAAAGCTCATCAATGCGCGACAGGTCGAACGCCTCAGCAGGATCAAGCGCCCCGTCTGTGACGGCCATGGCGAGGACGGCGGATCCATAAACGGCGACCAGATGCACGAACAGTGTCAGAGCGAAATCGGACAAGGGCGTGGCATAGTCTGCGACCGCATCGAGACTGGTCGGATCCTGTTCAATCGCGCGAATAGAGTCCGTTGTTTCAAGCGCGACCCCGCGCGCTCGCGCCCAATCGAGCCATGGATTCCAGGCCGCCGCTTGGCGCGCGACAAAATCCTGCGGATCCGGCGCGCGGTAGGACAGTAAGTCTGATCCGGCATATTTTCGGGCTTCAGCGATTAGCTCGTCGCGTCGCTGGCTGACACCTTCGCTGGCGACATTAGCGAGCCGAGTGACCGGCATGACGGTTGGATCAATATCCCCGTCTATCGCCTGTGGGACGGCGCTCCATTCTGCTTTAATTTGCGCAGCGATCGCGGCGTGAGGCACGCGGATTGGCTGCTTGCCCGGCGTTTTGAGTTCGCGCCCATCAAGCCGCACGAAATGACCGTCCGCGTCGTGATCGACCGTGACGTCGGTGTAAAACCGCTTCGCCATTAGCGCAGTGCGTCCCAATCGACTTTGGCTTCGCTCTCAGAAAAACCGAAGAGTTTGAACGCGCCTTTCATGTGGGACGGCATCGGCGCGGTTATAGAGACCGGATCGCGACCTTCACGCGGAATGGTCAGCGACCGAGCGTGGAGGTGGAGGCGTTTATCCAATCCCCCGGGCAGGGGGCGATCCGTCATATATTTTGGATCTCCCGCGAGAGGCGCGCCGAGGATTTGCATATGTAGGCGGAGCTGATGTGTCCGTCCGGTCATAGGCATCATGGCAACGAAGGCCGCTTTGGCGCCCGCAGTGGCAACGACCTCATACAAGGTCCGGGCATATTTGGAATCTTTAGTGCCATGACGCACGGCCATCATCACTTCCTTGCCCATGTGAATATTGCCGAAGCGGTTATCGAGCTCGCCCTTGGCCATATAGCCCGCGATCTCGCCGGAGAGCGGCCGCGGAACACCATTGGTCACGCCCCAATAGACTTTCTCTGCGCGGCGGCTTTGAAACGCCCGTCCGGCCCATTTGGCGGCCGCGGCGGATTTGGCGATCAACAATACACCGGAGGTGTCGCGGTCGAGCCGGTGCACCAATCGGTATCCGTCCGGCAACATGCCGTCGATATGTTCGGTTGTCTTTGACCCGCCCTGAACAGCGAGGCCCGACGGCTTATCAATGGCGATCAGTTCATCATCTTCATAGATGACGAGCCGACTGAGCCGATCTTGATCACGTTCACTGGCTTCGCGTTTGACCTCGGACGGATCGGGCAGGGGTGGGATCCGTACGATCTGACCGGCTTCAATGCGTAGATTACCTTTGGCGCGCTTGCCGTCGACGCGGAGTTGTCCAGTGCGCATGAGCTTTTCGACTTTGCCATGCGGAACATGCGGAAAGAGCCGTTTGAACCAGCGGTCCAATCGTTGCCCCGCATCATGCTCGGGGACTTCAAGTTGCTGAACACCGCTCATGCGAACATCTTTCGGGCTAGAATGAGACCCATAGCTAAGGCGAGAATCGCCAAGATGACAGAGCCGCCGACATAAGCCAGAAACGATCCATAACGACCTTTTTCCAGCATTAGCCAGGCATCAAGGGAAAAGGCTGAGAAGGTTGTAAAGCCGCCAAGCAGGCCGACGCCGAGAAACAGTCGAAGATTATTCCCGCCATCCTTTGTCGCCAGCCATCCCGCTAGCAGACCCATCAAAAGACCGCCGATGAGGTTCGCAGCGAGCGTGCCGACAGGAAATCCCGGTCCAAAGGCGCGTAGTGTAATCTGGCCAAGACCATGACGACTCACCGCGCCAATCCCCCCACCGAGAGCGACTAATAGATAGGCTTGCATGGGCGCGCCTATACGCGTCCCGCTGACAGGTTCAAGTTAGGGTGTTCAGCGCTAGCTGTCCTGATCAGGTCGGGTTGGGCAGGGCGCGAACAGGCAAAAGACCAATTCGGCCTTGCCGCTCGATCTCGATTTCCCACAGATCTGTGCCATCTTCTGCCGCGAGCGATCGGTCGACATCCTGCGTCGTGTCCGCAATGCGGTTATTGACGCTGATGATAAAATCTCCCGGACGAAGCCGATTGACATAGGCGGCTGAGCGACGCGGAACTTTCAGAACCATGACGCCGGACAGATAAGGATCAAACCCCATCTCTTCGCCCAAGGCGGGACTCATATTGACCACGGTGGCGCCGTCGAGCGGGTGGATACCGAGGAGCTGGCGTTCGTCCCGGTCCGGATTTTCCTGCGGGATATCAATGCGTATTGTCGCTGTGCGCTCGCGGCCATCGCGAACATAACGCACCCGCGGCCTATCGCCGACTTTCATCGTCGCCAGTTTAAAGCGCAGGCCACTATCATCATTCACTTCGGTCGCATCGACGGACAGAATGACATCGCCTTTTTCAAGGCCGGCTTGGTCTGCTGGGCCACCGTCTAGTAATTCATTGATGACCGCACCGCGCGCCCGGTCGAGCCCGAGGGCTGAAGCCATTGTTGCATCGACCGCATCGGTCCGTGCGCCGATCCAAGGGCGAACAATCTCACCGGTTGACAAGGCGCTATCCACGGCGCGTCCGACCAATTCAGCCGGAATAGCAAATCCGATCCCATTGGACCCGCCGGAGCGTGAGAAGATCGCCGTGTTCACCCCGATGAGCTCACCCGAGAGGTTGACCAGCGCACCGCCGGAATTACCGGGGTTCACTGCGGCGTCTGTTTGGATGAAAGAGCTGACGTTAGACACATTGGTGCGGCCAAGAGCGGAGATGATTCCGCTGGTCACGGTCTGGCCAACGCCAAACGGGTTGCCGATGGCCAGTACAATATCGCCAATTTCCCGGTCGCTATCGGTTTGCAGCCGCAAGGTTGGCAATTGTTCGCCTTTCGTGTCGATGGAAAGGACAGCAATGTCGATTTCGTCGTCTTGGGCGACGACGGTGGCATCAAATTCACGGCGGTCATTGAGTACGACGCGGAGCTCATCCGCGCCGCGAATGACGTGCGCGTTGGTAACGACCGTGCCGTTGGAGCGAACAATCACACCAGAGCCAAGCGAGTTTTCTACCCGCTCCTGTGGGGCGCGACCCATACCGAACATACGGTCGAAGAAATCCGATCCAGTTGTCTGGCGGCGACTAACCGTCCGTGACGTGAAAATATTGACCACGGCAGGGGCCGTCTCGGCGACCACGGGCGCGTAGGAGAGCTGCACCTCCATTTGCGAGGTCGGGACCTCTCGAATAGTAGAGAGGAGCGATGATTGCGCCAAAGCGGGTGCGGAAAACCCGAATGCCGTGGCGGCGAGCGCCGAAATAAATGCCTGTTTCATACACCCTACATAGCGACGCCCCGCTCAGGTACAAAGCGGGGCGTCATCTTGTGACCAAGGTTTAAGAGAAAACCTCAGTAATTATTGTGGATTGTACTTAGCGCTCTTCGCTTTTCCTGACCGCTTCCATCGCCTTTTCGAGCGCCTTGCGAGCTTTTTCCAATTCACGCTCGGCATTGCGGAGGTCCTTATCGGCTGCCCCGTCCGCATCTTCGCGCATAGATGCGATCATGCGGTCCGTTGCTTCGATCATGGATTTCGCAGAACGTAATCTGGCTTCGGATCCGCCGATTCCAGTTGCATTAAAGGTAAAGATATTCTCGCCCGTCTCGTCCCCATCTACCCAGAAACTCATGTCTTCGTCTGAATTAAGGAAGAGCCGTTTTTGTCCATCCGGTAGGGCTGGGAAGGCAAAGGCATGCGCGCCGCCCATCACTTCGACGTCAATATCAGCGATTTGGCCAATCTCGTCGATATCAACTTCGGTTCTCGTCCCGTCCTCATCAATGCGGAAGGCGCGTTTTACGTCATTTTCGATTTTGATCTCGTAGGAGCCGTCTTCAGCATCATCGGATTTACGGACAATGACCGTTTTTTGGATGTTCCGCGGCAGGTGAGGGGCCACCATAGCTCTCAGACCCGGTTCACCGTCTAGACGGAGTGGGAGTGGCGGATGTGGCGGATTGGCTATCTTGTCGAAATCAACGCCATATTCCGCTTCTAGCTCTTCTTTGGTTAGCGTCTCAGTTGTTCCGTCACGGCTGACGCGCAGATAGGTTTTGACGCCATTCACTTCGCGAACTTCATAGCCTTTGCTGTCCGCATCGGTGCTGACAAAAACGCGCATCGTTTTATTGGTTGTTATCTTCGGTTCACTTGGGGCCTCTGCAGCGGTTGGGGGCGTTGGGGCGACCTGATCATCCGCCATGCTGAGCGGTGCGCTGATCGCGGTTCCGGCGAGCAAGAGGCTGGCGAGCGCCCATCGTGTTGCACCGTGTTTTTTATTCGTATTCGATCCCAAAGTCATAAGTCTCTCCTTTATGGGGTGATGGAGGGACAAGGTTAGACCTGTCCCGGGAACTCGGGCGGCACGCCCGGTCGTTTTGATGTCCGTTTTCGCAGCCGTGAGCAGCGTTTCCGCATAGTCAGCGCGGGCTGTTTCTCCGACCCGGCGCAAGACGCTGGCATCGCACGCCGCTTCCTGATCAGCGCGAAAGCGTGGCCAAGCCCAATGGATGAGCGGGTTCGGCCAGCTCACTAATCGGAAAGCCAGCATGGCTGTGGCCGTCCACAAATCACCGCGACGAAGGTGAGTCATTTCGTGCAGTAGCGCGAGGCGTCTCTGTGTCGGTGTGAACTGGGTCATGAAGTCTTTTGGCAGAACAATAACAGGGCGGACTAATCCACCGACGAGCGGGCCGTCATTCTGTGTGCTCATTCTGATATTAGGGGTCTTGGATAGGCCTGACAGGCGCGCAGCCCGGTCGATATCACTCCGTAACTCATCAGGTACTGTGACTGTGGTTTGGCGGATATGACGGGCTTGCATGCGCTGTGATCTGAGCGCCCAGATTAAACCCACGGCGATGCCGATTATCCAGATGGAAATGAGCACAGGCAGAATGATGTCGGGCGCTTCGGCCGCCGTTACAAAAGCTGAAGGCGTGTCGGGCGGAACTGCGACCGCTCTCCACACCCCTGTGGGCATCGGCGGCGCAGGTTGTGTGGCGGGCGTGAGGTTTGGAAACCATCCTGACGGAAGGGCAATTGAAGGCATAAACAGGCGCGCCGCTGGCAGGAGCCAAAGCGCATAGGCAGCACGTGGCCCGAAATGTCGGGCGACGGCGCGGCGGGTTAAGAGAACCATTGCCAGCAAAACACTGACAGCAATCACTGTGGTGGCGAAGGTTTCAGTCATCGCCTTTTAGCTCCCGAATGATCGCTTCAAGTTCCGCGATGTCGGTATCTGAGAGCCCGTCTCCTTTCGCGAGATGAGCAACGATCGGCGCGGCGCGTCCGCCAAAAAGACGCTCTGAAAAGCGTCGAGTGGCACTGGCAGTATATTCGTCGCGCGTGATCAAGGGGTGATAGAGAAAGCGCCGACCGTCGGGCTCGGACCGCAAGGCGCCTTTCTCAACAAGCCGGGATAGTAGAGTTTTGACGGTCTGCAATGACCGCGCATCGCCTTCTGGTAACGCGCTATGGACGGCACTAGCCGCGAGGCCGGGTCGCACCCAAAGCACTTCCATCACATCCAGTTCGGATTTGGCAATTCGCCGCTGCATCATATGCCCTCAAATTATCGACTACACCTGTAGCCGTTAAGGGCGATTACATCTGTAGTCAATCAGGATTCAGGCAAGATAGATTGAAAATTGGCAAGGTAAGTAAGGGAGTACGCCGTCGCGCGTTAGTTGTTGAGCGCTGCTGCGTGAGGCATACCCTCGAAAATTGGGTCGAGATAAATAGAGCGATTACCTGCTTCCCATTCTGAAACGCCTTTGATGCAGAAATGAGTAATGGTCGGCATCTGGCTTTCGTCGCGCGCTTCAGCCTCATCGAGCTGATAGGCCTCAATCTCTTCTAAAGTTGTGGCCGGACCATTGAGGCACGCCTGGATCAGCGTGTCTGGAGTCGTGTCGGGGACCTGAATGAATTCAGCGCGGTTATAGGCTTTGTAAGCAACAGTTACGGCGTTGCCGGAGATATATTTGACGAACACCATCCGCCGATAGTCGGCATTGTCGCTCGGCCCTGTCTCAATCAGCAGTATGGGCGATATGTCGGCTGTCTGTGGGGAAGACTGTGCGAATATAGGGGTCGCCATAGACGCGCTGACCATAAGGCCAAAACCCGCAGCGACTGACGTTATTTTGCCAAAATTCATGCTGGCCTCCATCCTCGCCCCGACCTCTCGCATATCACGGATGAACACAGGATGGCATTACGGTTTCAGCAAGGATCTAGGGCTGATCAAGGACGGCACCAATGTCTTGGCCAAGCTTGAACAGAGTGTTCCAATTGTCCGTCGTATCGGTCATCAGCCCAACCCGCACGAAAACGAGGTCGCGCGATGGCACGATCCAAATGATCTGACCCGCCAGCCCTCCGGCATGAAACGCATCTAATGGGGCTGGGAAGATCAGCTCAGCATTGTCCGGTTGTTCGGGGGATGGCCAGAACCCACCCCCATAGCCATTATCATCACTGCTTTCAGGATTAGTACGGGCGAAGTCGACCCAGCCTACTGGCAGCAAACGCTCTGTGTTCCAGATACCGTCGCGCAAAAAGAGCAAGCCGAATTTCGCATAGTCACGGGCGCTCATATAGATGCTGGATCCGCCGAGCATCGTGCCCGCCGCGTCATACTCCTCCACTGCGTCCACTCCCAGAGGCTGGAATAAAACTTGATCGACCCAATCGCTCATAATGCTTGGGTTCGCTTTGCAGGTGCGCGGATTTTGCCCCGCTGTCAGGCACGTATTCGGGAGTTCAGCCTGCATAGCGCGCGCGATGAGGTGGAAGGCCACTGTGGAATAATTCCAATGCTCTCCAGGCGTATGGGCGGCTGGAAAATGTTTACGGGCATGGGCCGCCACATCAAATTTTCCGGGACCAAAGATCATCTGTGTCGCGTCATTATCGAGCCCTGGGACGCCATATTCGGCATAGTCGAGACCATCGAGCATTTGTATCCAATGGCGCCAGCTAATATCGCCGCGAGGATCGCCATTCTCAAACGCAGCGGGCATCGGATCGTCGATTGATTCGATCAGGCCCGTCATGACCGCGCGACCGACAAGGGCTTGAGTCACGGATTTGGCGATGGACCAACTGACGTGGCGGGTCTCAGGCGTTATCCCGTCGCGATACCGTTCATGAACAACGGCTCCTGCTTTGATGATGACAACGGCGCGTGTTTCGCCGAGGCCCTCTCCAATCTCAGTGGCGAAGACAGGATCTAGCAGAGCGTCGATCCCGGCTTGTTGTTCTGACGAGGGGGGTGAGCTTGACCATTGCTGCGTTGGCCAGTCGACGTCTGCAGACTGGTTTGGGAGCGGCACAAGATCGCTGGCAAAAGCGGGCATCGCCAGCATTAGGAGACAACATATAAGACTCGACCTGATCATAGGGCAGTCTTTAGAAAGCCTATATGAGCGCCGTCAAAGTTATAATTACAATCCTCGCCTTACTGTTTGCTGCCGTAGGGGCCGCCTATCAGTTCTGGCTCAAGCCGCAGATTGAGTTTGCGCAGATTGGCACCGCTTATGGGGCCAAGAAAATGTGCTCTTGTCTGAACGTGTCGGAATTATCGCTGGATCAATGCAAAGCTGACTTTACCGAAGACATATCAATGGTGACGTTCATCCCGGACAAGAATGCCGTCACAGTCGAAGTTCTCGGCGGGCGTATTTCTAACCGCGCAATATATCGCCCCGGGCTGGGCTGTACGCTGGTTACAGAAAAGACCTAGGTCAGCACCAAAATTGCAGCGATGACCGCCACTAAGACGGCGCCGATCACGATGCTTTTTAATCCAAAGCGAGAGCTGCTGCTCTGACCTTTGTGCATGTCGCCGGTTCTACTTTGCAAATGATTTGGCATAATCTCCTCCAGATCATTCAAACGGTTGCGGGCGAGGGTGGTTCCTGAAATGACACTCGTTTTCCGGCTCAGGACTTTGACATGATAAGTAGTTTGATCGAGTCGTTACTCTCCAACCCGGTTGCGAGTGTTTATGCGCTCGTCGGATTCGCGCTATTCGGTTTGACTCTGCAGCCGGGTCTCGCTCGGCGCTATCACATCAATCTACCCGCTGTTTATATTGCGCTAGGTGCCATCGCGACCTTGCTCGGATTTCCAAGTATTTCGCCGCTCGGCTCCGAATTGCAAGCCGGGATCATCACCCATGCCTCAGAAATGATCGTTATTGTTAGCCTTACGGCGGCGGGGCTTGCGATTGATTTGAAAGCAGGTTGGCGGCGTTGGAACGCGACGTGGCGATTGCTGGCGATTACCATGCCTTTGACGATTATTGCCTTGATCATTTTGGGCCAATGGGCCGGACTCGGACTGGCGGGTGCGGTTTTGCTCGGAGCCGCGTTGGCACCAACCGATCCTGTACTCGCCCGATCCGTACAAGTTGGCGGTCCAGGGGAGGATGAGGACCCCACGCGGGTTGCTCTTACATCTGAAGCCGGCCTGAATGATGGTCTCGCTTTTCCATTTGTCTGGGCTGCGATCGCACTGGCTGCCGGGACGTTCGATTGGACCCACGTTATTGCCTATGATGGTCTCTATCGGGTCGGAATGGGTATTGCGATTGGTTGGGGTGTCGGCTGGATTTTGACCCGCATTCTGTATTCAACATTGGGTGATGCCCGGAACGATCGGAGTAGTCCGCTAATCGTCGTTTTGGCCGCCACCTTTATCGCTTACGGTTTAGCGGAATTTGTTCATGCCTACGGATTTTTGTCCGTGTTCATCGCCGCAAGATCTGGACGAAAGCATAGTCCTGACACCAAGATGCGCAAAGCCGACGAGCCTGCCTATGCCAGCGCCGCCCATGAGTCTGCGGACCAGTTCGAAGGCATTTTAATGGTGGTTCTGCTCTTATGGTTTGGGTCATTTGTTGCGGCAGAGCTTTGGCATCAATGGCAATGGACGGATCTAGTCATTGCGCTTGCCCTGCTACTAATTGTGCGCCCCGTCGCAGGTTACATCGCCATGATCGGGTTAGGCTGTCCGAACAGTGAACGCATGAAAATGGCTTTTTTCGGTATTCGCGGAATGGGCACAATTTTCTATATCGCCTATGCTCAGACCCATGCGTCGTTCGATGATATCGATGCTGTATGGCGGATCGCCGGGCTTTGCATCCTGATCTCAGTGCTCATGCATGAAAGCTTGGCCGGGTGGATGTTTAATCGATCCCGGGTCGCGATTCCAACAGGCGCGCCCGAAACTGCGGATAATCATCCAGTTTAAATGACCATCAAGATGGCGGCGATTACGGCGACCGTATTGCCCATGATCGCGAGACTGACATAGCCGAACGTCGAAATCTCACCGTTCCGGCTATCCGTGTTGTTTGATGTGCTTTCTACATGATTATACATTGTGTCCTCCGAACCAACCTAACGGTTGCTCAAGAAGGTCGTTCCAATGGATGCCGGGATTGGCGCGTTTTCATGCCAACAGGGTTAACAATTTGCGTCCATCTAACTGCGATCAAACTTCTCTAGGTTAGCGGCGACCACCTGTCTCAAACCCGAATATATTCACAAGATGCACGAATAGCATGAAGCCGACAGCGATGGAGAATAGAGCGATGATCATCCACGGTATGCGATAGGGCCGGATATCTTGTTTCTCCGTGAAACGCTTCCGAATACCTATAAAAGCCAATCCAGCGCACACCACAATCGCTGAAAGTGTCAGGATGAGATCAGTATTTAGGTCCATTGATCAAGCACGCATCTTTGTCCGGTGGGTCAGGCGGCGCGCCCGTAACACCATGTTCCGTCTTGTGCCAGTGAAAGGGTCGGGTCTGCAGTTCGGCTAGGGCCTGCATCAGTGGCGCGAATAGCAGCATCCAATAGACTGGCATGAGCGGGACATGGCGCAGAAGATGGGGCTGACCTGCGCGGATGGCGCCTAGAGCGCCAACCGCCATGCCGCAGATTAGGCTGAAGCCCAAAGTCCAGAGATAGATGGCAGGAATGACTGCATCCGTAATGCCTAAAAGCTTTGCAGCGCTGACTAAGCCAAGCAAAACCATGATGGGCGCGAAGAACAAGACGGAGAGGAGCGAGAGTCCGAGCGTGAGTTGCAACATGACAACCCTTCGCCAACCGCCCGATAAAGGCGCATTCATATGGACCATCCAGGTCTGAATATAGCCTTTGAGCCATCGAGAGCGCTGCCGGTGCCAAGGACGGATGCGAGAGACGGCTTCTTCTTGAGTGGGCGCGCTGATCCATCCGATGCCGCCGCCATAGGCAGCCAGACGAAAGGCCAGATCGGCATCTTCCGTCACATTATAAGCGTCCCAACCGCCAACCGCATCAAGCGCCTCTCGGCGCATATGGTTGGACGTTCCGCCGAGCGGGAAAGGCAAACCCGTTTTGTCGAAAAACGGCAATAGCACTTGGAACAAACCCGCATATTCCAGTCCGAATTGTGCCGCCAACAAGCTATCTTGCGTGTTGAAATAATGCAGCGGTGCTTGCAGAGCCATCCATTGGGGGTGAGCGGCGAATGCGCTCGCAGCTTGCCGCAACTGCTGCGGGTGGGGGCGGTCTTCTGCATCGAAAATAGTGACAAGCTCGCCATGGGACCGGGCTAAGGCATAGTTGAGCGCACGCGGCTTCGTTTGTGGCTCTCCATCGGGAATCGTCGGCGGGACGACAAGGACGCGAAAGGGCGGTTGCGCGAGAGCCTCCGCAGCGGCGACCGTTCCTAGATCACCACTCTCACAGGCAAAGATAATATCGAGTTTTTCTGTCGGATAATCGAGGCTGGACAGGGTGGAGATCAATCCCGACACCATATGTGCCTCGTGAAATAATGGCACGATCACGGTGTAAGTGGGTAGCTGCGCATGAGGCAGAAGCGTTGACGGTTGGCGCTGTGGCGTGACGCACGCTAGTAGTCGAAGAACAGCCAAGGCGACGCTGATCCAAGCCACGATCATGGTCATAACTTGTATAAGCGACATGAAGTCGAAGTCTGTCGACACCTCCACACCGATCAATAGAGCGATGATTGAGGCGACTCCACTGCTTGCGAGTATAGAGGCTGGGCGTAACCGATCGGCGCGGCCGAGCGACAAATTTCTAACGCGACCGCGATCCGGTGATGTAGTCATGGCTGCCCCCGGAAAGACTAAACCTGACCGTGTAGATCTTCGCAAGTCATTGTTAACGTTTTACAGCCTCTGCAGACACCACTGAGCTGCGCTACTTATAGTAGAATCTCTATGATCGACATAGATGGCCGCAATATCCCGCAACTCAGAATTTCCGGAATTACCAATGGCGTAAAGTACGTTGCGTAGAAAACGAAGCCACCCGATCCGTTTGATTGGGGACCCTGAAAAATGTGTCCGAAAGCCGTTCTCGCCGAGGGTGGCGAGGTCCGCCAAAGACGGCGCATTGAGATCATCGCGAGCAGCGAGTTTGGCCTCTCGGCCGACTTGCGCAAATTTATTCCACGGGCAGACGGCGAGACAATCATCGCAGCCATAAATGCGATTGCCCATTTTCTCCCGCAGTTCGATCTCAATGGGACCGTCATGTTCGATGGTCAGGTAGGAGATGCAGCGCCGAGCATCCAGCTGGTAAGGGGCCGGAAAAGCATTGGTCGGGCAGGCATCAAGGCAGTCACGGCATGATCCGCAATGATCCGTCTCTGGCGCAGTTGGTGTCAGGTCTGCCGCACTAAGTATCGTCCCGATGAAGAGCCAGTTTCCATAGTCGCGGGACAAGAGATTGGTATGTTTCCCCTGCCAACCGAGCCCCGCTGCTGCGGCTAGAGGTTTCTCCATCAAAGGCGCTGTATCGACGAAAACTTTTACCTCTGCATCCGTATCGCGCGCCAGCAGACCGGCGAGTTCTTTTAGCCGCCCTTTCATCACGTCGTGATAGTCGCGACCCCGGGCGTAGACGGAAATCGTCGCGCGATCCGGTTGGTTTAGTGTGATGAGTGGATCGGTTTCCGGGCCATAATTCATACCAAAAATGATCGCTGATTTGGCCTGCGGCCACAAAGACTTGGGATGGGCGCGCCGATCCAGCGTCGTCTCCATCCACTCCATGCTGGCATGACGGTCTTGAGCAACAAAGTCTCGCAGACGATCCCCTGCACCATCGCCATAGCTGTCGAGATCAACAATATGCGGAGCGGTAAAGCCAAGCGCCTCGGCGCGTCCGGTCAATCGCGCCAGCGGATTACGCGGCGGTGACATGATCAAAAATCGAGATCGCCATAATGCTGGGGTGGGCGAATGCCCGGAAGTCGGTCGGCGAGCAAGGGGCGGAAGGATGGTCGGGATTTAATTGTCTGATACCATTCCTTCACGGCCGGAAATTCGCGCCACGAGACTTCGCCGAGATAGTCAAGGCAAGATAGATGTGCCGAGGCCATAATGTCTGCCAAGGTAAAGGCGGGGCCAGCCAGACCATCACGAATGCTCAGCAGCCACGTCATATAACTCATATGATCTCGCAAAGCGGCGCGACCTTCACGCAGCGCATCCGGGTCAGGTGTGCCGCCGATAAACACCGTCTCCAGCTTTTCGGGTAAGATCAGCGCATTGACTTCATGGTCGAACCGTTGCCCGAACCATGTGGTCAGACGGCGCACTTCCGCCCGGTCATGACGTTCGCCAGGCATGAGCGGATTGCGACCACTGGACTCATCCGCATATTCACACAGAGTCTGAGTGCCGACAATCGTGACCGAGCCCGACTTTGTCAGATCGGTTAGTATGGGCGGGACATCTTCGGCGGAGAGCGATTGGAATTTTTCGTCTGGATTCCACGGATCGATGACGATCTCGCGCAATTTGAGCTTTTTTTCGGCAAAGCAAAGCCGCACGGCGCGGCAGCCTGGATGCATCGGGTAATGGTACAGCGTCCGCATCCGATCCGTCTAACCCAGACATGGCAAACGAAGCTTTAAGTTTAAGGGTTAAGACCCGTTTTTTGCTGTATCAAATCGCACATTCCCATGGGTCTGCGCACAGCCCGCCGGATGTGGGTGGATTAAGATGTCTGCCGCAGGAAAAGCGGCCATGACGCGCTTTTCTGCACCGACAACAATGTCGTGACTCTCAGCCAATGAGAGGTGTGGATCGAGATTTAGCTGCATTTGTATATGAAGATGAGGTCCAGAGGCGCGCGTGCGCAAATGTGTGACGGCCCGGATTTTTGGGTCTGACATGACGCGATTGACGATCAGTTTGCGCTCTGACGGGTTGAGTTCCTGATCCATGAGTTGCGCCCACGCCAGACGGGCCACACGGAAGCCTGTGAACATCAGCCACAGCGCCATAACCACGCCAACCGCCGCATCTGCCCAATGAGCGTCGGTCATAGTCGCAATCGCCAGCCCCATAATCACGAACAGATTACCGAACAAATCCGCCGTATAATGCGCGCGGTCTCCCCGAACGGCGATCGATCCCGTCGCTCGAATGGCCCAACTTTGTGCAATCAATAACCAGACTGTGAGGACAACAAACCCGCTCATGACGACAATCGCGATGGTCGAACCATCAATGGCGTGACCGTGGGACGCATGGTCATGACCAATCCCGCCTGATCCCATCAACGCTTCGATGGCCGCTCCCATCAGATAGAAAGCGGCAAGCCCGATCAAACAGACTTGGAAGACGGCTGAAAAACTCTCGGCTTTGCCAAACCCGAACCGATATTGATCCGTTGGCGCGCGCGCCGCGAAGCGCACGGCGATGAAAGAGCTGGCCGCAGCGACCATATCCAAGCCGCTATGGACGAGGGAGGACAGCACGCCGACTGACCCCGTCAGGGTGAGCAACCAGAGCTTACCCGCGGCCATAAAGACACCCAAAGCGAGGGCCAGAGCTGTTATGCGGCGTGTGATAACAGACGAGCCTTCAGGCGGAAGACGTCCGGGCCGACCTTTACGGTCGGGCAGGTCGAACCTGTCATCTCTGCCTGCTTTTGCAAGCGGATCGTCTGTTAAGCCATAGGCGGACATTGAGTTAGTTTATCATGGCTGCACCGTTATACCATAACTTTAACATGTGAGTTGGCGGTGTGAGGATCAGGCGGCTATGAACCCCTCAAATTCGAACTATTTAGAATGTCGCCCCATGAAACATGCTCTTCTGCTTGCCGCCGCTACGCTCACATTGACGGCTTGTAATCCTGCCACGGACAGTGATCCGGTGAACGAAACGACGCCGAATATAGTCGAAGCTGTTGAGACGATAGCCAACGTGTCACGCGACGTCATTCCTCACGCCCAACTTCCCGAAACAGTGACGCCACTGGAGTATCGGATTGATCTAGAGATTGACCCGCACGCGGACGGAATGAGTGGACAGGTCGATATTGATACGATGATTAATGCTGTCACGTCCGGTTTCTGGATGCACGCGAAAGAAATGACGGTGAGTGCGGCGTCCATTGAGATCGGTGGAGAGACCTTTCCTCTGAGCTTTGATGCTGTCCCCGAAGCGGATGCCCCTTCAGGTTTAGCATGGCTAGAGGCTGGCACGATGCTGCCTGCTGGTAACGGCGTCATCCGCATCAGTTTTGAGACCCCGTTCAACCAGAACCTCAATTCCGCCTATAAGGTCGTACGCGGCGATGATGCCTATATCGTGACGCAGATGGAACCGATGGCGGCCCGAGAAGCATTCCCGTCCTTTGATGAGCCGAAATATAAACAGCCCTTCACCCTGTCGATCACAGCGCCCGAAGGCAATGTCGTGGTCTCGAACACCACGAAGTCTTCAGAAACCCCGATGGAAGGCGGCCTGATCAAACACCAGTTTGCGCAGACGCGTCCGCTGCCGACTTATCTGATCGCCTTTGCCGTCGGCCCCTATGATGTGGTGGACTATGGCGATATTCCGCCAAATGACGTCCGGACTCGTCCATTGGCCCTGCGGGGTTTGGCGGCCCGCGGCGAAGGGAAGCGCTTGGCCTATGCGCTCGATAATACGGATGGGTTGCTCTCGGCGCTCGAAGGCTATTTCGGCCGCGAATATCCCTACGAGAAACTCGATCTGATTGCGGCCCCGGATTATGCGTTTGGCGCGATGGAGAATCCCGGCCTCATCGTCTACCGCGAATTTCTGCTGTTGCTGGATGAAGACGCTCCGCTGGCGCAAAAACGGGCCTATGCCCGCGTCCACAGTCATGAATTGGCGCACCAATGGTTCGGCAATCTCGTCACGCCCGTCTGGTGGGAAGACATCTGGCTGAACGAAGCCTTCGCCACGTGGATGGGCAATAAGGGCCTGACCCTGTGGCAATCAGACGGTAATTTTGAGAATGTCACGCTCAACGCCTCGCTCGACGCGATGAATATCGACACGTTGTCGACAACGCGCAAAGTCCGGGAACCGCTGGAGCGCTCCGAGAAGGTGATGGATCAGTTTGATGGCATTACTTACCGCAAAGGCGGCGGTGTGCTGGATATGTTCGAAAGCTATGTCGGCAAAGACGCTTTCCAGACCGGCGTTCAGCTGCACATGGACCGCTATGCAGATGATGTTGCGTCGGCGGATGATTTCTTCCAGTCGATTGCGGACGGATCGGATAATCCAAAAGTTGTCGCGGCCATGAAGAGCTTCGTTGATCAGCCGGGCCTGCCTCTCGTGACCGCTAAGCTGACTTGTGAGCGTAAAGGCAATACGACCCTGTCGCTGTCGCAGTCGCGCTATGCACCGCTTGGCTCCAAGGTCGAACAAGGACAGAGCTGGCAGATCCCAGTGTGCGCTAACTTCATCAAGGATGGTGAGGTGACCAAGCAATGTAACTTGATGATAGACCGCAGTGGTGCGCTGAAGGCCCCGATCGATTGTGCCGATGCGGTTATGCCCAACGCTGACGGCGCGGGCTATTACCGCTTCACGATGAACGGTGAAGCGTGGGGCAAGTTGATGGCCAATCTCGAGCACCTTTCAACCAAGGAAGCGCTGTCAGCACAAGACAGTCTCGTGGCCGCCTTCCGGGCCGGTGAGGTTGACGGGGAAACCTATCTCTCCGGCATGCGCGCGTTTGCGCAACATCCAGACTATGATGTGGCGTCGGGCTCAACCAAATTATTGAACTTCATCTATGAAGAACTGCCGGATGTCCGCCCTGGATTGGCGCAGCATATTGGGGATACGTATGGGGATCGGTATCGTCGCATACGCGGCGAGGATTCCATCGAAGGGGACCTGCTAGCCCCGACCCTCGGGGATCTCCTTGCGACGAAAGGTAATGACGCGGACGCTAAGAACTACCTCTTGCGCCAAGGCACACTTTATCTGGGGCTGGGTGTTCTGGAGCAAGATGAAGAGAAACGCGCCAACGTACCGACAAATATTCTGAGGTCAGCCTTTAGTGAAACTATCCGCCGCGTTCCGGCTGCTGCGTTCGAGCCTTTGATTGAGTTGGCCGCAGACGGTTCTCCGCTTGAAAAAACCGCCGCTCTGAATGCACTGACAAAAACACCGGATGGAGATCAGGCGCAGCGTCTGCTTGCGTTGGCTCTGGCTGACGATAGCCCATTCACCGGACGTCAAAGCGGGACGATTGTTGCCGGGCTGCTCGGGAATGAACGTCATGAAGCGATGGCTTGGGATTGGTATAAGACGAATTTCGACGATTATGTCGCGCGTAAGGTGCCAGATGTTCGCCTTGGCGGGACACCATCTGCAGCCAACGGCTTTTGCTCAACCGAAGAACGCGATGATGTCGAGAGTTTCTATCTCTCAAAGGCCGACATTATTCCGGGCTATGAACGGAGCTTGATGCAGGCGATCGAACGCATTGAACTCTGTGCGGCCCTTAAAGCTGAACAAGGGCCTTCGCTCAATGCGGCGCTTAGCGATTAATAACGCGAGGCTATGAGGGGCTGTTCGCGCTGGATCGGCCGTCGTGGCGGCGCGCCATTTAGTGTTCGGGCGATCCGGCCGGCCATCTGCTTGGGTCCGTCCAACCCGTGCGGTTCGACAAGGCTGATCCGGATGGGATACTCCTCCCAATCCTGCTCCAAAGCATCGACGATCACTTTCGAGGCTTGGCGGGCCACGGTCTGCATCGCGCCGCCCATGCTGCGTTGACCACCGCGAACGCCTGCAATGACCAAATGACCTTCTGATCGGGTTAGAAATGGGCGGGCTGCTTCGCTCACCACCGCTAGCGAGAGAATTCCGC
The DNA here is from genome assembly GCF_030159955.1 of Algimonas ampicilliniresistens. Taxonomy (GTDB): domain Bacteria; phylum Pseudomonadota; class Alphaproteobacteria; order Caulobacterales; family Maricaulaceae; genus Litorimonas; species Litorimonas ampicilliniresistens. The sequence goes on from NZ_BSNK01000001.1 coordinate 582,710, forward strand.
TATCAAGCGTCCGTCGCCAGCCAACCCGCTTGGCACGACTATTGACCAATATGGCGTCGATCGAACCGAACCGATCCTCGCCGTCTTCCAACACAGGAACGACATTGCCGATATCGGTCGGGACACATCGGCTGGGTAACGTCGCCGTGTCGGGCAATTCCCCGCATATATCTTCAAGGCTGGAGAGGGAGGAGGCACCCATAATTACATTCCAGCCAGCTCGACCAAGTCGCACTGCACAGGCCCGTCCCAGCGGGGAGGCGGCGTCGGTGATGAATATCGTGCGTGGCATACTAACCTAACCCGTCGTGCATCGCCTTCGTTCCGCCTTATCTGGATTGCACCCGTGCTTATTTACGGAGGCAACGTAACGCTATGCTAACGCTGTCCGGCCTAATCGCGCTCATGACTTGGTGGCAGGCACTTTTACTCGCTCTGATACAAGGGCTGACCGAATTTCTTCCGGTGTCGAGTTCCGCCCACCTCATCCTGCCTGAAGCTGTGTTCGGTTGGACCGAGCAAGGCGTCTTGATTGACGTGATGGCTCATTTCGGGACGCTGTTCTCCGTCCTGCTTTATTTTCGCAAAGATGTGGCTGAAATGATCTTGGGGGTACGCGATCTCGTCCAGCGCAAACTGACGCGGGGCTCGGTCTTGGCGCTCAATTTGATCGTGGCGACGCCACCAGCGCTGATTATTGGTGTACTGCTCGCGAGCGGGGGCTGGGACGAAGCGCTCCGTAACCCAGCAATCATTGCTGCCGCGACCATCATTTTTGGCGTTGTACTATGGTTGTCCGATATTTGGGCCAAAGACGCGCGGGACATGGACACACTCAGCTGGCGCGGGGCCTTCGGCATGGGTCTGGCGCAAGTCATTGCCTTTATTCCGGGCACGTCGCGTTCGGGTATCACTATGAGCGCGGGTCGGGTTATCGGTCTGTCGCGTGAGGCGGCAGCCCGCTTTTCGATGTTGATGAGCCTGCCGGTCATCGGTGCCGGAGGCGCTTATGCCCTGCTCAAGCTCGCGTCGGGAGAGAATACGGGAAGCGCAACATTGGGGCAAGGACTGGGGGTCGCAGCCCTCTCTTTTGTGGTCGCTTACGCTGCCATCGCTCTATTTTTACGCTTTGTGACCCGCATCGGCTTTCTACCCTTCATGATTTATCGTTTAGGCCTGGGTTTTGCATTGATCGGGTGGATCCTGTTGACCTGAGGGGAATGGAATGCGCCCAATAAGCGAACCGTCTCGACATTGACCAAGCAATCCCCCTATGCCGTGTTCATGAAGTTTTGGCTGGCACTTCTTTTCTCGATGACCTTCTGCGCGGTCGCGTCGGCGCAAACCGCTCGTGTGCCAGGCATCAATGCCAATGAAATTGATCGGCGGGCGACCGCCATGATGCAAAAATCCGACATGACCGGGATGGCGATCGCCATTGTTGAGAATGGTCGTGTCACCTTCGCCAAAGGCTATGGCGAGCAAGTGCGTGGCAGCGGTAAAGCGGTTGATCAGAACACAATTTTCCGGTGGGCGTCCGTGTCCAAAGGGGTTGCCGCCTCGACCTTGCTTGGCTTGGTTGAAGAACGCCGTGTCGATGCCAGACTGCCCATCGAAGCGCTGGCGCCGTCACTTCACTTGCCGCCAACTAGCGAAAAGCACGATATCGTTGACCTTCTGTCTCACCGGATTGGCATTACACGCAACGCCTATGATGGTCGGATTGAGGACGGACGAGACGCCAAAATGCTGCGCACGCAGTTAGGTGGCCTTAATTATGTTTGCCCGCCGCGGACCTGCCACACCTATCAAAATGTTGCGTTCGACGCAGCAGCAGAAATCGTCGAAGAAGCGACAGAACTTCCCTACAAAACGGTTGTGCAGCGCGAAGTTTTTGATCCGCTAGGTATGAGCACGGCCAGCCTGACGCTCGACGCGATGGTTCACAGTCGGAATTGGGCGCGTCCGCATAATCGTAAAGGACGCCTCATCCGGCATATTAAATCTAGTTATTATCATGTTCCGGCAGCGGCTGGGGTCAACAGTTCCGTGGTCGATTTAGCCCGCTGGATGACCGCCCTCATGCCGAACAAGCCCGGTATGATGCCGACAACGCCGTTTCCAACCGAGCGGTTAATGGCCATGCAGACCCGTGTCGTCGCGACCCCAGGTGAGCAGCGCATGATGGACCGAAGCTATGGCGCGCTCGATAATAGCCATTACGGGCTCGGGCTGCGTATTTATGACTATCATGGCCATAAAGTCGTCGGGCACCGGGGTGGTGTCGAAGGCTATCGGTCGCTCATTCTATTCGATCCCGAAAAACAATCCGGGATCGCGATTATGTGGAACAGCCCGCACGGCCAACCCATTGGTCTGCAGATGGAGTTTATGGATCAACTCTATGGTCTGCCCAAGCGGGACTGGCTTCGTTTAGGTCAGCGTCGCAGCTAATTAGCTCGCGGTTGCACGCAGCATCCACGCCGTTTTTTCATGCAGCGTCACACGCGGAGCAACCACGTCTGAGGTCGCATCGTCACCAGTTTCTTCAGCGATCCGTAGAACCTCTCGTGCGGTTTTCGCAACTTGCTCGTGACCTTTGGCCAGCGTTTGAACCATGCTCTTCCAGTCTGGCGGCGTGCTATCTTCTTCTTGTAGCGACGCCAGTTCGGCCATCTGAGTGTAGGAACCCGGCGCATAAAAACCTAACGCCCGAATACGTTCGGCTAGGTCGTCCGATGCGGTCCACATCTCCGTATATTGTTCCATGAACAAGGCGTGGAGTTGTTGGAAATGCGGGCCTTCCACGTTCCAGTGGTAACCATGCGTTTTCAGATAGAGCGTGTAGGTGTCTGCCAGTAGTCGCGTCAGGGCGTTGGCTGAGGCTTCGCGGTCTGCCGCTTTAATGCCGATATCAATATCCATGAAATCTCCTTCCAAATAAGTAGGGCCAGCACTTTATATGGGGTCAGAGTTCGCAAAATTCCATGATCCTAGAACACGCCTGTTCAATCTCTTCGGTCGCAGCTGCGTAGGACAGGCGGATATGTCCGGGCGCGTGAAAAGCCGACCCTGGCACGGTGGCGACATCCGCGTCATTCAGCAAAGCCATCGCGAAGTCCGCATCCGATTGGAAGCCCAGTTTCTCCATAACAACCTCGCAATTTGCGAACACATAAAAGGCGCCATCCGGCAAAGCACAGCTGAGGCCAGCAGCATTGAGCGCCTCAGTCATGATCTTGCCACGCGTCCGATATTGCGTGCGCCAATCATTCAGGAAATCTTGCGGGCCGTTCAGGGCCGCGACCGCCGCCCACTGGCTGATCGAGGTTGGGTTCGACGTCGTCTGCCCCATGAATTTGCGCATCGCGGCGATTAGCCATTCGGGCCCCGTGCCGTATCCGATACGAAAGCCTGTCATAGAATAGGCTTTGGACACGCCGTTCATGGTCAGCACGCGGTCCGACAAATCCGGAGCCACACTTGCCATCGTCGCAAACGTCGCGTCTCCAAACACCAGTGCTTCGTAGATATCGTCGGATAAAACCATGACTTGAGGGTGATTACGCAACACGTCCGCTAGGGCGTGGAGTTCAGCCTTCGAGTAGACCGCCCCTGTTGGGTTGCTCGGCGAATTGAGCATGAGCCAGCGTGTTGCGGGCGTGATCGCGGCACTCAGCTGTTCAGCTGTAATTTTGAAGTCGGGACCGCCGGGCAACATGATGGGTGTGGCCCCGGTCAGTTTGACCATTTCCGGATAGCTGACCCAACAGGGTGTTGGCACGATCACCTCATCACCCGGACCGACCGTGACGGCCAGGGCGTTCCAAAGCACGGCCTTGCCGCCCGGTGAGACATTGATCTGTGCGGGCGTGACTGAAAGATCATTGTCGCGCGCGAACTTGGCGACAATGGCCTGCTTCAACTCGGCAATACCGTCGACCGCAGTGTAGCCCGTTTTTCCGTCCAGCATCGCGCGTCGAGCAGCCTCTAGAATGTGGTCCGGGGTCGCAAAGTCGGGTTCGCCAGCGCTCAGCGAGATGACAGGGTGGCCTGCCTTGAGCCGATCACGCGCCGCCTGTGTCATGGCCATGGTCGCACTGGTGGCGACGCGTTGAATCTGTTCGGACAGTTGCATAATGATGGCGCTGCTAACCCGCTCTTGCTACCGCGACAATATGAACGTGCGCGAAACATTAGTGTTGCTGATGATCTGCACGATCTGGGGTTTGCATTTTTCTGTCATGCGTACAGCGATTGGCGACTTTGGTATGCCGCCGCTTTTCTATGCTGCGATGCGGATGAGTTTGGTCGCGATCCTGATGTCCCCCTTTCTTCGTTGGCATAAAGGGCAGATGCGCGCGGTCTTTATCGGTGGGCTTGGCTTCGGCGCGCTAAACTACGCTTTCATGTTCCCAGCGATGGGCATGACAACAGCGAGCGCGGCGGCTGTAGCGATTGAGTTATATATGCCGTTTTCCGTTCTGCTGGGCGTCTTACTGCTAGGTGAGCGAATTCGCGGTTGGTCATCGCTCGGTATCGCCTTGGCGTTTTTGGGCGTGATTATCATTGCGATTGCTGGACCGCGTGAAGCGGTTGGGCCGCTTTTCATAGTCGGTCTGGCTTTGATCGCTTGCGGTGCGCTCAGCGAAGCCTTCGCCGCCATCGCCGTCAAACGAACTAAAGGGATCAAGCCATCACAGCTCGTCGCGTGGTTCGCGGTGATCGGTACAATCATACTCTGGCCGCTAACCTTGGTTTTGGAAACGAACCAGACGGCCGTTTTTGCGCCGGATTTGCGTTGGATGTTTCTCGCCGCGCTCGCCTATTCAACATTACTGGTGAGCATCCTCGCGCATGGGTCCTATTATTGGTTGTTATCGCGCCTGCCGATCCAAGTCGTCGCGCCGAGCGGCTTATTAAACACGGTGATTGGTGTCGCCGGGGGCTTAATCATATTGCGAGAGCCGCTCTCGCTTGGGCTCATCCTCGGTGTGGCTGTCACCATGAGCGGCGTCGGCATCGTCATTTGGCGAAGCACGCACCGAAAAAAAATCGAGACTGAAATGGTCACGCCGACGCCATAAAGCGGACATAAGGCGGGAGCATCCCGACCGCATGAACCATTATTTCCATATGCACCGCCGAGACGGTGGACGCTTTGAACGGACTGTATTTTGGGCGACGCTGGTACTCTGTGGGCTCGTGCTGATCGCGAGCTAAGGCTAAACTCTCTTTGTCGAGCCCTTATCGAAGCGTGACAAAGCCGTAAACGATGCAGGGCGCGCCTTGGCCTGCGCGTGAACCCTGCTAAGCGGACTCTATTATGAGCGAACATGCTGTCGCGTTCAAAGGAGAGTCAGCCACGCGTGACCGCGTACGTCCCATATGATCAGGGTCTTTATACGCCGCGCGGTGGTGGGTTTTCGCCCTACCATGATCCCGACCGGCTGGCGGACTTCTTCGAAGATGATGCGCAGCGCGGCACCGGAACCGTTGTCCTTGCGATAGCGGTTCACGCTTTCTTGTTCTTTGCGCTCTCCACTAATTTCATTGTTCCGGATTTGAAGCCGGATGAGCCCGAGGTGATTCCAGTTCAGATTGTCGCCTTTGAGGCCCCGCAACCTGAGCCTGAGCCTGTCGCTGAACCTGTGGCAGCCCCTGTCATTCCCGTGCCCGCGCGCGCGCCGCGTCCACAGCCGAGACCGACACCGCCGCCCGTTCGCGAACCCGAACCGACTCCCCCTCCGCCCGCGCCTCTACCTGAACCTGAGCCAGAACCAGATCCTGAGCCAACCCCAATACCGCCGCCTCCTGAAATTCTGGCGGAGCCTGTGGTCGAGCCAGAACCCGAAGCCATCCCGGCGCCTGAGCCAGACCCTATTCCAGAGCCAATCGAGCCGGAACCCGAGCCGGAGCTTATCCCTGAACCCATTGTGTTGGACCCTGAGCCAGAATCTGAACCCGTCATCGAGCTGGACCCAATTGTTCCTGAGCCTGTCATTTCAGAGCCGGAACCGATCCTAGAGCCTGAACCCGTGATCGAGCCCGTCGTGGAACCTGAGCCCGAACTGGTGATTGAGCCCGAGCCTGTGGTTGAGCCTGATCCTGAGCTTGAGCTTGAGATCGAGCCTGCCCCTTTTGTCACGCCAACCCCGGCGGAAGAGGTGCCCGCCCCTGGTATTATGACGCCTGAGCTTGAGCCGCGGCCTCTCGAAGAACTGCCGCCTGTTGAGGCATTGGAGATCGTAGAACCGGAGATTGTCGAACCACAGACCGTCGAACCTGAACCTGAAATTGTTCTGGAACCGGAGCCGCAAGCTGAGCCGATTGTGATCGAGCCAGAGATTATTACAGCCCCGCCGACGATCCTAGCTTCGCCTGAAGCGCCCGAAACGATTGTCGAAGAACGCCGCGCTGTGCCACAGGAGCAATCCGATCCGTTTATTGATTTGATGCGTCAGGATCGTCCGTTAGGTCCTGCGAATACGGCAGATCCCGGTCAGATTCGTCGTCCGTCCAGTAATCCTCTATCGGGACCGACCACGGGCGGCGGGAACATCGGTGCGCCGCCCAGTGGCGGGACTCAGCGTGCGGCACCCGGCACCGGCGGCTGGACCTTAGCGCCCGGTAGCTACGGCAATTCGCCCGGCGAAGGGTTTGAGGGGATCGTTCTGGATATTCGCTGTCGCGAGGCCGGCAAGACCCATCTCGATTGTCCGGAATATCTCCGCACCTTCCAGGGCCGCAACTCGGACGGGTTTGAGAGTTTCGATCAGTATAAATCTAGAGGCGTGAGAACGACCGGAACGCCCGGAGCCCCGGCGGGATTCCGCCGCGGTAATTCTACGGGGGCCAATATTGCGGGCGGCGGCGACCCGTGGAGCACCGGGATTGGCAACAATTCGATCAATGCGGGGGGGGCGTCGAGCACGTTGTTAGATGACGGTCCTGAAGTCGGTTTCTCACGCGAGTTTCTGAGCAATCCGATCCGTATCGAAGACGATTCTCGCCGTCTACGTGACCTATTCCGCGAACCAGATCCGGATGAAAGCCGGCTGAAAATTGACGAATTGGTTCAGCCAGAGCCAGAAAAAGACCCTTAATTTTCCGTCTGCTTTGCAACTTGGCCCAGACGCACGAGTGAGGCGTCCATTTGGGCGGCAGTTCGGGCTTCACCGATTTTGGCGCGAAGTCGATGCAAATAGGGAAAGCCGCCAAGATCACGGTCTGATCTTAATAAGACGATTGTACCTGTATCTTCCGCGGCGAGCACATAAGTCAGCACATGACTCGACCGTCCGACATGCACTGAGGTCAAGACAAGTGAAGAGTCGATTGTCTGCTGAATTTCAATCGATCCGACCGAACCTTCCTGACTCCAAGCCGCGCTCGCCCCTGTGCCGCTCATCTGACCATAGGCGAGGGCCGTGCTTTCCGGAACGAGGTGGGACCAAGATGAATGGGTTCTCAGATTCACAACTGTGTCGAAAATAGTCTCTACACTTAGGTCGAAAACCTGTGAGCGCTCTATGGTCTGTGTCTGTGGCAGCAGCGCACTAAATCCGACTAAAAGCGCGAACATTAAGAAAATGAGCCCGGTGATCCGGAAAAACCATCTCATGGTTGACCTCTTTCACGCTCAACTCTGGCAGGCTGTTGCAGCCCCGTCCAGCACTCGCGCTATAAAGCGCGGTTGTGCCATCCGTATCGCGACAGTATGGCCGCGCGCATGACCGATTACCCTTCCGGACAAAGGATCGACCCCCATTGGCTCGACCGTGACCTCTATCCTGAGACGGTTGACGTGCGGCCACGGTTTCAAGATCTCGACCCGCTGAACCATGTCAATAATGTCGCAATGGCGGCCTTGTTCGAAGATGCGCGGGTGCGGTTCAATCATCCTATGAAAGATTATTTTCAGACCGATACTGTGCGGACTTTGGTGGGTGGGCAGACGCTGACTTACGTCAATGAATGCCATCTTCGTCCCGAGCTGATTTTCCATATTGGTATCGGCCGGATCGGTGGATCCTCATGGGTGACCCAGGCTGTTGCCTATCAGGACGAAACCCCGGTTCTGCTGGCTTTGGCGACGTTGGTCTCGACACAGGGCGGACAGGTCTGCCCCATTCCTGAAGGGTTGCGGCATATGCTTGAAGCCCGGCGCTTGAGACTGCCCGCATGAAGACGCTCTACGGAGTTTTTGGTGCTGTCGGTCGTTGGGCCGATTGGCGACGCTTTTTCGATTTATCTAAAGCCGGGGTGATTTGCGCTTTTGTGGCGCTTCTGGTCTGTTTTCCGGCGCTTTGGCTCGTCATGGTGGGTTTGGAAACGGAGCGCGCTACGTTGGCCGGGACTGATGTGCCAGACTTTCAGCTGGGGCCTTTCGCTCTGATTATCGGACTTTGGTTGCTCAGTTTTCCCGTCACATCTGGCTTAGTCGCGATCTTGATGAGCCGGACGGATAGACTTGCTGAGTGGTGGGTGGTGCGCAACTGGGCGCTCGTCTGGCTATGTGTTGCCTTGGGCGTCATTTTCATAGGCGTCGTCTATCTCGGCGTGCCGACGATCATTGGCTACGGGGCCTTGCTCGCTGCCTATTTGGGTCTGCTACCGATCGATATCCGTTTAGCCCAACGGGCAGCAGGCTTTCCGCTTGGAAGCGCGGTCTTGGTCGGATGCGTCATAGTCTCGACGGGTATGATGGTTCTGTTGACGGGTCTGCTTCAGGTGATCGGTCCCGCTTAGTTGTCAGGGTAGGTCACTTTGATGAGGTAAAGACCGTCCGGTGGGCTGACGGGTCCGCAGGCAGTTCTGTCTTTTGCATCCAATGCCGCCTGTAGATCTCGCGCTGTCCATTTTCCGAGACCCACTTCGACTAAACTGCCGACCATGCTGCGGACTTGCTTGTGCAAGAAAGATCGGGCGGAAAATTCGCAATGAATTTCGTCGCCGACACGCGTGACCCGAACCAGATCAAGCGTCTTTTCCGGGCTATTCGCCTGGCATTGCGTGTCGCGGAAAGTCGAAAAATCATGCCGCCCGACAAAGACTTGTGCGGCGTGATCCATCGCTTCGGCATCAAGTTTGACGGGGATACGCCAGACGCGACCTCGATCAAGCGCCAGTCGTGGGCGGCGGTCGATAATCCGAAACAGGTAGCGCCGTTCCCGCGCGTCGAACCGGGCGTGAAACTCATCATCGACCTTTTGCGCGTCCAAAACGCTGATCGGATGGTCGCCAAGATGAAAGTTGATCGCGTCGCGGACCTTATCGGCGCGCAAATCTTTGGTCAGGTCAACATGCGCGACCTGCGCTAGCGCATGTACGCCGCTATCAGTGCGGCCGGACCCGTAGACATCGCGACGTCCGCCATCGAGCCGTTCGACCGCGTCCTCAACAGCCCCTTGAACCGAAGGTCCATGGTCCTGCCATTGCCAGCCCATATAGGGCCCGCCATCATATTCGATTGTAAGTTTGTAGCGCGGCATTAGATGCCCGGAAGCGTCAGAAAACGCCTAGCGGATTTTAAGCTGCTCAACCGCTTGGGCCAATTCCTCATGCATGATCCACTCACTTGTGGCGTCATCATATTCGCCGATCGTGCGGGTCCAGGCATGGTTATTGTCTTCAGAAATTTCCAAGTTGAGCTGTTCAGCAAAGCGTTTGCCCAATTTACCGTAATGCGTGTTGGCCGACGAATAGCGTTTCCAGCCAGCGACATCGGCGAGTTGCTGAGGCGTCATGCGTCGATCCGGCGCAACAGCGTGAGCGGCCAGCATCTTGCCTTCATGCTTGCTCGGTCCTTGCGTCGTCAGCGCGTCAACATAGCCGTCTACTGTGCCAATATGGGCAGCGCGGCGGTCGCCCTTAAGGTCCTTTAGTCGATCGTCGATCCACTGTTTGGCGCCATCCAGACTTTTAAAGGTCTCAGGATTGGCGAGCGATCCATCGCCGGTCAGTAAACGGGCCCCGGACTTGTTATGGACTATTGTATAGCCATGATAATCTTCGAATTGTCGTGCGGTCATCAGGGTTTCCTAAAGTAAAACAAGCGCTTTGGCCACCGGTGTTCCTTTTAGAAAGGCCTCGGCGTCCATTTTCGGCTTTCCAGCGGGTTGGACTTGAAGAAGCCGTAGCGCGCTTTTGCCGCAGGCGATCAACAGATTGTCGTCCAGCACAGTCCCAGGTGCGCCCGATCCGTTTTCGGGCGTCGCCAAGTGGACTTTGACCCGCTTACCATCAATTTCACACCAAGCACCGGGGAAGGGGGCAAGGCCGCGAATATGGCAATCAAGTTCATCGGCCGAGCGGGACCAGTCGATCCGACTCTCCGCCTTGTCGATTTTATGGGCGTAAGTGGGGTCACCTGCTTGAGGTGTCGGCGTGAGGGCACCGCGCTCGACTGCGCCTAGAATGCGGGGCCACATTTCAGCGCCAGTCTGCGCTAACCGGTTGGATAAGCTCGCCGCCGTGTCGGTCGGGCGGATATCAACGGTCTCGGATAGCAATATATCGCCTGTATCCAATCCTTTGGCCATTTGCATGATCTGCACACCCGTTTGTGTATCCCCGGCCATAATGGCCCGTTGAACCGGAGCGGCCCCGCGCCAACGCGGTAAAAGCGATCCGTGCAAGTTCAGGCAGCCATCCTTTGGTGCATCGAGGGCCCGTTGCGGCAGGATTTGACCATAGGCCACCACGCAGGCGACGTCCGCGTCTAGGGCTTCAAGTGCATCAATGACGGATGGCTTGCGAAAACTCTCTGGCGTCTCGACCGGAATACCCATGATCTCTGCAAATTGATGGACGGGCGATTTGGTCAGCTTTTGTCCACGACCTGATTTGCGCGGCGGTTGCGTGTAAACGCGTAAGACATTGTGCCCATTCGCGACGATTTCCGCGAGGCTCGGCACTGCGAAATCGGGCGTGCCCATAAAGACAAGATTGAGCGGCAAGGAAAGGCCTCGAATAGTTGGTGACTGTCTGTCATCGGGAACGACAGGGTGCAGTGGATAACAGCTGTTAGCTTGCAGCCTTAAGCTTTTCGGCTTTCATCACCTTCTTGATCGCGCGGTCACGTTTCAAACGTGAGAGGTGATCGAGGAAGACGATGCCTTCAAGATGATCCATTTCGTGCTGGATACAGACAGCGTAAAGGCCTTCGCAATCTTCCGTCACGCGTTCGCCATTATAATCCAGATAAGTGACACGGCAGGTTTTAGGGCGATCTACATCGTCATAAATGTCCGGCACCGACAAGCAGCCCTCTTGATAGGGGATGGTTTCGACGTCTGGATCAAGGATTTCTGGATTGACGAAATATTTCGGGTTCGGGTCTTCGCCGTCCTTGGCCAAGTCCATCACGATAACGCGCTTTGGAACACCCACCTGAATTGCCGCGAGGCCAATGCCCGGCGCGGCATACATGGTCGTCAACATATCATCCATGAGCGTGCGAAGGGCGTCATCGACGCGCTCAACAGGCTCACTGATCTGCTTAAGGCGCGGATCAGGCACGGTCAGGATCGGTCGGATGTTGCCGGGTTTCATCATAGTCAAAAGATAGGTCCGACGCCCCTTATCGTCAACCGGAGCACGCGGTTAGCGTTCCTCAGTCGATAAGTAGCGACCTGGATTCCAGACTTTGTTGAACGGCCGCGTGCGACCCGATGATTGCATCACCAGTAAATGGCTGCGAGTGAGGTCGCGCGGACTGTCGACACCGCAGGCGTGAGCGATCATTTCAACTTCACTATGAAGCGTTTTGACAAAATTGCGTACGCGTACGGCTTTGTTGCTCGGATCGAGGCCCTTCTGCAGGCGTTTATCATGCGTTGTAATGCCAGTTGGGCAGGTGTTCTTGTCGCATTTAAGCGCCTGAATACAGCCCAATGCGAACATGAAGCCGCGCGCATTATTGATCATATCAGCGCCGACACAGAGCGCCCAAGCCACGTCAGCCGAGGTAATGAGCTTTCCGGCGGCGATGATCTTAATGCGGTCCCGTAGGCCTGCGGCGCGCAACATATCGTCGAGCAAAGGCAGGCTATCTTCGATCAGCATGCCGGTATTGTCGATCAGAGGCATGGGCGCTGCGCCTGTGCCGCCGTCGCCACTATCAAGGGCAATATAATCGGGGGCTGATGCGGCACCGCGCTTAAGGATCGTGTCGATCAGGTCCTGCACCGGCTCCACCTGACCCATGCAAAATTTGATTCCGGTCGGACGTTTGGACACGCGCCGGACTTGGTCAATCAGGTCGAGCAATTCCTCAGAATTACTGGCATCAACGTGGCGGTTGGGCGACAGGGCGCTCTCGCCTTCTGGAATGCCGCGAATATCGGCAATTTCCTTGTTCACTTTAGCCGCCGGGAGAATGCCGCCCTTGCCGGGTTTTGCTCCTTGGCTCAGCTTGATCTCAATCATTTTAATGTGTGGGTTTTCGCAGATTTTGGCGAGTTTCTCTTCGTTCAGCGTGCCGTCTTCGTTACGCGCGCCAAATTTGGCTGTGCCCAGTTGATAAACGACGTCGCATCCGCCTTCGAGATGGTAGGGCGAGACCCCGCCTTCACCTGTATTAAGATAGCATCCCGCCATCTGCGCGCCGAGACTTAACGCCCGCACGGCAGGCGCGGATATGGAGCCATAACTCATGGCCGAAATATTGAAAAAGCTGGACGGGTGATAGGGGTTGGGCGTGCCTGGTCCGATCACGAAGGGCGGTTTGATCGTCTCGTCTTCATCCAGTTTCGGAAACAGACCATTGGCGAATATCGGCATGCCGGGGGCAAACACCTTCGTCGACCCGAATGGCACCACATCTTTCCCGTCCTCGCAGACATGTTTAACCCAATCACGCTCGGCTCGGTTAAACGGCATTTCCTCTCGGTCTTGAGCGAAGAAATATTGACGAAAAAACTCGCCGAGTATCTGAAACAGATTCCGGAAGTGACCGATGACTGGATAGTTCCGCCAGATCGTATTTTTACGCTGCGTCTTGTCGAAGATGAACAGGCCAATCGCCGCAACCAACAACAGGGCGACTAACAGCAGAAAGAGAGAGCCTAGAAGGTCTAAGCCCCTCGCAGCAAATTTTGCGAATGTATCCATTGTAGAGTTATGCGGGGCGGCCCGATTGGTTGCAAGCTGTGCCGCCTATTTGCTCAGACGTCAGCGCCGACCGCGTGCAGGTCACCGCCATGTTTGGTGAGCCAACGTTTGGCGCGCTTCGTCTCGGGAAATAGCTGCTCACACACGGCCCAGAAGGCCGCGCTATGATTGGCTTCTACCAAATGCGCGCATTCGTGAGCGCAGACATATTCGAGAATGTCGGGCGGGGCGCAGATCAGACGCCAACTATAGCTGATATGGCCTTCTCCTTGCCGCGTGATGGCGCTGCCCCACCGGCTAGCTTGGTCGCGCACACTCACTTTGCCGACCCGTTTGCCGAGCTCGCTGGCATAGTGATGCGTGGCGGCTTCTAGCTCCGCCCGGGCTTCGCGAATCAATAGGCGCCGGACGCGACCGGCAAAACTCTCTGGATCAGGGGAGGGCACGATGATCCGACGACCGGCACGGTCAATCTTGGCTCGACCTTTTCCGGGCGGACTGACGAGGCGGTAGAGATCGCCTTGAAACAAAATATCTTCGCCCGGCACAAAGGGCTGCGGTGGCGGCAACCCTTCTAGTTGTACATCAATCCAGTCGCGCTGGGTTTGAGCGAAAGCCTGCGCCTGAGCAAAAGCGCGCAGATTGGGGACGATGACGTGGACCTGCCGCTCTGCCGCTTTGACCTTGAGCGAGACGCGCCGTGCGCGGTTTGACAGCACATAAAGGATGCGCGGGTCTGCGCTGTCGCGCAACGGGAATTCCGCCTTGTCAGGTTTTGCGCCACCGCTAGAGTTGCGCTTTAATTTCGACAGGACCCCTGACATGTTCGCTACCCCGGTCTCCTTGCGCCGAACTCTGATGGTGGGCTTCGCTGCCTCTGCCTTATTGATGGGGGCTTGTTCGAGCGGGGACAAGGCCGACATTCCCGAAATCTCAGTCGAAGCGGCGTCTCTTGAGCTGAGCAAGGCCGATCAAACGGCCTTATCACGCTATTTCGAGGTTAAACCGCGTTCGGGGTCCGAAGCCACGACGATGGACCTTCTTACTGCGCTGGAGTTGGACAGCGAGACGTCAACTCAAGCGGCACGTGAGATCGATGGGTCGAACGTGACTTATACCAATTGGTCCGCCGAGCATCACGGTAGCGTCGTCAAGGCCGACCAAGTCAGACTGATCGGCCTACATGAAGTCGATGGTCGTCCAACCTTCGACAAAATGATCGTCAATGATTTGCGCGCGGAGGATTTTGAAGATGAGGGCCAAGTCAAAACGGTTGAGGCAAGTTTGGGCGAAATGACGGTCGTCTCGCCGTCACCTGATCTGGCTCAGAGCTTGGCCCGCTTGCTGCGCGGCGAAGCCGGGGCAGATGTCACCAATAACGACACTGTGTCTGACATGTCTGATAATCAGAGCTTTGGCGCGCTTCATCTGCAAGACCTGACAGCGACGGCTTTCGAAGATGGTCAAGAAGGCACGCTGAGCATCGCGCAGGTCGTGGTAGGGAATAACAAGTCAGACGAACGGCTCGATCTCATCATCGAAACTGTCGATTTTGACTGGCTGGACGGCGGGCCCGGCGGGTCATTTGATTTGGAAATGGACGGTTTGACCCTCTTGGGCCTGAATACATCGTCTGATGCGAAGAATAGTCTGCCGACGCCGAATATGGGGATTATCGGCACCTATATGCAGGTTCTATCGCCCTCAGGAACGATGCCTTACCGCCAGATCGATCTTGGGAAACTCAATTTGAAATCCCGTATCTTCGATCTGACAACAGAAGGGTTTGAGGGCGATAGCGAGACAACAGGCTCCAAAACCACCATGCGCTCTGTGCTTTCACCGATGGTCATAACCTTCAAAGACGCGGCAGGGACACCCGTTGCGCCTTACATGGACGTGCTACGCGAAAACGGCTTGGCCGAAATCACGATGAAAGGGTCGCAGACCATGACGCTCGACCGCAAGGACGACAGAATGGTTGTCAGCGATGCGCGATTGGAAATTGATGAGGGGCTGCGCACCCGTTGCGATTATGCCGTGCAAGGCATGATGGCGTCTGCAGAGTATATGAAGGCGCAGGGTCTGAGCACGCCGACGCTCCACATTGATGGCAACAAGGCTCAAGAGGCTGATTTCGATAGATATATGGCCGATATGGAAGCCTTCCGGCTTGCGCAGACTGAAGCAAATAAACGCATCAAAATCGAAAGCCTGAATTGTGACATACAGGATGTCGCCGGTAACAGCCTCGTTGACCGAGGCTACAAAGTGGCTGCTGAGGTCACGGGCAAGCCAGTTGCCGTGTTGAAAGGTGCGGCGAAGACGATGATCGCGCTCGGCTCGCTGACCGCACGGAGTGAGTTCGAACGCGACATGATGGACACGGTCGGGAGCGGTTTGATCGACTTTATCGACACACCGGGTCAGACCATGACGGTCACGATGGCCCCTGAAAGGCCTGTCTCGATCACGGCTTTGACTGGCCAGGACGGATCAGAACCGACAATCAAGCCACTCGGTTTGAGTGTTAAGGTCCAGTAGCCGACATGTTGCGTAAAGCAATCGGCAAACAGCTGGACCATGATCCGAATTTTCGCTGGCGCGGTGAAGCCGTAACGCGGATTGAAAACCTATCGGATATCGCCTTTGCTGTCGCCCTTGGCATGATTATCTCAGGCGTTGATGCGCCTCGGACCTATGATCAGCTCATTCATTTTCTGATTTTCAGTATTCCCGCGGCCGCCTGTTTTGCGGTTTTGCTGGGTGTTTGGATTGCGCATTACACCTTCTTTCGGCGCTACGGCGTGGCGGACCAACGGGTGATTTTTTACAATGCAGTTCTGATTTTCCTCGTTCTTTATATGGCTTATCCCTTGCGGTTTGCCTTCGACTCCCTGTTTGCTTTCATCATCGGACTTTCGACGGGGGATCCATCCCGAAATATTGAAATTGGGATATCAAGTTTTGAAGTGTCTGGCCGCGTCATTGCAATTTTCGGCCTGATTTACGGTCTGCTCTTCAGCGTGATCAGCCTCATGTATGGCTATGCCGTCAAAAAGGCTGAGCTGCTTGATCTCAATGCTTATGAGTTAGCGCTGACGAAACAGTCGCGATTCACGAAATGGAGCGAAGCCTTGTTGGCCTTCCTCGTCGCGGGATTGGGCTGGTTTACGTCGTTGAATGGCTTTGCAGGGTGTTTGTTGTTTTTCACCTGGTTACCCTACATCATAGCGCAGAGGCTGTACCCTGCTGTCCCTGAGGAGCCATCGCATGCGTAATCTTCGGGCCGGACAACACGACTGAAGCGCTTTGTCGCCTTGAAACTCTGGCCCGGCCCGCGCATATGGCCGCCAAACCCACTCTTTCGGAGCTCTCCATGAAAGTTCTCGTCCCGGTCAAGCGTGTGCTTGATTACAACGTCAAGGCCCGGGTCAAACCCGACCAGAGCGGCGTTGACCTCTCTAATGTTAAGATGAGCATGAACCCGTTCGACGAAATCGCCGTCGAAGAGGCTGTGCGTATGCAAGAAGCCGGCACGGCCACTGAGACCATCGCTGTCTCTGTCGGTCCCGCTAAAGCGCAAGAAACTATTCGGACGGCTTTGGCTATGGGCATGGACCGAGGTGTGCACGTCACGACTGACGAAGATTTGGAGCCGCTCGCGGTTGCCAAGATTCTCAAAGCTGTCGCTGAAGCTGAGGGCGCAGAGCTGATCCTGATGGGTAAACAAGCTATCGACAATGATTACGGCGCGACTGGTGGCATGCTGGCGGCCATACTGGACTGGCCGATTGGTCAATATGCCAACACGTTGGCGGCTGGCGACGGCACGATTGAAGTCAAGCGCGAGATTGATGGTGGTCTGCAGACTGTGAATCTCAAATTGCCAGCGGTCGTGACGACCGATCTACGCCTGAACGAGCCACGTTATGCGTCTTTGCCGAACATCATGAAGGCGAAACGTAAGCCGATTGACGCCAAAACACCTGAAGATTTCAGCGTCGATACCACGCCGCGTCTGACGGTTGTGAAAGTCACGGAGCCGAAGGCGCGTGAAGCCGGCATTAAGGTCGAAGACGTTGCGACGCTGGTCGACAAACTCAAGAACGAAGCGGGAGTGATCTAATGGCGACCCTTGTTGTTGCAGAACATAATAATGCGTCCTTGAATGACGCGACGTCTAAAACCGTCTCGGCGGCTAAAGCTTTGGGCGGAGACATTGATATTCTTGTGGCTGGTCAAGGCGCAAGCGCGGCGGCTGAAGCGGCGGCTAAGATTGACGGCGTTCGCGCAGTCATCAATGTCGAACATGATTTGCTCGCCCGGCAAATGCCCGAAGCGATGGAAGCGACGATTGTTGCTTTGATGGATGGTTATGACACGGTCATGGCGGCCGATACGACAACCCACAAAGCCTATATGCCGCGTGTAGCGGCCAAGCTCGACACGCAGCAAATCAGCTCTGTCACAGGCATTGAGGGCGATACATTTGAGCGTCCAATTTATGCGGGCAATGCGCTCGCTTATGTCAAATCGACCGACGCCAAAAAAGTCGTCACTGTCCGCACAACGGCCTTTCCGTTGGCAGGCGAGGGTGGCTCAGCGTCGTCTGAATCCAAATCGGCCGAGATTGGTGATACCGGCTCAACATTCGTGTCTGAGGAATTGACCAAATCGGATCGTCCTGAACTGACAGGCGCGAAAATCGTTATCTCTGGCGGTCGCGGTATGGGCTCTGGTGAGAACTTCGCTCTGATCGAAACGATTGCCGACCAGCTTGGCGCTGCCGTTGGCGCGTCGCGTGCCGCAGTTGATGCGGGTTATGTCCCCAATGACTATCAGGTTGGCCAGACGGGTAAGGCTGTTGCGCCGGAACTTTACATCGCAGTCGGTATTTCTGGCGCGATCCAGCACTTGGCTGGCATGAAGGATTCCAAAGTCATCGCCGCGATCAACAAGGATGAGGAAGCCCCGATCTTCCAAGTTGCCGATTACGGTCTTGTGGCAGACCTGTTCAAGGCACTGCCTGAACTGGAAGCCGAACTGAAAAAGGTCGGCTACTAGCCGCGCCGTTCAATACATAAAAGAAAGCCCGCCAATTTGGCGGGCTTTTTTGTTGGCGGAACCTGATGGGGTTACGCGACTTTGGAAATATCGCTTTCGACGGCGCGGCCGGAATAATGTTCCAGAACTTCCAGAAGCTCAGTCTGTTTAACCGGCTTGGTCAGATAATGCGTCATGCCCGCATCTAGGCATTCCTGACGGTCATTCTTGAGCGCGTGCCCTGTCAGAGCAATGATCGGCACATTCCGGTGTCCGCGCTCAGCTTCCCAGTCGCGAATAGCTTTTGTCGCTTGAAATCCGTCCATAACGGGCATGGATACGTCCATAAGTACAAGGGGGAAGCGCTCGGACTCGGCCATATAGAGGTCGGACGCGATCTTGCCATTTTCCGCAAACACAGGCTCGAAAGCAGATTCGACCAACATCAACCGGACAACATCGCGGTTGAGAGGGAAGTCTTCGGCGACGAGGATTTCCTGCTTGCCGGGATTAATCGGTTTCGCTTCCGCCACGGGTGCGGGTGCGGGTGCGGGTGCGGGTGCGGGTGCGGGTGCGGGTGCGGGTGACGGCACCGCAGCTTGAACAGGAGTAGGGGCCACTGCGGGCATAGGTAGCGGTGTCGCAGCTTGAACAGGGGTAGGCGCGACCTCGGGCATAGGCGGCGGTGTCGCGACAATAGGCATCGGTCGAACAGATGAAACTGGCGCCTCGGCCGGTGCCGATATAATGTCGGACACAAGGTCTAATGCGCTGGGTTCCGGTGCGGCTTGAATCGGTTGGTAGTCACTGGCTGGGTCTGCGGTCACAGTGACGGGCGGTGTGTCAGCCTGAGCTCGTCGTGACAGAACGCGGCCTAATGTTTCAAATAGACGCCGCTCGCGCACAGGTTTGACGAGATAGGTCTCAATTCCGATTTCAACGAGATCCGTGCTTGAAACCGACTGATCGCATGAAGACAGCATCACAATCGGCGGGACGTCGATGCTGGTTTGTTTGGTGAGGAGTGAGGCCAACTCTCGGCCATTCACGCCTGGCATGAGATAGTCGAGTAAGATGACGTCATAAGGCTGTGCGTCAGGTGTTTCTGCAGCGGTTTTGAGCGCTTCGGCAGCCTCAACACCGTTCACGACGGCATGACTTGTCATTCCCCACCCGGCGATTTGGTCATGAAGCACCATACGATTGACGTCGATATCGTCGACAATGAGGGCATGTTTTCCAGAGATCGCGGCCACATCGAATGTTTCAGCGCGAGCATTACGATCTATCTTGAGCGGGATACTGACGCCAAAGGTCGAGCCGACGCCGACTTCCGACGTCACATTGACAGTTCCGCCCATCATTTCGACGATGCGTTTGGTGATCGCCAAGCCAAGCCCTGTGCCGCCATAGACACGGGTGGTCGACCCATCTGCCTGAGTGAACTTGTCGAATACGGCTTGCAGGTTGTCTGCCGCAATACCGATTCCCGTATCAATAACGTCCAGCGTCACCATAGGTTGATCCGGATTGTCGTCCGATGCCTCGACTTTTACGTCTATTCTGACGTGCCCATCGGCGGTGAACTTAATAGCGTTGCCAAGCAAATTGGTCAGGATCTGACGAATTCGGCCTGCGTCACCGATAAAATGTTTAGGCAACTCGCTGGGATAATTGATGATCAGTTCCAAACCCTTATCCTGAGCATTGGCCACAAGCAGGGAAGTCACGTCGCTGACGGATGATTTCAGATCGAACGGCGTTGGGTCGAGTTTCATGGCGCCGGCTTCGATTTTTGAGAAATCGAGAATATCATTGATGATGCAGAGCAGCGCACTCGCCGAATTGGTGATGACATCGACATATTCGCGTTGGCGATCATCGATGCTGGATAGAGCCAACAATCCCGCCATCCCCAGAATGCCGTTCATTGGAGTGCGGATTTCATGGCTCATATTGGCCAAGAATTCAGATTTGGCCTTGCTGGCCATGACTGCTTCTTCTGTTGCGCTTTCTAAAGCGGCTTGCTGGCGGTGCTCTCGATCGACATCTTTGACAAAAGCCCGCAGGCGCAGTGGCCGTCCGTTTGGATCATAAACGATCTCAGCATTGGTCCGAGACCAGCGTAGTGACCCGTCCCGCGCTTTGGTGCGAGTTTCAATCTCGAATCTAGATTTCTCTCGAGTTAGACCCCCAATCGCCGATTTGACGATCTCCCGGTCCTCCGGCGGCACAATGCTAACAATGCCCTGAGTATAGACATTTTTCAGCGTATCTTGATCGAGATAGTCCTGCAGAGATTTCGACAGCGTGTAGGTCTTTGTTCCGAAATCATAAATCCAATAGCCCGCATTGCCGAGATAAAGCGCTGCGTCGAGTAATCGGTCTTTTTCAACCAGTTCCGTGACGTCCGAGGCAACAGACATAGTGTAGCCATTGCCCAAGACTTGACGACAGAATCGGTGGGTGGTGCCGTCACCGAGTTTGACCAATCGAGATGTGTTCTCTTCGTCAGCGCCGCTTAGCGCTTTTTTACGTTGCTCATCTTCAGACAATGCATTCTGAGCCATGATTTCAGGCGTCATCATACCTTTTTCAGCCATGACGGCGTGCATCTTTGAAAGAGGGTCTCCGAGTTGGATATCCCCTTCACCGAGTTTAAGTTGGCGAATAGAGGCGTTGGATAAAAGTCGGTAGCGCATGTCCTCGTCGAGGATCGCGACGCCGACATCCAAGTTCTGCAATATCATGTTCAGGAACTCGCGTTCCTGCCCAGGCTCCACGATCGTCGGTTTCGTTGCGGACGCTTCGTCATTGAAGGCGCCACTGGCGATATCGTTCATCCTGTCCCTACCCGTCCGCGGTACTGTCACGCTCGGGATATTCTGTCGGCCAAAGGGGTTAAGATTTCGGCAAAAAAAAGCCGGACGCTTGCGAGGCAAGGTCCGGCTTAAGTCTTCGCAATTCAGTCGGGGAGAGTGACTTGCGGTATAAAACACAGCAGCGGCAAAAGGGAGGACGTCGCTGTGTGTTGGATTGCATTTAAGAAGTTGCGGGTCTGGTTAGAACCGTTAGCGGTGCAACCAACCTATGCTTTTCTGCATGACTTAGAGAACCGCTCTGCGGTCACCCGGTAATTAGGGGCGACGTTCGAGTGACTTTTTGCAGAAATTCTCGGAAGACTTTCGCCTTTGCTGAGCCGCGAAGTTCAGTCGGATAAACGAAGTATAAGTCGAAACTTTCACCGCGCACTTCCGGCAAAATACGTACCAACCGGCGCGTCGCCGCCGTCATGTAATCCGGTAATCCAGCAAGCCCGATGCCAGCTTCTGCAGCTCGCATAATGCCGTGGAGGTTATTGATGCTCATCACGGGTTTGCGCGGTTCTTCTGATGGTTCTCGTCCGACGGTTAGCGCCCAGTTAGAGCTTTGCAGTTTTGAGGGCAGTAACCCGCCAAAGGCGACAATCTTATGGTTGTCGAGATCCTTCGCTGATGTCGGCGCGCCGAATTCAGCAAGGTAACTCGGCGCGGCGTAGAGGGACTGCGTGATCTGGCCAAGTTTTCTTTCGATGAGATCGCCTTGGGTCGACGGCCATGGCCGGAGGGCACAATCCACGTCAAACGCCATCAGGTCATGTTCAGAATCTTCCAAAATTAGCTGAACTTCAATCTCTGGATAGGCTTTCATGAATTCGGGCAGCACGGTCGTCAGCCAGTTTGAGCCCAAAGAAATAGGGGAGCTAACCCGTAAAACGCCCTGCGGTAGCTGACGGATATTCTGCACACTTGCCAAGCTCATGGCGATGCGACCGTGGACATCGTTGGCTGTTTTAAACAGCATTGCGCCTTCTTCGGTCAGGGTGAGGCCGCGTGCATGACGGTGAAAGAGTGGCAGGTTCATTGCGTCTTCAAGCGCGGCGATCTGGCGCGAGACCGCACTTTGGGAAATACCCAAATCTTCAGCCGCGCGGGTCAGCGATCCAGACCGTGCCGCCGCGTGGAAGGTCTTAAGTTTGTCCCAGTCGATTGAATCTGGCATGGCGTTCTCCTAACGAAATTCTAGCTAACGGAAAGTGTCAATGGCTCCCCGTACCTTCTGGATCGTCTGTGCTCTGTTGGGCATGGCGACGATCATTGTCGCTTTGGCGATCTTTCCGATGTTTCCGAGCGACTCTGCTAGCGATGTGAGTGGTTATGGCGGCGTGGTTTATGCCTTTGAATTTGCGAGGGTTCCGAAAGATTTAACAGACATTTTCGGTTTGGTTGACGATCCGGATCGGGCGCGTCGAATTACTATGATGGATGCGGGCAATCGCTGGGATTTCTTGTTTATGACAGTTTACGGGCTCTTCGGCGTGTTCTTTGGTATTGCTGCGATGCGGAGTGTGTCAAAAATTTGGGCATGGATCGCCATCTTGGCTGTCATAGCGAGCGTCGCTGATCTTATAGAAACAGGAACTTTATTGTCACTTACTGAAGAAATGGCCGATGGAGGCACCTTGTTTCCAGGCCTTCATTATCTCTGGATTCCCGTGACAATCAAGTTCGCCGCCTTAGCCGCGAGTGTGATGGGGGCGGGCCTCTTTATTGCGACGCGACGCGGGATCGTCTGGAACGT
Organism: Algimonas ampicilliniresistens; assembly: GCF_030159955.1. GTDB lineage: Bacteria > Pseudomonadota > Alphaproteobacteria > Caulobacterales > Maricaulaceae > Litorimonas > Litorimonas ampicilliniresistens. The sequence goes on from NZ_BSNK01000001.1 coordinate 605,492, forward strand.
TCTCGGCGCGTTGACCGTGCTGGCATCAGTTTTGGTGATTCCGGGACTCATAGTCCCGTCGGCTTATGGTGGGCTACTTGGCCCTGCCGTTGGCGTCGGCTGGATCGTCATGCTCGCCTACGCCATCAGTGTCGCAATTCGTAGACCTACTCAACTGGCTGGATCGCCGCGCTAAGCGTTTCGATGTCCTTAGCTTTCATCTCAAGGTCATTCGCCATCTCCTGACTGACATTGTCGGTCGCGGCTTCTGTTCCAAGTGCCTCTTCGGTTGCGAGCCAGCGTTCGGCTTCCAGCGCAGCCATACAGCCTAGACCTGCTGCCGTTACAGCCTGCCGATAGGTTTCATCGGACACATCGCCAGCCGCGAAAACGCCTGGCACATTGGTCCGTGTGCTATCGGGCGCGCTAATGATGTAGCCGCCTTCATTCATCTCGACATGACCTTTGAAAACTTCGGTCGCGGGTTTGTGGCCGATGGCGATGAATACGCCATGCGTTGATAAAATCCGCTCTTCACCAGTTTCAACATTCTTAATCCGCGCACCGGTGACGTTGGGCATAGGCTTCGTGTCGCCGACAATCTCTTCCAGCGTGTGATTCCAAAGGATTTCGACATTGGCCTTGTTAAAGAGACGTTCCTGCAAGATTTTCTCGGCGCGAAGGCTATCGCGGCGATGAACCAGTGTGACTTTGCTTGCCAGTCCAGAGAGATAGAGCGCTTCTTCGACGGCTGTATTCCCGCCACCGACGACGACGACTTCTTTGCCGCGATAGAAAAACCCATCGCAAGTGGCGCAGGCCGAAACGCCAAACCCGCCAAAGGTTTGTTCCGATTCCAAGCCAAGCCACTTAGCTTGGGCGCCTGTTGCAATGATAATCGAGTCGGCTGTGTAGACCTTGCCGCCATCCCCGATCGCCTTGAATGGTCGGGACGAAAAATCGACATCGACGATCATATCTTCATAAAATTCGGTGCCAAATTTCAGCGCATGCTCTTTGAATTTCTCCATCAGCTCAGGGCCCAGAATCTCAGGGAACCCTGGATAGTTCTCGACATCCGTCGTGATGGTCAATTGACCACCAGGCTGAAGACCCGCGACAATCGCCGGTTTCAGTAGAGCACGAGCCGCATAGACGGCTGCCGTATAGCCTGCGGGACCAGAGCCGATGATCAGGACGGGATGATGAACGGTGTCGCTCATGGAAAGGGCCTTACGTTGATGAAGGTTTGAAATAGGGTGCGCAGCGAGGCGTCGCAAGCGCAGGGCAGGGTTGAGCTGTCACCTTCCTGTGAGTGGTTGCGTGACCAAGGGGGTTTTGGGTAGGGTATGGTATGCGCCCATTCAATCCGACCCTTCTAATCGCCACGCTCCTGCTGATGGGATGTGCCACAAGCGTAAGCTCTGCCCCAATGGTTTCTAAGCCAGCGCCCATCCCGACGGAGCATATGCCGCAACCTGCCATGCTGATCTATTCAGACACGGCTGGGTGGCGTCACGAAGAGGGGATTGCCGGGGGCAACGTTGCGCTCATGGAAATCGCTGGAGACAAAGGTCTCGGTTATTTTACGACACAGCACTCAGAAATATTCAATGCAGAGACATTGTCTCGCTTTGATCTCATTGTTTTCAACAGTGCGACGGGCGACTCATTGAGCGCGGATCAAAAAGCCGCTTTTGAAGCATGGCTGGCCGATGATGGCGCGGTCATCTTGATCCATGGCAGCATCGATGCCAGCCAGAGCGACTGGTCATTCTATCAGGACGAGATGGTCGGCCCACACTTTATCTCGCACCCGATGGCGCCACAGTTTCAGGCCGCCGACATTGTCGTTCTGAATACGGGTCACCCCGTGATGGCGGGTTTGCCCGATCGGTTTTCCGCGACGGATGAATGGTATTCGTTTGATGGTGTTCCAGATGATCGTTTCGTTACACTCGCGGGTCTGGACGAGACGACCTATGATCCGCGCAACACGGTCTATGGGGTCGAAGATTTGCGCATGGGCGATCAGCCGGAAGACCATGCGATTATTTGGGCGCGCTGCCTACCAGATGGCGGTCGTGTCGTCGCCAGCGCACTGGGTCATACGATTGAGAGTTTTAAGGCAACCGAGCATCGTCAACTCTTGAGCAACGCCATCGACTGGACCCGGCGGGCCGGCGAAGATGCTGTGGGTTGTGAATAGGCGCTAGCGCATTCGTTCTAGGACTTTTTCTGCAATCCGACTGGTTTCGTCCAGGGCTGGATAGGGCTCAATGTCGAGCTTGTTGTCCCATCGTTTGACCCCGCACCGCGCCCCAAGCGCATCATAGAGTTGCTGGAATTTGCCGGGCTTGCCGTCCATGGGTAGCCGGTAGACAGGTTTCCCTGTCGCGCAGGCTTCCGTCAGCATATTGGTGCTGTCTTCCGTCACAAACAAGACGTCGGCGGCACCGAGAAAGGCGAAATACGGGTTCGCCCCCGCGCTATCAGGCGTGTGAAGCCAAGTAGAAGCGTCGTCGCTCGCGAACTTTTCCCAAGCCACGCGGGCCGTATCCGGCGTGCGGCGCGATGTTGTGATCAGAAGGTTGTAACCCCGATCCCTTAGAGTTTTTGCGGCGCTCAGATGGGTTTGGATGATCTCAGTGCCCATAGCGTGGGTCTGGCTAGGTCCACCGATTGCAAACAGGGCGCGCGGCATTGGCAGGCGTTTGAGATGGTCAGTCTCGACCAGCGTGCCCGTGATAATCCGGTCCCGCGTAATACGGTTGGGCGACCCGATCATGGTTTCGACACAAGGGTCGCTTAACTCATCATGTTCCGGCGCAATGACCAGGTCAAAGCGCGATGGATCCGTCCGGGGGTCTTGAATGAAAGTTGTGAAAGCGGGGCGGCCGCTACGGCGCAACGCGATCAGCGGTGCAATTGCCTGCCGCCCACATCCGATAACAAGATCGGCTTCCGGTAATCCGAAGTCCCGGGTCAGAGCAAGCTGTAGCGATGGCGGTAGGGCGGCGAAAACCGAATTGTGCGACAGTGTATGGGTCGCGACTTCGCAATGATCCTGAGCCAGCCTAGCGATGGCTTCCGCCAACCCCAGCGCCTGATTCTCGATCCCGCGCCGACCATCAGTGACGACGAGGATTCGCATGCTCAGAGTTTATCCAGCTTTCGGGTAACTGATATCGAGGATTTCGTAGCCTTTGGCACCGCCGGGCGCGACAACCTCGAATGGATCACCGACTTCCTTGCCAATCATGGCGCGTGCAATCGGGCTGGTGTTGGAAATCTTGCCGTTTTTTACGTTGGCCTCGTCTTCGCCCACAATCTGGTAGGCAGACTCTTCATCCGTATCTTCGTTGACGATTTTGACGACGGCCCCGAATGTCACCCGATCACCCTTCAGGTTTGACGTGTCGATGACTTGAGCCAAGGAGAGCTTTAGCTCGAGTTCTTGAATACGGCCTTCAATGAAGCCCTGCTTTTCTTTGGCGGCATGGTATTCCGCGTTCTCAGACAGATCACCGTGATCGCGCGCGACAGAGATCGCTTGGATTATTTCCGGACGTTCTGTTGATTTGAGATGCTTTAGTTCCACTTCCAGTGCGGCGTGGCCCTCAGGTGTCATCGGATATTTCTGCATAATCGGGTCTCTCGGACGGTGAATTGGCAGAGCAAGTGTCCAACGGACACCAATGCAAGCCGAAGACATTTAGAAGATTTTAGAAGCGAATCAAGACTTTGCCTCCGCAATAAAAGGAGATCACGCAAACATTATCGTTTTTCAATAAATCTTTTATTGCTTAACGACGGTTGTCGTCGTAATCATAGGGCAGACATCAGGGACGGTGCCACGATCCTGATGCCACGTGGAGACGAGAAAAGGAGACCCTATGTCCCGCATTAATACCCAGAAAACTTTATCCCGTAGTGCGTTTGCGCTTGCTGCAGCCCTCAGCTTGGCTGTTGTGCCAATCGCGGCCCAAGCAGCGGCTACGACTGTTGAAGTCAGCGCTCGCTCTTACGGCGAAAAAGTGACGTTTACCTACGTTATGGACGAAATGGATACCGATGAAGCTGCAGCCGAAATGTACAAGGCGATGGCGCGCAAAGCGGACGTCGCATGCAAAAAAGATATTCCGCGCAGTCTCGGCCGGACAGTGAATAAGAAACGCTGCACAAAACAGATTCTCAACGGATTTGTGAAGGACCTCGATAATGATCGGATCTCTGGTTTGCACAAAGCAAGCTAGTCACCGGAACGTCTAAGGTCTGAAAAAGCGAAGCGGCGGGAGTGCCATCCCGCCGCCTCATGTTCGGTTCCATTCTTCGAAAGGAGACGAGAAAAAGAGACGAACGCTTCTTTTGTGAAAATTCTGACATGAAGAGTCAAGGTTAGACCGCGTTGCGCGCAAGCGACTGCGCGCTTACACCGCATGAATGACGACCGCGACACACACGATACTGCCTATATCCGGTCTGCGGATCGGACACGCCCATGATGAGACCGTTCGCACGGGTGTCACCGTTATCGTTCCGGATGCGCCGTCGCTCTGTGCCGTCGATGTTCGGGGCGGAGGTCCCGGAACCCGAGAAACCGACACACTGGCGCTTGGCGGACTTGTCGATCGCGTTCACGCCATCGTTCTATCAGGCGGGTCAGTCTATGGTCTTGCCGCAGCCGATGCTGTGTGTGCCGAATTAGGCGCAAAAGGCGTTGGTTTCGTCGCTGGTCCACCACCTATTCCCGTGTCGCCAATCGTCCCGTCTGCTATTCTATTCGATAACGCCAATGGCGGAGACAAGAGTTGGGGACGGACACCGCCTTACCGGTCACTAGGGCAGACAGCGCTCGAATCTCTGTCACAGGATACGGCCGAAGGTCGTATTGGGGCAGGATATGGCGCGACAGCGGGCCTACATCCGGGCGGTTTTGGCATTGCTACTGAGGTCGTTGATGGAACGACTATCTGTGCCTTGATCGCGGCGAATCCCGTTGGATCGCCCTATTTGCCGGGTACGGACGTACCGCAGGCGTGGATATATGAACAAGATGAAGAGTTTGGCGGTACGCAGCCCCCTATAGATTATCGTTGGGGCGCCCCGACGGATACGAAACTAGCCCGCTTCGCGGCACCGGGACAGAATACGGTCATCGGTGCAGTCGTTACAGATGCGGCTCTTTCGCCGTCGGATCTTAAGCGTCTCGCGATTATGGCCCAGGACGGGCTCGCTCTGTCAGTACAGCCTTCGCATACGCCGCTCGATGGCGACACGCTCTTTGCGCTTTCTGTCGGCGACCGTTCCGTCGATGGCCCGGCAGATCTGTCCTGGCTGGGGGCTGCGGCTGCTCGCGCTGTTGCGCGAGCTTTGACGCGAGGCGTGCTGGCAGCGCGATGACGCCGGCAGAGATTAAACCTCGGCACTACCCGGCCATCCTGCGCAGTAATGCGCGCTTCGTTCATTGGCTTTCGCCATTGGATGAGGGCGACCTGTCCGAATTGCAAAATCGCTCAGATTATGCCCGTCAGTTATATGAAGGTGAGGCGGCCATGTTCGCCTATGACGGCGGCTCCGATTATCGCCATAAACATGTCGAATGGTTATCCGCTCACCTTGATCGCTACCTTTATATAGATCGCATCATTGTCGGTGAAAGCGCACAAGGGCGCGGCGCCGGCCGAGCACTCTATAGCGATCTGGAGAATTTTGCACGCCAGGCTGGCCACATCCATCTCGCTTGCGAGGTCAATACCGCCCCTAATAATCCGGGAAGCCACACTTTCCATCTCAATATAGGCTTCACGCCGCTCGGCGACGCCGATTACGCTGACGGCCTATCCGTGCGGTACTATGTGCGAAAGCTGCAGGATTGAGGCGAAAACCCCTTGCAGCGCGCAAGCGAGCCGCTTAATGCCCCCCACTTCAAGCCCTGCACGTCAGGGTCGGATGCACTGGTAGCTCAGTTGGATAGAGCACTAGACTACGAATCTAGGGGTCGGGGGTTCGAATCCTCCCCAGTGCGCCATTCTCCAAATCCTCAGATAAATTGGAATCTTGTTCCGTTGTTCTTCGTGGGCGCGATCTGGTTGTTCCGGTTTCGTGTTTCGCAAGATCGGCAGGGTGCTGAGATTTTGTCTCACTACGATGTTTGGGCATGCGTGAGTCTAAATTAGCAGCTGAAACATAAACAAGTTTACAATATAAACTACTTTGGTTATGACGCCTCTTCAATTTGGAGGGGCAGTTATGTCTTATGTTTCATCAGCTCGTTTGCATGGCTTGGATGCCCTGCGTGGCGGGGCGCTTCTTTTAGGTGTCTTTTTCCACGCCGCTTTTTCCTTTTTGCCCGGGGATCAATTGTGGTTGGTGATGGATGTTCAGCGCTCCGCCAGCGTGAGTGGCGGGGCTTATGTCTTGCACATTTTTCGGATGACGATCTTCTTCGTGCTGGCCGGGTATTTCGGTCGTATGCAGACCTTTCGTTTGGGAACGGGGGCATTTTTGCGTGACCGATTGCAACGGATCGGAGTTCCGTTGATCGTGTTCTGGCCGATGATCATGGCCTGCATTATCGCTCTCTCTATCTGGGGCATGATCATGGCCAATGGCGGATCAATGCCAGAAAATCCGCCAGCCCCTCCGCCGCTGACACTCAAGACACTTCCGCTGACACACTTATGGTTCCTGTATGTCTTACTCCTTTTATACGGTGCTATGTTGGCGGGTCGTGGCCTTCTGTCCCTCTTGCGGATGAAAAGTGGGTTGGGAAAACTCAGCGACACTGTGCTGCGGTGGGTTGCGCCGATTGGCCTCTTGCCGCTCTTAATGGCGATGCCGACAGCTCTCGCGCTTATGAACCATCCGAACTGGCATCCTTTCTTTGGGATCCCGACGCCGGATTATGGTTTCGTTCCGGTCCGGGCAACGGTCATCGCCTATGGCGGCGCCTTCTGGCTTGGCTGGTTGATGCAGAGAGACCCCCAGCATCTAAGCAGGGCAACGAAGCTTTGGCCGGTTTTCCTCATCGGTGCTGTAGCGCTGAGTGGCTATTGCCTATCGGTGGTGGGGACGACCATCTCCTATTATCAGCCTCTGCCTGAAGAAGCGCAGCAGCTTTACCCGGTCGCTTATGCACTCTCTGTCTGGCTTTGGACCTTTGGTTTGACCGGACTATGTATGAAGATCTGGTCGAAGGAGAGCCCGGTTCGCCGATACGTAGCGGATGCCTCATATTGGCTCTACATAATCCATCTTCCGATCGTCATGGCGCTGCAGATCTGGGTATCGAAATGGGCATGGCCAGCTGAGCTGAAATACGTCACAATATTGGGACTCTCGATTCCCTTGATGTTGGTGAGTTACGAACTCCTCGTGCGTTACACCTTCGTTGGCGGATTACTGAACGGGCGAAAACGGACCCGTAAAAAGCGCAAAATCACGGAGCAGCCAGTATGACCCTTGATCCAAAAACGGCTGAAGCAGACCTCGCCTTTATGCGGGCACTCGTTGAAGATGACGGATCTCACAGTCGTGATTTTGGACTCATCTACATGTTCGCAGGAGTCCTCTATGGTCTTCAATGTTTTGCGAACTGGGCGCTTATGGTCTCAGCGACCGAGGTGTCGCCCCTTATTTGGATGGCGGTCGGTTGGGGTCCGACCGTCCTGTTCATAATCGTAATCAGCCACAATTCTTGGAAGAACCGGGCCGATCCATATGGATCAGGAACGACCAAACGGGCCGTGGGTGCGGCGTTTACAGGGGCAGGAATCGCCAATTTGATATTGGCGCTGATTTTTGGCTGGGTCGCCTACCAGAAGCGTGACTGGTCGATTTGGCTGTTGTTTCCCGTGGTTGTTTGTGCGCTTCAGGGCGCGATCTGGTTTGCAACGGCCATATTACGTCGTCACTTTTGGTACGGCGTGACAGCCATTGGCTGGTTTGTGTCGGCTATGGGTTTGGGTGTTTTGGTCGACCAAACACTCGACTATATCCTGGTGCTCGGTTTGGCATTGTTCGCTTGGATGGCTCTACCCGGATTTCTTATCTTGCGCTCAACCCAGCAGAGGACATCAAAACCATAACCTCTATGTCTGACCACGGGATCGACAAAATCAGCGACATTATCCACGGGCGGCTGCGTCTTGGGGTCATGGCTTTTCTAGCCAATGCCGAAGCTGCGTCTTTTACCGAGTTGAAAACGGCTCTGAGCGTGACCTCAGGAAATCTTTCGATCCAAATGCGCAAGCTTGAAGAGGCCGGCTACATCAAAATCGACAAATCGATTGTGGGTCGCAAACCTCTCACGACGATCCGGATGACCGCGGCCGGACGGAAGGCATTCGCAATCTATATCGAAGCCTTGTCCGACGTGCTGGGTGGTGCATTAAAGGGATAAGGCCCGTGCTATTCAGGCGCGTCGTTTGAGAGAGATCCGCATGAGAGCCATCATCTATCTGGCCGCGCTATCCATCATCCTTTCACTCAGCGGATGCATAACGCTCGATGCGGGGCCAGCGGACAGACCTAGTAGTGCTGATGACAGTCTCAATGACAGAGACTGGGCTTTGGTTTGGGCAGATGAATTTGACGGCAATACACTCGACCGGACTAAATGGGCGCCGGAAGTGTCCTGCTGGGGCGGCGGCAATCAGGAACGTCAGTGTTATGTGGATCGCCTAGAGAATGTCAGAGTGGAAGACGGCTATCTGCGCCTCAAAGCCGTTCCAGGTGAGCATTCCGGACCTAGTGTGCATATGGAGCATCCCGACTATCCGGGGGAGACGGTCAGGCAGCCCTATACGTCTGGAAAAGTGCGCACGCGCGACCTCGCTTCTTGGACCTATGGTCGGATTGAAGGTCGGATAAAGCTACCGACTGGGCAGGGTGCTTGGCCCGCTTTCTGGATGATGCCGCAATCTTCCGTCTATGGAGGATGGCCGCTTTCGGGCGAAATCGATATTATGGAAGCCGTCAATCTAGGTGCTCGCTGTGATGATTGCGTAGGCACGTCTCAAGAGAACCGATCTTCTGGTGCCATTCATTTCGGTCAGCGTTCTCCCAATAATCGCTATGTTGATAAACGTCGCCCGCTGGCGGCGCAGGCCGGACAGGCGGGTATACCGCGCGATCAGTTCCATATCTATGCTGTGGAATGGGGCGAGGGCCGTATCGACTGGTTTGTCGATGGGGAGCGGTTTTATAGCGTGAGTTCGGACCAGTGGTTCACCGATACTGTATCTAAATCGGACGACCCGAATGCGCCATTTAACCAAGACTTCTATGTCATGTTAAATTTTGCGGTTGGCGGCGCTTGGCCAGAAGGTGCGAATGAAGGCGGTATCGATGCCTCTACGTTCCCGGCCGAAATGGTTGTGGACTATGTGCGGGTTTATCAATGCCGTCAGGATCCTGACACGGGACGCGCGTGCATGGCCGCCGACATATGAAAGTTCTGATCGTTGGCGGCGGTATTGGCGGTCTGACAGCCGCGCTGTGCTGCGCGCATTTTGGACATGAGGTCATTGTGCTGGAACAAGCAGACGCCTTTGGCGAGGTGGGTGCGGGTATTCAGATACCGCCCAATGCGATGAAGGTTTTCGCCGCGCTCGGCCTCCAAGACCGTATCGCTCGCGATGCCGTTGAACCGGCCGCTATCCAAGCCCGAATGGGGAGAAGCGGTCGAGAGGTATTTACGGTGCCACTCGCGGCAGAGAGCCGTAAAAGCTGGGGTGCGCCTTATCTGCACATCCACCGCGCGGATTATATTGCCGCATTGTTCGAGAGCCTGCCGACCGCACCCTCTGTGCAAGTCAGGCTGGGCGAAGCCGTCACCAAGATTAATCAGGACGCCGCCGCTGTCACCATCACGCTCAGCGATGGATCGACCGAAACCGGCGATGTTTTAATTGGGGCGGACGGAATCCATTCGACAGTGCGAGGCTGGCTGCTGGGACCGGATCAACCTGTCTTTACGGGCAATGTGGCGTGGCGCGCGACTGTGCCAATGGAGGCGTTGGGCGATGCTGCGCCGGAGCGCACGGCTTGTGTCTGGATGGGGCCGGGGCGTCACGCCGTCACCTACCAATTGCGGCGTGGGAACATGGCGAATTTCGTGGGCGTGGTTGAACGTGATGAGCTCGTTGCGGAGGGCTGGTCAGAGCAAGGCAGTCAGGCAGAGGCGTTATCGGATTTCGCGGGCTGGCACCCGACGATCATGCGATTGATTGAAGCTGTTTCCGACGACGCGCTGTTCCGCTGGGCGCTTTATGATCGTCCGCCGCTTTCGTGTTGGACCGACGGACGCGTGGCACTGCTCGGCGATGCGGCACATCCGATGTTGCCCTTCTTGGCTCAAGGCGCGGCTATGGCGGTCGAGGATGCGTGGGTGCTGGCAGAGGCAATCAGCGATCCAGATCGGCCTGTTTTAGAGTCTTTAAAGGCCTACCAAGCGCAGCGCTTACCGCGAACATCGCGCGTCCAAGCAGGCTCCCGCGCCAATGCCAAGACTTTCCACAAGCGGACGCTACCAGCTCAGCTTATGGCATATGGTCCGATGTGGTTGGCGGGCCAGATCGGGCCGTCAATTGTCCGGGGTCGGCTAGACTGGCTCTATGGCCACGACGTCACGGGTGATTAGGTCGATTTGGAACTCCGCATAGCGAACAGGATCAGGCCGCAAGTCACGATCTCGATCAGGATAGGCTGTGCCGCGCCTACGCCGAAGCCTGACATCAGTCCATGAATGACCCGCACAATGCCTGTGATGCCGAATAGGCCGAGCGGAGCCCACAGCCAGGTCCGCTTACCCGCGAACAAAGCCGCGCCCACACCGATCGTGAAGACTGTGAAATAGGCTGTAAAATCAGCGTGTAATGTGGCTGCGCCGACCGGGCCTGTCGCAGTAACACCGCCAAGGACCTCCGCAATTTTCGTAGGGGCGAACAAGGCCATCGCTGACATGACAAGGCCGAGTAGGAAGGGCGGCACCAGCGCAAGCTTCTGAAGGTTTGTCATTATGTTCCCCGTTTGAGTAGTTCAGGGAACGCTAGCTAGCATGTTCTACTCTGACAATCATGGATCGGCCATTTCTAATGGATTGAAACATTGATGTCAGTCGGACGTCGACACCCGCTTCTTTTTCCAAGGATAGAACATGAGAGCGATTAAGGTTGGTGCGAGAATATTCAGCGGAACTGCAATCACGTCTGTCGCACCGTGAGTTGGCCCGGTCCATTCCAGTATCGTGACCCCAACGAGGTAAAGGGCAAACAATATGACTAGGCGTGTATTTGTTTTGGTCCATGCTGGGGTTTGGTCTTGCGGGCTCCCCGTCCTTCTATCGTAAATGATCCAACTGATAACTCCAAAGAATGTGATGCCGGTGACGAGGGGCGCAATCCAAGTTAAGTCCCAGCGGATCCCGCCTGTATCGCCGTGAAAGATAATTTTCTGCCCAGCGATGAAAGGCAGATAGAGCGCGTTTGCAAAAGGTATGGCATGCCAAATTACGAGGAGCGCTTTAAAAGGCGCGCGCGGATTTCGAAATCCCATCCATAAGATCGTGACGCCCAACGCGGCCTGATAAATTAGAAACAGATAGTCCCCGCTCCATCCAACGCCGCGATACATGGTATTGAAATATTCGTTTCCCCAAGCGTAAGAATTCTGCCCGGACAGTGTCCGCATCATTGGCAGCCACGTCGTCCAAAGGCCGAGCGCCGTCACGAACATGACAGTATTCCGAAAAATCAGTTTTCGACCTGTCATTCTATTCTCCTCTTCTTTCGCTGATCCGGGCAAGACCATCCTGCGCGCGCCGATTGTCTGGATCATCGCGAAGTGTGGCTTGGTACGCGTCGCTCGCTTTGTCGAAATCGCCACGACCCTCATATGTGCTGCCTATGAGAGCATTGGCTTTCGCAATCGACGGCAACCTCGGATGGTCGAGATGGCCACGGGCTTCAATAAACTGACGTAGCAAAGCTTCGGCTATGTCGAGTTCAAAGCCCCCATAAACACGTGTTGCTGCGCGCAGATATTGATGTTCAAGGACGACCCAAGCGTCAGGAGATAGATCCGGTGCCCAACTTGAAAGCTCTCGGTCAGCCTCATCCGTTCGGCCTGCTAGGATGAGGCGACGGGCTAGCTCTGATCGGGGCCCGTAATCGCTGTGGGCCATGTTTACGAGAGTTTGTAAGCTGGAAATGACGGCGTCCGGATCATTGCCAGAACGCGACAATGACAGCTGCATTTGCGCGGCGGCGAGTGGATCAATAGTCCGTAATTCCGCAATCCGGACGGCAGCCTTTTCGCGGCTACCACCGGCAATGCTTGGCGCAGCGATGAGGTACCCGATTTCTTCCGTTCGGGCGTCAACATTGTCTGGGTCAATGTCGAGCGCCGCCGCAATAGCGCGGCGGTATTTTTTCGACACTGATAGGGCCTTGAGGCCGCCGACCATATCGAGGCGGGCATTCAGAGTGGTCGCGAGAAGGAGTTGTGCTTCGACGCAATCGACTTCGCGCTCCGCAAGTTTTTCGGCTTGTTTGACGGCCGACTTCGTGTCTCCTGCCGCAATTATTTGACCAATTTCAACTGCATCGTTTCCAATTCGGTCGCAGTCGGCCGCAACCGCGAGGCTACTTGCCAAGAGGTAGAGAGTAGTCGTCAACGCTGTGGTTCTTAGGGTGGTTCTTAACATGTCTAACTCTCCTCAGTCTTGGCGCTGTCTTTAAGAGTCTCGCCAAGTCCGTGCCGGGCAATGTCTTGCAGACGGAGCCGTGCAAACAGGTAAGCGTGCCAGAAATTACCCCACTCCTGCATTTGATGGCTAATCAGGGCGGCTTGATCCGGACTTAGGCCAGATGAGACTGTATTGCGGATTTCCATCTCGCGTGCGGAGGCCCTGCGAAGTAAATCCGCGACATCTGATAGTGCCGCCACGCCGTTCGGAACTATCGATATGACCGATGCGAGACCGCGAACGACCTGTAAGTCCACCTCATTGAATAGTCGGTCGGCGCCCGACTGTAGTGGGACAAGAATGCTGGCGTCGATTAAGCGCTCTACAAGATCGGGCTCTACGTCTGCGGCTCTGGCTAACTCGCTAAGCGTGAGTGTGTGGTTTGAGATCGATCCGCCTTGTGCGACCGCACGATGAAGAGACAGGGCGACTTCCGGTTCGACGCCTTGATCAACTAACTCCAGAACACGTTTTAACTGTATGAGGGGTAGTTCGGGGGCCAGAGCCTTAATGCGTTTTAGCGCTTTCAGAGCATCAATATGATCGTGTCCGTAGAGCGCGGAGTTGGGCGTGGGCCGATGTGGCTCGGGTAGAAGTCCCATCTTTAGATAGAAGCGTATCGCACTGGCTGGAAGGTCGCAGGCCTTTTCAAGGTCACGCATTCGCAGTTTGTAATTCATAAAGTATGAATTACAGCTTTATACTTTATGTCAAGCCTTTCCGTGATCCGATCACAACTAGAAATCGTTTCGGAGAGCCTTCTCGACTACCCAAAGCCGATCTTGCCCCCAAGTCACGACGTCGCCAACGCGAAAGCTGGGGACGCCCCAAACGCCGTGGGACGTCATGTCCTGCCGGTTGGATTCGGCAACGGTACGCCAAGTGTTATTATCGAGTTGCGCTTTGGCGTCCGTCCAGTCGATGTCCGCCGCTTCGACAATACGTTTCAATCCGCGGTCACTTCCGGCGTCGATCCCTTCTGCCCAAACCATTCGTAGGAATGAGCGCGTGAACTCGAGACCGCGACCCTGCTCGATAGCCCAGTTCAGAACCGAATAACCGCGTTCCACTGGACGTCCGACGGGATCACTGACGCGACCGAACAAAATGCCGAGTCGGTCGGCTTCACGGGCCGTGTCTTGAACAATATATTGCCGCTTCTGTTTCGGGACGGGCAGGCTGCGCATCACCATCGGCAGAACGAAACGTAGACGAAGCTCAGCATCATAGGCTTTGGCCAGCTCTGCCACGCGCGATGCGACGATGGCCGTGTAAGGCGAGCGGAACGAGAGATACCAGTGCAGAACCTGACCGGACTGCCCCGACCCACTCGGCGTTACAGGTGGAGCGAATATCGGAGCCTTAGGCGCGCCGTCGCGGCGTACTCCAATGCCTGCCAACCGATCTTCAAGATAGTGCAGGCGGTCTAAGCCCCAATACCATTCACCGCCATAGTGGATCATTCCGCCCTGATAGTGACCCAATTCGCGTAAGCGCGCGTCTGCGGCTTCTGTACCAGTTGCGGCGGAGTGCGGGGTTAGATCGGCCTCAATTTCGGCTCGGCTTGCCAAGCGCAGCGCATCGATGGTGGCATAAGCGGCGAGGGCGTCTCGTTCCGGCGCGGCCCCATCATCAGGTGGGCTGACACTATGGGTGATGAGGTCGATATCATACCGCGCTTCTAGCTGTGGCAAAACAGCGCTCAAGAGTTGCGAGTAGGGATCGCTGGGGTCGAGAAAGGCTTCAATTTGTGGGCGGCCCTGCCGTTTGGCTTCGAAGCGGGCGCGATTTCGCGTGACCCGCGCCGGGCTCAATATCCGTTCCGCTATGCGGGGGACGATGTAGGATTTTAGGCTCACAACTCATCCATGACCGCTGGCAATGCGCAGGACAAGGGTAGAGGCGAGGCTCGCAAACCGCTAGGCGCAAGGCTGAATAGTTTAAAAGAGCCCCTAAGGAGCCCCCATGAGCCTGCCTAAAACCTACAAGACCCTGATCTCAACCGTCACAGAAGACGGTCAATTACGTATGGAAATGGTCGAAAAACCCATGCCTGTGCCTAAATCCGATCAGGTTCTGATCCGGGTTGAGGCTGCGCCGATCAATCCGTCCGATCACGGCGTCATGTTTGGCTACTCCGATATGTCCAAGGCCAGCAATGAGGACGGTGCGCTCGTCGCGCCTATACCGCCTATGGGCATGCGCATGATGAAAGGTCGTCTTGGCCAAGCGCTGCCGATTGGCAATGAGGGCGCAGGTACGGTTGTTGCGGCGGGCGATAGCGATGCAGCACAATCCCTGATGGGTCGTACAGTCGCAGCTATGGGCGGCGGTATGTACACTCAATACCGTGTCGTTCCAGTGATGCAGGTTCTTCCGATCAATGAGGGCAATACGGCGCGCGACGGTGCGTCTTCCTTCGTCAATCCGCTCACGGCTCTTTGCTTTCCAGAAACGATGCGCAATGAAGGCCATACGGCGATCGTGCATACGGCGGCGGCGTCTAATCTCGGTCAAATGCTGGTTAAGATATGTAAGGCCGACGGCGTGCCGTTGGTCAATATCGTCCGCAAGGACGAACAGGTGGCTCTGCTGAAAAGCATTGGCGCGACCCATGTGATCAATTCGTCCGACGATGATTTCATCCCGCAGTTGATCGACGCCGTCCATGAAACCGGCGCAACGCTCGCCTTTGACGCCACAGGCGGCGGACGTCTCGCTTCCGATATTCTGACCGCGATGGAAGGCGCTGCAGCGCGTACGCCAGGGGCTTATTCAATCTATGGCTCGATCCATCACAAACAAGTCTATCTCTACGGCTCGCTTGATCCGTCACCAACGATGCTGACGCGTGGCTATGGTATGGCTTGGGGTGTCGGCGGCTGGCTGCTGCCAAACTTCCTCGCCAAGGCCGGCATGGAAACAGCGATCCGTCTACGCCAACGGGTGGCGAATGAGCTGACCACTACTTTCGCCAGCACCTATACGGATGAAATCAGCCTCGCCGATGCGCTCAATGCTGACATCGTCGCACGCTATAATGCGAAGAAGACCGGCGAAAAATTCCTGGTCAATCCGCAGCTCTAGCTCTGTGAAACCACTCGCTGATCAACGCATCCTCGTGACGGGCGCAAGCTCGGGGCTGGGGCGTGCGTTGGCAGTGAAGCTGGCCAGTGAGGGCGCGCAGGTTATCGCCACGGCGCGGCGTGAGGATCGTTTGCGCGACCTCGCAGACGCACATACGGGCATAGAGCCGCGCGTGCTCGATTTGATGAATGCGGATGCGATTGCCGCGTTTTGTGCCTCCGTCGGTTCATTAGACGGTGCGGTGTTGAATGCTGGTGTCACGGCGGTTGAGCGGTTTCTAGATGGTGCAGACATATCTGATGCCGCGATGGTGGACACCAATATCATGGCGAATGTGCGGTTGGCGCGCGCCTTGGCCGAACCGCTAAATGGCGGACGGCTTGTCCTTGTTGGCTCGCTCGCAGGTCTGGTCGCGCTGCCCTATCAAGCCGTCTATTCAGGCACGAAAGCCTTCATTCAGAATTTCGGCTTGGCTCTGCGCGCAGAATGGGCGGGTCGGGTCAACGTTGGTGTGTTTGCGCCCGGCGGAATCAAGACAGAAATGACTGAAATCGAGGCGCTGTCTAAATTGCAGGGCGCTCTCGCCGATGTAGACACGGTCGCAGGGGATTTGTTCCGCTTCTATTGTTCGGGCAAAGCGCTCCGCGTACCGGGCGCATCAAACCGTGCCGCGGTCATGGCGGCAAAATTCCTGCCGCGTCCCTTGCTTTCGCAATTGATGAAGCGCGTTTATCGTCCTTAATCGAGGCAGACCCGTTCGCCGCGCTCGGCAATGTGGAATCCCATCCTGTGGACGGACTTACGCGCCTCAGAACCTGCCAGCCGCACTGGGTTCGTATGGTTGAGATGAAAGAACCGCACTTTGCGTTGCTCGCTTACGGGGAGGGTTGAAAACCGCTCCATCGAGTTTGACAATCGCGGATGTGGGATCGCAGACATATCGCGACCGGGCAGCTCATTATTATCGAAAAAGGTCGCGTCCAGATAGGCCACGTCGACCGCCGCGATCATGTCTTCAATGCGTTTTCCGTGTTCCATTTCCCAGCGGTCCCAATCATCAATATCGGGCAGGAAGAGAATACTGCGCGACGGTCCGTCGATGACATATCCGACAGTTTCAGAATATTCGTCGCGGTGCGGCACGCGGTGGGGCGTGACTGACAGCTTGTCTCTGAGTTGGACTGCGCTGCCATCTTGCAGCGGTTCAATCTCGATATTGTCATAACGAACCATCTGGTCCCACGGGCCATTCGCAGACAAATACTCCGCCATTCGCGGCATGGCATAGACGGGTAATCTGTTAGCGCCTGCGGACTCATGGCCGGCAAACATCAGACCCGCATAGTGACCGATATGGGCATGGGTGAGAAAGACGCCAGACAATCCGATCGGCATGTCCGCTTTGGCCGGACCTGCTTCTTGTTCCAGCAGATAGAGTTGCGCGCGAATATCTGGTGTGGCTTCGAACAGAAACCGCGATCCATCCTGGCGATCCATCAGAACGCCTGAAGCGGCAAAAAGTCTCTGATCGGGATCGGCCCAAGCGGGATCTGCGTGGCGGTCGATTTGCGGCGCGCCGCCATCCTGACCAATGCCGAGAACCATGAATTCGACATCGCAAGATGAGGGTTCAGGCGTGGATTCAGGGTCGAGCGTTGCGCAGGCCGTGGTTAGCGACAATAGGGCGGCGGCTAAGCAGGAACGCCGCATTTAGACCTCGACCGCATCCACAAACTGCGCGTGTTCTTGAATATATTCGAAGCGAAGTTCCGCCTTCTTGCCCATCAACGTGTTGATAAGCGATTCTGTCGTGACCGTATCCGCCTCGTCGATGACGACGCGAGCGAGGGTGCGGGTCGTCGGGTCCATGGTCGTGACCTTGAGTTGGGCAGGGTTCATTTCACCGAGGCCTTTAAAGCGACCAATGTCAACTTTTGTACGACCTTTGAACTCGGTCTCCATCAGCTCCGCGCGTTGCAGATCATCCAGCGCATAGACGGTCTTTCCGCCCGCGCTCATCTTATAAAGCGGCGGCATCGCCATATAGAGGCGGCCCGCTTCGATCAGGCCCGGTGTGAGGCGGAAGAAGAATGTGATCAGTAGGGCGGCGATATGTGCGCCGTCCACATCCGCGTCAGTCATGATGATGACGCGTTCATAACGTAAATCGTCGAGGTCGAACTTCTTACCGAGACCGACACCGAGCGCTGTGCAGAGATCGCTGATCTCCGCATTGCGCAGGATCTTCTCGTTGGTCGCGCTCTCCACATTCAGGATTTTACCCTTAAGCGGCAGGATGGCTTGCGTCTTGCGATTGCGGGCCTGTTTGGCGGAACCGCCCGCAGAGTCGCCTTCCACGATGAAGAGTTCCGTGTCTTCACTGCCCCGTTGGGAGCAATCGGCGAGTTTGCCCGGAAGGCGTAGTTTCTTGGTCGCGCTTTTACGCTTCACGTCCCGCGCTTTGCGGCGGCGCAGCCGCTCATCGGCGCGCTCAATCGCCCATTCTAAGAGCTTTTGCGCTTCGTTGGGACGCGAGGCGAGGAAATGATCGAACGGATCGCGCACGGCGCTTTCGACAATGCGCGACGCTTCCGTATTGGACAGTCGGTCTTTGGTTTGTCCCTGAAATTCCGGTTGTTTAATGAAGGCAGAGACGAGCGCACCGGCGCCAAACATCACATCGTCTGGCGTGACGTGGCTCATCTTCTTACCCATGCCCGTCAGCTCCGCATGGGCACGGAGGCCTTTTGTAATCGCGGCGCGGAAGCCTTGCTCATGCGTTCCGCCGCCAAGGGTCGGCACAGTATTGCAGTATGAGCGAACAAAGCTGTCTGCTTCCCCATAGCCCGCCGGGCTCCACGTGACCGCCCATTCAACGCGACCATGACCGCTATCCTTTTTGGAGCGACCGGAGAAAATTTCTGTCAGGGTCGGTTTGCTGCCGATGGTCTCGGTTAGATAGTCCTTCAGCCCATCCGGAAAGTGAAAGACGGCCTCGGTCGGGGTCGGGCTGCCCTCTTTAATCTTGGCCGGGTCGCAGGACCAACGTATCTCGACGCCTGGCTGCAGATAGGCTTTTGCCCGCGCCATCTGGAACAGGCGCGCGGCGCGGAAGGCGGCGGTCTTGCCAAAAATCTCAGGGTCGGGGTGGAAGCGCACGGTGGTGCCGCGACGATTATTGATCGCGCCGAGCTTTTCGAGCTTGCCCATCGCCTTACCGCGCTGAAACCGCATCCGGTAAAGCTGTTTGCTTTTCGCGACTTCAACTTCGAGGAAATCGGACAGCGCGTTGACGACGGACACGCCAACACCGTGAAGGCCGCCCGATGTCTCATAGGCACCGTCGCTAAATTTGCCACCGGAATGCAGCTCCGTCATAATGACTTCTAGTGCAGATTTATCTTTATATTTCGGATGTTTATCGATCGGGATGCCGCGACCATTATCAGTTACGGATAGATAGCCGTCTGCGTCCAGATGGACTTCGATGCGCGAGGCATGGCCAGCTACAGCTTCATCCATGGAATTGTCGATAACCTCGGCGAACAGGTGGTGCAGCGCGCGGTCATCGGTTCCGCCAATATACATACCCGGGCGCAACCGCACGGGCTCAAGCCCTTCAAGAACCTGAATGTCTTTGGCGGAGTAACTCGACTCAGCTGCGCCGCTAGTTGAATCAAGAAGCGAATCTGTCTTGCGAGCCGCAGGCATAGAGCTGTCCAAATCGGGGGAACGAAGCGTGAATCAGACCTGCAATATGAGCCTATTCGCCGTCCCGGCAAGGTCTAAAGGGTTAATGAAAACAAGGCGGACCTGAATGTTTTGTGGCTGTCTGTTCGCGCTACGTCAGCCAGCGGATCGGAACCATAGTTTCGCCGAAGGCCGGAGTTGGATAGTCTGCAACAGCGGATATGACGCGGCTTTGAAGCGCGCTTTGAAGTTCGGGGAGCGCATCCGGAAATCGCGCGGCGTAGCGCTCTGGTACGCTCTCGATAGGGGCCCCTGTCAGACCGAGTAGCCGCTCCCAATAGATGAGTTCAGTCCAGGCCTCACGGGCGTCGATCAATCGCTCTTCCCCAGTCAGGACGGCGACGGCGTCCCAGAAATCTGCCATCATTAGGCCGCCCCGACGAAGTTTCGTATCAAACCGATCTGGGGGTACGTCCCGGATGCGCTCGTCAGCAATCTTACCCCACATATAATGCGCATCCGAGATCAACTGTTCTTGGTCACGCGGACGGGTGAGTGTGTCGGACAATACGGCCTCAACCTGTTCGCTCAACTCAGGCGTTCCCGCCACGACTCGTGCGGGCACAAGGGCGATATGCTCCCAGCTGCGCGCGGTTTCGAGATGATGGCGTTCAAAAGCTGAGACCGTCACAGCAGGCGGTCCCGAGCGTCCCGAAGGGCGTAACCGCATATCGAGCTCATAGGCGATACCCTCGCGCAGAGGAGTCGTTATGATGGTTCGCAGACGCCGAACCGCCTTGGTTGCCAGATCTCGATCCACCCCGTCCTCGAACAGGAAGACCAAATCAAGGTCGGACTGGGGCAACATGAGACGCTGACCCAATTTCCCAAGGCCGAGAACAGCGATAGGTAGGTCGGGTTCTCCGAGGTCGTCGCGCGCAATGGTCAAGGCGGTTTCGATGGCGCGTTCTGCCATGCTTGTCAGCCCGTTAGCGAGACCACGCCAGTCCAACTGGCCGTTCAGAAACCCATGATAAGTTTGGAACAGGCCTTCATTCACAAACCGACGAAGCCGTTCCAACCTGGTCTCGTAATCGGTCTCCGCCAGAACGAACCGTGCGCTCGGCGGGGATGGGTCGAGAAACGTATCGATAATGTGCGGCGACTGTTCCAGTAGGACCGACATGTGCGGGCTATAGAGTAGGGGATCAATCAACGCATCGAGCAGCGCAGGATTGGTCGCGAGTAGAGACAAATATTGTTCAGAGCGTGAGAGCTTGTTCAGAAAACCGTCGATCCGTTGTACGGCCAAGTCCGGATTTTCGGCTTGCGAAACACGACGGGTCAACGCTGCCCCCAGCGGCTCTAGTCTTCCGCGCTGGGTCGCTCGAACACCTTGGCGGCGAAACCCGGATGTCCAATCATCAATGATGGGTTGCGAGGCCTCTGAGAAAATTGTGCTCTCCGATGGTGTATCCGAGGCGTCCTCAATCTCAAACATGGCAGTGAAACGGTGATGGACTTGCCGTCGATGCGACGTGGTTCTGTCCATGAGTGAATGCTGGTCTTCCCCCATCAATTCGGTGAGCTTAGCCCACGCCGCGTCAGTGTCTGGCAGGACATGTTCATGGCCATTGCGCATCATCTGCAAGGCGTTTTCCAACTGGCGGTGGTCACGATAGCTCTGCATGAGCGCCTCGGCTTCCGCCCGTTCGAGATGGCCTTCAGAGGCCAGAGCATCAAGCGCGTCGAGCGTATTGGTCGTGCGCAATGAATAGTGCTTGCCGCCCCAGATAAGCTGTTGGGCATTGGTGATGAATTCGATCTCGCGAATGCCACCTGTACCGAGCTTGACGTTAAATCCGAAGGGTTGGTCGAGGATCGGCTCGCGCTGTTCGCGTTCACGCTTCAACCGGGGATGCTCCAAATTGATCCTGGATTTCAGTGCGGCCAGTTCGTCAATCGTTCGGAAGTCCAGATTTTGTCGCCACAAAAAAGGTGACAGTTCGGCGAGGAACTGGTTTCCCGTGTCTCGGTCACCCCCCACGACCCGAGCTTTAAGAAGGGCCAATCGGTGCCAAGGCAGGGCTCGAAAAAAGTAAAAATCCGCGGCCCGCTGTGTGCTCATCGTCAGGCCGGAGACGGAGGCTTCTGGCCTTAAACGCCAGTCAACACGATAGACGAAATCCGGATCATTGGGCGGCATCAATATCCGCGTCATCCGCTTCATGACCCGGTCGAGCACATAGGCTTGGCCCTTGGCCTTGGAGACGGGAAGATGATCAGGATCGAAATAGGTGATTAAATCTATATCGGACGAAAAATTGAGGTCATGCCCGCCGAGCTTGCCGAGACCGAGAATGAAGACACCCTCTGGCGTGCCGGGCAATTTTTCGTGGGTCCAGGCCGATTGCAGGGCCACATTAATCGCCCGATCCGCGAAGGCGCTTTGTAATTGACCGAGCGCCGCATAAGGCCGGGCTTTGCGCAACGCTAAATATGCCCATCCAAGGGCGAAGCGGGCTTTAAGATCGGGTAAGTCTTCGGCGCTGGCAGCGTTAAGCGCCGCAATGGCGTCGTCCGCCATATGGTCGTCCGGCTCGCCAAAACGCTCGGCGAGACCGGATAGATAGGGACTATGCGAGAGGCTAGAAGAGCAGCCGGACAACAATGCGACCCGTATGACGGATGAAGCCGTCGCGAATATCGCTGTCAAAGTCGAACCCGACCGATGAGAAGCCTGAGCCTGCAGCAACGCTGAAGCCGACTAAGATGCCCGAAGACGGGAAGTCTGCGGAAATGGTCTCGGCCAGGGCTGCATTATTGATGCCTGCAAAGCTGTAGCTCGTCAGGATCGGGTCAGACAGGAATTCATTGCGATAACCGACGCGGATCGATGGTTGGATCCAGGTCCTTTTTCCTTCAAATTTCGCGCCGAAATTCAGCAATCCAGAAACGGAACCGAGCTCGGATGTACGTTTGTCGACAGATAGAGCCACGCCGAGATCGCCAGCTTCCTCGTAGGCGTCTTCGGTGAGGCGAAGATAATCGAGACTGATGACGGGGCGGGCCCAGAATTTCTTGCCCATCGCAATGTCATAGCCTGCGCGCAGTGACCCTGACACATGTG
This sequence comes from Algimonas ampicilliniresistens, assembly GCF_030159955.1. Lineage (GTDB taxonomy): Bacteria > Pseudomonadota > Alphaproteobacteria > Caulobacterales > Maricaulaceae > Litorimonas > Litorimonas ampicilliniresistens. The sequence goes on from NZ_BSNK01000001.1 coordinate 628,129, forward strand.
TCCCGTCCCATTCGCCGGAGCTCTCTCCCGTGAAAGTGCCGACCCGGACGCGGCGGTTTTGCTCAAACTGGTTGAGGCCACCACCCACATAGGCGTCGATGCCAAGATTGCCAGACGCGAAACCGGCATAAAGCCCGGCTAGAACGGTTGTGACATCCAGCGGTTCATCGATACCAATCACGTCTTCGATTTCAGTCGAAGCAAAGCCAAAATTCACGCCAACAGCGTGAAACGGCCCAAGTGCTGTGTCTAGACCGCCAGTGAAGCCAAAGCCTTCCCCGCGATATTGTTCGGATAGACCTGCAAGATCGCGGTCAGCAAAGTATGCGAATTCTTGAATCCAAGCGCCACCGGGTTTGTCGGGTGAGCGTCTTGCGGCGTCGAGATGGTTAGCGACCGCGCCGGTCGCGCCGTCGGAGTTTGCGACAACAAATTGACGCGAGGCAGCGGCGAATTCTGGCAGAAGCTGGTTGTACGCGGCGTAGAACTCGCTGGCTGTCGATAGGTTTGCGACTTCATTGCCGAGGTCGCGGTTGTTCTGCAACGCCTGCAAGGTTGCGCCAAAAACGGACTCGCCAAGGCCGATTTGCGTCGGGTCTAAGCCGAGGGCCGAGGCTTCACGCAGGTCAACGGTAATAACGAGGGTATTATTGTCGGCTGAAAACGCCGTATCGAACAAAAAGCTACCATCATCCGCAGCGTTCAACGCGTCGATATCGTCAACCGTTAGGTTTGCGGCGGTCGCCAGATCAAAACTAGTTCCACTGCTGCCCACTGTATCGGCATTAATGATGTTACGAAGGATTGGATTGATTTGCGCGCCGTTGGCAAAGCTGATCGCGCCGCTGGCTTGTAAGGTGGACGCTCGACCGGTGTCGCCGTCAATGACAGGGCTGAAAGTCGAGCCATCGCCAAAGGCAGCAGACGTGATCGAAACAGGCTCACCATTGGTGATCGCCAAAATCGAATCGACAACGTCAATCTCAAGGCCGTCTTGATTGGTAATGCTACCAGCAAAGTCTGAACCATTCAGGGACAGCACATCATCGCCAGCCCCGAAGTCAATATTGCCAGCGATCAACCCCGCTGTACTGGTGATAGAATCATTGCCTGACCCAAGCCGGATGTCACCGATGGTCTGCGGTACGAGAGGCACGACATCATCGTCTGGGTCTGTGTCGATGAGCGCTTCCTGCAAGAAGGTCACGCCGCTCGTATTGTTCGAGAGGTCGAGTGCGATGAGTGTGAAGTCAGTCTCTTGATTGCCATCGGCGTCGGAATTGCTGCCGACAGCCGTTAGAGACCCACGGTTCACGACATTGGAGAGAGTTCCTGACGCATCCCGTACAACAGTCGCTGTCCCATTTCGCCCGACGAGAATGGCCGTCATGACACTATCATTCACGAGCGAGTTCATTTCAGCGGTCGCGCCGATGTCAATCGCCGTGGCGATAACAGGCCGCGGCGAGGGAATATTGTCAGCGTCAAAATAGACTTCGTCGGACGCTTCAGAAGCTTGCGCAATTATAACGCCGGTGTTGTTGAGACGTTCTGCAATCGCATTGTCGCCCAGCACAATCACCCGTGCTGTACCTGTGCCTAAATCGACGCCCTCAATGGGGCGTTCAACTGCGCCGACAAAGGTGGCAACTCGCATTGTTCCTGAATTGCGGATCCCGCCTTCCAGAGTTGCATCGGAGACGGATAATACGGTCGCGTCAAAATCATCATAGATGCCGGCAGCGGAAATGGTCCCAAGGTTGATGAAGGCGTAGAGTTCATCCGCGTCAAAACCATCGGCGGCCGGGTCAGTGATGGCCGAAACGGTTCCGACAGAAATTGGAGTGCCGTTACCATCGACAAGAATAGCAGGCGCAGAGCCGCTTTGCGTAATGTTGCTAACCGCGACGATCCTTGTGGTTTCAACACCGTCCGCGTCGGTTGATGTGACCGTCCGTGTCGTCAGGTTGATACCGCGTGCAATATTTCCGCCAACCGAGATGGCAGATCCAGCTTGGCCGAGATCCTCAGCGGTAAGGTCGAGCCGGTCAGCCGTAGAGTTGGGGTCAAATGGGATACGGTTGGTAAAACGAAAGCCTGTATTTGAAATCGTGCTGCTTGATGCGAAACCCCCACCAATATCTGCGCCAATGTCGAACGCAGCAGAGCCTGTACCCGCAATATCGACCACTCCGGCACTGGACACATTGCCTGTGACGTTGCTGCCAATCCGGATACCAGCGCTTTCATCACCCCGGACTTGGATCCGTCCTTCTGTCGTCAGGTCGCCATCTAGACCTGCGCCAAGGGGCGTGTTCGATAGATTGATAGCATAGCTTTGATTGCCTTCGACCAGGATGATCGACGTCTCTTCCAGCGTGATGTTGCCGGTAAAGGGTGACGCGCCTGAGACAAGAATGCCGGTCCGACCTGTGCCTGAGGCAAAAGGCGTATCCTGCAGCGGATCATCATCTGTGTTGGCTTGTTCGAATGTCTCGTCGACTCTGATGGTTCCAACGTGAGTAAAATTGCGATCTGCACCGCCTTCAAGCAACACACCGGTTGAGCCATCGACATCAGTAATCGTGATCACACCCGCATTGGTCAGATCATTGTCGGAATTCAGTGTTACGGCTGGGCCCTCATCCGTGAGGGTAACGGAGCCAGCAGCCGTGATAGTGACATCCGATGGTGTGCCGCCATCCCCTGCTGTCGCGGTATCTACAGGCGCCGTTCGGTCATCGGCAATTTCGACTTGAGCGATCGCCGGAGACGCAATCAGCAAGGCAGCACTGCATAGCAGCGACGACCAGAGCGGGCGTTTTATAGAGCCATCAGAATGGGGGCGGGTTTGGCGAGCCATGTCGTTGTATTCCCTGCAAGGCCTGTCCGCCGGTGATCCCGGCGCGTTCGTGGACACAGCGAGCCTTAACGTGCACATCTCGCCTCGCCAATGAAAGAATGGTCATCAACACAGTTGAATGTGTATTCAGTTAAGTCAGTCTGCAATCGACTGATGCTTGATGTGGCGGTCAGGGCGTGGCAGGCCGCCGCGTCATGAGCGTTATGGACAAACTCCGCCAAATTCCACTTGGGTATGGGCTATGGTTGCCAGCTGGCGTGGTTATCATTGACCAAGTCACGAAATGGGCCGCCACGCGCGCTTTTGATAAGACCATGAGCGTATGCGCGACTGAGCCTCAGATTAATGTCACACGGGAAATCAGCCCCATCGTCGATCTCTCCCTTCTTTGTAACGAAGGCGTCAGTTGGGGGTTGTTACAAGGCGATTCGCCGCTGAAGCGCTGGGGGCTTCTGTTGTTTGCGATCATTATGGTTGGCGTTCTGTTGAGTGCGCTCGCTAGCGCTCGGGATGCATTTTCGCGGCTGTCGCTAAGCCTCGTTATCGGCGGCGCGGTCGGAAATGCGATTGATCGCGCCCTGTTTGGTGCGGTCACAGATTTCGTCAACGCGTCCGATATTGGGTTCAATTATGTGTTCAATGTAGCCGATTCGGCGATCACAGTCGGCATCATCGGTCTTTTGCTGGCTTTGGTTCGCGACTGGCTAGCGGAGCGAAAAGCCAAAAGCTGAATGGTTCTCGCTGTTAAATGACGATCTGCTCACTTGGCGCGCGCGACCCGGGTCGCTAAAGGCACACGTTGTAACTTACGGGATTATCTCATGTCGTTGAAAGCCAACACAGCTCTGATGGCCGCCGCTGCGTCCATGCTGGCCCTCTCAGGATGCGCCTCTGCGTCAAATGCACTGGGCCTGCGCAAGGATGCACCAAACGAATTTAACATCCTGACCAATGCGCCTCTGATTGTCCCGCCGGAGTATAATCTTCGTCCCCCAGCGCCCGGCGAAAGCTCACTGCTCGACAATTATTCCCAACAATCCGCGCGTGAAGCGCTGATGGGCGAAGTGGATCCGACAGAGCCGACTCGCGGCGAAATCGTGTTGCTGACGCGTGCCGGTGTTGGTCGCGCGGATCAGGAAATTCGCCTCAAGATTGATGGCCAGAATTCAGTTGAACGTAAATCGACCTCTCTGAGCAACCGCATTCTATTCTGGCGTGATGGTCAGCAGTTTGATGGCGAAGGCAATCCCGTGCCGCTTGATGCTGAATCTGAGCAGCAACGTTTAGACTCAATCAGTCGTGTTACCGGTGGCGGCGAAGTTCGCGTTACGCGTCGTCCATCACAGGCGAAGCTTCCCGGTCTCTAAATCGTTTCATTGTGCCTCGCTGTGGCGGGGCGCTTTGAATCAGCCTAAGGACGCGACCTGATGTCTCGTCCAACCATCCAGAAACTGCCAGCGCAGACCGTCAACCGCATCGCGGCGGGCGAAGTCGTGGAACGTCCGGCTTCAGTCATCAAAGAACTGGTCGAGAACGCGATTGATGCGGGCGCGCAGCAAATCGACATTCGTTATGAAGACGGTGGCCGGACCCTGATCGTGGTGTCCGACGATGGTCACGGGATGAGCGCGGATGACATTCCGGTCGCACTGGAACGCCATGCTACCTCGAAGTTAAAACCATCTGACAAGGGGGAGTGGGATCTCCTGAACATCGCCTCATTGGGTTTTCGGGGTGAGGCGCTGCCATCTATTGCGTCGGTCTCGCGCCTAACGCTGACCAGTCAGGTTACCGATGCCAATGAAGCGGCAGAAGTCCGGGTTGATGGCGGTATTGCCAGTGCGGTGCGCCCGGCGCCCCGTCTTGGATTGCCGGGGACTCGGATCGAAGTGCGCGATCTATTCTACGCCACGCCGGCCCGACTGAAGTTTCTCAAGTCAGAACGGTCTGAGTCGCTCGCGATTTCGGACATTGTTAAACGCCTCGCCATGGCCAACCCGAGTGTCGGCTTTACGTCAGGCTCGCAGGTCCGGACCTCGATCAAACTCCCCGCTCAGACAGATAGCGATGAGGGTCGTTTGGCTCGTCTTTCAAATGTTCTGGGCGATGCATTCGGGCAGAATGCTGTCGCTGTCGATCAGACGCGCGACGATATCCGCCTGTCTGGCTATGCAGGACTGCCAACCTTTTCGCGCGGCAATACGCAACATCAGTTTCTGTTCGTTAATGGTCGCCCGGTTCGGGATCGGCTGCTGCTTGGTGCGATCCGTGGGGCTTATCAGGACTTTCTGGCGCGGGATCGTCATCCGGTCGCCGCGCTTTATCTCGATGTCCCGCCGGAACAAGTCGACGTCAACGTTCATCCGGCGAAGACCGAAGTCCGGTTCCGCGCGCCCGGCGTTGTGCGTGGCCTAATCGTCTCGGCTTTACGTCGCGCCTTGGCCGATGCGGGCCACCGCGCCAGCACAACCGTGTCTGATTATGCGCTGGGCCGGATTCAGGCCGGGCAGGGTGCTTATGCTTATCAGCGCGATTACTCGCCTCAACCTTTCGCCGCTCCGCCGCCGGATATGCAACAACTACTCGATGGGCAAAGCGCGCGGGTTGAAGTCCACGATGCCCCACTGGCTTTCGATCCTGCGACGGGCGAAGTGCCTGCACAGCCACAACAACCATCGCAAGATTACCCACTCGGTCTGGCCCGCGCGCAACTGCATGAAACCTACGTCGTGGCGCAAACGACGGACGGTATTGTGATTGTCGATCAGCACGCGGCGCATGAGCGGCTGGTCTATGAACAGATGAAGCAGTCGATGAGTGGCAAAGGCGTGACGCGTCAAGCGTTGCTGATCCCTGACATTGTTGAACTCGGGGAGACAGATGCCACGCGCATATTGGCGCGCTCCGAAGAACTGGCCGAAATGGGTCTCATGCTAGAGCCCTTCGGTGTTGGCGCTGTGCTGGTCCGTGAAACGCCAGCTTTGTTGGGCAAGGTCGACGCACAAGGCTTGCTTCGCGATCTGGCCGATGATCTCGCTGAATATGACGAAGCCCTCTCGCTTAAGGAACGGTTTGAACATGTGTGCGGCACGATGGCCTGCCATGGCAGCGTCCGGGCTGGACGCCGCCTGATGGCCGAAGAAATGAACGCGCTCCTCCGTCAGATGGAAGCGACCCCGCATTCAGGCCAGTGTAACCACGGCCGTCCGACCTATGTGGAACTAAAATTGGCAGATATCGAACGGCTATTCGGGCGGCGCTAAGACTATGGGTTTGATTTCAAAAAATAATTTGAAATTAGTCGCCACAGAATATGCCCCCATGCTTGTCGGATTGCGCATACCTGGGTTTGTAAAAATACATCTACGCTATCTTTTCAGTAATCCCTTTATCTGGGGGGTTCTCTTCCTTGCGCCTTTCATCATCGGTTTGTTCACAGTCTCTAGTTTCAGCCGGAATGTTTTGAAAACGAACCCGAGTGACTGGCAGATTTTTCTGATCGTTCTTTTCCTGATTGCGCTAGCCTTCTACTTTGCGGAACGGAACCGGACCTTCCGCGTGATTTATGTCCGTGCGATACCTACCATGGTCATCATAAATGGTGTTTTCATCTATATTTTCGATGTGGGATCGCTCTTCGGCGGGTTGGTCGTTTTTTCGGTTTTAGCGCTTTTGCCCGCCTGGTTGTTGGGGAAGCTGTCCATGGGGATGGGCTACCGGATGTTGAGCAATGGGGCGGATCGCAGTTACCGACCTGGTCGCGATTTCTACATGGATGGCCAGTATGATGAGGCCTTAGTTCATCTCGAACGCGCTGCCAAACGTGGCCATATGAAGAGTCTCTATCTTCTCGGCCATGCGAATGAACACGGAAATGGTCTTGAGCTAGATCGGATCAAAGCGGCCTGGCTTTATGAAAAGTCGGCAAAAAAAGGATACAGACGGGCCCAAATCGCATTTGAGTCCCTGAGCGCATCATTCAGCGTGGAGGAAAAAGAAGCTTTTGAAAGCGACTTGGCACCCTCTGGGATCAATGATCTATTTTAGGATTGAAGCTAGCGGATATTGAGCGGTGTCAGCCTAGGTGTCGTAAGGCCGCGCTGACGAGGTAGTTGCTGCCGCTCTGTGCTGGCTAGACAAATAGGGGCGTGTCGTCTTCCATTGACGCTACCAGCGAGGCCGGAAATAGGTTCGCCTGAATGTCTTGCTCAATGTTTTGCGCATCGCCCTGTCGGGTTTCTTCCTTCATCATCAACACTGTTGCTTTTTCAATAAGGTCTTTCACCGTTTTATCCTCCCATCTCTGAAGCTTATCACAGAAACGGAACGATCTGGTTAACGGCGCGCCGGCCTTACGCTTGCCTCATAAATAGCACGCGTGACGTACCCCACACCTTGTCGGATAGGACGTCCCAACCTTTCGGTTCGATCTCGGCCTCGCGGGTCTCTTCTAGGATGACGATGCCGTCCTCCGCCAGATATTGTGGCAAGCGTCGCAAGACTGGAGACCAGAGTTTTTTGCCGTAAGGCGGGTCCATAAAGACGTGAGTAAAGGGTTTAGGGCGGTTGCCAGGCGCGAGCTTCAGTTTGGTGGCGTCAAATCGGTGGATGCGTGCTTCTTCGCCTAGACCGAAATGATCGAAATTACGTCGGATTGCGGCGAGGGCCTTCGGATGGCGTTCCACGAAGACGCAGAACTCGGCCCCGCGGCTGAGCGCTTCCAGCCCGAGCGCACCAGAACCCGCAAAAACATCCATGACAATCCCGCCGTCAAGCGGTGGGGACCACGGGGCATGATCGAGAATATTAAAGATCGACTCGCGTGTTTGATCGCTGGTCGGGCGCGTATTGCGCCCGTCCGGCGTGGCAATGGTTCGCCCCCGGTGATCGCCTGATACAATTCTCATCGGCGCGTTGGTTTCGGGCGGTTTGCGTTGGGCCGGTTCGAACTCGATCGGTTTGAACTGGGATGCGGTTTACCCTGCCGGGCAGCGCCCTTCTTTGGCGGCGGACGTTTAGCATTTTGCGCCGCGGTATCCTTGACCTTCGGACCCTTATTATCGCCAGGTTTTACGTCCTTGCGAGCTTTGGCCGATGCGTGGGTGCCTCGTTTAGGGGGCCTGCGTTTATGTCGATCTTGTTCTAGCGGAATTTCGATCAAATGACCGAGTTGATCGCGGATGGTCTTGCGTTTGACCTCTTCGACGGCCCCGCGTTGTAAGGTCAGCAATTGGAACGGGCCGTAGCTCGTGCGGATGAGCCGATTGACGCGAAGATCAAGGGTTTCCAGCGCGCGTCTCACTTCGCGGTTTTTGCCTTCGCGGATCACGACCTGAACCCAGACATTATCGCCGCGTTCGCTTTCTAAGGTCGCTTCGATGGGACCGGTTTTATGACCGTCAATTTCGATCCCAGCCATGAGCGTGTCGAGTTTCTCCTGCGTGGTCTTACCATAGGCGCGCGCGCGGTAACGGCGGCTAAATCCAGTGCTGGGCAGTTCTAATTGCCGCGCAAGTTCGCCGTCATTGGTGAGCAGGAGGAGCCCTTCGGATGTGAGGTCAAGTCGACCGACGCTAATCACGCGCGGCATCTCTTCCGGCAGAACGTCAAACACTGTTTTGCGTCCGCGCTCGTCTTTGTGACTGGTCACGAGGCCCGGCGGTTTGTGATAGCGCCAGAGGCGGGCTGGCTCTTTTGGGGCCAGCGGTTGATCGTCGACTTCAATTCTGTCTTTGGCGGTAACTGTAAAAGCGGGCGTCGTCAGACGCTTACCGTTGACGCTTACGCGACCGGCTTCGATCATCCGTTCAGCTTCGCGACGCGACGCGACGCCTGCGCGGGCGAGCCGCTTGGCGATCCGCTCAGAACTGTCTTCTGGCTTGACCATAGGTCTGTCCCAACACACAGCGCGACCATGACCATTCATGACAGCGACCGGGCTGCCCCCGATTATGCGCATATGGACCGCGCCTTGGCGCTAGCGCAAGCAGCGGCTGCGGCTGGCGAAGTGCCTGTTGGTGCCGTTATTGTGGATGCGGACGGACAAATCGTGGCAGAAGCGGCCAATGCACCCATCGCGCTGCATGATCCGACGGCACATGCCGAGGTGTTAGCGATCCGCGCGGCCTGTGAAATTGCTGGCAATTACCGCCTGCCGGGCCACACACTTTATGTGACGCTGGAGCCTTGCACCATGTGCGCGTCAGCTATCGCCAATGCCCGGATTGCGCGGGTGGTTTATGCAGCCACCGATCCGAAAGGCGGCGCGGTTGAAAGCGGCGTACGGTTCTTTGACGCGCCGACCTGCCATCATCGCCCTGAGATCGACGTAGGTTTGAAAGCTGACAAAGCCGCAGACATGCTGCGCGCTTTCTTCCGTGCCCGCCGCCAAGGAAAACCCAAAGCGTGAAGTCCAATTTTCGTGAAGTCCAAAGTGAAGCCGCACTGGGCGATGCGGCGCTTGCGAGCGCTGAGACACGAGTGGACGGTGTTGGAATTGCGCTTGGCATCACCGGTGCCGTCCTATTTTCGATGAAGGCCGTTCTGGTGAAGATGGCCTATGGCGTTGTCCCTGATTTACCCGCCGTGACCTTGATGGTCCTACGTATGGGGCTGTCATTCCCAGTCTATGTCGCCATTTTGTTGATCGCGCGGCGTGCAGGTGAGGGCCGGATTGGCTGGCGAGAAACAAGCGCGGCCATGTTGGCCGGGATGCTTGCCTATTATGTCTGCACCTTCCTTGATTTTCAGGGCTTGAAACATATCACCGCGCAGCTCGAACGCTTGCTGTTGTTTACCTACCCGGCCTTTGTCGTGATCTTTGGCGCGCTGTTTTTCGGAGGGCGGATTACGAAGGGTGGTTTGGCGTCTGTGGCGCTGGCCTATTCGGGTCTGGCCGTCGTCTTTGTCGGTGGCGACATCACCCAATCAGACAATCTCTGGCTCGGTGTTGGGCTGGTCCTCTTATGCGCGGCCTTGTTTGCGCTGTTTCAACTGATCGCCAAGGGCTTCGTCGATCGAATCGGCGCGCGCGTCTTCACATGCTTAGCGATGATCGGCGCGGCGACAGCCCTGATGGTCCATTTCCTTATCGCGAGCGGCGGCCCGTCGGGCATGATCGAGGCGCTGCGCCTGCCGCGCGAACTCTGGGCCATTGCGGTCGTCTTGGCGCTATTCTGCACCTTAGTACCGAGCTTTTTCATCAATATGGCGATTGGTCGGATCGGCGCGCAACTGGTGGCGATCCTCGGCATGGTTGGGCCGCTGGCCACAATTATTGCCGCTATTGTCGTGCTAGGTGAGCCGTTCGGACTTTGGGACGCGGTCGGGACGTTGATCACCCTGTCAGGGATCGCGCTTTATACGCGGCTCGGTCAGAAGAAGCCCAATAAGGCCAATCCGCGCCAGACATAAACGCCGCCAATCACGGTGACGAGGATGCGGGTATAACGCTTGAACCCAATGTCGGAAAACCGACGCAACAAACGCGTACCTATAAAGGTGCCGCCCATGACGGCGGGCACGGCCAAGGCAAACACCCACCACGGTGGGAGTCCCGCCAGACCCGCCCCACGTGCGAGCGGAATTCCGAAATAAATAATCTTGACCAAATGGCTGGCGAACATGGTCACGGCCTTGGTCGCAACAATTTGTTGCCGGGTCAGCGTGGTCTTGACGTAAAAGAAATCCAGCGCCGGTCCCGCAACACCTGCGGACAGGTTGAGGCCCATCACCATCGCCCCACATAGAGCCGCATGGGCGGGTTTCTGCGCATCCCCTGCTAACCAGTGTTTGGGCAGCCAGAGCAGGAGCGGCAGTAGGCCGAGCGCGAGGTAGAGCTGCGCCTTTGACGGCAGGAAGCTGACCGAAAGCATCAATAGCGCTGCGGGGAGTGCGCCCAGAGCGGTCCAACCCAGAATGTCCCAGCGCACATTATCTTTGAGGAGGAAGGCTCTGTAGCTGTTGGAGACAGACTGTACGGCGCCGTGAACCACCATCGCCTCAGCTACGCCAAGGAAGACCGCGATCACGCCCATGAAGATCAACCCGCCCGCCATACCGAATAGCCCGGAGACAATGGCGGTCACGAAGGCGGCGGCAAGGATTATGGCGAAGGGATTCACGTTCGCGGCTTAGTCTGTTCTGACGTGATAATCCAACCTTGTCCGGGGCGACATTGGCGGTAGAGAGACAGCCTGTGACCAATACGCCTGAATTCACCGTCTCGGAACTTGCCGGGAATATCAAACGCACGATTGAAGGCGCGTTTGGGCGCGTTCGCGTTCGCGGCGAGCTCGGTCGTGTGACGATTGCTAAATCCGGACATTGTTATCTCGATATGAAAGACGACCGTGCGGTCATCAATTCGATCATTTGGAAAGGGACTATGTCCCGCCTGTCTATGCGTCCCGAAGAAGGCATGGAAGTGATCGTCACCGGCAAGATGAGCACCTATCCGGGTCGGTCCAACTATCAGCTCGTCATTGAGAGCATGGAACTGGCCGGAGAAGGCGCGCTGATGGCGCTATTAGAACGGCGCAAGAAAGCGTTGGCCGCTGAAGGCTTGTTCGCGGCGGATCGCAAACGCGCATTGCCTTTTATGCCCAAAACAATCGGTGTTGTGACATCCCCAACAGGGGCTGTAATCCGCGATATTTTGCACCGGATCTCGGACCGGTTTCCGGCCCATGTATTGGTTTGGCCTGTGCTGGTCCAAGGCGACAAAGCGGCTCAGCAAATTGCGGGTGCCATCACGGGCTTCAACCATGCGGACGGGTTTCCGAGGCCGGACGTTTTGATCGTGGCGCGCGGGGGCGGGTCGCTGGAAGATCTCTGGTGTTTTAATGAAGAAATCGTCGTCCGCGCGGCGGCCAATTCGACCATTCCTCTGATCTCCGCCGTAGGTCATGAAACGGACTGGACATTGATTGATTATGTGTCTGACCAACGCGCGCCAACCCCGACTGGGGCGGCTGAAGTCGCAGTGACGGTCCGGGATGATTGGCTAGAAACGCTCGCTGATATGGGGCTTCGCCTCACGCGGGGTTTGCGGCGCAGCGTGAAGGATCGAGAGGTTCGGTTAGGGGGGGCGCGTCTACCCAACCTCAATTCTGTTTTGGGCCCTCCGGCACAACGACTGGATGCGGCGCGATTGCCGTCTTTGGCGCGGTTGCTCGATCCTAAACTCACGGTGCTAAGCGCGTTGGGGTCCAGGCTTACCTCCAGTGGGGCTGCGCAGCTTCGCCGCCGCGTCGATACGCAATCAAAAGATTTGTCGCGCGCCACAGCGGTCCTCGGCGGGGCGGTTCAACGGAATTTGGATGATAAGGCGCGGCAATTGGACCGCGCGGCGTCATTGCTGAGTGCCTATAGCTATCAGGGCGTCTTGGCGCGGGGTTATGCCCTCGTCACGGATATGGATGGCGGCGTCATTCGGTCGGCAGACGCGCCCCAGCCGGGCCAATCCGTGTCGCTTACTTTCGCAGACGGGAAGCGAGCCGCAGTGATTGATGGGGCGACAACGCGTAAGAAAGTGACGAAGACACGGAAAACCAAACCGGACGAGCCGCAACACTCTTTATTTTGATTAGAGCTATTCTGAACCGGGCTGTTTTAATTCCGTCGCCTACCCACTATGTCGAGGCCATGAACATGTTCTTTCAAAAACAGGGTAAAGCGCAGCTGCACTATGGCAGCAGTGATTTTACCATCCTCGAAGGCGGTAGCTACGTCACTTGCGCCGTAACCGGCGAAAAAATTCCGCTCGAAGAGCTTCGCTATTGGAACGATGAGCGGCAAGAAGCTTACAAAGATGCAGGCGCGGCGCTTAAAGGCTTTCAACGGGCCGGTGTAGCGTGAGGCTTTTTGCGACGGCAGCCTTGTTGCTGGCCGCGTGTGGCGTCCAGATGCCGGCGCTGGCCCAAAACGCGAGTAGCGCGGCTATCAACTGTCACGGCATCACGAAACAGGGTGGCATGGTGATTTGCCGAACCGCCCCGAATGCAAGGGTCGAGATCGGTAGGGCCGAAGATGATACTTACGTCCAATCAGCAGACGGAAACGGTATTCTTATCATTGGGTTTGACCGCGATGAACCTGCGGCGTTCGCGCGTGTGGGTCAGCACCGCGTGAATTTCATGATTGAACCGCGCGACTACGACGTGTCGCGTATCAATGGCCTGCCGAAGAATATGGTCAGCGAATATACGGAAGAAGAGTTGATCCGCATTCGCGCAGCGACAGCGCGGAAAAAAATCGGCTTTGGTTCACGGGTTGCGGAGATTGGTTTTCGCGACGGTTTCATCTATCCCGTTACGGATCATAGAAAGACAACAAATTTCGGCGCGCAGCGCGTTTTGAATGGGGAATCGAAACGACCCCATTTCGGCGTTGATCTGGCTGCGCCCAAAGGCACGCCGATCCTCGCACCTGCTGACGGCATCATCTCGATGGCGGATGACGACATGTATTTCGAAGGCTCGCTCATCCTGATCGATCACGGGCAGGGGCTGATCAGCTATTATCTGCACAATGAGACTGTGTTGGTCGAAGCCGGGCAGCGCGTCAAACAAGGCGAGCAAATCGCGACCGTCGGTAGCCGAGGCCGCTCGACAGGGCCACATTTATGCTGGCGTCTGAAATGGCGCGGACGCAATCTCGATCCTGAACTTCTGACTGAATGGCCGAAAGGGCATAGCGACCATGGCTAAAGCCCCTGAAGAGTGCCGGACGATGACGGATGTGCGCGAAGGCGTCGATGCGCTTGACCGCGAATTGGTGCGGCTGCTCGTGCAGCGGCAGGGCTATATGGACGCTGCAGCGCGGATCAAACCGAACCGCGATGCCGTCTATGACGCGGACCGGATCGAAGATGTCGTCGCCAAAGTGCTAACTGAGGCGCGCGCTCAGGGCCTCTCATCGGATATTGCCGAACCCGTTTGGCGCAAACTCATTGAACGCTGCATCGCGCATGAGTTCGAAGAGTGGGACACCACGCGTGAGAAGCGCTCCGCATAAACAAAAAGGTCCCCAGCCATCGCCGGGAACCTCTTAGTCATTAGATTATTGAGCTGATCTAGTCTTCTGGCGACCAGTCGCCCGTGACCATGCAAGAGCCATCGTCTTGGGCTTCCGTGCCTTCTGGGCACGCGACGGTTGCACTCACATTGGCGTCCACATCAACATCGACGGCCTCGTCCACGGCATCTGCAGCCTCTTCCATCTCGTCAGCGGCTTCGTCCATGGCTTCGTCAGCTTCGTCCATGGCATCATCAGCCGCGTCCTCTACAGCATCCGCGGCATCATCGGTTGCGTCCATAGTCGCGTCCATGGCGTGTTCGGCTGCATCGACGGCTTCACTTTCAACTTCTACGGTCGCGTCAACGTTAGCGTCCTGCGCAAAGGCGCTGGGCGCTGCAAGGAGGATGGCTAGGGCGGCTGCGCCGCTGAGCAATGTTTTCGTCATGATAGGTCCCTCTCAATATGATTCAGTTCTGCTGAACTGCTCAGAGAATACGGCGAGATTGCGACAGCATGCAAGAGTGGCAGGGGATTAACGCGGGGTTGCAGTTAACAAGCTGCGCTATTGAGGAACACTTGGATAGTACCATACGCGGCGGATTAAACCGTCCTCTAGCTGGTAGACTGTGAGCGTACTCTGAGCTTTGCGACTACCGTCCGTTGCGGTCCACGTGGCCGTTTCAGTCACGCTGACATAGTCGCCATTAATGCTCCAGTCTCGTAACGCGCCAGCGACGTCGGGCGTTGACGCGGTATAGTCTCGCAGGATTTTCGCGAGCGTGTCACGACCGCTGATGTCGACCCTGACGTCAGACTCTAAAACGCGGATCCACTCGATTTCTGGATGCTCGACGCTGCTCATCGCATCAAAATCTCTAGCGTTGAACGCATCGACATGCGCAACGATCACGGGATGTGGTTCAGCGGCCTGCTGGCAAGCACTGAATAGGCTCGCTGCCACGATAAGAGCTGAAATCATCGGATGTTTCATGCGTCGCTCCGATAAATCAGTTTTGGCCAGCGTCGATGGACCCAGAACCATTGAGCAGGGTTTTCGCGAATTCGGTTCTCGATAAACCGCGTGACGGCTTCAACACCGGCTGCCACGTCGGCTTTGCGTTGACCAGTCTGGGTCCAGTCTAGAGGCGGGTAGAAGCGAACATGAAAGGTCGCTTTGTTTCGAACGACGCTCATGGGCAAAATGGGACGTTCCGTTTTGAGCGCCAGTCGCACCGCGCCCTGCGCTGTCATTGCATCGACGCCGAAAAACGGGATTTTGAGGCCCGTATTGAATTTCTGGTCGTTCATGATGGCGATTGATTCGCCATTGTGAAGGGCTTCGAACAATTCTCGTCCACCCCGATGGGTCGACTTTTGTACGAGAAACTTTGTGCCATAGGCTTCGCGTTGTTCGCGCACGCGGCGGTCAATCAGCGGATTGTTGATCTTGCGGTAGGTCACTCGCACCGGGCTGGAAGATTGAGTCAGCACAGTCGCCATGACTTCCCAATTCGCAAAATGGCCTGTGGCGATTATCGCTGGCGCATTGGCCAGAAAGATGTCGAGCCCCTCAACCGTAACTCGGGCCTGATCTTCGAACGCGCGAATTCGATCTGTGAGCGCGAACTCGGCGAAGGTGCGTCCGGTATTATCCCACTGTTCGGAGAGAAGACGTTTTAACTCAGCCTCATTGGCGTCTGGAAACGCGATCTTTAGATTAGTTCGCGCAATCTTATGCTTGGATGTCAGAGGGCCGATCCCGCGTAAAATGACCCCGCCCAACCATGATACGAAAGCAAAGGGCAGCAGACGTAATATCCCCGTTACCAGATCATAGCCGAACGCCTCGATCCGGTGGGTAAATGTGACGGGGTCGCTCACCTCACGCTCGGCGGCAATGTTGCGGCGCGGTTGATGATAGGATGCAATAATCGGCGGAGTGTCAGCTCGTCCTCAAACCGTACTTCGACAGGAAAGGCGTGGATGCCGCGTCGATAGCCCGATGGCAGACGGACATAGTCTTTCTCGGTCGTGATCAGCGCCGCGTCATATTCTGACGCCAAAACGAACAGACCTTCGATTTCCGTATCCGAGAAGCGGTGGTGATCGGCAAAGGGGATTTCTTCGACCAAATCTGCGCCCAAGCGGCGGAGTTGATCGAAGAATTTATTGGGCCGTCCAATCCCGGCAAAAGCATAGAGTCGTCCGCTCGGTGGTTGGGCTTTTGGGGCCAGATAGGCCGGGATGACAACCTGACCGGACAGTTGGTCGACTAGATGCTCATCGATCTCGTAATTGGGATCAGGCTTCATCAAAATCACAGCATCGGTTCGATCCAACGCATCCGATAAGGGTTCTCTTAGTGGCCCGGCGGGGAAGACGCAGCCATTGCCAAATCCGACTTCGCCGTCGACAACCAACAGCGACAGTGTTTTCTGCAGCAGCGGGTTTTGGTGCCCATCATCCATGATGATGGTATCTGCGCCTTCCGACACGGCGGCCACGGCTCCCTCATCACGGGCTGCTGCGACCCAAACTGGCCCGGCTCGCGCGATCAGCAGGGGTTCGTCGCCGACATCCTCAGATGTATGGCGCGGCGTGACTGGGATGGGTCCTTTGAGCTGCCCCCCATAGCCGCGTGTCAAAGCGTGAGCATTGACGCCCATTCGGCGCAGGCTCTTAAGCAGATAGATCGCGACAGGGGTTTTTCCTGTTCCACCCAACGTGGCATTGCCAACGCAGATGACGGGCACGCCCGGGTCGAGCGGTACGGTCTGCGAATGTCTGCGCCGTCCAAACCACGCATAAATAGCGCCGAGCGGACGCAACAAGGTGCGGATCATCGGCGCACTCTCGCGGCCCTCGCGAATATTCCAGAACTCTGGCGGCCTCACAGCAATTGCTCCAATTCCCTGACGGTCCGGTTCAGTGACCCCGAACTATTCGCCGCGAACTGTGTCGCATTGGTGACCATCTCGTCCAGCTTTCCTGACAGGCCGTCTCGGATCAAACTGAGGGTTTCATCCTCATCTGCAATGCGAACGGAGTTGGTGTCGACCATGCGCCGATATAGATCGACAAAGCTCGCATGATACGGGCCGCTAACCACAGGCACGCCCGCGCGTGCGGCTTCTAGTGGATTATGGCCCGTCAGGGATGGATCGAAAGATCCGCCCAAGACGCATATGTCAGCCAAGGCCAGCGCTAACCCCATCTCGCCCATCGTATCCATCACATAAGCATTAGCGTCAGTCGGGCGTTCCCCAGCGGAGCGAAGCGGGGCCTTGATGGCGTCAGCGATCGCAGGTCCGCGCGCTGGATGGCGGGGCAGCCAGATCATAAAGACGTCAGAGAGTTCGTCCCGCATCCGACGGAAAACAGCCTCTTCAGCTTCATGGGTGGAGGCGGCAAGCCAGATCGGGCGGTCGCCGATCTGTTCGCGCAATCGGTCACGTTCATCCGTATCGACACCGAGCGCATCGGCATCAAATTTCAAACTGCCAATGTCGGGCACAGTCCGAATGGCGAGATCAGAAATCCCGTCTGCGGTTCGGCGATCTGCGGCCAGAATTGTGTCAAACGCGCCGAATACGGAGTTCGCAAGCGGGAGCCGCTTATGCCACCCTGCGATAGAGCCGTCACTCATACGAGCATTAATCAAAGCGAGCGGAATGCCGGCTCGTTCTGTGGTCCAAATCAGGTTGGGCCATAGTTCGCTTTCGGCAAAGACTGCGAGGTTCGGAAACCAGTAAGCGACAAAGCGCGCGGTTGCTCTCGGCGTATCGAGCGGCAGATATTGATGGAAGGCGCGTTCGGGCAGTTGTTCAGCCAGGAGATCGGCGGAGGTCCGCGTGCCGCTCGTCACCAGTACATGGCGATCCGGCTTTTCTAGCAAACGGTCGATGAGCGGGCGCAACATCTGCGTTTCGCCGACACTGGCACCGTGCAGCCAGATGAGTTCACCCGGGGGGCGCATAATTTCGCTCCGACCGTAGCGTTCCTTTACCCGAGCTGGGTCCTCTTTGCCCGCTTTAATTCGTGTGCGAATCAGAAGGGGCAAAAAAGGCCCGATTAATGACGTGATGAGCCGATAGCCAAATGGTGACTTGAACGGATTCATGCGGCCAACACGGGGGCATGGCCGAGTGCTCCATCAGCGTCAGCCATCAGGGCGTTCATCTCAGCTTCGACGCGCGCACGTGCGGTTTCGATGTCATCATCACTGGCATCTTCGCTAATGTGTACGGGTGTACCCCAGACAATCTGGCCACGGCCAAAGGGTAGGGGCAGGATGAAGCGGTCCCAACTATTAAACTGACGTCGATTGGCGACCGAGAAGGTGCAAGGTTGGACCGGGGCCCCCGACAGGCGGGCAAGTCGAAACGGTCCAATGGGGACGCGTTGGCGTGGTCCTCTGGGTCCATCCGGCGTGATCACGATACAGCCGCCACTCTCAATAGCGTCAAGGATTTCGCGTCCGGCTTTACCGCCGCCTTTGACTTTTGTTTTGGCGGCGTTTTTGGCTGATCCGCGAACCGTCGACAGACCGAGCCAGCGACACGTCCAAGCGACCACCGCCCCGTCGCGAGACCGGGAGATCAGCACATGCGGATGCTGATAGCTCCGTTTCCAAGCACTGGTTAACAACAGGAAGCGCGAATGGAATGTAAGAGCGATAAAGCCCTCGTTGCCTTTGATAATGGGCTCAACCCGTTCTGGATAAAGGATGTCCCAGCGCGTCGTATATTTGACGAGTGTCATCCATAGCGCGACGAGACCGCCGAGTATGGCTTGCATGACTGCGGAGCGCATCAAGCGTTTGAACACAATAGCCCTCCCTGTTAACGGCCCTCTACAAATTAAGATGGGCGAATATGGCGGACTTAGGCGACAAACCACTCGATCTCAACGACCCAAAAGATCGTAAGCAGGCCCGCTATGATCTGACTTGGGGGGATCACGGCTTCCTGCGCAAACGATTTGCCAATCGGCACGATATTGGTGGCGGCATGTACCGCGAAAATCAGCCGTCGCCCGAACGCATTCAGGTTTGGGCTGACGAGGGCATCAAAACGGTGATCAATCTGCGCGGTCCGTCGCCAAAAGGGTTCTATTTACTGGAGAAGGAAGCCTGCGAAAAACACGGTATCGCGCTTGAAAATTACCGCATGTATTCGCGGGATGTGCATAGCAAAGAGCGTCTGCTTGGGACCAAGGATCTGTTTGACCGGATCGAATACCCAGCCGTCATGCACTGTAAGAGTGGCGCAGACCGGACCGGGATTATGGGCGTGCTTTACCGCCACTTCCGGATGGGCGACACGATTGAAGAGGCGATTGACCAACTCTCATTCAGCTATCTGCATGTGCGCCACGGTAAGACGGGGATGCTCGACTTCTTTTTCGAAGATTTCCTGAAATATCAGGCGGATCATCCGGAGGTGAGCTTCGAGGATTGGGTTAAAGGCCCTTATGATCCGGTCGACGTGAAATCTCGATTTATGAGCCATTGGACTGGAAACGCGATAACAGAATGGTTGCTGCGACGGGAATGAGATAAAAGCAGACGATTTGGGCTCCATTCCTCCCGTCGTGCGTAAATAAGGCTCGACCATAAAGGAACTGCCCATGTCTTCCGCTAAAGTAGCTATCATCGTCACGTCGCATACCCAGATGGGTGGCCCGGATACAGATCCGACAGGGGTCTGGCTGGAAGAGTTGACGACACCTTATTACGCGATGACCGATGCTGGTCTGGATGTTACCGTATTTACCATTGCAGGCGGCGAAGTGCCTGTTGATCCCCGTAGTATCGGTGGCGATGATGAGCCAGCTGCCAGTGTCAAACGCTATCGGGATGATGACGCCGTACAGGCGCTGTTCCACAACACACCATCCGTCGAAGCGGTTGATGTCGCCAAATACGATGTTGTTTTCTTACCTGGTGGGCATGGGACGATGTTCGATTACCCAAAAAGCGAGACGCTAAAAAAGATCGTCGAAAGGACGATTGCCACAGACAAGATCATGGCTGCAGTCTGTCACGGCCCTGCGGGTCTCGTCACGGCCACAGACTCAAACGGTCAGTCTCTCCTAAAAGGCCGCCGCGTCGCAGGTTTCACGAATTCCGAAGAAGACGGCGTCGGCCTCAGTGAAACCGTTCCATTCTTATTGGAAGATCGTCTCAAGGCACTGGGTGCGAATTATGTATCGGGACCGGACTGGGCTCCGTTTGCCGTACGCGACGCGAGCCTGATCACCGGGCAGAACCCTGCATCAGCAACCGCTGTAACAGATTTGATTCTCGAGGTGCTGGAAGAACGCTCCGCAAAAGGGTAGTCTCCGGGTATGGAATATCTGCACACAATGGTTCGCGTGGCGGACATCGACACGGCAATCGACTTCTATTGCGGCGCGCTCGGACTGGAAGAGATGAGCCGTTACGATAATGAGGGTGGGCGATTCACCTTGGTCTTTCTCGCCGCGCCCGGAGACGCCGCACGCGCTAAAGAGGCGAAAGCGCCGATGGTCGAACTGACTTATAATTGGCCGAATGAGGACGTATCTGAGACCTACACGGGCGGTCGTAATTTCGGTCATCTCGCTTACCGCGTCGAGGACATTTACGCGGCGTGTGAGCGTCTGCAGTCCAAAGGCGTGATCATTAATCGCCCGCCGCGCGATGGGCGCATGGCGTTTGTCCGGTCCCCAGACGGAATCTCAATCGAGTTGTTACAAAAAGGTGAGGCTCTGCCGCCCAAAGCTCCATGGACCGATATGGAGAATGTCGGCAGTTGGTAGCTTCATTAGGCGAGGCCAATAGCAATTATAGACAATCTGAACCCACGAACGTGACGCCCGTCATTGCCGCGCTCGCTCTCGCCCGCTAGGCGGCAGGCGTGATTGCCGAAGCCGGACATATTGCCCTGATCCTCGCATTTGTCGTGGCCCTGTTGCAGGGTACGATCCCGCTGATCGGTGCGCAAATGAATCACGGCCGCGCCATGGCTCTGGCTGAGCGTGCTGCGCTGGCACAAGCGTCTTTGCTCTTGGTGAGCTTTGCTTTGCTGACCACGGTGTTTCTGCGCTCGGACTTCTCCGTCCTGCTGGCCGCCCAACACAGCCATACGATGAAGCCGCTGCTCTATAAAATCAGCGGTGTGTGGGCGAACCATGAGGGTTCGATGCTGCTCTGGGTCGTCATCCTGGGGGTTTATGGCGCGATGGTGCCGCTGTTTGGTAAGTCGCTACCGCTCTCGCTCAAGGCGCGCGCGCTGGCCGTACAAGGCTTGCTCGGCGCGGGTTTTATCGGCTTTGTACTGTTCACCTCGAACCCGTTTGAGCGGCTCGACCCTATTCCACTTGATGGCATGGGTCTGAACCCATTGTTGCAAGATCCCGGCCTCGCGATCCATCCACCGCTGCTTTACATCGGCTATGTCGGGTTCAGCTTGGCGTTCTCATTTGCCGTTGCAGCGCTGATCGAGGGACGTGTCGACGCCGTTTGGGCGAGGTGGTTGCGGCCTTGGGTACTTTTGGCTTGGAGTTTCCTGACACTGGGCATCACGATTGGCTCTGTCTGGGCCTATTATGAGCTCGGTTGGGGTGGTTGGTGGATGTGGGATCCAGTCGAAAATGTCTCCTTCATGCCATGGCTTGCGGGTACGGCGCTGCTGCATTCAATCTTGAGCCTGCAACAGCGTCACAGCCTCGCCAACTGGACCGTCTTGCTCGCCATTTCGACCTTCTCGCTCTCCATGATTGGGACGTTCGTGGTCCGGTCTGGTGTGCTGGTCAGCGTGCATGCGTTTGCCGTCGATCCAGCGCGCGGCGTGGTGATTTTGGCCTTGTTGCTATTCTACACGGGCGCAGCGCTCGCGCTCTATGCGGTGCGCGCCAATACGCTACAACGCCGCGCGCAGCTCAATTTGGTCAGTCGGGAAGGCGGGTTGGTCGTCAATAATCTTGTTCTGGTCATCGCCACAGCCACTGTCTTTCTCGGTACATTCTATCCGCTTTTCGTAGAGGCGACGACAGGCGAGAAAATTAGTGTCGGCCCACCCTATTTTGATGTCGTCTTTGCCCCCATGATGATCGCGCTGATTGCCGTCATGGCTATCGCGCCAATGTTGAAGTGGCGCGAAGACAGTCTGGCACGCTACCGCTCTGTTCTGATTAAGGTCGCGGCTTTTTCTGCCGTGGTTGCTGTTTTGACCTATTTTCTCGGCAAGTCAGTGTTGGGCGCGCTGTCCTTCGGTTTTGCGGCTTGGCTGACGGCTGGCACGATTGCGTCTGTTCATCGTCGCACCGGGTTTACATGGTCGCGCTTACGGGCGCAGCCTGCCGGAACGTGGGGGTTTGTGCTCGCCCACCTTAGCGTTGCCATTTTTACCGTTGGCGTCACCGCGATGAGCATCGGCGCGAAGGACGATGTCGCCCGTCTTGCGCAGGGCGATAGTTTGGACGTGGCTGGCTATACATTCACACTTCGCGGAACGGAGCAGGGCGCGCGCGACAATTTCCAATATCTCGCCGGGACGGTCGACGTAACGAAGGAAGGGCGTCAGGTCGCTAGTCTTGTGACGCAGCGGCGTTATTACCCAGTGCGTGAAATGTTCACGTCAGAAGCTGGTTTTAAATTGTCGCCGGGTGCGATGCTGTTTGCGGCGATTGGTGAAGGCGGCAATGATGAAGGCGTGATTATCCGTGCCTATTATCAGCCAGGCGTGTTGTGGATTTGGATTGGGGCACTGCTCATGTCACTCGCAGGGTTCATCAGCATGGCGGACCAAAGATTACGATTGCCAAAACGCGATCAGGTTTCGCCCATCGTTGCGGTTCCTGCGGAATGAGACCGTTCGCTTTCGTTCTCTTGCTGCCACTCTTGATGTTTGGGGAATCGTCCGCCTTTGCACAGCTTGATCCTGCACCATCCGAAACTTCCATCACAATATCGCCTGAGAATGAGGCGCGCGCGCGCGCACTGGGCCGCACGCTTCGCTGTGTGGTCTGCCAGAACCAGTCGATCGAAGAATCGGATGCCGAATTGGCGGCAGATATGCGGACCCTCGTCCGTGAGGCACTTTCGAGCGGGTCCACCGAAGCCGAAGTGACCGCGCTGATGCGGGACCGCTACGGCGACTATGTTTTGCTTAAACCGCCTGTTCAGGGCAATACGCTGGTGCTGTGGTTTGCGCCTCTGATCGCGATTTTTCTGGGCCTAGTTTGGTTCATCTCGTTGAAACGAAAACGTCAATCGGTCCCTGTTGAAGCCTTGTCTGACGAAGAGCGTGAACGGCTGGAGGCTTTGCGCCAGTCATGATCTGGATCGTCCTCATAATCGCCGCTTTGGCAACGCTGCTCGTTCTCGCCCCTGCCTTTGTCGGGCCGGTCGAAATGGATAGCGATGAGCGCGCTGATTATTTTGAGCAGATCGATGCGTTGGACGCGCGTGATGATCTCGATCCAGAGACCAAAGCGGCGGCGAAACTCGCGCTAGAAAGACAAATTCTGAAAGCGGAGACGGCTGAGGCCGGAGGCGGCGGACGTTTTCTGGCGACGATTGCGTCCGTCGCTCTGCTGGGTGGCGGTGCAACTATCTATAATGTGGTGGGCCACCCTGAGCCGCTTGTGCAGGAAGTTTCTGAGGAAGACGGACTACTCCGGCAACTTGAAGCGCGCCTGGCGACGGACCGCGCGGACGATCCGCTAGGATGGACCCTTTATGCGCGCGCCTTGGCGTCGCTGGGGCGAACAAACGATGCGGTTCGCGCTTATGACCGTGCTCTCGCTTTGAATAATGATCCGGCGCTGCGGGCTGAGGCCGAAGCTCTATTGCGCGGCCCGTCACAGGAAGAAATAACCGCCGCGATGGAGATGTCAGAGGCGGACCGCACCGATATGATTCGCGGCATGGTGGACGGCCTGGCCGCTCGGTTGGCCGAAAGTCCGCAAGATGCGCCGGGTTGGGCACGACTCATCCGCGCCAGACTTGTGTTGGGTGATCCAGTCGACGACGATATTGCCAGCATGCGCAAAGCTTATGCTGATCGTCCGGCTGTCGCCGACCAGATCCTACGTGAAGCGGGATATGAAAGTCCCTAGGGACTCGGTCTGATAGTCCGTGTGTAGCGTTGCCTTGGAACACGCTGGGCACAAGGCTGGTGAAATATACTGCAAACTCCGCAATTCCTACGATGACAAAGGCGTTCAACCTTGGCAAAGCGCCCGCTTTCCACTCAGGAGACAAAGATGAAGAGCATAGCCGTTCTGGGACTAGGCAAAGTTGGCGCATTGGCTGCGCAGTTGCTGGTCGATAGTGATTTCGCCGTAATTGGCGTCGATATGCATGCAGACCCTGACAAGCATAGTCACGAAGTTCGCCGTATTGATGTGACCGATGCGGTCTCGCTCGGGGCGTTGTTCGCCGACGTGGACGCGGTGCTGTCCTGCTTACCCTATCACCTCAACATTGGCGTGTCCGATGTCGCGCATGCGGCGGGCATTCACTATTTCGATCTGACTGAGGATGTACCGACGACGAACCATGTTCGGAAGCTGGCCGAAACGTCCAAAGGGTTGATGGCACCACAGTGTGGCCTTGCTCCCGGCTTTGTCGGCATTGTCGGCGCAGACCTGATTGCACACTTCGATGAGACCCGGTCTTGCCGGATGCGGGTTGGCGCGCTGCCGCAAAACCCGACAGGCTTGATGGGTTATGCGTTCAACTGGTCACCCGAAGGCGTTGTAAACGAATACCTCAATGATTGCGAAGTCATCGAAGACGGCGAACGCAAGATGGTCTCGGCCATGGAATGGCGCGAAAAAGTCTTCATTGATGGGCTAGAACTAGAAGCCTTCACGACCTCGGGTGGGCTTGGCACGATGTGCGAGACCTATCTCGGTAAGGTCGACAATATGGATTATAAGACCATGCGCTATCCGGGTCACTTTGACCTGATGAACTTCTTCTTCCACGAGCTCCTGATGCGCGAAGACCGCGAAAAGGCCGGTGAAATCCTGATCAACGCCAAACCGCCGGTTGATCAAGATGTAGTCTATGTCCACGTCGCTGCCGAAGGGCTGATCGACGGGAAATTATCGCGCAAAGAGTTTGTTGGCGCTTACAAACCGTTGATGATTGCAGGCAAGAGCCGCACGGCCATCGCTTGGACGACAGCGGGTTCCGTAGTCGCCGTGATCGAGATGGTCCGCGAAGGCACACTACCCAGCAGTGGCTTCCTCAAGCAGGAAGACATCTCGCTCGCCGCCCTGATGGAAACGCGTACCGGTAGTTTCTACACACGTTAGCCTGAGTTTACGGAGACGCTGCGTTTAAGCGTCATTTCAAGATCAACACCGTCGGCCGAAACTCGGTCGACGGTGTTTTTTTGTCCGGCCAACATATCCATTAGAACAGAGAACCCATTGCGAAACTTGATCGGCCTCAGTTGCAGCATCTTGTTAAGCCCCGAAAAGCTGCTCTGGCATGTAGGCAAAGAGGGCCGCATCGCCACCCGTATGAACGAAGATCACTGTGTCGCCGGACCCATATTCGCCTGCCTTGATGAGGTCGATCAGCCCGGCCAGGCTCTTGGCCGAATAAGTCGGATCAAGGATTAGCCCTTCCAGTCGACCGGCTAAACGCAGCGCGTTCAAGCAGGAGGGATGCGGCTGCCCATATCCTGTTCCGGCCATGCCGGCACGCAGGTCGATGATGGATCGATCGAACGACCAATCCAGCATCTCTGCGGCTTCCACAGCAATCCGCTCGACGTCGTGCCGTACGCGCTCTGGTTCCCCGTCAATATCAAAGCCGATGACGGCTGTTCCGGGCAGCGCGATATTCGCGCCGAGGGCTAACCCAGCATGAGTACCGCCGCTGCCAGAGGCAAAGACGATGGCGTTTGGCGACAGTGCTTCATCATCGCATTGATGGGCGAGTTCGGCGCAGAGGCTGGAATAGCCGATGGCTCCCAGCGCATTGGAGATACCGTAGGGCAGGATGGCCGGGTTGTGTCCGTCAGCGCGAAGCTCGTCGGCGATGCGGGCCATGGCCCCATTCGGATCGGCATCCCACGACACATCATGTTTGATGGCCCCAAATAATGTGTTCAATAGGGCGTTGCCGGAATTACTGTAACGGTCTGATTTTGACGCAACACGACCGTGAAACACGGCTAGATGACATGGCAGACCCATTTTAGCGCACACCGCCGCCACCTGCCTTTGGCTGTTAGACTGAACCACCCCGCCGGACACAACACAGTCGGCACCCGCATCAATGGCGGCTTTCAAGACATAATCGATTTTCCGGAGCTTATTGCCGCCAAGGCCAAGCCCAGTCAGGTCATCTCGCTTGACCCAAATATCGGGTCCGCCAAGATGAGCGGAGAGGTTACGCAGAGGTTGAAGCGGCGTCGGCAGTTGCGCCAGCCCAAGACGGGGAAAGGCCGCAAGGCGACGGTCTAGGGCTGCGGCGTTCAATGTCATGCTCAGTCCGCTAGATTGCCAGACCATCCGGGACGGCTAAACCTCGTCGCGCGCAGGCAGCGAGGACTGTGTTGCGCAGTAGGCAGGCAATGGTCATGGGGCCAACCCCGCCTGGCACGGGCGTAATCGCGCCGGCGACGGGTTCGGCTTCAGCAAAATCAACATCGCCGACCAATCGTGTGCCGGACTTACGGCTCGCATCTTCGATCCGGTTAATGCCGACATCAATGACGCAGGCTCCGGCCTTGATCCAGTCTGCTTTGACCATGTTGGGTCGTCCGACAGCCGGGATAAGAATATCCGCGCCGCGGCAGACAATCGACAAATTTTCAGTTCGGGAATGGGCGATGGTCACGGTGCAATTCTGCTCTAGGAAAAGCAGCGCGGTCGGTTTTCCGACGAGGATAGAGCGACCAATCACAACACAATGTTTGCCAGTCAGATCGCCCAGTGTCTCCTTCGCTAAAATAACACAGCCAGTTGGCGTGCAAGGTCGCAGACCCGATTTGCCGAGCAGCAGCCGTCCCGCACTGACTTCGGTCAGCCCATCTACATCCTTGTCAGGGTCGATTTCAGCGATCACGCGGTTGCTGTTGATATGGTCGGGTAGGGGCAGTTGGACGAGAATGCCGTCCACATCGGGGTCGGCGTTGAGCGCGCGAACGGTTTCGACAACGGCATCTTCAGAAGTGTCGGCCGGGAGGCGCTGCTCAACACTATTCATACCGGTTTCGCGCGTGAATTTGATCTTGTTGCGGACATAGACGTGGCTAGCCGGGTCATCGCCCACGAGGACGACGGCGAGTGTCGGCGTGACAGCGAGGCTTTTGACAGCCACAGCCACATCATTCCGTAGGCGTGCTGCGACCTGTTTGCCGTCGATGAGATTGCCGCTCATGTCTAAATCTCCATGCGCTGGTAAGGGTGAGGCCGTGTTCTGAGCGCTATACACATGGCAACGAGCCTAAGTGAAGGATGTTCCGCGATGCTTGCAGTCGACGTCTGAATTATTTTGGCCGTACGACACAACTAGACAGGGTGTTCTGTCCCCGGCAAACGTCGTGACTGTCGTAAAGCATTTGCAAAGGCGCGCTAGGGCGAGCTTTTCACCGACCGAGTTGGCACTGTTCCAAAGAGCGGCGTCGTATCAGAAGGGACCAGAGGCAGGGGATGATCAGTCCAATGATAGGCCAATGACAAGGTGGACCACCGCACCGTCGACGTCGCTTGTCTGGCTGCGTCGGGGTCTCTTGCTTGTGTTCACCGCGCTCGCAACGTGGCTGACGGTCAAGCTGATCTTGGCCATCGCTACACCATCGAGCCTATGGGAGCCGGTGATGATTGCGCGGCCGGGACCGTCCGCGACTACGGAAACTCGAACCTATGATTTTAGTTATAATCCTTTCGCCGTTGGGGATGCCGACACCGTGGAAGTGCCCTCCATCGACCCGGCGGGTGATGCGCCAGAGACAACACTCAACCTCGAACTGAAGGGGTTACGGTCGGGCGAAAACGGGACAGCTTTTGTGCAAACACCCGATGGGCAGGACGACAATTATTATATCGGCGATGAAATCATGCCGAACGTGATTTTACGAGGTGTCTTTCCCAACTATGTTTTGATTGAAGTGAACGGACAAACCCAACGTCTCACAACGGCGGATGCTAAGGCGGCCCGGGCGGCTGGACCCACGCCAAACCAGAGCGCCACGCTGCAGACTTTGCGAAGCGCTGATGCGGCGACCCTGTTGTCGCAAGTCGAAATTCGACCTTATTTGGATATGGACCTCAACCGCGTCGGCGTGACCGTCAGCCCGCGATCATCCGCTATTGATCTGTCGACTTACGGGCTTCGCTCAGATGATATTATTACGCGGTTCGCCGGACAAAGCCTGACTAACGGCTTTCCGGATATTGCTGCGCTGCGACGTAGTGCTGGGTCTGGTCGACCGGTTGACGTTGACATCATCCGCGACGGCCAACCCATGACGATCACGATCGGATCTTCTTCATGACGTTCTTCAGTACCTCAAATTTTGGGCGGTCCTTGCTGCTAGGCGTAGCGCTCGCCATCGTGCCGATGACGCAGGCCTTCGCCGCAGACGATCATATGATTAGCCTGCAAGAAGCCGATATTCGCGATTTTATCGATGATGTGTCCGTGGTCACTGGTCGGACCTTCCTGGTTGATCCGCGTGTACAGGGCAAAGTCACAATCAGTAGTGAGAAGGCGCTGAACGACCGCGAAGTCTTCAATGTTTTCAAGGAAGTTTTGCGCGTGCACGGCTACACATTAGTGCGCACGCCGAACGGTGAATATCGAGTGACCTTGCTTCAGGGTAGCGCCCAAGACGCGCCGCTGACGACTTCGAACGGTGCGTCAGGCCAGATGAGCACGGCGATCATCAAACTGCGCGAGGCTGACGCCGCCGCCGCCGCGCGCCTCATTAAACCGGTGATGCACAGTCAGGGGCAAGTGACCGCCAACCCGAATGGACGTGTTCTCGTTGTCACCGATTTTCCGGAAAATCTGCGCAAAGCCCGTGAGATCGCGACAGCGATGGAGAGCAGCAATGTCGCGCGGGAAATAATCCAACTCCGACAGCTTTCTGTCGTCGATGCGGAGGAAGCGCTGACCACACTAGGTGGGCAAACCCCACCTTATAAAGTTGTGGCGCTACCGGCGACTAATTCTCTGATTATTGAGGCGAGCCCGGATGAAATGGTTCGTTTGCGCCAGCTCCTAGAGACTATGGATGTGGGCAGCGCCACACCGCGCGGCGCGATTAGCGTTGTGCCTCTGCGTTTTGCGAATGGGGCGGATCTGATCGAAATGATAGCAGGTCTTTTGCCAAGCTATGCGCAGGATGGTCAGCCCGCGCCGACTGTGGCCTATGATGCGGGGTCAAATACGCTGGTGATTTCTGCCGAAGGAGAGACACAGGCTGAACTGACCGCCCTGATCCGACGCCTTGATGTCCGCCGTCCGCAGGTTCTCGTCGAAGCGCTGATCGTAGAAATCTCGGATGTCGCCGCGAAAGAACTCGGCGTGCAATTCGCTCTCGGCGATACGTCTGGTCAGACAATTCCGCTGATCTCGACCAATTATACGCGCAGTGCGCCAAACCTTCTCTCCCTCGCGGGGGCGCTGGGTGTCACTGGGGACGATGTTGATGAAGACACAAGAGCCGCCGCGCTAAGTACACTGACAGGTCTGAGCGGGGGGACCATAGGGATTGGCGGACGCAGCGGAGACGTGTTGTTCGGGGCGATCTTGAATGCGGTTGAAACTGACGATGATAGTAATGTGCTCTCGACACCCTTTGTCACTACGCTCGACAACCAACCGGCGACCTTCCTCGTCGGCCAAGAAATTCCAATTACGACGGGCGAGGCGCTAGGGTCGGCCAATGTGAATCCTTTCCGCACCTTTGAGCGCAAAGAAGTCGGTATTCAGCTCGATGTGCTGCCGCAAATTTCCGAAGGCGACGTGATCCGCCTCGAGATCAGTCAGGAAGTGAGCTCTATTGCCGGGGTTCTGACCTCTGATGCCGGCGATTTTGTGACCAATAAGCGCCAAATCACAACGACGGTCCTCGCCAATGACGGTGAAATCATCGTGCTCGGTGGATTGCTTCAGGATGACGAACAGATCGATTTTGAGAAAGTCCCGGTTTTGGGAGACCTACCCGTTGTCGGTGGTCTGTTCCGCTCCAAGGGACAATCACGAACGAAGACGAATTTGATGGTATTCCTTCGTCCCACCATAATCCGCAATGCTGAAGACGCGCGTGAGTTAACGCAGAGCAGACTGAACCGGATGCGGCTCGAAGATGTGAACCAGAGCGGACGAACTCGGTCTAAGATTGATGAAATCCTGATTGATCCGCTACCAATGGAGCAAACCGAGTAATGCGAGGCTTGCTCATCGGACTGGCGGTTCTGGCCGGGTTGGCCTCGCTGATCCGCTACTTCCCACTGTCTTGGGCCGGGACCGCTTTACCCAGTGGGGTCGGCACCTATTCTGGTACGATCTGGAACGGGCAGGTGAGTAACGTGCCCTTACTGGGCGCAGTCAGTGTGAATGGATCACTGGGTGGCGTGCAGATTCAAACCCCGCCCGGAGAGGTCACATTCTCAGGTGCTGTGACGCCAAATGGCGTGACGGATCTGGTTCTATCGATGCCCATTGCCCGTCTTCCTATGTCGGATACACGGCTTGAGGGTCTGGCGGGACGCATGTCTTTGCAGATTGATGAAGCCGTGATCAAGGACGGCGCTTGCGTGTCGGCAACAGGCCGGGCCTCAAGCGATGTGTTGGCGGCCAACCGGGGACGATTTCAATGGGCGGGCCCAGAATTGTCCGGCCCGGTCGACTGCATAGACGGGCGGCTTCGCGTTCAGTTGAGTGGCGAAGATGCCGGGCAGGCGGTCGCAGCTACAATCACGACCGGTCTCGACGGAATTTATCGCTCAGAGATCAGCGTCACGACGATTGACGCGGCAGCGGGCAATGTCCTGACCTTGTTCGGCTTCAATCCGGCGGATGCAGGTCGTTACACACTGTCCGAGCAAGGGCGTTGGCGCTAGGCGTCCACAATGCGCGCTTCACTCCTTATCTCTGTCATCTGTTTGGCGGGCTGCGCGACGACCGCGTCTCAAGACCCGGAGCCGCTGGTGGAGGCTATTCCACCGGAGGCGCCAACCTCTGCTTCTGGGATGTCCAATAGGCTCAGTCCGCAAGTATTGGCGCCGGGCGAATGCGGGCTGTTTGCTTGGGAGAATGCCGCTGACCCCCGTTTCATTTTCTTCGCTAAGCCGGGCTCGGCTCTTTACGCGCCGCGAGAAGGCGCTGTCAGACAGTTGTCTGCTAAGGGTGATTTCCCGACGATGGATTATGGTCCCGTCCAACTAACCTTAGGTCCATCAGAGGCAATGATTGAAGGTATTCGCTACCCGTCGGCCCGGCTTAAAGAGACGCTGGAGGATGGGTTCACGCGCATACAGCCCGTTGTCGTTCTACAGACGTGCCAAAGGTCCGAGGGCCGGTCCGGCTAAAGGATGGCTTGCACGAGCCAGACGGCTCCGATCCCGATGGCCAGAAACGGACCAAATGGAATGCGCGTATCTCTTTGCTCGCCCTTCGGCAAAATATAGATCAGGGCGCTGACGCTGGCGATCAGAACAATGGCGGGCAGCGCCCACGCTCCGCACCAAGCGCCGCCGGCTGCCAACAATTTGGCATCTCCGCGACCAAGCCCGTCGCGTTTTCGGATCAGGCGGTAGAGAACCTCCACAGCCCAGAAGACGCCATATCCCAGCGCGGCACCCAGCAAATGCGGATAGAAATCTTCTGCTGTTCCAAATGCCCAGAGAAGCCCTGCGGCGATCAGCGGTAGAGTGATGATATTGGGCAGGCGATGCGTCGCCCAATCGATACGCGCGAGTTGGATCAGGGCGGTGATCAGCACGAGGCCGCTCAGAACTGTTATAACCATCATCATAAGCTCGGTTTATCCGAAAAGCCTTTGGACGGAAGCGGCAAAATCCGTCATAGGCAGACGAGTCTTCCCCGTCTGTTTAAGAGCTATATGAACAGGAGCCGCGCATGTCCGACACGCCCGATCTTCTGGAACAGCAAGACAATATACCCGATGATGGGCTTGCCACAGAAAACCCATTACTGTCAGCGCTGGACCTGACCAATGATGATGAGTTTCGAATTCGTCTTGAGGGCCTGCATCCAGCCGACTTTTCGGACTTTCTAGAAGAACTGAACGACGCCCAACGAGAAGTTCTTGTGATGCGCGCTCCGGCGCTGATTACCGGGGAGCTTCTTGCCGAACTCGAAGACGATGTCGTCGAAGACGTCTTGCCCTTACTTGAGCCCGAATTGATCGCAGACGCGCTCAATGAACTGGATTCAGACGATGTTACCCAGATCATGGAGGAGATGGAGGCGGGCCAGCGCGAGGACGTGCTGGAGGCTATGGAGCCGCTGGAGCGGGCCGGGGTTGAAGCGTCACTGGCCTTTGATGATGAGACAATCGGTCGTCTCATGCAGCGCGAGTTTGTCTCCGCGCCAGAATTCTGGACGGTCGGCGATACAATTGATCATATGCGCGACGCAGGCGAGGACCTGCCGGAGCTGTTCTTCAACATCTATATCGTCGATCCGCGCTTAAAGCCGATTGGCTATGTCCCTGTATCCAAATTGATGCGTGCGCCGCGCGATACGACTTTGGCGTCCCTGATGGACCTTAAGGTATTCACCATCGCGCAGGACGTGGATCAGGAAGAGGCGGCCTATCTGTTTGAGAAGTATCATCTGATCTCGGCCCCCGTCGTGGACACCCAAGGTCGTATGGTCGGTATGATGACAGTCGATGATATCCTCGACATTATCCAAGACGAGAACAAAGAAGACTTTCTGGCTCTCGCCGGGGTTAGCGATGCTGGGATTACGGATACGGCCTTTTCGACCGTACGGGCTCGCGCGCCTTGGTTGCTGGTCAATCTTGGCACAGCAATCCTCGCCTCCATTGTGATTGCGCGGTTTGATTATGCCATTGAGCAGATCGTTGCGCTGGCCGTGCTGATGCCAATCGTTGCCTCAATGGGCGGCAATGCGGGAACTCAGGCGCTGACTGTGGCCGTGCGAGGGCTGGCGGAACGCGATCTGACCAAGGCAACGGCTTGGCGGGCCGTCCGGCGCGAAGGCGTGTCCGCCATGATTATCGGCATCATTTTCGCCTTTGCTTTGGCCGGGATCAGTTTCGTTTGGTTCGGAGATGCAAAACTGGCGGGTGTGGCCTTTGTCGCCATGATCATCAATCATACCTTTGCGGGTCTGGCGGGTATTCTAATCCCTCTGGGTCTGAAACGTGCCGGGGCTGACCCGGCGGTCAGTAGTTCGGTCTTTGTAACGACTGTAACCGATGTTGTTGGCTTTGCGGCTTTCCTTGGCTTTGCGGCTGCAGTCCTGCTCTAGCACGATCGCTGCTTCCACGTTAGCAATGCATTAACCCTAGCCGCGCTCTCTTCTCCCCTGATAGGCGAATGCGGCATGTCCCTTGCAACTCCCTTCGGGTGAACCGCGCAAGAGTGCAATTATGACCCGGACCCTGTCTATTTCCGATACAGGCCTACGCCTGATCAAGGCATTTGAAGGCTTTCGTCCCGTCGACCGAGAATTGGTCACGGGTGTGAGAGTCGTCGGCTATGGTCACAGGCTAGACTCAGATGACCCGGTCCATATGTCCCGGCGTGGGGCTGAAGAGCAATTGCTGCAAGATCTCGAGTTGATCGAAGAAATGGTCAATGATGAGGTCCATGCGCCGCTGAGCCAAGGCCAGTATGATGCGCTCTGCTCACTCGCCTTTAATATTGGCCCTGAAGCCTTTCGGGCATCCGATATCGTCCGCGCCATGAATAATGGCCGAGTGCTGGACGCTGCGAATGGATTTGATGTTTGGCGCAAGGCTACGATCAGCGGAAAGACCTATGTCGTTGACGCTTTGATGCGTCGTCGGACAGCTGAGAAATCTTTGTTCCTACGCAACGAACCGGCCGTTCCTGCCCCGTCAGCCCTTCTAATCCCAGAAGCCGATCCGTTCGCGCCCTTAGGCCCGACCGATGATGGCTTGCCAGAATTTACAGATACGACCGCAATTGGCATTGTGCCTGACGTTGCAATCGATGCTGACGATGACTGGGTTGAAGACGAAGTCTCTGTTGCCCCTGAGACAAACTTATTAACGCTGCCGAAGATCAACACGCCGACGCAGGTTGAAGAAGATGAGTTTGAGTCGGTCGACGCGGATGAGCTTGATGCGATGGCCAGCAATGATCTTGATGATGACGGATTTGCTGAAGCATATGATGATGAAGATGAAGACGATGATGACTTAGAAGATTTCGATGAAAGCGACCTCGATGAAAGCGACCTCGATGAAGCGGGTATCGATGATGCTGAAGACGATTTCGAAGATTTTGAATCTGAAGACGACGATCTGGATGGGGATGCAAATCTCAATCTCGCGGTCAACGATGATTTAGCTGTCCTAGGTCAAGACCCTGGCCAAGACCCTGGCCAAGACTTGGGCGATGAGCCGAAACTTGACGATACAGAGGCTCCCGTCGACGCTGATGATGGCGATGATGACGATATTTATCAACTTCGGGCCGTCGATGCTGTGGATGTGCCGGAGCTTGAGGAAAACCTGCAGTCACCGATCGCAGCGGCGGCAGATTCATTGGGTGATCGACTAAGTGCGCTGTTGGATTCAGACGAAGAGGCTGAGCGTGACGAAGCCGTTGATTTGCCTGTATCATTGCTTCAACCGACCGATATGGAAGACGTTGATGCCGACTCTACGTCGCGGTCTAACCTTGTCTCTTTTCCTAAACGAGAAATTGTTATGGAAGAGGCCGTTGTCGAAGACACGATTGATGTGGCTGAAACAGTTTTGGACGATGTTGCGGAAGAGCCCGATCAAAAGGTTCTCGTAATCGATAATCTCGAAGCGGATGACGTGATGCGTTCGAGCCGCGATCCGGAAAATCCAGTGTTTGATCCAGATGGTGATCCGGTCGAAAATGCCATGCGATATCTTGAACGACAGGCTGATGAAAAGGTCACGCGGAAGTCCGGTGGCGGTCTATGGGTGCCTTTGGCGCTTGGCGGGCTGTTAGTCGGCGCAAGTGCTGTCATGATTGGCCGTGGGGCCACACAGGTTCTGGACGCTTGGGGTCCAACGGCAGCTACGGCGTCTGCGATCACCGGTGGAGTCCTTGTGCTCTTCACAATCTATGCGGCCGCGCGCGGTAGGTTTGCCTAGCAATCCGTAAACGCCGCGGTGTCAGAGCCTTAATCTGTTTCGGCTACGGAACGATCAGATTTATATACCGACGCTTCGGAGATGATTGAATGACGACCCTTGCCGCACCTCGAAACATGGCAAAGACAAGCCGTAAAGACGCGTCTTTAAAGGCTGCCCGCGCGGCCATGAGCCCGTCCATATTAGACGGTTGGACCGACACTGAGACCCAGAACTTTCAGCGTGAAATCATGACTTTCCGGCATAAGCTTGAGGAAACGGGTCTGTTTTCCGATGAGGCTCTGATTGATTTGTTGGAGCGTCATCCAAGCCATATGCTTGACGTTTGCACGATGGGTGCGACGGATGACCCGCTTTATCCGAACAGGTTTCGGACGGGTGATTTCCGTGATGTGCCTGCCGCCGATATTCTGGCGGCGGCCAAGGCGGGTCGTATCTGGGTCAATGTTCGCCAAGCAATGAATGTGCATGAGGACTATAAAGCCGTCCTCGACAAAATGTATGGTGGCCTAGCCGAGGCAACAGGTGGTCGCGTCTTTAATGCCAAGGGCGGCATTTTAATTAGCTCGCCTGTGGCTCGTGTTCCGTATCACTTCGACAAGACTGAAGTGGTCCTTTGGCACGTCCGAGGGCAGAAAACGGTCTATGTTTGGCCAGTGGACCAGACTTTCATTCCCGATACGGCGCATGAATCTAAGCTAACCAACATGCTTGATGATGATCTGCCTTATACGGCCGAATTTGAAGACCATGCGACTGTTCTACGCTTGCAGCCTGGACAAGGCGCGAGCTGGCCCCTCAATTCGCCGCATCGGGTCGACAACGAGACCTTCTGCGTATCGGTAACAACAGAATTTTCGACATCGGAAAGCGGGACTAAGAACGCGGCAATGATTACGAATGCCGTGTTGCGACGTTACTTTGGCATGAACCCGCTTTATGCGCAGGACGGCGCCATGACACGTCAAATGAAGTCAATCATAGGTCGGATTGTTCGTCGGACACCTTTGGCCGCCGACACGACTCACACCGACCTTGTCACGTTCAAGATCGATCCGAAGGTTGAGGGCTATCTTGTCGACGTCGAACCGTTCGAAAGAACGTTCTAAAACAAACTATATGCTTTTTGCACCGGCGCGAAACTGCGGCGGTGGATTGGTGTGGGTCCCAGCCGTTGCAGCGCGTCCATATGATCGCGCGTGGGATAACCTTTGTGCCTCGCAAATCCGTAACCCGGATAACGGGCGTCGGCCTCAATCATCAATTGATCGCGCGTCACTTTCGCGACGATTGACGCCGCCGCAATACTCAGGCTTTTCGCATCGCCTTTAATGATGGCCTCACCGGGACAAGGCAGTGCGGGCGGCAAGCGATTGCCATCGATCAGCGCAAAATCGGCTTTTAACGCCTTAACTGCGCGGCTCATCCCTTCCAAACTCGCCCACAAAATGTTCAAACGATCGATTTCGGTCGGCTCAATCACGGAAATTGAGATTTTCGCGGCCGGAATGAGCGCGTTCAGGAGCCGTTCACGGCGCGTAGGCGATAGGGCCTTACTGTCGTTCAACCCTTCTGGGACGGATGACGCATCAAGAATGACCGCGGCGCAGACGACTGGCCCCGCTAGCGGACCGCGCCCGGCTTCGTCCACGCCGCAAATGCGTGTGTAGCCGCTCGTGCGGGCGGCATTATGATGTGTCCGATCTGGTTTCATGGGAGTGAACGGCCTCGAACCTTGGCACGGGACCTGCACAATTGATGTGGATACAGGTCTTTTTGCCGCCGAATTGAAATGTTAGAAGACCTTAACCGGATTTTCCAGGAGTGAACCATGCCTAACTTTAAGATTACCGCTATTCTGGCGGTTGCCGGACTGGCGCTGTCGACCGGCGCGTTTGCCCAAGACGCTGACACTGATGAGGCGACAAAAGCCGAAGCGGTAAAAATCGAAACGCCGTCGACCGAAGGTGTGGTGACCGATGCAGCGAGCTGTGAATATGAAGGTGGCTCCGTCATGGACCTAACCGACGGCACAATCTGCTTCATTCCAATCCGCGGTGTTGCGGCCAACACTCAAGTCTATGACGGCATGAAACTTGGCGTTATCCGTTGCGAAGGCAATGGCGCGTTTGCGAACGAGATTGCCACACCGAATGATAGCTATTGCCGTGTCTATCTGACTGAAAAAGTCGAACAGAAAACACGCGAAGAGCTGGAAGCCGAACTGGCAGCGATGACGGCGGAAGAGTTGGAAGCTAACAACTAATCCGTCTACACAATCTTTTGAATGAGCCCGGTCTAGCGATCGGGCTTTTTCTTTGCGGGTGACAGAGCTAGACGCACTGTCGTGTTGATCGTCATCATTCCCACATTCCAAGCGCAGGCTGGCTTGTCGCAATTGCTACCTCAGCTTGTCGGCGAACGCATTGTCGTGGCTGACGGAGGGTCCACAGACGAAACTCTACCCATGGCTGTGGCGAGCGGTGCGGTTTTGGCTGTGGGTGCGACCGGCCGGGGAGCTCAACTTCGTCTCGGGGCAAAGCTGGCGACATTGACAGGGGAGCCCGGTGACTGGTTTTTGTTCCTGCATGCCGATAGCCAATTACCAAAGACGTGGACGTCAGTTGTCGAAACCGCGATGGTTGAAGGCGAGCCGCGCTACTTTCGATTCAAGGCAGCAGCGACTGGGGTGAGAGCATGGCTGATGAACCAACTTGTGGCGCTGCGCTGCGCGACGCTGGGACTGCCCTATGGGGATCAGGGATTGTTGATCCCTCGGACACTCTATGAACAGATCGGTGGTTACGCGCCAATGGCCTTGTTTGAGGATGTCGATCTGGTCGAGCGTCTTAGTAAAGTTTCGTCACTTCGACCATTGCCTGCCGAACTGACAACTGACGTATCGGCCCATTGGCGTGACGGTTTGTGGGCGCGTGGCACACGCAATCTTGGCCTGCTCTGGCGTTACAAACGCGGTGTCACGGTAGATGAACTCTTGCGAGCTTATCGCTGATGCGGCCCGAGCTTTATATTTTTGCCAAACGCCCTGCGATGGGTGCTGCAAAAACGCGACTTGCCCGCGACATTGGACCAACCCATGCGCAACGCCTTTACCGTGCGATGACGGCCAAAATTCTGCGCAATGTTACCGATCCGCGGTGGGACACCATCCTCTATGCGGCGTCGAGCAAGTCTATCGGATGCG
Source organism: Algimonas ampicilliniresistens (assembly GCF_030159955.1). GTDB lineage: Bacteria > Pseudomonadota > Alphaproteobacteria > Caulobacterales > Maricaulaceae > Litorimonas > Litorimonas ampicilliniresistens. The sequence goes on from NZ_BSNK01000001.1 coordinate 666,548, forward strand.
TGCCGGCTTGGGATCGCTTGCCGCAAATGGCGCAACCGAGCGGATCGCTGTCACCGCGATTGGCGCACGCTTTCACAGGGCCGCGCCGCCCAGTTCTCGTCATTGGAACCGATTGCCCGCAGGTCACAGCGCGTGATATTGCGGATGCGTTGTCGGCCCTGCGCTCACATCCGGCCGTATTCGGTCCGGCGAGTGACGGTGGATTTTGGCTGATGGGGGCGTGGGCACCATTAAGGTCTGACGTCTTCGACACAGTGCGGTGGTCGAGCGAGCAGACCTTGTCTGATTTGGAAACACGACTGAACGGTCGCGTTGCGAAGCTGCGGATGTTGACCGATGTCGATGACGGCGAGGGTCTGCGCGCGTGGCGTCAGGGCGTTAGCAGACGCTATTCCGTCAAAGCCTGATCGATCATCGCGACGGTCGCGTCGATGAGCGATAGGTTTGCGCCCTTACCATGTCCCGGCACGACGGTTCGCGCTTCCGAATAGGTCGCTTTGGTCCAGATTAGGGAGTCGCGCCACACGCTCAGATCCGCGTCGGCAGTGTTTCCGAGGGTTTGCGATCCGGCTCCACGCGCGGCGCAGCCTACATAGAGAATGTTCTCCTCAGGCAAATAGACGACGAGATTGTCTGGCGCATGACCATGACCGGGAAAGGCGATTTCGACCTTGCCGACCCGAGTGCGCGAACGCGGGTCTTTCAACGCTGCAACGGACGTATTCGGAACGGGCAAACCGGCTCGCGCGGCGAGTGTTGGTGTGTCGGGATGGGTGAAGACTTCAATCCCGGCGCGTTCTGCCGCGTCTACGCCTTGGGTTCGGTCGGCATGATGATGGGTGACGACCATTTTTGTAACAGGCTTTCCAGTTTCCTCTTTCGCCGCTTCGATTAGCGAGAGGGTCGCCAATTCGCCCCACGCGCCGTCCACGAGAGTCACCTCATCACCATCGACCACGACCAGTCCGTTGACGGGAATGGGCGATTGGCCGGGCAGCAAGTAATTCGTTGTATGAACCCAAACGCCGTCCGCAATCGCAGATAAGGTGACGGGATAATCGGCGCGAAGCTGGGTCAGGAAAGTATCTTCAACAGTCGCGGGCGCCTCAGTGACAGTCGCGACGGGTTCGGTCCCGCACGCTGCAAGCAAGGCAGTAGACAAGATCAGCAGACGTTTCACGTAGGACACTCCAGAATTGATAGGTCGTCTTTGAATTGAAGATAGTTTGATTAGATGCATTTGCAAAAAACGCTCCAACTCTATCAACCCGCCAATTCAGCTATTTTTGTGGCCGATCTAAGATTTCGGGCTGTTATCGCGACACCCAAATTTTTCTCAACCTGTGCCGCGAGTTTGGATCGTCCGATGCCTTCGGGGGCGTGGAGGTAGAAGACGCGGTCAATCAGCTCGAATCGCTCAGTTTGTTTTTGCAGTTCTTTGAGTTTCGATAGGTTGGTATCCACCGCCGCAGTAGAAAGAAAAAAGAGGTGGAGTGTCTTCGGGTCACTCGTTCCTTCGGGATAGGGATTATTGTTGATCGCCCTATCAAGGTCCCTCTTGCTGATGATCAATATCTTAGGGCGGAAGTTGAAAGCCTTTTCGATTTCATCGGCGATCGCCAGTCCAAGCTGTGTGGCGTCGGTCTTCTCACTTTCAAACACGGCATTGCCGCTCTGAATATAGGTTCGCACATTCTGAAGACCGAGACCTTTGAGAAGGTCGCGTAGATCCTTCATCGGCAGGATATTGTTGCCGCCAACATTGATCCCACGAAGCAGAGCGATCCAAGTCATCAGAGTTTAGTCTTGCACCACATCCGCTAACCGCTCTCGCAATGTCAGCAAATCCTGCCAAGCTTCGGCTTTGAGGGCGGGTTGGCGGAGCAAGAAGGCGGGATGGTAGATGGGCAGGGCTGGGATATCGCCTGTGCCGACATTGATCGTCTGCCACTGACCCCGGTTGCGCATGATGCCTGTAATGCCCGTCATGACTTGCATGGATGTGCCGCCTGCCAACAAAATGAGTTTGGGTTTCGCCAACTCAATGTGCCGGTTCACAAAGGGGCGGCAGAGCTCCAATTCGTCAGGGTCCGGCTTGCGGTTATTAGGTGGACGCCAGAAACAGACATTGGCGATATAGACATCGTTAGCCTCTGCACCGCCTGAATTGAGCCCGATCGCACCGAGCATTCGGTCGAGCAATTGCCCTGAGCGTCCTACAAAGGGCAGGCCCGCCTGATCTTCGTCGCGGCCCGGCGCTTCGCCGATAATCATCAAGTCAGCCTCAGGGTTGCCGCGCGCCAGCACGGCTTGTCGCGCGCTATCAGAGAGCGCGCCCGCATCATAGCTATCCAACGCTGCTTTCAGCTCTGCGATCGTCTTGCAGGCGGCGGCGATAGGGGCTGGATCAGACGCCGCAAATTTTGCCGGCTTAGGGGTTGGAGGCGGTGGTGTTTCGACGGGTTTAGTCCGAACACGACGAACGGACCGAGCCAAAGGCAAGTCCGGTGTTTCCACACCAGCGCGCTCATACCAGTCGAGCAGGGATCGCAAGGACGCTTCCATAAGATTGATATAGGCGCAATTAGCGCGCTCTGCTTGCCAGTTATGCACAGGCACGGATCAACGAAAATGTCGCACCTGCTGATTATGAAGATTAACAGTTTCGCCTGTTTTCCACTTTAATGCCCGGTTCGCTTTCGCTAACAGCCAGACTGATGCTGCGTTTTGCCACCATTCTGCTCTTTGCACTCGCGGCCACTTGGTGGGTTCTGTCGGGCTATACGAAACCGCTCATTCTGACTTTGGGCGCGATCTCGATTGGTCTCGTACTCTTGATCTGTGCGCGCATGAGAATACTCGACCGCGAGACGGCCCCGTATATGACTTTGCCGCAGACCCTCGCCTATTTTGGCTGGCTGTTTGTTGAAATCGTCAAGGCGAATGTGGCCGTCGTTCGGGCTGTGCTGTCGCCAGATCTCGAAATCTCGCCAACCCTGACGAAAATTCCAACCAAAGGGAAAAACGATCTGGCCAAGACCATGTTTGCCAATTCGATCACGCTGACTCCAGGCACGGTTTCGGTCGAGATGGCGGAGGATCATATCCTCGTACATGCGTTGCTCTCTGAGATGAGCGATCCCGATGATTTCATCGAGATGGGCGAGCGCTCTGCTTGGGCTGTCGGGGAGGATGCGTCCGATGGGTGACTTGATGCCTTACATCATGCTGGCGGCGACCTTGTTCCTCATTGTTGCGATGGCAATGATGCTGACCCGATTGATCGGTGGGCCAACGCTTTATGATCGGCTGTTGGCCGTCAATAGTTTCGGCACGAAGACCGTTCTGTTCCTCTGCGTCTTCTGTTTCATTATTGATCGGCCTGACGGGATCGACATTGCATTACTCTATGCGCTGATGAATTTCATCGCGACCATCGCGGTTCTAAAATTCTTTAATTACAGGGCATTGACAGTTGATCTCGGTCACTTGCCCGGTGCCGACGACGAGAATTTATCGTGATCGCCGCAGTTCTTACAATCGTGATGGCAGCCGAAGCTGTGGTCCGCGAAACCGTCAATGCGGGCGTTGATGTCGGGGCAATTCTCGCTTTCCTTCGCGATGTTGTGACCATTATCAGCCTGGCCGGAGGTTTGTTCTTCGTCCTCGCCGGTACGGTTGGCGTGATCCGTTTGCCAGATTTCTATACGCGTCTTCATGCGGCGGGCATGACTGATACATTGGGCGCTGAACTGATCCTGTTTGCGCTGATGCTGCAATCGGATAATTGGCAGGTCATTGCTAAGCTTCTGCTGGTCGCTTTCTTCCTGTTTGTGACGTCTCCAACCGCCACGCACGCCGTCGCCCATGCTGCTTATAAAGCGGGTGAGCGTCCGAAGCTTGGCCGCTGGCGCGCGCCCTCTTTGGAGGATGACACGTGATTGCGAACATTATCGGGGCTGTCCCGACCTCTCCACTGATCTCCACGCTTCTGCTCGACATTGGGTTGTTGACGCTGCTGGTGATGGTCGCTTTCGCGATTGTCCGCATGCGCTCGCTCTTTGCCATCGTCATGCTGCAGGGCGTTTATTCCCTCGTCGCGGCGGCTTGGTTTGTGACGTTGGACGCTGTGGATGTCGCATTTACCGAAGCCGCGGTAGGCGCAGGCGTTTCCACCGTTTTGATGTTGGCTGCGATGCTGCTGGCAGACCGCGAATCGACTCCCGTTCCGATGTCACGCCAATGGGGTCCGCTCGCCGTCGTACTCATCGCGGGCATGGCGATGCTTTACGCTGTTCCAGATTTGCCCTCCTATGGCGATGCGAACTCACCTGCGAACAGCTATGTCGGGACGGATTATCTGGCTCGGACAGCTGTTGAGATTGACGTGCCTAATGTCGTCACAGCCGTCCTCGCCTCATACCGGGGCTATGATACATTTGGCGAGGTGGTGGTGATTTTCGCGGCGGGGCTTGGTGTGCTTCTCTTGCTCGGCTTGGATGGCAATGCAGGTCGATTCCGCGCCCAGGTTATGGGTCGTAAGCTGTCAGACACATCCGCCCCAACCGGCTCCACGGACAAAACCGCGTCCACGTCCCAGAGGCGCAAATCTTCGGGCGGCGGTGGTGGCAAATCCAGTCTCGGCGCACCGCCATCCATTACGCGATATGAAGGCGGTGCATCATGAACCATGATCCGCATGTCCTGTTACGCGTCATTGCCAAATTTCTGATCCCGTTGATCGCGCTGTTTGCGTTTTATGTACAGTTTCACGGGGACTTTGGACCGGGCGGTGGTTTCCAAGCGGGCGTTATCTTAGCGGCGTCCATCATTCTCTATTCTCTGATTTTCGGATTGGAAAACGCCAAGCAAGCCTTTCCACCGATTTTGATCCGCATCGGCATGAGTCTCGGTGTGCTGCTCTATGGCGGAACAGGTGTTGTCGCTTGGATGCAGGGCGGAGAGTTTCTGAACTATTCCGTGCTCGCCCATGACGCCATTCACGGGCAACATTGGGGTATTCTGGCGGTGGAGCTGGGCGTGTTCTGCACCGTAACGTCGGTAATGATTGCGATTTTTTACGCGTTCGGTTCGCGCCAGCCGCAAACCAGTGAAGAGGACTGGTAGGCGTGGAATACCTGTTTTCGCATTTCAATTATGTTGTCGTCATCGTGCTGATGATGACCGGGCTCTATGTCGTATTCGCGTCGCGAAACCTGATCAAGAAGCTCGTGGGGCTATCGACCTTTCAGACATCAGTCTTCTTTCTTTATATCACGCTTGGCAAAGTTGCGTCAGGCCAGCCGCCGATCCTAGAAAAAGATCCCAGCTCGAAAAGTGGCTATGACGAACATACAGCCTTTATCGACCCGGTGCAGCTGGCGGCGTCTGGAGACACTTACATCCTGCCGGGGCAAGGGAGTGAAATCCTCTATTCCAACCCACTTCCCCACGTGCTGATCCTAACGGCCATCGTGGTCGGTGTCGCAACGCTTGCGATTGGTTTGGCGCTGACGGTTCGCATTCGCGAAGTTTACCAAACGATCGAGATGGACGCGATCGAACAGCAAGACTTCCAGTATAATCTTGAGGGGATAGAGCGCTAATGGATTGGCTCTCAACCCACGCTGTCGCTTTCGCGATCGTTCTGCCATTGTTAATGGCGGCGGTTGTAGCGATGCTGCCAAACGTCAAGCGTTTGGCGTGGCTGGTCGCGCTGCTCGTGGCTGTCTTTGTGGCTGTCGCCGCATCTGTCGTGCTGCAAACACAGGCCGGTCTGGGCGAAATTATCTATGAAATGGGCGGTTGGGAGCCACCTTATGGCATCTCGCTTCGCATCGATGCGTTGAATGCGCCGATCCTGTTGTTGATCGCGGCAATGGCCGTCGCCACGCTTATTTACGCTGAGCCAGCGGTCGCATCTGAAGTTGAAGGCCGACGGTCCGGGCCGTTCTATGCGGCCTTCCTGCTCTGCGTTGCGGGTTTGATGGGCATGGTCGTCACGGGCGATGCATTCAACGTTTTCGTCTTTCTCGAAGTCAGTTCGATCAGCACCTACACGCTGGTCGCTATGGGCGCGAACCGGGATCGACGAGCACTCTCCGCTGCGTTTAACTACCTGATCCTAGGGTCAATTGGCGCGACCTTCTTCGTCATTGGTGTTGGCTTCTTGTACGCGGAGACTGGGACGCTCAACATGGAAGATATGCGGTCCATTCTGGCAAATTTGGACGGCGGATCGCGGGTCGCGCAGGTCGCTTTCGGCTTTATCGTTGTGGGGCTCGGGCTGAAACTCGCCATGTTCCCGCTGCATACATGGTTGCCGGGCGCTTATGCTTACAGCCCGACCCTCGTGACAGCCTTTCTTGCCTCGACCGCGACCAAAGCGGCGCTCTATTTGCTCTATCGTTTCTGTTTCACCGTGTTCGATCCGAGCTTCGATTATGTGGCTGCGGTGCTGACCTATATCGTGACCGGGTTGGCTGTAACGGGAATGATCTTCTGCTCACTCCAAGCTTTATTCCAGACCGATGCGCGCCGGACGTTGGCGTTCTCATCCGTGGCACAGGTCGGTTATATGTTGCTTGGTATTGGGATCTTGACCGTGGCGGGTCTCGCCGGGGGCTATCTGCATCTGATCAACCATGCCGTCGTCAAAGGCGGTCTGTTCTTGGCGCTCGGGGCTATGTGGTACCGGTTCGGCATTACCCGCATCAGCGATATGGCTGGTCTGTCCAAGACCATGCCGATTACAACAGCGGCCTTCACTGTGCTCGCGTTTAGTTTGATCGGTGTGCCGTTTACTGCCGGGTTCGTGTCTAAAGTGGCGCTGGCCGAAGCCGCCGCTGCAAAAGGATGGTGGTGGGCCGTGGGCGTGATCATGGTGACCTCAATCTTGGCACTGTTCTATATGGGGCGGATGATGATGGTCGCCTATTTCCGCGATCCGCCGACCGTCGACGGCGTGGCGTGGAAACGTAATGAGGCACCAGCGCTGATGCTGATCCCAATCGTCGGCTTGGCTATTTTGTCCATTCTGATTGGGATGCGCGGTAACGTCTTCCTGACAGATATTGCCGAGAATGCTGCGTGGGTCATGCTGCCGGGGAGCGGGCTATGAGCTACGGCCCGGAAATGGCGATTGCGCTATTAATGCTGATCCCGCTGGCGGCAGCGGTGCTCATACCAATTGTTGGACGGTCACCCAATTTGCGCGAGGGCGTAACCTTCGTCGCTGGGCTGCTCTTGCTCGCCAACGTAATCTATCTTTGCGGTCTGGTTGCCGGTGGCGCACGGCCCGAACTGCTGATCGGTAGTTTTGCGGGCATGTTTGAGATCAAGTTCCGGATGGAGCCTTTGGGCGCGATCTTCGCGGCGATTGCTTCGTCGCTGTGGATTGTGAACTCCATGTTCACGCTCGGCTACATGCGCGGCAATAGCGAGAAAAACCAAACGCGCTTTTTCACCTTCGTCGCCATCGCTATTGCGTCGGCCATGGGAATTGCGGCGTCGGCCAATCTCATCACGCTTTTCATCTTTTACGAAGCTTTGACAATCAGCACATTCCCGCTGGTCAGCCATAAAGGCGATGCCAAAGCGCGGCGCGGCCTGACGATTTACACGCTGATCTTAATGGGGACATCGCTCGGCCTGTTACTGCCCGCTATTATCGGGACACAAGTCATCGCCGGAACCACAGATTTCGTCTTGGGCGGCGTGTTCCCGGCGGATGTGTCGATGCTCGCTAGCTCGACCCTGTTGGTTCTGTTTGCCTTTGGGATTGGTAAGGCCGCCCTGATGCCAGTTCATCCTTGGCTGCCCAACGCCATGGTGGCGCCGACGCCGGTCTCCGCTTTGCTGCACGCCGTGGCCGTGGTGAAGGCAGGCGTTTTCACCATGCTCAAAGTGGTCGTCTATACGTTCGGCACAGATCTCACACACCTGACGCCGAGTTCAAGCTGGCTCGCTTGGATCGCCGCCTTCTCAATTGTCGCGGCGTCCGTGATCGCGTTGCGACAAGATAATCTGAAAGCACGACTGGCATATTCGACCGTCTCGCAGCTGTCCTACATTACGCTCGGCGCGATGTTGGCGACCAGCTGGGGTATTATGGGGGGTGGTCTGCAGATCGTCATGCATGCGTGGGGTAAGATCACACTTTTCATGGTGGCGGGCGCAATTTACACGATCGCGCATCGGACCAATGTCAGTCAGCTCGATGGCTTGGGCCGCAAACTGCCTTGGGTATTTGGTGCGTTTTTGGTCGCCTCGGTCAGTCTGATCGGTATTCCGCCCTTTGGCGGTTCTTGGCCGAAATTCTATCTGATGTGGGGCGCACTGGATTCCGGCAAGGCCGTGCTGATGGCGGCGCTCATTATTTCGTCGCTGCTCAACATTCTTTATCTGATGCCGATTGCCATTCGCGGCTTTATGAAGCCACCCGCCGACCCTGCGGCAGATGACATTATCGCGATTGAAGCACGCAAACATCGGTGGGTTATTATTCCTCCGGTAATTACCGCGATCGGCACCTGTGTGCTGTTCTTCGCTGCACCGTGGATCATTCAATTTTTGGAGCCGATTATATGACGACTCCGAACGAAAAAAATATGGAGGGTATCCATCCAGCCGCGAAACCATTCCTGTTTCTCGGCGAGACTAAGGTGAAGCGAAACTTCATCTGGATTCCATTGGCCGGGCTGATCATCGCCTCGATCATCGGCGTCTTTCATCCGCAGAAGCATCCAGCCCCATTTGAAATGATCGGCGATATGCCAATCCCGGGCAGTTGGGCCATATTCGGTTTTCTAGCCTATTCCTTCATCGTTTTCGCCGCACCGGTCCTGTTCCGTCTGCTGGCAAAGCCTGAGACTTATTACGGGGAGGGCGGATTGCCTGACCCGGATGTGTCCACTGACCCTGAGATAACGGGGGAGGCGCATCATGATTGATCTTTACCAGATCAACCCTGGCCTCTGGGTCATTCTAGCGGGTTTGATTTGCTCGGTTATGCCGGCGAATTCATTGCGTAAGGCGCTCGCCATTTTGGCACCGATCTTTGCCGCCGTTATGATCTTCAATATCTATGACAGCACCGAAGTGTTGGCCGGTCAGTTTGAAATTGGCGGCATTACGCTGACGACGTTGCGGATCGACAATCTGTCGGTGGTCTGGGGTTATTTGTTCTGTCTCGCTGGCTTCATCAACGCGATCTATGCGCTACATGAGAAGTCTTGGATTACGGACTCGTCCGCGCTTGTCTATACTGGGGCAGCCATTGCGGGTGTGCTCTCCGGCGATATGCTGTCGCTCTTTGTTTTCTGGGAATTGACGGCGATTTCGTCTGTCTTCTTGGTCTGGCAGGGTGGCGACAGGGCTTACGCCGCTGGTATCCGTTATCTGGTCATCCAAGTCTTTTCAGGCGTATTGCTGCTAGCCGGTGCAGTCATGTATGCCAATGCAAACGGCGGCGACTTCACCTTTGGTTATATCGGGATTGATGCACCGGGCGCTTGGCTATTGCTGATCGGTATGGGGATCAAAGCGGGCTTCCCGATGCTGCATATGTGGATGCAGGATGCTTATCCGAAAGCCTCCATCACGGGCACAGTGATCCTGTCGGCCTTTACAACGAAGTTTGCCATTTATGCCTTAGCACGCGCCTTTCCGGGCACGGATCTGCTGATTTGGATCGGCTGTATCATGACGTGCTTCCCGGTCTTCTTTGCCGTGATTGAGAATGATCTGCGCCGTGTGCTGGCTTTCAGCCTCAACAACCAGCTTGGCTTTATGGTGGCCGGTATCGGTATCGGCACAACAATGGCCATGAACGGCGTTGTCGGACAAGTCTTCGTCCACGTTATCTTTAAAAGCCTCCTGTTTATGAGCATCGGCGCAGTGATGTATCGGACCGGTACGGCGAAGGCATCCGAACTCGGCGGGCTGTTCCGAAGTATGCCCTATACGACCGTGCTCTGTTTAATCGGGGCCGGGTCGATCGCGGCCTTCCCGCTGCTCGCGGCTTTTGTCACCAAAGCTATGATCTTGTCGGCAGCGGTCGAGGAGCACCTCTGGATACCCTTCGCGATGATGTTGTTCGCCTCTGCGGGTGTGATGGAACATAGCGGTATCAAAGTGCCACACTTCACCTTCTTTGCGCATGATAGCGGACGGCGGGTTAAAGAAGCGCCGTGGAATATGCTGGTCGCGATGAGCCTCGCCGCCTTGCTCTGTATCGTGCTGGCTTGGCCTTGGGGCGGATATGAGCTGCTCTATTCGATCATGCCTTATACGACCGATTATAAGCCCTACACGTGGGATCATGTGGTTTTCCAAATGCAGCTTCTCTTTGCCGCTATTTTCGCCTTCAATTTGCTTAAGCGATATAAGCTCTATCCGGCTGAGCGACGGGCGGAGATTGTCGATGCTGATATTCTCTACCGAAGAGTCGGGAAGAACATCGCTATATGGGCGGACGCGGTGTGGACGCGCCTGTCTGCGACTATGACCGCTTGGCGCGGACGCGGCATGAAACATATTGGCCGTCGCCTCTATCATGCTTTCTCTCCTGCCGGGACGTTAAGTCAGGCGGCACCGTCCGGACTCCCGGCTGTTTTAACCGCGGCCGTGCTGATCTTTGTTCTGATTTTGGCCTATGTCGCCGGGGCCTGATCAAGACATAGAATCCAACTCTCTGCTGGCTATGAGTGCTCAAGTCTTGGCCGCCTACGTTGGCAATCATTCTGTCGCCCCGGAAGACCTCCCTGCTTTGGCGCGGACGATCTACAATAGTCTTAAACACGCGCCGCGTGAGGCTGGACCCAAGTCAACCCGGACGCCTGCCGTTCCGATTTCGGAGTCCTTGACCGATACGCACATCATCTGCCTGGAAGACGGTAAGCCGTTTCAGTCATTGAAACGGCATTTGCGTGTCGCCTTCGGTCTGACGCCGGATGAGTACCGCGAAAAATGGGGATTGCCTGCGGATTATCCGATGGTGGCCCCAGCCTATGCGCGTCGGCGATCCAAGCTTGCCAAGCAAACAGGCCTTGGGAAATCGTCCCGAACCTAGTTTGAGATGCGATATTCTGGTCTCAGTTGGGGGTCAGAAACCGAAACGAATCGGCTCCGAATCGAAAAGATGCCAAAAGGGGACACTCGAACGCTCTTTATGGTTAACAAACCCTTGTCGCCGATTCGTTGATCCGTGATGGTCTGATTCGTGGGAAGACGATGAACCGGACCCGGGGGAATAAGCGTGATCAAGGGAAACGCGTTGCGGCACCAGATGGTGCTTCCGCAACAACAAGAATTCTACGATTATTGGCGCCGCAAATGTCAGGGTTCCAAGCTACCCTCACGCGCTGATATCGACCCGAGCGAGATCATGGCTCAGCTACCAATGGTCACTATCACTGAGCGGCATGCCGCCCCAGAAACGGACGCTGGACACCGTTATTTCTTTCGCCTCGCTGGCACAGGCTTTTGGCGCTTTTATGGCGATGAGATCCAAGGCCAGCATGTTGATGAACTCCCAATTGGCTGCCGGGCTGACTATTGGCACCGCGTTCTGGATATGGTGATCGATCAGCGTCGACCGTTTCACGGCGTGACGAAGCCCAATACACCGGTCGGCTCGCATATGGCGCAATTTTGGCTTCGGCTTCCGCTCTCTGAAGATGGCGTCACAGTCGATACAATCCTCGGCTTTGATCATATCTGCCCGCTCGAAATGGTGGTTCAGCCACAAGACACGCGTCAGAAAATCTACGCTTAATTCAAGCGTTTATCCTTTGTTCCACAGAGTCAGGCCGGAACGACTCGTCATGCAGCCATAAATAGTATAGGAATATAATGGGGATTATATACTTGTGTGACCCAACTATTTGTGCCATAAGGTGGCATGACCAAGGGTGCACAACAATTCGATAGTCTCTTTGACATGATGGAGGCGTTCCCTACGGAGCAACACGCCATTGACCATCTGCGCGCCCTGCGTTGGGGTTCGGACGACGAAGGCGCATATTGCCCGCATTGTGGTTCCACGCGCGTTATGCACTTCTCTGACAACAAGACGCACAAGTGTTCCGATTGCCGGAAGCGCTTCTCTATCAAGGTCGGCACTATCTTCGAAGATAGCAAAATCAGCCTGCGCAAGTGGTTCATGGCGATCTGGTTGCTGACTTCGCACAAGAAAGGCATCGCCAGCACACAACTCGCCAAGGACATTAAGGTAACGCAGAAGACCGCGTGGTTCATGTTACACCGCCTACGCCATGCAACAGAGACTAAATCGTTCCAAGCGCCCCTGAAAGGCACTGTAGAGACAGACGAGACCTATGTTGGCGGTAAATCTGCCAACCGTCACGCGCGTCAACGTGGCGTTGGTGTCCCTAAGCCGCCTAAATCAACCGTTGTCGGTATGATTGAACGCGGTGGCGAGGCCCGCGCCATGCATATTCCTAACCCGTCACGTCGCAACTTGCACAATGCAGTTCGTGAAAACGTCGATACGTCCGCGCGCTTCATCACAGACGGTAACAACAGCTATCAGGGCCTTGGTGACACGTATGAGCATCACATTGTCCGTCACCATGCGGGTGAATATGTCTTGGATGGTGACGTTCACACCAACTCAATTGAGAGCATGTGGGCTATTCTAAAGCGCCAGATCATTGGTATTCATCACCACGTCTCACCAAAGCACCTGCAACAGTATGTCAATGAGGTCACATGGCGCTTCAATCGCCGTGAAGAAGGCGAAGGCGACCGCGTGAATAGCTTCCTATCCCGCACAGAAGGCCGTCTCACATACAAAGAGCTGACAGCATGACTGCCAAAGGGAATAAGCCGCCACTGGCGTTAGATATGCCCTTTGGGGAAGCGTTGGCGCGATTTGCGCAGACAGATCCCGATGAAATGGAAGGCGCTATCAGGATAAAGAAAGGGGGCCGTAAGCCCCCTCCCAAATCTAGTAAAAAACCGTCCTAGCAGTGTAGGCATCGGATGTGCGCTCGAACGTGCTCGATCCTGCCGAAGCGGCGTCGAGTGTAAGAGCGGACGTGGAAACAGAATCCTGAATAGGTCATATCGACCCTTTCATGCAAAGGTGCCCTTGCACAGATCGCTTCTGTATGTAAGATTCCGTTAGCGTCACGGGGTATCTTGCATACTCGCTAACCAGTGAGCAGCGCGGGCATACTACCGAACCAAGGGCCATCGAATCTCAACCCCTGCAAGGGTTTTGGTATCGGTGGTCCTTTTCGTTTTGGGGTGCGCGCGTCGGTTCCGTGAACGCGCGACCCTATTCTTATCACATATCACCCTCCCTGTGATTGGACCCTGCAAGCACCCATCGCTTGCCGTCTTTGTAGATATCCCCAGATTGCTTTAATCGGCTTAGCTGAGGAGAGAGGCTCGTTCGCGGGAAGCTTTTCCCGAAGCGTTCATTAATCTTAGAAAGAATATCCAGCGCAATTAGACCGTCAGGGAAATCGGTGAGAACCAAACGAACCATCTGTTTGATAGACCGATAAGGTTCTGGGGCGGCCTCACGCTTAGCCCGTTCAGGCTTCAAATTCTTGAACCCAGTAAGACTTTGCCCCCTTATAGCGGCTTCAGCCTTATCTAACCTGCTCATATCACCATAGAGTTCATCTAGCGTTGATTGCAAATCAAGTATCTTGATTGCGATTTCGGCGCGCTGCGCGGCAATATTTGCAAGGAGGTCATCCACGTATTCATTGTAGTCGGCAGGACTTCATTTTACAAATAAAAGAGTCGCCAAAGACTACAAATTTATGTGGATAATCGTGTATTTCTCTAAGGAGTCCAGAACAAAATAGGAACATTGACTACATCCGTTCCACTCTGTTCCGCCAAGACTTTTTTCTGGACTCAGGTCTATGGGGTCCCTATATAGGAGGTGACTGCACGCAACGGTCACGGTGCTGTGTCAGAGCGGTTTAATGTGCCGGATTCCAAATCCGGTGGGGTGTTGTTGCCCCCGTGGGTTCGAATCCCACCAGCACCTCCACTAAAATGGAGGTCGTTCTGTAGTCATCCGGGCGGAGAACAACCTCCGCCCCAACTTTCCTGCATGAATCTTAACTTGATATTTCTGTATTCTGGGCATAAATCAAAAATCAAGCGATCTACTACAACAACCAGTCCTTGGGCTGAGTAGAGAGCCGCAGGGCCTCGCCCTGATCTAGGAGAGAGACCTAGGTGGAGGTGCATACACCAAATTAAACCCTAGTCTTCGGACTAGGGTTTTCTTGTTTTATATACGTCTGATTGCTGAAAAGGTTGGGTCACACAAGTATATAAGTCCCAATATAATCCTCACTCTCATGAAGTCGGACTAGGGTCGCGGCAAGAGATGAAGGAGGATATATGTCTCGCCGCAAAACAACCGATCCGATTGATCCCGCCCGCGCCAAGCTGGCTGTCGCTGCTGCCGCGCTTGAGTTTGGCGTACCCGATTTAGACTTAGGGCGTCCTGACCATCGTGCCCCCTTGATCGACTTCGCCCGCCAAGTCGCCATGTATCTGTCAGCCTGCATTTTTGGCATGACCATGACCCGTATTGGTGAGCTGTTTGGTCGTGACCGCTCCACCGTCAGCCATGCACTCAGAGTCATTGAGGACGGTCGCACGGATCCAGTTTTCGATGCAAAGATTGAACGGCTGGAAAGCTGGCTCGGTGCGGCGCCCATTCGATGAACGCACAGTCAGACCGTCTAAGGACGGAGCAATTATTGCGGAGCCTGCTACGCAGTGACGCTTTGATCCAACGTCAATCTATCCCCGGTGATTGGCCTGCTTTCATCCGCGGAGACCACCGAAAACGACCTCTGTTCTGGGTGAATAGTGCAGATGTGGACGCGTTACTAAGCGATAAGGTGCTTGCCAATACCCCCAAAGGCGTCGGACTATCTGGGACCACCCGCCGCAGACTTTTACACGGTGCATCTGACCGGGAGATTGAAACCCGTACCGAATTTGTGCCGTCAGGTGTCGAACGGCCCGTTCGCCGGAACGTCCGTGGCACCGTCCTGCAGCGCCTGTCGCATCGGCGCGGACAGGACCGAGAACGACTCCTCAATGAGGCTCAGGTGACAGCGGCGCATCGCTATACTCAAGACCTCCTTAAGTCCGGCGAAGGTCATGTCGGAACGACTGACCCGTCTGCGCCGAAAGTTGACGGCACACGGCGGCATGATGCGGCTGAACGCGCCGCACTCACTCGCATAGATGCCAATCGCTCACTTCAGTCGGCGCGTGACGCGCTCGGCCCGGATCTGTCTCGGTTGCTGAATGCAGTCTGCGGCGCAAATGAACGTTTAGAGGCCATTGAACGGGCAGAGAATTGGTCGCGCGGGACCGGGCTCGCCATCCTACGTATGGCGCTAGATCGACTGACCCTCCATTACGGCACGGTCCCGGGCCAGTCCCATCCCCGATCAGATCGGGTCATTGGGTAGACACATCCTCGTCTGTCAGGGCCGACGCATAGTTGGTCCATGACCGATTTAACCACGCCCGATCCGCACCGCGCCGCAGCCCTGATTGCTCAGTTACAAGATAGGCTATTGGCGTTGGGCCAGGATGATGGGTCGCTCCCGACCGCGGAAATCGAAAAAACTGCCAAGGCGATCAACGTCCTAATCGACAGTCTTGAGAAGGCCGACCAATTCCTAGCCGAATGCGGTGAAACGGCTCGGCTTGGGGATCGGTTGACAGGGCCGTCGCGGCAGACATTGCTACGCAAAATCAAGCGCATGGTTGAAAATGGCGTGCTGGACGAACTCGATGAGTAGTCACGCAAAGCTCGGTTTAGGTCCAGTCGAAATTGATAATGTGCTGCGCGGCTGGAAGGCTCAGGCCCGATCTGATCAGATCGCGCCGGATGATCCTAACTGGTCGATCTGGATGGTGCTGGGTGGCCGCGGATCGGGCAAAACCCGTGCGGGCGCGGAGTGGGTGTTGGAGCAGGTCAGGCGCGGCGCCGTTCGGATCGCGCTCGTAGCGCCGACCTTACACGATGCGCGTGAAGTCATGCTCGGCGGGGATAGTGGGCTGCTCAATGCTGACTTCAGAAATGAACGCCCCCGTTATGAGCCGACCCGGCGACGTGTTTTGTTTCCGAATGGGGCGATTGGCTATCTCTTTTCCGCGTATGACCCCGACAGTCTGCGCGGTCCGCAGTTTGATTGCGCGTGGGGCGATGAATTCTGCGCGTGGGCGGACCCCGATGCAGTGCTGTCAAACCTGCGTCTGGGACTAAGATTGGGGACGAGGCCCAGACTGTGTCTGACCAGCACTCCGCGTCCGATTGCTGCGCTCGACAGATTGCTAGCTGATCCAGCGACGCGGTTGAGCAAAGCGCGGACCCACGACAATGCGGACAATCTCGCGCCCGGTTTCATTGCGGCGATGGAGGCGACCTATGGCGGGTCAAGCTTGGGCCGACAGGAATTAGACGGTGAGATTGTACGCGATCATCCCGGCGCGATTTTTCAACGCGCCGATATCGACACAGCGCGGGTGACAGACGCTCCACTCCTGGACCGGATTATCATCGCACTTGATCCCCCCGCGACATCTGGCCGTAATGCGGACGCATGCGGCATCATTGTGGTCGGTCGTTGCGGAGAGGGGCGAAAGGCAGAAGGCTACGTTCTCTATGACGGTAGCTTATCCCGCGCCCGCCCGGAGGTCTGGGCCGCGCGAACCGTCGATCTTTTTCACGCTTATGACGCGGACTGTATATTGGCAGAAACCAATCAGGGAGGTGAGATGGTTGAGGCCGTCATTCACCAAATTGACCCAGATGTGCCAGTTCAGCGTCGTCATGCCCGTCGGTCGAAATCCACCCGCGCTATGCCTGTCGGCCTGCTTTACGCGCGTGGGCGGGTACATCATGTCGGGCGGTTTGATGCGCTCGAAGATGAGCTCTGCGCTTTTGGCGGGCCGCATCAAAATGGAAGTCCTGATCGGATGGATGCGTTGGTCTGGGCCGTGGCTGACTTGCTTCTGAGGCAATCCCAGCCGAATTTGCGATTTCTTTAACGTCGCATTTACTACAATTCTTCATTCATATACCCATGCAATTGGAAACCGCCGTGCATGGCGGTTGAGGAGCCAAGTATGGCGCAACACGCAAAAACAAAACGTCGTCAGATGGCTGATCTGCAGATTGAGCTGCGAAGCACAGATCGGCAACTTGGTCAGCTCAATTGGGAATTGGCGCAAGAATTGGTGACACTCGCGGATCAAGCCAATGACCCGGCCCCGCTCATCCAGGCCGTAGAGGCCCTTCGTTCTGCCACGCGCTACTACACATTCGAAGACGCACCGCGCGAACATGCGATGATCCAGAAAGCAATTGCGGATACGTTGCTGTCTCTTGGTCAAAAGACTGGGGATCGGGATGCATTGACGACGGCGCGCGATGCCTATCGCGGGGCGATCACACTGGCATCCCTTCTGTCTGACGAGGAACTCCGCGAGAGCTTGCGGAAGAGCTACAAGACGACCCAGACATTGCTCGGCGATCTTCCGCAGAACCCGTCCCTGTTTCAGGTCGCTTAAATCCTAGTCAATTCAATGTTCTACGTGTAAATCGCGTAGATGGGTCCCCGGCGTTCCGGGAGGCCCCATAAATCCCCTATCGCTGCTCAAAGGGTTTGGGCATCGAAGGGAACCACCTTCATGAAATTGCCATTTACCGGACGCCATACGGTGTCCGACGCTAGCGATGCGCCCGAAACAAAAAGCGGCACATCGGCTCAAACACCATTGGTCGCGGTAGAATTATCCCGCCAAGCTTGTTTCACCAACCCAGACTTTGGATCGCTTTGCCGCGAAGGCTTTGCCCGCAATCCGATCGTCTATCGCTGCGTCCGGATGATTGCAGAGGGCAGCGCATCTGTTCCCTTGCGCGGCGAGGGCCTGCCAGCGGAGTCCTCTGAAGCGCTGGAGCGTTTCTACAGCTACTTACAAGTGGCCGGCTGCGCCTATCTCGAGGCTGTCTTGCTGGGGGACGAGGTGATTGGCCTTCGTGCGGTGCGTCCAGACACTGTGACACCGCTTACGGATGCGGCAGGGCGGCCTGCGGGGTTTGAAGTTCGCTCAGAGAGCGGTCGCCGCCTATTCCGGCGCGATCCGCTCACGGATCGTTGCGGGGTTATGGCGCTCGCCCTGTTTAATCCAATGGACGAAGCGGCAGGGCAGTCACCCTTGCGTGCTGCCGCAACTAGCGTCGATTTGCATAATCAAGGCACACGCTGGGCCAAGGCCCTGCTTGATAACTCCGCGCGACCCTCCGGCGCTCTTGTTTACAAGGGTGGGGCTGGGGAGCGTCTATCTCGTGATCAAATTGACCGGTTGAAGGTTGAACTGGAAGCGGGCTTCACTGGACCTGCTCGGGTGGGTCGTCCGATGGTTCTGGAAGGCGGACTTGACTGGAAGACGATGGGGCTCAGCCCATCAGACATGGACTTCACACAGGGTCGACGCGAAGCGGCGCGCGACATCGCGCTCGCCTTCGGTGTGCCGCCGATGCTCCTCGGCATTCCGGGCGACAATACCTATTCCAATTACGCCGAAGCCAACCGCGCTTTTTGGCGTCAAACTGTGATCCCGCTGGTCGGACGCACGGCCAGAGCCATGTCGGCTTGGCTTTCGACCTTCGGTGAAGAGGTCACTTTATCGCCGGATCTAGACGCCGTGTCGGCCCTTGCGCCTGAACGCACGGCACTTTGGGCTCGGCTTAATGCAGCTAGCTTTATTGACGCGGATGAACGCCGCGCGCTCGCCGGATTAGCGCCTCGGGAGACAGTTCAATGAGCGCAACGCTGAAACTCGAACGCACCGTGACGCTCGGATTGATCGCCACGCTTTTTTTACAAACAGCAGGCGCCCTAATCTGGGTTGGCGGTGCTGAAGCCCGGATCGAAGAGCTAGAGCGCAACCTCGACATTAATTGGAGTATTAATGAGCGGTTGGCCCGGCTGGAGGGTGAAACCGCTATGATGCACCAGATGCTGCGCCGGATCGAAGTGGCGCTCTACGATGAGGATTAGTGGCTACGCCTCGCGCTTTGATGAGCGGGATGCGAGCGGAGACAAAGTGCGGCGCGGGGCCTTCTCCGCATCGTTGCTGTCACGCGTCAAACCGATCCCCATGCTGAGCGACCATCAACGCCGGATTGGTGTTTGGGACCGCGCGGTCGAAGATCAATATGGGCTCTATGTCGAAGGGCGTGTGTCTGATCCTGCCCTACAGAGACTGATCCGAAAAGGTCGGGTGAGGGGCTTATCGATTGGCTTCCGTACACGACGCGCCAAAGTCGGTTCTCACCCGAATTTGAGGTCCGGCCTTTCATCGCGAGACTTGCTCGATCTCGACCTCAAGGAAGTCTCCGTCGTTGCCTTCCCGATGCTGCGCTCTGCACGGATCGACCAAATCTCAGATGACCAGATTTCAGATGATCAAATCACAGACGACCAAACCGAACGCACCAACCACAGGAGACCTGCGTGACTATCACGACCCTAGAAACTAAAATGATGAATCCGGATCAGTCCGACGATTTTGCCGCCACCTTTGCGGCCTTTCGCGATGCGAATGACGAACGGCTCGCGGAAATCGAAAAGAAAAATATCACCGACCCGCTGCTTGAAGCCAAGGTCGACCGCATCAATAGGCGGTTAGAAACGCTCTCCGTCAGCCTATCCCAACCGGCCCTGCAGTCAGCGCGTGATGAGACCAAATCGGCGTGGTCCCGCTTCATCCGTTCAGGCGATGAGACAGCCTTGAACGAGGCAAAATCGCTGTCCTCGACGGACGGAGACGGCGGTTATGTCGCCCCGGTTGAGACGGAAAGTCGGATTGATGCCGTGCTGACCGAAGCCTCTCCATTCCGGCGCATTGCTACGGTGCGTAAGATCGGCAGCGGCCAGTTCCGCAAGCCTGTCAGCACGACGTCAGCCATTGCAGGCTGGGCGGGCGAAACAGATGCGCGGCCTGAGACAACGGCGCCGACACTGGCCCTGCTCGATTTCCCCGCAGGTGAACTCTATGCGATGCCCGCGGCAACGCAGGCGCTGCTGGATGACAGTGTCGCCGATGTTGATGCATGGCTGGCCGAAGAGGTTCGCGATGTGTTTGCGGCGCAAGAAACGGCGGCGTTCGTTTCTGGTGACGGGGTCAATAAGCCGCGCGGGATTCTGTCCTATCAAGCCGGAACCGACGCTCTGAGCGCGATCACGA
This sequence comes from Algimonas ampicilliniresistens, assembly GCF_030159955.1. Classification (GTDB taxonomy): domain Bacteria; phylum Pseudomonadota; class Alphaproteobacteria; order Caulobacterales; family Maricaulaceae; genus Litorimonas; species Litorimonas ampicilliniresistens. The sequence goes on from NZ_BSNK01000001.1 coordinate 686,825, forward strand.
CGGGCACAGCGAACGGTTTCACGCCGAGTGATCAGTACGACACATTGATGGACCTGATCTATACGCCGAAATCCCATTATCGACCGGGCGCGAGTTTCGTCATGAACCGCCGCACTCTGTCTGAGATCCGCAAGATCAAAGACGTCGATGGCAATTATGTCTGGACGCCGGGTGCGGAAGCCGGGCAGCCGAGCCAGCTTCTTGGTTACGCGGTGACAGAAGCTGAAGATATGCCAGACATGAATACGGGCGGGTTTGCGGTCGCCTTTGGTGATTTCCGTCGCGGTTATCTGATCGCGGATCGACAAGGCGTCCGCGTGTTACGCGACCCCTATTCCGCCAAGCCCTATGTGCTGTTCTATACAACCAAGCGTGTCGGAGGCGGGGTCCAAGACAAGGACGCGATCGCGCTGCTTGAGTTCGCAGCCTAGCCAGCGGTGACCCTGCGTTTCGACGCAGCCACATCCAATCATTTATCACCCATCGGCGGTTTCGCCGGTGGGTTTTTCTTTGCCGTTTCGGAGGGACCCTAACCATGTTGATTGACTTACAACCCCCGCCTGTCGAGCCAATTACGCTCGCTGAGGCCAAAGCCTTTATTCGCGTCGATCACGATGATGAGGACGCGCTGATCACCACACTAATTGCATCTGCACGTGACCAGCTCGAAGCCTATCTTAACACCGCCATGATTGCGCGGCCGATGCAGGTGAGCGTGCCAGCCGCCTGCGAAGTTCGGTTGCCGCGCTGGCCCGTGATGAGTGTTGAAACCGTCCTATCAGACGGCGTTGAGATATCTGAGTATCACGTCGATTTGCGCCGTCGTCCTGCCACCCTGTCGGTCTTTGCGACGGACCATATCGAGATCGCCTTCACAGCTGGGTATGGCTTAGGTCCAGAAGATGTGCCCGCGCCCTTGCGTCAGGCCATGCTGCTGCTGGTGTCGTGCGGGTTTGAGCACCGCGATATCGATGCTGACACCATGCCACTCATGGTTGATGCGCTGACCATGCCCTACCGGGTGGTCGGACTATGATAGGGCAACTCAGGCACCGATTGGGCCTTTATGCGCCGAGCCGGATCGCAGATGATCTTGGCGGCACAATCACCAGCTGGTCGTTCCAACGCGCCATCTGGGGCGCGGTGGAACCAAAATCTCTAAGCGAAACGCGCGAAAACGGGCGGCTCGCGGTCACCCAGACCTACCGCGTCACGGTGCGCCATATGGATGATTTTCCAGAACGCGCCCGCCTTGTTTGGCGGGGACGAACATTGCGCATTGTCGCCGCATCCGATCCGGATACGCGCCGCGAACGGTTACATTTGATCTGTGAAGAAGAAGTCCGATGAGCGCGCTTAACTTAGCAGCGGATGCGCTGATCATGCAGCAAACTCTGCACGCGGCGCTGGCGAACGATCTGGCCGTAACGGCCACGCTGGGTGACCCCATCCGGGCCTTTGACGATACGCCCGATGATCCGGTCTATCCCTATCTCACCTATGGCCAGATCCGGTCGGAGGATACGAGCGGGGACGCGGCACCGCAATCGACACACCAGATGACCCTGCATCTGTGGAGCCGGTATGCTGGTCGCGCTGAAGTGTTCGATCTCTTGCGTATGGTTTCAGATACGATCCGGGACAGCGTGCCGCACACAGTCTTGCCGCTTTACACGGATGTGTTTCGCGCTCCCGATGGGAGGACCTTCCACGGACTGCTGCGCCTGTCCGTCACACTGACATTGGAGACAACGGCATGACTGCTACTCATACACCTCAGCGCGGTCGCGATATGTTGCTGAAGATCGAAGATGGCGGGGCTTATTCGACGGTCGCTGGGCTTCGTACCAAGTCGATCCGGATGAATAGTCAGACGGTCGATGTGACCGATCAAGCATCGAATGGGTGGACAGAGCTGCTGCCAGAAGCGGGCATAAGGTCGGTCAGCGTGACCGGGTCCGGTGTGTTCCGAGACGCGGACTCTGACGCCCGCGTGCGGTCCGCTTTCTTCGCGCAAGAGGCCGTCAATGCGCAGATGATTGTGCCGGAATTTGGTACGATTACGGCGTCCATGTTGGTCACTGGATTGACCTATGGTGGCACCTTCAAGGGTGAGGCGAGCTTCGAGCTGACCTTGGTCAGCGCCGGCGAGCCGAGCTTCATACCCGCATGATCCACGCTTCGGAGTTTCGATCCGGTGATGTGACGACTGAGATCGGGACATTACGTTTAACCATCTGTGGATTGGCGGAGATGGCGCAGACTTTGGACGCGCCAGATCCCGTCGCTCTCGCCACCCGCATCCGGGTTTTGAACCCGGACATGGCGCGCCACCTACTTACCGCCTTGCTGCGTCCCTCCGGCGCAAACGGTGTGGTGGCGCGCCTCTCAGACACGCAGATTGTCGAGCTTATGCCAGCGGCCTCCCGCTGTATCGGGCAGGCGCTGTCATGAGCTGGCCTTTCCAAGCTTGGCACCGACTGGCTGTGCGTCACCTCCATCTCGACCCGTCCGAATTCTGGGCCATGCCGCTGCGGGATTGGTTGGTGCTGATTTCGCCAGACACACCCGCGCTCGACCGGACGGCCCTGACTCAATTGATGAAAGACTATCCCGATGACTGATTTAGATGAAGCTGCAGACGCCATTGCGGCGTTCGACGCGGCGCCCGCTGTGCAAAGCGCAGGCGAGATCGCCGATGCGTTTGAAGCCGCCGGTGCCCGCATCTCCCGTTCACTTGAAAACGCGGCCAGGAACGGAGAGCTGTCCTTCAATGGGATGGCGGAAACTGTGCTGAGCGATTTAGCCAGGCTCGCTGTCGGTGAACTGATCGAAGCCCCGCTCAACGCTTTAGTCGATAGTCTGACAAACGGTCTCGGCAAAGCCAGCAGCAATACCACCGTCAATCTCAATGTCAGCGGCTCGAGTGATCCGGTCGGTTTCCGTCGCTCCGAAGGGCAGATTGCGGCGACGCTCGCGCGGGCGGTCTCGCTCGGTCAGCAGAGGATTTAAATATGGCTTTTCACGATGTTAGTTTTCCGCTGACTTTGGCCTTTGGTGCCAGTGGTGGGCCGACCCGCGCGGTGGATATTGTCGAATTGGCGAGCGGTCGAGAGACGCGCAATACGGCCCAAAGCCGCGCACGCCGCCGTTATAATGCTATGACGGGCGTGAAGTCTGTTGAGGACGCTCGCATGCTGTCCGACTTTTTTGAAGCGCGGTCCGGCGCGTTGCACAGTTTTCGGTTTCGTGACCCCGTCGATCATAGCTCCGGCAGTGACCAGCCGAACCTCAGCGATCAGATCATCGGCACTGGCGACGGAACGACAACGACGTTCCAGTTGGCCAAACGATATAGTGATGTCATTCGCCCGATCACATTGCCCATTCCGGATAGCCTTCTCGTTGCCGTCAACGGCGTCTCTGTTCCGTTCTCATTGGCAGAGGGTGGGATAGTCGAAATCGATGCACCGCAGTTCGGCGCGAGTGTGACGGCTGGGTTTTTGTTTGATGTGCCTGTGCGCTTTGATACCGACTCGCTCACTCTCTCGCTCGACACGCATAGTGCGGTCTCCGTGACCGATATTCCTCTGATCGAGGTGTTCGATCATGCGTAACCTATCACCGGAGTTGGAAGCGCATCTAGCCAGCGGCACGACGACCCTATGTCTATTATTCATTCTAACGCTTGCCGATACACGACGCTTTGCTTTCACGGATCATGATTGTGCGTTGGATTTTGAGGGTCTGACGGCGCGTCCAATGCAAGCGGCTGAGACGGAACAACGCGCCGGGTTCGACGCTGATTCCGGCGCGCTCAAGACTGTTTTCGATGTAGATTTGTCACGAGATGATCTCCTGTCTGGAGCGCTGGATGGGGCGATGCTTGCTGAGCACTGCGTCAACTGGGCAGACCCCTCACAATCCATGCTTATTACGACTGGGCGCATCGGTGCGGTCACGGTGAGTGGTGACGGGTTTGAGGCTGACTGGCTGGGTCAGTCCACGCTTCTAGATCGCTCCACTGGACGGGTCTTCTCACGACGTTGCGATGCGGAATATGGAGACGCACGTTGCGGGCTGACGGCTCAATTGGGCCAAAGCTGCGCGGGAACACTGGACGCCTGCAAGGGGCTTGGAAATACGCTCAACTATAGAGGTTTTCCATATTTGCTCGGCGATGATGTCCTGCAAAAGGGCGTTCACCTTACGCCGACCCGCGACGGTGGCTCCCGCTATGCGTGAGAACGTGTTGGCCGTCGCGCGCGACTGGCTCGATACACCCTATCAGCATCAAGCCTCCGTTCAGGGTGCGGGCTGTGATTGTCTTGGTTTGATCCGGGGCATTTGGCGCAAGCTCTATGGCGCAGAGCCTGAAAAGCCACCCAATTACACGCCGGATTGGGCCGAAGCGCAGGGCGAGGAAACTCTGCTTCACGCAGCCCGCCGCTGGCTACTGCTGACCGCCGATCCGCAGCCCGGCGATGTTCTGCTGTTTCGGATGAATGCGGGCAGCCCGTGCAAACATGTTGGCATCCTCGCACCCGAGGACAGGCTGATCCACGCCTATTGGGGTCGGGCTGTGGTGGAGAGCTGGCTTCATCCCTTCTGGGCGCGGCGGATCGCCTTCGCCTTTTCCTTTCCACCGCTTCCGACTGAGGATCCGTCATGACGACTCTGGCCATTCAAGGCATTGGTGCCTTCGCGCGCGGCGGTGTCAAAGCTCTCACCAGCCTCGCTCTATCCACTGCGACCAGCGTGATTACGCGCGCACTCGATGATCGGGTCTTTGAAGGGCCGCGATTGGACAGCTTCCATTTGCAAACCTCACGCGACGGCGCCCCAATGCCGCGCGTCTTTGGACGGATTCGGTTGGCCGGACAGGTTATCTGGGCCAGTCAGGTCCGCGAACAATTCAGCGAGGCACAGGTCGGCGGAAAAGGCGGTGGGCCAACAAGGCGGGACTATAGTTATTCCATCAGCTTCGCCGTTGGCCTGTGCGAAGGTGAAATTCTTGGGGTAGACCGCATTTGGGTCAATGGCGAAGTCCTGCAACGGGTTGGACTGACCGTGCGCGTGCATACAGGCTCAGACTTACAGGTGCCGGACCCGGTGATCGCTGCCACCGAACCCGGCGACGTGCCAGCTTTTCGCGGCACAGCTTATATCCTGTTCGAAGATTTCCCGCTGGATGATTATGGGTCAAGGCTGCCGATCATCAATGCGGAAGTTGTTCGCGGCATAAGGCGCGGCGACCGGATGGAAGATTTAATTCAATCCGTGAATTTGATGCCAGGGACCGGGGAGTTCGCCCTGTCGCCAACCATCGTCGAGGACACGCCATCAGTTGGTGTGACCACCCCGGCAAACATGAACAGTTTCTCAGGCCAAGCAGACTTGCTGACATCGCTCGATCAGCTGCAAGCCGAACTTCCAAACTGCAAACATATCAACATCATCTGCTCTTGGTTCGGGACCTCCATCAATGCGGGGACCTGCTTGGTCCAGCCCGGTGTGGAGCGTACCAGCCGAAGGCTGCAAGACGTCGAATGGCGTGTGGCCGGGGAGGACCGCAGCTCCGCCTATATCGTTAGCGCTGACGCAGAAGGGCGTCCCAACTATGGCGGCACGCCGAGCGATGAGAGCCTAATCGCTTGCATCAGGGAATTGAAGCAGCGTGGATTTGCGGTGACGCTCTATCCGTTTCTGCTAATGGACACGCCCGGCTTCCCGTGGCGTGGATGGATCGCGCCGACCTCTGCCGCTGATGTTGACGCGTTTTTTGGGACTGACGAGGATTTCCGATTTCGTCATCATATCCTGCATCATGCGCGTCTTTCCGTAGATGCAGGTGGGGTCGATGCCATCGTGATTGGGTCGGAGTTGAAAGCGTTGATGGCGTTTCGAGAAGAGACTGATTTCCCAGCCGTTGAGGCGATGCGTCAGCTCTCAAGTGACACACGTGCTATCGTCGGCACGGGGACAAAGATCACGTACGCGGCGGACTGGTCGGACTATTTCGGGCTGCAGGATGGCGGCGATGTGGACTATCATCTCGATCCGCTCTGGGCGGATGAAAATATCGATGCTGTTGGCATCGACGCCTACTTCCCGCTCGCTGATTGGCGCGACGGGGTGCCGATAGACGCGACCGATGGACATAATGGTCATGATCTCGACTATCTCCTCTCCAACGTGGAAGGGGGCGAGGGGTACGATTGGTACTATGCCAGTCCAGCCGACCGAGATATCCAGCTACGAACGCCGATTGATGATCCGGTCTATCGTTTCAAAGATATGCGTAACTGGTGGCGCACGCCGCACATCAACCGCAAGAACGGGCTGCTTACGACGCAGAGCCCGTGGCAGCCAAAATCCAAACCGATCTGGTTGCTAGAAATTGGATGCCCCGCCATTGATAAGGGTGCGAACCAGCCCAATGTTTTTTATGATGAAAAATCATCTGAATCGGCGCTGCCATATTATTCCGATGGAACGCGCGATGATCTGATCCAAAGGCGCTATATTGAAGCGCTTTTGGGCCATTATCAGGCGACCAATCAGCCGGGTTTTCTCGATTTGTCTCGGGCCTCCGTCTGGACATGGGATGCGCGGCCCTATCCGGACTTTCCGGCGCGGACTGATGTGTGGTCGGATGGTGACAATTGGATGCGGGGGCATTGGTTGAACGGACGCACCGGTCTGTTGCCTGTCGCCGATGTCATCGAAGAGTTGGCCCGCGATAGCGGGCTGACCGCGATTGACGTGTCGGGTGTATCCGGCGTGCTTCCGGGCTACCGATTGGACCGCCCCATGAGTGCTCGTGCTGCGCTGGCTCCGTTGCTGCAACTCTTCGATATCGACATGCATGAAAAGGGCGGGGATGTTGTCTTTACCCTTGGTGGTCCACAGGCTCTGTCATTAAATGAGGCTGATCTTGTCCGGGGGCCGGCGCGTCGCGTGCGCTCAGATCCAGAAGGTCGGATCAAGGATGTCCGGCTGACCTATATTGATGCGGCCCGTGATTATCAGCTTGGCGCCGCATCGGCCCGGCAACTGGATGCTGAATCGGTCGCCATAGCTGATCTCGCCGTCCCGGCTGCGCTGGATGAAGGCTTCGCGCGGTTTGTCGCCCGGCGGGAACTGGACGCTGCCCACGCGGGGCAGGAAGGTTTGCGCCTGTCTTTGCCGCTGAATACCGGCTTACGGCTCGAACTGGGTGACCGCTTCAGCTATGACAACACCAGCTGGGTCACGCAGTCATTGGAGATTGGATCACAGGTCGATGTGACCGCGCTCAGGGATAGGGGCGGTGCTAGAGCATGGGTGGCGGGGTCGACACCTGGCACTCCCTTTGCACCTGATTATGCGGGTGCCGCGCAATTACTGGCTTTCGATTTGCCGGGCAGGGACGGTATTAGTGTGGGTGCGCTGATTGACCCGTATGAACCGGTTACAGTGCAAGTGGATGGCTCTGAAGCGACGCTCAATGCGCCTTTAAGGATCGGTGCCACGTTGACGGATTTTCCATCCGGTTCCGTTCTTCTTTACGACCAGAGGTCAACAGTCGACGTGTTGTTCGGAAATCTGACACTGAGTGGTACGACGGACGAGGGGTTGCTTGCAGGGGCCAACCGCTTCGCCGTGGAAACCGCAACGGGGTGGGAGGTATTTGCAGCGCGGGATACCGAATTGATCGCCCCGCAGACCTATCGCTTATCTCATTTCTTGCGCGGCCTTGAGGGTAGCGAGCCTTTCATGGCTGAGGTTGTTTTGTCTGGCGCGAGAGTTCTGTGGCTTGGAACGGGATTGATCAGCCTGCCAATATCCTCTGATCATCGGGGCAGTGTGGTAAGCGTAACGGGTCAGACCATTCGACGGGAGGCCCGAGACGGTGAAGTCATTTGGAATGACTTAGCGGGGCTTCCATTATCCCCTGTGCATTTGCGTTGGGACGGAACGAGCTTGGCCTGGATCGGGCGCGATCGAAGTTTTTCGGAATGGACGGAAGACGAGTCTAGCCTGCAATACCGCCTGCGTATTACGCGGTCGGGTGAGGTGCAGACCGTCGATACGGCTTTGACCGAACTGGCTTTGCAGCCATTTGATCAGGTCGAGATCGTTCAACTTACGCCCGATGGTCGCGAGAGTCTTTTGTCAGCAGCGTTGAATGTAGCGGGCGCATGACTAAATAGTCGGTGATGGCGAAGAAAAATCCATATGATTTGCTGGGTGTCCCGAAGACCGCAACGGATAAAGAAATCCGTTCGGCCTATCGAAAGCTGGCCAAGAAACTTCATCCGGATGTGAATCCGGACGATAAAACGTCAGGCGAACGCTTCAAGGAAGTGACGGCGGCCTATAATCTTCTCTCTAACGAAGACCTCCGTAAGCAATATGATAGCGGCGCGATCGATGAGCAGGGTCAGCAACGCAATCCGTTCGCAGGTGGATTTGGCCAGAGAGGCGGGAGTGGGCCGGGCTACGAGACTGGCTTTGGTGGTTTTGAGGGCTTTGGCGGTCGCGGCGGCGGTCAAATGGGTCAGGACGATATGACCGACCTGTTCGGGTCGCTGTTTGGTATGAATACGGGTAGTTTTGCGGGCGGTATGCGCGGCGGAACGAACCGCCCGCCCGTTCGCCGGAAAGGCGCAGACATTCAGTACACGGTGGACCTATCCCTGCCTGAAGCGCTGAAAGGCGGAATGCGCCAATTACCGAGCGGGACGAAAGTCCGCATTCCGGCCGGCATCAAAAATGGCCAGACCTTGCGTGTTCGGGGCAAGGGCGAATCAGGCAGTGGCGGCGGTCCGGCAGGCGATGCCTTGGTGAAAGTCAGCGTCCAATCTCATCCTAATCTTTCGCGAAGTGGTGATGACCTTCAGCTCCGCCTTCCCATAAGTCTCACAGAGGCGCTGAGAGGCGGCTCTGTTCGCATTGAGATGCCGAGCGGTGCGGTGAGTCTTAAGATTGCGCCGGGATCGAATACTGGCAAGAAGATGCGGCTAAAGGGCAAGGGCGCACCCGGTAAAGGCAAGAATCGCGGCAATTTGATTGTGGAATTAGTCGTTACTCTGACGGACGCTGAACTGGCTCAGTCGGACGATCTTACCAAATCTTTGCCCGAAACAAACGGCGCTGCACTTCGTGACGGCCTGATTGGTAGTTAAACACCATATTCAGTCTTCGTTCAGAGGGTCATGCATAGAGGGACGGCAATGAAACGTATGACGCTCATAATTTCAGCCTTGATGCTTAGCCTGATCGGCACGCCGTCTTTGGCGTCGGCTCCGCAATGGATTCAAACTGATCGCGTGTCTGAGGCATCGACCGTGTCGCCTTATGACTATGCGCAGCGTCAAATTAGCGCCCGCGAGGCGAGAGCCATCGCCTTGGCGCGCGTCCCAGGCGGCGAAGTCGTCGATATTCGCCGGACCGCTGATGCTTATCGCGTTCGTATCATTGCCCGCGATGGCCGCGTTGTTGATATCGTGGTTGACGCCAATACCGGGCGCGTTCGATAGCAACCCAACATCCCAACCTTTACAGGTAACGTGCGGAGACCCCCATGCGCATTCTCGTCGTCGAAGATGATCCCGATCTATCCCGCCAGCTTAAGCAGGTTCTGAAAGAGCAGGGCTATGCCGTTGATGTGGCGACAGATGGTGTCGAAGGGCATTTCCTCGGCGACACAGAGCCCTATGACGCCGTAGTCCTTGATCTTGGCCTGCCGCAGATTGATGGCGTCTCGGTGCTACAGAAATGGCGCGCGGATGAGCGTAAAATGCCGGTTTTGATTCTAACAGCGCGTGATCAGTGGTCTGAAAAGGTCGCCGGGTTTGATGCGGGCGCGGATGATTATCTGACCAAGCCTTTCCATACGGAAGAATTGCTGGCCCGATTGCGCGCATTGTTACGCCGGGCTGCTGGGCACACGACAGACACGATAGAACTCGGCGACCTGGTCGTTGATAACCGTGCGGCCCGTGCGTTCGTGAACGGGATGGGAATCAAGCTGACAAGCCACGAGTTCCGGCTTTTATCTTATATGGCAGCCCATAAAGGTCGGGTAATTTCGCGTACGGAAATGGTTGAGCATATTTACGACCAAGACTTTGATCGCGACAGTAATACGATCGAAGTCTTCATCGGCCGGCTGCGTAAGAAGATTGGTACAGACCGTATCGAAACGGTGCGCGGCCTCGGCTACCGCCTTGTTGACCCGGATGCGCCCGATCAAGCCTAAGCAAAATATTCGGGCAGGCGGCTAGCACGGATGCCGGATACGCCCAATCCGTCACTGGTTTCACGACTGGTCCGCGCGGCGTTGCTATGGACGGCGCCCGCCTTGATCACGGGCCTGCTTCTGCTGACGTGGTTCTATCGCGACACTGTTTATACGTCCTTCGATGATCCGCTTGAATCCGCCGTTACGGCACTGATTGCGTCTGTTGAAGTTACGGAGACGGGTCAATTAACCCTGAGCCGTGAGCCTCTTGATCCGCGTTATCAGCAGGCCTTATCGGGTCGATATTGGATGATCGGCCAAGTCCAAGAGGACGGATCGATGCTGCCTTTGGTGGCTTCTCGCTCACTCTATGGCGAGTCACTGCCGATCACAGCACGAGATCGCCAGCGTTTGAGCGCAGCAACGGGCGAAGTGGTCAATATGTCCACTTCAGGGCCTAATGAGGTCGAACCCCTGCGCATTATCGCGCGCGAAGTTCGTCTGCCGGACATGTTAGAACCTGTTATCGCTATGGCGGCAGCAGACCGTCGGTCCGCGACACGGTCCATTCAACAATTTGCTGTCATTGCTCTGCTGGTGATGGGTTTGCTGACGGCGGGGCTGTTGGCAGCGATCTACGCTCAGGTGCGTCTCGGTTTGCGACCCCTTTTTGCCTTGGCAGAACGCGTGGCGGATGTCCGCGAAGGTCGATCAACCCGATTAGAAGGGCGTTATCCGGCTGAGATTGCAGATGTAGCGAATGAACTGAACTCGCTGATTGCGCACAATCGAAATGTCGTCGAACGCGCCCAAACCCATGTCGGGAATCTTGCTCACGGACTAAAAACACCCATAGCGGTTTTGCAAAATGAAGCCGGGCTCGGCAGCAAAGTCGATGCGAATGTCGTCAATCGCCAGACCGAGGCCATGTCGGCGCAGGTTGACCACCATCTGCGCCGCGCTCGCGCGGCGGCTCGGGGGCAGGCGATTGGTCTGTCCTGCGATGTCGATGACGTGATTAGCGCGCTCGCCCGAACTCTACCGCGGATTCATCGCGATAAAGACGTGATTATTGATGTGGACGGCGAAGCCGGACTGAGGTTTCGCGGCGATAAACGCGATCTGGAAGACATGGTCGGCAATTTGATGGATAATTCGGCTAAGTGGACCCGGTCAGATGTGGAAGTTCTTCGTATTTCTGACGATACCAATCTGAAGATCACTATCGAGGATAATGGACCCGGTATTCCCGATGCAGAAGTCGAAACGGCGTTAAAACGCGGGGCACGGCTTGATGAAGCGACGCCGGGGTCCGGCCTTGGCCTGTCTATTGTTCATGATCTGGCCGAAGCCTATGGTGGCTCGCTGGAACTGTCTCGCTCTGCCCTTGGTGGATTGAAGGCGGTTTTGTCTCTGCCGCGCGCTTTTTAGGAATCTCGATGACCAACACGCCTATAGCTTTGGAGGATCGGGACCGTGACGGAGATCGCTTGTTTTCGCCCAGCGCAGGACGCAACAAGGCCATCATTGCGGATTCGTTGAGCGCGCATTTACCGCCATCCGCACGGGTTCTTGAGCTTGGATCCGGAACCGGAGAGCACGGTGCCGCGCTCGGTGATCTTCGGCCTGATGTGATCTGGCAATATAGCGATCCAGATCCGGGTTCTCGCCTCAGTCAAGCGGCATGGGCGCAAGATGGCTGGCCTGAACCGCTGGATATTGACCTGACGGCACCGAATTGGACTGCTGATTTGGGGGCTTTTGATACAGTTTTTTCAGCGAATATGATCCATATTGCACCGATTGAGGCCGCAAAAGGTTTGGCATCTGGCGCGGCAGCTCTGACAGACACGGTTGTTCTCTATGGACCGTTCCTGTTCGGGCCGGAGAGCGCAGCTTCCAATCTAGACTTTGATGCGTCACTCAAACGCAGAAATCCGCATTGGGGTGTGCGCGAGTTGGATCTTGTTAAACATATCTTTGAAGATGCAGGCTTTAATAGCCTCCAAAGTTTCGGCATGCCACGCAACAACCATATTGTGAGGCTGTCAAAGCACTAGTCTTTGGAGCCTGCCATGCGTGCTGCCATACTTGCCGCCAGCCTTTGCCTGATCGCTTCTACAGCGACGGCGCAAACGGTCCCAACCATTGAAGTTAAACGGTCTGGCCAGCCTGAGACCAACACGCCTCTGCGTGACGGAGGGCAGATTTTGACGTCTCGCGCCCGCGAAGCGGCGAATAACCTGTTTAACACACCGATTGCTGCGCTGCCGTCAATTGCAGATTTAGTCGAGCGGGTGAGCCAATCGACAGTGAATATCATCGTAACGACTGCGAGTGGTGAAATGGTTTCAGAGGGGCAGGGGTCAGGGTTTGTCATCAGCCCTGAGCGCGAAGTTGTGACCAATTATCACGTTATCGAAGGGGGGCAGACGATTGAAATTGAATTCAATGACGGTCGGCGTTTCCCTGCTGAGATCATTGGGACGGATGAAGAAACCGATCTCGCTCTATTGACCTTCGCATCGACCGAGCCTGTTCCACATGTGTTATTCCATCAAGGCGACGACACAAGGATTGGCGATTGGGTCGTTGCGATTGGGAATCCGTTCGGGATTGGTCAATCGACATCACTCGGCGTGATTTCAGCTATTGGGCGTAAGCGGGTCGATAGCGGATCTTATGTCGATTACATTCAGACGGATGCAACGATTAACCGGGGTAATTCGGGTGGTCCTCTATTCAATCTCAATGGTGATGTGATTGGCGTCAACTCAGCCATTTATTCACCAACCGGGGCCTCGGTCGGAATTGCGTTCGTCATTCCGCACCAGACCGCTGAAACGGTTGTGACCGCTATTCGTAATAATGGACGCGTGCGTCGCGGTTATTTGGGCGCCGGTCTAAGGGATGCTGTTTACGAAATGGATGGTCGTCCGGGAATTCTGAAGTCCGGTGCGATGGTCAATAGCCTACTGCCGGGAAGCCCCGCAGAGGTTTACGGGCTGGAAATTGATGACATTATCCTGCGTATCAACGACACGCCCGTGCGTAATTCCGTTGAAGCGACGCGGGCCATTGGCAGACTGGATCCCGGTGATGTGGCCACCTTCATTTATGAACGGTTGGAGGAACCTTACTCTATCCAAGTGTCTATCGGTGAACGGCCCGAAAAGTCAGAAGTAGACCGCGCTGCCGCCATTAGCCGTGGCTTGCCACCGCCACCGCCGAAGGCTGACCCCCATGCCCGCATCAATATTGATACAGGTGTGCATGTGCTTGATATCTCTGCCGAATTCCGCACAGCCATTGGCATGCGGTCTGATCAGGTCGGGGTATATGTTGAAAGCGTCGAACCGGGATCGTCTGCCGAATCGGCTGGGTTTAAGATCGGGCAGGTCCTGCTCGAAGCTGATGGAATCCCAATCGCTGAGGTCGCTAAGTGGAAGTCGATGATATTGAACGCCAAACTGGATAAACAGCGTAATATCAAAATCCGGCTTCGCCTAAAGGCCGGCGGAGAAACAACGCTGTCCCTACCGCTTTAAGTCTGGCCTTTGCCAAAGAGCTTGGCACGCGCACTGTAACCTTACCGAATGGTCGTTATCTTTCCTGATCGTCTGCCTGTAACTATATGGACAGAGCATTACGGAGAGACGTTGATGAAAATTCTAGTTGTCGAAGATGACGAAGTAGCCGCTGAGTATGTCAAAAAGGGTTTGTCCGAAGCCGGACATGTCGTTGACCTTGCCGCAGATGGCGATACCGCGCTAGAGATGGCCGGGGCCGCTGACTATGACGCGGTGATCCTTGACCGCATGTTGCCTAAACGCGACGGGCTCGAAGTTCTCTCCAATATGCGCGAGAACGGGAATGCGACTCCGGTCCTGATCCTGTCTGCCTTGGGCGAAACGGACCATAAGGTCGAAGGGCTTCGGGCGGGTGGCGACGATTATCTCGCCAAACCCTATTCTTTCACTGAGTTACTGGCCCGAGTCGAGGCGATCGGTCGACGGTCAGACCCAACCGCCGCCGTCACCAAGTTGAAAGTCGGCGATCTTGAAATGGACCTCTTGGCGCGGACGGTGCGTCGGGCAGGGCAGAAAGTTCTGCTTCAGCCTCGCGAGTTTCGTTTGCTGGAATGTTTGATGCGCAATGCAGGGCGGGTTGTAACCCGGACGATGTTACTCGAAAAAGTCTGGGACTATCATTTTGACCCCCAGACCAATGTTATCGACGTTCATATTTCGCGTTTGCGTGGCAAGATCGACAAAGAGTTCGAAACACCCCTGCTGCACACGGTTCGCGGCGCGGGTTACCGCCTGCAGCCCTGATTGAACGCGACCGCAAAACACAAAGACGCTCAGCCTCTCGGTGATCTCGCCGAGACGCTTTCACGTCTTCTGAAGAATACGGTGTTCCGACTCTCGCTAGTCGGAGCAGTGCTATTCGGGGGTTCGCTGCTGGTCGCTCAACTGATCGTTTATGATACGATCGTGTCGTCTGAATTGAGACGCATTGAAGAAGGCTTGAAGAATGAGCTTTCTGAACTGGAAGTTATCTTCCAAAGCGGCGGCGATGCCGAGTTACTGGCTGCACAGCAATCCGGCATTCTTCCGCAAAACGCGTCCGATATCAATTTGGAGCAAGTTGCCCTCGCGCGGGCCATATTTGATGCTGGTGCTCGGGAGCGGACGTCCCGTTATGTGACATTGCGCGATGTTTCGCCCGACATCTATTCGATGTTTGTCTTCAAAGGCGCGGCTGTCGGTAAGCTTGTTACTGAGGACATCCAGACCCTTGGTATGGCGTCTAAAGATCTTCCTCAGTTTGATCGTTCCTCATCCCTCATCTGGGAAAAGGCCATTGCGACGGTTGAAAACCCTGAAACAGGAGATGTGGAAGAGCGGCGTATCAGTGCGGTGGGTCTCGTTATTGGAAAAGAAGGCCAGATAGACGAACCTCCGGACGGTGTATTGTTCGTCGGTCGTGACGTTGAAAATATCATGCGCACGGGTGAGCGCATGAGGTCGGCCATGACGACGTCGTCACTTATCGCCTTATTTCTTGGTATTCTCTCGTCAATTTTTGTCGCGCGTCGGTTCGCTCGCCGCGTCGATAGCCTTAATCAACTCGCCAATGATGTGCAGGCGGGTCATCTGGATCGTCGAGCGCCGCGAAACTATTCCGAAGATGAAATGGATCGTCTGGCCGAGCATCTGAACGGGATGCTCGATCACATCGACAGGCTGATGAAAGCCATGCGTTATGCCGGAGACTCGGTCGCACATGATCTCCGGACGCCTTTGACACGGTTGCGGACGCGGCTGGAAACGGCCGCCGTCGAGGCCGGTGATAAACCAGAAGCCGACGTGCTTTACGCAGCGGCGTCAGATGCGGATCAATTACTAAAGACATTTGACTCTGTCTTGCGGATTGCCCGGCTTGAAGCGGGTGAGCGGCGCGAGTTGCTTAAACCTCTCGACCCCAAACCGATACTTGACGATCTGGCCGAGCTTTACGAGCCAGCTTGCGACGATGTTGGGATTACCTTCACCCACCATATTGATAAAGGTTTGATGATCATGGCGGATCGAGGATTACTCTCCCAAGCCGTATCAAATCTTGTCGAGAATGCGATCAAATACACGCCGGTCGACATGGACGGCGAAGCCGGCAGCGGCCGCATCCACTTATCAGCGAAGAAGAGCCCGCGGGGTCGGGTTCGGATCGCAGTTGCGGATGATGGCCCCGGCATTCCGAAATTTGATCGGGAGCGCGTCAAAGAGCGTTTCGTTCGACTGGATAAGAGCCGCACAAAGCCGGGCTCTGGTCTTGGATTAGCGCTTGTTGATGCAGTCGCTGAATTACACCAAGCGGAGCTCATCATGGATGACGGGCTGGGAGCAGACGCCGTGATCGCTGGGCAGGATGATCATGAAGGGCGCCCGGGGCTGAAAGTCGAACTGGTCTTTCCGCGCGTTAAGGCCAGAAAAGCCGATCCTGAAGCCACTACAGCTCAGACCGATAAACTTACCTAAGCGACCGACGCCGCCTCCGTAGGTTCGCGGTCGCCTTGACCAAGAACATTGGCGATGTCTTGGGCGAGGCGGGTGATCTCATCGCCAACCTCAGTCGTTTCAACCTCGACAGCTTTCGCGACAGGGGTGTTCGGTAAGGTGAAGGTTACTGTTGTGCCTTCGCCGAGTGTTGAAGCAATGCTCAAATTGCCACCATGTAATTCCACCAACGATTTGGAGAGCGCCAGACCGAGGCCCGTCCCTTCATGTTTGCGCGAGTGTTGGCTGTCGATTTGTTCAAATGGCTGCGCCAATCGGGCGATGTCTTTTTCGGAAATACCAATCCCTGTATCGATGACATGGACAATGATGCCACTCGATTTGGGTTCCACCTTCAACGTTACGGTTCCGCCTTCAGGCGTGAACTTGATGGCATTGGTCGCAAGGTTGAGCAGAACCTGTTTAACTGCACGTGGATCAGCTTGAATGTCTTGCGCGTCAATCTCGTCATTGACGAGCTTTAAGCGATTTTCGTCAGCGCGACCCCGAACCATACGAAGAACTTGGGTAATTATGTCCGCGATTGAGAGCGATTCAACATTAAGCGTCATCTTCCCTGCCTCAATCTTCGACATATCGAGAATATCGTTGATCAGAGATAGGAGATGTTGCCCAGAGAACAGGATGTCAGAGATATATTCGCGGTAACGCGGGTCGCCGAGCGGACCGAACATCTCTTTCTTCATAATGTCGGAAAAGCCGTTGATCGCATTCAGCGGTGTGCGCAGCTCGTGGCTCATATTCGCCAAGAATTCGGACTTGGATTGATTAGCTTCCTCGGCGCGGATTTTTTCCTGCTCATAGTTCTCCGCGAGTTCGACAATCCGGGTTTGTGACTCCCGTAAAATATTGATGGTCGATTGCAGGCGGTCGCGATTGGCTTCCAATTCGGTTTCGCGCGCGCGGATCCCCGTTACATCAGTGCCGATTGATACACGCCCGCCGTCGACAGTCTGTGTCTCTAAATAACGCAGCCAGCGTCCATCTTTCAGCTGGATTTCCCGTCCCGTTCCGTCTTCGAGATCAGAAATGCTTTCGATCACCTGATCGGAATAATGCTCGATAACGGAATATTCCATGCCTGGCTGGAGATTGCCGGCTTCAAACCCAAAAAAGTCTTCAAATTTTCGGTTCCATAGCACCAATCGCCCCAGCTGATCCCAGATGACGAAACTATCGTTCATAGACCGAAGCGCATCATAGAGGCGCGCTTCCGCTGCCTTGAGCCGGGTCTGCGTGCCGCGGGCTTCCGTCACGTCGATGGACATGCCGATGATGACCTTGGCCTGATCATAGCCACGCGTCGACGGCACCCCCCGACAGGCCACGATCAGAGGCAATTGCGCCAAGGATAATTCCATGTCGAAGGCACCCGTGACATGGGCGCGTCTGATGGTGTTGTAGAGTTTGTCGCGATCGTTCCCTTCAAATATCGCTAGGAATTGTGGCAAAGAGATCGTCTTATCTTCGTCGCCCAGACCCATCATTCTGGCGAGTGATTTGCTGAGATAAGCCGTATTGCGTGTCAGATCGATTTCCCAGATGCCGCCGCCTGATCCTTCGACCGCGGCCTGGTAACGCTGGCGCGCAACTTCATCTTCACTATTTCTAACCTTGAGCGCCCGCATCTGCCGGACAAGTTGATAGGCTAGCACCCAGCCTAACCAGACTAAGCCGGCAAACAACAAGCCGAACATAATAATATTCTGGGTCAGGAAGCTCGGCATGGAGCGATCGCGACGGTCGATCAAGAACATGGATCCGCCGGATTTTGGCACAGGGGCCGCGCCTAGCCAGACGGGCGTTCCGCCCGCTTCTGTTCGGATCAACTCCGTTTTATTAAGCTGTGCCAGCGTATTCATCCGCGCTGGCGTGAGTTCAAAATGGGAATAAGCTCCGATCTTGCCAATATTAGACGGCGCGTCGATCAGACGGCCATTCGATAGAACCAATGCATTGTCGGGTCCGCCAGTGCCCGCCAGAGCGCCAGACTGTAGCGCTGCGAGTAGGTAAATATCCTGCACGCGCTGAACAATCACAGGAGTGGTTTCGCCAGTCTCAGGTTGGATCAAGGAGGCGATGCGAATATGTCCATCGCCAATCCCGCTCAGATCAATCTGTGACAAAGCAAGGCCAGCATTATCTGTCTCGGCAAGAACCTCACCTTGGCCGTTGAGGACGGCGATACCCACAACCTTATCGGACCGCCGAGCCAAGGGGGCAATAATCGAGGGGTCTCTGGAAACAGATAGAGACAGGCTCATCAAAGCCGTTTGCGCGTCAATAGCCTCTGAAACGCTCCGGGCCCGAATTTCGAGATCAGAGGTAAAGGCGCTCATAGTGGTTTGTGTGTGCCGACTATAATCGCCGACCGTCTTGGTTGTGAACAAGATCGCGAACAGTGCGACGAATGCTAGCGACGCAAGAATGATACGACGTACGCCCTGTACGCCGCTGATGCGGTTGGAGATACGGTTCATAAGTGCGGTTTCGGACTGATCCCTAGGAGTTTGCACAGGCTGCTGAGCGGGAACAGGCAGTTGAACGGGTGGCGGTGCCATAACAGCGCCAGCATGTGGAGCGGGCGGTGGGGTTGGTCCCATCCCAACACGTGATCTTAGCGGAGTGATTGCGTCGGGATGTTGAGGCGCATGAGCGGCCGCTCTAAGCGGGGTCTCCGTGGTCGGACCCGGCGGTTCGGTGCCAGGCTGGGCTAAAGGCATAGGTGGCAGGTTAGGCTGTGGCACCTGTGAGTGTCCGCCAGAAGGCGCGTACGCCCGGGGCGTGTACGGCTGTGCTTGAGCGGGGGGTTGAAGTTGGCTCGGATTTCTAGGCTGATATTCTACCGGACCAGAATTGGCGGGTGCGTCGCTGGAAGCACCGGGCATAGGATAAGGCTGCGATGGCGCAGGTCGTTGGTCTTGCACCGGGTGTGGGGGTGCGGACGCATTGGGATGTGAGCGGTTCGCCACCATGTCAGAATGCAGTCGGCCTCCCATTCCGAATCACCCTTGAATGGGTAACGGGCAGCTACCGGACTGTCGAACCAAATTAGGGTTAACAGTCCGGTAATAAAAGGAAATTTCGTCTGTATATCGGCTATTTGATGCGGGTTTCGACTTCCGGCTTACCGAGAGCATAACCCTGCGCGGCATCGATCCCAAGACGACGCACGAAATCGAGTAATTCGACGGTCTCGATTCCTTCGGCGATGAAGCGCACATCAAGCGGTTCGCGAAGGGTCAACAAAGCCTGCAAAATGGCTCGGTCTCTCACATTATTGAAGGCCGCCGCAACAAATCCACCATCGATCTTCAACCAATTTGCCGGGAGGGCGCGCAGGTAGCGGATTGAAGCCGCGCCAGCGCCAACATCGTCAAGGCAGACCGGATGTCCCCGCGATTTAAGTTCAGTGAGCAGGCTTTCCGCTAGCTCGATATTATCCATGTCCCAGCTTTCGGTCAGCTCAATGACAAGTCGGGTGGGCGAGGCGTGAAGCGCTGTTAGGCAGGCTAAGACAGACGGTTTGAAGGTTTCTTTATCGACCGACGCCCCGGATAGGTTGATCGCTATGCCAGGACCGTCAGGGTCCGCGTTGAGGACTAGAATGGCTTGAGCCAACATTGATAAATCAAGGTCCCGAATGACTCCTGAAATTTCGGCCGGGCGGATTACGCCTTCCGTTCCTTGACCCGCGAAACGGACTAACCATTCATAATGATGGATATGACCGTCCGTCAGATCGACGATCGGCTGGCGCATCACTTTGTAGCGCTGTTCCGACACATGTTCGCGAAAGCCAGCGGCCGTAAGGACGTTACTCAGATTCGTCATGGGCCCGGAAGCCTTTGGTTGTTTATAAAATACGGCATAGATTTAGGGAGGGTAAGTAGCACGCTGGCCCTAATAAATCGTGTCGATTGGGTCGTTTTGAATTAATCAATCTACGACTAGATTGTTATGGCGGCTGAGCTCTGCCATGTGCGCGGAAATCACGAAATGCTCCGGCCTGAGTGAGCGCGATGAGCAGGAGACAAGATGTTTGATCAGGCGTTGGCCATAATCTCCATTCTCATCTGCTTCATGTGCGTCGTGCTGGCGGCATTTCTTATAGCCGTTCCGACCGAGAGAAAGCTGCCCAATTGGCTGTTCGCCATCTTTCTCATTCTGACGGCGATGGATGTCAGCGCTTGGATAGTGATGGGGAGCGACCTGGCGGGATCGTGGCCCGATGCCGCTCGGTCCTCACTCGGAGCGTTGCAAATGCCAGTGTTTGTTGGGTTCTTTGTGACCAGTCTTTATTCCAATGTAAGACTGAAGTGGCGCGATTGTGTGCACATGGTGCCGTTTCTCGTGATGCTGTTGCTGACCTTACCGGGCGAGCAATTGCCATGGGCAATAGATGAAACGGTAGTCTCGCCTGATAGCCGAACACTTTACATGACGCAGACTGAGTTAGTCTTCGGGCTGATCGTCTCACACGTTCAGTATTATACATATATCGCCGCAGTGATCGTTATCCTCCTTCGCTTCAGATCCCGATTTCAACAGATGTTTGCGGATAGTCGATCAGAGGTTTTCAGATGGCTGTCGCAGCTTCTGATCGTATCGATTTATGCACATACGTTGACGCTTGTGCGCAGTTTCGTCTCATTTGGAACCATGACCAGCTTGTTTCAGGGGTTGCAGCTTTCAGGCGCCCTGATCGTTCTGTCTGTTGTGACTTGGGTGACGCTGAAGGCTCTGCTTCATCCTGAAATCTTCCGAGGCATTGACGGTACTTCGTCCATTCCGCTGAAGCGTGAAGCGAAACCAACCTCCGACACACGGTCAATAAGTGCCGAAAAGAAACGGTTGGTGACACATATGGATGGGACTCGCCCTTATCTCGATCCTGAATTGAATCTCAAAACCCTAGCGGATCAAATGGCGTTTACACCACGGGAGCTGTCGGAACTGATCAATCTCGAATTCGGTGTGCATTTCTTTGATTTCGTCAACGGCTACCGGGTCGACACAGCCAAAGTGATGTTGACTGACCAGCCAGAACGTACGGTCTTGGATGTGCTTTATGCCGTTGGGTTCAATTCAAAATCGTCATTCAATACGGCCTTCAAAAAGCGCACTCATATGACGCCTAGCGCATTTCGGAAGTCGAGAGATCTGGCTCGATCGATGGCGTAATGAGGTTGAAGTCCGTGGACGATGGAATGAACTAACGCGTCAAAAAGGTTCGATTTCGCGTAGTCGGTCGCGTTTCAGGCCAGAATAAGCTCCTTGGCATGGTCAGTTCCATTTCAAGGATGTCCCCATGCGTACCAGACGACTCATACCACCCATCTTTGCCCTCATGGCCGTGTTGCACCTTTCGAGTTGTGCGCAAACCGAACCCAATCCACAGGCACCGACGCTGTCTGTTTCAGAACAAGCGACGGCGTTGTTAGAAGACTGGGACTTAGACGATGCGCCCGGCGTAGCGGTCGCTATCAGTTTGAACGGCGAAACCGTTTTCGCGTCGGGGAACGGTATCGCAGATTTGGATTACGGCATTCCGATCACGCCCGATACTGTGTTTAAGGTGGCGTCAGTCTCCAAACAATTCACCGCTTTCTCCATCTTCCTTTTGCAGTCGGACGGTCTGTTGGATGTGAATGAGGATATACGCACCTATCTGCCCGGCCTGCCAGAGTTTGAGCAGCCAGTGACGATCGCTCATCTTTTAGACCATATGGGCGGACTGCGAGAAGGCGGCGTCCTGGCCCCGCTCTCAGGCTGGTTGGAAGACGATGTCGAAACCAATCGTCAATTTCGTCGTCTGGTTGCGCGTCAGCGCGGCGTGAATTTTGCGTCGGGAACTGCTGTAGAATATAGCAATTCGGGATATCTTCTGCTGGCGCAAATCGTCGAAACCGTGTCGGGGCAATCATTTCAGGATTTTACTCGGGAGAGGCTTTTCAAACCGCTCCAAATGACTCGAACCCAGTTTTATTCTGATCGTACGGTATTGCTTTCCAATCATGCGAAATCCTACGCACCAAAGGGTGATGGGTATGCCAATATCCACCATAATTCAGAGCTTGTTGGATCGACTGGCCTGACGACGACGGCTCACGATCTGCTGAAATGGGCTGCCAACTTTGAAACGCGCAAGATCGGTTCTGATGAACTCTTCCAAAACATGGCCATTCGGAAAAAGGCGACGGATGGTCGCTCGGCCACATTCGGTCGCGGACACGAACGCCGCCAATATAACGGCCTGGAAACGTGGTCGCATGGTGGGCGGATTGCGGGTTACCGATCCTTCTTACTCCGCGTGCCTAGTGAAACCTTTGCGATCTCAATCCTGAGCAATCGATCCGATTTCGATACGGCGAAAATTGCCTTCGGAATGGTCGACATCTTTTTGTCAGATAGCGACTCATTCCAACTTGAAGCTCCGGCAGAGTGGGCAGCTTTGAGCGTGAGCGACGCGCAAAGCTATGAGGGAGACTATGAGTTGTATCCTGGCACTCTGTTTCAGATCGGAGCTGACGGATCAGACCTAACGCTGACAATGATGGGTTCGGACGACACGAATGTTCTGCCGCAGGTCGGGCAAAGACGCTTCGCGCTCGATTCAGATGGTGATCTGTTTGTGGAGTTTGAGGTGGATGCTGCAGGACGACCCACTGCGCTTCTTTACGTCATTGGCCTCCACGGATCGTTGCGAGCCCCGCGGATTGAACTCGAGTCTTATGAGCCATCACCCGTTAGCGCGTCCGATTATGCGGGTCGATACTATAGTGAGGAACTCGCAACTAGCTATGAGGTTAACGTCGAAGACGGTGTGATGACGGCCACGCATATCCGCCTACCTGTCGCTACGCTGAGCGACTATCAGCCGGATATGTTTAGGGCGCCAGGCACTGCGTTGGGTCGCGTCAAATTTGTCAGAGATGCATCTGACGTCGTCATAGGCGCACAGATTTCAGCACCTTTAGTGAGCGACATATGGTTTGAGCGTATTGTCCGATAACCCGATAACCCGATAAGCTTGGTCAGGCGCGGGACTTTAACCCCGCGTCCGTTCCGCAATTTCCAGAACATTTTTACTGGGCTTGGCCGCGATGATACGGTCCAGCTCAGCCTGAACCAACGCTTGGCGTCTCGGATCTAGTTTTCGCCAGATTTCGAATGCGCCGAGCAGGCGCGCGGCAACAGATGGGTTGCGGCTATCCATGTCGAGGACTTGATCGGCGAAGAAGCGGTATCCAGACCCATCCAGCTTATGGAACAATTTGGTGTTGCCCATAGAGAAGCCGCCGACGAGGGCGCGCACTCTGTTGGGGTTATTGCGCTCATAGGATGGGGTTTCGGCCAAGCGCGTGATGGCGTGGATTCCGTCAGCGTGATCGCGCATTGACTGAACCGAGAACCATTTGTCGAGTACGAGCGGCTGATCTTTCCATTTCGCAAAGAAAGCCTCCATTGAGCTTTCGACACGTTGTCCGCCAAGACGTGACAGTGTGATCAGGGCGGCGAGCTCGTCCGTCATATTGGTCGCATTATCGAGCTGATTGGACGCCAGCGATGCGGCCAACGGATCGAACCGTGCAGAGAGCAGGGCGAGACAGCGGCTCTTAAGGGCTCGCCGTCCGGCCGCCTCGGCGTCGGGCGAAAAGACGCCAGTCTTGTCCCGCATGGCTTTGTAAGTGACCAGAAGGTCGTCGCGCAGCGCGTCAGCAACCGCGCGGGACAGCCATTGACCCGCTTCATGAACGGCGATGGGGTCAATTGGGGCGGCTTCCATCAGCACTTCCATGCTGGACGGGGATGTCAGGACCAGTGCTTTAAAGGCATTATCGAATTGTGGGTCATTCAGGGTTGTGCCTAGGGCCTTGCAATAATCGCGTAGGGCCGGGTTGGTTTTCGGCATTTTGCCGGCTTCCAGCGCTTTGGCAAAATCAACGAGTAAACGTCGGGCCAGCGTTTGTCCGGCTTCCCAGCGATTAAACGCATCTGGATCATTGCCCATAAGCCGGACGAGGTCTGCCGTCGTCGCGTCTGAGTTTAAAATCACAGGCGCAGAAAATCCCTGCAGCACAGAGATGGAATGTGGTTCATCAAATCTTGGATAGGACACATCCGTCGATTTGGTGGTCATGACCGTCAGTTGCGGCTCCATTAAGGGACCATTCTCGCCAATGGCTTGCCACCGGATCGGGATCAGAACGGCGGCCTTTTTGGGTTGCCCCGGTGTTGGGGGTGTCACTTGTTTAAACGACACGACCTGACTGATGACGGGCTTTGTCGGCGTCCGGCGGCGTCGCACCGTCAGGCGCGGTGTCCCGGCCTGTTCATACCAGCGCATAAATTGTCCCATGTCCTCGCCGGACGCCGTTTCAAAACAGGCGAGAAATTGTTCGATCGTTGCCGCCGTACCATCGAGCCTGTCGAAATAAATATCGGACCCTTTTCGGAACATGTCTTCGCCGAGCCAGGCTTTAAGCATCCGGATCAGCTCCGCGCCCTTTTCGTAAATCGTGGCAGTGTAGAAATTGTCGATCTTCAGATATTCGGTTGGCCGCACAGGATGGGCGAGGGGGCCATTATCTTCGGCAAACTGACGGGCGCGAAGGGCGCGAACATCCTTGATGCGTTGGACAGCTGCGCCGCGCTGATCAGCAGAGAACTCTTGATCGCGAAAGACTGTGAAGCCTTCCTTGAGACAGAGTTGAAACCAGTCGCGGCAGGTGATGCGATTGCCCGTCCAGTTGTGGAAATATTCATGCGCAACGACGCTTTCGATCCGTTCGAAATTCATGTCGGTCGCTGTTTCAGCGTCGGCGAGCAAGAGCGAGGAGTTGAAGATATTCAAACCCTTATTTTCCATCGCACCGAAATTGAAATCACGGACCGCGACGATCATGAACCGGTCGAGATCATATTCTCGGCCAAAGGCGCGTTCGTCCCACGCCATAGCCCGGATCAACGAGTCCATGGCATAGGCCGCCTTGGGCGCATCGCCCGGATCGACAAAGATTTCGAGCGGAATGGACCGCCCGCTCATGGTGGTGAAACTGTCTTCAAGCAGATCAAACTCACCCGCGACTAGGGCGAAGAGGTAGCAAGGTTTGAGGAACGGATCGTGCCAGACGGCGTAATGGCGACCGCCATCAATATCGCCTTCTTCGATCTTATTGCCGTTGGCGAGTAGGGTCGGGTAGGCGGTTTTGTCGGCGTCGATCAAAACCGTGAAGACGCTCATGACGTCGGGACGGTCCGGAAAATAGGTGATCCGGCGAAAGCCTTCTGCCTCGCACTGAGTGCAGAAACGGCCACCTGATACATATAGACCCATCAGCGTCGTATTGGCGCTGGGGTTGCATTTGGATTCAATGTTCAGAGTGAAGACGTCCGGTGTCTCTTCGAGGATTAGTTTATCCTGTGTCAGACGATATTCAGACCGTTTGAGCTGACGCCCATCAATCTCGACTGAGACAAGATCGATCGCTTCACCATCAAGCACCAGAGGTCCTGGCCCAGTTCGCTTCATCTTGAGCAATGAGCGTACACGGGTCGCTTTCGGATCAAGCCGGAAGTCGAAGCGGGTTTCCGAAATCTCAAAATTATAAGGCGTGTAATCCGCAAGGCGGGTCGGCGTGGGGGCAGCGTCAGTTCTCATTCATGCGCTATGCGGGCTTGTGTGCAGGCTGGCAATGTCTAGGGCCAGTGAAGCGCGGCCCATAATTTAAGTTGGTTTAATAACTGATTGTAATTGAATAAAAAATGGAACGATTAGGCTTGCTGTTCATTGATTAGGCAAGACGAGCGCATTTTTCTGCTCATCGCGATGACAATAGCGCATTTTCGAAAGGATGTGCGCCGCGGTTACGAACGAACTAGGAGTACCATGACTAATTTGAACCAAAAGAAACTTCTCATCATTGCAGCCGACGGCTTTCAGCAAGAAGAGTTTTTTGAGCCGCTCGAATATATGCGGGACCAAGGTGCGACGGTACAAGTCGCCTCGATGAAGACGGAACCGATTAAAGCCGATAGCGAAGAGCAGCGCGAGTACACGCCAGAACTAACCTTCAGTGACGTAAATGTTGCCGACTATGACGGTCTGATCATTCCGGGCGGTCTGAAGAATCCCGATATGCTGCGAACGCAAGATAAGGCCGTCCAGCTTGTCCGTGACTTTGCCGAACAGGGCAAAACCATCGGTGCAATCTGCCACGGTCCTTGGTTGCTGGTTGAAGCCGATATTGTTGAAGGTCGCGAATTGACCTCATACCCGTCCATTAAAACGGACATCCGAAACGCAGGTGGCCAATGGACAGACGGCGAAACAGTGACCGACAATGGTATTGTGACCAGCCGTAAGCCCGCAGACATTCCGGCGTTTAACCGGAAGCTTGCCGAAGAATTGAATGAGGGTCGTCACGACCGGACATTCCAGCGCGATTTCAAACGCGCCGCATAATTCGATCTCCGAGGGTCGAAAGATTGATAGGTCCACCCGCTTAACTGCGGTTTGAAACCATCAGTCGTAAGAGCCGCTCCCATCCTCGTGATGGGGCGGCTTTTTTCTTGCCTCAACTGGACGTGATTGGAATGTGTGAGGTTACACGATTAGGACCCTCTAATGACACAAGACCTCTCTGACTACACACCGCCTAAAATCTGGACTTGGGACAAAGGTTCCGGCGGGCGTTTTGCCAATATTAACCGCCCGATCAGTGGCGCGACCCATGACAAAGATCGCCCCGTTGGTGACCATCCATTTCAGCTCTACTCGCTCGGTACGCCTAACGGCGTGAAAGTCACCATTATGCTCGAAGAGCTTTTGGCGGCCGGTCATTCCGGCGCGGAATATGATGCGTGGTTGATCAACATCGGTGAGGGGGATCAATTCTCCTCCGGCTTCGTCGAGGCCAATCCCAACTCTAAGATTCCAGCGCTGATGGATCACTCCGAAGACCCACATGTCCGCATCTTCGAGTCCGGTGCAATTCTGACCTATCTAGCTGAGAAGTTCGATATGTTCTTGCCAACAGACCGGGCGGCCCGCGCCGAATGCCTGTCTTGGCTATTCTGGCAAATGGGCAGCGCGCCTTATCTTGGCGGTGGTTTTGGCCATTTCTATGCCTACGCGCCGGTCAAAATTGAATACGCTATCGATCGATTTGCGATGGAGACGAAGCGCCAGATGGATGTGCTCGACAAACGGTTGGCCGAACATGAGTTCATGGCAGGTGATGCGCTGACAATTGCCGACTTCGCCATCTACCCTTGGTATGGTGGAATGGCCCGTGGGATTCTCTATGAGGCCGCGGAATTCTTGCAAGTCCATGAATATGAGAATGTCATTCGGTGGGCGAAACAACTTGCCGAACGTCCGGCCTTCCAACGCGGGCAGCTTGTGAACCGGACATGGGACGATAAGGGCCTAGCAGAGCGTCACAGCGCGTCTGACTTTGACGGCAAGATTTGAACGACTTGAAAGTCTAGGTACAAAAAACCCGGCCTTGAGCCGGGTTTTTCTTTGGACTTTTGTTGCTGCTTTATGCGGCTTCGAGCCATTCTTCGGCTTCGGCGAGTTCGACAATGCCGAAACTGTCGAGTTCCATTTGCGGCAAGGCTGTGCCTTCGATCTTGGCGCTCGAGCGCAAGAACGGGCTGTCTGTCACGACGGCACAACGACCGCAGGACTCCCAGCCTCGCATCAGATTGGCCAGAGACAGGAATGTTTTCCGAACCGATCCAAGATCAGGGAAATGCATTTTCGGGATTTCGAGATAGAGTTGATATTCGTCTTGGGCGTCGCCCAGCGTGTCGAACCACTGTGTCGCGGCTTCCACTTCGATGTCACTAACGGGTCCGGTGACAATCATTCGGACGATCGAGTCTTCAAATTTTGCGTTCAAATTAGCGGTGTTCAGATTATTCATAAAAGGCTGTTTTCTCCAGTTGCTACATTAAACCAACGGGGGCGCGGCGCACGTTGTTCCGAAAAAGTTCCTGCAATTCTCAGAAATTTCCGATCTCGTGCCTATTGTCCTCATCAGGCGTTGAAAAGACGCCGTTAAGATTTGCGCAAGCTTGTTTCATCATACAACTGCAACGGGTAATCCCTTAAGGCGGTCGTCCGACACAGAAATGGGGAGTGTTCGTCAGGGACGGGACTGGCGGTTTTATCGAAATTTATTCTGATCATGCGCGACAATCGCAACTATCAGAATTCACCGAACCCCCACGACGGACCCCCGGCACTGCGCCGGGGGTCCAGCTTTTTAAAAGGCTTTCTGCCAACCGATTGTCAGGACGCTATCTGTTTCCAACTGTGGCCCCTTAAGATCACGGTGCAGCGGCACGCCATATTCAATGGCAAGACGATGACCTTTCAGCGCGCCTGTCTGACCCGCCAAATTGACGCCGAAGAGGAGCTCGATGCTATCGCCGCCTGAATTGTCAGGGTCGGCGGTCTGCACAGGGGCCATGATAGCCCCGTCAATCCCGTCAATTTTGCCTTGCGTTACAGCCTTCACGCGGGTCGAGAATGAGATCCAATAATCCGGCTCGTAGGATAGCCACGCTGTCCCTTCCAATCGGCTACCAAACTTATAGCCCTCCTCATTCTCACCTAATGGCAAACGGGCTGACGTTTGCGCGCCGTAGCCAATCTTGCCGTGTCGGTCGAAGGCGGTCAGCGCGGGTTTGAAATCCCAAGTCCCAGTGCCGAGCTGCATCGGATAGGGCAGTCGCGGGGTTGGCGTGCCGCCCATCGGTGTCAGGATTTGGTCTGTTTCCTCGTTTGATCCGGTTGGGATCGACAGGCCGAGATTGAGATTGATCTGGCGCTCTTTACGGGTGCTATCATCCAGACCGATGATCGCTGCGATGGTGCTGTCGCCAAAGCCCTTAGACTGGGTCGTGAAGTTGCCGCGCACATTGCTGCCCATAGCGCCCATATAGGTGACATGATCCATGTCGAGCGACCGGTAGCCCGTCATCGCCATCAGCGTCACGCGGTCGGTTAGCCCATACATTCCGCCGACCATATGCATGTCCATTGTCATCTGCAGCGGCACAACACGAAGTGTCGGAGGCTGCATCGGATTGCCGAAGAAGCGGTTGGAGACGGTTGTGGCGATCTGGTCAGGGCTTAGCGGCGTGGTACCGTCCCGATTGCCCTCCATATCCATTGTCATGAAGCGATAGGACAGCATCCATTCGCCCTTTTTGTGGCGATGGTCAGCCATGACTCCAATCGGGGCATGTTCTGAGGCATGAGGTCCATCGCTGCCGTCTTGGTGAGCGTGGACAGGGGTAGAGATTGCAGCGGCCATGAAGGCAGCGCCGCACATAAGTACGTATTTCATTGTAATCTTTCATTTGAACAAGATGAGCCGTCATGGCTCAGAGAAGCGTCAGTCGTTCAAACGAAAGGGGGGGGTGCGCGGGTGCCGCATGGCGGACCGCGAGGAGAGATCGGGCCGAGCGCTTCAGACGCAGGGTGACGATGTGTGAGGCGGCCAAACTGGACGGGAGCCGACACAGTCACGCTGGCCGAAACTACGGTGACATTTGGTGACACGCATCGTTCGCAATCGGGCGGCGCGTCGGATTCTTCTTCCTCTCCGACGATAGAGAGAAGTTCGCTCAGCGCAGCTTTGGCTTCAGCGGAAGCAGCCCGGCCGGATGGATTACAGATCAGGTCTGATAGATCTGTACCGTTTGCGGCGGCATTGGCTTGCGCGTAGGGCAAGGCCAGTTGCAGCAAGACAGCAAATGCCGTCAGCAAGCGCAGGATATGTGGGCGAACCATCATGATCGGCCGCCCATTAGCCGGGTCGACTGGAAAGCAAAACCGTCAAACGGCATGCTTCTGCATTTTTACGGCATGGCCTCACCACGATAGGCTTCGATCAGGTCGTAGAGATCGCGCGCTGGCAGCATGATCTGTCCAGCCTTGGCTGCATCTTCGATCCGGTGGGTGCGTTGCGTCCCGACCAATGGGACGACGTTGGCGCCGAAGCTTCGTGCAAAGGCGAGCGCGATTTGTGTCGCCGTATATCCTGTCTTGCGTCCGATTGTGGCGACAGCTGTCTGCACAGGGCCGGTCTCAGTGAACAAGCGACCGCCACCTAAGGGCGACCATGCCAACACGGTGGCGCCAACTTCCTCTGCAAAATCGAGTGTGCCGTCGGTGATCGGGGATTGCTCCAAAACGGATAGTTCCGGTTGGATCGTGGCAAGCGGTGTGTCGAGGTGGGCGGACAAAGCGCGCATCTGCGACGGGGTGAAATTGCTGACGCCAATCGCGCCGACCTTGCCGCTTTCCAGCATTACCTGAAGGGTTTCCGCGAGCGCCGGCATCGACGTCGTCAGATCCGGGCGATGGATCTGATAGAGCTCGACATGATCGACCTGTAGACGGGTGAGGGAGGCGTCGAGCGCACCCATCAAATAGTCGCGTGAGCTATCATAGGGTCTCGGCGGGATAATGCCGCCTTTGGTCGTCAGGGTCATGCGCCCACGCAGCTCTGGCGACGCCGCGAGTACTTCCCCGAGTACGGCCTCAGCGCCACCAAAGCCGCGTGGTTCACCAAACCCATAAATATCGGCTGTATCGATCAGGGTCATGCCGTGATCCAGTGCCGTGCGGATCAGCTCGTCGGCTTCTTGCACGGTATTGCTGGCGAACCGCCAGCAACCATAGCCAATTGATCCCAATTCAAGCTGCTTGCTCATCGTTCAAAGTCCTTTGCATCCGCAAACGCACGCGCGAAGGCGGGGCGGGCTTTCAATCGGTGCATATAGTCGCGCAGTGGTCCGGTCTTCGCGAGCCCGTAAGCCCGCATCCAGTTTACATTTTGTGCGGCGATACAGTCGGCCGCCGTAAAGGTGTCGCCACAAATCCAGTCATGCGCGCTGACCCGAGCTTCCATTTGCGGGATCATTTCACGCTCAAGCTTGTCGCGATTGAACGCGGCAATAGGCTGACTGCGAACAGGCTCTGGGAACAGAGTTTCGTTCAAGCGAACCTGCCAGAGAGACATGTCGACATGGGCGGCCTGAAATAGGATTTGCTGCGTATATTCGGCACGAGCGCGGAAATCCTCGACGACCGGCGCAAGCCCGGCACTTGGAAACGCATCAGCCAACCATAGGATCATCGCGCCGGATTCGATCAAAGTCTGCTGGCTTTCGTCGTCATAAGCAATGTCTAGGACGGGAACGGCATGGTTCGGATTACGGGCCATATGGGCTTCGCTCATCCCTTCACCGCGCAACATGTTGACGTTCACCAGCTCATAATCAAAGCCCAATTCTTCCAATAAGAACCGCACCCGCGCTGACCGGGAGAGGGGATAATGATAGAGAGTGAGATGCTTAATCTTGGCCATGCCCACCTCATAGTCTAGCAGGCGGTGGATGGAACACCTCTTTTCCTACGGAACCCTGCAACTGCCATCCGTGCAGCGCGAAACCTTCGGGCAAAAAGTCGTGGGCGAACCCGATGCGCTGGTCGGTTTTGCTAAAACAATGGTGGAGATCACCGATGCTGATGTTCTGGCGTTGAGCGGCGAACGGTTTCACCCGATTGTAACACGGACGGGTCATGAGCGGGATCGTGTCGCGGGCACTGTCTTCGCTTTAACCTCTGAACAGCTGGCCCGCGCCGATGCTTATGAAGTTGATGACTATGAACGGGTGGCTGTCACTTTGGCGAGCGGATTAGAGGCTTGGCTCTACGTCGCGCGCGGCTGACCTATTTCGCGCGGGGTAGAGACCAGCCGAAATGAATGGCGCAGGCGCGCAGCGTAAAAGCGAGACTGAAACCGATCAGGGTTGAATACTCAAAAGACAATCCAGCGCGGCTCGACATGGCGAAGCCAAATCCACCCAACAGAGCGGCAGTGGCGTAAATATCCTGTTTGAGCAGCAACGGCTCACGATCTGCGACGACGTCACGCAGCAGTCCGCCCGCCGAGGCGGTGACCCCGCCCATGATCACCGCAATCGTCACGGAATGACCCAGCTCCAGTGCTTTGGCGGCTCCTGCACAGGCGAAGAGCGACAGGCCGACTGCGTCGGCCCAACGTAGAGGTTTAAAGTCCTCAACCCGGGCTGCGAATACAAAGGCAAGCGCGGCCCCGATCAACACCATGCTCAACGACCAGCCATCGGTTAGCCAGAAGACAGGCGCGTCCAATATCAGATCGCGCAGTGTGCCCCCGCCCAGCGCCGGGAGGAATGACAGAACCAGAACGCCGAGTAGGTCCATCTTTGCGCGCACGGCGACAATTCCGCCCGAAATGGCGAAAACAAGCACGCCGATCCGGTCGAGAAGGGCGAGGGCAAAATCAAGGCTCAGCGGATCAAGGCTCATCTCTCCGACCTGCCGTTTCGGCAT
The DNA here is from genome assembly GCF_030159955.1 of Algimonas ampicilliniresistens. Lineage (GTDB taxonomy): Bacteria > Pseudomonadota > Alphaproteobacteria > Caulobacterales > Maricaulaceae > Litorimonas > Litorimonas ampicilliniresistens. Next base: position 719,538 of record NZ_BSNK01000001.1, read on the forward strand.
CTGTAGATCAAGCGGTTGAATGCGTCTGAGCTATCGCGAATTTCCTGTAGACTGCTCCGTTGCATCCCATGCGTGTGTCGGTTAGCCGATATTGAGAGGTGGAAATCAGATGCGCGTGGTAGAAATTTTCTTGGCCGCCACAGTTGGCGTGATGCTGATAATGGGCGCGGCTACGGCCGCGTTGGCTCAGGATGTGTCTGATTATGTGAAAATCACGCCGCGCCCGGATTGGATTGTGCCAGTTGATGCGCCGATTTTCGATGCGGATATTGACGCTGGGCGCGAAACTGTTTTTCCGCTCATAGATTACCAGAACCGACACACAGCGACGACAGATGAGTATTCATATCGCTACGTCGTTGATCTTCTAACGCCTGCAGCTGTTGATGACGAAGGCACACTGAGTATCGATTTTGATCCATCCTATCGGTCGATGCAATTACATCATGTTCGCATCATAAGAGATGGCGAAACTATCGATGCAGCTGACCTGAACGAGGCGATGGTCTTCCGGACGGAAACAGACCGCGATCAGATGATTTTCAATGGCACGCTGACCTTCTTGCTACCGATTTTGGATTTACGGGTCGGGGACCGTTTGGACGTTGCTTATACGCGGAGCGGCCGAAGAGAGGCGATCGGTACAGGATTTCTCCTACGCCGCACATTTGCAACAACCAGTGAGATCAAACGCCGCTTCCTGCGTGTGTCAATTGCGCGCGGCTTGGACATCTACACTCAGACTCACAATGACCCGCCAGAACCGGAGCGTATGAACGAAGACGAATGGACAGTTTTCCAGTGGGATGCGCCGGACCCAGAAGCGCCTGCTTATGACTCTGATAGTCCGAGCTGGTCTTTTGTCCGTCCGTCCTACGAAATCTCCAATTTTGAGAGCTGGGCGCAGGTCGGAAATCTCTTCCACAAATATTATATCCGGACGGATGATGACCGCGATGCAGTGCGCGAAATTGCCGCTGAAATTGCGGCAGAACATGTTGACGCCAAGGCGCGAGCTCGGGCTGCGTTGGATTGGGTGCAGAGCCATATTCGCTATGTAGGACTGGAATTAGGCGAGGGCGGTTTTGTCCCGCGGCCGCCTGACAGGGTGCTTCGTCGTCGGTTTGGGGATTGCAAAGACGTCACTATGCTATTGCTGACTCTGCTTGATGAGCTAGGCGTCTTAGCGGACCCGATGCTTGTTGACCTCAATGAACGAGGTGGTGAGTTCATGGGGCTAGCGAATCCCTATGCTTTTGATCACATTATGGTTTTGGCCGAGATCGACGGCGCGCTCTACCCACTCGATGCAACCCGCGACCCGCAAATCGGTACGCTCGATACGATGGAAAAGGGCGACATAGACTTTGGTCTAAGACTTCGTGATGGGGCGTCCGTTGTGACGAAACTACCCCAGTCCGACTATGAAGCTAGAGAGCTCATCACAGAACGGTTCGATCTAGTCGCTGAGCCGGGCGTCATACTATACTCGATCAATTTCCGAGAATATGGCGAAGATGCTGACAACACATTAGCTTGGATAGCCCGCGATGGTGAAGACGATGTAATTAACAGTTTTGTCGAATATCTATCCGACATCTACCCAACCTTGGAGCCGGATGGTGATCTCAGTTGGAGCTCGGATGATGAAGAAGGATGGTCGGAATTGCGTATGTCGTTTCGGTTGTCCGGATATACGGCGGATGATCGCCGGTCATTGAACACGCGTGCCTATCAAATATTGGCGGCTATGCCAGATTTTGAAGGCGGTGAACGCACTTCGCCTTTCAGCATAAAGCACCCGCGTAACATTCGGCATATTATCGAATATATCGCCGACGACCGCTATTCCTTCAACGATGAAGATAAAACCGTCGAGACGGACGCCTTTCGTTATGTTTATAAGACTACAGTTGCGGATAATGTGCTTCGAGAGGTGTTTCACTGGACAACGAAGCAAGGCCATATTGATGCCAAGGACTTCGCCAAAGACATGGCCTCCATTAGTGAAATTCGGGATTGGAATTATACGACGATAAATCTTCCCTTCGATGAGGGGGGTGACGTCGCGATGAGTAGGTCGACCCAAGTGTTAGCGTGGTTGTTCCTAATCGCTTTTCCGCTCACGGTACTATCGTTGATTTGGCGTTCCAAAAAACGATCACAAATCGCGTCATCTAATTGATCTGCCGAGTGTCGAGTCCTAAGCTTTCCAGCTAGACCTGACCGAAACGGATCTCACGACATGGATGATATTCAAGGCTTCGATGCCACTAATGCGGATGTGCGCGAGGATGTGAAGGATCGGTACAGCGCGGGCGCTCAGGCCGTCGAAGCCGCACTTTGCTGTCCGATCGACTATGATCCGCAATATCTAAAAATTATCCCGCAAGACGTGCTCGACCGCGACTATGGCTGCGGTGATCCGTCCCGTTACGTTCGCGAAGGCGACACTGTGCTCGACCTCGGCGCTGGCGGCGGAAAAATCTGTTTCATCGCCTCACAAATCGTCGGCCCGGAAGGCCGCGTCATCGGTGTCGACATGACGGACGAGATGCTGGACCTCGCGCGCGAAAATGCGCCTGTCATTGCGGACCGAGTCGGCTACGCTAATGTCGAATTCCGGCGTGGTCATATCGAAGATTTAAAGCTCGATCTCGACCGCCTGAACGAATGGCTGGCCGCCAATCCAGTGACTGACGCGAACGGACTGGAAGCGATGGAAGCGGAACAGCTTCGACTGCGGACTGAGCTGCCGATGATCCCCGACAATAGCGTTGATGTTATCGTCTCGAACTGTGTCCTGAACCTGGTGTCAGACGCCAAAAAGCATCAGCTCTTCTCAGAGATGTTCCGCGTGCTGAAAGTTGGCGGACGGATCGCTGTGTCTGATATCGTCTCAGATGAAGATAGCCCCGACGCGATGAAGCAGGATGCGCGGCTCTGGTCCGGCTGTATCTCAGGTGCGCTGCGCGAAGATCATTTCGCCGAAGCGCTAGAAGCGGCAGGTTTCCACGGCATTATGCTCGACAAATGGGAGGCGAACCCTTGGCAGATTGTCGAAGGGATTGAATTCCGCTCAGCGACCTATCTCGCCTATAAAGGTAAGCAGGGCGACTGTCTGGAGAAGAACCAAGCGGTTATTTATAAGGGTCCATGGCGCCATGTTCAGGATGATGACGGGCATGTGTTCCGTCGCGGCGAACGCTCAGCCGTGTGTGAGAAGACCTTCAATCTGATGCAGCGTGAGCCTTATGCCGATCAATTCTACTATATCGAGCCGAGCCTTCCTGTTGCAGAGCGGATCGAATGGCCCGCAGATGATTGCGGCGTCCGCCGCCGCGATCCGCAAGAGACAAAGAAGGGCGCACCGAAATTGACGACGGATGTCTCTCAAGGGTCGTCTTGCTGCTAGGTGAAAGGCCGCGCACTGCGCGGTCACTCGTTCGCTGACAATCGATCCACTGGATCGATTGTTTTGCCTCACCCAAACGCATCATAGTGATGGGTGACGGCGACCGTGATTTGGCGGACCAAATCGCGCGCGCGCGATAGCGGTTTGATGACCTCGTCGGCAATGTGCTGGAACCCGCCGCTTTCGGGCAGGTCGGTTTCTTCGGTCAGCTCTCTCGTCCAATCCAGTGCGGGTTTCGTCGCGGGATAACGGGCTTCCAGATCCTCGATAATACCGTCAATTTGGAAGGTCTGTAGGCGCTGTAGAACCGATAGGCGCGACGTTTCCGAGTCGGACACAACCGGTAATTCCGTCGCTATAATCATCATTTTCATAACAATGGCGAGCCGGAGTGCGTGCAGGATCGTCAAAATATCGTTGCTCTCATCACGTGGAAACTGCCTTTGGGTTTCCAAGATGTCGAAGCGCAATCGGTTCGACAGATCCATGATTTGCGACCGCCAGCGACTGGTCATCAGTGTGTCAGCGACGACAGCGGAACGCTCGGCCAACATGGGTTCCTGACCGGACAAAGCGCGCGAAACCCAGAACCCCGGATCGAACAGGCGACCATAGCCGGTCAGGATAGAGAGGTTCGTCCGGCCCATCGTAGTGTCGACCAGCGCAAAAATGGACTTGGCTCGCGCGGAACGCTGTAACAGAGATTCGAACTTTTCAGGGTCAATGCCAGCAGCCCGACCGACGCCATAAAACAGGTTCGCAGGGCAACCAAACTGCTGCAAAATCGCATTATGCGGAATGGCGCGCAACTGGCGCGGGTCGAACATGTCGGCTCCGCTGCCGGACTTAGCGCGTTTGACTGCCCGTGACCCTGTTGGGATTAGCAGGTTCTGTCCAAACCCACCCAAAATCGCGACATAGTCAGGATCGTCATAGAGCTTTTCCTGCGCGTTCTGGATCGTCCGGTAGAGATCCCAAGAAAAGTCACGCTCCGTATAAAACGGATCGGCTTCGGCTTCGGATCGGTCGGCAAAGCGGGCTTCGAACAGGCTAAGCACTGTGGCCTCGGCCAGGTCCGGTGTCTGGAACCAGAGGAACCCATCGCCGCCCTGAAAGCTGGTCTCGTGACGCAGCGCAATGTCGCGCTTTTCAAACTGACGAATGGCATAAGGGCTCATCGCATAGTCGACACGTTGGGCCACTGTGCCGGGATGACCACCCCGACCCAGGCCTTCGCCATGCGTATTGAAGACGAGCGCCGTCACGTCTTCGAGACCCGCCTTGTCGAGTTCGCGGGCGAGCTGGCTCTGGACTCGTTCGATCGCAAGGGTCGCTGGGAGTTGCCCCATGAACCGGCCTGCATCGGAAAAACCCGTCTGCACGGCGAACACGCCGCGCGTCTGAATATACTCGCGATAGGCAGAGTTTTCGAGCATCTTACCAATGATCCGCCCACCATTATTAAGCGCGTCCGACGTCTCAAACAGCGGTGAAATGTCGAGATGTTCTTCCAGCCCATAAAGCCGCGCGAGATAGAGAGCGCCGAGTGGGACGAGACTATCTTCGGTCTCCGCAATCAGTAGCCGGATCGGTGTTGAGGCGTCGATATATTTGTGGATCTGCGCCGACAGGATCATCTTTTCATGCGCGGTTGACCGTTCCAGTGCGAGCGAGGCGAAGTTGACTGGTCGGGCTTTTGTTTTCCGCGTCATCTCCGTCGCGCGGCGGATCAAGGTGCGATTATCGCTCGTGTCATCTTTGAGGCCGAAAGCGGCGCGCATGGCGGCATTGATATGCCGCGCATTGACGCGGAAATGGATCCGCGCCGTACCCAGACCGAAGGCAGCCATCCGGGCTTTCAATGTCAGGATATCGAGTGCAGTCGCATCGTCGGCGTCTGTAATTGCCGCATCGATGACGCTAACCAGATCATCGGTCGACATCAGGCGTCGATCTGATTGCCGGGTCAAATTATTTGCGGCGGCGACGAGGTTTTCGGTCTCGTTCAGATCGGTCTCAAACAGGGTCAAGTCACGGCGTGCGGATTTAAGCCCGTCCTGCAACCGTTCAGCCAAGGCAGAGAGTTTTGCGCCTTTGGCCGTGAGCGTTTCAGCGTCTGTCAAATATCGGGCGATCATGTCGCGTTTTTCCGACAGGCGCAGGCGGAGCGCGTCGCCCCAGCTAATATCGGTACGACCATCAATGTCATATCCAACCCAGCTATAGGCGTCGGCCAAATGCGGCGTGAGGGTGGTCCACTGTTCCGGGAACAGGTCGCGGGCGACTTGCAGGACGATGCGGTTCGCGCTGTCGAGTGCGGCCTGGATACGGATCAACGCAGCTTGCGTGTCTTCATGCTCCTCAATCAGAGTCGGCGCGCGCTTGGGCAAATAGGGGAAGGTCTTGAGTGTTTTGACAGAGGCAGCGGGCAATGTTTTGGCAGTGGCGATATCGCCTAGAACGTTGCGGATGTCGCGCGAGAGCGAGAAAGTTGGGTGCGCCGTAAGGACAATTCCGAAGGCAGGTGCTTCTGCCCAAGCCTTGAACGCGTCCCAGCCTAATTTGGATTGAGTCTTGGCAATTTCGGCAACAGAGTCGCGCAACTCGTCAGCGCGATCCAAGCCAGCCCGCGTCCGTAGACGTCGGGCCCGCGCAATGGCGGCTTCATCAGAGAGCTGCTTAACCAGCGCTTCGATGCCCTTAAAGGCAATGGAGCGATCTTCGACTTCGCGAGAAATGTCATAGGCCAGGCGCTTGACCGGATTGGATTGCGGATCGGAGCGAATGCCGTCCGCATGGGTGTCGAGCGCGGCGGAGAGGCGCTGCCGTAACTCGTCTGAACTTTCGCGCTTATAGACTGTCATCCTATAGGAACTTCGCCATCACTGCGGCTGTGTCGAGCATCCGGTTCGAGAAGCCCCATTCATTGTCATACCAAGAGAGGACCCGGACGAAATTGCTCGACGGCACCATCGTCTCAGTGCTCAGCACGGTCGAGGAATGTGGATCATGGTTGAAGTCGACAGACACGGTCAAATCGTCGGTGATTTGTAAGACACCGGGCATAGTTTTGGCCGCCGTGCGGAACGCGTCATTGACAGCATCGACGCTAGCAGCCTTCGCCGTATTGACGACAAGGTCGACGGCAGAGACGTTAGGTGTCGGGACGCGGATCGCTTTACCGTCCAGTTTGCCGTCTAGTTCTGGCATGACGAGGCCGATCGCTTTCGCCGCGCCTGTGCTGGTTGGAATCATCGACAGAGCCGCGGCGCGGCCGCGGTTGAAATCTTTGCGGTGAACGCCGTCCAATGTCGGCTGGTCGCCCGTGTAGCTGTGGACCGTCGTCATGAAACCAGACTCGATCCCGAAAGTTTCGTGTAGCACTTTGGCCAGCGGCGCGAGCGCGTTGGTCGTGCAGGAGCCATTAGAGACCACAAGGTCGTCAGCGGTGATCGTGCCGTCATTGACGCCGAATACGATGGTCTTGTCGGCATTCTTACCGGGCGCGGAAATCAGAACCCGTTTGGCGCCTGCGTCCAGATGTTTCGCGGCGGCATCTCGGGCGGTGAAAATGCCTGTACACTCCATAACGATGTCGACGTCATTATCGGCCCAGTTCTGATCGGCGAGATCGCGAATGGCGGTCACTTGGATAGGGCCTGAGCCGATGTCGAGACTGTCATCGGTCACGGATACCGTGCCAGGAAAACGGCCGTGAACGCTGTCGTATTTGAGCAAATGCGCGAGGTTTTCAGTCGAGGACAAATCGTTGATGGCGACGACTTCCAGATCGTGAGATCCAGATTCGTGCAAAGCCCGAAGGACGTTGCGTCCAATCCGACCGAATCCATTGATAGCGATGCGCGTAGTCATGTTAGCAAACCTCTTTCCTTGACAGCGCTGTCATAGCGCAAACGCTCGCCTTCCGAAAGATGCGATAACGGTTCACGATAATATTCGTCTGAGGCAAGCGAGACAATGGATCAATGAGCCCCTACGGTTGTATGATTCTGTTTTTCAGCGAATAATCGGCTTACTGCACAATTTTGCCACACAGCTCTCTGAAGGAGCCTCCATGCGCTACTCACCTTTTTGGATCGTTCCACTGAGCCTTTTGCTCCTTTCCGCCTGTACCGATACGACCTCCCGAAACTCGGATCGCTTAGACTATGGTGTTGAATCTGCGCCCGAACCCATCATTGTCACTGGGTCTCGATTGAAACGCTCAGATGTTGCTGCTGATAGCGCAGATGGGGCTCAATCTGCCGCTAACTACCTAGCCTATCGTTATGGCTATAGTTTCGAACTCCCCTCAGCATCTGTCAAAGCGACGGCACAGTCTCATGCCCAGCGTTGCATCGAGGCCGGGGCGAAGCTTTGTCAGGTGCTGAATACGTCGACGCGAGATTATGATGCGGATAATGTGTCGGCGAGCCTGACCCTGCGCGCCGAGCCGGAATGGCTAGACCAATATGCCGCTTCGCTGATTGAAAGCGTCAACAAAGCCGACGGTAAAATGACGGCTTCTAGCGTCAGCGCCCAAGACCTCACGCGTCAAATCTTGGATGTGGATGCGCGCCTGTCGGCCCAGACAACCCTGCGCGACCGCCTGACCGGATTGCTGGAAACCCGTGATGCGGAGCTAGCAGATCTGTTGGCACTGGAACGTGAGTTGGCGCGTGTGCAGGCCGAAATCGAAAGCGCGACTTCAAATCTGGCGGCCCTGCGCCAGCGCGTCACCATGTCGGTCGTCGATATTGATTACTCCTCTAAAAGTCGCGCTGTCTCCAGCTCTGCCGTTGCCCCAATCGCGCAGGCCTTAAAGGACTTCTTGCGGACCCTGTCTCAAGGTCTGGCGGGTGTCATCGGGTTCATCGCCGTGACCTTGCCTTGGTTGATCTTCGTGCTGCTGCCAGTCTTTTTCGGCATTCGTTGGCTGTGGCGTCGTCGTCCGTCCAAATCGCGCAAGTCGTAACAGATTCGGTTTGCCCCAACTCTTGGCGGAGTTAGGCCGTATCTAACTTGGCCGTCTTTCGTCGGCAGATGAGACAAGGCTGAACCATGAAAATTGCGATCATCGGCGCTGGCATGGCCGGGCTGACAGCGGCGCGCCGCCTGTCTGACAAGCATGAGGTCGAGCTGTTTGATAAGAGCCGGGGTGTCGGCGGGCGTATGAGCACGCGTTATGCTGGGGACTATGAGTTCGACCACGGCGCGCAATATTTCACGATCACCGATCCGGAATTTCAATTCCTCATCGACGCCATCGCCGATAATGGCTGTGCGACGCGCTGGGACAGTCGAGGTCTGTATTTGCGAGACGGCGAGCTGACCAAGGACACAGGTCGCCCTCGTTGGGTTGGATCGCCGCGCATGAACGTGATCGCCAAAGCGCTCGCTCAAGGGCTTCAGATCAATTTGGGGCGTCGTGTATCCAGTATTTCTGGGTCTGCGGGAAATCTTAGCCTAGCTTTTGAAGAGGGAGGCAGCGAAGGTCCGTTCGACCGAGTAATCTGCACCGCTCCCGCGCCACAAGCGGCCGCGATGTTACCACCTAACTCACTCCTACAATCTGTCTTGGCCGACGTGCATATGCATGCCTGTTTCGCGCTGATGGTCGGGTGGGCAGAGCCATTTGATCCGGGCTGGGACAGTCTGCGTGTCACGGATCTGCCGATTAGCTGGTTGGCTCTGAATGCGAGCAAGCCAGGTCGGAATCCGGCTGTCCCAACTCTGGTTGTCCACGCCGCTCCGGCTTGGTCCGACAACCATGCTGACGCCGATCGGGATTGGGTTCAGTCTATCATGTTGGGCGCTGCATCAGTCTTGTGTGATCGGAAATTGGATCAGGCTCCGCATATCGCGCTGCATCGCTGGCTTTATGCCTATTCAAATGCAGGTGTGGGTCAGGACTGTCTGATCGATCCTGATCGCGGCGTAGTATTGGCCGGGGATTGGTGCGTTGGCGGTCGGGTCGAGGGGGCCTTTGTTAGCGGTCGCGCCGCCGCTAACCACATCCTTGCTTCCGACTGAAGACGTCTGAGTAAAATTGCGAGCGCCCCGTGGGGCACCCGCTTGAGGATAGGGGTGAACGGGCGACTAGCTGTCGCTCGCATCCTCCACATCTTTAGTATTATCGTTGATGTTGCGCTCAATCAGGCGGCGATGCGGGTCTAGCACGATATGGGTCGGACGTTCGTCGACCGTAAAGGTGAGTGTCGCTTCGGCTTGATCAACCTGAACGGTCTCAAGAGCCATTGGGTTGGCGCCGAGGTCGGCCTTCGGATCTTCCGTGTAGAAGCCGATCTGGACGAACTCGCTGAGGCTTACGCCGTCGATTTCGGATATAGAGGTTTCCTTGCCGTCCTCTTCACTGGCGTATTTCTTGTCCAGCTTGAGCGGCACCGAAACTTCGAACCGATCATCGACAGACGTTACAGTAATCTCTGCCTCGTCTTGGAAGCCAAGCTCCCAGAAGGTGATCTTGTTCCAATAGTCATCAATGAGGTTATGATATTTCGGATCTACCTCTTCTTTGAGAATGGCCAAAAGCTCCAGCGTGGTCGGATAGGGCGCGCCTTTGTCGGCCCCATGTTCGATCAGGAACCGTTTCACAGCGCGCTGAACCGGCTCATTGCCGATAATGCCGCGCATGCCCCAGAACACCCAACTGGTCTTCTGATAGTTCAGATAACCCTGACCTTCGGCTTCCGCGAGTACAGGCTCTTCGTCGCGCTCGAAGGTTCTCGTGGTCAGATACTGAATGACCGAGCGCTCTTCGTGCATTCGGCGCGCCTTGGCGAAGTCATAGTGCCGTTCATAAGCCAGCATTGTCGCATTCTCGGTCAGACCTTCAGAAAGCAGGTTTGATCCTTTGGCGAAGGCGCCGATGACTTGGTGGGCAAACCATTGATGCCCGATTTCGTGCATTGTCACATAAGTGGCAAAATCGATGCGCTTGGGATCTTCGGCATCGCCGGGATCCTGTACGAAGCCGATTGTTTCTGAAAACGGTACGGTGCCCGCGAACGCTTGTGCGAAGCTAGCGAATGGAAATTCCATGATCCGCAGCTGCGCATATTGGTACGGGCTGAACGTCTCATGATAGACGGTCATAGACGTTTTCATCGCATCGAACATGAGATCGATATTGAAGTCATGCTCCGGGTGGAAATAGATTTCCAGATCGATGTCCGTTCCGTTGGGATTAACCCATACATCCTTGCGAACCTCATACTCCGCCGTGAGGAAAGAGAAGAAGTTCAAGATTGGATTGATCGATTTGTAGGTCCGGCAGCGACGGCCATCCTCGATTGTTTCGCCGCGGAACTTACCGGGCGCGACCGGGATTTGGCTCTCGATCGTGCAGACTTCGGCATCGAAATCGACATAATCGGCAAAGCCCGAGAACGACGTCAACAAATGGCGTCGACGCGCCGCTGGATCATCGCGTTCCGGCCATTCGACCCGTTCACCCAGATCATATTTCCGGCGCAGGTCAGGGTCGCTGATAAAGCCAGCTTCAAGATTGCCGAAGGTTAGTAGCGCCTGAGTGTTGTTCACAAACGTGCCGTTGCGGGCGATCGTTGACCCTTGTGTAATAGTCGGCCCTGTGAACTGAGTGGTGAAGCGCACAGTCCGGCTTTCGCCCGGCTGTAAGGGCGGATCGAATTCTACTTCCTGAACATTATGATCGTCGCGCAGTTCATCGGCGCGAGCCTCGCCGGACACGATTGCCGCGCCATCAATCTCAAGCTTAGTGATATTATCCACGCCGACCGACGAAAACACGGTTGTTCGGACAATGGGTTCGTCATGTGGATTGTCGATCTCATACTCGCCAACAAAAGTTGCTGTTTGTGAGGAAGGGAAGAAGTCTGCCTTAACGCTCACTTGGGTGATGCGAGGCGGGGGTTGTTTCCACATATCGCCAACCAGGCGCTCAAACTCAGCCTGTGTAGCTTCACGCTGATCGGAGTTCTGATAACCTTGGTCTTGATAGCTCTGCAGTCCAGCATAACCGAAGCCCACAAAGAGCAATATGCCTAGCGCTGCGGTGGCAAGAGAGGGAATCGACAGACGTTTCTTAATGGATTTTAGACGCTCGACCAAGCCGACCTGCATGCCGCGACGCCAGACCCAGATTGACAGGACGCCTAAGATCAGGATCATTCCCATCCAATAGGCAAACTCCCAGCCAAACCCTTTCGGGTTAGAGAAACCAGCCATTTCGGAATAGGCGCCTGCGCCAGCACTGCCAAAATTCATCAGCGGGTGGTAGAAGGGCAACTGGCCGATAAAGAAGATCAACCCGACCAAAACCGCGGCGCTGACCAACATGCCAATAATCCGTCCCGGCATGAAGTTCTGGATGAACATCACAAGCATGCCTTGGAAGAAGAAGCCGACATAGAAACTGATGATACCAATGGCCAAGAAGGTCGTTGGCACCACAGGCACACGATCCCACCCAACGATGAGTTGAGCCGTCATGCCCGCTAATAACAGGCCTAGAATGAGCGTGAGTAGAAGGAGGGCGAGCGCGCCCCATTTTGCGAAGAGCAGGGACACGTTGCGAACGGGTGTTGCGTCCAAAATGCCGTGCATGTTCGACGTACGGTCCCGCCACATAATGTCGGACCCGAAGAAGACCATGATGATCAGCATTGGGAACAACAGTGAGCCTAACGCAATTTGAGTCATGAATCGGCTGGTTGGTAGCGTCGTGCTCGCGCCCATAAAGATCGCGACCAAGAGTGTTATGCCGAATAAGGCAATCGCGATGCCGACCAAAATAATGAAGGCTGTGCTGCGTACGGTTGAGAGATACTCAAACTTTAGACGCGTCCAGAAGGCGCTCAGCGTGAAGCCGGTCCCCAAGTCTGGCGTAGCTGGTGTGACGCGTTTTGGCACGTCGATCGGGCTATCGTCAGCCCGGCGTTTCACCCGCCGATTGAGAATGCCTCGGGTCGACATTAAGAAGGCGGTTCCAAATAAAACGAGTCCGACAATGCCGTAAACCAAACGGTTCAAGCCGACCCAGCCCGTGATTGGGGCCATATTTTCATTCTGCTCAGCGGCCGGCCAGAATTGTGTTTCCACGGCCAGTGACGTTGCCCCAAACGGGTCAACAAGCGCGGCGATCCATTCGTCTGGTCGTTCGCCGGCGATGACGCCGCCAATCAGATAAATCACCAACAGGCCGACGGCGCTGACATAGACGATGGCGCGGTTGCGCGTGATGACAGCGATCGCCGTGTAAATCCCAGATACTAGAAGCGCGTTGATAACGACAAAAAGCAAAAACGGCTGAATATAGTGTAGAGCATTGAAACTTTTGAATGTTTCGGCGTCCCCCCACGGCATGAATGGACCAACGGCTGTGCCGATAACTAGGCCTGACAGGCTGAGAACCGTGACCGCCCAGACGCCGAGCATGCGCGATAGCAACATGTCGCTTGTTTTGACGGGCGTCGCGTGGACGACCTCAACCGCGCCATGCGTATCGTCCCGCATAACGCCTGTGACAACGAAGACGGCGGCGAAGAAAATTGAAAACAGGCTGAAGGCCGACACGGTAATGGCAATGGGAATCGCCCCGTTGACTTTGACCCGCTCACCACCAGCAACGCCGATGGCAAAATCCTCATGTGATGAGAACAAGATGCCGACGGCCAGCATAACGATGAGGGCAATCCAGAACCCAATCTGGCGTGTGTGTATTTTAAATTCAAAGGCGAATAGCTTAGGCAGCATCACGGATCTCCGCGTTCATCAAGCCGTTCAAATGCGCGAAATAGGCGTCTTCGAGCAGTGTCTCGCGCTTGGTCCAGCCTTTGCCGGGTGACGTGTCGGAGAGGACCGACACGACCGTTTGACCGCGGAGACGACGGGTCGAGAGCACAGGCATGGTCGCTTTCATATTATCGACGTCCTCGTCACTATCGACGCGTTGGGTCCAGACTTTACCGTCGATTTCGGAGACCAAATCTTCCGGTGCGCCGCGAATAATCAGGCGGCCATTGCCCATCACGCCCATATCGTTGCAGAGGTCACGCACATCTTCGATAATATGGGTCGACAGGATGATAATTTTTTCGTCGCCAGCCCGCGACAGAATGTCGAGGAAGCGTTGACGTTCAAGCGGGTCCAATCCGGCTGTCGGTTCATCAACAATGATGAGCTGCGGATCGCCGAGCAGGGCTTGAGCAACACCGAAACGTTGGCGCATACCGCCGGAATAGGTCGACACGGAGGCCGTACGGTGGGTCCAGAGATTGACCATTTGCAGCAGTGATTCGACTTGATCCTTGCGGGCGGTTTTATCGGTGATGCCCTTTAGGATCGCGATATGGTCAAGCAGTTGCAGCGCGCTCATGCGCGGATAAACGCCAAAATCTTGTGGGAGATATCCGAGCACGGACCGGACTGTGTCCGGGCGCTCTGTAATGTCGACGCCGTTGAAATGAACCGTGCCACTGGTCGGTTCTTGCAAAGTGGCTAGGGTGCGCATCAGGGTCGATTTGCCAGCCCCATTCGGACCAAGAAGACCGAACAGACCGGGCTTCAACGTCAACGATACATCGTCGAGTGCTTTCAGGTCACCGAACGTCTTAGTCAGATTTTTGATTTCAAGCATTTATGCCTCCCATTTAGGGGGCAGAAAGCACAGCTCTTATCGAAAAACAACAAAAACCGTCAGCGATGATGTCGCGGGTAAACAGAGTCAGGCTAGGAATTCCCGTCAGATCTATCCGTTCAGTTTTGAGAATGGGCGGACAGAAATTGGCGGGGCAAGAGGGCTTAGAATCGAACCTTGAACCCGACATTCACGGCATGCGCATTGGTTTGATCATTTGAGACTTGCTGCGGCGCAACGAAGGGGATGAAGCCTTTATTATAGACATATTCCGCGCCGATATCGAGGAAGTCGCTGATCGGATATTCCACGCTGGCGGAATGTTGCTGGTTCTTCTCGAAGCTGGTGGGCTGACCCATCATGCCGACATTGCCAGTATCGTCACTAATATTGCCCCAAGATCCTGACGCAGCGATGGCCATGCGGCGACCGTTGACCATCGGTTTGATGCGGACTTGCGCAACCAAAGTCGACAGATTCTCATCGAAATTGATATTGTCGATGGACGTCGTTGAGCCGAGTGGATCGTTGAGGAATTGCGGGAAGGGGATGCCATCCGGCGTCTGCGGAATGGCAGCAGCCCAAGGCTCTAAAGTCGTCGTATATTCAACCATCGCGTCGAGGAATGGACTGTTATATTCTGCAAACCCGTTCACGGCGCTATTGCGGTAGTTGATCAAGTTGGCGGGCGGCGTGCCAGTGGCGCGTCCCTGAAATGTATGGGCGGTGAAATTGTCGCGATAGATGGTATCGTGCAGATACCCGCCGCCCAATGTAAACGCGCTTTGACGCCCGAGTAAGAATTCCTTTTCGGCACTGAACGCATAGTTGCCGATATTATTGTCTTCATCAGCAAAGGCGACGCGTAGCTGACGTCCGCCGGACAGAGCCGACGCTGTCAGTTTGAAACCGTTCTTGTAAAAGCCAAGTTCGGCAACGGGCTGATCAGAAAAGGCCCAGAAGAAGTGATGGCCTTCATTCTGAGTAAAGGCATTGTAGCTGTCGAAGTTACCGAAATCGATCGTCTTGCGACCAAAGGCAGCATAGAAGGGCGAGCGCTCCAGATTACCAAAGACAACGAAGGCTTTACGCAGCTGGAACTCGTCCTGATCGCGCGCAAACTCCGTCTCAGAATATTCGGGCTGCATATAAAGTGTAGTCCAGTCACCAAATGTGCTGGTGAACGAAAGGGCGGCATTATTGATCGCGAAAACCCCGGCTTCGTCGTCGGTTCTGTTTGAGAAATTAGGGAAGCGCGACAATAAAGGAAATTGGCCGTCCACGTCGGTGCGTTGATACATGAAGGCGCCCTGCAAATGTCCGCCGAGATAGAGCGAATTAGGCTGCAACACGCCCGTGGCGCGATTGGCGAGCAGGGTCAGTGTTTTGCCTGTCGTGTTTTCTTGGAAATCCAACATCTCGCGGCTGTTCGCGACAGAGGTCCGGACGCTGACGCCGCCAACATTAAAATCTCGGTCGCGATAGAAAGCGGTTGCGGCCTCGGGCGAGTAAGAGACGGTGCGTGGATCGCTATACCCGCGCAGGCCGAAGTTTGACGAGGCATATTGGTTGGAGGCATATTGTACGGGCTGCGGGGCAGGTGCAGCGTACGTCGCGTATTGCTGGCTCGTATAGGCGGCGGGGTATGCGTCTTCCGCGATGACATAAGTGCCAGGTGCCGCGTAACGCAGCTGTTCTTGCAGGCGTTGTTCCTGCCAGCTTTGTGGGCCTAAATACTGGCCTTGGCTCGCTCCAGACGATTGGAACATGCCGCGCAAACTCGGGCCATAGCCTTGATTGGCGAGCACAGGCGCGCCGACGGCACCAATGGCCGCGCAAGCGAGTAGAGCTGTCTTGAATCTAGTCATCATTTTCCCCCACGAAAACTTAGTTGAAAAAGCTTAAGCAGATCTGACTTGTTCAACATCGAGCGCATGCTCACGAACTTTGCGGTACAGCGTTGATCGGCCGATCCCGAGACGGCGCGCAACTTCGGACATGTGACCGTGATAGGTCTCGATCGCGAAGGCGATGAGGTCACGTTCAATGTCTTCCAAGGTGCGGAGATGACCTTCACGGTCTAGGACTGAGACGGCCCCTTCTTCATCGCTCTCATTGGCCGGGACTAGACGGTCAAGCGGGCTCGCATCCGTGGCTTCGACGGCTTGCGCCATAGCGGGCGTTAGACCTGAAATTTGCGGGAAGTCAGACGGACGTAGTTGATTGCCGTCTGAAAGGATCATCGCGCGGAAAATCGCATTTTCGAGTTGGCGAACATTGCCCTCCCACGGCTGCTGGCCAAGCATTGTCAGCGTCTCCGATGTGAGGCCGGACACGTTCATCTTTTCCTGCGCATTGAAGCGCGCGACGAAATGCTCAACGAGCGCTGGAATATCTTCCGTTCGCTCCCGCAATGGCGGCACAGCAATTGGGAAAACATTCAAACGATAGAATAAATCCTCACGGAATGTGCCTTCAGCGACGCATTCGGCCAAATCGCGATTGGTCGCAGAGACAATTCGGACATCCACGGAAACTGGGCGTTTTGACCCGATGGGATCGACTTCACCTTCTTGCAGAACGCGCAGTAGTTTGACTTGCATGTCGAGCGGCAATTCACCGATCTCGTCTAAGAAGAGGGTGCCGGTATGGGCTTCTTGGAATTTGCCGAGATGACGGCCATTGGCACCAGTGAACGAGCCTTTTTCGTGGCCGAACAGAATGCTCTCGACCAGAGTTTCAGGGATTGCGCCACAGTTGACCGATATAAAGGGCTTATCGGCGCGCTCTGACGCCCCTTGAATAGCGCGGGCGATAACTTCTTTACCCACGCCGCTCTCACCACTGATGAGGATAGGGATGGAGGCTTTAGCCCCGCGCTCGCCCATTGCCACAACAGGCCGCATAGCGGCAGATTTGCCAATGAGGTCATCGAAAGTGAGGCCACCTTCAGACTGTTTTTTCAGCCGCGTCACTTCTCGGGACAAAGTTTTCATTTCTAGCGCGTTGCGAATGGACACAACAATGCGTTCCGGGGCCGCAGGCTTCACGACAAAGTCACGCGCGCCGCCCTTCATGGCAGAGACAACCGCTTCGATGGACCCTTTGGCGGTTAGAACGATGACGGGAAGTTCGGGGCGTGTCTTTGCCAACTCGGTCAGAACATCCATACCATCACGGCCGGGCATGATCAGATCGAGCAACATGACGTCAACGCTCGTCGCGTCAGGACCCGTCGCCATACGCACGGCTGTGTCGCCGTCTCCCGCCTGTAGAACGGAGAAACCGCTCTTTTCCACGACCGCCTGCAAGAGGCGACGCTGGGTCGGATCGTCATCGACAATGAGTACGGTCTTGGACATGGGCTCCACTTTTCACCTGTTGGGCGCGCTCTGACGGCACGTCTCGATTTCGACCATCTGTGCCAAAAAGGGATGAAGGCGAGGCCAAGAAATAAGGTAAAGGAATTATGAAAGACCGCTGCTGTGTTGCGGCAGTGGTTGAACAGGGGCGGCGCCTTTGATAGGCGGCATTAGAATCTAAACATTGGAGCCTGCTCCGATGACCCCGCTTTTATCAGAAGGACCGGCGATCATGGCGGACACAAATTACACACGCGGCGAAATGAACATCGAAGGCCATTCCGATACATACGGTGGCTTCATGAAGTTTTCCAAATATGGCGGCGCAGCGATCATCGTGACGCTGTTGTTCCCAATCCTGACATTCGGCGCGATGCTGGCATGGCCAACCGCGCTGTTGATCTCTGTCGTGATCGGGATCGTGATCGGCGTGGCGCTCAAATTTAAAGCACAGTGGTATGCTGTATTGATCGGTTCGTCAGTGTTCTTGGGTGTCGTCATCGCGCTTCTGCTGATGCTGTTTTAAGACACGTAAGCTCCTGCCTCTCTGAGAGGCGCACGCACAAGCTTTTCGTGTTCGCGCATTTGCGCGAAAGATTTTTCCAACCCGTCGCTTTCAATTGCGACTTGGGGAGAAATTTGCTTTATCGGGTCGATGAGTCGCTGAGGGGATCTGCGTGAAAATTGCTGTCTTGAAGGAAGTTGCTGGCGCTGAAGCGCGCGTAGCGGCAACGCCAGACACGGTGAAAGCCTATGTTGCGGCGGGCCATGACGTGGTGGTGGTTAAAGGGGCGGGGGATAAAGCGACCTTCGCGGACGCGCTGTATAAAGAAGCAGGCGCGACGACTGCGACCACGAATGCGACCGCCGTCAAAACCGCCGATATTGTTCTGTCGGTCACGGGCGGGGACACCAAACTCCTAACAGCCATGAAAAAAGGCGCGGCCATTACGGGTCTGCTGAACCCTACAGACAATCCTAAATATGTTGCGGCAGCCGCCAAGGCGGGCGTCACGGCCTTTGCGCTGGAATATATCCCGCGTATCAGCCGCGCGCAGTCAATGGATGTCTTGTCGTCGCAGTCGAACCTGTCCGGTTACCGCGCTGTGGTTGAAGGCGCCGGTATTTATGGCCGGGCTTTGCCAATGATGATGACGGCGGCAGGCACGATCGCGCCGGCGAAAATCTTCATTATGGGCGTTGGTGTGGCAGGTCTGCAGGCGATTGCGACCGCGCGCCGCCTCGGCGCTGTCACGACGGCGACCGATGTGCGCCCCGCCACGAAAGAACAGGTCGCCTCGTTAGGCGCGAAATTCATCGCGGTTGAAAATGAAGAATTTAAAGCGGCAGAAACCGCGGGTGGTTACGCCAAACAGATGAGTGCCGAATATCAGGCGCTGCAAGCAGAGCTGACGGCTAGCCATATTGCTAAGCAGGATATTGTCGTCACTACGGCCCTGATCCCCGGGCGTGACGCGCCGATCCTCGTAACTAAAAAGATGATCGACACCATGCGGCCCGGCTCGGTCCTCGTTGACTTAGCGGTCGAACGTGGCGGCAATGTTGAAGGGGCTAAGCCCGGCGAAATCGTCACGACGAAAAATGGCGTTCAGATCGTTGGCCACCTCAATTGGCCATCCCGTATGGCGTCGGATGCGTCGAACATGTTCGCGCGCAACCTCAAAGCGTTCTTGCCTCTGGTCACAGCAGAAGACGGCAGCTTCGCCCCGGACTGGGTCGATGAAGTCATCCAAGGGGCCGCTCTGACGCGCGACGGGGCCATCGTGAACGCACGGCTGAAGGGGTAGGGATATGACTGCAATGCTCATCATGGCAGGTGGGGCGGCGGTTAGCCCGCTCGTCTTCCAACTCGCAATTTTTGTGCTGGCGATTTTCGTCGGCTATTATGTTGTTTGGTCGGTGACCCCGGCTCTGCACACGCCGCTCATGGCTGTGACGAACGCCATCTCTTCCGTCATCATTGTCGGCGCGCTGATCGCAGTTGCGGCTGGGACGCAAGGCGGCTCGCAAATCTCGACTTGGACCGGCGTTGTCGCGGTTGCGCTCTGCGCGGTGAACATCTTCGGTGGCTTCCTCGTCACCCAACGTATGCTCGCCATGTATAAAAAGAAGGAGCGCTAAGTGTTTCAGCTCTCCGCTAATACAGCCGCCGTTCTCTATACGGTCTCCGCTGTTCTCTTCATTCTCGCCCTGCGCGGTCTCAGCTCTCCAGAGACTTCACGGCGTGGCAACACTTACGGCATGGTCGGTATCGCCATCGCCATCGTCACGACCGTTTTAGTTGCGGGTCTTGGCGGCAAGGGTCTGTTGCTTGCAGGCGGTGGTCTCGCGGTAGGCGGCACCATAGGCGCGGTCATCGCACGTAAGATTCCGATGACGGATATGCCACAACTGGTTGCGGCCTTTCACAGTCTCGTCGGTTTGGCGGCGGTTCTCGTCGCTCTGGCCGCGTTCTTCTCGCCCGGCAGTTTTGGTATTCTCGATGCAGACGGCGCGATCAAAGCCGGTAGCTTGGTCGAGCTCTCGCTCGGTGCAGGCATCGGGGCGATTACCTTCACGGGATCACTGATCGCGTTTGCGAAGCTCAACGGCAATATGTCCGGCTCGCCGATTATGCTGCCCGCGCGGCATCTGATCAACATCGCCTTAGGCGTGGGTTTCTTCTTCCTCGTGGGGATGTTGATGAGTACGGGCGGCTCTGAGCCGTGGATGATGTGGGCGCTGATCGGCATCACGCTGATCCTCGGCTTTACGCTGATCATTCCCATAGGCGGCGCAGACATGCCCGTCGTTGTGTCGATGCTGAACAGCTATTCCGGTTGGGCCGCTGCCGCGCTCGGTTTCACGCTTGGCAATCTGGCGCTGATCATCACCGGTGCGCTGGTCGGCTCCTCCGGCGCGATCCTGTCTTACATCATGTGTAAGGCCATGAACCGTAGCTTCATCTCGGTCATTCTCGGTGGTTTTGGTGGCGACGCAGGCAGCGCCGCAGCAGGCGACCAGCCGGAACGTCCGGTTAAGCGCGGCTCTGCCGAAGACGCCGCGTTCATTATGAAGAACGCGTCCAAAGTTATCATCGTGCCGGGCTACGGTCTCGCCGTCGCGCAGGCGCAACACGCTATTCGCGAAATGGTCGATAAGCTCAAGGAAGAGGGCGTTGATGTATCCTACGCCATCCACCCTGTCGCAGGCCGGATGCCAGGCCACATGAATGTCCTGCTGGCCGAAGCGAACGTGCCCTATGATGAAGTGTTTGAGCTCGAAGACATCAATAGCGAATTCGCCAATACGGATGTCGCCTTTGTCATCGGAGCGAACGATGTCACTAACCCGGCTGCCAAAACGGATCCGACCTCGCCCATCGCCGGGATGCCAATCCTTGACGTCGATAAGGCCGCAACGGTGCTATTCGTTAAACGGTCTCTTTCACCGGGCTATGCCGGGATCGACAATGATCTGTTCTATCGGGATAATACGATGATGCTCCTCGCCGACGCGAAGAAGATGGTCGAGGAGATTATCAAGGCGCTATAGCTTTGCTCGCTAGAGCATGCGCCCCGAAGGGCCCATGTCAGTATTCATATTTAAATGAGCTTGCTTGCCAATCAGGTGGGGTTGACGGAAGCCAGAGGCCCTGCCGCTGTAACAAACTCTATTGAGCTAACCTTAACCCCCAGCCACTTTCATCCCCTGACGTTCCAATGCCAGCAAAACGCCGTCATCTTTTTCCATCTCTCGCTGGTGCACCGCGAGGTTCGGATAATCCTCTAGCTGTAGCGGCGTGCGTTCGATCCAGCGCATGACGATGTAGAGATAGGCGTCGGCATAGCTTCTGGCTTCGAGCAGCCACGGACCGTCCGTCTCTTCGATCTGGGCATCAAGCCGTTTAAAATACGCGTCTAGCCGGGCGTAAGTCTTATGCCGGACGACTTTTTCGGTCTGCGGTGTGTCGGCGAAAGTGCTGGGCGCAAAATGGCCTTTGAAGGCGGCGTGAACTTCGGACGACAGATAGCTGAGCGCTTCGGCTTCTTTTCGACCGAGCGGGGCTTTGCGAGAGAAATGGTCCATGTCGCCACCACCGAATGCTGCGCCAATATAGGCAAGGATCGCCGTTGCCTCGGTCAGCACATCACCGTCATCAAACACCAAGGCCGGAACCTGACCTTTAGGATTGATTGCCAGGTAGCTCTCTTGTTTATGTTCGCCACGTTCCAAAAGAACAACATCAATCGGGGCCTTCGACCAAGCGATGGCGATATTCGGGGCGAGGGCGCAGGTGCCGGCGAGCGTATAAAGTTTCATGGCGAGTCTTTCGTCGAGTGATCTGATGCAGCCCTATCACAGCTTGATCGTTCCGATCACCAAAAGCTGACCTGACGTGACAGCAAACCACGCCTATAGGCGCGCATGGTCTCCATCCGACAGACAATTATCCTCACCACCTTCGCCCTGATCGCTTTCGCCGGGAATTCCGTATTGGCGCGTTTGGCGCTGGTGGACGGCGCGATTGGGGTGGGGTCTTACACGACCATTCGTCTTCTATCGGGTGCGGTTGTTCTGGCCCTGATCGTTGGGGTCCGATCGTCCAAAACTTCAGGAAGTTGGAACGGGGCGTTGGCCCTATTGGGTTACGCAGCTTTATTCTCATTGGCCTATCTTGAGCTTTCGACCGGCATGGGTGCGTTGATCCTGTTCGCGAGTGTTCAAATTACGATGATTGGTTGGGCCTTCCTACGCGGGGAACGGCTGGGTTTGATACAAAGCTTAGGTGTTCTGGCCGCCGTGGCGGGACTGGTTTGGCTGCTATTGCCGGGATTGGCGCGGCCAGATCCGCTGGCTGCAGCTCTGATGATCGGGTCGGGCGCCTGTTGGGGCGTCTATTCTCTGATGGGACGCGGCGGCGGGGCGCCCACGGCCGTCACAGCGGGAAATTTCGTTCGGGCGAGCATTCTTGCGCTCCCGCTCTTTGGTGCATGGCTTATCTTAGGCTCAGAAACGTCGCCCAGCGGGGAGGGTGTTGTGCTGGCTGTCGCGTCGGGCGCGCTGACATCCGGCCTCGGCTATGTGATCTGGTATCGCGCCCTGAAGGGACTTTCAGCGGCGCGAGCAGGGATCGTTCAATTGCTGGTGCCACCGCTCGCGGCTCTGGGCGGCATCATTCTATTGAGTGAGCCGCTGACAGGACGCTTTATAATAGCGAGCGCGATGATCCTTGCGGGTATCGCGCTCGCCGTTTCGAAACAGCGTAGGGCTGGTTACGCGAATTCGAAATAGAGCAGTTCGGCACCGTCGCCGCGGCTCATCTCCAACCGTCCGCCTTCGCGAATGGCCAAACCGTCACCGCGCCGCATTTCCTCACCATTAATGGTGATAGAGCCAGTGGCGAGTTGCACCCAACCGCGTGTGCCGTCCCCCATCTCGTGAGAAATGGCCTGATCACCGTTCAGCGTCGCCGCATAAATATCGGCATCTGAACGGATCGTCATCGAACCGTCCCGACCGTTGGGCGACAAGAACAGAGCCAGTTTTCCGTCCTTGTCCTCGGGCCGGATATCCAGCGTGTCATAGCGCGGGGTCGCGCCGGATACGTTCGGGATCAGCCAGACTTGCAGCAACCGCATCGGGTCGGTTTCGCTTGGGTTGAATTCGCTATGGGTTACGCCGGAACCAGCGCTCATATATTGAACGCCGCCAGCCCCCACGGTCGACCCATTGCCCATACTATCGCGGTGTTGCAGCGCCCCCTCCAGAATATAAGAGAAAATCTCCGCATCCTTATGGGGGTGCATGGGAAAGCCGCCGCCGCCCGCGATAATGTCATCATTGATGACGCGCAGGCTCTCAAACCCCATATGCTCTGGGTCGAAATAGTTAGCGAAAGAAAAGCTAAAGGCCGAGCGCAGCCAGCCGTGATTGGCTTTGCCGCGCGCTTCCTCTGGGCGCAGCACCAGTCCGGACGCCAGTTTTGACGGTGTTGTTTTTGCGATCGTGGGCGTCGCCGTTGCGGCCACAGCCGTGGCGAGTGTTGTTCGTCTGGTCATGGTGAAGTCCTTTCTCATTCGTTGTTTGACTTCGTTTCAGGCTGCGAGAGCGCGGACCTGATCTTTGGTTTGTTCGATTTTGTCGGGGCCGCTGGCCATTAACTGGTCGGCGGCAATGATCTCCACATCGGTAATGCCAATGAAGCCGAGTACGTGGCGGAGGTAGGGCGTGGCGAAGTCGATATCGCTACCGACTTTAGTCCCGCCGGACGCGACCAAAATAACGGCGCGTTTTCCGTCGAGTAGTCCAACCGGTCCTTTATCCGTGTAGCGGAAGGTCAACCCCGCCCGCGCGACCTGATCCACCCAGAGCTTGAGCGCGGCCGGGATACCGAAATTATAGATCGGCGTGCTGATCACCAAAAGCTCATTGCGCTTTAGCTCGTCGACCAAGCGGTCTGACGTAGCCAAGACGGCGCGGTTGTCAGTCGTGCGATCCCCGTCCGGCGTGAAATTGGCTGTAATCCAATCTTGGGTCACGAGCGGCAGGCCATCGCTTGTGTCGCGGGTCTCCACGCGCACAGCACGACGTTCTGCGATCCGGTCAATATAGAGATCGGCGAGTTCGCGGCTGATCGAGCCGTCCTTGCGGGCAGAGGCGTCGATACGAAGAATGTTGAGTGGCTGGGTCATGCGTGTTTCCTAAGTAGTCGTCTAATTACGTGATGCTTATCTATGTGTTGTGGATAGCATTCATAAGCCGTGTTGATCGCAAGTCATTGTTGCGATAACTGCAACAAATGGATCGTTTTACTGAAGCCGAAATGTTCGTCAAAACCATTGAGGCGGGCAGCATCACGGCGGCGGCTGAGGCGCTCTCCGTTGATAAGTCTGGCGTCTCCCGCCGCCTCAAATCCTTGGAGCAGCGTCTGGGGATCAAACTGCTCAATCGGTCGACACGAATGTTGTCGCTCACAGATGCGGGACGCAGCTATTATGAGCGGGCGCAGGGTTTACTCAGGGCTTGGCGCGAAATGGAAGACGATGCCAGCGGCGCTGATTGTGCGCTCGCAGGGCCTATTCGGATCGCCGCCCCTCTTTCATTCGGCCTGTCACAGCTCGGCCCAGCCTTGATCGACTTCCAACATGATCATCCGGATATTGCGCTCGATGTGGACTTCTCTGATCGCAAGGTGGACCTGATCGCGGAAGGGATTGACTTAGCGGTACGGATTGGTCGGTTAGATGATAGTGCGCTGGTGGCGCGTAAACTGGCGGATGTGCGCATGCTCTGCGCTGCGTCCCCTGACTGGTTAGAACACCATGGTCCGGTGCAATCTATTGACGATCTGAACGGCGCGCCGGAACTGAGTTACCGGCTACGCACCGCCCGAAGCTGGCCCTACCGCGCTCCAGACGGTCAGCGCGGCACCCTATCCACAACCTCTGTGATGCAAGCCAGCAATGGCGATTTTCTGACAGACGCGGCTATTGCTGGACTGGGGATCGTGATCCAGCCAGATTTTATCCTTTGCGACGCCGTGCGGGCTGGGCAGCTTCTGCCGATGCTGCCAGACTATATTTTCGACGCCCCGAGCGTGTATGCCGTCTGGTCGCCAACCCGGCATATGCCTCGCCGAGTTCGGATGCTGGTCGACACATTGGCGGACCGTTTTGGCGGCATCGCGCCGTGGTCCTTGGCTGCCAGATAACGCCTCATTCTGAGTAGTGTGACAAGTTTGCTACAGTGAATGCGCAATTATAGGCGCGACGTTACTGACATGACCTAGGTCAAATTGGCAGGGTTCGACGCCAGACATAGCAGATTGACTATCTGACTGTGAAAAGGGGACCTTCCAGTGAAAAAGACGAATATCCGTTCGGGCCTAACAGGCTCCGCCTCCGCCGTAGCCCTTGCGCTACTCATCGTTTCACCGGCTGCTGCGCAATTGGTCGATGATGAAATCGTCGTAACCGCGCGCCGTGTGCAGGAAACACTGATCGAAGCACCTGTCGCAGTGACGGCGTTGTCGGAAGATCAAATCGAGAACTTAGGCATTCAGAGCATTGACGATGTGGCGCGCCACACGGCTGGCTTCTCCTTTTCCAATGCTTTCGGTCGCACGACGGAACGTCCCGTCATTCGCGGGGCCGCCAACATTCTGGCTGGGGTTCAGTTCGGTGTGGAGGCGGGCGCAGCCTACTTTATCGATGGTGTCTATTATTCGGGTGATCTGCAAGCGGTCGATATCCGCAATGTTGAGCGCGTCGAAGTCGTCAAGGGGCCGCAGTCTGCGCTTTATGGCCGGAACACCTATTCCGGTGCCATCAACTTTATCTCTAAACGTGCGAGTAAGAGCGGCTGGGAAGGCTCGGTCGAAGCCACAGCGGCTGAGGATGACGAGTATCAGTTCTATGGCCGGGTTTCAGGGCCACTCGTTGAAGACGTGATGGGTTTATCTCTCTCAGGCCGTTATTACGAATATGGTGGGGATAGCGAATGGACCAATGCAGCGGCCGCAGGCGCGCAAATGGGGTCCGAGGAATCGATCAATTTGAACGCTACTCTGGACGTCAATTTTAATGATAGCACCACAGCGATCTTCCGTGCCGGTTATGCAAACGACACGGACGGCCCGCGCCCGTTCCGTCTGATCGGGGCCGAGCAAAATAACTGCTTCCCGGGCTACCGTTCCGGAGCCTATTATGATCCGCAAGGTGGACTGCCTGCCTTCCTATTACCCTTTGCGCCGTTCTCGGATATTTATCCGAACACGGTCACCACAGACAATAATTTCCAATATTTCTGCGGTAGCCTTGATCAATTTGAAGATCTGGACCCCACACAATCTCTCGACGGCACACCGTTTTTGGGTGTTGAACGTGACCTCTTCTTAGGGACCGCCTTGTTTGAAACTGAGTTCGATAACGGCATGGGACTTTCGGTCTCGGCTGGATATCGCAACCAAGAACTTCTGACGGGCTCTGATTCAGATCATCAGGACGGTTCGATCTTCTTCATTGGGATCAGCCCGTTTTTCTCCATCCCGCAGGCAGACGCCTTCCTGAACACGACGGGTGTGAGTGAAGTCGAAGACATTTCCTTGGAGGCCCGTCTCAGCACGGACCCAACCAAGCCGATGCGGTTCTCAGTTGGTGCCTATTATTACAACCAGACCGACGAAGGCTTTAATGGTTCACTTGGTCGCGTCACAGCGGACGATGATCTCGGATTGCAGAGTGGCAATACACTCAGCATCGAGAACAAAGCGGTATTTGCCACGGCTGATTTCGATATTTCGGATCAACTGACGGCATCGTTTGAAGGTCGTTATCAGGAAGAAATCAAAGGTCGCGATGAATTGGGCGGCGCCAATCTTCCAGCATATAGCAACGAAGTCACATTCGATGATTTCGTATACAAGGCTATCCTATCCTACGATGTGAATGATGATCTCTCGGCCTATGGCTCTTTTGCACACGGTGTGAAGCCGGGCGGGGTTAATGGCTCAATTGGTCTTGCATCAGGCGATGAATTCTATGCGCCAGAAGAAGTCGAAGCCTTCGAAGTCGGTCTTAAGGGCCGAGTTGGAGAAAATGTCCGCTTCACGTTCTCCGGCTATTTCAACGATATTGCTCAATATCAGCTGACCACACCGGTCGCGAGCATCACTGGCGGCAATGTCAACTCAGTCGCGACCAATCAGGGTAATGCCGAAATTATGGGCCTCGAATTCGAGGGCAGCTTTGACATTAACGACTTTATCCGGGTCGGCGGGTCTTACGCTTGGACTGACGCCGAGTTCACCTCGGGTTGTGATGACTTCCAATTTACACTGAACACGGGTGGGTATCTGATTGCAGCCTTTGATCGGACCAATCCGCCGACAACCGGGACGATCCGCGATTCAGCCAATCCAACAACGCCAACCTTTGATGCGGATGGACTGTTCACGGGAAATCTATCCTGCGATATTTCGGGCAATAAAGTTCCACTCACATCTGAGCATCAAGCATCGCTCTATGTTCAGAGCGAGTTCCCAATCAGCGATAAAGTCGATGGCTTCGTCAATGCGGATTTCACGCATGAAAGTTCGAAGTTTATCCAGGTTCATAATTTGATGGAGACAGGGGGAACTAACATCCTCTCCGGTCAGATCGGCATCAAATACAATAATGTGCGTCTGGAAATCTTTGGCCGCAATCTAACGGACGAACGGACACCACCCGCCGCCACACGCTGGTTCGATCTGCTCGAAGGCTTCAATACGATTGGCTCTACGACACCGGGCGCAGCTTCGGTTGATCGCACAGTGGTCGGCCCACGCTCGACGTTCCTGTCTTATCGCCGGGGTCGTCAAATTGGTGTACGGGCGAAACTCGACTTCTAAGGTCGCCGATTTCAGGGCATCCCTGACACAGCGCAAATTGGATAAGGCCCGGCGTCTATACGCTGGGCCTTATTGTTTGGGAGAAACGATGATGATGAAACGTCTACTGACTTTAGCGGTGTGCAGCACCGCGCTTATGACCCTGAGCGCTTGTGCACACATCTCTGCGACTACAGAGGCTCTTAATGTGGCCGCACCGGATGCGGAGTCGCAGAAATTCGCGACTGACCTGCGGCGGACCTCGCTCATCGTCTCTGATATTGATGAAAGTTTGAAACTCTACCGCGACGTGCTCGGATTCGAGATCAATTACGACGCTGAAGTCACGATGAGCGGTAAGGCCCTGCCAGCGGGGGAACCCGGCGCGAAAGCGCGGCTCGTTCTGATTTCATCCAATGATAGTTGGGTCGGTTGGATCGGCCTTTTAGAATGGCTGGATCCGAAATTGGATATCCCTGAGCCGCGTCGGCGGATGGGCATTGGCGATGCGTTGCTGGTCTTCAATACCGAGAAAGTGGATGAGCATTGCGACGCAGCTGCTGAACTGGACGGCGTCTTCATGACGGCGCCGGCGGGCAATACGACCTATCCAGCGCGAGCAGGTGGCGAACCAATCGTGGTGCGGACCTGTTATCTATTCGATCGGGATGGATATTTTATGGAGCTCAATAAAGTGCTCGATCGCGAGAACTATAATAAAGGCTAGGCGGCGTTAGCCGAGTAGCGTTTTTACATCTTTGATGATCCGCTCAATCTGAACCGGCTTGGAGCGGATCAGAGGGTCATGGTCAGCCATACATTTTCGAACGTCATCAGCGTTGCCAGTGAGGAACATGAAGGGGACGCCCTGCTTGGCGAGTTCGCGCGCTACAAATTCAGATGTTCCACCTGTGACGTAGAAATCGAGCAAAGCCACATCTGGTGTGGGTTCATTGTCATTGCTGATGAGTTTAAGTGCTTCAGGGACCGAGGCGACAGGACCGATAATATCGTAACCTGCGTCTTCCATGACGCCTTCCATGTCGAGCGCGATGAATGGATCGTCCTCCAATATCATCACGCGGTACGCCATAAAGTCAGTCTTCCTGTTTCGTTCAGCACAATTTCGTCTCGACTACGATATTGAAATACATCCCAGTCGGTTCTGTTCCGAACCTGTACCAAATAATAACATAAATTAAGATTAAGGCTTCCTAAAAGAATTTTGTCGTTCCTGCAAATCCAACAATGATGAGCAGAAGATAGGTGATTCTGACCCACAATCGGGATCGGTCCATCACGGCGCGCAAGGGCAGTTCAGTCTCATCAGATGAGCCTTTTTCGATCAATGTCATCAAGGCTGGTCCGACAGGTTTGAACCGCACATCGATCATGATGGCTGCAATGAAGATCAGTCCGAAAAGAAAGGCCTTTGCCGCTAGCCAGTTGAAAGAGAGTGGCGCGCCCAAAACTAAGCTGACGAACCCGATATAGAGATAACCCGCCGCAAGCGCCCATTTCAGGACCATCTCGACCTTGCGCAGCTTCGTGCCGCGCGGCGTCTGTCCGGCTTTGTGAGCCGCCCAGACGAGATAGACCCAAGCTGCAGAGATTGCCCAAGCAAGGATAAGCGCCCAAATGGGAAGGATCCAATAACCGCCCAGATGCGCCAAAGAGATGGAACTCCCCACCATCAAGGCCCAGGCTGTGCGCGGTCCCATATCGACCATGACGAGCACCTTGAGCAGAGCTAGCCGCTGATCCAGCGTATAGTCTTTGCGATTGCGGAACTGCTCGCCGAGTACGGCCACGCCGAGATCGCCGCCGAGCCAGAAGACGAACAGAAGAATATGGAGGTAGAGCGCGAGGCTGTAGAGATCCATTAGCTGATCTCCACCAGCTCGGTCAGCTCATACCAAGTCTTCATATACCCGCCGACGCCGCCTTGGAGGAAAAACCCTTGCGCGTCGCGCGAACACCACATTTCATAAGGCGGATGTTCTTCCGGCAGACCTTCTGCCGTATCGACGATGGAAAACTTGCGTGCTTCGAACGTGCCAGCGCCAACCGTAATGGTCTCGTCGCTTTCATAGACGATGCCGAAATTGAGTGGGAACAGTTCGGGGCCTGTCGCGCCGCGGTGATCGGGCGAACTCATCATGACCTGTTTGATGCTGATCTTGCCGGGCTTGGCATCCAGCGGAAAGAGGCGGCCAAGAAAGCCGTCATTTATGATGGCGTGATGGCCGAACCAAGGCGTGCGCTCGCTAACTTCGATTTCCGCGCTATTCGGGCCCGCCACGCGGTTAAACCCATTAAATCGGGCATGGGTGTCATTGAAGTTAAACCAGCCACAACCCTCAAACACGCCGCCAACGGAGAGGCGCGAAAATCCGTCGATCGGGGCTAATGTATCCGTCTCAAAACTTGCAACGACATCGCGCAATACATCTGGCGCGTCGTCAATTTCGGTATGTGCGTGCAGCACGGATGTGCCGTTGGTCTGCTCATGAAAGGTGAAAGTCTCGCGCCCGCGATCCTCATTCATGCGGTCAGGTTTGTGCGACGTATAAGAGATGCGTCCGCGCCATGTGCGATGTGTCTTCATAGTTTCACCACTGCCTTTCCGACATTCTTTCCGCTGACTAAGCGCTCCATCAAGCCGCCTGCTTGGGCCAACCCTTCGACCTCATCATGCACGTAAGCAATCTTCCCCGATTTGACATGCGGCGCGATTTGAGCGCGAAACTTGTCCCATCGGTCGTAGTAATCATAAACGACCAAACCCATCATCTGGGCGCGCTTGCCCACGATCATGCCGACGGATGTCATGGCTGGCGCGCCGCCGTGATAGTGTCCGGCTAAACCGCACAGGACGACGCGCCCGTAGAGATTGAGATGTTGCATGGCGAGCCCGAGAATCTTGTCGCCGACATTTTCAAAATGGACGTCGATGCCGTTCGGCGCGGCAGAGGCTAGCTCAGTTTCCCAACCTTCAGATTTATAATCGAGGCAGCGATCATAGCCGAAGGTCTCTTCCGCCAATTTGCATTTTTGTGGACCGCCAGCGATGCCGATAGTGCGGGCTGCGCCGCGCACTTTGGCTATCTGCGCTGCTGTGGCGCCTACGGGACCGGACGCAGCGTCCACAAGGAAGGTCTCGCCCTCTTGAATGCGCGCTAATTGCGTCACGCCGGACCACGCCGTCAAGCCGGGCATACCGAGTACGCCGACATAGGCGTCAAGCGGGGCAGCTTTGGGATCAATGACCTGGTATTGATCGTCATAAAGGGCGACCCGCTCAGTCCAACCACCATCCATCGCGTGAATGAACTGGCCTTTATGGACTTTGGACGATCGACTCTCGACCACTTCGGCGACAATGGCCCCGGGGATCAGCCCGGAACCGGGCGTCGGCGCCGCTTCGCCCATATGCTGACCGCGCAGCCGTGTGCCAACATAGGGGTCGAGCGAGATATAAAGAATTTCAGCGAGGATGCCGCCGTCCGGGCAATTGGGCGTATCGATATCGATCAGCTCGAAATCTTTCGCCTTGGGTTTATCGGTGAGCGCGTGTTTGAGGACGACCTGTTTCATGTGTCTACAATCTCAATAAGGGTGCCATCAGGCGTTGTCAGGGTGACGGTACGTTTGCCGCCATAGAGAATACTGGGCGGCGTGATCGCGGTCTTTCCAGATCGAGCGAGCACGGCGTCGAAATCGGGGTGATAAAGCGTCCCGATGGCGATCCCAGGATGAAGTTCGCCCTCTCGTCGCGGGCGCGGGGTCGCGCCGTCCGGATATTGATCGACTTCTAGGAACACATCGCGCTCATGTTTGACCGTGGCCAGCGCGTGCAAGCTACCGTCGGGCAGTCCGTGCGCTTTGTTGATCATGGTATAATCAATTTCCATGGTCCGACCTGACGATAGACCAATCACGTCACGCAGAAAGGCGAGTTCGCGGTCCATATCGGAACTGCCCATGACCAGAATAAACAGGCTGTCGATCAGGCTGCTCGCCCGGGGCAGATCATATTCAGGCAAATCGTCATTGATCTGGGTGAGGTAGACGACTTCCCGGTCCGGCCCCATCACTTGCATCGGGTAGATGGAATCGAGACCGGCGATTTTCTTGGGAGGGCCGATGATTTCGAAAGGGCTCTCGATCATGCGTGCATTCACCGCGTCTGTGTCCTGCGTACAGATCTCAATCGCGTTCCAGCCATAGCTTTTCAGCGGCTCATAGTCGGGATGTGTGTCCTGCTGGATCAGGCGGAGATAGACGTCGCGGCCAGAGGCCGGGCGTAAAAGGGCTTGCCGCCGCCCGCCGAGCCGGGGCGCGTTCCAGCTATTGGCCAACTCGCCGTGAAGGCGGCTCTCTTCGACGACTGTGTAATCGAGCCATGTTGTGTACCAATCGATGGATCGGTCGAGATCGGATGACGTCAAGGTTGCCGCGCGGATCAGATGCACGGTCTAGACCTTGTTCAAGCCAAGGGATCCGGCATTCACCAACCCGTCTGGATCGAGCAGTGCCTTGATGCCGTCCAGCACGCCGCGGGTCTCGTCTGACATATTGTCGAGATAAGGATAGGTCCGACCGATTTGGAAATGGGCCGCGCCAAATTCGGTGAAAATGTCCAGGATATTCTGTCGGGCCTGTTCCACGACCGCTGTTGCGTCCGGGTTGGGGTCGAAGCGTTTGACGCGTTTGAGCGTTGCAGGCTCGACTGTTTGCTCGTGGATCGAATGGATTTCTTCGGGCCAGATAAAGACAGGCTCAACCAGATACCCATTGGTCGATAATGTCGTGATCAAATAGCCTGTCGTAATTTCGTGTTTGGCGAGTGCGTCTTTCATTCCGTCGAACATCGCATCAATCTTGGCGAAACAGGCCGGGCCGTCGCCCATCGACACGATCCCGTGGATCGGGACCCAGCGTTCGCCCTGCGGGCCAAGGATATTATTGAGCGGTGTGAACGGATTGGCGCGAATGATTTTCGGAATAGAATTTTCAATCGTGCGCGCACCATGCGCATCGGCAATGGCTTTGAGGCGGCTCATCTTGGCCGAGACTTCGCCTTCCGAATGACCTTCCACGACCCAATGTAGGGAATAGGCAGCATCACCAAGAAAGCTGCGCCCAGCCATGACGACCTTCGCGCCGTCCTTAATGCCCTTGAGCAGGCCGCCTTTGGATTTGGTCACGACATTGCCGAGCGTTTTAAAGTCGGCCGCGAGGCCAGCCCGCTTCATCCTAACTTCCTGAAGTTTTGGATCGAACCCGAATAATTCGCAGGCAAAGCCAAGCCGACCAATCTCCGCCATCGTCTCGGTCCATGCGCTCGCATCATCGAACTCGACGCTGGCATGATCTTCATGTGTCGGCAGCGGGATTAGGCGGAAGGTGGCTTCGGCTTTATAGCCCAGCGCCCCCGCATCGGACAGGAACAGACCAGTTAAGTCGGGGCCATATTGCCGCCAAAACGGTTTGCCCTTGGGGCTGGCCGCTGTCCCGGTTTTGACAATAGTTCCGTCCGAGAGAACGATGGTCAATGACGTCACGGAGTCAGTCGAGGGACCATAGGTTCCAGCACCGAAAAAGGCGTTATTTTGCGATAATCCGCCGCCAATAGTTGAACTGATGCCTGATAGCGGCCCCCAGAATGGGGTCCGGAGACCTTTCGGTTTTAGCGCGTCATAAAGCTGCATCCAAGTCACCCCAGCCTGAACCGTGACTGTCATATCGGCTTCGTTGATCTCGATGATGTCGTTCATTTGCGACAGGTCGAGCATCGCCACGCCTTTCCGGTCCGGCGTGTAGCCTTTGGTGTAACTCATGCCGCCGCCGCGTGGGTTCAGTTTGATCTTGGCGCGATGGGCGACAGCGACGGCTTCAGCGAGTTGCTCAGTCGTGCGCGGTGAAATGACAAAATCGGCGAGGTCGCCCTTGGCCCATATATCTTCAGAGAACAGGGCGCGACGGGCATCAACATCGTTCACCCCCTCTGTGCCAAGCAGTTGGGTTAGGCTATCGATCACAGGCTTATTCATTCGCCCGTTCTAACGCGGGTTGCAGAGGCTGTCTTGGCGTGGGTCAATCCGAGACCACTCAGTCTGAGGCAATCCGCCGCTCCTCACAGAGTGTGCGCCGGATCAGAACTCCGTCCTTGATGAAATGCCACGTACGGGACCTGAGTCCTTTGATGGGCGGTAAGATGATCTCCCAAAATACGACGCCCGGTAAATCTTTGCGATCTAAATGTAGCAGGATCAGCCCATCCTTGGTTTCCCATGCCGAGCCCGCAAAGGTCGGCTCATCCCACCAGAGACGTCCATCGCGGAACGTTCCGTCCAGCCGTGCGCGGTCAATCCGACCATCGCCATGGGTGAAGGTGTTGTGCTGAATATAGGCGAAGGGGCCATCGTCTGGAAACTCGCACACGACCCGGCTTTGATGCCGCTCGATCTCCTGTGCTTGCGCGTCCAGATGGATGTAGGTGCCGGTCCAGACCCCTTCATGCGCTCGCATGGCGGGCATGGTGTGATGAAACTCTGTATGGTGAGACATGTTTGCAACAGTCAGCGCAAAAAGCGCATTGCAAATTGTTTCATGTCAAAAAGGTGACGGGCGAAGCAATCCTAAGCGGAGCGTGTCCACTGGAAAGTGCAAAACGAGGAGACGGGCCGAAGAGTCCGCTTCTTGGGACCAAAGAGTTTTCAAATGGCGCGTAATCCCCCGGTTGCGCGACGGTCTAAAGGAATGAAATCCATGCTAACGAAGAGCCTCACTCGTACCGCCTCCATCGCTGCCTTAGCGGGCGCAATGCTGCTGCCCACTCATGCCTTCGGCCAAATTGACGAAGTCATCACGACGGCGCAGCGCCGGACGCAATCTGCACAAGATGTTCCGGTGTCTTTGACTGTGCTGACAGCCGAAGATCTGGAAATCCGTCAGATCGAAGACACGCTCGACCTACAGAGTTTTGTGCCGAACCTTAATCTGGGCACCAATACGGGGACGGCCAACGCGGCGCGGATTTTCTTGCGCGGTATCGGTGAAGACGAATCGCGCGGCCTAGTGGAGCCCGCTGTCGGGACCTATGTGGACGGCGTCTACTATGGTCGCTTGGTTGGGTCCTTGTTTGATCTGGTCGACTTGGAACAGATCGAAGTTCTGCGCGGCCCACAAGGCACGCTCTATGGCCGGAACTCCAATGGCGGCGCGATCAAGATCACGACCAAAAAACCTGACACGGAAGCCTTCGCCGCGAATGGCCGCGTCACTTACGGCAATAATGAACGGTTCGACGTCAAAGGGTCGGTCAATATGCCGATTTCTGATACGACGGCTCTTCGCGTATCTGGTCTTTACAAAAGCCGTGACGGTTTTTTCGACATTAATCCGAACGGGACGCTTGGCGGGACCAATTTTGAAAATGTCGGCGACCTAGAGACGATCGCATTCCGTGGCTCGCTGAGCCATGATGTTGGCGATTGGAACTTCCTGTTGATCGCGGACTATGCCGATGATGACAGTGATCCGATCCCATCCTCCATTGTTGATAGCCTTGATGCCGACGGCGATATTTTCACAGTCGAACCCGCTCCGGGGTCCTCCTGTGTTGATGGTGGTCCAGCGGACCGTGAGGCAGGGTCATTCCAGTTTACCCGTCCTGTCGGGTGTTTTGCGGGCTTCTTTAACGAGACCAAAAGCCAAGGTGTGTCGGGTCAAATCACGGGCGATGTGGGGCAGTTTACGATCCAATCCATCACCTCCTTCCGTCGTCTTGATGATGACCTGTCGTCGCATATTGGTTTCCCCTATCGTCAGAACACAGATCAGGAACAGATCAGCCAAGAAGTCACGGCCAGCTCTAACTTTGACGGCGCGTTCAACTTTGTCACCGGGGCTTATTATTTCAAAGAAGACCTCAATCTTGATACCAGCTTCGTCTTCCCGTTCAGCGTGGCTGCGGACGTCGAAAGCTTCGCTGTCTTTGGGCAGGGCGAATATAGTGTCGGCGACATCACGCTGACAGGTGGCTTGCGCTACACGGATGAGGACCGCGAATTCCAAGGGATTGCGCGGTCGTCCAACCTCACCAATGCGGTCGATGTGGGCGGCAGCAATGTCAGCTACAACGCGAAAATCGACTATGATGTGAACGATGACGTGATGATTTATGCGTCTTACGCAACGGGCTTTAAGGGCGGCGCCGTATCACCGGATTGTTTCGGTCCGGCTGCTTGCTTCCAGCCAGTTGAAGAGGAAGAAGTCGGGACCATCGAAGTCGGCTTCAAGTCGCGGCTCGCTGATGATCGGGTGCGGCTGAACGGCACCTATTTCTTCAATCAGTATGACAATCTTCAGATCGCCGCCTCTGTGCCGGGCCTTGGCTTCACGCGGTTCAATGTCGACGAGACAGAGATTTCAGGCTTTGAATTCGACTTCACACTCGCGCCGACTGAGCGGTTTCAGCTGAATGCAAATCTAGGGCTACTGGACGCTAAATACACGTCACTGACATTGGCGCAGGCGGGAGGTTTAACCAATAACGGTGTGCCCTGTGCGGGCGGCGTTGTGACGATCGATTGCGCTCTTGGATTGGAGCTGAAAAACGCGCCGTCCTACAAGGCGAACATCAGCGCGCAATATACGCAACCGCTCGGCAATGCGGATCTCGTCATCTCAGGCGACATTTCGTTTGAAGACGATAGCTTCAATCTGGTCGCTAACTCTCCAGCCAGTGCCGCGACCGACATTCCGGATCTCGCTAATGCCCGGATTGCCTATAAGCCAAACGATGCGTTCTGGAGCGTGGCTCTTTGGGCGCGCAACCTGACGGATAAGGAATATTATCGGGCGGGTACGGCGACAGGGAATGCCGTCTATGCGGCTGAGCCACTTACCTATGGCGTGGATTTCGGCTTTAACTTCTAGGCCAACATTTATCGTCTTTGATAAAGGGCAGTCGCGTTTTGGCGCGGCTGCCCTATCTATGTGACTATGGCACGCACGCTATTCGACAAAATCTGGGA
Organism: Algimonas ampicilliniresistens; assembly: GCF_030159955.1. Lineage (GTDB taxonomy): Bacteria > Pseudomonadota > Alphaproteobacteria > Caulobacterales > Maricaulaceae > Litorimonas > Litorimonas ampicilliniresistens. Next base: position 756,370 of record NZ_BSNK01000001.1, read on the forward strand.
CGCGCACCGCGTTTCGACCCCAAAATCAGATGAAGCGTCAGGCGAGGATTTGATCGCGATTGATCGCGTTTTCTTGCATGAACGCACGGGCTCTGTGGCGCTGGAAAGCCTGATGGCGTCAGGGCGTGAGCCCATCGATCCGACGCGCGTCTTCTGCACGATGGACCATATCGTCAGTACGGATGAAGGCCGGGGTCGCAATGATGCCCGTACCCCCGGCGGCGAGGTCTTTATCACCGCGACTCGCGCCGCCGCGCAAAAGACAGGGATCAATCTGATCGACGTGGACAGTGCGGATCAAGGGATCGTCCACGTCATTTCACCCGAACTGGGTATCGCTCAGCCCGGCCTTACGCTGGTCTGCCCCGATAGTCATACGTGCAGCCAGGGTGCGCTCGGCGCGGCAGCTTGGGGGATCGGCTCGACCGATGCAGAACATGCGATGGCAACAGGAACGCTGCGCCTGAAACGCCCGCCGCAAATGCGGATACGCGTGAATGGAACGCTAGCGGACGGTATCACTGCTAAGGATCTAATTTTACATATTATCGGAACGCTCGGGGCGGATGGAGCGAAACGCTGCGCCGTCGAGTTTTGCGGTGAGGCCGTTGAAGCGCTTGGGGTCGAGGCCCGGCTGACCCTGTGTAATATGGCGGTCGAATTTGCAGCGTTCACAGCCATTATTGCCCCGGACGAGACGACGTTCGATTATCTCGAAGGTCGGCGTTTCGCTCCAAAAGCCGACGATTGGGACGCCGCGCTCGCCTATTGGCGGACGTTGATATCCGACGCTGACGCGACATTCGATTTTGAGCATGTATTCGATGCAAAAGAGATTGGTCACATGATCACGTGGGGCACATCACCGGGGCAGGCCGGTCGGCTCGATGGAACGGCTGACGCCTCTGATTATATGGGCCTTAAAGCCGGTGAGGTGATTGAGGGTCTGCCCATTGGCGGCGCGTTCATCGGGTCCTGTACCAATGCGCGGATCAGCGATCTGCGGGCCGCTGCCAAAATCTTACGCGGGCGCAAAGTCGCGGACGGTGTGACCGCGATCTGTGTGCCCGGATCAATGGCAGTGCGACGAGACGCCGAAGCCGAAGGGATTGACCAAATCTTCCGCGATGCGGGGTTTGAATGGGGCGAGGCAGGTTGTGCCTTTTGTTTTTATGCGGGCGGGCGCACCTTCGCGCCCGGCACGCGCGTCGTGAGTTCCACAAACCGAAATTTTGAAGGTCGGCAAGGACCAAACGTCCGCACCCATTTGGCTAGTCCCGCCGTGGTCGCGGCCAGCGCCGTTGCTGGCAAGATCGCCGCGCCCGGAAACCCTTCGCCATGAACCGTCCTTTCACCACCCACACAGGTGTCGCTGCGCCGTTACGCGGTGACAATATCGACACGGATCAGATTATCCCATCGCGTGAGATGAAGACCGTGTCCAAGACGGGTCTGTCGGGCGGCTTGTTTGCAGGCCAGCGCTACACGACTGGTCGAACCCCAAACCCGGACTTTGTTCTCAATCAGCCAGACTATGCGAACGCCACGATCCTCATTGGCGGACGTAATTTTGGCTGCGGTAGCTCGCGGGAACATGCGGTTTGGGCGCTAAAAGAATATGGTATCCGCGCAGTCATCGCGCCGAGTTTCGGTGAGATTTTCCACGGCAATCTGATCTCCAATGGTTTGTTACCGATCCAGCTAGCCAGCACCGTCATCGACCAACTGCCGCGCGAGGTCACAATTGATCTAACCGCGCAGACGATCAGCGGGCAGCGTTTTGAAATCGATGCGTCAGCGAAGCGCCGCCTCGTCGAAGGTCTCGACGCCATTGCAGAAACCCTGCAAAGCCGGGTGGAGATCGAGGAGTTTCTGGAGCGTGATCGCATAGCGCGACCTTGGGTTTATGAGAGGGTAAAAGGATGTTTCACGTGAAACCATGGATGGTCATTGGGCTAATCGCGCTGTCTGCCTGCCAAACGACGAATGTCACCGAGGATGCCCCGGTCAGCGCTGACGTCACTCCTGTCGTTGACCAAGCTTGGGACGAAGTTCGAATTGGCACTTATAATAATCAGGATTTTGCCAAGCTGTTTACTGAGATCGGCGGGTACACAGCCGTTTATTCCGATCCGGCAGTCATGATGTTGCAGCAAGACGGTCATGGCGCGCGCATCATATTGGAAGAAATGCCTATGGGCGCTCCGCAAGCCCGTGCGCCCGATGCAGCGAGTTGGGAGCCGGGCTGTTACTGGTCTCTGATGATGCGGGCCAAAAATGTGCCGTCGATTGTTGAGGATGCCAAGGCGCTCGGTTGGGAGCCCAAGACGCCGATCGCTTACCTTGAGTTCGGCCCATCCAAGCTAAATGTTGTTGTGTTGACCCATCAGGCGACGGGCACGCAAATTCAACTTTACGAACGCTTAACAACACCGCTGCCTGAAGGCTATCCAGACTTTGAACGCTTCGGCGTGCCGTTCAATATTATGCAAATGGTCAGTGATCGTGATGCGACCTACCGTTTTTTCACTGAGCAGCTTGGGTACGAAACCTTTTATCATGGCGAACCTTATGTGTCAGAAGAGCCAGAAATCATGCCGCTTGGCATTCCGGTCGAGTTAACGACAACCGTGCCCTATCGCGCTTCCATCGTGTCGCCGGTCAAAGGCATGGAAACGGGTCGGTTTGAGATGATCGAAGTGATGGGTGCAGATGCCGGGCTTACGGGTCGAGATTTCTCTGCGACTTGTACGCGTGAGGCTGTGGGACTGACGGAAGTTCGGTACCGAGTTAAGATTGATTCCCTGAAATCTCTAGCTCTTCTGCCAGAGGATCGCGCCGCTATTCCAGAGGGACATTCTTTGGTTCAGACCGCGCCAGATGGGGCCATGATCGCGTTTCTACCGCAACAATGACAACGACCAGTCAGGCGCTCGCCAAACAGCTTTCCCGTCCGATCATTGAGGCGGATCGTGAGCGTGCGCGTTTACTCCTACTCGATTGGACAGGGTGCGCCGTTGCGGGGCGGGCGGAACCGGCGGGTGTAAAGATTGCCGCCGCATTTGCCGATGAGGCGGGGCGTTGCACGCGGATCGGCTCATCGTCGGCCTCACCGCAAATGGCGGCGCTGCATAATGGCTGTCTCGGCAATGTTCTGGAGATGGATGATGTTGACAAGCGCGCGGTGCTGCACGCCGCCCCGACCGTCATTCCGGCGGCATTAGCGATGGCCGAACATGTCAACGCGGACGCGGCTGACCTGCTCGACGCGATTGTGATTGGGTATGAGGCGACGATCCGCATTGGCCGAGCTGTCGGGCCGGGGCATTATGCGTTCTGGCACAATACCGCGACCTGCGGTCCGTTCGGGGCAGCCGCGGCGGCCTGTCACCTGCTTTCCGGCAGCGACTTGGTCAGCGCACTCGGTCTCGCGGGGACGCAATCCGCTGGGCTGTGGCAGACACGCCATGAATCCGATTCCATGGCGAAACAGCTCCACGCGGGTCATGCGGCGCAGGTCGGCGTGCAATCGGCGCTGTTGTCCGCGCAGGGGTTCCAAGGTCCGCGCACGATTCTCGAAGGTGAACAGGGCTTCTTCAAAGCGCTCTGTCCGGGTGGTGATCCACAGGATGTGCTCGCCGATTATGGCGGGTGGTTGCTGCACGAAACGTCGCTCAAACCTTACCCGGCTTGCCGCCATGCCCATCCGGCTATCGACGCGGCGCTGACCGCGACAGATGCGGGCGGGCCGATCACGGTGCGAACCTATGCCGATGCGCTAAAGTTCTGTGATCGCCCAAATCCTGAAACCGCCATCGAAGCCAAATTTAGTCTACAACATGCGGTCGCGATCTGCCTTGATAAGGGTATGCCCGAATTGTCAGATTTCGAACCGGGCGTCATTGCAACTCATGCAGCGACTCGCGCGCGGGTCACAGTGGAAAGAAGCGCCGACTTCGACGTGGCCTATCCAGCCCATTACGGCGCGAGTGTTGAGATCGACGGTAAGATTTCGACGGCCACTGACGCGCTTGGTGATCCAGAAGTCCCTATGTCGCTACAGCAAGTTCGCGAGAAGGCTGCGGGATTGATACGGCATGGCGGAATGGACGAAGCAGCAGCTAACGCGCTGATAGAGGCTGCGCTAACCGGATCGCTGGATGACTATCGCGAGACTCTGCCATGACCGATATCTCTCGCGTCTTCGCGACTTACGCGCTGACCCAATCCGTTTTCTCAGACTCTGCCTATGACGCGGCGAAGACGTTTCTGCTCGACAGTCTCGGCGTCGGGATTGCGGGGTCGAACGCCCCGTTCCAAGACAGTGTCCATGCCGTTGTCCGCCAATGGGGTGAGGGCGGCGATGTGCATCTTTGGGGGTGCGGCCAAACCGCGCCACAGGCGTCAGCCGCCTATTTGAACGGATTTCAGATCCACTCGATGGAGTATGATTGCGTCCATGAACCCGCTGTCGTGCATCCCATGGCGACGATCTTGGCCGCTATTGGATCTGAAGTTGAAGCGCGGGGCAAGACGTCTGGTTTTGAGGTGTTGGAGGCCCTTATTGTCGCGGTTGATGTCGCCGTGGAACTCGGCGTCGCCGTCAAAAGCCCGCTGAAATTTTTTCGCCCCGCCACAGCAGGCTTATTCGGTGCAACGCTGGGGATTGCGCGCTTACGCGGTTTTGATGAGGCGACCGCTTTGTCAGCCATGGGCTGCGCCTTGGCGCAGTGTGCGGGCGTTATGCAGGCCCATGTCGAAGGCAAACCGACCTTACCCGTCCAAATTGCCGGCGCGGCGCGGGCGGCGGTCGTCGCCTGCGACCTTGCACAAGCCGGACTGCACGGGCCGGAACAGTCGCTTGAAGGTCCCTTCGGCTACTTCGCTATGTTCGAAGATGAGGTCGATATGAAAGCCGCCGCTGCGCATTTAGGCAAAACTCACCGCATCACAGAGGTGAGCTGGAAACCGTTCCCAACGGGCCGCGCTGCGCAGGGCGGTATACCGCTGGTGCAACGCCTGATGGAGCAGGGGGTAACCGCTGAGAATTTAGAGTATCTCGAATTGCAAGCCCCGCCCATTATTCCGCGCCTTGTCGCCCGCCCGGCGACGACCGGGATGAGCCCCAACTATGCGCGGCTCTGCTTTCCCTATCTGGCAGCCATCACATTGACTCGCGGCACAGTCGGGTTGGAGGATTTCACCCAAGACAGTCTGGACGATCCGGACTTGCTTACGCTCGCGGGCAAGATATCGGTCGTTACCAACCATGTTGAGGACCCGGCAGAATTCGTGCCGCAATCGGCCAAAGCTGTCCTGAGCGATGGGACAGAGCGGCTGGCGATGATCGCTAATCTATTCGGATCGCCGACCGACCCGCTGAGCCGCGAGCAACATTTGGAAAAATTTCGGACCTGTGTTGCCTTCGGCTTGAGCAAAGACAAGGCGGGCACGGTTGCAGACGGGCTTATCGCAAGGGTCGACCATCTAGAGCGGTTTGACGATGTGCGTGACCTATTTCGTCTGGCCGGAGGCATAATACTGTGAGCGCTACCTATTTCGACTTTGTCGACCCGGATGCGATCCGTGCGGATCATCCCATCGGGGATGCGTTTGTTGACTTTGCCAAAAATACGTCCCGCGATGCGTTGTTCGCGCATCAGGATCGGCTGTTCCGGCGTATGCTCACATTGGCGTGGAAAACGCCCTTCTACCAAAAACTCTGGGGCAATCAGGGGATTGAGCCGGGCGATATTGATGGCCTTAAGGACATCAACAAACTGCCCATGTTCGACAAATCTGATCTTATGGCGAGCATCGACCGCATGCCGCCCCTTGGGGACATGACCGGACTTGAATCTTATCCAGCCGACAAACGACCACCGGTAAAAGTTCACACCACGTCCGGCACGACGGGAAAGCCGCAAGTCCTGGCATTTGGGCCAAAATCGCGTGAAGTTCAGAACCTTTTGCTCGCGCGTCTCTATACGCTGCAAGGTATTGGGCAGGGCGATATCGTCCATTCCGTCTATGGCCACGGCCCGATCAATGGCGGTCATTATGTCCGCGAGGCTGTGACTCATTGGACGCAGGCCATCTTTCTCTCCGCCGGGACGGGCGTGGAAACGCGCTCCGTCAAACAGGTGCAAATGCTGGCCGATTTCAAATCCACGGCAATTGTGGGCTTTGCTGACTATATCAAAAAGCTCGCCACCGTGGCGCGAGAGCAGGGACTAGAACCTGGCGTCGACATTCCCGTGCGGACGATTTCTGGACATATGGGTCGTGAAGATAAAGGCTCCGTATCCGATATGTGGGGCGGCGCGGAATGTTATGATTGGTACGGCGTTGGCGATACGGGTGCAATTGCGGGTGAGGGACCGGACCAAGACGGGCTCTATGTGCTAGAAGACGCGCATTATCTTGAAGTTTGCGACATTGATACAGGCGTCGTCGTGCCAGACGGCCACACAGGCGACATGGTCGTGACCTGCCTGTTCAAAGACGATGTCTATCCGATCATCCGCTTCAATACGCACGATGTGACGGCGGTTCGGTCCGGTAAAAGTTCGCTCGGTTTCAATCTCAACCGGATCGAAGGGTTTCTCGGTCGGTCCGATAATATGGTGAAGCTACGCGGCATCAATATCTTCCCGCAAGCGCTCGGCCCGCTGATGGAGGAGATCGATGCTTTTGGTGGCGAATTTTACTGCCGGGCTGAACGCGATCAGGCTGGGCGTGATGAGATGATCGTTGTGGCTGAAACGAATGCGCCCGCCACGCCGGAGTTGGAAGCCAAGTTCGAAGCGCTGCTCAAGAGTAAACTCGGTCTCGGCATGGGCGTAAAGCTTGTTCCGATGGGCACGACGGGCGACGTAACGCAAGTCGATGTGAGGCAAAAACCGATCCGATTGGTGGATACTCGCTTTGACTGAGCGGCTAACCGCTCAATCCCGTCTGGAAGCCTGCTACGAAGCGATGAAGGCCGAGAATGATCGCATTAACGCGGTCATCGACGCTTTCAACGATCTCGCCATCCCCGAAATGGCCGATAGCGACATGCGCGCCGAAGACGGTCAGTCTTTGTCGCCCATCGACGGCCTGCCCATCGGCGTGAAGGCCAACATCGCAGTGGAAGGTAAATTCTGGCACGCGGGCATTAAGGCCTACGTATCGCGCAAGGCCGACGAAGACGCGCTCGTGGTCCAGCGCCTCAAAGCGGCCGGGGCTTTACTGGTCGGTACGTTGAACATGGAGGAGGGCGCGCTCGGGGCTCAAACTGACAATCCTTGGTTCGGCAAAACGATCAATCCGCTCAAGGATGGCTATACGCCCGGCGGAAGCTCTGGTGGATCATCAGCAGCCGTTGCGGCGGGGTTCGTCGAAGCGGCCTTGGGCACGGATACGATGGGCAGCGTACGCATCCCGTCAGCCTATTGCGGCCTGTGGGGCTTCAAACCGTCTCATTCGAACGAGATGCTGCAAGGTGTCGTCCCACTCTCACAAACACTCGATACGGTGGGCGTTCATGCGGCGACGCTAGAGACCTGCGTGCAGGTGATGGAAGTGATTGCCGATGCGGATTTGTCGGGTGGTGTTCCGGGCAAGATCTACGCGCTCGATTGGGGTGACTCGGTTGAATGTGAGTCATTCATTGTGGAAGAATTTGATATAATTTCAAAAGGTTACGCCAAGACTGATCTTAGCCCTTATGCCTATGGTCAATCCCGTCGCGCTGGGCTGATCTTATCTGAAGTTGAAGGCTATGACGCGCATGAGTCGCGATTGAAGAATAAGCCAGACGGGTTTTCTGACTTCTTCCGCAGCATGCTCGAATATGGTCGCGATTTGCCGCAAGATCGGATCGACGCAGCTTACGCTCATATTCGTGCGCTCCGCGCAGCAGAACTTCCGGATTTCATCCTTATGCCGACTGCGCCGCAAACTGCCTTTAAATTCGGCGATCCGGTTCCCGCAAATCAGGCGGATTTCACCGCCTTCGCGAACCTAGCCGATCGTCCCGCGATCGCCTTTCCGCTCGGTAGAGATCGGCGCGGATTACCCGCCAGCGCGCAGCTCGTCGGGCCAAGAGGGCGCGAGGCCGATCTGATCGCGACCGTGAAACAGTTTTTCAGAACTATGGGCCGATAGACAGACGGGCTTGTTTGGACCTCCAAAACCTGTTTCTTTAACAGTGTGTCTAAGGTCGAACAGCGAGCGATTGCGGCCGTCGAGCGGGCGCATATGGCGGTCCGGAGGAATCCGAGCCAGATTGTGACGCTGGAGGAGGCCGCCGCTCAGGCGGGCTATTCCGCATCGCGCCTGCACGCCATTTTCTCAGATCGATACGGTGAAACCTTTGGTGCTTTGGTGCGTCGTGTCCGGCTAGAGCATGCATGCAGATTAATGCGCGCCCGTCGCCACTGGAGCCTGACGCGCATAGCGTACCAGTCCGGCTATTCCGAAAGCTCCGATTTTACCCGATCTTTCCGCCGCGCCTACGGCCTAGCCCCAAGCCGTTGGGACAGGGTCGCGCCGCTCAACGGAGCGCGGAAAAATGAGAAGAATCGTCAAGCGGACACGATAGCGGCATGCGACACGGTTCTGATGCAGGCTGCTCCCGATACGAATGCGCCGACGTGGCCCGTGCGGATCGAGGCTCGGCCCGCCCAACATGTGGCGGTCTATCCAGTGGCCGAGGCCGAACAAACCGGGCGCCTGCGGGAGGGGTGGGACCAATTCGAAGCATGGCTTTCGACCCGCGGGCAGATGCGGACGGATCGGCTCATGATGGGGCTGAGCTATGACAGTCCCTACGATACGCCGGGGTCTGTGTACCGATTCGAACTGGCTTATCCTGTTGACCCGAACACCAAAGCCGGAGCGGGTGTTGTGATCCGGGATTTACCGGCGACTCAGGCGGCTGTACTGTCTTGCAACGGTGATCTGGAAGTCTTTTCAGGGGCTTGGGACTATCTTTGCCGTATTTTCGTGCCGAACAGTCCGTGGGAGCCCGGACTAGGCCCGACACTTGAAACCTATTTCGATGACCCCCGGCCGAGCGGGATGACACTATGGAATATGGACTGCATCGTGCCGGTCCAACGCAGCGGTGGAGCTGAATAATGAGCTTAGACGACATTCTTGAGGCAATGGCGGGTCACTGGTCCGGCGCGGAAGTGATTACGGTCGACCCCGCAGCGGGGACAACGCTCTCATCCACCGGGCAATTTGAAACGGTTACGGCGCTCGGCGGTGCGGGATCGCGGTCCAGCTACACGCAAGACATGTCCGGTCAGCCGGGGATGATGTGCGAAACGGTCTACCAGTTCGGGCCTGATAATGCCGTTACTATGGTCTGGATCCCAAATAGCGGGGAGGCGCAGATTTTCACGGGGCAGCGCAAGGGTGCGGTCATTACTGCGTCTCGCAATGCAGACGGCGGCATGACTCAAACTCAGGTCGCTGATTATTCGACGCCTGATCAACTTCAAAGCCGGATGATCATGACGATCCCGAATGGCCCAGAAATGACGGTGTTTGAAGCGACCTATGAGCGGAAGACCGTCACGTCGGCACAGCCGAGCTGGCACGATCTAACCGTGGATAACCCGGCTCAGAGCCTCGCTTTCTACGAAGCCGTGTTTGGTGGATCGCCTATCCCGATCAGCATGGGCGATTATAACGATTATTGTCTGACCAATGCGAATGGTGATGTATTGGGAGGGCTGTGCCACGCGCGTGGCGGCAATGCCGGGCTGCCGCCTGTCTGGCTGACCTATTTTCCGGTCCCGTCGCTCGATGACGCGATTTCAACCGCCAAAGCCAGTGGCGGGACGCTTGTTTCTGGCCCGCACAAGGCCGGAGAGACACGCTATGCGGTGCTAAGTGATCCGTCCGGGGCCGCTTTCACAGTATCTGAGAGCTAATCCGCGTCTCAGTCGAAGTCTGGTCGCCGTTTCTCCATAAAGGCCGTGTAGCCTTCTTTGAAATCGTCGCTGGCGAAACCACCGAGGAAGAGGGCCTGCATATCCGCCGTCTCCTCGCGCTGTCCGGCGGCATAGGCGGCAAACATATGTTTCATTGTCCGCGCACTCTGGCTTGATTGCGCAGCGATAGTCTCCGCATAATCTAGGACGGCGCGCTCAATTTCGTCTGTTTTGACGACTTTATTGACTAAACCCATCTTCTCAGCGCGTTTTGCTTTGATGAGGCGGGCGGAGAAGAGGATGTCTTTGGCGTTCGGTGCGCCGACAGCTTCGATCAATCGAGCGACATCAGAGAACGGGTAAACGAGGCCAAGCTTGGCAGGCGTGATGGCGAACTTCGACGTGTTATCGGCAAAGCGGAGATCACAGGATAAGGCCAGTCCGAGACCGCCGCCAACGCAGGCGCCCCGGATCAATGCAATGGTTGGAACCGGGAAAGCGGCGAGGGCGTCCATCGCCGCCGATATGTCCGCGCTGATTTTGGCGCTGGATTCTGGCGTTTGGTAGAGTGTCCCGAACTCCGAAATATCGGCGCCGGAAGCGAAGTGCTCACCATCGCCTTGGACGATCAGAACCTTCGGATGGGTCGCTTCCAGTTCCGCCAGAATACGGGGTAGGGCAGCCCACATGTCGGCATTGATCGCGTTGCGGCGCGCCGGTTGCGACAGGGTCAGTCGGGCCATTCCGTCTTGCGGGAAATCCGTCTTTAGGTTGGGGGTCATCCTTCGGAAAAGTCCTTCATGGTCAGCGGGCAAGTCGTGTTGGCGATATACGCCTTCTGTCGGAAGAAGCGACGAAAACCCTCAATACCCATGCGCGACCCACCAAGGCCGGAGGCTTTGAAACTCTGTTTTGGAGCTTCGAAATACTGTCCTGTCAACGCTCCATCCATCAGGCTAATCGCGCCCGCATCGATTTGCTGCCCGATCGCTTTCGCCTCTTCTACCGACCCGGCAAAGACTGCGCCGGACAGGCCAAACACCGTATCATTAGCGAGCGCGATGGCCTCTTCAATCGTGTCATAAGCCATGACGGGAATGACTGGGCCGAACGTCTCTTCGCGCATGATGTCCATGTCGTGCGTGACGTCTCGGATCACTGTTGGGGCCATCCAATAGCCGCCGCCATGACGCTCAATTGTGCCGCCCGACAGCACGGTCGCGCCATGTGCTTTAGCGGCATCAATCTGGCCTGAAACGATGGCTGCCTGCTTATAAAAGATGAATGGACCAATATCACCCAAACTTATATCAGGGAAATTGAAACTTATATTCTTAGCCTTATCAGTAAGTTGAGAGATAAAGTTCTCGTAATAGTTTCGCGGCACATAGACGCGTTCGATACTTTGGCAAGCCTGCCCTGTCGCGAGCACGGAGGCCCGTAAAGCGAGGGTTGAGGCCGCATCCATATCCGCCGATGCGGTCACGATGAGCGGATCTTTGCCGCCCAATTCGAGGTTCGCCGGGATAAGATTTTCCGCTGCCGCGAGCGCCACTTTGCGTCCCGTTGCGACGCTGCCCGTGAAGCAAACGCAGTCGATATTTGGGATCAACGCCGCGCCCGTTAGCCCGTCGCCTTGGACGAAGCTGAGCCGGTCAGCCATGCCCGCTTCTGTAATCACGGGTGCGAGCGCGTCCGCGAAACGCGGCGTCACTTCGCTCGGTTTGATGAGCGCGCAAGCCCCCGCCATCATCGCCGGAATGGCGTCAATGAAAGACAGGGTAATCGGGAAATTCCACGGGCTGATGACGCCGACCAATTGGTAGGGCACCAGCTCTGTCTGATGTTTGAAGTTCGGCTTGGCGCGGCCCTGGACCCAGTCTGGCTCATCGATCAGCGTCGGGGCTAGAGCGGCCCAACCGCGCATCGATCCGATGACGCCGAGGACTTCAGAGCGTGCGAGCTTGCGTCGTCCCGTATCGATTTCAAGCGCCGCTGCGACGCTATCCGCGTGACGTTCTAACGCATCCGCTAAACCACGCATGGCATCGGCCCGACCCTCGATGCCAAGCGCGCGCCATTTGGTTTGCGCGTCGCGCAAGCGCCGGGCCTCGGCGGCGACTGCGTCAGCGTCCATCGCGACGATCTCATAGTCTGGCTCCCCTGTCCTCGGATTGACGACGGGGAGGGTCCGTGGATGCTTTGTCATGGCCAATTCCTATTGCGCTCTTGCGTCAGCTGTATGACCCAGCGCAAAAACCCGCAAACTCGCATCGATAGGTCACACCGCATGGAACTCTATAAAGCGCTTGCTCTGCAGACTGAATGTGCCGCCGTGAACCGGGCCACCGACCGCGCGGAGGCTCGCGGCATTATGCAATCCAGTCTGGGGCGCATCACGGGTCAGTTGATGAGCGCGCTCGCCTTTCACGGGCCGAGCCTGAAGCTCGTCTGTCTGCCCGAATATTTCCTGACCAGCTATCCGGCGGGCGAAAGCGCGGCGGAATGGCGCGAAAAGGCCTGTGTGGCGATGGACGGTGAGATTTACGACCGAATCGGTGCGTTGGCGCAGAAAACTGGGCTATATATCGGCGCGAACCTTTATGAGACGGATCCGCACTTCCCAGAACTCTATTTCCAAGCCAGCACCATCACAGCGCCGTCGGGCGAGCTGGTGCTGCGTTATCGCCGCCTGATCAGCATGTATGCGCCCAGCCCCTATGACGTCATGGACGCCTATCTGGAGCATTATAGCCTCGAGAGCCTGTTTCCGGTCGTCGATACGCCGCTGGGGCGTTTGGCTGCTGTGGCGAGTGAAGAAATCCGCTTTCCAGAGATTTCACGCATTCTGGCGGCCAGAGGCGCAGAAGTGATCCTGCATCCGACCTCAGAAGCCGCCTCGACCCAATGGACCTATAAGAACATCGCCAAGATCGCCCGCGCGCAGGAAAACCAGTGCTACGTCATCTCGGCAAACTCAGCAGAGATTACCGGGACGGCGCTAGCGGCCGCCAGCACGGATGCGCGCAGCCAGATTGTCGATGATCGGGGGCTGATTTTGGCCGAAACACCCGGCGGAGAGAGTATCACGGCCTGTGCTGACGTTGATATTCGCGCCCTGCGCGACCGACGTGCGCGCAACGGCATGGATAATATGCTCGCCCGCCAACCAGCGGAACTTTACGCTAAAATGTACGGAACGCTGGATATGCATCCAAGCGGATCGCTCGGCGATGGCAGCGCCGCACCGAAGAAAGACTTCTATAAGCGCAGACAGGATGAGGTGATTGCGCGGTTGAGCACGTTGGGCGTGATTTAACCGCGACCCTTGTCTTGAGCAGGGAATTACGAAAGACGGACTGATCCTAAATCCAATCAAAGTCGGTGCCTTCCATGAAATCGGTCATTTTCCCTTCGATAGTACTCATCGCCGCCTCGCTCGCTGGATGTCAGAACGATTCCTCCACCTTCACTTCAGCTGACCGAGCCAACATCGAAGCCGCGTCTAAAGTCTGGGTTGAGACTTATAATCGCAATGATTGGGAAGTGCTGTCGGAGCTTTTCACGACAGACGCGGTCATGATGCCGCCAAACGGACCGATCGTGACTGGCCGTGAGGCCATTGCGGCTTGGGAAGCAGACAATGAAACGGGTTTTCGAATCGGGTTTGAGATTGATGCCATCGAGGGCAGTGGGATCATGGCCTATGTCCGCGGGCGTTCCTGCGTATTCATACCTGATGGCGCAGGCGGATACGGGGTGGATGTGGGCAAGTTCTTGGAAGTCCGCAGGAGGCAATCCGACGGCACTTGGTTAATCGAAGCTGACAGCTTCAATTCCGACCTAGGTATTGGGTCCGCGCTATTGGATAGCTGTCCCCTGAATCTTTCTGACGAATAGCTAAGTCAGACAGTAGGTAGACCTCTACTAAGTATATTTTGGCATATTCGCGCGAATCTCATCTTGATCCCAGATCACGCCGCCCATCCATTCGCCGCAGGCCGGGGCGAAGTGGTAGGCGGTGATTGAGGCGTACATGTTCGAGCTGATATAAGGGTCGCCGTCCATTTTGGCGATCGCGGCTTCTTTGCTCTCCGCCGGGATCAGGAAGGTGCTGCCGATGATCGGGCCGTCCGCTGTGTCGCGGATCGGGCCGGCGACGCGGTAATCGCTATTATTCGCCTCGATATGATCGAGATGGCCGAACAGATGCTCGTTACGCAGCGGCGGCGTATCCGGCCCATCCATACAGATGACTAACCAGGTTGGCGTTTTAAGACGAGGGACGCGTTTTGCTTTTGACATGAGGCTCTGAATAATGGGCTTGGCGGTTTCCCGACTGACTTGCGTCAAATGACCGAGTAGCATCCTCCTTAGGAGGACAGAGTATGCAGGGGAATACCATCATTATTGCGACATTGGTCGCATACAAGCTGCTGTTGTTAGGCATCGGCCTATGGGCGAGCCGCCGCGTCGGCAGCGAGGGCGACTTCTTTCTGGCCGGGCCGGGCAAAGACGGCGGGGGGCTGGGCGCGTGGACGGCGGGGCTGTCCTATGCGGCCTCGACATCCTCGGCTTGGGTTCTGCTCGGTTTTACGGGCATGGTTTTTACGCAAGGGTTTGTCGCGCTTTGGCTCGTCCCGGGGATTTTCGGCGGTTATATGCTGACCTGGCTCGTCATGGGGCCGCGCCTGAATGCGGAGACACGTGAGCGCGGGCATATCACCGTGATCGATTTTCTGGTCGCCGATGCGGGGAAGTGGGCGCGGACCATCGGTTTGGTCGCCGCCGCGCTGATTCTGTTCTGCTTTGTCTTCTACATTGCCGCGCAATTCCAAGCAGCGGGTAACGCGTTAACCGAAGTGTTTGGGATGAGCGCGACGGAAGCGATCCTGCTCGGGGCGGCGGTGATCCTGATCTATTGTCTGCTCGGCGGGTTTCTCGCGGCATCGATCACGGACGCGTTGCAAGCCGGGGTCATGGTTATCGCGTGTATCATTGTCCCGATTGCCGCCGTGAATGCGGCGGGCGGTTTGGAAGCTGTTATGGAATCGCTCCGGTTTACGGCGCCTCAATCCTATTTCAGCGCGACGGGCGGGGCGTTTGGCATGGCCGGCATTGGCGCGGCGATGGGTCTTCTCGGGACGGGTCTGGGCGCACTGGGGCAGCCGCAATTGTTAAACCGGATTATGGCGGTTCGTAGTCAGTCTGAACGCCGACGCGGCGCGGCTATCACGGTTGGCTGGGGCATCCTTATCTATAGCGGCCTCGTTCTACTCGCGCTGAGCGGTCGAGCGATGGCATTGGACACTGGCGGCGAAAGCCTCTTCTTCGCCGCAGCGAGCGCCTATCTTCCCGCCGCCATCGCCGGGATTGTGATCGCGGCCGTCCTGTCCGCCGTAATGAGTACGGTCGATAGCCTGCTGCTCGCGGCGGCCTCTGCAGTCAGCCACGATAGCGGCTTGCGCTGGTCTAGCCCAAAACGAGGCTTGCTGATGGGTCGGCTCGCTATGATCGGCGTCGCCGTCGTCGCTGTTTTGGTGACACTCTATGCGCCGACGGACATTTTCTCACGCGTGCTATTCTCTTGGGTTGCACTGGGCGCAGCCTTCGGGCCGAGCATTTTGACCCGTTGCTTGGGCTGGAAGGTCAAGGGCGGGGCCGTGCTGATGGCCGTTCTAGCGGGCTTCATCATTGCCGTGGGCGCCTACAATATCGACGGATCGCTGGCTGACGTCATCGAGAAATGGGGCAGCTGGGCCGTCGGCCTTATCATTCTGACAGTTGGGAGAGATCGTTCATGAGCAGCTATGTCAAACGCACCACACTAATGGTGCGCGATATGGACCGCGCGCTGGAGTTTTACCGCGACGTCCTGAAAGCCGATATTTGGTTCGATACACCCTTCACCCTGTCGGGCGAAGGTCTGCCTATTGGCAAAAAAGGCGATGAGCTTCGGCTCTGCATCGTCAAATTCGCCCATGACGAGATTGGTATGATCGGCCTCATGGAATTTCAGGAGCCGCCTGTTGAGGTGCCGGAGGTGAGCTATGATCTGGGTTACGGAAAACCCGTCTTCGTCGTGGTGGCTGACGATGCGCAGGGCATTCATGACCGAGCGGTCAAACATGGCTTCAAACTACGCCACGCCCCACGCGAATGGTCCACAACCGGGGCCAAGGGTGAGACGAAACACTTCCTCTCGACCAACCTCTGGGACGCGGACGGTCATTTCTTTGAATGTAATCAGGTGACACGCATTGACCCGGCTCCCTGATATGCCGGACCGGAAAGAAGCCCGAAAGCAGGCCAGTAAACAGGCATGGGGCGTCGCGGCACGGCCCAATGGCCCGCCCAAACCGACGGATTTCGTCTTTAAGGACGAACCAATTGGCGATGTGGGTGAGGGCGAAGTTCTGCTCGAAACGCTCTATCTCGGCATCGCGCCCGTCATGCGAATGTATATGATGAACGGGCCGGAATGCCCGATGCCAATGGCTGGCGAACCCCCGCTGGCAATGGGGGATACCATCCACGGACGCGGCGTCGCGCGCGTGCTGGAGAGCCGACATCCAGACTATGCGGTCGGCGATGTGGTGCAAGGGCAACTTGGCTGGCAGACACATAAAATATCGAAGATGACGGCGCGAGAACGTTTTCTGCGCGTGACCGAGCATGACCTGTCTTACGCTCTGGCCGTGCGCATTCTCTCTATGACCGGATTGACCGCTTACTCGGCTTATAAATATCGCTGTGATCCCAAAGCGGGCGAGACTTTGGTTGTTTCGGGCGCGGCGGGCGGCGTCGGTCATTTGATCGTGCAACTGGCCAAGGCGGACGGTCTGCGTGTCGTGGGCATTGCCGGCGGACCCGACAAATGCGCCATCGTCAGCGACCTCGGGGCCGACGCGGTGATCGATTATAAAGCTGAGGATGTGGCCGCGCGGATCTCGGAAACCTGCCCTGACGGGATCGACATATATTTTGACAATGTCGGCGGTGAGATCTTGATGGCGTGTCTCGATAATCTAGCCATGAGCGGCCGCGTCCTGCTGTGCGGTTCGATCAGCGAATATGGCCGCGCGGAACCGTTTGGCCTGACCAATTATACGCGTCTGCGCCGGGCCGAAGCCGATATGCGCGGATATTTTGTCTATAACCATCTGCATAGATTCGATGAAACGGTCAGCGCGCTGGCTGGGATGATCCGGGCGGGCACGCTCAAACCTCTGGTCGATGAATTGGTTGGGTTCGACAAAATGCCAGAGGCGCTGATCGGCGTTTATGACGGCACGAATGTCGGTACGCGATGCGTGAAGGTGAAGCTTGATGACTAAACCGCAAATCCGCTTTCAACGCGCCAACTATCTGGTTGCCAATCTGGACCGCGCGCTGACCTTCTATCGCGATGTGCTTGGCTTTGATGTCGTCTTTATCAAGGATAGTGAGGCGGACAGCTATAGTTATGACGTCTTCGAAATCGAGCGGGGGTCAACCATGCGGTTCTGTGTCCTGCGCACTGAAGACCAGCCCAACGTTATGGCGCTGACAGAAGTCGCGGACTTACCGCCGACGGAAGCCACGCCGCGCCGGGCAGGGGTCGTCTTGGAAGCGGCGAATATCGATGACGCCGTCGCCGCATCGCGTGCGCTTGGTTTAACGATCTACCGCGAAGACCACCTCGTGACCAAAGATGGTCGTGAGGGGGTTGAATATGGCATTGTCGACTTCGACGGCAATCTCGTGGTGCTCTACCTCATTCGGAAGGACGCGCCGTGAGCGAACAGAACCCACAACAAACAAGTGACGGCTATCCAACTCCAAAATATGCGTGGACGCTGGTCGCATTTCTGACCTTGGCCTATATTTCTAGCTTCATTGATCGCTACATTCTCGGTCTGCTGATCGACCCGATCAAAGCTGACACAGGCGCGACGGATTTCCAGATGGGTCTTTTATCGTCAGCCTTTACTTGGGTCTATGCACTCGCCGCCTTGCCGCTGGGTTTCATGGTCGACCGACGGGCGCGCACCAAATTGGTCGCGATCGGGATTTTCCTCTGGTCTCTCGCAACAATCTGGACCGGCGTCGCCAAATCCTTCTTCCAGCTCTTTTTAGCGCGGATGAGTGTCGGGGTTGGTGAAGCCATTCTCAGCCCGGCGGCCTTCTCCATGATCGGCGACAGCTTCCCGAAAGAGAGACGCGGGCTGCCCATCGCAGTTTATTCGATGGCGTTGGTGATCGGCGCGGCCGTCGCGAACCTCCTGTCTGGAGGGATCCTAAAATGGGCTGCAACAATCGGCGAAGTCTCGCTGCCATTTGTCGGCCAAATCGCGACCTGGCAGTTCATTTTCATCGTTGTTGGCCTTCCGGGGTTCATTCTGGCAGCAGTCTTTCTGTTTCTGCGCGAACCGCCCCGGATTGAAAGTAGTCCGCGAGAAGGCGCCTCGCTGGGTGATGCTTTCGTCTGGATCGGGCACAACTGGGCGGCCTTCTTCACTTTCGTGCCGATTTTCATGTGTATGGTCGCGATTGCTTACGGGCAGTTTTTTAACGCCCCCATGTTCTCTCGGACTTGGGGGTGGGATCCTTCCAATTATGCGCTGATCAATGGGCTTTCGATCTTGGCGATCAGCCCTCTGACCTATATTTTCGCGGGACGGTATTCCGACCGGAGGGTCGCAGCCGGGGATGCAACCGCCCCGTTGAAACTCGCTATTCTGGGCCTCTTCATTATGATCCCAACAGCCGCGATTGCGCCCATGATGCCTGCTGGCTGGATGGCGTTTGCGGTGTTTTGCGTCACGACAGCCGGTATTGGGTTGGTCAGCGCAACGGGCGTGAATGCGCTGCTCGCCATTGTGCCCGGCGATGTGCGCGGTGTGGTGGTGGCGATCTATTATTTCTTCATCAGCTTTATCGGCGGTGCGCTCAGCCCGCCCTTCATAGGGTGGCTTAACGACGCATATTTTGCCGGAGAGGGCTTGCGCTACGCTATGGCGATTTATCCACTTGTCTTCGGCCTGCCCGTTATGCTGCTATCCTCTGTGACGCTGAAATACTATCGACAGGTTCTCACTCATGCCTAAAACACGACCGGCAATCGTTTTCTTGCCGCCTGCGCCGCATACAGGCGCATTCTTTGACACTATCCGTTCAACATTAGGCGAAGTCGGCACGCTGGCGCTGACCTATCCCGGTTATGGTGATCAAGCGCCAATCGCACAGTCGTCTATACGCGACTATGCGGAGGCGCTTGTTCAAGAGATTCCGAAGAGCGCTGTTCTAATTGGGTTTCACACAGGAAACCTCGTCGCAGCCGAGATTGCGAAACGTAAAACGATAGCAAAAATCGTTATGATCGACATTCCCTATTTCGACCAAGATACACGCGACGCATATGCAGCGAAACTGCCTGATGATCCCGAAAAGGACGCGTTTCGCGCTGCGTTTGCCTATGATCCTTTTACCGAGTTCTCGGATATCCCTTGCTCTGTCTCAGTCATCGCCACGCAATCTAATCTTCTGGACCCAACCCGAAACGCCGCCAAAGCTTTAGGCGTGTCTTTGACCGAGCGCATGGACGTGACCGCGCCAGTGTTCGAAGCTCATGCCAAAGAGATGGCGGCGGAAATCCTGTCAGCCATCAAATTGGGGGATGAGGGACCGGATGAGCGACACGCGCTGCTACATGCTGATTACGGCGAAAATCCATGATCGGGACGCCTTTATCGCAGGTTACGCCAAGGCGACGGCGCCGTTGGTTGAGCGTTTCGGTGGGCGCTATGTCTTGCGTGCGCCCGGCGCAGACCTAATCGAAGGCGACTTCGGCGACGGCGCCTCCATTGCGATCTCCGAGTGGCCGGATAAAGCGGCAGCTCTGCGATTCTGGAATTCACCGGAATATTCCAAAGCCAAGCCGCTCCGTGCTGGATTGGCGGATGTGCAGGTCTTGTTGGTGGAGGCCCCGAAGCTATGAAAATATTCCTTCTGACACTTGCGGCTCTGTCAGTCGCTTTTCCAGCTGTCGCGCAAGATAAGGATCCGGCGACTCGAATTGCGGAACGCGATCTACGCGAGTTCAAAAAATTAGTGCCTGGTATTTATACCAATGAAGAGCAGGTCTATTTTCAGGGCAATTTGGATATGCCCGAAGCGGACCGGGTTCCGCGCATCGAACTGGTTGTTGAACGAGTCGGTGACAGTTTTGAAACGACAACGAGCTGGTCTGATGGACGGGTTATCAAGGCCCGACATGATTACCGTGTCGAGGATGGAGCGATCCGTGCGAGTGTGATCCGTTTTGGTCGGGCTGACTGTGAGCGTACTTTCGTGCGTGAGTATGAAAGTTTCCGCGGTGAAGGCTGCGGCGGAACGGTCGTCTTGTCGCCAGAGGGGTTTCGTCTCTCTGCTGGGTCTGAGACCTTCAACATGCTTCGCGCCCGCCCGTTTAAATGCTGGGTCAGCCCGCGCAAAGAGGACGGTGAATACGCCTTTTACAATGACCTCCAACTGCATGATCAAGGCGGTCGGGTCTGGATCGATGCCACCGATGAGCATCCACGTGTCGGTCTGAAAATGCGCAATGTGCAATGGCCGACTGGCATCAATCGCGACTCGCTCGTGCTCTACACCTATCTCGGCGATGATGAAGATTACGCGCCCGGCTATACGTGGACCGATCCGAAAACGGAGCGTCTCGCCATCAATATGCGTTGGCTGCAGGCCTCCTGCACAGCGGGCGAAGTGACCTACACCCCCGGCATCAACCTCAAAACAGGAAGTGGAAACTAACATGAAAAAGCTATTGCTTGCAGCGGCGGCTGCATTGGCGCTGGGAGGCGTTGCCTCTGCTCAAACGATGACCATGCCTGATGGAGCCGTAAAGGATGGAGTGATCGATTTGACGACGCCTGAAGGCGTGATGATGGCGAACCGCAAAGTTCAATGCTCCACGATCGACGAAAAACCGATCACCTATTATTGGCATGGCCAAGCCTATTCTCGCCGTATGGGCGAGCGCGATAAAAAGCTGTTCGATGTCGAAGGCATGAACATTCGCCAGTGCGGAGCCGTCAATGATGCGGAACGCGGCATGGGCTATAAGCTCGTGAGCCGAGAAATCCTGCTCTACAAAGATTCTAAGACGGGTGAAGTTTTAAAAACGTGGGACAACCCTTGGACGGGTGAAACCCTAGAGGTGATGCACGTCGCCAATGATCCAGTGAATTTCACCAGCTATATGAATAATCGTGACGGTAGCCCGGGGGCGTTCCGCGGTGACATCATGGGCAATCATTTCCAGATGAACTCAACCTTCCCACTCTGGTACCCCAACCCGCTAGCATCCGACTATCAAGCCGAGATCGGCGGTACCTACCACGCAACGGAAATGTTCAATTTCCTAGGCCGCGTGGATGAGTTGACCGATCCTACGGTCGATACAGCCCCGATTGCAGTCGGTTGGGCCCGGATGAGCGATTGGCTCCCCTGGATGAAAATGAATGGTCGTGAAGGCATCATCTATATGCACACGGCGGGTCTGAAGCTGGACAGCTTTGATGATTTGTCCGACACGATGAAGGCGGAAATTGCGATGCATTATCCAAAATACACGGCCCCGCCGCCCGTGTCCGACCCTCGTAAAAACATGACCAGCTGGAAGTACTACAAGGCTGTCCGGGAGGGTGAAGAGATTCTGCCCGAACGATAGAAGTTCGAAGAATTTGGTCCCGGCATTTATTGCCGGGGCCTTTCACGATTCAGCACCGGGAAGAGGGCAGCAAAAACTCTGATCGTTTGCTTGCGCCCGATCAGGCCGCATCCATGCCAATATCGAAGTTCGGCGCACTATGCGTGAGGGCGCCGACGCTGATGACATCGACACCCGTTTCCGCAATGGCGCGAACCGTGTCGAGATTGACGCCGCCAGAAGCTTCGATAGTCACATCGTCTTTTTCAAAACCCCGAATAATCGCATGCGCCTCGCGCAGCGTGTCCAGATCCATATTATCGAGTAGAACGACGTCCGGCCGGTAAGGCAGAACGCGTTTGAGTTGGTCAATGGTGTCGACCTCGACGCTGACCATGCTCATATGGTCGCGCTGCGCCATCACTGTTGTGAGGGCGGCATCGACACCACCCGCGAGCGCAATGTGGTTGTCCTTGATCATGATCGCTGCGGCGAGACTTTCGCGGTGGGTGAAGCCGCCGCCAGCCAGCACGGCCCGCTTTTCCAACGCGCGGAGACCCGGTGTCGTCTTGCGGGTCGCGGCGATGCGGGCCTCTGTGCCGTCGATAGCCTTCACATAGTGCGATGTCAGCGTGGCAACGCCGCTCATCCGGCCAAGAAAGTTGAGCGCGACTCGTTCCGCTGAGAGCAGCGAGCGGCTGGGTCCAGCGGCACGCGCAATGATCGTCCCGGCTTTGACTGTGCCGCCGTCACCGATGTCGACCGTGAAGCTCACAGTTGGGTCGACGAGCGCATAGGTCAGCTCTGCTGCCTGCATGCCGGCTATTACTCCGTCTTCACGGGCTCGCATGACCAGAGACCCGGTCGCAGATTCGGGAACTAAGAGGTTAGCGGACAGATCGCCGGACACGCCGAAATCTTCTTCCAAGGCGCGGCGGACGACCGGTTCGATGACGATGCGGGGGAGTGGAGGCAGAATTGGCATGGGTGCGCTCTAGCCAGTCGGGAAGGGCACGTCGAGGCCGACGGCCGTTAGAACGCCCCAGCCTTCGATAGCTGAGAGTAATTCAAGCGCCCGGTCTGGCTCAGTCAGGCGCGCAGCCAGCCAGTCTCGAAAATGTTCTCCGATGGCTTGTCCGACAGCTTTTGCGGTCTCGTCACCGCGCAGAGACAATGAAGCCAATTCAAGGAACACGGCGATAGACTGGCTGAACATCCCACTTTGCATCGCCGCGCCGATCATGGGCATCAGCTGGTCCGCGGGCATGGGAATGGCCGGAAGCGTTGTTTCCAGTGTGACGGAATTTCGTTCGGCGATTTCTTTAAGCGCGGCTTCCATCACCCCGGCTTTGGAGCCGTAATGATAGACCAGCATCCGGTCAGATGTCCCTGCGGCCTTGGCCATCGGGCGCAGGCTGGCCCCGCTGATCCCGTGGATCAGGACATAGTCGGCCAGCGCGTCCGTATATTTCAGTTTTTCACTCACTTGACTCACTTTGTAGCGATCGCTACACACGTAGCAACTGCTACAATTGAGGGTGCCGATATGGACCGCAAATTCACTTTCATAATCTTTGGTATCATAGTCTGGTTAGGCGGCGTGGTCTTAATCCGTGTGCTGCATCCCTTTATGTATGGCGACGTTTTTCTACATTCGCTGCTTCTCTTTATTGGCTTCCTCACGGCCCCTCTGACACTCATCCCGGTTGCGAAACTGACTGGTCGAACCAAGCACGACATGTTGGTCCCAACCGCGATCATGGCGATGCCGTCCATGTTGATGGATGCTTTGGCGACGACATTCGATGCGGCAGGACTCAGCCATATTTATGCTAACACGGCGCAAGCCAGTGCTTACTCAGCTGGCGTGCTGTTGCTGGCGTTCTGGGGGTTCTTCTTCTTCGCGCTGCTATGGCACCGCGAGCCAGCCTAGGATTTACTCAAGGCGGTCATAGGTCAGGAAGCTGGACCGGGATGTGGGCGATTCTTCCGCGAAGTCTTCACGGTAATGACCGCCCCGGCTTTCTTCGCGGGCCAGCGCACCTGCAGCGATCATGTGACTGGCAATCAGGGGGTTGGCGCGTCCGACCCGGCCGATCAGACCGTCAATAATATCAAGCAGGCGGTTGAGCCCCGCCGCACTCCGCCGCACCCCACACAACTCAGTCATATTATTGCGGAGCGACTGACTCACATCTGTGCCCATCGACAACCACGGTTGCACGCGGACATTCTCCGCCCGGCGCTCTGGCAGGGTGCAGCTATTGATGTGTTCAGCGGCACGGCCCCCGAACACGACGGCTTCTAGCAAGCTGTTCGACGCGAGGCGGTTGGCTCCGTGCAGGCCCGTGGCCGCGCATTCCCCGATCGCATAGAGACCGGGCAGGGATGACTGGCCGAAACTATCCGTCGCGACCCCGCCCATATGATAATGCACGGCAGGCGCAACCGGGATCAGCTCGGTGCGCGGATCAATGCCCGCGCTCATGCAGCTTTCAAACACGGTTGGAAATTCTTCGGGGAAATGACTGCCGACGGTTGCCCGGCAATCAAGGAAAGGCGGTCGCCCAGCTTGGATTTCTGCAAAGATCGCGCGCGCCACATCATCGCGCGGGGCCAACTCACCTTGGGGCGAGTATTTCTGCATGAATCGCCGCCCATTGGCGTTGACGAGGGTTGCGCCTTCGCCGCGCAACGCTTCGGTCGCCAGCGGGGCCGGATCGCGACCAATATCGATGGCGGTGGGGTGAAACTGGACGAACTCCATGTCTCGCAACTCTGCGCCGACCACAGCGGCCATACCGAGTGCGTCGCCGCGCGCCGTGCGAGGGTTGGTGGTGACGGAGAATAATCCGCCCACGCCGCCTGTCGCTAACACAGTGACGTCTGCCTCGAGGGCGAGCAGCGCGCCGTCATCTTGGCGGGCGAGCGCCCCGGCAATGCCGCCGTGAGCATCAAGGAGCAGGCTTTCCGCGCGCCAACCGATCAAACCTTCGATGTGATCGGCTGCTTGCGCGTGTTTGACCATGACTGTGATGATTTCCCGTCCTGCCGTGTCGCCTTTGACCCGGGCGACGCGCGGCAGGGAATGGGCGGCCTCTAAGGAGAGATAAAGCTCGCCCTGTTCGTTGCGATCAAACGGAACCCCCATGGCGTCTAGATCGCGCACCCGGCTTGCGCCCTGTTCGGCAACGAGACGCGCGATAGCGGGATCGACAAGGCCGTCACCGGCCGCAATCGTATCGGATGCATGGCTTTCCGGGCTGTCTTCATTCGACAAGGCTGCGGCGATTCCGCCTTGTGCCCAGGCCGAGGCCGCCCCTTTAGATGACCGCCGCGATGTCAGCACATAGACGGGTCGCGGCGCGAGCTTGAGCGCGAGATATAGACCGGCCAATCCCGCCCCGACAACGAGGACGGACCCCGCCGGAAGGCGTTTACGGTCGAGTGTGCCAATGGCTGTCGTCAAGCTGTGCCTCGCAGGAACGTGATCGTTGCGCCTAGACGAAGGCGGCTTGCGAGGGAAGGGCGATGCGTTAGAGAGCCGCTATGCAACTTTATGATTATCTACCCTCCGGCAATAGCTACAAAGTGCGTTGGGTCGCCGCACGTCTGGGCCTGAAATATGACCATATCGACGTCGATATCCATGCCGGCGACACGCATACAGAAGCGTTCTTGGCGCTCAATCCGGCCGGGCAAATCCCGCTACTGGTTCTGGACGATGGCCGGACCTTGGCCGAGAGTAATGCGATCATTCGGTTCTTGGCCGATGGCAGCGATCTCGTCCCCGCCGACCCCTATGCCCACGCAAAAATGCTGCAATGGCAGTTTTGGGAGCAGTATCGACATGAGCCTGCCATCGCTGTGGCGCGCTTTATTTGTAACTATGATCGCGAAATGCGGTCTGACGAACTCGCCGCTCTGATGCCGAAGGGTGAGGCGGCTTTGGCGACTATGGACGCGCATCTGGCGGATCGGGACTGGTTTGTCGGCCAACAGTGCAGCCTCGCCGATGTGTCGCTTTATGCTTACACCCATGTGGCCGAAGAAGGCGGTTTCGATCTGTCGCAATATTCGGCGGTTCAGGCGTGGCTCACACGCTTCGCATCACAGCCCAATCACTTAAAGATCACCGATCATCCGAACGATTAGGACGCTTCGCGCGTAGTCTTTCCATGAAATCTTTCAAACTCTCCGCTCTTCCCGCTTTGGCTATGCTGCTTGTGGGCTGTTCTGCTGCCGGTGTGCTCAATGGAATCACGCCGTCCGGTAGTTTCGATCGTGACAAGAATATCGCTTATGGTGACAGCGACCGTCAGACGATGGATGTCTACCGTGCGTCCGAGCCGAAGGCTGGTTCGCCCCTCATTGTCTTCGTGCATGGCGGCGGTTGGACGCGCGGCAATAAGGGCATGTACAAATTTGTCGCTGAGGGTTTCACCAAGGATGGTTTTGACGTCGTGGTCCCCAATTATCGAATCTATCCGAGTTCAATTTATCCAGAGATGATCGTGGACACAGGGGCTGCGGTAAATGCCGCCGCTGATATGTTTCCCGACCGATCCATCGTACTGATCGGTCACTCTGCCGGAGCCTATAATGTGTTGATGGCGGCAATGGCGCCAGAGATTTCCAAGGTAAGCGTTTGCCCACAGATAGCCGGGATCGTCAGCCTAGCTGCTCCGACGGGGGCTTATCCCATGACGGATGCGCCCTACACGACCATCTTTCCTGGCCGCTTCAAAGGCGATGACGCGCCAATGGGTCGGACCGCTGATCGATTGCCACCTGTCTGGCTCATCAATGGCGGTGAAGACACAACGGTGGGTCCGGCGAATGCAACACTATTGGCAGAGCGTCTGGAGGAAGGCGGTTTGCGTGCCTCCTCAACGATCTATGAGGACATGAACCATATCGATCCTGTGCGCGTTCTCTCCCGCCATTTCGACGGTAAGAGCCCGCTCAAGTCTGACATAGTGCGGTTCATCGACGGACTTCCGACTGGGACGGATCATTGCGCGCTCTGATTGGCCTTTTGTTAGTTCTCGCGGCCTGCCGTGCCGATGCGGCTGTGCCTGTTTGCAAATCCACAACCTTTGAGACCGTTGCGCATATTGTTTGCTCTGTCCCGCGCGATGCGTTGATAGAGCTGCATCTCAGGGCTTCTGATGGGACACCATTAGGACAGTTTGATGTGCTTGAGAAAAGTATCGGTCAGCCTCTTATCATGGCCATGAATGCGGGCATGTATCATGAAGATCGTTCACCCGTCGGTCTCTATGTCCAAAACGGTGAGGCCGTGAGCCCGCTTGTGACGCGACCCGGCCCTGGTAATTTCGGTCTGGTGCCCAACGGTGTCTTCTGGAGCGATGGCAAGCAGGTGCATGTGACTGAGACGCTGCGGTTCGAAGAGATGGATGTTACACCTGAATTCGCCACACAGTCGGGGCCAATGCTGGTCATCGAAGGCGCGCTTCATCCGCGCTTCAGGTCGGACAGCAATAGCCGAAAAAGACGGAATGGCGTGGGGATCGTTGATGATAAGGTCGTCTTTGCTATCAGCGACGCACCTGTAACATTTCACCATTTCGGGCGTCTGTTTCGGGATGAATTGGGCGCTGATAATGCGCTGTTTCTGGATGGCTCAATCAGTCGGATTTATGCACCAGAACTCGACCGTTCAGAGCGGGGGTCGGATCTTGGCCCGATGGTCGTGATTGTTGATGCACCCTAACTGGCGAGTTTGTCGATTCTTTGGCGTTCTGTGCGACGTGCCTTCAAGGCCATGATCGCCATTTTGACTTCATATCCGTCATCATCACTGGCTTTGCAGAAGCCCATAGCCATTTGCCGGAATTCTCGGGCCTTGCATTGTCGCGCTAGCAATATTTCGCAGCCCATGTGACGCGGGTCTTTTTTGATCCGATTGTAAACGGCTCGAACTGTCTCCTCATCGCCTTCCAAGATCTGCAAAATGCCCCGGTCCGACACCAGAAGTGCGCCCGTTAAATTGGCTGCTTCGTTCGAAGCGCGAGACTCTAACGCGATTTGGCGCATTTGGTCCTGTGTCACATCGACGGTGATGACTGAGCTATAGATGAGTTGAAACATACTGACCAATCTCCCACATTCCCGCGCGGTCAAATGCGGATGGCAGCCCCTTAGGGGGGTGGCTTAACAGTAAGGTTGCAAAACGAGGTTAGGGTCACGTTAATTCATTCATCCCCCTTATTTTTGAGCGGGAACAGACTTCCGCCTTTTCATCGCGCGATAGGACCGCTAGCGGCGTTTCGTGACAATCGAACCGATACCTCAGCCGGCGCGACTATATTCGCTACAAGCGCTCCGCGGCGTAGCGGCCTTGCTGGTCGTGATTTTTCATGCCGCTGCAATCTGGCGGGAGATTTCAGGCACGACCGGGTTTCCAGGTTTCTGGGATCGGGGTTGGGTCGGGGTCGACCTGTTTTTCGTGATCAGTGGTTTTGTGATGGTCTGGGTGGCGGGCGACCGCACACCGGGTCTTCGCTCGGCAGGGCGGTTCCTCTTTGACCGGGCGACGCGTATCTATCCGCTTTGGTGGATATTTTGCAGCTTGATGGCGCTTTATTTTCTCATCAGCTATGGTCAACCGGCTGCGCCAGATCGCGAAAGCGCAGACGGAGCATGGAGCGTCTTTGTCGCGTCTATGGCCCTGTGGCCGCAAGGCGAAATGCCCCTTCTTCCCGTGGGTTGGACGCTAACGTTTGAATTAGCCTTTTACGCCCTGTTCGCTGTCTTACTGCTCATCCCCCCTTATTTTCGCGGCTGGGTGATTGGGGCGTGGGGCGTGTTTCTAATCCTTATCGGACTGAACCAACCGTTTCAGGATTTCTCTCCGAATAGTTGGATCGGAATTTTGGTGCATCCGCTCTGCCTCGAATTCGTCTTTGGCGCGCTGATCGCCTATTTGGTTAAGTCCGTCTCGATTTCAGATGTGTTGGGTCGCTGGTTCGTGGCGGCGGGCCTCGTCCTGTCTGCAGGATTGCTTGTGTCAGGCTTTGGCTATGGCGGTGAAGGGTTGGTGAAAATGCGCGTGCCCGTTGCCGGAACGATCGCCGCCGTCATGCTGCTCGGTCTGGTCATATGGGAACGTTCCGGCGGATTATCGGTGCCCCGCTTTCTGCAAGTGCTTGGCGACGCTTCCTATACGCTCTACCTGTCGCACTTCCTCGTCTTGTTGACCCTGAAGCGACTTCTAGTTCCGACGGGTTTGTTTAACGACGCCAGTCTTTCATCACTGTACGGCTTCATGGCGCTTAGCACGTTGGCTAGTATCGTCGCGGCTTTACTGCTCTACAGGATGGTCGAAAAACCGCTCCTGACCCTCAGCCGTGCGCCTCTTGCCAAGTGGCGCCGCAATGAGAGTCTTACTAAGAGCCGACTCTAGCGTTCGTCAGGTGTCAAATCCATCAGGTCGGCTGAGAAGACGAAAGATGTGAAACCTGGAAAATCTCGACCATCATCATAAAGGTCAGGGAATAGACCTTGTTCCATAAGTTTCCGGTTGGTCATGCCGAAGAGATAATGCCAGATTTGCGTATATAGATGCTCATAGGGCGTACCGTATTCCATCATCGTTAGGCCAGAGAGATCATCCTTGAGGTTGTCGTATTCATTGGCGAGATGGTCGATAATGATATTGTTGCTAAGTGTTCTTGCCGCTTGCACCATTTCGCGATCTTCTGCCGCGAAAACAGGAACCCGAAGCTGATACGTGTTCCCATCCCAAGCGAGGTAGTTCAGCGAAACGAGATAATCTAATATGGAAGCAAGCTGGCCTGAGGGCAGGCCTGTTGTCGCCGAGATATCGCGGGCAAGGCGGTCACCTCGTCTTATCGCAATCAGGACTTGCCCGGCATCTTTCAGAAATGGATCCTGATAGTAAGGAGATAGAGCGCGCTGCGTTTTTCTGGCTAAGCCATTTTTCCAGCCCTCGGTTGTCCGAATGCGTCTGTTGATCTGCCATAGATGGTCCGGCAATCCGGTTCTTGGCAATGCAGCGTGATCTCCAAATGTCGTGAATCGTATCCCGTTCACGGTGCGATTATGAGATCCCCAATATAAGCCCTTAAGGCTATCCTCGTGGACTGTTTCCTTAGCCCAAGGAATGAATTCGAACGTCTGAGGCATGTTGTCCGCAGTTGTTCTATAATTTCCGTTTGCCGTGATATCCAACCCATCCCAGTCTAATGAGAATGCGCCGAGTAGCGCGTAAGCTAGCTGCGCATCGGTCACGCCTTCGACATCATAGGCTTCGAATAAGCTTTGGAATTCGGCCCATCGCTCTACGTAAATTTGGGTCAGAGCAGACGCGTAGGGGCTGGTTTTCTCGATCAACAGGTCATGATCTTCTATAGTGAAATAGGGGAAGTTCAGAACATAGGTTTTGCCCGCGTCTTTCCGTATGAGACCTAGCGATAATAGGCGGTCAAGATCGACGTCAGATTGATTGAGCTTGTCTTGAATGAAGTCGGAGTCTCGGGGCGCGTCCGCTAAATCCTGTAGCAGGTGTGACACTGGTTCTTTACGAATGACCGTGATCGGATCGTCTAGACCTGTCAGCTTGTTTTGACCCGTTATGCCGACAGAAAGTCGAGTGTAGCCGCTGCTCTCGACAGGAATAGTCTCACTAGTCTCAGGCGCTTCGACCGAACAGGCGGCAGATGTCAGTCCGAAGGCAAGGGCTATGAAAAGTATCCGGGTGATATGAAACACCTACGATAGTTGTCGTAATAGCCTTTCTAATCATAAAATCCTGTCCGTGACAATGGCGGCCTTGCGTCGAAACTGGCGATCAACCTTCCGGGGTGGTTTTCAAAAACTATGAGAATGGCAGTACGTCTTGCACGGGGCGGCAATTATGCGCATAGCTAAGCACATCCGAGGGGCACCTGCCTGGCCATTGTCCAGCGGGTTGAGACGAACCCTTTGAACTTGATCCGGTTGATCCCGGCGGAAGGACGGACATGAAACGTGGTTTCACGCGCATTGGCGCCATTTCTTTAATGCTGGGCCTCGCGGCCTGCGCGTCCGTGAGCGCCTCTGCGCCCGAGACCGCACCAGATAGTTCGATGGACGCGCAGGCGCCTTTGAGCGTGTTTCTGGTTCGCCATGCTGAAAAGAAAACGGGTGATGACCCGTCCCTGACACTGGCGGGGGAGGCGCGGGCGTTGGCTTTAGCGGACCTGCTGGAGGATGCGAACATTGAGCGCATTCATAGCAGCGATTATAAACGCACGCGGGAAACCGCCGCGCCGCTTGCGGCACGCCTCAGCCTTGAGGTGGAACTGTATGACCCGCGCGATCTGCCGGGCATAGCGCAGCGCCTGAAGGCGGAGGGCGGGCGTCACCTCGTCGTTGGCCATAGCAACACAACGGGCGAGCTGACCGAGCTGCTCGGTGGCGAGGGCGGTGCGCCCATTGTCGAGGCGACCGAATATGATCGGCTCTACCACGTCACGACAGGTGCGGATGGTGAGATGGTCAGCACGCTACTACGATTTGGCCAGCGCTCGCCGTGAGCGAAGCTGAGTACACTCTAGCTAAGGATTGGCTTCGCGCTGACGAGCGGGTTATCTGGTCATATGTGCAAAGCGGAGAGCGCGCGATGCATGAAGCTGCGCCGAACAAATATCGCCAGCTTCGGATCACGAGTGCAATCATTGTCGGCTTTTTTATCACTTTCCCTATTTGGTCTGGAGACGAACAAGACCGTCTTCAATTCCTTTCGATAATTGGGGTTATCGCTCTAGCTGGCCTGTTCAGTCGCTATGATTGTTTGCCAAAAATCTACGATTGGTTCGGGCGAATATTTCCGTCGTCCGTTCAAACATATTTTTCTTGTGTCGTGACCGAAAGCCGCGTCTTGCTGTTTAGCTTATCAGGCGACAGTCCGGTGTCGCTACCGCGCAGCCAGTTAAAACGCGTCTGGCAAGATTTTGCCGAAGGCGCGCCAGCTTTGATGTTCAGAACCGATCATCCGCGGCGGGACTACGCTTTCATCAGCACAACCGATTTTACCCCAGCTCTTCGTGTGCTCAAAAGTTGAGAACGTACCCATGACAATAACGAACATGTCAGACCGACCACGCCGCGTCATGATTGGCGTTTTACGCGGCGCTGTAGCCTTACTGGCGACTGTCGGTGCGTCAGCTCATGCCCACGATGTTGACGCCTCGGCGCAGTATATCGCCAATGAAGGCGTCATGGTCGAAAGCGGGGATGTGAAAATTCTGTTCGACCCGATCTTCGATAATGGGTTCGGAACGTTTCCGCTGGTCAGCGAAGATGTGCGCGAGACATTGATGTCGGGTGCAGCCCCGTTTGACGGGGTCGATGCAGTCTTTGTCAGCCATGCCCATGCCGACCATTTCGCCGCCGCCGATATGATCGATTACCTGTCGTCCAATCCAGCCGTCCGCCTGATCGCGCCGCCTCAAGCGTTAGAGCAAATGCGCGAAGATGACGGGTGGGATGACGCATTGCTGTCCCGGATCATCGCGCAACCGCTCGATCTGAATGCCAGCATGGATCATATTTTCGACTTTGGTGACGCCGATAGCGGGCACCCTGTAGGTGTGACTCGGTTGCGCGTGCCGCATATTGGCGGGGCGATGCATGAAGCGGTTGAGAACATGATCTACCGCGTCACCCTCGGTCCCGGGGCGACGGTGATGCACCTTGGTGATGCCGATGCGAACCAAACCGTATTTGCGGCGCAGTCCGCGATCTTCGGCGCGGTCCGCACAGATATGGCGTTTGTCCCGTTCTGGTTTGTCACGGCACCGGGCGATGATGAAACGCGCGCGTGGTTGAACGCCGCGCATACGGTCGGCATCCATGTCCCGATCGACGTTCCTGATGACTTAGCCACATCTGGTGCAGACTATTTTTCCATTCCCGGCGAGCGCCGTGATCTTCAAAATTCGGACACGCATAAGGACGAATCCCATGAATAAACCTATCGATAAAGACGCCCTGAACGTGCGGGAAATTACCACGGGGCCGCTGCCCGCCTCGACCAAGGTCTATACCGCGCCCAAAGCTGATCCGAGCCTGCGCGTCCCGCACCGGCTGATTGCGCTGCACCCGACGGCGGAAGAGCCGCCGGTGCCCGTCTATGACACGTCCGGTCCCTATAGCGATCCGGATGTCGCCATCGATCTGGACGCCGGTTTGCCGCGCCCGCGCACGGCGTGGGTCAAGGCGCGCGGTCATGTCGTCCAGTATGAGGGCCGCGACATCAAACCCGAAGATAATGGCAATGCGACGGGCAAATATCTCGCGCGCGAATTCCCGGTCAAACACCGCCCGCTCAAGGGCGACCGGACCGGACCCGTCACCCAATATGAATATGCCAAAGCCGGGATCATCACGAGCGAGATGATCTATGTCGCCGAGCGTGAAAACTTGGGCCGCCAAGCCATGCTGGACGGCGCGCAAGACCGCGTTGAGGCGGGCGAGAGCTTCGGGGCCGAGATCCCCGCTTTCGTCACGCCCGAATTTGTCCGCGACGAGATCGCGCGCGGCCGCGCCATCATCCCCGCCAATATCAACCATGCGGAGCTAGAACCGCAGATCATTGGCCGCAACTTCCTCGTCAAAATCAATGCCAATATCGGGAATAGCGCCGTCGCGTCCTCTATCGAGGAAGAGGTCGAGAAAATGGTCTGGGCGACGCGTTGGGGCGCGGACAACGTTATGGACCTGTCCACGGGCCGCAACATCCACAATACGCGCGAATGGATCATCCGCAACAGCCCCGTGCCGATTGGGACTGTGCCGATCTATCAAGCGCTGGAGAAGGTCAACGGCGTCGCCGAAGACCTGACGTGGGAGGTTTATCGCGACACGCTGATCGAACAGGCCGAACAGGGCGTGGATTATTTCACCATCCATGCCGGCGTGCGCCTCGCCTATATCCACCTGACCGCGAACCGCGTCTGCGGCATCGTTTCGCGCGGCGGGTCGATCATGGCGAAATGGATGCTGTCCCACCATAAGGAGAGCTTCCTCTACACCCATTTCGACGAGATTTGCGACATCATGCGCGACTATGACGTGTCGTTTTCCCTCGGTGACGGGCTGCGCCCCGGCGCGGTGGCCGACGCCAATGATCGCGCGCAATTTGCGGAACTGGAAACGCTGGGTGAGTTGACACAGGTCGCGTGGGCCAAGGGCTGCCAAGTCATGATCGAAGGGCCGGGCCACGTCCCGATGCATAAGATTAAAGTGAATATGGATAAGCAGCTACGCGAATGCGGTGAGGCGCCCTTCTATACGCTCGGCCCGCTCACGACCGATATCGCGCCCGGCTATGACCATATCACGTCGGGCATTGGCGCGGCCATGATCGGCTGGTTCGGCACCTCCATGCTCTGCTACGTCACGCCGAAAGAACATCTCGGCCTGCCAGACCGCGACGATGTCAAAGTCGGCGTCATCACCTATAAACTCGCCGCCCACGCCGCCGACCTCGCCAAAGGCCACCCGGCGGCGCAATTGCGCGACGATGCGCTGTCCCGCGCTCGGTTTGAATTCCGATGGGAGGATCAGTTCAACCTCAGCTTGGACCCCGAAACCGCGCGCGATTATCACGACCAAACCTTACCGAAAGAAGCGCATAAAACCGCCCACTTCTGCTCCATGTGCGGGCCGAAATTCTGCTCGATGGAGATCACGCGGGAAGTGCGGGAATATGCGGATGGGTTGAGCGACAATGAGAAGAAAGCGCTGGGCTTGAGCGCGGAAGAGGGGATGAAAGAGATGAGTGAGAGGTTTAAGGCCGAGGGTGGGGAGATTTATTTGGAGACGGAGGACTAAAGTCGATCTATGGAAGGTCTGTCGGAAATTTGAAGAATAAAGAATCTAACGGAAAGTCTAATTCAAAAAAATGATCAAAGGCATACAACTTAAATCCTATAAACGCTTTGATGATTTTCGACTTACTGCGAGAAAGGGAAATATACTTGTTGGTCCTAATAATAGCGGAAAATCCTCTATTTTGGACGCGCTTAGATTGACGGAAATCGGTCTAAAGCAAATGAAAAGAAACCCAACTTACATCCGACATGGGACCACAGGGTTTCTTGGGTACCAAATTCCTGATTCATCTCTCCCATTCACTATCGCGAATTCCGTAAGAAATTACGGTAATGGCGATGCTGAAATTATCATTACTCATGAAAACGGTAATAAAGCAGTGTTTTTGGCTCATCCGGACCGATCTACTCGATTCTATGTCCAGACCAATTCCGGCCAGCCTAGAACTGCGGTGGCATATCGAAAATCGTTTCCAATAGAGCTGCTAGTAGTGCCCACTCTAGGTCCGTTGGAGATAAACGAAAGGGTAAGAAAGCCTGAAACTATTGAAAAGAATATGGGAACTAGGATTGCGGCCCGAAACTTCAGAAATATATGGAAATATAAACCGCCTTCAGATTTTTCTGTCTTCCAAAAGAGGATTGCTGACGTTTGGCCTGGGATCACCATTGACGCACCAATCGTTGAGATGGGAACTCCTCAATATCTTACAATGTTTTTTAATGAAGGTCGTATTCCTCGAGAAATACAGTGGGCTGGTTTTGGTTTCCAAATTTGGCTACAGTTACAAACGCATCTTGCGAGGGCTACAGAGAATTCAATATTGGTTCTTGATGAGCCTGATATATACCTTCATCCAGAGCTGCAGCATGCTCTATACCACGATGTATCATCGCAATTTAAGCAGTATTTTATTGCAACACATGCAACTGAAATAATTAACGAATCCCCTACTCAGGACTTGATCGTTATTGACCCTATGGCTGCGAGAGGAAAACGCATCGCGACCGAAGAGCAATATGTAGCAATGTTGGATTACATTGGTTCCGCACAAAATGCTGATTTTGCTAAAATATCTCGTGCTAAAAAAGTTATTTTTGTGGAAGGAAAAGACGCTAAAATACTGCGCATGTTCGCAAAGAAATTTGGCTATACGAAGTTGGCATCAAGTAGCAGAACTCCAATACAGAGATTAGGCGGATTTACCCAGAGTAGTCGTGCAAAGGCAACTGTCTGGGCATTTAAAGAGTTGTTAGGTGTGAATGTGGAAACTCTCTGTCTGTTTGATAGAGATTACAGGTGCGAAAAAGAGGTTGAAAATTTCAAAAGCGAAATGGAGCAAGGTAACCAAAAGTGCTTTGTTTTGAAACGTAAGGAAATTGAAAATTACCTCTGCGATTGTGGAGCAATTTCTTCTGCAGTGAATAAAAGACTCGATAAATCTGGGCGGCCGTATTCATGTTCAATTTCAGATATACGTGCTTTAATGGAAGGCGTATTTGATGAAATGAAAGATGAATGTAATGGTCAAATTTTAGGGGATTACATACGCTTCTATGCGAAAGCAGATAAACATACTGACACATCAACTCATGTGAAAAATGCCAATAAGCAATTCAATGCAGAATGGGCCACTTTCGAGGGGCGTTTGGCTTTGGCTCCAGGTAAGGATGTTATTAAGCGTATTATGTCTTCAATACAGAATGAATATGACGTTTCTATCACCGTTAACATGATAGTTAGCGAGATATCGCGCGATACTAGTAATGACTTGACTTCTTTTCTTGGGCAAGCTGAACTTTTTATGAGATAGTGAGACTCTGCGTAAGTTGTAGTGGATTGAGTAGAATTCCCGTGCCTTGTTTCTGGACTAGACTAGTCGCATTTTAGTCAGATGAACTTCTTTCCCCATATTAGGTGGTGTTATCCCGCGCGGCCTCTCAATCACATTCTGGCTCATCCCCGCCTGTTCCACCCGAAAGTCACGCGCCGTTCGGCACTTCGCTGTTTTCAATCCCCCGGACTGAAAATCAGTACCGTAATCATATCCTCTCTCTCCTAAAGTCAGCGACATTCACACTGTCCGTTGCAGGCACGAGGTGGGGCATATCCCTCGGTGCAATGGGCCGGTGTGAGGGTTTGGTTTGGGGTGCGGGGAGCGTTCCGCTTGAGGGGTCCTGTCATGGGATTTCCGCGCCGAGCCAAGCGGGCGCTCGTCGGGCTTATGCACCCGGACGCGCTCTCTTGCCTTCCACCTTTGATGGATGTCGGTCTGTGTGACCCGCGAGAGCCAAACATCCCCGCCCGCCGCGTTCGGCAAGTGGGCTTAGGCCGCGGACCTTGTGCAGATGAGCAGACGTCAGAGGCGGCGAGGTCAGGCTAAACACTGCGCGCGGGCCTCTGCCTGTCGTAAATTGGTGTGTTCTTGTCTCTATCCATCGACGGGTAGAGGCCCGCGCCTCGTGTCACTTTTGATGCGATCCAACTAAGCCGACCCCGCGATGGGCGGCAGGACGTGGGCGCTTGTCCAGAAATGATCGGCCTTGCGACAGAACGGTCATGGACCTATCCCATCTTATCGCTGATCTTGCCTTATATCTCGCTGGGGGGCTGACCCTGTTGGTTGCGCTGGCGCATGGTTGGCTTGGGGCGACGAAGATTGTGGAGCCAGCCCAGGCCGCGCCGAGCGCGAAACGCATATTGCACGCGATCATGTTTCTATCGGCGGTCTATTGGTTTGCGGCGGGGTTGTTGCTGTTGGCGACGCCGACGCAGTTCGCGGGCCATGTCCGTTTTTGGGTCGTGATCGGCTGTGTGCTGATGTTGGGCGGCGGCGGGATCGGCAATGTCTGGGCCATGCGGGGCCGACATTTTGGTGGCTATGCGTTGCTGGTGATTTCGGCTCTGGCCCTGTTCGGGGCTCTATTGGGTATTTGAATTGGGATTTAGGGGGGCGTCCAAAATGACCGAATATGAGCATGTGCAGCTATTCTTCCAGATCGTGAATGTCGCGAACGGGACGATTTCCAACTATATGACGTTGGTGTTCGGGATGTTGGTGACGAGCTATCTCGCCGCGCATCGACTTGATCGGCTCATGGCGGGGATTGCGCTGGCGATCTACAGCCTATTCGCGCTGGGGCTCTGTAATGAGGTTTTCCAAGTCTATAGCGATTTCGCGCGGTTGGGCTTGCAGATATCGGAGTTCGGCAGCGTACCGGAGACGGCGCTGGGGTGGTTCGGCCCGGTGGCGCTCGGCCCCGATGGGTTAACGGCCATTCCGGTCATCATCCTGACAGTGACGCTCGGCGCCTATATCGGATCGATCCTGTTCTTTTTCCGGGCGCGCAAGGCGAATAAGTCGAGCGATGTCGAGCCGGTTGAGGCGAGCGTGACGGTGGCAACCGATTAAACAGACCTGTTTGGTTTGATTAGAGTGGCGATGCGACGCGTTGCTAAATTGAAGACTGTCGAGAAAAGGAGCCCGACACCATGAAAACGAAACCCTTGAAGATATTATGGCTCACGGCAGCCGTTATTCTGCCCTTGAGCGTCTCTGTGACGGCCTATGCTCAAAATGCCGAGATGCCAGCAGACGCAGTCGAAGAGGCCGCTTCTCCGCTCGTACCTGCGCTGGAGAAGTTTCGTCCGCTGATCGGGACATTCGATATAAGTGGCGTGCGCTACACGCCTAATGGTGAGGTTCCGCTCACGCCTACGCAATCTGCGACACAGCCCATCATGGGCGGTTATGGTCTTCAGGATATGTCGCAGATCGATGTGGGTTCGCCAGAGTTGATGGGTTTACAATCGACAATCACTTACGATCAGTTTCGCAAGATCTATCGGGTGACCTTGTTGGACGATACGCTCGGTCTGATGGATGTTTACGAAGGGGACTTCGACACAGACACTGTGCTGAGTGTGACCAATCTTCGTAGCGACACACATTTTCCGATCGGCCCAAATGGCGAAGCTATGCATTTCAAACTACGGTGGGACTTGGGCGCGTCGCCGATCACTTACGAACTTCTGATGACTGTCGATGGTGGCGAGAGTTGGGACAATTTCTCTAAGATGACTTACACAAAGACGTCGGCGTCTACCTCTACAAAGGACTGAGGTTACGCTGTCCACAGGAGAGGTGGTTGAAATATTGACGAATAAGGAAAAAATTCCTAATTCTGTCTCATCATCAATCATCGCTTCGTTTGGGCCAAATTCGGGAGCGGCAATCTTGCGAGACTCCTCATGGCCCAGCCCAACATCCTGCCCTTTCAACAGCCCAAGCGTGAGCTGAAAATTCGAGAGAAGGGGCGCGGCGCGCGCAGTAATGTGACGGGGCGCTATGAGCCGCTGACGCGGGAACGGTCAGAAGAGGATTGGGATGCGCTCCCGATTGAGGACCGCGCGCCGGCCAAGACGTCGCTGACGGTCGAATTTCCGCGCACGATCATCAACAAGGTGGTCAGTCCCTATGTCGGGTTTGAGCGCTCGATCAATCCCTATCGCGGCTGCGAACATGGCTGCATCTATTGTTTCGCGCGGCCGACGCACACCTATTACGGCCTCTCTGCCGGGCTTGATTTCGAAACGCGGCTCTATGCGAAGCCCTCGGGGCCGGAGCTGCTGAAACGCGAATTGTCGAATCCGCGCTACAAAGTCCGGCCGATCATGATCGGCACGAATACGGACGCTTATCAGCCGGTTGAGCGCGAGCAGTTAATTATGCGCGGTTTGCTGCAAGTCTTGTCCGATTTTCGTCATCCGGTCTCGATCCTGACCAAGTCGAACCTGATTACGCGCGATCTGGATATTCTTGGTCCCATGGCGGAACGCGGGATTGCGCGAGCGATGGTGTCGATCACGACGCAGGACCGGGCGCTGGCTCGCGCAATGGAGCCGCGCTGCCCGACACCGGAACGCCGCTTTGAAGCGCTGGGGCAGTTGGCGGCGGCGGGGATTCCGACAGGTATCATGCTGGGTCCGATGATCCCGGGGCTGAATGATAGTGAGTTGGAGAGCATTATGACGCGCGCAGCCGAACTCGGGGCCAGCTACAGCGCCTATACGGTGCTGCGCCTGCCGCAGGAGGTCAGTCCAATCTTTCAGGAATGGCTGGAGGCCTTCGCGCCAACCCGCGCGCGGCGGATCATGAACCACATTCGCACGATCAATGGCGGCAAGGATTATGATCCGCATTGGTCACGCGGAGAGGATAGCGAAGTGAAGACGCCGTTCCGCAAGTTGATTGCGCAGCGCTATTATCACGCGCAACGCCGGACCGGGATTATCCCGCGCGAACAGCGTGTATCGCTGGACTGCACGCAGTTCCGTGTTCCGGAAAGAGT
Source organism: Algimonas ampicilliniresistens (assembly GCF_030159955.1). Taxonomy (GTDB): domain Bacteria; phylum Pseudomonadota; class Alphaproteobacteria; order Caulobacterales; family Maricaulaceae; genus Litorimonas; species Litorimonas ampicilliniresistens. The sequence goes on from NZ_BSNK01000001.1 coordinate 796,206, forward strand.
CAGCGGGCAGGGCGATTTGTTCGGGTGAGGGGGTATTAACCTTCAACAAACCTTCATGGTGACTAGACTTGCTATCACGCAGACTTATCCCCATATGCCCTTTATCGACTTAAGGGCCAGATCATCGGCCTGCCGCTTGCTCACGATTTATCGTGGCCCGGCGCAGAATGCTTTTCCTACCAGACGTCGAGACTGGCCGCGCAATTTGCGTGGCATCCGATCGGCACGTCGTCGATCGGAAACCGACGATCTAAAGGATTACACTATGTCGGATATGCAAACAGGTACTGTTAAGTTTTTCAACACCACTAAAGGCTTCGGCTTTATCGCGCCTGAAGGTGGCGGCGACGATGTGTTCGTTCACATCTCTGCTCTGCAGCGCTCTGGTTTGGACAGCATCAACGAAGGCGACAAGGTTCAGTTCAACACAGCTGTCAATCAACGCTCAGGCAAGACTGCCGTTGATTCCATCTCAATGGGCTAAGGCTTACGCCTCATTCTGAATTTGAAAGGCTCCCGAAAGGGGGCCTTTTTTTGTGCCTAACGATCGATCAGTCGCCGACCACGATCGACCGCACACGGTCCCGGCTCGACACGTGTCGATGGCGATTGCGGATGATGAGGGCAAGGATGACCAGCGCAAAGGCTAGAGTCACGAGGTTGGCCAAGATCACGGGCCAGCTGCCCACAGCCACGCCGTAAGCGAACCATAGCGCAACACCGGCTGAGAAGATTGCATACATCGGCAGCGAGAGCCCGTCTGTCCGTCCTGTGCGAACGCAAGCCAACGCTTGTGGCAAGAAAGACAAGGTTGTTAGGCTGGCGGCAATGTAGCCGATGATGTCAATTGTGCTCATAACGTCGAATCTAAATGCGTCGCATAATTTCGGAAGGCTCACCTGTGCAGGCAGTCCTTGCGAAAATGCGGGGTGCGGCTGTGCAGATCTGCACATTGTCAGGGCAGGCCAACTGCGGTCGTGATTTCTACGAGTAGCGACTGAACTCTATCGCGCCTCTGATTCCAAAATTTTCAGTGCGGGCTCAATCCGAATGGCGTGTGACCAACCAACGGTCGCCATAACGCGCTTGCCGTCCTCGGTTAGTGTCCGGATAACGTTCAAGAGGTGCTGATCTCTTATGTCATTGCCATATTCAAACATGTCGTTGAGGAATCCAGGGCTTGCGTGAACGCCCTGCATTGCGTGCCAGCTCTCACCATCCGGAAACTCTACCGACCAAGCCGCATCGAAGGCTCCAATATCATCAATTACACCTTTGATGCCGGGTCGTTTTCCGCGATCGGCAATGATGCTCGACATGCGGTCGCGCGCCGCTTCGGGGGATACGCCTTTACTGCCAGAATAGGGGCGAAGCAAAAGGTAGAGGGCGACTTGTCGGTCAGAGAATCGTTTACGGAGCTGTTCAGGCTCACAGGCCCGACAAAGCTCCCATGTGTAGAGCGCAAGGCCGTCTCGCTTGGCCATTGCGGCCAAGGCTCCGCTTTCGCCAAATGACTGAACCGGATCCATAAAAGGCGGTAGCACAAAGCCCATACGCCCTTCGACAAGCACGATATCCGGTTTGAAACTGTCAAACTGATGGTTGAGCTCGGCAAATTGAGGGTGAGTTGGGTCTGAACTGTGTGTCGCCCCAAAGATCAGGGCTTCGCCGGTGCCAGCAGAAGTCTGGCGGATAATGGGTGGTTCTACGGTGTGAGAGATGGCCTCATAGGCGTCCCAACTCAGAAGCGGGTAATCGACATAGTCGGTGTTCAGATCATAGGTGGGCGGCGACCGCCAGGCCATCAGCGCGACATAAGTAATAGCGATTGCCAGCAGAACGGTCAGGGCTAAGGCTAAGCGTTTCATAGCGATCTCCGAATGACGGAGACAGCGCCCCGCGGAGGGGATAATCGCATGAATGTCACGGAGACGCCAATGGCGCGAGTGACGGGACTCGAACCCGCGGCCTCCGGCGTGACAGGCCGGCGCTCTAACCAACTGAGCTACACCCGCTTATTAGCGTGAGCGGGCAGATAGGCGGAACAAATCGGGGCGTCAACGTGAAAACTGGGGTAAACTCATAAGATGTCAGTCTAAAGCAAACTTTTTGCGGACAGCCTTGGTCAAAGTCGCCGTGACAACCGTGTGGGACGTCTGAAGCCGCTCTTCGACATCATCCAGTTCAAGCCGATCAAGCTTCAACATGACCAAGTTTCCGCGCGGCATATGGGTGTGACGTTGCGCGACCTCTGCGGCGATCAACATCGCGGCTATTTCCGGGCTAGGGGTCTTTAGGGTCAGTTGCGCTTTGCCGGGATTGAGGATCGCGAACATTTTAAACGTGTCGGGATCGCCAACCTTATAGACATGGCTGCCCATCCACTGCTCCGTCATAAAAACGGATGGCAGTGCCATAGCCGCCTTATGGACGTCCGCATCGCTGATCGGTGGAGTATTGCTCATATTATCTGCTTGGCAGAATTGCCATGGGCTGTGAAGCTTGGCATAGGCCCCGACCGAAAGATGATTTGGGGCGGTTAGCTCAGCTGGTAGAGCATCTCGTTTACACCGAGAGGGTCAGCGGTTCGAACCCGTTACCGCCCACCATCTTCGATGAATTTCAAAGCCTATCCGATTGAAATCCGCGCGCCGAGATCAAGAATGATGATCAACGCGATGCACAGGGTCAGAAACCCGACCGATAATCCGAGGTTGAGGAAGACGGCGCGGGTTGCGTCTTGACGCTCCAGCCATTGTCGTGGTCGAATTTTGCGCAGACGGAAGACAACCAGTGCGGCGAAGACCAAGCTGGCGACATTGAGCGCCAGTAACAACGCTGCGCGCAGGGCGAGTTCCCACTCTCCGCTTCCTAGAAATAGCCCGACAGCAGCGCCAGGCGGTAGCAATGCGGCTGCGACCATCACGCCGACTAAGACAGCGCCTTGTCCCCGCGCCATGGATAGGGCTGCCGCACAGCCAGCGGCGATAGCCAAGGCCATACCATCCAGCCGGACTTCGGCACGGCTAATCAGTTCTCGGCTCTGCAGATCGACTGGAATCATGAAAGAGATCAGCACAGAACAGAGTAACGCCAGCGCGATACCGACGACCAATGTGCGGGTTGATCCATACAATAAGGTCCGATCGCCCAATGCAGCGCCGAATGCGAAGCCGAGAATCGGTCCGAGCAGAGGGGCGATGACCATCGCGCCGATGACGCCAGCTACACTGTCCGAATTTAATCCGATCGCTGCGACAATCGTCGATAGGGCTACAAGGATCAGAAAATCTCTGTCGAGTGTCGCGCCGAGGGAGATGTCGTTGAAAATTTCTTCGCGGAGGGCCTGTGTCCGTTGCTTTGGGTTTTGCGAGGACGATTGCGCCTCGGTGAGCTTTGGGGCCGTGGCCTCAATAGGAATCAGACTGATTCGCCACTCCGTCTCGTCCTCCAGACAAGTGTAGAGATTATCCATCAAAGCTTGACCGGATTCATCGCGCAGGAAAACGTTGATGAGTTTGCGATCTCGCTGTTCGAGCGGAATAACGTAATAATCGATCGGGTCAGCGGCGCGGATAGCCCGTATGACTGTGTCAAACGTGTCCGTGTCGCGCAGGTGTATATCAAGGCGTCGCATGTCCGCCTCTTAGAGCGTCAAAAGCCGTCGCGAAACGGTTCCTTTTCGGTCGAACAATATGATCCCGTCGCAGCCTCAGAAGCTATAGGTCATCTGTACGAAACCGAAGACTGAGCCGTTTCCGCTTGGCCCGTTCGGAACGGTTTTGGCAAACCGTCCAAAAATTAAGCCGGATCCGCCGACTTCAAGTCTGAGCGTCTTAGGAACGACCCAATATCGCGCGCGGGCATCAATTTCGTGCCCGATGAAGCGTCCAGAGTTGCCGCTTGGATCTCTGAGTTTTGCGACGACCCAGGAATCGCTCGCACTGTCCAAATGGGCGGCGTGATAATAAAGACGCGCGTCCCAGCGATCATTGGGTTTGATCTCGAACCTGACACCCGGCGCGGACAAGTTGGCGGGGGTCAGGGGTCCGAAGGTGGAGGTGTTGTTGAGATCGGTCCGGCGGCCTCCGAACAGCCGCTCATGCTGACCGAAAATGTCATCGGTCGGATCATTATCGCCGCTGGCATAATAATATTCGAACGCAAGATGAGGGCGCCACGGCGCGTCCCACGTATAGCCGATGGAGGCGAATAGCATGGAGGCCCGGACATCCAGATCATTCTGATCTGACGCCGCGCTGCTCGCCTTGCGTGTTCCGTGCCTAAATGACCCCTCCAGATCGATATCCCATTGTCCGGGCGCTGCTAGCCGATAAATCCGAGCCCCAGGGGCAATGTAGCTGCGGTTCGGGGTTTGCAGCGTGTCTTTATCGCGTTCGTTCAGACCATAGACGAAGGCTTCGCCCCAGAGCCCCGGTACGCGCTCACCCAAGAGGTCCGCACGACGATAATGCGCGGCCCAGATGCGTCGTCCCCACTGCTCTTCATCGCCAGATAGGGCGTTGTCGTCCAATTCGCTCCGGCTGGACGGAAACCGTCCTATCGGAACGACATAGAAGAGATGGAGCTCATCGCCATTAGTCGTCTCGGATTGAAAATAGGCTCCAGTATAGCTCTTGATAACATTGCCAAAATCGGCCCGTTCAATCTGGCGTTTTGAGCCTATCGAAACGGTCTGACGCCCCAGCGTGAGTTTGCCCTTGGATCCAGCGCCTAAAAGGCCGGGTAAGGCGTCAATTCGCGAGTATAATTGCAAAATGTCGAGCGGGTTGACGGTGGAGCTTGTCAGCGGCGTGCCGCTGTCGTCCAGATAGGCGCGGCTATCTTGAAGCTCCAGCCCGAAAGTAATCGGTCCGGTGTCAGCCTTGATGTCTACTAGAGTTCGGAACAGCAGCAGTTGGTCACCGCCGGATCTATTCACACGAAACTGGTTTTGGGTCGATTGATAGCGGACCCGGCTTTCCCCGTGAACGCTCAGCCAATCCGGTGTCTCTGACTGCGCATATATTGGTGCGCTGCCCATCGTGGACAGGATTGCTAAAAGAGAGAGAAGGCGCTTTGGACGAAACCACATAGGGACGTTCTTTCGCGGCGTACTGACGCACCTCCTTAGAGTGGCCTTAAAGAATGTGCCACAAAAAGTTCACAAACATTCATTCTACCTGAAAGCGGTATCGGATGATGGATACGATAGGCCCTCGCTTGGCAGCGGGGCGGAATAGGATAGTCTGACCGTAAGATAATCTGGGGGTGAGACTATGCGCGCATGGCTGGCAACGACTTTTACATTCGGACTGTTGCTGAGCGGTTGCGCCGATCCGTCTAGCAAAGAGATCGCCGAAGCACCGCCCGCACCAATCTTCGCAGCTGTGGATGACACACGTCTCTTGACCGCGTCAGGGGGTGAAGAATGGCTCACCTATGGCGGGACCTATGATGAGCAACGTCATTCGACGCTGGACCAAATCAACCGTGAAACGGTCAGCGATCTGGGCGTTGCTTGGACCTATGATCTGGCGACCAATCGCGGCGTTGAAAGCACGCCGATCGTTGTAGACGGGGTTATGTATGTCACGTCGGCTTGGTCGGTTGTGTATGCCCTAGACGCACGAACGGGCGAAGAGCTTTGGGTGCATGAACCGGACGTCGATCGCGCCGTCGGTGTCAAAGCCTGCTGTGATGTCGTGAATCGTGGCGTGGCCGTCTATGACGGGAAGGTCTTTGTTGGTGTGATCGACGGACGTTTGCAGGCCCTCGACGCGCTGACGGGTCAGTTGATCTGGGACGTGGTCACGGTCGATCAGTCCAAGCCTTATACGATTACCGGCGCGCCGCGCGTCGTGAAGAATAAAGTCTTGATCGGCAATGGTGGGGCAGAGCTCGGCGTTCGGGGCTATATCTCGGCTTATGATGTCGATACGGGCGACAAAGTCTGGCGCTTCTACACAGTGCCCAATCCGAACAAGCAGCCAGACAATGAAGTTTCCGACGCAGCGTTTGAGCAGGTGGGCAATGTTACCTGGGGCGATACGGGCGCTTGGACGACCGATGGCGGCGGCGGCACGGTCTGGGACTCTATCGTTTATGATGAGGTCAATGACCGTATCATCTTTGGGGTTGGTAATGGCAGCCCGTGGAACTGGGTCAGACGCGACCCGTCAGGGCTCGATAATTTGTTCCTGTCCTCCATCGTGGCTGTGGATGCGGAGACCGGCGACTATGCGTGGCACTTTCAGACCACGCCGGGCGACACATGGGACTATACAGCGACCCAGACCATCATTTTGGCGGACTTACCGCTCGGTGAGGGGGATGCCAGCCGCCGCGTAGCGATGCAGGCTCCAAAGAATGGCTTCTTCTATGTTATCGATGCCGCGACAGGGGAGTTTTTGCAGGGGGCACCCTTTGTTCCCCAGAACTGGACGACGGGCCTGACGGAGGATGGACGCCCAATTTTCACAGCGGAGTCTCGTGATCTGTCGACCCCCTTCTTCCAGACCCCCGGCCCGCTTGGCGCACATAATTGGCACCCGATGGCCTATAATCCTGATCTGAAACTGGCCTACATTCCGGCGCAGGAAATTCCGGCGGGTTATGTCGCTGATCCGCTTGCAGAGACACAGCCTGCCAAGTGGAATACGGGAATGAACTTTGCGGATGGAACACCGCCTGAGTTTACGCCTGAAATCCGATCCATGCTCCGGCCTTTGCTGAAAGGTCGTCTCATCGCTTGGGACCCCATCAAGATGGAGCCGCGGTGGGTGTACGAGCATAATAATGCTTGGAATGGGGGCGTGCTCTCGACCGCAGGCGGGTTGGTGTTCCAAGGACAGTTAGAGGGTGATTTTTCAGCGTTTGATGCGGCCACGGGTGAGAAGCTCTGGTCACAGGACGTTAGGTCCGGCGCAGCGTCTGGTCCCGGAACCTATATGATTGATGGTGAGCAATATGTGACGATTACGACTGGGTGGGGGTCAGCTTATGCCCTTTCAGCGGGCTTTGGGTATGATAAAGCCGTTAGCCCTACAGTGGGCAAGGTCGTGACGTTCAAGTTAGGCGGCGACGAGATTATTGCTAGACCAGATCTGCCCCAAATCGAGATGACGCCTAAGGCTGACCGCTTCGGCGATGACGCTATGCTGGCTGAGGGATTGGTCCATTATGCGCGTAACTGCGCCGTCTGCCACGGCCCGTTCACACAAAGCTCCGGCGTGTTGCCTGACCTGCGGTGGTCCGAGATCACGGGTGATGCAGAGATCTGGAATGATGTGGTCCATGACGGCTCGCTCGCAGGGAACGGCATGGTGTCGTTCAGCGACGTCTTGAGCGCAGCCGACATTGAGGCGATCCGAGCCTATGTGTTGGCGCAAGCCCATGCGGGCGCAGGGTCTACGACCAACTAAGCAAGACAGGCGTTAGTCAGCTTGAAATAAATCTTCGTGGATAGTTTCGCTGGCAATGCCTTCGCCGTTCATGGCGGCGGCACCCATTGGCGATCCAAGCAATCCGAAGACGGCTTCGAATTCTGCTTTTGAATTGATGTGCGGATAATCGCCCTCAGGTTCCGGGACATCTAAAAATTTGCATAATGGCCCCCAGCCGTGTTTGGCTTCGAAGACCAGCAAACGGTCAGGTCCGAAAGCACCCTTAACCTTGGCCGTATGCGCGTTGAAGGCCGCGATCATGTCAGCCTTGTCATTGATGTCACCACCAAGTTTGTCATCGATTGTGGCTTTGATCATCCGCCCCCATTTGGTTCCAGACTGGAAACCTTGGAGTCTCTTACTAAAGATCGTGTCTTGCGTCGAAGCGAACCAGCGTTCCGCATCTCGAACGGATAGGATGACCTTTGCATCGGGATAGGCATCGGCCAGTTCTCGCCAATAGTTAGAGGCCGGGTAATCAACCGTTGAGGCATAGCCGTTGAAAATTGTGTCCCAGTCAGGATTTCCAGCAGCGGCTTCAAGCCAGAGATCAACGTGCCCGGGCGTCCCTAAGACTTCGCTCATGTGATAACAGGGGGCTTCAAGCAGAGTTTCGAGCGCAACCTTTAGTGAAGCCGTGCCCGTTCGCCCAAACCCGGCTCCGATAATCCTTAAAGTCATAATTCTGCCCCTGTGTTCACCTGTCCCTAAAGGTCAAACTAATCATAGTAAGATAAACGATTGCGACCGCCACGAGCATTGGCTGAATGACGGCACTTTCCAAAAGACGCCGGAGCCCTTAGGTCGCGGCGCGTGAGCGTTCTACCGACAGATTACCATATCAGCGTCGCGCCGATGATGGATTGGACGGATCGGCATTGCCGGTTCTTTCATCGCCAACTGTCCCAGCGTGTTCGTCTCTATACGGAAATGGTCGTTGCCGACGCGATCATTCACGGCCCTACTGAGAGGCTTCTGGCCTTCGATGCGGTCGAGCATCCGGTCGCTCTACAATTAGGCGGATCGGACCCTGAAAAGCTACGAATAGCCTCTGAAATGGGGGCGAGTTTTGGCTATGATGAAATCAATCTCAACATCGGTTGCCCATCGGACCGCGTACAATCAGGTCGTTTCGGGGCCTGCCTAATGGCGGAGCCCGATCTGGTCGCTGATTGTTTTACGGCCATGGGAGAGGGCGCTCGCGAAACAGAGATTACCATAAAATGCCGCCTCGGTATTGATGATCAAGAGATTGCGAAGACACTCCCGCATTTTATCGAGACCGTTGCTAAGGCAGGCTGTGAGACTTTCATTGTGCATGCGCGCAAAGCTTGGCTGCAAGGGCTGTCGCCGAAAGAAAACCGGACGGTGCCGCCGATCGATTATGATCTCGTTGCGCAGATGAAAGCGGACTTTCCTGACTTATCGATCATCGTGAATGGGCAAATTGAAACGGTCGCGCACGGGCTGACGGTCGCTGACGGATTAGACGGATTCATGATGGGCCGCGCCGCATATAATGATCCGTGGAGTTTGACGGCGGTCGACCCGGCCTTTGGCGATGGTCCAGCCGCAATCGATCGTCATCAGATCGCGGAGATAATGGTGCGCTATCTCGAACGGGTTCAAGCTTCGGATCGGTCGGCTAAATCCCTGATCCGGCACATGATGGGCCTGTATTCTGGCCAGCCCGGTGCAAGAACTTGGCGCAGAACCCTTTCTGAAGGATTGTCAGCAAAAATGACGCCGTCAGAAGTTCTTGTGGCCGGGCTTGGGGTCATGACGACGGGGCAAGCGGCTTGAGTGAGCTGCTCCCGCTGATCGCTCTGCTAATCGCGGTTGGAGCATTAGCTGGCTTTACGGCAGGTCTGTTCGGCATTGGCGGCGGCGCTGTCATGGTGCCAGCTTTGTTCTTTGCTTTCACCGCAATCGGCGTTGATCCCGAGGTCATTATGCATTGCGCGGTCGCGACCAGTGTTTCCGTCATCATCATCAACGGCTACCGCTCGACGCGGTCTCATTTGGCGCGCGATAGTGTCGATATGGAGCTGCTTTGGCCTCGCCAAGGGTGGCGGAGTTATGCGCTCTGGATCGGGGTTGGGTCGTTCATCGGCGCTTGGTGGCTGGCTCCACGACTGAGTTCCGATAGTTTGACGTTGGTCTTTGCCAGTGTGGCGATGGTCGTCGCGCTACAATTCATTATCGGGCGGCCCGATTTCACGTTGCGGCAGAGTGTGCCAGGCGGCCTGTCGCCGCCATTGGTGGGGAGCTCGGTCGGCGCGCTGTCCGCGATCATGGGTATTGGGGGTGGGTCGATCAGTGTGCCGTTGCTGACCCTATGCGGCGTTCCGGTTCACCGGGCCGTTGGGACAGCGGCGGGCTTCGGCCTCGCAATTGCGATCCCTGCAACAATCGGGTTTGTTTTGTCTGGTTTGGAGGTTGTTGGACGACCCCCAACCTCACTCGGTTACGTCAATCTGGCTGGGTTTGCGCTGATTGCGGCGAGTGCTTGGTTCATCGTGCCGTGGGGGACGGCCTTAGCGCACAAGCTCAAAGCTGTCCCGCTTCGGCGTATATTCGGAATTTGCTTAGCGCTCGTCGCCCTCAATATGGCGCGCAAGACCGGGCTATTCTAGCGGCGTAGGATAAGTTGATTGGGGGTGGCTTCGACCTTCTGGAGTTGACCAAGAAAGCTCATACCGAGCAGCGACACATGCAGGCCCTCGGGTAGCACCACGGCAGAGACGTTTTGGACGCGCACGCCCCCAATTTGGACGTGTTTGAGCGTTACGGCTGCTGCCATTGTGCGTCCGTTGGCTGTATCCACGGGACGGTCATAGATGAGGCTACGGACATTAATGCCTGCGCGGCGCGCATCCTCTAACGTCAGGGCAACGACTGATGCACCTGTATCGATGAGAAATTTGACGGATCCGGAATTGACCCGGGCTTGTGTGTAAAACTGCCCATTCGTCCGTGGGATCGACACGACAGACGCGCTGGTTGGCTGATGAATTTTTGGTGGTTCAACGACCTTGCTCTCGACCTCGCTCTCAACTGGAACAGCGGCGGCATCGGACTTCTCTGCGATGTAATAGGTTCCGCCGACGGAGACAGCGATAACAAGGGCAGCTTGGAAGAGAAGTGACGGTGACATGGGCGCAATCTAGCCCGACGGGGTTAAATCGACCGAAATGAACAGAATTAAAGAGCCCTTACTAAGCTGCGATGCACTGTCACAGTATTTTGCGGTGACGGTTGGGACGAACAGTTCTATGGCGCTGTTATGACGGATTCCCGGCCATTCGATGATGTGCGCGCACTCGCTGCGTCTGTCCCTGAACGCGACTCAAAGCTCTATGAAGGTTTAATGGCGCGGTCGGATGGTTTGGGTCGAAACCTGCGCCCGCTAGGCTCACTGGCAAGCCCATTGGCACGGATCGCATCTGTGCAGGGTGAGGTGGCCCCTCGTTTAGCCCGCCCGCTCGTTGCGGTTTTCACGGGCAGCCACGGGACGATGACCGACGCGCCAGCGCAAACAGCTATTCGTGTCGCCAACCTGTCCAGTGGATCTGCTGCCGTTCGCGGCGCGGCGCAAGCTGCGGGGGCGGCCTTCAAGGTCTATGAATTTGGCAACGATCATCCATCTGCCGACTATCGTGAGGGTCCGTCTCTGTCAGAGCATGATTGTGCGGGTGCGGTGGCGTTCGGCATGGAAGTTGTTGCAGAGGGCGCCGAGGTGATTGTGCTCGGCAATGCCGGGTTCGGCTCCGCCACTGCCGCCGCCGCTATGGCGCGCAGCCTGTTTGGCGGCGCGGCAGATTATTGGGCGGGCGGATCTGGCGAAAAAGCGAAGGTCCGGATTGAAACCGTTGCAAAAGGCGCCCGCACAAATTCTGACCTCCTATCAGACCCACTTAACATTCTGCGCGCCTTTGGCGGTCGCGATTTAGCCGGAACAGTCGGTGCGATCTTGGCCTGTGCACATCAGCGTATTCCGGTCATCCTCGATGGCTATGTGGTTTGCGCGGCCGCAGCGGTTGTCCATGCTCTCAATCCGGATGCGGTGGCGCATTGTTTAGCGGGTCACGTGACAGCCGAACCTGCACACCAAGCCTTGCTCGACCGGATGGACTTAGAGCCTGTTCTTGATCTTGGCATTAATATTGGTGACGGCACGGGTGGAACTTTGGCGCTCAGCCTGCTGCAGTCGGCCAGCGCAGGTTTGGGAACCCTCGGCACGACTTAAACTAGGCAAGTATTTGCATCTTGATCGATTATGAGGGTCATGATGACCACTTTTCGGCAAAGAATATGAGCGTTTTCTCCCATCCAGATTTTGACGATCATGAGGCGGTTCACGCCTTTTGCGATCCGTCCTCGGGCCTGAAGGCCTTCATCGCTGTTCATAACACGAATCGTGGTCCGGCGAGCGGCGGGACACGATTCTGGACCTATGCCAATGATACTGATGCCTTGACCGACGTGCTGCGCCTGTCCCGCGCGATGAGCTACAAAAATGCGATGGCGCAACTGGATATTGGAGGCGGCAAAGCGGTTGTTCTGCGTCCCGAAGGCGAGTTTGACCGAGAAGCTCTATTTGCGGCCTATGGCCGTGCCATTGAGAGCATCGGCGGAACCTACATCACAGCAGAAGATGTCGGCGTGTCTCCAGCTGACATGGCGGTCATCAAAACCCAGACGGATTATGTCGCAGGTCTAACAGATGGTGAAAATGCGTCGGGCGACCCATCGCCCATCACAGCGGATGGTGTGTTCCGGGGCATTAAAGTCGCCGCCAGTCGAGCCTATGGATCAACAGATCTCGCGGGACGACACGTCGCGGTTCAAGGTCTCGGACATGTTGGATATGCGTTGGCTGAGCATTTGGCGGCAGCTGGCGCTATTCTTATGGTGGCCGATATTAATGAGGCTGTGCTGGCGAAGGCAGAATCCGAATTGGACGCAATTATCGTCTCGCCTGAGAAGATCCATGCGGCTGATGTGGATATATTTGCGCCATGCGCGCTTGGCGGGGCCGTGAATGCGGACACGCTTCCGGAGATTAAAGCGAGCATTGTTGCGGGCGCGGCCAATAATCAATTGCGGAGCCCTGACATGGCTGATGCGCTCAAACAGCGCGGGATTCTCTATGCGCCGGACTTCGTTATCAATGCGGGCGGGATCATCAATGTCGCCGCAGAAGTGTCCGGGCATTATGATCCGGCCTGGGTGACAGGAAAGCTGGATCAGTTGGAAGACAGTTTAGCTGAAGTGTTTGATCGGGCTGCCGCTGAAGACCGCACCACAGCTGACGTCGCCGGTGAAATGGCCCGCCAGCGCATGGCCGCTATTCGCCAGTGGCGTTGACATAGAGCGCCAGACTCGCACTGTCGCCTCTCACTGCTTGGGAGGGCCGCTCAATGGACAGTTCAACATTTCTTTCCCCCGTCATCGCTCTGATCATCTGGTCATTGCTGATTTGGGCGGTTCTATATTTACGACGAATTCCCGCGATGCAGGCGGCCAAAATTGCGCCCGACACAGCCAAATCACCGAATGGAGATTGGAAGTCGAAACTGCCGCTCAAGGTCGAAGCTGCGGCACATAATTATAACCACCTAATGGAGCAGCCGACCATCTTCTACGCGTTCATGTTCTGGGCGGCGATTACGGGCGCAGCCACGGCGATGATTTTATATTTAGCGTGGGCTTATGTCGGTCTGCGTGTCCTGCACAGTTTCATTCAAGTCTCAACCGGTCCTGTCATGGTGCGGTTCGGTGTTTTCTCAGTTTCGACTTTATGTCTCATCGGCATGGTCATCCTGGCGCTTCTTAACTAGGAATCCCTCATGTCAGTTGTCATTATTGCTCTTCTCGATTTCATCGATGTGGCTGAGTACAAGAAATATACGGAACTGGCCGGGCCGATCTTCGCCCGTGAGGGTGTCAAGCTGATCGTCAATGATGATGCGCCGCTGTCTCTCACACCCGGCATGGAAATGGATAAGGTTGTCGTGATGGAGTTTCGCGACGACGCCCATATGGCCGGTTTTTTTCAGTCTGCCTGATTATCAGGCCGCTCAGCTTCACCGGGATAAAGGCGTTAAGATGCGTACTGTGAAGACCCAGCGTTTCGAAATGCCAAACTAGCTCACGCGATCGGGATTTCCTGCCAAATCAAACTCATGTTAGTCGAGCTTATGCGTACACTTTTCATCGCCCTATCTATTGCTTTGACGGCCTGCGCCACGCCCGGCTTTGCCGAGGAGGCGCATTCCGAATCTCATAACGAACCGCGACCTTTTGAAACCGACAGAGACGCTCAGGCAGATGTCGATGCGGCCTTAGAGCGTGCGACGGAGCGCGGGACCAAGGCGCTGATCGTGATGGGGGCAAATTGGTGTCATGACAGCCGTGGTTTAGCGACCGTGTTTGAGATGCCTGAAACGGCCCAGTTGATCGCCGATAATTACGAACTTGTCTGGGTCGATGTGGGGTTCAAGGTTCTGAACCAAGATGTAGCGAAACGTTTTGGTCTTGAGGGCACGCCCGGTACGCCGACGGTCATTGTCGCGCGCGCCGATGGAACGATCATGAACCTTGAGGATGCGCCAACGTGGCGGAACGCCTACTCCCGAAAGCCGGAAGACATTCATCAGTATTTTGTTGAGATGGCCGCCAGAGAATAACGCCGCGCATAGCGGGAGGGGACGCCTATGTTTATTGGTCACTACGGACCTGCCGTTTATGACGTGCTACGGTCGGGTAAGGTCAAACTCTGGCATGCTTTCCTAGCGGTGCAGGCGATGGATATTGTCTTCTGTATTCTGGCGCTGTTCGGACTTGAGGGGGCGGCCTCTCTCGTCGACGGTAATCTCGTCTTTGATATCCCTTGGTCGCACTCCCTGATTAGTGCTGTCATCATCGCCTCCGTTACGGCGTCGATCTTTCATGTGCTGACGGGTCGCGGCAGTATGAAGGGTTATTGGATCATCTGGCTTTTGGCATTTTCGCATTGGCCACTCGACTGGCTGGTTCATCGCCCTGACTTACCGCTCTATCCGGGTGGAGACTGGATGATGGGGCTGTCACTCTGGAATTTCGCTTGGCCCACTTACATTCTTGAAGTCGTTATGCTGGGAACGGCCATTGCGCTTTGGCTGGCCAAAACAAGCGGGCCGCGATGGACCGCGTTTGGGGCTTGGGTTTTCGTCGCGCTTCTGTCGATGCTGCAATTCTTTTCGATCACCAAAACGACGCTCGATCTGCAAGCTGGGACTCTCGACCTTGCTGCCATGCCAAGTGGTGTACCGTTTGCCGTGTCAGGGATGTTATTTTACGCGATTGCCGCCGGATGGATCGGATGGTTGGAAAGCAAGCGACGCTACAGTTGATCGTCGCGAATTTTACCGGGCAGGGATGTTGCGGACGACTGTTTGCCTTTGGCCAATCTGAGCCCGCGCCCGGTCTGCACGGCATCCGTACCAAATTTTGCTCGGGCTAGGTCGGACGCACGTTCCGCTGCGCCTCGTTTGGCAGCTTTGAGGTCCAGTAAGTCGGCGGAGTCACCGACAGGCGCGCTGAGCGCACTTATGCCGGCCCCAATCAGGCGGTAGGCGCCCCCTTTCGCTTCACTTTCGAGCAATGGCTCTAAGCTCCGAAACAAGGCGTCAGCGAGCTGAATAGGCTGGCTGAGCGTGCGGCGACGCGTGATTGATTTGAACCGAGCCGTTTTGAGCTTCAACGTCACGACTGAGCCGGCTAAATCCTTTGCTTTGCTGCGATCCGCCGTTTTGAGGCAGACCTGCCAGAGCTTGTCTTTCAATGCTTCCAGGTCGCTAATGTCATCGGAAAAAGTTGTCTCAGCACTGATCGATTTGCGCTCATGGCGGGGATTGACGCGGCGATGGTCTTCGCCGCGTGATAAACGGGCAAGCCTAAGGCCGTGATCGCCAAACTTTTCGGCCAGCCGCTTATCGGACCAATTTCGTACATCGGCGATTGTTCTAAGACCTGAGCGTTCGAGTTTGGCGGCGAAGGCCGGGCCAATGCCATAAATGAAGCCCACAGATTGTCGCCCCAAGAAGTCCATCGCATCCTCTCGACCAAGCACGGCAAACCCGTTCGGCTTGTCGAGGTCTGACGCCGTCTTGGCGAGGAACTTGTTATAAGAGAGCCCGACAGACACCGTCACACCGATCTCCTCAGTGATGCGGTTCTGCAGTCTGATCAAGCTTTGCGCGGGACTCCGTCCATGTAATCGCGCCGTTCCAGTCAGGTCGAGAAACGCCTCATCAATCGAGAGGGGCTCCACCAGCGGGGTCAATTCGTTCATGAGCGCCCGGATGCGTCGTCCTTCTATGGCGTATTTATCCATACTGCCTTTGACGACGACAAGATCAGGGCAGAGGGCAAGCGCCTTGAACATCGGCATAGCGGATCGGATGCCGTAAATCCGCGCGTGGTAGCAAGCGGCAGAGACAACGCCGCGCCGCCCACCGCCAACGACAACCGGTTTATCGCGTAGGCTGGGATTATCGCGCTTCTCAACTGAGGCGTAGAAGGCATCACAATCGACATGGGCAATTGAGAGCGTGTTCAGCTCTGGATGGGTGAGCGTTCGTGTGCCGCCGCACACCTCGCAGCGCCCGTGGCTGGTCTGCTCAGTGCCGCAATCCCGACATAGAATAGGGTCAAGCATATGAGAGGAGGCGCGAGGCAAGATTTAGGAACTCATTAAAATGTTCATGATATGTTCCAGTTTGGGCAGACCAGCATGGTTAAGTCAAGCTGAAGGCTGGTTCCACGGTTCCTTAAGGATGGTCTGGCAGGAAGTGACAGGTCAAACAAGACGCGGGCCCGTTGTGATCCCATAAGGAGAGCAGCGAGAGATCGGCGCCACAGGTGATGGGAAGAAATGCTACAAGTCATGCCAAAGAAGGTCCTAATCGTTGAAGACAATGAGCTGAACATGAAACTGTTCAGTGATCTGCTCGACGCACATGGATATGATGTCCGTCAGACCCGCGAAGGTCTTAAGGCGATTTCTATCGCCAAGGAATTCGAGCCCGATCTGATTCTTATGGACATTCAATTGCCAGAAGTATCCGGCCTTGAAGTCACCAAATGGCTCAAAGACGATACCACCTTATCCGGTATCCCCGTCGTCGCTGTGACGGCCTTCGCCATGAAGGGCGACGAGAAACGGATCCGCGATGGTGGTTGCGTTGGCTATATCGCCAAGCCGATCACGGTCAGCAGTTTCCTAGCGACTGTTCGCAAATATAGCCAAGCGGCTTAGGCGACCGATCGATGTCCGCGCGCATCCTTGTTGTCGATGACCTCGCGCCCAACAGGAACTTGTTGGACGTCAAACTCTCCGCCGAATATTACGATGTCCTGACAGCCGAAAGCGGTGAAGAAGCCCTCGAAATCGCCGCGAAAGAACGGCTCGACCTTATCTTGATGGACGCCATGATGCCGGGCGGCATGGACGGGTTTGAGGCCTGTCGTCAGCTTAAGTCCAATCCTGCCCTCTACCACATCCCTGTCATTATGGTGACCGCGCTTGAAGAGACGAAGGACCGGATTCGCGGTCTGGAGGCGGGCGCAGACGATTTTATCACCAAGCCCATTGATGATTTCAATCTGAATGCCCGTGTCCGGTCGCTGTTGCGGCTGA
This sequence comes from Algimonas ampicilliniresistens, assembly GCF_030159955.1. Taxonomy (GTDB): domain Bacteria; phylum Pseudomonadota; class Alphaproteobacteria; order Caulobacterales; family Maricaulaceae; genus Litorimonas; species Litorimonas ampicilliniresistens. Next base: position 813,336 of record NZ_BSNK01000001.1, read on the forward strand.
AGATGACTACAGACCAGTTAATGTCCCATACGGGTCATACGGCGGAAAACTGCCGACCCATGTTCGACAAAATTCAAGGGCGGGCGGGCCGGATTCTGCTGATCGGTGATGAAGGCGGGCAACCTCAAAAGGTTGCTGGCATGATCGGGGATACGCATGAGGCGATTATCGAAACCGATCCGGTTGAGGCGCTCCGAAAGGCCAAGTCCGGAATTGATCTGGTTGTTGTCAGTCTTGTGGCCAAATCTTTTGACGGGCTGAGAGTCTGCGCGTCGATGCGATTCGCGTCAGAGACGCGGGACATACCGATCTTGGCCATTGGTGATCCAGACGATCAATCCTGTTTTGTCCGGGCCTTCGATATTGGAGTGAATGATTCCGTCATGCGTCCGGTCGAATCACAAGAAGTGCGTGCGCGCGTGAACACGCTTCTGCGCCGAAAATTCTATGCAGATTCGCTGCGAGAGAATTTCAACGAAGATCTAGAAATGGTGATTTCTGATCCTTTGACAGGATTAGGAAATCGCCGATTCTTTGATCGACAAGTTGATCCGCTCTTTGAAGCGTTGAACGCTGAGGGGACAAATTTCTCGATTATGGTGTTCGACATCGACCACTTTAAACGGGTTAACGATATTCTCGGTCACGATATGGGCGATCAGATTCTCAAGGAAGTCGCGGCACGCATCGTAACCAATATGCGGGCTATCGACATCGTGTCGCGATATGGCGGCGAAGAATTCATGATCGCGATGCCGGAAACCACTGAATTGGACGCGTTTCAAGCGGCAGAGCGGGTTCGGGCTTTTATGGCGGGAACACCCATCTTCGTCGAAGGGCAGGCTCTGTCGATCACGATGAGCTGTGGCGTGGCGCAAGTGGTTCGAGGGGAGCAGTTGCGAGACGTGTTCCGCCGCGCCGACTCGGCCCTCTATCAAGCGAAACGAACCGGCCGGAACCGGGTTGAGGCCGCTTCAGCCAATCAGGCTGCCGCTGCTTAACGGCCAAAAAAAAGCCGCCTTGAAAGGCGGCTCTTCATTACAGAATCAGTCAGGCGATCTATTTGATCTTGCCTTCCTTAAACTCGACGTGCTTGCGCGCGACCGGGTCATACTTCCGCTTGACCATTTTCTCGGTCATTGTGCGGGCGTTTTTCTTAGTAACGTAGAAGAAACCCGTACCAGCAGTGCTGTTCAGGCGGATTTTAACGGTGGTAGGCTTCGCCATGAGACTCGTCCAAATGAGGGTGTAAATCGAAGCCGCGCCTCTACGGACGCACTGGGCGCAAGTCAAGCAAGAGCGTCAGCAATTCCGATCTGGAAACATTGCGGATGCAAACAGGACGGACCGTCCTTGGCAATCAGGATCTTCAGACTTGTAAGTCACGGATTGAAACCCGCAGGCTTTCAAGGTTTGCTCATACTCTGATGGTGATAAACTGGCGTGATAGACCGCCTCACCACCAATAGTCCCAGTCACTTCGCCTTCGCGCGGACCTACGGTGAGCAGCAGAGCACCGTCTTGTCTGATCAGTTTCGAAAGTTGAGGTAAGATAGCTCGTTGCTCAGGAATCGACAGATGAAAAAAGCTGTCCCAACTATAGATGCCATCAAACGTTCCAATTTGGGGAAGCGCCCGGATATCGCCGATTTGCCACTGGGCTTTAGGGAATTGTGCGCTGGCAATCTCGATCATTGAGGCCGCGTAGTCGATCCCAACAATGTCAAAGCCCTGGTCAAGAAAATACCCTGCGATGGGGTCACCCGTGCCGCATCCTAAGTCGAGCACGCGCCCGTTCGGCGACAAAACATCAATAAATCGATCTAACCATGGCTTTTCATAGAGAGCGCGTGATCTCTGAGTGTGCCAAAGCTCTGCGTGGCGTTGATAAACAGCTTTCATTGATGCTTTGGCATTTTGGAGAGTCTGATCTTCAGGGAGCATCGTACCTTATTTCACCTTATGGAAATGCTTCCTGACGGAATGTCCCGCGAACAGCGCGAGAAAAGAATATACCCGGTTCTGGTGTTGGGCGCCGAACATAATCCTTGAAGACGTCCATCATCATGACAGTCGCGCGTTGCAGCTTAAGAGTCGTGATTTCGTCCAAATCAAACCAACCAACATTCAGCAATTCGTGACTGTCACTGACTTCTGGAGGAGCTACATCGCCCAAATGACGGTGAAAGAACCACGCATCGAAACGTTTGTGCCGGTGCGGCGGCGTGATCGCGCGGCCGAACACTTCGAGATTGGCAATATCCGGTAGCAGGCCTGCCTTGCGAAACGCATCATAGGTCGGATTTTTCATGTTGCGTATCTGCTTCGGTGCGCTGTCACCGATCATCAGGCCTGTTTCTTCATATGTCTCACGAATGCAGGACAGGGCGATCGCACGAGCTTTACGGGGGGACACAGCGGCTTCCAGCACGCGTTCCGTACGTGGCGACAGGTCACCCGCGTAAGGCGCAAAACTGTCAATCCGGTCGACGCGGCCGCCGGGGAAAACATAGACGCTCGGCATAAAATCATGGCGGGAGCTGCGCTGACCCATCAGAATTTTTGGATTACGCGGATCACCGATGGTCAGAACCACAGTGGCGGCGATGCGTGGCTTCGGTGCCTTGTCGAGTTGTTTACGCGCCGACCGTTCCGTGTCGGTCAGATGCATGCCGGAGACTTTAGACGGCTTCATCGGATCGGCGCGTGTCATTTGCGCTTACGACGGTGTTTTGCACCGCGTCCGCCTTTAGCGCCGCTACGATTCCCCCGTTGGTGGCTGTGTTTAGGCGGTTTTCCGGGTTCGCCCTTACTGACCATCTCAAAAATCAGCCCACCCGTGACCGGGGTCGCCTCAATCAATTTGACCTCGACCTCGCGCCCGAAACGATAAGTCGAACCCGAATCGACGCCGACGAGACGCTTAGTTGCCTCATCCAGTGCGAAATATTCGCGCCCGAGTGAGCGCACTGGGATGAGGCCATCGGCTCCGGTCTCCGCCAGGGTGACGAACAGGCCGAATTTCGTGACGCCATTAATGCGCGCCTTGAAGGTCGCGCCGACCCGGTCTTCCAGATAGGCTGCGATATAGCGGTCATTGGCGTCGCGTTCTGCGACCATGGCGCGCCGTTCGGTGACGCTAATATGCTCTGCCGTCTCGGTCAGGCGGCTCTCTTCTTCCTTGGTCGTCCCACCGTCACCCAGTTTGAACGCCTTGATGAGCGCGCGGTGCACGACGAGGTCGGCATAGCGCCGGATCGGACTGGTAAAGTGGCCATAATGGGTCAGGTTGAGGCCGAAATGCCCCATCTTTTCGGCGGAATAGATGGCTTGTGCTTGAGTCCGCAGAACAGCCATGCCGACGGTTTCGCTCAGGTCTTTCTGTTCAGCCTGTCGCAGCAGCGCATTAAAGCGCTTGGGCGTGATCCGTTCGCCGACAGAGAATTTCAGGTTCAAAGCTGGCAGGAAGTCGGACAAATCTGAAAGACGTTGCCGTTCTGGCACGTCGTGGAAGCGCATGATGGATCGGACACCCTTATTCGATAGCGCTTCAGCAGCGGCGACATTGGCCTGGACCATGAATTCTTCGACCAGCTTATGGGCGTCGAACCGGTCCCTAACACTGATTTCGACGACTTTTCCGGTCTCGTCCACACGCACGCGGCGCTCTGGCAAATCGATCTCTAGCGGTTCTCTCATCGCGCGCGCTTTGCGCAACGCTTTGTAGCAAGAATAGAGGTTGGACAGTTCCGGCAGAACGTATTGGCTCTCAGGTCCGTTCTGACCTTCAAATGCATCTTGGGCCTGTCGATAGGTTAGTCGGGCGCGACTGCGGATGATGCCGCGGTGGAATTTGTGGCCCGTCTTGTGACCGCTACTATCAAAGGTCATACGGACCAACATAGAGGCGCGGTCTTCATCAGGCCGTAGCGAACAGAGATCGGATGAGAGCTCATGCGGCAGCATCGGTTCAACCCGGTCTGGCAAATAGACGGAATTGCCTTTTTCCCACGCTGCTTTGTCCAAGGCTGAGCCCGGCGTGACGAAGGCGGAGACGTCAGCAATGCCGACCCAGACGACCCAGCCGCCGGGATTTTTCGGGTTTTCATCCGGCGTGGCTAAAATGGCGTCATCAAAGTCTTTGGCGTCAACGGGATCAATCGTCAGTAGGGGGAGGTGAGTGAGGTCTTCGTGACCCATTTGGCCGACTTTTGGCATAGTGGCGCGCTTGGCTTGCTCAATCGCGGCGTCGGGGAAGCCGAGCGGGATTTCATTCTCATGCAATGAAATGATTGAGGCGGCGCGTTCGTCGTGAATGCTGCCGATTGTGTCCAGAACTTCCGCCAGACGAAGCTGTCCGCGATTGCGGCGGGTTGAGCGGAACATGACTAAATCGCCGTCCTTGGCGTCGTTTGGTGCCCGATCTAGGCCGTAATCATGTCTAGCCTTCTTAGAGACAGGCTGGATACGCCACCCTTTCTCTTGCTCGTGCAAGACGCCCAAATAGCTCGACGCGCCTTTGCCGAGACGTTTTAGGACATGACCTGTCGCTGTGCCGTCACTGCGGGTCTTGATCCGTACAAGGGCGCGGTGGCCAATACCCAAAGCGCCGTCTGCAGAGCCAGGCTTGGATTTGTCGTGAATCAGGATGCGCGGTCCGACGGCGTCGCCGTCTTTGCGTTCGGGCGTCGCCCACAGATCGCCGTCATCATCCACCTCAGTGACATGGACGACCATCACGCCGGGTAGGGCGTCTGCGATGCGGTATGTCTTCTCCGGCGTGTAGACGAGCGCTCCGTCATCCACGAGGTCGCGTAGCAAACCGCGCAATGTACGGCGGTCATCACCTTTTATGCCAAGCCGCTTGGCCAGGCGCTTGCGGTCATAATGGTCCGGGCGTTCCCGGACGACCTCTAAAATATCATCACGGGAGAGGGTCATATCTGTCTAACGCACGGAATCGCTATTTGGTGGCCTTTTTCTTTGCTGGGGCTTTCTTCGCGGCCAGTTTTTTCTTGGCAGCCGGCTTCTTTTTAGCCGTAGGCTTCTTCTTCGCGGCTGTTTTCTTGCGCGCTGGCTTTTTCTTGCTGCCCTTAGCTTCTTTGATCGCGATATATTCCAGCGCCATATCGATGTTAATGTCTTGCGGGTCTTGCCCATTCGGGATGGTGGCGTTGATCTTGCCCCATTTGACATACGGGCCATAGCGGCCGTCGAGGACCTGCACAGGGGCGTCATCGGTTGGGTGTTTGCCGAGGTCTTTGAGCACAGTCTGGCCTCGACCTTTACCGCGCGAGGCTTTCTTTTCTTCGATTAGCGTTACGGCACGGTTCAGCCCAACATCCCAGACTTCCTGCACGTCACCGAGTGAGGCGAATGTGCGTTGATGCACGACGTAAGGACCATAGCGGCCAATGCCAGCGCTGATTGCTTCGCCGTCTTCTGGATGTTTGCCAATCTCACGCGGCAAGCTTAGCAATTGCAGGGCTTTTTCGAGGTCGATGGACTGCCAATTCCAGCCTTTAGGCAAGCTGGCGCGTTTAGGCTTAGGTTTTGGCTTGGCATCGGGATCCGTGTCAGCGGGAAGGGCTAACTCGACATAGGGTCCGAAGCGTCCAGTCTTGAGCCAGATAGCATCGCCCAATTCTGGATGTTTGCCCAGCTCTGTATCCTCGGCCTCTGTGCCTTCACCCTCCGCTGCGCCGAAGGGCCGCGTAAATTTGCATTCAGGATAGTTGGAACAGCCAACAAAGGCACCGAATTTGCCAAGTTTAAGCGATAGTTCGCCGTCGTCGCATTTAGTGCATTTACGTGGATCGGTGCCGTCTTCTTTTTCCGGGAAAGCGACCGTTTTCAGCGCGATATTCAGCGCATCGAGGACATGCGTGACACGTAATTCCTTGGTGCCGTCAACATGAGTCGAAAACTCATTCCAGAAGTCGGACAGCATCTGCTTCCACTGCAAATTCCCGGCACTGATCTTGTCGAGCTGTTCTTCGAGGTCTGCCGTGTAATTATACTCGACATATTTGGAGAAGAATTCTTCCAAGAAGGCTGTCAGCAAGCGCCCTTTGTCAGACGGTGTGAAGCGGCGCTTATCCAGTGTGACATAGTCACGGTCTTGAAGAACCTTAAGGATAGAGGCGTAAGTCGATGGGCGGCCAATACCGAGCTCTTCCATCCGCTTGACCAAGGATGCTTCGGAATAACGAGGTGGCGGTTGAGTAAAGTGCTGCTCGGCCTCTACTTTTTTGGCCTCGGAGTCCTGACCTTGTTTAAGTGGCGGCAGGACTTTGCTATCTTCTTCCTCATCCGTCTTCGGTTTCGTCGCTTCATAGAGTTTCATAAACCCATCAAAACGCACGACTTGTCCGGTTGCGCGAAGCGCGAGAGTGTCGCGTGCGTCCGTAACCGTGACTGTAGTGCGTTCTAGCTTGGCTGAGGCCATCTGGCTGGCTGCAGCGCGTTTCCAGATTAGCTCATAGAGCCGCTTTTCATCGCCTGACAGGTTGAGACTATCGGGCGTGCGGGAGAACCCCGTTGGGCGGATAGCTTCGTGAGCCTCCTGTGCGTTCTTGGCCTTAGATTTATAGACCCGTGCAGATCCGGGAAGATAAGGTTCGCCATATTTAGAGGCGATGGTCGCGCGGCAATCACTGATCGCTTCGCCGACCATAGAGACGCCGTCGGTCCGCATATAGGTGATCAAGCCGACCGTTTCCGAGCCGATATTCACGCCTTCATAGAGTTTTTGCGCGGTCTGCATGGTGCGCGTCGCAGAAAAGCCAAGCTTGCGACTGGCTTCCTGTTGTAGCGTTGATGTGGTGAAAGGCGGTTGTGGATTGCGGGTGATCGGCTTGGCTTCGACCGACTGGATCGACAGGCTCGCCGCCTTCACCTTGGCTTCAGCGTCTTTCGCTTTCGCCTCATCATTGAGGCTAAACTTGTCGAGTTTGTCCCCGTCCAACCGGACTAGGTTGGCGGAAAACGCTCCTGATGCAGTGCTCATATCGGCTGTGACAGACCAGTATTCGCGTGGATTGAACTGCTCGATTTCAGTTTCGCGTTCGGTGATCAGTCGTAGAGCGACGGATTGGACGCGACCTGCGGAGCGCGCGCCCGGAAGCTTACGCCACAGGACAGGCGACAGGGTAAAGCCGACCAGATAATCCAGCGCGCGGCGTGCTAGATAGGCGTCGACCAATTCCTGATCGAGCTTACGCGGATTATTGATCGCATCCAGAACCGAGCTTTTGGTGATCGCATTGAATACGACGCGTTCAACCTGTTTGTCTTTGAGCGCTTTCTTTTTACCGAGCAGTTCCAGCAAGTGCCAGCTGATCGCTTCCCCTTCGCGATCCGGGTCGGTCGCGAGGATCAGTTTGTCAGCGTTTTTGAGCGCGTCTTCAATATCCTTGATGCGTTTTTTGGAACGCGTGTCGACGCTCCAGGACATGGCGAAATCCGCGTCCGGGTCGACGGACCCATTCTTACTGGGAAGATCTCGGACATGCCCAAAACTGGCTAAGACGCGATAATCGCTGCCCAGATATTTCTCGATGGTCTTCGCTTTGGCTGGCGATTCGACGACGACAAGGTTCATTGTGATCCAGTTCGATGAGGCGTGATATATAGAGTGTTGATCACACAAGGCATGCGGCGCGCCATTTGGGGGGGCGCGAAGAGCATGTCAATCCAGCCCACCAGTCTCTTCGACTTGCAGCCCACTTCGCAATTCCGCGAAAAAGTAAATACACTTATCCAACGATTGCAACTTATAGTCGTTTGATATTCGTATTCGCCACTTTTACGATAGTGATTAGGGAGAACAATGTGGCATCAAATAAAACAGATACGACACTGGATATACTTAATAGCATGGAAGAGCGCGAAATTCTAGCTTACCTCGTCGCCCATGCACTGGAATTGTCTGAAATGGCACTCAATGCAGGGCAACCCCAAGCGTCGGCACTTCTGACGCTCGCAGCGAGCAACTTGCGCAAGGATGCTGGATAAGTTCAGCTCGCTCGGGACATGCGTCCGTCCATTTCGACCAAGATATCGGCGTTCAATTCCATTTCCAGAAGGGCCGCTGCCGCGATGCCTACTGGGATGCCAGATGCGCGGATCAGATCATCGCGGTGGGTCGGTGTGTAAGACGCCGCGTTTAACAGCGCTATTTTGGCCCGTTCGATCTCATTGGCCATCAGTGACGCATCAAGGTGGGCGCCATCATAGCTGCTCGCGGGTTCGAATAGTGTAGGTTGCAGCGCATCCGGCCTCGCATTCTCCAGACAGTCGAGGATGTCCTGAGCCGATTCGATCAGGGCGGCACCTTGGCGGATCAGGCGGTTACAGCCCTTCGTCCTTGGATCTAGTGGACTGCCCGGTGCCGCCATAACTTCGCGGTTTTGCTCCAATGCATAGCGCGCTGTAATCAATGTGCCGGACTGTTCCGCGGCCTCAATCACGACGACTCCAAGCGATAGGCCGGAAATCAATCGATTGCGCCGCGGGAAGTCCCGCGCCGTCGCCCGGTAACCCAAAGGGGATTCGGACACGAGCAGCCCTTGTTCTCGCATGGTGAGGTGGAGCTCACTATTCTGCTTGGGGTAGATGTGATCTACGCCGCCACCCAGAACGCCAATCGTTCCCGTCTTTAGTGAGGCCGCATGCGCGGCCGCATCGACACCGCGCGCGAGACCCGAGACAATAGTCATCCCGGCTGCGCCGAGTTCAGACGCCATTTGCGCCGCAAACTTCTGACCAATCGCTGAGGCATTGCGCGACCCGACGATCGCGACGCATGGCCGCGAGTAGAGGTTAATGTCACCCCAAACGCTGATCAGTGGCGGCACGGGATCCAAAGCGCGAAGAAGATCGGGATAATCCGGCTCTACGGCACACAGGATACGGACGTCGAGCTGTTCGCTCGCCTCCATTTCGGCTTCGACCTGTTCCACGCTGGGCGGGCGCACATCTTTTTTGCGAATAAGAGACGGAAGCTGAGATAAGGCAGTTCCCGCGTCGCCAAAGCGCTGTATCAAGCCCCAAAAGGCGACCGGGCCGACTGTATAGGTCCGGTAAAGGCGCAGCCAATCGCGCCGTTCTGCGAAGGATAGGCCGCGCGATTGCATCAGTCTTTTTGACCGATCCTCGATTCTGTTCCTGCTTTTAACCGTGTGATATTTTCACGATGCCGCCAGAATATCAGCACCGCCATAAAGGCGACCATGGCGACAGCGGGCCAAACCGCGAGAAAGACGCTGGCGACAATTGCGAATGCTGCGGCGCAGAGGGCCGCAGCCGAGGAATAACGAGTTGTGAAAGCCACCAGCAACCACATTGCCGCTGCGATTAATCCAACAGGCCAGAGAAGACTCAGCAAGGCACCAAAAAATGTGGCGACGCCTTTACCGCCCTTGAACCGCAACCAGACAGGATAACAATGTCCAAACAAAGCGGCGGCGGCAGCAAGAAACTGCATCGGTGCGCCGAACAGGTATAAGGCAATATAGCCAGCGCCGGCAGCCTTGCCCGCGTCGAGTAAGAGCGTAAGCGCTGCGATTCCTTTATTGCCGGTTCTAAGTACGTTGGTCGCCCCGATATTGCCGGAACCGATTTCGCGAATATCTGGCCCGCCAGAGAGTCGAGTCAGGACTAAGCCAAACGGGATGCTGCCGAGCAGGTAGCCAAGGAGAATAACAAGGGCAAAGTCCATACGGTGTGAGTGCCGCAGCGGGCAGGGGGAGTCAAAAGGGTTTGCGAAGTCTCACCCTCACTCAAGCGCGCTGGGCGCGCTCTGTTGCACGGCAGTTTGCTGATGGCTGTGTCGCAGACCCCATTGGGAAGAAAATGAGGATTGGAGGTACCACCCGGAATCGAACCGGGGTGGCTGGATTTGCAATCCAGAGCGTAACCACTCCGCCATGGTACCGTCCAAGGGCTGCGCTTTACCAACTCTGTAGGGCGGGACGCAACGTCTAATGTAACTCCATCGCAGCCGTTTATCTACGCAAGGCCGCCATGCGCGCAACGCCGTTGCGGCTCTGGCGACAGAGGGGTAGAGGGCGCATAGTTAAGCTTGTCTATGAGTGACGTTTAGAGGATCGCCTTTCATGCCCCAGTTCGATTTCGACGCCGCCCGAGAGACGATGGTTGAGAGCCAAATTCGTACGGCCGACGTGACCGACCTCAGCTTGCTGGCAAGTTTCCGGCGAACGGCGCGGGAACGGTTCGTCCCTTCGGCCCGTATGGCGCTGGCTTATGGCGATGCGATTGTTGATTACGATGATGGGCGCGCTCTGTTGCGCCCACGCGATTTTGCAAAGCTGGCTCAGGCTGCGAATATTCAATCCGATGAGGTCGTTCTCGATATTGCCTGCGCCCGCGGATATTCGACCGCTGTTTTGGCGCAGGTCGCTGAGACCGTGGTCGGGCTGGAAACGGATGATGAAACGGTCGATCGTGCCACGGCGTTGCTGACCGATGCGGGCGTTCTCAATGCGGCTGTGGTTAAAGGCGATCTGAAACGCGGTGCGTCGGAACATGGACCGTTTGATGTCATCATGGTCGGTGGTGCTGTGGCCGAGGTTCCGCAAGCGTGGTTCGGACAGCTGACCAATGGCGGCCGTCTGGCTGTCATCATCAAAAATGGCCCGATCGGACACGCAACGATCTTCACTAAATCAGGCGATGCCATCGGTGACCGCGTGGTTTTTGATGCCAATGCGCCCTATCTGCCAGGGTTCGAACCCGCGCGCAGTTTCGTCTTTTAGTCAGCCCATTGGCTCGATCCCTATGAGCATCACCCGAACACATTATTTTCTGAGCAGTCTGGCCGGGTCGCTTGTGATCTTGGCATCTGATCCTGCGTGGGCGCAGGATCAGATGCCTGCGGCGATCTCAGTTTCTGGACCGGTTACGACGTCGGACACGCTGCAAACCGTGCTCGCGAGCGTCTACCGCAACAATCCGCAGCTTCTTGGCGAGCGCGCCCGTTTGCGCGAAGTTGATGAGACCTATATTCAGGCGCGCGCCCAAGGTCGGGCCTCGATTAGCGCTGCGGGTGAAGTTTCGGCTCAGGCCGTCCGAACGCCCGAAACGGCAGGCGGGTTTTTCGCGCCGCCCGGCGGCGGATGGAATGAGGGTACGCCGAGTTCCGCACAATTGAGCGTTATTCAGCCGATCTATCAAGGCGGTCGAGTCACCGCGCTTAAGCGTCAAGCGAAAGCCGGCATCATGGCCGCGCGGGCGGGGTTAGAGACGGCTGAGAATAATATCTTCTTATCTGCAGCCAATGCCTATGTTGATATTTTACGTGACGAGGAAGCTGCCCGCATTCGGCGTAATAATGTTCGCGTACTCAACCGCCAATTGACGGCCGCAAATGACCGGTTTGATGTCGGTGAAGGGACACGGACCGACATTGCCCAATCTGAATCGCGCATGGCGGCCGCAGAGGCCGGGCTAGCGCAGGCCGACGCTCAGCTGGAAATCAGCCGGGCTCTCTTTGTTCGGATCGTTGGCCGACTGCCCAATCAGTTGGCGCCTGCCCCAGATTTCGCTCTGCCTGAAACATTGGCTGAAGCGACGCGATTGGCGCGCAGCAATAACCCGCAACTACAGGCGGCCTATTACAATGAACGGGCCGGATCTGCGGCGATTGATGTCGCGAAGGCAGCGGGTCGCCCGAGTGTGAGCCTGCAAGGCACATTGGCCGGGTCCCGCGATACAATCTTGGGCGTTTCAGAAACTGATCAAGCGACCATTGCCGCGCAGCTTAGTATTCCGATCTTCAGTGGCGGGCTGAATGCCTCTCGCGTTCGTCAGGCAAAGAATGCCAAAACACGCCTTGCTTTTGAAACGCGTGACACGGAACGCGCGGTTGATCAGACGATCACCCAGGTTTGGGCTCGCATGGATGCAGCACGGCGGATTGTTAAGACGAGCCGACGACAAGTTGCGGCGGCGGAAGTCGCCTTTGAAGGCGTCACGCTGGAACAGCAAGTCGGCACGCGAACGCAGCTTGATGTGTTGGATGCTGAGCAGGAGACGCTGAATGCGCGGCTCACGCTGATCAATGCGGAACGCGATTTTGATGCGTCCGTTTTTCAGCTTCTGTCAGCGATTGGGGTATTAGATGCAGACGGTATCGACCTGCCGATCGCAACCTATGACCCGGACGTCTATCTCTCCGATATTGTCTATGATGGGTATAAAGAGGCGGGCGACCGTTTGCTGCCTGAAGCGGTTCAGAAAATCGGACGTCAGGTTCCAGACATTATTTTAGAACCTGCGGGCCTGGTTGTGAGTGGCGTTGAAGCCAGTGAGCTCGACAACGCCGTGGAGGGTCTAGGCGATGCTTTATTGGATGTTGGTGGGGCGCTGAAAGAAGGCGTCGATACCGTCACATTCCAAGAACCACATTACGACCCACGAATCACTGATCCAGACATTGTGATCGTTACGGACCCGTACCAAGGGCAGGGAAAAGGAATTCCCGAACCCGATACCGTCCTCATGATCGACCGTGACGACGTGGCGGACGACACTATTGATGAAGACGTGAAAGACCCCGAAACCCTAATAGTGCCGATGGTTTCCGATCCTTTAGAGGATGACTCAGAGCCATAAAATTCCTCGGTGGATTGTGGAGCCGTGCGTCTAGACAAGTCTTAACCCTTCCCTTAACCCTTTGTTTAGAAGGGCTGGATGCCGATTCCAGTTCGGGTAGGGGGATAGCGAGCGAGTATGTCCGAGCAGACACCGGAAACCGCTACAACAGCGCCCAGTGAAGATGGCTTCACCGGGGCTGAAACTGAACCCAGCATGGAAGATATTCTGGCGTCTATCCGCAAGATCATTGCAGATGATGCTGATCCTGTTCCGCTCGATGGACCGTCAGATACTGCCCAGCCTGAGCCCTCAATTCAGGGCATTACTGAAACATTTGCGAGCGCTGACGTTCGTCCCGCTCCAGTCGCGGCATCGGCCGATGCGACGTCTGATAGTCTCGATATCGACGCGCTGTTGAGCGAATTTGATGAAGAGCTACCCGGGACTGAGACCTTGCAGGAGAGTTTCGGCCAAGCCTTCGGCTTGAATGATGATGCCGATGTTTTGTCATTGGATGACCAGCTCGCCATTCCAGAAATTGACGCCAGTGGGTCCGACGCTCCCCCTGTTGAGGCCGCTCTCGATTTGCCTGTGCCAACATCTGACGACACGGACGATATGGACCGGATGATGAGTGAATTACTCGTTGATCTCGACGAAGCGCCGGCCCCTACCGATGTCTCCGCAGGCGTTGTTAAGGCGTCGCCCCAAGAAGATGTTAAGGCAGATACGATGACTGATGCGGCGACGGACGCGGATCTCGATCTAGTCAAATCACTGATGGCGGATCTGACAGATGAAGACGAAGATCCGGCTACGGGCGCTGCAGACGCTGCCCCTGTTGTAAGGGCAGACGCGACTGTCGATGTCGATCCAATCGACGCGCTAGAAGATGATATCCTTGAGAGTATTCTGGATATGACTCTCGATGATGAAATTGCCGCGATGGAAGCGCAGACCCGTGAGGCAGACACGCCGAACTTGATGGACATTGCGGCAGCGGCAGACGCGGCGGCCAGCGCCATACCGTCAACGGACATTGAAATCACAGAAGAGCAGCCGGTCGAAACGATTGCTCCGACGCAGGCTAAGCCGACTCCTGTCGAGCCGAAACCTGCTCCCCAACCGACCCAATCCGATACCCCTGAAATGGAGACTTCCATGCCGAGAGCTATCCGCTCCGATGCCATCTTGGACGATGTGACAGAAGAGGCGACCATGAGCGCGTTTGCGCAGCTCAACCAAGTCGTCGAAGATAAAGCGATCTTTAATGAGCGCGGCCCGCGAATTGGTGATCTGGTACAGGACGCTCTCCGGCCAATGTTAAAGGAATGGCTCGACGAAAACCTGCAAGGGATTGTCGAACGCGCCGTGGCTAAGGAAGTTCAGCGCCTCGCGACTGGGAAATAACTGGGCTGACGTCCTAAGGAATAGCTGACTTAACAAGTCTATGGGCCTGCGCTATGCGGGCCTTTATCAAGCCCGCCCCCGGCACCCGCCGATATGGGGGCGGGTCTTTTTGTTGAGTGAATAATGCCAGATACGACTCCAGACCTGCCGAAGCATTTCAACCCCAAAGAGGCGGAGCAACGCCTCTATACCGCGTGGGAGAAAGCAGGCTGCTTTCAGCCTGACATGGACCCATCCAAGCCGCCCTTTTCTATCGTCATCCCGCCGCCCAATGTGACGGGCAGCCTGCATATGGGGCATGCGGTCAATAACACGATCCAAGACATTCTCGCCCGATTCCACCGCATGCGCGGCTTTGATGTGCTGTGGCAGCCGGGAACCGATCATGCCGGTATCGCGACGCAAATGGTGGTCGAACGCAAATTAGCGGACGAGCAACGCCCGCGTGCCACCATGCAACGCGACGAGTTCATCTCGGAAGTCTGGGACTGGAAGCGCGAAAGCGGCGGCATCATCACGGAACAACTGCGACGCCTCGGCGCGTCCTGTGACTGGAGCCGCGAGAAATTTACCCTCGGTAATCCTGACGACGATACGGACAAGATGGCAGAGGCTGTCACCAAAGCCTTTGTCGAAATGTATGAGGCCGGGCTGATCTATCGCGACAAGCGCTTGGTCAATTGGGACCCACATTTCCAGACCGCGATTTCTGACCTTGAGGTCGAAAACCGCGACGTCGACGGTCATTTCTGGCACTTTAAATACCCGCTCGAGGGCGGTGAGACTTACACCTACATCGAGAAGGATGAGGACGGAAACGTCACGCTCTCGGAAGAGCGCGACTATATTTCCATTGCGACGACGCGCCCTGAAACCATGCTCGGTGACGGTGCGGTGGCTGTTCATCCCGATGATGAACGCTATGCGCCCATCGTTGGTAAGATGGTGCGCCTGCCGCTCGCCGACCGCCTGATCCCGATCATCACGGACGAATATCCCGATATGGATTTCGGCTCTGGTGCCGTGAAGATCACCGGTGCGCACGATTTCAACGATTACGAAGTGGCCAAGCGGGGCGGCATTCCGATGTATTCGCTCATGGGGACGAAGGGCGAGATGATCGCCAGCGAGATCATGCCCGAAAAATATGTCGGCATGGACCGGTTCGACGCGCGCAAAGCGGTGGTAGCTGACATCGACGCTGAAGGCCTGCTCATCGCTGTCGAAGATAAGAAAATCATGCAGCCCTTTGGCGACCGCTCCAATGCGGTGATCGAGCCGATGCTGACGGATCAGTGGTTCGTGGACGCCGAGAAGCTTGCGGGCGATGCAATGGCAGCAGTCAATGACGGCAAGACCAACTTCATCCCGGAAAATTGGAAGAAGACCTATGATCACTGGATGGAGAATATCCAGCCTTGGTGCATCTCGCGGCAACTCTGGTGGGGGCACCGGATACCCGCTTGGTATGGCATAGACCCAAGTGATGTAAGCAAAAGAAAGATCTTTGTGGCGTCCACCGAACAGGAGGCGGTAGAACAAGCTAAAGAATTTTACGGTGACAATGCAATCATTACAATTTCTAATGATGGAGCATTATACTTTGGGCTGACGGGTGAAGGCCAACAGGTCGAGTATGAAATTCGAAGGGACGATGATGTCCTAGACACGTGGTTCTCCTCCGGCCTCTGGCCATTCTCCACGCTTGGCTGGCCCGACAACACGGCTGAACTCGAAAAGTTTTACCCAACCTCCGTCCTCGTCACCGCGTTTGACATTATCTTTTTCTGGGTCGCCCGGATGATGATGCAGGGCTTGCACTTTATGGACGAGGTACCGTTCCGCGATATTTATATTCATGCGCTGGTGCTGGATGAGCAGGGCAAGAAAATGTCCAAATCCATCGGCAATACCATCGATCCGCTGGACTTGATTGACGGCGTGTCGATTGACGCCTTGGTTGAAAAACGAACGCGCGGTTTGAAAAACCCAGAGAAGGCTCCGCAAGTCGCCAAGGCGACGCGCAAAGCCTATCCGGACGGGTTTGACGCTTATGGCGCGGATGCGCTGCGTTTTACACTGGCTGCGATGGCCGGGCAGGGGCGCAACATCAAACTCTCGGTCGACCGGGTTGCGGGCTATCGCAATTTCGGCACGAAGCTTTGGAACGCTGCCCGCTTTGCGCAGATGAATGGCTGCCGTGCGCAAGAGGGTTTCGATCCCAACGCGGTCGAAAGCGCGCTTAATCGCTGGATTGTCGCCAAGACGGCAGAAGCTGTCAGCACAGCAACGGGCTATATCGAAACCTACCGTTTCAACGATGCGGCGGACACGGTTTACAGTTTCGTCTGGGGCACGGTTTGCGACTGGTATATCGAACTGGCTAAGCCAGAACTTTTGGGCGAGACACCGGATGAAACCCGTGCGACCTTGTCATGGGCGCTCGATCAGTCCTTCAAACTGCTTCACCCGTTCATGCCTTTTATCACGGAAGAGTTGTGGGCGCTGACGGGTGAGCGGGATGAATTCTTGATGCTATCGGATTGGCCCGTTGTCGACGCTGAGCCGGCTGGGGATGATATTGATTGGCTAATCCGTCTGATCTCGTCCCTACGATCCGTGCGCGCGGAAATGAATGTGCCGCCATCCCGCAAAGCGCCGCTCGTCGTCATTGGGCAGCCGGATGCCCGTCTCTCGACCTTTGCGGATGCGTTGGGCCGGTTGGCGCGGGTCGAAGCTGTGTCTTTTGCAGATGCCGCCCCGGAAGGCGCGCTGCAAACCGTGGTGGACGGAGTGAGCTTCGCAATCCCGCTCGACGGTCTGATCGATGTGGCGGCGGAGCAAAAACGTCTAGACGCGGCCATTGCCAAGGTGGAAGCAGAGATTGCTAAGATCGACAAGAAGCTGGGCAATGCCAAATTTACGGATCGGGCCCCGGCCACCGTCGTGCAGGAGCAAAAAGATCGTCGCACCGCTTATGCGGATGAATGCGCGAAGCTACAGGAGGCGCGCGCCG
Source organism: Algimonas ampicilliniresistens (assembly GCF_030159955.1). GTDB lineage: Bacteria > Pseudomonadota > Alphaproteobacteria > Caulobacterales > Maricaulaceae > Litorimonas > Litorimonas ampicilliniresistens. The sequence continues at coordinate 830,380 of NZ_BSNK01000001.1, forward strand.
CGTTAAGCTAATATGCATCAGTTCGATGAGCATCACGCCGAGTTCAAAGGGTTTTCGGAGTATTTCGATGGCATGGTCCGTCCGACTTTGCATGTGCGTGATGCGGCGAGGGCCAAAGCGGTTCGTAATGGGATCATTGCCGGCGTCCTCTCGGCTACACTGATCAGTATCGCGGCTTTTATCGCCATCATTCGGTTCGATGAAACTGGATTGGGGTTTTTTCTCTTTTTTGCCGCTGCGGCCAGCACTGTCTTCATGTTCACGCTGATGACCCACGATATCCGCGAAGAAACGAAGAGCCGCATTGTCAACGCGATTATAGGATATGTCGGCTGGACGTTTGAGCCAGAGGTTGCGACCTTTGATGTCAAAGAGTTTCAGGAGCTGTTTCTCATCCCCAAATCCGTCGACAGACAATCATTTGAGGACAGTCTGTCCGGGGAGGCCCACGGCGCAGGATTTCGATCCGTTGAGGCTCATCTCGAAAAGCGCAGCCGTGACAGTAAGGGTAACACGAAATGGAGAACGGTCTTTAGTGGACAGATCATGACGCTGGATTTCCCAACCAAGACCTTTGGACGAACCGTAGTTCTGCGAGACAAGGGATGGTTTAATTCCAAAAAGCAGTCAGACATGAAACGTATTGGCCTAGCGGACCCAGTCTTCGAGAAGATATTTGAAGCCTACGGCACAGATCAAGTTGAAGGGCGGGTCATTTTGGATCCGGCCTTCATGCAACAAATGGTTGATCTTGAGAAAGCGGTTTCCGGGAAAAACATCCGCTTCGGGTTTGATCGGGACACATTATTCATCGCGGTCGAAACAAAAGACCAGTTTGAAGCGGGGTCGATGTTTAAATCCCTGATGGACCCAGACCGGACGCAGAAAATCCTTGATGAGGTCGGAGCGGTTTTTGATATTGTGGACACGCTTCTCAAACGAAAAAAAGCGGCGTCATTACCGTACTGAGTTTGACCTAGCCACACCTCGTTAACGACTCCGCGTTAACCATAATCCCATGTCCGTCATCCTCCCCCAAGGTGCCGTGGATATTCAGGCCTTGAGACTGAACCTCTACGACCTACTCGGCCATAATTATGCCGCTGTATCCCCGTCGCCGGGGGCGTTGTTGCTGTTGCAGTCGGCAAAGATATTACACTCACCCACTGGACGGTTTCGCTGCCGAGGTCGCGTGCGAGGGTCGGCCTTCGACGGCAAACGGTTCAGTGTGCAGGAGGTGCGTGCGCATGTGGCGGATGATGAGGATGAGGGCGGCTTTGACGGCCTGATTATTTCACTTTCGCATAAGCTGCGCATTTACGGCCGCACAGTCGTGTTGCCGGATCGCGGTGCGCTCAACCCTCGACATGTTGACGGTATGAAACGGGTTGGCTTTCCGTCCCGCACATTTGAAGCGAAATTCGAAGTCTATTCCGATGATCAGATTGAAGGGCGGACCCTTGTCCCGCCGGACTTCATGGAACGACTTCTGGCCTTTGATCCGATCTTGAGTGGTGGACATGCCTGCGTCGCCTTTGCCGGGCGGCAAATGCATGTTGTCTTGCCGACGGGTGATCAGATCAGGCTCTCTGACGAGCCGCATTTCGATCACCTTGCGTCGGCGTCGAGCCATATTGCAGGCGAAATGGCCCAAATTTTTGATCTTGTCGCGCAGATCGATGCCTTGCATGCCAGCGCAGACCGCCACTGCCCCATCGAGCGTGCACGGGCGAGGGATGACTATTATCTGTCGGCGATTGGTTCTGTTGAACCTGCTGTGCAGGCCGCCATTCAAGCGGGACTGATCGCCGATCATCCGCAGGCGAAATACCTAACCCCTGAGGCCAGCTTGATTGATCCGGCGTTTCGTGGGCTATTACTGCCCAGAGTCTAAGGCGTAGGTTTAAAGGGCTCGGCTGACGAGCCAGGCCAGATAGGCCAAATAGCCCGCCAACATGACGCCCCCCTCCCACCGAACGACTTTTCGGTGGGTTACAGCAAAGACGAACATTAGGATTGTCGCGACCAGAAGGACGAGGCCGTCAATCAGACTGAAACCGGCGTTGCTCACATCGAACGATAGAGGGAAGGCCAGCCCGGTAATGCCCAAAATGGCCAGTCCGTTGAAAATATTCGATCCAATAATATTTGCGAAGGCCAGTTCATTCTCGCCTTTTATTGACGCTAGGATCGAGGCTGTAGCTTCCGGTAGGGATGTCCCAATCCCGACAATGGTAATGCCAATCAGCGCTTCGGATACGCCAAACCCTCGTGCAATTGCGCTGGAACCTCGGATCAGACCCTCCGCGCCCGCAATCAACAAAGCTATGCCAATGGTGACTAGCAACAGATTGAGAGCAACCGGGCTGGGGCGAGGGGCGTCCACGGCAGATACATCGGCAGGAAGCGCCAAGTCGGCGCGAATGGTCAGCGCCATATAGGTCAGGAATCCGAGGAGCAGGACGATGGCCCCCGCTGTCGGAATGCCGCCCAGCCAGATCCATAGACCACATCCGACCGAACTGAGCATCACGAACGCTGCATCACGCCGGACATCGCGCATTTGGGTGGCGATGGGGAGGATCAACGCGGACACGCCCAAAATCATAAGAATGTTGGCGATATTGCTGCCCAGAACATTGCCGAAAGCAATATCGTCTGCGCCTTTGGCTGCCGCCCCAAAGGTTGCGATGAATTCCGGCATAGATGTGCCGAATCCCAGCAGCACGACACCGATCAGGGCTCTGGATAAGCCAAACCGTTCGGCTAGGCCTACGCTGCCACGGATCAGAATGTCTCCGCCCACCATCAGTAGGAAGAGCCCGCCGATAACGAGCAGCAGATTCAAGTTTTACTGACTTTCGGGCGTTGTCACTTCGATACCGTCAAGATCATCAGACAGCAGAATTTGGCAGCAAAGACGCGAATTGTCCTGAACGCCATCCGCGAAATCCAACATACTGTCTTCCATATCGTCCTTCGGCTTCAGTTTGCCGATCCATTCATCGGAGACATAGACATGGCAGGTTGCACAGGCACAGGCCCCGCCACAATCCGCATCAATACCGGGAATCATGTTGGAAATGGCCGCTTCCATGACGGACATGCCGTTTTTGGCGTCCACTTCACGGGTTTTGCCCTCATGATCATGGAAAATAACTTTGGCCACGTCTGCTCCTTAAGTCGCTGTCTGACTGCGCTGCAGGGTAGTTAAGAGCTTGCCTGCAAAAGGCAAGGCGGTAGATCGGTGCTGTGACTGCCATCCATTTGAAATCTGAAGCGGATACGCTGGCGCTGGGTGCGCGTATTGCAGCGGCACTAGTGCCGGGAGACACGCTTTTGCTGTCTGGCGATCTTGGCGCTGGCAAGACGACGTTGGCGCGTGGGCTAATTCAATCTCGACTTGGCGATATCGAAGTGCCGTCACCGACCTACACGCTAGTGCAGACCTATGATTGGCCCTTGGGTGATAATGTTGCAGAGCTCTGGCATTGTGATCTTTATCGATTGGAGCAGCCCAACGACGCTTACGAACTTGGGCTGATGGACGCTCTAGGCGATGACATTGTGCTCATCGAATGGGCTGATAAGCTGGGATCACTCTGCCCAAAAGGTGCGCTTTCAGTAGAGTTGGCGTTCGATGGAGACGGTCGAGTTGCAACATTGACCGGTTGGAAGGGACGCAATGTCTGAACGTTTGGCATTGATGGATGCCTTTATTTCGAAAGCCGGTTGGGGCGATGCGGAGCGAGTGCCCGTTAAGGGGGACGCTTCGACTCGGAGCTATGTTCGCTTGGTTCGCAAAGGCCAGCAGGCCGTTTTGATGAATGCACCTCATGGTGCAGAGCCCGCAGGGGAACCGGACGGCGCGAGCGTCGAAGACCGTCGGCAAATCGGTTATAATGCTTTGGCGCGATTGGCGGGTCCGAATTTGGAAGCCTTTCTGACAATTGCCGAGCAATTATCGATTCGCGGCTTCTCCGCCCCCCATATTTATGCCGCAGATCTGGACCTTGGATTTGCCTTGCTCGAAGATTTTGGTGACGTCGACTTCGCCCGCACTTTGGGTGCCGATCCTCGAATGAACGTTCAGCTTTATGAGGCCGCGGTCGACACGCTTGCGGCGATTTATCGGAGTAGCTTCCCAACGCGACCATCCTATGACGGGACGGATTGGGCCATTCGCGACTATGATGATGCTGCATTGTTGGCCGAAACCGACTTGTTTCTCGATTATTTTGCACCGGATGCGGGACATGAGATTAATGCAGCTCAACGTGATGAGTTCTACGGTCTCTGGTGTGAAGCGTTTAAAGCGATGGACGCCCACGCGCCGGGTTTGGCTTTGCGCGATTTCCATGCTGAGAACCTGTTCTGGCTGCCAGGTCGGGATGGTGAAGCAAAAGTTGGACTGATCGATTTTCAGGACGCCCTGTTTGTTCACCCCGCCTATGATTTAACGAGCTTGCTAGAAGATATTCGCAGAGACGTCGATCCTGCCCTGTTTGAGCCGCTCAAATCGCGCTTCTGTGACAAGGCCGGTATTATGCGCGACGATACATTCGACGCGGCTTACTCGGTCCTCTCCGCACAACGTGCGACCAAACTGCTCGGCTTTCCTGTTCGGGCCGATGTCGATTTCGGCAAGCCCCAATATCGGGCGCTGCTGCCGCGTGTGAAACGGCATCTCGCTAATGATCTGGCGCACCCGGTTTGCGCAGATTTACGGGCTTGGTTCCAGACCTATGTCCCGGAGGTATTTTCATGATCAAGACAGCGATGGTAATGGCAGCAGGCCACGGCACACGCATGCGTCCGCTGACAGATGACCGGTCAAAAGCGATGGTCGAGGTCGGGGGACGCCCGCTGGTCGACCATATGCTTGATCGTTTAGCGGATGCGGGCGTAGAGCGTGCCATTGTGAATGTTCATGCTCATGCCGATCATCTCGAAGACCATCTCAAGACCAGGTCGGGCGGACCCGAAATCATTATTTCGGACGAACGTGGTGGATTGCTTGAAACCGGGGGCGGTGTTGTCAAAGCCTTGCCTCTGCTCGGCGATAATCCGGTTCTCATATGCAATATCGATGCGGTCTGGGTCGAATTTGCACCCGTGATCAAGGCCCTTTTTGAAGCGTGGGATGCGGATGAAATGGACGAGCTATTGCTGCTGGCTCCCAAACCCCGCACACTTGGCTATCCTGGTGTGGGTGACTTCGACATGGACCGCGATGGGCGCTTGTCATGGCGGTCAGGGGATAAAGCGTTCTGGGTCTATGCGGGTGTGCAGATTTTTAAGCCGACTTTGGCGCACGGCTATCCAGAGACAAAATTTTCACGCACTAAGATCTGGAAAAAGTCGATTGAACGACGCCGTGTGTTTGGCCTGCCTATTCCCGGTTTTTGGATGCATATCGGTGATCCTGACACGCTCAAAGCGGCTGAGGCCGTGCTCGCAGATCCGAACACACTGCCTGTATGAGCACAGTCTACAACATGCCGTCGGGCACACCGTTCTTACGGTCTCTCGCGCATGGTTTGCAGGCCCATTACGGGGACGCGTTACAGAACGGACTTGTGCTGTTGCCGACACGTCGCGCGGCTCGGGCGCTGGAATTTGCCTTCGTTCAGCAAGCGGCTGAACGGGGCGTCAATGCGGCCTTGCTGCCACGTTTGCGACCGCTCGCTGACGTCAATCCAGAAGAACCACCCTTTGAACCGGGTGAACTTGCGGGACGGGTCGCGCCGGCCATCGATCCGGTGCAGCGGCGGTTCGAGATCGCTCGTCTTGTCGCTCACTACCACAGCCGCACCACAGACCTACCGCTCGACCCGGCCGCCGCTCTTCACATGGCTGACCCCCTGATTGAAATCATGGACGACGCCGCGTTGGAAGAGGTGGGGATTACCAATCATGCGGAATGGAAGCAGGTTACCGAAGAAGCCGCGACACATTTTCAGCATGCCGGAACACTCTATCAGATCATCGAAGCGCACTGGCCGGATCGGCTAAGCGAACTTGGGATGATGGAGCCGACTGCGCGCCGGGTCGCATTGCTCGACGCGCTAACAGAGATTTGGGCTGAAACGCCGCCGGACTATCCGGTCATCGTGGCGGGTTCGACGGGGACGTTGAAAGCGACAGCGCGATTGATGAGCGTGATCGCGGATATGCCGGGCGGTATGGTTGTCTTGCCCGGATTGCAGGAAGAATTTCCAGATCGTGTCTGGGACACGATTGACGTTCGGCACCCTCAGAGTTCGCTCAAGGGATTGCTGGAGATCATGGATGTCTCTCGGAAATCTGTGCCGATCTGGCCGTGGATCGTGGACGGAGACAGAGCTGTGGCGCGTAAACGTCGACGCATTCTCGCCGAGGCGCTGGTTCCGGTCGACGCGACGGGTGATTGGTTGAAGCGGATTGTGACCCTGACGGAAGGTGAGGGCGCTGACGTGTTCGACACCGCTCTGGAAGGCCTGTCTTTGATCGAGGCGCGTAATGATGCCGAAGAAGGCCTCTCAATCGCGCTGATCCTGCGTGAGGCGTTAGAAGTCAAAGGGCAGACCGCCGCCTTGGTTACACCGGATCAAAACCTCGCGCAGCGTGTGCGGGCTCGTCTTGCGCGCTGGAACGTTGATGTGGCGATGAGCCAAGGCGTGCCCGTGCAACAAGCACCTATTGGCGTATTTCTATCGGCACTGTTGGAGTTGGCTCGCGATCCGCACGGTCCCGTCGAACTCAGCCTCATCCTGAAACATGAGCTGACGGCGCTGGGACAACCGATAGATGCCGCGAAAGCCGAGTGGGCATCGTTGGAGCGTAAATTTTTCCGCGGGCTGCGACCGACGCAGACCTTTGATCTCGTGCAGCAATTACACACCGCCGTGGCGCCCCTGCTGGAATTGAGTGACAGCGCGACACCTGATCATTGGGCGGCAGCACTGGTTGCGTCGGCGGAAGCGGTCGCCCGAACTGCTGACACGGGTGGGATGGTTCGTCTTAGGGGCGACGATGCAGGACGGCAGGCTGCGTCCATTCTGGACGGCATGGTGGATCACGGATTTGCGCTCCCGGAGACGGATGCGGACGGGTTTTCCCGGCTACTCAGCTCGCTCTTACAGGGCTCCGTTGTCCGTCCATCACAAGGCACTCATCCCCGCCTGTCCATTCTCGGACCGTTGGAGGCGCGCTTACTTGACGCCGACATCATTATCCTCGGCGGTCTCAACGAAGGCACATGGCCAGGCGGTGTCGATGCAGGGCCTTTCTTGTCGCGCGGGATGCGTCAGCAGATGAAGCTCTCTTTGCCAGAACGTCGTTACGGGCTCGCTGCGCATGACTTTGCTGAGTTGGCCGCCAATGGCACGGTCTTTCTAACGCGAAGTTTGAAGAATGAGAGCGGTCCGACCGTAGCGTCGCGCTGGGTTTGGCGGCTAAAAACCTTGCTCGCTGGCGCGATGGGGGAGGCAGAGATAGAGCGATTGCTCGGTACCGGTCAGACTTATCTTGATTGGGCTCGCGCGCTTGATCAGCCAACAGAGATGACCTTCATCGACAGGCCCAATCCGAAACCGCCAGTCGAAAAACGCTGGGCCCGCAAGGGTCGAGAAATCTCGATTACGGGGGCGTCTAAATGGATCCGTGATCCCTACAGCCTGTTTGGGCGCGAAGTGCTGCGCCTCAAACTACTCGACCCGCTGGATGCGCCGCTGGATGCCCGTCAGTTTGGGACGGCGATGCATAAAGGCATCGAGCTTTATGTCCGGGACGCGCTCAACGGGCAGATCGATAGGCTGCACGACCCGGCTAATGCCGCGTTGTTACGGGCGCATCTCCGCGATCAGTTGCTTGCGCATGGTTTTGATGAGGACGAGGTTTTTAAGGAGCAGCCGCGAATTGCCGCCGTCACCGACGCGCTAATGACATGGTTCGCTCTGCGTCACGCTGACGGGTTCGATGTTGTCGGGACAGAAGTGGACGCAAAAGCGACGCTTGATGATCTCAATTTTTCGCTGATCGGGCAGCTTGATCTCGTTGAGCGCTCACCGACGGGCTATGCTTTCACCGACTTCAAGACGGGCAGCCCTGCCAGTGCCAAGACGGTCGGCGCAGGCTTCGATCTACAACTACCGCTGGCTGCGTGGTTGGCCGGTGAGGGCGCGCTGGACGGTCTGCCGAAAGGCGAGACAGATCAGATGGGCTATGTGCGGATCAAAGGGTCCAATGAAGACTTCTCGCACCGTCATGTCTCGACGCCCGCGCGCGGCGCAAAGTCTCCAGACGAGCTACGTACCCAAGCGATCGATATATTGCGGCGACTGATCCAAGCCTATGATGATCCCGACACCGGCTATCCGTCGCAGCCGCGTGCACAATATACGCATGACTACGGCGAATATGACGATCTGGCCCGTCGCGATGAATGGTCATCGATTGCCGGCGATGGGGAGGGCTGAGCATGGCCCGTCTTTCCATTAATCAGGCGACAGACCGTCAGCGTGAGGCGGCCGACCCGTCCCATCCCAAAATCGTCAATGCTAATGCGGGGTCGGGCAAAACCAAGGTGCTGGTCGACCGGGTATCGCGCATTTTGCTGCAAGGGACTGACCCGGACCGCATTCTCTGCATCACCTATACCCGCGCCGCAGCGTCGGAGATGCAAGAGCGGCTCTATGGCGATCTGTCCAAATGGTCGATCGCTCCCGATGACACGTTAAAGGCAGAATTGGCCAAACTCTTTGGTATGCCGTTCGATCAGGTACGCCCGGCGCTCAACCTTGACCGCGTCCGTACGCTCTTCGCCCGCGCGCTGGAAACGCCGGAGGGGTTGAAGGTGATGACCATTCACGCCTTCTGCGAACGTATCATAGGCCGATTTCCCATCGAAGCCGGGATCATGCCCGGTTTTGCGCCGTTGGAAGAGACGGACTCTAAGGACCTATTGCTTGAGGGCCGGAAGCTATTACTGGCCAGAGCGCGTGAGGACGAAGGGCTACGCCACGCTTTGCACCATATGGTGGTATCTAAGGCGGACTCGACGTTGGATGCGCTGATCTATTCCGCCGCAACTAATTTCGAACGCACAAAGGATTGGGCACAAGCCGGCGGTGTCCTACCCTTCCGTCAACTCTCCGGGTTGCACGCAAACGATACGGTGGAATCCATTGCGGCGGAAGCGTGGCAAGACACGGACATGCAACATGTTCGTAGCATCGCCGTTCTCTGCGAAACCTCGACGACTAAAGCTGCGAAGGATTTTGTCGACTTGGTCAAACGGCTTGATCAAACATCCGATCCTGTCGCGGCGTTTGATCTCTACGCTTCGGTATTCTTGAAACAAGATGGCGCACCACGTGCTCGCATTTTGGTCAAAGACGTCACGAGCCAAGACCCGTTTATTAGCGCGGGCAGCCCTGAGGCTGATCGTATTTACACGGCTGCTGAGCGTATCAAAGCCGTCCGTATTGCAGATATGAGCGAGGCGTTGTTGACGCTCGGCCTGACGCTCGGCGAACTCTATGAGCGCGGCAAACATGCGGCGCGCGGCTTGGACTTCAACGACCTCATCCTGAAAACCCGCGACCTGCTAACCCGGGCGGATGTTTCAGACTGGATTGCCTATAAGCTGGATGGCGGCGTGGAGCATGTGCTGCTCGACGAAGCACAGGATACGTCACCCGTTCAATGGGACATCATCGACGCGATCACACAGCCATTTGAGCAGGATAGTCCAGACCGGGATGGACCGCGCAGGACCTTCTTTGCTGTGGGCGACCCAAAACAGTCGATTTATCGATTTCAGGGGGCCGCGCCTGAAATCTTCATGGAAAGCGTACGGACACGGACAGCACCGGGCGACCGCCCGGTTCAGTTGCGCATGTCCTTCCGCTCAGCCCAGCAGGTGCTTGACGTCGTGGATGCTCTGTTTCTTGAGCAGGGCGGACTGCAGGCTATGTTCAATGCAGACTCCCAACCTGAACCGTCTGATCTCGTGCGTCATGACGCAGCGCGTGAGGATATGGGTTTGGTCGAACTTTGGCCGTTGGCGCCTAAAGCTGACGTGGTTGACGATAATGACCCTTGGGACACAACGCCGGTCGATGCACAAGGGGACGGCGATCCGCGCGTGCGTTTAGCACGTGAGATTGCTTCGAGTATCGCCCACTGGATCGAGAGCGGTGAAGCGATTTTTGACCGGGATACGAAACGTCATCGTCCCATCCATGCGGGCGATGTTCTGATCCTTGTGCAGAAACGGATCGGCGGTCTGTTTGATGCCATCATCAAAGCTTTGAAGGATGAGGGTTTGCCTGTTGCGGGCGCAGACCGGCTAGTTCTGCAGGAGGCATTGATTGTCCGCGACTTGTTGGCGATCACGCGCTTCGTACTGTTGCCGCAAGATTGCCTCAGCCTCGCAGAAGCCCTCAAATCCCCGCTTTTCGGTCTCGATGACGATCAATTATTCGACCTCTGTGTCGACCGACCGGGTACACTCTGGGAGGCTGTACAGGACCGTGACCCGGCTCTGACAGCTCATCTTCAAATGATCCGCAATGATGCGGGTCGCGCGCCTTATGACTTCTATTCGCGGCTTCTCGACCGCACGGGACCTAGCGGATTGAGCTATCGCGAGGCTTTGTTTCGGCGACTGGGTTTGGAGGCGCGCGAAGCTCTGGAGGCGTTTCTCGCGATTGCTCTAACCCATCAACAACGTCAGGCTCCCAGTCTGCAACGGTTCCTGCAAGCCTTCACGTCGGACGCAATTGAAATCAAACGCGATAAGGATCCGGCCGGGCGGGAAGTCCGGGTGATGACCGTCCACGGTGCCAAAGGTCTTGAAGCCCCGGTTGTGTTCCTGCCCGATACGACGCGCGCGCCGCGATCGAGTTCTGGCGGTCTGATCCGAGCGGGCGAAACCTATATTCTTGCCCCGCCGAGCAAAGACAGCACGGACTTGGTGGATCAGTACAAGGCCGCGCATGATGCCGAGGATATGCGCGAATATATGCGGCTTCTCTATGTCGCCATGACGCGCGCAGAGAGCCGTCTGGTTGTTTGTGGCTATTTTCATGGCGGCAAAGAGCCGGGTTATGCCGATGAGACTTGGTATCATTGGGTTCGTAAAACGATGTGCGACTTAAACTGCACGACCTCGTTTGAAACGGCGTTCGACATTGGTGATCAAACTGGGCTTCGTTATGGGGCGCGCGTAAATAGTGTGGACTTCGCTGACGATACGCCAAGCCCTGCGCACACGTCTTTACCTGACTGGATAGATCAGCCCGCGAACATTGAGCGCCAAATCATGCAGACGGCTTCGCCCAGTGCCTTATTGCCCCGCAAGGAACCCATAACCCGTGCGCCCGGTGGAGGCCGCGTCTTACGCGGGATTATTATCCACCGAATGCTGGAAATGTTGCCGGATAACCCGGTAGATCGTCGCCGGGCTTTGGCTGTGCAGATGCTGGACGAATATCCCGATTTTGAGCCTGATGAACGCGCGGCTATCGCAGACGAAGTACTCACCGTCCTTGACCATGCTGATTTCGCCGCTGTGTTTGCAGAAGGATCGAAAGCGGAAGTGAGCTTAGCCGGTCGTGTGCCAACGATTGGCGCCGGAGAGGTCTTTATCAGTGCGCAGGTCGACCGCCTCAATGTCACTCCCGAGACGATCTATCTGGTTGATTACAAGTCCAATCGGGTCTCACCGCAACGGGTAGAGGAGGTGGACGATGTCTATCTGGCGCAGATGGCTGCCTACCGGGAGTTGGCCCGCGCGATCTGGCCCGGTCGGGCTGTGCGTTGCGGCTTGCTCTGGACACATGCGCCGCGCCTAATGTGGCTTCACGATAACGCGATGGATGCGGTCTTGAACAAGGTGGACGTCACACCTACTTCGTAATCAACACCTTATTCCAACCGGGGATTCCCATGAGCACTATTGCCGTCACTGACGAGACCTTCCAATCCGAAGTCTTAAAATCCGATACGCCTGTTTTGGTGGATTTTTGGGCCGAATGGTGCGCGCCCTGTAAAGCGATGGGTCCGGCCTTGGAGGCCGTGTCTGAAGAAATGGATGGCCGCGTGAAGATCGCCAAAGTCAACATTGACGACGCGCCAGACACGCCAATGCGCTATCATATTCGCAATGTGCCGACGATGATGATCTTCAAGAGCGGTGAAGTTGTTTCGACCAAAATGGGCGCGATGACGAAGTCTAAACTCGCTGAATGGCTGGCCGAACACGCTTAGTCTATTGTGTAACGACTCTAGTTTTTTGGAACATCAAGCGCGGGCATGAGTTGTTTTTCCTGAATATAGGAGAGACACCATGCCCGACCTCGACCCCCAAATAACGACACTGCCCGTCGATACACAAATCGATGGCGACGCCTACATGCCCGGCCTTGCAAACCCGCTAACGGCCGACGAAATCACTGATATCTACTCTAACCCGCGCGTGCCGACGCAGGAGCGCCTCGACGCCTTACAGACTCTACGTCAGGAAATGGTCGGTCGCGCCAGCGCTGATCTACGCGATGATACCAAAGCTCTGATTGCCAAAATTGATGAAGGCATGTCCTATTTACGGGAAGCTGGCGACGCTTTTGCAGATCCCGATGTACTCCGTCTCCGTGATACAGCGGTGGATCCCGACAATCTTTAGGTCAGACGAGCTTTAACCTCTCGCAAGACCTCATTTTCATTCCGATTGTCAGGACACACTTTATGACCACATTGCTTACGCCTAAGTCCAAAGTTCCGAATATTGAAGTTCCGCTCATTGATGGTGGCGCTTTCAATATGGCAGAAGCCAGTCCCGAGAACTTCCAGATCATTGTTGTCTATCGCGGCGTTCACTGCCCGAAATGCAAAGCACAGTTACAAGCGATCGATCCGATGGTTGCCGACATCCGGGCCGATGGTCACGACATTGTTGCGATCTCTATGGATAGCGAAAAACGTGCCCATAGAGCAAAGACTGACTGGAACATCGAAGAGCTGCCGATTGGGCACAGTCTTGAATTGCTAGACGCAAAATCACTGGGTCTGTTTATTTCAGATTCTATCTCAGACGCAGAACCGCATCTGTTCTCAGAACCCGGCGTGTTCGTGGTGAAAGCTGACGGAACGCTTTACGCGCAAATCATCCAAAATACGCCATTTGGCCGACCTGATATGGAAGACCTCGTAGGCGGGCTGAATTATGCAGTGAAGAAGGATTATCCGACACGCGGCACCTCAGTCGGCTAAACGGCATTTTCTGACAGGACTTGGCCCGCTAAGTAAAGCGAACCGCAAACTAGAATGCGTGGCGGCGTGACGGGAACGTCCGCCGCCTGTCGCGATAGGGCTTCGCCCATATTGACCGCTTTTTGCATCGCGTCAGTGAGGTTTTTGCCGATTAAAGTGGCCATGCCGCGTGACTGTGCAAGTTCAGACAGAATGTCCGGCGACAGGCTAGCGTGATCTTCGATCTCGACCGCGATGAGACCGGCCGCCAATCCTTCAAAAAAATCGAGAAACCCACCAGCGTTCTTGTTGGCAAGTATACCCATAACCAGAATGAGTGGTTTTGGAGACCGAGATTCCAACGTCGCCATATGGGCCGATAGGGCGCGCGCCGCATGCGGATTATGGCCGCCATCTAGCCAAACTTCTGCCCCTGCATCCGCTGCGATGTCGACTAAGGGTCCATTGGGCATTGGCTGCATTCGAGCCGGCCAGACTGCGTTCGTCAGGCCAGTACTAATATGCTCTGGTGAGATCCCGAGTTCGCGCGCTAAAGCCACCGCCAGACCCGCATTGATGATCTGATGCTCGCCTGCCAGCGCGGGGAGGGGCAAGTCGAGCAATTCGCACTCTGTCTCGAATATCAAACGGCCCTGTTGTCCATAGGCGCGGAAGTCCTGACCCCACGATTTGATCGGTGCCTTGGCCTTATGGGCTTCGACTTGGAGGACCGCATTGACCTTATCGTGCTGTGGTCCGGTAAAGACCGGTCGGTTCGACTTAATGATTCCAGCCTTTTCCCGCGCAATTCCAGCAATGTCTCGACCGAGGAATTCGGCATGGTCATAATCAATGGGCGTGATGGCGCTGAGCCGCGGCGTGAAGACATTCGTCGCGTCAAACCGTCCGCCCAGCCCGACTTCAATAATCGCATAATCAGCGGGCGTTTCAGCGAAAGCGAGAAATGCCGCGGCTGTCGTAGCTTCGAAGAAAGAGAGAGGGGCATCGCCATTGGCGGCCCGGACACGGCGCAGAACGTCGATCAGAGTTGCGTCATCGACCTCACGCCCTGCTAAGACGATCCGTTCATTAAACCGTACAAGGTGAGGCGATGTATAAACGTGGACGCGTGCACCTGACGCTTCGAGTATTCCGCGCAGTTGCGCTACAGTCGATCCTTTGCCATTCGTGCCAGCAATATGGATGGCAGGTGGTAGGCGGTCCTGCGGACGACCCAAATTTTCCAACACGTTTTCGATCCGGGACAGACCGAGATCTATTTTTCGAGGATGAAGGCGGCGGAGCTCGTCTAGCGCCTGATCGAGCTCATTCACGCGGGGACGGGCTGTATGGCTGGCTGAGCTTCAATCTCTGTATGATTTTTCTGCATTAAAACGGCAAGGAGGCGGGCGAGGGTCGCGCGCAGCTCTGATCGCGGCACAACCTGATCGACCATGCCTTTTTCTTCGAGATATTCAGCGCGTTGGAACCCCTCAGGGAGCTTCTCACGGATTGTCTCTTCGATCACGCGAGGCCCTGCAAAGCCAATCATCGCTCCGGGTTCCGCCAGATGGATGTCGCCGAGCATGGCGTAGGACGCGGTGACGCCGCCGGTGGTCGGGTCACACAGCACAACGATATAAGGCAGGCCTGCTTCGCGGAGACGTTGCACGGCAATGGTCGTGCGCGGCATTTGCATCAGGGACAAAGCGCCTTCTTGCATGCGGGCACCGCCGGCCGCCGTGAAGGCGATCAGCGGCATCCGCTTTTCAAGCGCAATCTCTGCAGCGGCAACGAACCCTTCGCCTGCCGCCATGCCGAGCGATCCGCCCATAAAGGCGAAGTTTTGAACTAAGGCCACAGCGTCGACACCGTGGATTTTACCTACGCCGATGCTCATCGCATCATCATTGCCCGTTTTGGCCCGGGCCTTCTTCAGCCGATCCGTATATTTTTGATCGTCTTTGAACTTCAATGGGTCGGCAACGACGGACGGTGTTGGGAAAGTTTCATACGTCTCATCGTCAAATGTGTAGCCGAAGCGAAGTTCAGGGCCGATGCGCATATGATGGCCTGCTGGCGTGACATGCATAAGCCCCGCCAAGTCGGCAGCGAAAACCATCTCGCCGCTTTTAGGGCACTTAAGCCAGAGGTTATCTGGCGTGTCGCGCTTGGTGAAGATGGACTTGACGCCAGGTGGAGTAAGTTTGTTGAGCCAATTCATAGGGTGCTTATGATGCCGTTCGCTGAAATGGGCAAGCCAGACTGGGCACTGAGACATGCGCCCGGAATGCTTGCGATATGGACAAGATAGCTTAGTTCAGCCTTATGTCTCGTTTGCTCAAAAGCTTGATCCCACTCGCCATATTCGCCGGTTTGGCGATCTTCTTCGCGATCGGTCTGACGCGTGATCCGACGCAGCTCCCATCAGAGTTGATCGACCGACCTTTGCCCGAGTTCGAAATGATGACTTTGTCGGGTGAGGCTGTGACGCATGACAAGCTGCTCGGTGAGCCGTCTTTACTCAATGTCTTTGGCTCTTGGTGCGTGGCGTGTCTCATTGAACATCCGCTATTCATGGAACTAACCGAAGACCCTGACTTCAAACTCGTTGGCGTGAATTGGCGGGATACACGCGAAGATGCGAATCGTTGGCTGACACGGCATGGCGATCCCTACGACTTAATCCTGTTTGATCCGGAGTCCCGATTAGCTATCGATTTGGGTGTAACAGGCGCACCAGAGACGTTCGTGCTCGATGCGAAAGGGCAGATTCGCTATAAGCATACGGGTCCTGTTTCAGCGGATGATTGGGCAAACACGCTCCGACCCCTGATCCAGAGCTTACGTGCCGAAACCCTCTAGCCCTACGCCTCGACCACCGTTATAGCGCCGCTCACCGGCACCTGTAGCTCAGCTGGATAGAGCGCTGCCCTCCGAAGGCAGAGGTCACAGGTTCGAATCCTGTCAGGTGCGCCAAACACACTCCACAACCCGTTGAATTTACTTATGGTTTTGGGCAGCGCCTATAGTGTGCCTAGCCTAGTGCCTAGCCGTCTCGATCGCTTGTCGTCTTTTACGGTGTCCGAAAAGTAAAGCCTTGTCGCTTCGCTGTGGCAAGATAATTCCATCAAGCCCGCGTTTCTGGAGTCCACATGGGCTCCCTTTTTACAGTGGCGGAAAACCCCTCTCGCTTGCCTTGGCTTACGGTGTCCGAATAGTCAGGGTTTGAGACTCTACAGGGCCGCTATTCCGCTATTCCTTTGTGAGCGATATGTGCGGTGTTAGCATCCCGTATTCTTCCCGTATTTTCGGGAAGATGGATTGCTCTCGACTTTCATAATCTCGACTCTGAAACGCTACTAAGATAGGCCGCTAGAAGGTGGGAGCCAATCATGGGTCACTTGGAAGATTTGGAATATGAAGCCTATTGCGGGTTTCGGAATAACGTCGAGAAATTCTCAAAAAATCTAAGTGACTTGGATCTTCTTGTTGTCCGGTCGATTGAGGTTAGTCGCGACCTTTACGACATGATTCGCAAACATGCCCCTGTCTCGGCATGGACGCCAAATGGTAAGTTTTTCATAGACGGAATTGAGATTGTCCCTGTCCCGCATACCTCGAAATAATCAGCGCCGTAATGGCTGGCTCGGCTGGATCGTCTTAGCCTTAGTAATTGCCATGTTGGTTAGTCTTGGACTTGATCTCATTTCATCCCCTTGACCGTTCTACTTTCGTTCCGTCATTAAGTGTTCCCGGCGGGCTCCCGGAGCAATGCGATACGGAGAGCGCTATGACCTACAAAAGCACATTACAGCTATCTGATCTGAACAGTGGTGAGCGGTTGGAATTGACCTGTAATTCGTGCGGTTTCGCCCGGTTCGTTCGCTATCCACATGAGCTGAAGCATCCCGCTTCAGGGAAAGACATTAGCCACCTCTACCTTGACGAATTTGAGAGCAAAGCGAGGTGCGCAAAGTCGAGAACCCGCGCGCTGGCCGGGCGCAAGTGTGGTGGGACAGTGAGGTTACTTGTCATCGATCCGGCGGACAAGCCGGAGCCATTCTCAGCAGGCATGGCGTCCGAGACTTTCGACCGTAAAGAGGTTTGGCGTCGTGAGCGTATTAGGCGCGCCAAGCGTTAGCGCTCCATCAACTCCATCTGGTCGGCTGGATAAGGGCGCTGCAATCGCAGGCTGTCCGCTCCCCCGCTCAACCATTCAGCGCATTCGTCGGGGTCTGTGAGAATAACAGGCATGGCTTTAGGATGGATCGGCGCGACAACCTCATTCGGTTCTGTCGTCATGAATGCGTAGAGTCGCCAGTCATCGGGAAGCCACTGGCGGCGCTTTCTGCCTTCCACGGACTTCAACCGCTCGCCCTCCCACGGTCGCCATATGCCCGCGAAAAATGAGGGCTCGGCTACGGTTGTGCGGAACCACGCGTTTCCGCCATTCACCTTGTCCGGCTCTGCGAAGCGATGGAACGGCACTAAGCAACGAAACTCAGGTTCTCGCAGAAATTCACCGTTCACGTTCTTCCACCAACCGCTATTGAGGTTGCGAATGTTAGTTATCGGCTTCGGGCGTTTCTTTTCATCTTTAGGCGGAATGCCGGGGAACCCCCATCGCATCGTCTCGACCGAAGCCGTATTGCCGTCTGATAGGATGACAGGGCCGTCACTATCCGCGCCCGTATAGTCGGGCTCATAATTGCGCGCTCGGCTCTTGGCGTCGAGTTCAAGGCCGATTTGGCGCAAGGTTTCGCTCGCTTCGGAGATTGAGACGCGGTGTTCGTAAAGGTTGCACATGGGAATCACGTGACAGTCTGAAAGTTATGTCGTCAATGCTTGCCTTGGTAAAACCTTAGTCTTCGTGAGGGACGACATAACCGTTATTCAACCGTATTTACGGTTATGGGCCGCTCTAGTTCATCACGAACCATCCTTATTGCTGCGGCTCGCAACGCGTCCGGGCGAAGCTCTCTCGCGGTCCTATAGGCGATGAATAGACGCACGGCATGGGGTCCGCCGATTGTGTCAAACCGAATAGCCAACCGTGCGCCCCCGGTCTTATCAAAGCGGACATTCACAACGCCGCCCGCTTCAACAATCTCGGCTAAGACTTCGCTCGCTTCCCGCGCCTGCCTGTCGCTGTGACGTTCCGGCGCGTCTGTCATGCGGCTTTCTCAATATCGAATTGCCTATCGTAATTCGGGATTTGTCCGGGCCAAATAGCGTCTAAGTCGGATTGTAGCGATTCCATCGCCTCGCTATGTCGCGGGTGGTCTCCGTCATCTGGATTTGTCGAGTCGAGATAGAGGCGCATCTTGTCCAGCAAATCCGCCACGGTTGCCGCTGGCGTCGCCAATGCATCGAAACGCGCTTGATCTTCCCTTTCTGCGGCCTTCGTCTGCACCGGGTCAGCGCCTAGGTCTTCTAGCCAATTTGGGTTGGCTTCCCGCGCCTTTTCCATGGCCGCATGATAGTCGATCCATTCCGCCATTTGATTAGCAAACGGAGTGGCGAGGGGTGCAAGCAAATGTCCGGGTTCACACTCCATTGAAACGGCAATCGCTTCTAACTGTGTCTGGTTATAAGGCATTGTCCCGTCTTCCAAGCCCTGTAGGGTCTGTTCGATAATCCCGGTCATTACGGAAAGCTCCGCAAGGGATAGGCCGCGCCGTTCGCGCTTCGCCCTGATTTGGTTTGTTGCTTTGGTCATTATGCGGCCTTCCCGTCTGGTTTTGACTGCGCAAACCAAGGTCGTGTGTAGGCTTGCAAGGTGGTGAGTGTGAGTGTTTCGGTGCATTGATCTAAGAGCCAATCAAGGCGCGCATCATCATCGTAGTGCATTGACGCCATCGCCTCGCGCTCTCGCGTTTCGATAGCTTCGCGCTCGTCATAGGTGAGCGCGGTTCCGTGCTTTTCGCGTCTGGCGTGGGTTGCCCAATAAGTCGCGATAATACGGCCTGTCGGCGCTGTCAGGAACGATAGGAACGGCTCGCCTATGGCTCGGATATAGATCGGCCCGGCGTCATGGTTTTGAGGTGTCGGATCGGTCATGGCCTTACGCTCCCATCTGAGTGTGAAGGTAACGCTCGGAACCCTTGCCCCATGCGAGGTGTGCCGGGCGCGGGTTGCGATCCAAGAGGGACGCGGTGCGGGGCTGGCGATATTTTGCCATCATAGCCCGCTGTCTGGCGCGACGGACTTGCGCTTGACGCTCTCGGTCGATTTGCGAGCGGAACGAAGCCCATGCGGCGCGTAGGGCGTCCGCGAAGGTCACAATGCCCCTTAACGGGCGTTTCATGAACCCATGCGCGCGCCACATGATTGCCCGGCGTCCGTAACGCGAAACAACTTCGCTATTGCTTGCCGGGGATGGAGTCGTGTTATTCATCGGGTCTAGCCTTTCATCGGGTTAGCGGGCCGGGTGGTGTGTTTGGCGACTGTCACCCGGTCCAACTCTGTTAGAGCAACCCCTAACGTGCATACTATATGCACTATTAGGCATGTGAAAACAAGACCCCTTGTGTAAATAATATGCACGTTCTAAAGACCGCTATGGCTAGACTTTCAGATTCCGATTTCACTCCATCGCTTTGCAAGGCCGCGCGAGCGCTAGTCGGGTGGACGGCGCAAGAGCTTGCGGATAGCACCGATGAGGTTGCCCCACGGACACTGCGCAAGTTTGAAAATGGTGGGTCTGTCAGGGACGGCACACGCGATGCAATTCGAGCGGCGTTAGAAGCCGCTGGCGTCGAATTTATCAACGGGGGCAGGCCCGGTGTTCGCTTGATCGGGAATCTAAGCGATTGCGGCCCGCGTAATGACTTCCGATAAACCTTAAGGGGTTTTAGGGTCTGCGCCTGTTCCATGCCTGTTAAAACAGGCATCTTCTTCACTGTTCTGCCACTGTTATATCAGTGAACTGCTACGCTGTTCTTACGCTGTATTAACAGGGTAACGGGCTGTCAGAAAAAGGCCGGGCGCTGTGCTGTTCTTGTGCTGTTTTATCAGCAGGCGGCTTCGGTGTTTTCTTCGGTGTATTATCACCGCTGTTCTTACGCTGTATTAAGAGCTTAAAGAGCCGGGCGATTTAACCCGTTCGCTGGCGTCGGCTTGTCCTGCCAGTAGCGTTCCAGATAGGCGCTCACATTCGCGCGGCTGCGTTCGTCTTGACGGTCAAAGTTCGCCCGGTATCGCGCCCCGGCCTCTTTCAGCATTTCATCCGACCATTGCCCCTCGTAAATGGATCTAGCCGGGTTGGTCATACGCTTCCATTTAGCGCGCTTCGCCTCATAGGTTTTGCGGTGCATTCCTTTGGGTCGATCCGGGAACGGTTCGTCTAACGTAACAAAGCGCCCGGCCAGTTTGTGCGCTATTTTCTGCCCTGTGTCGTAAAGGCGAAAAGGACCGCGCGTGGTCTCAGACGCATAAGCTAAATCATAGCATTCACGGCAAGCGAATGGGGCAGACCCATAAATAGACACTCTTGGTTTCCGGCAGGATGGGCAGACCAGATAGAGGCGGTGTCCGCCAAAGTGGCAAGGCGACAAGTGAAGCTCGATCCGGTCGCAATGCGTTTCCCGGTCTTCATTCGACCCCGTCGCATATTGGACTAAGAGGCAATCGGAGCCCGCCTCAAGCCTAACGCTGCTACCATCTTCCCAGCGCATGACCGCAGATGCACCCTTTGCCGTCAAACCGCCCTCTAAGACGCTCCTAACGGTTATCCTGCGGTGTTCTGTGGTCAAGGCTCTCATAGCGCCCCCATTGTCCTAAAAGTGGCTCTAAGCCTTCCAAAACGATAGCAAACCTTAGCAGGCTTTTCCGCTCTCAAAACGCAATCCCTTGCACGCCATTTATGCGGCCAACTTTTCAGACCATTCCGATAGCTTCGCTTCAAGGCGTTCCGGGTCGTTTCTATATTGCGGCAAACAGGACAACGCTTTGCGCATCCCTTCCACTGTGCGCGGTCCTGTCGAACGGCCACCGTGGAAGCGGCAACGGTTCCGGCCCGGCTCACTCATAGCCCGGCATTGAGCGCCGTCCTTTTTGCGAGCGCCACAGGGAACCCGGCGTTTCGTCGCCTTGCTGTGGTCGCGATCCCATACAGCGCAATCGACATAGTAGCGTTTATAGCTCTTAGCCCGCTCCCCAGCTTTGCGCAGGGCGAAGGCGAGCCCGCGCGTTTCAATTCGAGTGGTCGTTAGGTCGCTGGCGAATATCTCGGCTGCCTTATCGAATGTGAGCCTATTGATCCGATCCCGGTCCTGCAAGGTGAGTTGCACCATACTAGGCGAGCGGTAGGCTATCAGGTCATCCCAAAAGGACGGCGGGACAGCCACGTTGGGGATTTGCGGGATGGTGAGCGGATCGGAGTTATAGGGCTCGATAGACACGCCGATTCATACCATATCGCGGCGCTCAAAGCAAAAATACGGGCTGGGCAAGTCGCACTGGAAACTAAAGTTTTTTCAACCTGCTTTCCCGCTCTCAAACCACGCACAAGGCGCGCGTAGTGGTCCCGAAACCCTTACAGCGATGGGCGTGCTGTCATAGGGCAGGGGCGACCGCATTAGGGCGGTCTTAGGGCTAGGCGCTCGCTGTCATGGCCGGGCGGATTAGGTCCTTCGCGTAAACCAACATTCACCTAGCAATCTTTCCGCAGTCTTACCCCATGCGAAGCGGCCCTAGGTTCAACATTATTCAACATTTGATGAAGTCGCTTTGCCTCTCTCGTAATGGGGGCGGTCTATATCCATTCGCTATAGATCAAAGTCGGCGTCCATCCACGGGGCAGGGTAAATCCATCCGAAGGGCCGACGCCACAAGGGGGAAGCGAGGATTTTAACCTGCCATATGTTTTTGCGTTGATTAAGATATTCGACGGTTTCTGTTAGCTTTTCTGGATCGTCATGCAGCCTTAGAAGGCTATCGATCATTTCAGCCCGCCTTTTGGATGCAAGGCGCACTATAAGCCACAAGATGAAAAACAGCACGGCAAGAGCATAAGACATGCTCCTTAATGGCCTGTGCCGCTAATTGGTTCAAGTCATGTGCCGTTAGGGGCCATTACCCCTGCTGCAATACCAGACCGAGACTCTAGCGCTTTGGCAAGCTGGTAGGCACGTTTTTGAGACGCTGGCGATAGGTTCGACATAGCATCTGCTAACTCTTGCGGTGTTCCTGCAAGACGTAGGGAAAGCGCCTCAATGACTGCCGGATTTTCTCGCCGGGCCATACCGCCAAGGGTTCGGATATAGCGCTTTGCGCTTTCTTGCGGTGTGGCTAGGTTCTCAGCTGCGAAAGAGACGGCGCGGCCAACGGGGGCGCTTGCCGCCCTGCGAACGTCTTCAACATTTTTTTGCCGAGGCTGCGTCTGCGAGCCCATTGAGCCTAGAACACGCCTACCGCTCGCGGTCATAGCGCTTTCCTTATCGAGTAGCGAAACAATGCGCGCGGACTGTTCATCGGTTAAAACGGTTCTGAATACGTCTCTCAAACCCTCGGCATTAAAGCGGGTCGTCGCATCGTGACTAAGGCTCGCCTTTTTCAGTCTGTCATCAACACCTTGCAAAAGCCCGGCCAATAGGTGCTGGCGTTCCGACTTGGAATAGTTTGCGGTCGTTTTGGATACGTCTTCTGCACGCAATTTAAGCGCATTGCGGCCATACTCCAAAGCGGCTTGGTTCGCCTTCGTTCCAGACCAGACGGCGCGTGCTTTTGCATACCCTGGCACTTGCGCGTCTAGCTCGCTCAATAGCTCTTGGCGCAGGCGATCAACGGCGCGCGCTTCGCTCCCTTTGCCTTGCCGGAACCTTGCCGAAACAAGGTCATCTAGCGCCTCTTTGGCAACCTGATAACTGGCGAGTGTTTCGTTCCAAGGGTCATCACCGGAATCAGCGGCCATCCTGCGCGCTTTCTTCATAGCGGCGCGCATGGACGGGCGTTGCAACAGACGCTCAAGGGTCGGGGTTTTTTGGATCGGCTCACCCAACACGGCCTCATAAAGCTGCGTTCCCTCACGGCGTAGCGTTTCGGCTGCGTCGTTGCTTAGGGACGTGAAATCATCCGCTTCGATGATACGCTTGACGCCTTCACTAATGCGGGCTTGTTGCTGGCGTTGCTGCTTAGTCACAGCGTCCAAGAATATGCGAGCGTGGCCAGTTTGTGCGCCCTCGGCTCCCTGCGCCCAATTCTCTAAGCCAAGCTTCTGAAAGGCCAATTGCGGGTCTGATGGGTCAACATCTCTAATCATTGTCAGCGCGTCGTTATGATCTACGCCGTTCGCCTTGCGAATTTGTGCAATTATCAATCGATCCGCCTTTGATGCTTTTCCGGTAGACGCGATCCGGGCAATACCTTGACTGAGTGCGCGCGTCATGGGCTGCAATACTGCGCCGCCAAGGCCACCCGCGACTGTGCCGACAACACCGCTTTGCAATCGGTTCGACATCTCGCCTTCACCCGTGCCAACGCCATAAGCGCCACCATAGGCCGCGCCTGTTGCTGCGCCTTGTTTCACAGCGCCCCGGAAACCCGTGGCGGCTCCCGCGCGTGTTAGTCCGGTGCCGCCTGTCGCCATGCCGCCCGCGACTTCGCCAGCAAGCGAGGCGACGGGGTGTTGCGCTGTGTTGCGGCTCTGCGCATCTGAAAAATCGCCCATGCTTTCGCTGTAAGACGGTGCGCCGGGTAGCATTGCGCTAACACCGCTCTCAATCTCATCGTTAAAGCCTAAGCTCGCGCCGCGCTGTGCGCTCTGTATGGTCGCAGTAGTCCGCGAATGGCCCGCAAGGTCATCAAGGGCGCTTAAGCCCCTTATGGGGCCGCTCTGGACGCTTCCGACCCGTTCTTGCACCCAATCAGCGACCGGGTTATCAGATAAGCGCTGAACCATACCCATCAAACCGGGCTGTAGCTCTTGCCCTCGTGCGTCGTTGAACATGCCGGGCTTGCGAGCGTTCGGATCGGTCGCTTCGTCTAAAGCGCTCTCTTCGCGGGTTTCTTGCTGCATAAGCTCACTAGCTCGCTTCATTTGTCGCAACTCATCAAGCCGTTTCATCTTGCGCAGCGTGTCCAGACGGGCGCGTTTTTCGGCCATAGGGTCGATAAGACCCATAGGCGACTGGAAAGATTGCCCTGCGTCCATAGGGGTCTGGACCGGGGCCAGTGAGGTTATTCCGGCGCTGTCAGCGACTTGGACCGGGGCGGGTAATACCGGGTTCATCGTGCGCCCCCTAACTCGGCTTCAAGAGACGCTAGCTCTCTCTCAAGGTCATTGTTCCAGCCTTGGCTTTGCATGTAATCGGACGCGCCCGATTGATTGCCGCCGCCATTGTCGAGATAGGATAGCGGGCCGCTGCCACCTTGAGCTCGTTGCGCGTCTTGCTCATAGGCTTGGCGCAACCGGGCTTCCTGCCCGTCAAGGTGCTGATAAAGGCGCTGCAAATTCGCGTCTAATTGCTGTTGGCTTTGCGAGCGCTCAAGGCTGCCATATAGGCTTTGCAGGGTCTTAATCTCCCTGTCTGAGACGTTCCCTAATGCGCCGCCTGTCGGGCTATTGTCGCGCATTTCCTGCAACCCATCAAAGCCAAGGTTGCCCTTGATGGTTTCGAGTGTTGCCGACAAGTTCGTCGCAAATGGGTTTCGGCCCATTATCGGCCCGGTGTTACCACCGCTAGACTGCTCGATCGCTCGACTAATCGTGTCCTTTAGGAACCGGCTCTTATCCCTGAATGCGCCAATCTTGCGTTCCATAGCAGCTAATCCGCTTGCCGCGTCTGCGGAACCTCGGCCCATCGCCCCGCCGCGCGCTTCGTCATACTTGCGAGCGAATGGGTCCATAGGTGCATAGCCGTCTGGCGATTGAACCGGAATTAGCTGGCCGTCGCTTGTGACTTGTCCCAGCGAGAACCCGTCCGGCCCCTGCAAGGGAACGGCGTTTAGGCTGCGTTTTGGCCCGGCGCTCGCGGCCTGTCTGGCCTGTTCGACGCGCTGCGCTTCAAGGTCTAACCCTCGGTCCTTTTGGCCTAAGACGCGCGGATCAAGGGCGGCAGGCGTGTTGCCTTCTGCAATCCGGTTTCCGTTGGTTGGATCAACCATCACACTGCCGGGAGAAAGGCTCATAGGATCGGGCGCGTTTTGTGCGACCATTTCGCCGCTACCCGTAAACCGCTCTTGTCCGTCTGATAGCGTGAAGTCCCTCGCGTTCTCAGCAAAGGCTTTCATCATCTCATCATTTTGCGCCATCAACGGCTTTAAGAGATAAGGATTTGACGCATATTCCTCAATTTGTTCCGGCGGGATATTGAACTGAGGCGCGTAATGGCGGATCAAGGCGGGCTGTTGCTCAATAGGTTGTGCGGCAACGGCGGCGACGGTGCGGGTCCATTTCTCTGTTACCTCTTTCGCCTTCGCCTTATCGGCTGCGTCCAGTTGACTGATAGCTTGATGGAATTGCTGGGCTGTTTTTACTTCACCCCACTCAAGCGCCTTGTTGCGCGCGGCCTCTAAATTACCGCGATCAAAGGGCTGGCTTGAAGGCGCGCCCATGGCCGCTAGTGGGTTATCCCCGCTTTTGCGGCTCGGCATGGTCGTGACTCCTTGTGCGTCAGGTGCGCCTAATGCGGAAAGGGCGCTCCCACCCTGCGAATTATCGAAACCAAACTGACTAGCAATCACTTTGGACCGGGCCGGGTCATTGGCCGTTGAACCGCTTAGAATCTGCGCAAGCTCAATCTGCCTTTGCTTTTCAAGCCTCGCAGCCTCACGCGCCTGTCGTCGGTCGTGAATTTGCCCGCCTATTTGCGAGCCCGTCATGAATGCGCGCATCGGGTCAATTACTGTGTTCATGGCTAGCCCTGCCTTTTTAGTTTTCACCCCCCGCTCACACGGGGCGAGTCGGGGCTAATGACGTTACGCGGGGCGGGGGATGAAATCGTATGTTCTGTGTTCCAAGTCGCCGGGGTTTGCCCGTCATTAGCCTGAAATAACGGTATACAAATACCGTATGCAATGAAAGTGATTTTACCATTTTAATGTTTAGTTTCGTTGTCTGGCGTGCCGTTCGTCAGGGCGTCCATTGTCGCCGCTATTTCCGCGTCAAGCTCGTCTTGAGACATAAGGCTGTGACGCAAACGAAACGCCCGGCGTTCTGGCGTTTCTGGTTTAATCGCAGCGGCTAATATCGCCTCTCGAATTCTTCGGTCGAGCTTAAAACAAACGGCGCAACCATAAGGGTGGATGAACATGCGGCGGGCCGGACGCTCGCAACGGGGGCAATCAAAGGCGGGGCGCGATCCCTTCGCCCATTGCAATCCTGTGAAAATCGAATGCTCCCCATTTTTATCACTCAAAATATATTCGAGAGATACGCCGCCCGGAACGGGTGTGACGAACATCGCGCCTAATCCGTTGTCGCAATGATACACGAAAGGGGTTTTTATTCTTTCGGGAAGTAATCGCTTGAGACGCGCCGCAGACAGGTAGGCCAGCCGTGCGTCACGAAAATTGTAGGTTGGGAGTTTCATGGTCTTTTTCTTTCGTGATTACGTGTCGGAATTGGATTGCTTGCCAGCCGTGGCGAATAGGTTATTAGCCTGCCTATGAAGCTCGTTCTTATTCGGCTTTGCAGACGCTTTGCGTCCACGGCGGCTACCCATGATAGGTTGACCGCCTGCGCCCTTCATCTGTTTGACCAGCGCCCTGTCGGCATTCGCCATATTCTCGGCTTTGCGCCGCTTCCCGTTTTTGAGCCACATGCTTTCCAGCTTGACGCCAACTGGATCGCCCGGCCCTGAGCTAGACGCGTTGTTCGGGTTTGTGCTGAGAACACGCATGTTCGTCACGTCTGGATGCTCCCAAATTGCGCGATATTTTTCCATGATGGAATGAGCGGTTCCAGCTTCCTCTTTAACGAAGGTGAGACGCATCGCCCCGTCTTTGCCGTCAAAAGCGCTGCGCAACAGCTTTCGCTTGATAAGCGCGATAACGTCCGGGCAATCCTCAAGGTTCGCGCGCAAGTCGATTTGAATAAGAAACGGTGTGTAGACGCGGTTCATATCAGCGCCCCCCGTCTTCAAGGCCCGCACTGTGCGTCAAAGCCATGATGACCTTAGCCCGGTGTGCCAGCGTGTCGGCTTCAAGTGCTGTGAGCGCCATTCGCAACTCGCCCCGATCCGAAACAGCGGGCAGGCCACGCGATAGCGCTAAGGCTTCACCGTGGTTCAAGCTCACTCGGTCAATGTGAGCAATCGTGTCCGGGTCCATCGCTTCCAACTCAGACGGGCGGAACGAAAGCACGTTATCCCATACCAACGGCGGGACGTTCTGGACCGTTGGCGTTCGGGTCTGCGCGGGCGGGGCTAGAAAGCTGTCCATCAAGTCGCGTGTCTGCAAATAGCAGTAGGTGAGGCGGTTCATGATGCACCGCCAATCTTCACGCGCTCTATAGGAACCGATAAGAACGGTAAGATGGGTAAGAAACTCCCTCTAACCTTATCTACTTTCTTACCGTTCTTACCGTTCTTACTGGGTTTCTTTAGGTAAGGCATAAACTCCCCTCCCGATCCGGCGCACTTCATTGGCTTTGGTCATTTTCGTAAGCAGAACGTCCACGGCATTGCGGCTCTTGCTGAGTTGGTCGGCTATGTCTTGGGCTCCGACGCCTGATTGCGGCCCAGCTGCGATGACATCGACAACCTGCCGTCGTTCTTCTGACAGGCGGAGCGCATCGGTCCCTGTGATATGGGTCCAGACGCTCCCGCTAAATGTGAGCGGTTCTTCAAATTCGGGAAGGTCGCGGCCACGCCCATAGAACACACCGTCAAAGTCGCCGCTTGGATCGTGCGATAAAATTACCGTTGTGTCTGCGGACGCGGTTAAGCCCATTGTGCCGCTCACAGCTTCAAATGGGTCTGAGGTGGTTGAACCGCCTTTCTTCGTGTGATGGATGACGATAACGCTAATGCGATAAAGGGAAGCCCATCTGTGTAGCTCATGCATCGCCTTGTAAACGGCGTCATATTCGCTTTGCTGCGACCTTGCGGGCGGGCGGATTTTTTGCAGCACGTCAACAATGACTAGGCGCGGGTTGTCGGCTGCATGACGCCAAGCCTCAAAAACCTTCATAGCGCCGCTATCAATTCGGTGCATGGAGTTCCAAGAACCTGTGTCATAGATTTGAAGATTTTCGCCTATCGAATCCCAATTCTGTTGATCATGGTAAGGCAGGACTTTTTGCATTCGATCTTGAATGCGCCGCCCATTGTCCTCAAGCGCGAGTAAGAGGACGCTCCCCCTGCGAACATCTTTCCCAAGGCATTCGCCGCCTGTTGCAACCGCTAGCGCTAAATCGAATGTAAGCCACGATTTGCCTATTTTTGGCGGGCCTGCCAGTAGGGTTAAGCCTTCTGGGATTAAGTCGGGAACAACCCAGCGCAGCGGCGGGAATTTCGTCGCCATAAGCTCGCCGATATTGGTCGGCTGCTTAAACGCAACACCATCCTCTAATTCCACGCCGGGCATTACTGTGACCGCTCCGTCATAGTCTGGATTTGTTGGAACGCTCTCTAATGGATCTAGGTTTGTATCTGTCATGTTGCGCCTTTCGTGCGCTGACCCAAAAGGGCATCGTTCCAATCATTGCAGCCGACAAAGGCCGGGTTTGCAGCGGCGGGCGGATAGGGTCGGGATGATATGCCAAGGGCGCACAAGCGGGCTGTCAGGTCCGCAGCGGCCTTCTGGCCCTGCCCCCCTGCATCGTCGTCATGGGCGATCAAGACGGCTTTCGTCCCGGTCGGTGGCGTCCAGTTGGCAATGCCGTCAGCTGATAAGGCGGCGTGACAGGGGAAGCCCATCAACTCTTGGAGAGACAGGGCGCTTTCAATCCCTTCGGCGACCGCAAGCAATCCGTTCCCGTCTGGACCTGCCAGCGCGACCGTTCCGCCCTTAACCTTGCCGCGCATCTTGCGGACCCTATCGCCAGCGTTTGGGTTCTTGCGCCCGTCCGGTGTGAGGTAGGTTGTATGGAGCCCGATCGACTTACCCGTTACGCAATCGACCACACGGGCCATCATGGCAGGTGAGGTGAAGCGTTGGACCCATTTAGGCTTGCCGTCCGACTTCACGCCTTCTTGCTCCCAAAAGGGCAAGGCAGGGTGGAACCGAATGTCATGGCTTAGTCCGTCCAGTAGACTTGCAGCGGACAAGCCCCGCGCCCCGTGTAGATAAGCTCTAAGCGGCTCACCTGTCGCCAGCGTCTCTCTCCATAAGGATTTGCACCGCGCATTGGCTCGCGCCTCCCTGTCGGCCTCGCCTGCAACCTTATGGGCAGGCTTTGGCGTTGAGCGAGGGGCAGGCCGACTTAGGCGCGCCTCTCGCTGTGGTGAGGCGTTAGACCAGTGCAAACGGGCCGCAATATCCTGCTTGAACGCGAGGGACGCGCCGGGGTCGTTATGGCAGTGAACGCCGATCCCATATTGCAAGCCAGGATTCGGCATGATGACCGTTGACCGATTAGCCCGGCTCTTATCTGGCGATGGAACGCGGGCAATAACGCCGTGCATCGTTCCGCCTAACAGTTGGCAGGCTTCGCGAACGTGCGCCTCGCATTCATGGTCTGGAACCGGATCGAATGTGACCATTCCGATAGTCCCAAACCGGGCATAGGCGGCGGCTGCATCTCGGTTAAAGTCTAGGGTTGGATTATGCATCATTGCCCCCTTTCGACCGGGTGGCGCGAGCATGATAAACGTTCTTACCCATGCGAAGCGGCCACAAGGCGCAATCAAGCGCCGTGCATTTGCGAACTTCGCTAATCACACTGCCGCAACAGTCGAGGCACTTGGCCCGTATGGCTTTGATAGGGCTTGGCGGGTGTCCTAGGTCCAGAATTTCCCGCTTAGAAAGTGAGGTGGGGTTAACCCCCACTTTTTCGCCTCTATCAGTGTCATATGGTGACACTTCTAGGTAGGCGTTCCGGTCCAGTGGATTACAGGCAGACGAACCCGGTTCGCTGGTTGATTTTGACGGGCCTTGTTGGTAAGGGCTATTCATCCGAACCCCCATCGCCTGCCAGCTTGGTATTTGGATTTGAAGCCGACCCGGTTTGCCCCGTGGTCGGTTTCGTCTTTTCAGTAGGTCGCAGTTTGATCCGCTCTCGAAGCGTGTAACGGCCATACCAACCAACACCGCCCGGCTGCGCAACCTTCTCCATATGGATAGGCACACCGTATTTTGTGCGCAGCATGAAAACATAATGAGATAACCGCAAACCGGGATGGGTAAGAGATGAAATGCCCAACTCACCATTTGCGATAAGGTGAACCAAGGTTTCATTCTCACGTCTGGCTGTGACTGTGAGTGTTGAACCGTCCGCGCGCTGGAATGTCTGCAAGCGGGCTTTGACCTGCGCAGCCATCTTAAGCGGCCTCGGCAGGGGATTCATACAGCGCACGAATATCGGCCACTTTCCAGACGGTCGTTCTAGGGCCAAGCTTTTGCGGCTTTGGGAAGCGGCCTGATTTAACGCCGTCCCACCATGTCGATTTAGACACAGGGATAGGGCCAGCAGGGGCGAGTATTTGGGAAAGCCTCACTAGGCCAGTTTCAGGAAAGGACGTGTTGTCCATTGTCGTAGCTCCATGACGGTTGTCGATGGATGCTGTTTGATGGAGTTCGTTTTCCGATTGGGTAGCTTGCGAAATTGATTTCGTAGGTTACGAAATTAGCTCATGATTTACGCGAGTTGATCGCTAACGCTTTCTTCGGCCTCTACGAGATATGTCTGAACCGTGCGGGGATTTATACTGACGCCTAGACGTAAAAGGTCACTCGTAATTGCGTTAGCTACTGAGAGGTCTTCGTTTTTCGCGGTGGGATCGACCTTCGTCCTTCGCTCGAATTGATAGTCCCCTTTGCGAGTTAGAATGTAGATAATCTTGAGAAGAGCCGCCTTTGTATTATGGTGAAGTGGATTGGCTTCGCGGACTTCCCTGTCACCGTCAACCTGAGCGGCTTTACTCTGCTCGGATCGGAGTTGATCAATCTGCTCCAAAAGCTTATTAACTTCCCCCTTCTGCTCATTTCGTATCTGAGTGACCGCGCAATCATATCTATCTTGAAGGTCTCGATAGAGAGAGTGCCAATCCGCAATCACGTAACCTAGCGACTCAACCGCCTCTTGCATTTCTAAAGGCAGGCTCCAATTCATCCTGTTAGACCAAGCGATGAATTCTGAAGTCACCGGGACTGCTGTAAGCTGGCCGTTTTGGACCGCCCGAACGGCTATATCTCGTCGCCTGAAAAATGTTTTCGCGGTGGAAGATTTCGTTCTCTCGTTTTCTAAATCAGTGACTTTTATACGGTCTGGGTCGCGGTTGATTGAGAGCAAGCAAGCTTCATCTATCCGCCAAGAACCTTTTTGCGCCCAGTGTTCAAAATCGGGCTTATAAATCGTGCGATTGAACCAAAGAGTGGAGTCATATTCCTCTTGAAGCTTCACGCTCTCAGCGGCGGAAAGCTCCCAAACTTCATCATCAGTAAGTTCCTCTAACCGACGCACTTCCGCCGTATATTGAGAGGCGGCTTCGTCATCTTGAGGCTTTGCTGTTCTAGATTCCTCCCTTAGACCTTTCGGGAACAATGTTTCTCGTATCTTCGCAATTTTGACTAATTTTGGAGTAACCGTTTCCGGTAAAGCCCCTTCATACTCATAAGCGGGATAGTGAAAGGGGAATTTCCTTCTAAGCAGAAAGCCAATTCTGTTTTTCCTATTACCACCGCTCATCTGGATTGTGTCCTCGCGGCTAGGTCAATCACATTTGCTGTTTCACCTGAAACAAACCTTGCCCAATCTTCCATGAGCGCCCGGCGCTTCTCTAGAGCCCTCTTACGCCTATAGGATCGTTCCACAACGGAGCCGACACTGTGAGACAATGCGGCCTCGGCAACCTCTTTTGCGTAGTTTGTCCGGTCGCCAGCGAAATCTCTAAACGTTGAGCGGAATCCGTGGACGGTAATGCTGGTTTGCCCCATCCGTCTCAACAGTTGCGCCATCGCCATATTGGACAAGGGTTTGCCGGGCTTATGACCGGGGAATAAAAAACCGTTAGGGCCGCAATCTGCTAACAGCGGCTCGACTATGTCTACGGCCCTGCGTGATAGGGGTATGACATGGTCTTCGTCCATTTTCATACGAGCGCCGGGAATTGCCCATATCTGGTTAGGCAGGTCAAATTCCGACGCAACGCAAGCGCGGGTTTCTGTCGTCCGGGTGGCTGTGAGAATTAGAAGTTCCAATGCACGGGCCGAAAGCGCCTCTTGTTCGCGAAGCTCGACCATGAATGCGGGCAGGGCGTCATAGTCCATTGCTGGATGATGCTTTACGCTCTTGCGGTCGTGTTTGGGCAGGATTGGTTCAAGCCCGCCCCGCCATTTTGCCGGGTTTGTTCCCTCTCGCCATCCGCGCCCTTCGGCATAGTCGAATATGATTTCGAGGTGTGACCGGGCAATGCGAGCCGTTTCGGGGGTCTTCGACCATATTGGTTTTAGGACGCGCAAAATGTCTTCACGACCGATATTCGACACGTCTCGGCTGTGTAGATGCTTGCAGCGTTTTAGTGCTGTCCGCTCCCATTTTTGTTTGGTTGCGGGGTTCATCGTGTCTAGCTGCCGCGAAGCCATACACGCTTGCGCAGCTTTCAAAAAAGTGACGCCCTCCGCAGGCTTAAGCGCTTCTCGCGGGTCAAGACCCATTGCGAGCGCGTCTCGCGCTGTCTGCGCCTTCGTCCGCGCAGCCTTTAGGGACACAAGCTGAAATGAGCCAAGCCCGATTTCACGCTGGCGACCATGACGCTTCCACATAAACAGCCAAGATTTACGCCCGCCCTTTTGAATGCGTAGGTATAAGCCGCCACCGTCGCTATGACGCCCGGTCCCTTTAAGCGCCTTCACGCCCTTAGCTGTGAATTTTTCTAGTCCTGCCATATCGTGCCTGCCAGAGCGTGAACCGTGCCTAGCGCCGTGCCTAGCGCAAGGTCTGGTTACTATAGGACTAGCACGGATAACATCGGACACAAAGCCCCGTGGTAACTAGAAATGTGGGTGATTAACCGGACAACATAAAACGCCGTTGGACTGTAGTTAGACGCATGTCAGGTGCGGTTTCTCTTTTTACATACTGCCGTTTTGCATTGAATTTTGTCGAGACTACTTCGTTTGCCTAACGCAGTGTCTCTACCCGTCCCGCTTGCTACATGCCTCTTACGGTCCCAAAACGCTGAGGACCGTCTATAGTCTATTTCAGGTAAGGACTGGAGTCTTCAGACGCGGTTTGTCAAAGGCATTTGTCGGCCTGTGGCCTCAAGACCAGACTAGGGCAATCGTGCGCAGTTTGAGTAGGCTGGCGGGCCACGAGGGCGAGATGCGAGGTCACAGAACAGGCAAGAAGGCCATGTTTTAGACCGTGACGACAATGATACCGAACGTAACAGTCTCGGAGCCTTCATCGATTACGACAACAGTCTTTATGTCGGAAGTGCTGACGGAATCTAGCCGATAGATTTTTGTAAGTAGATTCGGGTGAAGACAGTGTCACATATTTCAGTGGCTTTCGGCGATCCTGAATTGGCTTACGCATCAATTAAGGAACTCTCATCTGCATGGATTGCAAGGGTCAATAGCCGAGCGAAAAATAGGCTTGCAGAATACATGTTCCTATTGTACCCCTACATCAAAGGGTACATATAAGTTGCGTAGTCATGGAAATAGAAATCAACATTGATGATGACGTGCCATTGTTTACGCAAGTGATGGAGCAGATCAAACAGGCGGTAAGCGCTGGCCACTGTTTGCCCGGCTCTGCGCTGCCCTCAATCCGCCAGCTTTCCAGCGACCTTGAGATAAACAGTAAAACGGTCGCTAAAGCTTACAGGCTGTTGGAGCGCGACCAAATTATTCAAACTAAAGGACATCGCGGCACATTCGTGCATCCGAATGCCAAGGCGAATTGCACAATAAACCTCCAAGAGCGAGCCGTGGCAGACCTCACTCGTGCGATACAAACGCTCAAGAACGTCAATTTAACTGATTCCGAAATCCGCAACGCTTTTGCGCTTGTGATGAATGGGCAAGGCCCAAAAGGTCAATAGTATAATGATTAACCTAATATTTTTTACCGTCTTTCTATGCCAGGTCATTTTAATTTCGATGATTTACTCAAAGAAGATGTGTGATCAGTCAATGCATATTCTTGAAACCTGTCCTCCCTCTGACTATCCGAAACTCTACGAGAACTCGAAATACGCCTATCCGGGAAAAAGGCTCCGCGAGCGGTTCCGTAATCATTATTGGTTGAGTTTGACAATTGGGACATGTGGGCTCCTTCTTCTCACGGCGATGTTGATAACGGGCTATGCGCCCAGCCGGACGAAGGAGAATGGCCACATTGTCTTTGTAGTGTTATTCTTCGTGTTGCAGTCTATTCCCTATATTCTTCATGCGGTCACAACACAAAATTGGCATAGAAACATCCGTGGTTCTGGAATCTTGCCAACCCGAAAAGCTGATTTACGTCCCCGTAAGATCCTCGACTTTATACCGCCCACTTACATAGCGACTGCTGCTCTCGCATTCATCGGTTGGCTTACATATTACCTTTACAACAAGGGGCTTACGACAGCCTGGGATTGGCAAACTTATGTGACCGTGGTCGGCGTGACGGTAATTAATTTTATCATGATTGCTGTCGGTTTGAATTACTTTCGAGGTAAAAAGTTCGGCCCGTATCAGGCTTATAAAGATCAAAAAAAATCGATTGAAACGCTCTTTAGAGTATTCGTATTCGCTAGCGTCATGCTGAGCCTTCATTTGGTTGTAGCTGAAGCAATCAATCAAAATGGCTGGGACGAGTATGAACCGCTTGTTCTCAGTCTTTATTTCCAAGCCGTCATAATTTTTGGGCTAGGTGAAGTGATGCGCCGGTCTAAAATCGAAAACATGGACTTCAGCGTTTACCAAAAAGGTCAACTATAATGACTTCGAATAAAGGCGCTCTGCCAACTATAAGTCCAATGGCGGCGTTGGTTGACATAATTATTTTTCTCTCGGTGATGTTTTTTATCCGAACTCTATATTTCCCGAGCCTTAATTTTTGGGGAAATGCGATGGTTAATTCTGTCGCGACGCTGAGCGTTGCGACAGCACTCCTCTATTTTCGCGGGCAATCTTGGAAAAGCATGGGTCTTGTTAAGCCGGACAGTTACAAAAGAGTTCTTATCATAGCCGCTGGGGCGTTTGTCGCGACACTCGGTTCGATCATGGTCTATGAGGGTTTCCTGAGCGATCTACTCTTCCCGGTGTCGACGCCTGAGATTGGAGGAATCGCGTCAGTCGAAACAGAGATGGATAGCGGTTCCCGGTTTCCAGATGCGGGACCGAGTTTGCTGATGTATTTTGGCGTAATTCTTATAATTTGGCTTGAGTCATTTTTTGAGGAACTTCAGGATCGTGGGTTTTCGCTGAACCGATTTGAATCACTTCTGTCTAAAATTCCCTTCTCGATCATATTTGCAGTAATCGCCCAAGCCGCTGTTTTTGGCTACCGGCACTCTCCGAGCCATGGCTTGTCGGGTGCGATGGTGGTTGGTATCATCGGACTCGTTTTTGGTATTATATATGTTGCCACCGGCCGGAATCTGTGGCCGCTAATCATTGTTCATTGTCTCCTAAATACGATTTCAATGTGGGACAAAATTTAGGGCTTTGAACAACAGTTCTTTCCAGCACCGAACAAATTATGGATGGAAATTCGTCCGTCAAACCGCCCTCGGACTGTCATGAAACACCTCGCGCATTAGTGGAATGAAACTGTCCAAACTATCGACTTCAAAGTCCGGATCAAAGGCAGGGGCGTCCCATTCGTCGACGAGTTTAACGGCCAGCGGATACCAGCTTTCATCTTTCCACTGCTTGCGCAGATCGGTCGGCGCGCCGAGATAATGATAGTAATGTTCGCCCTGAAACGCTTGGTGATGGTAGATCACATGATAGCTATCGTCGCTGATATAGGGGCGCATCATTTCAGCCGCGATGGGGCCGTGGTTAGGCACATTGATGACCTTAGCAATGTCGTGGCACAGCGCGATGACGATATGTTCTGGCGAGGCGCCGGAGCGCCGGGCTAGGGTTGCGCACATCAGCGCATGTTGAAGTTGGTCGCAGGCAAAACCGAGTGTGGCATTTTCGAGTTGGCGCAACATGCCGATAAAGCGGTCGGCCGTATTGCCAAAATCCTGTTTGTGCGCGGCTCCGATGATCTTCCAATCATCAAGATTGCCGTCTTGCATTCGCGTGAAACTGGCTTGTTGACCCTCCGTCGTTGCGTCCAATTTCATTACGTCATCCATGACGTCCATATCGACCTTCATCGTGTGATCTCCCTGAGTGTCTCTTTCATTCTATCAGAAATCTTGACAGGCCGCCGGGTTTTCTCGTCGACATAGACATGAACGAAGTGACCGCGTGCGGCGGCTTTGTCGCCTGTGCCGAACAAGCCGATCTCGTAGCGAACTGAGCTACTCCCAACCTTTGAGGCCCGTAGTCCGGCCGTGATGGGCTCGGGAAAGGTGAGGGGCGCGAAATAGCCGCAGGCCGTTTCCACAACGAGTCCAATGGTTTCACTTACACCGATGGTCAGAAGATCATTATCGATGAGCCAGCGATTCACGACCGTGTCGAAATATTCGTAATAGACCGCATTATTGATGTGGCCATAAACATCATTGTCATTCCAACGCGTCGGTAGTTCCAAGACGTATGCGTAATCGTCGCGTGTGTCGGGCTGCACCCTTTCAGAAGTGCCGGTCACGCGATGGTCTCATAGATTTTGACAATGTCGGCGCGGGTCATGCTACGTGGATTGTTGCGGAGTACCCGGTCTTTCAGGATCGCGTCGTCGGCCATCATCGGGATGGCATCGGCGTTGATGTTGACATCGCGAAGGCGGCGCTGAACGCGCGTTTCGTCCTGTAGGCGGAGGATTTCGTCAATCAGGGCGCTCGGACTGTCTCCGACGCCTAGATCACGCGCGATTTCGCTGTACCAACGTTTGGCGCGCTCTTCCTGTGCGTTAAACTTCATCACCTCGACCATGACCAGCGAGTTGGAGAGACCGTGCGGGACATGGAAAAACCCACCCAGCGGATAGGCCAAACCATGCACGGCACCGACAGGGGCGTTGCTGAACGCTTGTCCGGCGAGCATGGCGCCGATCAGCATGTCTTCTCGTGCCTCAATATCGGCGGGCGTGTTGACAGCGCGGCTGATGGCATGGGTGAGCTTGCGCAGCGCTGAGAGGCCAAGGGCGTCGCTGATTGGATTTTTGCGGTGAATGGAGGTGTAGGCCTCAATCGCATGGACCATCGCATCGATGCCGGTGGCCGCCGTAATATGGCCTGGAAGACCGAGCGTCAGATCAGCATCCAGTAAGACCCGGTCGGCATAGAGCGGGTCGGAGACCACGGCATTCTTCGACCCTTTACCGGTGGTGATGACAGCGACATTGGTCACTTCGGAGCCGGTGCCGGATGTGGTCGGGATCAGGAGCAGCGGCAAGCGAGGACCTTGCGCGACATCGACACCGTAAATTTCGGGGAGGGTGGTTTCATTGTCGGCGAGGAACGCGATGATTTTGGCCGTATCCATCGGCGATCCACCGCCAAAACCGATTACCAGTCCCGCGCCGAATTGTTGAACTGCTTCCGCGCCTGAGATCACCACATCTTCAGGTGGATCGGCGACAACTTCATCAAAGACCATCACTTGATAACCCGCATCCTTCAGGGCGGCGAGCCCAGCATCGAGCAGACCAAGCGAACGCACGCCCTTATCTGTAACGATAGCGATGCGCTTATTGCGTGGCAGACCCGCGACATGGGCGTCTAGCCGGGCTGTACCGCCGGGTTCGATGCGAATGTCTGAGACGGTTCTGAAACTATGCATCGGCGCGTCTCCTTGTCCCGACATTGGGCGGTGTCTCTGGCGGTCCGGCGAAACATTGCGCGATGCGCATCCACTGTTCAGCAGTGTCTCCGACGGTTGTGAGGTCAATATCCATATCACCAATATTGCGGCACTGGGTCACGACTTGGCAGAAGCTTTCCGCCGATCCATCGATGCGGTTGTCGGCTTGCATGTCGTTCCATTCCCAAATCGTGCCGCTTGGCGCTGTGAGACGGATGTAGGGCTTGGGCTTGGGCGGCTCCAACCCATTGACTCGAAAGCTCCAAGAATAGGTCGTGACGCCAATATGCGCGACATTCTTCAATCGGTCACCAGTGTTTCGGGTTACACCCAGTACGTCATAGATCGCCTGTGCATGGGCCCAATGTTCCATTTGGCGCGCAATGATGCAGGATCGAACGGACATATCCGGCCCGAACCATCTTACGCGCGCGTCGGGATCAGCGGAGGCAAAATGATCTGCCATATCGGGATAAAGGGCTTGCCAAGCTTGGTAGGTTTCCGATGCTGGCGTCTTGCCAAACCAAGCGCGCTGCAATGCCCGATGTCCCTTCGCCATGTCAGGGAGGATCCGAGCGCAGAACTCTGTAAAGGCGGTCGTCCCTGCCAAAGACGCGTCAGCCGCGATATTGAACAGGTGTAAATGCTCGATGACCTCGCCGATGGTCCAGCTTTTGAACCCCGTCTCGCGGTTAAAGTCTGCGTCGGATAGACTGGATAACAGAGCGTTGATTGCGTCGCATTCTTCGCGGAAGTCGTGGGCGGCTTGCATAAGGTGGGTGTTGCAAGCAGTCCGATGGACGTCAATCACCATGCAGAACACATCCGCTATGTGGATAGGTTCGAACAGAGACAGTTTTGGTTGTGGCCCGTGCGCACATTCGAGCCAATTCTTGTAAAGATAGCCCGAATCCCCACATCAGCTAACATTCGGTTGGGGCTTGTCCGCCGCATCAATCGTTTCGAATCTAGCGCTTAAGGATCACTCATGGCTGGCCCATCCGTTTCGCCCGAGATTGATCGGCTGATCACGTTGCTGGCGAAACTGCCGGGACTGGGTCCACGGTCAGCGCGTCGAGCGGCGCTCCATCTTCTTAAGGCGCCGGATCGCTTGATGACGCCCTTAGCGTCAGCCATGAATATTGCGGCGGAGCGCATTTCGACTTGTTCGGTCTGCGCCAATGTGGACGCTGCGGACCCCTGTTACATTTGTAGTGCGCCCGGGCGTGACCAATCATCGATCTGTGTGGTGCAGGATGTATCCGATCTGTGGGCCATGGAAAGGGCTGGCGCGTTTCGCGGCACCTATCATGTGCTGGGCGGAACGCTGTCTGCGTTGGACGGTATCCGGCCAGACGATTTAAACATTGCGTCGCTCATTGGTCGAGTTGCTACGGGCGGAACAGAGGAAGTTATTCTTGCGATGAATGCGACCGTCGATGGTCAAACCACGGCGCATTACATCACCGAACATCTGGAGAAGACGGGCGTGCGCGTTACCCGTTTGGCGCACGGTGTTCCGATTGGCGGCGAACTCGATTATCTGGATGACGGCACGATTGCAGCCGCGATGAAAAGCCGCCGACTACTCTGAGACTTGCAGCGAAACCTGACCGGGCTAAGCAAAGTGCGGAGGGCGTTATGACGCAGATCATCGAGCGAAAGAGCGGATCCTACATATTGGGGCGGCCATCCGTTTCTTTTCTCATTGTTATCAATCTGATCCCACTGGTCGGCGTATTCGCCTTTGGCTGGAATGCTGGCTTTCTGATGCTGGTTTATTGGATGGAAACCGTTGTCATCGGACTTTTCAATATACCCAAATTGCTGACCAGTCGGCGAGGTCGCGAAGGGTCTCCGTGGTGGCTGATCTGGCTCGGAAACTTGTTTATTACCGCGTTTTTCTGTGTCCACTACGGCATGTTCAATTTTGGCCATGTGATGTTTCTGCAAACTTTGTTCGACCTGCCTCCGATTGGTCTTGATGTTCTGATCGTGGCGGGTGGCCTGTCGCTTAGCCATGCATTTTCACTTATCGTGAATTGGTTTGGGAAACGCGAATACGATGAGGTGGCGGTTAATGAACAGATGTTCAAACCCTATGGCCGGGTCGTTATCATGCATGTTGCCATAATCTTAGGCGGCTTCTTTTTGGTCGGGAGCGATGGCGCTGCGCTCGGACCCTTGGTTTTCCTCGTAGCGCTCAAGACAGGGTCTGACGTGCTCGCGCATGCCGTATCCCATGGTTGGATCAAGCTGCAGCCGGAGACGGCCTAAACCTCTTCAATCACGCTAGTGCCACGCCCGCCACTCCCCAAGCCCGATGTCCATTGCCAGGTCTCGTGCAGCCGGATTTTTCCGCCTGTGAGAACTTCCGGTTTGCTTTCGCAGCGCCCGGAGCGAAGCAGGCCGCTTTTGGTCACATGATGGTAGAGAAAGGTCAGAGATCCGTCCGTATGGACCTTGCCGACCAGAGACCCATAGTCGACCTCGCCGCCCGAATAAGTGCCCATTAAAACATCATCTCGCTGTTCATAGCGAAACAGCGTGTCTGACCCGACGTCGCCGTCGCCTTTGCTCGACACGGCCCGGAAGAGACGATCGCCATAGTGGATCATAGCAGCGACCCAGATTCGGATGGTGGGTCGATAGTGAGAGGATTACCCTCTTCATCAAGGTCCAGCTGTTCAATCTTGTCAGCGCGACGTGTAATTTTGTCAGTGCTAATTCGTGCCTGACGCATCATCTCCAACCCACCATCATAATGGCTTTGTAGCTTGGCGATCCGATCATCGAGTCGTCGGACGTCCCCGCTAATTTTTCCGACTTCGTCCAAGATCACAGTTGCCTGCTCGCGCATGGCCGCGTCTTTCAATACCGCATTCATCGTGTGGAGCGTGGCCATGAAAGTTGTTGGCGATACGATCATGACCCGTTCGGTGAAACCCCGTTCGACAACTTTGGGAAAGTGCGCATGAAGTTCGGCGTAAATGGCCTCGCTGGGTAGAAACATCAGCGCAATCTCGTGGGTCTCACCGGGCAGAAGATATTTGTCGGCGATGGCACGGATATGTTTAGTGCAATCATTGGCAAATTGCCGACGCGCGAGATCGCTCTCTATTGTGTCTTCGGTTTGGCTGAAGCGTTGCCAGGCTTCCAAAGGGAATTTGCTATCGACGGCCACATCAAGATGACCGCCGGGTAAGTGGATAACCGCATCAACGCGCGCATTGTTGGAGAGTGTTTGTTGAAAGGAATAGGTGCGGGCGGGCAGGAATTGCTCGATCAGTGATTGCATTTGTTTTTCGCCGAAGGCTCCCCGCGCCTGTTTGTTGGACAGGATCGACTGCAGGCCAGACACTTCACCGGCCAATTCTTTGATGTTCGCTTGGGCGCGGTCGATAACTTCGAGGCGCGTATCCAATCGTTTGAGGTGCTCTGTCGAACGTTCTGATTGTTCATTGATGGACCGGCCGACCCGTTCCGTCATGGCTGATAGACGCTCGTCCAAACTCTTCTGAAATAGGGTTCCGCGCTGTGCTTGCTCTTCGGAGAGTTGAGCCAAGCGCCCTTGCAGTTCGGCCTGCTGCCCCCGCATCGCCATCAACTCAGTTTTGGTGGTCCCGTCACTTCGCCATAGAGAACCGATGAGGATACCTAAGACTAAGAGTAGCCCGCCAATGACGAGCTCCAACAAGGTGATATCCGCACCGCCAATCGAAAAGACAGGTTCCATCTTTGTTCTATGGCATGGTCCGGCTGTTCTGAACAGCCGGAGAGGAAGAATTTACCGCGCGCCCAGATAAGTCCAACGTCGCAGCAAGTTTTCCATTGGGCCGCGTTCAAACCGTGTTCGCCAGAGACTGGAAAAGGTCAGTGTCACGACGGCGGTTGCTAAAGCGATCGCGACACAGGCTGCTGCGCCAAGCTGCGCGTAAAGACCGAGGCCATAGCCGCAGAAGACGAAGGACAGGATGAGAGATTGCAGCAGATAGGTCGTCAGGGACGCCGTTCCAGCGCGCGCGGCGAAGATTTTGAAGCCTGTCGCTGGGCCGCTCGACCATTTCGCAATCCAACCCATGTAGCCCATGGAGGATAGAGGCGCGCCGATGAGAATGATGCTGTTCCCGAACGCGCCCATACCCGACATCGGATCACCCGAGCGTAGGATCAGATAGGCGCCGATGACACTGAGAATGAGGCCGACTGGCAAATAGACGCGGCGAGAACGCGCCCAGATGGTTGCGTCAGGTGTTTGCATGATGCCGGATCGGACGGCTGCCAGGCCGAACAAGAAGAAGCTCAACACGCCTGAGAACTGTACGAGGCCAGCGAACACAATATAGCCAGTCCAACTGTCCCAACGCTGTGCAACAATCTCTGAAAAGTTGCCATTCTGGAAAACGACAGTGGAAGCATCCATGACTTTCCGCATTTCGGATGCCACGGCGTTCATTTCCTCCGGTGCGTACATCTCGCCCATTGTCAGACCAGTCGACATCAACAAGGAAATCACGATCTGCAGGATCAAAAATCCAACAGCCCATCGTATAAGCGATTTCACGGACCGATTCCGGAATAAGAAAAGAACGCTACCAATGACAGCGTACACGATCAGAATGTCTCCGATAAAGGCGACTGTGACATGCAGGATTCCGAGGATGAGCAGGCCGAGCATTCTGCGGAAATAGCGAGGGGCGAAGGCCACACCACGACGCTCTGCCGACATCATTTGATAGGCGAGACCAGCCCCGAACATGAATGAGAACAGCGTGTAGGACTTGAACAGAAACAGCGCATCGACCGTAAAGGAGGCTGCGACGTCTGCTTCCGAATTCAGACCGCCATAGAAATAGGTTATTTCGCCCGGGAAGGCGAAATAAGCGACGTTAACGAGCACGATCCCCAGCAAAGCGAAGGCTCGCACGAGATCGGGGAAGATATGACGACCCATCGCTTCGTTTTGTGTTTGATAGTCCATGAGCAGTTCTCCCCGACCCTAATATTGGTCAGTCTACACTCAATTCATATCGATAAACAACAAAACTTTTCTGAGCGATCGCTCGAACGCGATATAATGTGCGATCAACCTTTACTTTTGAAGGTTACAGTTAGTCAGAGCATGCTGTCTCAAAGAGGGGCAGATGCACGCGCGTAACTGACAACTTCATATTCGATATTGTCCAGATCGTTGAAGTAGAAGCGTCGTCCGGGCTCATAGTCGCCGAAACTATACGGGGTTAGTCCTTCGGCCCTGACGCGTGTTTCAATTGCATCCAGATCGTCCACTTCGACGGCAATATGGTTGAGCCCTAAATGGGCTTTGGACGCTTTCAGGCCTTTTCCTTGGAAATTCGAGTTGGAATAGAGGGCGAGGTAGTCAGCTTCTGAGCCAACGTGAATTGTATAGCCTTGCCCTATGCTCGGTCCTTCCCACCGAATTTGCCAATCGAACAACCGACTGAGAAGCGAAGCTGTCCGCTTTGGATCCGTCACATTAATGTTCACATGCTCCAATCTGACTTGTGCGATGTGAGGCTTTACTGTTTTCGTTGTCGTCATTTCGTTCTCCTTTTTAGTTCGGAGCCTGCGTGCTACGACCTCAACTTAACTTGAGGTCAAGCGGAAAGTTCGATGGCGAAGAAAGCATTTTCGATTGGGGCTGTCGCAGCGCGAACGGGCGTCGCCGTATCGGCCATTCGCTTCTATGAAGAGGCGGGTTTGATTTTCCCGGATCGAAATAGTGGCCAACAGCGCGTGTTTGAGGCGTCTGATATTCGTCGGATATCTTTCATCATTATCGCGCAACAGCTTGGCTTTTCGCTCAAGCAGATCAAAACGCAGCTGAATAGCTTACCGTCGAAACGCACGCCGACCTTGAGCGACTGGGAAAAGATCAGCCGATCATTCGGTCAAGACATAGACGCGCGGATTGTGGCGCTGACAACGCTACGAGAGCGGTTAACTGGGTGTATAGGCTGTGGCTGCCTGTCTCTGCAAAAATGCAAACTCTACAACCCCGATGACGTCGCGGCGA
This sequence comes from Algimonas ampicilliniresistens, assembly GCF_030159955.1. Taxonomy (GTDB): domain Bacteria; phylum Pseudomonadota; class Alphaproteobacteria; order Caulobacterales; family Maricaulaceae; genus Litorimonas; species Litorimonas ampicilliniresistens. The sequence goes on from NZ_BSNK01000001.1 coordinate 874,679, forward strand.
AAAAGGGGAGTGGTCCTCGATATCTCTTAGGGGATCGTCCTGAAAGCTCGGGTTAGGCAAGTATAAAAAAACCCCGCCTTATGGCAGGGTTTCTTACGTCAAAATTAGCGACGTGGGAGGCGGGGAGGGCCTTAGGCGCTCATTTTATCTTTGGCCGGGTCACGCAGGACATAGCCGCGGCCCCAAACAGTTTCGATATAATGCTCGCCTTGTGTGGCCGCTGCGAGTTTCTTGCGAAGCTTACAGATGAAAACGTCGATGATCTTAAGCTCAGGCTCGTCCATGCCGCCATAAAGGTGGTTCAGGAACATTTCCTTAGTGAGCGTCGTGCCTTTGCGCAGGCTCAATAGCTCCAGCATTTGATATTCTTTGCCGGTCAGATGCACGCGGTGATCGCCAACTTCGACGGTTTTGGCATCAAGGTTCACTTTGATGTCGCCCGTAGTGATGATCGATTGGCTGTGACCCTTAGAGCGTCTTACAACCGCGTGGATACGGGCCACGAGCTCGTCCTTATGGAAAGGCTTGGTCATGTAATCGTCAGCACCGGTGCCGAGCCCACGTACTTTGGTCTCAATATCGTTCGTACCTGACAGGATGAAGATCGGTGTCTGCACCTTGGCGAGCCGTAGTGTCTTAAGAACCTCGAAGCCCGGCATGTCCGGTAAGTTCAGGTCCAGTAGAATTATGTCGTAGTCATAGAGCTTGCCTAGATCGACGCCCTCTTCACCAAGGTCAGTCGTGTAAACATTAAAGCCCTCGGTTTTAAGCATCAACTCGATGCCCTGTGCCGTAGCCATATCATCTTCAATTAGAAGAACCCGCATTGTCCATCCCCTCCCAGGCGATTCTTTAACCAGCTCGCTTATGGAGCATGGTTAATGGAGCCTCACCGCTAAGGGAAACCTGTAAATCAGAAGTTAACAAACATAACGGCGGACATTTGCATTTTTCTGATCCGCAGGCGGGACGAGTTTTGAAATGCCATAGGTTGGCCACCCTTTCTGTTTGAATTTCTTTAACCGCGTTTCTTCACGGGGTCGAAAGCCTGCTGTTCTATAGCTGTATGAAATCAGGTCCGGGCAAACACGGATGATATAGGTGAACGGAGAGATTTCATGGCACAAATGACCGACAAGCAAATACAGCAAACCCGGTTCCGCGTTGGTGAGCTGCAAAAGCGTATCGCAGTTTTAGAGGCCACACGTGAGGATCTTGAACGCCAGATCCGTAAATTGTCGGATAGTGTCCCGGAAGATCAGGTTGATGCAAACGAGCAACGCGATGGGTATGTGGCCTATGGCAGCTATGCCAAGTCGGTTATTGCTCGCAAAGAGAACCTTCGTCGCTCGCTCGACGACATTATCGGCCAAACTTCGGACATTGCGGTCGACTTGCGTCATCAACTGGACGCTCTTGATAGTTATGAACGTGTCCGTGCGCGCCGTATGGCCCGCGACGCGGAAAAACAACAAGCCCGCGTCATGAGCTAGGGTTTTAGCCCTACTCGACGCCTTCAAACGCGTAACCTGCGCTTCGAACAGTCCGAATGGGGTCGGACTTACCGGGCCGTTTCAAAGCTTTACGCAATCGGCCGATATGCACATCGACGGTTCGGGCCTCGACATAAACGTCACGCCCCCAGACAGCATCCAGCAATTGTTCGCGTGAGAAGACGCGCCCGGGATGCCGAGCAAAATGATCAAGTAATCGGAATTCAGTGGGTCCGAGGTGGATCAACTCGCCATCCCGTTTGACCCGGAAGGCCTGGCTGTCGACTTCGATGTCGCCAATCCGAATAATGTCTTCAAGTAGGCTCGGCTTGGCGCGGCGCATTAAGGCACGCGTCCGGGCGAAGAGTTCCGGCATTGAGAACGGCTTGATCATATAATCATCAGCCCCGAAATCTAGTCCGGTAATCCGGTCCGTCTCGTCACTCCGAGCCGTCAGCATAATGACTGGGGTTTTGGATGTTTCCTTACGGCGACGCAGACGACGGCACACTTCCACGCCGGACAGTTTGGGCAGCATCCAGTCGAGGAGAATAAGGTCAGGTGTGCGCTCAGACGCGAGCAATAAAGCTTCCTCACCATCCATAGCTAAGGCGGTTTCAAAACCTTCTTTTCCGAAATTATATTCAAGCAGGGTGGCGAGGGCGTCTTCGTCTTCAACGATTAGAACATAGGGCTTCATAATGGCCTCGTGCGTCTTTCTAGTAATCCAGCCTGATGAAACAGGCTATCGTAGCAACGACTGAACGGCGTCGTCGTCAATCAATTGGCTGCCATGGCTCGTAAAGTAGATGACCTCGCAGATGTTGGAGGTGTGATCCCCAATCCGTTCGAGATTCTTTGCGGCGAAGAGCAGAGCGGTTGATGCATTGATCATGGCTGAGTCGCCCATCATGTAGGTCAGCAATTCGCGAAGAATGGAATTATACATTTCATCAATATCGGAATCGGCCATCCAGACTTGTACAGCCGCTCTTGTATCTTCGCGCAGAAACGCATTCAGCGCTGCAGAGAGTTGCGATTTGACCTGACGCCCCATCCGCTCGACACCAACCGTCAAATCAATCTTGGACTGATCGTTAAGCGTGATCGCGCGTTTCGAAATACCTTCGGCCAGATCGCCAATCCGTTCTAAATCGGTCGCCACACGAATAGCTCCGATGGTCCTACGAAGGTCTGTCGCCATCGGATTTCGCAGCGCCAAAATTCGCATGGCATCCGCATCAATTTTGGACTGAAGGTGATTGGCTTGCTGATCCCGTTCGATGACAGATCGCGCAAGGGAGTCATCTCTTGTCTTGAGCGCTCTGACGGCATCCGCAACCATACCTTCGGCAAGGCTACCCAGATCGGAGAGGCTCGTGGTCAGCTCATTCAGGTCACTATCGTACCCGCTGACAATATGATTGGCCAAGCTGTTCATACGAACGGTCCCAGACAAGGCTGCAGAGAGATCTGCAAGCCCCTGATTCTCAAAGATTACTCTATGGGAGAGGTCCGTGACAAGTTTGTGAAAGAAACATGACTATACAGTTTTCGTCTCACCCTGTTTAACGGGTGCATCTTGAGGCGGTGCTTCTGCGATAGATTGGCTCTCCTGATAGACGATGCAGAACTCGGTCCCTTGGCCCGGTTCACTGCGAATATAAAGGCCAGCCCGGTGCCGCCGGGCGATGTGCTTGACGATAGCTAGCCCAAGGCCTGTTCCCTTTTCCTGAGAGGATAGATCGCCTGCGACGCGGTAGAACCGTTCACCAACCCGCGGGAGGTGTTCGCGAGCAAAACCAGGGCCTGAGTCCGAAATAGTAATTGTGTAGATGGGCAGCGGGCTGGTTGGGGCTGGATTGATCGCGCGCGTTGTTGTGGTTTCTGGGAGGCGCCCATCCGCGAACAGAATACCTGGCTTCCATTGGTCGAACCGGCTCAGTGTAATGTAAATAGTGGAGCCGGGCGGCGATAGCTTGGTCGCATTTTCGATCAAGTTCAGGCAAAGCTGTATCGTTTCGTCCTGATGTCCCGGAACGATCGAACGTTTCTTCTTTTTATATTTGAGTTTGACGCCGCGAGCGTCCGCCATCGGCGCGATATGTTCTGATTGTTCGATGCGGCGCAAAGACAGCAGATCTCGGATCAGACGCTGCATCCGTTCGGCCTGTTGCGCCATGATCCCAAGAAACCGTTCGCGCGCTTCGGGGTCATCTTTCGCATGACCGCGAAGCGTTTCGATATAGCCGAGCAGGGACGCCATAGGCGTTTTGAGCTCGTGACTCGCATTAGCCAGAAAATCCGCGCGGCGCTGATTGCCAAGAACCAATTCAGTCACATCGTTCATCACCACCAAAACAATCATACGCCCGGACCCGTCTTCCACAGGCGTCACCGAGGAGAATAAAAGGGAGATGTAGCTTTCTGCTGGGACTTCGCGGTGAACCATGAGCGGTTCAGGCGTGTAGCCTGCTAAGGCTGTGGCGAGCCGATCCGTAATCCCTGAATCTCTTACATAGACACTTAGGGGTCGGCCCAATGTGTCCATCTCAATCAATGACCGCGCCATAGGATTGGCGTGGATGACGCGACCATCACGGTCCAGCACGGCGATGGCTTGGGGCAGGGCGTCAGTCAGGGTTGCGGCAAAGCGTGCGCCGGACAGGAAGGCATCGGGATCTGCAGGAAGCTTACGCCGTGAGGACCGGACAGCGCGGCTTAGTCGCAGGAAAAAGATGATCGATACCCAGAAGGCCGCAAGTGTCGCGATGCCAATCCAGATGGGAACACGCGCGAGCGCAGCCATGCTGGCAATAGCGATGAATGCCAGCACAGACAGAACGACAATGTCTGAGCCGCGTAAGGCGTCTAGGGCCTCATTATCCATCGGGTCACCCATGGCCATGAGGGCCTAGTGGCGGATGGATCGCATGGCGTCCAGAGCGTAGCGGACACGATCGGTTCCTTACGCGAAGATGACAAAAATCACACTCGCTTGGCATCATGGTCTCTATTAAACGGGATATAACGGGAATCTTTGCCTAAATTATCGTTTTTCGATAATGTTTTGTTGACTTACGGAATGCGTTCTGGTTGTTCATGGTGCAAGCTAGAGACTTGAGTCGGGTCTCTGTAAAATGTGAACGCAAAGAGGCGCGGGACAGATGCGGGAAAGATATTCGATGCAGAGTCATAAAGGGCTAGCCCATGCTGCAGTGATCGCAATGGCGATGAGCCTGTCCGCCTGCGCAAGCATGATTAATCCGGTGGAGCCAACAATCGTCGACTTGACCGAAGCAGTCCCGGCTGCGCCAAATTGGTCCGAACCTGCCGCTGACACCTTACCGCAAACCGATTGGGTGGAGAGCTTCGGAGATGAGGACCTCACGCGATTGGTTGCCAAAGCCCGTGCCGATAATCCATCCTTACGACGGACCTTGGCGCAGCTTGACCAAGCGTTTGCTCGCAAGCGTGTGAGCCGTGCTGGTCTCTATCCAACACTTAATGGAAGCTCGTCAGCCACCCGCTCTGAGGGCGGAGTTGGATTTAATACTGGGTCGACTCGATATGGTATTGGTGTCGGGTCTTCTTGGGAGGTCGATCTTTTCAATCGTATACGCGACCAAATATCGTCTGATAGTGAAGGGATAGAGGCTTCGGCAGCCGATGTAGCGGCTTTGGAATTGTCAGTCACAAGCCGTTTAGCCTCAGGCTGGTTTGATGCCATTGAGTCTGGATTGCTCGTTGATCTATCAGCGGAAGAAATACGGACGCAGGAACGGTCGCTTCGGTTGACGCAACGACGTTTTGAAAGTGGTCTAACAGGGTCGTCTGACGTTCGACTGGCCCGATCCTCTATCGCGAGTGCGCAAGCGCAAGAACAGTCCCGCCTCCAACTTAGAGATGCTACGCTTCGGAGTATTCAGACTCTGGTCCGGGATTACCCGGATGCAGACATTACACTCCCCTCTGATCTTCCGTCACTACCAGCGTTTGTGGGGGCGGGAACGCCCGCTGATATGCTGGCGCGTCGCCCAGATGTCATTGCTGCGGAGCGTCGTATTGCTCAAGCGGGGCTTGATGTTGATGTCGCCCGGAAGGCACTTTATCCGAGCCTGTCCCTAGACGGCAGTATCGGTGATCAGTCTCTTAATTCCTTGGGTGATGTGTTGGACCTCAAAAGCCTTGCTATGGAAATAGGGGGAACACTCACGGCACCAATCTTCCAAGGTGGGCGTTTGAAGGCTCAAGTCGAGTCTCAAAGGGCGCAACTTGAAGCTCAAATCGAAACTTATGCGGAAACCGTATTGGCGGCCTATGAAGAGGTTGAGAACGCGTTGGATGCTGAGAAACGCCTGGAAGCACGCGAGGCGGCTCTCCGTATATCGCTGGATGAGGCGATTATGGCGGAAGAGCGTCTAGAGCTTCGCTATACGGAAGGTCTCGCGACTATTTTGCAGCTTCTTGATGCACAGTCGCGACGTATCAATGCCGAGGGCCAAATCATTTCTGCCCGAGCGGAACGTCTTTCCAATCGTGTCCGCCTCCATGTCGCGCTAGGAGGGTCGGGATATGATCGACCGTCCGATCTACAAGAAAACCCTCCGCTTGAGGTCCTAGGATTTACCCTGCCATGAATGCCACAGTAATAGACTCATATAACGATCCAAACGGGTCGCCAGATTCAGGCGATGACGGTGTTGGTAACAAGGGGCTCACGCGGGCCCCTCTCGTCATTGTTCCAATTGGCTTTATCGTCGGTATCGCCGCGCTCATTCTCGCGGGCGGTGGGGGTGAAGATGCCAAACCTCCGGTGGCAGAGTTGGCGCTGTTAGGTCTCTTTATGATCCTTGGGATTGTCTCGATCATAATGGCTATTCGTCTGAGCAAACCGAAAGTTCGTCGTGGGATCAGTCGCCGAATTCAATCCATTCTCTTGCCAATTTTGGTGCTTTTGTTGTTCCCGATGGCCGCGATTGCGATCATCAATGCGACCGCTGAGCCTGAAGAACAGCGACGTCCTTTCACGCCATTGGCCGTGATGGCCGACTATGCCACACAACGAGACGTTCGCTTGACGGTGCGCACGCAAGGTGAAGCGCGTCCGCAAACAGAGATTGATCTGGTTCCGCAAGTGGGCGGCAAAATTGTCTATGTCTCTCCGAATTTCATTGAAGGTGGCATTTTTCGCAAAGGCGAGACACTCGTTCGTATCGATCCGAGCGATTATAATGTGGCCGTCATTCGGGCTGAGGCTGGCGTTGCCCAAGCCCAACAGGTTCTGACTCGTGAAATTGCTGAGGGCGAAATCGCCCGGACAGATTATGAAGATTTGGGACGCGGCGAACCGAGTCAGCTGGCTCTGCGCCTGCCCCAACGGCAACAGGCCGAGGCGGCCCTGATGGCGGCTCAAGCTGATCTTGATAATGCGAAACTGCAGCTCACGCGAACCTCTGTCACCGCGCCTTTCGCGGGACGTGTGCGCTCAAAGAGTTCTGATATTGGGCAGTTCGTGACACCTGGTTCGCGGTTAGGCCGAGTGTTTTCGACGGACATTGTCGAAGTTCGCTTGCCATTTACGGATGCGGATATGGCGAAAATCGATCTTTCGATTGCCTATGTTGCTAAGGACCGCGCGTCCGCCCCTTTGGCTAAGTTATCGACGACAATCGGTGGTGTGCGCCAAGAATGGGAAGGTCGCATCATGCGCACGGACGCGACATATGACACGCAATCTCGCGCGTTATTTGCGATTGCCGAGGTCTTTGACCCATATGGCACGGGTGCATCCGTCAATGGCGTGCCTATCGCGCCAGGTCTGTTCGTGGATGCTGAGATCGACGGCAAGCTTCTAGAGAATGCGATTGTCATTCCGCGCGATGGTCTGCGGGTTGAGGACGAGATCTACACGGTTGATGACAAAGGAAAGGCTTCGATCCGTAAGGTCGTTGTGCTGGATGCATCGCCTCAACGCGCTGTATTGGCATCAGGCGTGAAGCCCGGTGAACTGGTTGTTCTATCACCAATGGAACGGTCTCGTGTATCGATCCCGCTGAAGGTTTTGGACGTAAATAATCCTGATACTGTGCTGGTTGAACCCGAAGAACCTGAGTGGATGAAAGAGCGCGGTAAGGGCAAAGATCGCCCAAGTGATGACACGGAATCGTCAGATGACTCGGACGCTGATGAGTCCGATAGTGGCGGTGAGAGTGAAGGGTCTTCAGAATGAAGAAGCTGATTACATATTTTGTCCGCAACCCTGTTGCGGCAAACCTCCTCATGAGCCTGATGTTCCTCGGCGGCATCTGGGGTTATTTCAGTCTTGAACGCGAGTTCATTCCGCAAACGACGATTAACGGTATGTCCGTTAGCGTATCTTGGCCGGGTGCGTCCCCGCGGGATGTTGAGCAACAGCTCGTTGTTAGGATCGAAGAAGCTGTCGATGGTCTCGACGGCATTGATTATATCGAAGGCAATGCGCGCGAAGGCTCCGCGAATGTGAATATTCGCACCAAGATCGGCATCGATTACGAAAAGATGCTGGATGAGGTGAAGGCCCGCGTCGACGCGATTCAAAACCTGCCGCCGGATGCATTCCGTCCTCAAGTGTTCCGATGGGACGCGCGTCCTGACATCATGTATCTCGCACTTTACGGGGATATGGACAGGCTCACGCTTCAGCGTGAGGCAACGCAGCTCCGACAAGAACTATCGAAATTGCCCGGTCTCCAGCTCACGACACAAGTCTCCAAGATGGACGAACAGGTCACGATCGAGATCTCGGAAGAGGCTCTCCGGCGCTATGGCTTGACGTTTAGCCAAGTCGCACAAGCGATCTCAGGGGCGTCCGTCAATTTGTCTGCGGGTACGGTCGAAACGTCCGCCGGTAACTTGCAGCTTCGGGCTCGTAATCTCGCCAATAATGCGGACGAATTTAATAATATTATCGTTCGGCAAACGGCCCAAGGGGGGACCGTTCGCGTTCGCGATATTGCCACCGTTATTGATGGGTTTGCGGAGGATGACTTCGAAGCGACCTTTAATGGAGAGACGACGGCTATTTTCCAGGTTAACTCTCCGGACCATATGAATATCACGAAATCTGGCGAGGCGATCCGTCAGTTCGAAAAGGACATTGCTGACCGTCTTCCACCAGATTTGAGCTTTAGAATATGGTTTGATGGATCGACCATGTTTGACAGCCGTATGCAGCTGATTGGCAGCAATGCGCTGACGGGTATGGTGCTCGTTCTCATCATCTTGATGTTGTTCCTCCGTCCTAAAGTGGCGATTTGGGTGACGATTGGGATTGGCGCGGCCTTTATGGGTGCGATCGCTATCGCACCCCATATCGGCATCACGCTGAATATGATTTCTCTGTTCGCCTTCCTGCTTGTGATCGGGATTGTCGTCGATGACGCCATTGTCGTGGGCGAGAGTATTCATTTGCATAATGAGAATGGAATCGAAGGCGAACGCGCAGCCGTTGGCGGCGCCTATATGGTCGCTAAGCCAGTGTTTTTCGCGGTCGTCACGACCATTATTATGTTCCTGCCATTCCTCTTTATGTCGGGGCCGATCCAGGCAATCTTTAGCCAGATCAGTCTGGTCGTTGTGGCTGTTCTTGTATTCTCTCTGATAGAGGCGTTTTTCATCCTGCCGGCACACTTACGGCATATGAAACATGTCGAGCCGTCATCGAACAAATTGTTGGCTCTACAGAATAAGATTGCCGACAGTCTGATCACCTTTGCCAAGACTGTTTTCCGTCCTCTGGTCGCAACGCTGATCCGTTGGCGCTATATCACCGTGTCCGCTTTTATTGGCATGATGATCATGGCCTTCACTCTGCTGATTACAGGTGTGGCACCAACCGCTTTTATCCCTGAAGTCGAAGGCGACATGGTCAGCGTGAATGCACGTTTCCCTGAAGGCACGTCGTTTGAGCGGGTCAATCAAGCCCGAAGCCAGATTGATGCGGGCATTAAGAAGCTTAACGAGAATGCACAAAGTGACTTTGGCATTCCCGGGCCTATCATCGATAAGCCCGGAACGATTGCCGAGGGGCGCAGGATTGATGGCTTTTTGGGACTTGCGGCAAACGATGATCGTCGCCGTATTTCGACCAAGGATATTGCCGATAAGCTTGAAACATATGTTGGGCCTATACCGGACGCATTCCGGGTCACTTACGGGTTTACCGAAGGTGGGTCCGGTCAGGGCGGCGGACTATTCTATGGGGTTGCCGCGTCGGATGAAGACGACCTTCGTCTCGCTGTTCTCGACATTAAAAACCACATGGAAACCTATCCCGACATTTCCAGCGCTTGGGATGGGCTCGAGAGCTCAGCCAGTGAAATTCGCTTTACGCTGAAGCCCGGGGCCGAAACACTTGGAATAACCTTGGCTGATGTGACCCGTCAGGTTCGGGAGGCTTTCTATGGTCGCGAAGTTCAGCGCTTACCTCGAAATGGCGAGGATGTTCGCGTGATGGTCCGTTATCCAGAAGCGGCGCGTGACAGCTTTGATAGTCTCAATAATCTGCGGATCCGCGCGGCGAACGGCGTCGAAGTGCCGCTCTATTCTGTCGCGGAAGTGGAAATTGCTGAGGGTATCGGTCGGGTCAATCGTCGCGACCGTAAACGCGTCGAGTATACTGGCGCACGAATTCGCGGTGAGCAAACGCGTATCGCTGAAATCCGTAAGGATATGGATGAGAACTTCTTCCCGCAGTGGGAACTTCGCCATCCGCGCGCAAGCCGGGTGTCTGTCGGTGAGGACGAGATTCAGTCAAACTTTATGGCGGAACTTAAGATCAGCCTGATCGCGATTGTATTGGCGACCTACGTCCTCTTAGCGATCGCTTTCCGGTCCTATGCTCAGCCCATCCTAATCCTTGTTGCCTTGCCCTTTGCGGCTGTGGGTATGATCTTCGGTAATATTGTTACCGGCGTTCCCTTTGGCATGTTCTCGATCTTCGGGTTCTTTGCCGCGACGGGGGTGGCGATGAACGATAACCTCGTGCTGATCGATTATGTCAATCGGCTGAGAGCCAGGGGTGTGGGGGCCTATCAAGCGATGTTGGATGCTTGCGTCGCACGTTTCCGCCCGATCTTGCTGACCTCGGTCACGACCTTCGTCGGGTTGATTCCAATTTTGTTTGAAACGAGCCCGCAGGCTGAGTTCCTGAAGCCGATGGTTGTCGCGCTCGCATTCGGGGTTTTGTTCGACTTCTTCCTCACTCTGATGCTTGTTCCAGCCATGTACGGCATCGGTGTGGACATAAATCGTTTCTTCAAAGGGCTATGGAACGGCACAAAATACCCGCCACTAGGGTCCAGATATGATCCTGAACTCGCTCTGGCGTTAGACGATTTCGAGCTTGAAACGCCGTCGACAGGCGGCCCTAAATCCTCGCCGCTTCCGGCCGAATAAAAGGACTTACAATGAACCGTTATTTGATGACAGGCGTCAGCCTGCTGGCATTGTTTGCTGTGGCGTGCAGCGAAACAAATTCCGTCGACACGACAGAGACAACAGCATCTGTTGAGGCACCAGTCGAAGTTCGCGTGGCTGAGTTGGGTGCGTTCGGCATTGCGACTGAGAATATGGATTTGAGCGTCGAACCTGGCGATGATTTCTTCCAATATGTGAACGGCACTTGGCTCGACACGACGGAAATTCCGGCAGACCGCAGCAATTACGGTGCCTTTCACCGTCTGAGCGATCGATCTGAGGCTCGCGTTCGCGAGATCATCGAAACAGCGGCGGGGAAAGCTGATCCCAGCGCGGATGAAAAGCGTATCGGCGATTTCTATAATGCCTATTTGGACACAGACGCGATTGAGGCGGCGGGTCTAGATCCGATCCGGCCTGTTCTTGAACGTATTCGTTCGGCCGAAAGTCGCGATGATATTGCTGATCTGATGTCTGACCCGGCTCTGGGTCTAGCCGCTCCGGTCAACCCCTATGTCTACATTGATGCGAAACAGAATGACGAACACATCGTCTATATCACTCAGTCGGGCCTGGGCTTGCCGAACCGGAATGCCTATTTTGATGAAGGCGAACGGGCTGATGAAATCCGGGCGGGTTATGTAAACTATGTGGCGACCATGCTTGCCGAAGCAGGCGTCGATGATGCCGAAGGTCGCGCCCAAGCTGTGATGAATTTCGAGACCGCTCTCGCAGAGAATTTCTGGGAACCGGTGAAACGCCGTAATCGGGATTTGACTTACAATAAGATGAGCATGGATGACCTCGCAGAGATGGCGCCGGGTATGCCTTGGCAGCGAGTTTTCGATAATCTTGGCATCGGCGATGTTGAAGAGGTCATCGTAAGAGAAAATACGGCCATTGATGCCGCTGCCGATGTGTTTGCTGAAACATCCGTCGATGTCATGGCAGACTATCTGACAGTCTCGCTACTGGGTGGTCACGCGGCCTATCTCCCAGCGGCAATCGACGATGCTCGGTTCGAATTTTATGGCAAGACTCTTCGCGGTCAGGAAGAGCAACGTCCACGCTGGAAGCGCGGCGTCGCTCAGGTCAATGGCACGCTCGGGGAAGTTGTCGGCAAAGTTTATGTCGGCGAGCATTTCCCACCTGCCTCTAAGGGACAGATGGAAGAGCTCGTGGAAAACCTACGCGCGTCATTCAAGGACGGGATCGATAACCTTGAATGGATGGGCGATGAGACCAAGGCGCAAGCCCAGTACAAACTGTCTAAGTTCAATCCGAAAATTGGTTATCCAAACAAGTGGGAAACCTACTCCGGTCTCAATGTTGATCGTAATAATCTGATTGGGACCGTTCAAAGCGCGCGTGCTTGGGCTTGGGATGATCAAGTGAGCGATCTTGGTCAGCCAATTGATCGTGAGGAATGGGGCATGACCCCGCAAACTGTGAATGCCTATTACAATAGCATTCTGAATGAGATCGTTTTCCCTGCTGCGATCCTTGATGCGCCTTTCTTCGATCCAAACGCAGATGCCGCCGTCAACTATGGCGGTATTGGCGCTGTGATTGGTCACGAAATGGGCCACGGGTTTGACGATCAGGGCCGTAAATCTGACGGCGACGGAATCCAACGTGACTGGTGGACGCCAGAAGATGCAGAAGGCTTTGAGGCGAGGGCGGCTGGCCTTGCTGATCAATATAGTGCTTTTGAGCCTTTGCCGGGCGAAAACCTCAATGGCCGTCTCGGACTGGGTGAGAATATCGGCGATCTAACCGGTGTGACTATGGCTTATGACGCTTATAAGCGCTCACTGAACGGTGAAGAGGCTCCAATTATCGACGGCTTCACTGGCGATCAGCGCTTCTTCATGGCGTGGGCACAAGTCTGGGCCATTAAATGGCGTGAAGCAGCTCTTTCGCAGCAGATAAAAAATGGTCCGCACAGCCCGGGCGAATTCCGTGCCAATGGCATCGTTCGCAATGTCGACGCTTGGTATGATGCGTTTAATGTCGGCCCTGACCACGCCATGTACATCCCGCCAGAGCAGCGCGTCAAAATCTGGTAGGTTTAAATAGCCTCAAATATGTATCATAAGATCAACAGCTCGCCTCTTCGGGGCGGGCTGTTTTCGTTTGGCCTTAGGCTAATTTGGTAACAAACGAATGCGGCTCAATATCCTTGATGGGGACTCATGCTCGAATTGATCAATGTTGGCCAACGCTATGGTCGCAAGACCGTGCTGGACGGAATATCGCATAGCTTCGCGCCGGGCGTGACAGTGATTACGGGTCCAAGCGGCGCCGGAAAGACGACCTTGCTGCGCCTTTGCGCCAGTGCTGAGCGCCCTAAAAGTGGAACGTTGAGCTGGAATGGAAAGCCTTTGGGGCGATCGCCGAGGGCGTTCCGGACTGGCCTTGGTTACGCGCCGCAGCGAATTGACTTTCCTGAGGATATTTCAGGCCTCGACTTCATGTTGCATATGGCCGCGCTGAAGATGATTGGGACCGGAGCGGCGCGCATTCAAGCGACGGCACTGCTGGACCGACTCGGCCTCGGTCGTGATGCCTCTGGCCTGATCCGGACATATTCCGGGGGTATGCGACGGCGGTTAGGGTTAGCGCAGGCATTTCTCGGCGATCCTGATATTCTTGTGCTGGACGAACCAACGGCAGAACTTGATCCTGTCACAGCAGAGCACGTGCATGACTTGATATTCGAACAGAGAGCCGTCGTGTTGATGACGACGCATTTGGCAGAAAGTTTGGCCAATCGAAAATATCAGACGTTGAAAATTTCAATGCTGGATTCGGTCAAGTAATGGCGTCGATCCTTGATAGGTTTGTGGTGCATGCGCGGATACAATTTCTGCGCCATCTTCGAAGTCCCGTCATCTGGGTGCTGGCATTAGCGGCACCGATTGCGGCGCGTTATCTATTGCCGAAAGCCGGGGCTGATTATTCGGTGATGGCTGTGAATGGGGCTTATCTGGAACTTGATCCGGCCGTCATTGGATTCCAGCTCGGTGTCGTTATGGCGGTTATTTTATCGCCCTTAGCCTATATTTTCTTGCGCGCTGGCCCAACCCGGACGCAACCCTGGCAGGCTGATGATATGACACCTGCGCGTCGTAGCGTACAAATGTTGGCGCATTGGGTCGCAGATACGGGCGCACTCTGGATACTTATGCTTGTTCTTGGTCTGGCGGGCGTATTGTTGTCAGCCTTTCGATTACCCCTGTCAGACGTTCGTCCGTTTCAGACGCTTCTAGCCTTGTCTTTGATCGCTGCTCCGGCACTGGCTGTTATTGCTGGTCTCAGGACAGTGTTTTCCGCCCGTCGCGGTTTACGCGGGGCCGGGGGTGACGTTGTCTTCTTTTTAGTCTGGCTGGCGATGCTCATCATGGCAGCGTCCTACTTTGCGACCGGTGTTGGCGGATCGCCAATGCTCGATATTTTAGGCATTGCAGCGCCTCTATCCGGAGCGACAGACCAAGTGATCTCAGAATTGATCCTGATCGGATCCGCCTCTTACGAGGAGACTGTCAGGATCGACGCGCTGGCGGGTGTGCTGTCGTCGGACTTCCTTCTGTCACGGTTGCTCTGGATCGGGATGACGGCCGTTGCTGTGATGGCCGCCGGAGCGATCTATGCACCGCACCGCTTTAAGCCTTTGCGTCGGGCAGCGTCTGGAGCCGGCGGCCCAGCAAGCTTTTCTGGCTCGCCTATTTCGCCCGCCCATCCGATCGGGTCATTTATACCGCTTCTATTGTCTGATATTCGATTGCTGGCGCGACCCCATTGGCTTGCGATTATCGTCATTTTGGTGGCCTTGGCAGGCATAATGTTGCCATTCCGAGGGATGGTCGGGGCGGCGCTGTCTTTGCTGCTGATTTTCCCCCTAACGCAGCACGGCGCGCGTTGGCGTGGTCAGCAAATGGCGGCGCTGTCTGCGGTTACACCTCGCGGGCCTGAGGATGTCATCATCCGGGTCGTCGCGGCTGTTTTAGTCACCGCGTTGCTGTGTCTACCGTCTGCGATGCGCTTGGTTCTGACCGGCGAGGGTGGGCCTTGGATCGATATTGTCGCAATTGTGGTCGGACTTCCGTTGACCGCCATTCTGCTGGGACATCTCACGCGGTCCGCCGTTGCGGGGCGACTGCTGCTTCTGATCCTCTGGTATATCTATCTCAACATCGGCTCGCCACCGATCTAGATATGCTTAGCGATAAGGCTCGCCAACCGCTCAATCTCTGCGTCTGAGGTATAACCGTGTATGGAGAAGCGCAGGCCCGTCTTTCGCTCGTCATATTGAATGCCATGATCTAAAAGTTTTGTATGCAGACCGGACCTCACCGCCTGTTTGATGACGAAGGTCGCGCCTCTGGCATCGGCTCTAGTAGGTGAGGCCAGATGCTCAGTTGAAATACTGCTGACCAGAAGATTCAACTGCGACTGTATTCGCGCGTAGACGGCGCTCATGTCCACAGACTGCCATACGTCCAGTGCAGCGTTGGCAAGAGACAGAGGGGCCGGGGACGGCGTGCCGCCGAAAAAACGCATCGCATCAGCTGCGTAGCGGAAGTTTCCAATGTCCATTTCAAACGGGTTTTCGTGAGAAAACCAGCCGACATCCAACGGTTCGCTAGCAGCGATCTGGTCTGGTCGCGCATAGAGGAAACAGGCGCCCGGACCGGCACAAAGGAACTTGACGCCCGTGCCAATGACAAAGTCTGGGTCCCAGGCGGATACGGGCACGGCAACGGCGCCAAGTGACTGCGCAATATCGACAATAGTCGTGGCTTTGACGGCTTTCGCGAGCGCACAAATCGAACTGACAGGTAGCAAGTGGGAGCTATCCGATAGAGCGTGAGTGATATGGACGAAGGCGGTCTCCGCGTCGATGGCGGCTTTCCAGCTGGTTATATCGGTTGGATCACCCTCGATGAAACGAAGCCTATACCCTAACCGTTCGGCTAGTTTCATCACGAAGCCAATCGTCGGAAAGTCTTGCCGCGACAGGACAATAACCGAACGCTCCGGACGGAATGGCTGGCTGTATACGATTTTCGTCAGCCCGCTCGACACATTGGTTTGAGGGCAGATTGACGCTGCTTCGACGCCAAGCAATTCTCCTATGCCCGCACGAAATGTGTCGATCAGCGGCATCCAATCCGCCCAGGTTGTCCCGCTTTCCCAAGGCCCTAAAAAAGCTCTGTCCAGTTCATGGCGCGCCGATTTCGGTAGGCACCCGACACTATGTGAGAGGAAGTAGTTGTCAGGAACGTGGAACAGCTCACGCATGAGTTTTTGGGTCTAGCTTGTCGCGTTTCTTACCGTAGGTCGATCCCCAGCGGTCCGTCATTTCCGCTCGAACCTGCCAGAGTTCCGGGAACATCTTGTAGCGAAGTCCTTCATTAAGTATTTCGACAGGGCGGCCCTTAAGCGAGCTGGCAGCCACGCCGATTGATCGGTAGATGAGTTGCATATGGGCGTTACGGAATTTCTGAAACTGCTCGTCAAACTCCGCCAGCGCCTCTGCGATCATATAGGCGTCGTCGTGTGAATAGTCGGAGTCATAGACCTGTTCGAGTGTTCGCGCGCCGCCATCCAAATAGGCGTCGACATAGGTCGCCCAGAGGTCTTTCGGCATCTTTAGCAGAACCCGAAAGCCCGGGCTTTCCTGACCGCTGCCATTGCCGAGGAGCAGTCGAATCCGTTGATAATCTTTGGGTGACATGGTCTCTAGCAGGCTGAGTTGCTGGCTCATCATTTCTTGGCAGATATGGACACGGCGAAACAAAGTGAGCGCCTTGAACGAGTTGCGAGCCTGCATTTCGTCATCAATGTCGAGCAGTGTCGTCGCCATAAGCTTCATCCAGAGCTCTTCGACCTGATGGACGATCATGAACTGAAGTTCGTCCGGATTGCACAGGGCGTCCGGCTCTTTCTGGCAGGCCAGAAGCTGTTCTGTATTAAGGTAAATTTCGTAGTCGAGCTGGCCTGCGCCGCGCATCATCGTTTGATAAGATTGTCTGTCCATTTTGGTCTCTCCTGTTGATTATTCTGTCCAAGTGAGGACAGACATCAGGCGTGACCGGTCAGCCATTTCCGCAGCACATGCTGCGCGAGTTTTAGGTTTTCATTCGACACAGGTTTGACGTGACCAAATTGGTCGGCGCTGTAAAGCCTTGCCTTCAATAGCTCTGAGTGATCAGGGTCGGACGATTTCGAACCAGAAGGGCGGTTCTTCGATCTGAGCAAAGAAAGCTCTGATCTTAAGCGGGTTGCCTGAGAGCTTGGCCTTACGGCTCAGGAGTAGCTTGGCGATGCTGGTTTCTTTTAAGTTCAAACGGTCAAAGTCGACGCGTGCGATGGTTAAAGTCGGTGCGTCGTCGTCGGTCACACCCATCCGGTGATGCAGGGCGCCGCCTGAGACAAACAGATGCGCGGTCTCACCCGTATCCGTCATGACCATATTCATGGCCCGCCCGTCCTCGGCCTTATCCGGATCCAATCTGACTGCCATCAAATCGAAAATCATGGTCAGTGGAACAGCGCTCACCGTATCGGCATTGGCCGTTGTTGGCACGGGCAGGGGCGCGATGCCTGTTCTAAGCTCTTGCGCGCCCGTGAGATAGAAGTTCCGCCACGGGCCGCTCTCGGCAGCAAAAGCCATTTGCGTATAGACGTCGGCTAGCAGGTTAGTTGCGTCCTGATTACCCGGCTCAGCAAAAACAAGATGGTTGAGCGCAGTCGCCGCGCGTTTCAATTGACCGTCCGCTATGTCGCTGCGGGCTTTGCCAATCAGCGCCTCGCCGCCGCCCGCATAGTCGACAAATTGCCGGCCCTCTTCGACAGGTGTCAGGGGGTCGAGATTGGCCGGATTGCCGTCGAAATAGCCGAAATAGAGGTTGTATTGCGCGCGACTATTGTGGCTCACTGTGCCGTAATAGCCGCGATTGGCAAACTGGCTGGTGATACTGTCAGGCAGTTTGATTAGATCCGGGATTTCGTTGATCGTGCGCCCTTGATTGGCCAAACGGACTGTCTGGTCATGAATGACGCGGTAGAGATCGCGCTGGCCGACCCATAGATCGCGCACATCCGCTTCACCCCAAACGGGCCAATGGTGCGAACCAAAGGACACATTCGTCCGGTCTGCGTAACGCTGGATCGCTGTGTCGATATAGCTCGACCAGAGCCGTCCATCCCGTACCTTGGCGCCGCGCGGCGTATAGAGGTTGTGCAGCGTATGATTGATGATCTCGGCCTGCATAAAGGCGCGTTTTTCTGGCATGTAGAACATAAATTCAGACGGAGCTTCAGCACCCTGCGTCAGCATGAATTCTATCTCCACGCCGTCGATCATATGTGTCTCGAAATCGCTCTGAATATCGATTGTGGGCGAGACAATACCGGGGGTGCCGACGCTGATGCCGGGGCCAAGCCCCGCGCCGACCATTGCGTCAGGACCTTTCTTGAGCAGGCTACCAAACATGTAGGAGGCGCGGCGGCTCATCGCGTTGCCCGCCAGAACATTTTCGGACACGGATTCCACAACGAAATTGGCCGGCGCGATGATGGGAATATCGACTCCGTCAGGGAGGACACCGCGCACGCCGCCATAATGGTCGACATGGCTATGAGTGAAGATGATCGCGGATACAGGCCGTTCGCCGAGCGTGTCGTTGATCAGCTTTAGGGCCGCGGTTGCCGCTTCTCGCGTGATAAGTGGGTCGACCACGATCCAGCCTGTCTCGCCTTGGATCACGGAGAGGTTGGAGAGGTCAAATCCGCGAACCTGATAGATGCCCTCTGTCACTTCAAACAGGCCGTGCATGGCATTGAGCTCTGACTGACGCCACAGTGCCGGATGCACCGTGTCAGGACGTTCGCCTTTTAAAAAGTCGAAGCTCTCTGGATCAAATGTTGGCACGGGTGAACCGTCAGGGCCGGGGATTGGCAAGACCTCGGATGTGCCGAGAAAGCCTTTACTCGCGCGTTCAAAATCCCGCCGGTCTGAGAAATCGAGGAGGGCTTTGGCCTCGGCATGCGCCTCCGCCACAAACGGACTGACCTCCTGCGCATGAGCCGGAGCGACGATCAGAAAAAGGGCAATGACCCCAAGTTTATTCAGCCGCAAGCGAAGCCCCTTGTTCTGTGTTGGCCCAGTCTTCTTTGATCATGTCCGCAGCCTTTTCGCCGATCATGATGGACGGGGCGTTGGTATTGCCGGAGACAATCTGCGGCATGATCGAGGCGTCAGCGACGCGCAGACCCGTCATGCCGCGCACCCGTAAACGCGGGTCGACGACTGCCATATCATCCACGCCCATTTTGCAGGTCCCGACAGGGTGATAGACCGTGTCCGCGCGGGCGCGAATATCGGCGATAATTTCGTTCTCATCGTCACTATCGGCTGCGTAGAGAGACTTGGTGTTTGCCTTGTCGAATGGCGGCGCGCGCAGAATGCGCTGCAGCAGCTTCACGCCGCGAATAAGCGTGTTGAGATCGCGTTCGTCTTCCAGAAACGCCGGATCGATGAGAGGAGCGTCCTCGGGGTTGGCGCTCGCGAGTGTGACCGTGCCGCGGCTCATGGGACGCAGGACGCAAACATGACAACTATAGCCCAACCCCAGATGCTGCTTGCGGCCATGATCATCGACGATTGCGCGAACCATATGGAGTTGGATGTCGGGCGAGGGTTCAGATGGGTCCGTATAGAGAAACCCACCGGACTCGGCGAAGTTTGTGGTCAACATTCCGGTCCGGTTCTTCCGGTATTTGAGAATTTCTCCAATCATCCGTAACGTGCCGCCGACCGAATTACCAAATAGGTCTTTGAGCTTGGATTTATAGCAGAGGGTGACGTCTATGTGGTCGTGTAAGTTTTCGCCCACGCCGGGCACATCTACCACGTGTTCAATTCCGTGCGGGGCAAGCTTTGTCTGGCCGCCAATCCCTGACAGCAGCAGGAGCTGAGGCGAGCCGAACGCTCCGGCCGACACGATCACTTCGCGGTTGGCTCGGACGTCGGTCGTTTGTTCTTTACCTTTTGTGATACGGTAGCGCACGCCGATAGCGCGGCCATTTTCAACGAGGATCTTTTCGCTCAGTGCGTGCTGAATGACGGTGAGGTTTGGCCGGTCCTCTGCCGGGTCGAGAAAGGCGCGGGCTGTGCTCCAACGTTCACCATCCTTCTGCGTAACCTCGTAATAGCCCAGACCTTCTTGGCTCTCGCCATTGAAGTCGTCATTGATGGGAATCTGCAACTGGCGTCCAGCCTCGATCAGAATGTCGTTGATTTCAGCCGGACTCCTGACAGGCGCGACGTTCAGCGGCCCGCCTTGCGCGTGGTAATCATTGGCTCCGGCTTCACGATTTTGGCTCTTTTTGAAATAGGGCAGGACGTCATCATAGGCCCACCCATCTGCGCCCATCCGTTCCCAATTGTCATAATCCTCACGATGCCCGCGAATGTAGATCATCGCATTGGAGCCCGAACTTCCACCCAGCATCTTGCCGCGCGGTTGATTGCCTAAGCGATTGTTCAGTTGCTTTTGCGGGACCGTTTCGAGTTTCCAGTCTCTGCCTTTAAAGATCAAATTGGCGATCATCGCCATCGGAATACGGACCGACCAATGCCGATGCGTCCCGCCTGCCTCCAGCAAGAGGACAGAGACATTCGGATCTTCGGACAAACGCGCCGCTATGGTCGCGCCAGCTGAGCCAGCACCGACGATGATATAATCATAGTTGGCCGCCACCTATTTTATGCCCGCCATGCCTTTGACACGGGCGAGCATTTTTTGTGTGCCCTCGGTATAAGGCGGCATCATATCGGCCATCATCTTCTGCTTGAGTGTGTGAAACAGCCCGCCCGTGCTCTGGTGGAAAACGCCTTTCATGTGGCTGAATGTCTCGAAACCAGCCTCGCCGTGATAGGCCCCCATGCCAGACGGCCCGATGCCGCCAAAGCCGATGTCTTCCTGACCAAAATGCCACGCGCAATCATTGATCGTCACGCCGCCCGCATGGGTTTCGTAGAGGACCCGGTCGCGTTTCGCATCGTCTTCCCCAAACCAGTAGAGCGCCAAAGGGCGGTCCTTTGATTTCACAGCGGTACACTGATCCTCGAGGGTTTCTGATGGGACGATGGGAAGGAGTGGTCCGAAGATTTCTTCCTGCATGATCTTCATATCAGGGGTCGTTTCAGTCACGACAGTCAGCGGGATGCGGCGTTCCTTGGCCAGCTGTTGCTTGTCGTCGTTACCGGCCACGCGGATTTTTGCGCCTTTATTCTCTGCATCCTCCAGCAGGGTCTGCAGGCGGGCATAATGAGAGTCGGCGATGACAGATGTGTAATCGTCATTGCCCGCAAATTTTGGATACATGGCCTCAGCCTGGTTGATCATAGCGTCCGAAAAGGCGTCGATCCGAGCTTTGGGCATCAGAACATAATCTGGCGCGATGCAGGTTTGGCCAGCATTGAGAAGTTTAGACTGAGCAATGCGCGCGACTGTCAAATCCAACTTGGCGCTATCATCGATGAGCACGGGTGATTTGCCGCCGAGTTCCAAGGTACAGGGTACGAGATTTTCAGCCGCAGCCTTCGCCACGATTTTTCCAACATTGGTCGACCCGGTAAAAAGCATATGATCGAAGGGCAGGTTGGTGAAAGCAGTAGCCACGTCTACGCCACCCGTCGCCACATAGACAACGTCTGGCTCAAACGCTTCCTCCATCATTGATTTGAAGAGGGCTGAGAATTTTGGCGTATATTCGCTCATCTTGACCATGCAGCGATTGCCAGCTCCAATGGCGCCGATAATGGGGCCGGTCGCTAAGCCAAGTGGATAGTTCCATGGTACGACAATTCCGATCACGCCCATAGGCTGTGGGATAATCTCGTTCCAGCCGGGCTTATAGCTCAGCGATGTGGCGCGTTTGCGTCGCTTCATCCATTTCGGGGTCATCTTCAGGGCGTTATGGATATCGTTATAAGCCATGATAATATCACCCAAGTCGGTATCAACTTTGGATCGATGACCAAAATCGTCAGAGATGGTCTGTTTGATGTCGTCCTCATATTTTCGCAGCACATCGCGAAGGGTTTCCAAACGCGCCTTTCGAACTTCCCATGACGGGTAGGGCGCGGCATCAAAGGCGTCTCTCTGGGCCTTGAATGCGGCCTGCAAGGCCTTGGCGGTTGGCCCTTTCGCCTCGCCCGGTTTGGATTTTGTTGTCTTCGGATTGATGCGGACCATGGGCGGGTTTTCCGTTCTGCGGGACGTTATTGATCGGTTGATCAGTAGCGGAAATAAAAAAGGGCCGCAAACCAGTAAGGTTGCGACCCTCTATTCAGATTTGATGCGGCTCTAGAATTGAGACCGCAATGTCACGCCATATTGACGCGGTGGTTCTAAGAAGGCTGACCGTGAGGCGCCTTGCACTGCCGTGTTGAAGGTGATCCCTCTGGTGATTTCGTCTGTCAGGTTTAGACCCCAGAACTCAATCGAGACCAAATCATTCGGCATCGTGAAGCCGACGCGTGCGTTGAACTTGGCCACGCCGTCCTGATAGTCGAACGGAATTGGAACAGCGGTGCCTGCTACAAGCGGGTTCGTCGAAGTCCTTCGCTTGGATTGGTAGTTCATATTGACGTTGGCTAAGAAGCCCCAGTCTGTATCGAGGAAATCGCCATCATAGGTGATGCCCAATACAGACGACCATTTTGGCGCATTGGTCAAAACATTGTCACAGAGCCCGGACGCCGGCGCAATCGTGCCCCCGCGATCACAATCTTCACCATAATTGGCATCGGCATAGGTGACACCTGAGTTGATGAAGACGGCTTCCGATAGACGGCCATTCAATTCGACTTCCACGCCTTTGGACGACACGTCATCAACGTTGAAAGTCTGGAATTTAGTGCCTGTGAATTCAAGCACTTGGAAATCATCCATCGTTTGGTGGAAACCCGTGACGTTAAAACGGAAGCGACCATCAGCCAGTGTTTTCTTGAAGCCAAACTCCCAAGCATCGATCAGTTCTGAGTTGAACCTTGGATCAGCGCCTGCTTGAGCCGCGGATGCATCAAGGTTGAATCCGCCCGCTTTATAGCCGTGCGTAAAGCCACCGAAGACCAACAGGTCAGGATTTGGTTCCCATGAGAGTTTGGCAGTGTAGACCAGCTCATCATCTGAGAAATTGTCGCTAAACTCTTGCGGAATGAAGGGCAGAGCCGCGAATGCATCCGGAATAAAACCCGAACCAATGGCCGGAGAGGCAAATGGGAAGCAGTTTAAGAACCCCCCGCCGCCGATGAGGGCTGGATTGGTCAGAAGGCCCAGTGTTGCTGGTCCAATTGCCGCGCCAAGCGCCCCCATGGCGCCAGCAGCGGCTGGATCACCGGCTCCTGCCGCTGTCGCGGTCGCTAGGAACGTCGCTGACGCTAGACAACTATTACCGCCAACAGCAACTTGGTCGAATGATCCATCCTTGGAATCGTCAACATAGCGTGCGCCCAAAGTGAGGTCGACCGAGTCCGTTACGGAGAAGATATTGTGCGTGAACACAGAGAAGCTTTCCGCATCTTGCTCAAACCGGTTTCTGGCATACTGGCCGTCTGCGGATAATGGGGCAAATGTTGGGTTAGGATTACCTAGTTGCAGCTGCTGTATGAATGCGCCTGCGCCAGCATAGAGGCTGAGGAAGGATGAAGAGACAGGTCCGATTGGGAAGTTCGCGGAGCCGACTAACGCGCTATAATCTGAGCCAAGACCCAACGTGAACTCTTCGACAATGTCTTCCTGCGCGTAAAAGCCGCCGACCAGCCAGTCTAGACGACCATCCATGGCTTCGCCTTGTAGACGAGCTTCAGCAGTAAAGGTTTGAATGTCATCAAATGATGTTCTGTCCGATGCTGGAACGGTCAGTCCACCTACAGAATATTGCTGACCCGCATTGAAATCCTGCTGCACGGAATTTCCGAGGAAATCCGAATAAGACAGGATGACTGTACCCGTTGCCCCGCCGAAATCATGGTTCAGTTCGGCTGAGAAATTATAGCTCTCAACATTATTGACGAATTCTTGATCGTTGAAGACTTGTGCTTCCAATGAGTCTTCAAATCCGAGGACGGGGAAACGAGCGTCGCGCTGTGCAGTCGTCAAATTCGGGCTCGCTGAAAGCGTTACAGCTGCACAGCAATTCTCATCGACGTCCTGATAGTCTGCGATTAGTCGAAGACTGGTCTGATCTGTTGGTTCCCATAACGCTTGGCCCCGTAGGACAAAGCGGTCGCGGTTGTGGCTCTCAGCATCAGGGTCGACAGACGATGTCAGAAACCCGTCACGTTTATGTAGAGATCCCGTTGCGCGGAAGGCCAGGTTTTCGCCAGCCGGAACGTTTATGCCGCCTTGAACATTGACCATGTTATAATTGCCATAAGTCAGATTGGCGAACCCGCCTGTCTGACCCATTTCTGGTTTCTTTGTTCTGACGACAAGCGCACCAGCGGTTACATTGCGTCCAAACAGTGTCCCTTGCGGGCCGCGCAGCATCTCAATGGCTTCGATGTCGACGAGCTCGCCGAGCGCAATGCCAGGGCGAGATTGGTAGACGCCATCGATGAACACCCCGACAGCCGATTCCAAACCGATATTATTGCCCGTTGTCCCAACGCCGCGAATACGGATTGACGTGCCTTGAGTTTCGGTCTGGGATGATTGGATATTAAAGCCGGGCGCGACAGACGCGAGATCCTTGATGCTGGTAATACCTTGGCGTTCCAACTGCTTCGGAGTGATCGCGGTCACGGCGATCGGAATATCTTGAATGTTAGACGCACGACGCGTTGCTTCGACGATGATGACATCCTCTTCGAAGCGAGTTGTGTCCGTCGCATCGCTATCTTGCGCGAAGGCAGGACTCGCCAACATGGTGGAGGTCAGAAGTGCGGCCGCAATTCGGCTGTGGTTTTGCATGATTTGTCTCCCCGAGCGAATTGCCGCTCATTATTGCATGGGGTGTGTTCACCCTCGGTAGGGGTATAGCGCAGCTTTGACCTGTGTCACGCATCAGTGGGTTATTTGACACATATCTGTTGGCTTTATGGTCCAGCGTTGCTGCCACGCCACACTGACAGCGCTGTCAAAAAACGTTTGTGCCTCCATCTATAGAGGTCGAATCAGGCTTCGTGACGCTTGAATTGCGCTCCAAAGGCGTTGACCAGCGCAAGAGAGCGGCCAGAGATTCGCGGTTCACAGGCCGCAATCTGACTATAACGGCGCCGCAATTTGCCGAGCGCATCTCCTGTTTTAGAACGCAAAGCATCCTCGGCTTGGTCATAGCAGCCTGCGATCCAACCCGCCGTCGATGGTAAGGTCACGACGCCGGAGGCAACCTGTCTGGAATGCGTGGCATAATGTCGTTTATAACCATCGGTTCCGGGTCCAAGATCGATAACGTCATAGCCAATGTCAGGGGCGCTATCGATCAGCGCCTCCATCAGTTGGATGCCGGGGGCATAAGTAATTAGGTCTGGATCATAGCCCACTATCCAGCTGTGAAAGACGTGGCCGTCAGTCAGGCCGAGATCGCAGGCCGCAAGCCTATCGCCAAAATAGAGGACATGGAGATCCGCGCGAAGCGGGGATGACGGGCCTCGCTCCCATAATTCCCGAAGCAAAGCTGAGTTACCGCTGTTGGCCAACACGTCATATTTTCCGGTATCTCGGAATTTCTCCTGCTTCCACTGCATCAGTGTTTGATAGGCGTCGATGTCCCGGCTCTGCATGACAGTCCGAGGCGTACCAACTTCATCTTCTGCTTTCCGGATACGACGGCGTGTGGATTTAAGATGTCGACGGTAGCTGCCATCCCGTGCGGCACGCCACTCATCAGCGTTATTGAGTTCAAGTCGCGTGGTCTCAAGACCATCGTCTGTCGGCACGGCTGTGTAGTGAAAGGCCCCCACCGCCTGTCCCATAAGAAGTTGGCGGATATCTAATTCGGTGTTGGGTGCGGCAATCAGTGTCTGGTAATCTGACAATGGTGCGCCAGACGGGCGCGCAAACGCGCCGCCTTGCCACGGCAGCAATCCGATCAACTCGCCGTCACGATGCGCCAGAGTGACTTTCCCGCCGCCTTGATGCTTATCGACCAAATGGTGGTAATCGGGATGATGGTAAGGGCTCTCTAAGGCTGTATCTGACGCAAGCAGAGAGAGCCAAGCCACGCGGTCGGCTTCGGTAAGGTCGGTCATGGACCGTGTTTCTATCTCGAAAGTCGACGCCATTTCTCAGCCTCTACCCAAAAACCGCTAAAAGCCTCTTAAGCACCTCAAGAGTTGGATGCAGGTTCTACCGATTTGCACCCTTGCCTTCGTGGGACGGGATCGCAAAAGGACGAATATGAGCGGGCACAATCATAATGGTGACCATTCGGGTCATGATCATTCGGGACATAGCCATGCCCCGACGGTCAATGAGTCCAATCGGCGCCGGGTCGGTGTAGCCGCAGTCCTGACTGGCCTGTTCGTGATCGTCGAAGTGATCGGCGGGATGATTTCCGGTTCACTGGCTCTTATTGCCGATGCTGGGCATATGGTCACAGATTTCGCTGCGCTGGCTATGGCTTGGGGCGGATTTGTCATTGCCCAGCGCCCAGCGACCCGGCGACTGACCTTTGGTTATGATCGGTTCTCGATTCTCGTCGCCTTTGTGAACGGGCTGACGCTTTTCCTCGTCGCAGGCTGGATCGTCTGGGAGGCGTTTGGGCGGCTGGCCGATCCGGGTGAGATTTTGGCAGGGCCGATGTTGTGGGTCGCGATCGCCGGACTGTTTGTGAATTTGGCTGTGTTCCAGATACTTAGAGGCGCGGACACGCATAATCTCAATGTTCGGGGCGCGATGTTGCATGTGTTGGGCGATCTGCTTGGTAGTGCGGCGGCGATCCTTGCAGCCTTGATTATCATGGCCACGGGGTGGGTGGCCGCTGATCCGATCCTCTCCGTCCTCGTCGCGCTGCTGATCCTGAAGTCAGCTTGGGGGTTGGTGAAAGAGAGCGCGCACATTCTGCTCGAAGGCGCGCCTGAGGGCATTGATACGGATGCCATCGCGAATGACCTCGTGGCTTCGGTCGAAGGATTGCAATCGGTCGAGCATGTACATGCTTGGTGCATTACGCCTGAACGCCCCATGTTGACGCTGGACGCTTATGTTGAGGATGGTGTGCGCTTGGCCCCGGTTAACCGCGCGATCAAAGCGAGGTTGTCAAACACGTTCGGGATCGATCATGCGACGGTCGATGTGATGCGACGAGACTAGCCTTTTTGCTCAATGGGGCAGGGCTAACGACAGATAGCGTTCGGTCCCATATCAACGTGGAAGTGGTCTTTATGGGCGGCGTTATAGTCCGGTGAAAGCGTGACGTTGAAGATACGGCAGGCTTCTTGCCGTACGTCTCGTAGAAACGCTTTCTCTTTTTTGTCTTTGGAATTCCAACCCGTTAAAACCCGGATGTTCCGGCCATCTGCCAGTTCGAACCCAGCAATGTCCCAAGCATTGGCGAACGCATGTTCGCTCCAACGTCCTGATCCGTTTCCGCGCTGACGCCGACAGGAATAGCTGCCCATATGGTGGACTTTGACGACGCTTTCGCCGAACCGTTTTCGGGCGAGGTCATCGACTTCACGCAACCACAAGAAAGTCGCGATTGAGAGTGGGCATTGCATGTTCGCTTCTCCGGGTACGAGGTCTGCATCACCGCTGGCATACACCAGCCGGGCGACATCCCACCCGCAAGGCTCTTTCGCGTCTTTCGGTTCGGACGGAATTGTCTCAAAATCTTCTATGTCGCGGGCAAGCGACATGCAGACATCACTCGGCGAAACCGAGAGCCGCAAAAGCTGTCCCTTGGTGGCCATGCCGATCGGTCGTTCTGGATCGAGCGGTCGCCAGGGGAGGTGCTGATTGGGAACGACGCGATTAACCGTCCAGCCAATGCCGATCAGAACCAGGATGACGCCGATAAATTTTAGCCATGAAATGAGGCGCACTTTATCCATTAATGCAGACCACCTGTGCGATACGTCGGTCCCGACGAAGCTTATCAGCATACAAAGCGTAGCTGCCGAGATCGACCGGAGTTGGTGTTGTGCCTGTCGGGGCAACAATCCGCCCAAGGTTGCGCGGGGCCACTGTGTAGATCCGTCCGCGTCGCGGAGACTCAGCCGCGACAACTCCGATCAATTCGCCATCGGAATCAAGAACCGGACCGCCTGAAAGCCCGCCGAGTGAGCCCGTTAATCCGCGAGATCGCCCGAGTTCTGACCAGATTAATACGCCTTCATCCGTGCGGTATCGGCCGCGAACCGACATTCGGCCACGCGATAGAAGTGAGGCGACCACTTCGCCCGGCCTGCCTTGGGGATAGCCTAAGAAGTAACCCACTTCGCCGATCTGCCGACGACTCGCCAAATCTGTCGGTAGCGGTTCACGGGACCAAGGCGCTGTGAGACGGGCGAGGTCGACATCCTGAAAAATTTCCGTGCGTGCGATCCGGATGAGTTGTCGTGAATTGACACGAATGCCCACTTCGTCACAACTATCGACCACGTGCCGCGCCGTAACCCACTCGCCGTCATTACTCACAGCAAAAGCGGTTCCCACGCCGGATTGCGGGGCATCGACCTGGACGAGAATGCGCTCATCGTCCGGACTTTCCGATGGCAGCAACGGGCCAAGTCCGGGCAGGTCCGGTGCGGGCGTGACAGTGGGCGCATCGTAATTGGCGTAGAGAATCAACGCGACAAGAATGCCGAGATAGAACAACCAATCGGGAATAGGCAGCTTCATCGCCGCAGGCCTAACCCGCGATGGCAAAGGCAAGAATAATGGAACCAGACAACTTGAAGGCGGCAAGAACCAATGCCGGAGCAGCGATGTCTTTTTCGATCAAATCCGGAATGCCGCGAAAGATCAGATCGGTGAGTCGGAACAAGAAGAGCTGTAAGGTGACCGACAAAGTGCCCCAAATCACTACATCCCAGATCGAAACCTTATGGATCAAACACGCCGCAAGCGGGAGCGATAGAGAAATGATGAGCGCAGAGAGGTGGATCGCCGCCGCCATATTGCCCTGACTAACCAACTTGAACTCATCATGCGGCGTCAATTTCACATAGATGAATAGCGCAATGATGAAGATAGCTGCCACGGAGAGCAGGTAGAAGACTAACCAAGGAAACCCTTGCGCCAAACTGTCGAAAACGGGTTCCATCGCCGTGCATCCACTCTTTTATAATGGCCATTTGGCCTAACCCCGGCGCGGTTTCGCGGTTGGCGCGCTGTGACGCAAGCAAAATCAAGGCAACTTCAACAGTTGTTGCGTTTTACTTTATTCAGCGGCGAAGCTATGGGCGGCCAGACTTAACCCAGCAGGAGACCCTCTATGGCACGCGCCAAAATCGCTCTTATCGGAGCCGGCATGATCGGCGGCACATTGGCTCACATCGCGGCTCGCGAAGAGCTCGGTGATGTTGTGTTGTTCGATATTTTCGAAGGCACTGCGAAGGGCAAGGCGCTCGATTTGTCAGAGGCCGCGCCAGTCTTCGGTAAAGACAGCAAGCTTGTCGGCACAAGCAGCTATGCGGATATTGCCGGGGCTGATGTCTGCATCATCACAGCGGGTTTCCCGCGTAAGCCGGGCATGGACCGCTCAGAGTTGATCGGCAAAAACCTCGGCGTGATCAAACAGGTGGCTGAAGGCATCAAGGAACATGCGCCGAAGGCCTTCGTGATCTGTATCACCAATCCGCTGGATGCGATGGTTTGGGCGCTCCAGAAATTCTCCGGCCTGCAGCCGCGCAAAGTGGTCGGCATGGCTGGCGTGCTCGACAGCGCTCGGTTCCGCTACTTCTTGGCTGACGAATTCCAGTGTTCTGTTGAAGATGTTCACGCTTCTGTCCTCGGTGGTCATGGCGACACTATGGTTCCGCTGACGCGCTATTCCACGGTCAATGGTGTGCCATTGCCAGATCTGATCAAGATGAAATGGACAACACAAGACCGCGTTGACGCTATCGTAGAACGCACGCGTAAGGGCGGCGGCGAGATTGTCGGCCTTCTCGGCAATGGCTCAGCTTTCTACGCTCCGGCTGAGTCTGCTATCGAAATGGCTAAGTCCTATCTGCGCGATAAGAAGCGCATCTTGCCCTGTGCCGTACGACTGTCCGGACAGATTGCAGGTGTGCGTGGCCTTTATGTCGGCGCACCTGCCATGATCGGCGCGCGCGGTGTCGAGAAGGTGATGAATATCCGTCTCAAGGCCGACGAACGCGAAATGTTCATGAAGTCCGTTGCCGCTGTCGAGAAAATCATCGCCGACTGTCAGGAGATGGAACCGAGCCTCAAAGACTAGGCAAACCTTCTCATTATAAAACACCAAAGCCCGGCTTATTAAGCCGGGCTTTTTTATGGGTTTTATTCGATGAAAGGCTAGCCCGGTGCATTGCCCTTTTGGCCAAAGCGTAGGTTCTGATCAATCGTGACGGGCGCAACGTTGCCGTTTCGGCGCGCTTTGTAGACCTGCATATTCTCCATCACGCGCATGACGTAATTGCGGGTTTCGGAGAAGGGGATCTTCTCAACCCAATCGATCGGATCGATTTGACCTTTGCGGGGGTCACCATTGCGTTCGATCCATTGCGACACACGCCGCGGTCCAGCATTGTAGGCGACGGCGGCCATAATGTAGGACCCATCAAAGTCCTCCAACAGATCATTCAGGTGCAGGGCGCCCATATAAGCCGCATAGTTGCGGTCTGTGATCAAGCGGTCGCGGTCATAGGCAATCCGGTGACGGCGCGCGGTTGCGCTAGCCGTCGCATTAATCATCTGCATCATGCCGTAAGCGCTCGCGCTTGAGATCGCATTGCCAGCGAACTCGCTTTCCTGCCGTGCGATGGCGTAGACAAAGGGAATGTCAAAGTTACGTCCGAGCATCTCTATGGGCGGGACAATGGGGTACCCACTCTCAGTTAGCATGCCTTTGAATCGTCCGGCCTGTTTGGCGGCACGGATAGACGGACGCATGAAGCCATAATCGGCACTCAGGCGGCTCAGCAGTGAGAGTTCATCGAGCGTCTCAAGATCGTCATCCAAAGCATAAGCGAAGGTCGAGAAGAACCGTTCTTCGCCCGCTTCGCCGAGTAAGCGAAGAGCACGAATGCGGCGATCATTGTTGAACCGTTGCTGCGCTTGTTGAGAGGCCATTTCTGGCGGTAAGGTGATGCGGGCAATCGACCCCATCAATCGTCTAGCCGCCAATTGTCCATAATATGTATTCGGATAAGTTGACGCTTTCGCGAAGGCTTGGTCGCGTCGTGGGTCTTTCAGCGCTTCAAACGCACGTCCCTGCCAGTAATGTGCTCTGGAAAGGCTGATCGGCGTATTGACGCCCGCTTCGAGGCGCTGGAACCGTTCAAGAGCCAACGCAGGCTGGTTCATTTTTGTCAGGGCCAACCAGCCACCAAGAAATTCGGACTCATACAGAGGTGCCCCCTCAGTCGCGCCATGGAATAGCGTCATCCGATAGGCTTCCATCCATTTCTGCTCGCTGATCAGCCAGTAAGCCATCAACCGTCTCTCGGTCCACATCCGCTCGCGGCCTCGGTCGGTCGTGGCGGGGGATCCGATCTGCATATAGACAGGCAGCGCGTAGTCTTTGTCCTTGCGAAGGCGGCGCCAGCGGGCGCGTTCAAACAGAAAACCGGGATGATTGGCGTGGCTAGCGGGAATGGCATTAACCGCAGCGTTGATACCTCGGCTGTTTGTCGCCAACTTCATCCGCGCATCCATAACGGCACGGTCAGCTTTGCTCATGAAAGGGAGTAGGGCGCGGGCATTAGAGAAATGCCGCGATCCTTCCCAAATCAGGTGGTCGGCGCGGGCGGCGTGATCTTGCGAATTTAAACGGGATTTAAATTGCTGGAATAACTCTTTCTGCGTGTCGCGCGACAGGCGTGCTTCTCGCCACGCATATTTCAGCCAACGATCGCCATTTTCCTGATCACCCAGCCTATAGAAAGCCTTTGCAAGAGCGGCGCGGCCTTCGCCAGAAACAGGTTCCATTTTCAGAAACCAGGCCACGGTCTCTTGTGGAGAGAGAGGTTCATCCAGCAACCGAGCCTCAGCTTTGGCTTGGATAGATACCATGCGTGGCCAGTCGGTTAGTTCATGCGTCACGTAGGTGAGCCAATCGGTCGGGACATTGGGATCGCGGGCCGAGCGAACCCAGCGCAGTAAGTCTTTAGCTGTCGGGTCTTGGATTTCGTCTTTAGCGCGCTTCAGCGTCGTCCATTCACTGCGGGACGCGGCTGAGAGACCGCGTCGCAAGTAAATTGCGTCACGGGGCGAAAGATATTGCGAGAGTGCGGGCGGAGCAGGTTTCAGGCGTGGAATAGGAGCATTGGCGGCCGCCGTGGTTGTTGACACGGGGACGAGAGAAAACATGAGACATAACAAAAATGTCTTCACTCAAAAGCTCCATAAAGTTGCTTCAATGCGGTACAGTTCCTGCCATGCTTGCAAGTCAGATGACAATGGGCCTAAAGCGCGCGGCACCCCGCTCGCCTTCGATTTGGCTATAGGAAACGCGATTATGGTTAAAGGGTCCATAACAGCCCTCGTTACCCCGTTCACAAAAGCGGGATTGGATGAGGCTGCCTTCCAGAATCATGTCGAATGGCAGATCGCCAACGGCACGAGCGGCCTCGTGCCCTGTGGAACGACGGGCGAAAGCGCAACACTCACGCATGAGGAACATAAACGCGTCATTCGACTCTGCGTGGAAGCAGCGGATAGTCGCGTTCCAGTCATTGCCGGGGCGGGATCAAATGAGACGCGTGTCTCGATTGAGTATGCCCAAGTCGCCAAAGATTGTGGCGCTGATGCCGCTTTGGTAGTGACGCCTTATTATAATAAGCCGAGCCAAGAAGGCATTTTCCGACATTTTGAAGCGATCGCGAATGCTGTCGATATCCCGATTGTCGTTTACAATATTCCGGGGCGAAGCGTCGTCGACATCACCAATGAGACGATGGGGCGCTTGTCGCAGCTTTCCAATGTTATTGGATGTAAGGATGCAACCGGCGAAATAGCACGGGTCCAAGGTCTGACAGATCGGTGTGGTGCGGACTTTGTTCAATTGTCTGGCGATGACGCGACGGCCCTGGGCCATTTTGTACATGGTGGCCAAGGCACGATCAGCGTCGGGTCGAATATTGCGCCGAAACAATATGCTGAATTTCATGAAGCCATGATGGCTGGAGATTTCTCTCGTGCGCGCGAACTCAACGCCATGCTCGACCGATTACACAAAGATCTGTTTCTCGACCCAAGCCCGGCGCCCGCCAAATATGCTTTGTCGCTTATGGGGCGCATGGAGGATGTGGTTCGATTGCCGATTACGCCGTGTCGAGACGAGACGAAGGCCCGTGTTCGTTCAGCGATGACCCGCGCAGGGATTGAGTTTTAGATGGCGGTTAAAAAGAAACCCAGCGTTGGCGATAACGGCACATTAATCGCCGAAAACCGCCGCGCCCGATATGATTTCGCCATCGAGGAAACGATGGAAGCGGGAGTCAGCTTGCTCGGCACGGAAGTCAAAAGCCTGCGGAGTGGTAAGGCCAATATCGCAGAGAGCTATGTCGATGTGGACGGCAGTGAAGCTTGGCTGGTCAATGCGAATATTCCAATTTACGAACCCGCGGCGCAGTTCAACCATAGCCCGAAGCGCGGTCGGAAGCTTCTACTGAAACGAAAAGAAATCAATACGTTGATAGGGGAAACGCAACGTAAAGGTCGAACGGTCATTCCCCTGAAAATGTATTTCAATAAAGATGGCCGTGTAAAACTTCTGATCGGTGTCGCTGCGGGTAAACAGCAGCACGACAAACGCGATGTGCAGAAAACACGCGATTGGCAAAAGCAAAAAGCGCGTCTTCTGCGAGATCGCGGCTAGAGCTTAAATCTGTAGCCGACTGACACTGTGTAATTGTCATATTCGGACTCAAGGCTCACACCATTGTCCGCCGGTGACGTTCGAACGAAGTCAACGCCAGTGGCTCCAAAATAACGTCCGTCAATGAACAACTCGATTTTGTCAGAAACCGGGACGCTTGCCCCAATAATACCCTGATAGACAAAGCTCGTATCTTTGTCCTCGAAGTTTGCGGGACCATAAACGAAGTCGTTTTCCAAAAATCCAATGCCTGCACCGACGCCGATATAAGGCGTTACGGCTGAAGCGGTCGGGAAATCGTACAAGACATTAGCAAGCAAGCTGTAGCTTTCTGTGCCGCTGCCAGCAAAAGGTCGGCTTATATTGTTGAATGCAAGTGTTTCGCCGTCATTTCGGCGGAAGGTGAATTCGCCCTCGAAGCGCAAATTTTCTGACTTGCGAAAGCCGACAAAACTACTGAGAGCATATCCCTCATCATACTCGACGTCCACGCGGCGGCTTGGACCTTCACTGGTCTGGTCTGAGGTCTGATTATATCCGACCGATCCGCCAAGGTACCAATCCTTAGCGCTGGCTGATTGGGTGGTGGCGATAGCCGCGACGAGGGCGATAGTGCTTGCGGCGATATTTTTATTCATTGTTTCTCTCCTTAACCGCGACAGACATTGTGCGGCGAGAGGCCCGATAAGCGGATCGCTCAAGAGCTCAATCTCATCACGGATGGATGTGATTAATTGAGGTAAAAATGTGAGATGCGCTCTCAAATCCGTGATCAGACGGACTACTTTAGGAGTGCCTTTGCCCGCGCAAAAATGTCGAAGAACATGGGCTCTGTCAGACGACGTGTATTCGTGTTGTAGCGGGAGCAATGGTAGCTCGACAGCACCGTATAGCCGCCGAGTTTATATTCACTGCCATGGCCAAACTTTTCTCGCGCGATTTTGCCGCCCAATGTCCGAACCGTACTATCATGACTGACCTTGCCGAGGCAGAGTAGCACTTTCAGTTTTGGCAGGGCCTCGATTTGAGTGCGTAGATAATCGCGGCAGCTATTGATCTCTGCCCCGATCGGTTTGTTCTGGGGCGGAACGCAGCGCACGGCATTGGTGATCATCGCGCGACGCAGCGCTAGACCATCATCAATGGTCAACCCAAACCGGTCATTCGAAAAACCATATTCCGCCAAAGCTTTATAAAGCAGATCGCCCGCCGCATCGCCCGTAAAGGGTCGTCCGGTCTTATTGGCGCCATTGAGGCCGGGTGCGAGGCCAACGACGAGCAGTTCCGCTTGCGGATCGCCGAAACTAGGGACAGGGCCGTTAAAATGACCAGGCAGACGCTCGCGGCAGTCTTCGAGGAAGTCGAAGAGACGCGGGCAACGCTGACAAAAGTAAGGCGGTTCTGACGCCGCTTCTGTCTCTGACATAACGTGCGGATCAGTCACCATAGCCGAAATCGTCATCGTCTTCGTAATCATCATCTTGTTCAGAGCGTTCACGCTTCGGGCGCCCGACTTCACGTTCCAGATCATCGATTTCGATAAACGCATCGGCCTGTCGGCGCAGTTCGTCGGCCAGCAAAGACGGCTTTACAGCCATTGAAGACACGACTGTCACGCGGACGCCGAGTTTTTGAACGGCTTCGACGGCGGCGCGAAAGTCCCCATCACCGGAGAACAGCAACATATGATCGACATATGGGGCCAGTTCCATCATCCGCACGACGATTTCGACGTCCATGTCGCCCTTGATCCGCGTGCGTCCGTCGCGATCCGTGAAGGTTTTGGCTCTCTTCGTAATGATATGAAACCCGTTATAGTCGAGCCAGTCGAGTAAGGGCCGCAACGGAGAAAAGTCGTCGTTTTCGCGCAAGGCTGTGAAATAGTACGCCTTGATCATTCGACCTTTGGCGCTGAAATAGGTCAGCAGGTTCTTGTAATCGATATCGAAGTCGAGCGACTTGGCTGTTGAATAGAAATTTGCGCCATCAATGAAGATGGCAAACCTCTCATCGGGGTAGAAGGTCATACGAATATCCGTGTCTAAAAATCATCTAAATATGCGACGAGCCTATATCGCGTTCGGCGCGAACTTGTCCAACCCGCGTGAGACATTAATGATGGCTGTGACAGCGCTCGGAGAAGCCGGGATTGTGATCGACAACCTTTCTTCACTTTGGATTAGCCCAGCCTGGCCAGTGGGGAGCGATGCACCAGAATATACGAATGCAGTGATCGCTGTGCGCACTGAACGGGATGCACCTGTCTTGATGCAAAACCTATTGGATATTGAAACGCGGCTAGGCCGTGTGCGCAGCGCGCGGAATGCACCGCGTGTGATCGATTTGGACCTGATCGATTATGATGGACAAGTATTAGATGACCCGATTTGCACGCTGCCACATCCGCGCATGACAGAGCGGGCCTTCGTTCTAATGCCGTTGGAGGAAGTTGCGCCGCACTGGGTTCATCCAGGAGGCTCAACCTTAAAAGCCTTGTTGGCTAAGCTGGATCTTTCGCAAACGCGCGTAAGCTCAATACGCCCGACTTAGCTCTCTGCCAACTCATGTCCAATCTCTTCTGAGGATGGCTCATTAGGCTGATCGAGAGCTTCGATTTCCTGCTGATAGATGCGCATGATTCGCGCGAGATATTCTTGCGTCCATGCGCCGCGTTGATCGGCCTGCTCAGGCGTCGGAACGAAACTTTCGATATCATCCTGACTAATGCCTTTGGATTCCAACAGCCGCTCAACCGTATCGAGACGTTCGCGCATCACCGCGAGTTCCTGCGCCACGGCCATGGTAATGGCCATAACCCGTTCAGCATCCGTATCTTCTAGAAAATAAGGGCGTTTGCCCTTGGGCTTCGCACCAGCGAGCGCGAGCGGATCAATCTGTTGGGTCATGCGGCTTTCTTCTCCCCACCGATAATGTGCCACGCCGCCTTGCGACCATAATCTTCGACCTCATCCGTGCCGTGTTCCGGGAACAGTTCCGTATCCACGACCGCCGCGACGCCGCCATGCAGCAACTCTTCGCGCTTGAATCCGGCATCCACCATCCATTGGTCGAGGTCCAATTCGTGTAGTTTGGTCCAGAACGGTTCATTATTATAGAAAGCATCCCAATCGCGGATGGCTTGTTCGTAAAGCGGCATGTCCGGATCATATTGGGGTTGTTCAACATGCATGACGATCCCGCCTGGCGCGAGCAGGCGGTGGCTCTCTTTCATGATCTTCGGCATCGCTTTGACACTGGTTTCATGCAGGAACATGGTCGACTGAACCCAATCGAAATAACCATCTGGATACATGGATAAGTCTTCCGCATTGGCCTGAACGAAACGGACATTCTCGACACCCATCAGTTTGGCGCGTGCCAAGCCGTAGCGCAGTACGGGCGCACCCGTATCAAGGCAGATGACTTCGGCGTCGGGGTAGGCTTGGGCGATGGGCAGGACGTTTTGTCCAAGGCCGCCGCCAATATCCAAGATCCGTTTCGGCGCGAAATCAGGTCGGTTTTCTTTCATCCAAGCAACAACGGCTTGCCCGCCGCCGTCGTTGAAACGGCCCAGACCGCCGCCTGTTGTGACGAAGATACCGCAGTCATAGTTCGCGGCGCCGGTCACATCACCCGGTACGATTTCATCGTGGTAGCTGCCTGGCATGCAGTGGTGATCTATTTTTGAAAGGTAGGAAGGGAGTTCGACGCTCGGATCGAGTTGTAGTCGGTCGTCGCCTTCTGTTAGTTCACGCGCACGCTCGTTAAGCTCTTCAGCTTGGCGTAGCGTAACCCAACGTCCAGCCTGTTGGCGTAATTCCATCGTATTTCGACGCTGAGCGGACCAATGCTGGAATAGCGGGTCTTTTAAGAGTGCTTTGCGCACTTGGTTGCGGTGATTGGGAGCTGGGTTGTTCGGCTCAATCCGCGTTTCATAGGCAGTTTTAACGCCGGGCAGGACGCGGGAGGCGAGGTGACGATTAAGGTGTGCGAGGAAATTAAACCGCGCTTTTTCATCATGCGTCGTCTTAGGAAACATGCCGTGTTCACCCACAAGGCGATAGTCCGGCGGGCCATCATAATTGGAATGGGCGTTTGTCTCGGCCATGGTCTTTCCCTTCTTAGTCACGGATTTCATCTAAACGCATTCTGCGACGTTGAAGTTGACAATACTCAACTTTGGATGATCTCAAGGCAGCCATAACGCCGTAATATCGAAGGAGGCACCTATGGGTCAGCGTATCATCGTCCTGTTCAATCTGCAGGATGGAAAGTCTAAAGATGATTATGAACAATGGGCTCGGACCAAAGATATTCCGGCTGTGAACAAGCTCGAATCGATTGACGGTTTCGACGTGTTCCGTGCCGAGAGCCTGCTTTTCTCCGATGCACAGTCACCCTACGAATATATCGAAATCCTTGATATCAACGACATGGACAAATTTGGTGAAGAGGCGTCGCAGGAGCATATGCAAGCGATTGCCGCCACATTCCAAAGCGAGATTGCTAAGGATCTCGTCTTCATCAATGTGAGTCAGCTCTGATGAAACGCCTTCAAGGAAAAACGGCTGTTGTCACTGGGTCGGGTCGTCGCGGCGGCTTGGGTGAGGCAATCGCCAAACGCTTGGCCGAAGACGGCGCGAATATCGTGATCTCAGACATTGGTGAGCCGCGCGATGCCGCGACGGGTGAGGCACATATTGGCTCAACCGCAGAAATGGAAAGCATCGCCGAGGAGTTGCGCGGTCTCGGAATCGAAGCCTCGACCCACACATGTGATGTGCGTTCACTTGAAGAAGTCCGAGCGCTCGCGAAGCATGCATCGGACACGCATGGCTCGCTCGATATTTGGATCAACAATGCCGGCATTGGCTACATTATGAAGCCGTTGCTAGACGTGACTGAAGACGACTGGCGCGCCGTCATCGACGTGAATTTGTCGGGGTCATTCTTTGGTGTGAAAGCGGCCGCTGAAGTCATGGTACCGCAGGGTAAGGGCGGGCGGATCATCAATGTCGCTAGCCAAGCCGCAAAATCCGGGTTCCCACACGCACAGGCTTACACCTCCTCCAAACACGGTCTGGTCGGTCTCGTTCGCTCGGCCGCCACAGAACTCGGCGCGCACGGCATCACCGTCAATAATGTCTGCCCCAACCATGTGACCACGGCGCTCGGCGCTTGGCAGAACGAATATTTTGCAGAAGTGACCGGCGCGGACAGTGTCGAAGACTATCTCAAAGCGATGGCCGCCCGCATCCCAATGGGCCGTCCGGGCTTGCCCGAAGATACCGCCAATGCGGTCGCTTGGCTCTGTTGCGATGAAGCGAAATATATCACGGCAGAAAGCATGAATGTCAGCGGCGGCGAGGAACCGCATTAATGGCCCTTCCTCCCGATCCAGCCCCTGCCGGTTTCACGTGGCCTGGCGGTAAAACGCTGGCGTTTTCACTCGTCGTCAATGTCGAGGAGGGGGCGGAGCGCGGCATTTGGCAGGGTGACAAAGCGCCCGAGCCCGTCGATGAACTGGTCAGCGGGTTGAAAGCCCCGATCCGGGTGCATGGGAATGAGTCCAACTATCAGTATGGCATAAATCGCGGCGCACCGCGCATTCTGGAACGGCTAGAACAGTACAATATTCCGGCGACTTGGACAATCTGTGCGCAGGCGCTTGAGAAAGCCCCGTGGCTGGGTCAGGCCATTGCCAGGCGCGGCGATGAGCCCGCGAACCATGGCTATCGCTGGTTGTTCACCTTCAACAAGACCCGGGAAGAAGAACGCGATTTCGTCCGCAAAGGCACGCAGAGCATTAAGGCGACGACGGGTCGTAAACCTGTCGGGTATCTCTCGCGCTATCTGCATACAGATCATCTGCGGCGGACGCTCTCGGAAGAGGGCTATCTCTACCATATGGACGATTATTCGGATGATTTCCCACGCTGGGAGCATTTCGAGGACGGCACTAAGTCGATCATCGTGCTGCCCTATGCGGTGGATAGTAACGACATGAAATTCTGGCTCGACCCGAGCTTCACGACCGACATGTGGGTCGACTATGCCAAGGCGACATTCGATGTTCTTCGCGCCGAGGCAAAGACCCACGGCGCGCGGATGATGAGCCTCGGTCTCCATCTTCGTATCATAGGCCGCCCAGGCCGGATCGGCGCGTTGGATGAGGTTCTGGATTACATCACCGGCCATGACGATGTCTGGATTGCGACGCGCGAGCAGATCGCGCAACATTTTGCTGATCAGGTGGCCTGATGATTCCACGCTCCCTTCTATTCGTGCCTGGCAATCGGCCAGAGCGGTTTGAAAAAGCGCTCAGCGCAGGCGCGGATCTGGTCTGTGTCGACCTCGAAGACGCCGTGGCACCCGATGCAAAAGACGAGGCTAGGGACGCGGTGATCGCATTCCTCAAACAGACAGACTCCAAAACTGTATCGCTCCGGATCAATGCGCCGGGGACGGCGGCGTGCGAGAAAGATCAGCACGCGATTGCCGGGCTTAATCTCCCCTTCGTCATGATCCCCAAAGTCGATACGGTTGATGAGTTGGCATCTATCAAGACTGATGCGCCGCTCATTCCCGTAATCGAATCCGGGCTGGCAATCCTCAATGCAGCGGCGATACTGTCGCATGCGCGTGTGCGGATGGCTCTCTTTGGCGGCGGCGATTATTCCGCCGATTTGGGCACGCCCATGACGTTTGAAGCCTTCCACTATGCACGCAGCCACTTGGCGGCTTGCTCAGCGGCGTTCGAAGTGCCCGTCTTCGACGTGCCCTATCTCGATGTGCACGATGTTGAAGGCGGGGAGGCGGACACACGGCGCGTGGCCGATCTCGGCATCCATTGCCGCTCCGCCATTCACCCAAAGCAAATTGAAGCGATCCACGCGGCTTACACGCCGGGTGAGGACGAAGTGAGTGCCGCGAAAGCACTCAAGGCCGCTTATGACGCGTCGGGCGGGAATGCGGCGTTGCACAACGGTAAACTGATTGAAGCCCCGATCCTGCGGGCAGCGGAGCGCGTCTTGGCGCGCGCCGGACTACTTTAGGAGATAAGCATGGTCGGTAGTGTGAAAGAGGTCGGTCCAAATCGGTACCGCGAAACCTTCGGTCGCTATTACGAAGATTTCAAAGAGGGTGATATTTACGAACATCGCCCCGGTAAGACTGTCACTGAGTATGATAATCACATGTTCACGCTGATGACGATGAACACCCATCCGATGCATTTTGACAATGAGTTCGCCAAGGCATCAGAGTTCGGCCAATGCCTTGTCGTCTCGCCCTACACGCTGGCACTGCTGATCGGTATGAGCGTGACCGATTGCTCCCAAAAAGCCATCGCCAATCTCGGCATGGATGAGGTGAAATTCACTGCTCCGGTGTTCGTAGGTGATACGATCTATGGCGAAAGCGAAGTGCTCGGCAAACGTGAAAGTAAATCCCGTCCCGGCCAAGGCATCGTCACCATCGTGACGCGCGGCTATAAACAGGACGGCACCATGATCTGCACGTTCAAACGCAACATGCTGATCCCCAGCAAGGGCAATGCGGTCGAGGATCGCGTGGCGGCTTATTAGGGCTTAATGTCGACCAAAACGTTGAATCCGCCATAGATCATGCGTTTTCCATCGAAGGGCATCTTCATTGCAGCCTCGTCCATCGCTTCCATTTCAGCGAAGATCTTTTTGTTGCCGGCATCGCGCGTCGCCTTGTCCGGCCAAAACACCCAGGAAAACACAACCGTTTCGTCACCTTGTGCTTTCACGGCACGATGAAAGTCAGTGGTCTCGCCCATTGGCACGTCATCGCCCCAAGCTTCGATTACATGCAAGGCCCCATGTTTCGTAAACAGTGAGTCGATGTTTTTTGCGTGTTTCCGAAATTTATCTTTGTTCGCCGTCGGCACAGCGATCACGAAGCCGTCTATATAAGCCATGAATGTCTCCGATTGGTTTTGTCCCTTTCACGTCCATCAAGTTTATCACACAACCAATTCTGCAGGAAGGTTTGCCGCAAATCATAGCGCCACACCGCAGAGCGCCTACTCAGACGCGAACTAACCACGAGACCCACCCATGAACGCCATTCCCAACGCTGATCAATTCACCGACGAAGACGAAGCGATGATGCTCGATGTCATCGATCGATGGTGTCGCGAGAAGGTGCGTGACCGCGTGATGGAGATGGAACATGCGGACGAATATCCACATGAGTTTGTCGAGGATATGAAGGAGTTTGGCCTGTTCGGCGCGACCATCTCGCCGGAATATGGTGGTCTCGGCTTGTCAGCGACGACATATGCCAAGATCGTTATGCGTATTGCGCAAGAGTGGATGAGCCTGACGGGTATCTTTAATTCGCACCTTATGATGGCGACCGTGGTCGAAAAATACGGCACCGATTTCCAGAAAAATTACTGGTTACCCAAATTCTGCTCCGGCGAAATCCGAGGCGGGTTGGGTCTGACAGAGCCGAATGCCGGGACTGATTTGCAAGCCATCAAGACCGTGGCTCGCAAAGACGGCGACAGCTATGTCGTCAACGGATCAAAAACTTGGATTTCCAATGGGCTGATGGGCGGCGCTGTGGCGCTGATGGTCAAGACCGATCCAGACTCTGACCCGCGCTATAAAGGCATGTCGATGCTGATCGCGCCAAAGGTCGATCCGGATACGGGCGCGAGCTATGATGGCTACACGACTGGCAGTAAGATGCAGAAACTGGCCTATAAGGGCATCGATAGTTGTGAGCTGTTCTTCGACAATTACAGGCTCGACGCCAAGCGTCATTTGATCGGCGGCATCGAAGGCAAGGGCTTCTATATGGCGGTTGGCGGTCTAGAGCTGGGCCGCATCAATATCTCGGCTCGTGCCGTCGGCCTGTCCCGCCGCGCGTTGGAGGAAAGCACACGCTACGCCCAAGAACGGGAGACGTTCGGGAAACCGATTGCAGATCACCAGGCGATCCAGCTGAAGCTCGGGGAAATGGCGACCAAGACCAAAGCGTCGGAGCTGATGTGCCTGCACGCAGCGGAAGCCTATGATCGCGGCGAACGCTGCGACATGGAAGCGGGCATGGCGAAATATTATGCGTCTGAAATGGCTGTAGAAAACACGCTCGAAGCCATGCGTATCCATGGCGGCTATTCCTACTCCAAAGAATATCCGGTCGAGCGTCTGTTCCGCGAAGCCCCGCTCATGTGCATCGGTGAAGGCACCAACGAAATGCAGCGCATCATCATCGCGAAGCAACAGATCGCGCGGAATAAGATTTAGTCCTTCCGGCTCCCGCCGACTTGATCGGCGGGTCCATCACTGATCAGTGCTATGTGAAAGATCGGGAGATGGGTAGGCCGATCAAGTCGGCCTAAGCGGTATTATTCTTGACCTATACTCCCTTAGCAGGGGAGCGCCTTCGACAGGACGTGACATGACCTACAAACCCCTCCACGGCATTCGTATCATCGCGGTCGAACAATATGGTGCAGGGCCTTACGGGACTCAACTGCTTGCCGACTTGGGGGCCGAAGTCATCAAGATCGAGAATCCAGGGACAGGCGGGGATGTGTCTCGCTTTGTGTCGCCGCACCGGATTGGCGATACGGACAGCCAGTTCTTTCAGACCTTCAATCGGAATAAGAAATCGCTCTCGCTGAACCTGAAAGAGGCTGACGGTCGCAAGGCCTTCGAGGAATTGGTGAAAACCGCTGACGCCGTATCCAACAATCTGCGCGGTGATCTGCCCGCCAAACTCGGCATTGATTTCGACACGCTCAAAGCCATCAACCCAAAGGTCGTTTGCGCGCATTTATCCGCCTATGGCCGCGGTAATTCACGCGAGGCGTGGCCGGGCTATGACTACCTCATGCAGGCCGAAGCGGGTTTCTGTTCCGTTACGGGCGAACCGGACGGGCCACCTGTTCGGTTTGGCCTCTCTATGGTTGATTTCATGACAGGCTCAATGATGGCGACGGGGCTGGTCTCGGCTGTACTCGGCGCGCACCGGACGGGCCAAGGTTGTGACGTCGATGTGTCGCTGTTCGACACGGCGCTGCATCAGGTCAGCTATCCGGCGACATGGTATCTGAACGCCGGCGATGTGGTGACGCGCCAGCCGCGCGGCGCGCACCCGGCGATCGTGCCGAGCCAGCTGATGGAAGCGGGCGATGGCTGGATTATGTTCTGTTGCCAGACCCAAAAGTTCTGGGAACGTGTTGCCGAACGGCTCGGTCATTTGGAATGGGTTGATGATCCGCGCTTCCTCAAAGTTGAGGACCGCCGCGAAAATCGCGCGCTCGTACAGGACACGATGGAAGCTGTGATGAAGACCAACACGGTTGCATATTGGATGGAAAAATTCGCCGGATACGTGCCAGCGGCTCCTGTCTACGACATTCAACAAGCGTTCGAGAATCCGTATGTCGCTGAGGTCGAAATGATTTACGAGACTGAACACCCCGGCATGGAAAACGGGAAGATCCGCCTGATGAGCAGCCCTTACAAGATCAATGGTGAGCGCCTTAAGGGCGGGATCGCGCCAGAATTAGGCGCGGACACGCATGACTTGCTTGGTGATGGCTCAGCGGCGTAGTTTGTTTGCATGACTTATACGCCCGAGCAGCTCCGACAATTCGCTGAAGCGGTGCCTTTTTCGAACCATCTCGGCGTCAAACTGGCCGAGCTTACAGCTGAAAAGGTGGTCTGCACGGTTGTGCCAAAACCCGAACATTGCACGACGATGGGTACGGTTCATGGCGGGTTTCTGATGGCGGTTGCGGATTTCGCGGGAGCCTGCGGGGCGTTCTTTAACCTGCCGGAGGGTTCCACGGGAACGACGACAACGGAAAGCAAAACCAATATGATCCGACCCGGTAAGCCAGGCACCACATTGAGCATTACCGCGACGCCGATCAATGTCGGTCGCCGCCTACAGGTCTGGCA
The DNA here is from genome assembly GCF_030159955.1 of Algimonas ampicilliniresistens. Lineage (GTDB taxonomy): Bacteria > Pseudomonadota > Alphaproteobacteria > Caulobacterales > Maricaulaceae > Litorimonas > Litorimonas ampicilliniresistens. The sequence goes on from NZ_BSNK01000001.1 coordinate 919,611, forward strand.
AACCCGGATTGAAGGCGAAGACGGCAAGCTCGTCAGTTTAACGACTCAGTCACAGATCAATCTATGAAACTTGACGGCATTCGCGTTCTGGATCTCTCGGCGTTTCTGCCGGGGCCGCACGCCTCTATGATGATGGCGGATCACGGGGCTGAGGTGATCATGGTCGAGCCCGACAACGGCTCTGATACTTATGGAGGGGGCGAACCGACCCGGTATATGGGCGCGCGCTATCAGGACGGCACATCGGTGTGGTTCGCCAATATTGCGCGCGGTAAAAAAAGCTACCGAGTCAATCTGAAAGACCCGGATAAACATGCGCGGTTTATGACGCTTGCGAAAACCGCAGACGTTGTGATTGAGGCCTTCCGCCCCGGCGTGGTAAAACGGCTTGGCGTGGACTATGCCGCGATCAAGGCGATTAAGCCGGACATTGTCTATTGCTCCATTTCTGCCTTTGGTCAGGATGGTCGATATCGCGATAAACCCGCTCACGATCTTGTTGTGCAGGCGATGGCGGGGACGGCCGACCTGACGCGCGGTATGGACGGGAGCCCCGCTCTGACGCCCATGCCGAGCGCGGATATGACGGCGTCATTATTCGCTCTGTCCGGCATCCTCATGGCGCTCTATCGCCGGGAACAGACCGGGCAGGGCGATTATCTCGATATCTCTATGTATGACTCGCTGCTCAGTTGGGTGCCGAATGTGACGGGTTCGATTTTCGCTGAAGACCGCCAGCCAGATCGTGGCGAAATGCGTAGCTTTGGCGGCAATGCCTTCGTCAATATCTACCGCACATCCGATGACGGCCATATTGTGCTCGGGGGGTCTGAGCCAAAATTTGTGTCCAATCTTTTGACGGCACTCGGTAGACCTGATCTGATCGAAGCGATGAAAAAACCGGTCGGTCAGCAGGACACCGTGAAAAACTTTCTGACCGTGACGTTCCTGTCGAAGCCGCAAGTCGAGTGGGAAATTAAGCTCGGCGGCATTGATTGTTGCTGGTCCACGGTTCGCACATTGCACACCGCGCTGACCGAAGAGGGTGCGCCGGTCACGATCGCGCCCGATGGCAAACGTCATATCGATAATCCGATCCGATTCCGAGAAGAGCCCGCCCAGCTCTCTTTCGATCTCCCTGAGTTTGGGGCGCATACAAAAGAGCTGCCTTAAGATGTCCCGTATTCCCAGACTGCCCGCCGACCAAATCCCAGATGAGGTCAAACCGCTCATTGCCATGGGCGAGCAAATCATGGGCTTCACCATGAATGACGGGCTCGACATGGCGCGTAGCCCGGCGCTTCTAAAGGGCGTGTCGGCGATGATTATGTCGATCTATGGGGACGGCTCGCTCGATCCGGGTCTCAAACGTTTGGTTGGCTATGTGGCCAGCACGGCGGCGGGCTGCCGCTACTGCCAACAGCACACAGCACACGGCGCATCGCAACAGCATGTCGATCCAGAGAAGATCAATGCGGCTTGGGCCTATGAGGATTCGCCGCTTTTCTCGGATGCGGAACGAAGCGCGCTGAAAGTGGCGCATCTCGGCTCGCTGACACCCTCAGAAGTTACCGACGCTGACTTTGCTGACTTACGGGATCATTTCTCCGATGAGGAATGTCTGGAAATTGTCGCCGTCATCTCCATGTTCGGGTTCCTCAACCGCTGGAACGCGGTGATGGATACCGACGTCGAAGATGTCCCGGCCGACTATGCGAAAGCGATTGGTCTGGAGCTCCGCTAAAGCCTTGGCTAAGTGGGCCCTATGAGAGCCGATTACACCCTTCCACGTCTTTACCTGGCTCAGTCTCTGACCGGGGAGATCGATCTGTCACGCGAACAGGCGCATTATTTCGGCACTGTCCTGCGCAAGCGGGTTGGGGACCGGGTCCGTTTATTCAACGCGCGCGATGGCGAGTGGTCAGCCGAGGTCACCGCAGCAGAACGAAAGTCGATGCGTCTTTCCGTCGTTGAGCAGCTGCGCGAGCCCTATTCAGTACCGGATGTCCGGCTTCTCTTCGCGCCGATCCGCAAGCACCGCTTGGCGACAGTGCTGGAAAAGGCGACCGAGCTCGGAATCCGCACGCTTCAGCCTGTCATCACGGATCGGACACAGTTTCCGACCTTCAATATTGAACGTGCGCAATCGCAAGTCATGGAAGCGGCGGAACAGACGGAGCGACTGGACTTGCCGGACGTAATGGCGCCGATCTCGCTTGAGCAAGCTTTGCAAACTGATCGCACACTGATCTTCGCTGACGAAGCGGGGGGTAGGGCCGCCGCGCTGGATACGGTCAAAGCACTTAATCTGCCGCTCGACCTGCTAATAGGCCCCGAAGGCGGCTTTACGCCGGCAGAACGCGATTGGGTCTCTGCCTGCACGAACACGCACCCTGTTTCTTTGGGTCCGCGTATACTTCGCGCGGATACAGCCGCGATCAGTCTGCTGACTTTGGTTCAGGCGATAATCGGGGACTGGAACACATCTGCATAGCGAAGGTCGCAGGACTGAAGCTTTGAATTCTCAGCGCTTTGGCTAAGGTTGCCGGATGAACGATGCTTTTGACATGGTCATTATCGGCGCGGGACTGTCCGGTATTGGTGCGGCGTGCCGCTATGTCACTGAGTTTCCGGACGGGAAAATGGCCGTGCTGGAATCGCGCGACGCTATTGGCGGGACGTGGGACCTGTTCCGCTATCCCGGTATTCGCTCTGATTCCGACATGTTGACTTTGGGCTATGATTTCAGGCCGTGGCCGGGCGTGAAGACATTGGCGAGTGGCCCGGCCATTCGCGACTATGTCCGCGATACGGCGCGCGAATACGGCATTGATGAGCGTATTCAGTTTCACAGCAATGTCGTGTCGATGGACTTCGATACGGCTACCGATCTTTGGACGGTCACAGTTGAAGATTCGCGGAATGGGTCTCAGCGAACGATCCGCACACGTTTCGTCCTCTCCTGCGCGGGCTACTACCGCTATGATACTGGCCACGATCCGCATTTTGACGGTCGGGAGGATTTTAAGGGCGACATTATTCACCCGCAATTCTGGCCAGAAGGCTATGACTATGCGGATAAGCGGATCGCTGTGATCGGATCCGGTGCGACGGCGGTGACGCTGGTCCCGGAATTGGCCAAGACGGCGACCCATGTCACCCAGGTTCAGCGAACGCCCACTTATGTCGCGAGTGTTCCGTCGGAAGACATGATCCTCAAGCTAACGTCGAAAATATTGCCAAGTCGATTGAGTTTCCGGATCAACCGCTGGAAGAACATCGCCATATCCCAATATTTTTACCGCAAAGCTCAAAAAAACCCAGACAAAGCGAAGCACAATATTCGCAAGCGGACGTTAAAAGCGCTGGGTCAAGACTATGACGTCGATACTCATTTCAACCCGCCCTATAATCCGTGGGACCAGCGGTTCTGCATGGTGCCAGATGGTGACATGTTTGAAGCGATTAAGCGCGGCGATGCATCCATCGTCACGGGCCATATTGACCGCTTCGTTGAAGATGGGATCTTGATGCAAGATGGCTCAAAGGTCGATGCTGATCTGATCATCACTGCCACAGGGCTCGAGATCAAATTTGGCGGCGGCATGGACCTTCTGATTGACGGTGAGGCTCAAGATATTTCGACGAGTTATGGTTTTAAGGGGCTAATGTTCTCAGGTTTGCCGAATCTCGTCTCCGTGTTTGGCTATACAAATGCAAGCTGGACACTCCGGGCTGATTTGATGAGCCGCTATGCGGTGCGCATGCTGCGATACTTGCAGGACAATGATCTCACCCGGGTTGTCGCAGTGGCGCCAGAGGGGATGCCCCGTCAGCCTTGGACTGATTTTCAGGCCGGATATCTGACGCGTGTTATGGACGAACTGCCTAGTCAGGGCGACCGCATGCCGTGGCTCAATATCCAAGACTATAAACACGATCAGAAAATTTTGATAGAAGACCCCATACCCGGCGACGGCTTGGAGTTCTCGCGTGCAACTGATGCAACGATCGTTTCAGAGGCTGCCGAATGAAGACCTTTCAAATTTTCAACGACAAGGTTTGCGTTGTCACGGGCGCGGCGTCCGGCATTGGTCGCGCCATGGCCCTGAATTTGGCAGCGTCGGGTGCTCGGCTGGCCTTGTCTGACATTAATGAGGACGGCCTACGCGAAACATTAGAGATGATCGGCCCCTCTAATCGACATATGGCCGACCGGATTGATATGGCGGATGCGGACGCCATCGCGGCCTATGCGCCCAAAGTCGACGCCCAGCTCGGAGCCGCAGATTATGTCTTCAATATAGCGGGGCTGACGCGTGTCGGAGATTTCCGCAGTACGTCGGCTGAGAGCTATGAAAAGGTCATGGACGTCAATTTCTATGGCGTTGTGCGCATGTCGAAAGCATTTCTCGAACAACTGATCCAGACTAAGGGGGGGCTGGTCAACATTAGCTCAATCTTCGGTATCGTCGGTTGGCCGGGCCAGAGCCATTACTGCGCGTCCAAATTTGGTGTGCGGGGTTTCACGGAGACGCTGTCCATGGAGATGGCAGAACATGGTGTCAGTGTCTCCTGCGTTCATCCGGGGGGCATCCAGACCAATGTCCTGCGCAATGCCGAAGTGGATCACATTGCTGCGCCAGGTCTGACCAAAGCGATGATGGACGAAAATTTCGATGAGAATACGCCGACCACGGCGGAGCGCGCCGCTGAGATTATTTTGGACGGCACGGCGAAGCGTGACCAGCGGATCATTGTTGGCTCTGATGCGAAATTTATGCAGTTTTGGAACCGTCTGTTCCCAACCCGTTATCGCAAGATGGTGATGAAACGCGCGCAGCGAATTGCGACGGATTAACCAAACACATGATTGTTACTCGCTTGCGATGTACGAAACTCCCGCCTAGGTCGCCCTCGTGAGCGGTCCATCTTCCCCAAATTCTGTCCCCATTGAAAACATGGGGCAGCTCGTCGAGCATTTGGCTCAGGGCTGTAAGCCTAAGGCCGATTGGCGCATCGGCACTGAACATGAGAAGATCGCCTTCGCGACAGCAGACAATCTGCCGCTGCCCTATGAAGGTGAAACATCGATCCGCGCTTTGCTGGAAGGCTTGCAGCGTTTCGACTGGCAACCTGTCGAAGAAAATGGCTTTCTCATCGCACTGAAACGCGACGGTGCGTCCGTGAGCCTAGAGCCCGGTGGGCAGTTCGAATTATCCGGTGCACCTGTCGAGCATGTGCATCAGACTTGCGCCGAAGTGACTCGCCATCTGCGTGAGGTGAGGGAGGTCGCTGATGAGATCGGCGCAGGCTTCCTCTCGCTGGGCTTCCGACCTGACACCCGTCTCGAAGATGTGCCGATCATGCCCAAAGGGCGCTACAAGATCATGCGCGACTATATGAAGAAAGTCGGCACACTGGGACGCGAAATGATGTTCCGGACCTGTACGGTGCAGACCAATCTCGATTTCAGTTCAGAAGCCGACATGGTTCGGAAGTTTCGGGTCAGTCTAGCGCTCCAGCCGATTGCAACGGCACTATTTGCCAATTCACCGTTCACCAATGGCGACCTTAACGGGTTCAAATCTTACCGCTCACGCGTGTGGATGGACACCGATGCGGACCGGACGGGTATGTTGCCCTTCGTATTCGAAGATGGCTTCGGATTTGAGCAATATATTGATTATGCCTTGGATGTGCCGATGTATTTCGTCCATCGGAACGGAAAATATCTCGACGCATCAGGCAAGAATTTTCGCGACTTTATGAACGGCACGCTGGATGTCGTTCCGGGCGAAATTCCCACACTCTCCGATTTTGATGATCATCTCTCGACCATTTTCCCAGAAGTGCGTCTGAAACAATTTCTTGAAATGCGTGGCGCGGACACGGGTCCGTGGGATGAGCTTTGCGCGCTTCCCGCATATTGGGTTGGCTTGCTTTATGAGGACGACGCGCTGGATGCGGCTTGGGAGATCGTCAAGGACTGGACCGCTGAGGATCGTCAGCAGCTTCGCGAAGCGGTGCCTGCGCAAGGCTTTGATGCGATGATCCGGGGCGTATCCGTACGAGATATCGCGATTCGGACCTTGGCCATTGCGCGCAAGACACTGAACACGCGCGGCTACATGAACGGACATGGCGAGAATGAAACCGTCTTTCTACAAGCGTTGGACACGATGGCCCGGGCTGGACAGTCCAATGCGGATCTTCTGATCGAGGCCTTCAAGAACGAATGGAATGGCGATATCTCGCGCGCTTATTCGGAATGTATCTATTAGCGTGACGCCGTAGCTCTTGGAGAGCCTTTTTCACGTCTAACCCGAGTGCAATTCGGGATTGATGTGCCCTCGACTTAAGCCTGCAAAAATGGGTGCCTGTCTTGCATTTTTGATCAATCGGGTCTGACGGCGCTCATGACATGTCTATGTTGCAATCCGTTTTCGACAAACGAAACTTTAAGCCACTGAATTTACTTGAAAATTTTGGGATGCGGGCGAAGTCGCGACGAATTTCCTATACAATCGCGTAGGCTTAGGGCTCGCCGCATTCATTTTTGAATGTATTCCTGCGACACACGTTGCGCTTTTTTTCCGCTAGCGGCTGCATGTGGCTCCCCCGGGCCACAGCCAACCCCGGATGTCCCCCATCCCCAAAGGAGAAGACCCATGAAACTCGCAACAGCTATCCTCGGTGTAACTGCTCTTATCGTTCTTCCGCAGGCCGCCTTCGCAAACAGCGCGAAGACATCAGAGAAGATTTCCGCCTGTACAGATGAAATACAAACCCAACTCGGTGCGTCTGATACCCAGCTTGAATTCAAAACAGTCAAAGGCAATTCGCGCGTCAAGACTCTGAACTTCCGTATCGAAGCTGATGGCGAACGTGACAAAGTTACCTGTAAGGTCCGCCGCGACAACACAGTTGAAGTCGTTTGGGGCAAAACCGTCAAACCTAAGATGGACAAAGCCGTCCAAGCCGAAGTCAAGACCAACGCAGGCGAATAATACGCTGCAGCATTGGCATCTGCCGCTGCCTGATCTCGCGTCATAAAATGACGCGTCGTAATGAAGAAACCGCCTCTGCTGCGACGCAGGGGCGGTTTTTTGTTGCGCTTGACCTGTTCCCGACTTCTGGCAGGGTCTTGGCAGAGCCATTTGCTAAGACGGAGTATCTTGTGACACGTTCAACCCTTCTACTGTCGACCACGCTCGGACTGTGCTTTTTTGCTGCGTTGAGCGCAAATGCGGCCTCTCCTCAAGAGGTTCTCGATTCCAAGCTGCGAGCGGTTGGCACTATCATCGACGCCAACCTCTCCATGGAATCTGTGCCGGGTGCCGCGATTGGTATCGTGCATGATCAGGATTTGGTCTGGAGCCACCAATATGGCGTGCAGGATTTGCAAACCCGAAAGCCGGTTACAAATGACACGGCCTTTAGCATTTGCTCGGTCTCCAAACTTTTTACCGGCATCGCCATTATGGATCTGGAAGAGGCCGGAAAAATTGATCTGGATATGCCAATTTCGACGTATTTAGACGGGCGCGACGGCCCGGAAACGGGTGTGACCGTTGGTAATGTTCTTTCGCATGTGTCCGGCGTGGCGCGCGAAAGCGGTACGGATTTCTGGCTAGAAAATGATTTTCCAGATGACGTCACCTTGATGACGGACTTTGCCGACCGCGATAATTGGTATGGTCCTTATGAGCATTGGCAATATTCGAATCTCGGAATGGCAGCTTTAGGCCAAGTCATAGCCACGACCAGTGGGAAGAGCTTTCATGATTATGTCGCGGACAATATTTTAGAGCCACTCGGGATGGAGAATACCAGCACGGACATGCCGTTTAATCGGGTCGGGCAGGGGTTTGCCCGCGGTTACTATGTCCGGAACGCGAAAGGGGTTCGCGCCCCGGTTCAGCCGCATAGTTTTAAGGCCTTCGCTCCGGCCGCAGGACTCGCATCTAGCGTCAGTGATCTGGCGCGTTTTATGTCCTGGCATTTCCGTCTGCGCGACGCTGACGAGGCCGAGGTTCTGGAACCCAACACCCTCAAGCGTATGCAGCGGGTCCATTGGACGGGCGAAGATTTTGATGAACCCGCTTGGGGTCTTGCTTACGCGACACGGCGATATGGGAAGAAGACCATGTGGGGGCATGGGGGCTATTGTCCCGGGACTGTGACGGAAGTCGTCATGCGAAACTCGGAGAAAACCGGTGTTGCGGTCATGCTCTCGGCCAATGATGTCAGTGCGGGGAAGATGGCTAAAATGGTCTATTCGATGGCTGGCGACGATATCAAAGCCGTCTACGGATCTGAGACGTCAGATAAGACTGAGGTGTCCGAATCCGCTGAGACGGAGTCCAGCGATGATAAACATGACTTTGGCGCTTATGAGGGTCACTATGTCAGACCCAATTATGATTGGGCGTTTTATGTTGGCCTGACGTCAGACGGGCTCTTCGCGGTCCCGGTTCATTCTGATGAGCCGCAGGACGGTTTAGACAATCTGAAACACGTTGAAGGCGACCAATTTAAATTTAAGCGCGATGATGGGTCTCTCGGTGCACCCGTAACTTTCCTTCGCAATGATGGCGGTGAGGTGATCGAGGTCATCAGCGCAGGCTACAAATTTTATCGGAAGTAGCGCCTGCCTTAATCGCGCCACATTGTCGCAAAACTAAGGCAGCTTCCTGCCTCACTCCGGTCAAACCCCAGCTTTAGGTCTCTCTTCATCAAGAGAGCAGAGTTGGGGTTTTACACATGCAGACGATGAGCCTAGTCAGAGATCGGAACTATACATCCCGTAGGGTTGGAGCCCGGTCCATGGCCACTATTTTCCTTGTTGATGACGACGAGAACATACTGACATCCGTATCCATGTATTTGGAAGGCGAGGGCTATGACGTCCGCAAATTCCACGATGGTGCGACAGCTCTGGACGCTCTCAAGGTTAGCCCGCCTGATTTGGCCGTCTTCGATGTGAAGATGCCGCGTATGGACGGAATCGAATTGCTGCGCCGCTTGCGCCAGACCTCTAACCTTCCGGTGATCTTCCTGACGTCCAAAGATGATGAGTTGGATGAAGCGATTGGCTTCTCAATGGGCGCCGATGATTACATCACCAAGCCGTTCTCTCAGCGCTTGCTCGGAGAGCGGATTAAAGCGGTCTTACGCCGTGCCCAATTGACATCTACTGTCGCGCCTATGCCCGAAGAGGGGGACGATAAGGTCATTCGTCGCGGCAAACTCGTTCTCGATAATAATCGCCATGCCTGTTCTTGGGAAGGTGAGGCGGTACGTTTGACTGTGACCGAGTTTCTAATCCTAGAGGCGCTGGCCAAGCGTCCTGGCTACGTCAAATCCCGCGATCAACTGATGGACGCGGCCTATGACGACCAAATTTACGTCGATGACCGTACGATCGATAGCCACATCAAACGGTTGCGAAAGAAGTTCCGCAAGACGGACAAGTCATTCGACGCTATCGAGACGCTCTATGGTGTCGGATACAAATATAAGGAAGGCTGACACAGCGACTGTGTCTGCTCCCAATCCGCGTCCCGATAATGTGTCGGGACGCAGGCTGTTCTCGCTGAAACGGCGCGAGCGTCGTCGCTTTACGCCTCGGCGCTTTCTGCTGTCGTCCAGACTGACTCAACTGATCATCGCCTCCAACCTGGTCGGCCTAATCATATTAGTCGTCGGCGCGCTGGCAATGAACCGGTTCGAAGAGGGGCTGATCCAAGGCAAGGTGGATAATATCGCCTCGCTGGCGGCAACCATCACCACCGTCATGGGTGAACGTGCGACCGGAATTGGGCAAGCATCAGAACTTGATGTGGAAGGCGCGAAGAAAGTGCTGCGCGGGGTCAATGTGCCGCCCTCTTGGCGTGTCCGCTTGCATGATCGATCCGGGCAAGTTGTTGCCGATACGGAACGTCTGGATAACAAGATCGAAGTCAGCCCGCTCGATCCGATTCAAACGGAGGATGATCCGCCGAAGCCGCGCGTCGATGTCTGGCGCGACGGCCTGACCAGCTGGGCGCGTAAGACGTTGCATGAGTTACCGTGGCGTCAAAACCGGCGCGATCGATTTCGTTGGGATTTGAAGGCCGATATCAGAGCCGGCTTGTCTGGTGAAACCGTGAGTGGCGCGCGCTATGGCGCTGACGACTCGCTCGTCGTGACAGCCACGCTGCCCGTTATGCGGGTCCAGCAAGTCTTGGGCACAATTACGGTTGAAAGCCATGATGTCGATGGCATCGTCAATGCTGAACGGCGCGCGCTTGCGCCGATTATTGGGCTCGCCTTTTTCGCAACGTTGCTCTCTTCGCTGGCGCTGATTTTGTTCATTACCCTGCCCATGCGTCGATTGGCGAAAGCAGCAGAGCAGGTCGCCCGTAACCCGCGGAAATATGATGCCATTCCAGATTTGTCACGCCGCCGTGACGAAATTGGCGACCTTTCGCTTGTCCTGCGGGATATGACGAAAGGCTTGTATAATCGGGTTGATGACATCGCGAACTTCGCTGCGGATGTGGCGCACGAAATTAAAAACCCGCTTACTTCGCTCCGCTCTGCCTCTGATACATTGAGGGTGGCTCGAACGGATGCTGACCGCGATAAGCTGATCGATATTATCTCTCAGGATGTGACCCGGATGAACCGGCTGATTACTGACATTAGCAATGCTTCAAAGGTCGACGCCAATCTGGCCAAAGATACAGCGCAAACTTTAGATGTGGGTGAGATTGTCGCCAATATCGTCGCTTTCTATACGCAAACGAAGTCAGGCTCTGGCCCCGACGTTGTCGATATGAGCGATCTGCCGGATCCCACATTCATTCGGGCGTTTGAGGCCCCTTTTGCCCAGGTTCTTCGCAATTTGATCGACAATGCGCTGACTTTTTCGCCTGAAAATGGAACCGTCGATGTGGCGGCGTCAGCCTCGGACAATAAGGTCACGATCACGGTTTCAGATCAGGGGCCGGGCATCCCGGACGGCAATTTAGAGGCCGTGTTCGACCGCTTCTATACGGAACGACCAGAGGGTGCGAAGTTCGGATCACATTCTGGTCTGGGATTGGCGATTTGTCGTCAGATCATGACGGCGCATCGGGGTCGAATTTGGTCCGAAAACAAGACCGAAGCGGACGGTGCGATCAGTGGTGCGCGCTTTTTTGTCGAACTGCCTCGCCAAACAACGGGGGGTGGTCCAGACGCGCCGCGTCGAAAGCGGGGCTGATAGACAGCTGAATACACGCAGTTCTAAGACAAAAATCTCTTTACGCCGCGCGTGATTCCGGTTTTACCGATCCGATGCATTGTCGGAATACTCTATGATCGGTCTGGTCATCGTCACACATGGCGAACTCGCCATTGAGCTGAAGCGCGCGACTGAACACGTAGTCGGGCCGCAGGACGCGATTAAAACTATTTGCATTGGTCCGGACGACGATATGGAACGTCGTCGCGATGATATTCGCAAAGCCGTGGACGAGGTCGATGCGGGCCGTGGGGTTATCCTGCTGACCGACATGTTCGGCGGTACCCCATCTAATTTGGCCATATCCATGCTGCGCGAAGACAAGGTTGAGGTTTTGGCGGGTGTGAACCTACCGATGTTGATTAAGCTGGCCGAGGCCCGACGCGACGCGACGCTGGCAGAAGCGTCCCAAAAAGCCAAAGATGCGGGTCAACGCTACATTGCTATCGCCTCACGGATACTTGCTGGCGAGGAATGATGAATCTCAATTGCGGGATACCCGATGCGGACGGAATGCCGTCTGCGCAGACAACGTTGAAACTCCGCAACAAGCGCGGCCTCCACGCACGCGCATCCAACAAATTCATGGAAACCGTTGGGCAATTTGACGCCCGGGTCTGGGTTCGCAGCCACAATGATGTGTGTGCCGACACTGTTGAAGCGGACAGTGTGATGGAATTGCTGCTGCTCGGCGCCGCCTGTGGTGAGCAGATAACCGTCACCGCGCAGGGCGTTCAGGCCTCCAAAGTCATCGATGCGCTCACGGCGTTGGTGGGCAGCCGTTTCGGTGAAGGCGAATGAGGGTCCTACTTCTCGCATTTGCAACCCTTCTGACAAGTTGTGGGTCGACCAGCACTTTTCATCCGCAAAGCCAATATCCGCCAGATCCCTATGTGAAGGGCTATGCAGACTCTGACGATTGTATCGGCGGAGAGAGCCTGGCGGCGATAGACCTGCCCATGCCAGAATATCCGTCACGGGCGTTCCGGACGGGTCGGCAGGGCTGGGCGATCCTTCGACTCGATGTGGGGGCCGATGGGTCCGTTGTAAACGCAGTCGCACAACGATCCTTGCCGGACGGTCTATTTGAAAAATCAGCAGAGCGCGCCGCTCGGCAGTGGCGCTTCGAGCCGCCTGCGGACGGCGGCCTCACCAATTGCCGCGTTCTGGTTCGCTACCGACTAGGCGAGGTGAGCTTGGGCGGGTAAGGGCGCTCTCATGGGCGATTATACAAAGATTCTACCCGTGATTCTTAGCGGCGGAGCGGGCAGCCGACTTTGGCCCCTGTCACGACAATCTGCCGCGAAGCAGTTTTTGCCGCTGGCTGGGTCTAAGACCATGATTCAGGACACGGCGGACCGAACGCGCGGACCGGACTTCTTGCCGCCTGTCTTCATTTGCAATGCATCGCACATTGATCTGATCGACGAACAAATTGATGATTACGGCGCGATCATTGTTGAGCCAGAGGGGCGCAATACGGGCCCTTGCGCGGTCGTGGCAGCCTTGCACGCTTTGTCACTGGATCCTGATGCGCTGATCCTTCTGGCCCCGGCTGACCATGTGATCGAGCGTCCCGACGTTTTCTTGGATGCGCTCCGCCGGGCCGCTCCGATTGCGGCGGACGGCCATCACGTCACCTTCGGGATGACGCCGGATCATCCAGCCACAGGCTTCGGATATATTCAGCAAGGCAAGACCATCGCAGACGGAGTTTTTGAGATTGAAAGCTTCCGAGAAAAACCAGATGAGGTCACCGCCAAATCCTACCTTGCGAGTGGGAATTACCATTGGAACAGCGGTATCTTCCTATTCAAGCCTTCGCTGCTGATTGAGGAAATGGCAGCCCTGGCCAGTGAGTGTGCCGAGCCTGCACGGCAATCTTACGCTCAGGCCAAGCATCAAGACCGAGTGATCCACCTCGACGCGCAGAGCTTCGCGCAATGTAAGCCGGAGCCAATTGATATTGCTTTAATGGAACGGACCTCAAAAGGCGCGGTTCTGCCTTGTGATCTAGGGTGGCGCGATGTGGGTAGCTTTCGAGCGTATCGCGACCTTCACGCCGCTGGCGAAGAGGCTGTGATTATTGGCGATGGCTATGCGCATGACAGCGCAGGCAGTTTAATCGACACAGATGGGCCGCTGGTGGCTCTGATTGGCCTCGAGAATGTCGGTGTGATCGTGCGAGACGGTCGTGTACTTGTGGTCGAGCTGGACGCGTCACAGGACGTCAAAGAAATCGTCAATTGGCTCAAAGCCGACAATCGTACGGATAAGCTGTAACATGGCTGGATATTTTGGAACGGACGGCATTCGCGGCCGTGCGGGTGAAGATAAGCTCTCAGAGGCCTCTTTAGAAAAGCTTGCCGACGCGATCGGTGCCCATTTTGGGGCCGGATCGACGGCTGTCATCGGCCGTGACACGCGGGAGTCTGGCGATGCTGTCCAAGCCGCTTTGATAAAGGGGCTGCTGCGTCAAGGAATCAATGTGTTGCCTGTCGGTGTTTTACCGACCCCGGCGACGGCTTCAATGGTGCCGCACCTTATGGCGGATTTTGGGTTGATGATCACCGCGTCCCACAATCCCTTTCACGATAATGGGGTGAAACTATTTGGCTCGGATGGTCGAAAAGTTTCTGATGCGGTCCAAGACTCCGTCGAAGCTCTCATCAAAACAGCAATGGGACCTGGCTTAGACCCGGCTGCCACACCGGGTGAGGTCAAAGCGGGCCGGATTTTGGATGCGCTCTATGTCGACAATCTCGTCTCTGCCTTCCGGTCTACGGGGACACATTCGCTGAGCGGTCTGAAGATTGTTGCGGATTGCGCCAATGGCGCCGCATACCAAGTCTTTCCCGCTGCGCTTCGGGCGCTCGGTGTAGAGCCTATTTTGCTGGGAATATCACCCGATGGTCGCAACATTAATGAAGATTGCGGCTCAACCCATCCAGAGGGATTGGCCAAAGCCGTGCTTGATCACCAAGCAGACATTGGTGTCGCGCTGGACGGTGATGCTGACCGACTGATCATGGTTGATAATAAGGGAGAGGTTGTCGACGGAGATCAACTGATCGCCCGGCTGGCCACAGACTGGCATCAACAAGACCGCCTAAGCAGTACGTCAATTGTTTCGACGGTGATGACGAACCTTGGGTTAGAGCGCTACTTTGATACTCTGGGTCTGAGGTTGGAACGGACACCTGTTGGTGACCGGCATGTCGCCGTCCGTATGACCGATCTTGGGGCAAATCTTGGTGGTGAACCGTCCGGACACGTACTGATGACCGACTATGCCGTGACAGGGGACGGTAGCCTTGCCGCGCTCATGGTGTTGGCTGGATTATTAAAGTCCGGGGACACAAGCGCCCAGTATTTGAGCGTGTTCAAACCCTTTCCGCAGCTTTTGCAAAATGTCCGTTACAATGGTGCCTCACCGCTGCTGAACGAACCCGTTCAGACAGCGATAAAAGCCGTAGATGCTCGGATGGGTGATACTGGTCGAATCCTCGTCCGCGCTTCGGGGACAGAACCACTGATCCGCGTAATGGCGGAAGGCGAAGACGAGGGGGTCGTTACGGCTGCAGTCGAAGAACTCTGCGCTGTGATCGAATCTCTCGCGGATTAGGCGAGCTTCGCGCTTTTCACTCGGCGAATAGGCGTCTATCCCACTGTGATGAGGACGTCGCGACGGCCATAAGGTCTGCGATAATCGGGGAGTCATTGCGCAGATCGTGCTGGATCAAACCATAGATATAACGTTCGCAGTTACAACAATCGCTGTACTGCTTGCTGTCATCATGGGCGGCATTGTCCTTGCGTTGCTCGGACGTGTGAACCGATCTGAGCAACGCTGGAAGCTACGCGCCCGAGATCTCGATCACCAGATCGGCCATTATGATGCGGTTTTCGGGTCGTATTCGGGACTGGTGCTGGTTTGGGATGAGGGTGAGGTTACAGCTGAGGCTGACTTTGGTGAGCCGCGTGTCTTCGGGAGCCCCGCCGCATTGGCCTCTATGCTGCGGTTCTCAGAACCAGGAGGCTCGCACAATGTTGCGATGCGCGTTCTGTCGGGCCTAGCTGATCTTGATACTGTATCTGACAAAGCCAAGCGGCCAACGCTTCGCACATTACTCTCCTCGCTGCGTCAAAGCGGAGAGTCTTTTTCTGCGTCTATCATATTGCCAGAAGGTCAAATCATCGAAGCAGACGGTCGCGTTGCTGGGCATCAAATTGTGCTTTGGCTCCAAGACGCGTCTCTACGCGGCGAGGATGAACGCAAGGCGATTTCGCGATTTGAGACCTCTCGCCTGACAGCAGAAGTTGACCCTGTCGCCTTTGTCGAAATGATGAGCCGTGCTCCGCACCCAGTCTGGCGCTTATCAAGCACGCGTCAGATCAATTGGGCTAACCCTGTCTATATTCGCGCCGTTGGTGGAAACGATCTCGACGACGTCATCAGTCGACAACTTCATCTGGACGCGAAGGCGCAAAGCGAGGCCATGGCCGTGCTTGAAACCGGGTCACCCAGCCAATCCGTTCGTCCGATCGTCACGGGTGGCGGGCAGCGCATGGCCATGCGGATTGATCTATTTCCGGTCAGTGGCGGCGTCGGCGGGATGGCTATGGACGCGTCTGAAGCCGAGACTTTGAAACGTATGCTTGACCGTCATCTGGCCGCGCATGATGCATGGCTTGGCAAGACGGGCGAAGCTGTCATTTCCTTTGCGCCGGATCAGACGTTGCGCAGCTTCAATCAGGCGTTCACGACGATGTTCAGTCTGGACGTGGCGTGGCTCCAAAGCGGACCGAGCCATGCAGCACTGCTCGACCGTCTCCGCGAAACAGAGCAGCTTCCACCAAAATCCGACTATCGTCAGTGGAAATCGCAAGAGCTGGGGCTTTATACGGATTGGCCAAATGAGGTTCCGGAAGAGACTTGGGATATGCCCAATGGCAATCTCTATCGGGTGGTGCGACTGCGCGATGCGGAAGGCGGGATTACGATCCTGTTCTCCGATATTACTGACAAAATGACCCTCAAGAGCCAGCTCGGCACGCTCATCAATGTGCAACGGGCGACGCTTGATAAGTTGACCGAAGGCATCGCTGTTTACGGCACGGATGGCCGACTGCGCCTGCATAATTCGGCCTTCACGAAGCTCTGGGGGTTAAGTGAAGATGATCTGAGGGATAGTCCGCGCTTCGCAGACATTATCGAAATGTGCTTTCCGCTCTATCACGATGCCGAATTCTGGTCGGACCTGAAGGCACGTGCCACGGACCCGAACCCGGATGTGCGTCGTCACGTTGATGGCGAAATCACCTGTTCCGACAACAGGGTTATGCGGTGGCTGTCCCGTCCCTTGCCGGATGGAGCGACCCTCATCGCCTGGGACGATGTGACCTCATCGCGGCGGACGGAACGGGCATTGCGGGAGCGGGCCGAAGCGTTGGAAGAGGCGGATCGCATGAAAAGCGAGTTTGTCGGCCATGTCTCATATCAACTGCGAACGCCGCTAACGACGATTGCTGGTTACTCAGACTTCTTACAGAATGGCGGCGCGGGTGAGTTGTCGGATAAGCAGAGCGAGTTTGTGTTCGCGATACAGAGTGCGTCCGAGGATCTGGCAAAGGCTATCGACGACATTCTCGATATCGCCGCCATTGAAGCTGACAAGCTGGATCTCGAACTGGGTGATGTGGATATTTTCCAGTTGCTCGATCATTCGATCGATTATGTGGCGACCAAAGCGGATGATACTCGGATCTCCCTCGATATTGTCTGCGATCCAGAGATTGGGGTCGTGCGCGCTGACGAAACCCGAATGAAACAAGTGGTTTACAATCTGCTCGCGAACGCTCTGCGGTTCACGAAGCCGGGCGGGCTTATCGAACTGGGTGCGGAGCGGTCTGCGGGCGGCGGCGTGCGGTTGTGGGTGCGGGACACGGGGGTTGGTATTCCGCTCAACCGGCAGGCGGCTGTGTTTGAAAGCTTTGAGAGCTCACGCGGTGGCGTTGGCCTTGGTCTGACCTTAGTCCAGCGCATCATCGACCGTCACGGCGGTTGGGTTGAGCTCGATAGTGTCGAGGGGCAGGGGACTCATGTTTCTTGTTATCTCCCGCGTGAAGCCGACCCGGCGGGCGCGCACCCCGAACTCTTTGAGGTCGTGGACGATTAAACCCAAGATTATGGCCCCACTCGCTCTGTCGTCTGTGCTTGCGTCTAAGCCCATCCGGGATTAAAGGCCCGCTTTCCGTATTTCTGTGTCCCAGCGAGATTCCTATGGCCCGCGTTACCGTTGAAGACTGCGTCGAGAAGATCCCAAACCGGTTCGACCTCGTTCTGCTTGCCTCACACCGTTCCCGCAATATTTCCGCAGGCGCAGCCCTGACGGTCGACCGCGACAATGATAAGACACCGGTCGTATCCTTGCGCGAACTGGCTGATGGCAACCTCGAATTGGACGAGCTTCGTGAAAGCCTCGTGACCAATTTGCAGCGTGTTATCACTGATGACGACATGCCGGACGAAGCGCAGGAAGAAGCGGCACCCGTGCTCGCGCTTGAGCATGGTGAAACCAAGGCTCAAGAAATGTCCGAAGCTGATCTTCTTCGCGCGCTGCAAGGCGACCGTGATAATGATAGCTCGACACGCTTCTAGAAGCCCCGGCATTGCCACGCATTTATCAAGCCACCGACCAATGTCGGTGGCTTTTGCGTAAGCGCCTCTCTATATCGATCCGGTGAACGACCACACGCCGATCATGCCCGCGCCGCAAGCCGGCAAAAACAGCTACCTGCGCCAATTTGAATTGGTCGAGCGGGTTAAAGCCTATGACCCGTCAGCCGATGCAGCTCTGCTGAACAAGGCCTATATCTATACGGTCAAGGCACATGGCGAACAGATGCGCCATTCCGGCGATCCCTATTTTGCGCACCCTATTGAAGTTGCTGGGATATTAGCGGGGCTGCATTTGGATGTCGCGTCGATCTGCACCGCCCTGTTGCATGACGTTATTGAGGATACGGATGTCACGCGTGACGATCTGGCGGAGGAGTTCACGCCAGAAATTGCCGATCTCGTCGATGGGGTAACAAAGCTGTCTCAGCTTGAATTGAGCCCGTCGGCCAGCCGGGAACGGGCGCAGGCCGAGAATTTCCAGAAGTTTGTTCTCGCCATGAGTCGCGATGTGCGGGTGTTGTTGGTCAAGCTCTGCGATCGCCTGCATAATATGCGAACGCTGCAATATCATCCGCGTCAGTCGTCAAGGGAACGGATTGCCCGTGAAACCTTGGATATTTACGCCCCACTTGCCCGACGGATCGGTGTCGATCGTATTTGCTCAGAGCTTGAGGACCTGTCGTTCCAGCACCTTAATGCCAGTGCGTTTGAAAGCATCATGCGCCGCTTGGATGAATGGCGGAGTGATCAGGGCGAGGCGATCAGCGAGGTCTCCACGGCGCTGCGGGATCTGTTCGACGAACATGATGTCGATGTGAAAATTTATGGACGGGAAAAACGTCCCTTCGCCATCTGGCGAAAGCTGCAGCGGCAGAATATCGGCTTTGATGACGTTGCTGACCTTTATGCCTTTAGAATCCTGACCCAGACCGACGCGGACTGTTATCGTGTGCTGGGTATATTGCATCGGACCTACCGTGCTGTTCCGGCCCGCTTCCGCGATTTCATCAGCGTACCAAAGTCCAACGGCTACCAGTCTCTTCACACCACAATCCGGACTGCCGACAATCGCCGTGTTGAAATTCAGATTCGAACCGAACGAATGGAAGACGTGGCGGAGCGCGGTGTGGCGGCGCACTGGGCCTATAAAGACCAAGCCTACGCTTATGATCCTGAACGCGCCAAAGCCTCCGGTGGGGACCCCCTGCGGCGTATTCGGCCACTTGTGGAGATGATGGAACAGTCGGGTGATGCAGATGAGTTCCTAGAACATGCCAAGCTGGAGATGTTTGCCGATCAGGTTTTTACTTTCACGCCGAAAGGCGATCTGATTTCTCTGCCGCGCGGCGCAACGCCGATCGATTTTGCTTATGCCGTTCACACGAAAGTGGGTCACACATGCATTGGTGCCGTGGTCAATGGCCGCGACGTGCCTCTGCGGACTCGCTTAGAGAATGGCGATGTGGTCAAGATTATCCGCGGCGGGACGGCGGAGCCGCTGGAAGGCTGGGAAAATATGGTCGTCACCGGCAAGGCGCGATCCGCTCTGCGCCGCCTGACCCGGGACGGCGAGACGGAAGAATTTCGTCGGATCGGCGCCATGTTGGCAGAACATGCTTTTACCCGTGAGCACCAGACCTTTGCGGAGTCAGCGCTCGATGATGTCGTCAAACGGATGGGCCATACTGAGGTCGGGGAAGTCTATGAGCGCCTCGGTCGTGGCGATTTGTCCATGAATGAGTTTATCACGGCGGTGTTCCCAGCCCTGAAAGACCGTGATCCAGATGCGGAGATGGCCAATCGTGATTTGATCGAAGACCGTTCAGCCCGCCTTTATGTCAAAGGTGACGGGCTTCGGTCTGGCGTCGGTCTGCATTTGAAGCGCTGCTGCTCACCCATCCCTGGTGACCGAATTATTGGCGTGCAATCGCCCAAAGGCGGCATCGATATTCATACGATTGATTGTGAAGAGCTAGCCAAGCACGAGTCGCAACAAGACCATTGGATTGATCTGGGTTGGCGCCGCGCTGCAGAGAAGGCCGCTTCGGCAGCGCGTGTCACGGCGACTGTGGAACATGTTCCGGGTGCACTGGCAGACGTCACGCGCATCATTGGTGAGAACTCAGGAAACCTTATCAATATCAAGACTTTACAGCGCAGTCCTGCCTTTTTCGATATGCTGCTGGACCTAGAGGTGCGGGATAACCGTCACCTCATCGCCATCATTGCCGCGCTGCGGACATCGACCTATGTGGTCGCCGCTGACCGTAGCCGATCTCAAATTGAAAGTGACTTGCCGCATGACGATGACGACTGAAGACGTTCTGGATGTCTTCCGCGAAGCGGGAGCTTTGCTGGAGGGCCATTTCATACTGTCTTCAGGGCGGCGCAGCGCGCTGTTTATGCAAAAAGCGCTGATCTTCAAGAATCCTGTTTTGACCGCGAAACTCTGCGCTGCATTGGCCGATAAGGTGCGCGCCCGTCTTGGTGACTTGCCGGACGTCATCATCGCCCCGGCCATGGGCGGCGTTATTCCGGGCTATGAAATGGCACGACAACTTGGTCTAGAATCTATGTTTATGGAGCGTGAGAACGGCACCTTTGTGTTGCGCCGTGGCTTTGAGTTGAAACAGGGTCAGACGGTATTGATGGTCGAGGATATTGTCACGACGGGCCTGTCTTCCCGCGAGACGATCAAGGCCATCACAGAAGCCGGCGGTAATGTAGTCGCAGGATGCTGTATCTTTGACCGGTCTGGGGGAGAGGCCGACATAGGCGTCCCGCTCATTAGCCTCGCTGCGAAACGCTTCCCCGATTTTGATCCGAACGATCTACCGCCAGAATTGGCAGGCACGCCTGCCTATAAGCCGGGCAGTCGAGGTCTGAAGTGATGAGACGGCGCGGCGCGGTTCGTCTGGGCATCAATATCGACCACGTCGCAACCCTCAGAAACGCACGTGGTGGAACGCACCCCGATCCCGTTGAGGCGGCCCGCACGGCGATAAAAGCGGGCGCGGACGGTATTACCGCGCACCTACGCGAAGATCGTCGTCATATTACCGATGATGATATGGAGCGTCTGTCTGCCTTGTGTGCAGAGCAGAAAGTTCCTCTGAATATGGAGCTGGCCGCGACGGAGGAGATGGTGGCCATTGCAACGCGTCTAAAACCGCATGCGGCCTGTCTTGTGCCAGAACGCCGAGAGGAACGCACTACAGAAGGCGGTCTGGATGTTGCGGGTCAACATAACCGACTTGTGCCGATAATTGCACAATTGGCCGACGCTGGATGCCGGGTCTCGCTCTTCATCGAAGCACAGCCCCATCAAATTGATGCAGCAGCGCGTACGGCCGCGAAAGTCGTTGAATTTCACACCGGGGCCTATGCCCATGCGCTCGACGACGGTGATACGGACCGTGCCGATGAAATTTTGGCCCAACTCCAAGCGGGCGGACAGATTGCGCAAGAGGCGGGCCTAGAAGTCCATTATGGTCATGGGCTGACCTTCGACAATGTCGTCCCCGTCGCTGCGATCCCGCAAGCGAAAGAACTCAATATCGGACACTTCATCATCGGTGAGGCCGTATTTTTGGGGCTCGCCCCTGCTATTCACCGCATGGCCTCCATCATTCGGGACGCGCGCGTCGCATGATTTTAGGCATCGGCACTGATATTTGCGACATTCGTCGTATCCGAGACCTTTACGAGCGGCACCCGGAGCGTTTCGCGGCAAAAGCCTTCACCGAAGGTGAGCGAGAAAAATGCTTGGCTCGCCCGGACCCTGTGCCTTGTCTGGCCAAACGATTTGCGGCCAAGGAGGCCGTTGCCAAGGCCCTTGCCACGGAAACAAGTGGCCAGCTGTCATGGCACGATGTTGAAGTTGTCAATTCGCTGTCCGGGCGGCCAGACGTCTTGCTGCACCGGGGTGCGGCTGAACGGCTACACGAGCTCGTGCCTGAGGGTTATACGGGTCATGTGCGTCTCAGCCTGTCTGACGAACGTGATTTCGCTGTGGCCTTTGCAGTGGTCGAAGCCAAACCTGCCTGCTAGGGCGCGCCCATGTTGACCCGTAAGTCCAAGACAAAAAAGACGTCACAAAGCACTGAGACTAAAAAGTCTGAGGGCGGTGTGCGCGAGACCATCTCCACAGTGATTTGGGCGCTTGGTATCGCGCTGATCCTGCGGACCTTTATTTTCCAGCCTTTTACCATCCCGACCGGGTCTATGTATCCGGGTCTGATGGAAGGCGATTACGTCATTACATCAAAATATTCTGTTGGGTACGGACGCTATGCGGCTTTGCCATTTCCGTTTCTGGATGTGGACGGGCGCTTGCTGGGTCGAGGGCCTGACCGCGGTGACGTCATTGTCTTCCGTCCCGACGGGATCGCGCAAAATTATATCAAACGTGTCGTAGGGTTGCCGGGGGACCGTATTCAGATGGTCGGCGGTATCTTGCACATCAATAATTCGCCAGTCGATATGAAGCTGGTTCGGAATGAAACCTACACACACCTCTCAAACGGTCAGGTCCAGGGCAGTTTCAATGCCGAACTGATCCAAGAAAAACTGCCGGGCGAGGCTAAACCGCATCTGATCTATGACGGCATCAAGAATAATGGCGCAGACGATACAACTGTTTTCACCGTGCCGTCCGGGCACTATTTCATGATGGGCGATAATCGCGACTTTTCCGGCGATAGCCGTGTGCCAGTTCGCCAGATGGGTGCGGGATACGTTCCCGCCGAAAACATTATCGGTCGTGCGGAATTTGTGCTGGCCTCGGTCAATGCAGACTTTGTGATCTACAAGCCTTGGACTTGGGCTAATTTTCGCGGC
The DNA here is from genome assembly GCF_030159955.1 of Algimonas ampicilliniresistens. Taxonomy (GTDB): domain Bacteria; phylum Pseudomonadota; class Alphaproteobacteria; order Caulobacterales; family Maricaulaceae; genus Litorimonas; species Litorimonas ampicilliniresistens. Next base: position 942,404 of record NZ_BSNK01000001.1, read on the forward strand.
AATCGCTTCTTCAAGGGTATTGAATGAGCAACCTCGAGGCGCAGCGTTATAAACGCGTCGAGAAACTCGAACGCAGTCTCGACTACCGGTTCGATAATCGAAAACTGGCTATGCGGGCGCTTACCCATAGCTCTTATGGAGATGGCCATAGTTCCGCTCCCAATAATGAACGGCTCGAATTTTTAGGGGATCGCGTCTTGGGTCTGCTGACGGCGCGGGCCTTGTTTGACTATTCCTCAGAAACAGAAGGTACGCTGGCCCGCCGATTAAACGCGCTCGTCCGTAAGGAAATGTGCGCCACGGTCGCCCGTAAAATTGATCTCGGCCATTATGTTTTGATCTCTCCATCGGAAGAAAAACAGGGCGGGCGGGAGAAGACATCCATTCTCGGCGATACGTGTGAAGCGCTGATTGCGGCGCTTTATCTCGATGGTGGCATGGACGCCGTACAAGCTTTCTATGATCGTTTTTGGATGCCTGAGTTTAAGGCTGTGGTGTCCAAATCCGCTAAAGACCCGAAAACAGAGCTGCAAGAACGCGCGATGGCAGGTGGGCACGGATTGCCAGAATATAACGTCACTGAGCGGTCAGGGCCGGATCACGACCCGCTTTTCGTCATAGATGTTACTGTCTCCGGCATTGGAACCGCATCCGGCCGCGGCAAAAGTAAGCGCATTGCCCAACGACACGCCGCTCAAGAATTGATCGATATATGGACATGACACCCTCTAAGCCCTCAACTCGCAGCGGTTTTGCCGCCATTGTTGGTGCGCCCAATGCAGGCAAGTCGACGCTGACGAACCAGCTAGTCGGTGAGAAAGTCTCGATCGTTACGCATAAGGTTCAGACGACGCGGTTTCAGATCCGGGCGATTGCGATGCTCACCACAAGCGAAGGCGCGCGCGCGCAGGTTGTTCTGGTCGACACGCCCGGCATCTTTGAACCTCGGAAACAAGATCGCCTCTCCAAATCCATGGTGCATGCAGCTTGGCGCGGTGCAGATGATTCCAACGCGATTGCGCATATTGTCGATGCGGGCGCTTGGTATCGCAACGCAAAAGGCGAAGGCTCATCGCAGGATCGGCTCGCGAGCGAAGATACAGATCGAGTGATGGCAGGGCTGGCTAAACGCCAGAGGAAAGCCGTGCTCGTCCTGAATAAGATCGACACGGTTCCGACCGACGAACTTCTGCCCTTGATTGCTCATTTCGATGAGGTGGGCGGGTATGAGCGCATATTTGTCTTATCCGCGACGAAGGGGACGGGCGTCGAAGATTTGGCGACTTATCTTGCCGACGCCATGCCGGAAGGGCCTTTGCTTTATCCCGAAGATCAAGCAGCGGACATTCCGGTGCGCCTGATGGCGGCAGAGATCACGCGGGAGAAATTGTTTCTACGTCTGCATGATGAGCTGCCTTACGCCTCGATGGTCGAAACCGAAAAATGGACCGATCGTAAGGACGGCTCGGTTCGTGTTGATCAGATCATCTATGTCCGCCGGGGTACACAAAAGGGGATCGTGTTGGGGAAGGGCGGCGAGACCGTCAAAGCTATCGGCGCAGCGGCGCGCAAAGAGATGGAAGACTGGCTCGGCCGCCGCGTCCACCTCTTCCTTTTCGTGAAAGTCCGTGAAAACTGGATGGAAGACCGCGCCAGATATGCTGAAGCTGGCTTGGAGTTCGATGTTTAAACGCGTCTCCGGTATCCAAGTCTGATGGACTTTACCTCCGAAGCGATTGTGCTTCAGGCCCGTAAGCACGGCGAAACCTCTGCCATTATGGAGACGTTCACGCGAGACCATGGCCGCCATAAGGGCTTGGTGCGCGGTGGTGCCGGGCGGCGAATGCGCCCGCTCTTGCAGCCCGGCAACATTGTTGAAGTCGAATGGCGCGGACGGCTCGAAGAGCATTTAGGTTATTACACGGTCGAGATTGTTGAGGCGTTGGCTGGCGTCTTTATGGAAGACCGGCTGAGCCTTGCAGCGCTGAACAGCATTGCAGCTCTATCGCGAGAGATGTTGCCAGAAAAACAGCCGCTGCCCGATCTGTATGATGTGACCAAAATTGTGCTCGAACGGCTGAACGACCCTGAAATCTGGCCCGCGCTCTATGTCCGGTGGGAAAGTTTGCTCTTGCAGGGGCTTGGCTACGGTCTGGACCTGACGCGCTGCGCGGCAACGGAGACAACCGACAATCTGACCCACGTTTCACCGCGCTCTGGCCGCGCGGTGAGCGCCGAAGCTGCCGAGCCCTATCTGGATAAGCTGTTTCGCCTGCCGCCATTCTTGCGCGGGGAGCCTATCGCCTCACCAGAGGATGTCGGCGATGGGTTGAGATTGACAGGGCATTTTCTAGAGACGCGGGTTCAGTGGGAACGCAATCGGACGCTTCCAGAGGCCCGGCGTGTCATGGTCGAACGTTTGGTCGCCGATGGATTGGCTATCTTTCCCTAAGGCGGGACTTTTCAACGCTATTGGCGGGGATTTTCAAGGAATCGCCTGCTAGGCTGGACTTCTGATTCGACGCGGGAAACAGGACGATGGCGAAAACGAAAAAACCCAAGAATTCCGGCGGAGGTGCAACGCCGCATAATCCTGTGATCGAGGAACATATCGATAATGCGCTTTCTGCGCGGTATATGGCCTACGCTCTGTCGACGATTACACAGCGCGCCTTGCCGGATGTGCGCGACGGTTTGAAACCCGTCCATCGCCGCATTCTTTTCGCCATGCGCCAGTTAAAGCTGAATCCGGAAGGCGCTTACAAGAAATCAGCCCGGATCGTTGGCGATGTGATGGGTCAATTCCACCCACATGGTGACCAATCGATCTATGACGCGCTGGTCAAGCTCAGCCAGGAGTTTGCAACGCGCTATCCGCTGGTCGAAGGGCAGGGCAACTTCGGCAATATTGACGGCGATAGCCCCGCTGCCATGCGCTACACCGAAGCCAAGATGACGGCGGCAGGTATGTTGTTGCTCGAAGGCCTCGATGAAAACGCGGTCGATTTCAAAGCAACCTATAATGAGGAAGATGATGAACCCGTCGTCCTGCCAGCGGGCTTTCCAAACCTGCTAGCCAATGGTGCGCAGGGCATCGCGGTTGGCATGGCGACGTCGATCCCGCCGCATAATGTGGCTGAGATCTGCAATGCGGCTCTGCACCTTATCAAGACACCGAACGCGCGCGTTGAGACCTTGATGAACCATATTCTTGGACCGGATCTACCAACGGGGGGGATCATGGTCGAGCCTAAGGATAACATCTTGGAGGCATACCAAACTGGGCGCGGAAGTTTCCGGATCCGGTCGCGTTGGGCCGTCGAAGACACCGGACGGGGGACATACCAGATCGTCGTCACCGAAATTCCTTATCAGGTGCAGAAGTCCCGTCTGATTGAGAAGTTGGCCGAAGTCATTGAGAGTAAGAAGGCGTCAGGTCTGGCCGATGTGCGCGACGAGTCCGCCGAAGATGTTCGTATCGTCCTAGAGCCAAAATCTAAGAATATTGATCCCGCGATACTGATGGAAAGCCTGTTTAAAATCAGTGAGCTGGAGAGTCGTGTTAGTCTAAATATGAATGTGTTGGACGCCAACGGCGTGCCGCGTGTGATGGATCTGCGTGAGGTTATTCAGAGCTGGCTTGACCATCGTCGTGAGGTTTTGCTGCGCCGCACGAACCAGCGTCTCGGCAAAATTGCTGATCGATTAGAAGTACTTGACGGCTATCTTATCGCCTTCCTTAATCTCGACGAAGTGATCCGCATTGTTCGCTATGAGGACAAACCGAAAGAGGAGCTGATTGCAGCGTTTAACCTGACGGAACGGCAGGCCGACGCAATCCTCAATATGCGGTTGCGCGCGCTGAACAAGCTGCAAGAAATTGAGATTAAGACAGAGAGTGAAAGTCTGCGTGCGGAGCAAATCAAGCTCGAAGCGTTGGTTAGCTCGGACGCTCAGCAATGGGACACAATCTCGGGTCAAATTCGCGAGTTGCGTGACCTTTACGGGCCGAAGACTGATGCCGGCCGTCGCCGGACGACATTCGACTTAGCACCTGACCTCGATATTGATCTGTCGACGGCCTTCATCACCAAGGAGCCGATTACGGTCATCCTATCTGAAAAAGGCTGGATCCGGGCGTTGAAGGGCAAAGTCGACGATCTCGATACGCTGAAATTTAAAGAAGGCGACAAGCTCGCTTTTGCCGTTCACGCGGAGACGACCGATAAGATTATCCTCTTCGCCTCGAACGGAAAATTCTACACGCTGGGCGGTGACAAGCTGCCAGGCGGACGCGGTAATGGTGAACCAATCCGCCTCATGGTTGATCTGGAGAATGACCACATTCCCGTCGGTCTGTTTGTGCACGATCCAGAACGAACTCTCTTGGTCGCCTCATCAGAAGGCTATGGCTTCCGGGTTAAGGAAGCGGACATTGTCGCCTCAACCCGTGGCGGCAAGCAGGTCTTGAACGTAAAAGGTGATGCAGAGGCTGTTCGTGTGATTGAGGCCAAAGGCGACCGGATCGCAACAATTGGCGAAAACCGAAAGCTACTCGTGTTCAATCTAGACGAGGTGTCTGAACTGACTCGGGGGAAAGGGGTTCGTTTGCAACGCTACAAGGATGGCGGCCTCAGCGATATGACGACCTTCTCCTCCGAAGAAGGCTTGGCGTTCATCGATAGCGCTGGACGCCGTCAGGAAGTGCCGGATTGGCCGCAACATGAGGGATCCCGCGCTCAAGCGGGCCGAATGGCTCCCCGCGGCTTCTCTCGTCAAGGTCTGTTCGCGCCGGATAAGCGATTATAACCCTACAAACTTGTCGCTCAGTCCTGTCAGGCTCTGGTGATGACAGATAGCGACTGATCTGCGATCAGCGCCGCATGCGAATCCTACTGACGAATGATGATGGTGTCCGGGCGACGGGGCTTCAGGTGTTGCGACGGATCGCGGCAGACTTATCGGATGATGTCTGGGTCTGTGCGCCAGACAATGAACAGTCGGCTGCATCGCGCGGTGTTAGCCTGCATAATCCTGTTCGTTTGCGTCATCTTGATGAGCGGGTTTATTCCGTGACTGGCACACCGACGGATTCCGTCATTGTCGCCATGCGCGACCTGCTCGTTGATCATCCGCCGGATTTGGTTCTGTCCGGCGTCAATCGGGGGCAAAATTTGGCGGAAGATGTGACGTTCTCCGGCACCGTTGCCGGGGCGCTTCAAGGCATGCAGATGGGGGTCCCATCGATTGCCTTGTCGTTGGCGCGCGGCTTTCAGGGCGCGACGTCATTGCCGTGGGAAACGGCCGAAGCGCATGGCGCCGATATCGTACGGACATTGCTTGAAAAAGGCTGGCCCGAGCGAGTCGTGATGAATGTGAATTTCCCCGACAAAGCGCCCGATGAAGTCCGGGGTGTGCAGTACACAAGGCAAGGCCATCGTGACTTCCAAATGAGTCATATCGACAAGCGCGATCATCCTCGTGGCGGTGATTATTATTGGCTGACTTACGGTGCGAAGAAGTCGAACCCGGACAAAGGGACAGATCTCCGCGCAATTTATGACGGCTTTATCTCGGTTACGCCGCTCCACACCGACCTCACCCATGAGGGGACGCTGGCGCGCCTGCCAGAGACGTGAATTTCGATCCACGGCTCGTGGATATGGTCATGCGGCTGCGGTCGCGTGGGATCAGTGATTCCGGGACGCTACGTGCGATGGAGCAAGTGCCGCGAAAAGCGTTTCTAACGCCGGAGCTATCAGAGCGTGCCTATGAAGAGATCGCTTTGCCTATCGCCTGTGGACAGCAAGTGAGTGCGCCTCTGACGACAGCGCTGTTGGTGCAGATGCTGGCCCCGACGGATCGTTCCAAAGTGCTGGAAATTGGCGGTGGATCAGGCTGGATGTCAGCTGTTCTATCACGACTGGCGCGCCGGGTTTATTCGGTTGAACGTTATGTCGGCCTCGTCTCGAACGCGGAAACACGGTTCAGAACACTCGGGATCCATAATGTTGAAATTCGTCATGGCGATGGTCGTTATGGCTGGCCGGGCCAAGCCCCCTTTGACCGGATCGTGCTCGGATGCGCCGTACGGGCCATTCCGGAAAAAGTTATGGATCAGCTGAGCCCGAATGGTCGCCTCGTTGCTGTCGTTGACGGGACGCTGACGCTGGTCGAAAAGGCCCGCAAACATGTGACGGAAACGGAGCTAATGCCGCTCGACCTCCCTATGATCGAAGCGGGCAAGTCGAAAACGCTTTAGGGCTATTCGGTTTCCGGGCGGTGATCCCGCGACAAAAGGTCGACCACGGCTTCATCCACGCTGATAGACCCGTCTAAAATACCCGCCAGTGCGAAACTGATCGGCATGTCGACGCCGTGCTGTTGGGCCAAAAGCTTGAGCGCTGGGGCGGTCGCAACCCCTTCCGTCACGGCCAAGCGGCCCTGCAGGATGTCTTCCAATTTTTCACCACGACCGAGCGCGAGGCCGCAGCTCATATTGCGGCTCATTTCGGAACTACAGGTTAGGACTAAATCTCCGAGTCCGCAAAGTCCGGTCAGCGTCTCGGGGCGCGCGCCAAGGGCTTTACCAAGTCGCGTCATTTCGGCAAAACCACGCGTCATGATGGCGGCATGCGCGGATCGTCCGAGCTCCTTGCCAAGCACAATGCCGCAGACGATGGCGAGGACATTCTTGACCGCGCCGCCAATTTCCGCGCCCATCACATCATCGGTCAGATAGGGTCGGAAGGTGGGCGCTGCACAGGCTTCCACCAAAGCCGCGCCGACCGTTTCATCGGCGCAGGCCAGAGTGACGGCTGTGGGTAGGCCGCGTGCCACATCGGCAGCGAAGGATGGTCCTGACAGGACCGCCGGAATCGCGTCTGGCATGACGTCTCGCAACACATCCGCCATGAAGGCTCGAGTGCTGATTTCAATGCCTTTTGAACATAGGAGGACCGGCGTACTTGCGGCGATATACGGAACAAAAGCGGCCAAAGTCGCGCGGGTGTGCTGCGCCGGGGCGACTGACAGAATGGCGTCAGAACCTGCAAGGTCGGCGGGGTCAGAGGTCGCCCGCAATTTTGGATCAAGCGGAACACCATCCAGATAGCACTCATTGACGTGCCGCTCATTGATCGCCTCGGCGCAATCCGGCTCAAAACTCCAAATCGTGACGTCACGCCCAGTCTTGGATAATGTTTGCGCCAGTGCCGTGCCCCATGCGCCCGCACCAATGACACCGATTTTCTGATAGCTCATGCTGGAGGCTCCGTTGCGATGACGCTCGGTCGCTGAGACATTTGTTCGTACCAGCCGGCTAGAGTATCGTTCCCATTCCGCCAGTCGATACTGCCGTGACGAAGGTCAAGATAAGCGAGAGCGCAGACCAGCGCGATGGCGCCGGGAGTAAATGCCTGCGGTAAGCGGCGTGCAAGTTCAGGCAAGGTTTGCCTGATCGATGTCTCGCAATGCGTCACCCAGCCAGGAGACTGCTCCGATTTAGGTCGTCTGCGTTCCAGTGTTATGGAAACTGCGCGATCGGTCATACCGTCAGCGAGGGCGAGCAAGATCGAGTCGGACCATCCTTCTGGAGTAGAAAGATGAGACCCTGCACTCGCGAGAAATTCGCAGATAACCCGGCTGTCCACAATTATTTCACCAGCGTCGGTTTCAAACGCTGGAACCATTCTGAGAGGGTTAGGGTGGCTGGTTTCGCCTGCTAGAACGTTGATAGTCACGAAATCGAGCCGATCAGCAAGTTGGGTTTCTATCGCCGTTATCCGGCATTTGCGGACGAAGGGTGAGGTGAGGGAGCCATAGAGTTTCATGATTTGGGTCCTTTGCGTCCCGAGCCCGATGCTGGCGCTGTTCGAGCCGAATCCCCATCAAGGGGCCAACGGGGCCGTGCTGGGGCGTCTAGAGTATCAATGCGCCCCGCTGAGAGTCGTTCCAGTCCCGCTAAGGCGATCATCGCGGCATTGTCGCCGCAAAATTCTAGCGGTGGGAAGAATGTTTGAAAATCATGATGTTGAGCCGTGTTGTTGAGGCTATCTCTTAGAGTCTGGTTCGCCGCAACGCCGCCTGCGACAACGAATCGGTAGGGTCCAGTGCGATGTTGTTTGAATGCCTTCATGGCGCGCTCTGTTCGGTCCACGAGGCAATCTGAGACCGCTCGTTGAAAGGAGGCTGCAAGATCGGCTTTGGCCGCATCGGACTGATCCGATGCTTCAAAAGCGCGCGCGACGGCCGTCTTCAAACCAGCAAAGGAGAAGTCGCAACTGTCCCGATCCAGTAGAGGGCGCGGTAGTCTGATCGCTCGGTCGTCGCCTTTGGCAGCCCATCGTTCAACATTGGGACCGCCGGGGAAACCCAGACTCATGACTTTCGCTGTCTTGTCAAAAGCTTCACCAGCCGCATCGTCGATAGTCGATCCGAGGCGCGTATAGTCCCCCAAACCTTGCACGCTCAGTAATTGCGAATGACCGCCGGATACCAGCAACAGCAAATAAGGGAAGGCGCAGTCCTCTGTAAGACGTGGCGAAAGGGCGTGGCCCTCGAGATGGTTGACCGCGATCAGCGGGATGTTCAGGCTGACGGATAGACCTTTCGCCGCCATCAAGCCGGTAATGACGCCGCCGATCAGGCCCGGCCCAGACGTGGCTGCAATCGCCGATAAGTCGATATAGTCAACATCAGCTTCGGTGATAGCTTGGTCGATAATCGATTCGATCTTACTCATATGCGCGCGTGCGGCGATCTCAGGCACGACACCACCAAACGGCGAATGAGCCTCATCTTGGGAGGCGACAATGTTGGATAATAGTCCGCGTTCCTCACAAATGACAGCCGCAGCCGTCTCATCGCAGCTGCTTTCGATACCGAGTATGATGGCAGGGGACTTCATGGATTGCGTCTTGATGGATTGCGTCGGAGCTTGTGTCGCGGTTAAAGGCACGCCGCTCACCTAAGGGAGGCTCGGACCGCTTGCAACAGACCCGCCACATCGGCACGCGCGGCAGCCCGCTCGCACTTTATCAAGCCCGTTGGGTTCAAAGCCTGCTGGTTGAGCGTGATCCGGACACGGATTGGCAGATTCGAATCCTCAAAACATCCGGTGATCAGATCAAAGGTGAACTCAAGGATTTCGGCGGGAAGGGTCTTTTTACACGGGAGTTGGAAGAGGCGTTGCTGGATGGCCGCATCGATTTAGCGGTCCATTCGATGAAGGATGTCCCAACGGTCGGTCATGAACGATTGATCATTCCGGCGCTCTTGCCGCGCGAAGACCCACGTGACGCCTTCATCTCGGTCAAACACGCGTCGATTGATGACTTGCCCGCCGGGGCGATGATTGGGTCTGCTAGTCTGCGCCGTCGGGCACAGCTGGCTACTCTGCGTCCGGATGTCCAATTCTGCCTGCTGCGCGGCAATGTGCAAACGCGCCTCAAAAAGCTCGAAGCCGGTGTCTGTGATGCCACCTTTTTGGCTGTGGCAGGGCTCAACCGTCTGGGCGCGGGCGACCGGATTACTCAGGCTGTGCCAACGGAACTCATGTTGCCGGCGCCCGCACAGGGCGTTGTCGGGGTTGAGACGCGTCGGGACGAGGTGCAGCTGCGCGAAACACTCTCGGGGTTGAATGATAAGGCCGCTGAGATGTCGATCACCGCGGAACGCGCTTTTCTCAGAGCTTTGGATGGTTCTTGCAGAACGCCGATTGCTGCGCTCGCTGAATTCACTGGAAGCAAATTAGGGTTTCGCGGGGAGGTGTTGGCTAAGGATGGGAGTCTGCGCTTTGCCTGTGTCGACGCCAAGGACGTCATATCGGTGGGTGACGCCTATGATTTTGGTTTCGCAATGGGTGAAACGTTAAGAATCGAAATCGACGGACGGATTACTTTTGACGACTAGGATATGGATTACGCGAACGGAGCCTGCGGCCCAGCGCAGCGCAGACGCGTGGCGCGAGGCAGGGTTCGAGCCAGTGATTGCGCCGCTACTGACGGTTCATCCCATCCCTCAAACAGAAGCGATTTCTGATCAGGCGACTCTCATATTTACGTCAGCTCACGGTGTGCGGCATTGCGGGATCAAAGGGCACGGGCGTCTTATTTATACGGTGGGCGATGCGACTGCATGTGTCGCGCGGGAGTACGGGTTCAGCCATATCGTTTCCGCAGGTGGAGACTGGAAGTCATTGGTTCAAGCTATTGAAATAACAGAAAACCCTATTGTCCACATGTCAGGAGAGACAATTAGAGGTGCCGTTGTCGAGACTCTCACAGAGCGTGGTATGCGAGCGCGTCGCCAGATCGTTTACACCACGAACTCGGTAACAAATTGGCCAGTAGATTTGGAACAAATCGAAGCGGTGGCACTTTACTCTCCTATGGCTTCTAGCACGCTGATGACGCTCCCTAAGCGTGACCTGTCGAACCTAACGGCTTACTGTTTGAGCCCGAACGTGGCTGCGCCATTAGGGCGCCTGAAAACCCGGATTGCTGAACGTCCAACCGAGGCCGCGCTGATCGCTTGCAGCCGACCCGCAGAGGTTTAGGATAGGGACGTGACCGACTCTGATGAAATCTTGATCCTTGAGCCTGACGTGTTGGATTCTGATGATCCGGCGATGAACGACGTCTATGTAACTGACCGTCGACCGCGCTGGCCTTTCGCCCTCTTAGGCGGAGCTTTGCTGGGATTCGCGACCGCGTTTGCAGCGAGCTGGTTCATCCGGCCCACTCCATTTGACCCGGCGCCCGTACAGGCAGAAATGGCTGCGTTGAAAAGCGAACTGGTAGAATTGCGAAATCGTCCGGCCCCTGTCATTCCGAAAGTTGATCTATCTCCGCTCAATCGACGAATTCTCGCGCTTGAAGCCCGACCCACGGTCGAACCCTTGAGCCAAGAGATCGTTGAGCGCATGGAGGCTTTGCAGGCGAGGGGGTTCGAATTACCTGAAATTCCAGCAGAAATGCAGGACTTGTCGGCGCTTGAGGACAGAGTCACAGTCTTGGAAACGCAGCTACAAGACCAGGCGGAACAAGTCTCTCTATTGGCAGACACATCGTTGTCAGTAACGAGCGTCGTTGAAGCTGAAGCGCCGTCCGAACCTTATGTCGATCCTAGCTCTTTGCCGCGCTTTCCTGCGAATGTGTTGCGCGATGGTGCAACGCAATTGTCAGGTGGCGGCCTGATCCGACGCGTTTTCTCTCAGCATGTCAAAGTTCGGGGTAGTGAAGATCCAGAGCTGTTGATCGCTTCGATAGAACGCGATCTTGCCGACGGTCGCCCCCGCGCGGCGTTGAAAACATTCGACCAATTGCCATCACAACTGCGCACGCTCGCGCGCGGTTGGCGCGCTGACATGGAGGACGCGGTCCAATGAGCAAATATCTAATTGCGCTTTTGGTCTTCATTGCTCTGCTGGCGGGCGCGCTTCTTTTCGTTGGAGATAATGCAGCACTGATCATAACCTCATCGGCCCAAGATGGCCTGTTGGCGTTTCCTCCCATTGAAATGACATTCCAAGCCGTGATCCTATTTGGTACGGCGCTTATGGTCGGCACGATCGCGCTCTGGTCGATTTTGCTGTGGATCTGGCGTTTACCGCGACGGCTTAAGTCTGGCGTGGGCATGCGCAAGCGCAATCGCGCCATTGACGCGATGGAAGAGGCGCTGATTGCCGGGGCCGAGGGCGATATAGACCGGGCTCGTAAAGCATCAGCGCGCGTGCGTGACTTGGCGGGCTCAACTGATCTCGGCCATATCATCAGCGCTACGGCGGCTGAAGCTTGTGGTGATAGCGATGCGGCCGTCGAACATTACTCTGCCATGCTGGATAGTCCAAAGACACGACCAACCGCGCAACGAGGCTTGGCACAGGCAAAACTCGCGACGGGCGACCTACCGGGCGCAGTCGAGGCGGCGCGGGAAGCGTTTGACCAGAATGTGCAAGCGCGATGGGCCTTTGACACTCTGTTTAAGGCGCTCGTCGCTGATTATCGCTGGACCGAAGCTCGTGATGTGCTGGAAAAAGGTCGCGCCGCGAAACATATTACGGGAGATGTCTTCAGCCGACGCCGCGCTGTCCTGCTTTCAGCGGAAGCGGATTACTGGATGGACCACGGTCAGCACGATAAATCACTCGAATTGGCACAGTCTGCCTTGAAGGACGCTCCAGACTTCGCACCGGCCGCTGCAATTGCTGCGTATGAACTGACGGCGACTGGCGGCCAGAAGAAAGCGGCTTCGCTGCTGGAGCGAGCGTGGAAAAGCGCGCCGCATCCCGCGATCGCGATTGCTTATCTCGATCTTTATCCCGGTGAAAGTGTCGACACCCAGGGCAGCCGTCTAAAACGGTTTATCGCCTCTGATCCTGAGCATCGCGAAGCCGAACTGCTGATGATTGATCATCACTTGCGCGCAAAACGTCCCGTCGACGCACTCTCGCTTCTGTCTCCGCTGTTAAGCGAGGATGAGCCGACGGCACGGTTATGTTTGCTTGCGGCACAGGCAGAACGTGATTTGGACAATGAAGCGGATGCCCGTCTCTGGACGGAACGGGCTGCGACCGCCCCGCATGAACTAGATTGGTCAGACCTTGACCCTGAAGGCCCCGGATTCGCCTATGAGCCACAAGATTGGCGGCGATTGGTGTTCTCCTATGGGGACACGGGCGCGTTGGTCCACCCGCGCGCAGAGCGACAAGAGTCTGTGCGTCGCCCGACACCAGAACCCAATACCGAACCCCTTCGTCTCGTCGCACCAGAAATCGACGCCGACCCTGACCTCGCGCAGCGCTTTGACGATCTTTTGGACGGTGAGGATGAGCCCTCAAAAGACTGATGAATCCTAGTTGATACGGGCCAGAGCCGTCGCTATATCACCGCCTCGCCAGAGCGCGCGTGCCGCATTAGCTCAGCTGGTAGAGCATCACATTCGTAATGTGGGGGTCGGGTGTTCAAGTCACCCATGCGGCACCAGTCTGGCTCATCGATATTTCATTTCGAACTAATCGTGCCGGTTTCTGGGCTCATAATTTCGATAAAATGTTGCAAAGCTGTTGCGCTGCATTAGGCCTATCGCGCGCTTTAGATCTATCACTTCAAAGACTTGGCAACGCTAGACTTATGACCGACAAATCGATCTTCAAGCGAGCTTCCAAGAAATTGTTTGGACGAACATCTCGGGAAAATCCGGTTGAGATTATCCGTGAAGACTATGATCTCGACGCTCTGCTGACCCTCATTTTGGGTGTCTCACCAGAACAAGAGGTGAGCGAGTATTACCAGAACCAAAAGGATTCAGATCGACCTCTAGAGTCTTTGATGAATGAATTGCTGGAGTCTGGGAGAGTGCAAAGTCGACTGTCGGACATCCGACAGAAAAAAGACGCGGGTAAGACCGATCTACACCGTCTATCGCAATTGCTGGAATTGATGCTGGGACATGGTGTGACCGACGAGGATGTTCAGTATCGCGTCCGAAAAATGAATGAGAGTAGGAGCCCTCTTGGGGCCTTTGATGACATCTTCAAATCTGAAAGATTTGAAGAACGGGTCAACTCAATGAAGAACTTGTTCGTTAATCCTGGCCACTTTTACAGTCCGGTCGTTGATGTGAAGAGTTTGCCGTTTGAAGATCTCAAAACGATGGCCACGCCGTCGGTCAATGATATTGAAATCGATAAAGCCGCAATGATTGAGATGTGGAACGCGCTGGTTCCCTTCATGAAAACTCTACCGTTTCCGAAAGATAAAACGGATGACTTCCGGTACTATTTCAACAACCCCGCTTTCAACTTTGGCGATGCCGCCGTTTACTTTGGGCTCCTGCAGAAACTTAAGCCGAAAAAGGTCATCGAAGTTGGATCGGGTTACTCATCGGCTCTACTGCTAGACACCGTCGATAGATTTTTCGAGCACCATCCCGACATTACCTTCATCGACCCATATCCGGAGCTGGTGAGAACCCTCGTCGATGAGGATCAGGATAATGTCTCGATCATTGCGAAAAATGTTCAGGACGTTGACCTGGATGTGTTCGAACAGCTCGGGGCGGGCGATATCCTCTTCATCGACTCAACTCACATTCTTAAAACACACTCGGATGTGCTGTGGGAACTGACAGAAATTTTGCCTCGTTTAGCGCCGGGTGTGATCATTCACTTTCACGATATTTTCTGGCCATTCGAATATCGAGAGCTATGGATCAAAAACCCACCCAGATCTTGGAACGAGGTCTATGCGCTACAGCTCTTCCTCATGAATCAAACCGATTATGAGATCATGTTCTTCAATGACTATTTCGCGATGCAATGCACCGAGCAGGCGAATAAGGATATTCCGGGATACGCGACGTCAGACAGCGCGGGGTTATGGCTACGAAAGACAGAGAGTCGATCGTAGGGCCGTCGCCCCTCTGATATCTGCAGACGGAGTCTCTTAGGCGAACGCTTGCATCAGTAGTGAGTTGATCAAATAGTTCTGAACCCACCAAATCGCGATCAGGGCTAAGATCGGCGACAGATCAAACGTACCTAGATTGGGTAGAAGTTTGTTCTGCAAATCTCGGAAAGGTTGAAGAATTGGGCCGGTGATCGTCCGAATACCGTGATAAATCTGCGGCGCGATTTGTCCGCGCATATTCAAAATACCGAACATGAACAGCCAAGACATGACGACTTCGATGAAAATCACGAAGGTCATGAAGCTCAGGATCATCGAAATGATCATAAGAATGGATTGTGCGAAGGTCATAAGGTCGAACTAGCCACCATGGGTCGGTCTCGCAAGCGTGCAATCACGCTCCGCTGAAGATCAACCCTTCTGCCCGACCCGGTAGATCGTCGGGACATTCGCTTCGATACATTCGATGACGGCGCCAGCAATGTCCTTGCCCGTCGCTTTTTCGATGCCCTCTAGGCCGGGTGAGGAATTGACCTCTAGGATTTTCGGACCAGAATCAGATCGTAAAATATCAACGCCTGAGACATCAAGGCGAAGTATCTTCGCAGCCCGTATCGCGGCGCGGCGTTCCTCCTTTGAGAGTTTGACCGTCTTGACCGATCCGCCTTGGTGGACATTGGATCGGAAATCACCCTCTGCGGCTGTGCGCATCATGGATCCGACAACCTTTCCATTGACCACAAAGGCCCGAATATCGCTGCCTGCAGCTTCTTTGACAAATTCCTGAACCAGAAAATGTGCGTTCAGCCCGCGAAACGCGTCGATGAGTGCGGACGCGGATTTTCGCGTTTCAGCAAGGACAACGCCGCGCCCTTGTGTCGATTCAAGGAGTTTCACGACAGCGGGACTGCCACCGACTAGGTCGAGAATATCTTTAGTATCGCGTGCGCTCTTTGCAAAAGCTGTCGTTGGCATGCCAAGACCGTGTTGAGCCAAAAGCTGGTGTGCCAACAATTTGTCGCGCGATTTTCCGATACTGTCTGCCGTATTCAGAACGTAAACGCCCATCGCCTCAAACTGCCGCACTACGGCCATGCCGTAAAAGGTCAGAGAGGCGCCAATCCGGGGAATAATAGCATCATACCGGTCGAGCGGTTTGCCTCTGTAATGGACCTCAGGTTTGTGCCCGTTGATCGCCATATAGCATCGCGAAGTGTAGATCGTCTCGATTGTGTGGCCCCGGGATTCGGCGGCTTCGATCATCCGAGTGTTGGAGTAATTGGAAGGGCTTTGTGTCAGAATGCCGATGCGTAAAGGACGCTGCTGAACAGCAGATTTCCGACGTTTCTTATAGACAGAATAAGAAAGTTGCTCCTGCAAAAAGCTTTCTGTCGGTCGGACACTCATGTCGTCTTGGATCGCAGACCGACCGAGTAGCATCCGGTAGCCCATTGTCTCGCGATTGGTCAGGCTGATTTCAATGAGTTGGGTTTTTTCACCGATCTTAGCCATGGCTTCGATCACATAACGAAGTTCAGTGTGCCCGTTGGAAGAGGTCACCGCGCGCTTGTCCTTAACGCGCGCGGAACACACGACCTCAATCGATGGATCACTGGGGTCCGGGTGCATGATGAAGCGGACTTGTGGTTTGGCTTCAGACCCAAACGGCTCGACTCGAACGGCATGGAGCGCTGACGTTTTTGCGCCCGTATCGACCTTTGCCTTGATGGCGGGCAGCCCCAAGTCCGGCAACGCCACCCATTCTTCCCACCCCAATGGAAATTTTGGCGGTAGGATGGTTTCATTCGTCATGAAGGTTCTTCCTGATGCGGCATCGCGATACTTGTAGCGCGCCCTATTACGCAGTAGTCCCTGTGGCGAGTGTCGAAACAAAAATTACACGGGAAATACCTGTTCATGGATAGTAACGAACCAAACGACGAAATCGATCCAATTGTGCGCGAAAGCATGGACTATGATGTTGTGATCGTTGGCGCGGGACCCGCAGGTTTGTCAGCGGCCATTCGGTTAAAGCAACTGAACCCAGACACATCAGTCGTTTTGTTGGAAAAAGGGTCGGAAGTCGGGGCGCATATTCTCTCGGGCGCAGTGCTCGACCCGATTGGGCTCGAAAAGCTGTTCCCGGATTTCCGCAATGATGCCTCTTGCCCCGTCAAACAGGAAGTAACGTCGGATCATCTTGCCGTTCTCGGTAAGGCAGGTTCACTGCGCTTGCCTAATTTCATCATGCCGCCGCTCATGAGTAATCACGGCAAATATGTCGTATCGATGGGCGCAGTGGCGCGCTGGATGGGCGAACAAGCTGAAGCGCTCGGGGTTGAAATCTTCCCGGGCATGTCATGCTCGCAACTCATCTACCGCGAAGATGGCAGCCTAAAGGGCGTCGTTGCTGGTGAATTCGGCTATGAAAAAGACGGGTCCAAAGGGCCGAACTATGAACCGGGCATGGAATTGCACGGCAAATATGTTTTCCTCGCGGAAGGTGCTCGCGGATCGCTCTCTCAAATCGCCATGAAAACCTACAACCTCAGAGACGGGGCCAACCCACAAAAGTTCGGTCTTGGCATGAAAGAAATCTGGGAAGTTAAACCAGAGCACCACCAAGCCGGTAAAGTCTACCACTCGACTGGCTGGCCGTTAGGTATGAAGCGAGGCGGCGGATCTTTCTTGTACCATGCCGAAAACAATCAAGTTTTCCTCGGCATGATCGTCGACCTCAACTACGAAAACCCCAACGTCTATCCCTATATGGAATTCCAACGGTGGAAGCATCATCCGGACGTGGCTGCCGTACTCGAAGGCGGCAAACGCATCTCCTATGGCGCGCGCGTTGTGACTAAGGGTGGGTATCAATCCATCCCTCAAGCGGCATTCCCAGGCGGCGCGCTGCTCGGCTGTTCGGTCGGCCTCGTGAACTTGCCGCGCATTAAGGGCAATCATAATGCGATGCTTTCAGGTGTCGCGGCGGCGGAAGCGGCCAACCGGGCTTTGAAAGCCGGGCGCTCTGCGGACACATTATCTGATTATGATCAAGAAATTCATGACGGCGAAATCGGTGCGGATCTTCGCCCGGTTCGCAACGTCGCGGCTCTGAACGGTCGGTTCGGACCTTTCTTGGGTGGGATGTTAATGGGCGGCCTTGATATGTGGCTGCAAACCCTGTTCAAGTTCAGCCCGTTCGGGACTCTGCCTCATAAGAAAAATGACGCCAAGTCGACCGACAAGGCGGCCAATCACAAGCTGATTGACTATCCGAAGCCTGACGGGGTTCTGTCCTTTGATCGCCTAACAAATGTTAGCTTCACCAACACCTATCATGGCGAAAATCAACCGAGCCATTTGAAGCTAATTGACCAGAGCATTCCGATCGACGTCAATCTGCCGATTTATAACGAGCCGGCGCAGCGTTACTGTCCGGCAGGCGTTTATGAGGTCGTGGTTGAAGATGGCAAACAGCCCGCGTTCGTCATCAATGCCCAGAATTGCATTCACTGCAAAACTTGCGACATCAAGGATCCGTCTGAGAATATTCTCTGGACGGTTCCAGAGGGCGGCGGCGGGCCGAATTATGCGGGCATGTAAACCGCCCGTTGTCGGTGCAATCTGACCGAATTGTTAAGGCGTTGGGTCTGTCCGGGCCCAAGCCATCCTGTTAGAGGCCGTGCATGATGTTTCGTTCTTTCTGCCTTTCGGCTGCTTTCGCTCTGATCCCTATCGGTTCATCCTTTGCCGCTGAAACTGCCTTCGAGGGCGAACGCGCGCGGATGCTGGGCGATTATTTGTCCGGGAGCTATGCGCGCTATCTGAATGATCCCAAGGCCCAGTCGCAATTCTTTCAAGATGCATTCAGCCTCGCACCGACGGATAATCGTTTGGGTCGCTTGGCTGTCTATTCGGCTCTTTTTTCCGGGGATCGAAAGCTAGCACGTGACACGGCTGAGCGTCTTTACCGCCAAGACAAATCGGAGAGCATGTCTCGCGCTGTTTTAAGTGTCGATGCCTTTGCCAAAGGTCGTACCGCCCGAGTCCGTAAATATGCGACAGAGCCGACCGCAGATATTACCATGGGCATCGCGATGAACATCGTTCTGGGTTGGACCTTGGTCGATGAAGGTAAGCATGAGGCGGCGCGTAAGGTTTTTTCTGAAATGGGCGGTGCGACCTATTTCACTCATCTGGGGCAACTCCAATTGGCAAAGTTAGAAGGACGATTGGGCAATATTGAAGCCGCTCAAGCGGCTTTTGATGCGGTCGAAGATAGCGGCCTCGCACCCTTGGAATATGGATTAGCGCGGGCCCGGTTTGAGGCGGCCAATAAAATGCCGGCCGAAGCCCAAGCGCGTCTGCAGGCGATGATCGATGATAACCCTGCCGCCGATATTGGTCCGGTGGGGTCTTATCTTGATCGTTTAAAGACGGGCAAGCGACTGCCCAAATTGTCTGTTCGGGCTGAAGCGGCAAGGGCTTTGACGGAGCCATCTTTCGCCTTCTTCGTGCGTAATAATTCTACAGAAGGCGGGGAAACATTTCTACGCTTTGCGCGCTGGGTGGATCCAGATTTCGATCGCGCGGCGGTCTGGCTCGCAGGCTTATTGGAGGAGACGCATCCGGTGATGGACGATGTCACCCGTGCAGAAGTGGTCGCCTTGTATCAGTCAGTGGATGAAGACAGCCCTTATTTTGTGAATGCGCGCTTGGGGGAAGCGAACCAGCTTTTTGATCAGAAAATTGATGAGCCTGCGCTGCAAATTCTTCAATCGCTCGCGATGAGCCATCCGTCCTATTTCACCCGCGAGGCCTTAGGTCGTGCGCGGTTCTTCCGGGAGAATTGGAAAGAGGCGCTGCCATTCTACACGCAGCTTGTTGAGAGCCTGTCTGACGATGACCTGAAGGCGAACCCAGAGCCGCTGCGCCTACGTGGTATTATTTATGAACGGCTGGGTATGTGGCCTGACGCGGAGGCGGACTTTCTACGAGTGCTCGATTATCAACCCGATGACGCCGATACGCTCAACTACCTTGGCTATACGTGGGTTGATCGCGGTGAGAACCTCACACGAGGATTTGAACTGATCGAACGGGCGGTCGAACTCGAACCGGATTCCGGGGCGATCATCGATAGTCTTGGCTGGGCTCATTACAAACTCGGCCAGTATGATGATGCCAAAAAATATCTCGAACAAGCGGTCGTGCTAACCCCATATTCGGCGACGATTATTGATCATTTAGGCGATGCCTATTGGAAATTGGGCCGCAAGCGCGAAGCAACCTATCAGTGGCAACGTGCGCTAGAATATGACGCGACAGAGGAAGAAGCGATCGCGATCCAATTGAAGCTTGATAGCGGGCCTGACGCCATTCCTGCGCAATAAGGGGCTAGCGCTATGCTGTGCCGCGCCAAGATCAATCTGACGCTGCATGTTGGCGCCCCAATGGCGGTAGGGGCATGGGCGGGATATCATCCTATTGAAAGCCTTGTTGTCTTCGCGGATTATGGTGACCAGATTCAATTCGAACCCTCGGACCATCCGTCTCTAACCATAGATGGCCCGTTCGGGCATGACCTAACGCCGGGATCAGATAACTTAATCGTGAGGGCGCTAGACCTTTGTGACGCCCGATCTCAGGCGGTCCGGTTGACCAAAAACCTTCCCTTATCCTCGGGTCTTGGTGGCGGGTCAGCCAATGCTGCCGCCGTTCTGCGCACCTTTGACCCTGCAGGTTTGGTGGATGCCAGCGCGATTGGTGCTGATGTTCCAGTCTGTCGTCTGTCGCAAACGGCGATGATGGAGGGCGTCGGGGATGTGGTCACAGCGTTGTCAGGTCTAGGCCGATTGCCTGCGGTGCTGGTCAATCCTGGAGTGGCTATGTCGACGGCGCGAATATTTGCGCATTATGACGCGCTTTCGCCGCCTGCGGTTCCGGCAAAAACAGCGTTAAACGGATCTCTGCTAGATCGAGCTCGGTCGGGTATGAATGATCTTCAGGCAGCCTCGATTCTTGAAGCCCC
This sequence comes from Algimonas ampicilliniresistens, assembly GCF_030159955.1. Taxonomy (GTDB): domain Bacteria; phylum Pseudomonadota; class Alphaproteobacteria; order Caulobacterales; family Maricaulaceae; genus Litorimonas; species Litorimonas ampicilliniresistens. Next base: position 962,846 of record NZ_BSNK01000001.1, read on the forward strand.
GATCATCGGCGACGTGTTGGACGCAATATCCCAACAGCCCGGCTGTCAGTTGGCGCGGATGAGTGGCTCTGGAGCTACCTGCTTTGGACTGTTTGAGACGATGCAGGCTGCGGAAGTCAGCGCGAAGACACTCAGCGCGAACGGCTGGTGGAGTGTTGCGACGTGGTTGGGGGAGGCAGCATGATTGGGCCGATCAGCATCAATGCGTTAGTCGCCTTGCAGATTTTCGGATTGGCATTTTTCGTGTCCTTAGCTGTGACAGGTTTTGCGCGTCTCGGTGGTCTCGGCGACATACCGGACCATCGGTCGAGCCATTCGCGCGTAACACCAACCGGCGGCGGTCTTGGTGTCATTGCAGGGATCGGCGCCGCCATTTTATTGGCGGCAACCCTGCATCAGGATTGGATCATCACTCAGCCCGGTAGCGCGGAGAAGTTGGCTACGCTGTTGTCGCTGACCTTTGCCATATCCTTTCTTGGCTTTGTCGATGACCGATACGGCCTTCCGACGAAGTTTAAAATGGGTCTGATTTTGGTCATTTCGACATTAGCGGCCAATGCAATTGGGTCCGTGACCATGCTGCCGTTTAGTGGAGATCACATCTATCTCCTCTGGTGGTCCGGTTTGGCGGGAACGATCCTATGGCTGTTCACGGTCAGCAATGCTGTCAACTTCATGGACGGTATTAACGGCATGTTTGGGACGTGTTTGGCCATCGCCAGTACCGCTCTCTGCGCCTTGGCGGTCAAAGCTGGCGCGCCCGTGACAGCGTTGATTTCCGGGTCCTTAGCGGCGGCGCTATTCGGCTTTTTGCCCTATAATTTGCGCGGCAAGGCAACCGTGTTTTCTGGCGATTGTGGGGCGTTAGGTGCGGCGTTTCTTTATGCAGGGGCAGTTTTGTTTTTAGTTCATGAGCAACCAGAGTTACGTCTACTCTACGCCGGCCCGCTGTTGATCTTGCCGCTGCTGACTGATGTCCTCATCACTTTAATTAGAAAGCCGATGAAGGGCATCGCAATGATGGCCCCGCACAATACGCATCTTTATCAGCGCTGGGCACGAAAACGCGGCGGGCATGTGGAGGTTACGCTCATCTATGCGGGCGTGGTCACGCTGATGGGGGTTCTCGTCCATGACGCTTATGGCCGTGGGACGTTGGGGTCGATGTCGGGTTTGGCGCTTCTGTCCGGCCTGTTCGTCTGTCTCTATGCCGTCAGGTCGGCAACGCTCCCGGATTAGGACGCGCGCGACACCACATAGGCGGCCAAGTTTTGCAGGCAGTCCCGTAGGGGCGACTCTTCGAATATATCCAGTGCCTCAATCGCTTCGACAGAGAAGCGCCGCGCCATTTGAATGGTCTCATCCAGCGCGCCAGATTTACGCAGGATTGATACGGCCCGTTGCAGATCCAGATCATCTTGATCGCGATCCACCACGACTTTACGCCAGAAATCGCGTTCTGTTGCGTCGGCCTTGGCCAATGCGCGGATTACGGGCAGCGTCATCTTGCCTTCGCGGAAATCGTCACCAACAGACTTGCCAAGGGCGGCCTGTTGTCCGCCATAATCTAGGGCATCGTCGATCAGTTGGAAGGCGAGGCCAAGCTTCAGACCATAGTCCCGCAGAGCCGCACGTCGCGTGTCGTCTAAGCCAGCGATTACAGGCGAGACTTCGGTCGCCGCTGCAAACAAAGCCGCCGTTTTCGCCTTAATGACGTCCATATAGTCGGCTTCGCTCATGGCGAGATTGCGCAGGCTGGCGAGCTGTTGGACTTCGCCTTCAGCGATGACGGAGGCCGCATTGGACAGAATTCCGAGAGCCTCCATCGATCCGGTTTCAACCATCAGATTGAACGCGCGGGCAAATAGGAAATCACCAACTAAGATTGATGCGCTATTGCCCCAAATTAGGTTGGCGGGCTTTTTGCCGCGCCGTAGGTCAGACTCGTCGACCACATCATCATGCAGCAGCGTCGCGGAGTGGATAAACTCAACAGCCGCGGCCAGCTTGTGATGGGCTTCACCTTTATATCCGCAAAGACGCGCCGTCGCGACGGTCAGAAGGGGACGCAACCGTTTGCCGCCCGCCCCAACCAAATGCTGGGCGAGATCAGGGATCATGCCGACAGGCGAATGCATCCGTTCAAGGATGATCGCATCAACGGCGCCCATATCGTCCGCGCTGATCGTCCAGAGTTGCTGCGCTGGCGAAAGCGCATCATCTTGCTGTATCTGAGCCGGAGCGGTCAAATCGTAACACCCTTCAATTGTGCCCGTTAGTTAAGTGCGTGGTCGCTCTCGCACAAGTGACAAAGAGGTGTGGGATGACAGCTTGCAATTATGCCGCGGCAGTTCGACCTATAGGCCATGATCGCGCTTATTATCACAACGAACCCTGCCACGATTTCTTTTGCTGAAGCAGTGCTTCGCGATGCTGAGATCGAATGTTTCGTCATGGACCAGAATATGAGCGTGCTTGAGCCCGGAATTATGATCCCGAAGCGGGTCATGGTGCTGGCCGATGATTTGGACGATGCGCGCCAAGTCCTGACTGATGCTGGGATTGGCGCAGAACTGGCTTGATAGTCGTAAAACACGACTGAAAGACACGTTCAAACCGCGAGTCGCGCTTGAACTTCCTACCCAACGGCGTAAAGCCGCCGCCATGACGGACCATACCGCCAAATCGCATTCCAAACCGGGGTCTTTTCAGGATCTGATTCTGACCTTGCAGAGCTATTGGGCGTCGAAAGGCTGCGCAATCCTGCAGCCCTTCGATACAGAAGTCGGTGCCGGGACGTTGCATCCGGCGACGGTGCTGCGTTCCCTCGGGCCGAAACCATGGAATGTGGCCTATGTGCAGCCGTCGCGCCGTCCAGCAGACGGCCGCTACGGCGAAAACCCAAACCGTTTGCAGCATTACTACCAGTTCCAAGTCATTATGAAGCCGAATCCGGTTGATCTGCAGGAGCTTTATCTCGGCAGTCTCGACGCGATTGGCATTGACCGGACAATCCACGATATTCGCTTTGTCGAAGATGACTGGGAAAACCCAACGGTCGGCGCGTGGGGCTTAGGCTGGGAAGTCTGGTGCGACGGGATGGAAGTCAGCCAATATACCTATTTCCAACAAGTCGGCGGGCTCGATGTCGATTTGGTGTCTGGCGAGCTCACCTATGGGCTAGAGCGTTTGGCCATGTATGTGTTCGGCGTCGATAATGTGTTCGACCTGCCGTTCAACACGCCCGGCACGCCGCAAAGCCTGTCTTACGGCGACGTGTTCCACCAGAATGAGGTCGAACAGAGCACCTATAATTTCGAACATGCGAATACGGATAATATCCTGACACGATTCGAGATGGCGGAAGCCGAATGTAAGGCGCTTTTGGCGCTCGATACACCCTTGCCACTGCCAGCCTATGAACACGCGCTCAAAGCCTCGCATCTGTTCAATCTGCTGGATGCGCGCGGCGTGGTGTCGCCGACCCAAAGACAAGAATATATCAAACGCGTGCGGGATCTTGCGCGCGGTTGCGCCGAAAGCTGGGTCGATGGCGAGAAGGGCCGCGCAGCATGAAACGTGGTCTTACCCTAACCGCAGCCATTGCTCTCTGCGCGTGCCAACCGCCTGTTGATGAAACAAGGGGCGCGTTTGAAGCCTTCCCGGTGGCTCGTGTGCAGCCGACTGAATGTGTGTTCACGGCAGTGGACGCGGTTAACTCCGAGGTGGCCTTATTCGTGACCCGCAAAGACGATCTCGATCATATGGGCTATGCGCGGTTTAAAGGCGAAACGCTGAAGCTGGTCCCGCGGGAAGTGCCGGATTTATCCGGCGAAACGATCGACGTGACCTATGAAGTGGTCGATTATCTGAAATGGAAAGTGCGCGTAGAGGCGACGCAGCAGACTGACGCGAGCTATACGGGCTCGATCTCTTTGTTGGGGTCTGATGTGAGCGCACAAGTTACGGGACGGTGTGACGGCTAATGGCCGAACTTCTCTTTGAAATTTTCTGCGAAGAAATCCCGGCGCGGATGCAAAAACGTGCGGGCGATGATCTCGTGAAGCTGATGGATGCTGGGCTTAAGGCTGCTGGCTTAACGCCAAACGGTAGCCGGGCACTCACGGGGCCGCGGCGTCTGACATATATTACTGACGTTGAGACCCGGTCGCCGGATGTATCCGAAGAACGCAAAGGGCCGCGTGTCGGCTCGCCGGAACAAGCGCTCGCCGGGTTTATGCGCGGCGCGGGACTGACCGATATTTCGCAAGCTGAAACGCGGGAAGATAAGAAGGGCGAGTATTACGTCGCCGTTCTGCAATCCGAAGGTCGCGACACGGCGGATGTTCTGACTGACTTAATCCCGTCCGTTATGGGTGATTTCCCGTGGCCGAAGTCGATGAAGTCCGGCGATACGGATTTTCGCTGGGTGCGCCCACTCCGCGGGCTGACGGTCCTGTTGGATGGCACGAGCCTGAACGGCATTACCGTCGGCGGAATTGCCTCTGATAATATCGTGCATGGTCATCGTCAGATGGGACCGGGTCCGTTTGAGGTCTCGAACTTTGCTGACTACCAAGCCAAGCTGACAGGTGAGGGGCATGTCATGCTCGACCGTGATGCGCGGCGCGAACGCGTGTTGGATCAGGCCAAAGCGGTGTGCGCAGAGGCCGGGCTCGACTTGGTCGAAGATGCAGGGCTGTTGGATGAAGTCACTGGGTTGGTCGAATGGCCGGTCGCCTTGCTCGGCGATATGGACCCGTCCTTCCTTGAACTGCCTGATGAGGTCATTCGCCTGACGCTAAAGTCACACCAGAAGACGTTCACCGTCAAAGGCGCGGACGGCAAACTGACACCGAATTTTGTCATCATGGCCAATCTGGAAACGCCAGACGGCGGCGCGACGATCAAGGCGGGCAACGCCAAGGTCATTTCCGCGCGGCTTTCAGACGCGAAATTCTTCCAAGATCAAGACCGTCAGAAAAATCTGATCGACTATTATGATCAACTGGATGAGGTCGTGTTCCACAAGAAGCTCGGCTCCGTCCGCGACAAAGCTGCCCGCGTCGCCGCCCTCGCGCGCGAGATCGCCCCGCATGTCGGCGCTGATCCTGACAAGGCGGAACTCGCTGCCAAACTCGCCAAATGTGACCTCGTCACGCAGACGGTGATCGAAGCGACCAGCCTACAGGGGCAGGTCGGACGCTGGATGTATGAGGCGGAAGCGGGCTTTGATGCGGACGTCGCGGTCGCGATCGAAGATCATTACAAGCCGCAAGGCCCCAGCGATGCCGTGCCGACCAACCCAGTCTCCATGGCCGTGGCGCTAGCCGATAAGATCGACACGTTGGTCGGGTTCTGGGCGATTGATGAGAAACCGACTGGGAGCAAGGACCCATTTGCCTTGAGGCGGGCGGCGTTGGGCGTCGTAAGAATTATTATAAGCAATTCTGTCAGAGTGAGCACGCTAGAACTCTATCTTGAGCATGCGCAAAACCACTATCGAAACACACTTTTTGCAAGTGGTGATCTGCAGGATTTCCTCCTTGACCGACTTCGCGTTTATCTCCGTGACCAAGGCCAACGCCATGACGTGATCGACGCGGTGATTGCACATGGCGGCGATGACCTCCTCGCTATCTCTCAACGGGTGGAAGCGCTCGGCGTGTTCCTCTCCAATACTGACGGCGAAAACCTTGTTCAGGGTTACAAACGCGCGGCGAATATTCTCAAGGCCGAGCAGAAGAAGGGCGAGCTAGAGCTGGCCGACTTCGACACGCTGTCTGGCTTTACGGCTAAGCCGGCTGATACGCTCGCAAAAGCGCTCACCAACACCCGCCCAGCCATCGATACTGCGCTCGAATCTGGCGACTATCCCGCCGCTTTGTCGGCGCTCGCCGACTTGCGCACACCGATTGATGCGTTCTTTGAGGATGTCGTCGTGAACTCTGATGATGCCGACGAACGCGGGCGGCGTTTGGCGCTGCTGTCTGCCGTGGTCGAGACGTTCCACCGGATCGCTGATTTCTCGCGGCTCGATGGATAATCCATCGCCTCGAAAAGTTTGCGCAGAAGACAGCGCTGTCAGACTTGCAGTGCAACCGTGCAGGCCTATTGGGCGATATGAAGGCCTCTCGCCCCAGTTTATGCTGGGGAAAGAGGCGGTGAGTCAGGGACAAAGTTCATGAGCCAGTGGGTTTATAAATTCGGCGGCGGTTCGGCCGAAGGCGACACCACAATGAAAAACCTGCTGGGTGGCAAGGGCGCCAACCTCGCCGAAATGGCGAGCCTCGGCTTGCCCGTCCCTCCGGGCTTCACTCTGACGACTGGCGTTTGCACCTATTATTACGATCACGGCGAAGTTTACCCGCCGGAAATGAACGACCAACTGGAGCAGGGGCTCGCCTATATCGAGACTTTGACGGGCAAGGTCTTCGGCGCAACGGATAATCCTTTGCTTGTCTCTGTTCGGTCCGGCGCGCGCGCCTCTATGCCGGGTATGATGGATACGGTGCTGAACCTCGGTCTGAATGACGAAACGGTCGAAGGCCTGGCGAAACTCTCCGGTGATCGTCGTTTCGCGCTGGATAGCTACCGCCGTTTCATCACCATGTATTCCGACGTCGTGATGGGCATGCACCACCACACATTCGAAGACATTTTGGAAGATGCCAAGCTCGATGCGGGCTATCTGCATGATACGCAACTGACGTCTGCCGACTGGGAAGGCGTCATTGCGAAATATAAGGCCGCCGTGCGGGACACGCTGGGTCGCGACTTCCCGCAAGACCCACGTGAGCAGCTCCAAGGTGCGATTGATGCCGTCTTCGGCTCGTGGATGAATGAACGCGCAGTGGTTTACCGCAATCTCAATGATATTCCGGCTGCGTGGGGCACAGCCGTGAATGTGCAGGCGATGGTGTTCGGCAATATGGGCGAAACTTCCGCAACGGGCGTGGCCTTTACCCGCGATCCGAGCACGGGTGAGAACCGCTATTACGGCGAATTCCTGATCAATGCGCAGGGCGAGGACGTGGTGGCGGGTATCCGCACGCCGCAAACGCTGACCAAAGAAGCGCGTCTGAATATGGGCGAAGACGCGCCGTCGATGGAAGAGGCGCTGCCCGACGTTTATACTCAGCTCGCGGCTGTCTTCGCGCAACTGGAAGCGCATTACCGCGACATGCAGGATATTGAGTTCACCGTGGAACGCGGCAAGCTCTGGATGTTGCAGACCCGGACCGGCAAACGTACGGCACGCGCGGCGCTTAAAATCGCGGTCGATATGGCCAATGACGGCTCAATCACGACCGAAGAAGCCTTAATGCGGATCGAACCGCTGGCGTTGGATCAATTGCTGCACCCAACACTCGATCCGGATGCGGCCCGCGATATTGTCGCGACAGGACTTCCGGCGTCACCGGGCGCCGCCATCGGCGAAGTGGTGTTCACATCCGACGAAGCGGAAGCTCTATCCAAAGCCGGGCATAAGGTCATTCTGGTCCGAGTCGAAACCTCGCCTGAGGATATTCACGGCATGCATGCGGCGGAGGCCATTGTGACGGCTCGCGGCGGAATGACGTCGCACGCCGCCGTTGTGGCCCGCGGCATGGGGCGGCCTTGCGTGTCCGGCGCAGGCCAAATCCGCATCGACTATGAGGCGGGTGAGTTCACCTGCATGGGTCGCACCATCAAACGCGGTGACACTGTCACGGTCGACGGCGCGACAGGCCAAGTTTTTGCTGGTGAAGTGTCGATGATTCAACCTGAACTCTCGGGCGATTTCGCTCTGGTTATGGGTTGGGCGGACGCCGCGCGGACGCTCAAAGTACGCGCGAATGCCGAAACGCCGCTCGATGTTGAAACCGCTAAAGGGTTCGGGGCTGAAGGCATTGGTTTATGCCGGACAGAACATATGTTCTTCGAAGCCGACCGTCTGGCGCATTTCCGCGAAATGATCCTGGCCAATAGCGAAGATTCTCGCCGCGATGCGCTCGCAAAGATACTCCCGACACAGCGCGATGACTTTGCCGCTATTTTCCGGATTATGGAAGATCGCCCCTGCACGATCCGTCTGCTTGATCCGCCTTTGCATGAATTCCTGCCGCACACGGAAGCGGACATTGAAACCGTTGCCGCGTCCATCGGCGTTCCCGCGCGTGAATTGATGGCCCGTGCGCGTGAACTAGCCGAGACTAACCCGATGTTGGGTCACCGGGGGTGTCGTTTGGGCATCAGTTACCCGGAAATCTACGAAATGCAGGCTCGTGCTATTCTGGAAGCGCAAGCGATTGTCGCAAAGGAAACCGGGACCAACCCGATCGCGGAAATCATGATCCCGCTGGTCAGCAGCGAAAAAGAGCTGGAAATCCTGAAAGCCCTGATTGATGCGGTCGCGGCAGATATTGGCGTGTCTGATTATACGGTCGGTACCATGATCGAACTGCCACGCGCGGCTTTACGCGCAGGCCGGATCGCCGACCATGCAGCATTCTTCAGCTTTGGCACCAATGATCTGACCCAGACCACATTCGGACTGTCCCGTGATGATGCAGGTAAATTCCTCCCAGATTACGTTCGGGCTGGGATCATGGACAAAGACCCGTTTGTGACGCTGGACCAAGACGGCGTAGGCGACCTGATCCTGATTGCCGCCGAACGGGGCCGCGCGACTCAGTCTGATCTAAAATTGGGTATTTGTGGTGAACATGGCGGCGATCCGGCCTCAATCGACTTCTGTCAGCGTGCTGGGCTTAATTATGTGTCCTGCTCGCCTTACCGGGTCCCTATTGCGCGTTTAGCGGCAGCTCAGGCTGCGATTCGCGCTAAAGGCTGATCCAGACACAACAATTAGTCATGCGTTTCTAATGATTTAGCCCCGGCTTGTATTCGGGGAACGGCACAGCTATATGCTATCCAACAAACAAGTTCACTGCCGACACCCCCAATCATCGGCACTTTCCCAGAAATGGGCGTAACTTTCCTTTAACCTTATATCGCAATGCGGCGTGGCAGATCAGTCACACTCTACGTTTATGAATGTGACTATGCCTAATCTAATTGGGCGCGTCACTTGCAAGGCCGCGACGACAAAGTCAGGGAGCAACGGTAATGAGACCGAAGCGACAGATTATAGCAGGATGGGCCGTAGGTCTGGTGGCAGTTGCCGCCGGTGCCATGGCTATGCCTGCGGTGGCCGATAAGGCCTCCAACCAGCGTGTCGAGGTCGTTTTGACCCAGACCGCGACTGATTTCCGCCGGATGCCTGAGCCGCAGACGGATAGCGCCTCTGTGCGTCGTCTGGTCGAGCTATACGGACCAGACTCCGTTGTTGAGACCCCCCTCCAACGCGTACAGTTTGATTTAGGTTCCATTGACCAAGACACATCAGTCCTGCGTCGTCAGAGCCACGCCGAAATGCGTGAAGCTAACTGCCTAGCAGAAGCTATTTATTACGAAGCGCGCTCTGAAACACGCGCTGGCCAAATTTCTGTGGCCCAAGTGATCCAGAACCGTGTTTATTCCAAACACTTCCCAGATTCGATCTGTGGTGTTGTGTATCAGGGTTCGGAACGCCGTACTGGTTGTCAGTTCAGCTTTACCTGTGACGGTTCCATGGATCGTGCACCAAAAGGCAAAGCTTGGAAACGCTCCAAAGATATGGCTGATTTTGTGCTGATGCAGTCGCCGCGCAGCCTAGTTGGCCGGTCGACCCATTACCATACGACGGCAATCAATCCGCATTGGTCAGATTCGCTGGAAATGACCCGTCAGGTGGGGAGCCATGTATTTTACCGCTTCCCGTTCCGCGAACGCCCCACAGCGACGGTTGCGCTCAGAGTTGCGCCCCCGTCCTAAATCTCGACGGATTTGAATTAAAAAAGGCGCGCCAATTGGCGCGCCTTTTTCTTTGGGACTGTGTGGAAGCTACTGACCGGTCCAATCATCAGAGACTTTACGCTCATCGACGAGCGTCCGCGAAATCAACGCGTCATTTTTGAACCACTGCCATGTGCGGGCGCGTTTCTGCCCGCAATCGCTGATTTGGATCATCTCATATAGATAGAGGTCTGGCTCGCCGGTTCTGACCCAATAAAGCATAGTCGTGCGACCAAGATCGTCCAAGTTGACATCAGCGGCCCAACCTTGGATTAACTCATTGTCCCACCGTAGCCGTCCGTCCGCGACAGTCGCCGGGAAGTCGCGCACTTCGGTCCGGCCGTCGTCCCACAGATAGTGATTGGTCTGGTGGTAGGGGTGGCTGCCGTCCTCTGGAAAACGACAAATTAGGCGTGACTTATGTTCGTCTGTCTTATTTCCGTCAGCGTCATAATAGCGATACATGCCTTCCCAAACGCCTTCGTGGCGCGCGAGCGTCGGCATCTGCAGCTTTAGCGGGTTGGTCGTGGGCATGAATATCTCCTAGCTTTGCGGTAAGGGCTGTAGCCCGTCGCAAAATCAGACCTTTGACCTATTCCAAGCTGACTAGGCCCGTCCGCGATGTTCTGTGAAATCTTCGCGCCCACCCAGTTCACGGATCTTCTCAAGATTGATTATCTCGCAGGAATGGCTGTCCTTGAAAGTGATGACCTCGGACCGTTTGAGTGACGAGAACGCCCGACTGACCGTTTCAATCGTCAGACCAAGGAAGTCGGCTATGTCCAACCGCGTCATTGGCAATTCAATATGGGTCGACTTATCGCGCGGTCCAACGGGATCGAATCGGGCCTGATTGGACCGCAAGTAGAGGAGGAACGAGGCGACGCGTTCGACGGCGCTTCGCTGGCCAATCGTGTAAACATGGTCGTGCGAGCTTTCGAGAATACGCGTTAGGACAACACGAAACTTCGAACCAAAACTGGGCGTCGTCTCTAACACGCGCTCTAATGCAGCCCGAGGGTAGCAGATGGCTGTAACGGGTGTCAGAGCGGTTGCGAGATTGGGATAACGCTCAGTTGAGCTGGCCCCGAGAAATTGCCTCGCCCCGAGGAATGATAGGATTTGGCGACGGCCATCACGACCGTTGCGCGCGAGAGCAACGGTTCCGTCGAGCACATCGTAGAAATAGTCTGTTCGCTCACCTTCGGTAATCAGATGCTCGCCTTGCACAAAATGCCGTTCACGACCTTCTGAGAACAGAAAGTCCAGCTCAGCGCTTTCAGCGCCCTCGGCCATTTCAGCCAAATGTCCCTTGCGAACGATCACGCCTATCCCTCAATAATGGCGAGCGCAGCGCGCTCCCCCGACTCCATGGCTGCTTCCATGCCGGTGTGCAATATACCGAGATGTTCGCCAGCGAAATGAAGTTTTCCAATTGGATCACTCATTCTGCGCGCTAAGCGACCAGCCTGGCCCGGTTTCCAGTGATAATAGGCTCCGCCAGCATAGGGATTCGTCTCCGTCCAATCGACATAAGCGAGTGGCGTGAGCGCGCCCTGTGTCGATGGACGCAGTTCGGCTAGTTGCTTAAGATATCTTCGCGGCGCGGCCTGCTGACCCAAGGCCACCCATGGCTCAACGCCTAAGCCATTAATCCAGCCCCGGTGAAATCCAGTAAGACTGCCGTCACGGCCCGTATCGGCGAAAATTCTCTCAAGCTCTGTGTCCGTCCACATGCTCGGACCGAGATTGTCCGCGTCCCAGAATGCCGCTTGGCTCTGCATATGGATCTGCAAAATCTGAGTGTAGGGAATGTCTGAAATGGCTTCAGTTAGAGCCGAATTTGCAAGGGACCTAAGTCCCTCAATGCGACGCAGGGCGGGCAGGGGTAAGGCACAGACTGCATGGGTAGAGCGGAGGGTTTCCCTGCCGACTTTGAGCTCGCAATAGGTTGAATTCACATCGACGCTTGCGACCGGACTATTAGTTCTTACAGGTCTGGCGAGGCTCGCCGCCATAGCCTCTGGCAATCTCTGGCTTCCGCCCTCGACATATTGAGACACGCCCATGCCGCCACTTTGTTGGTAGAGCTGCCACGTTCGGTGCAGGTTCAACATGGAATAGGTTTCAAGACTATTGGCGTTGAGCGTGCGTTCAACCAGCGCCTGCGCGTCAGGCGAAAAGCCCCGTTGGGTCAAAAACTGTTGCGCGGAAATATCGAGCTCAGGAGCCGCATCAAGCCAGCCTTCTGCTGATTCAAAGCCGGGTTCGCTGGCAAGGAGTCGGAACAGGACGGAAGAGGGCGGTGTTGATTGAAAAGCGGTTGGAAATTGCGGCACCGTAAATGCTCCTGCCTCCCACTGATCGTTGAGGAAATGCGCCGTGCTCGGTCCTCGACCTGCTTCTGCATAAAGCGGCACGCCGAGTGACGCAGCGACATCAAGTATGCGCGCATAGCTAGCGCCGATCTGTTGTCCGCCGCCTTCTGTATATCCACCGTCATGATCCAGTGTGAACATCCGACCACCGACGCGGGGCAGAGCTTCGACGACTTGAACGTCAAACCCTTCGTCTTCGAGCAACATCGCCGTATAGAGACCTGACAAACCAGCCCCCATAACGATCACGTCTGCATCTAGGCTTCGCTCACTCGAACGACAGGCTGGCGTTAATAAAGTGGTTGCCGCCAATCCAGTCAGCGCGGAACGCCTTGTCATGTCGCAATTCATAGGGAACAATCTCGGGCAGAAGCGGCAAAGTCGCAAATGGAAATTTCGGGGAACAAGATGGCTGAGACCGCCGTAAAAGAAACGACCGGGGAATGGGCAAGGGGCTGGCCGATCGTGCTCGCCAGCCTTGTTGGAATTGCGCTTTGCTTATCGCCGCTGCCATATTGGGCTTTGATAATTATCGGCCCTGAACTGGCGAAAGAATTTGGCTGGTCGCGTGAAGTGATCACGGCCGGGTTCTTGTTCATGACATCTGGCGTGCTGATTGGAGCGCCCGTAGCCGGACAATTGGTTGATCGATATGGGGCAAGGCGGGTTTTACTGCCCTCAATCGTCGCGCTTGGCCTTGGTACAATTGGTTTCTCGATGATGACGGCGGACCCGCGGGTCTTCTATCTCATCTTCTTCGTCACAGCTGTCCTAGGATCCGCGACGCTTCCCATCACATGGACAAAGGCGATCGTAAATAATTTCGACCGCCATCGAGGCCTAGCTCTTGGCATCGCCCTAACGGGAACAGGCTTATATGGTTTCGTAGCGTCTCCCTCGATCCAAGCGATGATCAACGCATTTGGCTGGCGCTGGGCCTATATTGGTGTGGGGATGCTGCCGCTTGTGCTCTCACTGCCGCTAGCCTTCATCCTGTTCAAAGATGAGAAGGAAAACCGCCAACTCGCAGATGTCGATACGACCGCAGAACGCTCTCTGATGAGTTGGATTTGGATTCCAATCCTGATTGCTATCGCCCTGTGCGCCGTCGTGATCACAGTTCTGGGTCAGGAAAATGGCGCGGTAAAAGCCATTTTGATGATGGCGGCTTTTTTCATCACCTATCTTGGCTACGTCTTCATGAAGTCGGGTGGACCTGATGTCAGCCCTATGCCCGGTTTGACGGTTCGAGAAATCTACTCGAATTATCGGTTCTGGATCATCCTGTTTTGCTTCATGTTGCTGGGCGCAGTTGTTTCCGGGATCATCGCCAATTCCAAATTCATCCTTCTCGATAAGGGTTACACGGCCAATCAGTCTGCCAGTCTCCTGATTGGGGCCGGCGTGATTGGTCTGTCGACCATGGTTGGACGACTGGTTGGGGGTTATCTGGTTGATCGTATCTGGGCGCCGCTGATCGGGTTCGTCTTTCTCACCGTTCCAGCCTTAGGCTGTTGGATATTGATGGGCGATTTCCCACTTGGACTGAACGTTGTCGCACTCATTCTCGTTGGTCTGGCGGCGGGGGTCGAATTCGACTTGATGGCCTATTTCGTCAGCCGTTATTTCGGTATGAAGTCTTATGGTCGTATTTACGGTCTGATCTACGCAGCCTTTGGATTGGGATCAGGCACATCGCCGATCATCTTCAATCTTATTCGTGGCACTGACCCGGACTATTCGACTGTGCTCCTCATGGCGTCGTTCGGTTTCCTGATCGGCGGCGCGCTTCTTCTCACGCTCGGCAAATACAAGGATTTCGGTCTTGATCCGCACGCTCATCCTTAGCGGCTTCGCGCTCAGCGCTTGCGCAACGGCGACCGGGGCAGACACCTATCTGACCCTGTTTCCAGATACGCCGGACCGGTCGGCCGAGGACATCATGCAGGCTGCTCACGCAGCAGCGGGTGGCGAGAGCTGGGTGCGTCCTGAAACTTTATCGATGGATGGCTACGCCGTGTTCTATCGGGGCGGCGACGCGACCCGGCACGAGCGACATACGATGTATCGTGTCTATGACGCCGGGAAGGCAGACGCTCACCGCGCAGATGGCAAGGTGCGGATTACGTCTGTGCGTGATGGCCAAGCGATCATCGACGTCGCGTTTGACGGTGAAATCACATCGACTGCGCAGGGGGCGCAACCCAAGTCAGAAGCCGATAAACGTTGGGCCTCAAACTTTGGATTTGGTGTGATCCGACATGCTTTGAGTGAAGGTTATAGCCTGTCACGGCTGCCGGATGATCTGATCGACGGGAAGACGGCCTATCTGATCCGCATCACCGATCCGGCTGGCGGCGAAACGCAATTCGCGATTGCGCAAGCCGATCATGCGATCCTGAGCGTTGCGTTTGATACAGACCGTGGCTGGCACGAACGTATCTATTCGGACTTTTATTCCAATCCCGGCATCAGCTGGGTGCAGCCCCGTCGCGTCCGGCTTTATTATGACGGAGTGAAGGCGAATGAAGTGATCTGGACGCGTCACCAAATCGATGCGCCGTTGGACAACTGCCTGTTTGTTCTTCCTCAGCGTGATGGTTGCATGGGACCGTTTGACAGTCTGGAGCCGGAACCCTAGCCAAATTCAGCCCATCTGGGCGGAATTGAGGGCAGGGATCTATGGAGCCAGAACGGTTCGAAACCGTCATTATTGGAACTGGGTTTGCCGGGTTAGGTCTGGCTGCAAAAATGCGCGAGTCCGGCCAAGATGATTTTTTGCTGCTTGAGAAATCTGACGACATTGGCGGGACTTGGCGGGATAACCACTATCCCGGCGCAGAATGTGACGTCGCGAGCGCGCTCTATTCCTATTCTTTCGCGCCCAATCCAACGTGGGATTTCAAATGGGCGAAGCAAAAACAGATCCTGCAATATGTAAACAAATTCGCTGATAGTTTCGGACTGCGTCCACATATTCGTTGCGGGTCTCAGGTAGTTCGGGCGGAGTATCAAAATGGCGAATGGCGGGTAACGCTTAAGGGTGGCGATCAATTGCAGGCGCGTTATCTCGTGTCAGCGGTTGGCCAATTGCACCATCCCCGTATTCCAAACTTTGACGGCTTGAATGACTATTCTGGTCCCGTCTTTCACACTGCAAATTGGGACCATTCGGTCGAACTGGAAGGGCGCAGTATTGCCTGCGTCGGCAATGCCGCATCTGCGATCCAGCTTATTCCTGAGGTGGCGAAGGTTGCGAAAAAACTCACCGTCTATCACCGCAGCCCAAACTGGATCATCGACAAGGGCGACCGTCCTTATAGCCGTTTAGAAAAGTGGATCGGCAAGACCTTCCCCAGTTTTGCCAAGCTCTACCGAGCCTCCATCTGGTGTCAGGGCGAATATGGTCTGTGGCCAGCGATCCAAGGCAAGAAATTGCAAGGTGCCATGCTGCGCTGGCAGCATGAAAAAAAGCTCAAAAAGAGCTTCCCGGATGACCCTGAGATGCGCGCTAAGCTGACACCTGATTATCCAATTGGGGCGCGGAGGATACTTCTATCAGATACTTATATTGAGGCACTGGCGCGCGATAATGTCGAAATTGTATTCGACCCAATTGAGACGTTTACCCGATCTGGCATTGTCGCTGGCGGCGTTGAACGTGCGCATGATGCCGTCACCTTCGCGACAGGGTTTTTTAGTAATCCATTTTTGAAGGAAATTGACGTAATTGGTGAGTCTGGTCTTACGCTCAAAGACCGGTGGTCGGATGGGGCCGAAGCCTATCTGGGCGTGATGACGTCAGGCTTTCCAAATCTGTTCATTCTCTACGGCCCGAACACCAATACGGGACACACCAGCATCATTTACAAGCTGGAGCAACAATTCGAGATGGTCCGGCAGTTGATGTCGCAAGCCGACGGTCAAATTGTGACAGTTAAGCCGGATGCGGAAGCCCATTATAATGACGAAATTCAGCGCCGCCTGCGAGAGACGGCGTGGGATAAAATCGACGCATCTTGGTATAAAGACGGAGAGAAAGTGACAAATAATTGGCCCGGGAGCTCGCGTGAATTCAAGCGGCGACTGACTCATCCCAATTTCGATCACTTTAAGTTCGGCTGATGGGAACGTCTTTCGGGTATAAAGTAATGACGGGCGTGCTGCGCCTGACAAAACACCGCAATAAAATGATCGCCGATGCCGCGCGGGGTGAACAACGCAATACGCTGCCTCCGAAAAAATATGCGGCCCGCTGGCGACGGGAAGAATTTGAGGGACGGGCAATCTGGATATGTGTTCCTAAAAGCGGAACTACAGACAACGTCTATGTCCACCAACATGGTGGCGGCTTTGTTTACGGCCTTATGGCGCTACATTATATGTCGCTGTCTGAACTCGCTGATCACGCCGGATTGACGGTCATTATGCCGGATTATCCACTGCCACCTGATGCCCACGCACGTGATATTATTGGCTGGGCGGATCGTCATTTTGAAAGCTGCATTGACTGTTATGGGCTGCAGAACGTGTCGCTCGGCGGGGACAGTGCCGGGGCTAATCTAAGTCTCGCCATTCTACAAACGCGTGCCGGGCGAGGCGATCCAAATCCGGAGACCGTCATCCTTTGGAGCCCGTGGCTTGATTTGACGGGTCCGAAAGATTTCACCAAGGCCGATGATTATGGTGTGGTTATTACGCCTTTCGGATTAGAGCCCGCCGTGAGCGGCTACCTGGGGGATATGGACCGCGACGATCCGTTGATCAGTCCCTTATTCGCGGATGTTTCGAAGCTACCCGCCTTACACATTGTGGCCGGGGCGAAGGACGTTCTCTATCCACCAGCGCAGGACTTCGCGGAGAAGGCAGACGCAGCAGGTAAGCTCGCCAGCCTGACGGTTGAGCCAAATTATGGTCATTACTGGATGTTCTATCCGATGAGCGACCGTCATCGAACTCTCAAGCAGATCGCCGGGATGTTGAGGTAGATATAAAAAAGGCCGCCCGAGGGCGGCCTTGATGTTTGGTTTATTGAGTGCGGCTTAGGCGGCTTTCTTGCCGGACTGGGCGCCCAGGATTTTGGCGATCGTATCGGCCTTCAGATCGTCGACGCTGGCGGCAATACCCATACCGTTCGCAATCTTGACCACGTCCGCTTCCAGCATCCGCTCTAGCGCGGATTTGCTGTAGGCTTTCGGTGCTCCGCCATAAAGAGTCTCGCCCTTTTCAGCCATATCGCGGAACAAGGTTGGCACTTTGAAGCGCTCGCCATGTTTCTGTGCCAGCATATCGGCTGTCGCGACGAATGTGTCGATACCGATTGTGTCGATGTAGCTCATTGGGCCGCCAGTCCAGGGTGGGAAACCCCAGCCGAAGATCGCGCCCAGATCAGCCGATTGTGGGTCAGGGACGACGCCTTCAGAGAAGGTACGCGCTGTCGGAATAAGCTGCGCATACATGAGGCGCTGCTGCACTTCAGCCTGAGACGGTTGCTCTGCGGCGAGCGGGTAGTGATCGGTCACACCCTTCCAAAGGTCGAGGCGTTTGCCGGATTCATCGTAATTGTAGAGGCCCTTGCCAAAACGACGACCGGATCGGCCAAGATCATTGACCATCAGGTCATAAAACTCTTCCGTGCCAGTTGATTGATAGGCGTCGCCCAGTTCCTTCTTAGTGGACTGGATGACGTCATAGCCCAATTTGAGCGTAGTTTCATCCTGCACGCCAAGCGGGCCGATAGGCAGGCCCATATTCAGAGCGCTGTTTTCGATCAGCGCCGTCGATGTTCCTTCCATGATCATGGAAATGGCCTCGGCAATGTAAGGCGGGAAGACTTGGTTGGTGAAGAAACCGCGTACATCTTTCACGACGATCGGCGTCTTTTTAATCTTACGATTATAATCGAACGCCGCTGCGAGTGCTCGGTCGCCTGTGCCCTCATGCGGGATGATCTCCAGCAGTGGCATCCGCTCGACGGGCGAGAAGAAGTGCAGCCCGATGAAGTTCTCTGGACGGACGGAGTTCTCTGCCAGACCGCCAATTGGCAGCGTTGATGTGTTGGAGGCAAAGATCACATCTTTGCGGATCACCGCTTCTGTCTTCTTGATCACATCGGCTTTGACGTCAGGACGCTCGAATACGGCTTCGATAATCAGGTCGACATCTTTGAGCATATTATAGTCTGAGGTCGGTGTGATGCGCGCAAGGAAGGCGTCGGCTTTCTCCTGCGTCATCCGACCGCGTTTGACGCGTTTGTCGAGAATCTTCTTGGTATAGGTGACAGACTTCTGCGCTTCCTCATCCGTGCGGTCGAGCGAGATGACCTGCATCCCGGCTTTGGCCGTCACATGCGCAATGCCCGAACCCATTAGGCCCGCGCCGAGAACGCCGACTTTTTTGATCTCAATACGATCAATGCCTTCGGGGCGGCCTGCGCCTTTTTCAGCCGCTTGCTTGTTCACAAACAAGGTGCGGATCATGTTTTGCGCGACTGGGTCGGCAAAGAGGGAGAGGAAATATTTTGTCTCAACCTGAATGGCCTTGCTCATTGGTAGCTGTGTGCCTTCATAGAGGCAGGACATGATCGCTTTGATGGCCGGGAAGTTATCTTTGGACTTCGCCAGCGCCATCGCGTTGGCCGCAGAGAAGAATTGAACCGCTTTCGGGTTCATTGCGCCCGCACCGCCGGGGACGCGGAAGCCTTTGACATCCCACGGCTGCAAGGTGCCGCCGAGATTGTCTTTGACCCAAGCTTTCGCCGCATCGATGGTCGTGCCGGGCTCGACGATCTCATGAATCAGGTTCTGAGCTTTGGCTTTCTGAGCGTTCAGCGACGCACCGGACGTGATCAGCTGGGCTGCGTTTTGTAGACCCGCCAGACGCGGAACACGCTGTGTGCCGCCACCACCGGGGAGTAAGCCAACAAGGACTTCGGGAAGGCCAAGCTTCACTTTCGGGGAGTCTGCGGCGACGCGGTAATGACCGGCCAGCGCCAGCTCAAAGCCACCGCCAAGCGCCAAACCTTCGAGCGCGATAGCGACAGGTTTTGCTTTTTTGCCTTCGCGCTGGATTTCGCGGTCCGTATGGCCACCTGTTTCCAGTTTGCGGAGCGCACCGTTCAGGATCATCGCATCATTAAAAGTTTCGCGTGAAAGCTCGCCTGTCTGCTTTTCCAGCATCCGCAGGTCCGCGCCAGCCATGAAGCCATTATCGCGGCCCGAAGCAATAACGAGGCCCTTCATGGCATCGTCAGAGACAAAGCTGTCTACAAATTTCGGGAACTCCGCCATCAAGGCTTCATCCCAGACATTCATGCCTTGGTTCGGCACATCGATTTTCAAAACGGCGATGCCGTCTGCGTCCACCTCGACAGAGAACGTTGTATAATTACTCATGGGGTTCGTCCTATATCCGTGTGTCTTAAACGCGCTCAATGATGGTCGCGATGCCCATCCCGCCGCCGATGCAGAGCGTGACAAGAGCCGTTTCTTTATCGGCCCGTTCCAGCTCATCGACCATTGTGCCGAGGATCATCGCGCCTGTCGCACCCAAGGGGTGGCCCATTGCAATGGCACCCCCATTGACGTTCATGATCGAGTGATCGACGTCGAGGGCCTGCATGAAACGCAGAACAACCGCCGCAAAGGCTTCGTTCAGCTCGTAAAGGTCGATGTCCTTAGCGTTCATACCCGCCGTGCGGAGCGCTTTTTGCGCCGCAACTTCTGGACCTGTCAGCATGATCGTTGGTTCTGAGCCGATGGACGCCATGGAGACGATGCGCGCGCGGGGCTTAATATCAAGACGTTCGCCAGCAGATTGGCTGCCGAAGAGAAGAGCTGATGCGCCGTCGACGATGCCGGAGCTATTGCCCGCATGGTGGACGTGATTGATTTTTTCGACTTCTGGGTAACGCATTTGTGCGACGTCATTGAAGCCGAAGTTCTGACCCAACATCGCGAATGATGGGTTGAGCGCACCGAGCGCCTGCATATCTGTTTTGGGACGGATGGTCTCGTCTTTGGAAAGGATGTTGACGCCCATAACGTCCTTCACTGGAAGGATCGATTTGTCGAACCGACCTTCATCCCAGGCCTTGGTCGCGCGTTTGTGGCTCTCGACCGCATAGGCATCGACATCATCGCGTGAAAATCCATATTTTGTCGCGATGAGATCGGCAGAGATGCCCTGCGGAACGAAATAGGCTTGGAAGCTGGCCTGTGGATCTGTGACCATTGCGCCGCCATCGCTGCCCATGGGGACGCGGGACATGCTCTCAACGCCACCACCCATAGCAATTTCGCATTCGCCGGACATGACCTTGGCGGCCGCAATGTTAGACGCTTCAAGACCAGATCCGCAAAAACGATTGACCTGAATGCCGGAGGTTTGATTTGGGAAACCCGCTTCTAGCACGGCTGTCCGTGTAATGACCGCGCCCTGTTCGCCGACAGGGGAGACGCAGCCGAACGCCACATCTTCAACTTCGCCTTTATCAATGTTGAGGCGCTCAGGAATTGCCTTCATGACCTGCGCCGCGAGTTGCAGCGGGGTGATCTCGTGCAGGCTACCGTCTGTCTTGCCTTTACCGCGCGGTGTGCGCACCGCGTCATAAATGAATGCTTCGGCCATTGTCGAAACTCCTTCGATGAGTCTGAAACTGATTTGTGCTGCCTCTAATACGGTGCGCGCGGGCATGGGAAGGGTACCATACTGCGATTTCTGTCTTCATCCGTGATGTGCTGACCCGCAAAAACGCATAATGAGTGATCACTCAGCTAACATTTGTGGCGAAATTTGGTGCTGTGACCTGAAAACAACAATTCCAAATAGAATTCTGTTGCCATTCAAAGATTGCTTGCGACTCCTCAAACGCCCGACTATTCGCGACTAAAGCTACAAGAAGTGGCTACCAATCAAGATACCGGGAACCTCATGATCAAGACACGCTCGCTCCTCGCGACATCTACGGCCACTTTGGCACTGCTCGCAGCACCCGCCGCTTACGCGCAAGACAACTTCGAAGACGAAGTGATCGTCACCGCCACGAAACGCCAAACCACGCTTCAGGACACACCTGTTGCTGTCAGCGTCACGTCAGCGGACGTAATCGAAAAAGCCCAAATTCTCGACATTAAAGACCTACAATCGGTTGTTCCGACATTCCGAGTCTCTCAGCTACAAAACTCTGCAAACTCAACACTGGTTATTCGCGGCTTCGGCAATGGCGGTAACAATATTGGTATTGAGCCATCGGTTGGTCTATTCATTGATGGTGTATACCGCTCACGCGCAGCGGCTCAGATCGTTGATCTGCCGAACCTACAGCGCGTCGAAGTCTTGTCCGGACCGCAATCGACACTGTTTGGTAAAAACGCATCGGCCGGTGTTGTTAGTGTTATCACCAACGAACCTAGCTTCGACACAGAGGGTTATATCGAGGGCGGTTACGGCAATTATAATCTGATGTATGCCAAGGGCTACATCACTGGCGCCATCGGCGAAGATGTCGCTGTCAGCCTCGGCGGCGGACTTCAGAAACGCGATGGCTATTTCGAAGAAGCACCGGGAACAACGGGTGGAAACTTCAACGATCTCAATCGTTTCAATATCCGCGCACAAGCGCTCTGGACACCGACCGACGATTTCTCGGCTCGCCTGATTCTGGATCGTTCAACAATCGATGAAAACTGCTGTGGTACGACAACCGCCGTTGCTGGCCCAACCGTTCCAATTATTCAAGCGCTGGGTGGAACACTCCCAGGTCTTGGAGGGACGTTTAATTATGTGACAGCCGCAAACCGGGCGACACAGAATGAGATTGATGACCAAGGTGTCTCGCTCCAGCTTGAAAAAGATCTAGAGTGGATGGGTGGTGTAAACTTCACTTCCATTACATCGTATCGTCAGAACGATTCAGCCTACAGCAGTGATAATGACTTCACGTCACTTCGCCTTCTGGATGATGTGTTTCAGGATGTTGAAATCGATACCTTCACCCAGGAATTCCGCATCGCTTCGACGGGGTCCGGCCCACTGAGCTGGCTTGTTGGTGGCTTCTATTTTGATGAGTCGATCGATCAAAACTCTGGTTTGCAGTATGGCCCAGATCTGCGTGGCTATATTGACGCGTTGGGTTCTCAGGGAGCGTCTCTTGTTCTAGGCCCACAAGCTTCGCCTCTATTCGGTATTGAGCAGGTTCTGGGCTTTGCTCAAGGAACTTTCTTTAACGAGAATGTTACGACTGACGAAAACTTCGCTCAGGAAAACGAATCTTTCTCACTCTTTGCAAACTTCGATTATGAGGTGACAGATCGTCTGACCCTAACGGTTGGCGGGGCTTACGTAGAAGATGAGAAGAACGTTAGTGCGTCTACGACCAACAATGATGTGTTTAGTAATCTGACACTGACGGGTGCGCAGGGTACGACGGTTATCGCAACGGGCTTGTTCTTGGATGGTAATGCAGCGGCGGGTGTTCCATCATTCTCGCAAGCGCTGGGTGGTCTTCCATTCAATGCAACCAATCTTGGCTTAGCCGCTTCCGGTGCCTTCGGTCCGGCTGCAGCAGGCTACGTTGCCTTGGTTCAGGGTGCCTCAGCCGGCCTAGCCGCCGATCCGAACGGGCCACTCTCTGGATTGCTAGATCTTCAGTTCCAGCCGCAGTTTTTGGCATTCCCAAATTCGGTTGAAGATGGCCGCACGAAGGATGACGATTTCACATACACTTTGAAGGCAGCTTACGAAGTTAGCGATAATCTGAACGTATATGCGTCGACATCGACAGGCTTTAAATCCTCATCTTGGAACCTGACACGTGACTCTCGTCCATTCGCTACAAGTGGAGCAGCTTTGCAGACAGCGGGGCTTCTACCTAACAATTATAACGTCACGACGGGCCGCAACTTCGGCACTCGTTTTGCGGGTCCTGAAGAAGCGACAGTCTATGAACTCGGTCTAAAAGCGCGTTTCGAATGGGGTGCGATCAACATCGCCGCCTTCGATCAGACGATCACGGGCTTCCAGTCTACGATCTTCCAAGGCACGGGCTTCGTTCTTGCTAATGCGGGTTCACAATCCACACAGGGTATTGAATTCGACACGACCATCAAACCAGTCGATGGTTTGACACTCGGATTTTCTGGTATCCTTCAAGATCCTGTTTATGACGATTATCAGAATGCTCCAGTCGTTGAGGGCGGCGCACTCGATCTCGCGGACGGTGTCGAAGATGGCAGTGGTGATCTCTCAGGCGCTCAGCCTGGCGGTATCAACGAAGTGTCTCTGTCTTTCTCTGGTCAGTATGACTTTGACCTGACTGACTCGATCGAAGCCTTTGTTCGCGCTGACTATCAGTATGAAGATGAAGTCCAAGTCGTTGACAATATCCCAGGTGTTACTCGCGACACGAGTTTCGTGAATGCTGCCATGGGTATCAGCCTTGAAAATGGATTGGACGTCCGTTTCTGGGGTCGGAACATCTTCAACCATGAAACACTGACAAGCGGCTTCCCAGGCGTTGTTCAGTCTGGAACGGTTAGTTCCTACCCGAACCAGCCACGCACCTATGGTGTGAGCCTGCGTAAAAACTTCTAAGCGTACACACGGGGGGAGGCGGATCGACAGCGGGCAGAAGCCAGCGCGATTCGTTTCAAAGGGGAGGAGGGCCGTCCGGAGGGGGCGGCCCTTTTTCTATGGGTGATTGTCAATCGTTCGGCGCGCTATCGCCGCTCTACGCCCTTATGATGGGTTGCGCGCTTTATTGCTGTCGGCGGACCCCCTCGCTACGCCAATGGCATAGGAGGACCGATGCTGAATAACCCGTTCGACACTGATGAAAGACGCGCCTTTCGTGAAACGCTGCGTAATTTCATGACGAAGGAAATCGTGCCGCACGCTTTTGAGTGGGATGAGGCCGGCCATGTGCCATGGGCGGTCCATGAGAAGTTCGGCGCGCTCGGCCTATGGGGCTTCGGGATCGACGAAAAATATGGCGGTCACGGTTTTGACGACCCATTTATGCGTATGGACGCATCGGTAGAAATCGCTCGGTGCGGCGTTGGCGGCATCGGCGCGGCCATTGGCGGTCGTGGAATCTCGCTGGACCCTATCCAACGCTTAGCGGCTGAGGATATTCGAACACGCGTGCTGCCCGAAATTATTGCTGGGCGAAAAGGATCGTCGCTCGCCATTACGGAGCCGAGCGGGGGGTCCGATGTGGCGCGCATTAAGACAACCGCGCGTCAAGATGGCGATGATTGGATTTTAAACGGGTCTAAGACCTTCATCACGGGCGGTATGGAGAGCGACTATTTTGTCGTCGCGGCCCGCACCGGTGGCGAGGGCCTGACGGGCATATCGCTCTTCTTTGTCGAACCCAACATGCCCGGCTTTTCCCGAACCGAATTGGGCAAAAAAATGGGATGGTGGGCCTCCAACCAAGCGGCGCTCTATTTCGATGATATGCGCGTGCCCGGTAAAAATTTGATGGGGCAGAAGGACTATGGCTTCATCGAGATTATGCAGAACTTCAATTACGAACGTCTCAGCCTTGCCGCTATCGCGTTGGGCATGATGGACGCCGCGTTAGAGGACAGTATCGCTTGGGCGCAACAGCGCGAGACCTTCGGGAAACCGCTAATCCGGCATCAGGTTATCCGCCATAAAATTGCAGATATGAGCGCCAAAATCGATGCGTTGCGCAGCCATCTATGGATCCTCTGTGCGGCAATCGAAGGGGGCTCGATGCCCGTGGCGGAGCTGACGAAGGTGAAATTTCTCGCGACCAAATCGCTCGAATTTGTGGCGTCTGAGGCTATGCAAATCCTGGGCGGGGCTGGCTATCTGCGCGGCAATCGGGTGGAGTCGATCTATCGGGACGTGAAAGTCATCGCGATTGGTGGTGGATCAGAAGAAATCATGCGAGACCTCGCCGTCCGCCAAATGGGACTTTAGTTATGGAACAAAAAGCACATAGTCACTCGACTCAAGTCATTGACTGGATTGAGTATCATGCCTCCACTAAGCCCGATGCGCGCGCCATGGTCGATCTCGCCAGTGGGCGGATTTATAGTTATGGTCAGATGCATGAGCGGGTCGCCCGCGCAGCCGGGATGCTCAAGGCTCATGGGATCAAGCCTGGGGACCGCGTCGCGTTTCTCTGTCTAAATACCACGGACATTATGGAGTTAATCTTCGGATGCTGGCGGATCGGCGCGATCTGTCTGGCACTTAATTTCCGGCTTACGCCGCCCGAGCTTGCTTATATCCTCAATGATAGCGATGCGTCTCTGGTTCTCGTGGATGATCCGTTCAAGGCGGTCGCTGAGGCCACGAAACCGCATTGCGAATCCGTTGAACACTGGATCAGCACAGACGGGGTCGGCGGTGATAGCGATTATGAGCAAGGCTTGGCTAAGGCCAATCCGGTCTACGACTTTTATCCGCAGAGCTATGATGAGCAATGTCTGCTGATGTATTCGTCCGGCACGACGGGTCATCCAAAGGGCGTCATCATCACCCACGGCATGATTGAGTTTACCAATGCCGGCGCCATGCGGGTCGGCGATGCGCGTCCGGATCGGGTCAGTCTGAATAATATGCCGCTCTTCCACATTGGCGGTCTTCAGGTCACGGGCCTACCATCGCTCTGGATCGGGGGGTGTTGCGTGATCATGCGCTTGTTCGACGTCGATGCGACTCTGAAAGCGATCGACAGTGCAGATCTCAACATCGCGGTCCTGTTCATGGTGCCTGCCGCGTATAATGCGATGCGGATGCACCCCAAAATCGATGAGATTGATTTCTCGCGCATCGAAATTGCGCTGGGCGGCGGTGAAACCGTCCCAGAGCCTCTGACGCATTTCTGGCTTACCAAAGGGCTCGTCATTCAAGAGGGTTATGGGATGACCGAAACCTGTGCCGCTGGAACGACGCTGCGCAAGGAAGATATTCCGCATATGATCGGAAGCGCGGGGCGGCCCTTGTCGCATTCACGCATCAAGATCGTTGACGAGAGCGACAATGAAGTCGCGCGCGGAGAGGCGGGCGAGATCTTGTTCAAGGGCGCGTCGGTCACACCGGGTTATTGGCGCAAGCCTGAAGCCAATGAACGGGCTTTCACCGAAGATGGCTGGTTCCGTTCAGGCGATATCGGTCGCATGGACGATAAAGGTTATGTGTTCATCGAAGACCGGGTGAAGGACATGTATATTTCGGGCGGGGAAAACGTGTATCCGGCTGAAATTGAAGGGATTCTCTATGAGATGCCACATTTCGCCGAACTATCAGTTATTGGCATTCCACATGAAAAATGGGGTGAAACGGGCTGTGTTGTCGCTGTCTTCAAAGAGGGGCACGCTTGCGCAATCGAAGACATCTTAGCGCACCTTGAAGGGCGGTTAGCGCGCTACAAGATGCCAAGCTGTATCCACATCATCGAAGCCCTCCCACGCGGGGGGTCAGGCAAGGTGCTCAAATATCAATTGCGGAAGACTGTCCCCGGAGAGCTGGCCTAGGGCGCGGGTTTAGACACTCCGCCTAGCGATTCTGAGTGGTCATTCCGTTTGGATTGATATCCATATTGCAAATATCCGTGATTTCTCGGCCCTCGCTATTGACGAAGATCGTCCGAGCTTCCTCGATCACGCGTGTCATAGTTTGCTTGTTCTGAATTGGCTCGTAGGGCGGATTGTCGATTTCGGTGATCGCAATGTACGTTTCGGTTTTTTCCGGAATCGTTACTCGCGTCAGTGCACTCATTGGTGTGCATGTTTGCATTTGCGGTACATTAACAACCACAGGCTGAGGGCCCGGTTCCGGCACAGTATTACAGGCAGTTAGAGCCGCGACGCTGAGGATGGCGAGAGTTAGAGTACGCATGGTGTCTCCAGAACACGAGTAGGGAGCAAAATCATTACCGCGCCCAGGGGTCAAAATTGTGACATGATCGCGACCCATTAAAGACGGGCGCTGCATATGCTCATTTCGCAACAGGTTAACGCTTTCTTTCTTAAAACGTGGTGAACGCCGAATGATAACCGTGTCATCCTCGCCTTACCGCCCTTTAAGTTGGCGTGGCGGATTTGACGCATAAAGACGGCGCTATAAGCGTCTTTGACGCAACTCTATCACAAGGACCCGATGATTGTGAGCCTCATACAGCTAAGCGTCATGCAACTTGAGCCGATTTCGGTCGGCGATTACTCCTTCTGGTCGCTATTTTTGCGTTCAGATTGGGTCATCAAAGGGGTCATGGCCATCTTGGTCCTGGCGTCGATCTGGAGCTGGGTCGTCGCCATCGACAAGTTCATCATGATCCGCATGCTGCGCCGCCGGGCGACAGATTTTGAAGATACGTTCTGGTCAGGCCGAACTCTGGACGAATTAGCTGTCGCGCTAGGCGGCGATACGCGCGATCCAATGGCCCGCGTTTTTGCTGCGGCGATGCGCGAATACAATGAAAGCGGCACGGTTCAGCGCGTTGGTAGTCAGTCCGCTACGCATGAACGGATCGACTCCGTTATGAACCTTGTCATCAATCGCGAGCTCGCCAAGACTGAGAAAGGCTTGCCCGTGCTCGGAACAGTGGCCTCGATCTCTGTATTTATCGGTCTATTCGGGACGGTCTGGGGTATTATGAACTCCTTCCGTGCGATTGCTGCCTCAGAAAACACGAATTTGGCTGTCGTTGCCCCCGGTATTGCGGAAGCGCTATTTGCGACGGCACTGGGCCTCATTGCGGCGATCCCGGCCAAAATCTTCTACGACATGTATCTGACCGACATAGATAAATATGGCGGACGCTTGGAAGGATATGCGGATGAGCTGTCCGCTATTCTGGGTCGCAAGCTGACCAAGGGCGGCTAAGATGGCCATGACCGCAAAACGCGGCGTGGGGCGCAATGGTAGCCGCCGACGCCATCGGCGCTCGCGTGTTAGCTCCGAAATCAACGTGACGCCGCTTGTCGACGTAATGTTAGTGTTGCTAATCGTCTTTATGGTCGCGGCCCCGCTTCTGTCGGTTGGTGTGCCGATCGACCTGCCGAAAACGGACGCGAAAGCTCTACCGTCGCAGCAGGAACCGCTGACAATCACGGTCGATGCTTCGGGCAAGGTTTTCCTGCAGGAAGAAGAAGTGCTGATCGAAGACCTGATCGCAAAACTCGTTGCTGTCTCGGATACAGGATATGATGAGCGCATCTATCTGCGTGGCGATGAGAATTCAGACTATGGGGCCGTCATGAAAGTCATGGCTCGCATCAATGCCGCCGGATTTTCGAACCTTAATCTCGTGACGGACCCGATCAGCCAGTAATGCGGGCCGGTCTGCCCATATCGCTGATGCTGCATGGCAGCGTCGTATTCGGGGCCAGTCTGGCCTTTTCGACTATTGAGCCCTTAGAGCAGGGGCGCGTTGTCCCGGTTGAGCTTATTACGGTTGCGGAATTTACGGATATTCGCGCCTCGTTGAAGCGAGAACGACCTGTGCCGGAGCCAGAACCGGACCTCTCCATGCAGGTCGAGACGTCTGTTATAAATGCACCTGAAAAAGCTGACGAGATCAATGTTGCGCCTGACGAAGTCGTTACGGCAGAACCTGTCACGCCGCCTGAGACCAAGCCCGAACCGAGTGACGAACCCGCCCCTGAGCCTGAAAAAGTGGCCGAAGCGAAACCCGCTTTTGATTTGGACCGCATTTCCTCATTGATTGACAAATCCAAAGACACATCGACAGCCGAGAATAGTCAGATTGCCAACGAAGGGTCGGAAGACCGGCTTGTCTATTCCGATCGCGCTCGGGAAGGCATTGGTTCTGGCACGCAGATGACCCTGTCAGAACTCGATGCGCTTAATAGCGCCATGTACCGATGCTGGCGCAAACCTGTTGATGCCACCGATCTGGAGATGCTGGTGGTTCGACTGCAAGTGGATATGCTCCCCGGCGGGTTCATCAAAGACGTGCGGGTGATTGATCGCGCCAGTTCTCGCCGTGCATCCCCCGGAAATCCGTTTTGGGATGTGGCCGAAATGCGCGCGGTTCAAGCGGTGACGAAATGCGCCCCCTATGACTTCCTACCCGCTGAGAAATTCGAACAGTGGGAATCACTGATCTTGAACTTCCGACCCAAATTGTGACTTAAGGCCATTATGACACGAATTTTGACAGTTTTACTGATGCTCATCGGGTTGTTGGGAGCGATTGCGGTGCCGTCTTCAGCCATCGCCCAGATTGAGGTCGATATTACGGAAGGGAATATTGACCCCGTTCCAATCGCGGTGCCGGATTTCTTGGGGCAGGATCCAGAAACCCGGCAACTCGGCGCGCAAATTGCTGAAGTAATCAGGTCTGATCTGGAAAGCAGTGCCCTGTTTCGCTCGCTTGATCCCGCCAGTTTTCTAGAAACGCAGACCGACATTGATTATGAACCGACCTTCGCCGACTGGCGCGTGATCCGGGCTGACGCATTGGCGTCGGGACGCATTGTTCGGGATGGACCCGATAAGGTCCGTGTCGAATTTCGGCTGTGGGATGTCTTTGCTGGTCGGCAGTTGCAGGGGATCCGCTTTTCAACTGCAACAGAAAATTGGCGCCGCACGGCACACAAAGCGTCGGATGCGATCTTTAAAGCCCTAACGGGTGAAGAGGGCTATTTCGACTCGCGGATCGTATTTGTTGATCAACGCGGACCAAAAACCGATCGCCAGAAGCGCCTCGCCATCATGGATCAGGACGGGTTCAACCCGCAATATTTGCTCGGTGGATCGGATCTGGTGATCAGTCCGCAATTTGATCCGAGCAGCCAGACGATCACTTTCATGAGCTATGAGACTCTGCCGCCTCAAGTTTATATTCTTGATATTGAGACAGGCCGCCGCGAGCTGTTGGGGAGTTTCCCCGGGATGACGTTCGCGCCGCGTTTTTCGCCGGATGGCGACAATCTTATCATGTCGATGGAACAGCGCGGTAACATCGACATCTACATCATGGATTTACTGACCCGCTCGACCCAGAGACTCACAACGGATGCCGGGATCGATGTGTCTGCCAGCTTTTCCCCTGATGGTCGTCGGATCGTGTTCCAGAGTGATCGCGGGGGCTCTCCGCAACTCTACACAATGAATGCTGACGGCTCATCGACCAAACGGATCAGTTTTGGTGATGGCCGGTATAATCAACCTGTTTGGAGTCCGCGCGGTGATAAGATCGCCTTTGTGCGCCAGAATCGCGGCAAATTTGCGATAGGCGTGATGGACCCGGACGGTAGTCGTGAGCGGATTCTAACGGACGATTATCTGGTCGATATGCCGAGCTGGTCACCCAATGGACGGGTCATCCTGTTTACTAAGGAAACGCGCGGGCGGAATTCACGCGCAGAACTTTGGTCGGTTGATCTGACAGGGCGTAATCTCAAACGCGTTGACACGCCAGGGCAGGCGACTGACCCGGCTTGGTCGCCTATTTTGGATTAATAGATGGTCAGCTGCCTTAATTTGGCCGCGAGCCTATTCAAAATTTCACTAATCAGACTTTGACGCAGCGCGTTAGACTATGTTGAAAGCAACAAACTAAAAAAGTGGACGGATCATGACTCTTAAGCCTCGCTCCCTTGCTGTTATCGCCATGACGGCCCTTCTTGTGTCCGGCTGTGCGACGAAACCCGATCCTGTGCCTGAACCGGTCGCCGACCCTACGCCGGCGCCTATCGTGGAAACGCAACCGCAGCAGCCTGAAGTCCTTCGACCCATTCCGCAGACACCGATGGTGGATCCTAATCAGCCTGCACCAGGTTCAATCGCAGATTTCGCTTATTCGACTGGCGGCGATGCACGGGTCTATTTCGCGTATAATCAGTACACGCTTTCTCCGCAGGCACGCGATACGCTGCGCCAACAAGCGGACTGGCTGAAAACCTATCGCGATTATACAGCGGTTGTTGAAGGCCATGCCGACGAACGCGGGACACGCCAGTACAACATCGCGCTGGGCGCGCGGCGGGCCAACAGCGTTAAATCCTTTTTGGTTGGTCAGGGTATCGCGCCGTCGCGTTTGACGACTGTGTCCTACGGTAAGGAACGTCCGATTGACGGCCGCAGTAATGAAGAGGGCTGGGCCCGTAACCGGAACGGCTACACCAACTTACGCGCGATTGGGCGTAGCTAACCCCGCACTGTGTTCAGGGCTAGCCCGCAAGTCCAGTTACGACCTAACACGTGATGAAGCTTTGCTCGTCTTAGGATGACCCCATGACTCATTTCGTTCGACTATTGCTCATCTCTGTCTTGGCAATGTCCGTCGCCGCTCCAGCCTTCGCGCAGAGCCGTGCGGAATTGGCCGCGCAGAACGAAGCATTGCGTCAACGTGTAGACCGACTTGAGGCGCGTCTTTTGACGGGAGACCCTGCGGCCGAGCGTTTGATGGCGCGCGTTGACACGCTTGAGACCTCGATCCGAACATTATTAGGTGAAGTTGAGCGTCTTTCCTATGAGCGTGAGCTGGCAGACGCAGAAGTGAATGCACTCGAATCCGATATCCGCATTTTGCAGGACCTCTCGACCCGGATGAAAATCCATCTGGATGCTGTCGACCTCGTGGCGGCCCAATCTGCCCCGACGGTGGATGAGACTTATGTTGGCGGCCCTGCCACATTGGAACAGATCCAAGGGCCACCGAGCCGACGCACGGAGGACTTTGTTCTGCCCCCGGCGGATGAGAATGCCGCCAACGATGCAGCCCAACTGGGCGCAGTCGGCATGACGCGACTGGCTGAAGGGGATTATGCAGGGGCTGAAACCGCCTTTGTGCAATATCTCCAATTTTACTCGAATGCCGATGATGCGGGCGAGATCAATTATTGGTTGGGCGAAAGTCATTTTGTGCGCGGTCAATATAATGCAGCCGCTGAAGCTTATGTGGCCTCAATAAAACACACTGGAAATCGGGTGAAGGCGCCGGATGCGCTGGTGAAACTTGCGGCCAGTTTGCGCGAAATGGGACAAGGCTCTGAAGCCTGTCTGGCCTTGTCATCATTTGATGCTCAGTTTCCTGATGCATCTCAGGGTGCGCGCGATAAGGCCACGCGCGAAGCATCCAGAACGGGCTGTTGAGCCGAGACCTTCATCTGAGCCGAGATGTTCAGGCTGAACTCGACGCGCATCTGCCGATGGATGGGCGGTCCTTCGCGCTCGCATTCTCTGGCGGCGGTGACAGCCTAGCTCTGCTGAGCCGCCTCAAAGACCATCCCGGCCTTAAGGCTGTTCTGCATGTGGATCACGGCCTCCGTGAGGTGTCTGAACTTGAAGCCCAGATAGCGACTACGCTCGCCCAGTCGCTTGGACATGAATTAGTCGTGCTTCGCTGGACACCCGATGGACCGGCGTCAGGATTGCAGGAAAAGGCGCGACGCGCGCGCTATGGTTTGATGGGCCATTATTGCCGTGACCACGCAATCGAGACGCTCGTGACGGCTCACCACGCGGATGATCAGGCGGAAACGGTCCTGATGCGCGTGAAGCGCGTCTCTGGATGGCGTGGTGCGGCGGGGATGCGGGTCAGTCGATATGCGCCTGTCTGGCCGGAGTTGGCGGATGTCACCTTATGCCGCCCCATGCTTGGTGTGTCGCGGGGTCGTTTGCGTGAGAGCTTGGGTACGTTGGACCCGATTGAGGATGTTTCCAATGTGGATACGCGCTTTACACGGGTTCAGGTCCGCCAAGAACTGGCTCGTAACTCCACGCTCAAAACTGACATGCTGAGCTTGGCGACCGCCATGGCGCAGGGTCTTGCCGCCGAAACTGACAGAATTAAAGCGGAGCTTGATGGCTATCATCTCACGCATGAGGGATTACTGAGCATTCCTCGATTGCTAAGCGCGCCAGCGCTCGCTCTTGTCGCGCCTATTGTTGGTGGACAAAGTGGCCCCGCAGACCGAAGACGCATAGTCGAGAAGCTAGCGCTACTTGAAGCTGGGGATCATATCGCCATAGGGCAGGGCTGTATGGGGCAATGGGACGGAGAAATTCTTACCCTCTCGCGCGATCTCGTGGCCCTAACTGGACGTCGCGACCGTCGATTGGCTGCGACGGCAGTACCAATTGTGATCAGCGAAAAGCCAACAATATGGGATGGTCGCTTCTTGGTCAGTGGTTCGGCAGGAC
The DNA here is from genome assembly GCF_030159955.1 of Algimonas ampicilliniresistens. Taxonomy (GTDB): domain Bacteria; phylum Pseudomonadota; class Alphaproteobacteria; order Caulobacterales; family Maricaulaceae; genus Litorimonas; species Litorimonas ampicilliniresistens. Next base: position 996,256 of record NZ_BSNK01000001.1, read on the forward strand.
AATTGCATCCGGAAAGACGTGGAAATCATGTTGGTTTCCGCATTCATTATGGCCGTAATGTCCAGGTGAAAAACTTGGTTCAAGACCGTCTGCAAGCGGCTCTAACGGGATCGTGACCAGTTTAGGCACTCCCAAAGCGTAAAAAGATGGCAGACGTGACACAGCGTCGGCTTTTATTGTGGTCGAGCGCTCTTATGTATAGGCTCAGATTTACCCAAACTTGGAATTTTCATGGCCGAGAAAAAGACACCTCCCCCGAGTAAAAATCCACGGCAGTTTGCCGTATGGGGGCTCATCATCATGCTGCTCATGATTGTCTTCGCTGTTTCGCAGAGCGGGACCAATAGCGCGGCGACAGGCGACGCTTTCACCTTCTCGGAATTCCGTGATCGGGTTGAGCAGGGGGATGTTCAATCTGCGAAGATCGACATTCCAGGCGGGGTCGTCACAGGCACGCTTAGCGGCGGCGAAACCTTCTCTGTCAATGTTCCCCCTGTTTCTGAAGATCCAGCTGGCGAAGTTCTCGCTGGGGCAGACATTCCTTACGAATATGCGGAGCGTAAAAGCGAAAACCCTTGGTTGACCTTTCTGTTCTCTATGCTGCCTCTGCTGATCATCATTGGCCTGTTCTTCCTAGTCTTCCGCAATATGCAAGGCGCAGGTCGGGGCGGCGCGATGAGCTTCGGTAAATCCAAAGCCAAACTGCTGACTGAAAACACCAAGCGCGTGACGTTTGAAGATGTCGCGGGCGTCGAGTCCGCCAAAGAAGATCTGAAAGAAGTCGTCGAATTTCTAAAAGACCCGTCTAAGTTTACACGTTTGGGAGCGCGTATTCCGACCGGCGCGTTGCTTGTCGGCCCTCCGGGGACGGGTAAGACTCTGTTGGCCCGCGCCGTTGCGGGTGAGGCGGGTGTGCCATTCTTCACGATTTCCGGTTCTGACTTTGTCGAAATGTTTGTCGGTGTCGGTGCCAGCCGCGTACGCGAAATGTTCTCGGAAGCGCGCAAACACGCGCCCTGCATCATCTTTATTGATGAGATTGATGCTGTCGGTCGCCACCGCGGCGTCGGCACATCCGGCGGTCATGAGGAACGCGAACAGACGCTTAATCAGTTGCTTGTCGAAATGGACGGGTTTGAAGGTCAGGAAGGCGTGATCATCATTGCCGCGACTAACCGCCCTGACGTGCTGGACAAAGCGCTTCTACGTCCGGGCCGTTTCGATCGTCAGATCGAAGTGCCTTATCCCGACATTCAAGGCCGTGAGAAAATTCTCGAAGTGCATATGCGCGGCAAGCCAATGGCGGCGGATGTCGACGTCAAATATATTGCTCGCGGTACACCGGGCTTCTCTGGTGCTGACCTTGCTAACCTTGTCAATGAAGCCGCCCTTTTGGCGGCGCGTCGAAACAAGCTTAAAATCACCATGCGCGAGTTTGAAGATGCGCGTGACAAGGTCATGATGGGCGCGGAGCGCCGCACCTTGGCCATGAGCGACGAAGAGAAAGCCATGACGGCCTATCACGAAGCGGGTCATGCCATTGTTGGCCTCAATATGAAGGGCAGCCTGCCGATCCATAAAGCGACCATCATTCCGCGTGGCCGTGCGCTGGGTATGGTCCAATATATGCCGGAACGTGATCAGATCAGCCAATCGCGCGAAGAAATGATTGCGCGCATGGCGATGGCGATGGGCGGTCGTGCCGCTGAAGAACTGCATTTCGGCTACGAAAAAGTAACGTCCGGCGCGAGCTCCGATATTGAACAAGTCACCCGTATCGCCACCGCTATGGTGACGGAATGGGGTCTGTCAGACGAGATCGGGCCGATCGCCTATAAGGACACGGATCAACAGAGTTTCATGCCTGGCATTGGTCGTGGATCATCGATCTCGCCAGAGACGGCCCGTAAAATCGAAAGCGAAATCAAGCGTTTCGTAACCGAAGCTCATGAAAAGGCTCTCGAAATTCTGAAAAAGAAAAAGAAGGATTGGATTGCCTTGGCGGAAGCTCTGCTCGAATATGAGACGCTGTCCGGCGATGAAATCAAAGTCTTGCTGGAAGATGGGACGCCACCGAAACGGCCCGACACTAAGCCCGGTGCCCGCCCGGCGGTCAGCGCGGTGCCGACCACGAAGAAACCCAAGCCAAAACCGCTGGGCGGCGCGGCGGAAGCGTAGAATTTGGACCCGGCCTCAGGGCCGGGTTTTTCTTTGCGCTAACATCGCTTAAGGCGCGCACATGTTCACCCGTCCTAAAATCATGGGCATCCTCAATGTTACGCCGGATAGTTTTTCTGACGGCGGCCAAATTGGCGATCTCGACAGCGCCGTACGGCAAGCGCGGCGGATGATCGGTGAGGGTGCGGATATTCTCGACATTGGTGGCGAAAGCACACGTCCCGGCGCAGCCACTGTCTCCGTGTCTGAGGAGATAAGCCGTGTCGTTCCTGTCATTCAGGCCATCCGTTCGGCGACGCTCGACGACGACCCCGGACCTATCATCAGCATTGATACGCGCAAACCAGCCGTCGCCGAAGCGGCTATCCTTGCGGGCGCGGATATTTGGAATGATGTGTCCGCGCTGACTTACTCAGAAGATAGCGTGTCGCTTGCGGCTGATCTTGGCTGTCCGGTCATCCTGATGCACGCTCAGGGGACGCCAGAGACGATGCAGGATCGCCCGCATTATGATGATCCAGTCGACGAGGTGCTGAACTATCTACGCGCTCGGATTGAGGCCTGCGAAGCGGCGGGCATCGAGCGCGACCAGATCACAATCGATCCGGGCATCGGTTTCGGAAAACGCTTATCCGATAATCTCACCATCCTGCGTCACACAGACCGCTTTGCTGCGCTCGCACCGACCTTGATCGGCACGTCGCGCAAGAGCTTTATCCAGAAGATTGATGGCAGCCCCGTCGACAGACGATTGCCAGGCTCGCTCTCCAGCGCGATTTATGCGGCAAGCAACGGGGTGGCGGTCTTGCGCGTTCACGATGTAGCGGAGACGCTGCAAGCTATTCGAGTTTGGGAATCCATTGAGCATGACTGAAACATCCCCCGAAACCCCTGCTGGCCGGGTTCTCATCATTGCGGGCTCTGACTCCTCTGGCGGAGCGGGCATTCAAGCCGACATCAAGGCGTGCGCGGCGTTTGGCGCGTATTCGATGACGGCGATCACGGCTCTAACGGCACAGAACACACTCGGCGTACACCGGGTCGAGTTGGTGTCACCAGATATGGTCAAAGCGCAGATCGACGCATGCGTCGAGGATATCGGTGTGGATGTTATCAAGATCGGCATGCTGGGGTCTGAGGCGATCATTCGCGCCGTTCACGCAGCGATTGAGCCGCTGGACGCGCTGGTAGTGCTTGATCCTGTGATGGTATCGACCAGCGGCGACGCTTTGCTGGAAGAGGGCGCTGTTACGTTGATGAAGGAATTACTGGTCCCCATCGCCGACTTGGTCACGCCCAACGTGCCGGAAGCAGAAATCCTGACGGGGCTGACGGTGACGGATACGGACGATTTATCCAAGGCGGGTGACGCCATTCTTAAGATGGGGGCTTATGCGGCCCTGATGAAAGGCGGGCATTTGGACACGAAATCTGTTGTGGATGTTCTGGTCTCTGAAGACGGAGCCAGCGTTATGACCGGACCGCGTCTTCACACGCGACATACGCACGGGACGGGCTGCACGCTGGCCAGCGCGATTGCCGCGGCTCTGTCTCTAGGCGCCAACCTTGATGAAGCTGTCGCCTCCGCGCGGGACTATGTGTTTGAAGCGATCCGCACGGCCCCAAAACTGGGGCAGGGCAATGGCCCGCTTAATCACGGTCTGGCCTTACCGGCGGGATCGGAGGACGGGGACGGCCCCGCTCCGGAGTCGGCAAATCCGTTTGCGGCCCTGAAGTCGCTGAAAAGCGAGTAGACGACAACCGGCTGACCATTACGCCGATGATGATGACGATGAAGGCAACCACCAGCTTCCATGTGAACGGTTCGGACAGAAACCACACCCCAAAAATAACGCTGACGACAGGCGGGAAATAGTTCAGCCGCGCCATAGCGCTCGGTCCGACCCGGTCGATAAAAACAAGATAGAGGATCGTTGCGCCGAAGCCCAACAGCACGATCATCGTCAAGGCCGTTGCGTTCGGGACATAACCGCTAGGGTCGGCAATCATCGCGGCGATTAAAGCCGCGAGACAGGCGGCCCCCATCATAATGGCAGCCCCGATCGTCGCAGGCGTTTTCGGAGCTCGCTTGGCCGCCACCGTTGTGCCCGCATAACAGAAAGCAGCGCCCAGAATAGTGAGTTGGGCGACCCAATCGCCTGTTACACCGAGACCGAATTCGTCTGGCATGAACAAGACAGCCACACCCAAAAAACCGATAAAGAAACCGAGGATTTTGAAGCCTGTCAGTTTCTCCTCGGTGAAAAAGTGAGCCAGAACGATGGTGATGAGCGGCATTGCGCCGACGATCACAGCCGTAAGCCCGCTATCGACCGTCAACTGACCCTTCGCCATCAGAAGGAAAGGGGTCACAGCGCCCGTTAAGCCGAGGACAGCATACCAGAGCCAACGCGTATCGCGGAGCGGCGGAAAACGGTCACCCTTGATGAGGGCATAGGCTGTGAGAAACAGGGCACCGACGACTAGTCGCCAAGCCGTCAGCCAGAACGGGCTAATATGATCAACCGCGACGCCGACAAAGTTGAACGCACTGCCCCATATCAGCACCAAGGCGAGGCATAGGGCGATCAGGGCTGGACGGCTTAAAGGGTGTGTCTCCATAGGCTCGCGTGGCAGTCCGTCACAATCCGGTCAACGCTCTGCATTAATTAGAACAAAAGTTATTCGCAGTCGATGTTCAAGCTGATTGCAACTCTTGGTTAGCCCCGCAAAAAGGGCACATGTTGAAACCAATAATGTCCGCACTCGTAGCGTCTCTGATCCTGTCCTCAGGCGCGGCCGCGACCGCGCCGGGTCCGATCAACCCGCTCGCGCCGAAAGCTATGCTGGCCTATACAGGCGGATCGGACATTGTGCCGGGTCCGACCATTCCAAAAGCTGAACTGATTGCCGCGCTCAATAGCGTTGCGGCGCATGGCTTGAACCCGGCTGACTATCATCTTGCAACCCTTGAAACTTATGGAACAGAAGGCGAGATGGAGCTTTACGCAATCGATGCTTGGATGAGTGCGGCTTCGCATATTGCCTTTGGCAAATTGTCGCCTAGTTCGGTCGAACCCAATTGGACGGCTAAGGGTCGTCAGGCAGACCTCATTGCTCACTTCAATACAGCGCTGAGAGATGGAACACTGGCTAGCAGCCTTGATACGCTCGCGCCACAACATGCCGCCTATCAGTCTCTCAGAGCGGGGCTTGCCACGCGCCTGTCCGCGTCACCCAAAACTGATATTTTGATACCGGCGGGCGAAACATTGAAACTCGGCCTGACAACAGCTCGCGTAGGGACACTGCAAACGCGTCTTGGCATAGAGGTGACAGGATCATTTGATGCGGCCACAGAAGAGGCTGTGAAAGCCTTTCAGACTGAAAACGGCTTGGACGTTGACGGAGCCGTCGGGCCGGCGACGATCCGCGCGCTTAACCGGACGGGTTCACAAGAGATGGATCAGTTGAAGGTCAATCTGGAACGCTGGCGTTGGTTACCAGATGAGCTCGGGCGGCGTCATGTTCGCGTGAATATTGCTGATTTTTCGGTTCAGGCTTGGAAAGATGGACAGATAGACCGGGTGCACGCCGCGATTATCGGCAAAACATTCCGCAAGACCCCAGTCTTCTCTGACGAAATATCGCATGTTGTGCTCAATCCGTGGTGGGAAACACCAGTCAGTTTAGCGCGTCAGGATAAGCTGCCGCTGTTCAAACGTGATCCAGCGGCGGTGCAACGTCTCGGCTTTCAAGTTCTTGACCGAGAAGGGAAGGTCGTTGATGCCTCAACGATCGATTGGGCCGCCATTCCCGCAGGCAGCATGCCCTACCGTATCCGCCAAGCTCCAGGCGCTAAGAATGCGTTGGGGCAAGTGAAGATCATGTTTCCCAATATCCATAATGTCTATTTGCATGACACTCCGGATCGCGGTCTGTTTGCCCAGCGACAGCGGGCGTTTTCGTCTGGATGTATTCGGACACAAGACCCGATTGATCTGACTGAATGGCTGCTGTCAGACACGCCTGGTTGGGACCGGACCAAAATTGACGCAACGCTGCTGACCAATCGCGAAACACGGGTCAATCTGACCTCTAAAGTCCCTGTCCATGTGCTCTATTTGACAGCAGTCAGTGACGCGGCAGGCGTACGTTTCGTTGACGATGTTTATGACCGGGACGCGGCGGTTCTGTCAGGTTTGACTAAACGGGCGAGCGCGCGATGAAGATTGTCACTGCAGGGGTTTTACTGATTGGCGATGAGCTGCTCTCAGGCCGAACGCAGGATACAAACCTCGCCACTATAGCCAAATTTTTGGCGCCACTCGGTGTCGGCGTCGGTGAAGCCCGAATCCTACCCGATGACGCAACTCTTATCTCGCAGACGGTTCGTGATTTTAGTGAACGTTTTGATTATGTCTTCACGACGGGCGGAATCGGCCCAACCCATGATGACATCACTGCCGATTCTATCGCGGCTGCGTTTAATCTTTCGATTAGCGAGCGTGAGGACGCGCTGGAGGCGCTGCGGGAACGCTACGGTGAAGACGACCTCAATACCGCTCGACGCCGCATGGCCCGCATCCCCGACGGTGCCTCGCTGATCGCAAATCCGGTTAGTCAGGCCCCCGGGTTTCAAACGCACAACGTCTTTACTCTCGCGGGCGTACCGCAGATCATGCGCGGCATGCTGGCCGATATTGGGCATCGGATCGAAGGCGGGGCGAAGACACACCAGATTTCAGTGATTGCTGAAGGGATCGGTGAAGGCGACGCGGCGGCGGGCTTGGCTGAAATCGAAGCGGAATATGATGGCGTTGCCATTGGCAGTTACCCATTCTTCAACAACGAACTTCGCGGTGTATCCTTCGTTGCGCGCGGACGCGATCTGGCGCAGCTCAAACGTGTTGAAACAGACCTCAACGCACTTGTCGCGACGCTGACACACGGTTAGGAGGCCCTGTCGGCGGGCGTGGTGGAATCGGTAGACACGACAGACTTAAAATCTGTTTTCCGCAAGGAAGTGCCGGTTCAAGTCCGGCCGCCCGCACCATCGCAGTAAAGCATTGAAATCATTTAGTTTTCGAAGTTCACTCAAGTGGGGTGTTTTCAACAACCCTTGCAAACTACTGTATTTATTACATATTTCTGTTCGATCAACGCGTAGGTATAGCTCTACAAAGCATTGGTCTTTTGTGGTGCTAAGTTCAAAACTGAAGAGTCGCCCAAATAGACCTTCGAAGCGACCTAAAACGCCCAAACTAAGCCGCTTACCCTTTAATGGACAGAATACAGTAAAGCGCTATGGTTCTGTCTAACGGATCAGGGGCGCATCATCTTACTTCGCAGCATAACAAAACATGTCAAAGACCAAAACTGGTTCGCTGTTGCACTTGATTTCTGGATCGTCGTGATCGGCGTATTTTTTGGTATCCAAATCGGAAATTGGAACGAAACGCGACTAGATCAGAATGCCTATGAACAAGCCCATGACCGTATGGTGATTGAGGCCAGAAACAATATTGAAGCTCTTGAAGAATCAATAACACTACATGCGCCAATGATACAAAACTTCAGATCTGCCATTGAAGACATCCGAGCATGCCGCGATGATGAAGAGAGCAAAGACAGAATAGAATCCGCAGTTGAGTCAATAGGCTCAACGATGTCGCCCAATTATCACAACACCGCGATCTCTCAACTCACAACCTCTGAACGCTTGCTTGAAAGACAGACAGTGGAACGTCGCGAACATTACTTGAAATACGCTAGATCACTGAGCTCACGAATGCAGTATAGCCAAACTATGTTCGAGAATATGGAAAGCAGAGCCTATGATCTACATTCATTTCTCGACTATGGTCCATACTATTCGACGGCAGGAAAGAAGAGTTTAGCAGACATTTGGGGGGACCAACGCTCTATAGTTTTAGTCGTCGAGCCAACGATTGCTTGTCAAGACGATGCATTTCGCAAACTATTATATCGATGGGAAAGTGGACACACTTATCAGATGGACTTGATGGCATGGGTGGTCGCAGATACGAAAACATATCTGGAAGAGTTGGGCGAATAAGGGTGTTTCACCACGCATTCGAGAGACCTTTAACCACCAAAGTAGGACACTCGCTTATTTCCGAGTAAAGTTATGCAGGCGGAACGGCTCCGTATTTTCCTGCAATGACTAAGATGCCAATGATTTGCGTAATTATACTGATGCTGACATTAATGCCCACAATGATGAGCGCCAAGAGGGCCGCTCTCCATGTTTTCGAAAACCCTGTTACGTTACAAAAACCTCCGCGATAACCCGCTTGAAAGTCGATAGTAAAAGTAATGAGGGCTAGAAAAACCCCGTATAGTGTTAGCATGTGGCTAGGAACAAATACCATTATCGTAAGGAATAAAGGCATTAAGCTCGTGCTGGGTACTAAAACCGCAAAGAGGTAACGCTGCCTAAGAGCAATTGTCGTTTTTTCTCCCCAAGCACGGTAAAGCAGAGCCAAAAAAACCATACTGACAATTTGCGTTATAGGCGTCAGTCCGAATATCCACAGAACAGCCTCGCGCCCAACGTCGTCATAAGACAGGCCTTCTGGCAGTGGTAACCCAGCGTTAGAAAAACCACCTGAAAATGCGTCAATCATACCTTGATTGCCGCCTAACCACCAAAATTTGAGGGCGGAGAAAATCGCAAAGAAGGCCAACCATAGCCTGATAGAGGGTGTATATTTGTTATCCCAATCGGGTATTCTGGCCGTTGCGAAATAGCGCTTGGGATGAGTCCATAGAGTTGCGATCGACCTTAGGCCGCGAATGTTCAGGCCAAAAAGATCTTCAATAATTGTATCCGCTGATAGCTTGGTAAGGTGGTTTTCCGGCTCTGCATTTGCCATTTAAACTCCGTGTCCTTGTTCAGTTTTCTTATCGTGAACCGCCCTAAAAGTCTAAGCACCGTCTAGTGGTTGCAGAGTTAAAAGATAGAAGTTTTCCAATATCCGCTTTTCGAGGACGCCTACTTATCATGCAAAAGTTTTAATGTCCGTTTTGCCCACGTAGTTGACATTAAACGAGAGTCTTAATTCGCCTCATTTAAACCGTTAACAAGCAGAAGCAGGGACGATCTTTCCCGAACGAAATCTCTTGTTCGGGACTGCTAAGCTCAGAATAACGAGGGGAGGGAGGCTGGCTGCAGATGTTTGGAACTGTAATTGAATTCACAACTTCATCCGAATTGCGCGTCAGCAACCTATTATAACGCTCTACCTCATCCCAAAGCCCGTCTACCAAAGCCTCATCAGCTGCGTGAAAAGTGTTCGATGTAATATTGTCGGACTGCGCCAATTCAAATTCTTTAAAACTACGCTTCGGCTCATTACCCTCACTGGCAGATCACGTCCGAGCGAGCGTTATGTGACTTGTGTTGCATGAGTCATTGTCTGAAGACTGGCGTGACCATGACGCGATTTAAGGTGTGGCTATGAAGACCGATAGAATTGAATTCCCTGGAGCCCTCGGACACGCGCTCTCCGCCAAGATCGACTATCCGGATAGTGGCGAAGTCACGTCTTGGTGTGTCTTTGCACACGGCTTTTCTATCGGGAAAGATCTGAAACCGGTCCGGACGATCAGTCAGTCCTTAGTCGAAGAAGGCTACGGCATGCTGCGTTTCGATTTTACCGGGTTGGGGCAGAGTGGCGGCAATTTTTCCGACACGAATTTTTCGACCAATGTGCAAGAAATCAAGAATGCTTGCGATTTTCTGCGTGAGAATTACGCGGCGCCGCGCATCCTGATTGGACATAGTTTTGGCGGCACGGCTGCATTGAAGGCGGCGGAGCAAGTGCCGGAATGTAAGGCGGTCTCGACCATTGGTAGCCCCTGTTCGACCACACATATCATTCACCAGTTTGCGGATCAGCTGTCCGAAATTGTCAAAGACGGCGAAGCAGAAGTCTTGTTGGGTGGTCGCCCGTTCACGATTAAAGAGCAATTCATCAAAGACGCGGAAATGCACGATGTTGCCGCGGATCTGGGAGATCTGGGCCGAGCTTTACTCATTTTCCATAGCCCGCAAGATACGGTCGTATCGATCAGTAATGCGGGTCATATCTTTGGCGCGGCGCGGCATCCCAAGAGCTTCGTCACATTGGACGGCGCCGATCACTTACTTCTGAAAGACGATAAGGATGCGGATTATGTGGGTCGCGTGTTAGCGGCTTGGGCGCACCGCTATGTCTGCGAACATGGTGAAGACGGGCACGCTTAGGACGGCCTCATTTAGGAAGGTAAGGATTCCAACGCCGCAACCAGCGCCTGATAATCGGCGGGCGGCGGTGTCTCAAACAACAGCTCTTCTTTCGTCACTGGATGAATAAAACCGAGCGAGCGAGCATGAAGCGCTTGGCGTTTAAAGGTCGCTACTGCGTCCCGAACGCGCGATTCAATCTCTGACTTGTCGGACAGAAATGATTTGTGATTGCCGTAGAGCGGATCGCCGAGCAGCGGGCAGCCAATATGCGCCATGTGAACACGGATTTGGTGCGTCCGCCCTGTCTCTAACCGACATTCGACTTCGGCAACGACGGGCGTGCCGACACTCGCGTTCTTTTTTTGCCCGAAACCGCGCAAGCCCGCGTAATGGGTGATGGCATGACGGCCGTGATCAGACGCGTCCAGATCATTGTTCGTGCCCCGCACGACGGCTTGTTTTTTCCGATCATGTGGCGCGCGTGCCAGCCGGGTCGCGATGGTTCCGCTTCGTGGATTAGGCCGACCGCGAACGAGGCAAATATAGGCCCGCTCCATCGTGTGTTTGGCGAATTGTTTAGCGAGGCCGCGATGTGCCGCGTCTGTTTTGGCGACGACCATCACGCCCGATGTGTCCTTGTCGAGACGGTGCACAATACCGGGGCGCATCACACCGCCGATACCTGATAGGCTGTCGGCGCAGTGGAATAGCAGGGCATTGACCAGAGTCCCAGACCGCGAGCCGGGGGCCGGATGAACCGTCAGGCCAGAGGGCTTATCAATCACAATGAGATACTCGTCTTCATACAAAATGGAGAGCGGAATATCCTCCGGCGTCGGCGTATCATCCACGGGCGGTGGAACATGCACGGCATATTCAACACCGGGCTTCACCTTACCGGTCAGCTTACGAATGAGGGTTCCGTCGGCCCGAACACAATCGGATTCAACGAGGGCTTTTATCCGGGCGCGGGAGAGTTCTGTCCAACTGGAAAGCCACTTGTCCACGCGCTGGCCGGCGTCACCGTCCTCTGCCGTGCGCGCTTCCCAACTTCCTGATGCAAGCTCTGTATCGCTCACGAGGTCATCAGCGCAGCGGCGCAAAGAAGGTAGGCGCGTCCGCTCGCCGTGCCGAGCTCAGCCCGAATTTTCGTTTGGTCGCGTTGGGTCTGGAGGTGCGTATCGAAATTACGCCGGAATCCTTCTGCCCTAAGACGAAATTCCAAATCCGCTGATAAGACGCCGCGCAAATGGATCACGGGGGCGTTTAGGCGAGAGAAGACAGCTTCGGACTGCGCGGTTTCTCCACCCTCACGGCGCGCTTCCGTGGCGTCAATGATCGTGCCTTGATCGACGACGGCACTAGGGGCGAGTTTGACTTCGCAAAGCCGAGCGACGACGTCAGATCCGTCCGGTAATTTCGGCGTAGGTGGCGGTGGGCTTAGCGGTACACCGGGCGGCGGGCGATCAATTCTTGAATTACCTCTACTGGGCGTGTCCCTTGTGATTGGATCCATCGAGCCCAGCATGTCACGCCAACGCCAATCTTCTTTATCCTGTTCGTCTTTCTTAGACCGTCCGAACATGCGTCCAGACGGCGCCTCTTCACCCGGCCGCCGGACGAGATCGAGATCAGAAAGAGTCGGTGCCGACGGTTGCGGCTGTATCGTATCCATCGGTAGATCGAGGGGTTCAATGAGATCGAGGGTCTGATCTTCGGGCAACTCAGGGATGGCTAGATCTTCAGGTTCGACTGGTGGGAAGTCCGAATCCAAAGGTTTCAAATGGAGTCGACCTGACGGGGAGGGCTGTTTGGTGTCTGGGACCTCAAGGCCGAGATCCAGTGCCTTGGCCCCGTCCATGCGGGATTGCAGCGCTCGTAACTCACCTTCCATTATGGACAACTCACGCCGGGTCTGGGCAACACTATCGCTGACACGGTCGGCAATGTCTGCGGTGAAAGCCTTGGACCGCGTGTCGGATTCCGACATCGTCGAGTCGATGTCGGACAAGCGCGCCGTCAATTGAGCCTGAATTCCGCGCGCATGGTCGAGTAGCGCCGTCAGGCGACCTTCTGTGATCTCGATTTGGGCATCGATAGCGCTGAGCTGATCGGTTTGCTTGGCTAGGGCTGTTTCGACGGCTGTCGTCTCGCCTGACAACTGGCCATCAAGGCTGGCGAGATGCTCGGCCTGACGCTCATAGACGCGGTCGAGTTCCGCCGCGCGTTCCGAAATTTTGTCGGACATGATGGATAAGCGGCCTTCAGCATCGGTGAAAATTTGCTCAGCTGTTTTTGCAATATCTGATAGGGAGGAGCTGCGCTCAGACGTCTGTTGTGTCGCGCGGTCTAATCCATCCATCGCGGCACCGACCTGTTCGACGGCGGCATCGCTGACACTCGCGAGCTGTCCGCGATGTCGGTCGACTGTGTCGGCCAATGTACTCATCTGGGTCTCGAAGGTGGATGACAGATCAGAAAAGGCGTCGCGATGATCCGTCATGGCGCGTGCGATCGATTCCGTACGGTCCACCATGAGGCGGGTTTTGCCGTCCATATCCGCAGATTGGCGCGTGATCTGCGCAACGAGTGTGTCGAGTTCCGCTCTCGACTGCGCCATGCGACTGTCAACCTGAGCCAGCTCGCGGCGAATGGCGCTCGACATATTTGTAATGTCCTCGGTGACGGACTGGTCAGCTCGCGTCAGGCGATCCGCAATCTCGGCCAATTGCATGGATCGTGTCTGAGTTTGCCCCAAGGTCCGCAAACTCGCCCACAACGCAAGAACAGTCGCGGTTGAGACGAATGCTGCCATAATCAACCCTGCCAGACCAATAGGCGAAACTGTCTGCGCGTCTTGGATATAAGCATAGGCCAGGGCACCTACGCCGATGACGGTTAATACGGCCAAAAGGGGTCCGATCCAGCCAAGACGTGTAGGCGCGTCATAGGACGGCGCAACGACGACGGGACGAACCGGGGCAATCATATCGGCTGCGACCGTGTTTGACGCGACCTCTTCCTTGGACGGGATAATTTGGTCTAGCCGCATCACTGTGATGGGCGGTTCGTTCAGTTCAGCGTCGGCAGGTGCGTGATCTTCAATGTCGTCATCTGCGGGTTCGACGAGTTCGATAATCGGACGAAACAGCGTGGTCGGAATATCGACGACGGTTCGCAGGCCAAGTTTACCATTCGTTTGAGGACTGTCAGTGCCCACGTCAGCCGCCTCAGATGAGAGTTCATCTTCGACCGGTTCGGGGACGAGGGCGATGGGCTCTTCATCGGGTTCAGGGTCGATGGAGAATATCTTTTTGCTGATGTCTGACACAATTCTCCCTCTTACCCGCTCATTGGATTCGTCTACTCCGCTAACATAGGCATTCGTTTGACGAAAGTCGGTTCGGCTACGGATCAATCTATCAATTTAGAGCCCTAAATAATGGATTTCTCTCTCTTTGGCCGCCGTGTCGCATAGAGTATGACGAGGACAATCATGAGGATGACTATCACACTGACCGCGTCGCTGGTTGGTTCTGATTTAACCTGCCAAATTGATGGCGTCGGCAGGGCAGAATTTTCGTAATTCACGAAAATGGCCGCAAACGTGTTGTTGCCCGCATGGACGCCAATCGCTGATTCCAGCCCATCATCAATCAGAACCATCAGACAGCAGGCGAACCCAAAGAAGAAATAGCCGCTCATCACGATAGGCAGATTGCCCGCTTCTGCGCCAGCTTGCGCTTCTGGATTGGCAAGGTGCAACGCCATGAACAGACCGCTGGTAAGGATAAAAGCGACCCACTTACTACGCAGTATATGGGTCAAACCCTTATTCATATATCCGCGCACAACGATCTCTTCCGTCGCGCTTTGAATGGGCAAAAGCAGAAGTGAGAGGATGGCGTAAGGCAGGAAGCGCGCGGCGTCGAAAACGAATTCCGGCGACTTTTCACTGAATTGGCTGGTGAACAGGCCATAGGCAGCCAGCACGACCCACATGATCAGGAAGGATTCGAAAACGCGACGCCAGCGAAAGCTCACCCACGCCGTGTGAAGGTCTTTCAAAGGCAATTTATGGACGAGCTTCCAGCCGAGATAAAGTCCGCCCAGAGCGGCCGGAAACGTTAGAAGCATCAACATATAAGCGACCGGAGAGAGACCAACCACTGAGAGTATGAGGCCATTGGCCTCACCCATCTCGCCATTGGCAAGCAAGAATATCCCGCCTCCGGCGAACGTCATGAACGCGCCGATCAAGCCCGTCACCAGAGACCCTCGGCCTTTCGTGCCAAGATAGTGAACTCCGAAACCAATCGCAGCCATCAATCCACCGATGATGAAAAGCAGGCTTGCAAACCCGATTTGGGCGATGACGTCTGTGGTCATGCCCGCGTTCATTAACTCGTTGAGCTGGTCGGCCGCTTCCGGATTGAGATCGCGCAACATATCCAGAAAAGGCGAGGTGAAGGCGAGTTGCCCGAAAATCCACGCGACGATGGTCAGCCAAAAGACGGCAATCCAGTCATACCAGCGAACATTGCCGTTCATATTGCGATCATAATAATTCATCGAAGTCGCGGTCCAATCTTGCATCCGAGCGTCGCTTAGGCCTAACCTCGTCACGGCAGAGCGCAAGAGCGTCCTACTGATTCCAGGAGGTAGCATGGCCGACCCGCAAATCGATTTCGATCATCTCAATCGATACGTCGCGGGTGACGTTGCTCTGACGCGTGAGATTTTCTCTCTCTTCATCCACCAAACCGAAATGTGGGGCAAAGGCCTGTTGGCTGACTCAGACGATGAGGTTTGGGCTTCTGTTACCCATTCTCTTAAAGGGTCGGCGAGGGCTGTCGGGGCAATGCATCTCGCAAAAATGTGCGAAGATGCAGAAGAACTTGTCGGTGATGGGCGACGTATGGGAGCCAGAGATGTCGCTGTTCAGAATATCGAATTCGCGGTCGATCAAGTCCGTACCGAGATCCAGCGCTGGGAATATGCTCAGGGACTGAAAGATCTGCGAAGCTGAAACGCAAACGCCGCCACCCGGGGAGGGGCGACGGCGTCACAGAGAGGTTGCGTGAACTCTGTGTTTGATTCGGCCCAACAAGGGTGAGCCCGAACGCAATCGCGTCCGTTGTTGATCTTGTGATAGGCGGCACTGCTTTCGCCGGGCTTTAGAAACAGCCTTAAAGCGCGGTAAATTCATTCTTATAGCGTCGTTTTCTCCGTCTTGGCGCAAGAGCGTCGTCATCCTGCCGCAAACCCGACAAACTTGCCGAATAATGCTAAGCTGCGCAGGAAGCGCCATTCGGGCAAACGGGGTGAACATAATATGAGCGGCAATAAGGGTTTGGGTCTGGGGCTGTTAATTGCCCTTATTTTGGGATTATCAGGCGTGTTGGGCTATTGGCTCGGTCTAGACGGGTCAGACGCTGTTTCAGACCGTGTGAGTTCGCCGACTGACGCTGTTGATGTCATCCGCCCGGATCGATCTGGCTCCACGCCACCCGACACAGATATCGAAATTTCGGGCTCTATATTTGGCTCTGACAGTGATGGCTCCACCGCGCTTCGCTATCTCGGCATGACAACCCAGTTTGACGACGGAACGCCCAAAGCCTGTTTGCGTTTTTCCGCCGATTTGGATGGTGACCGCGTTGTCGACGATAAGGCCTTTGTGCGCATTACGCCGGAGGCTCCGTTTTCCTTACAAGTGGAAGGTCGGTCGCTCTGCGTTCTCGGTCTGGGTGAAGCCGCCAATCAAACCGTAACCGTCTTACCCGGTTTTGAGGCGGCCAATGGTGCCGCCCTTCAATCTCAACTTGTCGAGGTAATCGCGTTTGATCCCAAACCTGCCATGGTCGGTTTTGTTGGCGACGGCATCATCCTGCCGCGCGCCAATGATGCAGTGCTCGGTATTAAAGCGATGAATGCGGATGCGGTGCAGCTGACCCTCTACCGCGTCAATCACCGGGCTTTGTTCGACCAGACCCCCGATGTGGGTGAGACAACCGTCGAGGGCGATTGGTCTTGGAACTCCGCCGCGTGGAGCACGCGCGTTGAAATACATCAGGATCGGATCGAGACGCTCGGTGAGGTCAATGAAGTCGTCCAAGTCGGCTATCCGCTCGACCCGGTTGTGTCCGAACATGGACCCGGCGCTTATGTTGTGGAAATCAGCCGTGCGGTTGACGGCGATGAAAACCGCGTCGCGACATCTTGGCGTTGGCTCTATGTCACGGATTTGGCGCTCGCCTCATACCGCACAACGGACGCGCTTGATGTGACGGTGCGGTCCATTGCCAGCGCGCGGACGGTCGGGGATGTTAAGCTGACCCTGATTGCGCGTAACAATGATGTGCTGGCTGAGGCACAATCCGATGCAAACGGTCGTGTGAGCTTCTCCGGTGCACTCCTGCGAGGAACAGGCAATATGGCTCCGAAAATGTTGCTGGCCTACGCGGGTGACGATGATTTTGCCGCGCTTGATCTGGCTCGCAGTCCACTTGATTTGACCGCCTATGACGTAACGGGCCGTGAAGCCTCCGGTCCTGTGGACGGCTTCCTCTACACAGAGCGCGGCGTTTATCGACCTGGCGAAACTGTGCATCTGACGGCCCTGATCCGGGATGCGAAAGCCAATGCAGCCTTCAAGCGTGACGGCACGCTGCGGGTCCGTCAGCCAGACGGCACTGAATTTTCCGAAGCGCGCATATCGCCGAGCACAATGGCAGGCGCGCTAAGCCGTGAGATTTCTATTCCGTCTGATGCGCCGCGCGGGCGTTGGTCGGTTGAGTTGGAACTGGACGGGCTCGATACAGTTGGCACGGTCCGGTTTGCGGTTGAAGATTTCATACCGGAGCAACTTCGGTTGGATGTGCGCGCCGGTGACGCGCCGCTCGTTCTCGGGACACCGCGTGATCTAACGGTCGCTGCCGATTTCCTATATGGTGCAGCGGGCCGCGATTTGGAGGCAGAGACCGAGGCCAGGGTCACCGTCGATCCCGACCCGTTTCCGCAATGGTCCGGCTATTCGTTCGGCCATTCGGTTGAAAGCTATCGCGAGCAATTTGTAACACTGGGGCAGGGCCGCACCGATGCAGACGGATTGTTCCGAACCAGTATTGATCTTGCCGGAAACGAATTCCGATCTAGCTCGCCTTTGCGTCTGTTTGTGACGGCAGGTGTCGCCGAACCAAGCGGTCGCTTTGTGCGCGACAGTCTCTTTCTGCCGCTCCGCTCTGAGCCTACCTATATTGGCTTCGATCCCGTTTTCGATGGTGGTTATGCCAAGCGTAATACACCCGCTGAAATAGATCTGGTCGCTGTTGATGCGATGGGCGACCGAACCTCAGTAGCGGGCACAATCTCGCTGATCCGCGAAGACTATGACTATCACTGGTACCGCGAAAATGGCCGCTGGCGTTATCGTCGCGACCGCCGTGATATTGTTGTGGACGAAGCCACGATCAACCTCGGACCGGACGCGCCCTATCGTTTCTCGCAAGCTTTGCCATATGGGCAATATCGCGTTCAATTTGAGACGGAAGACGGCACGATGTTCTCGTATCAGTTCGGGTCTGGGTGGAGACGTGCCGGGGGCGACTCTGACACGCCTGACCGTATCGAACTCGGTCTCAGCCAAGCCAAGGTTTCGGCCGGGGACACGGTCGTGATCAGCGTGAACTCGCCATTCGCTGGGACGGGAGAGTTGGTCATCGCAGACCGCGCCGTTCGTACGGTTCAAACGGTTCGCATCAATGAAGGCCAATCAGAAATCCGCCTGCCGATTGCGCGGGATTGGACGACCGATCTCTACGCGATGCTGACCGTTTATACGCCGGGCGCGGATGCTCAGCCGAAGCGCGCTGTTGGACTTGTTCACGTGCCGATGGATCGTAGCGCGCAAGAATTGGACGTCACGCTCGACCTACCCGCCAAGATCACACCGCGCACCGAGCAAGATGTGGTTGTGAAGGTTGCGGGACTGGATGGGGAGCAAGCCTTTCTGACGCTTGCCGCTATTGATACCGGTATTCTTCAGATTACGGATTACAGCCCGCCCGAGCCGGAATCGCATTATTTCGGCAAGCTGGCATTCCCAATCGACGTGTATGATGATTACGCGCGGATGCTTGCGCCGTTCTCATCGGTTGACCGGGTTGGTGGAGATACTTTGGGCGGCGCAGGACTTTCTGTCGTCCCCACAAAAATCGTCAGCCTGTTCCAAGGTCCCGTCGAAATCCGCAATGGCGAAGCGACGGTGGCGTTAAATGTGCCAGATTTCCAAGGTGAGCTGACCGTGATGACGGTCGCTTGGTCCGAAACGAAATTGGGCAGCGCCTCGACCCGCATGGTCGTCCGCGATCCCGTGACTGTACAACTATCCCTGCCGCGCTTTCTCGCACCGGGAGACCGAGCTGTGGCGACGGTTGCAATGGACAATGTCGATGGTTTGGACGGGACCTACACAGCCTTGATCAGCCGCGACGGCTCAGAAGTCGGCGTTGCTGAACGATTGCTCGCCAATGGGGCGCGGAGTGAAGACGGAATTGATGTCATCGCAGACGACATTGGTATTTCGACCTATAGTCTCGCGGCGCAGGGGCCTGAATTTGAAGTCTCACGAGATTACCGGATCGAGACGCGGGCTGCGGCGATGCCAGAGACACGCACACGTTTCGTCAAGGTTGATCCCGACGAAAGTCTCACACTCGCTTTTGCTGATGATCGACGTGGGCTTGTCGCAGGAAGCGAAGAGACGCTGGTCTCTGCGTCCTTCTCGCCGGGACTTGATCCACGGCCATTGCTCGTCTCGCTGCAACGCTATCCATATGGCTGCACGGAACAGACGACGAGTGTGGCGATGCCGCTGCTCTTGTCTGAAAGCCTCGGGGGCATTCCTGGCTTTGATGATGCTCAACGCCGCGCGTCGATCCAATCGGCGGTCGAGACGCTTCTCGGTCGCCAGAGCGCTGATGGTGCCTTTGGTCTGTGGCGACGCGGGGACGGCAATGCGAGCCCCTATCTGCAACTCTATGCCAGTGACTTCGTGCTGCAGGCAGCCGCAGCAGGTCTGAATGTTCCCGACAGTGCTAAAAAGCGCACGCTGGACGCAGTTCGGTCATTGAGCCGTCTCGACAGCAATTCGAGCCTGCCGCTCGATTATAATTTCGGGCTCGATGACGATGCACCGGATTATGAGTTGCGCGCCGCGGAGCGAGCTGCTTATGCGCTCGCTTTATTGGCCCGTCATGACCGGGTTAAGAAGACCGATCTGCTCTATCTCGATCGTCGTTTCGGCGAGCGGATGCGTAGCTCGATTTCGCAGTCACAGCTCGGCTATGCACTCGCTGCTATGGGCGAAATAGATCGCGGGACGGCGGCTTTCCGCCGCGCGTCGAACCGCATGAACGGCGACGGTATCACCTATTACGATAGCGATATCCGCAACGCGGCCGCTTTGATGGCCCTTTCGGTAAACCTACCCGAAGATGTGCTGACAGCGGCGATGCTGACCTTGCAAGTGGATCAACCAGAGACGTTGAATACGCATGAGAAAGCGTGGGTGCTGCGCGCCTTAGCGGGTCGCCGCACGGGCGATGCGCCGTTCAAGGCCGACTCGGCTTGGACTAAATCAGGATCGTCCGCGAGCCAGATTGTTGGTGCCGATACGCTCACCGTGAACAATGTGGAAAATGCCCCCGTCTGGCTGCAAGTCTCTGTCACCGGCTTGCCGGATGGCCCGATGGCAGCCCGCGCCCAAGGGGCGAGCTTGACCAAGCGTCTGTTTGACATGGATGGCCGGTCGGTCACCGCAAATACGGTCGCGCGCGGTGAACGGCTTGTGGTTCTGCTCGAAGCGGATGCGCGTAGCAGCACATCCTCTATGTGGGTCGTGGCCGATCTACTGCCCGCAGGCTTTGAGATTGAGACTATTCTCGGCTCGGACGATGCGGGCGATACCGGTCCATTCCCGTGGCTCGGGTCGCTGTCAGATATGGATATGGCTGAAGCGCGCGATGACCG
Organism: Algimonas ampicilliniresistens; assembly: GCF_030159955.1. Taxonomy (GTDB): domain Bacteria; phylum Pseudomonadota; class Alphaproteobacteria; order Caulobacterales; family Maricaulaceae; genus Litorimonas; species Litorimonas ampicilliniresistens. The sequence continues at coordinate 1,016,720 of NZ_BSNK01000001.1, forward strand.
GTTTGTGACCTCTTGGAGGACAAGCTCTCGCTACGACGATAGCACGCGACGCGTCGCCTATGTGGTCCGCGCCATCACGCAGGGCGACTTCGCGTTGCCGGGCGCACATCTGGAAGACATGTACCGTCCGAGCCGTATGGCGACGACGGCGGGCAGCCGTATCCAAGTGACACCTGCGCCGACCCTGTGACACGTCTCCGCCTCATCATGGTGGCAGTCGTGGCTCTCACGCTCGGTTGGCTGTGCGTCCCTGTTCTGCCAAGCGATGCGGATACAGTCTCGTCAGTCCTGCGCGACCGTGACGGTGAGGTGATGCATATCGCCAGTGTCGAGGATGGCCGCATTCGTTTGCCTGCCAATCTGGATCGCATTGACCCGGCCTTCATCGAGGCTTTGGTCGCGATGGAAGATAAGCGGTTTTACAGCCATGTCGGGTTTGATCCGATGGCCATTGGTCGTGCGATAAAGAGTAATCTGAGCGCAGGTGAGGTGGTGTCTGGCGCGTCGACGATCACACAACAGCTTGGCCGCCAATATCGCCCGCGACCGCGCACGATGCCGACAAAGATAGTCGAAGCGTTAGAGGCGGTCCGCCTCGATCTGCGGATGAGCAAAACGGAGCAGCTTGAACGCTATCTGACGCGGATTTCCTACGGGTCCAATATTGAAGGGATCGAAGCTGCCTCGCGTCTCTGGCTTGGCAAATCGCCACGCTACCTAACCACTGACGAGATCGCGTTGCTGTTGGCACTGCCGCAATCGCCAGAAGCTCGCCGCCCGGACCGTAATCCGATAGCGGCCAAAGCCGGACGCGACCGAATTCTTGACCGTATGGCCCAAGAAGGCCTGATCGATCCACAGGTGGCGGAGGCATCGAAGACTCAACCGGTCCCGACAAGGCGGGAGTCTTTGCCCAACCGCGATCTCCTCGCTTACCAGACGTTTGGTGACGGGATTAGCACGTTGGACGCGGCAGAGCAGGCGCGTGTGGCGCGGGTTTTGTCCGACTGGACTCGCAAACGGCCCGTCCCGGTCAATGCGGCGGCGATGATTGTGCATCTACCGACACGCGAAGTCCGCACTCTGGTCGGGACGGGGGCGCGTGATCACGCGGGTGGTTGGATCGACATGACGGACCGAGTTCGCTCACCCGGCTCAACCCTCAAACCCTTCATCTATGCGATGGCGCAGGATGACGGCGCGCTGGATCTGGAAAGCGCAGTGCGTGACGCGCCGACCCGGTTCGGCGCATACCGACCGGAGAATTTCACGCGCCGCTATCATGGCACAGTCACCGTACGCGAAGCCTTGCAACATTCTCTCAATGTTCCCGCTGTGACGGCATTGCACGCGGTTGGAGCCGACCGGTTTCGCGCGGCTTTGGCGGCCGCTGGACCGCAGGCCAGAGGCCGAATTGGAGATACGAAAGGCGAAGGTTTAGCGCTGGCGTTGGGCGGGACAGGCCTGTCGGCGCGCGACCTGGCCTTGCTGTATACGGCATTAGGCAATGGCGGCGAAGCCGGACCGTTACGCTTCAAGCCGGACGCGCCAGACGACGGCTCCTATCAACTTGTTTCACGTGAAACAGCGGACGCTGTCGTGGACGCATTGCGCGGCGCGCCTGTGCCTAAGGGGTTCGCCAACATGTCAGGCGTAGGACGGATCGCCTATAAGACGGGGACGTCTTACGGCTTTCGCGACAGTTGGGCGGCAGGGTTGGCGGGTGAGTATGCAATCATTGTTTGGACAGGTCGCCCGGACGGCGCACCGCGTCCGGGCAGTACGGGCCGAGGGTCTGCTGCGCCACTTCTGTTTGATATTGCCGCGCCGCTAATAATGCCAGAACGCGACCACCGCCTGTCCGAAGCCCCGACCGCCTTGAAGACCGTGGCCGCTCAAACAGATCGCGGCCCGGTTATTCTATTCCCGGCGGACGGAACCGATGTGCTTGAGAGTGATCGGGGCCTGTCGATCTCTGTCGATAGTGATGAGGCTGTACAGCTATTCGTGTCGGGCGAACCCGTTCGGCGTGAAGCGGGGCTGGCGGTCTGGAAACCAAAGTCACCCGGCTTTTACCAAGTCAGCGCCGTTGATGCGCTGGGCCGCTCAACGAACGCCAATATCCGCGTCGTCTCGCGTGACCAACTCGTCGACGCGCCGCCTCAGCTCCGTTAGTTCTTCCGCGAACCAGTCATGTTTTTTGATCCAGCCATTATTGCGCCAGGATGGATGCGGTAGCGGCATGATGGTGGGTCCGTAGGACCGCCAATCTTTGACGGTCTCGGTGAGAGTCCGCTTCGCCGCAGGGCCAAGATAATGTTTCACCGCATACATGCCGACCAGCAGTGTCAACTCTACCCCGACCATGTGTTCATCCAATTTGGCCTGCCAGAGCGGCGCGCATTCCGGGCGCGGGGGTAGATCGCCTCCCTTGGTATCTTGTCCCGGAAAGCAGAAACCCATCGGGGTGATCGCGAAATTGTCCGTGTCATAAAAGGTCGCCGGATTGACGCCGAGCCAATCGCGGAGTCTAACGCCGGATGGATCGGTGAAGGGGCGAGAGCTAGCATGGGCAAGCGTTCCGGGGGCTTGGCCGATGATGCGGATCTTCGAACGAGCTGTCGCTTGCAAGATTGGGTTGGGTTCAACGGGCAGCGGCGGTGTTGAGTGCTTACAGACCTCACAGGCGCGGATGGTCTCGAGGAGGGAGGGCAGTTGCGACAAGAGGTAAACCTTTCCAACAACGCCGCGAGATAATGCGTGAGTTGTGCGCTCGTTTCTTTATTCAGGGTCCTATGTCAGACACATTTTTCGACCATATCGCAACCGAGCTTAAGCAGATTGAGGCTGACGGCCTCTACAAGCGCGAACGGATCATCACCAGCGCGCAAGATGCGGAGATTGAGATCAACGATGGCGGTACGAAGGATGTCCTTAATTTCTGCGCCAATAATTACCTCGGCCTGGCCGACGCGCCAGAGCTGATTGAAGCTAGTAAAACAGCGCTCGACGCGCACGGTTTTGGTATGGCGAGCGTGCGCTTCATCTGCGGCACACAGGATCAACACCGGGAGCTGGAACGCGGGCTAGCTGAGTGGCTCGGCTATGAGGATAGCATCCTCTACGCCGCATGTTTCGATGCCAATGGCGGCGTGTTTGAGCCGCTGCTCGGGCCGGAAGATGCGATTATCTCAGACAGTCTCAACCACGCCTCGATCATTGATGGCATCCGTCTCTGCAAAGCGAAACGCTATCGCTACGCCAATAACGATATGTACGATCTTGAGAGCAAGCTAAAACAGGCGCGAGACGAGGGTGCGCGGCACATTATGATCGCGACAGATGGCGTGTTTTCTATGGATGGCACAATCTGCAACCTCGAAGGCGTCGTCGCGCTCAAAAAGAAATATGATGCGCTGTTGATGGTCGATGATTGCCATTCGTCCGGCTTCCTTGGCCAGCAGGGACGCGGCACAGCCAGCCATTGCGGGGTTCAGGGCGGCGTTGATATTTTGACGGGAACGCTCGGCAAAGCGCTCGGCGGCGCAATGGGCGGCTTTACTTGTGCCCGTCGGGAAGTAGTCGATATGTTGCGCCAGCGCTCACGGCCTTATTTGTTCTCCAACAGTTTGGCGCCCAGTCTTGTCGGGGCATCGCTAAAAGCCATTGAGATGACCAAGACCGGCGACGATCTCCGCACGCGTCTGTTCGATAATGCCAAACGCTTCCGCGCGGGCATGACCGAAGCGGGCTTCGACCTCTTACCTGGCGAACATCCGATCATTCCGGTCATGTTGCATGATGCAAAACTGGCACAGGAGATGAGCGCGAAACTGCTTGACGAAGGCATCTATGTGATTGGGTTCTTCTTTCCAGTCGTGCCGAAGGGCCTTGCGCGCATCCGTACGCAAATGAGCGCGGCCCATACACCCGAGCAGATCGACCGCGCGGTCGCCGCCTTCACTAAGGTGGGTAAGGAACTCGGGGTCGTGTCATGAGCCAAACGATGAAAGCCCTGGTCAAAGCGAAATCCGAGAAGGGCTTGTGGATGCAGGACGTTCCAGTGCCGGAAATCGCGCCGAATGAAGTGCTGATCCGGATCGAACGCACCGCCATTTGCGGCACCGATATGCATATCTATAAATGGGATGAGTGGGCGCAGAACAACGTCCCGGTGCCAATGGTAGTCGGGCATGAATATGGCGGCACGGTTGAAGCGATTGGTAGCACGGTGACCCGGGTCAAAGTCGGCGAACGGGTTAGCGGCGAGGGTCATGTTGTTGGAAATCGGTCACGCAATGCGCGGGCCGGACGTTTCCATCTTGATCCCGACACGAAAGGCATCGGGGTTAATCTACCGGGTGCGTTTGCCGAATATCTGGCTCTGCCAGAATTTAACGTCATCCCGCTTGGGGACGATTTCGACATTGAGATTGCTGCCATTCTCGATCCGCTCGGCAATGCGGTCCATACAGCACTGGCGCATGATTTGGTCGGCGAAGATGTATTGATCACGGGTGCGGGTCCAATCGGGATTATGGCCGCCCGAGTTTGTGAACGGGCGGGGGCCCGACGCATTGTCCTCACGGACATCAATGACTGGCGGCTAGACTTCGCCAAAACCGTCACGCGCCGAACGACAATGGTCAATACGATGGACCAGGATTTGAAAGCCGTTATGTCGGACATCGGCATGACTGAAGGCTTTGATGTCGGTCTAGAGATGAGCGGCGCGAAGCCCGCTTTTGATCAAATGCTCGACACTATGTTGATGGGTGGTCAGATGGCGATGCTCGGCATTCCGGCCTCGCCCTATCCTGTCGACCTTGGAAAAATTGTCGGCAAAGCCCTGACCCTCAAAGGTATCTACGGCCGTCAAATGTATGAGACGTGGCACAAAATGCTCGCCATGATTGATAGTGGTTTGGATATGAAAGCGATGATTACGCACCGTTTCGCGGCACGCGATTTTCAGGATGCGTTCGATCTGATGGAAACCGGGAAAACCGGAAAGGTAATCCTCGACTGGACGCAAGTATGAGCGCGGAAACAGTTCTGCTGACGGGATATGAGCGCCTGTCCGAAGCTGAAATGGGGGATCGGCTGGAGCAATTTCGGACGCTTATGGCGAACCGTCGTACTATCCGGGATTTCGCTGACACGCCCGTCCCGCAAGAGCTGATAGAATCAGCGATCCGTGTTGCAGGAACGGCACCGAGCGGGGCCAACTTTCAGCCTTGGCACTTTGTTGCGATTTCTGATCCTGAGACAAAGCGCGCAATCCGCGAAGCGGCGGAAGAAGAAGAGCGTGCCTTTTACAGCGGTCGAGCATCTAATGAATGGCTCGACGCGCTCGCACCGCTTGGCACTGACGATCAAAAGCCTTTTCTCGAAACGGCGCCCTGGTTGATCGCTGTCTTCGCCCAGAAGCGGGGCGATCATGGGAAGAACTATTACGTCACCGAATCTGTCGGTCTGGCGACCGGGATGTTGATCACGGCCTTGCATTCCGTCGGGCTAGGGACATTAACTCATACACCTGCGCCGATGACGTTTTTGCGCAAGATATGTGGGCGACCAGAGACAGAAAAGCCGTTTGTGTTGCTCGTTGTTGGTTATCCGTCAGAGGGTTGCACAGTGCCAGTTCATGCGCTCGAAAAGAAGTCACTGGGCGAGATTTCGACCTTCAAGACCTGAATGCCTGAATGCCTGAATGCCTGAATGCCTGAAGTCTATAGCGGCATTGCTCTCTAAAGGTCTAAGGCTCTGGCCATAATCTCTGGGTCAACATTGCCACCAGACAAAATGACGGCGATGCGCTCATAGCCTTTGGGTAAGCGCCCTGTTACGACGGCGGCCATCGCTGCTGCACCGCCCGGTTCCAGTGTTACGTCCAGATATTGTTTGGCGAGCTTCATCGCGTAGAGGCAGTCTGCGTCGCTGACGTCAAAAACATCGGTCAGAGACTTTGAATTGATCGGCCACGTTATCTTACCCGGAATGGGCGTCATAATGGCGTCGCAGAGTGTTGGCGGTGGGTTTTTGAGCCCGATCCGCTCACCCGCATGAAGACTCAGTTGGTGATCATTGTAATCGACAGGTTCAGCGCCGAAAATATGCGTGTCTGGACTTTCCGCCCCCATAGCGAGGCTGATGCCCGCGCAAAGACCGCCGCCGCCAATACAGGTAATGAGGGCATCAAAGTCGAGTCCAGACCGAGCGATCTCTAAACCGACCGTGCCTTGTCCCGCGATAATATAAGGGTCGTCATAGGACGGGACTACGGTGCGTCCGTCGCGCCGCGCGATTTGCGCAGCGATCTCTTCCCGGCTTTCGGTCATCCGGTCATAGCTGATGATGGTTGCTCCGTCGCGCTCAACGCCCGCAACTTTAATAGCTGGGGCATCGGACGGCATGACGATAATCGCATCAATGCCGAGTTCCTTGGCCGCGCGCGCAACACCTTGCGCGTGATTACCGGACGAAAAGGCGACCACACCGCGCGCGCGTTCGGCCTCATTCATGGCTGCAAGCCGATTGCGCGCGCCGCGATATTTGAACGCGCCGACATGTTGTAAGCACTCCGCTTTGAAGTGAATTTCAGCGCCGGCAATCGCATCGATTTCCGCTGCATGAAGCAGCGGCGTCTTCACAGCATAGCCCTCCAGCCGGTTTGCGGCTGTCAGAACGTCCTCATAGATCGGTGCGTCCATTTGGCTCTCCTTATTGACCGCTTTGCCCATGTCTGAAACAGACCTGCTTAATCAAGAGAAACAATTTTCCGGGGAACTGCCAATGCTAGGCCTAATGATGAGCCGAGAGCTCATGATTTCTGATCTGATCGAACATGCCGCTACGGTGCATACGAAGCGCGAAATCATGTCGGTGAATAGCGACATGTCGCAGCATCGCTATGGTTGGGGTGATTGTGCTGTGCGCGTGCGCAAGCTGGCCAATGCGCTAATCGCAGCCGGCGTCAAAACGGGTGACCGGGTCGCAACGATTGCATGGAATAATTATCGCCACATCGAAATCTATTACGCTGTTAGCTCAATCGGCGCTGTTGTTCATACCATAAACCCCCGCCTCAAACCCGAGCAGATTGCTTGGATGGTCAACCATGCCGAAGACAAATTCGTCATGTTTGATACGACGTTCGGTCCGATCATTGATGGGGTGCACAGTGTTTGCCCAACAGTCGAACGCTGGATCTGCCTGACCGACAAAGCGGGTATGCCGGACTATAAAGCGCCAGTTGAAGATTATGAGAGCTTCATTGCAGACGCGTCTGAGACCATCGATTGGCCGCGCTTTGATGAGAATACCGCCTGCACCCTTTGCTATACGTCCGGAACGACAGGCGATCCGAAGGGTGTACTCTACAGCCATCGTTCGACAATCCTTCACGCCATGGCGGGCTGCGCGACTGATGTTATCGGCGGCGGTGGCGGTGACACGATTTTGGGTGTTGTCCCGATGTTCCACGTCTCGGCGTGGGGGCTTGTTTATTCTGCGGCTATGGTCGGCGCGAAATTGGTCATGCCGGGGCCGGGTTTAGACGGGCCGAGCCTGACGGAACTTATCCTTCAAGAAGGCGTCACCTTAATGGCGGGCGTGCCGACCGTTTGGCTCGGCATTTATAACCATTGCAAAGCTGAAGGCATCAAATTGCCGAAGGTGAAGAAGGCCTTGGTCGGTGGGTCAGCCCTGCCGGAAAGCCTACTGCGGGCCTATGAACAAGACCTGGGTATTCCGATGCAACAGGGTTGGGGCATGACGGAAACATCGCCGCTTGGTTCAACCTATGCGCCGCATCCAGACACAGATTTGGATGATTACGAGTCAACCGTTCCGCACAAGCTGTTGGCGGGTCGCCGTATCTACGGTGTCGAAATGCGGATTGTGGATGATGAAGGCAATGAATTGCCCGCAGACGGTCAAGCGTCCGGACATTTGCATGTCCGTGGCCCTTGGGTCGCGTCAGGCTATTTCAAAGGCGCTGGTACGGACGCGTTCACAGACGATGGTTGGTTTGCGACAGGCGATGTCTCAGCGCTCCATCCTGAAGGCTATATGGAAATCACGGATCGCTCCAAAGACGTTATCAAGTCTGGCGGTGAGTGGGTGTCGTCCATCGAGATCGAGAATGCGGCGTGCGACCATCCGGACGTGTCGATGGCGGCCTGTATCGGTGTACGGCATGAGAAATGGCAGGAGCGTCCGATGCTGATCGTTCAACCAGTGCCGGGCAAAACGCCTAATAAGGATGAAATCAAAGCCTGTATCGCCAATAAATGTGCGAAATGGTGGATGCCCGACGCCATCGTCTTCCAAGACGAGCTTCCACTCGGTGCAACCGGTAAGATCCTTAAACGTGAGCTGAAGATTACCTATAAGGACTTCGACTTGGAGGGCGGGGCTTAATCTCAGCGTCTCTCACTCGAAATTTTTGGGCCGCCTTATCGGGCGTCTCCGAATACTATGACGCCGTTGAATATGACGGTTCTATTGAGTGATCATGGTCATGATCAAGACCATCAAAAGTGAATAGAGTGCGATCCCACCACCAATCATAAAAATGTACCAGTTTTTGAAAACTGTAGCCTTGGCGATTGATTTCATTTGATAAAGAAGATCTGGCCAGGTGTAGGAAACAAAGTCGCCTTGTGTGAAAACGGCCATAATCTTGCCGCCTTCATCGACAACTGGCAGGCGCCTAAATCGCTCGTTCGACATGATCCGAAGCCAGTCGATCATGTCGTCCGTTTCACGGGCCAAGCGCGGGTTTTCTGTCATGATATCGGACAAGCTTGTTTTCTTCGCGTCCAATCCCTGACCCACCAGCTTTTTCATAATGTCGCGCTCTGTGACGACCCCGATGACCTTTTCTGAATCGTTAACGATAATGACAGATCCATAGTTTTTATCTGACATCGCAGACACGGCCTCAAAAACAGTCGCGTCGGCTTTCCGGGTAAGAGGCGCAGGCTTCGATTTATACTCGGGGCGATCCATAAGCCGATTTCCGGCTCGAACTGTTTCTTTCGACATACGCAAAGTCCTTTTCTCGTTTCTGATCTCGAGATAAAGTTTGTTACGTGTGTTGCACTTGGTCCGATTGACGGAAGTGTCGAAAAAATTCTCCCGCTGTCTTGAGAAGTATAAATTCTCAGGTTTTACCCGCACCGAGCTCGAAGAGCTTTCCGCGCTCGGTGATCAGAATGATGCCGAGCGAGACAATGCCGAGGCTTACATAACCCACCAGAATTGGGATCACGGTCCCGTTGAACTGCTGGGCGATAAACAAGCCGATTAGGCTGGCGCCGGTCGATGTAAAGAAGCCGTAGACCGCATTGGCGGTCCCGGCGATGTCTCCCATCGGTTCCAGCGCGAGCGAGGCGAAATTCGCTCCCATCATCCCAAAACAAGCGAAGCTGATGACGAACAGCCCGTAGAAAATCCAGAAATTCTCGCCAATGAAATACATATAGCTGAGGTTAATAGCCGCCGAGAGAATGAAGATCAGGACCATCGTGTGGCTAATGCGCCGCATGCCGAGTTGTTCGACGACCTTGGAGTTGAGATAGTTCATCACGGCGAGACCACCTGCGATCCCGGCAAAGTAAGCCCAGAACATGTCGCCCCGCTCGAAGACTTCATCAAAAACCTGCTCGCTGGCTGCGATAAAGGCGAAGAGCGATCCGAAAATCACGCCTGATGCACACATATAGCCGAAGCTGGTACGGTGGCCGAGCACACGGCGAAAGCCGTCTATGACTGAGGCGAGATTAATCGGTCGGGCTTCCTTCATGGTCGCGGGCAGGCGGGTTCCCGTCCAGACAAAGACAACGGCGGCGAGGATGCCGAGCGCTCCAAAGGTCCATGGCCATCCCAGCGTATTGATGATGACGGTCCCGAAGGCTGGGGCGAGAATCGGAACGATCATGAAGACAGTGAAGACCAAGCTCATAATACGAGCCATAGACCGTCCTGACGAGACATCCCGAATGATCGCGCCTGCGCTGACGCGTGTGCCGGAGCAGGCAATGCCTTGTAGCAAACGGAAGATGAGCAGCATCTCGAAGGTCGGCGCAAACATGCATGCAATGCCAAAGATGGCGTAACCCACGAGTGAGCATTGCAGAAGTATCTTGCGCCCGTACCGATCTGCGATGGGGCCCCATATGAGTTGGGGGAAGCCGAAGCCGAGAACAAAGCTGACCACGATCCACTGTTGGTCATTGGCATCTGCAATATTGTAAGCGGAACCGATCTGTTCCAGCGCAGGTAGCATAATGTCGATGCCAAGCGCTTGCAGTCCGAAAATTGCCGCCATCATGGTGACGAATTCTCGCTTACCGATTGTCAGAACCGAGTCGGAAGAGTTCGGGTTTTGTGCCTGGCCGGTCATCCGGCGCGCCTAGGCCTGTCTCTCGATGGAAGCAATCCGAATTCCCTCACATCACAGGGATGTCGTGGTCAGTGGCTGCTTATACAATCGAAGCAAAACGGGGAAATCCTGAGTGTCTAAACCACGCGTTAACTATTTGAAGCGACACGAGGGCTTAACCAGTCATTGACCATATTAGGTACCGTTCGATGTCAATTACATTCAAAATGCCCCAGTCCGTCGAACTCAAGCCACGCATCGTCGTCATAGGCGTTGGTGGGGCAGGCGGGAACGCCGTCAATAATATGATTGATGCCGGTCTTGATGGTGTCGAGTTCATCGTTGCCAACACGGACGCTCAAGCGCTCGCCCTCTCAAAGGCCGAGCGCCGCGTGCAAATGGGCGGCGGTATCACACAAGGTCTTGGCGCTGGCATGCGCCCCGAAGTCGGCGAACAGTCGGCGGAAGAGAGCCTCGACGAAATTCTTCAACACTTGGACGGCGCGCACATGCTCTTCGTCGCTGCTGGTATGGGCGGCGGCACGGGTACAGGCGCTGCCCCTGTTATTGCGCGCGCAGCTCGCGATCGCGGCATCCTGACAGTCGGTATTGTGACCAAGCCTTTCATGTTTGAAGGCTCTCGCCGCATGAAGCTGGCGGAGCAAGGGATCGAGAATCTCTACGCATGTGTCGATACGATGATTACGATTCCGAATCAGAACCTGTTCCGGGTCGCGACTGAACGCACGACCATGGCGGATGCCTTCCAACTCGCTGATGAAGTGCTCTACTCCGGTGTTCGCGGCGTCACCGACTTGATGGTCGTGCCGGGTCTGATCAATCTCGATTTCAACGATGTTCGCACCGTTATGGATGAGATGGGCAAGGCCATGATGGGCACGGGCGAAGCGACCGGTGAAAGCCGCGCTGTCGAAGCCGCTCAAAAAGCCATTAATAACCCGCTGCTCGACGATGTTTCGCTGAAAGGCGCAAAAGGCGTGCTGATCAACATCACCGGCGGCGACGATCTGACCTTGTTTGAGGTCGATGAAGCCGCGCAGATGATTCGCAATGAAGTTGATGAAGACGCCAATATCATTGTTGGGTCGGCACTCGACGCCGCGCTGGACGGGGTTGTCCGGGTCTCCGTCGTGGCAACAGGCGTTGACGCTGCGACGCGCTCAGACATGCCGGGTCGCTTTACGCCAAAACCAAAGACGCAACCGGTTGCTGAAGTTGCCCCCATTGTTGAATTAGGAGTTCATGAAAAAGCTGAAGCGGAAGCCCGCGCGGCCTATTCTGATTACGGGTTCGAAGAGGAAGAAGAGGCCGAGCCGATGGCTGTAAACGGTCCACCGCCATTCCAAAGCCGGAATGACACGGCCTATCCACCACGCGTTCAGGGCGGTTCCGCCCAACCGATAGCGTCGGCGCCAATTGCATCTGCGGTTGAGGTTATGCCCGCCGCGCCTATTGCTTCGACCACTGTTCCAGAAGCCCCGGCGGCGCCTGCGGCTCGTCGTCCATTTGGTCTTTGGGGTCGGAAACCACGCCGCCCTGTCGCCACACCGGAGCCAACGCTCGCTCAAACGACAACGCAGTCTGGTGATCTTTTTGCGGACGATATGGATGATGAGTTGGAGATTCCGAGCTTTCTCCGACGTCAAAATCGTTAGAGACGAAGATTGCCGAGAGTTTCGCGTTAAAGGCGAAAAACCCATACATTTCAAAGGACAAGGTTCGTAACATTGCGTCACGGACCGTTGTTTGTTGTCGCGCATTTCGATCTCTAGCAGAGTATCAGAATCTTTATGCCGAACGTTAGACGACAATCCACACTTCGCGCCTCCGCCGTATGCGCCGGGATTTCGTTGCATGGTGGGCGACAAACCCGTTTGGTGATGAACCCGGCCCCACCCGACACGGGTTTGATTTTTCGACGCTCAGATATCACAGATCGTCATAATCTTATTCATGTGACACCAGAATCGGTGACGGGTGTTCGCAACTGCACCACGATTTCCAATGCCGGTGGTGTGGATGTCTCGACGATTGAACATTTGCTCGCAGCGCTCTGCGCCGCAGGCGTCGATAATCTGGTCGTTGATTTAGATGGTCCTGAGCTTCCAGCACTCGATGGATCGGCAGAACCTTTTTTAAAACTAATCGAACAAGTTGGTTTGAAGCGGCAGGCGGCTGCTCGCCGTTATGTTCGTGTTTTAAAGCCCGTCAAAGTCTCTTCCGGTGATGCCTGGGCTCGTATTGAGCCTGCAGAGGGGTTTGAGTTGGACGTGACCATCGACTTTGATGACTCTGCCATCGGCTATCAGCGCTTGAAAATGGCTCCAAATGTGCAGGCTTTCCGCGACCGTCTCGCCTCAGCCCGAACATTTGCGCGCATGCATGAGGTCGCCGCGTTGCAAGAAGCGGGTCTTTCTAAAGGTGGATCGCTAGAAAATGCCGTCGTTGTTGATGGCGATGAGGTGCTGAATCCTGACGGTTTGCGATTCGATGATGAATTCGTCCGGCATAAAGCGCTCGATTTGATGGGGGATATGTATCTTGGCGGTCCGATCCTGGGGCGAGTGACAACGATGAAGTCTGGACATGGATTGAACCATGACCTGCTGGCTAAACTCTTCGCCACAGCCGACGCTTGGGACTATATTACTCTCCCGGGCGCGCAGGCCTTAATTGCCATGATGGCGCTGAAATCGCGGGATAGATCAGACGATGATTCTGCGATTGCTGTTCCGGCTTAAGATATTCTCACTTTCACGTGTCACTCGGTGACGCTAAGAGCCGTTCGACACGACTAGTGCGCACGGGATATTCATGACCTCAACCTTAGCCAAATGCGTCCTTGCGCTGTCGGCCGTTCTTTACCTCACAGCGTGCTCGACGCTTGGTATTGGTGGCGACCGTAAGGAAAAACTCGCTTACATCGAACGCCCTGCCGAATTGATCTATAATGAGGCGTTAGAGCGACTTGAAAAGAACCGCTGGGACGAAGCCAAGCTCTTCTTCGAAGAAGTCGAACGTCAACACCCCTTCTCAGAATGGGCGCGTCGCTCTTTATTGATGAGTGCCTATGCGTCGTACCGCGCCGCCGATTATGATGACAGCGTCGCAACAGCGCAGCGCTATATTGGTTTGCATCCGGGCTCTGAGTCGGCAACCTACGCCTATTATCTGGTAGCGATCAGTTTTTATGACCAGATCTATGATGTGGGTCGGGATCAGGAAACCACGGTCAATGCGGAATCGGCATTGCAGCAAGTTGTCCGCCGCTATCCAGAATCAGATTATGCGCGCGACGCACGTCTCAAGCTTGAACTGACGCAAGATCACCTTGCCGGGAAAGAAATGACGATTGGTCGGTTCTATCTGAAACAGAATCAACCTCTGGCCGCGATTATCCGGTTTAAGAATGTTGTCCGCGAATATGACACGACGTCACAAGTTGAAGAAGCCATGCACCGTATGGTCGAAGCCTATGTCACGCTCGGTGTTATCGGCGAGGCCAAAAAGGTCGGTTCAGTCCTCGGTTACAATTACCCTTCTAGCGAATGGTATGCGGACTCCTATCAGCTTCTCGCTGATTACGGCGTCGATCTTGATGCGGAGATCAGTAAACCTCGCAAGCGTGGTTATTTCGACAGGCTCCGCGAACGGCTCTTCTAGGCGAGGGTCGCGACAGGAGTCCTGAAGGAGTGAGATCATGCTGAGCGGACTATCTGTCCGAAACGTCGTCTTGATCGAGTCGCTCGATCTGACGTTTTCGCGCGGGCTCAGCGCGCTCACAGGTGAAACAGGCGCCGGTAAATCCATTCTCCTTGATGCGCTCGGCATGGCAGCTGGCGCGCGGTCTGATCGCGGCTTGGTTCGCGCCGGGACGGAGAAGGCGTCGACGACAGCCAGCTTTTCTCTCCATTCAGGGCATCCCGTCTGGATGATGCTCGCAGAGCAAGATCTCGACAGCGATGCCACCGAAGATCTCCGTTTGCGCCGCGTTATATCGGCTGACGGACGATCCAAGGCTTACGTCAATGATCAACCAATTGGCGTAAAAGTCCTGTCCGCTATTGGTTCGATCCTGTTGGAAGTTCACGGGCAGCATGATGGGCGCGGTCTGCTTGATCCGAACACACATATTGGCATGCTCGACAATTTCGGAGGCTATGACGCGGAGCTAGCCGCTGTCCGAGATGCATATCGCGACCGTCGAGAGACTCAGAAAGCCTTAGATGCCCTGCTTGATCGTCAAGCCAAGGCTGGTGAGGATCGAGAATTTCTTGAACTGGCGATTGCCGAACTCGACCGTCTCGACCCGCGGGCAGGGGAAGACGAGACACTCGCCCAAGAACGTCGGTTCCTGCAGGGTGCTGAGGGTGCGCTGAGTGAGCTAACAGCCGCGCAAGACACGCTTGGTGAAGGCGGTGAGTTTGAGGAACGGCTCACCCGCGCGCTGACCGGGATTGAACGTATCAGAGATAAATTTAGCGATGGGGACAGCAAGGCGACGCGAGCCTTACAAGCCGCCGCCGAGAGCCTGGAGCGGGCACTGCTAGAGACCAACGATGCGCGCGAAGCCGTCAGCCATGCCGCCGATGCATTTGATGTTGAACCGGGTAAGTTGGAACGCGTTGAAGAGCGACTCTTTTCCCTACGTGCCGCCGCGCGCAAATATGGCGTTGGTATTGACGACCTTTTGGCGAAACGCGCGGAGTTCGCCGGAGAACTGGATGCAATTGAGACAGTTGAAGCCGACATTGGCGCTACGGTGAAGCGTCGCGATGCGGCAAAGGTTGCTTATGACGCGGCCGCACAGAGTTTGAAGAAGGCTCGAAAACGCGCGGCCCAACAGCTAGATCAAGCCGTTATGACTGAGCTGCCACCGCTCAAAATGGAACGGGCGCGGTTTGTTACGGATGTATTGGACGCCCCTGAATCGGTGTTTGGGGTGGACCAAGTCCGTTTTACTGTATCGACCAATCCGGGCACACCTTTAGGTCCGCTCGACAAGATTGCGTCCGGCGGCGAAATGGCGCGCTTTGCCTTAGCCATCAAAGTCGCCTTGGCCGCTAAGACAGAGAGCGTGATGGTGTTTGATGAGGTCGACCAAGGCGTTGGTGGGGCTGTGGCGACGGCGGTTGGGCGGCGTTTGGCCAAACTGTCGGAAACCGCGCAAGTGTTTGTCGTCACACATAGCCCGCAAGTCGCAGCCTCAGCTGATCGACAATTCCGGATTGAGAAAACTTCGACGGGGACGACGACGACGACCCATGTCCATGCCGTATCCGAGACCGAGCGCGAAGAAGAGATCGCGCGCATGTTGGCTGGGGACAGGATTACAGACGAAGCCCGCGCCGCAGCCCGTCAGCTCATGGCGCGATGACTGTGTCAGGGCCTAAGGAAAAATATGATGATCTGATCGCGCAGATCAAGAAGGCGGATGACGCCTATTATCAAGACGACGCACCGGATCTGACTGACGCACAATATGACGCGCTGCGCATGGAATTGCGAGCGATAGAAGACCTCTATCCAGAGCTAATCCGCCCAGATAGCCCGACACAGTCCGTGGGAGCGAAGCCGTCCGGTCGGTTCGGTAAGATTACGCACGCCGTCCCGATGCTCAGCTTGGATAATGCGTTTAGCGATGAGGATGTACGGGATTGGACGGCCCGCGCCCGGCGTTTTCTCGGTCTCGAAACCACAGAACCGATGGCCTTCACGGCAGAGCCCAAGATTGATGGCCTGTCCGCGGCCATTCGCTATGAAAATGGCAGGCTTGTGCAAGGCGCGACCCGAGGTGATGGTGCTGTCGGCGAAGATGTCACGCGTAATCTGCGTACGCTCGACGATGTTCCAAAGGTGCTGTCGGGTACGGGTTGGCCTGATATTCTTGAAGTTCGCGGCGAAGTTTATATCGAGCATGACGCTTTTGCGGCGATGAATGCCCGACAGGTTGAGCGCGGCGACAAAGAATATATGAACCCGCGCAATGCCGCGGCGGGCAGCTTACGTCAGATCGATTCGTCCATAACCGCTGAGCGGCCCTTGCGATTCTTCGCTTATGCGTGGGGTGAGGTGAGTGAAGCCATCAGTGACACACAGTTCGAAGCGATTGAAAACCTCTCAAAGTGGGGTTTTCAGACCAATCCAAAGACGCAACGGTTTACTAATGCGGAGGGGCTGATTGCCCATTATCGGTTCATCGAGTCAGCCCGTGCCGACCTCGGCTATGATATAGATGGCGTCGTCTACAAAGTTGATCGGTTGGACTGGCAAGGCCGGCTCGGTTTTGCCGGACGCGCGCCGCGTTGGGCCATCGCGCATAAATTTCCCGCCGAGAAGGCAATCACCAAACTGCTCGACATTGAAATTAATGTTGGGCGCACAGGGGCGCTCGCGCCGCTCGCTCATCTTGCTCCAATCAATGTGGGTGGCGTCCTCGTCTCCCGCGCGACCCTGCATAATGAGGATGAAATCGAGCGTCTGGGAGTAAAACCGGGCGACACGGTGCAGATCCAGCGGGCCGGGGATGTCATTCCGCAAATATTGAAAGTTGAGACGGATGGCGGCGGTGAACCATTCATCTATCCGACACTCTGCCCATCATGCGGATCTGATGCGATCCGTGCGGTCGATGAGAAAGGCAAACAGGATGTAGTTCGACGCTGCGTGAACACACTGTCTTGCCCGGCACAGGCTAAAGAATATCTCAAATATTTCGTTTCACGACCTGCCTTGGATATCGATGGGCTAGGCGAGCGACAGATTGAGGATTTCTACGAACGTGGGGACGTCACAGAACCGGCCGATATTTTCACGCTTGAGAACCGTAATAGCGATCTGAAGCTCGAGAACCGTGAAGGCTTTGGTGCAAAGAGTACGGAGGCACTCTTCCGAGCAATTGAATCCCGCCGCACAGTTAAGTTGCCACGTTTCTTACGCTCACTTGGTGTTCGTCATGTCGGGCAGGGGAATTCAAATCTGTTGGCGAGGCATTTCGGGGATTGGCATTCTCTGTATGAGAGTGCCAAAGCCGGAACAGCTGAAATGCTAACCATTGACGGGATTGGTGAGGCGGCTGCGACAGCATTACACGAGTTTTTCCATGCCGATCAAACGCGCGACGCTTTGGATAGATTACTAGCTGAAGTGACTGTGGAAGATGCGGAGGTTGTTGATACCGGATCGCCGGTCGCTGGAAAAACCGTCGTGTTCACAGGGAAGCTGGAACGATTCACACGTGACGAAGCGAAGGTCCGGGCGCAATCACTCGGCGCCAAGGTCGCGGGCTCGGTATCGGCAAAGACGGATTATCTGGTGGCCGGCCCAGGCGCGGGAAGTAAGCTCAAGAAAGCGGAAGCTCTCGGCGTTTCAGTTTTGACGGAAGATGAGTGGTTGGCGCTGATTGCGCCCTAATCCGGATTGACCTCGCCAAATTCACCGGAATTATTCATCATTAACAGTCGCGCAGAGATGATCGAAAAATAGGCACCTTGCAATTTGAGTTCGCCAGCTTCGACCGCCGAGCGGATGAAATCATAGCTCATTAGATTGCCAAGGCTCTGCCTTACACCTTCCAGTTCCAGCTCGGATTGCGAGGCTTCTGGCGACAATCCGCGTGCTAGAATACGCTCGCGAGCGGAGGTGAGGTGGCTGATCCACGCGCCGACATAGCCTTCGGTAATATTGTCCAGACAGCCCCGTATGCCGCCGCAGCTCTCATGGCCCATCACAACAATCATTTTAACTTTCAATATCTTGACGGCATATTCTAACGCGGCAGCAGTGCTTGGCGTGCCGATTTCAGTGGATTTGGGCGGCACGATATTGGCGACATTGCGCAGCACGAACATTTCGCCCGGATAAGCATGGAAAATGTCAGTTGGATCGACGCGTGAATCCGCGCAGGAAATCAGCATGACGCGCGGCGACTGGCCCGACTTGCCGAGCCGCTCGTACAAATCCTTCTGCATGGCAAAATCCGACAGGCGAAATTCGCGATAACCTTCGATCAGTTTTTCGGGCATATTCTATCATATTCCATGCGCGCCCTTTGCGCGTGATTGTTAATAGAACGCATCGCATACGGGTCAAGCGCGCCGTTTCGTTGACTTGATCTGAGCGAGCGCGCAGATTGGATTCATGGGTGCTTCTGCCAAATATCTCCCGCGTGACACGGTTCGGACACTGTCGCGTCGCTCTGATGTATGGGGCGCATGGCTGACATTGCATGTTTGGGGTGTGATCTTCGCTGCTTGGGTGATGGCGATTCTTTGGACCAACCCGTTTACGATCATACTCGCTATCATGCTGGTTGGATCACGCCAGCATGGGATGGCGATCCTGATGCACGACGCAGCGCATGGCGTGTTGTTCAAAACCCGGTGGGTCAATGAGTTTGTCGGACAATGGTTGCTCGGTGCGCCCTATGGTGGGGACATGCAGTCCTATCGACATTATCATCTGAAACATCACCGTTACACTCAATCTGAAGATGACCCCGATTTACCGCTGTCGGCCAAATTCCCCGTATCGAAAGCCAGTTTACGGCGAAAGTTCTGGCGCGATTTAACGGGTCAAACCTTTTTTCGCCTCCGTATGGCCAGCCGCAAAGACACAACGGAGCCCGGCATGGAGGCTTTCCAGAAAAGCTCACCCGTACCCACGCTCATCACGAACGCGGTAATCTTTGGCGTTTTGGCGGCCCTTGGCCACTGGTGGGTCTATCCGGTATTGTGGCTCTTGCCGCTGATGACGTGGTTCATGGCCGTGCTACGCAATCGTAATATTGCCGAACATGCGCTGACGACGACAGACGGTAATGTGCTGACTCAAGCGCGAACGACGCACGCAAACTGGCTAGCCCGCGTGTTTCTGGCCCCTTATTGGGTCAATTATCACGTTGAACATCATGCCTACATGTATGTCCCGTGCTGGCAGTATCGCGGGTTGCATAAGGCTATGGCGGAGCATCATGGCGACATGGAAATTCAACCGAGTTATCGCCGGGTTTTGCAACTCGCGTCTGCTGGATAGACAATAGGATCAAACTTATGCGCACACTCCTTCTGATGGGCGCGACGCTCGCCCTATCCACAACGGCTATGGCGCAGAACGCAAACTATGGTCCGCCGTCCGAAGCCGCGCATCTCTACGATATTGCTGTCGCACCGAGCGCTGATCGCATTCGCGCCGATATCCAGACGCTAGTCGATTTCGGTACACGGCATACATTGTCGGAAACCGAATCCGACACACGCGGAATTGGCGCCGCGCGACGCTGGATCCATGCAGAGTTTGAAAAGATCAGTGCTGAGTGCGGTGGCTGTCTCGAGGTAATCTACGTGTCTGACACGATTAGCGGCGAACGGCGTATCCCCGAGCCAACTGACGTTGTGTCTGTCCTCGCGATCCAACGTGGAACCATGGACCCAAACCGCTACGTCATGATGAGCGGTGACATTGATAGCCGCGTCACCGACCCGCTGAACGGGGCCAGCGATTCGCCGGGCGCGAATGATAATGCTTCAGGCATGGCGGGCGCGATCGAAGCGGCGCGGGTTCTGTCGAAATATAAGTTCCCAGGTTCCATCATTTATGCGGGCCTGTCGGGTGAAGAGCAGGGACTGTTTGGCGGCGAAATTGTCGCGGCCCATGCGCTAGAGCAGGGATGGGAAATCAAAGGCGTGCTGAATAACGACATGATTTCTAACATTTCTGGCGTGGATGGCGTGATCGACAACAGCACAGCACGCGTGTTCTCAGAAGGCACGCGCTTTGTCGAAACTGAGGTCGAAGCGCGCAGCCGTCGCTTCACCGGCGGTGAAGTCGATAGCCCGTCTCGAAATCTAGCGCGCTACGTCAAAGCGCAGGCCGATCAGTATATGACCAATCTGAACGTCATGATGATTTACCGGCTCGATCGCTTTGGTCGTGGCGGGCACCATCGCCCCTTCAACCAAGTCGGTATCCCCGGTGTACGGATCATGGAAACGCATGAACATTATGATCGGCAGCATCAGGATCTACGGACTGAAGACGGTATAGTTTATGGAGATACGATGGAGGGCGTGGACGAGCACTATGCCGCTAAGCTGA
The DNA here is from genome assembly GCF_030159955.1 of Algimonas ampicilliniresistens. GTDB lineage: Bacteria > Pseudomonadota > Alphaproteobacteria > Caulobacterales > Maricaulaceae > Litorimonas > Litorimonas ampicilliniresistens. The sequence continues at coordinate 1,037,226 of NZ_BSNK01000001.1, forward strand.
CAGCGCTCAACGCGGTCACGCTTGCGGGCATGGCGGGCGCTCCGCCGTTTCCGTCAGATGTTAAAATCGAAGGGGCCGTCCGACCATCTGCGAAGATGACGTGGCAAGCCCCTGAAAAATCAGAAAACCTTGCGGGATACCGCGTGCATTGGCGCTATACGACTGAGCCAGAATGGACGCATTCGCGCTATATCGGCAACGTCAACGAATGGACGTTCGATAACCTCGTGATCGACAATTATTTCTTCGGTGTTAGCGCCGTCGCCAAAGACGGCAGCGAAACGCCTGTAGTGTTCCCGGGCGCGGCAGGACGCTTCTAGCTAGATTGAGAAACTTGTCCCGCAGCCGCAGTTGGCCGTGGCGTTAGGGTTGTTGATCTTAAAGGCCGCTCCGATGATCTCGCGCGAGTAGTCGATTTCCGATCCATCCAAGAATTCGAGACTCATTTCATCGATCACAACACGGGCGCCGTCGCGCTCAATCAGCAAATCATCAGCATTTGGCGCGTCGGCAAACTCGAACCGATAGGAAAAGCCGGAACAGCCGCCGCCGTCCACGGCGACGCGTAAAAGCTGGTCGATGCCCTGTTTTGTCATGATGGCATTGATCTGCTTGGCGGCAGACGCGCTCATGGTAACGGGCGTGGTTGTTTCAGTAGCAGTTGCGGTCATACTCTCTATATAGCGCTTGAACGTGTTTTCCGAAAGGTTGCCCTGACGAAAGCCCTGCTGAAAGCTCTGGCGAAAGGTAGACTGTGACAGTCTTCAAACCCACTCGCGCTAAACGCGCACCCTATGCGTCGGACCCCGATAATGCGCGTGGGCGAGTCATTCCGCAACCGAGCGCATCAGAGCGCAGCCCGTTCCAGCGCGATAAGGACCGGATCATCCATTCTTCTGCGTTTCGCCGGCTCAAAGGCAAGACGCAGGTCTTCGTGGCTCATGAGGGGGATTACTACCGGACCCGGCTGACACACTCGATTGAGGTTAGCCAGATCGCTCGCTCAATTGCCCGTGTCTTGGGGCTGGATGAGGATCTCGCTGAATGTCTCGCTCTGGCCCATGATATGGGGCATCCGCCTTTTGGACACTCGGGCGAAGACGCGCTTTCCAAAGCGATGGCGCCCTATGGCGGGTTTGATCACAATGCGCAGACTCTTCGGATCGTGACACATCTGGAAAGTCGTTACGCCGAGTTTGACGGGTTGAACCTGACTTGGGAGACGCTGGAAGGTATCGCCAAGCATAATGGCCCGGTCGTCACCCGGGAGGAGGATCTGAAAACCCTACCTTGGGCATTACGCGCCATCCCTGACTATCAGTCGTTAGAATTGCACACTTATGCGGGCCCCGAGGCCCAGGTCGCAGCTATTTCTGACGATATTGCCTACATCAATCACGATATTGACGACGGCCTACGGGCGGGATTGTTCACAGTTGAAGATATTATGGATGTGCCGTTTGTCGGCGATGCGTTCGCGGATGTTCGTCGTCGTTATCCTGATATTTCCAAAGATCGCATGATCCATGAAGCCGTCCGCGATATGATTGGGATCATGGTTGCGGATGTTCTGGCGGAAACGCGACGACGTTTGGAAAAATACGATCCGCAAAGCCCTGACGATGTGCGCCATTTACCAGAAGCAATTTGCGATTTCAGCTCAGGATTCCGTGAGAAAGAGCGTCCGTTGCGCCATTTTCTTATGACTCGCATGTATCGGCACTATCTAGTCAATCGGATGATGGGGCAGGCGTCTCGTGTTGTTAGCGAGTTGTTTGAACTGTTCATCGCTGATCCGACAATTCTACCGACCGAGTTACAGCTGAATTGTGCTGGCCCTCATGCGCCCGAAACGGCGCGAGTCGTGATGGATTATATTGCGTCAATGACCGATAATTTTGCGATTGCAGAGCACCGGAAACTGTTCACAGTGACGGGATATCTAGGCGGATAAGTCCGATACGGGCTATGAGGCTGCAATAAGTCTTTAACCCGGACCTGAAATTCCATTATTTCGTCAACAAGACGCCGCAAGCGCGCTGCGTTACACATGGACGAAGACTAGCGATTCGCTATGCGGGCGTTGGTGAGGGGACAGATCGATGAGTTCAGACGGCCCAGAATTCAATCCGGTGATGCGACCGGATGAACCCGTAACACCATTCGACATTACACGGTCGTCGGAGCGTGCCATATTGCTCAAACTTGTCATCGGTTTCGGTGTCCTGTTGATCCTCGCCTTCATCGTTATCAAAGTTTATCAGCCCGGCGTCCGTGATCGAGGCGACCCGCCGCTGATTACGGCGGACAATACGCCGTTTAAGATTGTCCCAGAAGACCCTGGCGGGATGCAGACACCCGACCAAGATAAAGAAGTCTTTGATGTCATGTCTGGTCAAGACCCACGCACAGATGTGACGGTGTTGCCGCCGCCTGAAAACCCGGTTGATCTACCCACACAAGCTGAGCGCGATCCTGTCCCTTCAGACCGCGGTGAATTGCGTCCAACTCAACCGACTGTACAGGACCCGACCCCTGACTCTGTCATCGAAACGCCTACGAATCGTCCTGTTGTAACCGCAACGCCGCCTGCGACGGGAACATCGGACTGGATTGTACAGGTCGCATCCTTGCGCACCCAAGCAGAGGCTGAAAATACCTATGCAGCAATCCGGGCGAAACATGCGGACGTCTTGCGGTCCTATCGATCCGATATTGCCCGCGTCGATCTGGCTGAGAAGGGCATTTACTACCGCGCCCGCATTGCCGGATTTGCCTCCAAGGCTGATGCTGATGCGACTTGTGTCAGATTGAAGGCGGCGGGGCAGGCTTGCTACGTCACGCGTCGTTAGGATGAGCCAGCTCGCCGCAATTTTGGGTCTGAGTGGCCCGCGTCTGACCGTTAGCGAACGGACCTTCTTTCGCGATGCCAATCCGTGGGCTTTCATCCTTTTTGGACGCAATGTTGAAAGCCCCGACCAATTACGCCGTCTCTGCGACGATCTTCGAGGTGCCGTGGGACGCGATGCGCTCATTTTCGTTGATCAAGAAGGCGGGCGCGTCCAGCGCCTGAAAGAGCCGCACTGGCGTGCCTATCCAACGGGTGCGGCCTATGCGGCTGTTCACAATGATGACGACGAAAAAGGCAAGCGCGCTATATTCCTAGGGCATCGGTTGATCGCAGATGATTTACGCGCCGTTGGTATTACGGCTAATTGCGCGCCTGTGCTGGATTTGCCGCAATCTGGGGCTGATCCCATCATCTCCGACCGTGCGCTGGGCGATTGGACGGATCAGATCGTCGTGCTGGCAAAGTCGGCTATGTCGGGCTTGATGGACGGCGGCGTTGCCCCAGTCATCAAACATATCCCGGGCCACGGCCGTGCAACGGTGGATAGCCATAAGGCTCTGCCACGGATTACGACCAGCAGAATGTTGCTGGAACGGACCGATTTCAGGCCGTTCCGGATGCTGGCTGATGCGCCCATGGCGATGACAGCACACGCTGTCTATTCGATCGTGGATGAGGACCCTGTGACCACGTCACCCAAGGCGTTGCGTGATCTTATCCGCACGACCATTGGATTTGACGGCTTATTGATGTCGGATGATCTCGACATGAAAGCGCTCACGGGTAGCTTGCAATTCAAGACGACGGCGGCTCTCGATGCAGGCTGTGATATCGCCCTACAATGTTCCGGTGATTTGCTCGACATGATTGAAGTGGCCAAGGGGGGGCGGTCTTTAGACGGACGTTCACTAGAGAGGGCTCAGGTGGCAGAAGCGACAACGAAATCCGTCGCCGAGTTCGACAGAGAGGCCGCAGAAGCCGAGTTCGATAAGTTGATGGCTCGGTCCCTATGATGTCAGCCGAAGAGGGATTTGAAGAGGATCTGTTTTTCGAAGCGTCAGAGGCCGCCGAAGAGAGCGATGCGGCGCTTTTATTAGATATTGATGGATTTGAAGGCCCGCTTCATCTTTTGCTCGACCTTGCCAGGAAGCAAAAGGTCGATCTGGCCCGTGTGTCGATCCTTGATCTTGCCGAGCAATATTTGAACTTCATCAAGACGGCTCATAATCTGCGGATTGAGCTCGCGGCTGATTATCTCGTGATGGCGGCATGGTTGGCCTATCTAAAATCACGACTCATCCTGCCGTCAGAGAAGGCCGAAACAGAAACCCCGGAAGCACAGGAACTCGCAGCTATGCTAGCATTCCGGCTGGAGCGGCTAGATGCCATGCGCCGAGCGGTTGGCGGGTTGCAACGATTGCCGAAGACGGGTCAAGAAATCCTGACTCGCGGCGCGCCGGAAGGGCTGCGGTCACGGACTACACCGCTGTTCGAAGCTGAATTGTTCGATCTTCTCAAAGCTTACGGGACATCCCGATCGCGCTCTGCATTCAAGCATCATCGTTTGGAAAAACCGAAAGTGCTGAGCATGGATGAGGCGCGTAATCGGCTCAAGCGCGCTATGGCGAGTGCGGGCTATGACCTGTCCGAATGGACGGCGATGGACAGCTTGATCGACAGAACCGATCTGGCCGACGATGTTCCACAAAACTCAGTCCGGGCCTCGTCCTTGCTGGCCGGCTTGGAGTTGGCGAAAGAAGGGGATATCCAACTTCGTCAGACGTCGGCATTCCAACCGATCTATTTGCGAACCACAGAAAGGGACGCGCCATGACTCGACCCACCTCGCAACGACTGGATAATGCGACAGCCGGAATAGAAGGGGATGTGGTTCGGTTGACGGAACGGCTGAACCAGCGCGCCGATGACTCCGCGACGATGGCCGGGGAACTTCGTCTTCTCGAAGCCCTATTATTCGCTGCTTCAGAGCCGATTGATGTTGTCACGCTGCGAGACCGCCTGCCGAAAGAGACGGATGTCGGGGCGCTTTTAGCCCGATTGCAGCGCGACTATGCCAATCGTGGCGTGAATTTAGTGTCCATCGCGAACCGCTGGCGGTTTCAAACAGCACCAGATTTGGCTGAGACCTTAGTCGATGTACGGGAAGCACCGCGAAAACTGTCTAAGGCGGCATTAGAAACGCTGGCCATCATCGCTTATCACCAGCCTGTTACGCGCGCTGAAATCGAAGATGTTCGCGGGGTCGCTGTCTCAAAAGGGACAATAGACGTTTTGATGGATCTGAGTTGGGTTCGCCTACGCGGACGTCGCCGGACACCGGGCCGTCCGGTGACTTACGGCACAACCGACGGGTTTCTCGCACATTTCAATTTAGAGCAAATTTCCGATCTGCCGGGTCGCGATGACCTCAAAGCCGCAGGCCTGTTGGATCCGCGTTTGCCCAAGGACTTCGAAATGCCGGAGCCGTCCTTGCTGGATGATATTAATACGGAAGACGATCAACTCGATTTCGAGCCCGAAGATGCAGAATTCTTTGAGGATTTCTTGGCCGATGATGACGACTGAGCCCAATAATGACGGGTGCATGACAGTCTCTCACGATTGACCGTTGGGCTTGAGCGGCCTACATCAACCTCATGTTAACAGCTCATCCCATTGGCATCATCGCCATTCTGGTCATCGCCGTTCTGGTTTTTGGTGGTCGTGGCAAGATCAGTGCGATCATGGGTGATCTCGGCAAAGGGATCACCTCTTTCAAAAAAGGTCTGAAGGACGAAGTTGCGGACGCCAAAGAGGCTGCAACCGATCCGGCTGACGACGCGCTGGACGTTACGCCCCGCAAGAAAGACTAGGCCCGATCCATGCTCCCGTCCTTTGGATTCGGGGAAATGGTGGTCATCGTCCTGCTGGCGATTATCGTTGTGGGTCCAAAAGACCTCCCGAAAGTTATGCGAACGCTGGGTCAATTTGTGGCCCGTTTGCGCGCCATGGGGCAGGAATTTCGCGATGCCTTCGACGAAATGGACGCGGATGACGAGATCAAAGAACTCCGCGCCGAGATCGCGCAGATGAAGAGCCTCGGCTATCTTGATGATGAGCTCGAGGGCGATATTCGAGAGCTGAATACAGAAATCCGCGACGCAACCGACCTGTCTTCCGATAAAACATGACTGAACAGGCTAAACTTGAAGCGGATGAGGTTGAATCCTCGCGTGCTCCACTGCTCGATCACCTTAACGAGTTGCGCTCCCGGCTGATCAAGAGTGTCCTCGGTGTGGTTGCGGGGATGATCATTTGCGCGCCTTTCCTGCGCCATATTGTTGATCTTCTGCTGTGGCCCTTCGAAGTGGCTATTATTCGCTACAATGCCCGCATGGTCGAGGCGGGCCGTCCGCCCATTGATATGGAAATCATTGCGACCCAGCCGCTTGAGACGTTCTTCGTGAAGTTGAAAATCGCCATGTTTGGCGGCATCGTCATTGGCTTTCCTATCCTAGCCTATCAGCTCTACCGGTTCGTCGCGCCGGGGCTGTATCGGAATGAGCGCGGCGCTTTTCTTCCCTATCTCATCATGAGCCCGATCCTGTTCATTGCGGGCGCGAGCCTCGTCTTTTTCTTCGTCTTTCCGTTCGTGATGGAATTCGCTCTTGGCCAGCAGGCTCTTGGCGGCGGACAGGAAGTGAAGTTGTTGCCACGTATTGCGGATTATCTGAAACTCTCAACAACGCTATTTCTGGCTTTTGGTATGTCGTTTCAGCTTCCTGTGATCCTCTCGCTGCTGGGGCGTGCCGGGATCGTCACCTCCGTACAGCTGCGCGGCTGGCGGAAATATGCCGTGCTCGGCATTGCGGTGTTCGCAGCATTCGCCACGCCGCCGGACCCGATTACGCAGTTCATCTTGGGCGGAGCCATCTATTTGCTTTATGAATTGTCGATTGTTGCGGTGCGGCTTGTCGAACGCAAAGCCGATGAAGTCTCTGTGTCTGAGACCCAAGCTTAGCGCTTCTTTAACCATGTCAGGTTAAATTGCGGGCGTGAACCTAGGAGAGGTACGCTCATGCGCCGGATCATTCTGACCGCCATTCTGTTGTCCGCCGCCACGCCGGTATTGGCTCAAACAGACCTACAGGCCGATAAAGCCGCAGACCCGAAGTCCGTGGTCAGCGAAGCCAGTCATTCTCAATCCAGTCTATCCTCAGATAAGAAGATGACGCCCGTTCAAGAAGAGGCCGCTCGAATTCTTCGTTTCCAGAAGGCTATGGGCGCAACCAGCCAAGTTGCGCCAAACGGCATTAAACCTATTGAGCTTTACCAGACACCCACACAGCCCATCGCCAAAGCGGCGCCTGTGCCCGTCTCGGAAACCGTCCACACGGTAGTCAAAGGCGACACGCTCTATAATCTTTCGAAACGATATAATTTGACTGTGACCGATTTAAAGCGCGCGAACGCCATCGATGGCAATAGTATTCAGCTTGGCCAGTCGTTGAAAATACCAGCCATTGCAGTGCAGTCGACCACACCGGCGCAAGTCGCCTCTGTTTCCACATCGACCGTCAAAGGCCCTGCTAAGCTAAAGGTTGTTGAGCCGATTCCGAGTGATGCCGAGGCGCAAATAGCCACGGATCTTTCGATCCCGACCATCCAGTATTATGCAGTTCTGCCGAGTGATACGCTTTCAGCCATCTCACGCCGGACCTGTATCGACACGTCTAAGTTGGTTTCGACGAACGAACTAACCGACCCGAATGCCCTTGTGCCGGGTCAAAGGCTGAAATTACCTGAGGGCCACTGCCTGACGAAGTAGAGATTAGGCGGATCAGTCTGCCGCCTTTGCTTGCGAATAAGAGCCGCAGGCTTATATAGCCGCAAAACGATATGACCGGGGCAGGTTGCTCCGGCGCTTTTGCTGGCGGAGCCTCCTATGTTCATGACGCTGATCCAACAAGCTGCACCGGCCGGTGGAGCGGGCACAGCCGTAGGTGGGCAGTTCCTGATGCTCGCCGTCATCGGTTTGATTTTTTACTTCCTGTTGATACGCCCTCAAAGCCAACGAATGAAGAAGCATCGCGCTATGCTAGACGCGATTGCCCGAGGTGACGAAGTTGTCACGAGCGGCGGTTTGATCGGTAAGGTCAAAAAAGTCACGGATGATGAACTGACTTTGACAATTGGCACGAACCAAGACGTCAAGATCGTCCGCACGATGATTGCCGAAGTGCGCAATCGTAAATCTGCGGCGAACGACTAATGTTATTCTTCTCCCGCTGGAAGACACTCTTTATCGTTGGCTTCGTTGTCCTAGGCCTTTTGTTTGCCGCGCCTAACGCGATGAAGCCAGAGACGCGAGCCAGTCTGCCAGGCTGGATGCAAAATACGATCAATCTCGGTCTCGATTTGCAAGGCGGCGCGCACATGCTGCTCGAAGTCGATCTGTCGAGCGTATTGCAGCAAGCGCTAGTCAATGAACGCACCGGTATTCTGACCGAACTGCGCGATCAGGGTCTTCGGGCGGACACAGTTCGGATCGCCAATGGTATGGTCGTTGGCAAAATGCGTCGTGCAGAAGATCAGGCCGCAGCGCTTGATGTCGTTCGCACGATGAGCGTGCCAGTTGACCCGACCCAAATTGGCTCGCCAAAATCCACCAATGTAAGTGTCGTCGGTAATGACGGCTTTTCAGTTGAAATCACGGATGCACAGATCGAAGCGATCCGCAAACGTACCATCGATCAGTCGATTGAAGTTCTGCGTGACCGGATTGACCCGTCGGGTACGACGGAAATGACACTGGTTCGTGAAGGCGAAGACCGTATTCTTCTGCAGGTCCCGGGTGCAAAGAACATTGATGAGATCAAGTCTGCGATCAACAAGACCGCGAACTTGTCCTTCCACCTTGTCCACCAAGACAGCAATAATGAGCGCGCCTTACGTCAGGCGATGAGCACTTTTGATCCGGAAACGGGTGAGGCGCGTTTGGCGAGTATCGGCACGCGCTATTATCCTGAGCAACAAGGCGGCGGCCTGATCGTCGAAGAAAGCACACGGATTACCGGTGAGTGTCTCGAAAATTCGTCTCCAGGTGTGGACCCCGATCAGGGTAATCCGATTGTGAACTTCAAGTTTAACTTCCGCTGTTCACGCTTGTTCGGCGAAATGACGGCGAAGAATATTGGTCGTCCCTTTGCCGTCGTGCTGGATGGCGAAATTATCACTGCTCCGAATATTCGCTCGGCCATCACGGGCGGTCGCGGTTATATTGAAGGCAACTTCACGCCGGATTCAGCGTCCGAACTGTCGCGTTTGCTGAATGCGGGTGCGCTTCCAGCCAAGCTCCTCATCGTCGAAGAGCGCACAGTCTCCGCCGAATTGGGCGAAGCGTCGATCCGCGCCGGGCAGGTGGCCTCTGTTATTGGCCTCATCGGTGTCGCCATTTTTATGTGGCTGTCCTACGGGCTTCGGTTCGGAACCATTGCCAATATGGCGCTGGCGACAAACATTGCGTTGATTGCGGCTGCCTTGACCATTCTAGGCGCAACTTTGACGCTGCCAGGCATTGCCGGGATCATCCTGACCATCGGTATGGCCGTGGATGCGAACGTCTTGATTTTCGAACGGATTCGCGAAGAAACGCATAATGGGCGACCGCCCGTCAATGCGATCGAGACCGGCTACCGTCGTTCACTGGCGCCGATTTTGGATGCCAATATTACGACGATGATCGCGGCGATCACGCTTTACTTTGTTGGCTCTGGCCCAGTTCGAGGTTTTGCCGTGACGCTAGCCATCGGTATCGTGATGTCTGTTTTCACAGCCGTCGTCTTCGCTCGTCTGCTGACCGCCACATGGTTGCGCGGAACGCGGCCTAAAACGCTGCCAATTTAGGCTAAGGACTCCCTATCCATGCGTGATATTTCCCTAGTCAGAATCTTACCGATTGAACCGCGTGTGCCGTTCATATCGCTTCGCTTTGTTGCCGGAATTCTGTCCGTCATCGCCGTCATCGCCTCCATGTCGCTGTTTCTGACCAAGGGACTGAATTACGGCATCGATTTTACCGGCGGTGTTGTGACGGTCGTTGATTTTGGCGACGCACCACCGGACGATGTACAAGATTTCGTTCAGAGCCGTTTCAACGGCGCCGTTGTGCAGAATATCTCTCAGCCTGCCGGGTCGCTAATTGATCATGACTATCTTCGTATTGGTCTGCCGTTGCAGCCTGAAGAGGTGGTTGAAGGCGCGTCAGCAGAAGAAAGCCGCGAAGCGCAAACGGATGCGCAGCAAGTTGCTCAACGCGCGCTGGTCGAAGCACTACAGTCTGAATATGGCGATGTCCGTATTGATGCGACTGAAACTGTTTCTGGCAAAGTGTCAGGCGAACTCCGCCGCAAAGGGCTGATAGCGGTTGTTCTCGCGCTCGGCCTTGTGTTGGCCTATATCTGGTTCCGCTTTGAGTGGCAGTTCGGCATGGGTGCGGTCGTCGCCCTTTTGCACGATGTGATCCTGACCTTGGGTGTGTTCGAGCTGTTTCAGATCGAATTCAACCTCGCCATTATCGCCGCTATTCTGACCATTGTTGGCTATTCGCTCAACGATACGGTGATTGTGTATGACCGTATTCGCGAGAATTTGCGGAAATATAAGAAAATGCCACTGGCCGAAGTCATCAATATTTCGATCAATGACACGCTGTCACGGACGATTTTGACGTCTGTGACAACGCTTCTGGCCCTGTTGGCGCTTTATATTCTGGGTGGACCCGGACTACGTGGCTTCTCGTTCGCAATGATCTGGGGTGTGATCGTCGGGACATATTCGTCTATCTTCGTTGCCAGCCCGCTGTTGCTCGTTCTGAAACTTAAGCGCGGATCCCGGATCGACGCGCCGAAAGACGGCGAATCCCTCGAGGCGTAATCGCGAGTATGGCGGTGCCTATAAGTGTGCTGGGCTTGTAAGGCCCGAGTTCATCTGAAGGCGTCGACGCCGGCCCATCGCCGATAAGTTGTCGGTTTGCGTCAATCCGTTTGAGGATGATGCCAAACCTAACGTGATCGACGACAACCACGTCGCCAATATATGCAGGGCGTTTGCGCAGTAGGACGATGTCGCCTGGCTGTAATGTCGGCTTCATCGACTCGCCGCGAACTTTGTACAGGCTGAACACGAACCAACTCTAAGCGACGGACATAAAAAAAGCGCCCCTCCCGTTTGGGAGAGGCGCATAATTTTGATCGGAGCGTTTCAGGCTAGAGATCAGGTTCGACGACTTCAACATTCGGCGCGTAAGGAGTCGTGACGCGCTTCGTTTTCACGCCTTTCATGTCCCAGAATATTTCAGCGAACTCATTGCAAAGCGCGACTAATTTCTCGCCATCCTCGCGGTGTAGGTCCTGCTTCACAGCAGAGCCAGCGAGCATGATCTTGTGTGCCAGCTCATGCGCGCCCGGATGTTTCTTCAGATGGTCACCCTTCATGAAGTCACCCCAGATGATGCGGGTTTGATGCTTACAATTTTCGGCCATTTCTTCTTTTTTGGCCGTATTCCGCGCAGCCTGCATGGCGAACGCAGTGTGGCTGAGACCTTTATCTTCAAGGCTCAGAAGAATATCCATCTGCCGCAGAGCAGAGACAGCATAATAGGTCACGATACGGGCGTCATAGATGCCGCATGGAATATCGCAGTGAGCGTCCGCAGTCGGCAGATCGAATTTCGACAGAAGTGAATGCAACATGGTGATTACCCTTTCCGACGAATGAGATAAACAGAGACTGCAAGTACGCTCAGCGCGACAAGTCCTGCGGCCACGCCATGATCGGCGAGAAAGTGGAGTACATTTTTGTTTCCGTGGTCGCCAACATGAGCGAATGCGGGGGTGGCGAGCAGCGCGGCCCCCAGTCCCAAAAGAGTTGATGTCCGGCGCATAACTATTCCTTTCACAGGGTTGAACTTGCTTCGTAACCTTTGGATAGGCATTCGGCTTCGGCTCTGCAAGACGAAGTCGGTAAGATGAGAAAAGGCCGCACGTGGCAATCGCAATCGATAGCTCAATTATTGACCGTTTAACCGAGGTTGACCCGGATCGGGCGCGGGCCGCGCGTTTGGCCGATCCGGATGTTCGAGATCAATTATTTGCGCTCTATGCGTTTCACATGGAGCTAGCGAAAGTACCAGAATTGGTCAGCGAGCCGATGATGGGCAAAATCCGTTATCAATGGTGGCGGGATTGTCTGGACGAGATTTATGGCGACCGGCTTGTGCGCTCGCATGAGGTCACCACGCCGCTGTCTGAGATGATCGCACAAACGGGAATTAGTCGGTTTCTACTGGACCGGATTATCGATGGCCGAGAGCGGGATCTCGATCCGCGCCCCTTTTCATCGCTAGAGGACGCCGTCGACTATGCGGACGCGACGTCTGGGGGCTTGGCGGTGGCAGCTGTTGCCATCTGTGGCGGTGAGGGCGGTGAGGCAGCCGGACGCGCTTGGGGACTGACAGGGTTGGCGCGGAGTTACCGCTACTATGCCGACGCTATGCTTCAAGAGATCAAATTCGCTGACATCATTGAGGCCGCCGATACTGCGTTCATAGAGGCTGGTAAGTCTAAGCTTGGTGATGCACTGCCCGCGCTGGCCTATGTCGCCACAGTGCCGGGGTTTTTGAAACGGATGGGCCAGTCGAATTATGATCCGAGCCAGCATGTTCCGAGTTATGCGCCGTTCCTGAAACAGCTACGGATGCTTCGCAGTGTGGTGAGCGGTCGGCTCTAGCGCGGCCAGTCTTTAATGTCTGCCAAGGCGCGTTCGGCCATAGCGCGACGCTTTACGCGAGTCTTATCCTTACCGCGCGCCCGAGTGCCATCAGGTTTCTTCATGACCAAATTTTCGACGGGTGGGAACAGACCGAAATTCACATTCATCGGCTGGAACTTGGCTTTGGGTCCATCCATGAATCCGCCAGTCACATGTTCGACTAAAGCCCCTAGCGCGGTCGTGACGGGTGGCGCGGAGAGTGTGTTGCCCTTGGCTTGCGCCGCGGCCATGCGTCCTGCGATCAACCCGAGCGCGGCGGACTCCACATACCCTTCGACCCCCATAATTTGCCCGGCGAAGCGAAGGTCAGGCCGCGACTTGAGGCGTAGCTGAGCGTCGAGTAATTTTGGACTGTTGATGAAGGTGTTGCGATGTATGCCGCCCAGTCGCGCGAAGACCGCTTTTTCAAGCCCCGGAATCATCCGGATCACGTCGGCTTGCGAGCCATATTTCATCTTCGTCTGAAACCCGACCATATTGTAGAGCGTACCGAGCCCATTATCTTGCCGTAGCTGGGCGATGGCGTAGGCTTTAACGGTGGGGTTATGTGGATTGGTGAGGCCAACGGGTTTCATCGGACCAAAGCGGAGTGTTTCGGGTCCGCGTGAGGCCATGACTTCAATCGGTAGGCAGCTCTCAAAATAAGGCGTGTCTTTCTCGAAATCCTTGAATTCGGTTTGCTCAGCCGAGGTCAGAGCCTCGATGAAAGCGTAATATTGATCCTTATCGAGCGGACAGTTGATGTAATCAGCTCCGTCGCCGCCGGGCCCTTTTTTGTCATAGCGTGACTGCATCCAAGCTTTGTCGAAATCGATACTGTCTTTGTAGACGATCGGCGCGATGGCGTCGAAGAAGGCAAGGGAGTCCACATCCGTTTCTGCCAGAATAGATTTGGCAAGGGCGTCTGATGTGAGCGGGCCTGTCGCAATGATCGTATTGCCCCAGTCCGCAGGGGGAAGGCCGGAGACTTCGCCATACTGAATCGTGATGTTTGGATGCTGGGTCAGCATCGTCGTTACAGCCTCTGAAAAGGCGTCACGGTCCACGGCGAGCGCACCACCTGCAGGTAGTTGAAATAGATCGCCCATCCCCATGATCAGTGAGCCATTGCGCCGCATTTCTTCATGTAACAGTCCGACCGCATTGCCAAGATGGTCGTCAGATCGGAATGAATTGGAACAGACCAATTCAGCGAAGCCACCAGACTGGTGCGCGGCCGTCATGCGGCTTGGCCGCATTTCATGCAGAATGACGGGAATGCCAGCTTCAGCGACCTGCCAAGCGGCTTCAGATCCAGCCAGGCCGGCACCGATAATATGGACAGGTTTGCTCATGCGCGCGGGTTACGGTGAGGGCAGGGGTGACGCAACTGCATAGGGCAGATTTGGTGGCGATTGAGCCAGGATTGCCAGTTTCAGTTGTATGGCGTATCTAGTTTGAGAGAGTGGAGATTACATGAGCCCGATTGAACCAACGCCATATTCGAAAGATTATGAAATAACGGACGCCATGTTCGGTGCATTCCGAACTTCCGGTGGCATGGTGTTTTTCTGGAAGCTGACAGTCTGGGCGGCTCTCTTCTATACCGCCTTATTTATCGCCTTAGTCCCACCCCTTGTTCGGGCTTATGGCGATATGATTATGGTTGTGAGCCTTGATTCAGAGGCGGAAGCGACGGCCCAAATAATCGGAACCGTATTCAACGTGCTGATCATGGCGCTTCTATTCGCAATTGGGGCATTCCTGGTTCAAGCTGTTGTTAGAGCGGCGTTCTACCGGGGCTATTTTGACGGCGATGTCGGCGGTATCTTCCCATTTCAATTTGGAGCGGATGAAGTCCGTCAAGCGCTCGCCATCATGGGATATTATGCGATCGTGACGATTTTCATTTCTCTGGCAACGGTTGCTCTCGCCTTAATCGTCGCGTTGATTGCTGCATTGGGCGGAGACTCAGGCGGACCCATCGCAGCCATATTGTTCATTATTGGATATGTCGCGATAATGGTCGGCTATATCTGGATTATGACGATATATGCGCCCGCAGGGGCTTTAACGGCTTGGCGTGGGAAAACCCATGTTCTGGCCGCGCGTTATGTAACTCACGGACGGTTCTGGGCCATATTCGGATCCGTGTTGGTCGCCGGTTTGGTCGGCTATGTAGCTTATACAGTTTTAGCGTCCATCGGCATGATGGTTGGGCTAGCGGGTCTATTCAACGCCGAAATTTTGGGGGCATTTATCGGCGACACACCGGAAGATGTGATCCCTGCTTTGATTGAGCAAACGAAGGCTCCTGGATTCATGGTCGGCGTTATTTTCGCGGCCCTTCTAACGGCTCTTGGCAGCGCGATTTACATGGTGATGATTGCCGGGCCTCAAGCCTTCTTCACTTACCAATGGGCGGAGGCGGCTGACGATCTAGCGAATGGTGAGACTTGACGATGTTGAACAAGTCTTTCCTTACGGCTCTTCTCGCAGGATTATTCCTTAGTCTCGTAGCCGACGTTAATGCGCAGGCGAAGACTCCTGTTGAGATACTTAAACCTTACAAAAAATATCAGGCCGCCTTGCAGGCTGACAATTTTGAGGTTGCCCGGGCCGCAGCTGAACAGGCGTGGCAGATATCAGAAAAATTGTTGGGCGACGTCAAGCTGACGGGCGATTTGGCCTTCAATTACGGATCGATCATCAAAGGCGAAATAAAAAAAGACCAAGTCAAAGCCGTCGCGCGGAGCATGGAGTTGGTCGAGGGTTATGGCCCTGATTCGAGTCTCATCTATCTCGAACGCGGCATCATGCATCTGACTGTCTTAGGACATCTGGACCAAAGCGGTCGCCAAATGAGAGCGGGCGAGAAACTAATAGCCTTCGCCGAAGCGAATGGTCTCGAAACCAGCACGTTCACAGCAGAAGCGCTGACGATGGTGGCCGGTCTCTATGCGAATAGGGGCAGGAACGAAAAAGCATCAGCCTATGCCGAACGAGCTATGGCCGTGTTTGAAGCCGCCGGCGACGGTGTTGTATCGGTCTATCCTCTACAAGCGAATCTCTATCGCGGGTATGCGTATGAGGGGGAGGATGATCACATGGCCGCAGCCCTGAGCTATCAAGCGGTGATGGAAGCGACCGATGGTTTGGATCCAGAAGTCTATCCGCTTGTTGGCACAACGCTCGGCCGCTGGATCTATATGCGCAGTGCGCTACGAGCGCAGGGCAAGCTCGAAGAAGCGGAAATGCAAGGCGTTTGTAAGTGCTGGCCTTATGACAAGGAACGCAATGAGGATGTGCTGCCGATCAAGCGAGTGCCGCCCGTGATGCCAAGTTTCGCTCAGCAATCGGGCTATGTCGTGGTCGAATTTGATCTAACTGACGATGGAAAACCTACCAATAAGCGGGTGATTGCGGCCTGGCCGGATTATTTTGAAAAGCCCGCTCTCCAGTCGGTGAAGCGTTGGGAATATTCACCAAGGACGTCAGAGCAAACAGACGAAGATCGCACAGATATTGTCACAACGATCACTTTCCGTCTGGCTGATTCAAAAGGCAATGTGATCTGGTAGTGAGACTTCAGGGCAGTTATTCCGCCGCTTCTGCCCGGGCTTTGCGTTTCGCTAGCATCGGTTTGAGGTAACGACCTGTCCAGCTGGCTTTGACGGCGGCAATATCTTCTGGCGTACCTGTCGCAACGATTTCGCCGCCACCATCACCGCCTTCGGGACCAATGTCGATTACCCAGTCCGCAGTCTTCACCACGTCGAGATTATGTTCAATAATGACCATCGTATTCCCAGTCCCGACCAATTCCTGCAGGACGCTGAGCAGTTTGTTGACGTCTTCGAAATGAAGTCCCGTTGTTGGCTCATCAAGAATATAGAGCGTTCGGCCTGTGGCGCGTTTGGATAATTCTTTGGCAAGTTTGACGCGTTGTGCCTCACCGCCAGACAGGGTCGTCGCCTGTTGCCCGACCTTGATGTAACCGAGGCCGACCCGTTGTAACGTCACCATCTTGTCGCGGATGGAGGGTACGGCTTTGAAGAAATCAGCCGCTTCCTCAATGCTCATATTAAGCACGTCGGCGATGGATTGACCCTTGAACTTAATTTCCAGTGTTTCACGATTATAGCGTTGTCCGTTGCAGACATCGCAGGTGACGTAGACGTCCGGCAGGAAGTGCATTTCGATCTTGATGACGCCGCCGCCTTGACACGCTTCGCAGCGACCGCCCTTCACGTTGAAAGAGAACCGACCCGGTTTGTAACCGCGTGTTTTGGCTTCCGGAAGTCCAGCGAACCAATCGCGGATGGGGGTAAACGCGCCCGTATAGGTCGCGGGGTTGGACCGCGGCGTCCTGCCGATGGCCGATTGGTTGATATCGATGACCTTATCGAGCTGGTCGAGCCCATGAACAGCGGAATGCGGCATGGGCGGCTTGGTCGCTTTGTTCAGTTTGCGCGCTGCCGCTTTGTATAGTGTCTCAATCGTTAGCGTCGACTTGCCGCCGCCCGATACGCCGGTGACACAGGTCAACACGCCGAGCGGGAAGTCCACATCGACATTTTTGAGATTATTGCCGCTAGCCCCTTCAACCCGGATCACTTTATCCGGGTCAATGGCGCGCCGCTGCGCGGGCATCTCGATTTCCTTCTCACCCGTCAAATATTGACCTGTCAGCGATTTACGGGATCGTTTGATCTGATTGGGCGTACCGCTGGCAATGACTTCACCGCCATGAATGCCGGCCTTCGGACCCATATCGATAACATAGTCCGCCGTTAGAATAGCCTCTTCATCATGTTCGACGACAAGTACCGTATTACCGAGATCGCGGAGTTCCTGCAGCGTTTCCAGCAGGCGGGCATTGTCGCGCTGGTGTAGTCCGATGGACGGTTCATCGAGCACATAAAGAACCCCAGTCAGGCCAGACCCGATCTGTGACGCTAGTCGGATCCGTTGACTTTCACCCCCGGACAGCGATCCGGAGCCACGGCCGATGGTCAGATAATCTAGGCCGACGGCATTAAGAAATTTCAGCCGATCGGTGATTTCCTTCAAAATACGTTCGGCAATCTCCATATCTTTCGCGGACAGGGCTGTTTTCAATCCTTCAAAATGCTCCAGAGAATGCGCGATACTCATCTCGCCGGGGCCGGAAATATCCATGCCCGCAATCTTGACCGATAGAGCTTCGGGCTTGAGCCGCTTGCCGTCACAAGTCTCGCACGGGCTATCGGACATATATTTGCCGAGCTCTTCACGCACCCATGTGCTCTCTGTCTCGCGGTAACGCCGTTCTAAATTGGGAAGCACACCTTCAAACGGTTTCTTGGTTTCATATCTACGTCGACCGTCCTTGTAGCTGAATTGGATCCGCTTACCCTTGGTTCCGTAGAGGACGACATCCTGAGATTTGCTGTTCAATTTATGGAACGGTGTGCTGGTTGAAAAGCCGTAATGGTCGGCCAAGGCCGTGAGCGTTTGTCCGTAGAGTGAGGAAGGTGTCTTGCTCCAGGGAGCGATCGCGCCGCCCGCAAGGCTACGACTATCGTCCGGAATGATCAGATTGACGTCGAATTTCAGTTCTTTGCCAAGCCCGTCACAAACAGGGCAGGCGCCTTGCGGCGAGTTGAAGGAAAACAAGCGCGGTTCAATCTCGGCCAGCGTGAACCCTGAGACCGGACAAGCGAACTTGGCCGAAAACAACATGCGAGTTTCCGGATCGTCAGCATTTTCGGCCATCGCCAAACCATCGGCCAGCTTCAGGGCCTGCTCCAAACTATCGGCCAGCCGCGTTTCGACACCTTCGCGCACCACGACGCGGTCAACGACGACGTCGATGTCTTGTTTGAATTTCTTATCAAGGTCTGGAGCTTCTTCCAGCCGAACCAATTCGCCATTGATCTTGGCGCGCTGATAGCCGGCCTTCATCCATTCGGCGATTTCCTTGCGGAACTCGCCCTTACGATTGCGGACAACAGGGGCGAGCAGATAGAGCTTCGTGCCATCCCCCATCGCCATGATCAGATCGACCATTTGGCTAACGGTCTGGCTTTCGATTGGTAGCCCGGTGGCGGGTGAGTAGGGGACACCAACGCGCGCCCAGAGGAGGCGCATATAATCGTAAATCTCTGTGACCGTACCAACTGTCGAGCGCGGATTTTTCGAGGTCGTCTTCTGTTCAATCGAAATGGCGGGAGAGAGGCCCTCAATCGAATCGACGTCTGGTTTGCCCTGCAGCTCTAGAAACTGACGGGCATAGGCGGAGAGCGATTCGACATAGCGGCGCTGACCCTCTGCATAGATTGTATCAAAGGCGAGGGACGACTTACCTGAACCCGAAAGGCCCGTAATGACCACAAGCTTATCGCGCGGCAGATCGACATCCACATCTTTTAGATTGTGCTCGCGCGCGCCGCGGACTTGGATGTGTTTACTCATAGCCATGTCATAATCCTTGCCGTCCGGCGCTTCCCGCTTGCGGCACTCTTGATACGGCTGAGACGGATAAGCGTTTCAAGAACATTTGCAGAACATTACTGCGCTAGTCAATTTCTTGAAGACAGGCAAGCCTCGGCCTGAGACCTCATTTAGGGATTGCCCACATAGATTTGAAGCCCGTCGACTCGACTCTTCCTCTATCCCTTTGCAGAAGGCGATGCCGGACGCTCTTGCATTGAGAACGAAACCGGAACATATTAAGTGTCCCACGCACGCCGGTCAAAGCGAACCGGCGACTCAGTTAGCTATAGGAGCGTATAATGGCGGGATCAGTGAATAAGGTAATCTTGATCGGGAATGTCGGTAACGACCCCGAAATTCGGACCTTCGGCAATGGCGGCAAGGTCGCAAACCTGTCTATCGCGACGTCGGAGACTTGGCGCGATAAGCAAAGCGGCGAACGCAAGGAAAAGACTGAATGGCACCGGGTCGCTGTATTTGGCGAAGGCTTGGTCGGCGTCATCGAACGTTATGTCAAAAAGGGCTCAAAGCTCTATATTGAAGGCAAGTTGCAGACCCGCAAATGGCAGGATCGCGACGGTAATGACAAATATACGACGGAGATCGTTCTCCAAGGCCCCGGCACGACGCTCACTATGCTCGATAGCCGCAATTCCGGCGGCGGCGGTGGCTCTGGCGGTGGCGGCTACAACCAAGACAGCGGCGGCTACGGCAATATGGACCAAGGCGGCAGCTCTGGTGGTGGATCCCGATCTGCCAGCGCAATGGAAGGCCCAAAGCAAGACTTTGATCTAGATGACGATATTCCGTTCTAGGGTAGAGGTCATTCAAGATTTAAGTGAAGGGCGCGTCAGCGCCCTTTTTCTTTGCCGGACGGAGTGTGTTATGTTGGTCCAAGCGAGGAGTTTTACATGACATATATCGATGTTTTCATGGTGGCTGTGCAGAAAGCGAATAAGGCCGTTTATATTGAACATGCCCAACGGTTTGCGGAGATGTTCAAACGTCTCGGTGCTCTTGAATGTGTGGAGGCATGGGGGAGTGACGTGCCGGACGGTGAGGTCACGTCCATGGTCAAAGCCGTCGCCAAGAAAGATGACGAAGATGTTGTCACCGGGTGGATGATTTGGCCTGACAAAGCAGTGCGTGATGCGGCGTGGGAAGCCTGTGAATCCGATCCTGTTATGGTCGAATTTGGCAGCGCTATGCCGTTTGACGGCAAGCGGCTAATCTTCGGTGCGTTCGAACCAATCGTGAAACTTTAGGGCTGGTTCCAACTGGCTGGAGCAAAGGGCTCCAGAATTTCCACATCGACCTGTTCGATCAGGGGAAGGTCGCCTCCACCGTCTACGATAGTCCAGCGATGCTGTGTTTTGGCGTGCATCCGGTCCCCCGTGTGGGAGAGGCCATCCCAATTCATCACCATCTCGACGGTGGAGCGTCCCGGTTCGATTTCTTGATGCTGAACAGTGCTGAGGACATGGCGCGTGGCCGCGAAGGCTGCGGCCGGACCCTCTAGCCAAGCTTGTAACGCGTTGCTCGTATCGATCGGGCCGGAGGGGAAGTTCATAACGAACTCTGGAGCAAAGAGCGGTCGAGCCGTCTCAATGGACCGTGTCGGGGCTTCAACCTCAACCAGCCAACGATGGATCAGTGCTCGTGCCCGTGAAGCAGCGGGGGCGTCCCGATAGTCTGCGCGTTCCCGAAAAGACTCATATTTGCTTAGATGTTCCGCAGCACTGGACCGGATCAGTGCGGGCGTCACGGGCGTGGAGGATGGAACCTGCATTGGCATTGCAATTAGGGTCGATCCTTCAAAAACGGGCGCATCTGCGACGGTGACTCCATCACCAAATTGGAAAGCCCCATCCCGATTCACGTCCCTATGTAACATGATGATGAAGGGCGCGCCGTCATCCGGCGTGTTGTCCAAGCGAATAGCGACGTTAGTTTGCGTTCCAGCTGGAACGAAAGTCGCCCCGACATAATCGGTTTGAACCGGCGCCCCGTCTGCGAAGGGGTGAAGCACAAGGAAGCTATCGGCTTCGGCCATAATTTCCGGGACAATCAGGCTGGGTCCATTGCGGGTTATTCCGTTCAGCTGGATTCGGTTTTCCTCACCATTGCCAAGGCTGACATCACTGGGGGAAGGCGTCTGGGTATGCTGCGGATGCGGTGTTGCGGTGTCATCGGCTGCGCCTGTCGTTATCGGTTCAGCCGCCATACATGCCGCTAATGTGAAGAGAGGGATGAACAGGGCGCAGTGTTTCATGGCGCACTGTCCCACTTTAAGTTGGCTCGTGTCAAAACGGGAGACATTCGCTGAATAACGCCGTGTGACGTGACGGAAGTTTCATTCTGGATAGGGGGTCTTGCCCTTGCTTCGCCACAATTGAGAGATTTAGTTACTTAATAACACGATAGGGGCTGAGATAATGAAAGTGATGGACTGGGCGAGGGCGCTGTCACGCGATCCACGCCACTATCAAATTGCTATCCTGTCTTCACTGATCCTGATCGGCTTGTTCGCCTACAGCTTCCGCCTGCCTTGGTGGCATGTCGTCGGATGTGTCGGGGCGACTCTCGGCACACAAGCGCTGGCTGACCGTTTTATCGGGCATCGTCCGTTTGATCCGCGTAGTCCGCTCATTTCAGCCTTGTCGCTGACTCTGCTGTTGAGAACGGGCAGCGTGAGCCTGTCGATTCTCGCAGGCGTTCTGGCCGTTGGATCAAAATATGTCCTGCGCTGGGATGGCAAACATATTTTCAACCCCGCCAATTTTGGCCTTGTGATTGTTAGTCTGTTGTTTGCCTCGGCTTGGATTTCGCCGGGCCAATGGGGCTCAGCGCCGATTTTCGCGATTTTGTTGCTCGGTCTTGGCGGTATCGTCACCGGCAAGGCGAAACGTTGGGACGTTAGTCTAGCCTTGCTGTTTAGCTATGCCGCGCTCTTATTTGGTCGTGCGGTCTGGCTTGGTGATCCGCTCGCCATTCCCTTGCATCAGTTGCAAAGTGGTGCGCTTCTGATCTTCGCTTTCTTTATGATTTCTGATCCTAAAACGACGCCGAATACGCGGTTGGGCCGCGTTCTGTTTGCGGCTTTGGTTGCCACGGTGGGTTTCTCAATCCAGTTCGGTCTCTACAATAGTGCAGGCATCATTCTCGCCTTGATACTGTGCGCGCCGCTCGTCCCCGTCATCGATCATTTTTCCCGTGGTCAACGCTATGCGTGGCCTCGCTTTTCATCCCCTTTCTCTGCCCCTCATTCTGAAGGAGACACTCATGTCCTCACGCCTGCTGAGTAGCGCCCTTGCGCTCACTGTAACGGCTATCGCCACAAATGCCTCGGCCTTTTGCGGCTTCTACGTCGCCAAAGCGGACACGGAGCTGTTTAATGAGAGTTCCAAAGTCGCGATGGTACGAGACGGTAACCGCACCGTCATTACTATGGCCAATGATTATCAGGGTGAACCGGAAGAATTCGCCATGGTGATCCCGGTGCCGACGGTCATTACCAAGGATCAAGTCCATATTAGCGACCCAGCTTTGCTGACCCATTTGGACGCCTACACGGCGCCACGTTTGGTTGAGTATTTCGACGATAATCCCTGTGATCGACGTCAATATATGCGGATGGAAACCACATCGGCCCCCATGATGGATGGTGCCGCTGCCGAATTTGAAGAGCGCACAAAGTCACTCGGCGTTACGATCGAAGAAGAATTCACGGTCGGTGAATATGATATCCTGATCCTGTCCGCAAAAGAGAGCGATGGCCTTCAGACTTGGCTTGAAGAGAACGGCTACAAAGTGCCGGCCAAGGCGAAACGCACCCTCGGCAGTTACATCAAACAGGACATGAAATTCTTCGTCGCCAAAGTGAACCTTGAAGAGCGCGCGGAGAACGGCTCAGAATATTTGCGCCCTATCGCGGTCGCCTTTGAGACGCCGAAATTCATGCTCCCCATCCGGTTGGGTACCGTCAACGCTAAGGATGACCAAGACATGTTCGTCTACATGTTGACCCGGAACGGGCAGGTTGAAACGACCAATTATCGGACGCAAAAAATCCCCACTGGTGAGGAGATCCCGCCTTACGTGAAGGATGAATTCGGCGATTTCTATAAAGCCATGTTCCAGACCGCGACCGACCGCGACGGCGGCCACGGCGTTTTCATGGAATATGCGTGGGATATGAATTGGTGCGACCCGTGCGCCGCCGATCCGCTATCCGATGAGCAACTCCAAGAACTTGGCGTGTTCTGGCTAGAGGACGGTCCTGTGATGGAAGAGAAACGCATGCGCCCGATACGGCCTCAGGCCAAGGACGTGTTCGTGACGCGCCTGCATGTTCGATATGATGCCGAGAGCTTCCCGGAAGACCTGAAGTTCAAGACGACCGGATCACGGGATAATTTCCAAGGCCGTTACGTACTGCGACATGCCTATGACGGTGAAATGAAATGCGAAGCGGCGGCCGAGTATAAGGCTATGGTCAACAAACGCCGCGAAACTGAGATCAAAACCCTGGCCAACCTCACTAACTGGGACCGAAAAGCCATCCGCGAAAAAGTAGAAGCCGATACGGGCTTCTTCAATACACGCAAAACGACCCCCGATCACAAATGGTGGAGTCGGATATGGAGCGGCAATTAAGCTGACAAGCTTCTGAGTTAGACTCGTCGTTAAGGGGTCTAACGTGTGATCACCGCACAAGCGATACGCCCGCCGGCGGCACCTGTGGGCTGGGTCTCATAATCATCGGCTGCGGCGTGGATGATCAACGCCGTGCCGTTCGCATCGAAGAGCGGCGCGAGTCCGTCGCGCGGCGACAGGGTGACGCGTTCATTACGAATGTCCGTTTGAACGACACCTGACATAGGCGCGTCGAAGTTGCGCATATCCCCCGCATGTGGGTTGGGCGCCGTTGATTGGAAGCCGTGGTTCGCGGAGCTTGGATTATAGTGGCCGCCTGCGCTCATAAAATCTGGCGTGTCGCACGTGCCTGTTTCGTGGAAATGGATCGCGTGTGACCCCTCCGGAATTGATGTGACTTCGAGCCGGATCATGACGCCGCCCTCTGCCTCATCTGTAATCGTCGCCGTCCCGATTTCGCTACCCGCACTGTTCATGACTGAAACGCTCTGGCTCATCAGGCTGGCGACGGTTTGAGTGTCTGTCGCAGCCTCGCTGGTGCTCAGGCCAGACGTTTCTTCCGTACCGTTGCAAGCCACAAGTGCGACGGCTGTCGTTGCGAGAATTAGGTTTTTCATGGCGGAATCCTTCCAGGGCTTTTTATGACTGTAACAGAGCTTTGCGACGAAAAAACGTCCATATTTGATCTGTGTTCCAACGCCGGGTTTGTTTGTGAAACGAGCCGCCAAATGATAGGGTTTTGATAACCAGAGCGGCCGAATCGCGCACGGCGTAATCCGTGACTTTTCAAGGCACTCGGCTAGAGGATTTCATGTGAGCGACGATACTGAAAATCAGACTGGAACGCCGCCCGAGAAAGAACCGGGAGTCTCTCCAGTAACCATCGAGGAGGAGATGAAACGCTCCTATCTCGACTATGCGATGAGCGTGATTGTCAGCCGCGCGATCCCGGATGTTCGGGATGGTCTGAAACCTGTACACCGCCGTATCCTCTACTCGATGCATGAAAACGGCTTCACGCGCGAAAAGGCTTACAAAAAATCAGCGCGTGTTGTTGGTGACGTTATCGGTAAATACCACCCGCATGGTGATAGCGCCGTTTATGACGCGTTGGTCCGTATGGCGCAGGATTTCTCCATGCGTCTGCCGCTCCTCGACGGACAGGGGAACTTTGGTTCTGTTGACGGCGACCCGCCCGCCGCGATGCGCTATACTGAGGTCCGAATGGACCACCCGGCCGCGCAACTGCTCGCCGATATTGAGAAAAATACGGTCAATTTTCAGGACAATTACGACTCGTCCGAAAGTGAACCTGTTGTTCTGCCCGCGCGATTCCCGAATATTCTCGTCAATGGCGCGGGCGGTATCGCCGTCGGTATGGCCACCAATATCGCTCCGCATAATCTCGGTGAAGTAATCGACGCCACGATTGCCTTGCTGGATGGGGAACTGACCGATGAGGAATTGCTAGAAATCATTCCGGGGCCTGACTTCCCGACAGGCGGCCTGATCATGGGTCGCAGCGGCGCAAAACAGGGCGTTTTGACCGGTCGCGGTAGTGTAACCGTGCGCGCCGTCGCCGAAGTCGAGGAAATCCGTAAGGATCGCTACGCCATCGTTGTGACGGAAATCCCGTTCCAGGTGAATAAGGCCTCGATGATCGGAAAGATCGCGGCGCTGGTGAATGAGAAGCGGATCGAAGGTATTTCCGCGGTTCGCGATGAGTCCGATCGTGACGGCATGCGGGTCGTGGTCGAGTTGAAACGCGACGCGGTTGCCGAAGTCGTTCTGAATCAGCTCTATCGTTATACGCCGTTGCAGCAGAATTTCAGCTCCAACATGCTGGCGCTGAATGGCGGTAAGCCAGAACAGATGAACGTCCGACAGATGATCGAGGCGTTCCTCTCATTCCGCGAAGACGTGATCGCGCGGCGAACCAAGTTCGACCTCAGCAAGGCACGGGACCGCGCTCACATCTTGGTTGGTCTGGCGACAGCCGTCGCCAATATTGATGAGATTATCCGCCTTATCCGCACGTCCGCAAACCCCGCCGCAGCTCGTGAGGCGCTGACCTCTCGAAGCTGGTCGGCAGAAACGATGGGCGCCTTGATCCGGTTGATCGCTGACCCTCGGTCTCGCCTTCAAGATGACGGCACCATCAAGCTGACGGATGAGCAGGCGCGCGCCATTCTCGACCTCCGTCTGCAGAAGCTTACCGCGCTCGGAATGGAGGAAATTACAGAGGAAGCTGAGAAGCTGGCGGCTCTAATTACCGACTTACTGGCTATTCTCCGGTCCAGAGATCGAGTCCGCACGCTGATCCGGGATGAGTTGACTGAAGTTCGTGAGAAATTCGCGACACCACGCCGATCCGCATTCATGGATGGCGGCTTCGACTTTGACGATGAGGATCTGATTGCGGTCGAAGATATGGTCGTGACCGTGACCAATGGTGGCTATGTCAAACGGACCCCACTTGACACCTACCGATCGCAACATCGTGGCGGCAAGGGTCGCTCAGGCATGCAGACCAAGGACGAAGATTTCGTCACCACGGTCTTTGTCGCGACGACCCACACGCCGATCTTGCTCTTTTCCTCTAGCGGCATGGCTTACAAACTGAAGGTCTGGAAAGTCCCGCAGGGTGGCGCAGCAACGCGTGGCCGGAGCTTTAATCAACTCCTTCCTTTGGATGGCGATGAGAAAATCACCTCCATTATGGCTCTGCCGGAGAATGAAGAGGATTGGGCAGGTCTCGATATTATGTTCGCGTCCAAGTCCGGCGGTGTGCGCCGCAATAGCTTGGCTGATTTCACGCGCATCAACCGCAATGGTAAGATCGCGATGAAACCTGACGAGGGCGATGGTATTGTTGATGTGCGTCTCTGCTCTGAGCAGGACGATATCGTTCTGACGACCCTTTTGGGTCGGGCGATCCGCTTCCCTGTTACCGATGCACGCCGTTTTGTCGGTCGGACCTCATCCGGGGTTAGGGGGATTAAGCTTGGGTTGGGCGATGAGGTTATCTCGATGGCCGTGTTGCGGCATTTCGATGCTACCAGCGAAGATCGGACAGCCTATCTCAAACACGCCAACGCTATGCGTAAGGCGCTGGGCGATGACGTCGACGATAGTTCAGATGATGAGGATGAGGTCGAAAACGAAACAGCCTTGTCTGATGAGCGATTAGGCGAAATGGGCGCGGCTGAACAATTCCTGCTGACCATTGCCGATGACGGTCTTGGTAAGCGCGCAAGCTCTTACTCCTATCCAGTGCGCGGTCGCGGCGGGAAGGGCGTGATTGCTCAGAATTTGGATCGTGGCAAAAAAGCGGATGATGCCGAGCTGGTTCGTAGCTTCGTGGTCGAAGATGGTGATCAGATCATGCTGGTCACTGATGGTGGGCAGCTTCTACGCACCGGTGTCGACAATATCTCAATCGTCTCACGCAGCTCTAAAGGTGTTTGGGTCATCCGAACGCGCGAAGATGAGCATGTCGTCAGCGTCGAGCGCATCGCGGAAACCGAAGACGAGGAAGTGGTTTCTGACGGATCAGATGAAGGTGAAGCACCAGAGGGTGATACAGACGCTTAAGAGCTGAGCGCTTTACGCTCTGCCGCTGAAATTAGATGGGCTGCCCCTTAAACGGGGTGGCCCACCTAAACAGGATGGTTCGGGGCCGGGCAGGTGACGTCAAACGTGCGGGCGTTGCGCTTGGCTTGACCCTGTAGATTACGAATATGGCTGGCCATCGCGTTGGTGTCGTAAGTGATGTTCAAACAACCCAGCGTCCGTTTCGTGTCACCGTCGATGATAGCGGCAAAACCGGTCACACCCATCCACTCATTATACTGTTGAACGATGCCGCGATCAAAAACGGCATGTGCGTTCCAGTCTCCGCGTCCGCCTGAAATGTCGATATTGACGTATTCAATGCGTGGATCATGCAGGTTTCGCAGTGCATCGTTGAGGCGCGGTTCAACAACTTTGCACGGCGCGCACCAATCTGCCCGGAACATGACGACATAAACATCCGGTGTGGCCGCTGCGACGCGGTAAGTCTGCGCGCTTGTTGCGCTGCTTAGGCCCGTCGCCAGGGCGAGGGCAGCTAGTGCGCTTTTGATTACAGTCTTCATCATCTGTCCTTGTTGGACCATTATCCATTGAACCGGATTTTAGTCCTATCCCAAATATTCTGGCCTGCGGGTCACAGTTTCGTCAACGCAAAACGCTCGAACGGTGAACCGTCCGAGCGTCTCTCCCCCCAGAATGGGCAATTTAACTGTGTCTCTTAATCAACAAGCGGTTTGTTGTATGCGTCTGGGCATTGAGTGGCCGTCGTGCGGCTGGAGACTTTGCTGATATAGGCGTCACCTTTGGCAACAGAGACCATCTGTTGGATTTCGCGCGCCATCTGTGTCGGATGTACGGAGGCCTTGACGCATCCGATGACTGTTTTGCTATTCGCATCCACAACAGCGGCGAAGCCGGGTAGGCCAACCCATTTGTTGAAGACCGGAACAATATCGCGGTTGAAAGCGTCATGCGCCGCTTTTTCCCACTTCGCGGCTGTAGTGGTATCAATCACCACCTCTTCGGCATTGACGCGCGCCATTTCGAGCGCTGACGATAACTGGCTATCAAGTTTCTGGGATGTTGCGTCTTCAGCGTGACGGAAATTCACGACATAAACGTCGGGGGCGGCAAAGGCGGGGGCAGCGATGAGCAAAGTAAGTAGAGCGGAAACTGCAGCGGCGGAACGAAGTCTCATGATGAAGTCCTGTGTTAGAATGTCGAATTGGCACGGTTGTTCTTAAGTTGAGCCAATGTGTGACGCAGGACGGTGAAGAAAATGGGAATCGCGCGGTAAGGCTCGATTCAGATTAGTTTCCAGATCAGTTAATTTCTGATCTAAGTCACTCAAATATATGCAAGAATTATTTTTGACTTTTTTCAGCCAGAACGAAAATCCCGACCTCAAGGGTCGGAATCTTTAAACTCAGCTAACCATAGCGCTATCGATTATAAACGTCGTGGTAACAACCATGACGCCGAGGTTACGAGAAAACCCGGCTGAAAATCGTATCGACATGTTTTAAATGATAGGCATCGTCGAACATGTCGTTGATTTGCTCGGTCGAGAGTAGCGCGGTCACGTCCGCGTCTTTGTGCAACAGGTCGCGGAATGTTCCGTCCCCCGCATTGCCCTCAGTTCGGAACAGCTCCCAAACCTTCATCGCATTACGTTGCACGAGGCGATAAGCGCTTTCGCGCTGCTCTCCAGCTTGGGTCAGAGCTAATAGAACACGCTGGCTATTATGGAGGCCACCGAGGCGGTCCATATTAGACTTCATCTTATCCGGGTAGATAACGAGTTTCTCGATAACGCCTGCAAGGCGGTGCAAAGCAAAGTCGAGATGTATGGTCGTATCGGGCGCGATGCCTCGTTCGACGGAGGAGTGGCTGATATCGCGCTCATGCCACAGGGCGACATTTTCCATCGCGGGCATGACCGCCATGCGCACCAAGCGAGCGAGACCAGTCAGGTTCTCGGTCAGGACCGGGTTGCGCTTATGCGGCATGGCCGAGCTGCCTTTTTGACCCTTGGAGAAAAACTCTTCGGCTTCCAGCACCTCAGTGCGTTGAAGGTGGCGGATTTCGACGGCGATGTTCTCAATGGAGGAGGCAATTACGCCCAAGGCTGCGAAATAGGCAGCGTGGCGATCGCGCGGAATGATCTGTGAGGAGACGGGTTCAATCGCGAGCCCCATTTTTTCAGCCACATGTTCTTCAACCGTTGGGTCGATATTCGCGAAGGTGCCAATCGCGCCAGAGATCGCGCAAACGGCTATCTCTTCTCTTGCTCTGACCAGTCGGTCACGGCCACGGGCGAACTCGGCATAGAAGCGGGCGAGCTTGATGCCCATTGTCGTCGGTTCAGCATGAATGCCGTGGCTACGTCCAATCGTAATCGTGTGCTTATGCTCTTCAGCGCGGGTTTTTAGAGCGGTCAGAACGCGGTCCATACCGACTAGCAATAGGTCGGTCGCGCGGGCCAGCTGAACAGATAGTGTCGTATCGAGAATGTCAGAACTCGTGAAGCCCTGATGGACGAAGCGCGCATCATCCCCGATAAATTCGGCTAAATGGGTCAGGAAGGCGATGACATCATGTTTGACCTCGCGTTCGATTTCATCGATCCGCGCCACATCAAACTCTGCAGCACCCCCCTTGTCCCAGATCGTCTTGGCGGATGATTTAGGGATCACGCCCAACTCTGCGAGCGCGTCGCAGCCATGCGCTTCAATCTCAAACCAAATGCGGTATTTAGAGGCCTGCGACCAGATCGCAGACATTTCGGGACGGGAGTAGCGGTCTATCATGCCCGCGTTCTAACGAAAGCGCGGGCAGAAGAAAGGGATGAGCTCTAGGTTTTCCCCGAATTCCTCGCATTGGCGGCAGTCCAGTCATTGGGCAAGGTCTTTGCCGTAATGAAGAAGAACAAGATGCTGATCGCATAGGGCACGGCCAGCCATGTCATTGCTAAGCGTAGCGCCTGCTCAGGCCCATGTTCAGGTGTCAGATGTTGACTGATCAACCCAATGATCGTCGGGCCACCGCCGAGGGCAATCATGTTCAGAATAAAGAAGAACAGGGCCGTGCTCATTGCGCGCATGCGGATTGGGGCCAGCGTTTGAGCCAAAGCGAAGGATGGTCCAAGATAAAAGCCGGCGGTGAGCGTGTAGAGCGCGATTAAGAGAATATGGATCGTCAGAGAGTCGACCCAAAAGGACAAAATGAGAGCCGGTGCGCCGATTAGAAGCGCCGCTCCGGGTAGCCAACCATAGGCACGAACGCTTTTCTTGCCGAGGCTATCCGCCCATTTCGCGCCAAAATAGGTGCCGGGTCCGTAAGCCAGTGCGTTCAAAACACCAAAGGCATACATAAGATTGCGGAAGGACTCGGGTGCCATGACTTCCGGCTTCCACCGCGCGATATAATCAATGCCCCAGTTAGAGACGGCGTAACCGCCAAAACTAACGAATGAGACGGCGAGGCACATGTTCCACCAACTCGGGATAGAAAGCAGTGTCTTTAGATTCTCACTAAACTTAACAGGATCCGCATCCGGATCGACGTCAACTGCGACGTCTTTGGCGCCGCGTTTGGGTTCCGGTACGATCAACATCAGTACGACAGCGAGTAGAATTCCGGGGACGCCGAGCGCGATAAGGACCCAGCGCCAGTTGGCGCCTTCCATGCTCAATAATGTTCCGGTCGCGAAATAGGCCGCCATGACACCGAGCGGGATACCGAGCGAATAGATGCCCAAGGCTGAGGCGCGCTCTTCCTTGGCGTAAAGATCGGAAATGATAGAGTGGGATGGCGGGCTGCCACCGGCCTCGCCAATGCCGACACCAATGCGAGCGAAGAGCATTTGGGCGAAGGTTTGAGCCATGCCGGTCAGAACTGTAAAGGCAGACCAAACCGCGAGTGAGATGGACACGATGCGGACGCGATTGAACCGATCAGCCAACAAAGCGATCGGAATGGCGACTGTGCAATAGAGAGCTGCGAAGGCTAGGCCTTTGAGCCAACCGAGCTGAGCGTCTGTGAATCCAAGATCAGCCTGGATAAAGGGGGAAACAATCCCGATGATCTGTCGGTCTAGGAAATTGAAGACATAGACCAGCGTTAGCAAGATGAGGACCGTTGATCGGCTCATCGTTTTTTTGCTTTTTTTTGCGCTCATCCCATTCCCCTTTTGATGGGTTCATGGGGGTAGTTGACGCAATGGGTCAAGGCGAGAAGTTCAATGTAAGACACTGATCTGTGCGAGAATGTTTTGAGCCAGAAAACCCAAAGTTCGTCGCGGCCTACATTAAGCCTAGCATCTTAAAGCTGGCCACATCTTCACGTCCGATCACAAGATGATCGTGAACGACAATGTCGATGGCTTTGGCGGTCTCTATAATGGACAGCGTCAATTCGATGTCTTGGCGGGACGGGGTTGGGTCGCCGGAGGGGTGATTATGCGCAAGGATGATCGCGGTTGCTTCGTGAACCAAGGCGCGCCGCACGATTTCCCGTGGGTAGACAGGCGCGCGATCAACCGTGCCGCGGCCCATAACTTCATCGGCAAGTAGGCGGTTCTTACGATCAAGGAACAAAACACGGAACTGCTCGCGTCCTTCAAATTGCATAGCGGCGCGGCAGTAATCGAGCAGGGCGTTCCAGCTGGATAGAACTGGGCGGTTTAACACTGAGCTTTGGCTGATGCGGATGCTGACTTGCTGGAGCAGCTTTAAATGCTGGGCCGTGTTGGGGCCGATCCCTTTTACCTGCGTCAGTTTTTCAACAGGGGCGGCAACGACTTCAGCGAGATTGCCAAAATTCGCGATGAGGTCTTTGGCAATCGGTTTGGTGTCGATGCGCGGCAAGACTTGAAACAGAATCAGCTCGAGCAGCTCATAATCGTCGAAGGCCTCAGCCCCACGCCGTACGAATTTATCGCGTAATCGGTCGCGGTGATCGTAATAATGCGGCTTGGGTACTTTGGCCGACTTAGTTTTCGGTTCGGCGGTTTCGTTCGCTTGGCCTTCGGGATTTACGGCAGTGTCAGTGCTTTCCGTTGCGCGTTTGAACAGGGCTTCGAACCCGTCCGTCGCCCGTTCATTTGAGTGCGGGCCTGTCTCAGGCGGCATAAGGCTTATGTAATCCGGTGGGGGAGAGCGTGAATATCTCGCAGCCATCCTTCGTCACACCAATCGAATGTTCGAATTGTGCCGTCAGCTTTCGGTCGCGCGTCACAGCCGTCCAACCGTCCGACAAGATTTTGACGCCCGCCCGACCCAGATTGACCATCGGTTCGATGGTGAAGAACATACCTTCGCGGATTTCTTCGCCTTCGCCGGGTCGACCATAATGGAGAATGTTCGGACTATCGTGGAACAATTGCCCTAGGCCGTGCCCACAGAAGTCTTCGACCACTGAATAACGTTCGCCTTCGACGAAGCTCTGAATGGCGTGGCCAATGTCGCCTGTCGTATTACCCGGTTTCACTGCGGCGATTCCAAGCATCAGCGCATCATAAGTAATGCCCATGAGCCGTTCCGCGCGTCGGTTGGGTTCGCCTGCCGCATACATACGCGACGTGTCGCCGTGCCAGCCATCCACGATAACGGTCACATCAATATTGAGTATGTCGCCATCTTTGAGCGGTTTAGGACCGGGAATACCATGGCAGACGACATGGTTGATCGAGGTGCAGAGCGAATGTTTATAACCGCGATAGCCCATCGTTGCGGGCAGTGCGCCGTGGTCTAGAATGAACGTGCGCGCTGCATCATCGAGATCGCCTGTCGTTACGCCGGGCTGAACCAGGGGCGCGAGGTGGTCGAGACATTCCGCCGCCAGTCGCCCAGCTTTGCGCATGCCTTCGAATCCGGAGGGTCCGTGGAGTTTGATAGCCCCATCGCGCAGGGCGGGGGCGTCAGCGGCGTCTATATAGTTCATCGAGCGGGTCATAGCAGCGAGGCGAAGGTGAGGCTAGTCTTGCTATCCTTCCCTGAGCGGGGGCGAAGATGTTGGGTCGTCACCTGTCTTTGGGTTTGGGATGAGGCGATCCATCCCACGATCGGTCAGCTGGCCCGCTATATTGCGGACTCGCGCCATACCTCGGCGCAGTCCACGTTCTAGAACAATGGCAACCCCACCGATCGCAAAGGGAATCAGAGCGGGTAGAGCTAATGTCCAATGCAAGCTCAAGGCGGCCACAGCCAAACCTATTATAAAGAGCGCGCAAAGTCCGATGATAGTCCAAAGAACGATATGGGCTATGAATAGCGGTGCCGTTACGCGCTCGATCGCCTGATCCTGGGCGAAACGTGCAGCCAGCCGAGCCGCAAGGCGTGGATCGCGACGCGCGCGAAAAATGGCAACGAGGTCCAATATCATCGCGACTCTATATAAGATCGAGGTCTTATTCGCCACGGGAAGGCTTATCTGACAACTTGTTTGTAAATGGCTGCCATTGCGTGGCAATCCATGGTTGGCAAAGCCGCAGGCCTTTGCTAGGCCGCGCGCGACCAACGGGCAGGGGTATATCTGCCAGTTTAGAGACACGCGCCGGAACGATTTCGGCCCTTTGATAACGGACACTCCAGACGTGACTTCAGATGATGTCATTACGGGCGAAGCCCCGCATCGCTATGCCGAAGCGCTGATTGACCTGGCAGGTGATGCCAAGTCATTGAAACGCGTGGAAAAAGACCTGAAATCCATCGCTCAAGCGTTTCAGGATAGTGACGACCTACGCCGCATGGCAGATAGTCCTGTCTTTGCGACGGACGATAAGGTTGCGGCGCTGACAGCGATTGCGAAGGCTGCAAAAGCCAGCCAGCTGACCCAACAATTTCTCGGTGTCGTCGCTGCGAATCGCCGCGCTGGCGATCTTCCCGCCATTATTGCTGCGTTTAACGACAAAGTTGCACTGCTTCGCGGTAGTCAAATTGCTAAAGTGACGTCGGCAACCAAATTGACACAGGCGCAACTGACCCAGCTTAAGAGCAAGCTCAAAGCTGAGACGGGACAACCTGTCGAAATCGAAACGGACATCGATCCTGAATTGTTAGGCGGCTTTGTCGTCAAACTAGGATCGCGCCTGTTCGATGCCTCACTTAAGACTAAGCTCGAGGACATGCGCCTCGTTCTCAAATCCGCCTAATCCCATTCGCTTAATCCAAGACGCCTGACGCGCATACGTTAAGACCGCAGAGGACTTCAATTCATGGACATTCGCGCCGCTGAAATTTCCACAATCCTGAAGCAGCAGATCAAGACTTTTGGCAAAGAAGCCAAAGTTTCTGATGTGGGCCAGGTTCTATCCGTCGGTGACGGGATCGCCCGTGTTTACGGCTTGGACAATGTCCGCGCCGGCGAAATGGTCGAATTCCCCGGTGGGATTAAGGGCATGGCTCTGAACCTCGAAACTGACAATGTCGGTGTCGTGATCTTCGGTGATGACCGCTCCATTAAAGAGGGCGACCAAGTTCGTCGTCTCGGTGAGATCGTTGACGTACCTGTCGGCAAAGGCTTGCTTGGCCGCGTTGTTGACCCGCTTGGTAACCCAATCGACGGCAAAGGCCCGATTGAAGCCACTGAACGCCGCCGTGTTGACGTCAAAGCGCCAGGCATCATTCCTCGTAAATCTGTGCATGAGCCGGTTCAGACTGGTATCAAAGCCATCGATGCGTTGATTCCGATTGGCCGTGGCCAGCGCGAGCTGATCATTGGTGACCGCCAGACGGGTAAGACGGCTGTTGCGATCGATGCGATTCTAAACCAGAAATCGGCATTCGACGACGACCGTGAGAACGACAAACTCTACTGTATCTATGTCGTTATCGGCCAAAAGCGCTCCACCGTGGCGCAGCTCGTCAAGACACTCGAAGAAAATGGCGCGATGGATTACTCCATTGTTGTTGCTGCCACGGCCTCTGAGCCTGCACCGCTGCTTTACCTCGCACCATTCTCTGGTTGTGCGATGGGCGAATATTTCCGCGATAATGGCATGCATGCCCTGATCGTTTATGATGATCTGTCCAAACAGGCTGTGGCTTACCGTCAGATGTCTCTACTGCTGCGTCGTCCTCCGGGCCGCGAAGCCTATCCTGGCGACGTCTTCTATCTGCACTCCCGTCTGTTGGAACGTGCGGCCAAGATGAACGAAGATAATGGCGCGGGTTCGTTGACGGCTCTGCCGATCATTGAGACGCAGGGTAACGACGTGTCGGCCTTTATTCCGACCAATGTGATCTCGATTACAGATGGCCAAATCTTCCTTGAGACTGATCTGTTCTTCCAAGGTATCCGCCCAGCGCTTAACGTCGGTCTGTCCGTGTCCCGTGTGGGATCATCCGCTCAGATCAAAGCGATGAAACAGGTTGCGGGTCCGATTAAAGGCGAGTTGGCTCAGTACCGCGAAATGGCGGCCTTCGCCCAGTTCGGTTCCGATCTCGACGCGTCCACTCAGGCCCTTTTGGCTCGGGGTGACCGCCTCACAGAACTGCTCAAACAGCCGCAATTCTCGCCACTCGAAGTCGAAGAGCAAGTTGTTGTTCTTTACGCCGGTACGCGTGGGTATCTCGCCAAGGTCGCCGTTGGCGACGTGCAAGATTACGAAGCTAAATTGTTGGCCCACCTTCGCAATGATCAGACGGCGTTGCTAAGCGATATCGCGAAGCAGAAAAAGCTGACGGATGAGATCGAAGGCAAGATGAAGGACGTTCTTGAAGCGTTTACGTCGGGCTATACGGCGGCCAAGGCTTAAGGACCTCCCATGGCCTCTCTCAAAGAGCTCAAAAACCGGATCTCCAGCGTTAAAAACACGCAGAAGATCACGCGGGCCATGCAAATGGTTGCGGCGGCTAAATTGCGTAAGGCGCAGGAAGCCGCTGAAAGCGCGCGCCCCTATGCCGAGCGTATT
The DNA here is from genome assembly GCF_030159955.1 of Algimonas ampicilliniresistens. Lineage (GTDB taxonomy): Bacteria > Pseudomonadota > Alphaproteobacteria > Caulobacterales > Maricaulaceae > Litorimonas > Litorimonas ampicilliniresistens. The sequence continues at coordinate 1,073,507 of NZ_BSNK01000001.1, forward strand.
CGCGGCGTGATTTCCAATCTGGCCAGTTCGATGGGTGAGGGCGGAGACGCTCCGAAACTCCTCGTCGGCAACGGAAAGCAGGACACGGTCCTTCTAGTCGTGGCCACGGCGGATCGTGGTCTTTGCGGCGGCTTCAATACCAACATTGTGCGCAAGGCGCGCGAAGAGATTGTGGCGTTGGAGCGGGCTGGTAAAACTGTGAAGCTCTACCTCATCGGTAAAAAGGGCTATGATCAGCTTAACCGCCTCTATCACGATCATATCGTCAAATATATTTCGCTGAAAGAAGAGCGCACGCTCCATGCGGGCATTGCGCGCAATATTGGCGAGGACGTGACGTCCATGTTCGAAGCGGGCGAGTTCGATGTTGCGAAGCTAGTCTTTGCCAACTTCAAAAATGTCATGGAACAAGATCCGGTCGCACAGACTATCATTCCGGCCAATGCGTCTATCGAAGTCACAGAGGACGAAACGTCTGGTCTGGATTTGAACGGCGCGATCTACACATACGAACCTGACGAAGCGGGTATCTTACGCGTGCTCTTGCCGCGCTCCATCAATACGCAAATTTTCTCAGCTTTGCTGGAAAACCAAGCGGGCGAGATGGGCTCTAAGATGGCGGCGATGGATAATGCGACCCGCAACGCTGGCGAGATGATCGATAATCTAACGATGACCTTTAACCGGACGCGTCAGGCTAAGATTACCTCAGAACTCATTGAAATCATTTCAGGCGCGGAAGCGCTTTAACCGCATAGCTGACAGGAAAGACCCGATGGCGATTGCTCCTAAGAAAACGACGGCGAAAAAACCCGCTGCCAAAAAAGCCCCGGCCAAAAAGGCTCCGGCTAAGAAAGCGCCTGCAAAGCGCACACCGAAGAAAGCGGCTAACGCAAACCGCGTCGCGACTGGCAAAATTAGCCAAGTCATTGGCGCTGTTGTCGACGTAGTGTTTGAAGGCGATTTGCCGCAAATTCAGAACGCGCTGGAAACCGATAATAACGGCTCGCGCTTGGTCCTCGAAGTGGCACAGCACCTCGGCCAAAGCACAGTTCGTACCATCGCTATGGATGCAACTGAAGGTCTTGTTCGCGGTCAAGCTGTAACAGATTTGGGCTCTCCGATTACCGTCCCTGTTGGACCGGAAACGCTCGGTCGCATCATGAACGTCATTGGCGAGCCGATCGACGAACGCGGTCCGATCACATCGAAAGTGGTGGCCCCAATCCACAAAGCGGCTCCACCTTTCGTGGACCAAGCGACCGACACTGAAGTCCTCGCGACGGGTATCAAAGTCATCGACTTGCTTTGCCCTTACGCCAAAGGCGGTAAGATCGGCCTGTTCGGCGGTGCTGGTGTTGGTAAGACGGTTTTGATCATGGAATTGATCAACAATATCGCCAAACTGTTCGGTGGTTACTCTGTGTTTGCCGGAGTGGGTGAGCGGACCCGTGAAGGGAACGACCTTTATCACGAGATGATCGAATCCAAAGTGATCAACTTGGACGGCGAAAGCCGCGCGACGCTGGTCTATGGCCAGATGAACGAGCCTCCCGGAGCCCGCGCTCGTGTTGCTCTGACAGGTCTGTCGCAAGCTGAGTATTTCCGCGATGAAGAAGGCAAAGACGTTCTGTTCTTCGTCGATAACATTTTCCGCTTTACGCAAGCTGGTTCCGAAGTGTCCGCTTTGTTGGGCCGCATTCCATCCGCTGTGGGCTATCAGCCAACATTGGCGACCGAAATGGGCGTCATGCAGGAACGGATTACGTCCACGCATAAAGGCTCGATTACGTCTGTTCAGGCGATTTACGTGCCAGCCGATGACTTGACTGACCCAGCGCCAGCCACATCATTTGCTCACTTGGATGCGACGACAGTTCTGAACCGGGCTATTTCGGAAAAGGGTATCTACCCGGCCGTTGACCCGCTCGACTCCACATCACGTATTCTAGAGCCTCGGACAGTTGGCCAAGAACATTACGAAGTTGCCCGTCAGGTTCAGGAAATTCTTCAGCGCTACAAAGCTCTGCAAGACATCATTGCCATTCTCGGCATGGATGAGCTGTCGGAAGAAGATAAACTTGTCGTTGCGCGCGCCCGGAAGATCGAGAAGTTCCTGTCACAACCGTTCGACGTGGCCGAAATCTTCACCGGTTCCCCAGGTATCCAAGTGCCGCTTGAAGAAACAGTCCGTTCCTTCAAAGGCGTGGTCGAAGGTGAATATGATCACCTGCCTGAGCAAGCGTTCTACATGGTCGGTGGTATCGATGATGTGATTGAAAAAGCGGCCAAAATGGCAGCGGACGCGGCGTAAGGCCCCAAGGGTTTCTGGTTATGTCCGATACGCTCACATTCTCTCTCGTCTCACCTGAGCGCGAGCTGTTCTCTGGACAGGTTGATCAAGTCGACTTGCCAGGGACCGAAGGCAATCTCGGTATTCTGCCGGATCATGCACCGCTGATGGCGGCGATCCGTACGGGCGCAATCACGGTCTATGCTGACGGCAAAGAAGAACAGTTCTTCGTTCAGGGCGGCTTCGCCGATGTGACTCCAGCCGGGCTAACCGTGCTGGCGGAACGGGCAACACCGATGGCTGACGTCAATCGCGATGATTTGCAGTCAGAGATCGATAGAGCCCGTGCCAATCTCGAAACCCTTGAGGATGAGGGCGCTCTGGCGGCTCAACAGAATATTGACGGCCTAGAAGCTCTCTTCAACATGGTCTGATGCGCACTCTGCGTTTTGTATTTGTATTTGGAGCGGCCCTTGTGGCCGCTCTTTTCATTTATGCATGGCAAGTTGAGCCAAAGCGTCTCGAAGTTCGCCGTATGACGATTGGACAGGGAGATGCCGTTTTACGCGTCGCTCTGGTTGCGGATCTTCATTTCGGAGGGATCCATTTGTCGCCGGGCCGAGTGCGCGAAATTGTCAAGCGCATCAATCGCGAGCAAGTGGATGTTACTCTGATACCGGGTGATTTCATCAATGGTCACACAGCTCGCGCAGAGATGATTACTGAAGATTTAGCAGAAATTTCCGATAGTTTTTCGGCCTTGCAAGCAATCAATTCTAGACTTGTGGCGACCCTCGGAAATCATGACACTTGGCACGGGGTAGAAGCTGTTAGAGTCTCGCTTGAGCGCGTTGGTTTCGTGGTTCTCGACAACCAGTCTCTTCGAATTGATGGATTTTGCTATGTTGGATTAGCGGATAGCGACACAGCCAGTCCATCACGCGACGCCTTTAATGGTTGTGAGACGGGTGATACTATAATTGCCTTGATGCATTCGCCAGATGCGCGGCACCTCTTACCTGGAAACACGGCGTTGGCTGTCGCGGGTCACACACATGGCGGGCAGGTTAATCTCCCGATCCTTGGACGCGCTGTAACCAGTACTCAGTGCGGAAAACCGTGCGCTTACGGCCTGATTCAAAATCGGCCTCCGCTTATCGTCAGTAGCGGAATTGGTACGTCTATCCTGCCAATCCGCTTTCGAGCTGCACCTGAAATCGTGATTATCGATTTGCGAGAATGACGTTCTGTCGACGGACTATGTTGGTCCTAAGGCAAAGCCCGCATCGCATCCGTGACGGGATCAAGCATGAGTTTGAGATTCTCGTTTGAGCTGACCGATGCATTGATGAAGAGCTCCTGCAAGAACGCTTTCACATTATGCAGGCGAGCGAGTTCGGCCTCTGACGAAAATGCGTCTCCCCAACTCTCCAGTGGTGCGGGATCAATGAGCGGAGCGAGCCATGCGGTCCAATCTTCTGCTGTCAGTTCGCCAGCCATCGCCACAAAAAGTGCCGGTCTCGCTAATCGTCCCGGTTCGCCGTGAATATAGGCATGACCATTAGCGGCTGCGACTTGAGACTGAACAGCGCTGAGGATCTCGCCACGTTGTCCCTGTGTTAGCGCGGGGTTGAGGGATAGTTGCATGAGCCAGTCCGCGCTGTGCGCCACACCGTGACGCCAGCCTTCAGTGTCAGAATAGCCACGATAGTCATCGACTGAACGAAGATATTGCCCCGCGCTCGAGACGAGATCAGTGCGCTCAGCGTCTGACATCCATGCGTCCACTCGGTCCGTTCGAGACACTTCAGCCAGAACGAGGGCTGCAAATGGACGCGTAAATCCGTTGGGGTCATCAGAACCAATGCCTTCAAGGAGTTGGTCACGGAGCTGTCTGATGTGCTCGGCATCCAGATCGCCGCCTCTAAACAGCTGGGTCAGCCCCTCATAAGCCAATCCGTCACGGATCACCGGGTCAGGATCACCCAGACAACCAATAAGCGCGCTGGCCATTTGTGTTCTAGCGGCCGGCGTGAGCGTGTCGAATTCGGTCGACTTGGCATCTTGCATGGCTTCGATGGTCATGCCGGCTGGCGCGCAACTTTTCGCCTCGGCGGTTGAACAGGATGCAAAGGCGAGGGCTGACAGCGCCGTCGCTGCCCATAAAAATTTAGAATGTGTCATGGCGTTGTGATGAGCCGCTTTTTAGGGAAACTCAAGTTTCGGCCGGACTGGCTTGGGGAGAAGCACCATCGACCTCAGCCGTCTTCACGTCGCTCAAACGCGCCGAGCGGTCTTCTTTGGTAGTCACGACCATCATGGCGATAAAGGCTAGGAATGCGAGCGCTGCCGCCACTAAAAAAGGCGCGCCCGGCATGTAAATGGGCGCGGTTTCTGGATCAGCAAAGACGTAAAAGACCCATGTCAGGAGGAGCGGGCCGATCATCATGGCAAGCCCCTGAGCTGCGCCAATGGCGCCCTGCAGCTCCCCTTGTTCGGTATCGTTGACGCGAATACTCATCATATTGGTGAGAGACGGACCATATAGACCAGCGAGCGCTGCAAAAGGCCCCGCAGCGTAGACAATCCAGCCTTGGCTAGCATTGCCCAAAATCGCGTAACCAAGCACAGCCCCGCCAATACCGATTAGCCCAGACCAGAACAGGCCGATCTTTGGAATGATAATGCGGATCAGATAGCCTTGAACAAACAGGCTGGCCAAACCGAAAGCACCGAGCGAATTCCCGACATCCTTGGGCGTCCAGCCCAGTGCCTCCTGAGTTGATAGTGTGTAGGTACTGGGGTAGACTGTGTGAGCGAGAGCCAACAAAAAGAAGACGAAGAGTAACCCCCGAACACCGGAGATGCGGCTTAAGCTTTTTAACGTGCCGGCTGCATTGGATCGACGAACATTAAACGCCCGTCTTTTCTCGGGCTTATGCGTTTCGGGAAGAACCAAGACGCCATAGACAAAGTTCAAGGCACAAATCACGCCGGCAGCGAAGAACGGAACCCGGGGCCCGAACTCGCCGAGCCAGCCGCCAAGAACGGGGCCCAAGATAAAGCCCGCGCCAAACACAGCCCCAACTAAGCCAAAGTTCTGCGCTCTTAATTCTGGTGGGCTGACGTCGGCGATATAGGCATTGGCGGTAGAGAAGGTTGCGCCGAACGCGCCAGAAATCGCGCGGCCTAGATAAAGTATGGCGACGGTTGGCGCGATAGCCATCAAAAAGTAATCGATGGCAAGGGCACCGACGGAGAAGAGCATGACCGGTCTGCGACCATAGGCGTCGGACAGTCCGCCTACGATTGGCATTGATATGAACTGCATCACCGCAAAAATGAAGGTCATGCCGCCCAGATGCAGCGCAACCTGATTATTCTCCAAACCGGTGAGGGATTTGATTAATTCGGGCAGAACCGGGATCATGATCCCGAACCCGACCGCATTGATGGCGACCGTGATCAGAACGAAGACTAGGGCATTACGGTCTTTGAAGCTGGTCGACATTGACGCGGCTTAGCTCATGATTTGGGGGTCGCATACTGCGTAAACTCAATCACTAGCCGCTCATAAACGTCGCGTTTAAAGGGGATCACCTTAGCGGGCGTTTTATGCATCTTGGCCCACTTCCACTCGGAAAATTCTTGACTGCCGTGGGTGGTCAGATTGAAATGGCTCGCATCGCCGTGGAATCGATAAGCAAACCAGCGCTGCTTCTGCCCTGCATATAGACGACCCTTTTTCGGGGCCATGCCTTCCGGAAAGTCATAATATAGCCAATCCTCGACGACGCCTAAGGGCGACAGATGCGCGATTGTGATTCCCGTTTCTTCCCATAATTCTCTCAAGGCCCCGAATTCGGCACTTTCGCCTGCGTCCAAACCGCCTTGCGGAAACTGCCAACTATGGGTCCCGGTTTCGCCAAAGCGGCGTCCCAACCAGACCCGACCTTTCGCGTTAAACAAGCAGACACCCACGCAAGGTCGATATCGGGAGGGGTCTCGGTTCATTTTAAAGTCGCCGTTGCGGGAACAAGGATCAATCCATTATCAGATAGAGTTGCGGCCCAACCTTTCACTGCATCAAGTGTCTGAGGGTAGACGAAACCCACACCGACAGCGCCGGACCCGCTTTTGGCCTCAGCGATCAACGTGTCGAGCTGTTGGTTGATCAAGGCTCGGTCCGGTGCTGGGTCAATGATTCCAAATGCGGTGTTGTAGGGCAGGGACAGGGATTGCGATAAGGCGGGGAGTGACGGCGCATCAAATGCCCCGTCAATAAACAGGCCCAGACCGGAGGCCTTCAACTCTGTCAGGATAGGGCTAACTGCATCGCTTCGGCGCAGGAAGGCCTCGCCATTATAATTGATGACGCCCGCATAACCCTGCGCCCTCGATAAAAGGTAATGCAGGTTTCGCCGATTGTCAGGGACGCTGGCCGCCGTCCGGAGCGTCCTATCCGAGCCGGATTCCTGCGCGTCAAACGCCTCGCTTTCCATGGGGAGTTCTAGAAGGACTTCGTGGCCGGCAAGACGAGCTTTGTTGATCCAGCCTTGCAAACCGGGGGCGTGGGCCGCGAAAGACAAGGTGATTTCGGGTGGCAACTCATCAATCGCCCGCAATGTCAGGGGCGCATTGATGCCGAGACCGCCGATGATGACTGAAACGGGTTTGCTATCAAGGTCCGTTTTGTCTGCGCCGCGATAGGTTTCCAAGGGTGTGACCCCGGCTCCGTTTGGCGCGGGTATCGGCCCAAATTCGCTTGAGCGCGTCAGGGATGGATCAAGGGGTGTCGGGGCCGGGCGCGGATCAGGGAGGCGGATCGTCTTTGATTTTGGGGATGCGGGTTTAGATGCGGCGGGACTGGATGGTGTTGGATTACCGAGTGCATCTGTCGTGACAATCGAGTCCGTCGGATTGTCTCCCATCGGAACTGTGGCCGCTAACAGGTCGGGCAAGTCACTATTGTTACGATCAAGCGGTGACGGGATCTGGTCTTCCGGCAAGGTCGCAACGGACACAGTGCCTTTCGGAACGGCATCATCGTCATTGCCAAACAGCTGGGCCCAAACCAAGGGCAGGCCGATCAGTAGAATCAGAAAAATGAGCGCGAGGCTGAGGTGATGACGACGTTTCGGTAGAACGATTGACTGCCGTCGTCGCGGCACATTTCGCCTCAGATGATCATTCCGATTCATGGATCGCTCTTAAGGCGAGCCGGGGGCGCTAGTCGAGGTCGGACTGGGCGTCGAGCAGCGTTTGATATTGGGAAGATTTCAACACATCGACGGCCGTCTTGAGTTGGAAATCTTCCGTTTCGGGGAATGTTTCCGGTGGGAATGTAACCGCGTCATAATCTTCTTCATATTCTGACGCATCTATGTTGATCAGCGCATTGGGTAGGCTGTCTTCTCTGAAACGGCGACGCAGCTCTCCTGTGTCGTCAAAGGCTGAGACGAGGAAATCAGGCATGATCCCGCGTCCTTGAATGCTTTTGCCCGACGGAGTGTAGTATTTTTGAGTCGTCAGCCGTAACGCCCCTCTTTTGCCTGGCATGGGAATGACGGACTGCACGGATCCTTTGCCGAAAGACCGGCGGCCAACCACAACGGCACGACCTCGGTCCTGTAACGCCCCAGCTAGAATTTCGGCTGCACTGGCTGAACCCGGCGACACAAGAACGACAATCGGTGTTCCGGGAAGTAACTCACCATCCTCGGCGTGATAGCGTTCCGTATCGACGTCTTGACGCCCCCGAACCGACAAAACTTCACCGCCATCCAAGAATAAACCCGACACAGATACGGATTGGGTCAACAATCCGCCGCGATTACCTCTTAGGTCGATGATCAAGCCGGGAAGTGGATCACCTAACTCAGCCTTGAGTTCATTGATGGCTTTGGTCAGGTCATCGGTCAGTTTGGTGTTATTGAAACTCTCAATCAGGACATAGCCAAGTCCATCTTCTACCCGGTGTCGGATCGCCCGGCCTCGCACTTTTTGACGCACAACGGTCAGGTCACGCGTACCTGTTTCGGGGCTCATCACGGTGACAATGACTGGATCGCCCGCGAGTCCCCGAATTCCTTCGACAGCCTCATCGAGGTTTTTGCCAACAATGGACTCGCCTTCGACGGCTGTAATGAAGTCGCCGGACCGGATACCGGCTTGGAAAGCAGGACCATCTTCCAGCGCGTAGTTAATCTTGATCATCCCCTCTTCCATCGTCACTTCGATGCCGAGGCCGCCATATTCGCGCCGAGCGGCCTTAACCTGTTCGGTGAACGCGACAGGTGGAACATAGCCGGAATGTGGGTCGAGCTTGGCCAATGCACCTTGCAAGGCCCCTTCGATAAGCGCCTGCGTTTCTACAGGCTCGACATAATCGGATTCCACAATCGCCAGCACATCCGCCAAAATTTGCATTCTGTCATAAGATGGTGGATCGATCTTGTCGCGTTCATTGGCCATAGACCAGCTAGCGCCCAGAAAGACGGCCGCGCAAAGCCCAGCAGCAAAACCGTGCTTAAGTGACACTAGTTCTGCAGCTCGGCCAAGCGTTGCGTATAGCGACCGGACTTGATCAGCTCGACGGCTCGTTGAAGTTGGTAATCATCCTGCACGTCGAAATCTTCCGGTGGAAAGTCGATCACAGTCTCTTCTGTATCGAGGTCTTCCGCCGCCTCACTATCCTCATTCTCGATTGAGTTGGGGAGATCTGACTCGCTCAGTCGATCATGATCTTCGCCATCGTCGGGAATAGACGAGACGTAAAGATCAGGGTCGATACCTGTTCCCTGAATGGACCGCCCAGCTGGCGTATAATAACGCTGGGTTGTGAGGCGTAGCGCGCCGTCGCGACCGCCCCGCAGTGGGATAAGAGATTGCACGGAGCCCTTACCGAAACTTGTCATGCCGAGCACGAGACCCCGGCCGCGATCTTGGATAGCGCCGGCCACGATCTCAGATGCTGAAGCGGATGCTTCGTCAATCAAGACAATCACTGGCACGTCGCGAAGCAACTGGCCGGGCGCCGCATCATAACTCTCCAGATTGGCTCCATCGCGTCCTCGCGTGGAGACGACTTCGCCGCCATCAAGAAAGGCGGAGGAAACTTTAATCGACTGATCCAGAAGGCCGCCTGGATTAGTGCGAACGTCCAAAACAAGGCCCGGAAGCTCACCGCCGATTTGACGACGAAGCTCAGTGATCGCGCCTTCTAATCCGGGGGCGGCTTTCTCATTGAACTGGCTGATCCGGATATAGGGGACACCATCCTTAATTTCGTAAGTGACGACTTCGCGATTCACCTCGCGCCGGATCAGCGTTATCTCACTGGGCTCTTCATCCGCTCGAGCGATTGTTATGGTAACGGACTCGCCGGCTTTTCCTCGGATCTTGTTGACGGCTTCAGTTAGCGACAGACCCAGAACTGTTTCACCGTTGATTTCTGTGATGTAATCGCCCGATTCAATCCCGGCCTCCTTGGCGGGTGTTCCGTCGATCGGAGAGACGACTTTAACGTAGCCTTCTTCCTGCGTGACCTCCATGCCGACACCAACATAGCGTCCGGATGTTTGCTCTTGCAGTCGTAGCCAATCTTCAGGGTTGACGTATGAGCTATGCGGATCGAGCGATTGCAACATACCGTTGATTGCATCTTCAATGAGCTGACCGTCTTCAACCTCGACGACATAGTCACTACGAACCCGCGCCATGACATCGGCGAAAAGATCTAATTGTTCAAATGTGTCAGAGTAGGAGGGCTTCTCGACAGCCATTGCGGCTTGGTTTGCTGTGGAAAAGGCAAAAAGCCCCAAAGCGGCCACAGTTCCAACAACCGGCAATACATATTTCATCGCGCGTCTCCTTAACGACATCATACCTATAACTGGTTTCAAGCCGTTTCCAGTCAATTTGCTGCGATTGCCATGCCAACTTACCAGGGTTTAACCCCGTCGGCCCATCCAGGGCTCTGGATCGATGGAACGGCCATTGCGGCGCAGTTCAATATAGAGCGGTGTCCGTCCGCTCGTGCCAGGCATCAATCCAACCGGTTCACCGCGCCTCACGATCTCATTCGTGTTCACATAGGTCTGACCAAGGCCTGTCAGTAAAAGATAATAACCATCGTTCATGTTCAAAATGACAACGCGGCCATAGGTTTTGAACGGACCTGCAAATTCAACCCGACCCGCATAGGGGGCGATAACCTGCCCACCGCTCCGCGCTGAGTAGGTCTGACCTTTTTCGCCCCGACCAAATCCCAATGTCATCGTGCCAGAGACGGGCCGCACCATGCCGCCTTTCGATTCCGCAAAACGCGTTGTTCCGGGCGGTAGTCTGATCGGCCCTGAACTTGGTCTCTCACTAGGTTTCTGGCCCGGTTTCAAACGCGGAGTCACATCGTCCGGAATGGCGCTGATCCGTTCGAGTAATTCGCGCAACGTATCGGCTTCTGCAGCCAAGCGCGCCGCATTCGACCGAGCTTTGTCTTCTTCTGTCTCAATCGATTTGCGGAGTTTCTCTTTACTCGCGACGAGGACTTCCGTCTCGTTACGGCGGCGGGACAGCTCCGCTGCATTGGCCTTCAACTCGGATTGTCGGAGAGCCGCTTCGTCGCGCGTTCTGACAAGATCATCGGTCAATCTTATGGTTACGTTTGCGCGGTCTTGTAATTGCGATGAGAGCAGCTCGATCATCGTCGCGGCCTGCGCGGTGCGAACGGCATCATCCGGATCCATGAGGGTGATCGCACTGGGCGCGAGTTGAAGGCGTTGCAAAGAGGCGAGTAAATTCAGAGTTTGAAGTCGGTTCGCTTCCAACTCTGTTTCCAACTGTGTGATCCGAGACGTAACTTCAATCACGCGATTAGCCAGTCTTCCGCGCTCGCGTTCATAGGCCTGAGTTTGCCGCGTATGTCGGGCCAGCTCTGCTTTGAGCGCCTCAATTTCTTGCGTCACTTTGGTTCGTTCAGCCTTGAGACGAACTTCGGTTTTCCGGGCTTCGGCTTCGGCTTGAGTCAGCGTGTCGAGCTCGCCCGCTTGCTGGGCGTAACATGGCTCAGCAAATGCAAAAACGAACAGGGCCAAAGCTGATATGGCGGTGCGCATGCTACGCTCATCTGTGTCCCGACGAGTCGCGTCAATCCCGCTTTTCAGTCTGGTTATTAGTCGCGATGATATGGCGAACCCGCCAAGATCGTCAAAGCCCGGTAGATTTGTTCGGCCAGCATGACTCTGACAAGTTTGTGGGGCCAAGTCTGAGACCCAAAGGAGATTTTTCTGACGCCGCTGGGAAGGGCGGAGGGGTCAAATCCGTCAGCGCCGCCGATCAGGAAAATGGCGGACGGTGTGCCGTCATCTCTTAGGCGCGCCAGCGTGGAGGAGAGCTGCCGTGAGGTGAGCGGTTTCCCTCGCTCATCGAGGATAAAGATTGTGGCGCCGTCTGGAAGACTGGCCATGAGTTTTGCGGTTTCCTCTGATCGGTCACGACACTTTCCAAGGTCGACCGATTGCTCTTCTACATCGAGAAAGCCTAAACCCCGGGCGAGAGAGCGGGCGCGGTTCCGATAGTCATCAACAAGATTACGCTCTGGCCCGGACCGCATGGCCCCACCGGCACGCAGGATCAGTTTCACTCTGACGGATCGGCCGGTGCCTGTTCAGACATCTCGCGTAAACCATCCGGCAGAGGCACGGACCAAATCTTCTCCAGATTATAGAAGACCCGGACTTCGGGACGGAAAATATGCAGGATGACATCGCCGCCATCGATCAAAACCCAGTCCTGACCCTCTTGGCCTTCCGTACCAATATCTTTGAATCCAGCCTGTTTCATGCCGCGGATTACATAGTCGGCCAAGGCGCCGACATGGCGATTGGAACGACCGGATGCGACGACCATATAGTCAGCAATCGATGATTTTCCACGAATGTCGATCTCGAGGATGTCCTGAGCGGAGTTTTCATCGAGAATATCCCGGACATAGGTCGACAGCGCATCTGAATCAGTATGCAGTTTTAGCGCTTCTGGCGTGCCAGCGTCGAAGTAGGTCTTATGGGCGGCGGGGGTGCTGGACAGGGTCTGTCTCCTTTTGAATCGACGGGCGCATTAGCACATCAAACGCGCGGGGACTATGTCGGGTCTGCAGCTCTGTGTTTGCGGATTGCAGACGATGAAATCGGGTTGAGTGGTAGGGTCAGATAGGTCCAAGCGGGTGCCTGACGGTTCTTGAGCGTGTGCGCTTGGTTTTCAGGAATACGCGCGCTCGCCATCTGGCTTGCAACGCGGCCCAACCGGGCGCGAAGCGGCTCACCGGGACGGGCGATGACGGCAATGGGGATTTGCGAGAAAAGGGCCTGCCAATCCTTCCACAGCGGCATCTGCGCAAGATTGTCAGAGCCAATTATATAGACGAAGCGTGTCCGAGGTTGCCGTCTTCGTAACTGGCGTAGCAAATCGATCGTGTATTGGGTTTCTAATTGGCTCTCAATGTGGCTGATTTTCATCGCATAGGGGAGGTTGAGCGCCTCAATGGTTTGCGCTCGGCTCTGAACTGCGGGCTGACTAGGCTTAAGCGGGTTTTGCGGGCTAACCATCCACCAGACTTGGTCCAGACCAAGTTCGCGCAAACCAGCGTCCGCCACATGGCGATGCCCGGCGTGAGCAGGATTGAACGACCCGCCAAACAGGCCAATAGCAGGGCCTGATAGACGGTTCACGGACGCAAGGTTCCTTGTCCAGTTACTTGATATTTATAACTTGTCAGATGTTTAGCGCCAACGGGTCCACGCGCATGGAGACGGCCCGTTGCGATACCGATTTCGGCACCAAAGCCGAACTCGCCGCCATCGGCAAATTGGGTCGAGGCATTATGCAGGACAATGGCGCTATCAACTTCCGCGAGGAAATGCGCTGCAGCGACTTCATCACGGGTAACGATCGCGTCGGTATGCCCAGACCCATGTTTCGCAATGTGGGCGAGGGCGCTTTTGAGGTCATCAACGATGGCCAAGTTCAGTATAGCGGCAAGATGCTCTGTGTCGAAGTCCTCAGATGAGGCAGGCTTGATATTACCGTCAATGACGCATGCTCTGGCGTCACCCCGAACCTCACATCCAAGCCCGGTCAGGGCCGGTATCAAATCGGCGATAACGTCTGTGGCGATAGCTTCATCAATCAGAACTGTTTCAGTCGCCCCGCAAATGCCGGTTCGGCGCATTTTTGCGTTCAGCACAATGTCTTTGGCCATATTCAGATCTGCGCCTGTGTGGACGTAGGTGTGGTTGAGACCGTCCAAGTGAGCGAGTACGGGCACGCGCGCATCTGTCTGAACCCGCGACACCAGCCCCTTGCCGCCGCGCGGAATGATGAGGTCGACGGTGCCCGACAGACCGCCCAGCAGGTGACCGACCGCGCCCCTGTCCTGTGTACCCAGCAAGTGCACGCAGGCGGCGGGCAGTTTGGCCGCGTTCAAACCCTCTTGGACGGCGCCGAAAATGGCGCGGTTAGACCGCACAGCCTCTGATCCGCCGCGCAGGATCACGGCATTGCCGGACTTCAGGCATAGGGCGGCTGCGTCTGCGGTCACATTTGGCCGACTTTCATAGATCATCCCGATTACCCCAATCGGGACGGCAACTTTGCGGAAGTTAAGCCCATTAGACTGTGTCCAGCTTTCGAGGACCTGTCCAAGCGGGTCCGGCTGTTCTGAAATTGAGATGACGCTCGCAGCGATCGCTTTAACGCGGTCCTCATTGAGCGTGAGGCGGTCGATCATCGCATCAGATAGACCGCGCGCTTTGGCGTGCTCCACGTCACTTGCATTGGCCGACAAGATGGCGTCGGATTGGTCTGTCAGCGCCTTGGCCATCGCCAATAGCGCTGTCGTTTTCATCTCTGACGACGCCGTGGCAAGTTCACGCGAGGCGGCGCGGGATGCGTGACCGACGGTCTGCATATAATCAGACAGAGACGAAAAATTATCAGGATTAAAGTCTGTCATAACATGACCAGATTGTCTCTATGGACCACGACGGGGCCAGCCGGATGGGTGATGTTTTCAGATCGAAGACCACAGATGGGCGCAAGATCTTGGCTGTCATAGGATGACAGCCCCCGCGCAATTTCCCGCCCGTCCGACATCCTTATTCCGACCGTGTCGCCTTTGCTGAAATGGCCTGAAATAGAGGACAGCCCAGCGGCGAGTAGACTTCGCCCGGACCGTAATGCGGTTTCTGCGCCTGTGTCGATCAGCAGCGTCCCGGATGGGGCCAAACTGCCTGCGATCCACTGCGCTCTGGCCCCTTTGGGGTCACTGGCAGCACGGAAAATCGTGTGTCTTGCGCCCGTCCCCAATAGGCCGAGCGCGCCATCTTTTGTACCATCGCAAATAATCATGTCGCAGCCAGCGCTCATACAGATTTTTGCGGCCAAGAGTTTGGTTGCCATGCCGCCGGATCCGACGCCGCTATCAGCGTTCGCGTCGCCGCCCATCGCCAGAATAGTCTCATCAATCACACTCACGTCGTCGATATGTTCGGCTGTGTCTGACTGGCGTGGATCGGACGTGTAAAGCCCGTCGACATCAGACAGCAGGATCAAAAGATCGGCCCCGATCATCTGGGCAGTCCGTGCTGCGAGCCGGTCATTGTCCCCATAGCGGATTTCCTGCGTCGCGACCGTGTCGTTTTCATTGACGACCGGGACGACATTAAGATTCAAAAGCGTGCTCAGCGTCGCTCGAGCATTGAGCCAGCGTCGGCGATCTTCTGTGTCGTCTAAAGTCAGCAGGGCTTGCGCTGATCGGTGTCCAAAGGCCGCGAGGGCATCATCATAGGCGCGGGTCAGAATCGATTGCCCGACAGCGGCACAGGCTTGCTTTTGCGCCAGAGACAATTCGGATCGGTTCATTTTCAAGGCTTCACACCCCAGCGCAATGGCACCGGATGACACGATGATGACTTCCGTGCCGTTTGATTGCAGAACTGAGATGTCGCCACAAAGCCGTGTCAGCCATGATCGACGCAAAGCCCCATCTTGAACGAGGAGGGCAGAGCCGACTTTTACGACAATCCGTTTATAGGGCGTCAGTTGGGTCACACGGGCGACCAACCTGCACTTTCATCAACGACGGGGGCGCGTTCGGCGACACGGCGTTTGTCGACATATTGATAGACCGAAGAGAGCAGGGGTTTCAGGCCCTGCCGTGCCACTGACGAGATCAGAAAAACCGTCTGACCACACGCTGCCTCTAGCTCATCCTTTGCAACGGCTAATTCCTCGTCGTCGAGTGTCTCGCACTTGGTGAGAGCAACGATTTCGGGCTTATCCGTCAGCCCTTCGCCATAGGCGTCCAGTTCGCCGCGAATGACGCGGTAACTCTCGGCAGGGTCCGGTGCCGTGGCATCAACAAGGTGCAAAATAGCCGCGCAGCGCTCGACATGGCCGAGAAAACGGTGACCTAGGCCGGCCCCCTCTGCGGCGCCTTCTATCAAGCCGGGCAGATCCGCGAGAACGAACCGCTCTGCAGGTCCAAGGTCGACGACGCCGAGATGTGGATGCAGGGTCGTAAAGGGATAGTCGGCCTGCTTTGGCTTCGCCGCTGATACCGCCGCGAGGAACGTCGATTTCCCGGCATTGGGAAGACCTACGAGGCCCGCATCGGCGATCACTTTCAATCGGAACCACACCCAACGTTCTTCGCCGGGTTCGCCGGGATTGGCTGTTCGAGGAGATTGATTGGTCGCAGATTTGAACCGCGTATTGCCCCAACCGCCATTACCGCCCTTGGCCAACATCACACGCTGCCCATCTTCGGTTAGGTCCGTCAGAACTTCGTCAGTTTCAGCGTCAATCACTTGCGTGCCAATGGGTACGCGAAGAACTTCGTCCTGTCCGGCTGCGCCGGTACGGTCGCGGCCCATACCGTGTGTGCCCGTTCCGCCTTTGACATGTTGGCGAAAGCGATAATCGATCAACGTGTTGAGATCTTGAGTGGCCTCAACATAGACATGGCCACCCCGGCCCCCATCACCGCCATTGGGTCCCCCAAAGGCGATGTATTTTTCACGGCGGAACGAAATGCTACCCGCCCCGCCATTGCCGGAACGGACATAGATTTTGGCTTGGTCAAGGAACTTCATAGCGTGCTCTTAAGGGGTCTCGCGGGAGGCGGCTAGGGCCGTGACGGCCCCACGGCTAGATTGCAAATCGACAGGGCTGTCCGGTAGGATGAAATTCCAGAGACTACGACGCTCCATACGCCCTAGTGAGTAGCCGCTTGTAACAGCTTCATCCTGTTTGAAGCCGCATTTTAGCAATACATGGCGACTGCCCGGATTATCGGTGAAGACACTCGCATGGAGTGGCTGCTTTGGGTGATTTCGTCGGAAAGCCTCGGCAATTTTGGTAACGGCCTCAGTCGCCAATCCGCGGCCCCAAGCCGTACGAGCGAGGGCGTAGCCAATTTCCCAATGACCGCCGATGCGGAACAAACCCATACTGCCAATCAAAACGTCCTTTTCGGTGATGGCCCAATCATAGGCGTGACCGAGAGCCGTCCGAATTCGAGCTATCTCAATGAAGCCCTGAGCTGAAAGGCGGTCATACTGGGTTGGAAAGCTGGACGTCATGCGTGTCACGGCCGGATCGGCTACGATTGAACGAAACGCAGGGGCATCCGATATTTCGAACGGTCGAAGGACCAAACGCTGTGTTTTCAGAACTGCATCCATTTCAGCCTCCAAAGGCAAGTGGAGCAGGGAAGAGGGCAATAAAAAAGGGAAACCGGGTGACCCCGGTTTCCCTGCTTATTCGCAACGGGGTCGTCCTATCGGGCGACCCTTGAAAAAGAGCGGTCGCTACTCTGCGGCTAGGGCTACCGGCTCAATATTGACGTAGGTACGGTTGTTGCGTTTTTTCGTAAACGCCACTTTGCCACCTTCGAGCGCGTAGAGCGTGTGGTCCTTGCCCATACCGACATTGATGCCAGGATAGTATTTGGTGCCACGCTGGCGGATGATGATGTTGCCCGGAATGACGGCTTCGCCACCGAATTTTTTGACGCCAAGGCGGCGGCCTGCGGAGTCGCGGCCGTTATTGGACGAGCCGCCTGCTTTTTTATGTGCCATGTCGGTCTCCTGTCGTTCTTGATAGGGTAGGCGAGAGCCTAGCCCTTGATACCTGTGATACGCACAACTGTTTCCAGTTGACGATGACCGCGCTTACGACGGTAATTTTGACGGCGCTTTTTCTTAAAGACAAGAACCTTGTTGCCTTTGCGCTGTTCGATGACTTCACCGGTGACGGATGCGCCGTCGACCAAAGGAGCGCCGACCTTAACGTCGCCGCTTGAGCCATGCATTAGAACGTCCCCAAAGGTGACTTTCTTGCCTTCTTCGGCTTCGAGTTTCTCGACAACGATGACGTCGTCCTTGGCAACTTTATATTGTTTGCCGCCTGTCTTGATGACTGCGAACATGATGTTCCGTCCTTACTATCTGCTCTGTCTGGCCTAAGCCAACGAGCCCAAAAATCACGAAAGCCGCGCGTGCGAGAGACTCACCGGGCGGCAACAGCGGGCGAATTAGCCCTGTGCCCCAACACTGTCAAGCCAGACCGTCAGCCTATTGCCGAGTGTGAGGGTAGTAAAAAGCCCCGCCAAACATATTGGCGGGGCTATTCTTGAGGTTGCGGTCGGGCCTAGTTGCTGACCTGACCGAGAACCGTGCCGTCTTGGGCAATGATACGGCCTTGTTCGTCAACGCGGCCAATGACAGCGCCACCAGCGTCAATCACGAACCCATCAGCACGTACCGAGAAGGAGCTTGATGAGCTTGATGTGACGACTGAGCGGCCTGTTGAGGACAACACACTGCCGGAGCTTTCAGTCCCAACACGTGCCCGTGGCAGAACCGTTGTCGGCGATTGACGCGTCACAGTGGTGGACCCACTGGTCACAACGGTCGGAAGGATCGTCGTTGTGGTTTGAGACTGAGAGCCTGTGACCACTGTTGGTCCGCTTGTTGTGACGGTCGTTTCACGGCGCGAGCCAGCGACAATTTGCAGGCCGCGAACAACGATCTCACCAGCGCTATTGATCACATTGCCAGTGGACGCTTCGTAGCGGCCCACGATGGCGCCGTTACCGTCGATCACCACACCGTCATCACGAACTGTGTAAGAGCGGGTGCGTGTCAGCGTTTCCGTGACAGTCCCGGTCTGTAGGCCGGTTGTGACAGTGTTTGACGTGGCACCGGTGGTGAAGCCGCTTGTGGTCGTTGTGACAGAGCCACCAACCATGGAGCGCCAATCAACCCGAAGCTCATCAACCGTCCGGAGTGTCAGACCACCCGTAGACAGGCTGCGCGACACTTGGAACGCCTCAACAGCGGCATAAGTCTCTTGGGTCAGACGACCGTTTAGTGCGCCCTGATAGAAGCCCAGCTCCTGCAGACGACGTTGGATTGCAGAGATAACGACTGAGTTGGCGTTCGCTTCACAAAGAACCTGACGCCACTCTGAGCGCTGAGCACTCGTTTGCGTGCGTTTCTCGACAGTACCGTATTCAGCCGGGATCTGGATGACCTCGGTCCGAGCTTGCGACGTGACACGCTGAACCTGAACAGTCTGATAGACAGCCGGGATGGCGCGTCGAGCGACACGAGCCGGGACGTCGACCACGCGGCGGGTAACCTGGCGGGTGACAGCCGGGATGACACGCTCTTCTGTCCGAGCCTGCGAGACTAGGACACGACGCTCAACGGTACGCGTGACAGCCGGAATGGTCCGCTGTTCACTGCGGGCAGGTGTCACAATGCGGCGACGTGTTTCAGTGTTGGTGACCGCTGGGATCACGCGCTCTTCAACACGAGCCGGTGTCCGTAGAACACGGCGCGTCACAGCTTCCGTAACAGCCGGGATAGTCCGTTCGGTAACTTGCGCCGGGGCGCGAACAACGCGGCGAGTCACGGCACGCGTGACCGCTGGAATTGTCCGTTCAACAGTACGGGCTGGCGTACGAATAACGCGGCGTGTTTCCTGTGCTGTGACCGCTGGGATGACGCGTTCAGTGGCTTGTGCCGGTTGGCGAAGGACTTGACGTTCGACAACTTTCGTTACCGCTGGGATAGTCCGTTCCGTGACCTGAGCCGGGGTCCGAACAACGCGGCGGGTCACTTGTTTCGTAACAGCCGGGATGGTCCGTTCCGTAACCTGAGCCGGTGTGCGGACGACGCGGCGGGTCACGGCCTTCGTAACAGCCGGGATAGCCCGTTCAACGGTGCGGGCCGGGGTCCGAATGACACGGCGCGTTTCGGCGCGTGTCACAGCCGGGATAACCCGTTCTGTCACCTGAGCTGGTGTTCGAAGCACACGACGTGTCTCTTGACGCGTGACCGCTGGGATCGCGCGCTCGACGACACGAGCTGGCGTTTGGACAACGCGGCGTGTGATGGTGTTGGTCACCGCTGGGATTGTCTGTTCCGTAATCTGAGCTGGGGTCCGAACAACACGACGCTCAAGCTGCTTCGTCACAGCCGGGATGGTGCGTTCAACAGTCCGAGCAGGCGTCACGATGCGGCGCAATGTCTCCTGGCGAGTAACCGCAGGAACAGCACGCTCAACAATCTGAGCCGGTGTGCGAACCACACGTCGTTGCAGCTGCTTCGTCACGGCTGGGATAACACGCTCAACCGTACGAGCCGGGGCCGTGATAACACGACGTGTTTCCTGACGTGTGACAGCGGGGATCGGCCGTTCAACAATGCGAGCTGGTGTTTGGACAACGCGGCGTGTCAACTGTTTGGTGACAGCCGGGACCGTCCGTTCAACCGTCGCGGCTGGCGTCCGAAGAACACGGCGTGTTTCAAGACGCGTAACAGCAGGGATGAGTTGTTCAGTTACTTGAGCCGGGGTGCGGACCACGCGACGTTGCAGCTGCTTGGTCACAGCAGGAACAGCGACTTCGACGGTGCGCGCAGGTGTTACCAAGCGACGGATCGTTTCTTCGCGTGTGACAGCTGGGATCGCGCGTTCAACGGTGCGTGCAGGCGTTCTGACGACACGGCGGCTCAGTTGTTTCGTAACAGCTGGAACAGTCCGCTCAGTCGTCGCGGCGGGTGTAACGACAACACGACGGGTCTCAACCCGTGTGACTGCTGGGATCAACCGTTCGGTGACCTGAGCTGGCGTGCGAACAACACGACGCTGGAACTGTTTGGTCACAGCCGGGATGGTGCGTTCAACAGTCCGGGCTGGTGCAGTCAGGACGCGGCGTGTTTCCTGACGGGTAACCGCCGGAATGAGGCGCTCTGTAATCGCAGCCGGTGTGCGAACGACGCGACGTTGCAGCGGCTTAGTCACGGCCGGAACCGTAACTTCGACCGTGCGGGCAGGTTGCGCAACAATGCGACGTGTTTCGACCTTGGTGACCGCTGGGATCAGACGTTCGACCGTTTGAGCCGGTGTTCTGACAACGCGGCGTGTGATCTCTTTCGTAACAGCCGGAACAAGAACTTCGACAGTTCGCGCTGGCGTGACGAGGCAACGATACTCTTCCGTGCGTGTGATCGCTGGAATGGCCCGTTCAACAGTTTGCGCTGGGGTTCTAACGATACGACGGCTGATTTCTTTCGTCACAGCTGGGATGACACGTTCAGTGATCTGAGCCGGAGCTTGCACAACGCGGCGTGTTTCAACCTTGGTGACCGCTGGGATCAAACGTTCCGTGACTTGAGCCGGAGTGCGAACAACACGGCGTGTCACTTCTTTCGTGACAGCCGGGATGGTCCGTTCGACGGTCTGTGCCGGGGTGCGTACCACGCGGCGTTGTTCCAGACGCGTGACAGCCGGGATGGCCCGTTCAACAGTGCGAGCAGGTTGCGAGACAACACGACGTGTCAGCTGTTTGGTCACGGCTGGGATTAGGCGTTCGACAGTCGTCGCAGGCTGCGCAACGACGCGGTAGGTCTCAAGCTTCGTCACGGCTGGGATCAGCCGTTCAGTCACTTGAGCCGGCGTACGAACGACGCGGCGGGTGATTTCCTTAGTCACAGCTGGAACAGCGACTTCCACGGTCCGAGCTGGCGCCCGAACGATGCGGCGGGTCTCAAGGCGTGTGACAGCCGGGATAACCCGTTCTGTTGCTTGAGCCGGTGTCCGCAGGACGCGACGCTGAATCTGTTTCGTGACGGCAGGAACTGCAACTTCCACAGTGCGAGCAGGGGCCCGAACAACGCGGCGAGTTTCCAGACGGGTAACCGCTGGGATGGTCCGTTCAATCGCTTGAGCCGGAGCATCAACAACACGACGTGTGATTTGACGTGTTACAGCCGGTATTGCGCGTTCAGTCACCGCAGCCGGTGTTCTGACAACGCGGCGTGTGATTTCTTTGGTCACAGCCGGAATTGCGCGCTCAACAGTTTGAGCTGGGGTTCTGACAACGCGGCGTGTGATCTGTTTTGTGACAGCCGGGATAGCCACTTCAACCGTGCCTGCTGGGCGCGTGATGCGGCGAAGTTCCTCAACGCGGGTGACCGCAGGGATCGCCCGTTCGACGACGCGGGCCGGAGTTCTGACGACACGGCGTGTTTCTTGACGTGTGATAGCCGGGATAGCGCGTTCAACGGTGCGGGCAGGTTGCGAGACGACGCGACGCGTTTCTTGGCGCGTGACGGCAGGGATGGCCCGTTCGACTGCGGTCGCAGGACGATCCACGACGCGGCGTGTGATCGCTTTGGTCACGGCTGGAATAGCGCGTTCGACCGTGCGAGCTGGCGTGACGATCCGTCGACGTGTCTCGGCGCGTGTCACGGCAGGAATGACCCGCTCGACCGTGCGAGCTGGTGTATCGATAACGCGGCGTGTCACGTTCTGAGTAACGGCCGGAATGGCCCGTTCGACTGTGCGAGCCGGTGTTGTAACGACGCGAGTGGTAATCGCGCGTGTTACCGCTGGAATGCGGCGCTCAACAACCCGGGCTTGTTCGATCAGACGTTGGATCTGAACTGTACCCACTTGCTGTGAATAATCGCCATCAGGTCCGGCATCCACTTCAACCACACGGGCCGGAGTTCTGACGCGGCGCACTTCAAGTGTTTCATAGACCGCAGGGATCGTGACTTCGCGGGTCGTCGCTGGGGCGTCAACAACGCGAGTTGTGATGTTGCGCGTGACGGCTGGAATTGTGCGTTCGATTGCACGAGCCGGGGTAACCACAACTTGCTTTGTAATCGTTTTATACTTGGCAGGAACCAATACCAGGCAAAGGATTTCGCCCGTCTGGGTTACGATTGTTTGGGTCGACTCGACGACTTGCTGAGACACACCGTTAAAGACGGTGAACTGTCCGCGCGTATTCGTATTAACGCGACCGGTTGATCCAAGTTGTGCGGAGTTGAGGGCCTGTGTGCCAGGCTTCCACTCTTCGCGAGCCGGTTCGATCAGAACACGCTCGGACCGCGTTTCATAAACGGCCGGAATGACTTCAATGTCGGTGCGCGCTGGCGACACGACGATAGTTTCTGTCACGTCACGATAAGATGGTGGCACAACTTCAAAGACAGTCGACGCCTCTTGAACCAGGACACGATCTGTGACGGTTTCATATTCAGCAGGAATAACCTGCAGCAGCGTGGCGCCGTCACGACGGATATATGTCTCGTTGACGGTTTCATATTCTGCCTCGACCACGTCGTAGGCGACGGTTTCAGGCTGAACGATGACGGTTTCAGTTACAGTCTCATACTGAGCCGGAACGGTTACCAATTCGACGGTCGCGTCTTGAATAACGACAGTTTCTTGGACCGTTGTGAAGGTCGCAGGCTGGACAACCAACTCTGTTGAAGCTTCTTGAACGACGATCGTTTCTGTGAAGTCTTCATAGACGGCGGGTACGTTGACGAACTCGACGGTCGCGTCTTGGACAACAACTGTCTCCGTAACTTCGCGGAAGGACGCGGGTGTAGAGACGAGTTCTGTAGAGGCGGGCCTTACGATGATCGTTTCGGTCACCGTTTCAAACTCTGCTGGAACCGTTGTCAATTCTGTTGAGGCTTCTTGAACCACAACTGTTTCTGAGACTGTGTCAAATTCGGCTGGAACAACAACCAGTTCGGTGGTTGCAGGCTGAACCACAACAGTTTCTGTGTAGGTTTCGAACTGAGCCGGAACGGTCTCGAAATTCACGGAGGCAGGCTGAACGACAACGGTCTCTGTGACAGTCTCAAAGACGGGCGGGACAGTGACAAGCTCGAAAGAGGCGTCCTGAACGGTGATGACTTCCGTTACAGTCTCATACTGAGCCGCAACCGATACCAATTCGACGGTTGCGTCTTGTACAACGACCGTTTCTGTGACGTCTCGGAAAGAGGCGGGTTGGACGACCAACTCGCTAGAGGCTTCCTGCACGACGACTTGATATTCTTCCGTCTCAAAAACAGCGGGAATGGTTTCAAATGCGACAGAGGCAGGCTGAACCACGACAGTTTCTGTTACCGTTTCAAACACGGGCGGGACAGTCACAAGCTCGTTTGAAGCTTCTTGGACGACGACTTGATATTCTTCCGTCTCATAGACCGCTGGAATGGTCTCAAACGTTACGGAAGCAGGTTGAACGACAACCACTTCAGAGACGGTTTCAAACACAGCAGGAACGGTAACAAGTTCAGTCGACGCATCTTGAATGACGACGACTTCTTCGACGGTTTCGAACACGGCTGGTGTTGAGACATATTCAACGCCAGCAGGCTGGACGATAACAGTCTCAGTGACGGTCTCGAACTCAGCAGGTTGCGTCACAAACTCGACGGACGCTTCTTGAACGACGACCTGATATTCTTCAGTCTCGTAAACTGCTGGGACAGATGTATATTCAACCGTTGCAGGCTGAACGACCACAACTTCTGTGACGGTCTCGAAGACAGGCGGAACCGTGACGAGTTCTGTTGACGCATCTTGGATGACGACAACCTCTTCGACTG
This sequence comes from Algimonas ampicilliniresistens, assembly GCF_030159955.1. GTDB lineage: Bacteria > Pseudomonadota > Alphaproteobacteria > Caulobacterales > Maricaulaceae > Litorimonas > Litorimonas ampicilliniresistens. The sequence goes on from NZ_BSNK01000001.1 coordinate 1,097,786, forward strand.
TGTCGAATACAGCCGGGACCGTGACATATTCAACAGTAGCGGGCTGGACGAGAACGGTCTCTGTCACGGTCTCATAAACGGCTGGAATTGAGTCGAACTCAATAGAGGCTTCTTGAACAACCAGAGTTTCGGTGACGGTTTCGAAGACTGCGGGAACCGACGTGTATTCGACGCCGGCAGGCTGAACGACTACGACTTCTGTTACGGTCTCGAAGACAGGCGGTACGGTTACAAGCTCAGTCGAGGCTTCCTGAATGACGATTGTGTCTTGAATGGTCTCGAATACAGCTGGGACAACTTCGTAAGAGACAGTTGCGGGCTGTACAATGACAGTCTCATTCACAGTTTCGAACACGGCAGGCGTAGAGACAAGCTCAGTCGAGGCCTCTTGGACGACAACTGTATAGTCTTGGTCTTCATAAACCGCTGGAATTGTATCGAATTCAACGGAGGCCGCTTGAACGACAATGGTTTCGTTTACGGTCTCAAAAACGGGCGGGACAGTAACCAATTCAGTCGAAGCATCCTGGACAACAACGACTTCCTCGACATTCTCGAAGGTCGCAGGTGTTGAGACATACTCAATGGTTGCCGGTTGGACGATGACAGTTTCTGTAACGGTCTCAAACTCGGCGGGTTGTGTCACGAATTCAACGGACGCTTCCTGAACAACAACGGTTTGCGTGATGGTTTCGAAAGCGGCAGGAACCGTTGTATATTCGACGCCAGCAGGCTGTACGACGACAGTTTCAGTAACAGTCTCGAACACAGGTGGGACGGTCACAAGTTCAGTCGAGGCTTCTTGAACCACGACTTGATACTCTTCGCTTTCATAGACAGCCGGTGTGCTGACATATTCAATCGTAGCCGGTTGAACGACGACGGTTTCCGTGACGGCCTCAAATGCAGCCGGAACGGATGTGAGCTCTGTGGACGCTTCCTGAACCACGATCGTTTCAGTAACAGTGTCGAATTGAGCCGGAACGACGTCATACTCAACGCCTGCAGGCTGAACGACAACGGTTTCAGTCACAGTTTCGAAGGCGGCAGGCGCGACGGTTAATTCGCTTGAGGCTTCCTGAACCACGATGGTCTGAGTGTAATCCTCAAACACAGCGGGGGTCGTGGCATATTCGATTGTGGCCGGTTGAACGACGACAGTTTCGGTCACTGTTTCAAAAGCCGCAGGCGTGACCACGAGTTGATTGGACGCCGCTTGAGTAACGACCGTCTCGGTCACATCAGCAAAGACGGCAGGAACAACGACAAGCTCAACGTCAGCATCTTGCACGACAACAGTTTCAGTCACGGCTTCGAACGCAGCCGGTGTAACGACAAGCTCGGTCGAGGCGTCTTGGATGACAATATTATCTGTGACTGTATCGAACTCTGCTGGAATAACCGCAAACTCGACGCTGGCGGGTTGAACGACGACTGTTTCGGTTACGTCCTCAAAGACGGCAGGAACGGTGACGAGTTCAGCTAGAGCGGGCGTGACAACGAGCGTTTCCGTGACGTTCTCAAAGACGGCAGGCGTAACGACAAGTTCGTTCGTAGCCTGTTGGACGACGACCGTTTCACTGACGGTCTCAAATATGGCCGGCACTGTAACGAGTTCGGTCGAGGCTTCTTGTACGACGATCGTTTCGGTGACCGTGTCGAATTCAGCAGGGACAACTGTATACTCGACGCTAGCGGGCTGAATGACGACGGTTTCGGAAACATCTTCAAATGCAGCGGGGGTGACGATCAGCTGTGACGCTGCGTCTTGCACGACGACGTTTTCAGTAATTGTTTCAAAGACAGGCGGAACCGCGACCAGCTCAGTTGAGGCCTGCTGCACGACGACTGTTTCAGTAAAGTCTTCATATACGGCAGGGGTGGCCGCGTAAGTAACAGTTTCGGGTCTGACGAGGATTGTCTCTGTCCTAGTCTCGTAGATTGGGGGAATCGTAACGAGCTGGGTAGAGGCTTCCTGAATAACGACCGTTTCAGTTACATCGCGGAATTGGGGTTCCTGTTCGATGACCAGGTCGAAACTTTCCTGTTGGACAAGAACCTGTTCGGAGACTGTCTCAATTTGAGCCGGTATCTTACGGATTTCCTCTGAGGCTTGGCGCAGGACCACTTGCTCAGTAGAAATTTCATATTGAGGCGGGACGATCACGCGGGCGAAGCATTCGCCTGGAAGCGGATTACCCGGCGGAAGTTCTTGCGCGATAGTCGGCGCAGCGAGCACAGCAGCACTAGCCGCCATCAACAAAGTTCTTTTCATTTTCAAGACCCCCAAGTCTCCAGTAACAATCGCCGAAAAGGCGTAGATTTGTGGACGCTTACCCAATGGCTGGAAACATGGCTAGGCGTTAATGCGATGGTAGCAAGCTGTTCATCTGGCATTCAATCATTGACGGGTGTGAGGGGAAAAGGTTCCAAAACAGACCCTTTTAGCGCGTGTCCGTCTTCGCCCATCTCGTTGTAAATCCATCCATGATAAGAAAGTTGATCGTGCTAGGCCCCTCTGACCCTTGTAATTCTTAGTTTTTGTGGCGTTCGGCTTATTAAGAGCATGTTTCGGGCCAGTTCATCGAAAAAGCTGCTGTGATCTGCTGTGAAGGGCTCATAAACGTCTCCACGTCACCTCTACCTCAAAATCTACGAACTGCGTGATTGTCGGTTTTCACGCGGGATGTCCGGTCGAAGCGAGTTTTAGTTTTGAGTTTCTCACCGCAGGCGAATTTCTGTCTACGTGATTCGTTTAAGACATGAGAGCGGCTGATTGCAGGACTGTCGGGACGCGATATAAGAACGACTGACGTCATTGAATGGGCGAGCCTGCGTGCCCTGATGCAACCGATGGTTCTCGTCCTTGCTTTTGCACGATAAGCTAGTCCAGTGACGCGCCATACAAATCTATTCTGATATGTGATTGAGGTGATTGTGACGCAACGACTTTTCTTGGCTTCGACGGCGGTTCTAGCGGCGCTTCTCGTGTCCTCATGCAATACAGATGACGTGGCACAGAATGACATGCCTGTTGTGGAATTACCGGATATCGATTCCGTTGATTTTGCACATCAGGCCAGTGATCTAACGATGGATGAGGACATCCTCTATGGGCGTCTTCCAAATGGTCTGCGCTATGCGACGATGAGCAATGATACGCCGTCGCGCACCGCCACACTTTTAATGCGGTTCGACGCGGGGTCGCTCGATGAAACAGACGAAACTCGCGGGCTCGCTCACTTCCTCGAACATATGGCGTTCAACGGATCGGAAGCGATTCCAGAAGGCGAAATGGTCAAGCGACTTGAACGACTGGGTCTCGCCTTCGGGCCGGACACTAATGCCTCAACTGGCTTCGACCAGACTATGTATCAATTGGAACTGCCTGATACATCCGATTCCTTGCTGGATGAAGCGCTCGAAATCTTCCGTGAAACAGCGGAGCGATTGACCTTGGCGCCCGAAGCGATTGAGCGGGAACGCGGTATCATTTTGGCGGAAAAGCGCGCACGCAACAGCCCGGCTTTCCGCGCTCAGATTGCATCGCTTGAGTTTCAAACGGCGGGGTCAGGACTCGTGGATCGATTGCCGATCGGAACGAATGAAACCATCCAGTCTGTCACGCCAGAGCAATTTCGCGACTTTTATACTTCGCAATACCGCCCGGAAGATACTTTCATCGTTCTTGTCGGGGATCGTCCGGCTGAACAGTTGTCACAGAAAATCGAAAACGCCTTTGCAGATTGGTCGAATGACACACCTGCTGTCGATGATGCCACCGTGCCGGCCATTCGGTTTGACGAGCCGCGTTTCGGGGCATTCTTCGATCCAGAAGTGTTGAGTTACGTTAGCTTATCAACGATTTCTGACGTTGCGCCTGACAGTGAACGCCGCGACACGGTCGCCAATCGCGCCGACTCATTGCCGCTCTATTTTGCCAATGCGATGCTAAATCGCCGTTTCGCTAAGTCCGTCAGGGCTGGCGAAGCGAGCTTCACGGGAGCCGGAGCGGGGGTCAGCGACTTTTTCGACGCCGCCGAAATTGCGGGTCTTCGTGTGTCCGCTGAACCTGACAAGCTTCGCGATGGATTTATCGAGGCGGAACGGATTTTGCGACAAGCCATCGATCATGGGTTTACGCAAGCCGAGTTCACTGAGCAGATAGCGAATGCTCGCAAAAGCTGGGAAGTGGCTGTCCAGACAGCCCCAACACGTCGAACCCCGTCGCTAGCCCGTCAAATTCTGAACGGATTCGCCGGGGAACGAGTAATGACGAGCGCGGAAAGTTCGTTGGTGCGGTTTGAAGCTGCGGTCGCAGATTTGACGCTCGAAGAGGTTGAAACCGCACTTAAGGAGGCTTGGGATAAGCTTGACACCGCGCCCCAGCTCTATCTGCAGGCAGAAAGCGTCATTGAAGAGCCGGAACAATGGTTACGCGACATGCTGAACGAAAGTCAGTCCGTGTCGTTAGACGCCGTCGCGGAGTCGAATGTCGGGGCGTTCGCCTATGCCGATTGGGGGCAACCCGGCAAAGTCGTGAGCAGCTCCGTCATCGAAGATATCGGCATCACGACCGTTCAATTCGATAATGGTGTACGGCTCAACCTCAAGCAAACGCCGTATGAAGAAGACGTGATCCGGATCCGGGTGAAAGCGGGGTCTGGCACGGCCTTCTATCCGCAGGACGCGCCTGCTTTCGGGATGCAACTCCGGTCTGTCCTCAATAGCTCTGCGCTCGGCGCACACAAAGCCGACGATCTGTCCACATTGACTGCAGGACGAACTGTCGGCGTCGGTCGTGGGTTTAGCACACGCGGTATGTCTCTCGGCGGGGCTACGGTTCCGGATGACCTCGAACTCCAGCTACAACTCATGGCGGCCTATCTGACCGACCCTGCCTACCGCCCGGAAATACTTCCGAATTATGAAAGTCGTATTCGGTCAGTCTGGTCTAAACTGGACTCAACCCCATCTGGGGCCGCCGGTTTGGAAGTGCCGTCACTGCTAAGCTCAAATCACTGGCGCAATGTTCATCCGACAGAGTCGCAAGCTCTGGACGTTGATCTTAATGCCTTATCCGAATGGTATGCGACCCATATCACGGAGGGACCGATTGAGGTCGCGATTGTCGGGGATTTCGATGAGACGCGGGTGATTGACCTTGTCGCCAAGACGATAGGCGCGCTGCCAGACTCGCGGCAGTCCGCCCAAGCACTGCCGCAATCCGCGATCAATCAGATGTTCCCAGACGGTCAGGCCCGTCCCTACAAAATAACCCATGCAGGTGAGCCGGATACGGCTTTGCTGCGGATTTACTGGCCGGTTGATGATCACGAAGACACGCTTGTGGACCGACAATTCGGCGTGCTGGCGCAGGTGCTGAAACTCGAACTCACACGCGTTCTAAGAGAAGAGGAGGGGGCGACCTATTCTCCGTCTGCGTTCACATCGCTGCCAGAGACAACGCCGAACTGGGGTTATCTCGGCGTCAGCATTGAAGCCTCACCGGAAGAGCTAGATAGGTTAACCTCCGTGATCGAAGCCGTGGCTGCCAACCTTGCTGAAAACGGGGTAACGGATGACATATTTGATCGGGCGATAAAGCCGACATTGGAAAATCTCGAAACCAGCCTCGAAAATAATAGCTATTGGCTCAATGTGATCGATGAAGCGCAAGGCCGTCCAGAGACGCTGGATCGCCACCGCACGCGCGATGTTACGTATCAGAATATGATGGCCGCAGAGATTTCAGCGGTGGCAAAGGACGTGTTCAACGGCGATAAGGCCATTCGCGTCCATGTTGTCCCTGAGGGATAAAAAATGCGGAGGTCGATAACCGACCTCCGCTTCAATATTTAGGTTCGAATTCTTCTGAGCGTCAGTCGCCTGCGCGGTTCACGCGGATCAACTGCATGTTAAAGACCAGCGTGTCGCCGGGGCGAATATCTGCGCCTGCGCCGCGATTACCATAAGCCAGATCTGCCGGGAGATAGAGCGTACGCGCTTCGCAAACCTTCATGTTTTCAACGGCCTCGGTCCAACCGCGAATGACGCGTGTTGTAGTAAAGATAAAGGGCAGGTTCCGTTCGTAAGAACTATCGAACACGGTGCCGTCAGTGCGGTAGCCATGATACATAGCGACCACTTCTTCGCCTGACCGTGGTGTCATGCCATTTTCAAGCCCTGCTTGGATAACCTTGTACTGCATGCCGGAATCGCTCTGCATCACGTCAGCCCGTTTCGCATTTTCAGTGTGCCACTGAGCATAGTCCTCGGTTGTAGGCAGATCTTCCGCAGGATAATCATCCAAGTCTAGCACCATCTCGTCCTGGCAGACGGCTTCGGCTTTAGCTTCGACGACTGTTGGTGTGCCTTCGACCAAGGCGGGCACATCATCTGATGAGGCTGCGCCAACATCATCTGATGAAGCTGTACACGCGGCTAAAATTGCGGCCAGTGACGTGGTTGCAAGTATACGAATCATGGAAACTCCAAAATGTGTTTGAATTTGTGTTGGTCGTCTAACGGCTTGCTAACGAGCGAGTTCCCGCATCGCACTCTCAAGCCCTGATAAAGTCATCGGAAACATTCGGTCTTCGCCGATAACCTCTTGGATCATCTTGGTAGACTGGCTGAATTCCCAGTATTTTTCCTGTGTCGGATTGATCCAGACTAGATGCGGATAAATATCGACAAGGCGCTTCAACCAGACGGCGCCGGGCTCATCATTCCAATGTTCGACTGACCCGCCGCGCATAGCGACTTCATAAGGACTCATCGCCGCATCGCCAACGATCACGACCCGGTGGTCGCTCGGGAATTTATGCAAAATATCCCATGTCGGCGTCACTTCGCTCATGCGGCGGCGATTGTCTTTCCAAACTTGCTCATACAAACAGTTGTGAAAGTAGAAATATTCAAGCCGTTTGAATTCGGATTTAGCGGCAGAAAACAGATCTTCAGCCTGCATCACATGCGCATCCATTGATCCGCCGATATCGAAAAAGGCTAGAACTTTGATGGCATTGCGTCGTTCAGGGCGCATGCGGATATCCAGCCAACCTTGTTTGGCTGTGCCGCTAATTGTTCCGGGTAGGTCCAACTCTTCGGCCGCCCCCTCGCGCGCGAATTTGCGCAAACGCCGGAGTGCGACTTTGATATTGCGGGTTCCGATTTCGCGGTCGCCATCAAGGTTTTTAAATTGCCGTTTGTCCCAGACTTTAACCGCCTTGCCGTGGCGGCCTTCTTTCTGGCCAATGCGAACCCCTTCGGGATTATAGCCATAGGCGCCAAAAGGAGATCTACCTGCTGTACCGATATTGCGATTGCCGCCTTCATGGCGCTTCTCTTGGTTCTCCAATCGTTCCTTCAACGCGTCCATGATCTTGTCGAAGTCGCCGAGGGCTTCGATCTCAGCCATCTCTTCAGGGGAGAGATGAAGCTCCGCCATTTTGCGAAGCCAGTCTTCCGGGATTGTGTGTTCGTCCTGCCCAAATATATCGCCAAGATAGTCGACCCCGCGAAAGACGTGGCTGAAGACCTGGTCGAATTTGTCTAGATCGCGTTCATCTTTTACGAGTGCCGTTCGCGAGAGAAAATAAAAGCCGTCTAGGCTTTCGTTGGCTACGCCTTTGTCCACACCTTCCAGCAACGTCAGATATTCCCGGATCGAAACGGGAACGGATGCACGTCGTAATTCACTAAAGAAGTGGTGGAACATGGTTAGGGGCGTTCTTCGGGCAGGGACGGATCTGGATCGGTAGGTGCTTCTATATGACGGCCCGAATATTTGAACACGACGAATTCCAGCGGACTATCATCAGCCGCTCGAATGCCGTGATAATCCCACGCCCGAGCGAAGAGGATATCGCCCTCGACGGCCGGACGATCTTCGCCGTTTAGTGACCAGGTCCCACGGCCTTTTGTGACCATCAGATATTCTTCATCAGCATGACGGTGAGGATGATGTATTTGTTGCCCCGCATCGATCTTTGCGACGCCGACGAGAACAGGCGACAAGACGTGAGTGTCATCCGTGAAATAAGGGTAGAATGCCCCCCAATCCGCGACGTCCGCTGAGACAGCGCGCTCGCTAACAATGGCCGATGGACCGGCACCATTGGAGCCGGTCGTCACGTCAGAGGGGGCAGTGCTGCAGCCCGCGAGTAGAAGCGCCAACGCGCCGAAGGTCAGCCGCTTCACTGTCGGCAGGGCCCGCGATAGGCGGCAGAAACACCGCGACTATTGGCAGAGCATTCGTTGGAATAGGTCTGTCCATCACACCCGCAAACAGGCGTGTAATCCTGAGTGCAGACTTGTGGACGGGGGCGACAGACGCCGGTCTGATCGGCGGCGCCGCACTGGGCTTGGACGGTCTGATAACAAAACTCTCCGGCAAAGCCGCAGGTCGCTCCGGTCATACCACCGCAAATGCGGTCGCCGGGTTGGCTCACAGGCGGAGGAAAGCCGGGTGGGGGTGTCTGAGGAGGTGTGTGGGGTTGTTGAACAACGGGACCATAAGGGCCGGGCGCATACGGACCTTGTCCACCATAGGGCGGGGTCTGCATGCAGGAGATCAGAAGGCCTGCTAGGCCAATCAACAAATACCGCATTATCCAGTCCTCACTTCCGTTTCAATCAAGGCCGCCGACTCTGGGTCGAGGCGCAATGCCATAGCCAGCCGGTCGAGATAGTCGCGTTCAACGGGGTTGACCCCGTCGGCGATTCGGCAGCTCACGGCATAGATTTCATAGGCGCATTGGTCGGATGTGGCCATGGCCGCGATTTCGCTCGGATCCGCTGGAGTGGCGAGCATGTCGGAAAGACCCGACATATCAACGTCCGGATACGTCTTGATGAGAGCTTTTTCGGCTTCACTGATCGTGCCGTCAGCCTTCGCAGCAGCGATCATGGCGCGCAGCAGCATGTCGGAGCGCCGTTCAGCATCCTGCCCAGTCAAGAGCCCGATCGCATCTTTGAAATTGGTCGGCATAGCGCCGCGCTTGTGGCCCTTATAGGCAATCGTACCAAGCGCTGCGAGCCCGCCCAATGTGGCGAGTTTCCGAGTTGAGCGTGAACTCAATATCAAAGCCAAAGCCCCAGCAATTCCAGCGTATTTGGCTTGTTGCCGGATTTGCGCGCGGCTCGCGTCGCTATCATCCATGCCGAGCTTGTCGATTAGAAAATCTTCGCCGCGCTTACCAATATCTTGAGCTTGATCACTAAGCTCGCCCGACCCGGCTTTGTCCAGTAAAGACTGTCCGCCGCTCAGCAATTGTGCGAGCAATGTTTGCGGGTTGTTAGTGGGCTTGCGTAATTCTTTTGGCATCAACGACTCCTTCGGATGAAGCCTAAGCTTTTGTGACGCAGGCATCAAATGCAACCTTGCCGCCGCGCCCATTTATGGCAATGCAGCGATCATGAAAAAGTTTTTCCTTGGCCTGGCTGCCCTACTTGTCGTCGGTTTTATCGGTGGAGCCATATATCTTTGGACGCCGAGCGCGCCGAAATTCGATGCAGATGCGGCACGTGCCGAAGCGCAAACCTACAACGCCCGTATCATCCGCGATGGTTATGGTGTCCCACATATTTTCGGTAAGACGGACGCCGACGCGCATTTCGGTTTTGCCTATGCTCATGCCGAGGATAGCTGGGAAATCATGGAAGAAACGCTACTCGCCGGACGCGGCATGGCGAGCCAGTATCGTGGACAGGCGGATGCCCCAGCCGATTACCTCTATGACCTGTTCCGAGTTGAGCAGGCGGTCGCGGCCGGTGATCTTGGGATTCCTGATGATGTCCAAGCAATTATAAAGGCTTACGCCGCAGGTCTAAACTCATTTGGCGCGGATTATCCAGAGCGAGTGACCCCTGGACTGCTTCCGGTGACGGAGGACGATGTGAATGCGGCCGTGATGTGGTTGACGCCGTTTTTCTATCGCCTGGATGGTTATCTAGAACCGTTGTTTAGCGAAACAGACGCCCCGCAAGTGTCGCCGTGGCAGCAGCAATCGAGCCTGAATTTGGATGAGGTCGTTCGCGGTTCGAACGGATTTGCGGTTGCGCCGTCACGCAGCGAAGATGGGCACACACGCCTTGTGGTGAACTCCCACCAACCGATGAAGGGGCGTTATGCGTGGTATGAGACGCATCTTGTCAGCGAAGAGGGCCTCAACATTGCGGGCGGAACATTTCCGGGAACGCCCGTGGTCCCGCAGGGTATTACGCCCAACACGGCATGGACCCATACTGTCAATCGGCCAGATCTGATCGATATTTACAAGCTGGTCGTCGACGATGAGGATGATCCGCAAACCTATCAACTGGACGGTAAATGGCGCGAATTTGACCGGGGTGAGTCGCGCTTTCGGGTGAAATTATGGGGGCCATTCTCTCTGCCGGTGAAATGCGATGCGCTCTGGTCAGAGCATGGTCCGGTTCTTTCGACACCGAATGGGCATTTCGCGCTTCGTTTCGCGGGCCTCGGTGAAACAGCGTCTGTTGAACAATGGTATCGCATGGCGAAGGCAAGCAATCTTGATGAATGGCGTGCGGCGCTCAACATTAACGGCGTGTTGTCCTTCAATATCGTCTACGGAGATCGTGACGGCAATATTGGCACGATCTATAATGGTCGCATTCCAGACCGGATCGAAGGTCCAGATTGGTCAGAAATCCTGCCCGGCGATGATAGTCGTCTGATCTGGAATGGTTTCCGGGATGTCTCAGAGCTTCCGCAGCACTGGAATCCAGACTGTGGCTGGTTGTTCTCGGCCAATGCCACGCCATTCATGGTGACGGATCCGGCATGCGATAATGCCCGTGAAGACTTCTCACCGACATTTGGCATTGAAGATCGGATCACCAACAGGTCTCGTCGCGCGATTTCACTGTTTACGGAAGATCTCTCAATCACCCGCGACGAACTGCTCACTTACCGCGCTGACGCGATGTATGATCCAGAATCAGACCTGATGCAGCTCGTTGTCGAATTGGTCGCGATGCCTAGCGAAGATGAGACCGTGAAAGCCGCTCAGGACGTTTTACGCAACTGGGACGGCAGTGCTGACCAGACGTCCCGTGGCGCCGCGCTCGCTGTCATCACGGGCGTTCGGACTTTAGGTTATGAATATACGGATGAGGCGGACGCGTCTCTACATGTCCTTAAGACTGTGGCAGCTGAGCTAAATACGGCGTTCGGGCGAATTGATCCAGAGTGGGGTGAGGTGAACCGTATTGTCAGAGGCGACGAGAATTGGCCGTTAGATGGGGCACCTGACGTGTTGCGGGCCATCTATTCCGACAAGGACGGAGTTGCGAATCTGGGATATCTGGACGCTTTTGCCGGGGATACGCACATCATGGTCGCGGATTGGGCGCCGGATGGGACGTTAAGGGCCGAGAGTATTCATCAATACGGTGCCGCGACTGTGGATGAGAACTCCCCGCATTTCGACGATCAGGTCGAGATGTTCGCCAAGCATCAGTATAAAACGATGCCGATGACGTTGGATGAGGTCCTCGCCGTCGCGGCGGAGGATTATCGCCCCGGAGAGCGCTGAGGCCGGCTCCCGCCAGGTTTACGCGGTCCACCCGGTCTACGTGTGCCACTTGGTTTGCGTGGACCACCCGGTTTCCGAGGGCCAGACGGTTTGCGGTGGGACGGTTTGTGACCGGTTGATTTTGAGTCTGTAGCCGTAGTCTCAGGCGCCCCTTTGTCTTTGTCGTTTCGCGGCTTCCAGTAATCGCGGCGCACCCGCTGGCCGAGCCGGACCAAAAGCTCATAATTGATGGTACCCGCAGCTTTGGCCTGCGCTTCCAGCCTGTCACCCAGAAAGACCACGACGCCACCAACTTGCACGGGCATGTGCAGATCTGTCACGTCCACGATGGTCAAATCCATCGATACGCGACCGACGATCGGAACGTCTTCATCATGAATGACGGCGTGGGCGACATTCGACATCGAGATCGGCACACCGTCCGCGTAACCCGCTCCAACGGTCGCCAGACGCATGTCGCGCTTGGCAATATGCGTCGCATCATAGCCGATACACTCGCCAGCCTTGACCTCATGCAGTTGCAAGATGGGCGCGAGGAGCTTCACAACCGGTTTGCTAACCTCTTGCCCCGGCTTATCGGTGGCCATACCGCCATAGAGGCCGATGCCCGTACGGATCATTTGGAAATGATAATCCTTGCCCAAATAGGCGCCTGCCGTATTAGCGAGGCTGAGCGGTGTAGGTGGAAGTGTTGCAGATAAAGCTTTGAAAGTTTTGAGTTGTTCTGCGTTAAGCGGATGGTTGGTGATTGACGCGCAAGCAAGATGGCTCATGATCCATTCCGGATGGAGCGCCCGCCACAAGGCTTTGTCGCTGGCCAGCATTGCGACCTCTGCGGCAGGCATACCGAGCCGGTTCATGCCCGTCTCAATATGGATCGCCGTATAGGGCGGCTCATTGGTTTCGCGCGCTATTTCAGCCCAATACCGGGCTTGGCCGATTGAGTTGATAACGGGTTTCAGCTTTGCGCCCAGTAGCGCAGCTTTATCGCGAGGGGCTGGCCCATTTAGAACATAGATCGCACCATTCGGACCGATCGCCTCACGAAGCAGTTTCCCTTCGCCCGCAGTCGCGACGAAATAGATGCGACACCCCGCACCATAGAGTGCGCGGCCGACAGATTCGACGCCGAGTCCATAGGCATCGGCTTTCACAGCGGCAGCCACCTTGGCGCGCGGGGCTAGACCCTTAAGGGCGTCGTAGTTGGCCTTAATCTGCGCGAGGTCGATGCGCAGGGTCGGTCGGGTGGAATAGGGCGGTAGGCTCATGTCAGCGCGCGTAGGGCTGCATCACGCCGAATGCAAGGTGAGCTACAGCGCTGTTGCCAGCTTGGCATTGCGGGTGATGGCAGCCCAATCGCGCTTTGCCAGCGAATCTTTGTCGGCAACCCAGGACCCGCCGACACAAACAACGCTGGGTAGATCAAGATAACGGCGGACATCGTCGCGGCCAATTCCGCCTGTGGGCATAAAAGAGAGCTGTGGCAGCGGCCCACCAATGGCTTTGAGCGTGGAGACTCCGCCAGCGGCTTCTGCCGGGAAGAATTTCACTGTCTCATAGCCGCGTTCAATCATGGCGACGGCTTCGCCGACTGTACTAATACCGGGCACACAGGGCACGCGGTTTGCCTCAATTGCGTCGGCCAGACGCGGTGTTGTGCCTGGGGTCACGATGAAATCGACCCCGATTTTAGCGCAGCGTTCAACTTGATCGGTGCTGATTACTGTACCGACGCCGAGCATAATGTCGTGATCGGCATCCTTGAGCGCCCTAACAACGTCCAACGCATTGGGTGTTCGCAGGGTGAGTTCGATGACCTCAATCCCGCCGTCTATCAATGCATTGGCGAGCGGAACTGCATCGCTCGGATCATCTAATGCGACAACTGGCACAACTTGGGACTGCCGAAGGCGCATCATGTCCATAATCTATCCTCAATCAGGCCAAGGGCATGACAGGCGCCCAAAGTCGGGAAGGGGGCTAGGGTCGCTTGACACCGCTGTCAACGCCGCCGCAGTAAGGTCTATAAAGCGAATGGAGCGGCTTCGAGTCTCGAAACGCAATCAGGCTAAAGGATCAGGGAACGTATAGGCCATGAAAGCGACCATCACCGATGTGGCCAAACAAGCGGGCGTCTCGATGAAGACGGTCTCGCGCGTGTTGAACAATGAACCCAATGTCGCGAAGGCGACTCGCGACCGGGTCATGGAGGTGGCGGCCAGTCTCCAATATCGACCCAATTTGGCGGCTCGCGGGCTTGCCAGCTCGAAATCCTATCTGATCGCACTGCTCTACGATAATGCCAGTGCGAGCTATATTACCAATATCCAGCGCGGCGCGATCGAGGCTTGCAGACGCAATGGCTATCATTTGTTGCTTGAGCCGATGCCCTATGAGCAGGCGAATAGTCCAGAGGCCGAAATTCTGTTGGGGCGCTTGGGTGTTGACGGCGTGATTCTAACCCCTCCGCTGTCGGATTCGGTTGTTCTTAGAGATATTCTGCGCCGTTTGGACATGCGCCATGTGGCTGTCGCGCCGAATAAGATGGATGACGTGCATGCCGTTCGGATGGATGATGCTGAGGCGGCCTTTCAGATGACAACCTATCTGATCGAGCAAGGGCATCGCGACATTGGGTTTATTCTAGGTCACCCTAACCATGGGGCAACTGCGTCCCGTCGCCTTGGCTTTGAAAAAGCGCTCAATGAAGCGGGGATAAAGCTTAATGAAGACTGGATCAGTGCGGGCGATTTTTCGTTCCGATCCGGGGTCCAAGCCGCTGAGCATTTGCTGTCCAACCCTGATAATCGACCGACCGCGATTTTCGCGTCCAATGATGACATGGCAGCTGGCGTCATGAGCGTGGCGGGACGTCTGGGGATTTCGGTCCCTGAAGCTCTGAGCGTTTGTGGGTTTGACGATACACCGATCGCCCAAATCATCTGGCCACAACTGACAACAGTGGCGCAGCCGATCCACAAAATGGGTTTCAAAGCGGCGAGTATTCTCATCAGCCGGGATAACCCGGATGATCCGAAAATTTGCACGCTCGATTTCGAATTGATCATTCGGGAATCTACGCTTGGCGGACCATTGTTAAAGTGACGCTGTTCATCATCTGCAATTATTGACAGCGCTGTCAGTCTGCATCATAAGATTGTGGTTCATTGTGCAGGATTTCAGTTCATTGCGCGCATGTTTCATGGGGACGTTTCTTGGCCGATCGCGATCCGAAAATGGATGCTGATGTGGACACCGCCGAAGAGGCGGGGCGTTCAGCATTCGTCCCGGTTAAGCCGTTCGAACTCGTTGTCTTCGGAGCTACGGGTGACTTGGCGCGGCGTAAGCTTCTGCCGTCTTTGTACCACCGCTATTGCGATGGCCAGATCCCGAAAAATTCTCGCATTATTGGTGTCTCTCGGTCAGATTTGAGCCGTAAAGATTTCATCAAACTGGTTGAGGATAGTTACCACGAGTTTGAGGAAGACCCAGATCTCGACAAACACTGTTTCGCAGAGTTTGCGAGTATGTTGGATTATGTGTCGATCGACGTCACTAAAAAAGACGCTGACTGGACCGAACTTGAGGCCCGTTTGGATGGGTCGGCTGAACTCATCCGCATTTTCTATCTGGCAATGCCGCCGCGCCTATTCGTTCAGATTGCTCAAGGGCTCCAGGGGGCCGGTCTCGCGCATGATAAAAGCCGGGTTGTTCTAGAGAAGCCGCTCGGCAAGGATTTTGCCTCTGCGGACGAAATCAACGAAGGTGTGGGCCGGGTTTTCGACGAAAACCGGATTTACCGGATCGATCATTATCTCGGCAAAGAAACGGTTCAAAACCTCATGGTTCTGCGCTTTGGCAATATTCTGTTGGAGCCTCTGTGGAACAGCCGGGCGATTGAGCATATCGAAATTACGGTGGCTGAAAGTATCGGTGTTGGCGGTCGCGGTGGCTATTACGATAGCTCTGGCGCGCTACGTGATATGGTTCAGAACCATCTATTGCAGCTATTGTGTCTAACCACGATGGAACCGCCAGCCTCGATTGATGCTGATGATCTCCGCACTGAGAAGATCAAAGTGCTGCGGGCACTCAAACCGGTTACTGCCGCGGATGTGAAAGAAACGACGGTTCGCGCGCAATATGTGCGCGGGCAGGTCGATGGCGAAACGGTGCAGGACTATCTGTCTGACGTTGATGCCGATGCGTCAAAGACCGAGAGTTTCGTTGCGATTCACACGGAAATTCAGAATTGGCGTTGGGCGGGTGTGCCGATCTACATCCGGTCTGGTAAACGCATGGCGAGCCGGCGCTCTGAGATCGTCATTCAGTTTCGTCCAGTCCCGCATTCTATCTTCGGTGATTCAACTAAGGTTGACCCAAACAAGCTGGTGATCCGGCTGCAGCCCGACGAAGCTGTAACGCTCTGGATGGAGATTAAAGAGCCTGGGGCAGGCGGATTGCGGCTTAAAACTTTGCCTCTGAACTTGTCTTATGCCGACAATTTTACTGTCCGCTATCCTGACGCTTATGAGCGGCTGCTTCTGGATGTGGTGCGCGGAAATCTATCGCTGTTCATGCGTCGCGATGAGGTCGAAGCGGCGTGGCGTTGGGTCGACGGTATTATCGATGCGTGGGAAGAGGTGGATCAGCGGATCAGCTTGTACCCGGCGGGCTCTGACGGCCCTGATGCGGCGCATTTTATGCTCAAACAACTCGGCGACGCTTGGTCGGAAGCCTGATGGGCTCGACTGACCTCAGACTATTTCAAGATACGCCGTCGCTGGTTACAGCGGCGACAGATCATCTCTCTATGATCCTCAGTGATGCCCTCGATCAGCGTGGTCGAGCCAGTGCAATGTTATCCGGCGGGTCTAGTCCCAAACCTGTCTATGAACGTTTAGCGCAGCAACCGCTCGCCTGGAACGGCGTTGCCATCGGCCTAGTTGACGAACGGTGGGTCCCAGCGGGCAAACCCGGATCGAACGCTGATTTCATTCGCGGGTGCTTTGCGGACTCCCCGGCGGAGCGCGCTCATTTTGTCCCTCTATTCAATGGTCACGCCTCAGCTACCGACGGGCTTGAAGCTGCAGAGCAAGCCTTGGCGCTTATGGCTCAACCTTTCGATCTCTGTGTTCTGGGTATGGGTATGGACGGCCATACAGCCTCCTGGTTTCCCCGTAGTGGCGGTCTTGAAGCCGCGCTCGATCCGAACTCCGAGGCTGTCGTGACCGCTATCGACGCGACGGGATGTGAAGTGGCTGGAGATCATACGGACCGCATGACCTTGACCTATGCCGCCGTCGCCGCATCGAAACATGTCGTTCTTCTTTTGCCGAGTGCCGCAAAATTGGCTGTCTTTAACGACGCCATGACACGCGACGTGCTGGACGCGCCCGTTAAGGCGCTGCAATCGCTTGGCGACCGACTGACACTCTTTGGCCTGGACACCTGACATGAGCGTGAAAGCCGACCTGCAAGCTGTAACGGACCGGATCATTGAGCGATCCGCGGCAACGAGGTCCGCTTATCTAGAGGATTGCCGGGCGAATATGCGGCCCGGTCCACGCCGTAGACGACTCTCAGAAGGCAATATCGCGCACGCATCGGCCGCATGTCCAGTGCTCGAAAAGACAGAATTGCTGGGCGCGCGTTGGCCCAATATCGGCATTGTCACCGCCTATAACGACATGTTGTCGGCACATCAGCCGTTTGAACGCTTCCCTGAAATCGTGAAACACGCGGCCCGTCGGAACGGGGCAACGGCACAGGTTGCAGGCGGCGTCCCGGCTATGTGTGACGGCGTGACCCAAGGCCAAGACGGAATGGAGCTATCGCTCTTTTCGCGTGACGTTATTGCCCGTTCGACGGCGATTGCGCTGAGCCATGATTGCTTCGACGCGGCTATTCACCTCGGTGTTTGTGATAAGATCGTCCCCGGACTCCTGATCGCGGCGCTTCGCTATGGCTATCTGCCGCATATCTTTGCCCCCGCTGGCCCGATGCCGTCCGGTATTACGAATCCTGAAAAGGCGAGAGTGCGTCAGCAATTCGCCGCTGGTGAGGTCGGACGCGATGTTCTGTTAGCGGCTGAAGCGGCCAGTTATCACGCGCCCGGAACGTGCACGTTCTACGGCACGGCCAACACCAACCAGATGTTGATGGAGATTATGGGGCTGCAACTGCCCGGTAGTTCGTTCATCCACCCCAACACGCCTTTGCGCGATGCGATGACGGCGCAGACGACTCGGCGTGCCGTCCAAATCACCAATATGGGCGATGAATTTACGCCAGCCTGTAACGTTATTGATGAAAAGGCGATTGTGAACGGCCTTGTCGGATTGATGGCAACGGGCGGTTCTACCAATTTGACCATCCACCTTTCAGCGATTGCGCGAAGTGCTGGTATCCTGATCAATTGGGATGATTACGCCGATATTTCTCACATCGTCCCGTTGATTAGCCGCATCTACCCCAACGGTATCGCTGACGTGAACCACTTCCACGCGGCAGGCGGCATGGCTTATCTGATCGGCGAGCTGATCGGCGCAGAGCTATTGCATACGAATGTGACGACGGTCGCAGGCGGCGACGGTCTGATCGAATATACGCGCGAACCGATCCGCAACGCTCATGCCGAGGCAGACACAGTGATTTTCCGACCGGGGCCAACAGACAGTCTCGATCATGAGGTCCTGACGACAGTCGCCAAGCCATTCCGTCCGGATGGAGGCTTGGCGCTGATGGCTGGTAATCTGGGGCGCGGTGTTATGAAAGTGTCCGCTGTTAAGCGTGACAATTGGTTGGTCGAAGCCCCAGCCATCGTCATTGATGATCAAAATGACTTGATGGCCATGCATAAGGCTGGTGAGCTGGAACATGACTTTGTTGCTGTTTTGCGGTTCCAAGGCCCCCGGGCCAACGGCATGCCCGAACTCCACAAACTCACGCCAGTTCTTGGCTTATTGCAGGATAAGGGGTTTCGCGTCGCCATTGTCACAGATGGGCGCATGTCGGGCGCATCTGGCAAAGTTCCCGCCGCCATTCATATGCACCCTGAAGCGCTCTTGGGGGGACCGTTATCAAGGGTCGAGACCGGGGACATGATTCGGGTCGATCCGGCTAATGGGTCTGTGTCTGTTTTAGATGTCGATTTGTCACAACGAAAAGCGGCAGAAGCGCCCGTTCGAACCAATCTTTCGGGTCTTGGGATGAATATGTTTGCGCCTCAGCGTGAAGTGGCGTCTGACGCCGAAAGCGGAGCCTCAACATTAGGGGATATGGATAGGATGACAGAGACCTAGTCGGTCGATCAACTGTCACCATCCAAACAAAAGAAGAGTTAGGGGAGCCTCAGTGGATCAAACACTTGTCGGGGATGTCGGTGGGACAAATGCGCGTTTCGCGCTGGCCGAACGAACTTCCCAAGGCACGATCGAACTGCACCATTCCAACCGGTACGCCGTTCGTGACTTCAGCAATTTTAACGATGCGGTCTCAGCTTACCTGACCGGAATTGGTGCGAAACCGAAACGCGCCGCGTTCGCTTTTGCGGGCCCGAAATTCGATGATGAAATCCGCATGACAAATGTGGATTGGATCGTGTCGGAAGAAAATTTGATGAACACGTTTGGCTTTACAGAAGCTGTCGTTCTCAATGATTTCGTCGCTATGGCCAATGGGGCCACTGTCATTCCCGATGATGGTTTCCAGACGCTGATTCCGGGTAAGGTCAACTACGCCAAACCCGTGGCCGTGATGGGGCCGGGGACGGGTTTGGGTCTATCTTGCATTTTGCCCGGACGTCCGCCGAGGATTGTCCCGACAGAAGGCGGACACTCGGCATTCTCTCCCCAATCTGAGATGGAGATTGAAGTGCTGCGCTATTGGACCGGGCGTATTCCCTTCGTCTCCGCCGAAGCGCTGATTTCTGGGCCGGGCCTGTTCCGACTCTACACCGCACTCTGTGCGATCCATGGCGAGACCCCGATTTGCACGAAGGAAGACGAAATTGTCGCGGCGGGACAAGCCAATCCGAAGTCCATTGCGCGACTTTGCGTGAAGAGTTTTTGCGAAATGCTGGGCACATTTGCGGGGAATGCCTGTGTGACATTGGGCGCGTCGGGCGGTGTTGTTTTGGGCGGCGGAGTGTCTCGCCATATTGCCCCGTTCATCCAAGAATCAGACTTTGAAAGCCGCTTTCGCGATCGTGGGCATGGGGCTTGGTTTATGACAGACGTGCCAGTTCGATTGATCCAAGCGCATTTCGTGGCGCTTTATGGCGCGGCTGCGATGGTTTTAGGATGATGGTTATGTTGCGTGTTCTACCTCTTCTGCTTCTCGGTGCATGCGCCGCGTCACCGACAATATCCTATCCCAACATCGGATCAGTTGAGGCGATACAGGCAGGTATTTTACCTGCAGACGCATTGCCAGAAGACCTTGGTGGGGCGTTCGGTTGGTCTGAGGGTCCGGTCTGGATTGAGGACGGGTACCTGCTGTTCACAGATGTGCCGGGGAATACGATTTGGAAGTTCAGCGATCAGGACGGATTGTCAGTGTGGATGCAGCCCTCTGGTGCTGACCCGGTCGCGGATTACACGTCGAGTCCTGGAGCGAACGGTCTTCTCGCCTATAAGAACGGAACGATCCTCGCGCCAGATCATGGCAACCGGGCGCTCTACGTTCTGGACTTGGACACGCAGGAAAAAACACTCCTTGCCGATCAATATGAAGGCCAACGCTTTAATTCGCCCAACGACGTGGTCGTGCACGCATCTGGAACGATGTTTTTCACCGATCCGCCCTATGGCTTGAAAGATCAAGACGGCAGCTCGGCTAAAGAGATCGGGTTTAATGGGGTCTATGCGTTACAATCTGATGGATCAATTACGCTGATTGATGACCGTTTAACGCGGCCGAACGGCATTGTATTATCGCCAGACGGGACCACGCTTTACGTCTCGAATTCCGATCCAGCAGACGCAAAATATATGACATATCCGGTCGGGTCTGATGGATCTGTTGGCGAGGGCCGTCTGTTTCTGGATGTCACAGCGTTGCTGGCTGAAGAAGGCTTCGGTAATCCGGACGGTATGGCCGTCGCGAAAGACGGTACAATTTTCGCGACTGGGCCTGGTGGTGTGCTGGTTCTGTCACCGGACGCTGATATTCTCGGCACGATCCGGACTGGAAAGCCTGTTGCCAACGTCGCCTTTGGCGACGCTAATGGGCGCACGCTCTATATGACCAGTCAGGATCGGCTCACCCGTATTGAAACCTTGAAAACGGGCTTGGAGTTTTAGCGAGCGACTAGCCTTCGAGCGCTGCGTCGAGAATCGTTTGTAGCTTGGTCAGGTTCGCCCCGGACACGAACTCGTCATTCACGATGAAGAACGGCGTTCCGGTGAGGGCTGGAATCTTATTGCCAAGCGCGAGCGTGTCTTCAATCTGACGATCAATCGCAGGATCGGCCATATCTTTCTTGAGTTGATCTGCGTCGAGACCATTGTTCTTCGCGATCTGCATCACGCGGGATTCGGTCAGAGACCGTTCACTCATCAGAGCGAAATGCATCTTCTTATATTTGCCTTGTCGAGCGGATGCGAGGGCTGCACGCGCGGCCATGTAGGATGTTCCATCCCGACCCGTCAGAACCGGGAGTTCCTTAAACACGACACGAACATCATTAGGATGTTTGCCTAATGTCGTTTCGACCCAATCGGTCGACCGTTTGCAGAAGCCGCAATTATAATCGAAAAATTCAACCAACTGCACTTTAGCGTCTTTTGGGCCGATCGAATAATCGCGGGGGTCTTTGAAAATCTGATCGGACAGATCAGCAATCGCGTCCCGACTATCTTGAACTTCTGCCAGAGCTTCCTTGCGGTCGAGCGCAATCATCGCTTCGCGCAAGATTTCAGGGTTTTCCAACAAATAAGCGCGGATGATTTCTTCGACATCTGACTTGGACATGTCGCCAGGTCCAGCTTGGGCACAGGCGGCCAAGCCAAGTATAGACACGGCCGCAACGGTACGGATGAGGTGCTTCATTGAATTTCCAGTTGGTCTGTTTGTTGGCGGCCCTTTAGGCCGAAACAATAAAAATATCTATGGCCAGGACGTAGACCCGGCGCGACGGCTTGATGGCGTAGATTGTTCAGAGGATGAAGTTACAGTGAAGGGCTTGCCGCGACGCTGATTTCGGCGTTTCTTGTCCAGCTGCGCTTCAGCGACGACGATAATGTCAGACGCCCGTCGCCATTGTGGAATGTCGCGCGGTAAATCCTGCTGCGCCCGTCCAGCAAAGGAGCGCGCGGAGTCTAAGTCTCCCAACGAATAAAACCGCTCTGCCGATGCGTATTTGGCCAAGGCATCTTGATTCTGCTGACCATAGGCAAGCGACAAGAGATACCAGCCATGAGAGTAGCGTGGCTCAACTGTCAGCGCAGATTTCAACAACGTGATGGCCCGTTCAACTTGTCTGTCTTCCTGCGTTTCAATGAGGGATTGGGACAGGGCAACTTTAAGAAGGATCGCATCGGGCTTTAGCTCTAAAGCGCGCTCGGCTGACGGCAGGGCCGCAGAACGCTGCCCGGATTCATAGAGAATTTGCGCCTTTAGCTCATGAAAGTAGGGGTTTTCGGGCTGTTCTTCGATCAGTGAATCGATCTCTTTGATGGCACTATTCATGTCAGCCGCGCGGAATAGAGCGACCGAGCGCGCATATCGCGCTGGCAGGCTTTTGTCGGTGAGCGGATAGCGATTGAAAACCATTTGTGGTGCGTCGAGGAAACCTCGCAGCTTAGCCTGCATCATGGTGTGGCGCTCTATGTCCTCGTCTGAGTCCAATACGTCGACGAAGGGACTCTCAGCGACGCGCTCCCGCAACTTGTCGATCCGATTGGCTGAGAGGGGGTGAGAGCGGAAATATTCGTAACGACGGCTATATGAGAGAACTTCTTGGACCCGGAAATTATCGAAGAAGTCGATGAGACCTTTGCCGGACTGCCCCGTCGTTTCGAGGAACTGGGCAGCGTATTGATCAGCGGATGACTCATTGACCCGAGAATAAGCCAGGGCTTCGACCGCGCCAAATTGCTGCGCGCCGCCAAGAATCGCAGCACCAGCGGCACCTTCACCGGCCAAGATCGCAGCCAGTCCAACACCTGCCGCCAGTAGCATGGCACCATAGGCTGAACGATTTCCATAATCGGATCGAACTATGTGACCGCCAACAATGTGTCCGGCCTCATGGGCGATCACACCCTTGAGTTCATTCGGCGTTTCCGCCTGCAAAATCAGGCCGCTATGTAAGAAAATGTTTTGCCCGCGGGTGACGAATGCGTTCAATTCCGGATCATTGACGAGGTAGATGTCGACAGAGCGGGGGCTTAGACCACCCGCGCGGAGGAGGGGGTCACTGAATTCCCGAAGGGTCTCCTCAATCTCCGTATCGCGCAAGAGACCTTGCGCTTGGGACTGCGCGACCAACAGAGCCGCGATCATGAACCCGCCAAAAAGGCGAGCCATTAGAGTGGAGAATGTACGGGACGCAGTCATAGTTGTCTTGTTCACCGCGCCCCGCATGGGGTCAAGTTAAGCAGGGGTCACGTTTCAGTGTGTTTACCTGCCGTTCAGTTTCCGATTGAGCTGGATTATTCCTTACCCATCAAGCGATCGATCAATCCCCGTTTGCGGCGCGGCGGTGCCTTGCGGCGGCGCGCGCCAGCGTCCTCACCCGACTCAGTCGGTTTAGCGGGCGCTGCTTGAGGCGCAGGCGCGTCCACGGGTTTTGGCTTGGCTGGCGCTTTTCGAGCCCTCGGTTTGGCTTTCGGAGCATCTGACTCCGCTTTGGGCGTATCGGCTTTAGCGGCTGCCTTTTTAGGGACTGGCTTTTTAGGAGCCGCCTTTTTTGGAGCCGCTTTCGACGCTGACTTTGGGGCTGCCCGCTTGCGCGCCGGTTTAGGCTTAGCGTCGCCATCCGTGTCATCGGACTTGGCCGGTGCTTTGGCGGCCGCGGCTGCTTTGGCTGGAGCCTTGCGACGACGTGCCGGTTTTGGAGCCTCTTCTACAGCGTCGGTAGCAGTCTTGGCCTTCGCAGGTGCCTTGCGCCGAGTGGCAGGTTTCGCTGCTGCAGTGTCGTCTGCCTTTGCGGTCTTAGCTGGCGCGCGGCGACGAGGCTTGGGTTTGTCCTCCGTGGCGGAGGCGTCCGTGCGTTTCGGTGCAGCACGACGACGTTTAGGCGCGGCCTCTTTTACAGGGGTGTCCGTCTCAACGCTGTCTGTTTTAGCTTTGGCTGGTGCCCGCCGACGGGCTGGCTTGCTGTCTTCAGACTTTGTGTCCGCATCCTCAGACGCCTTATTCCGTGACGGTGCACGGCGGCGACGTCCCGGCTTAGGCGCTTCGGCCTCAGGCTTGTCTTCAGACTGAACCTTGACGGCATCGTCCTTGGTTTCAGCAGTTGATGCAGACCCCGCTTTAGTTGGGGCCTTGCGACGGGACGAACTGCGGCGTTTGCTAGGCGCAGCTCCATCCTCAACCTTGTCTGAGCTCTGCTCGACCGCATCACTAGACTCTGTCGCGGTCTCGGCATCACCGGATTTGGACGGTGCACGACGACGGCGACGGCGACGAGGTTGCGAACTGTCGTCAGACTTAGTTTCGGACGCGTTCTCATTTGCTGCTATATCCTCATCATCAGACTTTTCATCTGATGATTCAGTGTCTTGAGGGCGCTTCTTACGATTGCGTCCACCGCGACGACCGCGACGGCGACGGGGTTTGCTGTCACCGTCTTCGTCACGTGCTTCGGTTGTTTCGGCATCAGTGTCGTCGTTTTCAGACTCGTCCTCATCATCGCGTTTCGTCGCTTTCGCTTTGGCGCGATCATTCTCGGAGCGTTTGGTTTCTTCCTGAAGATCCTTCTCAATCTGAGTCAGTGGGTCTTTACGACTATCGTTGCGTTTCTCAGCGACTTCGATTGTGAAGGCTGGGCGGATCAGGCTGTCATCATGTTCAACGATGGTGAATACGTCGGCGTTCTCATCAACTTTGGTGAGCAGGTCGCGTTTTTCATTCAACAAATAGAGCGCCACGTCCGGCGGGCATTTCAGGCGAATTTTCTTTGCCTTGCCCCGGATCGCAAATTCTTCGACGGCGCGGATTGCCGCGAGAGCTGCGCTCTCAACGGTCCGTTTTCGGCCGACACCGTCACAGTGTGAGCAAGTTGCGGTTGATCCTTCCAGCAGAGACCGGCGACGGCGCTGACGGGAGATCTCCATCAGGCCGAATTGGCTGATACGAGAGGTTTGGATACGCGCACGGTCACGTGACAGCATCGACTTCATCTTATTTTCGACGGAGCGGTTGTTTTTGCTTTCGTCCATGTCGATGAAATCGACGACGATCAATCCCGCGAGGTCACGCAGTCGCATCTGACGCGCGAGTTCCTCGGCGGCTTCTAGATTGGTCTTGAGCGCTGTGCGCTCAACATTGCGCTCTTTTGTCGAACGGCCCGAGTTCACATCGACAGAAACCAAGGCTTCCGTCGGGTGAATGACAAGATAGCCCCCGGATTTTAACTGCACGGTTGCGTCGAGACTGTTCTCGATCTGGCGTTCGACGTTAAAGCGTAAGAAAAGCGGGATCACATCATCATAGCGTTTCACGAATTTAGCGTGACTCGGCATGAGCATCTTGATGAAGCTTTTCGCGTTTTTATAGGCGTCTTCGCCTTGGACCAGCACTTCTTCGATGTCTTTATTGTAGAGATCCCGGATCGACCGTTTCACGAGATTGCCTTCCTCGTGGATCAGGTTCGGCGCGACGGATTTCAAAGTCGTGTCGCGGATTTCGTCCCAAAGACGCGACAGATAGCTGTAGTCACGTGTGATTTCGGCCTTAGTGCGTTTAGCCCCTGCCGTCCGAACGATCACACCCATGCCTTGCGGCACAGAGAGTTCGTCCATGACGGACTTCAGGCGCTTGCGATCCGCGCCATTAGGGATTTTGCGCGAAATGCCACCACCGCGCGGTGTATTGGGCATCAAGACGCAATAGCGTCCCGCCAATGACAAATAGGTTGTCATGGCCGCGCCCTTATTGCCGCGTTCTTCTTTGACAGCTTGGACCAGAAGGACCTGACCGCGTTTGATGACTTCTTGGATTTTGTAGCGGCGGCGTCGCATCTGTTTACGTCGCTGGCTGGCAACTTTCACCTGTTCGTCGGCGACTTCGGCATCGTTCTCATCGGACGCGTCATCTTCGTCAGGGTCGAGGTTTTCATCTTCCTCAACCTCATCATCATCATCTGAATCCTTAGAGAGAGCTTCTTCATCCTGCTGTTGCAGGGCGAGCTTATCCTCGTAGGGAATCTGATAATAGTCGGGGTGGATTTCGGAAAAGGCGAGAAAGCCATGCTTATTGCCGCCGTAATCAATGAAGGCGGCCTGCAGCGATGGTTCTACACGGGTAACTTTGGCAAGATAGACATTGCCACGAATCTGGCGCTTGTGGCGCGATTCGAAATCAAGCTCGTCGACGCGGCTCCCATCGACGATCACGACCCGGGTTTCTTCCGGGTGGGCGGCGTCGATCAACATACGTTTTGTCATGAAATTCTCCTGCGGCCCTCGCATAAGTCTGCGGCGCGTCACCACGATAAATCGTGGGGCGTCCTCGCAGGTTGGGGCCAGTTGTAAGGGTGATGAGGTGGGCGCGCGCGGGCAAAATGACGATGTCTTTTCGGGACAAAACTGTCAGCCTCGCACTGCGCATAAAATCTCTCAGATAGGGTGCAGGACGATCATCGCCTTGTTCCCAATTCCGGTCATAAACGAACTGTTTCATGTGAAACAACATTGCATCCGGATGGATCGTCACTGCCTTAATTCGCGTCAGTGTGCAAAGCATTTGTCAGCAAGCCATGAGATGGCCACTTTTCCTGAGAATAGCAGCATCCTCTAAGGCTTTCTTCACCCTGTTGCGAAAGACTCACCTGCATGTCGATCCGAGCTATCATTGCTGCGTGTCTTTTTTCGCTCTGCGCGATGCCTGCGCTGGCTTCAGGCCCACGCTATTTCAAGGATTCGGTGCCTTACCCAAGACTAAAACCGTCGCCGACTGTTGTGGTCGCGCTTCCGCTCATCGTGATCGACCCGGGTCATGGCGGCCGCGATCCTGGGGCGATTGGTCAGAAGGGGTTGCTAGAGAAAACCGTCACAACGGCTGCCGCCAAGGAATTGAAGGCTTTATTAGAAGCGACGGGGCGATACAGGGTCATCCTAACGCGTGGAACAGATACATTCGTTGAACATGATGACCGTTTGCGCATCGCGCGCGAACGACAGGCCGATCTGTTTATTTCGATCCATGCTGATTCGACGAAAAGCCGTTCGATTCGCGGGGCGTCCGTCTATACTCTCGCGGATAGGGCCAAGAACCGTAGCAAACGGATCGTCAATAACCAGAACTGGATCATGGATGTAGATCTCGCGACGCAAAGTGACTCTGTGGGCGATATCCTTGTCGATCTGGCGCAGCGCAGCACAGAGACTCAATCGGAAGCCTTTGCCGATATCCTCTTGTCCAATTTATCCGGGAAGACGGCCTTAGTCGGGAATTCTCACAGGCGTGCAGGTTATTATGTCTTACTGGCGCCAGATGTTCCGGCGGTTCTTCTCGAACTAGGCTTTCTGTCCAATGTGAATGATGAGCGCCTGCTGAAAACGAAATCGCATCGGACAAAATTGATGAAGGCCGTGCGGCTTTCGGTCGACGATTATTTTTCTGGCCCCGGACGCCGGGGATAGGATCTGGGAATAGAAAAAGCAAGGTGAGGGATATTTCAATCTTCCTATTCTGTGCAAAATCAGCACAGCTAGACCTCGACCTCGCCTTATTTCTCGTTAGACCGTCTTATTGTGACTGAGCTGATCCAAGATAACCCCGACTTGTCGGATGATGCCCCTAAAGGGTCGCGTCGCGCCCTTTACTGGAAGATCGCGAAGTGGGTTCTGATCGTCGGCACAGTCCTCGCCGTCATCTTGGCTGTTGCCCTCTCGGCCTGGCTCATCCGCTCGACCAAAGACCTACCCAGCGTCAAAACTCTGTCGGAGTATAAGCCCGCTGTCATGAGCCGGGTCCATGCCGGAGATGGTAAACTTATCAGTGAGTTCCGGACGGAAGCGCGTGTGTTCGTTCCGATCGAAAGTGTGCCGATCAAGCTACAGCAAGCCTTTGTCAGTTCCGAGGATAAGCGCTTTTACACGCATAATGGCTGGGATCCGATTGGTCTGACCCGCGCTGTTATATCCGTCCCTGGCAAAAAGCTAAAAGGGCAACGGGTTGGTGGCACGTCGACAATCACGCAGCAGGTCGCGAAGAATTTCCTCGTCGGTGACGACTATTCGATGAAACGGAAGATTCGCGAGATCGCCATTGCGCGTCGGATGGAGAAGGCCCTTTCAAAGGGAGAGATTCTCGAACTCTATCTCAACGACAACTATTTTGGACGCGGTGCTTATGGCGTCGCCGCCGCAGCTCTGAACCATTTCGGCAAAGAGATGGATGACCTGAGCGTTGGTGAGATGGCTTATCTGGCGCTGGTCGTAAAAGGGCCCGCCAATTACGAGCTTGATGACCCGAAAGAATATGCCTCAGCGAAATCGCGTCAACGTTATGTCCTCGATCGTATGGCTGAAGATCGCTATATTTCGCAGGAAGACGCTGATGACGCCTATGAGGCTCCACTGGAGTGGACGGACCGGCTGACAGGCGCGGAATATCTAGCCGCTGAATATTTTGTCGAAGAAGCACGGAAGCAGATTTTTGCCATGTACGGCTCTGACGAGCTGTATTCCGGCGGTTTGTCGATCCGCACCACGCTCGATACCGACATGCAGCTGGCCGGACGCCGAGCCCTGCGTCGCGGGATTGAGATGTTGGATCGGCGCATGGGTTGGCGTGGCCCACTGAAGAATATCGAAAACATCCGCGATTGGGCGACAGAATTAGACGCGTTCACAGCGCCTGTAGGCGTGGGTGATTGGCGTATTGCGGTCGTCCTTGAACGCGAGGCGACATCAGCCAAACTCGGCTTTGTCATTGAGCTCGATGAGGGCATCACTGACGCCCCTACTGACGACCAAGCTCCTGTAACAGAAACGGGGACCCTGGATCTCTCGGATATTCAGTGGGCAGGCAAGTCGCTCTCAAATGGACGCCGGGGAAATGCGCCGAGTTCTATGGCCGAGGTTGTCTCCGTCGGGGACGTCATTCTGGTGGAGCCTCATCTGGAAAAAGAGGCCGGTTATAATCTCCGACAAGTGCCTGATGTGAATGGCGCGCTCATTGCAATGGATCCGCATACGGGTCGTGTGAAAGCATTGATCGGTGGTTATAGTTTTGAGCAAAGCCAGTTTAACCGGGTCACGCAAGCGTACCGCCAGCCCGGTTCGTCGTTCAAACCCTTTGTCTACGCCGCTGCATTGGGCGAGGGATTCACACCCGCATCCCAAGTCCTCGACGCGCCCTTTGTCGTGGAACGGTTCGACGTCCGGTGTTTCGAGAATGAATATGGTGTGCTGGAGCTCCGGGCCTCAAGCGATGATCGGTCTAGCCCGGCACGTAGCGATGAATGCGAACGATTCTACAAACCCGAAAACTACGATGCAGGCACATATTACGGCATGTCGACCTTGCGATTGGGCATTGAGAAATCGCGCAATGCGATGACGGTCCGCCTGGCTAACGACATCGGTATGCAGCCAATTATGGAGATTGGACGTAAGTTTGGGATTTACGACAATCCGCGCTCTGAACTGGCCTGGGCTTTAGGCGCCGGTGAGAGCAACCTCCTGCGGATGGCGACAGCTTACTCAATGATGATCAATGGCGGGAAGCGGGTTGTTCCGAGTATTCTTGACCGTGTCCAAGACGGACGCGGGGAGACAATCTTCGTCAATTCAGATGTGGTGTGCGCCGATTGCCAACAGGATGAATATATGGGTCAAGCGCCTCCGATATTGCCGGATATACGCGATCAAATCATCGATCCGATGACCGCCTATCAGATGAGCTACATGATGATCGGTGTCGTTGAAAACGGCACTGGCGCGAAGCTGCGGGCATTGGGGCGACCGGTTGGCGGCAAGACTGGGACGACTAACGATTCCAAGGATAACTGGTTCATGGCCTTCACGCCTGATCTTGTCGTAGGGGTCTATGTGGGCAAGGATACGCCCGAACCCATGGCCCGCGAAACGGGGTCGACATCTGCTGTGCCAATCGTGCTCGATTTCCTGACCGAAGTGTTGGACGGCGAGCCGACTGTCCCGTTCCGCATTCCGGACGGTCTCACCCTAGCCCCTGTCAATCGGAATACAGGCGAGCCCAGCTTTATCGGCGCGCCCGATGTGATTTTGGAGGCGTTTAGGCCAGGCACGGAACCACAGGTCGGGTCGCTCGTCAGGACCATCCGCATTGGATCAGGGAGTGACACATTCGGCTCCGGCTTTTTCGGCAGCGGTGATGTGCTGGACGGCACTGTTCCCGCTGACCTTGGTGAAGGACCGAGCGACCCTCAGCTTGGACCGGATGATCCAGCCTTTGTGCCGATTGGTCCCAACACACCAGACAGTGATAATCTGACGCCTAAGCCTAATGAGCCGAAGGAAGAGCCCGAACCTGAACCTGTACGCGATCTGGACGACGGTCTCTACTAGATAGACGATATAAGGAATTCCCAATGCGGGCTGATATTGAACAGCTGAAATCTGAAATCGAGCAGTCAGTTGAACTGCTAAGGAGGCGTCTTTGACTGGGAAACCAGTGAACGCCGCTTGGCTGAGCTGAACGCTCTCGCCGAGGATCCGACCTTTTGGGACGATGCCCAGAAGGCGCAGACACTGATGCAAGAACGCGCCAAATTGGAGTCTGCGTTTGACGCTATCAATAGCATCACGTCTAATCTGGCTGATAATGTCGAATTGGCTGAATTGGCCGAGATAGACGACGACACATCGCTCTTAGACGAGGCTGCCAAAGCGCTCGGTAAAGTAAAAGATAAAGCGGCCGCGGCGGAGCTAGAAGCGCTTCTGTCCGGTGAAGCGGACGGAAATGATTGTTTCGTCGAAATCCATCCCGGCGCAGGGGGCACAGAGGCTCAGGACTGGGCCGAGATGATGATGCGCATGTATTCACGCTGGGCCAATGCGCGCGGCATGAAGGTTGACGTCTTAGAATATTCAGACGGCGATGAAGCCGGCATCAAATCCGTGACGTTGAAATTCAAAGGGCCGAATGCCTTTGGTTGGATGAAGACCGAATCTGGTGTCCATCGTCTCGTGCGGATCAGCCCGTATGATTCCAGCGCGCGTCGTCACACAAGCTTTGCCAGCGTTTGGGTCTATCCAGAGATCGACGACACGATCGACATCGACATCAATGAAAGCGATTGTCGTGTAGATACTTACCGCGCGTCTGGGGCAGGGGGACAGCACATCAACAAGACTGACTCGGCGGTTCGTATCACGCATGAACCGACGGGCATTGTTGTGCAGTGTCAGAGTGATCGCAGCCAGCATAAGAACCGTTCCCAAGCATGGGATATGCTTCGGGCCCGGCTTTATGAGCGCGAGTTACAAATCCGAGAGGCTGAGGCTCAAGCACAGGCCGATGAGAAGTCAGAGATTGGCTGGGGTCACCAGATCCGATCTTACGTCTTGCAGCCCTATCAGATGGTCAAAGATCTGCGCACAGGCGTAGAGACATCGGACACGCAAGGTGTGCTGGACGGCAAGATCGATGCGTTCATGGCAGCCGCCTTGTCCGCCCGCGTCGGTGATGAAGACCAGGCATAAAAAAACGCGCCTTTGGGCGCGCTTTTCATCAGGCTGAACCATGTGATCCTATCTAGGCGGAGATTTGCGTCGCTTTGATTGGTGTCGGTGTGGTTGACTTACGCGCGCACTTTCCATCGAAAAACGCACCGTTGGCAATAATCAGCTTATCTTGAATGAGGTCCGCTTGGACGTTGGCTGTTTCTGACAGCTCAATGCTGGATGCGTCGATCTTCCCCGTGACTTTACCCCGGACAATAACGCTGGTCGCGACGACCTTGCCGTTCACCGCACCATGTTCGCCAACCATAATCCGACTCGCAGTCAGATTGCCGTCGAGGCGACCATCAATTTGAACTTCGCCGTCCGTCTTGATGTCACCGGTAATGACAAGGTCTTGGCTGAGAAGAGACGGGACGGCTGGTGTACGAGCGACAGTTGGGGCCGATCCAGACTTCTTCTGGGTAGCCGCATCCGCCGAGGACGCCGACGACCCTGAGGAAGATTTACTGAACATAGAGTCCTGCCTTGAGGAACTTCTTCGGATCGAACGGACGACCTTGGAAGTGAACTTCATAATGAAGATGCGTGGCTGTACTCCGCCCCGTCGATCCCATGCCCCCCAGCTCATCCCCCTTTTCAACGGTCTGGCCGCGCTTGACAAAGGTTTTCTTCAGGTGGGCATAACGGGTTACGAAACCATGCCCATGATCGATCTCGACCACGCGTCCATAGCCTCCCTTAACGCCAGAATAGATGACGGTTCCAGACGCAGTGGCGACAATGGGTGCCATCGTTCCGCCAATAAAGTCGAGACCCTCATGGAACGTAGGG
The DNA here is from genome assembly GCF_030159955.1 of Algimonas ampicilliniresistens. Lineage (GTDB taxonomy): Bacteria > Pseudomonadota > Alphaproteobacteria > Caulobacterales > Maricaulaceae > Litorimonas > Litorimonas ampicilliniresistens. The sequence continues at coordinate 1,130,025 of NZ_BSNK01000001.1, forward strand.
CGCTTGGTGAAAGGGTCACGACGAACGCCAAAATGAGATGTCATAACGGTTTCATTCTTGACGGGATGACCCAACGGCATGGCCTCGACAACTTTCGCCAGCGCTTCCGCTTCGTAAAGACGGGCCTGAATCGTTGTCACGCGCGGCTGAAAAGCGCCATCAATCATTGGTGTGGAGAAACCTGACAAGGGTATAAAAGGACCGCCCTGACCTTGAGTGCCTTGTTCGAGCACAGTTTCGACTTCCATATCCGTCGTTTCGATCAAGGCACGGTTAAAGTCGATGGATTCAAGAATGTCTGCCTCAGCGGAGATGAGGATGTCATTCTGTGTATCATCGAGGGAGGCGAGGGAGCGATCAATCGGTAGCCCGGTTGAGATTTCATGACTGGGAATGTACGCGCGGCGGGCGACTCGGTCGACATTATCACGACGTGTCGGCGCCATGATGATTTCCGCTTCAGCAAATTTGAGGGCGGGCTCAGCCCCAACTGTTGGAACAGCGTCTGTGCCGACGATCTGTGACAGCGTATTATGTTTAGCTTCGATGTTTGCCGCCATAAGCTCAAAGCTCTGGCGTTGTTCCGTCAATAAGAGTTCAGCGTTTTCGACTTTGGCTTGGCTATCGGCGAGTTGACGTTCGTAGGTGGCTTCCAGTGCAACGATGCGCTCATCAGGGTTGCCAAACAGAGACAATCCAAACATCGCATTGAGAAGAGACATGACGCACCAAAGCGCCATGACAGCGATCGCGGTAACGATAGCGACCTGCAAGCGGGTCGTGAGGTTGTAATAGGTAACCTCGCCGCCGGACCGCAGATATATCTGCCGTTCAGGAAATGTTTGAAGGATGCGCGTGCGCACATCCCCAATAACGTCACTAACCATGATTCCCCATCCGGCTTTAATCCCTCGATGCTTACACCATAGCCGCCCCCAAGCCGTAAAGAGCTTTTGCCATTCGGTAGGGTTAACAGACCGTTAATAATTCAGATTAACCCGATAAATCCTTATAATAAGATAAGGGAAACCCGGCTTTCTCGCGTGCATCTACATTAAAGGGCCGGCGAAGGTGGTTGCCGAAAAATTCTTGGACCATTCGCTTGAAAAGCGAATTTGGCTCTAAATCGCGTTTTTCGGCCACATGTCGCAGCCAGCGCATGCCGATTGCGACATGACCAATCTCCTCCTCATAAATGATTTGAAGCACGGCTGCGCTCTTTTGATCACCCGCTTGAATGAGCTTTTCGATCATGCCGGGCGTTACATCCAGACCCCGCGCTTCAAGCACAAGCGGCGCAATCGCTAAGCGTGCGGCAATGTCGCTGCGCGTATTCATGGCCGCATCCCAGAGACCGCCATGCGCCGGGAAATCGCCATAGGCGAAACCCAACTCATTCAGCCGATCGCAGACCATCACGAAATGCCGCGCTTCATCGTCACAGACCGAGGACCAATCTACAATAAAGTCGTCGCGTCGATCAGAGACGTCGGCCGCGTCTGCGAAGCGAGCGATCATGTCCGCCGCGAGATCAATCGCATTCAATTCAATATGCGCAATAGCATGCAACAGGGCGGCACGTCCTTCGACAGAGCCCAGTCGGCGCCGCGCGAGTTGCTTCGCTGGGACAAGTTCAGGACGGTCAGGCCGTGATGGGTAATCAGGCGGTTGTGGACCATCAGTCGAAGCTCCGCCCAGGTTGGACTTGAGAATCGACTGACGGAACGCGCGCGCTGCGGCGGCTTTCTTATGAGGATCGCCTTCGGTCAGCACCGAAAGCGGGGTGAGGCTAGCCTGCATGATCGCGGACCGCTTCGACCACAGCCTCAACATGACCTTTGACCCGGACTTTGGGCCAGACTTGCAGGATATTACCGTCGGAGCCGATCAGAAAGGTTGAGCGCACGATCCCCATGTAAGTTTTGCCGTAGTTTTTCTTTTCGACCCACACCCCATAATCCTCCAGCACATCGCCCGCCTCATCAGAGGCTAGGCGGAGGTCGAGCTCATGTTTCGCGATGAATTTGTCGTGTTTGGCTGGAGTGTCCTTCGACATGCCTATGACGACCGTGTTGAGCGCTTCAAGCTCTGTCTTGGCTTCAGTGAATCCAATGGCTTCCTTGGTGCAGCCCGGCGTGTCGTCGCGTGGATAGAAATAGAGGATCACGTTCTGACCGCGATAATTGGATAGGCGGATATCCTCGCCATTATCGCCGGGTAGGGTGAAATCTGGAGCCATGTCTCCGACTTGAAGTTGCGACATTGTCGACCTTTCCAACTGAAATTTAAGTGTCTGCGCGGTGACCAGCGCTGGACGGCAAAGCATGCCTTCGTTAGCGCTCGCGCTTATGGCGGACATGCCGACAACCGACAAGCCGGAGACTGACCTCGAATCTGGCTCTCAAACTCGTCGAGAAACGCCCCCCAAGGCGGAAAAAACGCGTGTCCGGATCACAGAAGTCCGAGATGCTGTTTTGCAAGCCTCCGCTTGGGCAGGACATCGCGCCTATCGCCTTGGCGGGGAAACAGTGTCTGTTCTGCTCACGCTCGGCATTGCCATTCTTTTCTTTGCCAGTGGCTTAGTTGCGCGGCAGTCGGCCGACCTGACCGCGCTGCGTCCGAATTTCGAGCGCTGGTTCTCGCAGAGTTTTGATGGCGCCTGGGCGGAGCTAGGTGACATTGAGCTGCGCTGGAACCCGTCCGATGATACGGTTTCTTTTACCGCCACCGATGTCGTCGTTTATGATCGGGATGACGCGGTCATCCAAACACTCGCTCTGATGCGGGCGACAACGACCAAGGCAAATCTTCTGGATCGCAATGCCTCCTTGCGCGATGTCGAAATTGTCGGTGGGGAAGTGACGTGGCGCCAAGGCGTTAATGGCGCAATCCTCGCCGGACTAGGCAATCCGCAAACGGTCGGAGGGTTTGGCCCGGTCTTTCGTGGTCGGAACAGGGTTGAACAGCGCACGCAGATGGATTGGTTGGATGAATTTCGATCAGTCACGCTGCGGGACAGTCGAGCGCATATTGTCGATGAAAAAGACGGGCTGTCAGTCATTGTCGATGTCGAAACACTATTAGGTCAGCGCGACGGCGATATAACAATGCTCAGCGTGAAGGGGCAAATTGCCTCTGATGATGAGGCCGGCATTGATGCCGGGTCGCTGTCTCTCGACCTTCGGTCAGAGGATCGTCTCAAGACCATCTCACTTGACCTGACGACAGATGCCCTGCGTCCTAGCCGCTTAGCACCGCCGCGGGGGCGACTGGCTGTTTTGAGCGCGATTGATGTTCCGCTGAACGCAGGGATCCGCGCCATCTATAGTCGGCAAGATGGACTGCAATCTGCAGATATGAGCCTTAACATTGGTGCGGGCACCGTCCGTCCTGCGGGGGCGGAGCGTGCTGTCGAAAGCGGGACCTTCGTGGCCTCCTTGAGCCCCGGTGATGAGGTCATGCGAGTCGAATCGATCACGATAGACGCTGACCGGCTCAGCCTATCCGGCAGTGGTGTCATTCGAGAAATCGGCCGCCTCTATGACGGGGATGTCGGCACCTCACCGAAATTCGACCTTGAGCTTGCCGACACACGACTGGACCTGACACCTGTTTTCGAGGCCCCGCTTGAGATGAAGTCTGTCAAGGCGCTCGGGGAGCTCGATCTCGATGATCGATCCCTGACTTTGGACAGATTGGTCGCGGACTTTGACGGATTTTCTCTCACCACGACTGCAGATATCGAAGCTGGTGATGAAGGGCTGACGACGGTCAATCTGAAGGGACAAACGCAAAGTCCGCTCACAGCACAAGATCTGCTGTCGCTCTGGCCTGTTGAGTCGGCCAATGGCGCGCGCCGTTGGATCGATCGGTCGATCCTAGACGGGACGCTGCATAATGTTCAGTTCAAGGTCGCTCTCGAAGAGGCGTTTTTTGACGATCCTGCCCTGACTAGTGAGCGGCTCACTGTCAACTTTGACGTCCGTGACGGCGTGGTCCGCTATATTTCAACCATGGATCCGCTGACAGAGGCCCATGGATCAGGCCGGATTGATGGTAATCGCTTCGGTTTTGTTCTTGAACGCGGGCGCATCAATGAGATCGAGATTATCGGCGGCGATGTGGATATTCCGCAGCTTACACCTAAAGGCGGAGATATATTTATCACGACGCAAGGGCGGGGTGATGTCAAGTCTTTGCTGAGCCTGATCAATCAACCGCCTTTTCAATATATGGACAAATACGGCGTTGATCCGGAAGGGTTTTCCGGAACGGCGGATGTGACGTTGAGCATCAAACGGCCGCTGCTTGAGTTTTTTGATCGCAACAGAATTGAGTATTCGGTCGACGGAACGTTCACCGACGCCAGCGCACCGTTTAGCCTCGGCTCTTACACATTGAGCGATGCGGACGTCACGATTCGCGGCGGTAAAGACGGTCTATTCCTCTCTGGTCCGGCGAATCTAGGGCCTTGGCGCGCGGATCTGGCGTGGGAAGAACGTTACGGGCTGAACGGAGAACCGACACGCTATCGGATTAGCGGTCCGATGGATCGGAAAACGCTGGACGGTTTCGGCTTTGGGTTTCGAGAGTTTTTCGATGGTGTGATCGATGTTGATATTGAAGCGTCCGGTCGTGGGCTGGAGATTAGGGATGCCGGCGTGGACCTGCGTCTTGACGAGGCAGAAATATCATTTGGAGAGTTTTGGTCCAAGTCCGCCGGTGATCCGGGATTGTTGCGCGCGTCTGTGACTCGGTCCGAGAGCGGTGTCTCAATTGACGCGTTGACGATGCAAGCGCCAGGTCTTGATCTATCTGGCTCAGCACAGCTTCGACCGGACTTGTCTCTTGATGAGGCGCGTCTAGAGCGCATTTTGATCGACGGGTTGATTGACGGTCAACTGACCCTCTCACGCGATGATGAGGCTCAGAGGCTGGCGATAGACACAATTGGGACGCGGCTCAATATTAGCAATTGGGTCGACGCCGCCCTAAAATCGGCGGGGGGTGATACGTCAAATCTGCCTTTGTCAGTCGATGCCACATATGATGAGATTGTCGTGTCGCCGGGATATGTGCTTGAATCCGGCGCTTTGATCTACCGTCACACAGGCGAAGCGGTGGAAACGCTATCACTCCGCGGCACACGGCCCGATGGTCCGTTCGATATCACATTGGGTGAGTTGCCGGATCTGCCCAACAGGCAGGCGCGCTTGACCATTCCAGATGCCTCAGACGCCATGTCCAAAGTCATGGGCTTGGAAGCGACACGCGGCGGCGCGTTGTCGATTACGGCTGAGTTGCCAAAATCTGGTATTGAAGGTGCGATCATTGGCCAGGTCAAAGCAACAGATTTCACCGTACAGAACGCGCCTTTCTTAGCGCAAATTCTGTCGCTCGCGTCTCTGACCGGCATTGTCGACACGCTATCCGGCGACGGGCTTGGGTTCCAAGAGCTCGATTTCGATTTTGCGCTTGAGAATCGGATAATGTCGGTGCGTGACGCAACGTTGCGCGGGTCTGCTATCGGTATGACGGGCGAGGGCGACATCGCGCTGGATGATCGCAGTGTGGATTTCAGCGGAACGCTCGTCCCGGCTTATACTGCGAACTCATTGCTAGGCGATATTCCGCTGATCGGTGACATATTCGTGGGTAAGGACGGCGAGGGTGTGTTTGCGATAACCTACGCCGTGCGCGGGCCCTATTCGGGTGCGCAAATCTCGATCAATCCGCTCTCAGCACTGGCACCGGGCTTCATCCGAGGTATTTTCCGCCAGAGCCGAGACGATCTGCCAGAAAGCGTGACAGAGGAAATTGAATCCGTACGTCCCAGTTCAGATGGAACCGAAGATTAGGCCGAAACGCTACGAAGCAGCGCGTGCCGCTTCTTACCGACAGAGAGTTTCACGATGCCGTCGTCAATGTCGTCTGCGGTAATCGCATAATCATGCGACGAGACCGCAGCGTCATTGAGCTTGAGTGCCCCCGCTTTGATATGTCGACGGGCTTCGCCATTGGAGCCCGCTAAGCCCGCTGTGACAGCTGCGTTCAGAATACCCATTCCGATCAGCACATCGAGCGTGACATCTGTCGTCGGAAGGCCGTCAGCAGCACCGCCTGCAAAGGTCTCTTGCGCCGTCTGATTGGCTTTCTTTGCCGCGTCCCTACCGTGCAGCAGGGCTGTCGCTTCATCGGCAAGCTTGACCTTTGCCGTATTGATGTCCGCACCTTCCATGACTTCAAAGGTAGCAATCTCTGAAAGCGGCATATCGGTGAATAGGCGCATAAAACGACCCACATCAGCATCATCCGAGTTTCGCCAAAACTGCCAATACTCATAAGGGCTTCGGGTAAAATCTTCACCTAATGAGGAATCGCCGTTTAACCAGACAGCCCCGTCCGCAGTCTTACCCATCTTACCGCCAGACGCAGTCGTGATGAGCGGTGTGGTGAAGCCAAAGACTTCTGCGCCTTCCATCCGTCGCGTTAGGTCAACGCCAGTCGTGATGTTGCCCCATTGGTCTGATCCGCCCAGTTGAAGGCGGCAGCCATAGCGGCGGTAGAGTTCGACAAAATCATAGCTCTGTAGCAGCGGATAATTGAACTCTAGGAAGGTCATGGGTTGCTCATTCTCGAGCCGCCGCTTGACCGTATCCATCGTCACCATGCGGTTGATCGTAAATTCCTTGCCGACGTCGCGGAGGAAATCGAGATAGCCAAGATTGCCGAGCCAATCGTCATTATCGACCATTATGGCCGCGTTCTCGCCCTCGAATGACAGGAATTTGGCGAAGACGCGACGAATGCCATCCTTGTTTTCGGCAATACGCTCAGGTGTCAGAATCGGGCGGGACTTGTCCTTATCAGACGGATCGCCAATCTTGGTCGTGCCGCCGCCAAGCAGAACGATGGGTGTGCCGCCCGCCCGCTGTAGGATTCTTAGCATCATGATTTGGACGAGGCTGCCAACATGCAGCGACGGAGCCGTACAATCAAAGCCGATATATCCGGTCACACCGCTTTGGGCGACTTGGTCTAAGCCGTCTTCATTGGTGCACTGATAGAGAAATCCGCGCTCTGTCAGCGTCGTCATCAGGTCTGATTTATATTGCGTCATAACGCGCGGCTTCTAATCGCCGCGCGGATGGTGTCAAAGGGGCTTATGAGCAAAGTCTACAGAGTCTTAGGCCTGATGAGCGGAACGTCGCTGGACGGGGTCGATGCAGCAGTCATCGAAACCGATGGTGAGCGCATCCATGCTTTCGGTCCGAGCCTTACGCTTGCCTATTCGGATCAGCAGCGGTCCGTCTTGATGGATGCGACACAAGCGGCGCTGTCATGGAACTTTCTGGGGCCTCCGCCTAACATCTTTGCGGAAGCCGAAGATGCGTTGGATGACACCCATCGGCAGGCCATTCGAGAGCTGGACGCAGGCTCTGTCGATCTGATCGGCTATCATGGTCAGACCGTCCTTCACCGTCCTGATCAATTGAAGACGTTGCAGCTCGGTCGGGGGCAAGGGCTTACGGATCAATTCGAATGTCCTTGTGTCTATGATTTCCGGAGTGAAGATGTCGCCGCAGGCGGGCAGGGCGCGCCCTTAGCGCCAATCTATCACAAGGCCCTAGTCGAGCGGGCGAATCTCGCCGGAGTCACGGCTGTGCTCAACCTTGGCGGCGTGGGTAATGTCACGATCATTACGGGCGATGAGATACTGGCCACCGATACGGGGCCTGCTAACGGACCGCTGGATAGTTTTTTGGAACGGCGTGGCCTTGGGTTCGATATTGGCGGAGCCGTGTCTGAGGCCGGTTTGGCGGACTTTAAGATTGTAGAGGGATGGCTGACGGCCGATTTCTTCCAGCGCGCTTGGCCGAAATCAGCGGATCGATACGACTTTGATGTTATCGATGACCTTGCACAGGCGAGTGTGGCTGATGGAGCCGCAACGCTCTGCGCATATACAGCACTCTCAGCCTCCCGGACGATCGCTCAGATGGGTCGTCGTCCGGATCGGGTGATTGTTTGTGGCGGCGGGCGGCGCAATCGCACCATCATGACTATGTTGGCGTTAGAACTAGGGTGCCCTGTGCAGCCCGCTGAGGCGTTCGGGTGGGATAGTGATGCGATAGAGGCGCAAGCCTTCGCGTTTCTGGCCGTTCGCGTGCTGCTCGGCCTGCCAAATAGCTTTCCAACGACGACCGGCGTTTCCACACCGACCGTCGGGGGACAGATTGCTTATCCTTCGAGCAGCCGAGGCTCGCGAGGCGGAGAGTAACGCGGGTCTAGATGGACATCGAGATAGTCTTCGATGACCTCCATCGTTTCGTCTAAATGGTGCGTGTAGAAGTGATCGGCGCCATCAATCTTATGGGTGCTGATGATATGACCCTTCTGGACACGGATTTTTTCGGCCACGCGCACGACATCGTCGGCGGGCACAATCGGATCTTCGCTGCCATATGTGATCAGGCCTGAGGCCGGACAGGGGGCCAAGAAGCTAAAATCATAAGTGTTGGTCGGCAAGCTCATCGAGATGAAGCCTGCAATCTCTGGTCGGCGCATTAAGAGCTGCATGCCGATCCAAGCGCCAAAACTATAACCTGATACCCATGAAAACGGCGCGTTTTGATTGAAGCTCTGCATCCAGTCGAGCGCGTAGGCGGCATCTTGCAGCTCGCCCTGACCATTATCGTAAGTACCCATCGAGCGGCCAATGCCGCGGAAGTTGAAGCGCAGAACTGAAAAACCACGACGCTTATATTGTTCATACATCGCCACCGGGATGCGGTGATCCATATGACCGCCCGCTTTAGGGTGAGGCGATAGAATCAAGGCGCAAGGGGCGGCGGAATCGTCGGCTGGATGATAACGACCTTCGAGACGGCCTTCAGGACCGGCAAAAATGACTTCAGGCATAGAGGACGTGCTCTCGGAGCTATGCGCAAATGCCGCTGCGGCTTTGCGCTTGTTATTCTTGACTAGATTGGTCGGAAATCATAGATGCCCGCTTCAATCTACATTTCGGCCCGCTCTACCAAGCGCGTCGTTAATTTGCAAAATAAATGGCAGTTGGGACAGGATAGACTTGAAACTCAGCGCGAAAGGACGAACGGCCGTGACGGCTGTGGCTGATTTGGCCGCCCAAACCGCTCTTGGCGGTCCAGGTGCGCGTGTGCGTTTAAATGAGATCAGCGAACGTCAGGGTCTCAGCCAGTCATTCCTCGAACAGGTTTTTGCCGATCTACGCCGCGCAGGCTTGGTCGATAGTAAGCGGGGGCCGACCGGTGGCTACGCCCTGACCCGGCCAGCCTCGCAAATGCCAATTTCTGACATTATAGCAGCGGTCGAAGAAGAAGTCCGCGCGCATGGCTGCCGCCCAGAGCAGGCGCTGGGTTGCACGGGCCGCACAGCGAAATGCCTGACACATAGTCTCTGGGGTGCGTTGGAAGACCATATTGGTGGGTTTTTGAACACTGTAACGGTTCAGATGGTTGTTGATGGGGAAATCCCTCGGTGAATATCTATCTTGATCATAACGCCACCAGCCCAGCCCCGCAGTCGGTGATTGATGCGGTCACTCACGCGATGACGGTCGTTGGCAATGCGTCTGCTCAACACATGCATGGCCGCACCGCGGCCAGCCTTGTCGCTGATGCGCGTGATGCGGTCGGTATGGCGATGGGTCAATGTTCGCAGGACATCGTGTTCACGGGCTCTGGCACGGAAGCGATCAATACCGTTATCCATTCTGTGGTCGCAGCTGGGTGCAAGCATCTGATCGTGTCCTCAATGGATCACCCGGCCTCGATCAATGCCGCTGAAGCCAGCGGTGTACGCCTCAGCATGCTGCCGGCGCTGTCGGATGGCCGGACTGACATGGATGCGCTCGATGCTGTGCTTGCAGACTGGAACCCGATGGATGGCAAACCCTTCCTGTCACTGGTTGCCGCGAATAGCGAAACGGGTGTTGTGCAGGATACGGACCGTGCGATCGATACTATTCACGATGCGGGCGGCCTGATCCTGATCGATGGCGTTCAGGCGCTGGGCAAAAGCCAAATGCTATTTCCGGCGGATTATGTTAGTGTCAGCGCCCATAAGATCGGTGGACCGCAAGGCGTCGGAGCGCTCTATGTCTCACCCGATGCCCCGTTTACGCCGATGATCTGCGGCGGTGGTCAGGAACAACGCCGACGCGCCGGTACGACTAATGTCGCCGGAATTGCGGGGTTTGGCGTCGCCGCAAGTGAAGCAAATACAAGGTTTTCAGACTTGCAGCCGCTGCGAGATGCGTTGGAAGCCGAGCTTTTGCGGATCGACCCGACGACGGTGGTCTTTGGCGCGGATGCGAAGCGTCTACCGAATACGAGTTTTTTCTCAGCGCCGGGATTGAGCGGCATGACAGCCATGATGACGTTTGATCTGGCCGGGCTATCGGTCAGTAACGGAACCGCCTGTTCATCCGGCAAAGTCGGCGAGCGCCGCGTTCTACGCATGATGGGGCGGTCAGAAGAAGCGCCGAACGGCGCACTCCGGGTCAGCTTTGGTCCCGGCAATACAATGGACGATGTTGCAGCCTGCGCTGATGTATGGGCCAGACTTCGCAAGGCTAGGAAAGCCGTATAAATGACTGATGTAAAAGTAAAAGATGGCATTGAAGCGGAAACGGTCGAGGGTGTGCGCGCTCTGGAGGCCGATAAGTACAAGTATGGCTTTGATTCCGATATTGAACAAGAGTTCGCGCCAAAAGGTCTGAACGAAGACATTGTCCGCTTTATCTCCGCCAAGAAGGATGAGCCGCAATGGCTGCTAGACTGGCGGTTGGAAGCGTATCGCCGCTGGCTGACGCTGGACGAGCCGAAATGGGCCATGGTCGACTATCCTGAAATCGATTTTCAGGACATGTATTACTACGCTTCGCCGGTGAAGAAAAAAGAGCTGGAATCGCTGGACGAAGTCGATCCAGACATTCTCGAAATCTACAATAAGCTCGGTATCTCCCTGAAAGAACAGGAAGTTCTAGCGGGCGTCAAAGGCGCACCCAAAGTGGCCGTCGATGCAGTGTTTGACAGTGTGTCCGTCGTGACGACGTTCAAGAAAGAGCTCGCCAAACATGGCGTCATCTTCTGTTCGTTCAGCGAAGCCGTCAAAGATCACCCGGAACTGGTCCGCAAATATATGGGCTCAGTCGTCCCCGTGACCGACAATTACTATGCGACGCTCAACAATGCCGTCTTTTCGGACGGGTCATTTGTTTACATCCCGCCGGGCGTGCGCTGCCCGATGGAGCTATCGACCTATTTCCGCATGAATGCACAGGGCACAGGTCAGTTTGAACGCACGCTGATTATTGCGGATAAGGGTTCTTACGTTTCCTATCTGGAAGGCTGCACCGCGCCTATGCGCGATGAAAATCAGCTCCACGCTGCGATTGTCGAGATCATTGTGCATGAGGATGCGGAAGTGAAGTATTCGACCGTCCAGAACTGGTGGCCGGGCGATAAGGACGGAAATGGCGGGGTCTATAACTTTGTCACCAAACGGGCCGATTGCCGCGGCGCGAACTCCAAGGTCAGCTGGACCCAGGTCGAAACCGGGTCGGCTGTAACGTGGAAATACCCATCCTGCATTCTACGTGGGGATAATAGCCAAGGCGAATTCTACTCCATCGCCATCACTAACGGGCATCAGCAGGCCGATACTGGCACGAAGATGATCCATTTGGGCAAAAACACCAAGTCGCGGGTGATTTCCAAAGGGATCAGCGCGGGTCAGTCCAACTCGACCTATCGCGGGCTCGTCTCTGCCCACCGCAAGGCGACAGGCGCGCGAAACTTCACCCAGTGTGACAGCTTGCTGATCGGCGATCAGTGCGGCGCGCATACCGTGCCTTATATCGAATCCGGCACGCCGACCGCGCAATTTGAGCATGAAGCAACGACGTCCAAACTGTCTGATGATGAGCTGTTCTATTGCCGTCAACGTGGCCTGTCCGAAGAGGATGCCGTGGCGCTGTTGGTCAATGGTTTCTGTCGCGACGTATTGCAGAAACTGCCGATGGAATTTGCTGTCGAAGCCCAGAAACTGGTTGCGATCTCGCTCGAAGGGAGCGTGGGCTAATGTCTGAGTCTCGCCAGCGCAAAAGCCTCGTCTGGATCATCGGTGTTGTCGGCATCGGCGTGATTGCGGCGATGATCATTGTGAAAATTTGGTTTGCTGCGACGGTCTTCCTGCCGAGCGATACGGCAACTGCCGAGGTCATTGAGCCGCTTGACCCTGAAGAACAGATTGTCCGTGACATGGTCGCGCCGGTCGTGCCCGGAACGCCCGTTATGCCGGCTGGTCTTCCCGCGTTAAACCCGAACGATTATTCGCGTGATTTGGCACGTTTCGTTCCGATTGAGTTGGGCATGGCGCGCTATGCGGCCCAAGACGAACTGCTTCTCTATTACAACTCAGATGCTGGTTCTGGGTCCAAGGTTAGCTCCACCGAACGCACTGTAGATGGCGATATGATCTTTGTGATCCGCCGGAGTGGTCTGAAAGACGACTCGCTCGCCGCCGAGGAAACTTACGCCCGGTTTACGGATGACGTGTTGGTCGGATTCGGCTCGCGCATACAATGTCGCCGTGGCGATAAAGCCAATGAATGGACCACGGACCTCTGTCCTTAGGATCGATATAATGACCAAATCCAAACCTAAGCCAAAGCGCCAACTCATCACGCTGAGCGAAGGCGAGAAAAGCTACGCCATGAGCCGCGCCGTCGTGCAAGGCGACTGGTGTTTCGTGTCCGGCACGGTCGGCTATGATTACTCATCCGGTGAATTGCCTGACGATCCAGCGCAGCAGGCGATGAACACATTCGCCAATATTCAAGCGGCGCTTAAGGCGGGCGGGTTCGAGCTGGGGCACACAATCCGCGTTCAGTATACGCTGACCGACCGCGCCCATATGGACGCCGTTCTACCTGTCATCCGCCAGCATTTCGGCAATATCCTCCCCGCCGCGACCATGGTCATCGCCGACTTGGTCGATGAGCGGATGAAGGTCGAAATCGAAGTGACGGCGTTCAAGGGCTAATGATCGACAAAATCGACATATCCGAGAAATTCGATCTGATTACCGAACATTTCCGCCCGAAAACGGTCGCGGAATTGAACGGGCAGACGTTCCAACTCGCCAAAATCAAAGGTGACTATCCGTGGCATGCTCATCCGGAAGAGGACGAGATGTTCTTCTGCTGGAAGGGCGCGTTCACGCTCGATATTGAAGGCCAAGATAGCGTCGATGTCGGGGAGGGCGAATGTATCGTCGTTCCCAAAGGCACGCGTCACCGCCCCCGCGCCGAGGAAGAATGCTGGATATTCCTGATCGAGCCCGTCGGAACAAAGAATAACGGCGATACCGCCGTCGACGCGAAATATGACGCGCCCGTGGGGGCTTGGGTGTGAAGATGTCTCGATATTTTTTTGCACCACTTATCGTGGTGCTAGGGTTGGCTTTGTGGACTATTACGTCTCACGTTCGGGCCGATGTTCAAGAGAAGGATAGTTTCGAAATCTGGGTGCAGGATGTGACCGCAGATTACGGACATACTTTTGAGCATAAATGGGTGCTGCCCGATTCATTAGATTTTGATTTTGAAAACACTGTCGAACGAACAAATATTACACCTGAATTGGTAGGCTTTGTGCCAGTCTATTCCTCGGAAGTGGTCTGTGTTCTTGGTCCAAGCTTTTCTTGTCGCAATTTGCCGCATGGATACTCTCTTTTTCAAAGCTCAACTGACAAGAACTCGTTTTTGGCTATCTCTTACGCCTATAAGGTGTCCTTAAAAGGATGCTCTCCAAAATTAGTATCAGCGATACAATCGATTTTGAAAGACTGACGGCAATGCTTAAAATACAAAACCTCACCGCGACGGTCGATGATGGCAATAAGACTATCATCAAGGATCTGTCGCTCACCGTTCCGGCGGGCGAAGTCCATGCCATTATGGGGCCGAACGGCGCCGGGAAATCAACGCTTTCTTACGTGCTGACAGGCCGTGACGGCTATGATGTCACGGACGGCTCTGTGACTCTGGACGGTGAAGACCTTTTGGAGATGGAGCCGGAAGAGCGCGCGGCGGCAGGCTTATTCCTGTCCTTCCAATATCCACTCGAAATCCCCGGCGTGCCAACGCTGACCTTCTTGCGCACGGCTATGAACGCACAACGCAAAGCGCGCGGCGAGGACGAGGTCAGCGCGCCGGACTTCATGAAACGCGCGCGAGAAATCGCCAAGTCGCTCAAGATCGCGCCAGAGATGCTGCGCCGTCCGCTCAATGTCGGTTTTTCCGGCGGGGAGAAGAAGCGTATGGAGATTTTCCAGATGATGATGTTGGAGCCCAGCTTCCTCGTCATGGACGAAACGGACTCTGGTCTTGACGTCGATGCGCTCCGCATTGTGGCCGACGGCGTCAACGCGCTGCGCGCGCCGGATCGCGGCATGCTCATCATCACCCACTATCAGCGTCTGCTGGACTATATCGTGCCGGATCAGGTGCATGTGCTCGCGGGCGGCAAGATCGCCGCCAGCGGCGAGGCTGACTTTGCCAAAACCCTCGAGAAAGAGGGCTATGACGCTTATGTATGATGTCGTTGCTCATCTGCCCCACCGCGGATTGGAAGCGTGGAAATGGTCGGATTTGAAATCCACCGTAGAGGCGCGCAAGCCTGACGGTCTGTCCGGGCCGATGCGTCCGGCTCTGTCGACGCTGGACGGTATGATTATTGGAGAGACTAAACCCGCAGAGGGATCGGATCCGATGACCAAAATGGCATCGATCCTATCCGGTGGCGCCACCAAGATCACCGTGCCGGATGGTGCGCAATTTGATCAACCACTGGTCTTGCGCGATTTACGTCAGGGCAACGCCCAGATCGTGATTGAGATCGGAAAGGGCGCATCGCTCTCTGTTGTCGAACATCATGAGAGCGACGCCGGTTTCGTCAATCTCGACCTACGTTACACGGTGCGCGAGGGCGGATCGCTCTCGCGAACCCTGATCTCGCAAGATGGGAACGACGTCGTTCGTTATGCCCGTGCGCATGTGACCCTCTGGGACGGCGCACGCTTCAATCAGACACTGCTGACCTTTGGCGGGGCTTTCACCCGTCTGGAGACGCGATTGGCCTGTATGGGCGCGGTAGAGGTCGACATGTCGGGCGCTTATCTGCTGGACGGCAGCCGACACGCCGACATCACCCATTATATCGATTTTGCAGCGCCGGGCTCAACGGTTCGTGACACGGTGGCTGGTGTGGTCACAGACAAATCGCGCGGCGTCTTCCAAGGCAAATTCCATGTCCGCCGTCCGGCGCAGCAGACTGACGCGGAAATGCGTCATGACGCGCTGATGCTGTCCGATAAAGCGAAGATCAACGCCAAGCCGGAATTGGAAATTTACGCCGATGACGTCGAATGCGCGCATGGCAACACCATCGGCCAGTTGGACGAACAGTCGCTATTTTACATGCGCCAACGCGGTATTCCCGAAGGGCAAGCTCGTGCTCTGCTTATCGAAGCCTTTATCGCCGCCCGGTTGGGGGAGAATGAGGACATGTTGGCACTGGTGCGCGATTGGCTGGAAAGCCGGTCATGAGCCTTGCAACCGCAGCCGCTGTCGCCGCCGTGCTTTTGCTGATCGCGTCGCAAATTCAGCGGCGGACAGAGCAAAACAACGCATTGCTAAGCGGGATTGTGAGGGTCCTCGTTGTGCTCGTGATCGCGCTGGTTGCGGCCTATATGTATCAGCGAGCGGTTTCATGAGTGCGTTTGATATCCAAGCCGTCCGGGCACAGTTTCCGATCCTCTCGCGTGAAGTGAATGGCTATCCGCTTGCCTATCTTGACAATGCGGCCTCTGCGCAGAAGCCTGAGGCTGTAATTGATGCGATGGCCGGTCAGATGCGGAGCAGTTTCGCCAACGTCCATCGCGGCCTTCACACGATGGCCAATGAAACGACGGATGCGTTCGAAGCCGCGCGGGCCAAAGTCGCGACCTTCCTGAATGCGCCGTCACCGGATAATATCGTCTTCACCCGCGGCGCGACGGAGGCGCTGAACCTCAGCGCCTACGGGCTCGCTCATATGATCCAGCCAGGCGACGAGATCGTCATCACGCAGATGGAGCATCATTCCAACATTGTGCCGTGGCATTTTTTACGGGAACGCTACGGGGCGGTTCTGAAGTTTATTCCTGTGCTGCCTGATGGCTCACTCGACATGAAAATATTCCGAGAAACCATTGGTTCTAAAACAAAAATTGTCTCCGCTGTTTATATGTCCAATGTGCTGGGCACGATCAATCCGATTGCCGAAATCGCCCGCTGGGCCAAAGCGGCGGGCGCGGTGATGATCGCGGACGGCACACAAGCGGCCGTGCATCTGGATGTGGATGTGCAAGCGCTAGGTGTCGATTTGTTCGCTATGACTGGGCATAAGCTTTACGGGCCAACGGCGATTGGCGCGCTTTACGGCACGACTGATATTTTAGATCGCATGCAGCCCTTCAACGGCGGCGGTGAGATGATCGAAGACGTCTATATGGACCGCATCACTTATGCAGACGCCCCCGCCAAATTTGAGGCGGGGACCCCGCCGATCTTGGAAGCCATCGGTCTAGGTGCGGCGATCGACTGGTTTTCGCAATATGATATGGCCGACGTGCATCAACACGAAATGGCTTGTTACCACGCGGCGCGCGACGGTCTGCGCGAGCTGAACAGTGTCCGCATTTTTGGCGAAACCCCCGATAAAGGGCCGGTTTTAGCGTTCAACCTCGAAGGGGCGCACGCCCATGATGTGGCGCAGATTATGGACAAATACGGCGTTGCTGTTCGGGCCGGACAGCACTGCACTCAACCGCTGATGGAAGCCATGGGCGTACATTCAACGGTCCGGGCGAGCTTTGGAATTTACAATACGCTGGAAGAAGCCGACCGCTTCATCGCAGCGGTTAAGAAGGCAGCGGTCTTTCTCGGATGAGTAAGACACACTATATGGTAGTCAGATGGACGATTTAACGGAAAGAGAACGGCGCGCAGAAGCGATTGCCAATGCGCAGATCCCCGGCCTTGCGGCGGTGGAAATTGAGCGCTCGGCTACCCATTCGCCCGCATCTG
This sequence comes from Algimonas ampicilliniresistens, assembly GCF_030159955.1. Lineage (GTDB taxonomy): Bacteria > Pseudomonadota > Alphaproteobacteria > Caulobacterales > Maricaulaceae > Litorimonas > Litorimonas ampicilliniresistens. Next base: position 1,147,201 of record NZ_BSNK01000001.1, read on the forward strand.
CGCCCATGCCTGCGCGAGACAAATCGGCTGTTGTGGCCGAAACGCGCGACGTTATGGATGTTTCCGGTGCGCCGATAGAGCCGCCGACTGACGGCGAAATTGCGCGCATAACCCATGATGTCGTGGTCGAGCTTAAAACCGTCTACGATCCTGAAATCCCGACCGATATTTATGAGCTTGGCTTGATCTATAAGGTCGAGCTGGAAGATGATCGTACGCTGCTCGTCGATATGACCCTGACAGCGCCAGGCTGCCCGGTTGCTGGCGAAATGCCGATTTGGGTGCAAGAGGCCTGTCAGCGCGTCGAGGGCATCCGCCGAGTTGAGGTCTCAATGGTCTTTGATCCACCTTGGACACCCGACCGGATGAGTGAGGAGGCTCGACTAGAGCTGAACATGTTATGACCGAGACACTGACAAAAACCCGTCGCCCGCGCCCCAAACTCGTCACGCTGAGCGACGCTGCTGCCGAACAAGTGCGCGAAATCCTAGACGAACGCGGCGAAGGTTATCTTCGTGTGGGCGTCAAAAATGGCGGCTGTGCCGGCATGGAATATATGATGGACTATGTGTCCGAACCAGAACGCTTCGATGAAGTGGTCGAGGATAATGGCGTCAAAATTGTTGTCGATGCCAAGGCCGTGCTGTTCATTCTCGGTGCTGTGATCGATCACGAAACCACATTGCTGCACAGCAAATTCGTGTTCAGAAATCCAAACCAGACGGATGCGTGTGGTTGTGGTGAGAGCGTAACAATCGTTCCGGCTGCAGCGGACTAAATCCCGGTCGAGACTAACGAGCCCGAAACGAGCTGTGTCAAACCCCTGTTCAATGGCCAGATTTGGCTGGCTGGGTGAAAAACATTGTTGCGGATCATCGGCAGGACAGAGTTTCGCGATTGGTAGAACGGCGTGAACAGGTTTGAAATCATCTGATAAAAGCGAACGTGGCGGCGACGTTGCGCTGCATATCGTAACAAAGCCTCTGGAATTGGATGTCGGTTTAACGCTTCAGAGAGTGCTATTGCATCGAGCAGCGCCATATTCGCCCCTTGGCCTAATTGCGGACTGGCTTGATGCGCAGCGTCGCCAATAAACGCCATACGGTCGGTGTAAGGCGTTTTCAGCGTCCCATGACGATAGAAAGCTGGGCTCATGTCTGCATGCGAAGTAATCTGATCGACGAAGGGCGCAAATTCGGGCCAGAGTCGGATGGTCTGGGTTTTCCACGTGTCTAGGTCGCCTTGAACCCAATCTTGAAGGCTGTTTTGCGGTTCGCTCCAGAAGATTGCCGTTTGTTGCTTGTGACCGAGCGGTAGCACGCCCAACATATGATGCGCCCTGCGATAGCATTGCGAGAGGCGATCTGTTGGCAGCCGCGTATCATCTGGCCAATCAACCGTGCCCCATAAGGCCCCATAGGGTAGGGGCTTTGTACGGATCGGGCTTAGGTTTGAGCCAATGCCTGATGCGTCAATGACCAGATCGAATGGTCCGTGAATGTCGCCCTTATCGGACAGGATAGTTCGCTGCTCGCCGTCCAATTGACTGGCTGTCACATGTGTGGACCCTATGATGGTCGCGCCCAACGCCAACGCCTGAGTATAGAGTGCGGTGAAGAGTTCGGCCCGGTGGATGGCGAGGCCGTATCTGTCGCCACCTTGCGGCCCGTAAGCCACGCGCAGGACCGTGCGGCGAGACGCGCTCTCAATCCCTTGCATCTGATAGATGGCCTGACCGCGGCCTGTCACTATCTCCAGCAAGCCAAGTTTTTCTAGACAGGTCAAACCGACAGGTTGAATGACTAATCCGGAGCCGACAGGCGAGGGTTCATCGAACTGGTCGAACACCGTAACCGCGTGGCCTTGCCGTTTCAGGAAGCAGGCCGCCGCCAATCCGCCAATGCCGCAACCCGCAATCCCGATATGATGACGTTGCGCCATAGGAAATCATCTATCATGTCTGGACTGCGGTGCCATACCGATCTCGCCGTATAGCGGGCTTGCATCTCGCCGCCTGAGCGTTAAGGGCCGCGCCATGTCAGATCCGATCAAACATCTTCGTAACGTCGCCATTGTTGCGCACGTTGACCACGGCAAAACGACGCTCGTCGATAAGTTGCTGCGACAATCCGGTACGCTGGACGAACGCGGCACGCTGGACGAGCGGGTCATGGATAGTGGCGACATTGAGCGCGAGCGTGGGATTACCATTTTGGCAAAGAATACAGCCCTGCGCTGGACCGCGCCGGATGGCCAAGAGTGGCGGATCAATATTGTGGACACACCCGGACACGCCGACTTTGGCGGTGAGGTGGAACGCGTTCTGTCGATGGTCGATTGTGTGGTGCTGCTGGTTGATGCCGTTGAAGGTCCAATGCCGCAGACCACTTTCGTGACTCGCAAGGCGTTGGAACGTGGGCTTAAGCCCATTGTTGTTGTCAACAAGGTCGACCGTCAAGGGGCCCGTTCTGACTGGGTCGTGGACCAGACATTCGATCTGTTTGATCGTCTCGGTGCCACTGATGAACAGCTCGACTTCCCAACCGTCTTCGCCTCAGCCATCAATGGTTGGGCGACGCATGAGGTCGACACAATCGGCACCGACATGACGCCGCTTTTCGAAACGATTGTCGCGCATGCGCCTAAGCCGTCCGTCGACCCGAATGGTCCCCTGCAGCTACAGGTCAGCGCGCTAGACTATGACAGCTATAAAGGTGTGATCGGCATCGGTCGCATTCAGCGCGGCGTGATCAAAAAGGGACAATCTGTTGTCGTTGCGTCTCCGGATGGCCGTGAGCGTAAAGCCAAGATTGCCCAGCTTTTCGGGTTTATGGGCTTGGAGCGCGTTGAGGCTAACATGGCGACGGCTGGCGATATTGTGACGTTCACAGGGATCGAAGGTTTGGGTCTGTCCGACACGATTTGCGATCCAGAGCATGTTGAATGTCTGCCAGAACTTTCGGTCGATGAACCGACGATCTCTATGACCTTCCAAGTCAATGACAGCCCCTTTGCTGGTCGCGAAGGCAAATATGTCACATCGCGCAACATCAAAGACCGGCTCGACCGAGAGTTGATCCACAATGTGGCTTTGCGAGTCGAACAACTCGCTGAGGCTGACAAGTTCCGGGTGTCTGGCCGGGGTGAGCTCCACCTTTCGATCCTGATCGAGAATATGCGCCGTGAAGGCTATGAAGTGGCCATTTCCCGTCCGCAGGTGATCAATAAAGAAATTGACGGCGTCCTATGTGAGCCTTGGGAAACGCTGACGGTCGATCTTGAAGAAGGCACAGAAGGCACGATCATTCAGCGCCTGAATGAGCGAAAGGGTGATCTGAAGAATATGGAGCCGGACGGCAAAGGTCGCGTTCGTCTTGACTATGACATCCCGACGCGCGGCCTGATCGGCTTCCGCGGAGATTTCATGACGCTGACATCCGGCAATGGCCTGATGTATCATAACTTTGACCGCTACGCGCCGCGCGCCAAGGCGGGGATTGGCCGTCGTCAAAAAGGGGCGCTGATTTCAAACTCAACAGGCAAAGCGGCGGCTTTCGCTCTGTGGAACCTGCAGGAGCGTGGCAAACTGTTCATCGGTCATGCCGTTGAAGTTTACGAAGGTATGGTCATCGGCGTGAACTCGCGTGAGAACGATCTGACCGTGAACCCACTCAAAGGCAAAAAGCTGACCAATGTCCGGGCGTCCGGAACAGATGATGCTGTGGTCCTTGTGACACCGATTGAGATGACTTTGGAAGGTGCTTTGGAGTTCATCAATGATGATGAGCTGGTCGAAGTGACACCTGAGAACATCCGGGTCCGCAAGCGCTTCTTGCTCGAGCACGAGCGTAAGAAAGACAGTCGCGCCCGTGAAGCTCTGGAAGGCGCCGAATAGCTAGAGCGTTAGGTCCGCTTGATCTTAAAAGGCGGCCGCTCATAACCATAAATGGACGCGGCTGATTTAATCAGCCGCGATTCCTCGGCGACATATTCATTGTCGGCGATCGTGATCGCCACAAGCGCGTCATAGATTGCCTCACAGTGCTGAGCGTCTTTAAACCGTGTGAGCGCTTTCAGAACGAGCGTATTTCCGCCCTTATCCCAGAGTTGATCTTCAAGATCCTCTTTCCGCTCTTCAAACCAACCCATCATGTCTTCCGCAATCATGGTCGGATGATCGAAAAGTTCGAGTAGGCCATTCGCCAGCAGGAAAAACGCAGTCTGTTCGACCGCTCTGACCTTATGGTCAATCACGACGGCGATCGCCAAAGGCATCAAGATTTCGTCGACAGTGTGGGTTGTTGTACTCATATTAGATGATCCTGACTCTGATCGGTTCGAGGCCTTCAATGCCGCCTTCAAGCTCATCACCGATCACGGCAGGGCCGACGCCGTCCGGCGTTCCGGTATAGATAAGGTCGCCGGGGCCAAGATCCATATCGCTGCCGATCTGATGGATAATCTCATTCACTGACCAGATCATGTCGGACAGTCGCGCATGTTGAACGATTTCGCCGTTCTTTCTCAGCACGATATGCGCATTTTCGAGGGAAGTATTTCCAGCCTGAGTGAGATTGGAGCAGGGGGCGGCGGAGGCAAAATCTTTGGCTCGTGACCAAGGCGCGCCCTTGGATTTAGCAAGGCTTTGTAGATCCCGGCGGGTGAGGTCGATCCCAACGCCATAGGCGAACACACCATCTGGCCCGATGGCGGCGACCAGTTCGACTTCGTAATGCATGTCGGACGTGTTGGGCGGATAATGGATTTGAGAGCCGTTTTCGACTAAGGCTTCGGGCGCTTTGGTAAAGATGATCGGTTCTGAACGCACCGGGTCTCCGCCCATTTCTTTCACATGCGCTGCATAGTTCCGCCCAACGCAATAAATTTTGCGCACTGGAAATCGCTTATCTGTGCCAACAACGGGCAGGGAGACAGGATCGGATGGCGGGAACACATAATCGTTCATTGTCGACCTCAATTTGTCTCACTAGTCTATCAAGACAGATCGGAGGGGTCATGGAAAAACTGAGAACGCCGGACGAACGGTTTAATGGGCTTCCAGATTACCCATTTGAACCGAATTATGCCACCGTTGGGGACGATCTCCGCCTGCACTATGTCGACGAGGGCGCAAAAAGCGCCCGCCCTGTCTTGATGATGCATGGCGAGCCGAGTTGGTCATTTCTCTATCGACATATGATCCCACCCGTTGCTGAAGCTGGGTTTCGGGTCATTGCGCCGGACCTGATTGGGTTCGGTAAGTCAGATAAACCGACTGAGACATCAGATTACAGTTATAGCTCCCATGTTGAATGGATGCTGGAATGGTTCGACAGTCTTGATCTGTCCGGAGTGGTGCTCTTCTGTCAGGATTGGGGTGGCTTGATTGGGCTTCGCCTCGTCGCGGCACGACCGGATCGCTTCGCAGCCGTCATTGCTGGAAATACTATGTTGCCAATTGGCGAAGGCACGCCGCCAGATGCCTTTCTAGCGTGGCAACAATTCTCACAAACCGTGCCGGAATTTCCGACCGGTATGATTCTTCAAGGCGCCTCGGTCCGGGACTTAACTGCAGAAGAGGTTGCGGGCTATGATGCGCCCTATCCCGATGAAAGTTTTAAGGCGGGGGCACGTATTTTCCCGGCACTCGTGCCGACTGCGCCAGACCATGACGGTGTGGCCGACAATCGCGACGCGTGGAAAGTCCTGTCCGCCTGGGACAAACCGTTCGTGACCTGTTTCTCTGATCAGGATCCGGTAACCAAAGGCGGTGACAAGATTTTTCAAGCACGCGTGCCGGGCACAAAAGGGCAGCCGCATCGAACCATCAAAGATGGCGGTCACTTCTTACAGGAAGATCAGCCCGGCGAATTGGCCGAGCTGATTATTGAGGTCGCAAAGACGCTTTAGTCGGCGATGGCGTAGCTCATCGTCACTGTGGCGCTGATTTCGCGCTGGCCTGGCGCCAGCGGCGGAGCGGCGTCCATGGCTTCCATCCGTGCACCCATATTCATCACCTGATTATAGATCGGTCCCGGTGCGCTGCCTTCGCTTAGCGACAGCAATTTACCGAGCCGCACATTAGCGGCCTGCGCCATTGTCCGTGCCTTCATTTGAGCCTTAGCAATTGCGGCAGCCCGGGCTTGGGCTTGCGCTGCGTCCGGTTCGCTCACGGTGAATTGGACATTATTGATGTTGTTGATGCCCGCTTGCAGCAACGCGTCGATCATTGGACCGGTGCGGTCTAACTCACGCGTGCTCACGGTGATTTGGTTGCTCGCTTGATAACCGACGAGCAAGGGCTGACCGTTCTCACGATTTTCGTAATTATAGCGCGGATTGAGGTTCAGGTAGGAGGTTGAAATGTCTTTCGGAGGAATGCCGTTGGCTTCCAGCGTTGCATAGACATTGCGCATCAGCTGCGAATTCTTCGCCATGGCTTCTTGAGCCGTTTTGCCCTCGGTTTGCACACCCGCAGAGACAGAGGCTCGATCCGGAACGGCATCGGCAGAGGCACTGGCTGTCACATGGATGACGCCGGGCATCTCGCTGGCGTCAGAATGAGCGTGGGCCAGTGCGGGCATCGCAAGGGCGCTTGTGGCCAGGAGAATAGGCAGAAAACGGGACATATCGGACCTTTCGTTAGCTTCGTCTTGGCAGAGCAACGCGCGACTGCCAAAGATGGATGCATGGACTATACAGGTAAATCCGTATTCATCACAGGTTCCGCACGCGGGATCGGGCAGGGTTTGGCAATCGCTTTCGCTAAATCAGGCTGCAAGGTCATTGGCTGTGACCTAAGAGCGGACACGCAAGTCGTGACGAAAGAACGGGTAGAAGCCGAAGGTGGCACCTATAACATCATTGAGGCCGACCTGTCCAAGGTTGAGGAAGCCGTCGTGGCCACAGAAGAAGCGATGGCGATCGGGTTCGATATTCTCATCAATAATGCGGGTATCGCGACGTCGGGGGAATATGATGCGGTGCCGTTTGAGCGCTGGCGGAAGACCATCGATCTCAACGTCACGGGCTTGATGGCAGTGACACACACGGCTCTGCCGCATTTACGCGAGCGTGAGGCCGCTCATATCATCAATATGAGTTCCATCGCGGGAGTGATCGGCTCGCCTGGAATGGCGGCCTACACGGCGTCGAAACATGCCGTACGCGGTTTTACGCGCTGCCTTGAATATGACCTCGACGGGACGACTATCGGCGTCACGAGTATCCACCCCAGTATGGTGCGGACGCGGATGATCGATGGCGTGGCCCGCTCGAAAACAACTCCGGCCGTCGAAATCGAAGACGTGGTCTCAGCAATCCTTAAGGCGATCTCACGTAATCAATCTCAGGTCTTCATCCCGAAATCAACGCGGTGGGCCTTCGATATCGGCTCCCGCCTCTTCCCCGGCCTGACGCGCAGAACAATGCGCGGCGACGGTCTGCAGGGATGGAAGACAGCCGATAAAGGTGTGCCAGATGCCTGATCAACCGACCGATTGGTCCGCTGAACTCGAACAAAAAGCTCTCCGTGAGGGCTTCGCTGAGGACATGGGCGGTGCCGACAAGGTCGCCCGCCAAAAGGGCCGCGGCAAGCTGACGGCCCGTGAGCGGATCGACGGATTGCTCGATGACGGATCATTTCGAGAAATCGGTAAGCTGGCCGGGGCCGGCCAGTATGATGCGGATGGGAAGCTAATCCGGTCGGCGGCGTCCAATTTCATCTATGGGCAGGGCGCGATTGCGGGTCGCCCGGTCGTTGCCTCAGCTGATGATTTCACCGTTCGCGGCGGGGCCTCTGACGCCGCGATCTATCGCAAGTTCATCCATGCTGAGAAAATGGCGTCAGAATTCGGTATCCCACTGGTCCGGATGATTGATGGGACGGGCGGCGGTGGATCGGTCAAATCGCTTGAAACAATGGGCTATACCTATGTGCCGGAAGTGCCGGGGTTTGAGACCATCACAAAAAATCTACGGACCGTTCCTGTTGTGGCGTTGGCGCTAGGCCCTTGCGCGGGTCTCGGTGCCGCAAGAGTCGTGGCGTCGCATTACTCCGTCATGGTCAAAGGTCTGTCGCAAGTCTTCACGGCGGGTCCAGCGATCGTCGCCCCGCTGGGCGAAAGTCTCGACAAAGAAGGTCTCGGCGGATCGGACATACATACACGCAACGGTGTGGTAGACGATGAGGCGGAGAGCGAAGCGGATGCGTTCGTGCGTGCACGCGCCTTTTTATCCTTCTTACCCGACCGGGCCGGTGATCCGATCCACAGACATGTAACGTCGGATGATCCGAACCGTATCGATGAACAGCTTTTGTCGATCATCCCGCGTGACCGGAACAAAGCCTATTCCATGCGCGCGATTGTCCGATCCGTTATGGATGAGGGCAGTGTGTTTGAGATCGGTCGCAAATGGGGCCGCGCCTCAATTACGGCGCTAGCACGGCTAGATGGTTGGCCCGTTGCGGTCATCGCATCGGATCCCAGTTTCCTCGGCGGATCATGGACGGCTGATACGGCGGATAAGGTCAAGCGGCACGTCGAACTAGCTGAATTATTTGAACTTCCTATTGTGCACCTTGTCGACAATCCGGGGTTTATGATTGGGCTGGAGGCCGAGAAAGCCGCCACAATTCGGCGCGGCGTCGAAACAATGAGCGCGATTTATTCCGCGACAGTGCCTTGGGCGAGCGTCATTATCCGCAAAGCTTACGGCGTCGCAGGTGCGGCGATGAGTGATCATACGCGCTTCCAGTACCGCGCCGCTTGGCCGAGCGGAGATTGGGGCAGTCTGCCTATCGATGGCGGTGTGGAAGTAGCCTATCAGTCAGAACTCGCGGCGAGTGACGATCCAGCTGCCGAACTCGCCTCGATTAAGGCACGACTGGCTGAGGTCTCGTCACCGTTCCGAACGGCTGAGCGTTACGGGGTCGAGGACATCATCGACCCGCGTGAAACCCGCCCTTTCCTGACCAACTTCATCCAGCTGGCCATGCGCCGCGCTTAGTAGAGTTTGGTCAGCGACTTGGCGTCGTAATCCGCCAATTCGTCTTCGCGACCTTCAAGCACCTTGGTCGCCCATTCCGGATCTTGCAGCAAAGCCCGGCCGACAGCGACGAGGTCGAACTCGCCTTTTTCCAGCCGTTCGGTCAAATCATCGAGCGACGCGGCCTTGGAATTTTCGCCTTGGAAGGCACCGATGAAGTCTGAGGACAGTCCCACGCTGCCGACTGTGATTGTTGGTAATCCGGTCAACTTTTTGGCCCAGCCCGCAAAGTTAAGGTCGGAGCCGTCAAATTCTGGCTCCCAGAAGCGACGTTGCGAACAGTGTAGGCAATCAACGCCCGCATCAACGAAGACTTTGAGCCAGTCTTCCATTTCTTGCGGCGTTTCAGCGAGACGGGCCGAGAAATCCTGCTGCTTCCACTGCGAAATACGGATGAGGATGGGCATGTCCGGGCCCACGGCTTTTCGGCATTCGCGGATTATGTCGGCCGCGAAGGTGGCGCGTTCAGCCAGCCCGCCGCCATATTTGTCTTCGCGCGCATTCATCACGTCCCAGAAGAACTGATCGATGAGATAGCCATGGGCGCCGTGGATTTCGATGGCGTCAAAGCCTAGCTCTTTGGCGTAAGCGGCGGACCGCGCATAGCTGTTGACCATGTCGGCCACGTCTTCATCGCTGGGCGGCGGCATCACGGCTTTACCTGTGTGGGTGATGCCGGACGGAGAATCGGATGGGGCGTCGGGATAGTGACCCGTTCCGGGTTTGCGCATCATGCCAACATGCCAGAGTTGCGGCGCGATCAATCCGCCTTCCGCCTTGACCTGTTCAACAACGCGCTTCCAGCCATCCAAGGCTTCATCGTAGAATTTAGGCACATTGCCGTCATTGCCGGCCGCTTTCCGGTCTATGACGGTACCTTCCGTTAGGATCAGACCGACATTGTTGGCTGCGCGGCGCGCATAATAATCCGCAACATTCTGGCCGGGTATTCCATCGGGTGAGAAGCTCCGAGTCATGGGGGCCATGACGATACGATTGGGCAGCTCCAGCGAACCGAGCGAGAAGGGCGTAAAAAGAGGATTTGTCATGGCCTGCCTCTGCCAAGCTGTCGGCTTTCGGTAAAGCGAAGACCGCCCCACATGTGTGATAGACAGTCTATCGCGCCGTGTGCGTGGCGTCGGCCAGAGCGCGGACAAGATCTAATGCGGCCTCTTCGCCGTCTTCATGCAAGGCTTTGACGATCGCTGTTCCGACCACGACGCCGTCCGCCTCTTTGGCGATCTGCGACGCGCGTTCGGTGGTTTTCACACCAAATCCGACCACAACAGGCAAATGGGCGGCATCACGAACCCGGGTCACTTGTTCAGCGACTGAGCCGCCTTGTGCGAGCGCTGCACCTGTCACACCGGTCATGCTGACATAATAGACAAAACCAGAGCTACCGGAGACGACTTTGGGAAGTCGTTCGGCATCGGTTGTTGGGGTGGCGAGGCGGATTAATGAGAGGCCGCGTGCGTCCATTTCAGCCCGTAATGGACCGTCTTCCTCTGGCGGTAGATCGACAATGATCGCCCCGTCGATTCCGGCCTCTGCCGCCCGCTCAGAGAATGCCGCATAGCCCATTTGGTAGACGGGGTTGGCGTAACCCATGACAATGATCGGTGTGGTGTCATCATCACGGCGGAAGGTGCGCGCCATGTCGAGTATAGACGCTAATGTCGTCCCGGCTTTACGAGACCGAATGCCAGCCTCTTCGATCACGGGGCCATCCGCCATCGGGTCTGTGAACGGGAAGCCCAATTCGATGATATCAACGCCCGCGCCGGGCAGAGCATTCATGATGCGTTGCGAGGTAAGCGCATCGGGGTCCCCGCCCATGATATAAGCGACAAAGGCCGGACGCCCCTTGGCGAAAACAGTCTGAATACGGGTGCTCATCCGTCTGTCCCCGCCGCAATATTTTCGCCGAGCGCATCGGCAATCGTGAACACGTCTTTATCGCCGCGTCCGCACATATTCATGATGATGATCGCGTCTGAACCTAGGTCTTTTGCAAGATCTAAGGTGCGCGGGATGGCATGGCTCGGTTCTAGAGCGGGAAGGATGCCTTCCAGCTTGGCGCAAAGTTGGAAATGCTCAAGTGCTTCGTCGTCGGTCGCACTGACATATTCCGCGCGGCCCGTATCGTGCAGCCATGCATGTTCCGGCCCAATACCCGGATAGTCGAGACCCGCGCTGATCGAATGGGCATCGGCGATCTGACCGTTCTCATCTTGCAGTAAGTATGTCCGATTGCCGTGCAGGATGCCGGGCTTGCCGCCCGTTAGCGATGCGGCGTGAAGGCCGCTCTTCACACCACGCCCAGCGGCTTCGACGCCGATGAGGCGGACCGACGTGTCGGGCACAAAGGCGTGGAATAGGCCCATTGCGTTGGATCCGCCGCCGATACAGGCCACGACGGCGTCGGGCAGGCGACCTTCGCGGTCCAAAATTTGCGCTTTGGCTTCATGGCCGATGACAGCCTGAAAATCGCGAACCATAGCCGGGTAGGGGTGCGGACCCGCGACGGTGCCGATGCAGTAGAACGTGTCGTCGACATTTGTGACCCAGTCGCGCAAGGCTTCGTTCATCGCGTCTTTGAGCGTCGCCGTGCCGGAATGCACGGCGCGAACTTCGGCCCCGAGCAGGCGCATCCGGAACACATTCGGTTTTTGCCGTACGATATCGACGGCGCCCATATAGACGATACACTCCATACCCAGGCGAGCAGCGACTGTCGCGGTCGCAACGCCGTGTTGACCCGCGCCTGTCTCAGCGATGATGCGCTTTTTGCCCATGCGCTTGGCGAGCAGGAGCTGACCAATGCAATTATTGATCTTATGCGCGCCTGTGTGGTTGAGCTCGTCACGCTTGAAATAGATTTTAGCCGCACTCCCATTTTCTTTGGCGGCATGCTCCGTCAGCCGTTCGGCAAAATAGAGCGGAGAGGGACGTCCGACATAGTGGGTCAGAAAGTCGTCGAGCTCTGCGATGAAGGCCGGATCAACTTTAGCTTCTTCATAGGCTGCCTCGAGCGACAGAATCGGTGGCATAAGCGTTTCCGCAACAAACCGGCCACCATACTCGCCAAAGCGACCGCGTTCGTCGGGCCAGCTTTTATTCGTCACTCTATCCATTCCGATCCAGTTCCTTTGCTCGCGCGATGAACACTTTAATCAAAGCGGCGTCTTTTATGCCGGGGGAAGTTTCGACGCCAGATGCGACATCCACAATCGGGGCGTTTGTGTGTCTAATCGCCTGCGCCACATTGTCCGGGGTCAGTCCGCCAGCCAACGCCCATTGTTTTGGCAGCGCTGCGCCTGTCAGAATCGACCAGTCAAAGCGAAGCCCATGTCCGCCGCGCGGCGCATCTTTCGGCGCACCCTTGGGCGGTTTGGCGTCAAATAGGATCAAGTCTGCGGCGCCGCTATAATCTGTTGCCAGTGCGACCTCATCGCGGCTGTCGACGGGGACCGCTTTAATGACGGACAATCCGGTGCGCGCAATTTCGGCAACCCGCGCCAAGGTCTCGAAACCATGAAGCTGGATATGAGAAAATCCGGCGGCCTTAATATCGGCCACGAGCTGATCCGATGGATCGCCTGTCACGGCGACAGTATTCACCTTGACGTCTTTGATCAGAGCAGCGGCCTGCGCGACCGATAAACGGCGCGCACTTTTGACCTCAACGATAAAGCCGAGAAAGTCCGCGCCAGCTGCCTGAGCGGTCTCAACGTCTTCAGCGCGGGTTAGCCCGCAGATTTTGACCTGTGTTGGCATTGCGAGCGCCCATAGACACGCGCGCCATTGATGTCATCCCACCACGTCGAAACCGTGCAGTTCGATGTCTGGTGAGAGATAGCCGTCGCGGACCTGTTCGACTTTTGTCAGATCGGTCGAGAGATATTTCTTTGAGTCGTCACAGAAGACCGTGACGATATCGCCGCCTTGCGCGCCGGCTTTCACCGCACCGATCAAGTTTGCGCCAGAGCTAATGCCGACACCAAGCCCAAGTTCCGCCGACAGGCGCTGCGCCATGATGATGCCGTCTCCGTCATTGACCGAGACGACACTGTCGAGGCTTTGCAGACAGAGAATGTCTGGGATGAAATCATCAGACACGCCTTGAATGCGGTGCTTGCCAACTTTGTAGCCCGTCGAGAGTGTCGGGCTTTCCATCGGCTCCAGCGGATGAATGCGGATTGATGGATCGAATTTACGCAGCGCTTTGCCGACCCCCATCACTGTACCGCCTGTCCCGACCCCTGCCACAAAGGCTGACGCTTGAGCGCCCGCTTTGTCGAGCTGTGCCAAAATTTCAGGTCCGGTGGTGCGGCAATGTGCGTTGCAATTATCCTCATTCTCAAACTGCCGCGGTAGAAACACGTCATTGCGCGACCGGGCCAACTCTTGTGTCAGCGCGATACTTCCGAGAAATCCGCCCTCCGCATGACTGACGAGCCTTACATCCGCGCCGTAGCTTTTCATCAACTCGACCCGCTCAACGCTCATCCAGTCCGGCATGTAGATCACAACCGGATGGCCGAGCGCGCGTCCGAGCGCTGAAATCGCAATGCCCGCATTGCCGCTCGTCGCTTCCGTGATTGTGTCGCCCGGACGCAGCGCGCCTGTCTCATAAGCCTTGCGCAGAACCTCCAGCGCCATACGGTCTTTGATCGAGCCGGACAGATTATAATATTCCAGTTTCGCGAAAATGCGCCGCTGCTCGCCTTTATAAGAGAGATCAATCGCGATCATCGGCGTGTTCCCAATCAGCTTTTCTAGACAGCGAAAGGGCGTCGGCTCCAGATAGGTGGCGGCACTAAACGTGTCAGGATCGCGGATCAGGGTCATATCAGTCATGGCCCCCATCTATCCGCTCAGCTATGTCTAATTCTTCGCAGTCCTTTTATTCATTCTTCCAATATGTGAGAAATTATCCTACATAAGCACGATGTCATCAAAACTAGACCCCACAGACCGTGCAATCCTGTCAGCTTTGCAAAGCGACGCATCGCAATCGCTCGACTCAATTGCCGAGGGGTTGAATGTGTCCCTCAACACTGTGTGGCGGCGCGTCCGCAAGCTTGAGAGTGATGGCGTGATCGAAAAACGCGTGGCGCTGATCGACAATGAGAAGATCGGCTTGCCGCTGACCGCCTTTGTCCAAGTCCGTACCGATGACCACTCTGCCGACTGGTCCGCGAAATTTGCTGCTGCCGTGGACAATATTCCCGAGATCGTCGAGTTTTACCGTTTGGCCGGCGATGTCGACTATATCCTCAAAATGATGATTGCCTCCGTCGCCGATTATGACCGCGTCTATCAGCAGCTGATCGCGCAAGTTCGGATCAGCGACGTGTCGGCCAGCTTTGCGATGGAAAAGCTGAAGTTTACGACAGAGCTTCCCTTATAGTTTGGGCTGCATTTTCCGAATCTGAGTCCATGAAACCAAACCCCCAATCCGCCTGATCTTGAACCACACCGTTTTTGAGCAGCGGCGCGACGCGCGGCGTCAGCTCATAAAGCATGTCTTTCGGGTTTAGCACGACAATCCGCTGATCCAGCGTCGCCACCCGGTCCGGGAAATAGGCATTATAGTTGAACGCCGCCTTGTGCCCCCACTCATAGGCTTCGCCCGCGCGGAAATTCTCCGCAAAGCTCGCCGCCAGATCGACCAGCGACACACCCGGCCCGCGATGCTGCACGGCCTTGGCCCAGCCTTCCGAAAACCGCGTCCCGGCTTCGTCCAGCGGGATTTCCTCGAACATGTCTTTGAACGCGTCGACTTCGGCGTCCGTCAGGACTAGCGCCGAGACCATGACAATTGTGCCGACGTCATCCGGGCGCTGCCACGCCATTTCGGTCGCGACCTTCGCCCCCGTATGATGACCGAGCAGATCAACCTTATTCCCAGAATCCAACATGCCCAACGCATCCACGGCCGCCCAAGCCGAGCGCGCATAAGTCATGATCGTGGCGTCCGCTTCGGACCCCGGCAGATCGCTCTCGCCATGACCCGGACTATCCACCGCGACCACATACCGATCCTGCGCCAGAAAGGGCATAATCTTTAAAAATTCGCGGCTGCTCTTGGGGCTCTGATGCAGGCAGAGCAGGGGAGGCTTGCCCGTTTTTGGATCGCTCGGCTCGCCCGCTTCGCGCAAATGCACTTGGCCAAACGGACCATCTACGAAACGACGACGAACATTGATCGATGACTGGCTCATCGGATTTTACTAACGCGCCTTGCGGGGCCTGCCATGCGTTTGCTCAAGCTCAGCAAGGCTTAACCGCTCCGCCTCTCGCGCAAAGGCGGCTTCAGACGCGTCGAAGCTGACGCTGCCACATTGGTCGCAGCGCTGATCCTCCGGCACAAGCTCGTCAATCATATTGCGCCAGAGCCGTTGAATTTTAACCAGCAGCACGCCGCGCGACGCGCCCTCTAACCGATCTCCCAACCGATAGCCCTGCGCGTTAAACTCGCCCTGTCTCTGCAACGCCGCAATTTCGCCGCGCAGGCGTTTGATCTCCCATTGCAGGGAGATTTCGGATTCCGTCGGGCCGGGCCGTTTGGATGTATGAGGAGTCTGTCTCGGCATGGCTGGGCCTTTCGGGTTGGGAGAGGACGGGGAGCGTTTTGGAGCGCGCAGCCGCCCACGTAGCCGACCACGCGACCGGCCATCACGGGTCCGGCAAAACGACTGGCCCCTGAATGAGAGACACGAGCGCGGGCCTGTCCGCTGACGGACAGAGAGAATAGACACCGATTTACAACGAGCAGAACCCGCGCCCTGAACCCACCCAGCGTTAAGAGCGATGTCTTCGCGGGGCCCACCATGAGCTCACCCGGTTAGGCCCAAAGCGGCGAGGGCGGCTTTCGACCATCCTCACATTCGGGCCGGACGGAGACGGGATGCACCGTGCGCTGATCTCGTAAGATCCTCGTCACGGCTCAAGCGCGCGTCTCCGCCTGACATCACTCCGCCCACTCAAGACCCGTCCGCGCCACGTAAGCTCGCGAAACGGATCATGCGCAAAGCACAGGATCCAGGCCCACCGACCGAGGTCTACGTACCCCTCGTGTCTGGGGTGGGAGATAGCACTCTGCCGCACCGCCGGAGAGCGTGGATGAGGTTGTGAGGAAGTGTGGAGAAACAAACGCGTAATAACGACCATCGCGAGGGCCGAGCGCGCCCACAGCAATGGGGGGCTTTCCAGTCGACCTGTCGGGAGATGGGCCCGTCGATCAAGTCGGCGGGAGGTTGGATTTTTAGGGTCTAACTCTCATGAAATTAAACTCTCCATGATCTCACAAAAAAAGCGCCCACAAGGGGCGCTTTCCTAGTTTAGGCTCCCACCAAGCCCAAAATTTCGATTGGCCGCTAGAAGCGGTAGCGTCCGCGCAGGGTCACGGGGACAGAGTAATTTTCGCTGCCATTGTTCAGATTGTCGATGAGGGGAATGACCCCGCCCGGGCCGATATCGGTTCTGTCACTGTTGAGCGCGCCGCGATATCGGATGCCCGTTTCCAAGCCCAATGTCGCCTGTTTGAAGATCGGCGTTTCAATGCCGATCAAGCCAGCCCCGGTGGGAACCCAGCCGCCTTCATACATCTGCACAGTACCGCCATTGAACACACCCGGAGCGGCGCCCACTTCGCGCGCATTGGTTAGGCTGATGTCGTCGACTTTAGCCGCGCCGACACGGCCTTCAATATAGGGGCGGACGCTGCCGAAGAGCGGGGCCGGGCTGGGCCGGAAATATTGCCGCAATCCGGCTTCGATCCCGAATGTCTTATAGTCGCTCGCTTGCCCGCGGATTTGGTTTGTCGGTACACCGGTTTGTTGGATGATGGCGACGTCTTTGCCTTCGGCGGTCGTGTAGGACCCCATGACCGTAAATTTGCGACTTGGGTTTAGGGTTTTTGACAGGCCGACTTCATAGCGTGTCCCAGTTTCATAGGCGTCTTTCATCGAGACGGCGGGCAAATCTATGCCTGGAATGGGCGTCACTTCGTCTGGCGTAGTGAAATCGCCGCCGACCATGAATTCTTGGCCGATCGCGCCTTCGAGGTTCCACTGGCTAATGACGCCGCGTTGCCCGTGGTGGGACGAGACTGTGCTCGGATAATAGCTGTAATTGGACGCGGTTGGGGCGCCATATTGCCCGCCGCCGCCGAAGAATGAACAGCCGGAAAGGGCGAGAGCGGCTGTGCCGAGAAGGAGGATGCGCATGGGGGTCTGCTCGTATGGTTGCCGATAAAGCTAAATTAGGTGCAAGTTTCGAGCCAAATGGGGGTCAGGGGCGGATGCGGCCTACGAAAAAGGCCGCCCCCTGAGGAGCGGCCTTCTTTAGTCTGAGGTTGGATTGGAGCCACTTCGGCGAGGCTAAAGCCCCGCCTTCGCGGTAGCAGCGCGAATTGGTCCGTCGGACCAATTCTCAGATGCTACATCATGCCGCCCATTCCACCCATACCGCCCATGTCAGGCATCGCAGGACCAGCGTCCTTTTTCGGTGCTTCAACGATGGCGACTTCGGTTGTCAGGATGATCCCGGCAACAGAGGCCGCGTCTTGCAGCGCGGTGCGGACGACTTTGACCGGATCGATGATACCAGCTTTGACCATGTCGACATATTCGTCATTCTGCGCGTCATAGCCGTAATTGGCTTTGTTCGCAGAGACGATGTTACCGACAACCACAGCGCCTTCGACGCCAGCATTGTCAGCAATCTGACGCGCTGGGTAAGACAAAGCCGCTTTGACGATTTCGATGCCCGATTGCTCGTCATCATTCACGCCTTTAGCGTTGATGAAGCGTGACGCACGGAGCAGCGCTGTGCCGCCACCGGGGACGATGCCTTCTTCGACGGCTGCACGCGTGGCGTTCAGCGCATCATCGACACGGTCTTTACGTTCTTTCACTTCAACTTCGGTTGAGCCGCCGACTTTAATCACGGCCACACCGCCAGCGAGTTTCGCCAGACGCTCTTGCAGCTTTTCGCGGTCATAGTCAGACGATGTGTCTTCAGACTGCTTGCGGATCTGTTCGACGCGGGCTTTGATTTCGCCTTTTTTGCCAGAGCCATCAACGATGACTGTGTCGTCCTTAGTGATGTGGACATGCTTAGAGCGGCCCAGATCTTTCAGGGAGACATTTTCGAGCTTGATGCCGAGGTCTTCGGAAATGACCGTGCCGTTGGTCAGGATCGCAATGTCCTGCAGCATGGCTTTACGACGATCACCGAAACCAGGCGCTTTGACAGCCGCGATTTTCAGGCCGCCGCGCAGCTTGTTGACAACCAAGGTCGCCAGCGCTTCGCCTTCAATGTCTTCAGCGATGATCAGCAGGGGCTTACCCGTTTGTACAACCGCTTCGAGGATCGGCAGCATCGCTTGCAGCGATGACAATTTACCTTCGTTGAGCAGGATGTAAGGATCGTCGAGCTCGACGCGCATCTTCTCAGGATCGGTGATGAAGTATGGTGACAGGTAGCCGCGGTCGAACTGCATGCCTTCAACGACATCAAGTTCGGTTTCGGCCGTTTTGCCTTCTTCAACCGTGATCACGCCTTCATTGCCCACTTTGGACATGGCTTCAGCGATCATCTGACCGATGGACGCTTCGCCATTGGCAGAGATGGTGCCGACCTGAGCGATTTCCTCAGACTTGCCGATTTTCTTCGCCTTGCCGAGCAAATCGCCGACAACTTCAGACGCCGCTTTGTCGATGCCGCGTTTCAGATCCATTGGGTTCATGCCAGCAGCAACGCGCTTCAGACCTTCGCGAACGATGGCTTGCGCCAGAACCGTCGCGGTTGTCGTGCCGTCACCGGCTTTGTCGTTGGTCTTGCTTGCCACTTCGCGCAGCATTTGCGCGCCGAGGTTCTGATAACGATCTTCAAGTTCGATCTCTTTAGCGACGGATACGCCGTCTTTAGTCGAACGGGGCGCACCGAATGATTTTTCGATGACGACGTTACGGCCTTTAGGACCGAGTGTGGTTTTCACGGCGTTTGCGAGAATATCGACGCCTTCGAGCATGCGGTCGCGCGCGTCCGAGCCGAATTTAACTTCCTTGGCAGCCATTATAGCTTCTCCAATCTAGATGTTGTTTTTAAGTGAGGGGAGCGGGTCGGTTTAACCGATGACGCCCATAATGTCGGATTCCTTCATGATCAGCAGGTCTTTGCCGTCAATCTTGACTTCCGTGCCGCCCCATTTGCCAAACAGGACGCGGTCGCCCTTTTTGACGTCGAGCTTAGCAACACTGCCGTCTTCCTTGCGGATGCCGGGTCCAACTGCGACGACTTTGCCTTCAGATGGCTTTTCAGTGGCTGTATCGGGAATGATGATGCCGCCGGCGGTCTTTGTGTCTTCTTTGACACGTTCAACGACTACGCGGTCGTGGAGGGGACGAAACTTCATGCGTCTTCTCTCTATTCGAGGTTGGTGATGTGACTTGGCACTCCCAGACAGAGAGTGCCAACGCAGCGCATGTATGAAGGGTGAGGGATTGTCGCAAGGGTTCCGGTGACGAAACTTTGCAAAACTATTGCAAAAGCCGACGGGACCGTTTGAGACTTTCTAATTGCAGCCAGCCAGAGTCGTCACGCGATCCGCTGCCTAACGACTTTCCTCAAATTATGTCTAACCCAGCCACGGTTCGTTCGTTCGTTTCTGCGCCAGTATTGAGCGTTTTGGAAGGCTCCACAAGCATGACTTCCGTGGGGGTTTCTGCAACGGGTTTGTGTTCGACCCCTTTTGGCACAACTAGAAATTCGCCAGCATTAAGAATGATACTCGGCTGGTCTCTCAATTCCATGCGTAATCGACCCGATACAACGAAGAACATTTCATCTTCCTCGGCATGACTATGCCAGATGAACTCATCTTCAAATTTAGCAACTTTGATCAGAGTGTCATTCACCTGCCCACAAATTTTTGGGGTCCAAGTTTCCTCAAATTGAGAGAACATTTTTCCGAGGTTCTTCTTTGTCAGCATAGCACCTATTCCTTGCGACTTGTGATTTCGATGGGAGTGATCGTTTTAGTCGGGGAAGACGGCGAAATCGGCCTCACCCCGTAGGAGCGGTAGGCCGCCGCTTTTTTGTCTGCGATGGATTGAGTTGGTTTAAGATAGAAACTGGGCGCGATGATTGGGTGCGTTTTTTCAACAGATATGAGTATTGCATTTTTTATCGGGAATTCAGGTCCTGCCATTTCGATCAATGTGTGGGCAGTCGCATTGAAATCTGGATGGTCCGAAGACATTATGGTCGCCGTCCCGATCAGTTTGACGCCTTTCTCTTCGAAAATACTAACCAGGCTAACACAGACGTGGGGTTGGGTGATTATGTTGGAGACTGAGCGAGGCGAGGCTATATCTGCGATCAATAATCGGTTGCTGCCTTCATAGCGAAATATCTCCTTTGGTGAGACGTTCGGCCTGCCTGATTCATCGGATGTTGCCAGCCAACACAAGACAGATCGATCAATAAGATCGCGTGTTTCTTTGTTTATAAGGTCCACGTTGGTGTCCTTTCAATGCTTGAAATTTGAAGAGACTGGCCCGGCCTAGAAGGGGACGGTTTTAGTTTTTACGCAGCGAAATGACCATGTGTTGGGTAAAGAGGAGTCATGATCGACCATCAGGTCTCAATTTCTAAAATATTCTGCGCGTAAGCCGATAACGGTCCTCCTCACGTTTGTATTTCGTTATGGCGCGTGTAAGTTAAGTCGAACTGATATTTGTATACATGTATACAATAGTGTCGTATAGGTCTACTCAGAGATGTCCAGTCACCAAATTGTCGAAACTCTAAGAGAAGAAATTTTGACGGGCCGAATTAAGGCCGGGCAGAAGCTTCGACAAACAGCGCTAGCTGAGCGGTTTGGTATTAGTCGGATTCCAATTCGTGACGCGATCTCTACTTTGGCAAATGAAAAGCTTGTTATTGCGAGCCCCAATCAAAGTGCTCGAGTTGTTCACTTGAATGTCGAAGAGCATGCAGAAATATTCGATTTACGGGAAATTCTCGAATGTCACGCCCTTTCCCACGCCATTCGCTATGTCTCCGATGTGGAACTGACGCATGCACGTCATGTTCACAAACGGACTTGTTTAGAGGCAGGAAAAGAAGGTTGGAGTGAGGGTGATAGAGATTTTCATATGACACTCTATTCCCCATCAGGTCTTCACAGAACGCAAGCTCTAATTTTTGAACTTAGGCAAGTCTGTCGCGTACAAGTCGCGAGCTACGATAACTTGCAAGCACAGACAGCACTCTGGATCGAACAGCATGAAGAGATACTTCATCATAGCGATCGACGAGACGCGGCCGCAGCTGTACGGGTTTTGAGGGCACATATTTCCGATGCAAAGGGTGCCTTGTTTGGTGCCTCAGAATAGGTGCCATTGGGTGGATGAAGTCAGCCTTCTCTTACACAAACTTTGCAAAGGGAATCATGTCGTCTAGGGCATCTGGAAATAGTTTCTTGAGGTGCCACCAATGTCTATTCGTTCTCTGCTTTTAACAACCACCGCTGCGGCGCTTTTGATGGCTTGTGGGCCTCAAGCCGTAGACACGGATGCGAACAAAGTTCGTGTCACGACCGAGACGACGGACGGTGACAAAGCGTCCAGCTTCACGCTCGATTATGAGGCGTTCACGCTCGATAATGGGTTGCAGGTTTTCTTGCAGCGCGATGCGTCTGATCCGATTGTGGCGGTGTCCACCGTGATCCATGCGGGCTCATCGCGAGAGAAACCAGGCCGGACGGGTTTTGCGCATTTCTTCGAACATATGGCGTTTAACGATAGTGAGAATGTGCCGCGTGGCTGGAACCGGGGGCAGATCCCGAAATGGGGTGGATCGCGCAATGGCGGCACGTGGTCGGACGGGACGATCTATTACGAGACTGTGCCGAAGGATGCCTTCGATAAGATCCTTTGGATCGATAGTGACCGGCTTGGCTATATGATCAACACGGTGACGCCCGAAGCGCTGGAACGTGAAAAGCAGGTGGTAAAAAACGAAAAGCGCCAACGTTACGATAATGCAGCCTATGGCTACACAAATGAGGTGATCCGCGCCGCGCTCTATCCAGAAGACCACCCCTATAACTGGACCACGATTGGGGCCTTGCCGGATCTACAAGCCGCGACGCTCGACGATGTGCGCGAATTCTATGACCTTTGGTACGCGCCGAACAATGCGACGCTCGCCATTGTTGGCGATATCGATATTGAAGAGACCAAGGAAAAGGTGAAGCTCTGGTTTGGGGAAATTCCGCGTGGGCGCGATATTCCAGATCCTGTGCCACAGCCCGTCACCCTGACCGAGACGAAAAACCTTTGGTACGAAGATAACTTCGCCAAGCTCCCTGAATTACGCATGACTTTCCCGACCGTGGACGGGTCGAATTCCGAGCAATATGCGCTGGCAGTGTTGGGCGAAATGCTTGGTGGAAGCCGGACGTCGCCGCTCTATGTCGAGATTGTCGATGGCGCCAAACTCGCGCCCAATGTGTCGTCATACAATAGTTCGAGCGAGCTGGCGGGGACGTTCACCGTTCGGGTCCGGGCGAATGCCGGTGTTGATCTGGATGATGTCAAAGCGGCGGTTGAAACGGCGATGGCCCGTTTTGAAGCCGAGGGTATCGATGAACTGGCGCTCAAACGCGTCAAAGCCGGCCAGGAAACGGCGCTCTATGCCAGCCTGTCCACGGCACTGGGCAAAGCCAATTCCATGGCGCGATTTAATGAGCTGCAAGGCGATCCAGCCTATCAGGTCAAATCCGCAGCGGCGATCCGCGCGGTGACGGCGGATCAAGTGATGGCGGCTTATGAGCGCCACATCAAAGACAAGCCCTATATCCTAACCAGCTTTGTTCCCAAAGGGCAGGCGGAGCTGGTAGTTGCGGGCGCAGAGCGTGCGACCGTCTGGATCGAGGAAGTAAAAGCCGACGTGGCGTCCGAAGAGGTCAGTGCTGGAGACTTGGCCGATTTCGAAAAGACTGTGACCGTCCATGATCGCTCAGAGCCTGAGTTTGGCGAATTACCTTTGCTGAAAATGCCAGCGATTTGGACGCGAACATTGGCTAATGATGCCGTTGTGCGCGGGATTGAAACCAACGAAATTCCGCTCGTTCAGTTTGATATTACGCTCCCGGGTGGACGTTGGGCCGAAGACCCCGCGCAGAATGGCCGTTTTGCACTGCTCGCCGATCTGATGGAAGAAGGCACGGCAACCAAGACACCAGGCGAATTAGAGCAGGCGATTGGCATTCTCGGCGCCAGTATCAATGTATCAGCGGGATCAGAAGATTTGACCATCCGTGCGACCACGCTGGCTCGGAACTTCGAAGAGACTGTGGCGCTGGTGCAGGAAATCTTGACCGAGCCCCGCTGGCAGACTGAGGATTTCGACCGGGTGAAGTCGGCCCGGCTGACCGGCATCAAAGGTCGTGAAGCTAATCCGCAAGCGATTGCCGCTATGGCCTTCAATAGCTTGATTTATGGGAATACCCATCCACTCGGACGCCCGAGCGGTGGCAGCGAAGATAGCGTTTCAGCTCTCGAGCTGGATGACCTCAAGTCTGCGCATTCAGATTTGCTCACGGCAACGCCGCGCCTCCATGTAGCGGGCGACATTGACCCAGATAGGGCTGCGGCTGGACTGAGCACTCTGGCTGAAGCCGTTGCTCCAACAGGCGCGGATCGACCCGCTTACGACATCCCAACGCAGGATAATGCAGGACGTGTGTTCTTCATTGATGTGCCCGGATCGAAACAATCGGTCTTGCGCATTGGGGCTTTGACCCCGGCCTCTAGCCATCCGGATTTTAACAAGATCCAGTTCACCAATGAGAAGCTTGGCGGCGGCATCGCTGGTGATCTGGCGCAGATGCTGCGGATCGAGAAAGGCTACACCTATGGGGCCGGATCCTTCATTCCACGCGGGACCGTTGAGCGTCCCTTCACTATGAGTACAAGTGTTCGCGCCAATGCGACCCAGGCCTCGCTAGAGACCATCCGTGATATGGTTCTGGCTTATGGCGAGACGTTTGATGAAGTGGCCGTTGAAGCGACCCAGCAGAAGATCATCAAAGCTTCCGCGCGCGCGTTTGAAAGTCTAGGCGCGAAACTGGGCACGCTGAACGAGATCAGCCAATACGGCCTATCAGACCGCTATGTCGAAGAGGAACAAGCCGAGTTGGTTGCGATGACTGACGCCGACTTTAAGCGCATTGCGACCGAATATATGGATGAGAGCAATTTCGTCTATGTCATCGTTGGCGACCGCGCGACCCAGCTTGAACCTGTGCAAGCATTTGCGGCGGAGACGGGCAAAGGCGAGGTGGTCGAGCTGGATATATTTGGCCAGCCCGTCGAGTAAGGGCAGCTCAGTTAGGCTCAGTCAGGATCAGCTCTTCGGAAGTTGATCCGGTCTGGGCGGCGTATTGCGCTTACAGTTTTCTGGCACGACGCCATGTTCGCCGAAGGATGAGAATTTTCCCTCCTCGGCCCGGTGATGGATTTGTAGGTTGAACAACACGCCCTTGAACGGCGGAAGCAGCAGCAGGATCACGCCGAGGCAGATGATCGACATAATCGTCATTGAAATCACAAAGCCGGTCGTAGTTTCGGGTAAAATCCCGGCGATCACGAAGGCTGGTGTGAAAACGATGAGGGCGAGAAAGCCGACGAAGAAAGCGGGGCCATCCGCTGTATCGGCGACGGAAAAGCTCTGACCGCAAATGTCGCACTCATCTTTGAACTTCAAATAAGCCCTGAACAGCTTACCTTGTCCGCAATTTCCACAGCGAAGTCGGATTCCTGTTTCGATGGGGGAGCGACTTGAATAACGTCTGTTCATGATCCCGGCCTTCCATGGTCATGGTCTCACGGGACAATAGCCTCTTCGCGCTGTATGACAATGCAGGTATAGGTCGCCGGGCCGATAGACTGCCTTGCAAAAATGCCGTGCGCGAGACTTAACCGCCGCTTGTGATGAGTCGGGTGATCCAGACACCGCCGACGGCACAACTCGCCGTTAGGACCGTGCCCCAGACGATGTCGACAAGAACCATTTTGATCGGCCAACCTTCCAAAGTTGCGAGATTGGTTAGGTCGTAGGTCGCATAACAGAAGAAACCGAAAAGAGCCCCATACAGCGCGGCCTTGCCAAGGCTGCCGCCCGATAGGCCGTGGTGGCTGGCAAAGATCAGGATGCCAACAATGTAGAGCGCGTAAAACCCAACGGCGACACCCCAACGGATATTTTCCGCCATCAAGCTGCCGAGCTGTCCGGCGTAAAACGGCTTCGCGACCACCCCGAGCCAGACCATATCGATCGCGAAGAAAACGAACAGGGTAGCAACATAACAAATGAGCCAAGTGGAGAGAGGGATGGTTTCGGTCATGCCGTAAATACGGGGCAGAGCGACAAAAGGTTGCCTCACATGTTCTTTGCTACTCTCCGTGCAGCGCCGGATAGGTCCACCACCACGGGTAATTCGTTTCACCCAAGACCAAATTTACAATGTCCGGAAAGATGATTTCGGCGCGAACACTATTGGCCAGCATCACAAGGCAGCGCTGCTCAGCCTCCTGACAAATGACCATGTTGCCGGTCCAATCATTATGTCCGCCTTTGGCGAAGTTGAGACCGTTAGGTCCATCCCACGTCTCTAGGCCAAGCCCGGCGGACAGATTGATCATCTCGCTGCGCGGCTCATCCGTGGCATTGTGTTCGATTGTCGGGAACTTTTGTTTTGACCGAATGGGCACTTGCCCGCGCACCCATTCTGCCCGCATCGACTCGGAGAGCCCTTCACCGGCCAGCATACCCCGCCACATCCGTGCTTGATCCGCGATCGTCGTGTCCATCGACCCCGAAGCGCTGACATGGCTGCGTTCGTCATGTGGTTCGAATGATCCGTCCATTGCGTAACCGTCTGCAAGGTTGTCGGCAAAGTCTGCACGCCACTGCATGTCCGTATTAGGCATAGCGAAGCGGTCAAATATGCGCGCTTGCATCTGTGCTTTCACATCAAGCCCGAGGCCTTTTTCGAGCATGAATTGCAAGAGGTAAAACCCTTCGCCGGAGTAAGCATAACGCTCGCCCGGCTTGAAATGGAATTTGAGATCCATGTCGGGCTCAAGGAATCTGAGATTGGCCAGACCCGTGGAATGGGTGAGGATGTGTCTCGGCGTTAAGTGCTGCCAGTCATCATCCCCCTGCAGCGACTGCCAGTCATCATAGGTGGGTAAGGGTTGGTCGAGATCATCGGAAAGGGGCCGATCGAGATCAACAATGCCTTCATCAACGAGCTGTAGGACCATGTAAGCGAAAGCCGCCTTGGTCAGAGACGCACCATACACGATCGTGTCGGTCTCAAGGAGCAGTGCGCGCTCGACATTTCTGAAGCCGTAAGCGCTAAGGTGCGTGATGTCAGACCCGTCAATCACAGCGACGGCTAGGCCTTTGACGTCTTCTTCCGCCATGAGCCGCATTATCTCTTTGTCGAGAGCAACGCTTTGAAGCGCCGGGCTCTGATCTTTGAGCGGAGGTTCGACCTGCAATGTGTCTGGAGATTCTGCACAGGCGACTGTTCCGATCGCAAGAACGAATATGAGCGTCGTTCGAATGATTGCGCTGAAGGGAGGTTTCGACATGATTGACCTATCTTTTTGAGGATTGCGGCCAACGCCAGCTGACAAAGAAGCAACCGAGGCCGCCCAGAATGAACATAAATCCCGGCACGTTCGCCCATCCATACCGGTTCTTGGTTTTGACCTCCGTGCCACCGACCAACCGCCAGACCCGTTTCCCATCATCCAGGTTTTCGACGAAGGACGGGCCTTTGAATGTCTTGATCAATTGTGTCTGGTCATCGACTCGCGCGATGAGTGCGTCTCGCTTGGCGGTCTCAACCGCGTCGAGGTCCAGCTTGGCGTCCAAGTCTCCGAAAACATCCATACTCTCGCCGGGTAAGATGATGCCCGTTGACTGATAGGTAAACTGAACATCCGATTGAGCGGGCCCCAACCGCGTCAGGCCGAGGAGCGCACCACCGACGAAAAGAGCGCTGACCCCACTTAGCAGCCATTGGCGTGAGGCGGTCATGGTCTTGCCATTTTGAGTGAGGCGCGCCTGCCGTACAGTATCAATTCCGTCTAAACGATCCGCCTCTGCGGGCGATAAAGCTTGAAGCACGTCTGACGTCTCAAGATCATAGGCCGCGATGAGGCGCTGGAACATGTCATCAGATGGATAAGCTTTGCCCGTTTCGAGTTTTGACAGATAAGACTGTTCAATGCTGACTTTTGATGCGGCCTCCGGCTGGGTCCAGCCGAGGGTTCGTCTTCGCTCTCTTAGATACTCACCGAACTTCATCGCACTGCTCCGTACATTGGCTTCAACTGTCAGTTCGAACGGTAAGAACTCAATCTGAATATTGAGGAATATTGAGGAATATTGCGGGTCTCAGCTCTTTGCGTTGACATGTTCGATGTCCAACCGCTCAGATATCGATAGATTGATACAATGATGAGGGTGTTCAGGTGTGACGTATGGCTGGGCTTTATAGAAACAATCTTGATGTGATCTTGATAGAGAACTTTATCATATCAACACCGCGAACACTTGCCCGCCGCGCCGCGCCTGCTAAGGCGCGATCAATCCCATGAACTTCGCGTCCGTCACATTTCTGTTCTTCTATTTGCCTGCGGTCGTGGCGCTCTACTTTATCCTGCGCGGCCGTCAGTCCCGTAACGTGTTGCTGTTGGTAGCGAGCTTGTTCTTTTATGCGTGGGGCGAGGGGGCTGGGCTAGCGCTGCTGCTGATCTCGATCATGATGAACCACGAGTTCTCGCATCAGATCGCTCGCAATATGTATGAACAGCCGAAGCGTCGGCGCTGGTTGATCATCGGACTGACAGCCAATCTCGCACTACTGATCATTTTCAAATATCTGGGACTTATCACAGAGACCCTCGGTTTGCCGCGCATCGAAACCGCGCGACTGCCACTCGGGATTTCTTTCTTCACCTTCCAAGCAATGAGCTTGCTGATTGATGTGTCGCGGGGATCAAAACCTGCTACCAGCCCGCTTCGTACGGGCCTCTATATCAGCATGTTCCCGCAGCTGATTGCGGGGCCGATTGTGCGCTGGGACGAGATCAGAGAGCAGATCATCGCCCGCCAAGAAACGTGGGACCGGTTCTGCGACGGAACGCGGCTGTTTATGCTGGGGCTGGCCCAGAAGGTCTTGATCGCGGATACAGTCGCAAAAGTCGCAGACGCCGCTTTTGGTGCGGATGCTGCAACGTTGGGGCCAGCGGGCGCGTGGCTTGGGCTGGCCGCATTCACGCTGCAAATCTATTACGATTTTGCGGGCTATTCTAACATGGCGATTGGCTTGGGGCGGATATTCGGTTTCGAATTGCCACGAAACTTTGAACATCCCTATAGTGCGGCCAGTTTCCGCGAGTTCTGGCGGCGTTGGCATATGACTTTGTCGCGTTGGTTCCGGGACTATCTTTATATCCCGCTCGGCGGATCTAGAGACGGCGCGACAGCCACCTATCGAAATCTGCTGATCGTTTTTGTCCTCTGCGGTCTGTGGCATGGTGCGGCTTGGACCTTCCTATTCTGGGGGCTGTGGCACGGCGCGTTCTTGATCGCGGAGCGTGTCGGCGCACAACGCGGTTTCCCTAAATTGCCCCGCATTGTTGGTGTTGCTTACACAGTGCTGTTCGTCGCGCTTGGCTGGGTCCTGTTCCGCGCTGACAGTCTTGGCCATGCGCTTGCTTATTGGGGCGCGCTGATCCCCGGGGGCGAGGCCGGAACGACTATCGAGGTGCCCCCAACCGCGGCTTATGCGATGATCGTTGGGGCGCTACTTGCATGGGACGGCTGGAAACGTGTTGGTGAGCGTCTTCCAACGCCCGCAGCCGTTGGCACGGCGACGAGCTGGGCCATGATCGGGCTGCTTACGATCGTGTGTTTCGCAGCTGTGGCCTCGACGACGCACCAGCCTTTCCTTTACTTTCGGTTCTGACATGTCGCGTCTGATCCGAAATATCGCCGTCGCTTGTCTGCTGGTCGCCTTTCTCGTCCCCTCGGTCGGGTTTGCCGTCAATTTTGTGCGCGGTTTGGACGACACTAGCGTGACCGAAAAGCGCAGGTTGGCCTCGCTGCCAGCTTATGAAGGCGATGCGCGGGCCTATACGACGGCCCTCGATGATTATCTGGAAGATCATTTTGCGTTTCGGATGACCATGATCCGGGTCGCGCGGAAGATCCGCGATAATCTCGGCGAGAATCCAAAGAATGTTGTTTACGGCAAGGATGGCTGGCTCTTCCTTGGCCAGATCGAATATCGCGATGAGTTTGAAGGCAATGGTCTCTGGGACCAAAGACAAGTCGAAAACTGGGTCTCGTCTCTCACAGAGGTGAATGCGGCGTTGGCGGATCGGAACATTCCGTTCGCAGCGTTTATCGCTGTCGATAAAGCGCGCGCCTATCCAGAGAAATTGCCGGATGATTGGACGGAAGCTCCACGGCGCTTCCGCTCGGCGGTATATTCGCATCCGGATGTCGATCAGACCGGGCTGATCGATGCAGAGCCGTTGGTCATGTCCGCCAAAGAGCGCGGGCATCTCGTCTTTTTCCTTCGCGACACCCATTGGACGGCGGCCGGAACTTATGAATTGGCGTTGGAAATTCTGGAAAAGTTAGATCCGAACCAAAGGCGTTTGATCTATATTCCAGAGCCCGCCGTGGAGCAGCGCGCCGGTCGGGTCTATGATCTTGATGCGATGGCAGGGTTTGAGACGACCCAAGAACCGCCTTACACCATGATTAAATATCCGCCGTCGCGACCCAACGTCCGTACGGTGATGCATTTTAACGAGGATGGCACGGCCGTTCGCGGGCGCATGTCGACCTTGATGATCCTTGGCACTGAAGATGCGACCAAAGGGCGATTAGTGATCGTCGGTGATAGTTTTGGTGACTCCATGCTGGGTCATTTGCGCCGTAGCTATTCCGAAATCGTGCGTATCCACCACGGCGCGCACTTTTTTGACATCGGTCTGGATGAGGTGTTGTCCTACGAACCCGATGCCGTTTTATTCGCGACAGCTGAACGACAGGCCGCGCGTAAGGCTCGGCCATTTTTGCCGTTGAACCCCGAGTAGAGCTCATTGCGACCCATCTGCGTTCCACGCGCGAGGTGGGTTCCGATCCGCGCAAAATCTTGCTAGAGACCCGCTCCAGCGCGGCAAATGGGTGCGTTGGAAGTAGACAGGACACCGCATCATGCAAAAATGGACCCCGTCCAGCTGGCGCACGAAACCCGCTCGGCACATTCCGGCAGACTATCCCGATGTCGATGCGCTCGACGCGGTCGAAACAACGCTGCGAGGCTATCCTCCGCTGGTTTTTGCTGGTGAAGCGCGCCGTTTGAAGTCGCGTTTGGCGGATGTGGCCTTAGGCAAGGCCTTCCTACTTCAAGGCGGCGATTGCGCCGAGAGTTTCAAAGAATTCCACCCAGACAATCTGCGCGATATGTTCCGCGTGATGATGCAAATGGCGGTTGTTCTGACCTATGGCGGCGGGCAGCCAGTCGTGAAGGTTGGACGCATTGCCGGACAGTTCGGCAAGCCGCGAAGCTCCCCCGTTGAAGTGCGCGACGGCATCACCCTGCCGAGCTATCGCGGTGATAATATCAATGGGATGGAGTTTGACCCGGTGACGCGGGCACCGGATCCGGAACGCTTGCTTAAGGCTTATGGCCAGTCGGCTGCGACGCTCAACCTGCTGCGCGCGTTCTCGACCGGGGGTTATGCGGACTTGCGCAACATCCATAAATGGACGCTTGGTTTCGTGTCAGACACGGCGGTCAGTCAGCGTTATGAAGACCTCTGCAATACTATCAGCGACGCGCTCGACTTCATGGAAGCTTGTGGCGTGACCCCGCAATCGACCCCGCAAATGGCCGCGACAGATTACTACACGTCGCATGAGGGGCTGCTGCTCGGTTACGAAGAAGCGATGACCCGGATCGATAGTACGACCGGTCGTTGGTATGACACGTCGGCACATATGCTCTGGATTGGTAATCGGACGCGTCAGCTTGACCACGCCCATGTCGAATTCTTCCGGGGCATTGAGAACCCAATTGCGATGAAAATTGGCGACGGTTTAGAGCCGGATGAGTTGCTACGCCTGACGGACGTGCTGAACCCGGATAATGATCCCGGACGGCTGACTCTGATCGCGCGCTATGGCCACGACAAGGTTGCGCAAGGGCTACCGACTTTGGCCCGCGCGATCAAAGCCGCTGGCAAACATGTCGTTTGGTCCTGCGATCCTATGCACGGCAATACGATTAAAACAGAGAGCGGGTATAAGACGCGTCCGGTCGACCACATCATGAGCGAAGTTCGTACCTTCATGCAGGTTTTGCATAGCGAAGGCTGCTGGCCTGGCGGTGTGCATTTTGAAATGACGGGCCAAAACGTCACGGAATGTATCGGTGGTTCGGCGCGCGTTGTGCGCGAAGAAGATCTGTCGTCTCGTTATCACACCCATTGCGACCCGCGCCTCAACGCCGATCAAGCGCTAGAACTCGCGTTCTTGATTGCGGAAGAACTACGTGGCTACCGCAAAGGTGAGGGCGCGCGACTGGCGGGTTAAGGGGCTTGCAACAGACCGGCGTCTTTGGCCGCTCTGGCAGCCTCAATTGCATCAGGAGCGATGACGATTGTCATAGCGATTAAGCTTGCGAGCAGGTTCGCGACGAAGACACTGACGAATAATATCAACATCAGAACAATTGATTTTGGAACGGCACTATCGAGGGGCTGTCCGGCAAATGGTCCTCGGAGGGCTGTCATGGTATAAAGGCCTACCATCACACCGATCTGTAAGATCGATAAAGTAACAATCCAGTTTTTCGGGGCCATAACGACAAGAATTGTCAGAACCAAATTCACCAATGTTGCCGGTATGATGATGGCAAAGAGGTACCGAAGGCGGACAACGTAAGTCAGAGGTTCGCCCCAAAAACGGATGAATGTTGCTAGAAGCATCATGATCACGACCATGAAAAAAGGTTCGATGATAAGCGTGATATCGAACATCTCTTGAAGAGACTGGTCCCAATCAATCTGAACGATTTCAGAGGCTTTATCACCAGCGCCTGCATTAAACCCAGCCTCAGCCTGTGCGCTCATAGCCTGCATGAAGGCTCCATCCGCTTCACCCCAAAAGAAGCGAGTCGCTGCGGTTATTGCGATAAGGCCCAACCAAAGACGGGGAGACGGCGTGAATGACTGTCGGCCCCAGTCTAATGTTTTGGCGGCGTTGAAATATCTGACCGGGGATGTGAACAAAGTCTTGAAGGACTGAAAGCTACGGATGTTCAAACCAAATAGATCTTCAAGCAATTCTTCAAATCCGGCTTTCGCGTCGGGCTGCATGGTCTCCGGTCGTTTATCTGTCATTGGCTCAATCTCTGAATGAAAAAAGCTCTTGGGCTAAGCCAGAGTTTTTCGAATGGATGGACGTCAGAAATAGGAGAACAATCATTACAGCTGGACGATTTCCATGATGATCGGGAAGCTTGCAATAAGCATACTGATGATCTGAGCGATGAAGATCCCAACAAGCATGATCAAAGCCATCACAATACTCATGCCGACGCGGTCCTTTTCAAAATCTCGCATGGGACCACGATAGGCTGTAATCGCGTAGACGACGCCAATCACGACCAACTGAATATTGGTGTACGCCGTGTAGAATGACGGTGGAGCGAGGTAGCTCAAAACTGTCGTCGTCAGACCTAAAACCGATGCTGGGACAATAACACCGAAGATGTAACGCTGGCTCACGACAAAGTTCTCGCCGTTACGCCAAGGTCTGAAAATGGCTGAGAGTAGCAAAAAAACCGCAATGAAGATGACCGGATAGATCAGCATGTTGCGGGTGTTGATCCGCTTCGCGGCGTCCAACATGTTATAATTATTGAGCGCCTCGATATTGGCGCCGTCTTGCTTGATCTGAATGTCGACAAATGCGCGCGGTATCTGCGTGATACTGTCCATATAGCTGCTGGCGTCTGCAGCCCATATGAATTGGAGCGCAATCATGATGGTCATGATGCTGAGCCAAATCCGAAGGGCTGGGGTGAACCGACCTTGCCAATCGCCGTGACGTGCGGCTTCGAAATAATCAGTCGGGTCGACAATCAATGTCCAGATGCTCTTCAACCCCTTTATGCTGATCCCAAAAATATCGTCGAGAAAGTCATCGAAACCGACACGCTTGACCGTATCTGGCTTCGGCTCAGACGTTTCTTTCATCTTGGTCATCGGTCTCTCACAATCAAAAAAGCCGCCCCGAAGTCCGGAGCGGCTGAACGTGTTGAAGCTGGTTGCAGCTTAGAGGTCTTTCAGACCCACGCTTGGCTTAAACTGAGCGGAGGTCTTCGCCTTGCTCATCATTTTTTGGCCTGTCTGTGGGTTGCGCATTTCGCGCGACGGGCGGTGCTTGGCGATAAATTTGCCAAAGCCAGGTAGGTTCACTTCATTGCCAGACTTAAGTTCGCCTGTGATGATGTCGAGCATACCGTTGACCATGTCACCAGCTGCGGCTTGTGTTGTGTCGCAATGGTCAGCCACTTTAGCGACGAGTTCTTTCTTATTCATCGGGGGTACTCCTTCGATGTGGGCCTAGCGGCGACGTGCCGGAGGCGATTGGCAAAACCGTAAGCAATTCTAGGAAGCTGTCACCAAAAACCCAGCAAAACCGGGGTTTTTTGGCTGTATAAGCGCTTTTTTGTCATTCGGAGGCGATGAAAATGGGTCGATGGGTCGCGAATCCGGCTCAAAAACCGAATCATAAGCCGATTAAAAACGTGGCTTGTCCTCCCGATTCTCACCCTTAAGACAGCCGAATGAGCACTGTTTTAAATGTCGGAGTCGTCGGGGCCGGGGTCTTTGCGGGCTATCATGCCAACAAGGTGATGGACCACCCACGGGCCGTGTTGACTGGTATTTTCGATCGCACGGCCGCCAATGCAGAGGCGCTTTCGGAGACACATAATGTCGCCTCTGTCGCGAGCGTTAAAGCTCTCGCAGAGCTGTCTGATGCCCTCATCATTGCCGTCCCGGCCAGCCATCATACAGGGGCGGCTTTGGAAGGACTTGAAGGCGGTTGTCATCTATTGGTCGAAAAGCCGTTGGCGTGTTCCGTTGAGGACGCGACATCCATTAGAGACCGTGCCCAGCAACAAGGGCGCGTGCTGCAAGTGGGTCATCAAGAACGGATCGTGATGAAGGCGATTGGGTTGGGGTCCGTGACAGAGCGACCGACGCAGATCGACATTATCCGCCACACGCCGCGCGCCACGCGCAACCTGGACACAAGCGTTGTCATGGATCTGATGGTCCATGATCTCGACTTACTGCAATCACTCTACGGCACGCCGGACTGGATCAACACAGAAGCGGCCCGGCGTGTTTACTCAGATGAGTTGGACGTGGTCAGAGCGGAACTCGGCTATGCCGATATGACGGCCTATCTGTCCGCCTCGCGCGATAGTGACGGCGAGCGGCGTTGGGTGCTGCGTTATCCAAGCGGCACAGTCGAGATCGACTTCGGACTGAAAACGGTGCGCCATGACACGGGCTTTTCGCTCAATGAGAATTTCGGCAGCTTGCCGGAGGTGCAGGATAATCTCGGCGCGGCCTTTGACTATTTCGTCCGCGCCTGCCTTGACGGTGCAGCCCCCCTAGCATCAGGTGAAGACGGGATCGCAGCCGTTAAAGCGGCCGCCCAAATTGAGGGATCATCATGAGCCGAATAGTTCGAATTATTCTCATCCTTGCAGCGGCATTGATCGCTATCGGCGCGGCGCTGTTTTTCGCCAAAGGAGACGATATAAAGCGTCTGGCGACTGTGAACACGCTGTTCGACGCCGATAAAATTGTCGACAATTTCTCCAATATGGATCGGGCGTTTTTGACCCATGATCTGACTGTGCCGATCCGAGATGACTGGACAGTGGAGGAGGCCGCGCTTCCGACGACTGTCAATATTGCCGGGACTGAGCGAGTTTTAGCTGAGGTGCTGGACGAACTCGATACAACCGCATTGGTGATCGTCCGGAATGGCAAGATCATTCACGAAAGCTATTACCGCGATACGGGTCCTGATGACCGCAGGATCAGCTGGTCCGTCGCGAAGTCTTACATGTCGGGCCTTTATGGCAACGCGCTCGCGGACGGTACGATTGGCAGCCTTGATGATGAGGTTACGAGCTATGTGCCAGCGCTTAAAGGCACCGCCTATGAAGGGGCGAGCCTGCGCAATATTCTGAATATGAGTTCAGGCATCCGTTATGATGAAGATTATCTCGATCAATCCTCCGACATCAACAAAATGGGCCGCACGGTCGCGCTTGGCGGGTCGCTGGATGATTATACTACGACGCTGAAAGAGCGTCAGTTTGAGCCGGGCTCTGACTGGCAATATGTGTCAATGGATACGCATGTCGCGGCCTGGGCGCTGCGCAACGCGACAGGGCGCAACCTTCATGATCTCTGGGAAGAGACTTACGCGCCGCTCGGTTTCCGTCAGCAGCCCTTCTATCTAGTCGATGGCAAAGACACGGCCTTCGCGCTTGGCGGACTGAACCTGACCACACGCGACTATGCCAAGTTCGGACAGCTGTTCCTGCAAGGCGGTGAGTGGAACGGACAGCAGCTCATCTCGCGAGAGTGGGTCGAGGCCTCCACCGCACACAGTGCGCCCGCTCTCTCAGACCGAGGCGTAGGCTATGGCTATCAATGGTGGGTGCCCATGCCGGCGGATCAGGACTATTTCGCGGTCGGAGTTTACGGCCAATATATCTACATCGATCCGAAGACGAATATCGTCATCGCCAAGAATGCCGCGGACCGCGAATTCATGTTTCCCGATGAGGTCGGGACCCATTCGATGAACAAGAATATCGAACTGATGCGGAGCCTCGCGTCTCAGCTGGGGCAGTAAAAACCAGCCCGCACAATATTGCGCGGACTGGTCAGGAGAGACCGTTTGTTTCACTGCTATGGGGCGATGAAGACATTGTCCTGTAACTCGTTCCCGACATCCGTATTGGCACGGATGACGCGCGCGAGTGTTGTGCCACGAACACGGTCCATTTCGGCTGGAGTGAGGTCATTCTCGTACCAGAAACGGTCACCATCTCTCAATTCAGTGAACTGACGGGCGATAATGGCTTGGAAGAGTGGGCCGAGTTGAGACGCCCCGACAGCGTCTTCAGACAGTCCGCCCACCCAAAGATCAATATCATCGACAGAGCTATAGGTTGCGGACAGTGACGCGACTGTATCGGCATTTGACGATATGTCGCCAAAACTCAGTACGGCGGGCAGGCCCATCGCAACGCGCATACTATTATAATCGGGCAGGCCGTGATCGCGCCCGCGCTGAATATTCAGCGATGCCAGATCGAGCCCGCCGTCACCGGGGGCTCCAAACAGGAAGTTGCGTAGATCATCCACGATCATTTCGTCGAGTGCCTGATGTCTCTGCGTGGCGAGACCGCGCAGGATCGGATCGATCGAGCTTTCGCTCGTCAAAATCATCGGGGCGGTGAAGAAGGCTGCGGACAGATCAATATGTCCGCCTGCGATCTCATTTCCAGACGCATCAAGACGCAACAACCGTTCATTGAGCATGGAATGGCCCAGCCGGAAGGACGCGCCACTGAACTCATTGTAGATGCTTGGATTGATCGCTGCATCATAGCCTGCATAGGCCGGGATCGCCCCGGACCCGATCAGGACCGGTAGCCATTCATTATAGGTGATCATCTGAATTTTCGCGACAACCAGACGCCGGGTTAGCTCGAAGATTTCATCCGCAGTATTGTTGGGGAAATCATCGGCCAAAGCCTCGGCGATGCGGTTGTGTTCGCGCACCCAGAGTGTGTGCATTGTCGCGAGAGCAAGCTGTTCATTTGCGCGAATATCGCCAGCCAAGAATAATCGCGTAGGATCGGTGATAAAGCCGTTCGCATTGGTCAGCGATGTCTCATTGAACGGAAGCAGATTGCCTTCGCTCGTCTTGAGCAGGGGACTCTCACTCCCCACACGGAGCGCAGTAATGCGCTCATCGCTCGACCCATAGATCATTGAACCATCGATCCATGAGGTGATTTCATTCTCCTGTTCTCTGGGATTGGCGGCCGTAAAACCTGTATTTGGATCGAAAAGTGCCCGGTTGAAACTGATGACGGCTGTGCCGGTGCTGTCGGGGTCAAAGTGAACATCCCCTGCCGATACGATGATATCCGCAGATTCTTCTGCGCCATCGGTCAGGTCGATATCGTGGTCGAGGAACTGGCCCCACTGCCAGACGAAATCGGTCCCGTCGAAAGTATTGGGTATCGAGACACCATCATTCTGACTAATCACCTGATTGGACACGTCGCGGGCGTTGATTCGTGCGGCTCCAGCGAGCGAGCTGACGCCGTCTCCATAGGCGCTGTTGGCTAGACGTTGCAGGTGAATAAAGCTCGCGCCCCATTCGGTATTGGCGACATTATTGTTGCTGCCATCATAGGTCCGTACCTCGCGGCTATCGAACATCCGACGGCCTTCCCGGTTTCCGCGTGCATTTCCGCGGCGATTGCGACCATTGTCCGGAATGCCTTGTGGGGAGGGGCCTACGGGACCGTCACCGACATTATTGATGACGATATTGATCTGATCCGTTGCCGTTCGATTGTCGCTGGTGCGTACCTCAACTTGCAACGCGACGGTTTCATCGCGGCGCACGCTGGGAGCTGCAAAATTGAGGTTTAGGGAATTGCTATTCCTAAGATCGACCATCGGACCTGAGAGTTGAGACCATTCAATCGTTGCACCTGTACCGCCGCCTGACGATTGCGCGGTGACGGAGACAGGCTGTCGCTCGTTTGCGCTTATGTCAGCCCCGGCGTTGACGAACAAAGCCTGCGTTGCCGTTGTGGTTGAGGGTGAATCGTCACCGCCGCATGCAGTAAGTGATGCGGTAATGACACAGATAGCGGAGGTGGAAAGATGTCTGTTCATGATGCTGTCCCTTCATTAGCCCCCTATCGCTACCAACCGGATTTTGCGGCTAATGTTTCCAAAACATGTCCAGTCGGCAATAATACGGTAGGGTGAACAAAATATAAGAATCACCATTTTCCGGCGAATCCAATGTTACATTTTCGAGAATCCAAATGGCCTGTGACGGAGATGGACCTATCCGATAGGACCGCTTAAACGGCGCACATGGTTCAATCGCTTCGCATCGCATCCTGCCAACTCAACCCTACTGTTGGAGACATTTGGGGGAATGAGGCGAAGATTGCTGAAGGCTATGAACGCGCCAAAGCGGACGGTGCGGATATTGCGATTTTCCCGGAACTGATGATCCTTGGCTATCCGCCTGAAGACCTCGTTCTTCGTCCGACTGTGATTGAGGATTGTCGCAAGGCTTGCGAGCGACTGGCCGCCGCAACGCTGGATGGCCCGGCGCTCCTCACCACATCACCGTGGCAGGAACATGGTAATCTCTACAATGCGGCGCTGTGGATGGAAGCGGGCGCAATCCAACATGTTCGGTTGAAACATCACTTACCGAATTATGGGGTATTCGATGAAGCGAGGGTATTTTCGCGCGGGCCGTTACCAGCGCCCATCGAATTTCGGGGCTACAAAATCGGTCTGCCGATCTGCGAAGACCTCTGGCAGCCGGGGGTCGCGGATCATCTCGCGGAGCAGGGTGCGGAGATCATGCTATCGCCCAATGGGTCGCCGTGGCGTCGCACGGCACATGCGGAACGGACCGCTGCGCTGGGCGAAAAGGTATTCAATGAGGGTCTGCCGCTCGTCTATGTCAATCAGATTGGAGGGCAGGATGAGCTCGTCTTTGACGGGTCAAGCTGGTCGATGGCAGCGGATGGCACCATCGTGCAGTCGCTCAAAAGCTTCGTTGAGGATTATGACGTTGCCGATTGGGAAAAGCGCAAGGGTCGTTGGACCTGCGTTTCGGCAAAGCGCGAGGATCACCTGTCAGGACTAGAGGCCGACTGGCGCGCCTGCTGTCTCGGACTGGGCGATTATGTCAATAAAAACGGGTTCAAGCAGATCGTACTCGGCCTATCGGGCGGCGTGGATAGCGCTATTTGCGCGGCGATTGCGGCAGACGCGCTCGGCCCGGACCGGGTTTGGTGTGTGATGATGCCGAGTGAATATACCTCCTCGGATAGTCTGGAAGATGCGAAGCTCTGCGCGGAACAGCTCGGCGTCCGTTATGACGTCATCGCCATTCGTCCGGCTCGCGACGCGTTTGCAGATATGCTGGAGCCTTTGTTCGATGGGTTGGAGCCCGATACGACCGAAGAGAATATCCAGTCCCGCATTCGCGGCCTGACTCTGATGGCGCTGTCCAATAAATTTGGCCCGATGTTGGTCACGACTGGGAATAAGAGCGAAATGGCGGTGGGTTACGCCACCATCTATGGCGACATGTCGGGCGGTTATAATCCGATCAAGGACATCTACAAGACTGAGGTCTTCGCGCTTTGTAACTGGCGCAATGAGCATAATCCGGACGACATGTTAGGCGGCGAGCAGCCGATCCCAGAGCGGATCATCACGAAACCGCCCTCAGCGGAATTACGCGAAGATCAGAAAGATAGCGACTCGCTGCCCGACTATCCGGTCTTGGACGATATCCTTATGGGGTTGATCGAGCAGGAACTCCCTGTCGAAGCCATTGTCGCGCGCGGTCATGCGCAAGAAGATGTCATGCGGATTCAGCGCTTACTCTATATCGCGGAATATAAACGCCGGCAGGCGCCGCCCGGCGTCAAAATTGGATCAAAGAATTTTGGCCGCGACCGCCGCTATCCGATCACCAATCGCTACCGCGATCGGTTCGGGGACTAGCCGCCCCTTCCGGTTGCCATCCACGAACCACCCTCCTAAAGCCCGCGCCATGTCCACATCTGCATCCCAAACCCGTGTTCGCTTCGCCCCCAGCCCAACAGGCAAACTCCATGTCGGCAATGTCCGCACGGCACTGATGAATGTGCTGCACGCGCGTAGCACGGGCGGCATTTTCATTCTGCGCATCGACGACACGGATGTGGCGCGCGGCACGCAGGAAAATGAAGATGCGATCCGTGATGATTTGACCTGGCTCGGCATGCATTGGCAGGAGACGTTCAGCCAGTCCAAACGCTTCAGTCTTTATGACGAAGCCGCTGAAAAACTGAAGGAAATAGGCTTGCTCTATCCGGCCTATGACACGGCGGAAGAGCTGGATCGCCAACGCAAGCTGCAAGGCGTTCAAGGTAAGCCACCGATTTATGACCGTCGGGCGTTAGACCTGACGGACGAGCAAAGAGCCGCCTATGAGGCCGAAGGACGGCAGCCGCATTGGCGGTTCAAATTGTCGGGTAATCCAGTGACGTGGACCGATTTGGTTCGAGGTGAGCAGACGGTTGAAACCAGCAGCCTGTCTGATCCAGTCCTGATCCGCGGTGACGGCACCTATCTCTACACCTTGCCGAGCGTGTTTGATGATATCGAATCCGGTATTACCCATGTCATTCGCGGCGAAGATCATGTGACCAATTCTGGCGCTCAGATTGAAATTTTCCGCGCTCTTGGCGGTAAGGAGCCGATCTTCGCCCACACACCGCTGCTGGTCGACAAAGACGGCGGGAAGCTCTCCAAACGCCTTGATAGCCTCTCCATGCGTCAGCTGCGTGACGAGGGCTATGAGCCGATGGCGATCCTCAGCCTGCTTGCTAAGATCGGCACGTCCGATCCGGTCGAGGAGCGGTTCACGATCAAACAGTTGGCGGAAGAATTCTCTTTCAGCAAAATCGGCCGCGCTCCGGCTCGGTTTGATGATGCTGAATTGCGCGGTCTCAACGCCAAAATCCTGCACGAAATGACCTATGATCAGGTCAAAGAACGGCTGGATGCGCTGGGTGTCGAAGGCGGCGAACAATTCTGGCTGTCGATTCGCGACAATGTCGAAGTCGTCGATGATGCGGCTGGTTGGAATGCGACGCTCTATGCACCGATGGCAGGCATCATTGAGGCTGACGACAAAGCTTTCTGCGATACGGCGGCGGAACTGCTGGGCGATGACACGGATTGGTCAGATTTAATTCGCAAGCTCAAGGACAATACGGACCGCAAGGGCAAGGGATTGTTCATGCCGTTGCGTAAAGCGCTGA
Organism: Algimonas ampicilliniresistens; assembly: GCF_030159955.1. Lineage (GTDB taxonomy): Bacteria > Pseudomonadota > Alphaproteobacteria > Caulobacterales > Maricaulaceae > Litorimonas > Litorimonas ampicilliniresistens. The sequence goes on from NZ_BSNK01000001.1 coordinate 1,188,563, forward strand.
CAGGCCGAAACCACGGACCCGAAATGGGACGGATCCTAGCCTTGATGGGCGCAGATCGAGCGCGAGCCAGACTGCGTGGTGAGACCGCCTAAGTGACTGACACTCTGGCGCAGCAAGGGCGCGCTTCGATCAAGGCGGGCAGTAAGAGCTTCGCGCTCGCCTCTAAAGTTCTACCGCCGCGCATTCGCGATGATGCGTCTATGCTCTATGCATGGTGCCGCTATTGCGATGATGTGATCGACGGTCAGGAAATGGGCCACGGCCAGGTTGAGGATTACCGGGACGGGCAGGGCGAACGGCTTGAAGAGCTGCGCACGAAGACGACAGCTGCACTCGCCGGGCAGGCTACAGACCCCATCTTTCAAGGCCTGGCCAAAGTCATGGAGCGCAACGCCATTCCGCATCGCCATGCCTATGAGCTGCTCAAAGGGTTTGAGATGGATGCGGCGGAGCGCGTCTATCGTTCGGTCGATGATATTCTCGACTATTCCTACCACGTCGCGGGCGTTGTTGGCGTGATGATGGCGATGATTATGGGTGTGCGGGACGAGGCGACCCTAGATCGGGCCAGCGATTTGGGCCTCGCCTTTCAACTGACCAATATCTCGCGAGACGTGATTGACGATGCCAAGGCCGGACGGGTGTTCGTGCCGCAAGACTTGCTCTTGGCTCACGGCGCCCCGATCGCACCGGATCTGTTGATGCAGCCGCAAAACTGGCCGGCCGCGCACCTTGCAACCGTTGATCTGCTGGATGTGGCAGAAGCCTATTACGCGTCGGCGCGGACCGGCATTCGCGAACTCCCGTTCCGCTGTGCGTGGGCGATAAGTGCCGCGCTCAAAGTCTACCGCGAAATCGGGCAAGTGCTGCGTCGCGGCGGGCCTGATGCTTGGCAGGGCCGGGTCGGCGCCAGTTCGGCGCGTAAAATGCGTCTGGCTTTGAGGGCCGGTGGCCCTGCATTGCTGCGTGCGACGGTTAAAGATGCGCCGCGTGATGGCTTCTATCAGCGACCGTCCTAAGACGGGCTAGTTACGATCGAACCGAACGCTTTGCTCCGCCGCTCGGAAGAGAGCGGTCGCTTTTTGCCTCGTCTCAGCCCATTCATATTCCGGTGTTGAATCGAGCACGATCCCGGCGCCTGCGCGGACGTGTAGCGTGTTGTCTTTCACAATCCCGGTGCGCAGTGCGATGGCTGTGTCCATATCGCCATTGGCGCTGATATAGCCGACAGCGCCCGCATAGATGCCACGCTTTTCGTCTTCCAATTCATCAATGATTTCCATCGCCCGGACTTTTGGCGCACCGGAGACGGTACCCGCCGGGAACCCGGCCATCAGCGCGTCGATACAATCTAGATCGTCGCGGATCTCACCTTCAACATTAGAGACGATATGCATGACGTGGCTGTAGCGCTCGACGATGGAGCGTTCCGTAACGCGGACCGTGCCCGCTTTGGCAACACGGCCAACATCGTTGCGACCGAGGTCGAGGAGCATCAAATGCTCCGCGCACTCTTTCGGATCAGCGAGTAAACTGCGTTCGTTTTCAATGTCTTCTGCAATCGTCTTGCCCCGCGGGCGGGTTCCGGCGATGGGCCGGACCGTGACGATACCGTCGCGCAGACGCACAAGGATTTCCGGACTACTACCGACGATCTGATGGTCATCAAAGTCGAGAAAGTAGAGGAAGGGCGATGGGTTCATCCGGCGCAAGGCGCGGTATAGCGCGAACGGGCTCGCGACCATTGGGGCAGATAGACGCTGGCCGATCACGACCTGAAACACGTCTCCCGCCAGAATATAGTCCCGCGCCGCTTTTACGCGCTTGGCAAATATTGGTAGGTCGGTGCCGAGCTGGGCGTCAATGTCAGGGATTTGAGCGGTCGAGCTGGGGGCTGCCGGTGTCGGGCCTTCTAGATCAGTGATGGTCGTTTCAATGCGGGCCACAGCTGCGTCGTAACCGCCTCCGGGCGGCACCAGCGCGGCAACGATGATTTCCTGCAAGACTTGGTCAAAGATGCAGACTGTGCGGGGTCGGACCATGATCGCGTCCGGGGTGCCAATTGGGTCCGGGTTCGGTGTGGCGAGCACTTCGACGTGGCGGATCATGTCATAGCCGAGATAGCCGAACAGACCCGCCGTCATCGGAGGGAGCCCGTCTGGCAAATCAAAGGCGCATTCCGCGATCAAACGGCGCAGTGCGTCGAGCGGTTTGCCGGACATAGCGGAATAGGCGTTTCCGTCGCGTGATAAGGCCGCCATATCGCCATAGCTGCGCCAGATCAGGTCTGGATCAAAGCCGAAGAAAGAGAAGCGTCCGCGTTGCTCACCACCCTGAACAGATTCGAACAGAAAGGCGTAAGGCCTGCCCAACGCCGCCTTGATGAAGGCAGAAACGGGCGTATCGATATCATTGATGACCCGCGCATAGACGAGCTGCGGCTTATCAGACGGCTGAAACGCCTCGCGCGACGGGGTGAGGGTCGGTGTCATGGGAAAAGATCGGCGGCGGGTGATCTACCCGGCATCTTCCAAGTTCAGCGCTGCACGTAGCTGATCGTCAAACACCATTTGCGGATTATCCGCGATGATGGCTTCTTGATAGGCTTGGCTAATATCTACTGAGAGCTGCTCGGAGACTTGTTCGCGGATGATGTTCAGAATCTGACCACTCACACGCTCATTGCGGTTGGAGATCGTATCGAGAACAGCGACTTCATAAGTCCCTGGAACGACGCCAGGACCGCGACCCACATCACCCGGCTCTCCGTCGAGCATGCCGACGATAACCCCGCGTGACACATCATTGGGCGGTGAGGAACGGCGCAGGGCCAACTCGCGGACATTGACGTCCAGTTCTTCTGCGATCGCTTCGAGTGTTTCACCGTCGCGCAAACGTTTATCGAGTGCGACGCCTTTTTGTGTCAGCGCTTCAGAACGCTTCTGGGATTTCCATAGCGCGACGGCATCGTCGCGAATTTCATCAATCGGTTTGGGTGTGCTGTCGATAATGTCCGTCACGCGGAACACGGCCAGCCCGTTATTGCTAGATGGCACGATGTCGGATTCAAAGCCGATATCGCCCGTGAACACGGCTTGAAGTAATCGATCATCGGCTGCGATCCCGGGGATAACTGAAAACCCAGTCATTTCGACTCCGTCTTGGGTCATGCCGCGGCGATCAATATAGGGATAGGAGGAAAGCGGAACTTCGAGTGTTTCTGCAATTTCTTCCAAGGTCGCACCTTCAAGCAGGCGGTCATCGATCACCCGTTCATAGTCATTGATCGACCGCAGGGCTTCACCTTCGATGACGGCCTCACGCAGTTCTTGTCGCATGGAGTCAAAATCAGGGACTTCTGCCGCGTTGATCTTGCGAACCACGACGACCTCAAAGTTGCCAAATTCGGTCGGTGCAACGCGGGCTTGGCCTTCTTCCGCTTCAAAAGCCGCGACCGAGCTAGCCGCATTGATCAAGCCATCTTCTTTCATATTGTCGAATAGGTCGGGTGTCTGAAGACCGAGCTCAGCCGCGACGGCTGCTGCGGGGTCGCCCGCACTGATCCGGGCCGCAACGAGATTGGCTTGCTCTTGCGTCGGCACAGCAATCACACTGATATCGCGTGTCTCCACAGCCCCGATTTCACCGACGCCCAGCAGCGTGTCAAAGCGCTCCTGTAGTTGCTCTTCGGTCACTTCAATATCTTGGTTGAAATCGAAGGGTTCAATCCGGACCATCAGAAAACGACGATATTCGGGCGCCGTGAAGCGCGCTTGGTTGGCCGTGATGAAGGCGGTCAGTTCTGCATCCGTCGGCTCAGGGATTGGGTCCAAGGCGCTTGCGTTAAACTGAATCAGGCGAGCCAATCGGGACTCATTGATGAAAGTATTATAGCGCTGAGCAAAGTCACTGGGGGCCTTAATACCGCCCATGATGGCGGGGAGGGTCTGGCGCTGGGTCAGCGCGTTGATGACGTCCTGTTCAAAATCAGCCTCAGTCATACGGCTTGCGGCCAGAATGCGTTGCAACTGAACGCGGTCGAATTCTTGCGTAATTTCGTTCTGGAAAGCGTCAATGTCGGCGGCGTAACGGGCGACGTCGCGATTATTCACACCAATACCTAGGCTGGCCGCATCGGCTTCAATCGCCAGTCGTTGCGTGAACTCGCCAACCAGTCGTTGCGGAATACCGCGATCATAGGCTTGTTGCGGAGTAATGCCTTCACCATTCTGCTCCGCAAAGCTCCGCATCTCATCATTAAAGCGGTCCATAAATTCAGCTTGGCCGATCTCGGCGTCCCCGACTTTGACCACAGCATTCGTGCTATTGGGCGAGAACACGTCCTCAATCCCCCAGACCGCGAAGGCCAAGACCAGCATGCCAACGAGCACGCCGACAAGCACTGTCCGGATTTTGGAACCAAAGCCCTTTGGGCGGTTATAAATATCGTCACTAGCCATAGCGCTGCGCTGTAGCAGACCCGGCCCGGCTCGCAAGCGGTTGCGTTCAGTCATCAGAGCCGTCAAACCGACTTTATGAAACAGCTAATCGCCGCGAACTGGAAGATGAATGGGCAGCCTGATTGGGCGGATAAGGTCAGCGCGCTCACCGCGCTGGTACCGGACCCGTCCTGCGATCTGCTGATCTGCCCGCCGCATCCTCTTGTTGGAAGTCTTGCCATCACCGCTGAAGGGACGCCGATTAAGATCGGTGGTCAGGATTGTTCTGAATATGAGGCCGGCGCGCATACGGGTGAAACAGACGCAGCACTGCTGGTCACGCTCGGCGCAACGTATGTGATTGTCGGCCATTCGGAACGCCGTGCGGCGGGTGAAACCGACACACGCGTTAAGGCCAAGGCAGAGCGCGCGATTAATCAGGGGCTCCGCCCGATTGTCTGTGTCGGAGAAAGCCTCGCGCAGCGCGAAGCCGGGGAGGCAGTGTCTGTCGTAACGAACCAGTTAGAGGCGAGCCTGCCTGCGAGCGGCGATTATGACATTGCCTATGAGCCGATCTGGGCCATCGGAACAGGCCGTACCGCCACAGCGGGGGATATCGCGCAGATGCATGCCGCGATTCGAAACGCGGTCGGATCAGGTCCGCGCATTCTTTATGGCGGCTCCGTGAAGCCTGCCAATGCGGTGGAGATATTAAGGACTCCAGAAGTCGGAGGCGCGCTCGTGGGCGGCGCCAGTCTGGACATGGAGAGTTTTTCGAAGATCGCTCACGCAGCAATCTCCGAGCGGTAATCGAAGTTGGAAGGTTAACGACCCGCTAACCATAAGGCGGCAGTCTCAGTCGAAACCGACTCGTGAGACTGCCATGCGCATTGCTTTTCTAACCCTACTGACATCCGTTGCTGCGGCCCCAGCTTTTGCCGCCGACCTCGGAACTTACCGTCCCGGAACGCCCTATCACTCGGTGATTGTGCCGACGGCAGATGTTTGTGAAAGCCAATGTGCAGGCGATGCGCGCTGTCGCGGTTGGAATTATGTGAAGGCCGCGCCGCAAGCATCGGGTGTCTGTGAATTTCAATCTCAGGTTAGCCAGCCGATTTCTAGCGCGATCTCGATTAGTGGCGTTAATGCTTCTGTTGGATACGTGTCGAATCGCATCGTTGCAGGAAACACCAATACGGTGCGTGTCGGAACATCAGTGCCGCCACAACAAACATCGCCCACCGTGACTATATCACAAACGGGGCGTCGTGTCGTGCGTGCGCCTACTCCAAGTCAAACACAGAGGGGGCAGGTCCAACCTAGATTTCAGCCGGCGCTGGATGCCTATACGCCGTCGCGCGCACAACAACGACCGACCACTCAGCCAGCTCTTTCGCGCGGCCCAGCTCGCAACGCACCGCAAGCCCGGTTTCAGCGCCCCGTCGCGCCACAGGCAGCGCCTCGCCAAGCTGCGCTCTCTATAAATCAGCCGCAATATGCTCGACCGCAAATTCAGGGTCGCCCGCCTATTGGACAGACGATCGCACCGCCTCAATCGCAAGTGCAGTCTCAGACTCAATATGAGGCCCAATATCAAACTCACGCCACTCGGCCGGGGCTACAGCCGCAAACCCAGCCCTCCGCGCAGCCCATGCCGCGTGCTTCTGTCAATAATCCTGTGAGCTGGCAAAATCAGCCGCAGCAGAATCTCTATGGCAGTCTTTATGATGATGTTCGCGTGCCCGCATCCAATTCGCCGATGCCGCAAGATCCAAATGCGCCTATTCCAACGGCGACGGCGCGGCCAACAATGCCCGTAGGGCAGGTGCCGCTAGCAGGGGCGAGACCGCGCTAAGCGAGGATTCGTCGGACTCCTGCCACTAAGGCTGCCCCTGACAGGCGGAACCAGCCAAACATAACAAAGATAACGAAGCAAAGTGTCGCCGACGTTTTGAGGCGCATGGCAAGCTCAGGCGATTCATACCCAGCAAGAATTGCGACTTGCTCACCGCCTGCCACGGCGGCGATCAATCCGATAAAGAACCAAGTGCCGACCCAGTAAAAATTGACAAGGGGGGACGGTGTTTTGAGGCGTGTGGGCAGGTAGCACAACGTCACGATAACCACGGTAATCGCCAACATAATGAGCGACGGAAGAAGTGGCGTGAATGACATAGAAAACCTCGAAACGTTACGAAGTCAGCGTTGCAAATCTCCTGCCAGCTTTCGGCCCTGAGCGCTCAAACCCTATCGACGTTCCTTGGTCGTGAGGAAGCGGATGGTTGGGTTCTTCTCTTGCGCGTAACCGATATCCCAGCTCGATTTCGCCAAAAAGACTGGATCGCCGTCAATATCTTCCGCCATATTGACCATGTTCTTATCGACAAAGGTTTTGAGCGTGGCGTCGTCATCGCAGGCGAGCCAGCGGGCTGTTTGATAAGGCGGAACTTCGAACTGAACGCCAAGGCCATATTCCGTTTTGATCCGTTCCCGCATCACATCGATCTGCAAGGACCCGACAGCACCGACGATCATATCCGCGCCCATCGCGGGTTTGAACAATTGGGTAACGCCTTCTTCTGCTAAGGATTCCAAGGCTTTACGAAGATGTTTTGCCTTGAGTGGGTCTTCCAATCGCGCACGCCGCAGGATTTCAGGCGCGAAGTTAGGAATGCCCGCAAACCGGATTTTGCCCGACTCAGACAGGCTTTCGCCGACGCGCAATACACCATGGTTCGGAATGCCGATCACGTCGCCCGCATAAGCGGTCTCAGCGAGTTCGCGGTCTTGCGCGAAGAACATAACTGGATTGTGCACGGACAGACCTTTGCCGTCCGCGGTCTTTAACTTCATGCCGCGTTTGAATTCGCCAGAGACCATCCGGTAAAAGGCGATTCGGTCGCGATGGTTCAAGTCCATGTTGGCCTGAACTTTGAAAACGAATCCGGAGACTTCTTTGTCGGTTGGCGCGATTTCGACGTCTTGACCCGCCTTTTTCGCTCGTTCGGATTGCGGCATGGGGGCGAATTCGGCCAAGGCGTTGATCAGTTCGAGTACGCCAAACTTACGCAACGCGCTGCCGAAATAGACCGGAGTCATATGACCTTCGCGGAATGATTGTTCGTTAAAGTCCGGATATTCGCGCGCCAGCTCGGCTTCTTCGCTAAATTCTTCCCATAGAGCATCGTCGTCAAACGCAGCGCCAATCGCATTGCCGTCCATCGGTGTCCAAGTGTGCTCATCACCGGAATCTGGCTTGGCGAAAGTGAGGAACTGGTTGGTGCGCAGGTCAACCACGCCGCGAAAACGGCGGCCAGAGGCGGCGGGCCATTGCATCGGCACAACATCGAGCGCCAATTTCTCTTCAATCTCGGTGATGAGATCAAATGGATCGACGCCTTCGCGGTCGAGTTTGTTGATGAAGGTGATGATTGGAATGTCGCGCAGGCGGCAGACTTCGAAGAGTTTCAGGGTTTGTGGCTCGATCCCCTTGGCCACGTCGAGCACCATGACGGCACAATCAGCTGCGGTGAGGGTGCGGTATGTGTCTTCCGAGAAGTCTTCATGTCCCGGCGTGTCGAGCAAATTGAAAGTCAGCCCCTGATGTTCAAAGGTCATGACGGATGACGAGACGGAGATGCCGCGTTCCTGTTCGATTTTCATCCAGTCGGATTGGGTCCGCCGGGCTTCACCGCGCGCGGCGACCTTTCCCGCTTGGTGGATCGCACCAGACGCCAGCAGCATATTTTCGGTCAGCGTCGTCTTACCCGCGTCGGGGTGAGAGATGATCGCGAAGACGCGCCGTTTCGTCGGTTCGGTTTCTAGGGCTTTCGACATGGCACGCGGGTAGCGGGGGATGGGCGGGTCGTAAAGCGCCGCGTGCCAAACTTTGACATGTCCGGTCGGCCTTGCGACGTAACATCATGAGTAAGCTCACCGAATCCCAATTCAAACGTGCGGTCAAAGCCGGCGCGCATCTTGATAAAGCTGCGCGCTCGATGCGGGTTTTATCGTCAGTCGCATGGAACCCGGCGATGAAACCCGCTTTCCTCAAGCGCGGAAAGCTGCCCAATCCCGTTTATCAGCCTGTTCCAACGGATAAGGCCCGCGACCATATTGCGGGTGCCAAGGCGTTGATTGACGGCGACGATGTGATTTCAGAATGGCTAGGCCGGCTTTGCGACACGATGGTCAGCACGGTCGGATTGATTGAAACACGCGGAACGCCAGAATTCTTTGCGCATTCGACTGCGCTATATGGGCGCCCGACCCGCCTGATGCTGGACCGTCAGACAATGGTGTTGGATCTCGCCAAACATATGGATGCTGCGTTGGATGGTCTCGATTTCCAGCGTTTAGTGGTGGAGGGAACAGAGAAATATCTGACGGACATTCAGTTTGCGCGCGAGCTTCGAAGCCGTTTGGCGCGTCATTTCGAAACCGATGCGCCCGAGGTCGTGATCAGTCCGACCGTGTCAGCGAAGGCGGCGGCGACATCCAAACGTATCCGGATCCGACAGGGTGCTGAATTTACCGCACGCGACGTGGATCAACTACTTCAGCATGAGGCGCTGATCCATACAGCTACGGCGCTCAATGGGCGGGCACAGAAAAGCTTTCCGATTTTGGGGCGAGGCCATCCGGGGACGACAGAAATACAAGAGGGCTTGGCCGTGTTTGCCGAGATTATCACGGGTGCTATGGATCCCAGGCGGTTTAAGCGCCTGTCAGGGCGCGTTCTGGCAATTCAGATGGCCGTCGAAGGCGCTGATTTTAAAGAGGTCTTCGATTTCTTTGTTGAGCGGAATGACGACCCATCTCAATCCTATGAGAATGCGCGGCGTGTGTTCCGGGGCGGCGTGATTACGGGCGGCGCGCCTTTCACCAAAGATATGGTCTATTTGAATGGTCTTCTGCGCGTGCATAATTTCATGCGAACTGTGGTTCGGATGGGCCGCGCTGATCTGATCCGAGTTCTGTTCGTCGGCAAGATGGATATTGAGGATGTGCCAGCGCTCGCGCAGTTGGCGGCAAATGGACGGCTTCAAAGTCCGCGCTTCATGCCGCCATGGGTCAAGGATTTGCGCTTCCTAGTCAGTTATATGGCCTATTCCGGTTTCTTGAACCGAGTAAAAATGCCGGGTTTTCAGACTTACTATGAAGAAGAACTCAAGGAAGTCCCAGATGTCTGGTCACTAGTGCGGCACGACCGAGTAGATCAATCGGGCGAAGACATCATCGTTGAGTGACGGCTGATCTGATAAAATGAAGCTTGATCCCTCACGGACGAGAAATCGACCCGGTGTCGTCATGACGGATTGAGAGAAAATCAGGGTCGCGCCATCTTCAAAGCCTGCCGACGGGTGGGCTTGCAATGCAAACATATCTGAGAAGTCCGCCGCGACGGCTTGATAAGATACAGGTTGCGTAGCTGTCGGGTCTAATGAATCGACGGGCCATTCATAAACCGGGACATGATGCACGGGTTTAGCCAAGTGCTGGTGCGCAGGATTGCTCTGGGCCGGCATTTCACCGGAGACCAACCAAGCGGGGTCGGTGCGAAGCGCGCTCGCGATCCGGGCGAGCGCATCGGGCCGGGGAATATGTCCGCCCCGTTCCCAGTTCGCAATCGTCGGTTGGGAAACGTCGACCTGCTTGGCGAGCTCGGATTGGGACAAGCCATGTTTTTTGCGGGTCGTCTTCAAGCGTGTGGCGAGAGACATAGGCTAACTTATATCGGCTGGGTTGAATGGGGTTGTAAAATGGCGCGAATTAGCGCATGCGCCGCCATCTTCCGCGACAGTTGAAGTCTGAACGGCTCCTGAACCACAAAAAACGTGATAAGTCTTACGAATATTACATAAGAAAAACGACGGCTATTCATTGTGGATTCACTGTGAGTTTCTTAACTGTGTCTACGGGAAATGTCACAACACACGACGCATCGGATTCGGTGCTCGGCACCGGTAAAAAAATAAAGAAGGAAACAACACCATGAAAGGTGATTATTGCACGCGCGAAGGCGCAGAACGTCTCAAGCAGCAGATCGAAGCCTATTGGGCTGAGCGCGGCCACGACGTCAAAATCAATTTGGTCCAAGGCGGTTTTCTAGCCTCCATGCGGTCAGCACGGACAGATGTTCGTTCAAATATGCTCAACGGCGTCCCTAATCGGACTAACGCGGACTTCGGGTAAAACTTATAATCGGCGCATCGGCGCCGATCTATAGCGATCTATAAGGGTCGGTGTGAGCGCGCGGAAATTCCGCAACCTCACATCGGCCCTTAATCGTATCTGGGGCACATGGCTGTAGCCAAAATTCACCAGCACGGCGAGCGCACGCGCGTTTCGCGCGGCCCCCATATCCGGCAGCCCATCGCCGACCATCACAATCCGCGCGCCGTCTTGATGACCAACGGTCTGATAAATGTGACGGGGGTCGGGCTTGGCGTAGGAGGCTTCATCGCCACCAACGATCCGGTCAAACCAATCCGTCATTTCCAGCACGTCAAGCAGTGGCCGCGCGAGCCAACCCGGCTTATTCGTGCAAACACTGAGCCTTGCGCCCAGCGTGCGGAGCGTATGCAGCGTATCGATTACACCGGGGAAGGGCGTGGATAGCTGGGCGATGTCGTCCGCATAGCGTTCTAGAAACTCGGCTTGCATAATGTCGAGGCGTTGAGACTCAACGGTGTGTCCCGCGCGGTCCAGCGCGTCTGAAATCAGCCGCCGAGACCCAAGCCCGATGGCTTGACGCGCCAACGCATAATTCGTTTCTGGCAGGCCTTCCGTCGCAATCACGTCATTCGTGACGCGCACCAGATCGGGCGCAGTGTCAATCAGCGTGCCGTCGAGATCGAAACAGATCGACAACCCGTGTAACGGCCTTCCTTTTTTGCGCATTTCCACCCGTGTCATCTGCGGTCCTATCGGTTAAGTGCGCCCTTATGACAACGCCTGACACGACCTCACGCCCCCGCGCCGCGATTATTTTAGCAGCGGGAAAAAGTACGCGGATGAAATCAACAAAGTCTAAAGTACTGCACGATCTCGCGGGGCGTCGATTGATCGAATGGGTTCAGGCCAGCGCCGCCGCCGCCGGATGCGAACGAATTATTTGTGTTGTCGGCGAAGCCAATGACGATGTGCGCGACGTTGCGGAGACGCTGGGTATGGAGATTGTGGTTCAAGAACCTCAATTAGGTACAGGTCACGCCGTGAACTGCGCCCGAGAGATCGTTGGCGATTATGACGGTGACGTCGCGGTCCTGTTTGCTGATACACCTTTGATTACGGAAACGACGCTACATTCCGTCTTCGACGCCTTGTTTAACACTGACGTTGCGGTTCTGGGGTTTGAGACATCCGAACCGGGGTCTTACGGTCGTTTGATCGAAACGGACGGGGCTTTGCACCGCATTGTGGAGGCGAAAGACGCGACGTCTGACGAGCTCGCCGTGACGCTATGCAATAGTGGCGTGCTCGCAGCTTCAAGTGCCCGTCTGTTCTCCGCGCTCGACCAAGTCGGCAATGACAATGCCAAAGGCGAATATTATCTGACGGACGTTATTGAGATCATGCGGCGCGACGGCGGCAATGCCGTGGCCGTGCGTGGCGCCGAAGGCGAAATGTTGGGTGTTAATTCTCGCGCGAATTTGGCATCGGCGCATAAAGCCTTTCAAGCCAATATGCGGGCTATGGCGTTGGATGACGGCGTGACGTTACGCGACCCCGACACGGTTTACTTTAGCTATGACACAGTGATCGAACGCGATGCGGTCATTGGCGAACATGTTGTGTTCGGGCCGGGTGTGACGGTGAAATCTGGCGCGGCAATACAGGCCTTCTGTCATATTGAAGGCGCGACCATAGGTGAGGGCGCGTCAGTCGGCCCATTTGCGCGGTTGCGACCTGGTACAGAGCTTGGACCTGATAGCTTCATCGGTAATTTCGTCGAAGTGAAAAAGACCAAACTCGGCCGCGGGTCCAAAGCGTCGCATCTCACCTATCTCGGTGATGCAGAGATTGGCGATGGGTCTAATATCGGGGCGGGGACCGTGACCTGTAATTATGACGGCTTCTTCAAACATAAGACCACTATCGGTGACGGCGCCTTTATCGGCACACACACATCACTGGTCGCTCCGGTCAGCGTCGGAAACGGAGCCTTTACGGCGACGGGCGCGGTCGTGACCAAGGATGTACCGGACGATGCGCTGGCGATTGCTCGGTCTGATCAGGTCAATAAGCCCGGTTGGGCGGCGCGCTTTCGCGACGCGATGGCGAAGCGAAAGGCCAGTCGATGACTGTTGCTAAGGAAAATGCAGCGCTAGCGGCGCTAGAATTTGTTGAAGACGGTATGGTTTTGGGCTTGGGCTCGGGCAGCACTGCTGAGATTTTTCTCGAAAAGCTAGGCGACAAAGTTGCGGGCGGCCTCAAAGTGTCTGGCGTTCCAACGTCGCAACGCACAGCGGATTGCGCGCGGGAAGCGGGCATTCCCTTGCTCGACCTTGACCGAGTTGAACGCATCGATTTGACCATTGATGGCGCAGATGAAGTCGATCAGGCGTTTCATTTGATCAAGGGCGGCGGCGCCTGTCTGTTGCGAGAGAAGATTATCGCCCATGCGTCCAAACGGATGCTTGTTATCGTCGATGACCGGAAAATGGTTGAAACGCTGGGCGAATTTGCCCTGCCCGTTGAAGTCGACCCCTTCTGTCTCGGTCTGACAGCGCAACATGTCTATGACGCGCTGCTCCAGAGTGGCTGCAAGGACGGACAGACGACGCTGCGCCAGAGTAAGGACGGATCAGGTCCGCTTATTACCGATGGCGGGCATTATATTCTGGACTGCCGATGCCGCGAAATCCCCGATCCGATCGCGACCGCGCGGGCGCTTGCTGACATTCCCGGCGTCATGGAGTCTGGACTGTTCATTGATCTCGCGGATGTGATTATCATTGGCGAAGTTGACCATGCAAAAGTCCTCGAAATCAAACGAGACACATAAAATGAGCAAACGTAAGTACGACTATGACCTCTTCGTTATCGGAGCGGGGTCTGGCGGTGTTCGCGCCGGACGACTGGCTGCGCAACTTGGCAAATGTGTTGGGGTCGCAGAGGAAAGCCTGCCAGGCGGCACCTGTGTCGTGCGCGGCTGCGTGCCAAAGAAATTCCTCGTTTATGGGGCTGACTTTGGCGAAGCGATTGAAAAAGCCAAAGGCTATGGCTGGTCGACCGAGAATGTCTCATTCGATTGGACCGTGCTGCGCGATAGCGTTCAGAAAGAGGTGAATAGACTCTCCGGTATCTACTCGACCATTCTAGAGAAAAATGGCGCAGAGCTGCACCGGGAACGGGCTGAACTGGTCGATGCGCATACGGTTCGGCTTTGCACGAGCGGTGAAACCAAGACTGCGGAAACGATTCTCATTGCCGTTGGCGGATCGCCATGGACGCCTGATATTAAAGGCATTGAACATGCCATCGTCTCGGATGATGTATTCCTTCTGCCTGAGCAGCCTAAACGTATGCTCGTCATTGGCGGTGGTTATATCGCGTGTGAGTTTGCAGGCGTTTTCGCCGGCTTAGGCACAGATGTCATCCAAGCTTATCGCGGCGGGCGTTTGTTGAACGGGTTTGACGCAGAAGTGCGCGACGAGGTCGGGCAGGTTCAAATTCGCAACGGCATCGATACGCGGTTCAATATTAGCCCGACAGAGATCCGTAAAACGGATGGGGGCTATATCGTATCGTTCAATGATGGGTCGAAAATCGGCACAGATTGCGTGCTGATGGCGACCGGCCGTCGACCGAAGACAGACACACTAGGGCTGGATGCGGCAGGCGTTGACGTGGAGTCGAGCGGCGCCATTACGGTCGACGAATTTTCTCGGACGAGCCAACCCAATATCTACGCAGTTGGCGATGTAACCAATCGCGTCAATCTGACTCCCGTTGCAATTCGAGAAGGCGCGGCCTTCATTGAAACGGTCTTCAAGGACAATCCAACCGCATTTGATCATGACGACATTGCGTCAGCCGTCTTTACGCGGCCTCCTGTTGGGACATGTGGTGTGTCCGAAGGTGAGGCGCGGCGGCGTTACGGTGACGATGTCACTGTCTACACGACGCAGTTCCGCCCCATGAAAAATGTCCTGTCTGGCAGCGAGCATCGCTGTTTCATGAAGGTTATCACTAAGGGAAAACAAGAGACCGTCATCGGGGTTCATCTTGTTGGCGACGATAGTGCGGAGATGATCCAGATGGTCGGCATTGCCATTAAGGCGAAGTTGACCAAGGCTGATTTCGACGCGACCTGTGCGGTTCACCCAACAATTGCGGAAGAAATTGTAACTCTAAAGCCGCGCGAGCTCAATAAAACGACGGTCGTTACCTAGAAACAAAAAAGGCACGATCGTTAGATCGTGCCTTTTCAAGCGATTGCGGCGCTTTAGTCCGTTAGTTCTTCTTGCTTCTCAACTTCTGCGTCTTTGCGCTTATTAAACGCTTTCAACGCTTCAGCTTCCTGTTTGTCAGACAGTGTTTCCTTAGCCTCTGGGAAGAACTCTTCCTCTTCCTCATCAACGTGATGCACGACTTTGTGAGCTAACTTGCCAAATAGCTCGTCCCAGACGTCTGCCGACTGATCCATCGCATCTAGCTTTTGGATCATTTCATGCATCGCCTGATGCTCCTCAACGGCGTGACGCGTATCGTCTGTGCCCTCAGGTTCAGCCATCAGTTTGGAATAAAAAGCCTGTTCCTCAGCGGAGGCGTGGGCTTCGAGTTCAACTTTGAGCTCAGTCCAGAGCTTTGAGCGATCCCCAGAGCCAGGCTTCGAGTCTTTAACAGATTCGATCAGAGCGCGTTGCTTGTCATGGTCTTTCTCAAGACGTTCGTAGATATCCATGAAATTTCCTTTTCGGGTTCGTTGCGGTCAAATGTGCAACGAGACCCGAAAGGGTTTTGTTCCGATAGGAATCAGCCTGCTTCAATAAGTCCCGATTGGCTGGCCGCATCGACCATGGCTTTTTGGATCTTCTCAAATGCACGCGCTTCGATCTGACGGATGCGTTCCCGAGAGACGCCGTAAATTTTCGCCAATTCTTCAAGCGTAATGTTCGTTTCCGACAGGCGGCGTTTCATAAAAATATCTCTCTCACGGTCGTTTAGGTCAGCCATCGCGTCTTGGAGCAAGTCCATCCGCGCGTCATGTTCCTGAGTATCGGCCAATGTGCTTTCTTGGCTTTCCGTGTCGTCTTCGAGCCAGTCTTGCCATTGTGTTGATCCGTCTTCAGCGCCGATTTGGACGTTCAGCGATGCATCGCCTCCGCCTAGCATGCGGCGGTTCATGGAGATGACTTCCGTCTCTTTCACACCGAGGGTGGTCGCAATCTTCTTGAGATGTTCGGGCCGTAAATCGCCATCTTCAATGGCTTTCATTTCACCCTTCATCCGTCTGAGATTAAAGAATAATTTCTTCTGTGCGGCCGTCGTCCCCATTTTCACGAGGCTCCATGAGCGCAGCACATATTCCTGAATGGCGGCGCGAATCCACCACATGGCATAGGTCGAGAGACGGAAGCCCCGGTCGGGGTCAAACTTCTTTACAGCTTGCATGAGGCCAACATTGCCTTCGGAAATAACCTCGCCGATCGGCAAGCCATAACCACGATAGCCCATCGCGATTTTGGCGACGAGACGCAGGTGAGACGTCACCATTCGTTCTGCGGCCTCAGTATCTTCATTTTCGGCCCAGCGCTTGGCGAGCATGAATTCTTCGTTCTTCTCCAACATCGGAAATTTGCGAATTTCCTGAAGATAGCGGTTCAGACCCTGTTCCGGTGACAGCGCAACAGAGAAACTGGCGCTATTTCCAGACTTTTTAGTTTCAGTCGTGCCGCGCTTAGCGGGGACGGTTTTAGTATCGGACATTCGGTGGTTTTCCTCCTGACGGAGTTATGTAGGGAATCTTGCGTCTGTTTAAAGGTCTGCGTCTATCTGCGAAAGACGCGATAATGTGATCCAGCGTAAGTCTTCGTAATGTTGTGAAGCTTTTTGAGGGTGATTTGCGGTTCATATGAGTGGGTTCACCTTATTAACGCGAGAGAAGTCCCCTCGGTTTCGGTAAAAGTCGCGTTTTAGGCTAAGCATGTTTCGGCTGAGGTCGAATGGTGGACGGGCGCGCCGTGTCGCGATAGAGCGCCGCTCATGAGCCGTTATGACAAACTCGATCAATTAGGCGGGAGCAACGCGTTACCTGCATCCCCAGAAGACGCGGAATTAGAACGTGTCGCGAACCCTTGCGCCGAGCCCTATATGGTGCGTCTGGTCGCGCCTGAGTTCACGTCGATCTGCCCGGTCACGGGTCAGCCGGATTTTGCTCACCTCGTCGTCGATTATTGCCCGCAAGATTGGATTGTGGAGAGTAAAGCGTTTAAGCTTTTCCTCGGAAGCTACCGAAATCATGGAGATTTTCATGAAGCTTGCACAACGGGCATCGGTCAGCGTTTGGTCAAAGAAATTGCGCCGCGTTGGCTCCGCATTGGCGGTTATTGGTATCCACGTGGCGGCATCCCGATTGATGTCTTCTATCAGTTCGGGACGCCCCCCGAGGGGCTTTGGATTCCCGATCAAGGCGTCCCACCCTATCGCGGGCGCGGTTAGATCCCTATCTTAATGCACGACACACTGTCCGAATTTTTCATTTTCAACACCCGGTTCAGACGCTAGGCGAGCCTATGTCTCAAGTTAATCTCGTATGTGACGACGCCGATGATGCGTGCGTCTGGTCGGCCATGAAGCGCGAGGCTGCGTCCTACGCGGTCAAAGAAGTCGCGCTCTCATCACTTCTTCACGCCACTATTTTGGATCAGGATGACCTTGGCTCCGCTCTGGTCAATCATCTGGCAGAGAAGTTGGCGAGCAATGATTTCTCGGCGCTCAAGCTTCGCACCGTTTTAGCCGAAGCGATTGAGAGCGACCCGTGCCTGGTTCCGTGCATCGCACGCGACCTACAGGCTGTGCAACAGCGCGACCCGGCCTGTCACTCGCATCTGCAATGTTTTCTCTACTTTAAAGGCTTCCTTGCGATCCAGACGCATCGCTGCGCTCACGCACTCTATAAGTCCGGGCGGGACCTGGTGGCCTATCACCTCCAGTCGCGCAGCAGCGAGCTGTTCGGTGTGGATATTAATCCTGCGGCGAAGGTCGGCTGCGGTATCATGCTCGATCACGCAACCGGCTTCGTTATGGGTGAAACCGCACGGTTGGGCGATGATTGCTCAATTCTGCAGGGCGTCACGCTTGGCGGGACGGGCAAGTCGGAAGAAGATCGTCATCCAAAAATCGGTGACCGCGTCTTGATCGGCGCGAACGCTTCGGTACTCGGAAATATCAAGATTGGCGACGGCGCTAAGATCGCGGCAGGCTCTGTCGTGCTTAAGCCGGTGCCAGAAAATTGCACAGTGGCGGGCGTGCCCGCTAAACCGGTGGGCGGATCGTGTGGCGATCCAGCGGCCGCTATGGATCAAGGATTATAATATATGACACCCGAACAGATGAAGTCGGTCCGCGACTATCTTTGCAAGCGCTTCAAGACAGAGGCCATTCGCCTCGCACCGCGTAAAGTTCAGGATAGTGTTGAGGTCTATCTTGATGAGGAGATCCTTGGTCTTCTTTACATTGATGATGAAGACAAAGACGACATTTCCTATGATCTCAACATATCGATCTTACAGCAGGATCTAGACGGCTAATGGCTGTTTTCGCCCTCGATGAGCATAGTCCAGACCTGCACGACAGCGTCTGGGTCGCCGAAACCGCCTCGGTCATCGGCAACATCATCATGGCGGAAGAAAGCTCCGTTTGGTTTGGCGCTGTCATGCGGGGCGATAATGAACCGATCACAATTGGCGCACGCTCCAATGTGCAGGACAATGCTGTGCTTCACTCCGATCCGGGCCAACCGCTTACTATCGGTGAAGACGTGATCATTGGGCATCAAGTCATGCTGCATGGCTGCACAATTGGTGACGGCTGTTTGATCGGGATCGGCGCGACTGTCCTGAATGGCGCACAGATCGGCCCAGGCAGCATTGTTGGCGCTCATGCGCTGGTGACAGAGAATAAGGTTATTCCACCCAACAGCCTCGTTGTGGGCGCGCCTGGGCGGGTCATAAAGACATTGGGTGAGGCAGAGGCGCAGATGCTGAAACTTAATGCTCAGGTCTATGTCAGCAACGCGAAACGTTTCAAAGATGGGCTTCGCCGCATCGACTAGCCAAGATGGCTTAGGTTTAGCCGCCAGCCTTGTTGAACATATCCGTCAGCTGAGCTTCGATCGCGGGGCCAAGATTGATCGCGGCATGATCCGACCCTGTTGCATCAGCAATAAAGAGCCGGTCTGTTGCGGCAATCGTTGGGCCTAGAACAGACTTCAGCTGGTCCGGCGTCGCGTTAGAGCGCAGCAACCAGACAGCATCCCCGATCCGTTGCGCATCACCCAGTGACTGCAATGTCTGTAGAAACGCCATAGATCGACCCGAGCGAATTTCCGCCATGATCATGGACAGATAGGTAAATTCAGGTTCGGGTTGAGCCTGTGGAACTTGCGCGACGCCTGCAGGCTGTTGGAACCAGTGCGCGATTTCGAGCCAATTCTGAGCTGCTTGATAGGCTGTGTCGGGTCGTAGCGAGAGTTCTGACTGCGCGGTGACGCGACCTTCTTGGACATATGTCCACAGCACCTGGTCGTCGAAGGGGCCGTAAATGGTGCCACCAACCCGCACATACCAAAGACGTGCGGCTGGGTCCGTTCTGTCGCCATATGCGTTCATGAGAACCCTATAAGAGCGGTTGGATCAGCTGAATAGCTATGAAAGCGCACGGTCCGGCACATTATTGCGTGGATTGAGCAGCATTAGGGCCGCGAGGCAAACCGCGATACCCGCACAGACCAGTGCGGCTAAGGCGACATCAAAGTTACCCAACAGCAATCGCATACCAAAGACGAGCTGGATCATAACCACAAGGGCGGAGAGCGACGTGACGATTGGACGATCTTCGCGCCAGGCACGTTTGAGTGTCATAACGGCTAAACTTCCAACGATCAGGCCTATCAGAGCTGTCAGCACGAGCGACGGATCACCAATACCGAGGCGGCTGAGACGCATTGGATCAGCAATCACTGTGCAGACCAGTCCGAACATGGCTTGGACCAACATGACGTCTGCTAGCGTTGAGCGACGAGCCAGCCAGCCGACCAGAGAGACAAACAGAACCATGCCCTGAATAGCGATCAGGATCATAACACCAAGATTAGGTAGAGCCGTCGCGAACCGTTCTGCGGTAGGACTGAAATCGCCCATAAGGTTGAGCTGGAAGGCAATCGCCGACAGCGCAAACACAATAAACGATACGATCATCGGCAGTTCAGCGGCTTCATAACCGCGTAGCAAGTAGGCGCGTAGCGTGATGGCAGTCGCGATCGCGAATACGGATAGGACGGCCAAGGCACCGGGCGTCGGAATGCCAAATGTCGCCATTAAGGTCAGGGTCGCACCCATGACGGCGACCAGCGAGACACCCGCGATGATACGCGAGCCAGCCATTACGCTACCACACAGTCCGATTGAAAACAGGCCAAGCGTGGCGACTTGAGCATCGAGCCGCATCCGCGTCAGGCCATCAGAATCAATCATCAAAGCAAACAAAGCGACCAGCGCAAGGCTGAGGCAGGCGCGTGACCGGGTCAGCGTGCCGACAATCGCAAAGATTAGTGAGAACAGGAGAGGTCCACCGCCAACGGGCCAGAGGTTCAAAGCAGGGAGGAGGATTAGAGTTGAAAGGCTCGCGAAACCAGCAATGGAGAGCGCCAATGTGCCCCGCACATAGGTCTGCCAGAGGGGGATGCCGTAGAGAACGACTGAGGCGGCGACGGCGCTCAGCGCGCATAGCAGCCCAGTTTCACGCGCGGGTAAGCCCGTGCGGAGCGAGAACAGCGTCAAAAGTGATGAGACGATCAGAAAAACTAAGGCTACGGCGCGTGCCGTTCCCCAAGGCGACTCCTCGGTGGTCTTGGGCTCAATCGGTGGCGTGTAATCATCCGAAACATAGGGCGTTGGCGTGTAAGACGCCTGTGGGCGCAGCACATCTGTCATGCGGGCAAGCTGCCTAACGGATTGCACATTGTTAGGGGTTGAGGATTTTTGACCAAACACGTTCATGACGGCTCACTAGCCAGCGCCGGGAGTGTTGTCGCGTCGAGACACCAGAGGGGCGAGTCGCTATCCTTAATTTTCCCTTACTCTTCCTCAGGGCCTTTTGTGGCTCCGGCTGCTGTGGCGCTCGGCATGTCGCCAATGATGTCGAGGACAGAGCGGATGAGGGGGATTTCGTGCTGCATCGCCCGGTAGCCGCGTTCGATTAACTCGTCAGCGCGAGTAAACTCAAGCATGCCGATATGGCCGATCCGAGGCGCGACGAAAACGTCGGGTGGATCGCCAGCGAGGCGTGAGCGAGAAATCCGATCCATCACGATGTTCAGAGATCCCATCATCACTGAGCCGATCCGCGGGCCTTTGCCGGGCTTGGTCCCGCCAAGTAATGATTTCAATAGGATACTGTCGGGTCTTAATTTATTGATCGACTGGTGCGCCATGATCGCAATTTCAGGTAAATCCGGTTCCACGATCTCGTTTGTGTCAAAATTAACTTCATGGCTGGAGCCGATGGGCCCGAAAGCATCTCCGTTCAACGACACGGCAATGACCATATGTGCGCCGAGGGCACGGCAGGCCGAGACGGGAACGGGATTCACCAAAGCGCCGTCGATCATGTAACGATTGTCGACCATGACGGGCTCAAACGCACCGGGCAGGGCGTAAGAGGCGCGAATGGCCGGTATCACCGGACCCTGTTGTAGCCAAACCTCATAGCCTGTGCGCAGATCGCAGGTGACTGCCGCAAATCGACGATCGAAATCCTCAATATTGACGCCTTTTAGATAGTGTTCGAGCACTTTGACGAGTCGTGCGCCTTTCATCAGGCCCGACCCTCCCCAGGACAGATCCATATAATGGATCACACGGCGTCGATCGAGCGAGCGCGCCCATTTTTCCAGACTGTCGAGGCGGCCAGCCAGATAAGCCGCGCCGACGACTGAACCGATTGATGTGCCGGCAATGATGTCGGGCTCAATATCCGCTTCGATTAAGGCGCGCAGCGCGCCGATATGGGCCCAACCCCGTGCAACACCGCCGCCAAGCGCGAGCCCGATGGGAGGACGTTTACCGGTACCGATAGTTGCTGAGTCGAGCCGCATAAGCGTGCTTATTCACGCGATAAGGCTGCGTCGCAAGCGATAGCCGCCTTTATGACCCTAAGCTGAACAGGATGATCATCGCCCATCGAGGATTGAGATGCTATCAGTGTGAAAAGGGAGGGGTTTGTAATGAAAATCTGGATGACAAGCGCGGCGATTTGTCTGGCAATGGGACTCACACTCACGGGGTGTGAAACGATTTCTGAGGATGCCTGCTTGGCAGGAAGCTGGGAGGATATCGGTTTCAAGGACGGTGAAGCTGGCCGATCCCGATCACGTCTCGCCAACATTACTGAAACCTGCGCCGAATATGGCGTCGTTCCGGATCGTCGCGCTTACCTTCAGGGTCTGGAGATGGGCTTGGAGCGCTATTGCGGGCCAACAAACGGCTTTAACGCCGGTCGCGAGGGCAATACCCCGAACGCGGAGTGCGAAGCTGGGGGCTTTGACCGGTATATGAGCGCCTATATCGATGGGAATGCCGTCTATGAAATTGAGCGCGCTCGCAACGACCTCGTCAGCCAATGGGAAGATCGTCAAACGGCCTATCTCAATGTGACGGCGCGTCTAGACGCCGAAGAGATGACGGCAAAGGAGCGTCGTCGACTTGAAAGAAAAGCGGCGCGATTGGCCAGCGAAATGGATGATCTTCGGATCGATATTCGGGCCATGGAGCGTCTGCATGACTTGCCGCGCTGGATAGCGCCCTCGTCTTAGAGGGTGGCTAGACCATACTCGGCTCGCAGTCGGGCGTTTCATCCGCATGGACACTGCGCGCCGTGAAGGCCCCGCCAAGGCCATTAGGACCAGAGCTTAGCCCATAGTGATAGAAGCAGTTGCCGCGTTTGTAGACGTTGAAACAGGCGCGGTGCACGCCGCCATCCCAATTATCATAGACGAAACAGATCACGTTGCGCTTGACCCGCCACGTTCCTGTATCGATCTTGTCCCCATGGTAATGAGCGGTTGTTCCATCGGCGCTTGTCGTTTCCATAAACGCGAACGTTTCGATGTTTCGACGCTTGAAATTATAGGTGCCGCGGTGGGTTTTGCCCGAAAATGCAGCGAGAAGCTCTTGCTCATCGAGCGGTGTTTCCTGAGTAGGGTCAGGTAAAAATTCGCCATTTTTATTGGGTTGAGATAGGGTTTCTTGCGCGGACACGGCAAGGGGCATTGCGCTCATAAGCAGAATAGCCAGACACACTCTGACGCTACGCATAGGATGGCTCACAGTCAGGCGCCTCGTCACCAATGACGGTTACGGCCACCAAATCACTGGTGAAGGCTGAGACAGCGTAATAGCAGTTTCCCCGCTGATACATGTTGAAGCAGCCACCATTGAGATCGTCATAAGTGAAGCAAACGACGTTTTGACGGGTTTTCCACGTACCACCCGCTTTTATGCCGTCGCGGAGATGAACTGTGGTCCCGTCGGCGTTCATGCGTTCTGTGAAAGCGGGGGCTGAGTCTTTCCAATCATCTACCTGATAATACCCCCGATGGGTCTGATCGAGAAACAAAGCGGTCAGTTCATCGCCGTCAAGCGGAGTCTCTTGCGTCGGGTCAGGGGTCGAGTAGGGGTCGATAGGCGGAACGGTCTGCGCATATGCCGGATCCGCGAACAGACCGACCATCAAGACGAGAAGCACGAATAATCTCATACGCCCTCTTACCATGACGCGCCCGCGTTGCCATGTTAAGTCGCAGACATGACCGACCCAACCCCCAGATCCCGTAATCGCGTCAGCCGATACCAACGCGCGCAGGAACGCCGTGAGTCGCAGCGCCGGGCTGATCAACGTTTCTATAACGGTATTTTTGGCATCATTGGCGCCTGTGTTCTGGTTGTACTCGGGCTGGCTATGATTGCGAGTTCTGGCAACGCGCCAGAGATTAGCGGCACAGGCGAAACCTTGGTTCGAACGACCTTTCTGGGCCTGACCGCGTTAGAAATAGGCGGTTTAGTTGTCGTCGCCATCATCGCATTCATTATGTGGCGGCGAATCAAACGCCGATAGCAGCTTCAGTGAGCAGTTGAACCCTGCGGGCCGATCCTTTAAGCGGCGCCGCCTTTCATCATAGGAAAATATCATGGCGACCAACTTCGCGATCGTCGGCGCGACCGGCAATGTCGGTACTGAAATGCTCGAAATCTTGTCTGAGTCGGATATGGAAATTGGCGAGGTTTACGCCGTTGCCTCGCGCAATTCTTTGGGTCGCGAAGTCAGCTTTGGCGACCGGACGCTTAAATGCCTCGACTTGGAAACCTTCGATTTCGGTAAGGTCGATATTGCACTGATGAGTGCAGGCGGGGCTATCTCCAAAGAATGGTCTCCAAAAATCGCTGCCAAGGGCGCTGTGGTTATTGACAATAGCTCGGCCTGGCGCATGGATCCTGATGTCCCGCTCGTCGTGCCTGAAGTGAATGCGGACGCGGTTGAAGGCTTCACCAAAAAGAACATCATCGCCAATCCGAACTGCTCAACGATCCAGATGGTTGTTGCGCTCAAGCCTTTGCATGATCGGGCGGGCGTCAAACGCGTCGTCGTCTCGACCTATCAATCCGTGTCGGGCGGCGGGAAGAAAGCGATGGATGAGCTTTGGCTGCAAACCAAAGGTATCTTCACAAATGCCGATCTGCCCGCGATCAATTTTCCCAAACAAATTGCCTTCAACGTCATCCCACAAATCGATGTGTTCATGGATGATGGGTACACAAAGGAAGAGTGGAAGATGAAAGTCGAGACTAAGAAAATTCTCGACCCAAAGATCAAGGTCACGGCGACCTGTGTTCGCGTTCCAACCTTCGTCGGTCACGCTGAATCGATCAATGTTGAGCTGGAAAATGAGCTATCGGCCGATGATGCGCGCGCTTTGCTGCGTGAGAGCCCCGGTCTGATGGTGATCGATCAGCCGCATAGCGATGACCATGAGGCGAATTATGTCACGCCGATCGATTGTGTTGGCGATTTCGCCACTTACGTGTCGCGTATTCGCGAAGATAGTACGCAGGATAATACGCTCGATATGTGGGTTGTGTCCGACAACCTCCGTAAGGGAGCCGCGCTAAATACCGTGCAGATTGCGGAATTACTGGTTCACCGTAAGCTATTGCCCAGACAACAAGCTAAATAGCCAAGAAAGCGAACAGCCAAGACGAAAAAAGGCCGCTCGAATGAGCGGCCCTTCTTTTTGCTATGAAGCGGGTCGCTAGTTGACGGGATTACCGTCGGCGTCGACTTCAATAATCGGCAAGCCAAGGGTGCGCAGTTTCTCTAGCTGCGTGGCTTTATCCCCCACGACCACGACGATCATTTCATCAAGGTCGAGATGTTTGGCCGCAAGCGCATCCGCTTCGCCTTCAGTAAAGGCGCGCAAGATCTCTTTCTGCTCGTCAATGTGTTCTGTGCCGACCTCATACGTATCCATACGGGACAGAATGTTGAGTTTTTGGAACGGCGTTTCATACTGACGGGCTTCAGACTGACCGATTGCCGCTTTGGTGAACGCAATCTCCTCAGGCGTGGGGCCGCTCTCGTGATACGCTCTGATTTCCTTGAAGAACTCTTCAACCGACTCCGTCGTGACGTCGGACCGAACGCCAGAGCTGGCGCGGTACTGCCCACGATCCATCTGACCGATAAAGCGTCCACGAGCGCCATAGGTATAGCCTTTATCTTCACGGAGATTGATGTTGATACGTGAGTTGAATGCGCCCCCAAGTGGGTAATTCATCAGGGTAGAGCGGTAGAATTCCCCGGTTGGGTTATATGCCAAGGAGGCCTTGCCGATCCGGATTTCTGATTGGGCGGCATCAGGTTTATCAACAAAATAGAGGGTTCCCGGCACGCCAGTTGGCGTGACGTTAATCTCTACAGGGGCAACCTCTCCGCCTTCCCAAGCGCTGATCGGCGAGAGGGCTTCTTCGATACGGCTCTGCGACAGGTCAGAGACGACCAATATGCTCGCAATGGTGGGGGAGAGGTTCGTGGCGTAGAAATCACGAACGTCCTCGAGCGTGATCGTTTCGACCGTTTCAGTCAGTCCTGCACCCGCATAAGCGTACGCATTGTCCGCACCGTAGACCATTTTGTTGAATAGGTTGGTCGCAACCGTGGACGGGTTTTTCTTCGCAGCCTCAATAGATTGCAGTTGATTGCTTTTGACGCGTTCAAAATCCACAGGATCGAATTTTGGATTTAACATGGAATCCATAGCGATCCGGACTGTTTCGTCGACATTCTCGGATAAAGTCCGGATCGTCAGGGTTGAGTATATATCGCCTGCACCGCCATTGACTGAGGATCCGAGCTTAGCGAGTTCGTTAGATCGATCCTCGACGGACATAGTTTCAGAGGCCTCACTGAGCATCTGCATTGTCAAAGAGGCGAGACCCAGCTTGTCGAGTGCTTCATCTTTCTGACCCGTCTTTGTCCGGATTTGGATCGTCGTTGTTGGCGTTTCCGAGTTGATAGCCCCGAGAAGCGGGATGCCGGCAACGCTGCCTTCATAGACGTCTGGTGCTGTGATCAGCCGAGCTTCGCCCGAGGCGGGAACGACTGAGCGGTCAAAATTATCAACGGGGGCTGACCATTCGAACGTGTCGACAGCGGTTTTTGCAGGGATAGTACGGTCGTAGCGATCCCATGTATCCAGACGCGCTATCGTTTCGGGCTTACCCTTTGGAACGATGGACATGATCACGGCTGGTTTGCCTTTGATATATTCCTCATAGACACGCTGAACGTCTGCTTTGGTCACGCTTTGGTAGCGTTCAATATCCTCGGCAATGCCATTCGGATTATCGCGGAATGTATTGTAGGCGGCGAGGCGACTGACCTTGCCGCTGACAGATTCAAGACCATAGATCATGCCAGACACGATGGACGATTTTACGCGTGTTAGATCGTCGTCTTCAACGCCCCGCGTTTCAAATTCAGCCAGTGTGTCGCGCATGATCGGTTCAAGATCGGCAAGCGATTCCATGTTTGCCGGATTGGCTACGGCCGTCATTGTGAAAGAGCAGTGGAGTTCCCGGCAGCCATGACCCGCATTGGCTTGGACGGTCAGCCCAGGTTTGGTCAGATTTTTGTAGAGTAGAGACGTTTGGCCACTACCGACAATGTTCATCAGAACATCGAGCGGGGCTTCGTCAGGGTGATTAGCGTAAACCGTCGGCCACGCCATATAGAGCAGCGGTAGCTGAACATTATCTTCAAGCGAAATGTAGCGATCCGCATCCAGTTTAACAGGCAGCTTTTCAGGATTCTCGACCTCTGGGCCGCGCGGGATCGATCCGAAATATTTCTCGATCATGGCGAGCGTTTCCGCTTTGTCGATATCACCGCCAATGGTCAGCGTCGCATTATTGGGGCCATACCAGCGCATGAAGAAGCGTTTCAAATCGTCCAAATCGGCGCGATCAAGGTCTTCGAGATAGCCGATCGTTGACCAGCTATAGGGGTGGCCTTCGGGATACATGGCTTCTCCGACCCGTTCCCAGAGCAGACCGTAGGGACGATTATCGACGCGCTGGCCACGCTCATTCTTGACCGTGTCACGTTGAACTTCAAATTTTTCCTGTGTCACTGCGTCGAGGAGAAAGCCCATTCGGTCGGCTTCCAACCACAGCATCCGCTCAAGTTGATTGCTTGGGACCGTTTGGAAGTAATTGGTCCGGTCTGAATTCGTTGTTCCGTTCAGTGTGCCGCCCGATTCAGTAATCAGTTTGAAATGCTGCTCGTCCGCAACATTGATCGAGCCTTGGAACATCATATGCTCGAAGAAATGCGCGAAGCCGGATTTGCCAACCTCTTCACGGCCTGACCCAACGTGATAAGTCACATCGACATGGACTAGAGGGTCACTCTTATCTTCATGCAAGACAACGGTTAGGCCGTTATCAAGGACGTATTTCTCATAGGGTATCGCGACCTCAGCCTCTTCGCCCGTATAGGTCTCAACCAGCTCAAAACGGTCCGAGACATTGGTCTCATCTGTGACAGTTTGGCAGGCCGAAAAGGCGATGACGGCAGTGCCGAGAAGAAGGAGGCGAGCAAAAGGCGTGTTCATGAGATCATCCTGAAGTGCGAAGAGTTTATCGTTTAACGAGATGTTATCTCTACGACACATGTCTGTCCACTAGAGGTTTGCCGCCATTGTTGAGATTTCAGGCAAAATATTCGGCAGCAGGCACGACACGTGAAAAATGCCCATCTTGTAGGAACACTTCGTTTCCCGACTGGCATAGGGATCACTCTCGACAGGGCCGTCGTTAGGACCAAGGACTTTTACGGCGCCCAATAGGGTTGCGTGACTTAGGGTTTGCCGGTGTATCGTTTCTGACGTCAGCTTGGCGGGGTAGAGCTCGGCTTTCCGTATCAGGACGACCACCCGCATATTTGACGAGGGCCTCGATCCGCTTCTCGATCGGCGGGTGCGTCGTAAACAGCCCAGCCAGCCCCTTGCGTGGATTATAGAGCGCCATTTCCCGAACCTCATCCGGCACAGTTGCCATTTCGGCATGGCCAGAAATTTTCTGAAGCGCCCGGATCATAGCGTCTGGATTCTTGGTCAGTTCGACCGCGCCTGCATCAGCCATATATTCGCGCTTCCGGCTCATCGTGAAACGGATCATCAAAGCGATGACATAGGTAAGGGCCACAATGGCGAAGGCGACCAAGATCAGCACACCCGCACTGCCGCCGCCAGAGCGTTGATGTCGTCCTGATCGAGCGAAATTGACGCGGAACATATTGCGAAACAGACTCTCGCCGACAAAAGCAAAAATGCCGACAAAGATGACCGCGATGATGAGCATCCGCACATCCTTGTGCCGGATATGGCTCAGCTCATGTGCGATCACAGCTTCAAGTTCTTCGTCGTCCAGCGCGTCCATCAACCCGCGCGTCAGTGTGATCTGATAGTTTTCTCGGCGAACCCCAGAGGCGAATGCATTCATCGCTGGGATTTCCATGACCATGAGGCGTGGGGTCGTTAGCCCCCGTGAAATCGACAGATTTTCGAGCATACGATAGGCGCGCGGTTCTTGGCTGACCGTGACGGGTTTGGCCCGTGTTGCCACATTGATCATGGCATTGTGCCCGAAAAAGGCGATGCCAAACCATGCCCCAGCGCCGCCAAGGGCGTAGGGCGCGGCACTGGGCAGCATTTCGGCAGCTTCTATCAGGCCTCGGTCCAGCGGCGCTTGGCCCGTCATGCCGATATATCCGATCAGAAGACCGTAAAAAAGAACAAGCAGTAGAACTGGAAAAGAGATGAGCAGGAAAACGCTGCGTAAATTATTGTTCCAGATGTGGGTCCGAAGGCCGGTGGCTCCGATCAGCATGGCTGAGCGGCGACTCTAGGACGTCCCGAAGTCAACAGTTGGCGGCGTTTGTAGCGCTTCGCGACCTTCTGGCGCTTCGAAGAATTCCCGTTCAGCAAAGCCAAACGGTCCAGCGATTAAGACGGCCGGGAATTGTTCACGCGCCGTATTATATTCCTGAGCCGCATTGTTGTAGAAGCGGCGAGACGCGGCGATCTTGTTTTCGACGTCTGACAGTTCGTCTTGCAATTGCAGGAAGTTCGTATTGGCTTTCAGCTCTGGATAGGCTTCGGCGAGCGCGAACAGCTTGCCCAGCGCAGCGGACAGCATGCCTTCGGCCGCGGCTTGGCCTTCAACACTATCGGCGCTGACCGCACGGTTGCGGGCTTCGATGACTTCTTTGAACGTGTCTTTCTCATGTTTGGCATAGCCCTTCACCGTGTTGACCAGTTGCGGGACAAGGTCTTGGCGCTGCTTCAGCTGGACTTCGATATCGGACCAAGCTTGGTTGGTTGTCTGGCGAAGCGCGACCAGTCGGTTGTAAATACCGATGATCAGGACGGCGAGAACGGCAACGATGCCGAGGATTACGAGAAGTGTTTTCATAGGGGCAGACTATATCTCAGCCTGTCCGCTCGCAAGTCTAATCCAAGATACCCGTCACAAGGCCCGGAAAGATGATCAATAAGGCGATCAGCGCCAATTGGATGCCAATGAATGGGATCACGCCGCGATAGAGATGCGCTGTCGTCACTTCGGGTGGCGAGACACCGCGCAAGTAAAACAGTGCGAAGCCGAAGGGCGGAGTTAGAAAGCTGGTCTGGAGATTAAGCGCCATCACCACCCCTAACCAAACGGGATCAAGCCCGGCGGCCAGCAAAGGTGGCGCGACAAGCGGCACCACGACGAAGGTGATCTCAATAAAATCGAGGAAAAAGCCCAAGATGAACATGACGATCATGACCATTGTAAAGGCACCCCAGGTTCCGCCGGGGGCGGCGGCCATGAGGTCGGCGACCATCTCGTCCCCGCCCAATCCGCGGAACACAAGGCTGAACACGGTCGCGCCAATCAGGATGACGAACACCATACCGGTAATGTGCATGGTGGATCGGGAAACCTCGGCTAGCTGCCCGTTTCGAAGTAAGCGGACCGATCCAATTGCGGTCCCGAACAGGCCGATGATGACGAGCAGTGCGGCGAGACAGCCCGCGAGAACTTCAACTGTCGACCATTTCGTTTGGGAGACACGTAAATCGACGCCAGTCATATCCAGCGCGACGAGGGCGAGTAGCGCAATCGCGGCCCAGAGCGGCCAACGACGTCC
This sequence comes from Algimonas ampicilliniresistens, assembly GCF_030159955.1. Classification (GTDB taxonomy): domain Bacteria; phylum Pseudomonadota; class Alphaproteobacteria; order Caulobacterales; family Maricaulaceae; genus Litorimonas; species Litorimonas ampicilliniresistens. Next base: position 1,218,982 of record NZ_BSNK01000001.1, read on the forward strand.
CTCTGGCACAAGACGCGCGGCGGCTAGCAACATCGCACCTAACGCACCCAGTGCCGCCCCACGTGTCGGTGTGGCATAACCAGATAGGATCGAGCCCAGCACGGCCACAATTAGAAAGATTGGCGGGACCATGGCTTTGAAAGATCGCCAGAGGAGTTCTTTGGCGTCTGTATCGTCTGGCCAAGGTTGGGCTGGGGCTTTGGCCGGCGACAGTACGGCGGTAATGAAAATGTAAAGAGCGTAAGCGCCGACCAAGATAAGTCCTGGGATCAGCGCGCCCGCAAACAGATCACCGACAGAGACGACCGCGTCTGTTTCTAGCCCGTAAGATCGCTGTGCCTCTTGAAATGCGTTTCCGATCTGGTCGCCGAGAATAACGAGCACAATGGACGGCGGAATGATTTGCCCTAGCGTACCCGATGCCGCGATGGAGGCGGAGGCGAGGGGAATGTCGTAGCCGCGTTTGAGCATGGTCGGCAGGCTCAGCAGGCCCATCGTCACGACTGTCGCGCCGACAATCCCGGTAGAGGCTGCGAGCAAGGCACCAACAAAAATTACAGAAATGCCGAGCCCGCCCCGCAAGGGGCCAAACAGATCGCCCATATTTTGCAACAATTCTTCGGCGATGCGGGATTTTTCTAACATCACACCCATGAAGACAAACAGCGGCACCGCCATCAGAATCTCCCGCGTGATGAGCGGATAGATGCGCGCCGGCAGGGATAGAAAGAAGCTAGGATCGAACAGGCCAAGGGCGGACGCAATAGCAGCGAAAACGACGCTGACGCCTGCCAGTGTGAAAGCCACATTATAGCCCGCCATCAAACCAGCGCAGGCCGTGACAAACATCAGGGCGGCGAGGATTTCAGCCGGATTCACAGCCGGTCTCCGCTCTGCGTTCGATCACCGTCCGTGACTTGGAAGAAAGGCTCAACACCTGCTGGCCGCTCTGGCCGGGCCTCTCCATTGAGCGCCATCGCCGCACGCAAGGCAATGGCAAGGCCTTGCATAATCATGGTCAGCGCGAAGATGGGGATCAACGTTTTGAGCAGGAAGACCCCGCGGATCCCGTTGCTTTCGGTTGAACCTTCAAAGGTCCGCCACGCAAAGCCGACAAAGGTTTGGCTGTTCCACAGGATGATCAGGCAGACTGGGGCAAGCAATAGGTAAAACCCAATTAGATCGACGCGGGCTCTGGCGCGTTCGCCCATGCTTTCGTGAAAAATGTCGACCCGCACATGTTGTCCCGCAAGCAAGGTCGCTGCCGCGCCGAGCGTGATGATAATAGCTTGGAAATAGAAAGCACTTTCAAGCCACTTCACAGTGGCGGTCCCAAAGATTGAAAGCGCGAACACAGATCCAGCTACGCTGAGGACGAGCAGCGGGAGCGCCCATTTTACCACATCGCCAAGCGCGAAGATGGTGCTGTCGATGGTGCGAATGAGGGCCGTAACGAGCCGTTTTAGCCATCCGGACGGCCAGAGCAGGTAGAGGATGGGCAAAGCGAGGCTTGGCAGAAAAGCCCAACCAATTGCGTGTATGATCTCCCCCACCATCTGTATTTAGCCGCGGCTGAGAGTGCGGGCGCGAATATAGGCGCCCTCGCTAATCTCAGTCCAGCGGGCGCTCTGATTGCGCGAAGCGATGTAGCTGTCGAAAATCTGAGTCACGAGTGGATCGCTCTGAGCAATATCGCCGACAATTTCGTCCGCCTTCGCGCCGACGGCCCGCAAGATTTCGTCGGGCATGAGCTGCGGCTCAATTCCGTGGCGCCTCCGCAGCGTTTCCAAGGCCCGGCCATTCATCACCGTATATTCGCCTAAAGACTGGTCATTTGCGCTTCGGCAAGCGTGACGAATGATGGCCTGTTCAGAGGGCGTCAGTTCCGCCCAACGATCCAGATTGACTCCGACCGCGAGGCCTGCGCCCGGCTCATGGAAGCCCGGCGAATAATAATTGGGCGCTTCGCGGTAAAATCCGAGCGCGAGATCGTTCCACGGGCCGACCCACTCGGTCGCGTCAATGGCACCACTTTGCAGTGCTTGGTAGATTTCCCCCCCGGGCAGTAGAACAGGCGTCGCCCCCAACTCTGCCAGCACGCGACCACCGAGGCCGGGCATCCGCATACGGAGGCCCTGAAGGTCTTCGAGTCCGGTCAGTTTAAACTTGAACCAACCGCCGGTCTGGTGGCCTGTATTGCCCGCCTGGAAGGCGATGATGTTGGATCGGGCGGAAAGCTCTTCCCACATGGCCTGACCGCCGCCCCAATCAATCCAACCGTTCAGTTCAATGGCGGTCATACCCATCGGCACAGCAGTGAAGAAGTTGAAGCCAGGAGAGACACCCTGCCAGTAGTATTCAGCAGCGTGATACATATCTGCCGCGCCTGTGCTGGTTGCATTGAAACATTCGAGCGCGCCGACCAATTCTCCGGCCGCGTAGACTTTGACTTCGAGAGTGCCGCCGCTCATTTCGCGCACGGCGTCGGCAAAACGGGTTGGCATGACGCCAAGACCGGGGAAGTCCTTCGGCCAGCTTGTGGCCATCCGAAACTGTTTGATGCCGCGATTGATATTCGGCGCGCCGATTTCAGTTGGGGTGGCAGCGTGTTGTTTGGGTTTTCGGGTTGATCCCAACGCGCCGACAACGCCTGCGCCTGCGGCCAAAGCTCCGGCGCCGAGGACGATATCGCGACGACGGGTCATGCGGACTCCAACGGCATCCAGCCGCGATGTCCAAGAACTTCAGAGGGTTGGAATCGGCTTTTATAGTGCATCTTGGGGCTACCCGGGACCCAATACCCTAGATAGAGATAGGGCAGCCCTTCACTGTGACAGCGCGCGATCTGATCCAAAATCATATAATTCCCCAGCGACCGATCCACGTCATCAGGTTCGAAGAAACTATACACCAGCGACAAGCCGTCCGTGAGGCGGTCGATCAGCATACAGGCAATCAGCATCCCAGTTTGGTTTCGATATTCCACAATTTCTGTTTCTGAGGCGCATTCCTCAACCATCATTTCGTAACGCGAGAAGTCCATATCGGTCATGCCGCCGCCCGGATGTCGATGGCCGAGATAGCGTGACAGCAGAGCGTATTGCTCCGACGTGGCTATGGCGGGGGCAATCTCTATGCTGAGGTCATCATTGCGTCGGATAGTCCGACGGAAACTCCGCCCCGGCGTGAACTCATCGGCGCGCACCCTAAGCGACCGACATTCGCGGCAGCTTTCACAGGCAGGACGATAGATGACGTTCTGACTGCGCCGAAACCCGGCATGGGTGAGATAGTTGTTCAGATGCGGGCCATCGAGTGGATCAAGCTGCGTGAAGATTTTCCGTTCCATCCGGCCTGGCAAATAGGGGCAGGGCGACGGGATGGTCAGGAAGAACTGAAGCTGGTTCGGATCAAAGGGATGACTCATTATGTCTCCCTAGAGACCAAAGAAGACGGGCACGAGCAAGATGTAACTGACCCATAATAGCAGAATGAGTGGAATTCCGAACCGGGCGAAGTCGCCAAAGCGGTAATGGCCGGGGCCCATGACCAGTAAATTCGTCTGGTAGGCAATCGGTGTCGCGAAGCTACAATTGGCTGCGAAGATGATCGTGAGTACCATCGCAATCGGGTCAATATCGGCCTGCTCAGAAATCGACAACGCAATCGGTGCAAACAACAAGGCCGACGCCGCATTGCTGATGATATTGGTGAAAATGGCGACCACGATAAAAATGGCCCCGATCAGCGCCTGCGTACCTAAAGGCTCGAAGACTGTAATGACATTCGTGCCGATAAATTCGGCCCCTCCGGTGCGTTCTAGCGCTAATCCCATGGCAAACGCTGCGCCGATCAGTAGGAATATCCGCATATCGAGCGCGCGCACAGCCTGCCGAATGTTCAGACACCCGGTTGCGATCATCGCCATGGCGCCGCCTAGGGCTGCGATTTCAATCGGCACAATGGAGGTGGCAGCCGCTACGATCGTCAAAATGAAGATGGTTCGTGCCGCTTTGGCTTTGCGAATGTCGGGCAGTTCTGCGGTGCTCCAGTCGAGCAAGATCAGGTCACGGTTCTGACGAAGAGCTGAAATATCACTCTCATAACCAAATAGGAGCAGCACATCGCCAGCTTCGAGCCGGATATCGAGCATTCGTTTGCGGATCATGCGGGAGCGTCGTTGAATACCGAGCACTAGGCACCCGGTCTGGCGGCGAAAACCGATTTGTTCGATATTGCGCCCAATCATACGAGAGCCCGGCGCGATTACTGCTTCTGACAGCATGATGGAACTGTCGGTTGAAGAGGTATCGGGATCTGTGAACCCCCCAATATCCAACATACCCCGCAAATATTGCGGACGCGTTTTAAGCAGCGCGGAGAGTTGCGGTCGTGTTGCGGCAACGACAAGCACATCGCCCCGTTCGAGCGTCGTTTCAAAGGGCGGCAAAAATGACGCTTCGCCGCGCTGCACCATGCGAACGGTGACATCGCGCAGTTGCGGGTAAAGACCAGCGATGGGTTTGACGCCATTCAGTGGATGGCCATCCGTGACCCGGATTTGGGCGATATATTGCTGCCCTGTCGACTGTAGTGCAGGTTCTTGCGATTCGCGGTTTGGGATCAACCACGGCGCGGCCAACACAATGTAGACTGCGCCAATTATGGCCAGTGTCATGCCCGGTCCGAATTGTGTGAAGAAGGATAGCGACATGTCCGTAGTGCGGACCAGAACATCATTGACCAGCAGATTGGTCGAACTCCCGATCAGTGTCGTCATCCCCGCCAGAATACAGAGGAAAGACAGCGGCATCATGAAACGAGAGGCCGTGACGCCGAGCTTACTGCTCATGGCGGCCAAAACCGGGATGAACATGACGACGACGGGCGTGTTGTTCATGAACATAGAAACGGCAAAGGCGACGGCGAACACCATGGCTAGCGTGCGGCGCGGCCTGCGGTCCAGAGACTTGTTGATGACAACGGTGACGCGTTCTAGCGCGCCGGTCTGAAACAGGCCCTGCCCAACGACGAGCAGAGCCATGATCGTGATGAGGGCAGGCGCAGCAAAGCCGGACAGCATGGCGGCGCTGTCGAGTCCGCGGTCGGGCGCCGTAAAAATGCTGCCAAACGCCATAAGCGCCAGAATCAAACCGACGCTTGTGGCTTCTATGGAAAACCGTTCTCTGACGTAGAGATAGACTCCGACCGCGACGATCGCGAACACAGCCCACATCTGAAAAGTTTCGGGCAAAGCCCACATCGTTCGGTTGTCCCTTCCTGGCGCTCGCTGGCATGGCTTGCGCTTCAGACTAACTATGGGCGATAGGCGTCTGCGAACTCAAGCGGAATCGAAGGATAGATCATGGCTGTTTGTTCATTTCTCGGACTGGGCGTGATGGGCTTCCCAATGGCGGGGCATTTACGGTCTAAAGGCCATACGGTGCGAGTGTGGAACCGGACAAAGGCGCGCGCCGAAGCATGGAAAGCACAGCATGGCGAGGGCGCGTTCGTTTCGGCCGCAGACGCTGTCGAGGGAGCGGATTTCGTGATGATTTGTGTCGGCGCTGATAAGGATGTTTTCGATGTTATCGATCAGATCGAACCGTCTCTGAAAGCCGGTATGACCGTGATTGACCATACAACGGCTTCACCAGCCTGTGCGCGGACTGTGGCGGATAGGCTAGCGGCTAAGGGCGTTGGGTTTCTCGATGCGCCGATCTCTGGTGGACAATCAGGCGCTGAGAATGGAACGCTCTCCGTCATGTGTGGTGGGGCAGTCGAGACCTATGACGCTGCGCTTCCCGTGATGGAAAGCTACGGAAAGACAATCACCCACCTCGGCCCTGCAGGTTCGGGACAGACGGCCAAATGCGTCAATCAAATCTGTATTGCGGGGACCTTGCAGGGGTTATCGGAAGGTGTGAGGTTCGCACAAGCGTCAGGTCTCGACCCGAAAGCGCTCTTATCGGCCATTGGCGGCGGCGCGGCTCAGAGCTGGCAGATGGATAATCGCTTGCTGACCATGGCCGCCGATAAGTTTGATTTCGGCTTTGCCATTGATTGGATGCGCAAGGATTTGGCGATTGCGCTGGAGGAGGCGGGTCGCATGGGCGTCGAACTACCCGTCACAGCTCAGGTCGATCAGGCCTATGGCGAAGTTCAGGCACAGGGTGGAAGTCGACTCGATACGTCAGCTCTCATTAAGAGCCTCCCACCCGCAAAATCCTAGCTTTTCAGGAGCTTCGCTGCTCGAATAGCGCCGTAGGTCAGCACGGCGTCGCATCCGGCGCGTCGGAAGGCCGTCAATGTTTCGAGCAAAAGTCGATCTGAATCCGCCCACCCATTCTCTCCGGCTGATTGAATCATCGCGTATTCGCCGCTAACTTGAAACGCGAAAGTCGGCACGCCAAATTCCGTCTTAATGCGGTGACAAATGTCGAGATAGGGCAGGCCGGGTTTGACCATAACCATATCTGCGCCTTCGTTGAGGTCCATCGCGACCTCGTGTAGCGCTTCTTCCGTATTTGCAGGGTCCATTTGATAGGTGCGTTTATCCCCGCGCAGGGCTGAGGCTGTGCCAATCGCGTCCCTGTAAGGACCGTAAAAGGCGGATGCATATTTGGCTGCATAGGACAAAATCATCACATCGGGATGCCCGGCTTCATCAAGCGCGTCGCGAACGATGCCGATCCGGCCGTCCATCATGTCAGACGGCGCGACAATGTCTGCGCCCGCCTCGGCCAGTATCACCGCGCCGCGGGCGAGTATGTCGAGCGTAGAGTCATTATCGATGACGTCGCCTTGCATCAGCCCGTCATGGCCATGGTCTGTGAACGGATCGAGCGCGACATCGACGATTACACCGATTTCTGGCACCTCAGCTTTGAGGCGGCGGATCGCGTTCGGAACCAACCCATCCGCGTTCAAGGCTTCGCTGGCGCTGCCGTCTTTTTTCGACGGATCAATATGTGGGAACAGGGCAATAGCAGGAATGCCCAATGAAGCGGCCTCACGAGCCTGAGCCACCAGCGCATCAAGTCCCAAGCGGGCCACGCCGGGTAAGCTTGGAACCGGGCCTTCGGCGCTCTCTGAATCGGTGATGACCGTCGTTAAAACCAGATCAGCGACCGTCAGGCGGGTTTCTCGGACAAGGTCGCGTGACCAAGCCGATTGTCTTTTGCGACGCATTCTTAACTGGGGGAACTGCGACATTTTAATATTATCTTTCAATGAATTGAAACGACTTTCTAATTCAATAAAGAGTCGTTTTGTTGCGCTTCGTCAACTAGCCTTTTTTCAAGGCGTGCTCTATATCGGGCACCCGTAGAAGGCAAACAGGTGGTTCGTGACCCACACTTCCAAATTCCAGACTCAGAAATCTCAGAGTCCAAGTTACCGTGATAAGTTTCGCGCCGCCGTTGATACAGTGCGCCGTGAAGGTCGCTACCGGATCTTCCGTGACATTCGCCGTAAGAAGGGCGCGTTCCCCCGGGCGACTTGGTTCAAAGATGATTTGGCAGAACAGGACATCACCGTTTGGTGCTCCAACGATTATCTTGGCATGGGCCAGAATGACTGTGTTGTTGAAGCCGTAAAATCGGCCGTTGATGCGGCCGGGACGGGCTCTGGCGGCACACGCAATATCTCCGGCACTACGCGCTATCACGTACAGTTAGAAGAAGAATTAGCCGATCTGCATGGCAAAAATGCCGCGCTCGTCTTTACCTCCGGTTATGTCGCCAATGAGGCTGCACTCTCAACGATGAGCAAGATCTTGCCGGGTCTGCATATTCTCTCAGACGAGATGAACCACGCTTCGATGATTTCTGGCATCCGCAATGCGCGGACGCATAAACATATCTTCGCGCATAATGATGTGGCGGACCTAGAAGCTAAACTGAAGGCGATTCCGTTGGATGCGCCTAAGCTAATTGCGTTTGAGAGCGTCTATTCCATGGATGCCGATATCGCACCGATTGAAGAGATCTGTGATCTCGCCGACAAATATAATGCACTTACCTATATCGACGAAGTTCATGCTGTTGGCATGTATGGTCCGCGCGGCGGCGGCGTCTGCGAACAACGTGGCCTGATGGACCGGGTCGACATCATCCAAGGTACATTAGCCAAAGCTTATGGCATGATTGGCGGTTATATTGCGGCGGATAGGGTCGTTGTCGACGCGATCCGGAGCCTGGCGTCAGGTTTCATCTTCACGACGTCGATTCCGCCCTCAACGGCTGCTGGTGCGTTGCGCTCTGTTCGCATTCTTAAGATCACGCCAGAGGTTCGTACCCAACATCAGACCCAATCCAATGCGCTGAAAGCGCGGTTCCGGGCTGAAGGCTACCCGTTCATCGATGGCGACACGCATATTGTGCCCTTGATGATCGGCGATCCAGTCAAATGCCAAGAAATTAGCGATCGCCTGATCGAAGATCACGGTATTTACGCTCAGCCGATTAATTACCCGACCGTTCCGCGCGGCACGGAGCGACTTCGCTTCACGCCGAGTCCCTTCCATACGGAAGAGATGATGGATGAGTTGATGGAGGCACTGGCCCAAGTTTGGGACGCGTACGAATTGCCACGGGAAAACGTCGCTTAAATCACGTTCGCCGCGTTGTCGGCAGGGGGGTGAGGCGTTATAGGCGGGCGATCTCTCAGCCGCGTAAGGTCCGACATGTCCGCCGCCAAAAAACCCTCTTCCGATTATCAGAAGCGCTTTTTCTCCGAGGGTCTCGCACAGCGCGATCCTGAGCTGTTCTCCTGCATGCGCGATGAGTTGCAGCGCCAGCAGCAAGAAATTGAGCTGATTGCGTCGGAAAACATCGTCTCTCATGCCGTGATGGAAGCCCAAGGCTCGGTGCTGACGAACAAATATGCTGAAGGCTATCCGGGACGCCGCTACTACGGGGGGTGCCAATATGTTGACGTCGCGGAACAGCTCGCCATCGACCGGGCGACGGAGCTATTTGGCTGCGGTTTTGCCAATGTGCAGCCCAATTCCGGCAGCCAAGCTAATCAGGGCGTGTTTTTGGCTCTACTCCAGCCCGGCGATACGATCCTCGGTATGGACCTTGCTTCCGGCGGGCATCTGACCCACGGCGCGCCGCCCAACATGTCCGGCAAATGGTTTAACGCGGTCAGCTATGGCGTCCGCGAAGACGATCATTTGATCGATTTTGATCAAGTTGAGCGTCTGGCAATGGAACATAAACCCAAGCTCATCATTTGTGGGGGTTCGGCTTATTCTCGCGTTATTGATTTCAAACGTTTCCGTGAGATTGCGGACAAATGCGGGGCCTACCTTCATGTTGACATGGCGCATTTTGCGGGCCTTGTGGCCGGCGGCGCGCACCCAAGCCCGTTCCCGCACGCCCATGTCGCGACCACGACGACGCATAAGACATTGCGCGGACCCCGCGGCGGCATGATCCTGACCAATGACGCGGCCTTGGCGAAGAAATTCAACTCGGCCATTTTCCCAGGCCTGCAAGGCGGCCCGCTGATGCATGTTATCGCGGGTAAAGCGGCCGCGTTCCGCGATTGCTTAGAGCCAGAATTCAAGGATTACGCCGCGCGCGTGATTGAGAATTGTCGCGCGATGGCGGGTGCGTTGGTCGAAGCGGGCTATGCCGTCGTGTCGGGCGGAACCGACACGCACCTGGCTTTGATCGACCTGTCGCCAAAAGGCGTGAAGGGGAATGCGGCTGAGAAGGCGCTCGGCCGGGCTTACATCACCTGTAATAAGAACGGCATTCCGAACGACCCTGAGAAGTTCACCATTACGTCGGGCATCCGTGTCGGCTCACCCGCCGGAACCACACGCGGGTTTGGCCCCGGCGAGTTCCGCGAGATCGGTTTGTTGATGGCCGAAGTGCTCGACGCGCTCGTTGATAGCCCCAAAGGCAATCCAGAGGTCGAAGCTAGTGTCCGCGAACGCGTCAAAGCGCTGACAGCGCGGTTCCCGATCTATATGGATGTTTCAGCCTAAGTAGTCGTGCTTTGCGTTCCGCGAGGCAATTGGTTAACAGCCGCGCATGCGCTGCCCATTTTGTTCTAGCGAAGATACGCAGGTCAAAGACTCGCGTCAGGCCGAGGACGGTACCGCCGTGCGGCGTCGGCGACTGTGTGGGAAATGCGGCGGGCGCTTTACGACCTTCGAGCGCGTGCAGCTTCGCGACCTCCAAGTCTTGAAAAATAGCGGCAAGCGTACGCCGTTTGATCGTGACAAGCTGATGCGGTCTGTTCGGATTGCCCTGCAAAAACGCCCTATCGACGAAGACAGTATCGAGCAAATGGTGTCTGGCATTGTCCGGCAGCTCGAATCTTCCGGTCAGGCGGACGTGTCCTCGACCCAGATTGGTGAGTTGGTCATGGAGGGTCTGTCCGAGCTCGATAAGATTGCGTATGTTCGCTATGCGAGTGTCTACCGAGATTTCCGCGCGACGGAGGACTTCGGTCAGTTTATCGAATCTGAGAAGCTCGCGGACGAAGGTTAGACCCCATGTTCACCGGAATTATTACCGATGTCGGTCGGCTGCGTGAGGTCACGCGGGTCGACGGGGCTGCCAAAACCTCTGAGTTGGGTGATACCCGCATGGTGGTCGAAACTGCCTATGACACGAAAGCCATCGATATTGGGGCCTCCATTGCCCATTCGGGCGCTTGCATGACGGTCGTTGAGAAAGGGCCGGGTTGGTATGCGTTCGACGTCTCTGATGAGAGCCTCGACAAAACGACCTTGAGCGACTGGACGGCGGGTCGGCCTATCAATCTAGAACGGGCTTTGACTGGTGCGGATGAGCTGGGTGGCCATATGGTCACCGGGCATGTCGATGCGGTTGGGCAGGTTGTGTCTCGTGAAACGGTTGCTGGAAGCACGCGCTTCATCATCCGCGCGCCCAAAACTCTCGGCTTTGCCATCGCACCGAAGGGCTCGATCACGGTTGATGGTGTCTCGCTAACGGTGAATGCGGTTGAGGGCGATAGTTTCGGGATCAATATTATCCCGCACACGGCTGAGGTCACCACGCTGGGTCGATTACAGCCCGGTGATGAGGTAAATCTGGAAATTGACGTCATCGCCCGCTATGTCGCGCGCTACTTGCAGCACATGAACGCCGATCGCGGTTAGGAGAGGGTTTGACCCAACTGAACGAAGCGACCTTTCAGGACGTCTATAACCTCGCCACGCCCGAGGAGATCATTGACGATGCCCGCAATGGGCGGATGTATATTCTCGTTGATGCGGAAGACCGCGAAAATGAGGGCGATCTTATCATTCCAGCGCAGTTTGCGACGCCGGATGCCGTCAATTTCATGGCCAAACATGGCCGAGGCCTAATCTGTCTAGCGCTAGAAGGTCCTCGCGCTGTCGAATTGGGCTTAAAGAATATGAGCGTCGACAATGCGTCGCGTTTTGAAACGGCGTTTACGCAATCAATTGAGGCGCGCGAGGGCGTGACGACGGGTATTTCTGCGGGCGACCGCGCCAAGACGATCCAAGTCGCCATCGATCCCGATAGTCGGGCCGACGATATTGTCAGCCCCGGTCATATGTTTCCGATCATCGCTAAAGAAGGTGGCGTTCTCGTCCGGACAGGCCACACCGAAGCGTCGGTAGATATTTCACGTCTTGCGGGTCTGAACCCGTCTGCCGTGATTTGCGAGATTATGAATGATGACGGCACAATGGCCCGTCTTGATGATCTCGTGAAATTTGCCCAATTTCACGGCCTCAAGATCGGTACAATCGAAAGCCTTGTTGCGCATCGCTTAGAGCGTGATCATTTCGTCAAACATGTCGCCAGTTCTGACTTTCGGTCACAGCGCGGCGACGATTTCCGCATTCACGTCTATCGCAACTTGCTCGACGGCAAGGAGCATGTGGCTCTGTCTCGCGGTGAGGCGAAGACGGACAAGCCGAGTTTGGTGCGAGTTCATAAGATCGATTTTGCTGGTGATATTCTATCCGAAGATAGTCCGCGTTCGGGCCTCATCTGGGATGCGATGAAGGTTCTGGCCGATCATGATGGTCACGCCGTTCTGGTGATGATCCGGGAAGGCTCTATCGATTCATTGCTGGAACGTTTAGGAGCACATAAGTCCACGATTGACCGCAAAGAACAAACGGTGCGCGAATATGGTGTGGGTGCTCAGATCCTGACTCATCTTGGCGTTCATCAAATGACACTGTTGTCGAACAGCATGCCGCGATTGATTGGCCTCGACGCCTATGATCTAGAGATTGTTGGCCTGCATCCGCTTCAAAACACACGGACCTAAGTTCATGAAAATTCTCGTGATTGAGGCTCGGTTTTACGAGCACATCTCCGACATGTTGTTGGAAGGCGCATTAGACGCTCTCGCGGCACATGAAGACGCCGAAATTTTTCAGGTTATTGTGCCGGGTGCGCTCGAAATTCCCCATGTCATCAGCTTCGCTGAAGCGGCTGGGGCGGGCTACGATGCTTATGTTGCACTGGGTTGCGTGATCCGGGGCGAAACCACCCATTACGATTATGTCTGCCAGGAAAGCGCGCGTGCGATCATGGATCTCGCCGTCGATAAGCAGTTGGCTATCGGTAACGGCATCATCACAGTCGAAAATGAAGACCAAGCCATTGCCCGCGCCGACAAGTCGAAAAAAGACAAGGGCGGTTTTGCAGCGCGCGCGGCCATGACCATGGTTGAAATTCGTAATGAGCTGGCCGAGAGCGACGACACATGAGTGGCGGCGCGACACCCAAGCTACGCCGTCAGGCGCGGCTCTCTGCGGTCCAAGCGCTTTACCAATTGGATGTGACGGATACGAAATCGAAACAGGTCATTTTCGAATTTCTCAACCACCGCTTTGGCTTCGAAGATGAAGAGGGCATGGTCGCGGCGGATGAAAAATTCTTTGAAGAATTGGTCGAGGGCGTCTTGCAAGAACAGGATGTCATTGACGCCAAGCTTGACGGTCAACTTCCTGAAAAATGGCCTTTGCGTCGTCTTGATATGACCTTGCGCGCCACATTGCGCGCCGGTGTCTTTGAGATCACGCAGAGACCGGATGTTCCGGCGCTCGTTATCATCGACGAATATGTCGCGATCGCGTCAGACTTCTTCGACGGGAAAGAGCCTGGCATCGTCAATGCTGTGCTGGACAAGATCGCAAGATCGATCCGCGCCCACGAATTCGGCCTACCGGGCCCAGCCGGGACGCCAAACGATCAGGCTGCCTGTTGAACGAGCGCGACTTCATCGCTCTTTTGCGCCCGCTTGCCGGGCCGGGCGCGCTGAACCTTGATGATGATGCGGCGATCCTCTCGCCGCCACCCGAACATGACCTTGTCCTGTCCAAGGACACGATGGTCGAAGGCGTTCATTTTCCGGCCGGACGCATTGGCGGCGGGTTTTCCGAACGACTTTTGCGCGTGGCCCTGTCGGATCTAGCCGCGAAGGGTGCGCGCCCCATTGGTTATATGTTATCTGTGGCCTGGCCGCGAGGTCGAGAGCCGCACTGGCCATCCGGTTTTGTGCGCGGACTTCATGACGCTCAATCCAGCTTCGATTGTCCGCTTATCGGCGGGGATACGACCGCGACCCACGGACCGTTAGTCGCAACCGCGACCGTCTTTGGCGTTGTCCCGAGCGGCGAAATGGTTCGGCGATCTGGGGCGAATGTTGGGGATGATGTCTGGTTTACGGGGCGTTTGGGATTGGCCGAAGCTGGCCTTGCGCTTGTAACTGGAAGACCCACCGCTTTGTCCGCCGCAGATCAGTTGGCGGCGGAGGAAGCTTATCTTCGGCCTGAACCGCGCTTCAGCTTTCGCAAAACACTGCGTCTATACGCCTCTGCCTGTGCGGACATATCCGACGGATTAATCAGTGAGGCAGGGCATATTTCCAGCGCGAGCCAAGTAAAGATTGATCTGGCTCGAACGCATACAATAGGCGCAGAGTTTGGCGATGATTATGAGCTGCTGTTCACGGCTTCCCCGGATCATCGAAACCTCTTGCAAGCTGCGGCAAAAGTAATCGGCTTGCCAATCACCCGGTGTGGGTCGGTAAAAGTCGGCTCAGGCGTGTCAGTCGATGCAGAGCCGATCGAGCCGAGTGGCTATCGGCATAAGTTTTAGCGCGGGCCGCCGCCGCCGCCAGGTACATCTTGCTGTCCGCCGATCCGATCAGACGGCAAGCGACCAATGGTCCCGAAGATTTGCTCTAAGACCGAGAGTTCACGACCACGAGTCGGCGTTTCCCGGCTTTCATAATCGACAACCCGGCGATCATCGATGCCATATTCAGCCACTTTCGTGACCTGACCATCTGCATTGAAGCTAATTGCGGTAACCGATTGTTCCTGAATTTGCGGGCGGAGATACGCGTAACGTTCGCGAACCTGATTGATGTAATACCATGTGTCGGTTTCAACCTCTTCATCGAATGTACCTTCGACAGACGGGCTACCCAGCGACGCCAATACGCTCGCCTTTGTATCCGAATTGGGGTTGATGGCCTGTGGTTTGGCATCGGCCGTAGGGACATAGCCATGTGTCCGTAGGATCGGATTACATCCGGTCGCGACAAGGGCGCCGACTAACATCAAAGCTGCAACCGAATTGCGCATGAACCATCTCTCCCTTAGGGCGCCCAAACGGGGCGATTTGGCCCTAGCCAAACCGCTCGGTGCGCGCAAGCACTCGGCGCGGTATATGACGGAGGCTTAACATGGGTTTGTTCGACCGATTAATGGGACGGGACCTGCCCGAGCGCCGGGATGGACGGCGCATTTATTTTCGGCTGCTTGAACAAGCGCGAGACCCGGCTTTCTTTGGGTCGGGGCGGTTTGCAGACGACTATGATGGTCGAATCGACCTCATTAGCTTGCATATGGCCGTGATGATGGAACGGCTGCGGGCGGATGGTGAGGACGGTAAACTTCTGAGTCAGGCACTGTTTGATGAAATGAAGGATGATTTTGAGATCGCGCTGCGTGAAGAGGGGATTGGCGATACAGGCGTGAAAAAACGCATCAAGCCGATGATCAACTTTTTTTACGAACGAGCAAAGGCCTACACGGACGCGCTAAACGCCGAATCACCGCAGAAAGCTATGGCGGATGTGCTGATGATCGAACCTGATCCAGACGCTCCGACGAGTTTTGAGCTGAGAGTGGCCGATTATGCGCTCGAATGGCTGTCAAGCTTGCGAAATCTCTCAATGGCCCAAATCACGCAAGCGCGTTTCGTCTTTCCCGAGGTTTAGCCTATCACTCGCCGGGCAGGGGGCTTATAACAATTCGATGTTGGAAGGCTTGGTCATATCCGTTGATGCCATGGGAGGGGATGATGCCCCCGGTATGGTTATAAAAGGGCTGGAGTATTTCCTGACCCATGAGGGGCAGGGCCGTCGTGCCCGTTTCCTCTTGCATGGCGACCAAGCCCAGCTGGCCCCTTTATTGGCGAAAGCTCCCCGCACGCGCGAACGATCTGAAGTCGTCCACACTGAGAAGACGATCTCAATGGATGACAAACCCTCCCAGGCTCTGCGCCGTGGTAAGGATAGTTCCATGTGGAACGCTGTCGCGTCGGTAAAGGCTAAACGGGCGGAAATCGCAGTTTCAGCAGGCAATACGGGTGCGCTCATGGCGATGAGTAAGCTCCAACTTCGCATGAAACAGGGCGTTCAACGTCCCGCCTTGGCCGCCGCTTGGCCCCGGTTGAACGGAGTCTCAGTGGTGCTTGATGTGGGAGCCAATATCGATGTGGATCCCGCCCAGCTCACCGAATTCGCGATCATGGGCGAAGCCTATTACAAAGCCATCTATAAGAAAGATAAGCCGTCGATTGGTCTGCTGAATGTCGGGACTGAGGATCAGAAGGGCAATGCGGTTATTCGGGCAGCCCATGAGCGCTTGTCCGAAAGCCAACT
Organism: Algimonas ampicilliniresistens; assembly: GCF_030159955.1. Classification (GTDB taxonomy): domain Bacteria; phylum Pseudomonadota; class Alphaproteobacteria; order Caulobacterales; family Maricaulaceae; genus Litorimonas; species Litorimonas ampicilliniresistens. Next base: position 1,234,909 of record NZ_BSNK01000001.1, read on the forward strand.
GGATCTCAATTATGCGGGCTATGTCGAAGGCAATGACATTTCGACGGGCTCTGTCGATGTGATCGTTACAGACGGCTTTACGGGCAATATCGCTTTGAAAACGGCGGAAGGCACAGCCAAACTCATTGGCACGTTCTTCAATGAAGCCATGCAGGGCAATATTTGGTCCAAGATCACGACGGGGTTGAATGCTTTCGCCTTGTTCAAGCTCAAGCAGCGGATTGATCCGCGCCGCGTCAATGGCGCGGTGTTCCTCGGCCTGAATGGCATCGTCATCAAGAGCCACGGCGGCACGGATCGGATCGGCTTCGCGAATGCGATTAACATTGCGGTCGCTTTGGCTGAAACCGATTTCATGCATGCGATCGATCTGAGGCTCGACGCTTTGCATGATGAAGACGACAATATTGGATTCATAACATGACCGTTCGCGCTGTTGTCCGGGGCATTGGCAGCTATCTCCCTGAGCGGGTGATGGAGAATGCCGAGTTTGCAGAGACACTTGGGCTGGAGACGTCTGACGAATGGATTCGTGAGCGCACCGGCATTAAACGCCGGCACATCGCAGCAGAGGGCGAGACGACGTCTGATTTGGGTTTAGCGGCAGCCCTTAAAGCGCTGGAAAGCGCCAACATGACGGCGGCTGATCTGGACCTTATCCTCGTGGCCACTTCTACGCCCGACCTGACATTTCCGTCGACGGCGACGATGATCCAACACCGCCTAGGGATGACCCACGGCGCGGCTTTCGATGTGCAGGCTGTCTGCAGCGGCTTTGTCTACGGCATTCATACAGCCAACGCGTTGATTCGGTCCGGTGCGCATCAGCGTATCCTGCTCATTGGGGCTGAGACATTTTCGCGGATTTTGGATTGGGAAGACAGAGGCACCTGTGTGCTGTTCGGTGACGGGGCCGGGGCGATCATTCTCGAAGCCCAAAGTGACACGCAAGATGGCGTTATCCATTCAGTCATTCGGTCCAACGGCGCTCATTGCGATATGCTCTATGTCGATGGTGGCCCATCTTCGACGGGAACCGTCGGTAAGCTTCGCATGTTGGGGAACGCTGTTTTCAAACACGCTGTGAACGATATTGCTCGGATTATTCAAACTTGCGCGGATGAAGCAGAATATGACGTCCCGACGATTGACTGGTTTGTCCCCCATCAGGCGAACCAGCGAATCCTGACCGCCGTGGCGCGAAAGCTAAAGCTGCGCCCGGAGCAGGTTGTCTCTACTGTTGCGGAACATGCCAATACGTCGGCGGCCAGCGTGCCGCTGGCTTGGGACGCCGCTGTCCGCGACGGGCGGATCAAAAAGGGCGATACAGTGATGTTAGAGGCGTTCGGCGGAGGCTTCACATGGGGTGCTTGCCTGCTTCGCTACTGAATCTGCAAAGTTTTTCCGAGTTTTGCGACCATTTAACCCTTGCGTGTAGTAGGGCGCATTTGCTTTATAGCTCGCTATGGGAAGTAAGACCGTGAACACGGGCACTGTGACGCGCGCCGATTTGGCGGAAGCCGTCTATAGCGAGATCGGATTGTCCCGGTCGGATTCCGCAGAGCTTGTGGAATCTGTCATTGGCCATATCTCCGGCGCTCTCCTCAAAGGCGAAAATGTGAAGCTGGCTGGCTTCGGAACATTTTTACTACGCGAGAAGAATGAGCGGATCGGACGGAACCCGAAAACGGGCGTCGAAGTGGCGATTACCCCCCGTCGCGTGCTGGTATTTAAGCCCAGCCAAGTCCTCCGGGAACGGGTTGATTCGTCTTTAAGCCCAAAACGGTGATACAGTCCGATTCGCAACAGGGTTGATCCATGCGAGCGAAGACGACACGCGCCTTCAGAACCATTAGTGAAGCCGGGGATGAACTCGGACTGCAACCCCATGTCCTTCGGTTCTGGGAATCGAAATTCTCTGACATCACCCCGATCAAACGCGGTGGTGGCCGCCGATTCTACCGTCCGGAAGACATTGAATTTCTACGTGGGATCAAAACGCTGCTTCATGATGAGAAGCACCCGATCAAGGATGTGCAAAAGCTGATCGCGAAGAGTGGTGCTTCGCGCATTGTCGAATTGGGACGATCGGTCGAGGAAGCCTCGCGAGAGCGCGACCTATCGGACACAAAACTGGTCCCAGAACGGATTGAAAAGCCCGCGGCTGACCATATTATTCCGTCAAAGCGCGTGCAGTCGGCACCGCCGAAAACAGTAGCACCAGAATTATCACAACCTACACAATCCGAGCCCGTGCCACCGCCTGCCAAACCAAAAGACATGTCTGGCCTTCGGGATGCGCTTAGCCGCCTCGAAGCTCTTAAAGGGCAGTGGGATACATTCGACTCTTCAAGCTGAGCCCGTCCTGCAAAACCTCGATGAATCCAAGGCTTTGGCCGCTATTGCTATCTTGCGAGTCTCGGCTCAGCTGCTTATAGCCCGCGCGCGCAAGTGGCGCGGAGTATGGCGCAGTCCGGTAGCGCACACGCCTGGGGGGCGTGGGGTCGCAGGTTCGAATCCTGCTACTCCGACCACTTGTTCCATCAGGACTGTCTTTGTCGCAGCCCAATTGCCACACGAGTGTCTATAGATCACCCATGGCCATATCCTTTGAAAAGCGAGCCCCCGGTTGGGTGACGGCATGGCTAGGGTTTATGGTCCTGCTTGTTATTGCCATGATTGTGATTGGCGGCGCGACGCGGCTGACGAATTCTGGCCTATCGATCACCGAGTGGATGCCGATCAGAGGGGCCTTGCCGCCACTGTCGGAAGAGGCCTGGATCGCTGAATTCGAGAAATATAAACAGATCCCTGAGTTTGAAGCCGAACATCCCGGCATGGATCTTAACGGGTTTCGGTTCATCTACTTCTGGGAATGGGCGCATCGCCAACTTGGCCGAATTATTGGCCTTGCTTTTGCCATCCCCTTGCTGATTCTCACGATATCTCGCCGCATACCCGGCGGGAGAGGTTTGACCTTTTTTTCTGTCTTACTGTTAATTGGCATCCAAGGTGCCATTGGATGGTGGATGGTCCATTCAGGCCTGCAAGACGGCATGGTTGCGGTCAGCCAGTATCGACTGGCCACCCATCTGGGCATGGCCTTCATCATATTGGGGTTTCTCTTATGGCTGTTCTTTGAGTCACTGAGAGAATGGCGGCGCGAAACTGGACGAGGGGAAGGCTGGCTACCGCCGATTTTCCTTTTGCTCGTCTATGTTCAGATCATCGCTGGGGCTTTCGTTGCCGGAACCAATAGCGGCAAGACTTATAATAGCTGGCCTTTGATGGATGGGCGCTTCATCCCATCGGGCTACTGGTTCCAAAGTCCGTGGTGGCGCAATCTGTTTGAGAATACGGCGGCGATCCAATTCAATCATCGTATGCTCGCTTATGCCTTACTCGGTTTGTTTGTGGCTCTAGCCTTCACCTATCGGCGCAACGCCATGCTCCTCACACCGATTATTGTCCTGGCGCTGCTGCTGTGCTGGCAGATAGGTCTTGGTATCTGGACCTTATTGGCCGTCGCACCGCTGAACCTCGCTTTATTGCATCAGTTTAGTTCCGTTCTGGTCTTTATCTCGACAATGTGGCTCATTTATCGATGGAAAAGGCACGGTAATAAAATACCGTTTTGATAAGACCTTGTTTTACTTGGTGAATTAAGTACCTCTGCCTGATCTAGAGTCTTGACGCTGTTACGGCTCCCCCCTATTGCGCGCTCAACCTTTTCATCGAAGGTCCGCTCCCTAGCGGGCCTTTCGTTATTTTCGAGGGACGAAATGAAAACCACTAAGTTTCTGAAGACGGCGGAGGTCGAGAAGACCTGGATCGTCGTCGACGCAGAGGATGCCGTTGTCGGTCGCCTTGCGTCATTTGTCGCCATGCGACTGCGCGGCAAGCACCGGCCTGACTACACACCCCACATCGATTGCGGCGACAATGTCGTCATCATCAATGCGGATAAGGTGAAGTTCACGGGCAACAAGCTGACGGACAAAAAATATTATCGTCACACGGGTCACCCCGGCGGTATCAAAGAAACAACCCCTGAGAAGCTTCTCAATGGCCGTTTCCCGGACCGCGTGATGCGCAAAGCCGTGCAGCGTATGTTGCCAAAAGAGTCGCCATTGGCGCGCCAGCAACTCTCTAATCTGCGCGTCTATGCAGGTTCAGAGCATCCGCATTCCGCACAAAACCCAGTTACGGTCGATTTCAAATCTGCCAACCGCAAAAACGTCAAGGGAGCATAGATCAATGACTGACCAAGATACAGTCGTCGCGACGAGCCTCGAAGACCTTAAAGCCGCCATGGAAGATCAGGGTGCAGAAGCCGCGCAAGATATGCCGCTTCCCGATCCTAAGATCGACGAACATGGTCGCTCCTATGCGACAGGCAAGCGTAAGAATTCCATCGCCCGCGTTTGGATCAAACCTGGTTCTGGTAAGATCATCGTCAATGGTCGTGATCAGGAAGTCTATTTTGCACGTCCTGTGCTTCGCCTTGTTATCGCTCAGGCGTTCCAAGTCGCTGACCGCGTTGACAGCTATGATGTGATGGCCACCGTCAAAGGTGGCGGCCTGTCCGGACAGGCTGGCGCTGTGCGTCACGGCATTACGAAAGCTCTGACTTACTATGAGCCGGCGCTTCGTCGTCCGCTCAAAGCGGCTGGCTTCATTACCCGTGACTCGCGTGTTGTTGAGCGTAAGAAATACGGTAAGGCGAAAGCTCGTAAGAGCTTCCAGTTCTCGAAACGCTAAACGAACCTTTACCGGTTATTGTTCAAGGCGCTTCGGGAGACCGAGGCGCCTTTTTCTTTGGGGGCGACGATGAAGACAGCCGCGATATTTGGAGCCAGTGGTTACACCGGGGCAGAAACAGTGCGTCTGTTGCTCGGTCATCCTGAGATCGAGATTGGCGCTTTATCCGCTAATCGACGTGCAGATGAAGCGTATGGTGATGTCTTCGCCAATTTTTCTGGCCAGTCATTGCCGACGACTCAAAAGATCGAAGATATTGATCTGACAGGGATTGATGTTGTTTTTTCCTGCCTGCCGCATTCGACGGGACAAGCCGCGATTGCGACTGCGTTGGATCATGTAGACACGGTGATCGACGTCTCAGCAGACTTTAGGCTCTCCGATCCGGCAGAATTTGAAGCCGTTTATGGTGCGCCACATAGCCAACCGGCTTTGCTGGAAGACCGCGTTTACGGGCTGACGGAGTTCGCCCGAAGTGATCTTTTGGGCGCGCGTTTGGTGGCTTGTCCGGGCTGCTTTCCGACCTGTTCACTCTTGGCTTTACTGCCAGGGGTCGAGGCGTCTGCCTTCACAGATAGTCTCATCATCATTGATGCGAAGACGGGCGTAACCGGGGCGGGACGTAAAGCGACGCTCGGTCTCCACTTCTCAGAAGTTTCAGACGGCGCACATGCCTACGGGATTGGAAACCATCGCCACGCCCCTGAAATGGAACAAGAATTACGGCTGTTTGGACATACGTCAGCGATCAGTTTCACTCCGCATCTCGTCCCGATGAACCGCGGTATGATCGCGACTTGTTATGTCGAGCTGACCGAGGATTGGTCGGTTGAGCGGGTGAGACAACTCTATGCGGAACGCTATTCGGCAGACCCATTCGTCACAATCATGCCGGACGGCGAAGTGCCCCAGACGCGGCATGTTCGTGGATCGAACGAAGCGAGGATCGGCATCTTCGCTGACCGTGTTCCGGGCCGCGCGATTATCGTGTCGGTGATCGACAACCTCACAAAGGGGTCGAGCGGGCAGGCGGTACAAAACTATAATCTCACGCAGGGCTGGACCGAGACACTCGGACTAGGGGCCACAGGGCTCTTTCCTTAACGGACCAGTGATTTTTCCGGACCTGTGCGTAAGTTTCACATGACGAACGCGACAAATTCGCTACTCTTACCCTATGTCTATTCGCATCCTTGCTATCACCGCTCTTGCTGCCGCCACCTTACCGGGGTGTGCCTCCGTAAAATTACCGGACCTCGATTTCATGGGCAACTCAGACTTCAATGAAGAGATTTCCGATTTGGAGATGAGCTTTCCGAGCCCTGGAGACACACCGGATATGCCAGCCGGAGTCCGCACGGCCGAAGAATGGGATCAATCCGCGCGCGAGATGCAGGAACTCTACGATGATGTCGATGTCCCCGATCTAGAACCCGCTCTGAGCCCAGAGGTGTTCGACCGTCAATTCGAAGCGGCCAAGGACGAGGCTGAAGAATATAAGGACGATGATCCGTCATGAACTGGCCTGTCCCCGACAAGACGTTTCGGGAAGAATTCTACAGGATCCAACGTCTCCCGCCTTATGTTTTTGCCGAAGTCAACAAGCTGAAGGCTGAACTCCGTGCGGATGGGTCCGACATCATCGATTTCGGCTTCGGCAATCCCGACCTGCCGACTCCCAAACATGTCATCGATAAGCTGATCGAGACGGTTCAGAAGCCCAATGTAACAGGCTATTCGGCCTCGCGTGGGATCAAAGGGCTACGCCAAGCCTGTGCGCGCTATTATGATCGGCGCTTTGATGTCTCGCTTAATCCAGAGACACAAGTCATCGCCACAATCGGATCTAAGGAAGGGTTTGCCAACCTTGCGCAAGCGATCACTGCACCGGGCGACGTGATCTATGCGCCAGATCCATCTTATCCGCTCCATGCTTATGGCTTCATCATCGCGGGTGCGAAGATCAAAGGCATTCCCGCCATTACGGCTGACGAGTATCTCGCTGGAGTGAAAAAGGCTCTATCTGAAGACGATAAGCCCCCTTTGGCGATCGTGGTTTGCTTCCCATCGAACCCGACGGGCATGACCTGTGATTTGTCGTTCTATGAAGAGATCATCGCGATCGCAAAAGCCAATGATATCATTATCTTGTCGGACCTAGCGTATTCAGAAATCTATTTTGGCGATCCTCCGCCCTCTATCTTTCAGGTACCGGGTGCGCGGGACATTCTCGCTGTTGAGACCATCTCACTGTCCAAAACCTATTCCATGGCCGGATGGCGTATGGGTTTTGCCGTGGGTCATGAGCGCCTGATCGCAGCGCTAACCCGGGTGAAGTCCTACCTTGATTATGGGGCGTTTACACCGATCCAAGTCGCCGCCTGCGCGGCGCTCGACGGCCCGCAAGACCCTGTGGAACAGGCGCGCGCGATTTATCGGTCACGGCGCGATGTCATGGTTGAAAGCTTTGGCCGAGCCGGTTGGACGATCCCAACGCCGGATGCGTCGATGTTTGCTTGGGCGCCTTTGCCAGAACAATATCGCGCGATGGGGTCTCTCGCCTTTTCAAAATATCTCATGCGGAATGCCGATGTGGCTGTCTCACCGGGCAATGGTTTTGGCGAACATGGCGAAGGCTATGTTCGGATCGCTTTGGTTGAGAATGAACAGCGCATTCGTCAGGCGGCCCGCAACATCAAACAGATGATGCAACGCGATCTAGCCAATGAGGCTAAGGCCAGCGCTGCAGAATAACGTCGACTGTGCTACGGCGCGCGACGAATCAAAACACCTGAAGGGCTTTTGAAATGGGCAAGATTGGTTTTAATGCGGGACTCGCCGTGCAGGCGGCGCTCGTGACCGAACAAGCCGCGATTGCGGCGTCCGAGATGATCGGACGAGGTCGCGAAAAAGCAGCGGACCAAAAGGCCGTGGACGCTATGCGACGCGGTCTCAATGCGCTGGATATTCGCGGTCGGATCGTCATTGGCGAAGGCGAGCGCGATGAAGCCCCCATGCTCTATATTGGCGAGGAAGTCGGGACGGGCAAAGGCCCAGAAATTGACATCGCTCTCGATCCTTTGGAAGGTACAACCCTGACGGCCAAGGCGATGGCGAACGCTTTAGCTGTGATGGCGTTTGCACCGCGCGGCGGTCTGCTGTTTGCCCCAGACGTCTATATGGACAAAATTGCGATTGGGCCGGGCTATGATGCCGGGACAATCAATCTAGCTGACAGCCCCGCCGACAATGTAAAACGTTTGGCCAAAGCCAAAGGCGTGACCCCCTCCGATATCACAGTTTGCGTGCTTGATCGCTCTCGCCATTCTGACATCATCGATAGTCTGCGCGATATTGATGCGCGTGTCCGCCTTATCACGGACGGCGATGTGCAGGGCGTGATCAGCACGACCGACCCGGACACGCAGACCGATATGTATATTGGTCAGGGCGGGGCTCCCGAAGGTGTCCTAGCCGCCGCTGCTTTGCGCTGCATTGGTGGGCAGATGCAGGGGCGGCTGCATTTCCGCAACGATGACGAAGTTGCCCGCGCCCGTCGTGTTGGCATTGATGATCTGGACAAAACCTATGATCTGGAAGGCCTAGCCTCCGGGCCGACGATTTTCTCGGCGACAGGCGTGACCCAAGGCTCCCTATTGGACGGGGTGAAGATCATGGGTGGACGCGTGCACACTCACACGCTGATCATGAACTCTGTCGATAGTGCGGTGCAGCGTTTGCGTTCTTCGCGCCCCTATAACCCTGGCAAGGCGGGATGACGGATCGCCCAGCCTTATTGGGGGTCGAGCGATCTCTATTGGGCAAAAAATGGATCGCCCGTGCCAGCGATGAGGACATCACAAAGGTCCAACAAACGTCAGGCCTAGACCGTATTCGGTCAGCCTTATTAGCGGGTCGCGGTGTGCCGGGGGAGACGGCTGAGCGTTATCTCGTCCCGACATTGAAGGCGGATCTGCCGGATCCGTCCACCCTGACAGACATGGATACTGCGGCGGGCCGGATTCTGGACCGGATCGAGGCGGGTAAACGAGTCACGCTCTTCTCTGACTATGACGTCGATGGCGGCACATCAGCCGCGCAGATGATCCGATGGGGGCGGGGGCTCGGCTATGAGTTTGGACTACATGTCCCAGACCGCATCCGCGATGGTTACGGTCCGTCACAACAGGCCTTTGAGGTTTTAAAAGGCGAGGGGACAGACCTTGTTGTCACGCTGGATTGCGGCGCGGCAGCCCATGAAGCCTTGCACGCCGCCGCAAAGATCAATTTGCCCGTGATCATCATAGATCACCACCTGATGGACGGGTTGCCGCCTGCCGAGGCCATCGTAAATCCGAACCGTCCTGATGATGAGAGCGGTCTTGGCTATCTGGCCGCCGCCGGTGTGACCTTTATGCTGGTCGTGGCGTTGAACCGAGAAGCAAAGCGGCGAGGGTTAAAGCCAACGCTTGATATTCGCGAATTACTCGGCCTCGCCGGGCTTGGCACAATTTGCGATGTTGTTCCGATGGTGGGGCTCAACCGACTTCTGGTTAAACACGGCCTAAAGGTCATGGATCGTCAGCGGATCGCCGGATTGAACGCGCTGGCGGCTGTGGCCAAGGCCACACCACCTTTCACCACTTATCATGCTGGTTTCGTCCTCGGGCCACGAATCAATGCAGGCGGTCGGATTGGCCGTTCTGAGATGGGGGCTGAGATGCTCTCGACAGACGATCTGGCGCTCGCCCATTCTCACGCTTTTGAACTCGACCGGCTGAACCGAGAACGCCGGACCATGCAGGACGATATGCTCCGCGCGGCAACAGAACAGGCCGAACGTCAGGATAACCGCGCTATTATTGTCGTGTCGATGGAAGGCTGGCATCCGGGTGTGATCGGGATTGTTGCAGGGCGACTCAAAGATCGGTTCGAACGGCCAGCTATTGTGATCGGGATTGATGAGGACGGTGTCGGCAAAGGCTCAGGTCGGTCAATCTCTGGCGTCGACCTCGGCACAGCCTTCACCCAGGCCAAAAAGGCGGGTCTGCTACAATCTGGTGGTGGTCACGCCATGGCGGGCGGCCTGACCGTAGAAGGCGCGCGGGTTGGCGAGCTAACGGACTGGTTGGAGGATCGGCTCTCAGGTGACGTTGCTGCAGCGCGCGCGGCACCCATATCCAAAGTCGATCTCAGCCTAGCACCGAGTGCAGTCGATCTCGACCTTCTGACCATTATCGATTCGGTCGGCCCCTATGGCCCACAGAACCCTGGCCCGGTCTTTGCCTTTTCAGATGTCCGGATTGCCTTCTCTAAACGCCTCAGTGGTGGCCATGTTCGGTTCACGGCAGAAGGTCGGGGCGGGGACCGCGTGTCGGGAATCTTGTTTCGCGGCGATGAAACTGAACTTGGACAGGCTTTGCTAGAGGCGGGCGATCGCCGCCTTCATCTACTCGGACAGGTCAAACGGAACAGCTATCAAGGGCGTGAAAGTGCGGACTTTCACCTCAAAGACATCGCTTGGGCGGTGTAGCACGACACACCTGCTGCATTTTCATGACATATGCGCGATCTTTTCCGCTTGAAAGCTCGCACCCTCTTTCATATATGGCGGCTCGCAACAGAGTGGTCCCTTCGTCTATCGGTTAGGACGCCAGGTTTTCAACCTGGAAAGAGGGGTTCGATTCCCCTAGGGACTGCCAGTTGCCTTTTGACACTCATTGTGGGCTTAATGCTCCTCACCGTGTCTCTTCCTCCATTCCGTAGTTAGACGAAATAGGCATTTGTGTCTGTTCAGCATTGTCGAACCCTTCCGGTGAGTTCGATTTGGCTGTAGTCACAACCTATGGTATAAAAAGCTATGAAGCTACTTGTCATTGCCATCGGCGCGCTTGCGATTACGGCCTGCGCCACCACAAACACCACTCAACTAAGTGAGAACACCTATCACATTGAGATGCGGGGAAAGACCTTCGCCGATGGGATCAAAACGAGCGATCAGGCTTATCTTACTTCCGCAGAAACCACGATAGACGCGGGTCATCGCTACTTTTTGGTTCAATCGGTGGATGACAGCTTCAAAACCAAAGATGTCGTAAGGCCGGGCGTTTACAGAAAAAGTTTGAAGGTGTTCGCTGTCAATACGGGCGAAACGAAATACCCAACGGGACCGGAAGCGAAGGCTTACTTTCCCTCGCAAGTGTCTTCAGTCCAAAATCCGGGTTTGGACGCTGTCATAGAAACTTATGCGCACCGACCATCAGTTGATGCCGTCGATGCCTATGAGATCGTGACCCTGCTGGGTTCGCGGTTAAACCCTGACCGATGGACGCCCGAGGCTCTCGAAGGGCTCAGGCGGCAGTAACTCGCGCCAAGCCTTTGTTTTCGCAGCGCAGGGTGTCGCTCGTAGGGTGACTATTGGTGTTTCCGTCATCAGTGCGATTTTTACCTGACAGAGCCGGGGGCTGTGGCTAGAGGTTCGACTATGAAACGTGCTCTAATTTCCGCTCTCTTCGTTGCTTTAGCGTCAACGGCGTATACGTCGCCAGTTTTCGCGCAGACTGACCAAAATGATGTTGTTGATTTCGGTGAGCCCCAACCTCTGAGCATTGTTTCAGAGAATGGAACCCACGCCTTCTTGGTCGAAGAAGCCAAAACTATCGATCAGCAGGCTCGCGGCATGATGTGGCGCGACTCAATGGGCGAAGATGAGGGCATGATCTTCGAGTTTGCAGAACCCAAAGTCGCCACGATCTGGATGAAGAACACGGCGATACCGCTCGATATCTTGTTTGTTCGCTCCAATGGTCAGATTTTGAAGATCGAACATATGGCGCAACCCTACAAGCTGCGTTCGGCCAGTTCGGAAGCTACTGTCGCGGCTGTTGTTGAGCTTAAGGGCGGACGGGCCCTAGAACTGGGGATTAAACCCGGAGATACAGTTGAGCACCCATTTTTCGGCAGCTAACGACTTGCGCCTGCGCGCGAACCGTCTAAGAGCCGCTTCGTCTGGAACGGGGAGTAGCGCAGCCTGGTAGCGCATCTGTTTTGGGAACAGAGGGTCGCAGGTTCGAATCCTGTCTCCCCGACCAGACATCCCAAACTCAACCCAATGTAAGCCTTGTCTTAACGCCTCTGACCTAGCGTCTCCCAAAGAGGGTTACGCTATGACGCCAACGGCATCGGGATTAAGGCAGGCCACGGCGCCTGGCGGCGGCGCGCGGCGTCAGCCTGCCCAGATCGAAATAGGTCGAATTCTCAATGTAGGGTCGTCTGAGGCGCTCATTTCGATCAGCAAAACCATTATCCGGGATAATAAGTTACATCTCGCGCAGATCGGCACGATTCTCAAAATTCTGACTAGTCAGTCCATCGTTGTCGCGATGGTGTCATCGCTCCAAATTGGTGCGACCGATAATGAGGGGGAGAATGATGGATGCATGGCGAAGCTGAGCATCCTGGGTGAGATCACGACGAATCCTACCACGCGAGAAACGAAGTTTTTCAGAGGGGTTCGGACGTTCCCCGTCGTCAATGAAGCCGTTTACGCCATGTCGCCTTCAGACTTGCAGTTAATCTTTGCGAGAGAGAATACCGCCTGCATCGAAATCGGACGCTTGCAGCAAGATAGTAGCATCGTTGCCAAAGTTCGCACGGATGACATGTTGTCCAAACATTTCGCCATCATTGGATCTACAGGTTCAGGGAAGTCCTGCACAGTCGCATTGGTTCTGCAGTCCATTTTGAACGCCAACCCGAACGGGCACATCGTACTGTTCGATCCACATAACGAATATTCCAAGAGTTTTGGCGCGCGGGCAGAGGTCATCACGGGGGAGACTCTCGACCTCCCGCTTTGGATGTTTGATTTTGCCGAAACCTCTGAGCTTCTGACGTCCGATATCGAAGACCAAGCGCGCGAGGAGGACGAAATCCTTCACGACGTTATTCTGAAAGCCAAACGTCTGTTTGAGCGCGCCAATCAAAGCAGTGATGTTAGCGCACAGGTCAATCTCGACGACATTGAATATGAGCTGCAGCGTGCAACCCATATCACTTTGGATAGCCCGGTCCCGTACCGTATTCGCGATGTGGTTAAGCTGATTGACCATGAAATGGGCAGGCTTGAGAATAATTCGAACCTTCAGCCCTATAAGAGGCTAAAGCGTCGCATCGCGACCCTGATCTCCGATCCTCGCTACGCCTTTATTTTCCGCAATCAGGCCAAGCCGAAGTCCATACAGGACATTATGGGTCCGATTTTCCGGCTACCTGTCAATGGAAAGCCGATTTCGATTCTGGATTTCTCATCAATCCCGTCTGAAACGCTCAATGTTGTCGTATCCGTTGTCAGCCGACTCGCTTTTGAATTAGCCACCTGGTCCAAACGTAAAATCCCCATTTTGCTCGTCTGCGAAGAAGCGCACCGCTATATTCCACGCGATCCGAGCTTAGGCTTTGCCTCTACGCGGAAGATCATTTCCCGCATTGCCAAAGAAGGTCGGAAATACGGTGTGTCTCTGGGCATTATTTCGCAACGTCCGTCCGAGCTTGAGCCGAGCACCTTATCGCAATGTTCAACGATATTTTCGATGCGTCTGTCGAATGAAGTCGACCAGAACTTTGTTCGCTCGGCCGTTCCTGACGGGGCGGCTGAGTTGTTGGCCTTCCTACCGTCGCTTGGAACGGCTGAAACCATGGTCTTCGGTGAAGCCGTCAACCTGCCCATGCGCGTGCTGCTGAATAATCTACCCGAAGAATATCGTCCGCACAGTTCCAGCGCATCCTTCACAAAACTTTGGACCCACGACACAGCGACCCCGCAACTCATGCACGGGGTCTATGAGAGCTGGAAAAAGCGAAGTCATGCTTCTGACGTGAATTTACCCCCTCAGACACCTCATGCGGCTCGACCGCATTCAGTTCAAACTCAGCCCGCGCCAAGAGCTGTGGCACAGCAACGGGCTGGCTCACCGGGATACCCGGCTCAACCGCACACTCAAGGCGGGCAGGCGCACGCGCAGCCTCTTACGAAGGGTCAGGCATTGAGTGACGTGAAACGGTTGCTCAACGCGGCTTTTCACAAGGAAAACTGAGCCCAGACGCGGGACGAACTTGCCAGCCGCGCACCGCCCCGCTAACGCCGCTCTATGTACGCCAAGATCTACAGACCACGCCCATCGGCGATGAGCTCGGGACGCGCCAAGACCCACCACTGGATTCTCGAATTTGAGAGCGAAGAACCGCACTCAATCGATCCGCTGACGGGTAATGCGATTTCGACCGATACGCGGGAGCAGATCCGGATGACATTTGACACTTTGGACGAGGCTGTATCCTACGCCAAAACGAATGACATTCCGCACCGTGTGCATGGATCAAAGGATTCGAAACGGATCCCACGATCATATTCCGAAAATTTCGCCTTTAATCGCAAGTTGCCCTGGACCCATTAGGGTCAGGTCACTTGTCAGTCGGCCCCGTAGCTCAACTGGATAGAGCAGCTGACTTCTAATCTGCAGGTTGGGGGTTCAAGTCCTCCCGGGGTCGCCATTTTTCGCTAATCTTTAGCCATATTCGCATCGAGAAAATCGAGGAAGGCGGGCCAGTCTTCTTTGACCACGCCGTGCGTTCCGGGACGGAGCCAATAGGCCTTTGTGTCCGAGGGACGGAAGTCCGCAGGGCTTTCAGCCCCGAAGGCATCGCCCCAGGCTGATTTGGCTTCCGTAAAGGCACCCCACGGGTCGGACCAGACATCGCGCCTGGCATTGCCAAGTAAGACGGGCTTGTCACCGATCAGAGCAAGCAGGTCAGCGGGACGAACAGGCAAGGATGCCGGTGTGTCAGCAAAGGGGGTGATGCCAGGACCCGCCCAATGCGGGTAGGCTCTGACCATATCGTCCAACGGCTCGCCCGTATCGTCGTCAAGCGCGGACGCGCCGAGTGTCCCGCTCTGATGGGCGAGAACGGCGTCAATCCGGTCAGACCACGCCCCGGCCAACAAAGCGGTCTTCGCGAAACGAGAGTGTCCGTAAGCAATCATGGGCCGCTCACCGAATTTGGTCTCTATTGTATCGGCGGCAACCTCAAACAGTCCGGCCCAGGCTGCTAACGCGCCGGGTCGCTTAGGCTGGTTCGGAAACAGGGCACCTAGCGCCGCCAGTCCGGATTCACCACTGTCTGGGATAACTTGACTGGGATAGGTCGCGGCGAAGCCATAACCCCGGTCGATTATGTCCTGCAGAGGCGGCGTCACGATATAACGGCCAAATATGTTCCCAAATAAGGCTCCAGCTAAACCCCCGCCCGAACAGTTGAAGCCTATATTAGCGGGCGCTCTGACGCCTTCCAGCGGAACAACATCATTATTGGGACAGAAATTCTGCGACAGAATCATTGGGGCATTAGGATGTTCATTGGGAATCAAAGCAACAAGGTCGAGATCGCGGACCGCCGCCCCATAGCCAATCCGAAGGTGCCATTGGACGAGGGTGGCCCGACCGTCAAAGGCGCCGGTTGACGTGATCTGATAGTCGACGACCTCAACATCCGGACTCAGTTCCATTTGGCCGTAAACATGCGCTTGCAGCAGCTCTCTCGCCAGCGGATCGGGTAGGGATTGGCGCGAGAGTGGTTGCCAATCGGATGGTAAATCCGTCGGCGCTTGTTTCAATATTGTTCGGGCTGTTGTGCAAGAGCCCAGAGCAATTGCTCCCCCGACCGCTGCGAGTTTGAGACTCCCCCAAATAGCTTCAAGAACCCGACGCAAGAGCCTGCTCTATATCACTTATCAAATCACGCTCGTCTTCGAGACCGCAGGCAAATCTAACAATGGGACCGGCGAAAGGTTCGCCAAATCGACGTTTGAGTTGCGGATCGCAATGGATCGCCAAACTCTCATACCCGCCATAAGAAAACCCAACACCAAAGAGTTTGAGCGCATCGATGAAGCGGTTGACGTCAACCGTTGATCGCGGGCTCATCACAACGCTGAATAGCCCGCCGCCGCCACTAAAATCACGCGCCCAGAGCGCATGATCGGGATGGCTTTCCAGAGCTGGGTGGAGAACGTCAAGGATCTGGTCGTGACTGCTTAGCCAGCGGGCTATAGTTTCGGCTGTACGCGCCTGTTGTTCGAACCGGGTAACCACCGAGCGGAACCCGCGCAAAACTTGATAGGCATCATCGGGCGAGCTGGCGACGCCCAACTGTTTAGCGGTTTGCGAGAGTTTCTCGCCGTGTGCGGAGCTCGCGCAAATCGCGGCTCCGAGCAGAAGATCACCGTGACCCCCGAAATATTTCGTCGCTGAATGGGTGGAAATATCTGCGCCCAGAGCCAGAGGGTTGCATGTCAGGCCAGCCGACCAGCTATTGTCGACAATGGAGACAACACCGCGATCCCGCGCAGCTTTACAAATAGCTGGAATATCCTGAATCTCAAAGGTGAGGGAACCGGGACTCTCCAGCAGGATGACAGAGGTGTTGTCACGAATCAGACCGTCAATATCGCCGCCGATCCGAGGGTCGTAGAGCTCCATCTCCACACCCATCTGTTTCAGGAAGGTCTGGCTGAAGTAGCGGGTTGGCCCGTAAGCACTGTCTGTCAGTAAGACATGATCGCCGGGTTTGACGAAAGATAGGACGGGCTGGACACAGGCCATGACGCCGGACGGGTAAATTTGACTGCTCTCACCGCCTTCTAATTCGATGAATAGCTCACGGAGCGCCCCGTGAACATTGGTTCCGTGGCGACCATAGCTGGTAATATCGGTCCGATAGAGGTCCTCGGATCGGTCAAACAACAAGGTTGAAGCCCGCACGATTGGCGGGTTTACCGGCGTTCCTATATCCGGACTTGGTCGACCAAGATGGGCAAATCGTGTGCGTTTTTCAGTCATGACCCAGTTTTGATTGGTAAGTTCGGATCACTGCCCCATTCGGCCCAAGACCCCTGATAGACTTGGACATGGTCGGCCCCGCAGCGGGTCAGGGCATAAGCCAGCCCAGATGCTGTTACGCCAGATCCGCAAGTGGTGATGATCGGCTTGGACAAGTCTACATCCGCCTCGTCGAAAATACCCATGAGCTCGTCATTGCTTAAAAAAGCGCGTCCGGATTTTAACGTCCCAAAGGGGACATTGAGACTACCAGGGATATGACCCGAGCGGCACTCTGGTCTTGGTTCAGCAAATTCACCGGAAAAGCGGCCTGCGGGCCGGGCATCGAGAATTTGAATATCATCTTCGTCTAAAGCCGCCACCACATCGGCCTTAATCGCATTGAAACTGGTCGGGTCCTGTTTCGATATGAAGGTTGCCGGGGGCGCTATCGGGCATTCAATTTGTGTATCGCCCCACCCTTCAATTAAGACCACGTCACAACCATGAGAGCGTAAGAGCCACCACACCCAAGGGGATGAAAACAAGCCGGCGCGGTCATAAATGGCAAGCGGATTATGGCCGGTCAGCCCAGCCTCGCCGAAAATATAAGGGCTATGAGTTGGGCGATCTTCCGGCGCTAAGGCTTTGATCCGATTAGTGTTAACCCAATGGGTCGTGCCAGCTAAGTAATCGTCGAGCGGTTCCGTGCGACTGGGTAGAACCCATGTTGCATCGACCCGTAGGCGAGATTTGGACAGTCCAGTCGGGGTCAAGGCAGCATTCATAACCAAGATGGCACGGGGAGACCCCGCTCCTTTAGAAAATCTGGGTTATAGACTTTGGACTGGTAGCGTTGACCATAATCACACAGGATGGTTACGATTGTGTGGCCCGGCCCCATCTCTCGCGCCATATGAATGGCGCCCGCAATGTTAATGCCAGACGATCCGCCGAGACAAATGCCTTCGAGCTGATTGAGTTCGAAAATGATCTGCAAGGCTTCAGTGTCACTGATACGATAAGCGCGATCAACGATCACATCTTGCAAGTTGGCCGTAATCCGCCCTTGGCCAATGCCTTCTGTGATAGAATTGCCTTCGCTCTCAAGCTCGCCGTGATCATAATAGGCGAACATTTTTGAACCATAAGGGTCAGCCACGCCGATTTTAACATCAGGATTTTTAGCCTTCAGCCCCATCGACATTCCGCCCAATGTTCCGCCCGACCCGACCGAACAGACGAAACCGTCAACCTTGCCCTCTGTTTGCGTCCAAATTTCTTCGGCTGTGCTATCAATATGGGCCTGTCGGTTGGCTATGTTATCAAACTGGTTTGCCCAGATCGCCCCGTTCGGTTCGGTCTCGCTGAGCTCTTTCGCAAGGCGTTCGGATACATGCACATAATTGCCCGGATTGGCGTAGGGCACGGCATCGACTTCAATCAACTCAGCGCCAAGTAGTTTAACGGCGTCTTTCTTTTCTTGGCTTTGTGTACGCGGCATGACGATCTTACAGCGATAACCGAGCGCGGAGCAGACCATGGCGAGACCGATGCCAGTATTACCCGCCGTGCCTTCGACAACAACACCGCCCGGACGCAGTGCGCCCCGCGCTTCTGCGTCGCGCACGATCCAGAGCGCCGCCCGATCTTTGACTGACTGACCTGGATTGAGGAACTCGGCCTTGCCGTAAATATTGCAACCCGTCATTTTTGACGCGTCCTGCAGTTTGAGCAGAGGGGTGTTGCCGATGAGGTCAATGACGGAAGAGGCTATCATAGCGCGTCCTTGCCAGTGGAACTGATGAAATTCTACCGCTTTTAGCGTTCAGGAATTTGTGATGTCGGTGGGCGGTCGGTCGCAGGCACGACTGGGCTCTCGTCAATCTCGATCACATCGAAATCATCGAGCCGTCCAGCACGCTTGGGCAGCGTTCCTGATTCGATCAACGCCTCGACCCGAATCACGGCATTCTGCCGGAGATCTTCGTAAAAAAGATTGGACGGGAGGGTGCGGAACTTGGCCCCGATTTGAATGGGGCGCCGCAGCGAGCGAGAGCGCGGCCTGTCGACCAGTAATATTCCGTCCTGACATTGAGCTCCGACCTGATTGGGTCGGGCTGCCGGGCGAATATCGGGTTCCAGCCCCTCAGCCGCGACACCGCCGAGATGGAGCCGTTCTGGCGCATAATCTTGCGACCGGGTCCATGTCAGCGGGTTGATGCAGAGAAGAGCGCGTTCATTGACGCTCTCAAAGCTCGTGCCGTTATGCACGAGGAGGCGTTCCGTGAACCGCTCAGCAATACTGTCTTCGCCGGGCATAAATGTCCCAAACGCCGCAACGCAATTCGTATCGTCGGCGCTCTCACAAGGCATAAGCGGCGCTAGAGCCTGATCAAAAAGGTCGAGCGGCACCGGATAGTCGATCACGTAGGCGACAGCAAGCCGATCAGTGAGGGCTGAGTCCACGGCAAAGAAATCATGCAATAAGCGGATCAGATGCGCCGCGCCTTGATTATGACCGACCAGCACAATGGGCCGCTCGGGGGGGCTGTGTTTCAGAAAATCCCCAAAAGCGCGTTTCACGTCCTGATAAGCGAAGTCTTGCGCCAGACGCGCATCCTCGCGCGTTGTCATATAGCTATAGAGTGAGGCTTGTCGGTAGAATGGCGCGAATAATCGTCCGGCATCGCCATAGGGGGTTACATAATTGGGGCGAACAATCCGTTCTAGTTTGGACTTTCTTCGCAGATCATCGCTGGGAAGAACATAATGTTCCCCGCCGCGATAGACACTCGGCACAATGACGAACACATCGCCTTTCTCATTCAGTGTAAACGGATCAATTGTGAGGTCAGGCAGGCTAAGCCAGCTATCGGTTTGGGCGTAATCCGGCGCTTCGGGTGGATCATAAGTCTGGAACGGTTGTCGCGGATCTTGAATTGTTTGAAAAATATCGTCGCGATAAATGACAGCCAAAGCCCCGCCGATCACGATTGACGCGATCACTCCGCCCAACAGCGTTTGCCAGAGCGCTAGCCGCCGGGACCTAATTTCTTGCGGAGACGTTGTAATGAGGCTGCCTTCTCGCTTTCAATGATCGACCGAACTGGCATAAGCGCATGCAAGACGGGCGGCAAGCGGGCAAGGTAAGGCAATGACAAACAGTCACCCTGAAATCAAAGTTGTGCCGAAGGAACCGCGCTTTCGTGTTGTTCGCTGGTTCCGCAATCGGTTAATCGCTGGGATCATCGTGGCGTTGCCGATCGTCGCCATATTCTGGCTCCTTAATAAGTTGATCGGAACAATCGATTCGGCGGTCTGGAGTATCGTTCCTGATGCGCTGAACCCCTCTAACTATTTCGACTTTCCATTCTGGGGCCTGTCGCTGATCTTGGCTGTAGTTGGCCTGACCCTGCTGGGGATTTTTGTCTCTAATCAGGTGGGAACGAGCATTTTACGCGCAGGGGAAGCGGTTCTAGCCAAGGTTCCTGTGATTGCGCCGATCTATAACGGCATCAAACAGATCCTAAATACCATCGCTCAGCAGAAGGACCGTGCCTTCCGCGATGTGTGTTTGATCGAATATCCACGCAAAGGGATTTGGGCGATTGGTTTCGTGACGGCTGATCTATCGGGTGCGCCAGAAACCGAACTCTCTGGCGACGGTAAGGACTATGTGTGCGTGTTTGTTCCCACGACACCTAACCCGACATCCGGGTTTCTATTGTTTGTGCCTAAGACCGAAATAAAGTTGCTCGACATGACGCCGGAAGAAGGCGCGAAAATGATCATTTCTGGGGGGATGGTATCGTCCAATGAGGCGCTCGAAGAGTATAAAGGCAAGAAACCCAAAAAACCTCTGACGGACAAAACTCTGTCCGACTAACCCGCCCGCATCATGGCGATTCCGTGATCCTGCTCGAATAAATAAAGTAAGGTTCGCGCGGCTTTCCCCCGGTCAGACGTCAGGCCTGGATCGGTTTGCACCAGTAGCCGCGCGTCCTGCGTGGCTGTTTCGAGTAGATCTCGATGCTTGTCGAGATTGGCCAGCCGGAAGCGTGGCAGTCCGGATTGCGCCGCGCCCAATAGGTCGCCTGAGCCGCGCAATTCCCAATCTTTCTCCGCGATTAGAAACCCATCCTCGCTCTCACGAAGGATTTTAAGGCGTTCTTTCCCGTTCTGACTGAGGGGTGATTTATAGAGCAGGAGGCAGCTACTTTTCTTGCTCCCCCGTCCCACGCGACCACGCAATTGATGCAGCTGCGCCAGTCCGAACCGTTCCGCATGTTCAATCACCATTACGGTCGCATTGGGTGCATCGACCCCAACTTCGATAACAGTCGTGGCGACCAGAACATCGTAGCGCCCAGCTTTGAAGGCTTGGCTGATAGTCTCTTTTTCCGTTGCGCTCATGCGCCCGTGCAACAGTCCAACACGCTCTCCGAAAATGGCCGTGAGCTGCCGATGCCGATCCTCGACGGATGAGAGATCACTGACCTCGCTATCTTCGACCAGCGGGCAAACCCAATAGACTTGATCGCCCACTTTCGTCGCACGACCGACCGCATCGATAACATCATCGAGCCGTTGTAAGGGCAGGGCTACCGTCTCAATCGGCTGACGTCCGGCTGGCTTTTCATCCAGAATCGAAATGTCGAGATCGCCATAGCTGGTCAGGGCCAGCGTTCGCGGGATTGGTGTGGCCGTCATCACCAGTAAATCCGGTGCATCGCCTTTTTCAGTCAACCGCAGACGGTCCCGGACGCCAAACCGATGCTGCTCGTCAATAATGACTAAGCCGAGTCGGTCAAACTCGACCCCGTCTTGGAACAAGGCGTGGGTGCCGATCACGACGTCAATGTGACCTTCTGAAAGACCGGAGTTGATCGCCTTGCGGGCTTGGCCTTTGTCGCGCCCGGTAAAAGCTTGAACCGTCAACCCAGCAGGCTCTAGCATCGCGCCGAGCGTGTCTGCATGTTGCCGCGCCAGTATTTCTGTGGGCGCCATGATGGCGACCTGCGCCCCGGCTTCCGCCGCATAGGCACTGGCGAGGGCGGCTACGAAGGTTTTCCCGGCGCCGACATCACCCTGCAGCAAGCGAGCCATACGCGATTCGGATCCCATATCGGCTTTGATCTCTTCAAAGGCGCGCGCCTGCGCGTCCGTCGGCGAAAACGGCGCGGCGCGCAGCACATCATCGACATATTCACCCGTCGCGCTCAGGGCTTCACCTTTAAGGGATCGGTTACGCGCCCGGACCAAGGCCATAGCCAGTTGTTTAGCCAGAAGTTCGTCATAGGCGAGGCGTCGCAAGGGCGGCGCATTGGCGGATATATCGACGATATGGTTGGGCTGGTGCAGGCGCAGGACCGCCTCATTGAAAGTCGGCCAGTCATTTTGCTTGAGAAAGGCGGGGTCGATCCATTCGGACAGACTTTCACCGAGGCTCACAGTCTTGAGCGCGGACCAAACGGCTTTACGGGCGACTTTCGGGGATAATCCTGCCGTCAGTGGGTAGACGGGCTCAAAGCTCGGCAATTCATCGGCCTGTTCGGGTGCTAGCACATAGTCTGGATGACTCATCTGAGCTTCGGCATTGTAGATCTCGACCTTACCGGAAATCAGCCGCTGCGCGCCTTCGGGGAATTGCCGCTCTAACGTCGAGCCATAAGCCTTGAAGAAAGCGAGAATCATCTCGCCCGTCTCATCATAGACCCGAATGCGGTAGGGTTTAGAGCGAGAGTTGGCGGGCATATGCCGCCCAACCGTGACTAAGAACGTTCCTATATCTCCTTGCCGCGCATTGACGATACCGGGCCGGTTTGACCTGTCTATGATGCTGACAGGCGGCGTTAGTAGCAGATCGCGAAGCTTCGCCGGGGTTCTGACAGAGAAGGCTCGTTCCAATGCTTCGCCGACTTTATCACCGACACCCGTTAGCGATCGGATGCCAGTAAACCATGAATTGAGGGCAGGAGGTCTCACGATCCTGATTTGGCGCGGTAATACAGCCCATGCAAGGGATAGGGTCGTGACAGGGCAGGCCGCATTCAGTAGGGCCGCGCCCATGTCTGAGAATGATGACACAATCGATTGGGAAACGCGCCGTAAGCGCTTGATCCACCGCGCGCATTATCGCGGCTTTAAAGAGGCTGATTTGATCCTTAGTGGCTTTGCCCGGACCTATGGACCAGAGCTATCCAATGAAGAGCTGTTGATGTTCGAAGACCTGCTCAGCGCCAAGGACCACGATATCTACGCCTGGATTACGCAAGCGCTGCCCGTTCCCGCCAATTTCGACACACCACTATTGGAACGATTGCGCGCGTTCAGACCTTCCTTCTGACATGCAAATCCAACTCTCACGCTATGTCGGGCCTGATCTTCGACTAACGGCCGCTGGCCTCCCAGAAGGGGCTGATGCGCTTATTGTTACCAAAGCCGCCGTAAAAACGTCGGGTCGCGTTCTGTTCGTGGCGCGGGATGATGCGCGCGCTGCGTCCTTCACGGCCGCCTGTCGCTTCTTCCAACCCGATGTGCCCGTGCTCAATTTGCCTGCGTGGGATGCTCTCCCTTACGACCGTGTGTCGCCCAGCCGGGTTCTGGCCGCGCGTCGGGCGGGAGCGCTTTACAGCCTACTTGCCGTCAAGACGACAAAGCCTCTGATCATCGTCACGACGGTCGCGGCCATTCTGCAACGTGTTCCGCCCCGCAAGATTATCAAAGCGGCCGGGTTTCGCGCCAAGGTTGGCGACGACGTCCGGCGTGAAGATTTAGAACGTTACCTATCGCGCAACGGCTATATCCGCGCTTCAACCGTAGTTGAGCCTGGCGATTATGCAGTACGCGGTGGTCTCATCGACATTTTCCCGCCGACCCGCAAAGCTCCACTCAGACTCGATTTCTTTGGTGATGAGCTTGAAAGTATCCGCGAATTTGACGTCGACACGCAGCGGACCAGTAATGCGCTCAAGAGTTTGACTCTGGCTCCGGTGAGCGAGGTTTTCATCGAAGAAGATACGATCAGTGAATTCCGCAAAGCTTATATCGCGGCGTTTGGCGGCGGCGTCAGTCGCGACCCGGTCTATTCAGCGGTCATTGATGGCATCCGCCCGCAAGGGATCGAACATTATCTGCCGCTCTTCTACGATCATACCGAAACTGTGTTAGATTATGTCGGCGCAGGCGCGATTATCGCTTTCGACGGCTTGGCGAACGAAGCGATGGCTGAACGCGAATCGCTCGTCGAAGACTTCTATACATCGCGTAAAGAGCATCAGGACGCACGCGATAGTGGCTCCGGGTACCCGGCCAAGACGGCGGGACTCTACCGACCGCTTCCACCCGATGCACTTTATATACCGCCTGTTGAACTGTCAGACATCACCGCGCCGCTTCGCGTTCGTCAGCACACGGCTTATGACGCCCCGGATGAAGGCGATAAGATCGACTTTGGCGCACGGACAGGCCGCAGCTTCCTCGCCGAACGTCAGACCGAAGGCGTCAATGTCTTCGATTCGGTCGCAAAACATGTGCAAGCGTTGCGCGAGACCAAACACCGCGTCTGGATGGCCGCTTGGTCAGAAGGATCGCGCGAACGTCTGACCAATGTCTTGGAAGACCAAGGCGTCATCGTTCCCATCGCGCGGGACGGCCAAGCCGCCTTCAAAATCGCACCCGGTGATATTCGAGCCGTCATTCTTCCGCTTGAGCAAGGCTTCGTCATGCCGGGCGGAGAGGCTGACTTGGCGGTTATTTCCGAACAGGATATTCTGGGCGACCGTCTCGTCAATCGCGGCAAGCGGCGGCGGGCGAAGAACTTTATTGCTGAGGCCAGCGCTCTCAATCCAGGTGATTTGATCGTCCATATTGATCATGGAGTCGGACGTTATCTCGGGCTGAAAACACTCGCTGTGGGCGGCGCACCGCATGATTGCCTTGAGCTGGAATATTCTGGGAACGCGAAGCTCTATCTGCCCGTCGAGAATATCGAACTCTTATCCCGTTATGGCGCGGCGAATGAGAGCGCTGTTCTGGACAAGCTCGGCGGTGTGGCGTGGCAATCCCGCAAGGCGAAAGCCAAAGGCCGTCTGCGCGAAATGGCAGCAGAGCTGATCATAATCGCGGCGAAGCGCGCCATGCGCACCATCGAGCCGATTGAGATAGAGGAGGGGTCTTATAACGAGTTTGCTGCCCGCTTCCCTTATGCTGAAACGGACGACCAGTTAAACGCAATCAAAGATGTCTTTGATGATCTGACGTCCGGCCGGCCAATGGACCGATTGATCTGTGGCGATGTCGGCTTCGGTAAGACCGAAGTCGCCTTACGGGCTGCGTTCGCCGTCGCCATGACAGGGCGGCAGGTTGCGATTGTCGCGCCGACAACGCTCTTGTCTCGTCAGCACTTTAAGACCTTTACTGAGCGCTTCCGGGGTATGCCGATCACCGTCCGGCAACTTTCGCGCCTCGTGCCAGCCACAAAAGCCAAACTGACACGCGAAGCGCTGGCAAAAGGCCAAGTCGATATTATCATCGGGACCCATGCCGTTCTCGCCAAATCCGTAAGCTTCGCCAATCTGGGCCTCGTCGTTGTCGATGAAGAACAACGCTTTGGTGTCCGCCACAAAGAGCGTCTGAAGGCGCTGCGGGCAGACGTGCATATGCTGACCCTGACCGCGACCCCGATCCCGCGCACCTTGCAGATGGCGCTCACGGGTATTCGCGACCTGTCACTGATTGCGACGCCGCCCGTCGACCGCTTAGCCGTGCGAACCTATGTTTTACCGTTTGACGAAGTCTCGATTAGAAAAGCGCTATTGCGGGAAAAATATCGCGGCGGGCAGAGCTACTACGTGACGCCGCGGATTAGCGATATTAGACGGCTTGAAGAGTTCCTGCGCGAACGTGTTCCCGAAGTAAAATATGTCATCGCCCACGGCCAGATGGGCGCCAGCGCGCTCGATGACATTATGAGTGCCTTCTATGACGGCCAATATGATGTGTTGCTGTCGACCTCTATTATTGAGAGCGGCATCGATATTCCGACCGCCAATACGATGATTATCAATCGGGCGGACAAGTTCGGTCTGGCGCAACTCTATCAGATGCGCGGTCGTGTCGGTCGGTCCAAGACGCGAGCCTATGCTTATCTGACGATACCGGATGAGCATGTTGCGACGAAAGGGGCCTTGCAGCGACTAAAAGTATTGCAATCACTCGATACGCTCGGCGCAGGTTTCACGCTCGCTAGCCACGATTTGGATATGCGTGGTGGGGGTAACCCACTGGGAGAAGAACAGTCCGGTCACATTAAAGAACTAGGGGTGGAGCTTTACCAACACATGTTGGAGGAGGCGGTTGCTGAGCTGAAAGACGATGAAACTGTGTCAGATCAAAGCTGGACGCCGCAGGTCAATCTTGGTGTCGCGGTTCTCATCCCCGAAACCTATGTTGAAGACCTGAACCTGCGCCTGTCGCTCTATCGCCGGATTTCTGACCTTGAGAATGATACGGATAGTAATGCGCTCGCCGCAGAGTTGATTGACCGATTTGGCCCATTGCCGGAAGAAGTTGAAGCCCTGTTAAAAGTCATGACGATCAAGCGTTTATGCCGAAAAGCTCATGTCGAGAAAGTCGATGCTGGGCCGAAAGGCGTCGTTTTGAACATGCGCCATCAAGATATTAAAAATCCAGCGATCGTGATGAATGCGATCAGTCAGAACTCTGGCTGGCGTTTGCGTCCGGATCAGACGATTTTGGTTCAGGGTCGATTTGATACGCCGAAATCACGGGTCCAAGGCGCGGAACGTGCGGTCAAAGCTTTGATCGTCGACGCTAAGGCGGAAGGCGCAGCTTAGCGGACGAGAGAGATCGTATCGGACTGATCTGTAATGTTCGGATCGATAGGCTGAGCGGAGTTTTCGCCCGAATTCTCGCCCTGTTCGACGATGGCTGTCTCAACTCTCATCGACAAGGCACCGCTGTCATCATCCGGGATTTGGAAGGCTGCATTCTCGATTAACTCGCTGATCCGCGCCGCAATCCGCGCCACATCACTTCGGTGTTCTTCTGGGAAGGCAACGATAACCGTATCCGCATCGATCCGGGCAACAATATCCTGCATCCGAACAATGCCAGCAATCAATTTTATCGAGCTGGCATAGGCGGCGCTAAGTCCATCGGGGTTCAGGGCTGTGTCGGCGTGCGGGACAAGCTTAAGGGTCAGGATCGTTAGCGGAACCTTGCGAGCGCGACAGTCGCGACTCACGCGTTTCAAATGGGGCGTCAAGAATCGCGTATTGAGAACACCGGTCTCTGGGTCCGAACATTCAGGTCCGCCCAAATTGGAAAACTCATCTTTGAGTTTCAGGTGTAGACGACATTCATTCGCCAGCTCTAAAATTCGACCACTCAATTCTTCGGGCGGCGCGTCCGCATCGATCAAGTCTTTGATGCCGTGAGAATAGGCGAGATCCACATCTTTAAACGTCGTTTTATCGACGAGTAGCAGGGTCGGGACATGGAATAGGCGAGGGTTCCGCCGCATCGTATCGGCAATTGTCATGGCCGGTTCGCTACCATTAAGTGCGTTCATCACGACGGCATCGAATGTGCTGTCATGGAGATAATCGAAGGCAGAAAAAGAGGTGAAGGCGGCGACGACATCGACATTCTTGTCCTGAAGCGCGTTGACGACCGCCATATAGGCCGGATCAGCTTTACCGATGAAGAGAACGCGGAACGGTTGACGCAGCGTGTCTTCTGAAAACTCCATCTCCTGCCCGAATGAGTGTTTGAGTGTCTCCATGCGGCGGATGATTTCGTTTTCCATCTGGCCAAGCCGGATGAGCGACGAAACGCGGTGTGCGACCTGAACCGGATGGACGGGCGCATAGAGCACGCTGTCATAGGGATGATCGCCGAGCGCCTTGCGCATCAACCGACCTAAGATTGGGAAATCACGGGGTGCGTAATGCGTTCGGATATCAGAGACGATGGCGGGGCCATGCTCAATATAATCAGATAGGAAACAGAGAACGGCGGACGGCGCTTGGGCCGGAAGATCAGAGAGATGGCTTCCGTTATAAGCGGTTATGCTAACATCCAAGGACAAATCGCGCAGATGCTCCACCATCGCGACCGATGCATTAGCGTCGTCAGTGACGATCAGGACGCGTCGGTTAAACCGGGCTAAGGTCGGGCTAGACGCCTGTCTTGCGGGATTCGACATGGAGCGAGCCTTACCGACTCGCTCCTTTCACATAAGTTAACCTTATTCGCTTGCGCCTCGGTCCCAACCACAGGTGCGGCCTTCATTCTGGGTTTCCAGATAAGTCATTAGCGGTGCGAAATATTCGAGGATTGCGGAACCGTCCATATCGCGTGTGCCGGTGAAGGCTTCGAGTGCGTCTGGCCAAGGCTTGGACTGACCCATTTCGAGCATTGCATTGAAACGCGCGCCGACATCCGTATTGCCATAGACCGAGCAACGGTGCAGCGGTCCCTCAAAGCCAGCCTGATCGCAGGCAGCTTTGTGGAACTGGAACTGCAAGATGTAGGACAGGAAGTAGCGCATATAGGGCGTATTTCCGGGAATATGGTACTTCGCCCCTGGATCGAACGCATTGGCTGAACGCTCATCTGGCACTTGAATGCCTTGATACTGCTCGCGCAATGCCCACCAGCCATCATTATATTCGTCTGGGCTCAGTGTGCCGTCAAAGACCTGCCAGCGCCATTTATCGACCAGGAGGCCGAAGGGCAGGAAGGCCACTTTGTCCATTGCGGCCCGTAAGAGCAGCGCAATGTCAGCATCTTCACCAGGTACGTCGGCTTCATCTAACAGACCGATTTGTACCAAATAATCAGGTGTAATCGACAGGGCAATCATGTCCCCAATCGCTTCATGAAAGCCGTCATTGGCGCCGGATTGGTAGAAGACGGGCTGGTTTTTATAGGCGCGCTGGTAGAAGTTGTGACCGAGTTCATGGTGAACTGTGTCGAAATCTTCTCCCGTAACTTCCGTGCACATTTTAATGCGAACATCGTCTTGGCCGTCAAGATTCCACGCAGAAGCATGGCACTGAACTTCGCGGTCCTGCGGCTTAGTGATCAATGACCGCTCCCAGAATGTGTCCGGTAGCGGCGCAAAGCCCATAGACTCGAAAAACCCTTCGGCGGTCTCGACCATCTTCAGCGCGTCATAGTCCTGATCTTTGAGCAGTGCGGTGACATCGACACCGGCGCCTGCATCGGCAGGTTCGACAACATCGTAAATATTACCCCAAGTCTGCGCCCACATATTGCCGAGCAGGTCAGCGCGAATGGGCTCATCAAGTGGCACCACATCATTGCCATAGGTCTCGTTCAGTTCGCCGCGTACGAAGCAGTGAAGCTGATCATAAAGCGGGCTGACTTGACCCCAAAGCCGATCAACTTCGGTCGCAAACGCATCAGCGTCCATATCGTAACCTGCCCGCCACAGCGCGCCAGCATCATCATAACCCAGTTCTTGTGCGCCTTCATTGATGAGTTCGACCATCCGCGCGTAATCATTTTTCATGGGCGGGCTAACAGTGCGCCAGCCTTCCCAGACTTGTTGCGTCAGCTCCGGGTCACGCAATTGCGCCAACAGGCGAGTCGCCTCACCAAGATTGATTGTGTCGCCTTCAACTTCACCCAGAACATCTTTGATTTTGGGATTGTCCGTATCAATGTTGAATTTGCCCGTCGCATAGGTTGCGTCGAGACCCGCCATGATTTCTGACAATTCTTCTGCCGCGCCGGGACGGTTGGGCGCCGGGAAGTTTGAACCCCGTTTGAGCATGTCGATCTTGCGGCGCATATCGACCGGAAGAGACACACCGTTGAAGCGCTTCGCTTCATTCGCCAATCGTGTGCTAAGTTTCGCCCCGTCCGCAGAGGTCTGCGCGACCAGTGCATTGGTGTCCTCAGTCACGAAGTTAGCGTTGATCCAAGCCGCGCGAGCTCCGATGATGCCGTTGGCGACAATGTCCCGTTCTGCCGCGTCTAAAAATTCGCGCGCATCTTGAACGGTGGGTCGCTGTTCTGCTGGTGTGACGGCTGCCTGTGTCAGCTCATCGACCGTATTGCCCGCTTCCACGGTCTGGCCGTCCTGACACGCACTGAGTGCCAAAACTGCGAGGCAGGATGTGGCAAGAAAAAGTCGTTTCATAATGGGTCTCCGATCATGTACCGACTTGCGCGCGCATTCGGCAGTCTGCATGGCTTAGTCATTCGTAGACAGCGCAGCGGAATGATTCAACGCTACTTTCTGTCGTTTTATCGACAATCTGGAGAACCCTGTGCCCTTAGGTCTACTGATGGTTAATCTTGGGAGCCCTGATGCTCCTACGGCGGAGGCCACGCGCCGTTACTTGGCGCAATTTCTGCACGATTATCGCGTCGTGGATACGTCGCGTTGGATCTGGTGTCCGATCCTACACGGCGTGATTCTCCGGATTCGTCCGAAACGGTCCGCCAAAGCCTATGCCAGCATCTGGGGTGAGGGCGAGGAAGCCCCGCTTGTCCGGATTACCCGCGCCCAAGTCGCTGGGGTCCAAGCGCAGCTCGGCGATGCGGTCATGGTTGAGACGGCAATGCGTTATGGCAACCCGTCGATTGGTGCGGGTTTAGAAAAGTTGATGGCTGCGGGATGCGAGAAGATCGCAGTGCTACCGCTCTACCCACAATATGCGGGGGCCACGACGGCGTCGGTCTATGACGGCGTGGCGAAAGCGCTAGAAGATAAATGGGATGTGCCGGAACTCCGGTTCTTGCGCGACTATTACCGCGAACCCGCTTTCATTGCGGCGTTGGCGGATAGCCTGTCCGATCATCTGGCGACGCTGGATTGGACACCAGACCGGATCCTGACCTCTTATCACGGCCTGCCGCAAACCTATGTCGATGCGGGCGACCCCTACCAGTCGGAATGCTTAGAGACGACCGTGCTGCTACGCGCACATACCGGCTATAGCGAAGAGACATTGCAATCGACTTTCCAGTCCCGGTTCGGGCCAAAAGCCTGGCTGCAACCCTACACAGATAAGGTACTGGAAGCGCTGCCAGAACAAGGCATCAAGAAGGTCGCCGTCATGATGCCGGGCTTTTCATCCGATTGCCTAGAGACACTCGAAGAGATTGCCATGGAAGCAGAGGAGAGCTTCCTCCACGCAGGCGGCACCCACTTCGCGGCGGTTCCATGCCTTAATGATCGCGCGGATCACATTGATTTATTGTCCGATTTAGCGCGTCGCCGCTTGCTAGCGGGCTGGCTTGATGAGGTCGAATAGGACTTCAACCTGATCGGTCAGAATATCGGCGGAGCTGATTGTATGGTCAGCGAGCGCGCTATAGGCCGAGGCACGCGACGCCAAGAGATCGGGATAGCTGGCAAGCAACGATTCCGTGTCATTCATCCCGTTCCGTTTCTTGTAGTGGCCATTCCAAGCCAATGGTTTGGGCTGAGCGAAATATTGAGATTTGAGGCGCTCCAAATGTTCCGGCGCGGCTTCGATATAGACTGTGAACCAGTCCTCACTGAGCGTCTTCAGAACTGCCGCATCCGTATAGATGACAGATCCCGTCGTATCGAGCAGGGCGTTGCGGGCCTGGCTTTGTAGACTCTTACGCGTGGCATCCGTTTCCAGCGCAATGGATTCGCGCTCTCGCGCCTCATATCCCTCGCTATACGGCTGGCCCTGCCACGCCGCAAACGCATCCATATCCGTTTCACCGAGCGCGTCCCAGATCAATCGGTCTACTTCGATCAGGGTGAAGTCGAAATGGGTTGCGAGTCGCATGCCGGAATAGCTTTTGCCGATATTGGACATGCCAATCAGCGCCAGTTTTAACTGGCCCGCAGCGTATCGGCGCTCAAATTCGGCGCGACTTAGCTTCAAGTGACGACCAAAGCGATCTGATCAACAAGCGCGTCCAGCGTCGGATCAATGGTTGTGACACGCTTTTTGGCTTCAAAGGCCGCGGCCAAGGGCGCTGGCATCGGCACATCTTCGCGGATGATCGTCTCAAGACTGTCGGCGAATTTGGCGGGGTGGGCTGTACCGACCGTCAGGAATGTCGCGTCTATGTCGTGCGCCTCACGGAAAGCACGCATCCCCATATGGCCAACAGCGGTATGTGGGCACATAAGATAGCCCGTATCCGTATAGATGCGGCGAATATGACGCGCGGTTGTTTCATCATCGAACGAGACTCCCCAACAAACCTCTCGAATCGCGTCTAGATTGCCATCGAATAGGCTCAAAATACGGGGGAAGTTATTCGGACGCCCGATATCCATGGCATTGGACAGGGTCGGCGTGGATGGGCGCGGGCGGTATTCGCCGTCTTTCAGATAATCGACAAACGGGTCGTTGACGTTGTGCGAGACGACGAAGCGGTCGATGGGTGCCCCCATTTTCCGCGCGATCAGGCCGCCGGTCAAATTGCCGAGATTGCCGGATGGGATCGAGATAACCAAATCCCGGGTCGGATAGGCGGCCTTGGCCTGAAGGGACGCCCAGACATAATAGAAACTCTGCGGAATAACGCGGCCGACATTGATCGAATTAGCGCTCATCAGATCGAAGCGCTTTGACAGCTCAGCGTCAGCGAAGGCTGTTTTCACCAGCGCCTGACAATCATCGAATGTGCCATCAACGGACAGCGCTCGTACATTGGAGTTCTTGCCACCCATGGTGCAGAGTTGCTGCTCTTGCACCTTCGAAACGCCGCCTTTTGGAAACAGAATGAAGACCTGAACGCCGTCTTGATCCAAGAAGGCGTCACCAATCGCGCCCCCCGTATCGCCAGACGTGGCGACCAAAATAGTCCGCCGTTGCCCGCTACTCGCCATGAGGTGCGAGGCCGCGCGCCCCATAAAGCGGGCCGCGAAATCCTTGAAGGCCAATGTCGGACCGTGAAATAACTCTAGCACAAATTCGTCGGCGTTTGGCGCCATGGCTGGGTCGAGCCGTTCACCGCCTAACGTCATCATCGGTACGTCATAACTATAGGCATCGCGGCAGAGACTTTTCAGCGTCTCCTCATCAAATCGATCATCCGTGAAATGGGCCGCAAGCGCCGCGGCACAGTCAGCAAAGTCCATCGCGCCCAAGTCAGCCATTTGGCCGGGCGTGAAATGCGGAATCTTGTTCGGCATCCACAATCCGCCATCCGGTGTGAGGCTAGCGAGGAGCGCGTCTCCGAATGAGGCCGTGACGCTTTTATCGAGATGAGAATGGTACTGCATTAGGGGCGACGGACTAACGCCACCCACGCGGATGGCAAGCCGGGAATCTTCCTTATCCGCTACGAACACTATGGGCGAGAATATTGACCATTGTCGCGTGGGCCAGCGTATCCCCTAAATTGTGTATGCTGTGCGGTCTGTCTGCATGGTAGCGAAGGGTCTCACCTTCACGCGCGGACCAGCGTTCATCTGCGATACGCACTTCCAGCTCTCCCGACAAAATGGTCAGGTTTTCAACAGAACCGATAGGGTGAGGGGAGCTTATCAACACGCCGCCCGGCTCAGCCCGGAAATCATAGACTTGGACAAATTGGACGGTTTCAATAGCGCCGATGATACGAAGTTCGCACAACCCGTCATCCGAGGTGATGCGAGGGATGTCCTGAACCTTCGCGTGTTGAACCAGGGCCGTATCCGTAGGGGCAGCGGCAAACATGGCTTCAACACTGGTGCCGAGCGCTTGGGATAGCCGCGACAAGGTTGCGACCGTCGGATTAGATTCGTTTTTCTCGATCTGGCTGATCATTGATTTGGCCACACCGGACATTTCAGACAGATCGCCGAGTGAAAGCTGATCTGCCTTTCTCAATCGACCGATGGTTTCACCCAGTTTTTCGGCCAGTGCGTCAGTTTCAGCACAGGGCTGGCGGCGAGTGCGAGCTTTACGCGTTGAGGTCGGTGTTTTGGGCATAACGCCTTCGTGAGCTTTTTGGGGTGGCAATCTATTATCTGTTCTATATACAGAACGAAACGTCCTTTCAAGCGAACCCTTCGACAATAAAGATACTGTGATGCGCTATCTTCCTATCCATTTCGATCTCCGCGGCAAGACTGTATTCGTATACGGGGGCGACCGTGCGGCCGAAGCCAAGCTCCGTACTTTGCTCAAGACGGATGCCAACCTCGTCGTCATTTCAGAAACACCCGGTGAGGAAATCCGTCGCTGGGCAGAGCAAGGCCGCCTGACTATCGTCGCAGACGCTGATCTGAGCACGGCGTCCCTGATCTATGCAGCGACCGAATATCCGAATGAGAATTATCGGATTGCTGAGACTGCGCGCGCGGTCGGCATTCCGGTCAACGCCGCCGACCAACCCGCCGGATGCGATTTCATCACGCCCGCCATTGTGGATCGATCGCCGGTGGCTGTGTCGATTGGCACGGAAGGCACCAGCCCCGCTCTAGCTCGCGCACTGAAAAGCGATTTAGAATCCCGCCTCCCATCCAGTCTTGGAGAAACATCCAAGACAATCAAAAACCTACGCGACCAACTGAAGGTCGATGAGCCCGACATCGCCAAGCGACAAGCGCTCTGGGCGACGGTTCTGGGGTCCGGTCTGGGCGATTATGCTGAGTTGGACTCCGACACAGTCACGGCCCGGTATAATACGGCACGCCAATTATCAGCACCGCAGGAAACATCCGTTGGACACGTCCACATTGTCGGGGCGGGACCGGGCGATCCTGACCTTCTTACTGTTGGTGCGCTGCGCGTCATGCATAGCGCGGATGTGGTGGTTTATGATCGTTTGGTCAGTGATGAGGTTATGTCACTCTGCCGCCGTGAAGCCGAATTTATCTATGTCGGCAAAATTCCCGGCGGTGTGTCGACGCGTCAGGACGAGATCAACCGGATTATCGTTGAAAAAGCACAGGCTGGCGAAAGCGTCGTCCGACTGAAAAGCGGCGATCCGCTTGTCTTTGGCCGCGCTGAAGAAGAATTTGCTGCGCTCGATGGGGCTGGGATCGGCTTCACCATTCATCCTGGCATCACAGCGGCGACGGCAGCGGCGGCATCGCTGCGTCATTCCTTGACGGTACGCGGCGAAAATACGGCCGCCACATTGGCAACCGGGCATGATGAGCAAGGCTTCGCCGAGTTAGACTGGACAGCCCTCGCTAAACCCAATGCTCGCGCTACAATTTATATGGGTCTCCGCGCCGCGCGCTTCATCCAGGGTCGGTTACTGTTGCATGGAGCCTCGCCTGAAACACCTGTGGCCGTGGTCGAGAACGCCTCTCGCGCCAATGAAATTATTGTCGCCACGACGTTGAGCCAATTGCCTGACGATCTCACCTCAAACGGCATCAAAGGGCCAGCCGTGGTCATGATTGGTTATGACCGCCGCCCATCCGCCGTTGCGCTGAAAGCCGCATCATGAGCACGCTCAAACATAAGGGCAAAGGCCCGCAGGCCATGACGGCAAACGAATTGGTCTCCGGGCTGAGTGTCTGGATGACGACGGACCTTAACTGGTCGCGGGATTATGCAGACGCGCTTTTGACAGAAGACGAAACCGTCATCGAGAAAATGGATGAGATCGCCAAAGCCGCAGAACAGGCCAACACTGTCGTTGGCGCATATTTTATTGACACAGTGGATGCCAAGCCCGCCCGCTATCGTGAACGGTTCCGAACCCACGGCCCGTCCTACGACACAGCCGATCTGATTTCCGAAAGCTAACCCATGTACCGCTATGATGAATT
Organism: Algimonas ampicilliniresistens; assembly: GCF_030159955.1. Lineage (GTDB taxonomy): Bacteria > Pseudomonadota > Alphaproteobacteria > Caulobacterales > Maricaulaceae > Litorimonas > Litorimonas ampicilliniresistens. Next base: position 1,270,312 of record NZ_BSNK01000001.1, read on the forward strand.
TGACGCGGAGTTTGTACACTCGCGCGTGGCCCAGTTTCGCGATCAGGTCGTGCGCCGTCTCGATGGACGGCTGAGCGAGGCGGAATTCCGTCCGCTGCGCCTGATGAACGGCCTCTATCTGCAGCTTCACGCCTATATGCTGCGCGTGGCCGTGCCTTATGGCACGCTGCGCAGCGATCAGTTGCGTATGCTCGCCCATCTCGCGGATAAATATGACAAGGGCTACGGGCACGTCACGACGCGTCAGAATATGCAGTTCAACTGGCCTGTGCTGAGCGATGTACCGGAGATGCTGACAGACCTTGCCAGCGTCGACATGCACGCGATCCAAACGAGCGGGAACTGCATCCGCAATGTCACTTGCGACCCCTATGCGGGCGCGGCGGCGGATGAAATCGAAGATCCACGGCCGATGGCCGAGCTAATCCGCCAATGGTCGATGCTACACCCTGAATTCGCCTTTTTGCCACGCAAGTTCAAAATTGCTGTGACCGCATCTTCGCAAGACCGCGCGATGATCAAAGGCCACGACATTGGCATTCAAGTCGTGCGCAATGAGGCCGGAGAGGTGGGTTATCATATCATCGTCGGGGGTGGCCTCGGACGAACCCCGGTGATCGGCCAGACGCTTAGGGCCTTCCTGCCCAAGGATGATCTGCTGCCATACCTCGAAGCGACGATGCGGGTTTATAACCGCTTTGGTCGGCGCGATAACAAATACAAAGCCCGGATCAAAATCCTTGTCCGTGAGACTGGCATCGAAGATTTTACGCGACTGGTCGAAGACGAATTCGCGGCGCTGGACCCGAGCGACATTGCCGTCGGCGCCGCTGAACGTGCGCGGATTGCAACCTATTTCGCGTCGCCGGCCTTTGAGACCGGGATCAAGCCGTTAGACATGGCGAGCCAGCCCGAAGTCTTCCGCAAGTGGGTCGACACGAATGTCGTCGCACATGCGGCACCCGGCTACGCGATTGTCAATATCTCGCTGAAAGATCCAGAGCGCGCGCCAGGAGATGTCACGACAGAACAAATGCGCGCCGTAGCCGATCTGGCCGATGCTCATAGTTTCGGTGAGCTGCGCTTCACTCACCAACAGAATATTGTCCTAGCGCATGTTCGTCAGGACGCGCTACGCGCCGTGTGGGACGGCTTGGTTGCGGCTGATCTGGAAGACGCCAATATCAATCTGATTGGCGACATCATCTGCTGCCCGGGTATGGATTTCTGCGCCTTGGCGACAGCGCGATCTATCCCCGTGGCGCAAGCGATTGCCGAACGCTTTGAGGATCATGATCGTCAGCAAGCCATCGGCGAGATGCAGATCAAGATCAGCGGCTGCATCAATGCCTGCGGCCATCACCATGTTGGCCATATCGGTATTCTCGGGCTCGAAAAAGCTGGGGTCGAGTTTTACCAAGTCACGCTGGGTGGCGACGCGACGCAAACAGCCGCCATTGGTGACAAGATGGGCGCAGGTTTCAGCCAAGAAGAACTGGTCGACGGGATCGAACGGATCGTCGATTTCTATGTTGGCGCGCGCGAACATGATGAGCGCTTTCTCGACACATATCGCCGCCTCGGCACTGAGGCGTTCAAGGAGGTACTCTATGCCAGCGCTTGATCTTTCACTCGTCAGCGCCACGGGCGTGGCCGCGAATGCGGTCGACCCGTCTGACGTAGACGCCCTGTCTCGGAACACGGATATTGAGGCACTACGGCTGCCGCCTGATGCTGACCTATCGGAAATTGTGGACGCCTTGCCGCGTATCCAGTCGATCTTTGTTGAATTCGCTGCCTTTACGGATGGTCGCGGTTTCAGCTTGGCCCGGCTTCTGCGCCTGCGTCATGGCTATACGGGTTTGCTCGTCGCGGATGGCCAACTCATTCCAGATCAGTTCGCCTTTGCACTTCAATGCGGCTTTGATGCCGTACGTATCGCGGACAGAGAGCTGGCTCGGCATACACCTGAGGCTTGGGATGCAGCACTGGATGCGTTCGACCTGACCTATCAACGCGGTTATGCCGTGAAGCCTGGCCCCGCCACATCTATTTTCGACGCCCGCCTGACCGCGATGGAGGAGCGAAAAACCGACGACCCTTTTTTCGGACTGGGCGCGGAGGCAGCGCTGCGGCGTGCCATCGCGCAGCATGACGGTGATATCTTCCTCGCCAGCTCGCTAGGCGCCGATAGTGCGGTTTTGCTACATATGGTCAGCCGTATCCGGCCGGACCTGCCCATCTATTTCTTGGATACGGGCAAGCATTTTCGGCAGACACTGGCCTATCGCGATACGCTAATAGAGCAGCTTGGCCTGACCAATTTCATCAATGTCCGTCCGGACCGCGATGAGTTGATTGAGCAAGACCCGACCGGGGCTTTGCATGAGGCGGAACCCGACGCCTGTTGCGCTTTGCGCAAGGTGCGTCCGCTTGCCTCTGCTGTCGGTCATTTCGGCGCGCAGATTACGGGACGCAAACGCTACCAGACCCCAGAACGCGCCAATATGCCGATCTATGAGCCCTTGGATGGCGCGGATGGTGAGCCAGGAATGGTGAAAATTAATCCGCTGGGTTATTGGACCGCAAAAGACGTGACCGCCTATATTCGCCGTCACAACCTACCACCGCATCCAATGTTTGCGCTCGGCTATCTGTCGATTGGCTGCCAACCCTGCACGACGCGTGTCGCTGAGGGCGAGGACCCCCGCGCGGGCCGTTGGCGGAACCAAGGCAAAACCGAATGTGGCATCCACATGGTCGACGGCAAATGGCAACCGCTTGAGAAGAAGGAAACGTTTGAGGCGTTTTAGATGTCGCTATTTGGCTTCGAAATGGACCTTTAGAGACTTTACGAGGATCCGCTGATAATATCCCTCAGCCCGTTCTTCTGCCGTATCCAGAAAGCCAAGGATTTCGTCCTGATTGATCTTGGGATAGTCCGTGCATCCGTTGAACGTCCCGGTCTGCACATAGTGCGGAAAACCGACGAGCCCGGCGAAGCGGCCGGCGTGGGCTGAGCGGCGGACGAGTTCACCGCCATAGCAGGGATCAGCGGGCCGCCCGTCCCAACCTTCGATCCGGATGTATCCAATCACAAAGAGCGATTGAGGATAGCCCGCATTGAGTGCCTTGATGCGGTAGGGATCACTCTCCGCATGCAGGCCGGAATAACCATAGGCGCGGGCGAGTAGATAGTTGAGCCGGGGATTATCAGGATCAGCCTGGAGCGCGGTGTGACAGGCGGCAATGGCCGCTGGCTTATCCATCTCATTTTGAGACACGCCAGGCGTCACGCGTTCCGGATCGCTGGGATGTCCGGCGATCAGATCGCACTGTGTCACCGTCCGACTGTGCGCGTCACGGTCATAGGTCGATATGTCAGCGAATGGGTTTGCGGATACTGGAGCCGCCGCCATAAACGTCAGAAGGGCAACGGGGATTGGAAAGATAAGTTTCATGTTATGTCTCTAGGCTAGCCACAGACACATACAGAGGCAGACAGAAACGCGTTTGTGAGATCGCAAGCCTAGCTATGGCGAGACATCAGAACCTCAAGGATTTGATTCAATGAGAGATCCTTCGCGCGGGTAACAACCAGCAAATGATAAAGCAGATCAGCGGCTTCATTGAGGAAGTCTTGGTCTGTTTCGGCCACAGCGGCGAGCGCGGTTTCCACCCCTTCTTCGCCGACCTTCTGAGCGGCTTTCACCAGCGGGCCCTGCAGAAGTTTGGCCGTATAGCTGCTAGAAGGATCAGCGTCTTTCCGGCCTTCGATGAGGGTTTCGAGATAGGATAGAAATCCGACCCCGCTGGCACCCTCAGCTCCAAAACACGACACGGTGCCTTCATGACAGGTCGGACCCGCCGGACGGGCTTTAATAAGCAGCGTGTCCGCATCACAATCCACGTCGAGACCGACGAGTGAGAGCGTGTTCCCGCTCGTCTCGCCCTTGGTCCAGAGCGTATCGCGACTGCGCGAGTGGAACGTGACGAGACCTGTTTCCTGCGTCTTGGTCAGGGCCGCCTCATTCATATAGCCAAGCATCAGCACTTGCAGCGTGTCGGCATCCTGCACGATGGCGGGGACGAGGCCGTTCGCCCCCAATTTCAGAGAGTAGAAATCAACGATCATAGTCGCATCTCCAGTCCAGCCTGAACCAGATCACGTTTTAAATCCGGAATGGCGATGACCTGCTTATGAAACACGGACGCGGCCAAAGCTCCGTCCACATTCGCTTCTTTAAACACGGTCTCAAAGTGCTTCGTTGCTCCGGCGCCGCCAGAGGCGATTAATGGCACGTTGCAGACTGCGCGGACGGCTTTGAGTTGTTTGACATCATACCCTTGGCGCACGCCGTCTTGGTTCATACAGTTCAACACAATTTCACCCGCCCCGCGATCCGTCGCTTCGAGGACCCAATCCAATGTGGTGCGTCCAGTTTCTCGCGTTTTGTACGGGTCGCCCGTATGGCTTTTAACCCGGTAAGTTCCGTCTTGTTCAAACGTGTCGATGCCGACAACGATACATTGACGGCCAAAAGCGTCCTGTAATTCGTCAATCAGGTCGGGGCGGAGCAGGGCCGGGGAGTTAACGCTGATCTTGTCGGCCCCCGCTGCCAGACGCGCGCCAGCGACAGCAACACTATCGATCCCGCCCGCAACACAGAACGGAATGTCGAGTTCGCGTGAGACCCGCCCGATCCAGTCGGCGCTGACTTGCCGGTCGTCTGTCGATGCGGTGATATCATAGAATACGAGCTCATCCGCGCCTTCGTCCCGATAGCGAGCGGCGAGCTCCACAATATCACCGACATCTTCGTGATTGCGAAACTGCACTCCTTTGACGACGCGGCCGTCACGGACGTCGAGACACGGAATAATCCGTTTGGCTAGCATATCAGAACGCCTAGCACGCAATCGCCTCATTCAAGGTGAAGTGACCCTCATACAAAGCACGGCCGATAACGATACCATAGGGGTTGAAGGCTTTGAGCTCACGCACGTGATCGAGCGTGCCGACACCGCCTGATGTGATCAAGTTGAGGTTTGGATAGGTCTGGATGATTTTCCGGTAGAGGATTGTATTGCCCCCAGTCCCTGCGCCGTCGCGGCCAATATCCGTAACAAGGATCGTTTTCAGACCTGATGCCGTGTAATTGTCCAGCACGTCGAAAAATGGGGTGGTCGTCGTTTCCGTCCACCCTTTGATGGCCGGATAAGCGACACCGCTTTCGTCAATATTCACGTCAAAGGCGAGAACAATACGCTCGGGGCCAAACTCTTCGATCCAGTGTTTGACCATGAAGGGACGTTTGACGGCCAAACTGCCGATCACGACCCGTTCCACACCCGCGTCCAGCAGGCGCTTCACGGTGACCATGTCGCGAATACCGCCCCCGACCTGAACTTTCAGACCCACTGTTTGGGCCAACTGACCGATCAGATCGGCTTGGACAAGCTCTTCGTTCTTCGCACCATCCAGATCGACCACATGCATCCATTCGGCACCACCGCGCGCATAGCCGCGCGCGACTTCGAGTGGGTCTTCTTCATATTGGGTTTTATCGTCAAAGCTGCCTTTGAGCAGTCTGACGCATTTTCCGTCCATGAGATCGATAGCGGGGTAAATCATAACGTTGCGAAAGCTTTCAGGATAGCGGAACCCGTTTGCGAGCTTCGCTCCGGGTGGAATTGGCAGCCACGGACATTATTGTGGCGCACCATGGCGGAGAAAGGCGTGTGGTAACGGCAAGTTGCCACCGTTTCGTTTGTAATTAAGGCTGCGAAAGAATGAACGAAATAGGCATGATCGCCCTCATTTAGCGCGTGTGTGAGCGGGTCATCAATTAGATCCGTCAACTGGTTCCAACCCATATGCGGGGTCGGTAGGTCGCCTGTATCCAGCGCCTCAACGTGTCCTGGCACCAGTCCCAATCCAGCTGTGGATGTGCCGCCTTCTTCCAGAGTCTCAAACAAGAGTTGCATACCTAGACAAATACCAAGCACAGGTTGATTCAACAAGCGTAACGTATCTTCCAAACCTGCGGCGCGTATCTTCTCCATTGCATAGGGTGCCGACCCCACGCCGGGGATTAGAACCCGGTCAGCCGAGCGGATTTCAGTCGGATCATCGCTGATCCGGTTCGTAATCCCCATCCGATCAAAGGCGAACCCAACGGATGCCAGATTAGCGCATTTCGTATCGACAATTAGGACGCTCACGAAAATGCTGCAGTTATAAGGGTCATTAGAGCACGCCCTTTGTAGAGGGCATATCGGTACCAGACACGGATAGGGCCGGGCGTAGTGCGCGACCGACACCCTTGAAGCAGGCCTCAATCATGTGGTGGCTATTTTCGCCCTCAACGTCGATCTGGATCGCGGCGCCGAGGGTTTGCGCAAGGCTTTGAAAAAAGTGCGGGCACATCTCGACCGCGAACTCGCCGACATGGTCCGTTGGGAAATCACCTTTAAAGGTAGCCGCAGGACGCCCGGACAGATCGATGGCTACCCGCGCCTGTGTTTCATCCATCGGCATAACAAACCCATATCGGCCAATCCCGGCCTTATCGCCAAGTGCCTGTTTCATGGCGGAGCCGAGCGCCAAAGCCGTGTCCTCTACGGTGTGGTGAGCATCAATTTCGAGGTCGCCTTTGACCACGCAAGTCAGACCAATCCCGCCATGTTTAGCGATCTGTTCCAGCATGTGATCGTAAAAGCCAAGGCCCGTATCAATGCGCACAGCGGTCGGATCGTCCAAATTCACACGAATGGCGACATCTGTCTCTTTCGTGGTTCGGAAAACTTCCCCAACTCGTTGTGGTGCCTGATTAATTTCAATCAATCCGAATGCCGCTAGTGCGAGATCATTCTCTTCCGGTGTGCCGATCGACAGACGGAAATGTCCGGGGATCTTGCTACGGAAATCGCGGATGCGGATATTCGCCGTCGCAAGACGCGATAATAGGGCCGCTTCGTTCACGGCCTTGAATAGGATGAAATTGGCGTCCGATGGATAGAGCGTCTCAACGAAGTCAGATTGCGCCAATTGAGCCGCAACTCGGTCCCGTTCAGACTTCAATATCGCCCGACGCGCTTCAACAACGGCCATAGCTGGGGCGGCGAGCGCTGACATGGCCGTATCAATGACCGGTTTTGGTACCGGGTAGGGCGGAATGACTTTCAGCATCAACTTGATAACCGCCGGATCGGCTATCGCCGCGCCGAGGCGAACACCAGCAAGACCGTAAAGCTTTGACAGGGTACGAGCCACGACAAGATTTTGCGGCCGCCGGGCGGCGAGGCTCGGCTGATCAGAAAATTCGATGTAAGCCTCGTCCAACACCACCAAACCATTGCTGGCTTCACAAACGCGCAAAATGTCGACCTCATCAATCGAATGACCTGTCGGATTGTTCGGTGAGCAGAGGAAAGTGACTTTTGGCTGTTCTCGCAAGACGGCTGCGACAATGGCATCCATATCCGGCATCAAATCGCCGCCGCCGGGGATGTCTATGACGTCGCAACCTTGCAAGGATGCGACCGTATTGAAAAATGAAAATGTCGGGGAAGACAAAAGGATACGGTCTTTTTCGGGGACGCAAAAAGTGCGAACTAAGACGTCGATCACTTCATCCGCGCCGCGTCCCATGATAATTTCATCCGACGGCACACCATATAGATCGGCGAGACGCTGGCGCAGCACACCTGGTTGCTGTGCGGGGTAACGATTATAGCCAGCGACCGATGCTGTGCCGGGCGGCGGCGCCCAAGGGCTCTCATTCGCATCTAAGTGCAACGCCCCGGTTGATTCACCACGGGCCGAATAGGCGGTCATGGCAACAATATTGGGTCGCGCAATGGCATCCGCCCACGTCTTTTCAACCTTAGTCATGACATTGCCTCAAGCCGTAACGTGACAGCGTTCTTATGCGCGTCGAGCCCTTCCATTTCGGCCAGTCGCTCAACGGTTGGGCCGAGACGTTTCAATCCGGCTTTAGACAAGCGTTGGACCGAGACAAATTTCAGGAAGCTCTCAATAGTGATGCCGCTATAGGCCCGCGCCGCGCCATTGGTGGGCAGCGTGTGGTTGGTGCCTGACGCGTAATCCCCAACGGATTCCGGTGTCCACGGTCCAAGGAAAATAGATCCCGCATTACGGATCGCTGGCACCAATGTCTCCGGACGTTCCATCTGCACGATCAAATGTTCGGGCGCGTAGCGATTGATGATGTCAACAATGTCAGCCCGGTCATCCGTCACAATCATGCGGGCGTGCGACAGTGCCGTCGCGGCAATATCCTTCCGGCTTAATGTTTGAAGCTGTTCGGTCACAGCGTTCTGAACCGCGACGGCAACGTCGGGGCAGCATGAAACGCAAACAACCTGCGCCACTGTGTCGTGCTCAGCCTGGCTAAGTAGATCAGAGGCAATGAAGGCTGGATTTGCGCCTTCATCACAGACAACCATCGCTTCCGACGGTCCAGCGGGCATGTCGATCGCCGGACCGCCTGCTGCTTGAGCAACGAGTGACTTGGCCGCCGCAACATAGGCATTACCGGGGCCGAAAATCTTGTCACAGCGCGGAATAGTTTCGGTGCCGTAGGCGAGGGCGGCGATGGCCTGCGCTCCGCCGACTGCGAAGACATCCGTCACGTTACACCTATACGCACAGGCGAGAATAAACCGGTCAATCGTTCCGTCCTTGCTCGGTGGCGTTACGACAATGCGGCGGCGAACCCCGGCCACTTTAGCCGGCGTCGCCAGCATGATGAGCGTCGACACCAGAGGTGCAGTTCCGCCCGGAATATACAGGCCCGCCGTATCAATGGCGCGGACTTCACGGCGACAGACAACGCCCGGTTCTGTCTCAACTTCGATGTCTTCGGGCATTTGCGCGGCGTGGAAGGTTTTCACATTGCGCCGAGCGCGTTCGATGACGGCCTGATCAGAGGCGTCCAAACCGTTCCAAGCCGCTTCCAATGCTTCATCCGGAACGCGCAGGGTTATCTCAGCGTCCGTATCGAACCGTCGTGTGTAGTCCGCGAGAGCGGCATCGCCCCGCGCTTTCACGTCGGCGAGAATGTCGCGAACGCGCGCGAGGAGAGCATCATCCGCAATTTCGGCCGGGCGGGCGAGGGCGGTTTCACGCGCCTCCGCGCTCAGTGATGTCCAGTCATAACGGCGCATCAGCTCATCATCTTCTCAATCGGCAGCACCAAGATAGACCGAGCCCCGAGCGATTTCAGACCTTCGAGCGTTTCCCAAAACACGGTTTCCGTGCAGACGGCTTGAATGGCGACTAGATCATCATTGCCAGCCAGCGGCATAACGGTTGGCGCATCAGAGCCGGGGAGCAGTTCAGTAATGGCTGAAATCTGGGACTTCGGCGCATTGAGCATGATATATTTGGTCTCGGCTGATTTGATTACGCCTTCGATCCGGCGCATCAATTTATCAAGAAGGTCAGCTTTTTCCGGAGACAGAGTGCGTGAACTGCGGATTAGGGCCGCCTCCGAATTCAGGATCGTCTCAAATGCGGCCAGGCCATTGGCTTCTAGAGTCGCGCCCGATGACACGAGGTCGCAAATACTCTCCGCGACGCCGATAGATGGGGCCAATTCGACCGCGCCTTTCATCTCAACCAATTTAGCCTCGATGCCGCGTTCACGCAGGAACCTCGCCGTGACGCCGGGGTAAGTCGTGGCGATCCGTGTTCCGGCTAGATCGTCCGATGATTTGACGGCCCCGCGTTCTGGTGCGGCAAGGCAAAGCTTGCAACGTGAAAACCCGAGACGCATGGCAATATCCGCATCAAGCTCACCTGTGAGCTGTTCTTCAACCAATACGTTCTCGCCGACGATACCGATATCGGCCGCATCATTGGACACGAAGGATGGGATATCGTCATCCCGTACCAAAAGCAGGTCGATCGGCATATTTTTCACACGCGCCAGCAGGCTGCCGCCGCGAATAGAAAAACGTAGACCGCACGCCTTCAACAAGGCGAAACTATCATCCGCAAGGCGGCCTTTTTTTTGTACAGCAATTCTGAGCCTGTCGCTCATTGTGTCATCTCCAAGAGCAGGCGGTATCCGCCGTGGGGCTCATCTTTTAGGAAGCGGGAAACCCGCCCGATTGTTGTGGTGCTAACGCCTGTGTCAGCGCTGATTTCCCGGTAGCTCATCTCGCCCTCGGCCAGCGCCTTTGCCACGCGCCAACGCTCTGACAAGGCCCGAAGTTCCGCCGGTGTGCATAAATCGACCAACACGGCCCGCATCGCGTCGGAGTCATCGACGCGCGCTAATGTGGAGCAAAGTTCGTTGAAGGCTAAATCTGTCATGACATCCGTGTGACTGTGTTAGCGCGCTAATACAAACGAATGTAAGCGTGTCAACCACAAGATAGTCGTCACAGCCAGTTTCTGCAGCGTCAAATCTACATACGCAGGAACCGACGACTTAGGTCTTATGAAGGCTTATCACTCAATTTAAACAAATGACTGTGGGGGAAGCAGGCACCTGTTTCAGCCGGGTTCAGCGAAAATTATTCCGGCGTCTTCCAAAGGACAGCGTCAATAGAATAACGTCCTGCGCCTCGCGAAGCCACATATAGGCCAAACATGATTAGCATTGCCGCTGGGAACGCTTGTCTGAAACCGCCTTGGGCATCGACCATGATAAGTGCGACGAGGAAATTCACTGCGCAGACGACACCCAGCCAGCGAGTCATGAGGCCGAGCAAAATCCCTATGCCGCAGACAAGCTGCGCATATACGGAAACCGGCGCCAGTAGATCTGGGTAGACGAACCCTTGTGATGCCAAAAAGCGTGAGAACTCGGCCATTCTGTCCGAACTTATGACATTGTCCCACACACCCCAGACTAGGAATCCACCGACGAGTAGCCGAAAGCCGAGGAGGAAAATCTCTTCGGCCTTGGACCAATGTTTTGGGTCAGCCATTTGTCGCATATTCATTGCCCCTCTAAGTCATTGGGAATGCCTATTACCATGAACAACGATACGGGTCGTGGATTTTCCAGACAGGCGGTTAGCTAGACGTCAAAAATGCCTTGAGCGGATCCCAATACATTTTATCCCAGCCAGCTTCTAGATGAGGCTCAAATTCAGGCGGATATGCGTCATGAAACAAGGTCAGTCGGGTTCCCGCTTTATCTGGAGCCAAGTCAATCCGAACAATAGAGTGGACGCCTGCATCCCAATTTCCGGGACGCCAAGCTTGCACGATTTGCTTTCCGAGTGTCAGCTCAATGAACCGGCCGGAAATTTGTCCGTTAAAGCAGGTGAAGGCACCACCAGCGTTCACATCCATGTCCGCAGGCTGCCCAGTCATCGCGCCAAAGTCGTCACTGCTTGTGAGCGTTTTGAAGACTTTGTGAGGGTCTGCCGATAGTAGAATGTCTTGATATATCGGCATGGGGCGCTCGTTCGTCGTTTTGTGATGGGACTTGTATCATTAAACCAAGTAGATTAATGAGTCAATCAGCATGAATTCGACAGCAACAACTGACGCCACGGCGCACTCGCTTGACGGTATCTACAAGGCCCTATCGGATGGGACTCGGCGCGCCATTATCGCTCGGCTCGCCTCTGGTCCGGCGAGTATTGGCGCGGTTGCAGAGCCGTTTGATATGTCGCTGGCTGCAATTGGCAAGCATGTGAAAGTGCTCGAATCTGTTGGCTTGGTCCGTCGCACAATCGAGTGGCGAACGCATATATTGACTCTGGATCCTGCTGCCTTGCAGCACGCGGAACAGTGGCTCTCAACCTATCGTCACTTCTGGTCCGGCAGCCTAGATGCTCTCGCCAAATATGTTGAAACGGATGATGATGACGTCTGACGCCAAAACACTTGTGATCGAAAAGCGGGTGAGGGCGCCGATTGAAAAAGTCTTCGAGGCTTGGACAACAGCCAGTCAACTTATCGCTTGGTGGGGCCCTGACGACGTTGTCTGCATTGGTGCAACGATCGATCTTCGTGTTGGCGGTCATTATCGGATTGGAAATCAGCTTGCTGATGGACAGGTGATTTGGATCTCAGGAACCTATGAAGACATCACGCCCCCAAACCGCCTCGTCTTTTCATGGTCTATTGATCAGGGCGCTCCTTCGACGGAGCGTGTAACCGTTAACTTGCAATCCTCCGGCGACGGGACCGCCACACAGATTACCGTAACACACGAACGGATTCCCGATATAAAGGCTCGTGAGCGACACGCCGTAGGATGGACCGGATGTCTAGATGGTCTGGAAGTCTGGGCCAACCGCACCGGCAAAGGTTAAGTGATTACGGGCCGCTCAGCCGCGATAAATCCTCCAAGGCACGATCCAGCGCAGCATCAGCGGGGGCTTTAATGTCAGGCTTCACACCCACGGATTGCCAGTTTCCTCCTGTGATTGGATTAACGCTCTTGGCGGTCACGGACCATAAAACGAAATTCGAATGAATAGGCTGGTAGTCGAATGGGTGAGCGCCACCGCCCGACGTTTCTCCCACGATTTCGGCTCGGTCCAAAGCCTGTAGGTTGTAAGCCAATGCCTCAGCTGCCGAGAAGGTCTTTTTAGAGATCAAAACATAGACTGGCTTGTCAGGTCCAAACCGCGCGCCAGGGACGTAAGCTTGGCTAAAGCGCTGGGTCAGTGTGTCACTAGGGCGATCATAGATGCCTGTAAGTTGCTGTCGGTCTGGGCCGAACAGATAACTCGCCACTAGGTCGGCCGTATCCCCGATGCCGCCACCATTCTCTCGCAAGTCGATGATTAAGGCGTCCATGTTCGCAACGACATTCATGGCCGCAACAAAGGTGTCACCGCCCATCTCAACGGGCGGAAACACCCGAAGGTCAAGATACCCGATATTGCTATCCAGTCTTTTGACGGACTCGACCCCGAAATTGATATGCGAACCGTACCACCGTTCCATTTGCTCCGCATTGAACGCGTCTTCGTCGCTATCATCCTGCATTATCGGTTTTTCGAAATATTCGACGTTTAGGTGACCATCGCCTGTCAAAGCCTGCAGGCGGTCCGTAACGGCGTCCGAAAAAGCATGACCTGTAGTCAGCGCGTCGAAATGACCGTCAGCAAGGTCCTCGCGGAATTTCGCGGCTGTCGACTTACCCACCGCCATATCAACATAATGAGTTTCGAGATGGGTGATAACGGCCTCAATTACTTCAGACCTATCATTCGCCGTGATTTCTGCCCCTTGGGCAAAGGCGGGAAGCGGAGTTAAGCTCAAAAAGGCCGCAAGAATAAAACGCCTCATGCCACACCTTCCGCATCTGGGACTCGCGCTCCTATTTTTACTTGGCTCTCGATTCGATCCTGGAATGATCGGTGCTCCAGACGTTCGATGGCTTCCGTCAGTATAGCGCTGAGCGAGTATGAAAGCTCTGCCTCTAGCTCTCTCGCAGCGGCGGTCGTTGAGTCCCACAATACATTCAACATCGGCAACATGGCCCGACCGCTTTCCGTCAAGCAAATCCGTTTGCTCCGCTGGTCGCGGGCAGGGAGGGTGTCAACTAAGCCGTGACTCTTCAACTTTGAGACTGTCTGACTCGCGGCAGAATGCGAGACGTTGGACCGTGCGGCTATCTCTTTGATCGTCAGACTGGTCTCGGCGGTGAGGGCTTTAACAACTGGCGTGAACCTTGGCGTATAGACCGGGTGCCGTTCTCGGTAGATCGTTTCCAGATCTCCATCGAGAAGTTCCAACAACCTGCGAAGTTGCGTGCCTAAGCCATCTGCATGTCTTGTATTCATAACAGCGCTAATATATAAGTGCTGTTATATATCAAGTGCAATTGTGTACCTGGAGATCCGGATATCTAGGCCCATTAAGTCCTGATGGTTTAAGAGAGTGGCGGGCGGGGCGGGATTCGAACCCGCGAAGGAGTTGCCCCCTTGCCGGTTTTCAAGACCGGTGCATTCAACCACTCTGCCACCCGCCCAACGGGTTTATGACGTTTCGTCATTTCGTGGTGGGCGCGCTTTAATGCGGCCCGTGCCGTGGTTCAACCATCAATCGCGTTAACTGCAGCCTAACTACAGGAATTTGGAATCTGTTATCATTGTTTCCCAACCGCAGATTAGGACCGATCCCGTAAACCGTTCCTCAATGACACGAAGCGCGTGGCGAAAGCCCGGACAGTTTCGAATTGAATAGGTGAGGGTGCCCGAGTGGCACTGAACGCAAAACGCGGAAGAGGGTTTAATGACTTGCATGACTTTGAAACTGGTAACGATCACAGCCGTAGCAGGCTTGATGGTAACAGGTTGCGCAACGACAAGTGCCACAAGCAAAATGGCTAAAGCCGCGCCAATCACCTATAAAATGGGGCAAGGTAACGCTCAATATGCGTCGCTCGACCTTTCCAAGCGCTCAATGCGCCCGGGAATTCCGGGTGTCGGGACAAGCCCGCATTCGACAACGCCGCTAGGTGGGCAAGGACGTCATTTCGACCCGTCTAAAGTTGATCGCCAGCTATATAGTCACCAGAAAGTCGGCAAACGCTACACCATCATGGGCGGAACCTACACGCCGAAACATCAACCGGACTATGATGAGGTCGGTGAAGCATCTTGGTATGGCCCTAAATTCCACGGCAAGCCCACTGCGACCGGTGAAACGTTTAATAAGCGCGATATGACTGCCGCGCATAAGACGCTGGCCCTCAATTCCATGCTGGTTGTGACCAATCTCGACAATGGTCGCGTTGTCACGGTGCGCCTCAATGACCGCGGTCCGTTTATTGGCAATCGTATGATTGATCTCTCTGAGGCCGCCGCCGAAGCTTTGGGTTTCAAGTCGAAGGGTCTCGCCAATGTTCGCGTGCAGTATGCCGGACCCGCCGATCCAATGGCGGCAGGCCGGACGCTACCGCGCAATATGCCACGCTCTGTTGAACTTCCGCGGGAAAACATCGTCGAAGCGCCCCGACGCCCGCGTTCGCCAACCCCAACGCCAATGATTCCAGAATTCAAAGCGCCGTCACTACCGGCCCCGATTGTGCCTGTTGCCCCACGCGCCGCCCCTGATGCCGGCATGCCGAGCGGTGGCGATATCACCCTTACGATTAAAGGCCCGATTCACATTGCTCGATCTGACGACCAATCCCCGGAGCCGCAATTTATCGCGGAACGACTCGACACAAAATAGACCAACGCAAAATTGGCTGACCTGGCCGCCTTGCGGCAGCCTCAGTTTCAAGGCATTCGATGCGGACGTCATCCCGGCGTCCGTTTTTCGATTCCTGTCAGAGCATGCTGAAACCTCTTCTTCTCTCCCTAATTCTTCTTCCCGGTAGTAGCTGGCTGACCACGGTATCCGCCGCCCCGTTAGAAACGGCGGCGAAGCAAGCAATCATCATTGATCACGATACGGGCATTGTTCTGTTCGAGAAGGATGCACGCCGGCCCATGCCGCCTGCGTCTATGACTAAGATCATGACGGCTTACATGGTGTTCGAAGCGTTGGAGCGCGGCGATATCCAAGAGGACACACTCTTTACTGTCAGCGAAGAAGCTTGGCGGCGCGGCGGCGTTCAGTCTGGGTCTTCGACGATGTTTCTTAAGCTTGGATCCCAAGTCCCCGTGATCGACTTGATTCGCGGCGTAATCATCCAATCCGGCAATGATGCGTGTATAGTGCTGGCAGAAGGTTTGGCCGGATCAGAAGACGCCTTTGCACGACGCATGACAGAGCGCGCCCGTGAAATGGGGCTGCAATCGGCAACTTTTCGTAATGCCACAGGCTGGCCCGATGAAGGCCATGAAATCAGTGCGTCAGATCTGGCAACGCTTTCCAGAGATTTGATCGCGCGTTTTCCAGACCGCTACAAAATCTATTCGGAACGCAGCTTCACATGGAACGGCATTTCGCAAGGTAACCGGAACCCCCTGCTGGGCTCATTTACGGGCGCAGATGGGATCAAGACCGGATCAACTTCTGTCTCGGGCTATGGTTTGGTCGGGTCCGCTTTACGGGACGGTGAACGCCGCACGATAGTCGTCAACGGTCTGGGCAGCCAGTCAGAGCGCGCTTCTGTCGCGAGAGAGATCATGTCGGCGGCCTTCCGCGATTTCGACATCAAATCACTTTACCAGCCTGGCGATCAGATCGGTTTCATACCTGTCTATATGGGCAAGGCCGAAGATGTTGGTGTAGTTGTTCGTGACGACATTCAAATCGGATTTGAACGGACCGATCGCGACGAGATCAAAGCCCGTATTGACTACACCCCGGCAGTCGCTCCGGTCGAGGCCGGGAGTAAGATCGCTGACTTGGTCGTAACCAAATCAGGTGAGGAAGTGGGTCGTTATCCACTCTACGCAACGGATGCCGTGGCACGTAAGGGCTTCTTTGGCCGAGTCGGCGCATCATTGGCACAGAAAATCAGAGGATAATCAGACCTGATGGCAGGACAATTCATTACATTTGAGGGCGGCGAAGGCTCCGGTAAAACAACCCAAGCCAAAATGCTCGCCGATGCGCTGGAGCGCGTCGGAGTTGAAACCATTCTGACCCGTGAACCGGGCGGCACATTCGGCGCGGAATCGATCCGCAAACTTGTCCTTGAAGGCACGGATGACCGTTGGTCTGGCATGACAGAGCTACTTCTCATGTATGCGGCGCGGCTCGACCATGTCGAAAAACTCATCAAACCAGCTCTGGAACGCGGTGCTTGGGTCATCAGCGACCGGTTCTCCGATTCAAGCCTTGCCTATCAAGGTTATGCGCGGGATCTTGGCGCTGACCGGGTTCGGGCCGTCCATGATGTTGTCATGGAAGGGTTCAACCCCGACCTCACTTTGGTCTTCGATATGGACGTTTACTTGTCACTGAAACGTGTGGAAACACGGGCGGCACAAGATGATGAAGTCCTCACTCGCTTTGATAAGGCCGGACAGGAGTTTCACACCACAATTCGCGAAGCCTTTCTCGATATTGCCAAGAAAGAGCCCAGTCGTGTCAAAGTCGTGGATGCTGACGGCTCACGCAGCGCTGTTCACGCGCGCATCCTGAATGCGCTGACGGCACAATATCCGGAGTTCGCCGGGAAACTCGGTGGCGCGTGAAGCGCCGCTAATACCGGAACCGGATCGCTCTGAGGGCTCTCCCCATCCGCGTGAAGTCTATGACCTGCTCGGTCATTCGGACGCCGAAGCGCGCTACTTGCAGGCTCAAGCTTCGGGACGATTACATCATGCATGGCTGATCACTGGACCGCCGGGCATTGGCAAGGCGACGCTCGCTTACCGGATCGCGCGGCATCGCTTGGGCGGGTCGAGTCTGTTGGACCAAAGTTTGGATATACCGCCCAATGATCCAGTGTCTCAGCGGATTGAAAGCCAAGGTCACGGCAATCTGTCTGTCCTGCGACGTCCCTATGATCCGAAAAGTAAAAAGCTGAAGCGTGACATTCCAGTCGATGAGGTTCGAGCCTTGTCCAAGTTTTTCCAAAGCACGGCCGCCGAAAGCGGTGACTGGCGCGCGTGTATTGTCGACAAAGCGGATGATCTGAACCGAAACTCGGAAAACGGTATTCTCAAATTACTGGAGGAACCGCCCGACAGAACACTATTCCTCCTTATTTCGGACCAACCGGGCCGACTACTACCGACCATTCGGTCACGCTGTCTGCACTTGCCCTTAAGGGCCGTGGACGGCGAGGTGCTGGGCCGCTGGCTTGCATCTCGAACAGATATCCGCCCTGAATTCCAGCAAGCCGCGATCGCCTTATCCCGCGGCGCGCCCGGAAAGGCGTTGGCCTTGGCCGGACATGTCGAAAGCGTGCTGCAGCCGCTCAAACGGCTCATGCAATCTATGGCGGGAGACGGCGACGATATGAGCCTGGCCAAGACCTTAGCCACGGCCAAAGAAGCGACGTCCAGAGCCCTATTTTGGGACGCGCTGATCGATACACTACAAGCTCAAGCCATCTATGCCGAAACCGGACATTGGTCCGGCCCGTTTGATCCAATCGAAGCTCGCAAAGCTGCGTCAAGTTGGGCCGAAATGGCGCA
This sequence comes from Algimonas ampicilliniresistens, assembly GCF_030159955.1. Lineage (GTDB taxonomy): Bacteria > Pseudomonadota > Alphaproteobacteria > Caulobacterales > Maricaulaceae > Litorimonas > Litorimonas ampicilliniresistens. The sequence continues at coordinate 1,288,363 of NZ_BSNK01000001.1, forward strand.
ACGGGCGCAGGATACGCGTCGCGCCGAAACCGCGATCAATCTCGACAAAACAGCCGCGCTGTTTGATTTTCTTAGCCGAGTTCGAGCCGCATGATTATTGATAGTCACGTCAATCTACATGGCGAGAAATTTGCCGAAGACCTCGACGCCGTCATTGCCCGCGCGCATGAGGTTGGTGTCACGCATATGCTGAACATATGTTGCAATATCAATGACTTCGAAGCCGTTGTAAAAGTCGCTGAAGATCATGACAATATTTGGGCAACAGTCGGGACACACCCGCATGATGCCAAGGATAACCCGGACATTACGGCCGATCAGCTGATCGAAATGGCGGCCCATCCCAAAGTCGTTGGGATTGGCGAGACAGGCTATGACTTTCACTATGGTTACTCGTCGCAAGACGATCAGGTGAAGAATTTTGCGGCCCATATTGAGGCGTCACGTCAGAGCCAGCTCCCGCTCGTCATTCATACGCGGGAGGCGGATGATTTGATGTTGCAGACACTCAAAGAGAGCGGGGCGGGGCGTGATTATCCTGCCTTGCTACATTGCTACACATCTGGCCAAGATTTGGCTGAGTGGGCGGCGGAGGCAGGGCTCTATTTTTCAGTCTCCGGAATCGTGACATTTAAAACTGCCCATGACGTCCGCGACCGTATTAAAGCCATGCCAGATGACCGCATCATGCTGGAAACTGATTGCCCTTATCTGGCGCCCGTTCCTTATCGAGGGCGCCGGAATGAGCCATCATATTTGCCTCATGTCGCCGAGGGACTGGCGTCTGTTAAAGGCTGGACGGCTGAAGAGACGGCACAACGCACTAATGCGGCCGTGTTCAACCTGTTCAAAAAGATGACGCCATGAGTTTGGTTGCGACGATATTGGGCTGTGGGAGCTCAGGGGGCGTTCCGCGTGTCGGCGGTGATTGGGGCTTTTGTGACCCATCAGAGCCGAAAAACCGGCGTTCACGTTGCTCGCTTCTAGTCGAAAAGACAGGAGATGAGGGGACGACAACGGTCTTAATAGACACGTCGCCTGACCTGCGGGAGCAATTACTGAGGACCGAAGTCAAACGGCTCGACGCTGTGCTCTACACGCATGACCATGCGGACCAGACCCACGGTATCGATGATCTGCGCGCTATTGCGTACCGTATGCGCACGCAAATACCGACCTATATGGACGCACATACGAAGGCGCATGTTGCTGAGCGGTTCGATTATTGTTTCGAAATGCCCGAGGGTCGCGTTCATCCAGCTATCCTGTCGCTTCAACCCTTGCTCGAAGACGGTCAAACTTTTGAGATCAATGGGCCCGGCGGAGCAATTCAAATCGACGTCATTCTCGCGTCCCACGGGCCGACACCAGTGCTGGCTTTCGTTATCGACGGGCGGCTCGCCTACAGTCCCGATGTGTGGGACATTTCAGATGAAGGCCTTAATCGTTTGTCGGGGTTAAAGATGTGGATTTGCGACGCGCTGCGCTACAATGATCATCCCACACACGCGCATGTCGACAAGACATTGTCTTGGCTGGCTCGGACTCAAACCGAGCAGGCCATTCTCACAAACTTGCATATTGATATGGATTACAATGTTTTAGCAGGTGAACTTCCATCAATTGTAACCCCAGCCTTTGATGGAATGACCGTCAAGGTTTAGGCTTAGTCTTCTAATTACTTCTCATAATATGCATTATGCGCCTTTTATCATGTTACGTGGCTGAGTTTAAACACGACACCCTTCGCCACCCCTCGGCGCTTATCCTGATCCTATTCAGTCCCAAAGTTTTCCGAATTTACTCAGCACCGAGTACGATATTAGCCACTGCGTCCCCTAGCCCTCTATGGTTGAAATAGGTCGGACCTCCATTGTTGAGAAAGATTACAGTGACAGATCGTTCCGGGTCTGCGTCAGGAATATAGTGAAACAGGTGGATGCGCGCCCCGCCGCCGTGGCCAATTCGCAGGATCCCGTCCTTATGCTGTCGTTCCCAGCCATTAGATCGATGAGATTCCGAACCATCGGCACGCAACACAGGCTCCCAAAATGTCCGCAACGTATCTGTCTCGACAAATTGACCCTCTAGAACCCCCTGCCACCAGGTAGCGAACTCCCCCAGTGAAATATTTACGCCAGCGCTTGTGTAGACATACGGCGGAAAGTTGACTGTTCGGCGACCGAGCTTGCCAACTTCATGAGGATGACCCTCATAATTAGTCGTTAGATTGGGCGCGACCATGCTGAGATCACCCAGTGGTAAGTCCGCAATTCCAACAGGATTAAGCAGCTTGTCTTCCAAGTAGGTGCGGTAATCCGTTTCAGTAATGGACTCGAAAATCATTTTGAGGAGCAAAAAGTTGGTTTGATTATATTCCGTTTGTGTCCCCGGACTAAACTTAAGGGGGATATCAATCACGCTTCGCAGCGCCTTCTCTGCTTTTGGCTCCATGGCATTGAGGACAAGAATATCTGTCGTGCCGGTCATGTGAGACCACGCCTGGCGGACCGTGATCGCGGCCCAACTGTCTGGAAGGTCGTCCAAGTAAGTCCCTAATATTGCCTCTGGATCAAGCTCGCCGCGTTCCACTAATTGCATCAATGCGACATTGAAAAACAACTTTGATGCCGAATAGATTTGGTAGCGACTATCTTCGGATATCGGTACCTGGTGTTCAATATTGGCAAACCCACCCCATGTTTGGAATGTAAGCTCGCCATCCTCTAAAATACCGAGGGAGTAACCGACAACACTGTGCTCTGCGACAGTCTCTTCGAGAAGGCTGCGAACGGAGTCAGCGGTCGCCGCAGGCATAGTCATAGTGCTGGCGTCTTGTAGCGCGGGCTGCGCGCTTGAACAGCTAGCTATACCGAGAACCGCAAGGCAAACGGTCGAGCGTCCGGCTATTTTCAACATACTTTCAAACATTCGATGACCTTGCAAATTTGGTGAAATGAGTAACAGCTCTGTGGCATAACCATTGGTCACCTAAGCGAAAGCCCATTCATTTAAGGTTTGCGATGCATCGCATTCGTGTGACGTCTAAAATCTGTCCTTCTCCCCTCACCGTGCATATTCCAATTCGGCTTTGCACGAACGTTCATACCGGGTCTTCTGAGGGGGTTGAGTAGCGCCATCCGTCACAAGGGACTAACGCCACGATTGAGTTACGGCTGAGTAAAGTTGAGAAAGCGATCCCGTTTTGACCACACCCTCCGATAGTTACGATCGCCAAGGCTTAGAGGTGTTGCTGGAGAAGTCCCCTCAAAAAATCGTGGGTATAAGCCTGTTAAAGCAGGACCTTAAGAAGTTAAATTTGAGTGATATCATCTTCAAGGATTGTGATTTCAGTGGATCAGATTTGTCGGGTGCCTATTTGGAAGGGGCCGAGTTGATAGGTTGCAAGGCTTATGGCTCAAAACTCAAATACGCTCATTCGGACGACGCAAAATTTCGGAACTGCAATTTGGCTATGACCGATTGGGAGGGCGCACATCTGTCGTCATCTGCGTTCAGTGGCTGCAAGTTGACCGGAGCAAATTTCCGGAGATCGCATACGCTAGGGATTAGCTTTCAAGAGTGTATTTTGGTCAATGCCATGCTCCAAAATATTTCCTTCGGGAATAGCGAGTTGCTTCGGAATGACTTTTCTGAGGCAGATTTAGCGGGAGCCGATTTTAGCGACACGACCTTTAAGGAGTGCAGCCTCAGAGGCGCTTGGTTGCGATTGGCAAGATTTCGGGGCGCCGATTTACGGGGCTGTGATTTAGGTGGGCTTACCCTAGCTGACGCGATTGTTCTTAAAGGCGCAGTCGTATCGAAAGCTCAAGCGGCCGAGCTTTTGAGAAGTATCGGAGTTTTAGTGCACTGAAGAAGGCAGATTTCTGAGTCTGTCCAAGCGGACGATTGTCATGGCCAATACCCCAAATTCCTAAAGTCGGACCGGCACGCGTCCCTCAGTCCACCCGCCCCATTGCCAGGTCAGCCGCGGCCATAGCGCGGGCGTCTAGCGTATCATGCTGACCCCAGACGGCCTCGAACGCTTGGTAAACTGTCGCTGATGGCTCATTGGTCAGCCTCCCCGATGTGACGTAATAAGGCTCATAATCCTTCCCTAACGTTTCTCGTGCTGCGGTTCCGGACGCATACCAAAGTAGCGCGTGCCAGTAGCGCGGAAATTCTAGCCCTGTTTTGGCAATCGCAGCGTCGGCAGCCGCCTCAAGCTGATCGCCCAGTGGCGATGTATGCGACGCTTCATGGAACAGCATTTCAAACTTATGCTGATTGATCTCAGGATCATTGGCGCTCATCGTAATATGTCCAAACGGGCGCGTGCCCGTGTAGGCCCCGGCCCAGTTCGCATAGGGTACGATATCGACCCGTAACGGATCAGTCCCCCACTCACCGTCCAGATGATCCGCAAGACGGCTCGCCATTGCATCTCCATAAGCTGTGAGATCATCTTCCACAGATCTAATAAACCGTGCTGAATCCGCTTGATGACGGGGCCAAAAATGCTCCTGATAGACGGGCATGAAATCTTTCAACGCTTGTTTGACGGCCTCGTCTGGAACCCCCTCAAGGTCGCCATGGGACAGCGCAACAGCAATCCAGCGCAAGCTTCCCGTGAACAATAGCGATGATCCTAAATGTGGCTCATATGCAGCGCTGACGGGTTCAAAGGCTTTCGCAACGTCTAGTGTGAAAGCCGCAATATCTGCGTCGAGCATCGGCACGCGCCCCTTCACTTTCATATCCGAAAGGGCACGCGCTTGGTGATAGGCATAGTGGTGCAAGGCGACCCAAGGGTCATTGGCTAGCTCGAACTTAGGCAAAGGTTGGACAGTCTCAGCCGGCGTTGTTGAAACCTCTGTCGTAGCGCAGGCTGAGATCATCATGGCCACCGCCATCGAAAGATTCCGGAACAATCTGAACATAGGTCCCTCCCTCTCAATCCAATCTCTGGAACCTGTCTATTAGAGAACCAGCTCTCAGATCAAGATCCAGCCAAGTGAGACCTTCTAGGCTTTTGTCTGCTGTGTCCGTTCCATCAGCATGCGTGACGCGGGTCACACATCGTGCCGCCGGTGCTGGTAAACATTTCCGTAGTTGAGACCGCTAGTGAGCGCTTGCTCGAAAAAGCCCCTCCTTAGCTCCGTCAATGCCTGTCCCGTATGGCTGAACGCTCGGACGATTGAGCAAATTTGCCGCCAAACTATTGCTACTTAGGAGATGAATCATGCGCGTTTTTGACAATACACTCTACATCGTCGGGGATAGTGATGGCTTACCAGGGCTAAAACGCGCTCTGGCACTGACGAACACTGAAACAGGCTCGATCAGCCTTGTCAGCATTATAGAGTCCATCATCCACCCGATCGGCTCCAGCAAGTTCTACACTGAGCTGAAAGAAGCCTTTGAAGCCTTGCGGCACGAACGTTTGGCTATGCTTGAAAAGCTCGCAAATTCCGTGCCGAAAGGAATATCGGTGACTTATGAAGTCATGGATGGTCGGTCCTATGTCGAAGCGATCAAGCGGGTTTTACTCTATAAACACGACCTTGTTGTTGCGAATGCTGCAGATAGCGATCACAAAGGTAATCGGCTGTTTGTATCAGAAGAAATGCAACTCCTACGCAAATGCCCCTGCCCGGTTTTACTGCTCAAAAGCTCACAAGCCGGACCATTCAAACGCGTGCTCGCGACCTTGGATTTTGAGTATTATGACACACCAGACACGGAACAGTCTGAGCCGACGCTCAATGATGAAATCCTTGAGGTCTCAGCGACCATCGCTAGCGAAGCGAAGGGGAAGCTCGACATCATCAATGTTTACGAAATTCCCGGTGAAGGTGCGATGACGGCAGGCTGGATCCCGATGAACATCAATTCTTTTTCTGATTATGCGAATAGTTGCGCCAAGACCTCAAAAGATAAAGTCGACATGCAGGTAAAGCGGTCCAAGCACCGTCTTGGCACGACCGTGTTCGATCAATCGACCGTAGAAACACATATCGTCCATGGACGCGCTCGGTCCACCATCCCTGAGGTCGCGGAAACCCTCAAAACAGACTTGATTGTTATGGGGACTGTCGGTCGCGCTGGTACGTCGGGTTTCCTGCTTGGCAACACGGCCGAAACTATCCTGAACCACATTGATTGCTCCGTCTTAGCCCTCAAGCCGCCTGGTTTTGAGACGCCGATTAGCCTCGACTAGCTCGGTGATATGCCCCGTGGACTCGCAGCGGTCTTATAGCGGAGCCCTGCGGACCTGCCCTTGACCTCGCGACTCTGTCCTGCGAACAGATGCTGAACAAACGCCCCGACAACCGAGAACCTTCACGGTTAGCTGGGTGTGGACAGATCTGGGGACAAGTTTGCGAATAGGTCAGGGGATAAGACTGTGAGTATGGCCCGTGCAACGGACTATATCCGCACTGAACAACGCCGCTTTCGACGCGCAAAATCCGGAAAGGCGTGGCAAGCGCGCGAACTTCCACAATTCTATTACTTAAACAATTTCAAGCGCTTCATAGCCGATGTTCACGCCTTAAACTTCGATCTTTTGGGCCGCGATGCACTAGACTTTCTAACTCAATTTGAGGCCCTGCCCCATGCGGCGCAATGCGCCTATGTTCGAATGGCCAATCGTCGTGGATATGTCTTCGACACGGACAAATTCCGCTATGACGAGATCGACGACCTTCCCGCACAATGGTCAACTTTGTCACAGGCCAGATTCGCGGACCCGATCGGCACACCTCTGTTCAGAGACTGGCTTAGCAGCCTGCCGAAACCAGACCTCGTGCTGTTGATGACAGATTCAATGTGCGAGACCCTGTTTAAGAAATCGTGGAAAAAAGACCGGCTCATTAATCTGGCGAACGCCCATCTCGACCCGGCAGAGGCTTACATCCCAGAGCGATATATTGCTCAAGGGCGGCGCGATGCGCTGCAATATATGCTGTTCCTATATTTCGGACGAATCGAGGACAATCTGCAAGCCTTCACCTTGCGGGATCTTGGACTGGTGCGATTACCAGAGGCCGAGACCCAAGCTTTGAGTTTCGAAACCGTCGAAGAGGCCCGAACCGCGTTCTTCTACGCCAAGGCGCTACATGATTTCCGTCATGGGACAGATCATGATGCAGACCGATTAGTCAAAGCCACTGACACATGGCCAGAACCGCTCTGTGAGCGAAGCTCCGCCCATCAGAGCAAACTCATACAAAAACTTGGTGGGTGGTCTGAACGTCGCGGCGATGCCCAGTCCGCATTGGAACTTTACACTCGCTCGGACACGCCCTTCTGCAATGAACGTGTGGTTCGTATTCGCTGGTCTCGGGATGAAGCAGATGATCGCGATTGGTGCAAACAGCGCCTAGAAACGATGATCGAAAACCCCAGCTCTGACTCAGAGGCGGGCTTTGCCGAAGATTTCTACGCGCGGAAATTTCATAAAAAGCGCACGTCTGCCGCGACGGATTTGCTACGATCTGCGACGACACTTACCCTTGATGAAGCCTTCCGAAACCAGCCAGAGCGAGCCGTGCTGCGTTATTATAAGGCCAAAGGCATTGAGGCCCATCGGGCTGAGAACGTGCCGTGGCGCAACCTGTTTGGCCTGCTGTTTTGGGATCTGCTACATGACGGGACAACCTCCCCTCGCCGCGTTCCGCCCAAATTGCGCGCTGGAGCCTTCTACACCGAATATAGTCCAGAGATCGAGGCGAGGCTCGCTAAGCTCGACAATCCATCGCTCATCCTGCTCGATCTCCTCAAAACTTTGGCGCTGCATTATGGCGAGGACAATGCATTGGTCCATTGGGGCTCGCGCTCGCTCGACAGAATTCAAGCACTGATCGTGCATGCACCGCGCGGCGGAGTGGCACATCTTCTGCGGCTAATGGCGCAGGACTGGCTGGGCACGAAGGATGGGTTTCCGGATCTGATGCTGATCGATGATGGGCGGGTCCGCTTTATTGAGGTTAAAACGGCGGGCGACAGTCTGCGGCGCAATCAACTGACCCGGCTGCGTCAGCTTTCAATGGCGGGTTTCCCCGTCAAGATCATCAAAGTGGCTTGGGCCGTCGATCCAGACCAACCCTATGTCGTAGTCGATGTAGAAACGACTGGCGGGAAACCGGGCCTGCACCGCCTTACAGAAATCGGGGCGGTCAAGATGATTGGTGGCGAAGTCGTCGATGAGTTTCAGACCCTGCTCAATCCACAGCGGTCCATCCCGCCGTTCATCACGCGCATCACCAATATCACCAACGATATGGTTGCTGGCGCGCCGCTCTTTGTTGAGGTCGCCGAACAATTTCGTACCTTTATGGGCGACGCCATCTTTGCCGCGCATAATGTCAATTTCGACTATGGGTTTATCTCGGCCGAATATGAGATGATCGATCAGCGCTTCCGGCACCCGAAAATCTGCACCTGTGCATCAATGCGGCGGCTCTATCCCGGGTACCGCTCTTACTCACTCAAAAACCTGTGCCAGGAATTCGAGATTGATTTGACCAGCCATCACCGTGCTTTGTGTGACGCGCAAGCCGCAGCAGAATTACTGAAAATGATCAATGAAAAGCGGATGTCTAACGCTCAGGAGAGCTAGCGACCCGTTCTTCTGTGTGCGATGAGTGTCCAATGACAGTTACGGCGATTGAAACGGGTGATCACGGGCAATCACATATCGACGCAGCGCGAAGCCGGGTCGATGCCTGTCTTGCGACGCTGATCCCTACGCCCGAGACCTGGCCGCGCCAGCTTCACGCGGCGCAGCGACATGCCCTGCTCTCACCAGGAAAGCGCTTTCGGCCTCTACTGACTGTGTTTCTAGCGCGAAGCTGCGGCTTGGATAGCTCGCGGGTCGATGCGGCCATGGAAGTCGGTTGCGCCGTCGAAATGGTTCACGCCGCCTCGCTTATTCTCGATGATTTGCCCTGTATGGACGATGCAGATTTGCGACGAAATCAGCCGACGACACATGTGGCGTTCGGCGAAAGCACGGCGATTCTGTCGGCCACGGCACTGCTCAACCGCGCATTCGGCGTTATCGCTCGCAATCCTGCGCTTAGTGCAGAGCAACGCGCCGAACTCTGTGACCTCTTATCCTATGCGGTCGGCTCGACTGGATTGATCGCCGGGCAGATGGCGGACCTTGATAATACTGGCCAAGCCAGCAAGCCGGAGATCGAACGGGTCAATCACCTCAAAACTGGCGCGCTGTTTGATTTTGCTGCTGATGCTGCTGCCATTCTAGCGGGAAGCCCAGCTGCGCAACGGGCCGCCTTGAAAGACTTCTCGCGCCAGATCGGACTGGCATTTCAACTACTCGACGATATCAAAGACGTGCTCCAAAGCCCTGCGCAAAGTGGGAAAACCTCTGGTCGCGATGAAGGTAAAACAACGCTGGTCGCGACGCAGTCTATGGACGAGACCAAAGCCTTACTGGAAGGCTATCTCGGCAACGCAAAAATGGCCTTGGCGCGGGCTGGGATGAATGAGACCGACACGTTAATCGCTTTGATTGACCAGCAATTCGCCTTTCTAAGGGATTTGTAGGCAGTCAATCCGAGGGCAGACTGTCGCATGAGACAATCTAGGCTGGAGTGTAAGGTTTAAATTCGCTGTCCTCTCCGGTAAGATAGATGAGACTTCTCTCCGCGCTTGATTGGTAGAATGGCGAACCCGAACACACAGACAGCCCCCAACCGAGGACCGCTCTTCGCGGCCATGCTCGGGAGCGTTTGGCTGGCGGCTCATCTCTACGCGCTGTTCTTTCATACGGTCGGCAGCCCGTGGGTTCTGACCCTCGCCCTGATCGGGCTTCAGCTTTGGCTTTATACGGGCCTGTTCATCGTCGCTCACGATACAATGCATGGATCATTTGCGCCCGGACGCCCACGCGTGAACGCTTGGGTCGGTCGGGTCATTCTCTTCTGGTATGCAGGCTTCTCTTGGTCGGCCATGCGAACGGCGCATCATCAACATCACGACACGCCGGGCACAGCAGAGGACCCCGATTTCAATGCCGACAATCCGCGTGATTTCTGGCCATGGTATCTAAGTTTTTTCCTGCGCTATTTCTCTTGGCGTCAGATCGTCGTGCTCGGTGCGATTGGCGCGCTCTACACACTGCTCGGCGCGCCCTATATTAATCTGATTGTTATGTGGGCGGTTCCGGCGATCCTATCGTCCGTGCAGCTCTTCTATTTTGGAACCTACCTCACCCATCGTCATGCCGAAGCGTTTCCGGACGAGCATTTGGCCAGGACGAATGATTATCCGCGATGGCTGTCGCTGCTGACCTGTTTCCATTTTGGCTATCACCATGAACACCATCTCTACCCAAATGAGCCGTGGTGGCGACTTCCCGCGCGTAAACTCGCCCACAAACAAGCCCTGAAATTGGCTCTGGAACAGGAACAATCCTCATGAGTGTGTGGAGCGCGATCGCCATCACTTTGGTCTCCGTCGTTGGGATGGAAATCTTCGCTTGGGCCATCCATAAATATGTCATGCACGGCGCAGGCTGGGGCTGGCATGAAAGCCACCATAAAGAGACCGAAGGCCCGTTCGAGACCAACGACCTTTATGCGGTCTGCTTCTCCGTAATTGCAGCAGGACTGTTCATTGCGGGATCGCTATGGTCGGAAACCCTTTGGTTCATTGCGCTCGGCTTAACAATTTATGGGCTGCTTTACGCCTTCGTGCATGATGGTTTGGTGCATCAACGCTGGCCCTTTTTCGTCAAAACGCGCGGTCGCTATATGAAGCGCTTGGTGCAGGCGCACCGGCTTCACCATGCAGTGCACACGCGCGATGGGGCCGTCAGCTTTGGCTTTCTCTGGGCTGAGGACGTTCGCAAACTAAAAGCTAAGCTCAAAGCGGGATCTACTGATCGCACGTGAGTGGTTTTGGCCCGAATGATCTAATTGAGTGCTACCGACGCGGCATCTTTCCGATGGCAGACAGTCGCGACGCAGCGAGCTTCTATTTGATGGAGCCGGAAAACCGCGCGGTCTTTCCGATTGAGACATTCCAGCCATCCCGATCCATGCTCAAATTCGCGCGCACAACCAATCTCACTGTCACCATAAACCAAGCCTTCCGACAGGTCATCAAAGCCTGCGCGGATCTTCGGGAGGACACGTGGATCAGCTACGGGATCGAGTGGCTTTATACCCTTTTGCATGAGCGAAGTGACGCTCATTCGGTCGAAGTCTGGGACGGCGAAACATTGGTTGGCGGGCTCTACGGCGTCAGTCAGAACGGCGCGTTCTTTGGGGAAAGCATGTTTTCGACCCGCACCAACGCTTCGAAACTCGCGCTTATACATTTAATTGACCGACTACGGACACGCGGGTTCACTGTGCTCGATGCTCAATTCATGACCGACCATCTCGCCTCGCTCGGCGCGGTTGAAATCACGCGCGCCCAGTACCGCGAGCGGTTGACTGCCGCACTTTCTTTGAATGTTGCCTTCGACTAACCCTTGCAACGAGAAAAAGCTTGGTTACGGATAAGATCATGATGACATTTCGCACCTGCCTCGCCCTTTCCGCCGCCCTCATCGTTGCTTGTAGTCCCGCTAAGGATGACGAGAAAGAGACCACTACATTCGAGCTACCGACGGCGTTCCCCAGCACCTATAAACCGATGCCGTCCGTCACGACCCTGATCACCAATGCCTCAATCATTGATGGCACAGGAGACGCCAGTTCAGCCAACTCAGTCCTCGTTGTGGATGGGCGGATTTCTGCGATTGGCACTGATTTGAGCGCAGACGGCGCAACCGTTCTCGATGCCGGCGGACGTTTCATTACGCCCGGTATTATCGACATTCATAGTCACCTTGGGAATTATGCATCTCCGGGCGTGAATGCGCATGGAGATGGCAATGAAATCACTTCCCCGATTACCTCCGAAGTCTTCGCCGAGCATGGCGTCTGGCCACAAGATCCCGGGTTCGATGAAGCACTGCAAGGCGGTGTAACGACCCTGCACATCTTGCCTGGCTCGGCCAACCTGTTTGGCGGACGCGGCGTGACCCTACGCAACGCACCCTCGCGGACCGTTCAGGGCATGAAGTTCCCGGACGCCCCCTACACCTTGAAGATGGCCTGCGGAGAAAATCCAAAGCGGGTCTATGGTAGCAAAGGCGGCCCGGATTCACGTATGGGCAACGTTGCCGGTTACCGAAAGAATTGGATCAAAGCGGCAGAATATAAAAAGAAAATTGAGGATGGCGACGAACCAACTCGCAATCTTCAGTTAGAAACACTGGCGGGTGTTCTAAACGGTGACATTCTGATCCAAATGCATTGTTACCGTGCCGACGAAATGGCGCAGATCATCGATCTATCCAAGGAATTCGATTATAAAATCACGACGTTCCATCATGCTGTCGAAGCTTATAAAATTGGCGACCTATTAGCCGAAAACGGAACCTGCGCGGCGATGTGGGCTGATTGGTACGGCTTTAAAATGGAAAGCTATGACGGCATTCTAGAAAACATCCCCTTTGTGCATGCGGCTGGAGCCTGCGCCATGATCCATTCGGATGATGCCATGAATATCCAGCGCCTTAATCAGGAAGTTGCCAAAGCCCGCGCTAACGGCAATCGGGCGGGACTGGACATTTCAAAGGCCGAGGCTTGGACGTGGCTATCGACCAACCCAGCAAAAGCGCTCGGCATTCTTGACGAAACAGGCACGTTGGAAGTCGGCAAACGCGCTGACATGGTGCTGTGGAGTGGAGACCCCTTCTCAACCTTCTCCCGGCCTGACCAAGTCTATCTTGACGGCGCTTTACTATTTGACCGCGAGGCTGGGCTGAAACCCCAATCCGACTTCCGCCTCGGTACGGAGATTGCTCGATGAAACATCTTCTTCTCGCAACCGCCAGCTGTCTGCTCGCCGCCGCGCCGGCCTTCGGGCAAACCCTATTCTTAGATGATGCCACTGTCATCGCGCCCAACGGGTCGAGCCGCACCGCCGATATTATCGTGAACGACGGTCAGATCACCGCGATGGGCGACACGCTCACCTCCCCAGACGGTGCCGATGTCATGGCAGGGCTGTGGGTCACACCCGGCTTGATCGCATCGAAATCCACGCTCGGCCTCGTTGATGTTGGCGCGGAAAGCGCGACGAACGATATCAGCGCGAACACGGACCTCGCTTCTGCGTCACTCCGTGCCGCTGATTCCTTCAATCCACGTGCGGCACATGTCGCCAATGCGCGGCGTCGGGGCGTGATGTATTCAGCCATTGTTCCCAACCCGACAGGTGACACGATTTTCGGTGGTACGGGCTTAGTAGCCAGCCTCGACGGCTCTGATGACTCCGTCATTAATGACGCGGCTTTCGTTCACGTCGCGCTTGGCGAAACCGGTGCCCGGCGCGCGGGTGGATCCCGTGCGGCCGCTATGGCGCAGCTCCGTGGTGCACTCGCCGATGTCCGACGCGGGTTTCTCACTCAAGACGAAGGTGATGTTTTGCGTCGCCGCGACGCGCAAGCACTTCGTCCCGTTCTGGCGGGACGTATTCCGCTCATGGTCTCTGCAAGCCGCGCCTCAGATCTATTAGCACTTGTCGACCTCAAGGCCGATTTTGCTAACCTTAACATCATTATTGTCGGCGCAGAGGAAGCGCATCTTGTGGCGGCAGACCTCGCCACTGCGGGCATCAAAGTGATCGTCGATCCACTTGAAAACCTGCCGGGTAGTTTTGCGACCCTCAACGCGTCTTATGATAATGTGCTCGTCTTAGACGCAGCAGGTGTCGATTACGCAATCGGCGGCCTATCCGGGCTCGGCGTCGTAAAAGCTGGCGGACTGACACAGCATGCTGGGAATGCAGTCGGACACGGCCTGTCTCGTGACGCAGCCTTTGAAGCCATCTTAGGCACACCCGCGCGCTGGTTTGGTGTTGATTTAGGCCTGATGCGTGCGGGCAGCGCTGCGTCATTGGTTGTCTGGGACGGTGATCCATTGGAAGCGTCATCAGCCCCAATCGCTATGTATAAGGACGGTGAAGCGCTCTCACTGGAGTCGCGAATGACGGCTTTGCGCGATCGTTATAACCCGACGACCGATGATGATCGTCCTTATAAATATCGCTAGCTGGATCGTAAATATCCCTAGATTTCAAAGCTTACAGCGACGCTTGATTATACGCCGCACCCGTGTAGGGTGCGCAAGCCTGAGAGGTGCGTGCGAGAGTCGCATGCGATGCTGCGCGTCAAGACCGATGACGCCCGGCGCCTGGCCCGAAAGACCGCCCAAGTGAGCTCCAAAGACGCCCCGACTGAAATCTCGCCAGACGAGCCCGTTGACACGACCTTCTCTGAGCTTGGCCTTGACGCCAAGATCCTGAAGGCCCTGGACGAGATTGGCTATGAAACGCCAACCCCTATCCAAGCCCAAGCCATTCCGGCTGCTATGCAAAACCGTGACGTTCTCGGCATTGCTCAAACGGGTACCGGCAAGACCGGGGCCTTCACGCTTCCAACGATGCATAAGCTTGCCAAAGGCCGTGCACGGGCGCGGATGCCGCGCTGTTTGATTGTCTGCCCGACACGCGAACTAGCGGCTCAAGTCGCTGAAGATGTCAAAAGCTACAGTAAATATCTGAAGCTAGAAATGGCCCTGCTGATTGGTGGTGTGTCCTTTGCTGAACAAGACCGGAAACTGACAAAGGGTGTCGACATTCTGATCGCGACGCCAGGTCGCCTGCTTGATCAATTTGAACGCGGCAAAATCCTGATGACTGGCGTTCAAACGCTCGTCGTCGACGAAGCCGACCGTATGCTCGACATGGGGTTCATCCCAGATATTGAGCGTATCTTTGAAATCACGCCTTTCACTCGTCAGGTTCTGTTCTTTTCCGCGACCATGCCGCCAGAAATCAAACGCCTTGTTGAGCAGTTTCTGCACCAACCCGTGACCGTCCAGGTTGCGCGCCGTAACTCGACCGCCGCGACTGTACGTCAACGCATCATTCGGACACCATCTAGCGATTCGAAAGTAAAGCGTACTGCGCTGCGTTGGATCATGGAGCAGGAAGAGGTCGATAGCGGCATTGTCTTCTGTAACCGCAAACGTGACGTCGACATTGTTGCGAAATCCCTGAACAAGCACGGCCTCAGCGCCGAACCGATCCACGGTGATTTGGCGCAAAGCCTGCGCACCAAAACGCTGGACCGTTTCAAGGCGGGAGATATCAAATATCTCATCGCTTCTGATGTTGCGGCCCGTGGTTTGGATGTTTCTTCTGTCAGCCACGTCTTTAATTATGATGTTCCGAACCATAGCGAAGACTATATCCACCGGATTGGCCGGACCGGACGTGCTGGTCGCGAAGGCGATACGATCATGCTTGTCGCACCTTTAGATTCAAAGAATTACGACAGTATCCTCGATTTGATTGGCAAAGACTCGATTGAAGAAATTGACGTTCCGGATATCGACAACTTTCCGCGCGAAGGTCGTGGCGGATCCCGAGGTCGCCCATCCGGCGGATCATCATCCCGCCGATCGTCAGGCGGTCGCAATAGCGGCTCGAGTAACAATTCAAGCCGACGCAGTTCAGCGCCGAAACGCGAAGAGGCCCCAAAGGTCGATGCTAAACGCGAAGACAAGCCCAAGGTTCAACGAACTCGGAAAGCGCCGTCCCGCAAAGGTGACACTTCTTCGGAAGCGACCTCCCATAAAAATGAACGTGATGAAACGCCGCGTGAGGTAAAGCGTGAAGAGCGCCCTAAGGCTCAGCGGACCCGTAAAGCACCATCGCGGAAGACTGAGACTTCAGACACTGAAGCCCCCCGTGAAAGCAAACGTGAAAATAAGACGCGCGAGAGTAAGCGCGACGACACACCGCGCGAGTCTAAGCATGAACAAACACCGAAACCCGTGAAATCCTCATCAAAAGGATCATCGTCAAATCGGAAATCATCAAGCACTCGCCAGCGATCTTCATCCCAGTCAAAGGGTGACAAAAACGGCTCGACGGGATTTGGCGGCGACATGCCCGCCTTTTTCAACAATTAGGATGTTTTGAGGGGGCTCAGATCCCCTACTCCCATTCAATTGTTCCAGGCGGCTTGGACGTCACATCATAAACCACCCGATTCACGCCGCGGACTTCATTGATGATCCGTGTCGCGGTCTCACCCAGAAATTCGTGCGAATAGGGATAGTAGTCCGCCGTCATGCCGTCTGTTGACGTGACCGCACGCAGCGCAAGGACGAAATCATACGTCCGGCTATCGCCCATGACGCCTACGGTTTGAACAGGTAGAAGCACGGCAAAAGCCTGCCAGATATCATTATAGAGACCATGTTTGCGGATTTGGTCGAGATAGACAGCGTCTGCGTCGCGTAAGATATCGAGACGATCTTTCGTGATCTCACCGGGGCATCGAATCGCGAGCCCTGGACCAGGGAACGGATGACGTTCAACGAAGTCAGTATGCAGTCCCAGTTCCCGTCCGAGCGCCCTTACCTCATCTTTGAACAATTCGCGTAAAGGCTCGACCAATTCTAGGTCCATACGCTCTGGCAAACCGCCAACATTATGATGCGATTTGATGGTTACAGATGGACCGCCGTCAAAAGACACAGATTCGATCACGTCGGGATAGAGTGTGCCCTGCGCAAGGAATTTGGCACCGCCGATCTTTTTGGCTTCCCGTTCGAAAATGTCGATGAACGTGCCACCAATGATCTTTCGCTTCCGCTCTGGATCAGAAACACCCGCTAACAGGCCGAGGAATTCATCGCCCGCGTCAACATGGATCAGATTGATGTCGTAATGGTCGCGGAACAGCGCGGTGACCTGATCACTCTCACCTTTGCGCATCATGCCGGTATCGACGTAGACGCAGGTCAGCTGATCACCGATCGCTTCATGGATCAGAACGGCCGCAACGGAACTATCAACCCCACCAGATAGACCGCAAATGACTTTCCCGTCGCCGACCTGATCGCGCACGGCTTGGATCATCTCATCCTTGAACGCGGCCATGGTCCAATCACCGTCAAATCCGGCGATGTCGTGGGTGAAATTGCGCAGGATTCGCGCGCCATTTTCTGTGTGGACGACTTCTGGATGGAATTGGACGCCATAAAACTGACGCGTTTCATCCGCGATGGCAGCCAACGGCGCATTCGGGCTTTTTGCAATGATTTCAAAACCATCAGGCATATCGCTCACGCGATCGCCGTGGCTCATCCAGACCTGTTCCCGGTCCGTTAGACCGTTGAAGATCGGGGAATCCCCGGTTTTCTCTAGATAGGCGCGGCCAAATTCCTGGTCGTCAGATTTTTCGACAGCTCCGCCCAGTTGGGCCGCCATCACTTGCTGACCATAGCAAATACCAAGGACAGGCAAACCCAGTTCGAAAATGCTCGTATCGGCGCGCGGACTTCCCGTATGCGCAACACTGGATGGGCCTCCCGACAGGATAATCGCTTTGGGTTTGAATTGGGCGAGGAAGTCGGCGTCGACTTTGTTGAACGGATGAATTTCGGAATAAACGCCGCTTTCACGCACACGCCGAGCAATCAGCTTGGTCACCTGAGACCCGAAATCGACAATTAACAGCCGCTCATGCTGCTGAATAATGTCGTCGTGCTGCTCACTCATTGGCTGCGTTCCATCACTGCAAAGAAAAAACCGTCCGTGCCGGTCGAGCCCGGTGTCATTGTCAGGGTGAGCCCATCTTCGGACCAAGGCTTTGGACCATCGACCCCGAACCGTTCTTCAAACACTTCGCCAGCACTCAATAGCGAGAAGCCCTTTGTGCGTTCCAAGAACGCATAGACTTGCGCTTCATTTTCCTCGGCGAGCATTGAACAGGTCACATAGAAGAGGAAACCGCCCACTTTGACGAATTCTGAGCCTTGATCCAGCACCGTGACTTGTTCTTTACGGCGGCGTTCCAACGCATTTTCGGTCAGGCGCCACTTCGCATCAGGCTTACGCCGCCATGTCCCAAGTCCGGTACAAGGCGCATCAATCAGGACCCTATCCATTGACCCTTTTAAGGCAGGTAGCGTCTCGGCTGGCGGGGCGATGACCTCGATGATTGAGGCCCCAGCCCGATCAGAGCGCTGCCAGGTCGGAGCGAGCCGACGTTTGTCGATATCATAGGCGTAGATTTCGCCGCGATTGCCCATGTCACCGGCCAGCGCCAAAGATTTACCACCTCCGCCGGCGCAATAATCGAGCACTTTATCGCCCGGTTGCGCGGCACAGAGCAGGCTGACGAGTTGGCTACCCTCATCCTGAATTTCAATCTTTCCGCGTTGGTAATCAGCTGTTGATTGCACGTCTGGATGACGGCCAAAGCCATCAACGGGTGGATGACGCAGACCAATGGGTGAGAGCGGCGTGGGCACCGCCTCGGTTTCAATGTCCGAGCGCTGCGCTTTGAGCGTATTCACCCGCATATCCAATGGCGGACGCTGAGCTAGCGCCTGCCCTTCAGCGATGGCTTCATCGGTAAAATTGTTCTCGAACGCGGGCCAGAGCCATTCCGGTACATCAGCTTGAATCCAATCCGGCGCGTCTTTGAGATCGATTTTCCCAGAAATCAGCGCGCGTTCGGTCTCAGTCAGAGGCGACGGTGAATGGCGATCTTCAACATCAAAATTTAATTGTTCGAGCGAGACGCCACATCCCCACACGGCCCCGGCGATAGCCAGAGCGCGCGGGCTATCATCATCCATACGGTACGCAAAACTACTGCGGTGGCGTAACGCGTCATAGACTATATTGCCAATAGCGGCGCGGTCCTTAGATCCGGCAAAACGGTGCGATTTCGCCCAATCCCGCAACGCTAAAGCGACAGGTGTTCGGCGTGTACCGATATCGAGCAGCACCTCTTCGGCTGCTGCGATCCGCCCACCTAATCTCATGGTCTAACCTGTGTCATCCGGGCATCGAATAGTTGGGGGCTTCGCGTGCGATATGCACATCGTGAACATGGCTTTCGCGCAGTCCAGACCCCGTGATCCGAATGAATTCGGCATTATTGTGGAAGTCGTTGATCGTTTCCGAGCCTGTATAGCCCATGGAGGCACGAATGCCGCCCAATAGCTGATGTAAGATAGGTCCGACGGGGCCCTTATAGGCAACGCGGCCCTCGATCCCTTCCGGCACGAGTTTCATCGTGTCAGAGACTTCTTTTTGGAAATACCGATCGGCAGAACCGCGCGCCATGGCGGCCACGGATCCCATACCGCGATAGGCTTTATATTGGCGACCCTGATAGAGGAACACTTCCCCGGGCGCTTCTTCTGTCCCCGCCAGTAGAGAGCCAACCATCGCTGTCTCTGCGCCCGCAGCAAGGGCCTTAGCCATATCGCCAGAATACTTAATCCCGCCATCAGCGATCACGGGGATACCGGCCTTCTTCGCCGCTTTGCACGCATCCATGATCGCCGTGAGCTGTGGCACGCCAACGCCCGCAACGATCCGGGTTGTACAGATCGAACCCGGCCCAATACCAACTTTTAGCGCATCTGCACCCGCATCGATCAACGCGATGGCCGCCGCTTCTGTCGCGATATTGCCTGCGATAATCTGCGTGTCCGGATAAGCGGCTTTAATGCGCCGGACTTGAGCGCTAACCGCAGTACTGTGACCGTGCGCCGTGTCGATCACGAGCGCATCCACGCCCGCTTCAATCAGCGCTACTGCCCGTTCATAGCCCGCATCACCAACCGTGGACGCGGCAGCAACGCGCAGGCTGCCTGAGCTATCTTTACACGCATTAGGGAAGTTCTCGGCTTTTTCCATGTCCTTGACCGTGATGAGGCCAACGCAGCGATAATTCTCGTCAACGACGATCAACTTCTCGATCCGGTGCTTATGCAGAAGGGTTCTGGCTTCGGCTTGGGTCACGCCGACTTTGGCGGTCACGAGGTCCGTCGTCATCAAGTCACGAACAAGCTGCGTGGGATCATCCGCAAAGCGAACATCACGGTTGGTAATAATCCCGACCAGCTTGCCGTCTTTTTCCGTGACTGGAAGGCCGGAGACATTGTGTCGCTTGCCAAGAGCCGAAAGTTCAGCCCGTGTGGCATCTGGCGCAATCGTCACAGGGTTGACAACCATGCCCGCTTCATAGCGTTTGACCTTGCGGACTTCTTCGGCCTGCTCATCAATCGTCAGGTTTCGGTGTACAACACCAATGCCACCAATCTGCGCCATGGCAATGGCAAGCGGGGCTTCCGTCACCGTATCCATGGCCGCACTGACGAGCGGCACATTCATGCTGATCCCACGCGTCAACCGCGTGTTGAGCCGCGCTTGCGCGGGAATAATATCGGACGCCTGGGGTTGCAGCAGGACGTCATCGAAGGTCAGGCCTTCTCGAATCTCCATGAGGAGTCTCCGTTCCATTTGCGAGCCGCCCCTATCAGGGGTCGGGATGAGTCGCAAACGCTAAAGGGAGTCGCGTAGGCCCATCGCCACAAGATAGATCTCTGGTGAACCTTTTCGAGAACTAGCGGGTTTGGCGTGCCGAACGAAATCGAACCGCGATTTGAGACGTTTCAGAAGCCTCTCTTCCGTCCCGCCTTGAAAAACTTTGGTCACAAAATGCCCACCCGGCGCCAGCACATCCATCGCGAACTCTGCGGCTGCTTCGACCAGTGCCACAGTTTTCAAATGGTCAGTCTGCTTATGGCCGGTCGTATTCTGGGCTAGATCAGACATGACGAGATCGGGAGCCCGGTCGAGATGGGCTTTCAACTGATCGGGCGCGTCATCCGCCATGAAATCGAGATGCAAGATTTCTGCATTCGGAACGGCTTCGACCGGCAGAATATCAATGCCGACGATGCGCTTCGCGCCGCGTTTGAACGCCGCTTGCATCCAGCCGCCCGGCGCGCAGCCGAGGTCGACAATCAGTGAGTCTTTCCCGATCAGCTTATATTTATCATCCAGATCTTCGAGCTTGAAGGCGGCACGGGATCGATAACCCAGCTCCTTGGCTCTCTGAACATAAGGATCGTTGATTTGGCGTTCGATCCAGAGCTTCGAGCTAATTTTCCGGCCCTTGGCTGAGCGCACTTTTTTATGCAGCATACGCGTGGCATTATTAGCGTCCGGCTTGGTCTGACGTTTGCGTTTTTCGCCGGTCGGTTTGCCACCGCTCATTTTTCCGTCGTCGCTCATTTTGCTGCCTCGTGCCCGGCGATGGGTGCAGATGCGGGCTTATCGTCGGCGCGTCCCGATCCCATAAGTCCGATTAACATGCCTTCGCGCAGGCCTCGATCCGCCACGCGGATCATTTTGGACGGCCACATTTCGCAGATGACATCAATAATGGCGCAACCCGCCACCAACATGCGCGCGCGGTCTTCCCCGATACAGGGTTCTTTGGCGCGGTCTTCCGGGGATCGTGAGGCCATGTCCCGCGCAACCGCGACGGCATCTCGAGATCTTAACCACAGCCCGTCGACCTTGGCGCGCTGAT
Organism: Algimonas ampicilliniresistens; assembly: GCF_030159955.1. Taxonomy (GTDB): domain Bacteria; phylum Pseudomonadota; class Alphaproteobacteria; order Caulobacterales; family Maricaulaceae; genus Litorimonas; species Litorimonas ampicilliniresistens. The sequence goes on from NZ_BSNK01000001.1 coordinate 1,309,865, forward strand.
AGTACGGCAATTTCAGATGGATCCCGGCGAGCGATGTGATGGTCCCGCTGGTGCCGATCAAATGGCCGCGGCCTTCCTCGAAAGCGCGAACGAACCGCGTGTCACAGCCCTGCTCTTTGATGGCGTCGCGCACGGCCGTCTTCATGTCGGCATACCAAGTCTCCCGGTCATCATGTTCGGGGACATTGTCCGATAGGGTGACGACCCCCAAAGGAAGCGACGCCCAAGCACTGATCGGGGGACGATGGATACGGGGGTTTTCCTCTTCGCGAAGCTTACGAACATCGACCCATGAGAGTTCGGTCGACCCACCGCCAATATCGATGACCAAAGCCACATCCTTGGTCGGATCGATCAGCTTGAGACACCCCATGACAGCCAAGCGCGCTTCGACACGCGGAGAGATGACCTCCAGCGCAATACCCGCCTCATCTTTCGCTCGTTGCAAGAACTCCGCCCCATTACCCGCGCGACGACAGGCCTCAGTCGCCACACAGCGCCAACGTTTGACGTGTTTGGATTTCATCTTTCGGGCGCAAATTTTCAGCGCCTCGACAGCGGCGTCCATGCTCTCCTGAGCCAGCTCGCCGGAATGAGCCAGTCCCTGACCAAGGCGGACAACTTTGGAATAGCTATCAATGATACGAAAGCCGTCATCGGTTTCACGAGCGATCAGCAGGCGGCAATTATTGGTCCCAAGATCAATGGCTGCAAAGGCCTGCGAACGCTTATGCCGCCCCGGACCCTTAGAGGCCCGACGCGCAGATGGGGTTCGCCTTGCCCGTCTCCGTTCCTGTCTCGGCGTGCCGTCCTCGGCAGGCTCAAGTGCAGGCTCAGAGCCGGACTTATCGTCGTCCGGCATGGCCGTCTCTTTCCGTGTCGGTCGTCGGGTCGCGTCAAAAATGCGCGCCGCCAAACGTCCTAGGTTTTCTAGTTAGTGATCTGTTAGCCCTAGGTTCTAATTGGTGCAAGGCTTCACAGTCTCTCGACGTGTCCGTCAGTGAATGTCGATATGGTCGTCAAGGAATGACCAATCAGGCTCCGGGCGGAGGGTTTCCATGGCTTCGTGCTGCGACAGGAATATCTGTCCCGTGAGCCGGTCCAAGAAGGATGATCGGAACAGACGCTCCCGTACACGGCTTTGCATGTCAGAGAAATGAAGCCTGATATCTGAGGCTTTCAGGCGGTTATTGATGGTTTCGAGAGAACTCAGCGCTGACGCATCGATCCGGTTGACGGCCGTGCACATCATAATCAGGTCGGTCAATGACGGGGTTTCGGCCACAATCTGCGCCACACGATCCTCCAACGTTCGGGCATTGGCGTAATAAAGGCTTTCATCAATTCGGAGCGTTTTTACCTGATCATTCGTCTCCACAACAAAGCGAGTGGCGTCACGATAATGCTCGGTACCCGGAAACCGCCCGACCAGTGGCATGTGCGGATTGACGGTCGTTCGGATATGCAGCGCCATGGCGAGGACGACGCCGACCAACACGCCATATTGAACGCCAAGCGTCAGAACAGCCACAAATGTCGCGACAGCCGTTAACCCATCTAGTCGTGAATAGATCCATGTCCGCCAAATTGATCGAAAATCGAGCAAGGAGAAACACGCAATTATGATCAGGGCAGCTAAGACAGCCAACGGCAAATGCGTCAATAAGGGCGTCAGAAACATGGCCGTTAGTGCCATCAAAATGGCGACAATCACAGCGGATAAGGGGGTTTCACCTCCTGCCGCCGCATTGACGGCAGAGCGCGACATGGACCCGTTGACGGCATAGCCTGCCGATAGACCTGCCGCGATATTGGCGGCCCCTAGACCAAATAATTCGCGGTTAGCGTTGATCGAACCGCGGCGTCGCGCGGCCAATTCTTGCGCTGTCGAGGTGCTGTCAACGAAGGCCACAATCGCGATGACCGCGGCTGGAATAAGCAGCGACTGGATCAGTGAGGTTTCGACATAGGGGATACGGAAGGGAGGCAAGCCACCTGGGACTACGCCAACAACCGACAATCCCTGCTGATCCAAACCCGCCATCCAACTGGCGACGATGAACAGACCAATGATGACGATTGGTGCCATTCGTGACCACATTTTTGCGCGTCGGCTTGGCACACCCGCTTTAATCAGCTGAAAAGCGATTTGCGTTCGAGCCAAGTAAAAGGCGAGCAAAGCTGCGGCCCCGACTCCGATTGTGATCAGACTTGTTTCGCTGGCTTGTCGACTGAGATTACTGACCATTGCAAAGGCCGTTCGGCCACCGCCATCAACACCAAATATATGCCGCAACTGACTGATAACAATCAGAAGTGCGGCCCCAGTAATATAGGCCGAGACAACCGGGCGAGAGACGAAGTTCATCAAGAAGCCCGCTTTCATCACACCCGCGCCAATGAGCATCAAGCCCACCATCAAGGCAAGCGCCGCCGCGCCAACCACCCGGAGTTCTTCTGGAAGTTCAGCAATCGTGCTCGCCGTCATCAAAGAGATCACAGCGGTCGGCCCGACATTCAGCTGTCGAGAGCTACCCAGCACCGCATAAGCGAGTAGCGGCGTGATTGAGGCGTAAATGCCGACCTTGGGCGGCAATCCTGCCAGCAAGGCGTAGGCCAGCGATTGGGGCACCAGTAGAATGGTCACAACAATGGCGGCGACCAGATCGTTGGAAAAGAGCGTTTTGTTATACTCGGTCAGCCAGCCCCATTGGGCTTTAACCGCAGAGCCGATCAGGCCGCTCACGGGAGCACCCTAACAAGATCGAATGGGAGGGTCCTCAGCAGGTCCGGTCTCTTGCGGCAAACTCCATCAGGGGATTACGGATCTGTTCTAGCTGATAGCCCGCATCGCTCATGGCTTGCATCACCGCATCAATGCCTAACTGATCGATATGGGCGAACGCCCACAGCACAGTTGAACGCCGCCCTGATGCACAAAAAACCACGATTGGGCGGGGTGCAGATTCGAAGGCTTTGATGGATGCTGCGATTAGGTCCGGCGTCAGGCCTGCACTCATCGGAATATGGAGATAACCCAGCGACGCCGCTTCTGCAGCCGCTTCCATCTCCTCTGACAGCGGCTGTAGCGGTGCTTCCTGGTCCGGCCGATTATTGATGACGCTCTTCACGCCCTGCTCAGCCAGAACCTGAATTTGGGCCGGCATCAACTGGCCCGAGACGAATACATTTCCGGGCAGTTCCTTCACCGGTTGAGGAGTCCCTTAGCCGCGGTCACAACCGCATCTGTCGTGATGCCGAAATGTTCGAACAAATCAGCGCCCGGCGCAGAGGCTCCGAAACTGTCCATGCCCACAAAGGCCCCACCCCGTCCGATCAATGCATCCCAGCCTTGGCGTATTCCGGCTTCAACGGCCAGTTTGGGTAGGTCTTTGCCGAGCACGGACCGGATATAGTTTTCATCCTGCTCCATGAACAGATCGAGGCATGGTACAGATACAACACGCGCTGTAATGCCGTCGCCTGCCAGACGCTCAGCCGCCTCCACAGCCAGATGGACCTCTGATCCCGTGGCAATAAGGACGATGTCATCAGCCCCCTCACCGGCTTGCAACACATAACCGCCGCGCTCGCACCAGTTGGTTGAAGCGTCGTCCCGGACCGCTGGTAAGCCTTGGCGTGTCAGTGCCATTACGCTCGGCCCATCATCTCTCTGTACAGCCAATTCCCAACATTCCGCTGTCTCCAGCGCGTCGGCCGGGCGGTAGGTATAGACATTTGGGATTGCGCGTAGGCTGGCCAGATGTTCGACTGGTTGATGCGTCGGACCATCTTCGCCCACACCGATAGAATCGTGTGTAGCGACATAGATCACGCGCTTTTCCATCAACGCCGCGAGACGGACGGACGGACGGCAATAATCCATAAAGACCATGAATAGCCCAGAATAAGGCAGGACGCCGCCATGCAGCGACATGCCGTTCATAGCCGCCGCCATACCATGCTCACGAATGCCGTAATTCAGGTAGCGCCCGCCATAGTGACCCGCTTGGATTTCATCGGATGTGGCCGGTGTTTTGGTCTTATTGGAGCCTTCCAAGTCAGCTGAGCCAGACATCATATCGGTCAGAGATTCGGTCAGCGGCACGAGCGCTTTACCGGATGCTGCGCGTGTCGCCATGGACGGTTTGTCAGCAGCCACTTTGTTTTTGTAAGCTTGGAACGTTTCCAACCAGCCCTCATTCAAACCACCAGACATGGCGCGTTCAAAGTCGGCTTTGTGATCGGATGCCGCCAGTCGTTCTTTCCATTCGCGATGGGCCTTCCGGCCTTTGCGACCCGGACGTTTCCAGAGTTTGTAAACAGAATCAGGGACTTCAAACGGACCGTGGTCCCAACCGCGCGCGGCACGCGTGCCCGCGATTTCTTCGTCACCGAGCGGAGCGCCATGCGCTTTCGATGTTCCAGCCCGGGTCGGGGCTCCCTTCCCGATGGTCGTTTTGCAAGCGATCAGTGTGGGCTTATCGGATTTCTTGGCGCGGCGCAGGGCGCTGGCGACCTGTTGCGGATTATGTCCGTCAATCTCGATGACTTTCCAGCCCGATGCTTCGAAGCGCTTCTTTTGATTGGTTGAGTCGGACAGCGACACAGGACCATCAATCGTAATGTTGTTGTCGTCCCAGAGAACCGTTAGGCGGTTGAGCGCAAGATGCCCGGCTAGGCTGATCGCTTCCTGACTAATGCCTTCCATCAGGCAGCCATCGCCCGCGATAACGTAAGTGTGGTGATCGACAACGGCGTCACCATAGCGCGCATTCAAATGGCGCTCAGCAATGGCGAAGCCGACCGCGTTGGAAATGCCCTGCCCCAGGGGTCCGGTTGTGGTCTCGACGCCCGGCACATGGCCATATTCCGGGTGCCCGGCGGTGATGGAGCCAAGCTGACGAAAATTCTTGATCTGGTCCATCGTCACAGCCTTGTAGCCAGTCAAATGTAGCAGGCTGTAAATCAACATCGAGCCATGCCCGGCGGACAAGATGAACCGATCTCGATCGGCCCAATTCGGATCCGATGGATCGAACTTCAGAAATTTGGAAAATAGAACAGTCGCGGCGTCGGCCATACCCATCGGCATGCCGGGGTGGCCGGAGTTAGCGCGCTGCACCGCATCCATGGATAGGGCGGCGATCGCATTGGCCATGTCACGATGTTCGAGCTGGCTTTTGGAAAGGTCGGTCATGTCCGCCTCCTGCCACGATTTTGCGTAGAGGTTAACCCGGACTCTGTCTGTTATAGCGCTCTTCTCAGCCCGGAATCGCCCTCGACTGTGGACTAACGCTCAACGGCGCTATCCAAGACCGAATGCGACAGCCGTATGGTAAGTGACTGCGGCAGCCGCGTAAGCGAGCACAAACAGATAGCCAAAAGCGAAAAGCGGCCATTTCCAGCTATGAGTTTCTTTGCGGATAATGGCGAAAGTCGACAGACACTGCGGCGCAAACACGAACCAGGCTAGGAACGCTAAGCCCGTCGCCATCGACCATTGGCTGGCGATCACAGCAGACATCTGCCCTTCGATCCCATCGCCTTGCACTGCATAGATAGTCGCGAGGCTGGACACGGCGACTTCGCGCGCCGCCATAGCCGGAATCAAAGCGATCGACATTTCAAGGTTGAAACCGATCGGCTTGAGAATGGGCAGCAAGATATTGCCGAGCATCCCTGCATAGGTCTCGCCAATGCTCCCAGCATTACGCGGGAAGGTCGTGAGCACCCAGATGATGATCGAAGCCGGCAGAATGATCCGTCCAGCCCGATTCACAAAGATCATCGCCCGATCCCAAATCCCCATAAGATAATCACGGAAAACCGGCGTTTTATAGCTCGGCAGCTCGATCAGCAAACCGCCGCTTTCGCCTCGAGACAGCGTTTTTTTGAAGATGAACGCCATGATGAAGGCGAACAGAATGCCAACGAGAATCAGACCGAACGCAACGAGACCCTGTTGCGAAAACGGTCCCACACGCCCTTGCGGAATGAACGCTGCGATAATCATGAAATAGACCGGCCAACGCGCCGAACAGGTCATCAATGGCGCAATGAGAATTGTGGTTAGGCGATCCTTCTCCTGCTCGATTGTCCGCGCCGCCATGATGCCCGGAATAGCGCATGCGAAAGAGGAAAGCAGCGGAATGAAAGCCCGGCCGTTGAGGCCGACCTTAGCCATGAGCGTGTCCACGAGGAATGCTGCCCGCGCCATATAGCCTGAGGCTTCAAGCAGTAAGATAAAGGCAAAAAGAATGACGATTTGAGGCAGAAAGACCAATACGGCGCCGACGCCTGCAATGGCCCCATCGACGATAACGGATTGCAGCAACCCGTCCGGGATAATCGCTTCGACGGCGCCCTGAAGCCCACCAATCGCGCTATCGATCAAATCCATAGCCGGACCTGCCCACGTGTAGACGGCCTGAAACATGACAAACAAAATGGCGAGTAAGATCAAGAGCCCCAAGACAGGATGCAGCACGATTTTGTCGATTCTGTGGGTAATCGTCTCAGTCTGCGGAATTCGCGAGACTGCATGGCGTGTCGCGGATCGAGCGCGTTGTTGAATTTCGCGCACTTCACCGCGTTCTTCAGACGGTTTAGGCGCGCTGCCATACGCAACGTCGCCAGACCACTCCGTTAGGAAATCGAGCAGATGAGCCCGTCCTGAAGCTCGGACGGCGACACAATTCACAACAGGAATACCGAGCTCTTGTTCCAGCGCAGGAATATCGATGTTCAGCCCGTCGCGCGCGGCCATATCCATCATGTTCAGTACGAGCACGATAGGGAGCCCATAATTCTTGGCCTGCAGCACATTGTGCAAATGGGTTTCGATATGGGCGGCATCGAGCACGAAGAGAATGGCGTCCGGAGCACGTTCATTCTCTAGTCGACCACTCACCGCATCAATCGCGACGCGCTCATCCATCGACTTGCCCGTGTCGCCATAGACGCCGGGGAGATCAAGCAGCTCAATCGCTCGACCATCGGGAAGGTCGAACACTCCCTTGCGGTATTCGACTGTGACGCCGGGATAGTTTGCGACCTTGGCTCGTCCCCCGGTCAACGCGTTGAACAGCGATGTCTTCCCACAATTGGGCGCACCTAGAAGGGCTAGGCGGACAGGCCTCGTTTGAGTTTCGACAGAGCTCATAATGTGACGTCTAGGTGTTTGCAGGTTCCACAAGGATCGCGGCTGCGTCCTCGCGGCGAAGCGCAATAATCGCACCGTTCAATCGAACACTCATCGGATTACGACCAAACAGGCCGAAATGAAGCGGCTCGACCCGATCCCCTTCCGCAAAGCCAATGTCACGCAGTCTGATTTCCAATTTTTCATCGGCGGATGAAAAACCGAGAATCCGGGTTGAGGTAGACCGGGCGAGATCGGTCAGACGGGTTGGCATTTGAGACATAGGTTTGCCATAGTGAGAATTAGTCGCAACTGCAAAGGAAAAGCTCACGCGGTTCGTGACCAACGTCACATTCAGCGCGTTTCGTCAAAATGGTGACAAATCGGGACTATAAAATCGACTATAGATCGGGGTGTGTTTTATCCTCTTATACGGAGTGGACAGCCCCGCGAGTCGATCCTATAGACGCGCCTCGTAAACGGGCCCGAATAGCTCAGTTGGTAGAGCAACGGATTGAAAATCCGTGTGTCCCTGGTTCAAATCCAGGTTCGGGCACCATTTCCCTTCCCCCTCGTATCGTTTAGGCGACGCCTATGGCTCGTCTTGATCAGATTATTTCTCATCGCTTTCGCGGTTTTGCCCAGCATGAGAGCACAATGGACGGCTTAATCGCCGCGCTCGACTTTGGTGTAAAGCAGATTGAGTTCGATATTCGACTCACGCGATGCGGGACACCGATGATCACGCATGACGAGGCCGCGCGCGATTCGAAGGGCCAGCTCCACAAAATTTGCGATGTTTTCGCGCGTGATCTTTCCAGTTTAGGGGGGGATTTCGCCCGAATGCCGAGCGCGCCTGAGTTGTTCAAAGCCATCGCCACTCACGACAATCGCAATTGCCGGGTCCTAATCGACATGAAGGACGCCGGATTTGAAGAGATGCTCTACGCACTCTGTGCGGAACACCGCCTTCGCGAGCGCTCGATCTGGGTCTCTTGGTTGCCGGAAGTTCTCTACGCCATCCACGACATTGACGAGACCGCGCAGTCTTGCCTGTCCCATTGGTGCCAACCTCCGAACCTCGCCGTGCGGTCGGTCCACAAAGTTTACAAAGCCAATCTTGGGCGTATTGAACGGCCCGAACGCACCTATGTCCACGGCGAACGATCTGGTTGGTTCGTTGATGGGCCCTTAAAGGGTGAATTGCGTGAGGTTGTTAATTGGGTCTGCGTGCCAGCTAAGCAGGTCAGCGCGGCGCTGGTCGAGGACTATCATCAAGACGGAACGCAAGTCAGCGCCTTCTCCTATAAGACGCGCGCCGCGATTGAGACGGCAGAAGCCCGTCATGGCCACGATGCGTTCTTTAGCGACGCCAAGGCACCGTTCGAATCGTTCATCTAGTCGTTCGCAGCCTGAGGCCGTGGGTCGATGAGGCTACCCTCTGGAGCCGGCTCTTCGGTCGGGATGGCGTAACTTCCCTTAAACCACCGCCCAAGATCAATGTCGGCGCAGCGTTTCGAACAGAATGGACGGAAGTCTGTCATAGACTCACGTGTTTTGCAGATTGGGCAAGGTCGGCTCATCGGTCACCCTTCACCTGAACGCTATCGCCCAGCTCGACAGTAAACCGCGCGCCCAGCCGTTCAGTCATCGGGGCGCGCCAGTCAAACGGCGCATCCTCTAACCACACCCAGACCGGCTGATCGACGCTCAGTGTCATTTTGGCCCCAGCGGTTATTTTTGCTTCGCGCTCTAACTGGCGCAGCGCGCGAATAGCCCGTGTCTCTACGGTCGGTTCGCCAAAGCGATCATTGAGCATCGCATCGATCGACGGTCCGTCTTGGCCACGTGTCATCTCAACCACGCCAAAGCGAGAGAACGGCGCGATGCGAATACTGGCGGGATCGGTCTCGGCCATCTCTTCCATCAAGCGAATCAGAGTTGAGCGCTGTTTCGATTGACGCAGATTGGGAAAGTCGATGGCGATCAATCCACCCAGACCCCGCAGCCGAAGCTGGCTGAGGATGAGTTTGGCCGCACCCACACTGCAATCCATCACGGTCTTTGACCCACCTTTATCAACATCGACGGCGATCAGCGCCTGCGTGCGCTCTATGGTGATGCTGCCGCCACCGGGAATGGCCAGTTGCCGCTCCGTCGCTGTATCAAAAATACCGACAGGCGCGTCTTCATAGGCCAGCTCTGGGAAGCGACGGTCCAACCGTTCGCGCAAAGACAAGGCTGTGACCACACCAGGTTTTTCGCGGCTGGCCTCTGCAACATGACGCAGGACCGGTCCCTTCTCCGCGATGGCTTCCTTAGCAACAATCACGTCAACCCGCTCGCCTTCCGTCAGGCGCGGCAAGTCCCGCTGGCCTTTGAAAGACAGCAAACCATTCGGACCTGAGCCCAGTGCGATCCAAAGCCCACCAATCGACGCGTCAATCGCGACGACTTGCCCGGTCCATTGTTCTCCAATCCGGGGCTTGCGAAAATCCGACCAACGGTCGAGATGGAGTTCGACCAGTTTGCGGCCTTCATAGACAGCGGCACGGGTTTCCCCGACAGTCTCTTCGATAACGACACGGCGTTTCACGATATAATCCCCGCGGCGGCTAAGAGGAGCCCCGTTTCATAGACTGGAAGGCCCACAACGCCCGTATAGGAACCTGAAATGTGATGGATAAGCGTCCCGGCGCGGCCTTGTATTCCATAGCCGCCAGCTTTTCCGCGCCATTCCTCACTGTCCAGATAGCGCGTCATCTCCTGATCAGAGAGCCGCTTCATCTTTAACCGGGTTTCACTGACCTTGGACCGCGCCAAACCGTCCGCATCAATGACGCACACGCCTGTGAAAACGCGGTGTGAACGACCACTCATGAGCGAGAGACACATCTTGGCCTCGTCGCGCTCCATAGTTTTGGGCAAGATACGACGACCAACGCCGACAACTGTGTCGGCGGCGAGGATCACAGAACCCGGGAGTTGCCTCAAGGCAGCCTGCGCTTTTTCCTGTGCCAGACGGAGCGCATGCGGCCCCGGTAACTCGCCAGGAATCGGATCTTCGTTAATGTCGGTGGGGTGAACGGCGTCCGGGGTAAGTCCGATCTGCGCGAGCAAATGCAGGCGTCGCGGACTGGCGCTGGCTAGGATGAAACCGTCACCGGACATGACGGGGTCGGTCATAACGGCTCTGGCCGCCTATTTGAAACGGTAGGTAATCCGACCTTTGGTCAGATCGTAGGGAGTCATTTCGACGGTGACGCGGTCACCCGCCAGAACACGAATCCGGTTTTTGCGCATCCGTCCCGCCGTATGAGCAATGATTTCGTGATCATTGACCAACTTCACGCGGAAGGTTGCATTCGGCAGAAGTTCAACAACTTCGCCTTCGAATTCTAAAAGTTCTTCTTTAGCCAAAACTAGTCCTTAATTGTCGCTGCACTGAGCAGACGTGTCTTTCGCGCGCCTATATAGGGGCTTTGCGCACAATCGAAAGGGTAAATACACTAGCTTAAACGGTCGATCCGGTTCGCTATGACCGTGCGGATCGAGCGGTACGTATCCATGATCGCGCGAACATCATGACTCCCCATGGATGGGTTCGGCACGGCCCAGAGTTCAATCGGGGCATCTTCGCCAAAAACCGCTAAGGCTGTTTGGCGGGAATCTTCTGAAAAAGTGACGATCCGATCAAATGTTTGGCCCGCAAAATCGTTTAAGGATTTCGGCTCATGCTCACTCATATCGATGCCAACTTCTCGCATCACCGCGATCATCAGCTCATCCGCCTCACCCGGATCAAGCCCGCAAGACACGGCGTTGTGCCCTTTTTTTCGTGCCAGACCTTCCGCCATTGGCGAGCGGACCATGTTGAGCTGGCAAATGAATAGAATGGGGTCACTCATGATGGGCGCCTGTGGAGGGAGCAAATCAGCGTGAAGAGGCGACGGGATGTATTGAAGCTGATCTCCGCCTGATTACGCAGAGAATCAGTCAGCAAGCGCGAACCTTCATTGTGTAGCCCGCGCCGCCCCATATCGATGGCTTCAATCTGAGCCGACGTCGCTGTTCGGATCGCATTATGGTAGCTCTCACAGATCAGGAAATAGTCCTTCACGATCCGACGGAATGGCACCATCGAAACACTGAATTGCGCTCTTGGAACGCCGAGTGTCGTGTTCACATCGAAATGAAGGCGACGCGACTCATCGAGTGCAAGGTGAACCATGTAAGGGCCGGAAGAAGATTCCAGAGGCTTGAACTGATTGTCTTCGATCAGATCAAAGATAGCGACACGTCTCTCATGCTGCATCTCAACTGATGTGACAGGCAAGCTGGCGTCATCAATGTGCAGCTCGGCGATATGGTGATCGCCCGTCTCGAAATCAGGCTCCTCCGTCACGCCGCGTCATGATCGGGTTTGGACCGAGTCCGCCGAGGCTCACCAGTATCAGCCAGAATGAGGTCCAGCCCTTCGACGCTCAGACGCAGCGAACCGCCACCCGCCAATGTGATCGTCAGCAAACCGGCGGGCGCATCCGTCAACTCGAACGCCAGGTCGAGCACCACCATGAACGCATCCCGTTCGGTCCGATCCACGCCGTGGCTTTGCAGCCCCATGACACCATCGATCCGGATGCCGCATTCAACGCGTTCCGACGCCGCGGTTTCGTGCATGAAACGGGTAAAGCGCAGGGAGACCGATCGTGATGTCGGATCAAAGCGAATATCGCCCACACGCAAAATCGCGTCTTGAAGGGCACTCGCTACGATCTTGAGATCGTCCGCATCGGTCGCAATTAGTTTCAAAGTCATTGTTCAGCCACTTCTCTATCAGACTCAGTCGTCAGGGACGCGCTTGATGCGCGCACCACATTGTCCGAGCTTTACTTCGATATGCTCGAAGCCGCGATCAAGGTGGTAGACGCGAGAAATGTGAGTTTCGCCGCGCGCAGCCAATCCGGCGTTGATCAAACTGGCGGACGCTCGAAGGTCCGTCGCCATGACCGGGGCCGCGACATATTCCGGAACGCCGCGCACAATCGCTTCGCGACCGCGCACTGTTATGTCGGCGCCCATGCGAGTCAGTTCCGGACAATGCATGAAGCGGTTCTCAAAGATGTTTTCTCGAATGATGGACACGCCGTCCGCCAATCCGACCAATGCCATAAACTGCGCCTGCAGGTCCGTTGGGAAGCCGGGATAGGCCTGCGTATCGATATCAACGGGGTTGGGTCGACCCGTGCCACGCTCAATCAAGACGGTGCTATCATCCAAACTGACGCGCGCGCCCGCCTGTGCAATGAGTGGCCAGAGCGCACCGAGATGATCGTGCCGCACATGTGTCAGACGCACGGAGCCGCCCGCCGTCGCTGCCGCAAGCGCATATGTGCCCGCTTCAATCCGGTCTGGAACGACGGAATGCTCTACACCGCCCAGCTTTGCCACGCCTTCAATACGGACCTCAGATCGGCCTGCCCCTGTGATCTTCGCGCCCATCGCATTGAGACAATTCGCCAAGTCAATGATTTCCGGCTCTCGCGCCGCGTTCATCAGAACAGTTTCGCCCTTGGCTAAGACGGCAGAAAGCAGCGCATGCTCGGTCGCGCCGACAGACACGAACGGGAATGAAATCTCTGCCCCGCGCAGACCGCCCTTGGCCGAGGCCACAACATAGCCCTGCTCCAGCTCAATCTTTGCGCCCATTGCTTCAAGCGCTTTCAAATGCAGGTCAACGGGTCGAGCGCCGATGGCGCACCCGCCCGGCAGGCTGACACGCGCCTCCTCCTCACGGGCCAGTAACGGACCGAGCACATTGAAGGTCGCGCGCATCTTCCGCACCAAATCATAGGGCGCTTCAGAACTGCTCAGTTTGGGGGCGTGCAGCGTCATGGTCGATGCGCCGACTTCCCCGACCTCGACGCCGAGGTGAGTCAAAAGTTGCCCCATCGACCGCGTGTCGCGCAGTCTGGGCATATTCGTCAGGGTAATCTGCTGATCTGTCAGCAAACACACGGCCATGAGTTTGATCGCGGAGTTTTTCGCTCCACTGATCCTAATATCACCGCGGAGGGGAAACCCGCCTTCTATAACGATTTTATCCATAGGTCGGGCGCATGACCTGACAACGAGCCGCAATCAAGGCTGTGGCGCGTCTTTTTTCGGGCTCGCAGTTGGAGCCGTCTTGCGCGCTGCTGTTTTACGCCGTCGTAGATTGGCCCGAAGCTGCTCTGCGAGCCGATCTTCGCGTGTCTTTTTGGAGTCGTTTTTTTGCTCTGCCATAGGGGTGTTGTAAGCGCGCATAAGGGGTTTTCAACCGTCAGTGTGCGAGCTATAGCGCGGCGCCTTCGACGGGTGACTGTCGATCGACGCTCCGTCTTATGGAACGCCGCGGTAGCTCAGTGGTAGAGCGCATCATTGGTAATGATGAGGTCGGGAGTTCAATTCTCCCTCGCGGCACCAGATGGACATCAATCCAACATCGCCTTTCTGGATTTCTAAAGCCCCCACGGCAGGACCGCAGGGGCTTCCGGGGTCACCGAAATATAAAGGGTCGATTTTGATGGGCGCGGCTACCTCAACCGAGGCTCATACTCTTCAACCGTGATATCTCGTGTTCCCCAAACTGATCCTGCGCTTTGGTCTATTCTGGTTTGACGAATTTCCAGACCACACGATCCGTTTTTCCACGCCACTCCGGGTCAAACACAGATAGGGTCAGCGGATCTTCGGGATTTCGCAATAGATCAGACGTGGCAGCTAGCTTGAAGCCAGCGGCTTCGATTTCCGCGATGGCAGGCGCCGTTTCCAAGCGGTGTAGGGTCTGCGTGATGTCCTGATCAGGCACGGCCTGACCATTATGCTCAATGATGAAATAGACACCGCCTGGCCGTAGGGCTTCGTAGAAACGGCGGTTCATTTCTGCGCGGTCTTCGCCGGTCCAATAGGTGTCGTGATAATAGAGGATCATCCAGATCTGATCGACATTGTCCGGTAGATCGACCGCGTCCAGATTAGCCGTGGAATAGGTGACATTCTCGCGCGGGTCCCGGGCAATATATTTTTGAAACCCTTCCGGTGCATTGGGAAACACGTCAAAAATGCGTTGCGGACCAATGCCGACGATGTTGCCTTCAGGACCGACAATACGGGACAGAAGCGCCGTATAATATCCTGATGCAGGGGCAATATCGACAACTGTATCGCCGACAGACACGCCAGAAAACGCGATCATCTCTGCTGGCAAACGATTGGCATCCCGCTCGATATGTTCAGCCGACCGTTCGGGCGCATCAATCGCCGCTTGAATATCAGCCGCAGACAAGCTTTGGCCTGCAGTCGAACAAGCTCCGATTGTGAGAGCGGCAAGGCTCAGAAGTCCGGCCCCGATTTTTGAAATAGTCATTATAGTCCCCTTTGTGATTATCATTGCAAAGCTGTCCTCATCAGGTCGCACCCTGATGACATCTTTGATTATGGCTCTGATGGGTCTTCATCTGGGACGAGCGCGCCCGCCCACCCCCAACCGCCAAATGTCTCGGACACAGCGGCGACCAGTTCATTTTCCCCGGCCTTTAGCTTCAACCCAACCGTATCATGAAAGCCCACAAGGCCTAAAAACCTATAGTCTCGGGTCTGGTATCCATCGTTCCCCGAATAGATGAGATCCCCGTTCAAGTAGAGTTTGACCCGGTCCGAAAAGCCAAACTGGAGCAAAGCAGTTTTACTATTTGCGGCCGTCAGAGTTTTGCGAACCAGTACCGTGTTTCCGTCTGTGCGAGAATTACTCAGACGAGACAGGTTCGCGATGCCGTTCGTTTCGACCGTTAAGTCTTGCCACGTCAGATCGTTGATCTTTGGAAGCCATGTGTGCCCATCGACAATTGCCTCATCAAACGGTGAGGACACGCTCCAACTCTCTATGAGGCCATTTGGGACGGGCTTTGCGGGCTTCGGCGTTCCGACAATCCCCTCACCGTTAGCCAACGCGCGGATCACAAGATCTGCAAAATAGGTCGTGTCATCCGTCCGATTTGCACTTCTCAACACAAGACCGCCGGCCGAGAGATCATTTTTAAGATCCGGAATATGCAGGACAGGCATGTCGCTGTTGAAATAGATATCAGCGCGGTCACCCTCGACAACAATTTTTACGTCGTTCCAATCCTCATAACGATGGTTGATTGGGCCAATGGCATTTCCATCGGAGAAAATTTGCCAAGCCGAGTTCCTATTGTTGACGGGCGTGTATTGGATTGAGTCCGGCTTGTTATTGAGATGTGGCCTGAAATAGAATTCTTCAGAATTGATCCGGCCCTGATCCCTCCAAGACATGCCGATAAAGGCGCGATGTTCCGGATAAGCGACTTTGAATGAGATAACACCGTCACCAAAATTCGCTTGATCGGCCCACAGTCGACCCTTTTCGATAGCCAAAGCCGACTGACCCTTATGCGACACACGTTCGGCGCGCTCTGCGCGGACATCCCATTCCAATCCACCAAACTCGATCGTTTCAGTTTGGGCCAGAACTTGTGTCGATGCGAAGATCGAAACAGCGAATGACAAGAGGGCTATAGGTTGGCGTTTCATGATCGTCTCCTTTGGCTAAGCCCAAACGAGACGCGACTTGACCCACAGGGCAAATAAAGAAGCTATGAAGAAACTATGCCCCGCCAGATGAAGTCTTGTTCGCGCCCCATCACGAGGAATAAGAACGATTATGAGCGAACGGTATATCTTAGGTCCTTGGGACTTTAACGCTGAACTGGGTACTCTCTCCAGAGACGGGGCCGTCAAACGTCTGGAAAACCGAGCGACCCACCTTCTCACCCTCCTCTGCCGCGCGAGTGACAGGCTCGTCACTTACGACGAGATCATCACCGATATTTGGAAGGGTCGAATTGTTAGCCAAAATAGCATTGCCGTGGTCATCGCTGATATCCGGCGGGCATTAGGCGATCCTGCTCGCAACCCAGATTATATCGAAACCATACCCAAGCGGGGATATAGGTTACTTATACCTGCCAATCGGGTCGCCGAGATGCTTGAAGCGCCCGCCAAACCGATAGAAAGCAACGCATCCAGACGACGATTGTGGACCTTCACGGTCGCCATTCTACTATCGGTCATCACAGTTACATGGGTGACCTTCAATCTGAGACAGGCACGGACGAGCAATAATCTCGTCAGCATCTCCGTCTCTGTGTCTCCGATCGAGAACCAAAGCGGTGATCCTGGTCTGGATCCTCTCACGGCAGCCGTATCAGATCTTTTGATGGTGCAAATTATGGAACGCGAATCTGTCTCAATCGGCAGGCCTGGCATGACCGATTACAACCTCGCGGGGCGCCTAACACTGTGGAGCGGTCAGCCTGCAGTTTATCTCTCGGCAACCGATGCCACTGGCGTTATTATCTGGTCGGGCATGGCAAGCGGTCCTGAGAATAGAATTCCAGGGAAAATGCGTAAGCAAATTCAGTTATTTATAGCAGAAACTACTAGTCCAGAATAAAGAGTCCGTGATCATCTGATCACCCAATACGGCAAATCTATCGGGACACATTCAGAACCGAATACAAACAAATGTTAACGCGCTCTTTTCTTTTTACTGCGATGCGATTCTGGATAGATTTGCAACGAGGACGCATCATTGTCTCTGGACCCAGATGACATACTACAAGATCAACGCCTTGATCGGCGCGTTTCTGTCCGCCGCAAGGAAGATTACTTCTGGCTAAAACGTATGGCGGATGTGACCGACGAAGCGTGTCTGGTCGTCAATCGCAATATGATGATCGACTTCATTGACGACAAGATATTTGACCTTCTCAAACTGGACAGGTCCGAATGTGGTAACCTCGAAGAATTCGGTCAACTCACAAGCATTATGGCCGTCCAAGGCTATTTCGGGCGTGGGAATCCGAAAATGTTTGAAGCTCTGATTACCGATCTCTTGACCAATCAACGCCTTAAACAAAACAAGGCTACTCAGATTATCAATGCCGTTACGCCTAGCGGGCGGCATATTGATATCCGCGTCAGCTTAGGCCGAGATGACGGCTTTTTGGTGTTAATGCGGGACAATACCAAAGAAGAACTCAAGAAACGCGCTCTCGATACAGCTCTACTTGTCGGCAAAAGCGGATACTGGTTTTACAACCTCCACACGGGCGAGTTCAATCTTCGCGCCGATTCACTGCAGCAACACTACACAGCAGAAACATTCGAATCGATCCGATCAAACGGCTTTTTGGACGTCATTCACCCCGATGACCGACAAAATGTGCAGGACGCGATGGAGGAAACCATTACATCCTCTCGTCCGATTGAAAATCTATGTCGTATCGTCGGTGATGACGGCGAAGTCCAATGGCTTCAAGCTCACATCATGCCTAATGTCGATGAGGGCGGACGGGTTCGATCTCTCTCTTGTTTCTTCATCAATGTGACAGAGCAAATCCTGATCCAGCAGGATCTTCAGGCTACGCAGGAAAAAGCCGAGTCTGCCTTAAAGGCCAAGAACGAGTTTCTAGGTCGACTGTCGCATGAGGTTCGCACACCAATGAATGCCGTTATCGGTATGGCTGACGCCCTCGTCCATAATTGCAAAGACCCCGAGATTTTGCCCAAACTGTCTTTGATCCAGAATTCTGCCGAGAAAGTGGTCGATATGGTGGACGAGACACTTGTGCATACGAAACTTGCCGAAGATGCCATTGAGCTCAACTTGCGGAAAAGCTCTCCGGCCAATCTCGTTCGTCAAGTGTGTGCGAAGTGGGAAACGAAAGCGCAAGCTCGGCATACAAGTCTCACTTGCACGATCCATAATTCGGTCCCCGACACGATCACATTCGATGAATTTCGTTATGAGCAATGCCTCAACAACCTGCTCTCCAATGCGCTCAAATTCTCGCAAGGTGGGAGTGTGAACGTCATTCTGACGACGGCCGGCACAGCCGATAATCGGCAGCTTGTATTGGCCGTTCGCGACACGGGCATCGGCATGACCGAAGCGAGTTTGGAAAAAATCTTCATCCCCTTCAAACAAGCCGATAAAACAATTTCCTCGCGATATGGCGGCACAGGGCTCGGACTTTCTATCGTGAAGGATCTGATTGAGCTTATGGGCGGCCGGATCACAGTTAAATCAGAACCGAATAAAGGCACCCTCTTCGCCATTAGCTTACCGCTTGAAGCTGAGGAGACTAAGCCTAAGGAATCGGCATCTGACTCGCTTGTCGACCAACTGCTAGACCAAGATCGGCCTAAAGACGGCCCTTACTCGAAACTTCGCGTGTTGATTGTCGATGACAACGCCACAAACCATATCGTCGTCAGCTCACTCCTGTCGAACCTCGTCGGAGACATCACGACCGCTCTGAACGGAGAAGAGGCCTTAGCAAGGCTAGAGGAACAAAAATTCGACATCGTTCTAATGGATATTCATATGCCGGTCATGGACGGCATCGAGACGACTTTGGCGATCCGAAGCACAGAGTCTTCCTATCAGAACGTGCCGATTATCGCGCTGACAGCGGACCCTCAATATCAGCAAGCTCGACTATGCCGAAACATCGGGATGAACTCATCTTTAGCCAAACCCATTAAACTTGCAGGCTTACTGGAAGCTTTTGATGAACTTCTTCACTCACAATCCAACGGGGTTGCGTCAGCAGCCTAACGGCTCAAATTTTCTCGATCAGTGCTGACATGTTGGCCGAATGGCGCTAACCTTTCGTATGATCAAAACTTTACTCGCCGCTTCATCTCTTCTTGCCCTCGCAGCCTGCGGGCAAGCAATGGCTCCAACGGACCCCGAAATCGCAGCCGTCGACGGCTGGTGTTTTAGCGGCGGCACCATCCATACTGCGAACGATGCGCAACCGACAGCAGACGCCGTCGCGGTTGTCGGGAATAAAATCACCTATGTCGGAGCGGACGAAGGCGATTGGTGCCCTGTCGGCGCAGCGGATTACGCGCTCAACGGCTATGCGCTCTATCCTGGCCTCACAGACGCCCACGCCCACCTAATCGGCATCGGCAAGCGCGAGATGGAACTCGACCTATCTGGGGTTACATCCGTGCTTGAGTTACAAGATTTGGTTCGGATGGCTGCGAGCAACACGCCTATTGGCGAAACCATCTATGGGGATGGCTGGATTGAAACACATTGGCCAGAGGGCCGCTTCCCCAACCGAGCGGACTTGGATGCCGTAACGGATCAACACCCGGTTATTTTGCAACGCGCTGATGGTCATGCTGCTGTCGCTAATAGCCTTGCCCTGAGCCAGTCCAGTATCGACGGAACGACCGAGGCTCCATTTGGCGGCGCGATCAATCTCGACGCGGCGGGCGAGCCGACTGGCATGCTGATCGACAATGCTCAGAGTTTGGTTGCTGGCTTAATCCCCGAGATGGACAGCGCGACCACAGAAAAAGCCTTCCAAATCGGTTCCGATGTTTATGCGTCGCGCGGCTGGACCAACATCCATTCCATGAGTGTCGTTCCTGGAAATGTCGACACAATCAATCGGCTGTCAAATGACGGCACGATCGGGATTCGCGTCTACAATTCTGTCGGTGTTCCAGAAAGCCGAGCCGGAGAAAAAGTTTCAGACATGCGCGGCGGCATGTCGGCAGAATCACCCCTTGTGACAACACGTGCTATTAAACTTTACGCGGATGGAGCTTTAGGGTCGCGCGGCGCCGCACTGCTCGCGCCTTACTCGGACGATCTCGGTAATTCAGGGCTGATGATGCTCGAACGCGAGCGCGCCCTGCCCATTTTTCAGTCCGCACTTCGCAATGGCATTCAGGTCAATACGCATGCCATTGGCGACAAAGGGAATAAGGCTGTTCTCGATTGGTATGAGGAAGCTTTTGCCTCCGTTCCGCGCGGCGAATGGGCCGTGGCTGAGCCGCGCTGGCGGATTGAGCATAGCCAGATTCTGGATGTCGCAGATATTCCTCGCTTTAAGGCACTCGGAGTCATTCCATCAATGCAGCCTAGTCACGCGATTGGAGACCTCCATTTCGCGGTGGACCGTCTCGGCGCTGATCGGCTTGCGGGTGCCTATGCTTGGCGCGCCCTGATCGACACTGGTGTGATGATCGCAGGCGGCTCCGACGCTCCCGTCGAAGTGGGTGATCCGCGAATTGAACTCCATGCCGCTATGCAGCGAACAGACCTGAAAGGGTATTCCAATGAGAATTGGGGCCTTGATCAACGGGTCACGCCACAAGAAGCGCTGAAAATGTTTACTCTGTGGCCAGCTTATGCGGCTTTTGAGGAAGACAAAGTCGGTTCAATTGAGGTCGGGAAACATGCCGACTTCTCAGTATTCGACAAAGACATGCTTGATCCATCAATTGAGCCGATGGACGCTGAACCCGTCATGACAATGGTCGACGGGACTGTCATTTGGAGCCGTTAGTCTCTGAAGTTTTTGAATTGCACGGGCTGTTCTAGTGACAAGTCTTTGACGAATTGGATCGCGGCTTGAAGGTCGTCGCGTTTCTTACCCGTCACGCGCAGTTCTTCGCCCTGAATAGCGACTTGAACCTTCATCTTTGAGCCTTTGATTTCCTTAACGATCTTGCGTGCCATGTCGCGGTCGATGCCTTCCTTGACGGCAACCGTCTGACGCACACTAGCGCCAGCGGCGGGATCAACTTTTTGGTAATCCAACTGCCCCGGCTCAATCCCACGTTTCTGTAAATGACCTCGGATCAGCTCATGCATCTGCTTGAGTTTCAGGTCGTCATCCGCAAAAATTTTGATGCCGCCATCTGCGACTTCAACTGTGCTTTTGCTGCCTTTAAAATCGTAGCGCGTTTTAATTTCTCGCATCACGTTCTGCACGGCGTTGTCGACCTCGGATAGGTCGACTTCGCTAACGATATCAAATGACGGCATTGAGACCTCCAAACCTATTATGCCGACTTTGGTCGGCGATGTCAGACATACTCTTTACCCTGTCTGAGCCATCAATCCAAAGAAAACGCCGCCCGCAGGCGGCGTCTGACTATTCTCACGAATGAAGTGCGTTAGACCTTTTGGTTGGTGTAACCACGCAGTTCCTTACGCGCGACCTGCATCCGATGAACGGCGTCCGGACCATCCGCATACCGCAATGTCCTCATCTGGATGAACATCCCGGCTAACGGTGTGTCCTGACTGATGCCAACGCCGCCATGCATTTGCATCGCCTCATCAATGACTTTCAGCGCAATATTCGGCGCCGCAACCTTGATCATGGAAATGTAAGGTGCCGCTGCCCGGTGATCACCCGTATCCATCATGGACGCAGCTTTCAGGCAGAGCAGGCGCGCTTGCTCGATGCCGATCCGGCAATCGGCAATGATGTCGTAATTCGCACCGAGCTTGGCCAAAGGACGACCGAAAGCTTCGCGCGAAGTTGAGCGTTTGCATAAGAGTTCCAACGCACGTTCCGCTTGACCAATCGCCCGCATACAGTGGTGGATGCGGCCAGGGCCAAGTCGGCCTTGGCTAACTTCAAAACCACGGCCTTCACCAATCAGAAGCGCGTCGGCCGGGATACGGACATTTTCAAACTTCATATGCAAATGGCCGTGCGGCGCGTCGTCTTGACCAAAGATGGTCATGGCACGCAGCTTTGAAATACCCGGGAGATCGGCCGGCACGACAAACATGGAATGCTGCTTGTGACGACGTGAGCGATCATCGCCCTTATCTTCGGTTCGCGCCATCAGGATGTAGACCTCGCAACGCGGATCACCTGCGCCGGACGACCAGTATTTCTCACCATTCAGAACCCACTCATCGCCGTCTTTGACCGCGCTAAATTCTAGGTTCGTGGCATCAGACGAGGCCACATCCGGCTCTGTCATCAGATAGGCGGAGCGAACCTTGCCTTCCAGCATAGGCTTGAGCCAACGCTCTTTATGCTCTTCCGTGCCGTATTTTTCGAACACTTCCATATTGCCCGTGTCAGGCGCGGAACAGTTGAACACTTCCGGCGCGAGATGGCACCAGCCCATTTGTTCGGCCAAGTGCGCATACTCGACTGTAGTGAGTCCAAATCCCTTATCCGACGCGGTCAGCCCTGTCTTGGTCAGCCAGAAGTTCCAAAGACCTTTGGATTTGGCCTTGGATTTTAAGGTTTCCAACGTTTCCAACTGCCAAGGGGTATGAGCCCAACGATCGGCAGCCGTTTCTGTTTCGTGATGCCACTGTTTTTCAATAGGCAGAATATCGTTCTGAACCATGTCCCGGACTTCAGCCAAGATTGGCTTTAAGCGCTCGGTCACGCCGAGGCACATATTATCGCTCATGAAAATCTCCTAAAGTGTTCCGCTATCAATTTTGTATCGGGCCAAAGCGCCCAACGCTTCGACGGACTTGTCCATAACCGCAAAGCGTTCGTCCTGCGTTTGACCGCGGACATATCTTGCGTGGATTTGCTGAATGATGACGGCCAGCCGCCAGATGCCATAGACGAAGTGATAATGAATATCCGACACGTCATAGCCGGTCTTCTCACCATATCGCTGCGCGAATTCGCGACGGCTCGGCATACCCGGCGCAGCCGATGGCTGCCGGATCATCATATGCATCGGGGCTGGGTCAGACGCTTCAATCCAGTAGGACAGCGTATTGCCTAGATCCATGAGCGGATCCCCAATCGCACAGATTTCCCAATCGAGTAGCGCCGCAATCTGGCGCGGATCTTCCGCTTTCAGAATGGCATTATCGACCCGGTAATCACCGTGCAAAACGCTAACATTGCCTGACTCAGCGGGCATATTGTCTTCGAGCCATTTTTGGACATCGTCAAAGCGGGTAATACCGTCCGTCCAAGCCTTGTCCCAGCGTTTGTTCCAGCCCAGAATTTGACGCTCTACATAACCTTCAGGACGACCAAAATCCTCGAGCCCCAACGCTTTCCAGTCCAACGTATGTAACTTCGCCAATGCGTCGATGAAGTTCTCACCAAGTTGCGCGGTGTCGTCCGCATTCCAATTCCATTCAGGCGGGATGGTTTTATGAATCAGCGGGCCATCGACCCGGTCCATGACGTAGAATTCCTTCCCGATGATGCTTTCATCATCCGTGTAGAAGACTGTCTGCGGCACTTGATCGAAGGCAGGTTTAAGGTCGCGCATGATCCGGTATTCGCGGAACATATTATGCCCGGCCTTGGGCAGCGGTCCAAACGGTGGCCTGCGCAGAACAAGGCGGCGATCCGGATAGTCGATGGCGTAGGTCAGGTTAGAGTTACCCGACGGGTATTGCGTGACACTCGGCGTTCCCGAAAGCCCATCTACATTCGCCTTTAGGGCTGCATCAACGGCCTCTATATTGAGACCTTCGCCCTCACGAACTTCAATCGTCGCATTCTCACCCAGCATTAGAGCGTTGCTCCGCCGTCCACGACCGTACATTGACCCGTGTAGAAGCTGGCTTCTTTTGAAACCATAAACAATACGGCGCCAACCATTTCTTCGGGCTGAGCGAAGCGTTTGATCGCCATCGTCGCATCCAAATATTGCTGCACATTGGGTGCATTCTTCAGTGCAGACGCCAGGCGCGTATCGACAGGTCCAGGCAGTAGGGCATTGACGCGTACGCCCTCCCCTTTTTTGTCGTCCGAATATTCTTTGGCCATACCCTGTGTCATCGCGATCAGCGCCGCCTTGGTCATGGCGTAGACAACCCGCATCTCTGCTGGCTGTAGGCCGTCGATAGACGCGACATTGACAACCGAACCACCACCGTCACGCTTGAGCATGGGATAGGCTTTGGACGTCAGGAAATATGGCCCGCGTGTATTCACGGCGAAGGTCTTGTCATAGGCGTCTTCTGTACAGTCATGCGCCGGACCGAAATGCGGATTGGTCGCGCCATTATTGATCAGAATATCGAGGCGACCATGCTCACTCTCAATCTGCTCCAACACGCGGTCATGATGGGACAAATCCCCCAGATGTAACTCAGCAAAGCTGGCACTGCCGCCTTTGGCTTTGATCTCGTCAGCAGCTTTGGCGCAAGCTTCAGGCTTGCGAGAGGTACAGACGACATGCGCGCCACGTTCAGCCAGGCCGTGAGCGATGGCTTCGCCAATTCCGCGTGAGGCCCCTGCGACAAGAGCGACTTTTCCGGTTAGATCAAAACGCGCCATATTTAGCTGTCCTTGAAGATGTAGGATTTGGTTTCTTTGAGCTTCGCCAGCATTTTGCGCATGCCACCAAGCCAAGCATCGGGATTAGCGGCCCGGAAGGCATAATACTCTCCCGCAACAGGATGAGGCAGAACAAGGAACTTTTCGTCAACAATCGCTTGGCGCAAAGCCTCCGCGACATCAGACGGCTCGAGCAGTTTTTCGCGTTGACCGGAGAAATCCACGCCTGCCGTCATATTTGTACGCACATATTGCGGACAGATGCAGTGACTGCTGACACCAGCGTCGCCATGTTCGATGGAAATACTCTCGGCAAATGACACGGCCGCGTGCTTTGTCGCGCTATAGCTGGCTGACCCGACTTGGTTCAGGAGGCCCGCCGCAGAGGCCGTGATGACGAAACGTCCCTCACCGCGCTCAAGCCAACCCGGCATAAGGCGACGTGCGGCGTAAACACTGCCCATCACATTGACCTGCCAACTGCTCTCCCAGCTCTCATTCGTGCCGCCCGCGACATGGGGACCATTGCCCGCGCCAACGCCCGCATTTGAAATGTAAATGTCTATGGGGCCGAGCTCGGCTTCGGCTTTATCGATAAAGTCGATGACCGACGCCTCAGACGATACGTCGCAGTTATAGGCTTTTCCGCCCATTTCGGTCGCCGCCTCAATCGGAGGCGTGAGATCAGATAGGGCAACTTTAGCCCCCTGAGCTGCGAACATTTCACCAATGGCCCGGCCAATGCCGCCTGATGCGCCCGTGATGGCGACGATCTTATTTTCAAACATGAGCGTGTCTTAAACGGCTTCATTCCTTGTGCAACCCGAAGCCGAGCGCTTCACATAGTCGATGAACGTGGCATAAGGCGAATTATGGGGACTGAAGAGGAAAGCCTATTCCACGAGATGGGAGTACGAGACCAATCGGGGCTGCTCGACGCGGACAGCATTCCTAATGCCAACCAGTCGCTGACCTGCTTTTCCTGCGACGAACCGATGACCGGGCTGTTCTGTTACGCCTGTGGCAACAAGAACGACAATTATCGTCGGTCGGTCTGGTCTCTCGGCGTAGAACTGTTTCAGAGCTTAACAGCCTTTGAGGGGCGAATTTGGAAAAGCCTTTATAGTTTGATCCTCAGACCGGGCCGGATGGCTCGCGCCTATGCCGACGGTGCGCGCCAGAAATGGACGTCGCCTATGCGCCTCTTCCTCGCTACATCACTTTTGCTCTTCGGCTATATCGCCTTATCAGACACTCAAATCGTCGCTCTGGGAGCGCTAGAGAAGAACTCAGGTGATCGGAGCGCCGCTATTACATTCGGTGACGGCGAAGGGGCTCGTTTCGATCAGCGCCTGCTGTTTTTCGTACGTCAGTCAGATCTCGTTCCGGTGTCTCAACTCGAATCCATCGAACAGAGTATGGGCTTCCTGCAAGGGCTTCGCGATGGTCTGAGCGACTTACAAGATCCTGAGTCCTTGCAACGTGGAATTGACGAACTGACCGAACAAATAAACCTCGCAGAAGATGAGTTGTCAAAAACGGCGCTCATTCAAGCCCGCGAAGGCATGGTGCTGGCACTAGAGGAAGCTATGAATCGGGCGGAGACCGATACTGCCGATGTCGATGCTGATAGTACCGAGAGCGAAGCGAGCGTTACGGAAAACAACGATAACGGCAATTCGCTCAATATTACAGGCACTGATGGGAGATCGGTCAGCTTGGACCGTGAAGGTATGAGCGAGCTTTATTCGCGCGTCTTACGCAACCCTCAAGTGATCAATAACCAGCTCAATACGAAACTGAAATGGGCCATGTTTTTCATGATGCCCTTCGCCATGTTTATGGGCGCCCTCTTTATCAGAGGCCGCGAAACGGCGATGTTATATGACCATTTGGTCCATGCCGCCTATGTTCACGCCTTTTCTTTTCTTCTGTTGTTCGCCTTCATTCTGCTCAGCCAGTTCACATCGACGGCTTGGCTGATCTTACCCTACACGATGATTTTACTAATTTACTTGCCCATATCGGCAAAACGCATGTTCAAACGTGGATGGTTCAAATCTATCCTGACAGCCTTAGGCGTCGGGTCGGTTTACACCCTCATCATGTTTTTCATTGGTGCTATAATCGTCCTGCAAGCGCTGCAAACTGTGGCTTATGAGATCAGTGAGGGTAGCGCGGCGGCATCACCCTCGACATCCACACCCGCATCAACGCCTGTTCCTGAGAGCGCACCATCTCCAGAGATTACACCGACTGAAGAGACCCAACCTATACCCGACCCGGAGATGTAGACGGAGAACGAGGCGCCCGGTCGCCGAACCACCAGAGGGTCGCTGCGGTCGCTGCGAAGACTGCCGCTTCTACGATCGTACCGTCCTGAGTGATCGCGAAGATCCATCCCGTAATGAGCCAGAGCAGGAATGTCAGGGTTGGACGAACGAGGCGCAGTGTGTTGACCACCCACCGCGACGCCTCTCCTATCGCCGCGTCTGCTAAGATCGAAGCTTCCAATCCGCGCCAACTTCCGGCCTGAGCGACAAGCGCCAGTTCGGCTTCAGTCTCCTGTGCCTTGGCGCGCATATTCATCTCATGCAGTTGTAGCTCATGCACCCATTTCGCCTGTTCCTGCGCGAATGCCTGACGTCGTTCAAAGAAGCTTGCGACCCGGCCAAGAGCCGTTCCGATAAGTCCGAACAGTCCGCCCGCGGCGGCGTCTAGAGTTAGGTTGGCTATGCTGGCCATATCTGCCTCGCTTTTCGGGAGCCGAACCATTGGCGCGAACGGCCCATGTCGGCGTGAATGAAGGTGGTGTAGAATCCGAAGCCCGTGAAGCCCGCGTCACGAAGCGCGGCTAAAAGGACATTGGGGTCATGACCGCGCAGAGCAATGTCGACGGCGAGTTGGAGATGTTGCGACTGTGGCGCACCGCCGACGCGTGCATTGTGCAGGCTGCAACGATGCGCAGATAGAATGCGAAAGGAACGTCCGACTTGGTCACGCGCGGCCTGCAATGCATCCATAAAGTTCGGCCAGTCGAACCTTTCACCGCAATGTCGGCATGCCATCTCGGCTGGTGTGAAATCGGGCCACCGCCAAGTCCACGCGGCACTCTTGACTTCGATGGGAGGAAGAACAGCTCGTCCTAACTTGCCATGGCTTGGCCAGAACCAGTGTTTCTCAGCCTGCGAAGGCTGAGACGTTTTTGCCTTCTGTCGGATAAGGATCGACCGCTCATCTATTCGTTTCGTTGCAGATCTGGGGTAAGCTTTCATGCTGTAAACATGCGGTCGCATTGACGGCCGAGGATCAACCTCCGCTAAGAATCAAAAAAGCCCGCCAAATGACGGGCTTCTCTGAATGTATTGATGCGCTTCGCGCGGATCATTACCTAAATAGGCTCAGCTTCCGCGCTTTTTTGGCCGTCAGATAATAGAAGGTCACGCGCGACTTCAGCCGCTGATCCTTCATCTGCTCACAGACAGATTTAACGAGATCCATCTGACCGTCTTTAATACCGAGCTTTTTGGTCACGAAACCATTCGCGACGGTGCGCAGTTCGGATTCATCTGTGCAGGCCACCAGGCTACTATCGCGAGATTTTAGAGACACACCGCAATAGTCGACAATGTTCTGAACCACAGCCCGTGAGGCACGTGCATCGAAGGCCTTCACCTTATCGTAGTAACGCTCAAACGCGGCGTCGTTTTTACTCTTTGCAGCAGACGCTTTCTTAGGAGCCGCCTTGCTCGCCGGCGCTTTTTTAGCGGCAACCTTTTTGGCGGGGGCTTTCTTAGCCGGAGCTTTCTTAGCCGCTGCCGCTTTAGACGCCGCTTTCTTAGTGGGAGCTTTTTTGGCCGGGGCTTTCTTGGTCGTCGCTGCTTTCGCAGCCACTGTCTTCACGGCAGTTTTCTTAGGCTTAGCAACCGCTTTTGATTTTGTGGCCGTTTTGGCTTTGGCAGCCGGTTTAGCCTTAGCGGGCGCTTTTTTAGCTGTTGTTTTCTTCGCCGGAGCTTTCTTGGCTGGAGCTTTTTTCGCTGGTGATTTCTTGGCAGCAGCCGGTTTAGCCTTAGCGGCAGGACTCGTATCACCCAATTCCGCGAGGCGGCTATCCAGATATTTCACCCGCGCGGCGAGGTACCGATTCTGCCATTCCAACGCGTATGTATCGTCTGCATCGCTTGTCTTCGCTGTCGACCCTGTCGGCGCCGTACCGGAAGCCAGTTTCGTTTTCAGGTCAGAGACTTCTTGATCGCGACCTGCAACACGGCCTTCTAGATCTTGGACGCGCGCCCGAAGACTATCGGCCTCGGCCCGTAAAGCGCCTTCGCCTTCAATCGAGAGATCTCCGGCAACCTTCTTGCTCGGTTTAAACAACCATCCCAACAAAAACCCAATCGCAAACGCAATCAGCAATACGACGATAGTGGTCGTGGTGAACTCTTCCATGGGATAACCCTTTCTGACAGTCAGACCAACAGAAGCCGAAGCTTCAATCCGACAGGTCTTGTAAACCGGACAATGAACGCTGGAGTCGCCAGCGCTCACCTTTTCCTTTGCGTAACCGAAGCTGGAAGTCTTCGCAAAGCGAAAACCAATGAAACCGGGCTCGGCTTTAGTTTTTGACCTATTTTAGGTCAGACAACCGTTTGATAGCGTCTCTGAACTCTTGCTCCATTTGATTGACGACCTGAGCAACGGGTGGAGAACTCTTGACTTGCCCGACACCCTGTCCCGCGCCCCAAATATCTTTCCACGCCTTCTTGTCAGTATTTCCGCCAGAGCCAAAATTCATGGAGGTCTTGTCAGCGCCCGGTAGATTGTCAGGGTCCATCCCCGCTTTCTCAATCGAGCCGCGCAGATAGTTGCCATGGACGCCCGTAAAGAGGGAGGAATAGACAATGTCTCCGCCCGTACTGTCCACGATTTCCTGTTTATAGTCTGGCGTAGCGTTCGCTTCTTCGGTCGCGATAAAGCGCGTGCCGATATAGGCCATATCTGCGCCAATCCCGATGGCACCAGCGACCGAGCCGCCTGTGCTGATGGAACCAGACGCTAGGATCGGGCCATCGAAAAATTCGCGGATTTCTGGAATCAGCGCGAAGGGTGACAATGTTCCGGCGTGCCCCCCCGCCCCGTTGCAAACGGCAATAATCCCGTCCGCACCCATGGAGAGCGCCTTCTTCGTATGACGGATATTGGTCACGTCATGCAGGATGATGCCGCCATAAGAATGCGCCGCATCATAGACCTGCTGATTGGCTTGCAGTGAGGTGATGATGATCGGCACTTCGTGCTTCACGCAGATTTCCATATCGTGCTGCAGACGGTCATTTGACGGATGGCAGATCTGATTGACCGCATAGGGCGCGACGATCGCGTCGGGATTATCACGCTGATACTGCTCTAGCTCCAGTTTGATCTGAACGATCCATTTTTCCAGCATCTCAGCCGGACGGGCGTTGAGCGCAGGAAAACTGCCGATAATGCCCGCTTTGCACTGCGCAATCACGAGTTCAGGGCCTGAGACGATGAAGAGTGGGGCCCCTACAACAGGGATACGCGTTTTTTTCAGAATTTCGGGAAGCGCCATCGTCTAGTTTCCTGCTTGTGGGTCATCGGCACGGAAGTCCGTGTCCGCATTGGCTGCCAGCCAAGCCATGAGGGCGAAGGCGGCAACATTTTCGGCAATGTCATCCGGGTCAATCTTGTCGAGCGTATCGTCAGGCGTGTGGTGAAGATCGAAATAATCCGTGCCGTCCTGTTGGAACCGCATGGTCGGCACACCGAGCGCCGCAATCGGGCCAATATCAGGCCCGCCATTTGTTGGCTGGTCGCTCATTGGCAGGCCCAGCATATCAGCGACAGATTCGATCACTTCTGCCCCTTCTGTGACTCCGAGTTGGACCTCGTAGGCGGGTTTGGAACCAAAATCGGACTCGGTCGCGAGGACATGATTGATGAGGTCGTCCTTATGCAAGTCCCGATACGCGAACCCGCCAAGTAACCCAACTTCTTCGGCACCATAGGCCACAACGCGAATGGTGCGTTTCGGCTTCAGCCCCGCTTCAATCAAAATTTGAGCTGCACCGGCACTGATGCCGATTCCAGCCCCATCATCAATCGCGCCCGTTCCCAGATCCCAACTATCCAGGTGACCACTAATGAGAACAATTTCTTCCGGGCGTTCCGTGCCGACAATCTCGCCAATGACATTGCCGGACGGACGATCACCGACCGCGCGAGGTTGAATATTCAGAGCCATGGTTACGGCCTGACCGCGCTCCAAAATGCGTTCGAGTTGATCGGCATCCGGCGCGGACAAAGCGGCAATCGGAATCTTCGGAAGGCCGTCGGCATATCGCATCTGTCCTGTGTGTGGAAAACGATGCGAATCTGTTCCGACTGAGCGGATTACCACGGCTGCTGCGCCACGCTTGGCGGACTCAGAAGCTCCAGACCGACGCTTACGATTGGCAGGGCCATAGCCTGCTCCATTCGGCGCCTTATCCATCCGACCAGAAATAAAGACGATCTTTCCGTCGAGGCTATCCATTGGTGCGCTTTCGAGGTCTTCAAAGGTTGGGAAGTAAGCGATCTCAGCCGTCACACCTCCCGCAGGCGTTGCGACGGAGCCACCTAGCGCAGTGAGCAGCATCTCTTGTGGGAATGGGCTGACGATAGACGCTGTTTCAACACCGCGTTCCCAGCCGGAAATCGTGAAGGGCTCGACACGAACATTCTGTAGGCCAATCTCTTTAAACTTTGCGACGGTCCAATCGCGCGCACGGGCTTCAGCTTCGGTGCCTGCCAGTCGCTGTCCAATTTCCGTCGTCAGACCTTCAACAATGTCATAGCCTTGCGTCCCTGATCGGGCCGCCTCCAAGATCATCGCCTCAACAGGTGCCTTCATCATCATGTCAGAGGGCTGATCAGCCACAGTCGTACAAGATGCCAATGCAAGGGTTGCCACACCCATTAATGCCCAATGTTTCATGTTTAGGATTCCCTTGATGGTTTTGCGGGCTTGATAATCGTTCCAGCGTCGTTAGCAACTGCGTCAAGATGAATGGGAGACTTCGAATGACTAAAACTGCCCTTATGGCGAGCGCTTGCGCCGCCTTTGTATTCTCGGCCTGCGCGCCAAAAGCGGAAGAGCCCGTCGAGCCAGTGATCGATTCGAACGCCTTGATATCCGTCGCTGACCTCGGTCGACGCATTGAGACATTATCGTCAGACGAATTTATGGGCCGCGCGCCCGGGACTGAAGGCGGTCAGATGAGCGTCGATTATATCGTCGCTGAAATGGAAGCCGCTGGTCTTGAGCCAATGGGTGAAAACGGCACATGGCTACAAACCGTCGAGCTGACTGAAAGCGTCGTGTCACCGGACAGTATGATGATGATCAGTAATGGCGATGAGGCGCTGGTCACGGCAGACCAAAGCACGAATGCCGTCTTCTGGACCAAGCGATTAGATGAGAGCATCGCCGTACGGGATAGCGAACTTGTCTTCGTCGGTTACGGCGTCGTCGCGCCAGAATATGACTGGAACGACTATGAGAACCTCGACGTCGAGGGCAAAACCGTTGTCATGTTGGTCAATGATCCGGGTTTTGCCACCCGCGACCCAGAGCTCTTCAACGGCGAAGCGATGACCTATTATGGGCGCTGGACCTACAAATTCGAAGAGGCCGGACGGCAAGGCGCAGCCGCCGCCATCATCATCCACGATACGGCCCCTGCCTCATATCCATGGGAAGTGGTCAGCGGCAGCTGGACCGGACCGCAAAATGATCTCGTCCGTCCCGATGGTGGCGCATCACGCACACCCATTGAAGGCTGGGTCCATCTCGATACTGCTAAAGCTATGTTCGACGCGGCGGGTTTAGACTTTGAAGAACTGTCTTCAAAGTCATCCGCGCCTGGATTTACCCCCATCGACATGGGTGATCTCTCGCTCGACGCGGATCTAATACAGACTGTCTCGACCGTGCAGTCCGCAAATATTGCAGGCGGTATTCGCGGCACCACACGACCAGACGAATATGTGCTCTACATGGCGCACTGGGATCACCTCGGAAATAGCGGCCCCGGCGAAGACCATATCTATAATGGCGCCGTCGATAATGCGACCGGCACAGCCGCGATCATCGAGATTGCGGAAGCCTTCTCTGAAGCAGGCGCACCGGAACGCTCAGCGCTGTTCCTCGCTGTCACTGCTGAAGAGTCAGGTCTGCTTGGCTCCGCCTATTACGGCGCACAGCCACTCGTCCCATTCGCAAACACGGTGGGCGGTATCAATATCGACGCGATCCAACCTGTCGGCGAGACCAAAGACATTCTTGTTATTGGCTACGGAGCCTCTGAACTCGAAGATCACTTAAATGCGGTCCTAGAGCCGCGCGGCATGCGGATCGAACCCGACAAAAACCCATCAGCCGGTTACTTCTACCGCTCTGATCACATCAGCCTCGCCAAACTCGGCGTCCCCATGCTCTATGCTGATGGCGGCGTGGACCATGTCACAAAAGGCACGGCTTATGGCGAGGCCTTCGGTAAGGAATATACCGAAATCCGCTACCACAAGCCCGCTGATGAGTATGACAATAGCTGGGACCTGTCAGGCGTGAAGCAAGTCACAGAAATCATGTTCGAGCTTGGCTATAATCTCGCCGACAGTAATGATTGGCCGAACTGGTATGACGGCAATGAATTCCGCGCGCTCCGGGATGAGCAACGCGGAACTGCGAGCGACTGAGCCTACTCATGCAGACTATTATCTGCATGAAATGGGGGACCCGTTACGGTCCTGAATTCGTCAATCGGATGTGGGCGGCGGTCCAGCGGAATACGGACCGCCCAACCCGGCTTGTCTGCCTCACAGACGACGAAACCGGAATCGATCCGATGGTTCAATGCCATCCGATTCCGGATATCAATCTACCGCCTGAGTTGATCAATACACCGTGGCGTAAGCTTGTACTTTGGCGCGACCCCATCGCGGATTTGTCCGGCGACGTATTGTTCCTCGATCTCGACCTCGTGATTACGGGGTCACTGGATGTCATGTTTGATTTTGAACCCGGTCGATATTGCGTAATCGAAAATTGGACTCAAATGGGTCAAGGCAATGGCAACACGTCAGCCTTCCGGTTTCCTGTCGGAAAATACGCATCCATTTTCAATAACTTACAGGACAATCCGGAACGTGTTCTTAGTACTTACCGGATCGAACAGCTTTATATCTCAAAGGAAGTCGAGGACATGGTGTTCTGGCCAAAGCTGTGGTGCGCATCCTTTAAGCACACACTTATGCCGCCTTGGCCTTTGAACTTCTTCAAGGCGCCTACGCTGCCATCCGAAACTCGGATCGTCGCTTTTACGGGCAAGCCGGACCAAGACGAAGCCCTGCGCGGAGTGTGGCCAGTGAAGGCTGGATGGAAGAAACTCTACAAACATGTCCGGCCAACCCCTTGGATTGCGGAACATTGGTAGACGCACCGATCCGCATCAAATTCATGTCTAAGACGCAGCCTGATCAAGTCGAAGGTTTGTGGCGTCCGCTTCTGCCGACCGGAACAGATCAAATCGGCGCATGCCGTTTCAGCTTTGACCCGAATGATCGCGATTACGATTTTCTAGTCGCTTATGAGGACCTCTCCCCCTTGCCGGGATCATCCAAGGTTTTACGTAGAGAACCCCTCGCCTGCGCCCCGATCAACACTATGTTGTTGACGACGGAACCGGCGTCGATCCGCATCGACGGACCACGCTATCTTCGCCAATTCGGCCATGTTTGGACCCATAAACATCCGAGCCTTGTTCACCACCCCCGACAAATCCGCGAAACACCGCCGCTTCGGTTCTTCTATGGACGCAATCTTGCGGGCGGCGCTCACCTGACAATCCCGGAAAATCCCCCGGAAAAATCGGCTGATCTCTCTGCCATGTCGTCGACCAAAGCGATGGCGCATACGGTACACGCCAGACGTTTGGCTTTCTTCAGCGAGTTGAAAGTGGAGCTTGGTGAAATGTTGAACTTATTTGGTCGCGGCATTCAGCCTGTCGATGACAAGGCCGAAGCAATGGCGACGTACCGCTATCACATAGCGGTCGAGAATCATGTCGAGCCAGGCCATTTTACCGAGAAGCTGACCGACTGCTTCGTCGCCGGGTGCCTACCTTTTTATTTTGGCGATCCCGATTATGCCAAAATCTTTCCGTCTGATGCGCTCATTCCAATCGATATTTTTGATGTCCCGGCCACCGCTCAAATCATTCGTGACGCCATCGCGACCGATCAGTTCCAAAGCCGGCAGAACGCGCTCATGGAAGCGCGGGCGACGACTTTGGACCGCTTCAACACGTTGCGCGCGGTCGCAGACAGGGTTGAAAAGGTCTATGATGAACACACTAATCGGGGCGGCGTCATTCATGGTCGTCACGCTTTTCGAAAGGCACATCCTCTTAAGGCCGCGCAAGACGCTCTTTTTGTTGCTCGGTCACGGCGGAAATCACACGCCCACCCTCTCCAAAGCGTAATCGAAGAATGAAGCGTTCCCCTTTTACCCTGCCCCATTATGACGCTACCCTACAAACTAACTTACCTTAAGTGCGCCTACCTACGCTTACCGGAGACCCGAATGTCCCAGCTGACTACTGCCTTCAAACTTGCAACGGTAACGGCCCTATCCATTTGGATGGGGCTGGGTTTCGCTTCAGATACTTTCGCCAATGAGAAGCCCTCTCGCGGTGTCGCTGGCAGCGATACGGACGCCGCATCGAAATTTCGCCAGCTCCGCACAGAGCTTCGTTCGCCCAACATTTACCGCTCAGCCTCGGGTGCGCCCGGCCCAGGCTATTGGCAGCAGCGCGCCAACGTCGATATTGATGCCACGCTCGACGAAGAGGCTCGTCGTATCATCGCCGAAATGGACATTGAATATGTCAATAATTCACCCGACACGCTGACCTATATCTGGCTCGCGCTCGATCAGCAGCGCTTTAAGGATGGCAGCTTAGCCCGGGAAAGCGCGACAGCAGCTGCCTCCGGAACAAGCCGCGGCGACGGCGCCGGGGACTCAGATAGCTATAGTTTTAGCCAGCTCCGCTACGAACATGCGATGGAAGACCGCCAATATGGCTTTGAGTTTACGCAGGTCGCCGACTCCAGCGGAAACACCCTGTCCTATTTCATCAATGATTCCATGATGCGGATCGATCTGCCCGCGCCCCTCGCGCCTAACGCGACATTCGATTTTCAGGTCGATTGGGAACATAACATTATTGACGAAGTCGCGGTTGGCGGCCGGGGCGGCTACGAATATTTCGAAGACGACGACAATCACATCTTTGCTCTGGCACAGTGGTTTCCACGCCTCGCCGCCTACACAGACTACACGGGCTGGCAGAACAAACAGTTTTTAGGCCGCGGCGAATTCACGCTGGAATTCGGTGATTACGAAGTCGATCTGACCGTCCCGAATGATCACATCGTTTCGGCTACGGGCGTTCTGCAAAATCCCCGCGACGTCTTGACTGCGACGCAGCGCCGTCGCCTCGACAATGCCGGAACCGACAAACCGACTTATATTGTCACGCCTGAAGAAGCCGAAGCGAACGAAGCTGACAAAGCAACGGGAACAAAAACGTGGCAATTCAAAGCCGACAATGTGCGCGATTTCGCCTGGTCTAGCTCCCGCAAATATATCTGGGACGCTATGGTTTTCGAACAGGACGATGCGGAGAATCCGCGCGTTCTGGCGATGAGTTTCTTTCCGAAAGAAGCGGACCCCATTTGGTCAAAATTCTCAACACAGTCCGTCGTCCACACGATGGATGTCTATAACCGATTCGCTTTCAACTATCCCTATCCGACCGCCCAGAGCGTGAATGCATGGGAACGTGGCGGAATGGAATATCCGATGATTACGTTCAACGGATACCGCCCCTATGACGACGAGAAGTCTGGTGAGACCGTTTATTCACGCAACGTCAAATATGGGCTGATCGGCGTCATCATTCACGAGATTGGCCACATCTATTTCCCGATGACCGTCAATAGCGACGAACGCCGCTGGACCTGGATGGATGAAGGCATCAATACCTTCTTGGAGTATATGGCCGAGTATGAGTGGGAAGAAAATTTCCCGATCCGGCGCAATATGCAAAACCCGCTGGATGAAATCACGCGCTACATGACGAGCTCCAATCAGGTGCCGATCATGACGCAATCAGACTCGGTGCTTCAATTCGGCCCCAATGCCTATGCCAAACCGGCGGCCGCACTAATTGTGCTGCGCGAAACCGTTATGGGGCGCGAGGCGTTTGACTTCGCCTTTCGCGAATATAGCCGTCGCTGGAAGTTCAAACGTCCAACGCCTGAAGATTTCTTCCGGACAATGGAAGATGCATCCGCGGTCGATCTCGACTGGTTCTGGCGCGGTTGGTTCTTCGGGACTGACTATGTCGACATGGCGATTACCGATGTCCGAGAATACCAAATCGGCACCAACGACCCAGACGTCGAAAGCAGCATCGACCGGGATGAAGACCTTCAAAGATATCCTGAAAACATTGTTCAGCGCCGTAACCGTGAGGAAGGCCGGACGACACGTGTTGATCGGTTCGATGACCTCAATGACTTTTACAACGACAATGACAAGTTTGCTGAAACCAATGCGGACCGGAACAAGTTCACCAAATTTCTCGAAGGTCTCAAAGACTGGGAACGCGCAGCCTATGACCGGGCACAGGAAGACGGTAAATATCTCTATTTCATCGACTTCGAGAATAAAGGCGGTTTGATTTCACCTCTGCCCCTGACGCTCACCTTTGCAGACGGCGAGACTGAAGAAGTTATGGTTCCGGCTGAAATTTGGCGACGGGATAGCCAGCGCGTCACCAAGCTGATTATCCGCGATAAGCGGATCGAGAAAATTCTGTTGGATGCAGCTCACCAAACAGCGGATGCGAATTACCGTGACAATGGCTTCCCGCAATCCGTGACATCTGATCGGCTGTCACTTTATAAATCGGATGCGAAACGCACGAGCATGATGGCTGACATGCTCCGTGAGCTAAAGTCCGACGACAAGTCTGAGCCCGCCAGTGAAGACGGCTCAGAGCTACCCTTGCAACGCTCTGAAGGCGCGGCTGATGCACCGGTTGAATCCGTAGAGTCGACGGACGTCGAAGAAGCACCTGCCGAGGATGCAGAAACCCGTACCACGATCCGTGAGACCCTTCGCCGAATGCTCGGCCGTGACGACTAGACGGACAGTTATAAGCGGTTTGTGTGGGGTCGGCGCGCTCTGTTGGGCTGGGCCGGCATGGGCACACCGCCTCGCCCGCACGGAAACTGAAGTCACAATTTCGCAAAAGGGAGACGTGTCTGTCGTTCACGTCTATCATTTGCAGGATGCACAGTCCGTCTTGTTTCAGGCTGGTCTGATCGACCGCCCTGATCTCGGGTCACTGCGCGCTAGAGCCCACCTCGCGCTCTATACAGAGGCGAATTTCACTCTCGCCGTCAGTGGGGCACCTGTCGCGCTCGACCTCATTGGCGCTGAAATCCAAGGCGATAGCGCCTATGTCTATCAAGAAGGTCATATCAGTGACGGGGCGTTAAGTATCGATGCGCGAATGCTGCGATCCCTGCTCAAAGGGCAGAGCAATAGCGTCAATATTGTTCGGGACGGGCAAACCGTTACGCTCGACTTCTCTGGCGACGATGGCCCGAAACCGGTTGCATGATGCCCGCGCCCTGCCCTAGTCGAGTCTCATGCTAACTGTTCACCACCTCAACAACTCACGCTCACAGCGGATTCTTTGGCTCTTAGAAGAGCTTGGAACCGAGTATGAGATTCGGGCTTATAAGCGCGATGAGAAAACCAGCCGTGCGCCAGCCGAATTGAAAGCCATCCACCCGCTCGGAAAAAGTCCGGTCATCGAACATAATGGCATGGTTGTCGCCGAAACCGGGGCGATCATTGTCTACATCCTCGACGCTTTCGGGACGGATGCAGACGGTCATCGCAAGTTCAGACCTGACAGCGGCACTCAAAGTTATGTCGACTATGTCCACTTCCTGCATTTCGCCGAAGGGTCGGCCATGTTGCCGCTGCTCTTGGCTCTCTACACAGGGTTCCTCGGAGATGCCGCCGCCCCGATCCAGCCAATGATTATGGACGAGATCAAAAAGGTCCTTGATTATTGCGAATATTCACTGATCCGGAATACGTGGTTTGCGGGCGATGAGTTAACGGGCGCCGACTTCAATATGATCTTCCCGCTCGAGGCGGCTAAAGCTCGCGGTCGGCTCAAAGGATACGAAGCCTGCAATGAGTTCGTGCAGCGTGTGTGGGACCGACCCGCCTATCGTCGAGCGCTCGAAAAGGGCGGCGACTATGATTACGGCCCTCACTCATGACCATCCCATTTCATCTCGCCGCACCAACACGCGATAAAGAAGAAGCGAGGCTTTTCTACCGCGATACGCTTGGCTGCACTGTCGGGCGTGAAGCAGACCATTGGATTGATTTCAATTTTTTCGGTCATCAACTCAGCCTGCATGTCTGTGAGGAAGCCGAATCTTTGGCGACCAATACCGTCGACGGTAAAGAGGTTCCGGTCAGGCACTTTGGGGCCATCCTACCGTGGTCGGATTGGCATGATCTGAGAGACACACTCATCGGCGCGGGTACAGAGTTTGTGATTGAACCCTATGTCCGCTTCAAAGGCGAGACAGGTGAGCAAGCGACCATGTTTTTCTTAGACCCCAGCGGTAATGCACTTGAGTTCAAGTCATTCAAAGACCCGGACCAACTCTACGCGGCTTAGAAACTTCGACCGACAAAAACACGGAATTGGTTATCTGCCGCATTGCGCGTCAATCCGTGGAGCGTTCCCACATAGAGGTCGATCTGGTCTGTGACGTTGAATGATATGAACGGTCCTATCTCAGCGGTGTTTCCGTTGAAGACTTGGATGCCGCCCGTATCACCGAAGTCGACAAAGCTGTGCACGCCCAACCGAACACCTGATTCAGTTTGGCGTGACAGTCCGAAACGTCCGCTAAAGTCGAGCTCATCATTGGTTTTGTCAGCGACTTGTAGCGTGTTCATGAGGATCGCCCGAGCCCGCCAACCATTCCGTAGCGACCACTGATTGATCCAGTTCGCGCGGACCTCATCTGGACGTCCATTGCCCCGGATTCTACCTTCGAAGCGGAAACCGGACTGATAGTTTCGGCTGTCCGGCGTAACCTGCCAAACCGCTTCTGCTCTGATAAAATCGAAATCCATTTCCGACGACGTCGTCTCTCGGGTTGCAATGATGCCGCGTAAACGCAGATCGCCATTCAGAGCTTTCTGATAATGAAATCGTTGCGACCAACTGTCGTCGTCAAAGTCGAAAGCCGCGCGATATTGCACGCCATGATCGTCAGCATTGACGACGGGTCCGAAAACGCCCGACGTATTTTGCGCAAGAGCTGGGATCGCGAACAGTACCCAAATCGTGAAACCACACAAATAACGCATCAAAAAGTCATCTCATCTGGGAGCGGGATATGCTCTGTCTCGTCGCCCGGAACGGTTGGGAACCGACCGGACCGCCAGTCATCGGCGGCCTGCTTGATCCGCTCCGGCCGTGACGACACGAAATTCCATCGCATATGACGTTGGCCCAAAGGCGCACCACCCACGACAGCAAACCTTGTACGGCCCTGCGCAGTGATCAGATGGGGTCCATCACCCAAAATCGAGAGAACAAACCGATCGGCGGATGCGCCGTCAACATCAGCTTCCCCTTCGACGACATACATCGCGGCTTCTGGGGCTTCAGGCAGGGTGACGGACGCCCCGTCTGGTAAATCGACCTCGTAGTAAAGCGTCTCTGAGAAGGTCTCCACGGGAGACTCCAGACCGAAGGCCGTTCCCATCATCACGCGCACTTTCGCACCCCCCGGTAGCGTCGCCTCTGGAATTGTATCGGCGGGATGATGATGGAAGCTGGCATCGCGCTCTTCCTCATCATCTGGCAGGGCCAGCCACAGTTGCAGGCCGTGCAAACTATAGCCCTCAGCCCGGAGCGCCGAGCGCGTCCGTTCGCTGTGAACAATGCCGCTCCCCGACACCATGAGATTGATCGCCCCCGGTTCAATCGGCGAGCTATTACCAAGACTATCGCGGTGCCAGATTTCGCCTTCAAACAGGTAGGTCACAGTCGCGATGCCAATATGCGGATGGGGCCGAACATCCATTCCCTCGCCCGGCGCATAGTCGACGGGACCAAAGTGGTCGAAAAACACCCAAGGACCAACCGATCGATGGCTGATCATTGGCAGGGCACGTCTGACCGTAAACCCGTCACCGAGTTCTTTGACCTTGGGTTTCAGGGAAACCTTGATCGGCGCGTCTTCGGGCGTAAACATGCTCTAGAATTAAGGAGAAAGATGACCATGCTCAAGCTGTATGATTGCTCAACGGCCCCATCACCTCGCCGCGCCCGCATGCTTCTCGCTGAGAAAGGCATTGAGTGGGAAACGATTGAGGTCGACCTCAGAACAGCGGAGCAACTCAAGCCTCACTTTCTGGCGATCAATCCGCGCGCCACGGTTCCCGTTCTCGTTACCGAAGCTGGCGACACAATCGCGGATAATATTGCGATTGCTGCCTATGTCGAAGCGCTTCACCCGACGCCCCCATTGATGGGAACGACGCCGCTCGAAAAAGCCCGTGTCCTTGAGTGGGATTTCCGTTGCACAATGGAAGGCCTGATGGCGTTTGCCGAAGTGCTACGGAATAGCTCGCCGCATATGAAAGGCCGCGCATTGCCTGGCCCCCGCAATCTCGATCAGATTCCGGAGCTTGCCGAGCGCGGTCGGACACGCTTGGCTTGGTTCTTCGAGGATGTGGAAGCGCATCTTAAAGACAACGATTATCTGGCTGGCGATCATTATAGTTGGGCGGACATCTCGCTCACAATTCTGTTCGATACGGCGCGCTGGATCAAAGCCCAACCAGGCGACGATCATCCCGCGCTTCAAGCCTATATGGCGCGCATGCGCGAACGACCGTCATACAATCTTTGAGGGTTGAGCGTTAAGGTCATGCGTATATGGATGGTATTATGACACGTAGTTCGACTCCTGACGCTATTCCCGTACCGAGAATGCCGCGACGCTGGTTCAAAGCGATGCGGCACTTCAAGAACCTCATCGCGAATAAGGAAGACACGTCTCAGGTCTTTCACATCACCCATTCGCTAAACGGAAACGATCTGTACAAAGCGTTCAATCGATTTATCGCCGATCCAGAAGGCCGCAAACGGTTTGAAGAGCGGCGCTACCTGCCACCCATTCTCGATGACCGTGAGACACTCCGCGCCATGCCGAAAGGCTCACTGGCGGACGCTTATTGTACCTTCATGGACCGCGAAGGTCTGACGGCTCAGGGTCTGGTCGACGAATTTGATCAGTTCGCTGCAGAACTTGACGACACACGCACACCAGAGTTCAAATGGTATAACAACCGCTCTCGCGACACACATGACATGTTCCACGTCTTGACGGGTTATGGTCGTGATGCACTCGGGGAGACTTCCGTCCTTGCCTATAGCTACCAGCAGACATCCGGTCTCGGCATTCAGTTCATCGCCTATATGGGTGCGTTGGAAGTTAAACGCTGGGCGCCAAAAGGCGCGCCTGTCATCGGCTCGATCCGAGAAGCGGCGCGGCGCGGTAAAGCGGCCAAAAACATCATGCTCTATGATCTGATGGATCTGCTGCCTCGTCCGCTTGAAGAGGTTCGCGAGATGCTGAACGTACAACCGATGACAGTCTATCCGGAAGTCCACCGTATGATGCGCGAGGCGGGCCTTGATCCCTATGAAGCCGTGGGCGGAGCCATTGTCGATCCGGTCGCCGCTTAGGGGCTTCCCCTCAAGTCAGCTTTTCAACCCAATCTTTTGCGTCGGGCCAGTCCGACAACAGTGATTCCCGGTCGGCCAGCTCGAATCCATCAAATTCGAAACCCGGACTCACCGTACATCCGACCAGAGAATGGTCGTCTGCGTGACTGAGGGCCGCGCCAAACCAAACGCCCGCCTTGATCACAACTTGCAAATTATCGCGGCCCAACACATCGACACGGGTCGCACCGTCAGGCTCTAGCGAGTATATCTCCAGATCGCCGCCCTCATAATGATGCCAGATCTCGTCTGCATCAATCCGGTGAAAGCGCGAAACATCGTCCCCGCACAGCATGTAGAGAATAGCCGTTCCCGCAGAACGATCTCCAGCCGACGTTTCAACGCGCATCTCTGATCGGTAAGTCTCGCGGTAAAACCCACCTTCCGGGTGCGGCTGCAACTTATGCCGCTGGATCAATGATTGCGCCGCTTCTGTCATCCTATCCCCCAAAGAAAAAGCCGCCCAAGAGGACGGCTGTTCCAATCATCAATGAAGCTTAGCCTAACGAGAGTGAGTCGTCGGACGCTTCTTCTTGCTTGGGATCAGACCTTCGATCTGAGCGCGCTTGCGAGCCAATTTACGGGCACGACGAACGGCTTCGGCCTGTTCGCGGACGCGTTTCTCGGACGGCTTCTCGTAATGTTTACGAGCTTTCATTTCGCGCAGGATGCCTTCGTTTTGCAGCTTTTTCTTAAGCGCGCGAAGGGCCTGATCAACGTTGTTCTGGCGGACGTAAATTTCGACCATGTGTCGGTTCAACTCTCATTCGAATAAATAGCAAAAGGCCCCGTGTTGCCGCGGGACCTGCGTTCGAGCCGGGACATAGTGGCGATTCCCGGCATCCGCAAGGTGTTTTTGCGGTTGGCAGGCGGGGTTAAAACGCCAATTGTCATAGCATGAACTACGACAATCCTACGCTTGTACCCGTCGACGGGTTCCAAATCGCAACATACGCGAATGGGCCTGAAGACGGCACCCCGCTTGTGCTCATTCATGGTTGGCCTGAGCTGGCGTATAGTTGGGCCACGACCGTCCCGGCTCTGGCAGATGCGGGCTACCGCGTCATTGCTTATGATCTGCTCGGGTTTGGAAAAAGCAGTGCCCCTCGCGGGGTTGAGCATTACGGCATGGCCAATCTCATTGGTCATCTCGAAGCCGTGCTAAATCACTATGGCATCAATCAGGCCATTCTCTGTGGTCATGATTGGGGCGGAATTATTCTATGGCACGCGGTACGGATACTTAAACACCGGACAATAGCTGCGATAAGCATCAGCACACCCCATGTCGGCCGCGCGCCTGTCGATCCTATGACTATCTTCGAGAAACGGTTCGGGACGGAGCATTACTTCATTGAGTTTCGCGACCGTACAGACGCCGTTGAGGCGCTATATAATTCCGATTCCGACGCGTTTTTTCGGATGATGTTCCGAGCATCCCCGAACGGGTTGAAACTCACGCCAGAGCTGACGCACTTGCCTACGCGTTTCGAATCCTACCTCAGAGCGGGCGCGCCCGATAATGGCGACATGGTGGTCACACCAGAGCAACGGGCCGTCTATTCAGACGCTTATCAAAACACCGGCTTCCTGCCCGGCATGAATTACTACCGAAATACGACGGCGAACTGGGAAATGGCGCAGGGATTATCCACGACCATAGAGGTCCCGTCCCTGATGATCAGCCCAGAGGATGATTTCTTCCTGCCGCCCAGCACGACCGACAGCATGGTGAAGACCGTGCCAGATCTGACACGGGTGACGATCCCCAACTGCGGTCATTGGGCGATGTGGGACAAGCCTGAGGCTGTCAACGCAGCCCTGTTGAGCTGGTTAAACCAACGCGGTTTCTAAGCCGTCCTCAACCGAAATTGAGGACGGCTTAGACCCCTACTCCCACCAGTAGGGTAGACGCTTCGCGTCGCCAGTCTCGACCTCATTCATG
This sequence comes from Algimonas ampicilliniresistens, assembly GCF_030159955.1. Lineage (GTDB taxonomy): Bacteria > Pseudomonadota > Alphaproteobacteria > Caulobacterales > Maricaulaceae > Litorimonas > Litorimonas ampicilliniresistens. The sequence goes on from NZ_BSNK01000001.1 coordinate 1,354,097, forward strand.
GTCGCGCTCTCATAGAGACGGCCTCCAATCATGACGTGGGTCAGGCTTTCAGCATTCGCGATATCGGCGAGCGGATCTGCATCCATGATGACCAGATCAGCCAGTTTCCCGGCCTCAATGCTTCCGATATCTTTGGACAGGCCGAGATGACGCGCGGGTTCAGTCGTCGCCGTCATCAAGGCTTGTAGCGGGCTCATACCGCCGCGCTGGAAGCTTTGCATCTCCCAATGTGCCGCAAGCCCCTCACGTTGACCATGCGCGCCAATACTAACTGGCACACCCGCTTCCATCAGTTTCTTAGAGACCGCGCCGGACGGCGCGTCGGCATAATCCTCCATCGGTGCCATTTGGCGACGAACGGAGCGGGCCTGCAAGATGGTTGGCGGCACATGTTTTGACAGCAGCGGATGCTTCCAGACATCCGTCGTCTGGTAATAATAATCCTCACCGCGAACGCCGCCATAGGTCACAGCTAAGGTCGGTGTGTACGCAACATTGGTCTGGCTAAACATCTGGATGACATCATCATAAATGTCCGAAACGGGCAGATTATGTTCGACCGACGTGTTGCCGTCCTGAACCAGCGCCATATCCATATGATATTGCGATCCGCCCTCTGCGACGACGAGGATATTCGCCTCGCGAGCCGCCTCGACGACTTGTTGTCTCTGATCACGGCGCGGTTGGTTATAGTTTTTCACGCCCAGAGCGCCTTGTTTAGCAAGACGGTCGACATGTTCCTTCGCATCATCGAAGTTTTCGATGGAGGCGTAGAAGCCGGGAGCTTTTGCTCCATAAATCACTTCGCCAGTCGAATAGATACGCGGGGCGAGCAGTTTTCCAGCCCGCTGCATTTCAGCGGCCGGGAAGATCAGCTCTGCACGTGAACTTGGATCGAAGATTGTCGTCACACCAAGCGCAAGGGTCGCCACCGTTTCCCAATTTTGTTGCGGAACCAATCCAGAGACACCTTGAGGTCCGTGCGCATGGGCATCGATAAAGCCTGGCGTGACCGTCTTGCCGGCCAGATCGACAATCTTAGCCCCCGTCGGGATACTGACATTCGTGCCAACAGATTGGATACGATCGCCATCAATCAGGATGGTTCCCTGCTCGATCACGCCACCATCTTTGTTTGACATGCTCACAATGCGGACATTGGTCAGCGCCACGAGGCCCGTTGGCTTATCCGCCGACATTGTCATGCCAATGTCGGTGCCTTGCGTCACCGGTTCGAAATCATCGTCTGCCAGCTGAGCTTTCGTAGCTGAGAACAGTGTCGAACCGAGGGTCCAATTCAGTGTGCCGTTCATGCTCCAGCTCGGATAGGTCGCCCCACCTTCGCTCACCTTTGTAACAGGTAGTGCCTTGCTCGAGCGGCCGGCACTGACTTTTTGTGGTCCCGGCAGAAGCGGCGTTACATAGAGGTTATAGTTTTCGCGGAAGGCAACCTGACGGCCATCCGGGCTGACGACATAAGTTTGCGCCATTTTGTTGGTCGCATGAATACGTTCCTCATTACCCGTCAGATCGACGCTCACCAGCTGGCTCGCATCGTCGGCATAACGGGTGAAGAAGAGGCGACTATTCGAGCCATCGAAATGCGGCGCAGACCCAGACTTGGAGATGCGTTTGGCATCCCCTCCGCCGACGCGCTGTACATAAAGCCCGGTGTTAGACGACCATTCTGGTGCCACCAGATTGCCACCGCTGCGCTTTTCATAGGTCACATAAGCGCCGTTGGGAGACAGGCGCGGGCTGCGATAATGACCGGGCTCAGTCGTAATGTTGATCACCTCACCTGTTTCCAATTGGATCCGGTGGATCGTGGCCAATGCCGCATCATCCCACGACACAAAGACAACGGAGCGTCCATCGCGAGAAAATGACGGATGAAGTTCCCGAATATTGTCGGGAAGTTGCGTCAGGCGGGTCGCTTCACCCGTGCGTTGGTCGCGTCTGTAAATCTTGCCGAGGCTTTCCATCAGCACAGTCCGCCCATCGGGCGAAACTTCCACAAAACGTGGCATCTTGATGTCGAATTGAGCAGGAGACACGTCCGTCGCTGGCCGAGGCGCGTCGAGGACGGGGCGCGTATCATTCACCCGAAACTCAATATGGTCGATATTGTCTTCGGGCACGTCGTAACGATGGATTTTGCCCCTTGCCCAGAAGAAGATGCTGTTGCTGTCCGGGCTCCAATCCATATTTGGATAGACGCCTGTAATAGCCCAAGTTTCTTGCATATCTTGATCAAGATGATCGAAGATCATGCGTTCTTCACCGCTGGACAGATCTTTGAGGAACAGCCGCGATTGCGCGCGCACCCGTTTGACATAGGCTAGGTATTTGCCGTCAGGGGATGGCGTCGGCCGAACGGCTCCACCCGCTCCGCCGGCAGCTACGTCTGTCTCGCCCGTCTCCATATCGTAGCGCTTGATCTGGAATAGCTCTGTATTGGAATCTTGCGCATATTCGAAGATCGGACCGGAGGTGATGTTCTGACTATAATAAACGCCCTTCCCGTCAGGCGTGAACATCGGTTCGCCGAGTTCTTTCTGATGCGCTTCTGATGGGCGTTTCACGAGCTGAACGCCGGCCCCACCTTTGGTCGAGTACAGCCAGATCTCACCAACCCCTGCAGAGCGGGAGGTGGTGAAGTGCTTACGCGCCGCGATAAAATCGCCGGACGGATGCCAGGTCGCATTATTGAGCAGTCGGAAAGACTCGTCGGTCACCTGCTCCATGTCGAATCCATCCACGTCCATCGTCCAGATATTGTCGCCGCCCCCGCGATCCGATGTGAAGGCAATGCGAGATCCATCCGGCGAGAACCGCGGCTGCATTTCCCACGCCATGCCAGAGGCAATATTCTTCGCCGTGCCGCCTGTGACGGGCACTGTGTAAATGTCGCCGAGCATGTCGAACGCGATCGTTTGACCATCCGGCGAAACATCAAGGCTCATCCACGTGCCTTCGGTCACATCGATTTTGATGTTGCGAGTCTTTCCGGGCGGGTTGGTGACGTCCCACTTCGCCGCCTCTTTATCATCACCGTCTTGCGCTGCGGCCGGTAGACCGAGCCCGATCGTTGTAGAAAGCGCGACTGAGCACAGAAGAATGTGACGATATTTCATGAGGACCCCGAATAGTGTTTTGCGGTGGCTAGCAGGCCATGCGCGCAAGGTCACCGTCTGGGTCGACGTGTCCTCGGGAAATTTTGCCCAACAAAAAAGCCCGCTCCAAACGGAACGGGCTTCCAATGCATGATTGGTGGATCGCTAGAATCGCTTTGTGACCTCAACGCCATAGATCGAAGGCTCGTTGATGAAACCCGTGAAGTTATTAAAGTCCACGGCTCCCTCCAGCTCTGTCACAGCAAAGAGATTACGGACATAGACAGCGACTTCAAAATTATCCTTATGGATGTAACCGCCGCGCAGACCCACTTCTGTCAGACCGTCGCTGCGAAATTCCGCACTATCGTAGAGGAAGAAATTCACCGCGCTGCGATGGGCAACATCGCCAAAGACGAAAAACTCGCTATCATCTGACACCGGAATTCCGAACCGTGCCGACGCATTGGCGATATATTTCGGCGCTTGCGGTAAACGATTGCCATCAATCAGGGCGTTGCCTGTCACCGCATTGATCGGGTCTAGGATTGTGCAAGGCGCACCACAGGCACCGACTTCCAAAGACGCATCGCGAATTTCGGTGTCGTTGATACTAAAGCCTGCTGTGAGTTCGACATGATCCGTCGGATTTAGGCCAGCATCTAGCTCAATGCCGCTGCCGCTCACCGCAGCAGCATTCAGGAGCTGATTAAAGTTTCCGGCCCCGCCAACAGCTGTCAGCTGCTGATTATCCGTCTCGAAGTAGAAGGCTGTGGCGTTCAATGTGCCGCGACCATCCCAAAAGCGCGATTTGAACCCGGCATCGATGGAATCAATGGTCTCAGTTTCCGCCGTCGTCACAGCATCACCAAAGACTATCCGGCCCTGTACGTTCGGGGCGCGGAACCCGCGAGCGTAGCGAGTGAACAGGTTAAGGGTGTCGTTAACCTCATAGTTGAGGGCAAGGTCGCCCGTCACAACCGTGTCATTCAGACTGCGTTCGATTGGCCCCAGTGCACCAGAGCCAAACGGTCCAATTGTGCGGGACGCCACGAAATCTTTGTTCTCAACAGATAGGCGGATGCCGCCCGTCGCTGTGAGTCGATCGGTCGCTTGAAACGCGATGGAGGTAAAGAGCGCAAAAGCCTCTGTGTCCTGATCTTGAACGGCGCGACCATTGACGCCCCCGCCGAACAACGTGTCGAAGGACAGGCTCTCAATTTCTAGATTTTCGATAAAGGCAAAGCCGCCCAGCGTCACATTGACAGTATCTGTGGCATCGAAGTTGTAACGTAATTCCTGCGTCCACTGGCTGTGACCTGTGATGTTATCCTGGCTTTCGGCAGCAAATGGAATGAAGCCCGGGCCGGACGGCGGTGCAAAACCAGCGCCAAACCCGCCATCAACATCGCCACGCGCATCGACACGGACGCTCTCAAACGCCGTGATGGAAGTGAGTGTGCCACGGCCGAGGGCGCTATCAATCGTCAGGCTGGCACCGAAATTCTCAACATCGAGTATTTGTCCGGCGTCCTGAGCCGCTGTGAACCGGTCGAAATTCGGAACAAGCCCGCCCGTTCCTGGCTGGATCGAATTGGCTCGGAATGTACGCGACCCCCCATCTAACTTACGACCGTGCAGGTTCAGCAGAACGTTCGTGTCTTCATTCGGTTCGAAGAGGAGTTGTAGACGCCCTGCATATTCGTTGAACTCTTCATAGGCCTCCTCAGATGGATTAGGCGCCGTGTTCTCAACATAATCATCGCGACTTTGAAACAAGCCCGACAGTCGCGCCGATACAGTCTCGGAAAGTGGTCCACTGACCGCGCCTTCAAGATCGACTGTATCGAACCGACCATAGGCCGCTCTGACATAGCCTTCTGTCTCACGGGTCGGACGCGCGCTCTGGAACGTAATAACGCCAGCGGGCGTGTTCCTGCCAAAAAGTGTACCCTGTGGGCCGCGAAGCACTTCGATGCGATCAAGATCAAAAACCGGAAATCCTTTCAGGACCGGGTTTTCTAGGACCACACCGTCATAGACGAGACTGACAGGTTGATTGGCGTTGAGATCAAAATCAGTATTGCCAAGGCCACGAATGTAGAACCGTGGAAAAGTTCGCCCGAACGACCCTTCAGCATAGAGGCTGGGGACTCGCGCCGAGAGAAACAGAATATCTTCGGCGCCTGAACTAGCCACATCAAGCTCTTCGCCCCGAATAACATCAAGGGATAGCGGTACGTCCTGCAGGCTCTGCTCACGCTTTTGTGCCGTGACGATAATCTCATCGGCAATGTTGGATTGAGCGAAAGCGGACGACAAGCTCGTGCCTGCCATGAGGACCGTGCCAAGGGCGACGGTCGGAAGATAACTGGATTTCATGGACACTCTCAAAACAACAAATGAAGTCCGCGCTAAACGGCGCAGCGACTCCATGGTCAACTTGATTGTGACGGTTTTACAACAACATACCGTGAGCGGAATGTGATCTCATGAATAGTTAGACCAGTCGGCTTTGCTCCACGGCAGCACCGATAAAGCCGCTGAACAGCGGATGCGGATCGAAAGGTCGGCTTTTCAATTCTGGGTGAAATTGAACACCGACAAACCAAGGGTGGCCGGGGATTTCAACGATCTCAGGCAAGATACCGTCCGGAGAGACGCCGGAGAAACGCAGACCCACATCTTCCAAAGACTGACGATACTCGATGTTGACCTCGTAGCGATGGCGGTGGCGTTCGCTGATTTCATTTGTTCCATAGGCTTCTGCGACGAGTGAGCCTTCAGCCAGCACGGCAGGGTAAGCGCCAAGACGCATTGTCCCGCCAAGATCTGTGTTCGCTGTTCGTTCGAAACGCTCATTCCCGCGCGTCCATTCCGTCATTAGACCGACAACATTTTCACCCTCATCCCCAAACTCTGACGAGCTGGCGCTATTCATATTGGCGAGGTTTCGGGCCGCTTCGATGACCGCCATCTGCATACCAAGACAGATACCGAAGTAAGGAATTTTCTTCTCGCGGGCATATTGGACGGCTTTGATTTTGCCCTCTGTGCCGCGTTCCCCAAATCCGCCGGGCACAAGAATGCCGTGCGCGCCGCGCAGGACCGCTTCAGGCTCCATGGTCTCAAAGTCTTCGGCTTCGATCCAGAGGATTTTGACCTTCACCTCATTGGCAATACCCCCATGAACAAGGGCTTCGGTGATGGATTTGTAAGCGTCGGGCAGAACAGTATATTTGCCAACGACGGCTATTCTCACCTCACCATCCGGGTTGGACTGCGTGTTGTCGATTTCCTGCCATTTAGACAAATCAGCGTCAGGCGGCGTGAGGATACCAAAATGGTTCAGTACTTCGCGGTCCAGACCTTCTTCGTGATAGGCGAGCGGCACAGCGTAAATCGACCGCGCGTCTAGACCTTGGATGACAGCGCTTTCACGGACATTGCAAAAACGAGCGATCTTCTGACGCTCAGTTTTCGGGATCTCGCGCTCGCTACGACACAGCAAAATATCCGGCTGGATGCCGATGGAGCGGAGCTCTTTGACTGAGTGCTGCGTCGGCTTCGTCTTCATTTCGCCCGCCACGGCAATGTAAGGCAGCAGCGTCACGTGAAGGAAACAGCATTGGCCGCGCGGCAATTCTTGGCCCAGTTGGCGCAAGGCTTCGAAGAAAGGCAGACCTTCAATATCACCAACCGTGCCGCCAACTTCGCATAAAACAAAATCAACATCGCCTGCATCAGACAGAACGAAGTCTTTGATTTCATTGGTTACATGCGGAATCACCTGTACAGTCGCACCGAGATAGTCGCCACGGCGCTCTTTGGCGATGATGTCGGAATAGATCCGCCCTGTCGTGATATTGTCGCCCTGCGTCGCGGACACACCCGTAAAACGCTCATAGTGACCAAGGTCGAGATCCGTCTCAGCACCATCATCCGTCACATAGACTTCGCCGTGCTGATAGGGGCTCATCGTGCCTGGGTCGACATTCAGATATGGATCCAGCTTGCGCAGGCGGACGTTATAGCCGCGCGCCTGCAGCAGTGCGCCTAATGCCGCTGACGCCAGGCCCTTGCCCAGCGACGAGACGACTCCGCCTGTAATAAAAATATAGCGAGGCTGTTTGGCCATCAACACAATATCCCGACGCCCAGCAAAGGACGCAGGATCGCGTTCTCACCAGTGGCGTTTACTCGTCAGTGTCGGTGGGGTCCGCAGGAGTTGTCGCAGGCTCTTCCAACGGGGTTGTCTCATCGGACGACTCGGCGGGTGAGGTCAAGCCACCAACTTCGTTGTCCACATTATCTAACGCACCACTGTCATTATTTTCGAGCGCAAATACGACTGAGAGCAAAAGAGACAGGATGAGAAAGATTGTACCGAGGATCGCTGTCATCCGCGCAACAGATGTCGTCGCCGCACGACCCGACATAAAGCCACCGCCTCCGCCACCACCGCCGCCGCCGCCAATACCCAGTGCACCGCCTTCGGAGCGCTGAATCAGGATCAGTCCGGTCATGATGACCGAGAGGATGAGAAGGATAACAAGCAGGACGGTGGACATAGAGACTTCGCAGTAGGCGGATGGACGTCAATCAGACCGCCGGGCCATAAACCGGACAGGCGGCGGTTTCCAGCCTCAATGTCTGCCCGTTACATTTTGCCAGTCACATGGTGATAAACAATCGGCACGTCCCGAGATGGACGGTTAGTTGGCAGTGAGCACTTCATCTGTCGGGCCATACCTTTGATATAAGCGCGCCGGACCAGACCGCGTTCGTAAGCCTGCCGCGCATCACGCTCATTTCCAGCTGCACCGGAAATGGCGCGAACCACACCACGAAAAGGAATCAACACGCTGCCAATGGTGGACGAGGTCGCATTCAAAGCTGTTTGTTCACGGCGAACGGCTTCATCTTCGGGGATATCCAGATCAGAACCGAGCAAAGCGTTCAACGTGGCCAGATCGGCTTTGATCGCGTCGCAACTTGACGGGGCATTCGCGTATGGGTTTGTCATCGAAACCAGATATTCAGGGATTTCAATATCATTCAAACCAATGTCGTTGACGGGCGACGCCATCGCAGATTGTACGTCCCGCGTTTCTGCACCCTGAAAGGAGCCCCGATCCTTCGTCGATGCACAGGCCACAAGGGACAGACCAATAAGGGTCAAGGCGGCGATTCGAGATGATGTCGCGGCGAGTAAACGCAGTTCTTTGCGGCTCGGTGCAATAGACATGTAACTTCCTTCCCCTAGCCGGGCTCTAGATTGAAGCAGCCTTAGACAACATTCAGCCTAAATAAGGCCGGCCAATGGCGAACTTGGATCGGCATAAAGTTTCTTTGGCATCCGTCCGGCCAGATAGGCCTCTCGACCCGCAATAACCGCATGTTTCATGGCGCGTGCCATTCTGACTGGGTCTTTGGCCTCGGCGATGGCCGTATTCATCAACACGCCGTCACAGCCCAATTCCATGGCCACCGTCGCGTCAGACGCTGTCCCGACCCCTGCATCGACAATGACAGGCACGGAGGACTGTTCGATAATCAGCCGGATATTAACGGGATTTTGGATACCCAGTCCTGATCCGATCGGTGCGCCCAGGGGCATAATCGCGGCAGCCCCCAAATCTTCGAGTTTACGCGCAAATACAGGGTCATCGCTGCAATATACCATGACCTCAAACCCGTCTTCTTTCAGCAATTTCATGGCGCGAAGCGTCTCTTCCATATCGGGATAGAGATGTTTCGGATCTGACAGCACCTCCAGCTTCACTAAATCCCAACCGCCCGCTTCTCTGGCGAGTCGGAGCGTCCGGATCGCATCTTCGCCCGTAAAACAGCCCGCCGTATTGGGCAGATAGGTTGTTTTTTCAGGGTCGATGAAGTCGGCCAGCATGGGCGCGGACGCATCTGACAAGTTCACGCGCCGGACAGCGACAGTGACAATATCAGCGCCAGACGCTGCGAGAGCATCGGCATTCTGCTGATAATCAGCATACTTGCCCGTGCCAATAATCAGGCGCGACTGAAAAGTCCGTCCCGCAACGATTAGATTGTCAGTAGAAGTTTCAGGCACTTAACCGCCTCCGATGAAGTGGATGATCTCGAGTTTATCGTGATCGTTGAGAATCACTTCGCCAAATGTACTTTTGGGAATGACTTCGAGATTGCGCTCAATGGCAATTTTACGTTCCGGCAATCCCAGATGAGCGATCAGCATCGCAACGGTTAATCCGTCCGGAAGGTCGTCATGATCTTCGCCGTTTATAATGAGATGCATCGCCTTACCGTGACTGGTCTTTGACTGACCGCTTGTTGAAATGCGAGCCGGGCGTTAACACGCAGCTCTTGCTTGCGCAAAGGACCCAATGCCGAAAGCCATCCACATCATCAACGGCCCGAATCTTAATCTGCTTGGTACAAGAGAGCCTGAGATTTATGGGTCGCAAACCTTGGCCGACATTGAAACCCTGTGTCGGGACGCTGCGCCGCAAGCCAATATTACGTTCAAGCAGTCAAACATTGAAGGCGAATTGGTTGATTTCATTCAAGAAGCAGGTCGAGACGCCGATGTCATCATCATCAATCCAGCCGCCTACACGCACACATCAGTCGCGCTGTACGATGCGTTGAAAGCCGTTGGCATTCCTGCAATTGAGATCCACCTCTCACAGCCCGCTGCGCGGGAAAGTTTTCGACGTCGGTCCTTTGTTTCAGAGGCTGCTGTTGGCACGATTAGCGGCTTTGGTGCAGAGTCCTATCTTTTAGGGCTGCAAGCTGCGTTAAATCTCGCTAAGGCGAGCGGATAATTTTCGACGGAGACACCCATGGCGACTACCAAGGGCAATACAGACCTCACTCTCATCAAGGAACTTGCGAAAGTTCTCGAAGGCAGTGAGCTCACAGAAATCGAAATGAAAAAGGGAGACCTGAAGATAAGGGTCTCTAAAAATGGCGGGCCGACCACACAGCATATTATGGCTGGCACCCCTATGGCCGCGCCAGCTGCAGCCCCTGCCGCCAGCGCGGCTCCCGCAGCCGCAGCCCCCATGCCTACGGCAGCGCCGAAACAAGATCATCCAGATGCGGTAACATCGCCTATGGTCGGCACTTGCTATCTACGCCCCTCACCAGATGCCGATCTGTTCGCAGAAATCGGGTCTAAGGTGAAAGAAGGCGACACCATCATGCTGGTCGAAGCCATGAAAACGTTCAACTCAATCACAGCCCCGAAATCCGGCACTCTATCCGCCGTCTTCATTGAAGACGTCTCTCCCGTCGAGTTCGGCGATTCGCTGTTCTTGATCGATTAGGGCTGTTCCACCGATGATCAGCAAGATCCTCATTGCCAATCGCGGCGAAATCGCCCTCCGCATCCACCGTGCCTGTAAGGAAATGGGCCTGTCATCCGTGGCGGTCCATTCCACAGCGGATAAAGACGCGATGCATGTACGCTTGGCAGACGAATCCGTCTGCGTCGGCCCACCCTCCAGCACAGATAGTTACCTCAACATCCCAGCGATCATTGCAGCGTGCGAGATCACGGGCGCAGATGCTGTTCACCCCGGCTACGGATTTTTGTCAGAAAATGCGCGCTTCGCTGAAATCGTTGAAGCGCACGGCCTGACCTTTATTGGCCCGACGGCGGAGCATATCCGCATTATGGGCGACAAAATCACCGCCAAAGCGACTGTGGCTGCGGCTGGCATCCCGGTTGTACCCGGCAGTGACGGCGAAGTTCATGACTTCGCCGAAGCGAAGGAAATCGCGAAAGAAATCGGTTTTCCTGTCCTGATCAAAGCCTCTGCAGGTGGCGGCGGTCGCGGGATGCGGCTGGCTGAAACCGAAGCCGATCTGGACGAAGCCCTACGCTCGGCCCAAACCGAGGCCGAAGCGGCCTTCGGGAACGGCGCGGTGTATCTGGAACGCTACCTCAAAGGTCCGCGCCATATCGAAATCCAAGTCCTCGCCGATACACATGGCAATGTCGTGCATTTGGGCGAACGAGATTGCTCGCTACAGCGCCGCAATCAAAAAGTTCTCGAAGAAGCCCCTTCTCCCGTTCTGACCCAGAAAGAGCGCACCGAAATCGGCAATATTACAGCGAAAGCCATCAAAGCGATCGGTTATCGCGGCGCTGGAACCGTTGAATATCTCTATGAGAATGGCGAATTCTTCTTCATCGAGATGAACACTCGACTGCAGGTCGAACACCCGGTCACGGAAGAAATCACTGGCATCGACCTCGTCCGCGAACAAATCCGTGTCGCGGATGGGCTAGCGCTTAATTACAAGCAAGCCGACATCAAGTTTAACGGCCATTCCATCGAGTGTCGTATCAATGCCGAACATCCCTTCACCTTCGCACCCTCACCCGGCAAAGTCGAAGATTTCCATGCGCCCGGTGGGATGAATACACGTATGGATTCAGGCCTCTACACCGGATATTCTGTGCCACCACACTATGACAGTCTGGTCGGCAAACTGATCGTTTGGGGCCATACGCGCGAGGGCGCAATTTTACGCCTACGCCGTGCATTGGGTGAGATGGTCATCTCCGGCATCACAACCAATAAGGCGCTGCATGAAGCCTTGATTGAGGATTCAGAGTTCCAATCAGGCGATTACAATATCCATTGGCTGGAAAAGTGGCTTAAGGAGCGCGCGAGCGAGTAATGCTCCTCGTCATCGACAATTACGACAGCTTTACCTTCAACCTCGTCCACTACGCGCAAGAGCTGGGCGCGGAGACTAAGGTTGTGCGCAATGATGAGTTAAGCGTCGAGGACGCTCTCAACTCGGGCGCGAAGGCAATTCTGCTCTCTCCCGGCCCTCGCACGCCTGACGAGGCCGGCATTTGTCTCGACCTTATTCGCAAAGCCCCTGACCAACTCCCGATGCTGGGCATCTGCTTAGGTCAGCAAGCCATGGGACAAGCCTTTGGCGGGCACGTTATTCAGGCCAAAGAGATCATGCACGGTAAGACGTCGCCGGTTCTACATGACGGCACGGGTCTGTTTGAAGGGCTAGATAGCCCGTTTGAAGCAACGCGCTATCATAGCCTCGCCGTCGAGCGCGACAGCCTGCCGGGCGAGCTGCTCGTCAATGGATGGACTGAAGATGGTGAGATTATGGGCTTTCGCCACGCGACTCGCCCTATCCATGGCCTGCAATTCCACCCCGAGAGCATCGCGTCAGAAAACGGTCACGCGCTAATCGCAAAATTCCTCGATATTGCTGAGCTGCGATGAGTTTCGATGCAGACATTCTGCGGACGCTGAGCCGGAACGAACGACCGAGCGCGGATCAATTACAGGCCGCTTTGAGCACAATACTGGCCGGAGAGGCTCAATCAGAACAGATTAGCGCGTTGCTGTTGGGTCTTGAAATGATTGGACTTACTGCACGTGAAGTGCGGATTGGAACCGAAGTCATGCGCGCCAACATGATCCCTGTTCACCTATCAAGTGACGTGATCGACATTGTTGGAACAGGCGGAACGGGGCTTCACACGCTATCTATCTCGACAGCGACAGCGATTGTCTGCGCCGCCGCCGGAGCCAAAGTGGCCAAGCACGGCAACCGCGCCGCGTCCTCTCTAACCGGAACGGCCGACACACTCTCTGAGCTTGGGGTCAATCTCGCCGTGTCTCCTGAGAGAACGGCGGAGATCATTGAGACGGTCGGTTTGGGCTTTCTCTTCGCACCGAACCACCACCCCGCCATGCGCCATGTCGGACCTGCGCGAAAAGCGCTCGGTATCCGGACGCTGTTCAACATGCTGGGACCGATGAGCAATCCGGCAGGCGCGAAGAGGATGCTGTTGGGGGTTTGTGACGACCAATGGCGTCGCCCAATGGCTGAAGCGTTGAGAGACATCGGCGTCGATCACGTTTGGCTCGTGCATGGCCATGACGGCATGGACGAGATTACCACGACAGGGCCGACCTCCGTTACCGAAGTCAAAGGGGCAGATATTCGTGAGTTCACCGTCTCACCGCAGAGCTACGGCTTTGAAATGGCTACACTGGATAGCTTACGCGGTGGCGAACCGACCCAAAACGCCGAGGCTCTGACGGATTTGCTCAATGGTCAATTCAGCGATTATCGCGACATCGTCGTTCTAAACGCGGGCGCAGCGCTCATGATTGCTGGCATTGCGGCGGATATTCCTGCCGGGATCGATCTCGCCACTCAGGCGATCGACAGCTTCAAAGCGCGTGACACGCTAGCGGCCCTCGTCACTTCCACCAACGCATGATGGATGTGCCCGACATTCTGGCCAAGATCGCCGCCTATAAGGTTGACGAAGTCGCCGAGATTGATCGCAATTGGGTTGAGGCAACGCTGAAGACTGTGTCCACACCCCTCGGCTTTCAAAACCGTCTAACCAACAGCCCCTCGCCCGCGCTGATCTGTGAAGTCAAAAAAGCCTCACCCAGCAAAGGCATCATCAGAGAAGACTTCGATCCTGCCAACATAGCACGCGCTTACCAATCCGGTGGGGCGGCCTGTCTGTCTGTTTTAACAGATGGTCCGGGATTTCAAGGTAGCAAAGTCATTTTCGCCGAGGTTCGAAACGCGACTGACTTACCCCTGCTTCGCAAGGATTTCATGATCGACCCCCTTCAGGTGCGCGAAGCGCGGGCTATGGGGGCGGACGCGATTTTAGTCATCCTCGCCATGACGGACGACACAGTCTCCAAACGCCTGATTGACGAAGCCGAACAGCTCGGCATGGATGTGCTGGTCGAAACGCATGATGAAAGCGAACTCCAGCGGGCGATTGATCTCGGCGCGACAATGATCGGGGTCAACAATCGCGATCTGCGCACATTCGACACAACGCTTGCAACGTTTGAACGGCTCGCGCCGTTTGTGCCGTCCGGCGCCTTGCTCGTCGCTGAGAGTGGCATTTTCACACGCGACGATATTGATCGGCTCGCGGCTGCAGGCGCGCAGGCTCACCTCATTGGGGAGAGCTTGATGCGTCAGACTGACGTTGAAGCCGCCACGCGTGCCCTGAGAGGCCGATAAACCTTTCCTTGACAGAATCGGAACATTTGTGGAACAGATCGGAATGTTGCTAGTTTGTTCAAGGATATTGTCATGCTGACCAAGAAGCAAAGAGACTTGCTCCTGTTGATCGACACCCGCATCCACGCGGTTGGTGTTCCCCCCTCCTATGATGAAATGAAGGATGAGCTGGGCTTGGCGTCAAAGTCCGGCATCCACCGCCTGATCACGGCTTTGGAGGAACGCGGTTTTGTCAGGCGTCTACCGAACAAAGCCCGCGCGCTCGAAGTTATCAAAATGCCGGAAGGCTTACAGAGAGACGAACCGTTAGCGCCCATCCCTGCCAATGACAGTTTCGAGATTCCCTTTGTTGGCAAGATCGCGGCCGGTCTGCCCATTTCAGCGATTGAGGATTCTTACAACCTCATGGCTGTTCCCCCCAGCATGCTTGGGAATGGCGATCATTACGCGCTCGAAATCGAAGGCGAGTCGATGACGGGTGCCGGTATTATGGATGGTGACGTTGTTGTCGTTCGTAAGACCAATACCGCTCGCAATAATGAAATTGTCGTCGCCCTTGTTGATCAAGAAGAAGCGACGCTCAAACGGATTTATACACGCGACGGCATGGTCGAGCTTATTGCCGACAATCCGGATTTCCCGACCCGGAGTTTCGGCCCAGATCGTGTCGAGGTTCAAGGAGTACTCGTCGGGCTCGTCCGCAACTACCAATAACTCACGCACCGCGGCCCCAAGGCCGTGTTCGCCGTGTGTCTGAGCTTATGGGTGTCAGCCGAATAGGCTCACCCAGACGCAAATGCAGGCCTCCGCTCTGACGGAGGCTTTCGCTATCAATCAACAGAGCTTCACAAGCCCGCTTGGCTACAGGCCCAGCCCGCCGAGATGGCAAGATCACCAGATCACTATCCGTGCATGCTTCTGGCACTTCGGAGGGTTCTTCGATGACCGAGATTGTCGAACCCATCACCGTAAACCGGCAGGCCAGAACATCACACTGCGCCAGCACGTCGCGATAATCCGTCCATTCAACCCCTGAGACGCCACTCGCGCGGGCAAATTGGTCGCGGCCATATCGATCCGCGCGGAGTGATGTGGTGACACCGCCACTTGCTGTTAGAAGGCTGACACGGCCATCCTCATTGATGCGCAGATCGTAGGTCGGGGCCAACGCCCAGAATGCGAAGACGATGAGCATGGTCAGAATTCCGACGGCTGCGCTGCGAAGCGTGCCAAAACAGGCGCATGCAAAGCCAAAACCGTAAAGCGCGATCACCCAGGGCTGGCTGGCTTTCACCGTTCCGACCGCCCCCGGTAACCCGCTCACCCAATCCGCGACCAGCAGCATAAAACTGATCGCTTTGCTCATGGCGAGCAGAGGCAAGGCCTCCGCGCCGAATGGCATGACGATCAGCGATAAGATGCCCAGCGCCATGACGACCGGAAACACGGTCATGGCAGCCATATTGGCCAGCAGCCCATATTGCGCGATCCGACCGAAATGGAGCAGGGCAAATCCACCCGTCGCAAAGCCCGCAATCAAGCTGGTGCCAAACAGGGACCCGTAAAAGCTCGTAATCCTATCTCGCAAACCCTGGTTTCGTCGGCGCGGACGATAATCCTGCCACGCGCGGAAGATAACCACCATGGCGGCCACAGCAGAAAAGGACATTTGAAACCCAACGCTAAGCAGGGCCTCAGGACGAATGATGAGCGTCAGGAGAGCCGCCACAGCGACAGACCGTAGGCTCAGGACACGACGGTCAAGAATGACGGCGAGAAAGGCTATCGTGACCATGATGTAAGCGCGCTGGGTTGCGACCGACGCGCCTGACAGTAGCAGATAGACCGTCGCTGCGAGAATGCCGATCATAGCCGCGATTTTGCGCACGTCTCGCCCGCGAGACAGGCGTTGAATGGCCGCGAGCAGCATGGATGCGACGACATAAACGCCAAAGGCGACCATCCCCATATGTAGCCCTGAAATCGCCAGTATATGAGCTAAACCAGACGCTCTGAGATTGTCAGTTTGTTCTTCGGGAATGTTGTCGCGGATACCCGTCAGCAGCGCCGCTTGCAGACCCGCCGTCGCCTCCGGTGATGCTTTGAGTACCCGATCCGCAATCCGGTGACGCGTCAAAGCGACGTTCGCTTTGACCTTATCAAGACGAGATAAGTCAGGCTCGAACGTTTGAGCGTCTGAAATGGCAAAGCCCGTGCCAGCGAGCCCATCAAAAAAGGCGCGCCGTCCAGGATCATATCCATGCGGGACGGCAGGCCCCGGCATCGGCCCGATGACGGCATCGACACGGATACCCTCACCCACCTGTAAGTCGGAGAAGTTTCGACCCACCCGGATTCTGACTTTGGACGGCACGCCTGTCTCAGGAACGGGGTCAACACTGGCGACCTCTATGGAAAGGCGCCGCATTCGTCCGCCGGTCTCGACGCGCGATACCCATCCATTGACCGTCATCCTTTGTTCGAACGCGACCGGGTTAGGCGACATTAACTGCGTGTGAGCCGCCGACCAAGCGAACCCGAAGAGTAGGACCGCAAACATCGCAACAGTTCCCGCCCAAGGGTAGCTTAGTCTCGATGCAAAGATCGTAACGATGCCGACCGACAAAAGGGACACAATGATGTTGGGTTCAGTTGGCCAAGCAAAATATGTCGCGATACCTATGCCAAACGCGATGATGGCTGTCTCGAATGAGAGAGCCGCACCGAGGCGCTCAGCCCAGCGAGATCTATCCTTCGCTGCGGACACTCCGGCAAAATGGCTTCCAAAATCGACCATGATCTTGCATAGAGCGCGCTCTGGCGAATGACACAAGCGCCTTGCTAGAGAACCTCTAAATGACCCGTCCTATCCGCACGCGTTTTGCCCCATCCCCAACTGGCTTTCTCCACATTGGAGGAGCGCGGACGGCTTTGTTCAATCGTTATTTCGCCGATCATATGGGCGGCGAAATGCTGCTCCGGATCGAGGATACGGACAAGGCGCGTTCCACAGACGCCGCGACACAAGCAATCATTGACGGACTCGACTGGCTGGGCGTTCACCATGAAGGCGAAATTGTCTTTCAGAGCCAAAACCAAGCGGCGCATACTGACGCCGCGAAAAGACTTCTCGATAATGGCGCAGCCTTCAAATGTTATCTCAGCGGCGATGAGCTTGAGGCTCAGCGCGCGAAGGCCAGAGAGGCTGGCACAGCCTTCCGCTCTCCCTATCGCGATGGTCAAGATGGTGCAGGTGAGTTCGTCGTACGCTTTCGTGTCCCCGATGGCTCCACCTCTATAAAGGACGCCGTTCAGGGTGATATCGTCTGGGACAACACAAATTTTGACGACCTAGTTTTGCTGCGGGCGGACGGAACGCCAACCTATATGCTGGCTGTCGTGGTTGATGATCACGATATGGGCATCACTCATGTCATCCGGGGCGACGACCACCTGATCAATGCAGGCCGTCAGCAGCAACTCTATGATGCGTTAGGCTGGGACGTCCCCGTGTGGGCGCATGTCCCGCTAATTCACGGCCCGGACGGGAAGAAACTCTCCAAACGCCACGGCTCACTCGGAGCCGAAGCTTACCGCGATATGGGGTATCTCGCGTCGGGCCTTCGCAATTATCTCGTGAAGCTAGGTTGGGCGCATGGTGATCAGGAAATCTTTCTCAACGACGAAGATATTGCCCAAGCCTTCACCTTAGAGGGTATTAATGCGGCGCCATCTCGGCTCGATTTCGACAAGATGGATCACATTAATGCTCAGCATATCGCAGAGCTGTCCGCAGACGCCCTGCTCACTGCCGCCGAACCCTTTCTCCAAGCTGAAGCGGGCAATGATTTGTCTGATCAAGTTCGGGAGCGGGTTGCGCATGCCCTGCCAACGCTGCGGCCTCGCTCAAAAACCCTTGTCGAACTCGCTCATAATGCGGCCTATCTATTTGACGTTCGCCCGCTTGAAATCACAGGAAAAACAGCGAAATCGTTACGCCGAGACGGCACGGCAGCTCTCGTCGCCGCTTTGACATTTCAGCTAGAATCCTTAGAAGACGCCTCGTGGACGGCAGACAGGTTGCAAACGGTTCTTGCGGACTTCGTCGCTGATCAAGAGATAGGCTTTGGTAAGATTGGCGCGCCCGTAAGGGCCGCTCTCACCGCTGGAGCCCCCTCGCCCGATTTGCACGAAGTTCTGGCCTTTTTGGGCCGGACGGAAACACTCGGTCGTATCAAAGATGCAACGCCCCTTATGGGCTGAATTGAAGAGAATTATGGAAAACAAAGTCAAGCAGACAGGCAACTCAACAATTTCCATCGAAGGTGGCAAGGGTGTGGAATTCCCCGTCCTGTCAGGCACGATGGGTCAACCGGCGATCGATATTCGTACTCTGTCCAAGAACACTGGGCATTTCACATTCGACCCTGGTTACACCTCGACCTGCTCGACCGAATCCCAGATCACGTTTATTGACGGCGGCAAGGGC
Source organism: Algimonas ampicilliniresistens (assembly GCF_030159955.1). Taxonomy (GTDB): domain Bacteria; phylum Pseudomonadota; class Alphaproteobacteria; order Caulobacterales; family Maricaulaceae; genus Litorimonas; species Litorimonas ampicilliniresistens. The sequence goes on from NZ_BSNK01000001.1 coordinate 1,372,751, forward strand.
CAGCTTCTCTATCGCGGCTACCCGATTGAACAACTCGCTGAGCAATCGACCTTCCTTGAAGTGGCTTACCTGCTGATCAACGGCAACCTGCCCAGCGAAGGCGAGTTCAAGACCTTCAACAACACAATCACCAATCACACAATGTTGCACGACAAGGTGGAAAGCTTCTTTCATGGCTTCCGCCGTGATTCCCATCCTATGGCGATGCTGACAGGCACAGTTGGCGGTTTGTCCGGCTTTTATCACGATGATCAGCACACAACCGAAGATGAGGCTCGCAACATTGCGATCCACCGCCTCATTGCCAAGATTCCGACACTCGCGGCGCGTTGCTACAAATACCGTATCGGACAGCCGCATATGTATCCGGATAATTCGCTGTCCTATGCAGGCAATTTCCTGCGGATGTGTTTCGCTGTCCCGGCCGAACCCTATGTGCTCAATCCGGTCATTGAAAAGGCCATGGACAAGATCTTCATTTTGCATGCCGATCACGAACAGAATGCGTCGACATCGACCGTCCGACTGGCTGGCTCATCGGGGGCTAACCCCTATGCGTGTATCGCGGCTGGTATTGCCTGCCTATGGGGACCGAGCCATGGCGGTGCCAATGAGGCGGCCCTCAATATGCTACGTGAAATTGGCACGGTTGATCGCATCCCCGAATATATCGCCCGCGCCAAAGATAAGTCAGATCCGTTCCGTCTGATGGGCTTTGGCCACCGCGTTTACAAAGCGACGGACCCACGCGCGACCGTGATGCGTAAGACGACACACGAAGTGCTCGGCGAACTGGGTATCAATAATCCTGTTCTTGAAGTCGCAATGGAACTCGAAAAGATTGCCACGAACGAAGACTATTTCGTTAAGCGCGGTCTTTACCCGAATGTCGACTTCTATTCGGGTATCGTGCTGTCGGCTCTGGGCTTCCCGACTGACATGTTCACGGTTCTCTTTGCTCTTGCCCGCACAACGGGTTGGATCAGCCAATGGAACGAGATGTTGGAAGACCCAAGCCAACGCATTGGTCGTCCCCGTCAGCTCTATACCGGCGCAACTGAACGGGACTATGTTCCGATGGCAAACCGCTAAGCTAAAATTGACATAATCGCGTCGGCCGCTCGGTCAGACGCACTTCCAGACCCGGCGCCCATGCGTCGGGTTTCGTGTTTCAGCGCTTCACGTACGGCCTCTGCCATGCCGGGGTTTCCAATGATGTCGATTAAAGCCTGGCTAGGCGCGTCCGTCATGATGTCGTCTTGAACGAATTCGGGCATCAACGGATCCTCCAGATCGGGATCGCTTGCAACCGCCGAAATATTGACCAGCGAGAAGAAGGGCGGCTTAAATAGCCGACTGGCGACAACATAGGTCAAGGGCGAAAGCCTATAGAGCACCGACGTGGGTACACCGGCTGCGGCAAGTTGGGTCGTAATCGTTCCAGAGCAGGCCATCGCCCCGTCCATCACTGACATCGCGTCGATTAGCTCATCTTGATCGATCAGGTGAACGTCCCGCCCCTCTAGTTGTGGCTCCACAAGATGCCGGACTGGATCGGCGATCACACAAAGCGCTTGCAGATCTGGGTATTCAGCACTCAGCCTATCATGGGCCAAAATGAGTGCCGGTCCGACGCGTTCGATTTCAGACGGGCGACTGCCGAAAAAGAACCCAACTGTCATCGCAGTCGATTTGAGGTTATGACGTGAGAGAAAGGCTAAACGGTCACCGGCCGAGTAATCTGTATCCAGAACGGGATTGCCAACGAAGGTTTGAGGTAATCCGGCTGCTTCAAAAAATGGCGCGTCCATAGGCTGTGTCGATAGCAAATGATCAACATAACGCGCGAGGATTTTTGCCCGACCAGAGCGCATGGCCCACACTTGAGGCGCGACATATTTTATAATGTGACCCGTATAACCACGCGCTTTCAGAGCCTTCGCAATGCGGACCATGAACCCCCAACTATCGATCAGGATGACAGATTGAGGGTTGGTTTTCATAATTATCTCAGTAGCTTCACGAACTTTCTTGAGCACGAATCCATAGGCTTTCAGGCCTTCGACAAAGCCGAGGATCGCCAAGCCGTCTATATCCATTCGGCTCTCGAGACCGGTCTCTTTTAGGGCTGACCCGCCAATCGCGGAGAGTTTTAAATTTGGGTTTTTGCGATTGAGCGCGTGCGCTAATCCTGCACCCAATTGATCGCCAGATGGCTCCGCCGCCACGATAAAAATATCAGGTCGATCCACGGGACGTTCTCTTCGGTAGGCCAACAATAAACACGCCATGTTCATCGGCCAGACGGATCGTCTCAGCCCGGTCGATCACAAAGGCTTCGCCAGCATCAGCAATGATCCCTGCCAATCCAGCATGCGCTGCGAGCTCGATTGTCCGAGGTCCGATCGTTGGAAGGTCAACGCGGCTGTCTTGACCGGGCTTGACCCGCTTGGCGAGCACACCGACACGTTGGACGGGATTCCCACGCAGCGCGTCAGGCAGCGTTGCCACGCGTTCCAACATAGCGTCCGTGCCTTCCTGGGCCTCGACGGCCAGCACAACACCATCTGCGACGACAGCCCCCTGCCCGATATCCTTCTCCCCAATGAATTCCGCGATCTCCATTGCGCGCTGAGCATCCTCGCGATGATCTTTAGACATAGAATGGAGGCCGAGAGGACCATCGCGCAGAAGAAGGGTTTGGCAAAGATCCTGAGCAGACACGATTTCAAATCCTCGGGATTCGAAAATGCCTAAGACATGTCGGAGTAAGGCATCATCCCCGGATTTAGCCGCAACCAGTGTGCCCGGCAAATAGCGCATGGCACTCATATCTGGTTTGAAGTTAGAGAAATCTGGACGCCCGACTGTACCGGCGAGGCAGACATGGGTGATCCGCGCTTTCTCCAAAACTTTCATGATCTTGCCGAATTTCGCCAGAGGAAACCTCTGTGAGTTAGAAAACCGACCCGGTTTGGAGTCTGGGTCAATCTCGATGATCGTCAGCTCTGTTTCGCTTTGACGTAAGGACTGAGCGACATAGAGGGGGAGATCTCCGCCTCCTGCGATCAAGCCAACATGGCGTGTTTTGGACATGACTATCGCCGCATATCCGGCATGGTCAGGTTACGTCCGCTACTTTGTGCTTGGATAAACGCGATAATTTCCATCACGAGTGGCTCATCTGCATAAAGCCGTGTTGCGTCCTCAATCCGTTCTGCGAGCGTTCCTTCATAGGCAAATAATTGCCGATATGCGGCACGCATCCGGTGAATTTGAGATCGGTCGAACCCTCGGCGCTTCAGGCCAACAATGTTCAAACCCTGAAGCTGCGCAGCATTTCCCATAACAAGGCCATAAGGAATGACATCATTGGTCACCAAGGCCATCCCAGCAATAAAGGCGTAATGGCCAATACGCGTATGTTGATGAACGGCACACACGCCGCCAAGCGTCACATAATCGCCAATCGTTACATTCCCGCCGACCTGCGCATAGTTTGACAACGTCACATGATGACCGACCTGACATTCATGCGCGATGTGAGAGCCAACCATGAAATAGCAATCGGTCCCGATACGGGTCACAGGTTTGCCGACATCGGTTCCAGGATGGATATTGACCATCTCTCGGAACGTGCAGCGATCTCCGATCTCGATGCCGATCTTGGCTTTACCCTTATGTTTGAAGTCCTGCGGCGGGTATCCCATTGAGACTTGGGGGTAGAGCAGACAGTCCGCCCCGATCTTCGTATGACCATCAAGCGTGACATGGCTGACCAATTTTGTCCGGTCGCCCAGTTCAACGGATGGACCGACCGTACAAAACGGACCAACCTCAACATTGTCACCCAACTTTGCGGCGGGATCGACGATCGATGTCGGATGAATGAGAGCCGTCATAATTTACAGGTCATAAGTCAGTGGACTGGCAAGAAACTCGACGCTTAAAGCTCTGACGCCATTACATTCGGCGCGCCCTTTAAACCGATAAATATTTCGACGAACATCGATGAGTTCGGCATGCAAGTCGAGTGTCTCCCCAGGAACGACTGGACGGCGAAAACGCGCTTTATCAATCCCAGTAAATGCCAGAAACGCATCGTCTTTGACCATACCGCCAAGGACACCAATCAACGCCCCAGTCTGAGCGACCATTTCGATCATGAGAACACCTGGTAAAATAGGCCGATCTGGGAAATGCCCACGAAAGACATCCCACTCAGGCGAAATATGAACCTGAGCGTGCGTGGCTTTTCCATCAAATGAGAGCACCCGATCAACCAACATGGCGGGCGGGCCGTGCGGCAACAACTCGGACACCTGCGCCTTTTCAATTGGGAATCTATGGGTCATTTTTTCAATGCGCGTTTCGCTTGGGCCACAATCTTCATATGCTCACGTATTGGCATAGCTGGAATCCCCGACCAAGTCTCACCCGCCGGAACATCATGCATAACACCCGCGAATGCCGCGAGACGCGCGCCCGCACCAACTGTGATATGGTCAGCAAGACCCGCACTCCCGCCCATCATGACGCCTTCTCCAATGTGGCATGATCCAGACAGACCCACGCGCCCGGCCAAGAGGCAACCTCGCTCTAGCACGCAGTTATGAGCAATCTGGACCAAATTGTCGATTTGGCAGTCATCCCCAATCGTCGTGTCTCCAAGCTGCCCCCGATCGATACAAACGTTGGACCCAATTCCGACTCTATCGCCGATCACAACACGACCTACATGAGGAACAGGAAGAATGGAGCCGTCAGGCCCCACCACAACACCAAAGCCAGCACCACCGACAACGGTACATGCACCAATATTGACGTTATCTCCGATGACCGCGTTTTCGATGACTGTATTGGGGCCGATAACGGTGTTTTCGCCGATCGTGACCCCCGGTCCGATGTGCACGGACGGATGTATCTTTGCCGTTGAAGCAATGTTGGTTGGGGTTTCGGCACAGTCCACCAAAATGTCTGTCGAACGAGCCAGATGGTATTTCGGCAGTTTACAGATGATCGGTATAATATTGCGTGCCGCAACGGCTTCGGACAGGCTAGCTGTAACGAAGCAGGCCGAAGCCTTAGCGGTTTCAAGTGCGCCGACATTTCGGCGACTATCTAAAAAAGTGATATCGGACGGTTTAGATTCAGCCAAAGATGATGGCTGACATATCTTCTCTTCGCCAAAGCTACCCTCAGGCGGCGTCAGATCCAGTCTAACGCAGAGTTCCGACACGGTCATGTCGGCTTCCCGCAGGGAATAAAAGCGCGTGTCGATCATATAAAATGGATAAGGGGCGGATGTCCGCCCCTCAAAACACGTCGCGTGTCAGCAGGTAACCGACCAATTGTCGGGTGCCGTTTTAGCCGCGTGGAAGTCTTTCGCGTGTCACGGGAACAGTCGTCATTTGCGAGTTAAGGCGCGCAAGGACCGTTGTCGTGATGTCGGCAGGCTCACCGTAAATGACAAGCTGACGCTCAAGAACAACATCGGCGTTCCGCTCTTTAGCGATTTGGTCGATGATGGACTTGATCTTAGCATTCACGAGCTGACGCGCCTTGCCTTCCGTCATCTGCAATTCCCGTTGCGCAATCGCCATTTCTTGCTGAAGCGCTTGGGTGTCTTTTTGGTAGGTCAGGATCTGTGATTTCAGAGCAGCATCCGCCAAAACTTGCTGCTGGGACTTCCCATCAACAGCGACTTCAATCGTTTTACCGCGAGATTGCAAAGGGTCGGCTTTCGCTTTCAACTGAGTGCCTGTCGTTTCGGCCATGGTTTTGAGTTGACGTGTGACGTGCTGACCAACGGAGCTATCATTATAGACCTTTGCCGTATCAACGACGAGAATAGTGCTCTGCGCAAAGGCCGAAACACTCGTCAAAGCCGCCAATGTAACGCCAGCAAATGCCGTCAATGTTGCGCGGTAAGTATATTTGAAATTGAACATTCTAGAACCTCGTACGGGTTGTGAACTGGAACGACTGTCTGTCGTCAAAAGGTTGTTTGACGATCGGCTGCGTGAAGTCGAAGCGGATCGGGCCAAACGGGCTCTCCCAGAAAATACTGGCCCCGGCTGTGACACGTGGATCGAGTGTGTCGATTGTGCGCTGACAAATAACACTAGCTGTCGTCACACCTTCACAACTCGCACCTGCCGTCAGTCCTGACGTGCCAGGATCGATGACAATATTATACTGGAAGTCTTCGTCCAGCAAACCGACTGTGCCGGCCTCAATGAAAATAGAGCCCAGAAGCTGCGGAACACCAACCGGAAAACTCACCTCCGCTGCAGCTAGGCCAAACAGATTGCCACCCAAAGCCTGACGTCTGCCATCAACACCGCCGCTAGTGCCGGTCGGAATCAACGTCGAACCGCTGTCGGCTACATAGTTGATAACGCGCGGGCCAATCCCGGCATTATCGAAGCCGCGAAATTCGAAATTACCCTTAAAGTAGCGATCATTGACTTGGACGGGATCTCCGCCCCAGCCACGAATATAACCGCCAGAGAGGGCTGCAGAGGCAATAACGCCCGGGAACAGACCTTTGTAGTAATTGCCTCGAACATCGGTCCGCAGATAGCGAACGTCACCACCAACACCGGCGACATCTTGGCTAAAGCGGAAGTCGAAGCCGCCTGTCGGCGTGATCGGATCGTTTCGGCGATCCCAAGCAAACGTGTATCCAAGGATCGACGAGAGCCGCCCCCCAACCTGCTGGCAGAGGGATAGAAGCTGCGTGTTTTGAGCCGTCAGCGTGTTATCGAGTGAACTCTGCAACACTTGATCACATTGATTTTCCTGTGGAAACTCAATCGACTCGGATCGGAGCGAGTATCGCCCCGACAGATTTGTATTCTGGGTCAATGGGAAGGCGAGACTGACCTGACCACCTGTACGGGTTGAGCGGAAGCCAGCTTCATCCAAGAAGTCAATAATGACGTCGAACAACTCAACACTACCGGCAAGGTTTCGGCCCAAAAAGCGTGGCTCAGTGAAGCGGAGATCGATTTCCCGACGATTTGACGAGGCCCGAATAACGAACCGCATAAGCTGACCACGGCCACGAAGGTTTCGTTGTGTGATTGATAGATCGACGAGGAATGCGTCCGCTGAAGAGAAACCCGCAGAAAAGGATAGCTCACCCGTGGGCTGCTCTTTAACACTAACTTCGACCACGGCGCGATCTGGCGAAGACCCTTGTGTCTCTTCAATTTCAACTTCTTCGAAGAAGCGAAGCGCCCGAACGCGGTTTCTCGATCGGTCTAATAGAATCCGGTTGAATGCGTCGCCTTCAACCAGCTCCATCTCGCGGCGAATAACGTAATCGAGTGTTGTCGTATTCCCGACAATATCAATCCGTTCAATGTAGACGCGCGGGCCTTCAACCACGTTGAAGACAAGGTCTACAGTTTTGCTATCCCGATCAAGGCGAAGATCCTGCTGGATATCGACAAAGGCATAACCGCTAGTGCCAGCCGCGAAGTTGAGATTGTCAATCGCCGACTCGATTTGAGACGAGTTGAACACTTCGCCTTCTTGAATATTGACGAGGCGTTCGAGGAAATCCTTGTTGAGCGCTTCCAACTCGGTCTCAACCGAAATGTCGCCCCAACGATATTCGCCGCCTTCATCCAATGTGAAGGTGACATAGAAGTCTTCTTGGTCGGGCGTTAGCTCTGCGACAGCCGAGACCACTCTGAAATCAGCGAAACCACGGTCTGTGTAAAACGTCCGCAACTGCTCGCGATCAAATTCCAGACGGCCTGGATCATAATTATCGTTCGAGCTGAAGAGCTTCCACCAAATCGACTCTGCGGTGACGATTTCTTTGCGCAGTTTGCGGTCAGAGAACTCGGAATTGCCGATAAAGTTGATTCGTTTGATCCCAGTGACGGGGCCTTCTGAGATTTCAAAAATGAGATCGACGCGGTTTTGCGGCTGCTCGATGACTTTTGGTTCCACAGTCGCACCAAAACGACCAGACTGGCGATAAAGTTCGATGATCCGCTGAACATCTTCCTGAACTTGAGCGCGGGTGAAGAGTGAACGCGGTTCTGCCGTGATCTCATCATTGATCTTGTCGGTCTTGAGGGACTTATTCCCTTCAAAAATCACACGGTTGATGATCGGATTTTCAATCACTTGGATCAGAACATTGCCATCGCGTGGGTCAATGATGACATCGGCGAATAAGCCTGTTGCATAAAGCGTTTTCAGGCTGAGATCGATCCGGTCCTCTGAATAGGGATCACCGGGGGCAAACAGTAGGTAGGACGCGACCGTATTGGCCTCAACGCGCTGGTTACCAATGACCTGAATATTCCGGATACGTGTTGGAGGCTGATAGGTCGGCGCTTGAGCCGTTGGCGAGCCGACATCCTGCGCGAAGGCAGGCGCGCCCATCATTCCAAAGCAAAGGGCGACCACCAAACCAAGCCAAAGCTTCGCTTGGCTCATTGGCTGTCGCCGTTCCGTCCATGTGTGGAGAAGTCCCATGCGTGGCAGTCCGGTTATAAGCTTCTGAAATAGCCGATGTCGTTGATGGTCAGGACAACAAAAAGCGCAAGTAACACAGCCATCCCCAACCTGAAACCGAGCTCCTGCTTTTTCTGGCTCAACGGCTTCCCGGCGATGGCTTCATACGCATAGAAGACGAGATGTCCACCATCCAGCATAGGGATCGGGATTAAATTCGCGAAACCCAATGCGACAGATATAGCGGCGCCTAGCTGCAACATGCGCAAAGCGAACGCTTTTAGCTTCTCTGAGACAGGGCGTTCGGCCTTCGCAACATCAACAGTCGACTTCCCGACCATAGTCGCAATCCGACCAATACTGCCTAATTTTTCACCGTCCTCTTTGCCTGTAAATATCCGGCCGATATAATGTCCAGTAGAGGAAATAGTGAACACAACTTGTTTTGAACCAAAAACTAAAGCATCTACAGGGCTATAATGACGACGCTCGATTTTAGCATCAGGTGAAATGCTGACCCCAAACTGACCGCGAGTCATGCGCCCACCGATAAAATCTTTATCTTCGATCAGTCGGGGTGTGACAGTCACCTCAACACGCTCTGATCCGCGCTCAATGACCGTTTCAATCGGCGTATTACTGCGCATCTGGATATGTTGGCTCATATCAACCCAGTCCCGAATGGTGCGCCCATCCATGGCAACAATACGGTCCCCGGACTGAACACCTGCGGCCGCAGCTGGACTTCCCTCTTCCACATCCCCGATTAATGCCTCTGGATGAATCGTCTCGACCCATAAAACGACAATAGCGAACAGGATCACCGCTAAAATGAAGTTCGCCACTGGACCTGCTAAAACAACAAGCGCCCGTTGCCAGACAGGTCTGAAGTGAAAAATGTCGCTGACATCACCCTCTTCAGCTTTAATCGCCTCAAGCGCTTCGGCGTCAGGATTTGAGGCTGCGCCTGCATCGCCGGCGAACTTCACATACCCGCCCAGCGGAATCCGCGAGATCATCCAGTTTGTACCCGACTTCGCTTTGCGCTGATAAATGGCCCTCCCGAACCCAATGGAGAAGCGCTCAACCCGAATACCGAAAAACCGCGCAACGCTATAGTGACCTAGCTCGTGAAAGAAGATCAGCGCGGAGATCACCCCGAAAAAGGTAAGCGCGGCCAAGAAGATATAGATGATATCGGTAAGCACAATGTCCTGCGTTTGGTCGTCCGATTCCGGACACGCAAGGCGATTGCCCGGATTGCAAAGCGCTTACAAGTTTACAATATGCTCATTAGCAGTCGCACGGGCGCGCTGATCCGCTCCGATAACCGCTTGCATATCGATTGGCGTGCGAGAAAACCCGGCAGTTCCAGCTAGTTTATCCAGCGCCTGCTCGCACGTTCGAGCGATATCGAGGAAACTAATGCGGCCCTGCAGGAAAGCCTCAACAGCGACTTCGTTGGCCGCATTGAGTACGCAAGCAGCTTCACCGCCAGCCTCAAGAGCTTCGCGAGCTAAGCGCAGGGCCGGGAATCGCTCAAGATCAGGCTCAAAGAACGTCATTTGGCCAATTCTGGCGAAATTCAGGGGCTCAACGGGTGTCGCCATCCGTGACGGCCAAGCCAAGGCATAGGCAATCGGCGTGCGCATGTCCGGGGATCCCATTTGTGAGAGCACGGATCCGTCAACATACTCGACCATGGAATGAATGATGGATTGAGGATGAACGACGACATCAATTTCGGATGACGGTCGGTTGAACAACCAAGCTGCTTCAATCAACTCTAGTCCCTTATTCATCAAAGTCGCAGAATCGATGCTGATTTTTGAGCCCATGCTCCAGACGGGGTGCGCGAGGGCGTCTTCGCGGGACACTTGCTTTAAGGCCTCCATCGACGTTTCACGAAACGGTCCGCCCGACGCGGTCAGGATCAGTTTGCGGATCCCCTCTGGGCGCTCTGTGTCCAACACCTGAAAGATCGCATTATGCTCAGAGTCGACAGGTAGTAGTGTTGTGCCGTGCCGTCTCACCGCATCCATGAAGGTTTCGCCGGCACAAACGAGGCATTCCTTATTGGCCAAGGCAATTGTATTGCCCTGCGCTACAGCCGCCAGAGTTGGCTCTAATCCGGCTGCGCCAACAATCGCCGCCATTGTAATATCAGCGGATCGTCTAGCGAGTTCCACAAGCCCATCAGGCCCCGCTAATACTTCCACATCATAAGCTGACAACTTGGCGGTTAGTTGTGATTCGAGCGTTGCATCCGCGATGGCCACATGTTTCGCGGCAAATTGGATCGCCTGCTCCGCCAGCAAGTCGACATTCTTGTTGGCTGACAGGCCCACAACGTTGAAGGCTCCCGGCTCAGCGCGCCCGAGTAAGTCAAGCGTATTGAGCCCGATCGAACCCGTCGAACCCAGAATCGTAATCGACCGCGTCATCCGATTGGCCACCGATCGCCAATCAGCATGAAGATAATGGCTCCGCCAACAACGGCGGCCATAAGGCTGTCGAGCCGATCTAATAACCCACCATGGCCAGGCAGAAGTGTGCCTGTGTCTTTGACGCCGATCTTTCGTTTCACCATGCTCTCCGCCAAATCCCCAAGGACTGAGAGAACAACCAGTGGAAGCGCCAACAAAGCCGACAACCAAACTGGTAGGCCCATGAAAAGCCCCGCAATCATTGCCAAAATACAGCCTGCAATCAGGCCAGACACTGCCCCAGACCATGTCTTGTTCGGCGATAAAGTGGGTGCCAATTTCGGCCCACCGATCGTCGATCCGCCAAAATAGGCCCCAACATCTGCACCGATGACAACAAGAACAATGAATATGAGCTGCGTAAATCCGCGCGTGTCGAACCCTATATCCGTACCGCGCAGCAAGATGATCACGACCGCAGGGACAATCACGTAAGGAAGGCCCAACGCTGTCCAGAATGGATTACCACGCCGCAATCGCTCCGCCACCGCGAACATGGTCACCGCAATCATGGCCCCAATAGCCCAAAATAGCAGACCTTGTGCCGCATAAAGAAGCGAAATGAGGAGACCTAAAATCGCGAGGACGAAGGCAATCGTCGTGGCTTCGGGATCCGTCATCCGGACCCATTCATACATCATCCGAGCAGAGAAAACCGCGACCAACGCTGCCCAAACATACCCCCCAATGTAAAAAGGCGCCAGGCAGACGAGAACGACGACTATCGCGGTCATTAAACGCGCACCTAGGCCACTCCAACGTGGCTTGATCGAACTTGTTGCCATTACGCGACCTCTGTCGCGTCCGAGGCACCAAAACGGCGATTACGACCTGTATATTCGTCCAAAGCTGCGATTAGATGGGTCCGGTTGAAGTCTGGCCATAAAACGTCAGTAAAGACGAATTCGGCATAGGCAGCTTGCCAAAGTAGAAAGTTCGAGACGCGTTTTTCGCCGCTCGTGCGGATCACAAGGTCCGGATCAGGTTGGCCCACCGTATCAAAAAACTCAGCGAACCGGCTTTCACTTATCTGAGACATATCTTCTCCCGCGGCAATCGCACGCTGAACCGCTCGGAGAATTTCGTTCCGGCCGCCATAATTGAACGCAATGTTCAAGTTAAAGCTACGGTTGGATTGGGTCTCTCGTTCCGCTTTTTCAATCATCTTCAGAACATCTTTAGACAAGCCGTCCCGTGTTCCGAGGATTCTGATCCGAACATCTTCGCGTGACAGACGCGCCAGATCCGCCTCGATATATTCACGCATCAAAGCCATAAGCGCGGCAATTTCAGCCCGAGGTCGCGTCCAGTTTTCAGTCGAAAAACTGTAGAGTGTCAGATGTTTAATGCCGATTTCGGAGGCATCTTCGACAATCCGCCGGACCGTTTCCACACCAGCGCGATGACCAAATCGACGTGGTCGATGGCGCGCTTCTGCCCAGCGGCCATTCCCGTCCATAATGACGGCGACGTGCTGCGGGATTGCGCCCCGATATGTTTCAGCCTCAGCGATCGCTAGACCTGCATGATCTCTGCTGATTTTTGAGTAAGAGCGTCATCGATCTTACCGACAAATTCGTCTGTGGCCGACTGAACATCTTTCTCGTGAGCTTTCTGCTCATTCTCACTCATGTCGCCGTCCTTTTCGAGGCGCTTGAGTGTCGTCATGGCGTCGCGACGAACGTTGCGAACAGCAATCTTAGCGTTTTCGGAATAGGTGCCCGCAACTTTGGTCAGATCGCGACGGCGCTCTTCCGTCAAGGGCGGCATCGGAATTCGAAGCGTTGTGCCGTCTGTGACCGGGTTGAGACCTAGGCTACTTTGGCGAAGAGCCTTCTCGACCGCGGCCACCATGGTCTTATCCCAGACAGTCACGACCAGCATCCGGGATTCCGGAACGGAGACAGAGCCAATCTGGTGGATCGGCATTTCTGACCCATACGCGTTGACAACAAGGCCATCTAAAAGTGCCGCATTGGCCCGACCCGTGCGGAGCCCACCAAACTCTTTCCGAAGAGAATCGAGCGCGCCATCCATGCGCTTACGATAGTCTGAGATCTTAAACGGGGTCATAAGCCTGTCCTTCACTGTCTTTTAGCGATCATCAAGGCCGAATCAGGCCTTTATGATGGTGGACGTACCATGACCGGCCATAACCGCGTCTAACCCACCTGTTTCATGTAAAGAAAAGACGATAATCGGGATATCGTTTTCCCGCATCAACGCGATTGCTGACGCATCCATCACTTTGAGGTCGTCCGATAACACTTTGTGATAGCTAAGAGAATCATATCGCGTCGCGTCTGGATTGGTCTTTGGGTCATCATTGTAAACCCCATCAACCTGCGTGCCCTTTAGAAGCGCGTCGCAATCCATTTCTGCGGCGCGGAGTGCCGCCGCCGTATCGGTTGTAAAATATGGATTGCCGGTGCCTGCGGCAAAAATCACCACGCGCCCTTTTTCCATATGCCGGACAGCACGGCGCCTGATGTAGCTTTCGCACACTGTCTGCATCGGAATAGCGGATTGCACACGTGTCGGCACGCCGAGTTGTTCGAGAGCACTCTGCATCGCCAGCGCATTCATTACGGTCGCCAGCATGCCCATATAATCCGCTGTGGAGCGTTCAATGCCTGTCGCTTGGGCAGAAAGTCCTCGGAAAATATTCCCGGCCCCGATGACTAAAGCAATCTGCAGCCCCTTGGCATGGCTGGCGGCCACCTCACCCGCAATACGGGTCACTGTAGGCGTATCAATACCGTAGTCCTGATCGCCCATTAGGGCTTCACCAGAAATCTTCAGCAGGACTCTGTTATATTGGTAGTTTGACATTAGTCCGTTTGCCTATCTCGTCATTCATGACTGTTGGCGGCTCTATCGTAGCCTGAGCGCTTATCCAAGCAGCGCGCACAAAAAAGCCTGCCCCGAAATATACATCGGAGCAGGCCTAAAATTTACAGACAGGGACTAGCCTTTAAGGGCCGCCACCTCTTCCGCGAAGTTTTCTTCTTTTTTCTCAATGCCTTCACCCACAGCCATACGGACAAAACCCGTCAGCTTGATGTCCGCACCGAGAGCTTTGCCTTCGTCTTCGAGAACTTTCTCAATGGAGCGTTCGCCGTCCATCACAAAGATCTGAGTCGCTAACACGCTCTCTTTAAAGAACTTCTGCATACGACCGTCGACCATCTTGTCGACGATGTTCTCTGGCTTGCCAGATTCAAGAGCTTCCGCTTTCAGCATCTCACGTTCCTTCGACACAAGCGTCGCATCAAGGTCTTCAACCGTGTTCGCCAAAGGTGCCGTCGCAGCGACATGCATCGCGATTTTCTTCGCCAGATCATCAAGCTTCGAAACATCACCAGACGATTCGAGCGCGACCAACACGCCGATTTTACCCATGTCTGTCGCAACAGAATTATGGATGTAAGACGCAACGATACCCTCGCTAACTTCCAGTGTTTCCATACGACGGAACGTCATGTTCTCGCCGATTTTACCAACCAGTTCACTCAGATATTCAGTGACAGTCTTACCGCCTTCTAGCTCAGTAGACGCTAGCGCCTCCGAACTGTCGACATCCAGACCGCGTGTAGCGATCTTCGCAACGGTCGCTTGGAAAATGTCATTCCGAGCAACAAAGTCCGTTTCCGAGTTCACTTCGACCACGACACCCTTTGTGCCTTTGGTCGTCGCGGCCACGAGGCCCTCAGCAGCAACGCGGGACGCTTTCTTGTCCGCTTTTGCGATGCCTTTGGTGCGCAGCCAATCAACCGCGGCGTCCATGTCGCCATTGGTTTCGTTGAGCGCTTTTTTGCAGTCCATCATACCTGCGCTGGTTTTATCGCGCAGCTCTTTGACCATTGCGGCAGTGATCGCCATGGGTCTCTCCATCATTGGAATCTAATAGGGGTTCGCGCCGCAGATAGGTGCGGCGCGTAAGGTTTTAAAGAGGGACTAGCCCGCTAGCAAAGTCTTGGCTTGTTTGACCCACTCGCCAGATTCGATTTTACCGCCCAAGCTAAGCGCTTCGTCAATCTCCGCGATCTTTTCAGCAGAAAGATTGGCGATAACTTCCAGAGAGTTGATGCCCAACTCTTCCAGCTTTTCCTTATAAACAGGACCAATGCCGTCGATCAGCGCAATATCGCTGAGTGTCGGGGCAGTTGCCGCCATTTGCTCGGAGGTTGCCGGCTCAGTTGTGAGAGGCTCTGCCGCAGGAGCGGGAGCCGCTTCAACGGGTGCAGGCGCTGCAGCTTCTTCTGGGGCAGCCATATCCATAGCCAGCTCTTCAGGATTCTCAGACGCGCCCATATCTTGACCCAAAGCGGCTTGAGCTTCGGTCATACCATCAAGGACGGCGTCAGCCATGAGTTCGCAATAGAGTTGGATGGCGCGTGCAGCGTCATCATTGCCTGGGATAGGGATATCGGCTTCAGCTGGATCGCAATTCGTGTCGAGGATCGCGACAACCGGAATACCGAGACGACGCGCTTCCTTGATCGCAATGCTTTCCTTGTTCGTGTCGATCACAAACATCAGGTCGGGTTTGCCGCCCATATCCTTGATACCGCCGAGTGTCCGGTCAAGCCGTTCACGTTCGCGAGCCAAGTTCAACAGTTCTTTCTTAGTCAGACCTGCTTCGTTCGGGTCCATGCTGTCCAGCTGCTTAAGGCGGGCGATGGATTTAGACACAGTCTGCCAGTTGGTCAGCATGCCGCCGAGCCAACGGTGATTGACGTAATATTGCGCACAACGCTGTGCCGCTTGAGCTACAGGATCAGACGCTGCACGCTTAGTGCCGACGAACAGAACGCGGCCGCCTTTAGCAGCTACATCGCGAACTTCCTTGAGCGCCTGGTGCAGGAGCGGAACTGTCTGTGACAGATCGAGAATATGAATATTGGAGCGAGCCCCGAAGATGTACGGAGCCATTCTCGGATTCCAGCGGTGAGTCTGGTGGCCGAAGTGAACGCCTGCTTCGAGCAATTGGCGCATTGAAAAGTCTGGAAGAGCCATGGATATCTCCTTCTTCCGGTTAGCCTAAGTGCGGGGTTGAGGGAGAAACCTCCCACCGGAACTGACCTCTGAGCTATATGCACAGTGCCAAAACCCGCACGCGAATTGATGCGCGCCGTATACTGTTCAAAAGACTGGATGCAAGGGGTTTGTGCGGTGGATGCGAAGCGCTTATCAAGGCGTAATGCAAGCCAGTTCTACAAACATTCTCTTTGTGTGCTCACGCAATCAGTGGCGAAGTCCCACAGCCGAACGCATTTATCGCAAAGATGATAGCCTCAATGTTCGCTCAGCCGGAGTCAGCGCATCGGCAAAAAGGCGGGTGTCAGAACGCGACCTTATCTGGGCTGATATAATCATCGCTATGGACGCGTCGCACGCTGATCGATTGAGATCGATGATCAGACACACAAAAACGAACGCTAAACTCCATACACTCGATATACCGGACCTCTATCAATTCATGGATCCAGAATTGATCAATTTATTGAAAAAAAGAATCGATCCCATTTTGCCTTAGGCAGCGATCTCTTCAATCGTTTCAATCGACTGATTAGCTTTCAATGCCTTGCGGATATCCGGATCGATCGCCCAACGCCCCTGCAATTGCCATCGCGCTTCACGGTCAGGCGTCAAAGGCGCTGACAGTTCAATAACCCCGGACTGGAGATGTGGGGCATCCCTCAACTTACAGAGCATGGCTTCCAACTCATCTAGCGTGTTTGCATCAACGTCGCGGAGCCGAATACGCAAACCTCTCGGCGGGGTCGTGTCATCCTTATCTGAGCCAGACCCTGACAGGAGTTGCACGGATTGTGCAAAAAAGCGCATATCGCCGCCCTCACCCTCAACACGGACTTCGCAAATGACGGCATTTCCAACCGTCATCACATCACGTTTGGAGAAGAGTAAATCTTCGCGAACGAAAAGCTCATACTCGCCCGTTGGGTCAGACAGTCCGAGATAGGCAAATCGTTTGCCGTGTTTGGAACTGCGTTCTTGGCGTCGCCGGACAATTCCGGCCATGCGGAAATTCTTCTTTCCGGACGCTGCCAGATCCTCCAATTTATCGGAGAAGACCACCGTGTCGGTCTTGCCCTTCATATGCTCTTCGAGCGGATGCCCCCCTAGATAGAAACCGACCGCGCCAAACTCATGCTCTAATCCTTCGACGGTTGACCAGTCCGACTGCACCACCAAATCTGGATCCGGAGTGGCCTCGGCAATACCGCCAAACAGATTGACCTGCGCAGACTCGCGTTCTTCAGCAGCCAGAGCCCCCACTTTTTGAAGCATGCCAGCAGACGCGAGCGCCGTCGCACGGGGGACGCCGAGACAATCGAACGCCCCTGCACGTGCCAAATTCTCCATCGCGCGCTTATTGATGACACGCATGTCGACGCGTCGCGCGAAATCATAGATGTCAGCAAAAGGCCCGCCGCTTTCTCGAACCGAGACGACGTGTTTCATTGCCTCAAGACCGACATTTTTGAGGGCGCCCAAGGCGTAAAGCACTTTGCCATCCGCGACATCAAAATCCGCCATGGACCGATTAACGCAGGGCGGAAGGATTTCGACATCGATCCGTTTGGCCTCCTGGAAGAAAAAGGCGAGCTTCTCCGCCACACTGAGATCCAGGCTCATCACCGCCGCCATGAAATGCGCCGGATAGAGAGCCTTCAAATAGGCGGTCTGGAAGGAAATCAACGCATAGGCCGCGGCATGGGATTTGTTAAAGCCATAGCCCGCAAATTCATTGACCAGATCGAAGATACCCGCCGCTTGATGGCGATCGACACCACGTTCGACCGCCCCATCGATAAATTTGTCTTTCTGGCGGTCCATTTCCGCCTGATCCTTCTTACCCATAGCGCGGCGCAAAAGATCAGCATCGCCAAGCGTAAATCCCGACAGGATTTTGGCGATTTCCATCACCTGCTCCTGATAGATAATAATGCCGTACGTCTCCTCAAGCAGTTCTTTGAGGGCGGGATGTGGGTAATCGATCTCTTGGCGACCGAACTTTCGTTCGATGAAGTCCGGGATGTTGCGCATTGGGCCCGGGCGGTAGAGCGAGATAATCGCTGTCAGCTCTTCAATGGAATCCGGTTTTAGCTTGCGAAGCGCATCCCGCATGCCTGAACTTTCCAGTTGGAAAACCCCCGCCGTCAGCCCTTTAGCCAGAGGCTTATAAGCGTCGGGTTGATCCGGACTGATTGTGGCAAGATCAATATCAATCTTATCCTTACGGAGTAAGCGCAGGCACCGATCAATAACGGTCAGCGTTTTGAGACCCAAAAAATCGAATTTTACCAGACCGGCCTTCTCAGCCCATTTCATCGTGAACTGGGTCGCAGGAACTTCTGAACGCGGATCACGGTAGAGCGGGACAAGCTCTGTTAGGGGTCGATCGCCGATGACAACGCCCGCCGCATGAGTAGAGGCGTTCCGGTAGAGGCCTTCAAGGGACAATGCGGTGTTGAGGAGGCGTTTGACTTTTGGGTCAGAACGCCGGGCATCCTGCAGAGACGATTCCATATTGATCGCCTGTTGTAAGGTCACCGGACTGGCTGGATTGTTCGGAACCATCTTGGCCAGACGGTCAACTTGACCGAGCGGCATCTGCATGACCCGACCCACATCGCGCACAACCGCGCGCGCTTGCAACGTTCCGAATGTAATGATCTGGGCGACCTGCCCGTCACCATATTTGGTTCGGACATAGTCGATTACCTCGCCGCGACGTTCTTGACAGAAATCGATATCGAAATCGGGCATAGAGACCCGTTCTGGGTTCAGGAACCGCTCAAACAGAAGGCCATATCGGAGTGGGTCAAGATCGGTGATGGTCAAAGCCCACGCCACAACAGAGCCGGCACCAGACCCCCGGCCCGGCCCAACTGGAATCTCTTGTTCTTTCGCCCATTTGATGAAGTCGGAAACGATCAAGAAATAGCCCGGAAAACCCATTTCCGTAATAATGCCGATTTCATAATCGAGGCGATCGAAATAGGCCTCGCGCGGTTCTGCCAGTTCTACGGCGTCTAACCGAGCTTCAAGCCCCGCCCGGGCCGCGTCTGCTAAAATCTGGTCTTCAGATTGCGACCCATCTCCGAAGTTCGGCAAGATAGGCGGCCGCTTGGGAGATCGAAACGCACAGCGTTGGGCAATGACGAGCGTATTGAGGATCGCTTCAGGTATGTCCTCAAACAGAGCCGTCATCTCTTCCGTCGATTTGAGATAGTGACGCGGCGTCAGTTTACGGCGATCCTGCTCCAGCACATAAGAGCCCTCACCCATGGCAAGCAAAACGTCATGGGCATCATACATTTCAGGCCCAAGGAAGTAAGGTTCGTTGGTCGCCACCACCGGAACATCCAATCGGTAGGCCATCTCAATCAAAGCCGGTTCGACCTGAGCCTGTTGCGGCAGACCGTGACGTTGCAATTCGATGTACAGACGGTCCGGGAACAGAGCCGTCAGCCTGTTTAACCAGCGCTCCGCTTCTTCCGGACGTCCAGACGCGAGCAACTTGTCTAAAGCGCCATCTGCCCCGCCCGTCAGAGCAATCACCCCGTCCGTGCGCCCTTCAAAGGCACTGATTTTCACATGGGGGAGATCTGTCGCATCGACGTCGAGATAGGCCGCCGAAGATAGCGCCATCAGATTACTATAGCCGAGCTCATTCTGAGCCAGCAGGACAATCGTCCCGTCGGGCTCGCGGCGCAACTGACCGGGCTGCCGTTCACCTTCCAGATCGACCGACAAAGTGACCCCTATAATGGGCTGCACACCGGCACTGCTCATTACTTCGGAAAATTCCAATGCTCCGCAAAGATTGTTGGTGTCTGTGATGGCGATGGCAGGCTGGCGATATTTCGCCACACACGTCGCCGTTTCCTTCATCTTCAGCGCGCCCTCAAGCATCGAATAGGGAGAGCGCATCCGCAGATGAACGAAATCACGAACCATATGTCTGATCTAGCCTCCAATCACCATCATCCAGACCGACATCATGGTCACGAATGCTGCCAAAACGATAGCGGCTCCAAGGTCCTGCGCGAACTGCTTCATCATGGTTATCCCCTTTTCTCTTCCTATGTTGCTACTTTGTTCTGTTCTTACTTTGTTCTAGAGTCAAGCGTGTAGGAATAATTTCCCTGATTCGCAGGCACGAGATGTGGATAAGGCGGGGTGACCTTGCCTTTATGGGCTCTGCGGCTCACGGATGTGGGATGAGCGTCAACTTTCGTCCCCGAACTGCAACGGCCATTATTGTTGCGAATATGATTGGGACGGGTGTCTTTACGTCTCTCGGCTTTCAACTGCTCGATATCGGATCCCCGTTCGCCATTCTGATGCTTTGGGCGATTGGTGGGCTGGCGGCTTTGTGCGGCGCTCTCAGTTATGCGGAACTAGGCACGCGATTGCCCCGGTCAGGCGGAGAGTATAATTTTCTCGGCAAAATCTATCATCCGGCGGCTGGGTTTGTGTCGGGGTGGATATCGGCGACGATTGGATTTGCCGCTCCCATTGCGGCGGTAGCCCTCGCCTTTTCCAAATATACCGCGGCTATTCTGCCGTCCGGCCTCTCCCCGACAGCTCAAACGGGACTGGCTTTGGCGCTCGTCCTGTCGATGGCAGGGCTTCACGCTCGCTCGCGCCGGTTGTCTGGGGGGTCCCAGACCGCGCTGACAGCCGTCAAAGTCGGGTTGATTTTGGCGTTCTGTCTTGCAGGGCTCTTCATTGTCCCTGACCCGCAACCTGTCAGCTTCTTACCGAAAGCGGGGGACGCCAGCGTTCTTACCTCTCCGGCTTTTGCGATTGCACTGATCTATGTGTCCTACGCCTATACGGGCTGGAATGCGGCGACCTATATATCGGGGGAACTAAAAGACCCCCAGCACTCCCTGCCCCGCATCCTGATCAGCGGAACCTTGCTTGTCGCAGGCCTCTATATCCTCCTTCACGTCGTCTTCCTTCGCGCAGCGCCGATGGACGCGATGCGCGGACAAGTCGAGATCGGCTATATTGCAGCGCGGGGTATCTTCGGCGATGACGGCGGCAGGATCGCAGGCGGAATGCTCGCCCTACTTCTGATCAGCTCAGTCTCGGCGATGACCTTGGCTGGACCGCGCGCCTTGCAAGCCATTGGTGAGGACTTCCCGGCGTTGCGTTGGCTATCCCGGACCAACAAAGATCAAGTCCCGAGAAATGCCGTTCTATTTCAATCAGCTGTGGCGGGTTTCTTCGTCATAACCCAAAGCTTTGAAACGATTATTGTGTTTGCGGGGAGCTTGCTGGCCTTCAACAGCCTGCTTGCAGTTATTGGTTTATTTGTTCTGAGGCGGCAGCAACCAGACGATGATATTCCATTCCGAGTGCCGCTCTACCCTATCGTCCCGCTGATCTATCTGACAATCACAGCGTTCACGCTCGTCTTTGTTGTCGCAACCAAGCCTGTCACGGCATTAGCGGCTGCGATTTTAATCTCGGTTGGTTTAGTTTTCTATGCGGTCAGTAGGAGATTGGAGCGGGCGTAAACGGGACGATGAGACCTTCACGCACCGTCAGCAAACGATCCATATAGCTTGCCAATTGCATATTATGCGTAGCGACCAGAGCTGCGACGCCTTCCTGACGGGTGAGCTGGTAGAGTTGGTCGAACACGACCGCGCTCGTCGCAGGATCAAGATTGCCCGTCGGTTCGTCCGCGAGCAGGATCTGGGGTCGGTTGGCAAGCGCCCGCGCAATGGCAACCCGTTGCTGTTCCCCGCCGGACATCTGGCTTGGACGATGGGTTAGCCGTTCCGCCAGTCCCATCGCAGTCAACAATCGACGGGACTCAGCGCGCGCGGCCCGTGACGTCTGGCCCGCAATCATTTGCGGGACCATGGCGTTTTCTTCTGCTGTGAATTCCTTCTGGAGATGGTGGAATTGATAGACCATGCCGATCCGTTGGCGGCGAATGGCCGTCCGCTCATCATCAGACAGCTTCAAACATTCTTTGCCATTGATGAACACTTCACCCGCATTCGGTTTTTCAAGCAAACCAGCTGCGTGTAGCAAGGTCGATTTACCCGAGCCCGAAGGTCCGATCAGTCCGACCATCTCACCAGGGAAGATATCGATATCTGCACCAGCCAGCACCTTTAACATGCCGCCGCCCGACTTGTAGGCGCGGTGCAGGTTTCGAACAGAGAGAACCGGCCTAATCATAGCGGAGCGCCTCGACAGGATCGATCTTGGATGCCTGCCACGCGGGCCAGAACACAGCCATCGCCGATATCATGAAGCCCCACATCGCGACGGAGGCCACTTCGGACCAGACGATTTTCACCGGGATCCGGTCGGTTAGCTGGTAAACATCCTGCGGGAAGAGCTGAACGCCCATCATGCCTTCAATGAATAATTGGATCGAATAGAGGTTCAAACAAAAGACAACACCAACAATCAACCCGACCAGCGTCCCGAGCACGCCCACGGTAGCCCCGCTCA
Source organism: Algimonas ampicilliniresistens (assembly GCF_030159955.1). GTDB lineage: Bacteria > Pseudomonadota > Alphaproteobacteria > Caulobacterales > Maricaulaceae > Litorimonas > Litorimonas ampicilliniresistens. The sequence continues at coordinate 1,395,235 of NZ_BSNK01000001.1, forward strand.
TCAGGAAGATACGCAGGATCGCCCCGCGGGTTGTGCCGATGGTACGTAGGATCGCAATATCGCGCGACTTGTTCTTCACCAACATGATCATTGAAGCGAGCACGGGAAAAGCAGCAATCACCACGACAATCATAAAGATTAGTCGCATGGCGATCTGTTCAATACGAAGCGCGCTGGCGGTCGATTGATTTCGTTGTTTCCAAGTCGATTGATAGATCGGCTGATCAGCCGCTTCGAAAATAGGCTGGCGAAGCGCGTCGATTTGGTCCGGGTCTATGAGCCGGAGTTGTACATCGCCTTGCACTTGGCCCGCTTCAAACAACAGCGTGGCTTCCTCTAGGTCCATATAAATATAGGTCAGGTTGGTTACATAGAGACCCACATCGAAGACCGCGCCGATCGTATAGGTTTTACGTACTGGCACAGCGCCCGAGATCGTCTGCCGCGTGCGCGGAGAGTAGACCAGCAACTTGTCGCCCGCCTGAACGCCGAGGTTAGCCGCCATAGCAGAGCCGATGGCGATATACTGATCAGCTCCGCTCCCCTCGCTAAGTGATCTCAAATCACCTTGTATCACGCCGCTGGAGATGAGCTCAAACGCCATCAAATTATCTGTCTCAATGCCGATAACTTGAGCCAAGGCGAACTGCCCGTTCGCCTGCACTCCGGTATAATGCTGGGTGAACTGGAAGGCATTTTCAACGCCCTGCACAGCTTTCATCCGGGCCTCTAAATCCTGAATCTGTTCTAAGGTTGGATCGGGCTGCGCGGGCGACACATAGATGTGGCCTTCGCTGCCAATCGTCAGGCGGATCATGTCAGACCGGAACCCGTTCATGATCGACATAATGGTGATCATCGCTGCAATGGCGAGCATGATACAGGTGAAGCTGATCACCGCGATGAAACCAACGCCGCCCTGATTTTTCTTCGCGCGCAGATAGCGCATCGCGATCATGCGTTCGATCAGGCCGAAAGGCGAGTTTTGTAGTGTCTCTGTCAAAGTCTACGCCGTCAGTTTTGCCAGCGCCGCATCAGGCGAAAGATTTTCGCGTTCACCTGTCTTGCGGGTCTTCACTTCGACAATACCATCTTTCAGCCCGCGCGGGCCGATGATGATTTGATAGGGCAATCCAATTAGGTCCATGCGCGAGAACTTCACCCCGCCCCGATCCGACGTGTCGTCATAGAGAGGGTCAAGACCAGCTGCCTGCGCTTTTGCGTAAAAGTCATCGCAAGCGGCGTCGCACTCTGCGTCACCAGCGCGCATATTGATGATACCTACATCAAATGGCGATACTTCAGTCGGCCAGATAATACCGTTCTCGTCGTGACTGGCTTCTATGATACCGCCAACCAGTCGGGAGACCCCGATGCCGTAGCTCCCCATCTCCACCAGATTGGGCTTACCATCTGGCCCCATAACGGTCGCGTCGAAGGGTTCGGAGTATTTAGTACCGAAGTAGAAGATGTGACCAACTTCGATCCCCCGCGCTTCCATACGTTTGTCTTCGGGGATCGCGGCGAACGCCTCAGCATCATGCATTTCGTCAGCGGCAGAATAAAAGGCCGTGCGCTCATCCACGACCGATTGCAGATCGCCATCAAAATCAATGTTCGTCCCCGGCGCATCCATTTCGACAAGATCGCGGTGCGCGTAAACGGCGCTTTCGCCGCTCTCCGCCAAAATGACGAATTCATGCGACAGATCGCCGCCAATAGGTCCGGTATCAGCCCGAACGGGAATGGCCTTCAGTCCTAAACGCTCGAACGTATTCAGATAAGCCACAAACATCTTGTTATAACTCTTACGGGCCTCCTCTGGCGTGACGTCAAAACTATAGGCGTCCTTCATCAGAAATTCGCGACCCCGCATCACGCCAAAGCGCGGACGCCGCTCATCCCGGAATTTCCACTGAACATGGTAGAGAATTTTTGGCAGGTCTTTGTAGGATCGCACGAAGCTTGAGAAGACATCGGTCAGCATCTCTTCATTGGTCGGACCAAACAGCATTTCGCGGTCGTGTCGGTCTGTAATACGAAGCATCTCTGGCCCGTAGGCATCGTAACGCCCAGACTTCTTCCAGAGTTCAGCCGACTGAATGGTCGGCATCAACATTTCGATGGCGCCCGCGCGGTTCTGTTCTTCGCGAACGATCTGTTCGATCCGTTTGAGAACCTTATGGCCCAGTGGCAACCAGGTGTAGATTCCGGCACTATTTTGGCGAACCATCCCCGCTCTGAGCATCAGCTGATGGCTGGCAATCGTCGCATCCGACGGGGTCTCTTTAAGAAGAGGTAGAAAATAGCGTGAGAGTCGCATGCACCGCGCTTAGCGGCGCGTCTCACTGCGGGCAAGCGAGCGCTTACAGCGTTTTTGCTATTCGCGGAATCCGACCCAGCGACCCATACGCTCCCAAGTTAGCCAGCCGCCCGAAATCACGAAATAGGTAATCAAGAAAAAAACAATGGCGAGCCCGGTCGCCCACAGAGCTTTACGAGCCATGTTTGCCCTTGTGGGCGCGCCTGGCTCCGTACCCGGCGAGATGTCACTCGCTTCCGCCTGCCCGCGCACACCAATCGGCAAGACGATGAACAGCGAGAGCCACCAGAGGATCATGAAAGTCGCAAGGCCAGTAAACCAGTTCATGATGTCGCCCTATTCGTGCTCAGCCTGAGGGGTTTCCATCAATTCAATCAGAACACCGCCACTATCGCCGGGGTGCAGGAAGATGACTAACGTTCCGTGGGCGCCGATACGGGGCTCATTCAGCACCCGCATACCGCGCGCTTCCATAGTCGCCTTGGCCTCATGGATGTCTTTAACTTCGAAACAGATATGGTGCTGACCCCCCTTGGGGTTTCGTTCCAGATATTTCAGGATTGGTGAGGTCTCACCATAAGGCTCGATCAGCTCGACCTGACCGCTTGGTAGGGTCACGAAGGCATAGGTGACGCCCTGCGGCGCTAAGACTTTGGGCTCAGTGATATCTGTCGCGCCCAGCACGTCCCGATAGAAGTCGATCGCTTTGCCGATATCCGGCACGGCGACACCGACATGGTTGAGCGGTCCAATCATTCAGGCAGCCTTTTTCACAATATGTGCGTGGATCTCTACGATAGCACGTTTGCCCGTGCGGTCCCGCACGACGCGTTTGACGCGACCGCGAAGCTTCTCCTCAATCGCGTCTTCGTCTTTGCGCGACTTGGAGGGTAATTCATTGAAGGCGCGTTCAGCCGCATCAACGACAGCATCCAAAAGGTCGTCCATCACCTCCCCGTCGCCCCCTTCGGGAAAACCAGCGATTCGTGGTTCTGGCCCGCTGACGATTTTGCCACTCGTGTTGACAACAACACTGACGCCGACGTGACCCGCATAGGCCATTTTACGGCGCAAACGCATGCCATCGTCGGTCGAAGAGACGATCTGACCGCCATCTTCATACAGACGGCCTGTTGGGACAATATCTACGACGGTTGGACCGTTTGGCGCGATACGAACCATCTCACCATTTCGGCCCGGCATCGACCTGCCAGCACCGACTGTCTTGGAAAAACGGGCGTGTTCGAGCAAATGACGTCGTTCGCCATGCACGGGGATCGCGATCTCTGGCCGGACCCACTCATACATGCGTTTGAGTTCATCGCGATTGGGGTGCCCCGAAACATGGATCGGACGATCCTTTTCCGTAACAATTTCAACACCGTCATCGGCGAGCGCATTCTGCAAAGCGAAAATACCCAACTCATTGCCCGGAATGATTTTGGAGCTGAAGATAACGACGTCGCCCTTTTTGAACTTTACGGTCCGGTGCGATCCTGACGCGATCCGCGACAGAGCGGCTCTCGGCTCGCCCTGACTACCTGTACAGAGATAGAGGACATGGGCAGCGGGCATCGCTGCAGCCGCGTCTTCTGACAGAAGATGGCCAACATCGTTCAAAAGGCCAACAGCCTTCGCGGCCGCGGTCATGCGCTTCATTGAGCGACCGATAAGACAGACAGAGCGATTATTTTCTTTCGCCGCATACATAACGGACTGCAGCCGAGCGACATTCGACGCAAACGTCGCTACGGCCACGCCGCGACCATCATATTCGCTGATCGCCTTGGAGAGTTCTAATCGAACACCCTCTTCCGAGCCACTTTCACCGGGCGAAAAGACATTCGTGCTATCGCAAATCATAGCGAGAACACCCTCGTCACCGAGGGCTTTCAGCGCTTCTTCATCCACGGCCTCCCCAATCTGCGGGTTCGGGTCAATCTTCCAATCGCCGGTATGCAGAATGGTGCCGAGATCAGTTTTGATCACAAGCGCATTCGGTTCCGGGATAGAATGGTTCAATGTGATCAAATCGAAGCGGAAGGGGCCGAGATCGAAGCCGCCCTGTAGCGGGATCTCAATCAATTCAACTTCATCCAGCAAGCCTGCCTCCGCGAGACGGTCCTTGACCAGCCACATGGTAAAGGGTGTGGCGTAGACGGGACAGCGCAGGCGCGGCCACAGGCGGGCGAGCGCACCCATATGGTCTTCATGCGCATGGGTCAGCACGATACCGAGCAGATCGTGGCGATGTTCCTCGATATAGGCTGTATCCGGCATGATGATGTCAACGCCGGGCGTTTCGGCATTGCCGAACGTCACACCAATATCGACAATCACCCACTTCCGCCGTGCGGGCCGGCCATAGCCGAACAGGTTGAGATTCATGCCGATCTCACCGGATCCTCCCAATGGAAGGAAGGTAAGCTCTGTTTCAGGTTTGGCCATTCGGTCCGTTCAATTTCCAGATTTCCAGCAACCCCCGGATCGTCAAATCCGCATCATAATGCTGTATTGTTTCGCTTGCGCCTTCGAATAGGCTCGCAACGCCGCCAGTGCCGACAACCGTGAAATCACGACCATCTTCCTCACGGATTCGTTCAACGATGCCGTCTATCAGACCGATATAGCCCCAGAACACACCCGACTGCATGGCAGACACAGTATCCGTACCAACGACTGTCTCGGGCCGCTTTATCGCAATACGCGGGAGTTGTGCCGCAGCTTCGTGTAAAGCCCGCATGGAGAGGTTAATTCCCGGCGCGATGATACCGCCTTCAAAGTGACGGTCCGCAGATACAATATCGAAAGTAGTCGCCGTGCCGCTATCGATCAGGATCAAAGGCCCGTCGAACACAACTGCCGCGCCAAGCGCATTGACCAATCGGTCAGCCCCAACTTGTCCAGGGTTATCCAGACGGACCTTCACGCCAAGATCTACATCCGGCTCCCCGACGATCAGCGGCTCAACGCTCATATGACGTCGGGCGAGGTTTCTTAGATTGAAAAGAGATTGCGGCACGACTGTCGAGATCACGCAATCCGAAATGTCTTCGAAGCGCAGACCCGCCATGTGCATCAACTGGTAGAACCAGACCGCATATTCATCCGCCGTCCGGGCTGAGTCCGTCGCAATACGCCACTGTCCAGCCCAGCCATCCTTATTGTGAATGGCGAAGAGCGTGTTGGTATTCCCACTATCGATAACAAGCAGCATGACGGTTACCCGAACGAAACGTCGCCCGCGTGGACGCGGGTCTCTGTGCCATCGTCCAGCGTCAGGCACAACGCGCCATCCGGTCCCAAGTCGACAAATCGGCCCATCTTTCCATTTACGCTCACTATCTTGTTAAGATGATGGGCGCGAGCCAACCAATCCTTGCGAATAGGGTCAAAGTCGTGGGTCCGTAGCGTGTCTATTCGTGCCGTGATTGACTGCGACAGCACGGCCAGCACGGCCGCCGCGCCCGTAAACATAGGCTCGGCAGCGGACAGATCAGATTGTCGCATTTCCTGAACCAAATGTGTGGCTGGGTAAGGTGTATCATCAGGGTGAGAGACGAGATTGATACCGATTCCAATAAGGAGCGCTTCGGGTTCACGCTCGATCAATAAACCGCTGATTTTTGCGCCGCCAACCAGAACATCGTTCGGCCATTTCAACGTCACAGGCTGGACTGGATTATAAGCGGCCAACGTATCAGCGATAGCCAGTGACGCGGCGAACCCGAACAGTGCGGACGTCGATGGGTCGCTATCATTGGGCAGGACAAGGCTTGCGTAAAGATTACCGCGCTCGCTCACCCATTGCCGGGCACGTCGCCCTCGCCCTTTGGTCTGGACATCAGCCCGAACCCAGACGGGACCGCGATCACCCTTCCGGTAGAGCGCGCGCGCTTCGTCTTGTGTGGAACCGACTGTGTCGAGCTGGATAAATCGCAAGCTAGAACAACGCCGCAGCCGCACTATCCAGCAAGCCCTGAGCCGGAATAGTCACGAAAGGCAGCAGGATCAGCAACGTCAATATCAGCGCCGATGACGTAGTAATCCAGCGCAGTGAACGCGGTGCGTCGACAAATTCCTGCGACGGCTCTTCAAACCACATCGTCTTGATAACCCGCAGATAATAGAAGGCTCCGATCACAGAGGCGACCAGCGCCGCGACGACGAGCCACCACAGATCAGCCTGAAGCGCTGGGCCGAAAGCATACCATTTGCCAAAGAAGCCGAGGAAGAACGGAATGCCAGCGAGCGAGAAGAAGAACACGGTCAGCACTAACGCCATGCCGCGATTGGTTTGAGACAGGCCTGATAAGTCGGTGATCTGTTCAACCATGCCGTTGCGGATGCGCATCTGCAGGATCGCTGAAAATACGCCAATGGAAGTGATGACGTAGATCGTCATGAAGATCAGCATACCTTTGAGACCCAAGACCGTTCCCGCCGCCAATGGCACGAGCGCGTAGCCCATATTGGCAATCGAGGAGTAAGCCATCAGGCGCTTGATATTGCGTTGGCTGAGTGCGCCAATCGCGCCGACAAACATGGAGACGAGCGCCAGTGATACAACGATTTGCTGCCATTGGTCGAACACGCCTTCCAGCGGCCCGAAGAGCAGTCTCGCAATCAGAGCCATAGCGGCAAATTTCGGTACAGAGGCGAAGAAGCCCGTTACTGGTGTCGGTGCACCTTCGTAAACATCCGGCGTCCACATATGGAAAGGGGCAGCCGAAATCTTGAAGGCCAAGCCGCACATCATGAAGACCATGCCGCCAATGATACCCACATTGAGCCCGTCGGCTTCGATCACAGCCGCAATACCGGCAAAGTCGAGATGGCCGGTGAAGCCGTAAATCAGCGACATGCCGTAGAGCAGCAAACCCGATGAGAGCGCGCCGAGAACAAAATACTTCAAGCCTGCTTCGGAGGCGCGTAGACTGTCCCGGTTGAACGCGGCCATGATGTAAAGCGCCAAGGCCTGCATTTCGAGGCCGAGATAGAGCGCGAGTAGATTGTTCGCGCTGACCATGATCGACATGCCAAGCACGGCGTAGATCATCAGAACAGAAAACTCGAACCGGTCCAGCCCTTCAGTTTTGAAGTAAGAGCGCGAAAAGACGAGCGCGAGCGCAGCTGTCAAACCGATGATCAATTTGGCATAATGCGAGAAGTCATCGACGATCAAAAGCCCGTTAAAGGATGTGCCTTCTGGACGGCCGAGCACAAACCCGGTCAGAGCAAAAGTGATCAGCATCGCAATCGCGATCCAGCGCATCACGTCGGCTTGTTTGTCGCCCTTAACGAGCAAGCTCATCAAGACCACAAAAATGGTTTGGCCTGCGAGCAAAAGCTCTGGCGCCATGAGGGAAAAAGCTTCCATCTTAATTCACTCCAGCCAATTCAGGGGCCAGTTCTGGGGCTTCCACAGGCACAGCCGTGGCGGCTTGGAATTCGGAAATCAACTGTTCGACACTCGCCGCTGTTACGTCTGTAACAAGGGCCGGATAAACACCGAGCAAGATCGTAAAGAACGCCAACAATCCTAAGATCAACCATTCTCGACCCGTGACATCCGTAATCACATCAAGCTTCTCATTGACCTGCTCACCGAAAATTGTCTCGCGGTAGAGATGCAAGGCATACATGGCTGACAGGATCATGCCGAGCGCAGCGCCGGCGGCAACCCATGGGCTAACCTGATAGGCGCCGATCATGGTCAGGATTTCACCCACAAAACCGGATGTGCCGGGCAATCCAACATTTGCCATGGTGAAGAGCAAGAAGAAGGCCGCGAAGATCGGCATGCGCTTCACCAAACCGCCATAGAAAGCGATGTCGCGCGTATGCATCCGGTCATAAACGACACCGACGCAGAAGAAGAGCGCACCAGACACCAGCCCGTGACTGATCATCTGGAACAGACCGCCCTGAATACCCTGCATATTGAAAGCAAAAATCCCCATCGTCACGAAGCCCATATGAGCAACGGAACTGTAGGCGATCAGCTTCTTCATGTCGGTCTGACGATAAGCCACCAATGACGTGTAGATGATCGCGATCACCGACAAGGTGAAGATCAGCGGCGCAAATTGGACAGAGGCGTCCGGGAAATAGGGCAGCGAAAAGCGCAAGAAGCCATAGCCGCCGAGCTTCAGCAAAATGCCCGCCAGAATAACCGACCCGGCGGTCGGAGCCTGAACGTGCGCATCCGGCAACCAAGTATGGACCGGCCACATCGGCATTTTCACCGCGAAGGACGCGAAGAAGGCCAGCCACAACCACGTTTGCACATTACCCGGAATATCGAGGTTCTTAAGCGCACGCATATCCGTCGTCGCGTCGGCAAACTGAACGCCGCTTTGCGCATAGAGCCACAAGATCGCAGCCAACATCAACACAGATCCGAGCAGCGTGTAGAGGAAGAACTTATAAGAGGCGTAGATGCGGTTCGCCCCGCCCCACACACCAATGATCAAAAACATCGGGATCAGGACCGCCTCGAAGAAGATGTAGAACAGTACCAGATCAAGCGCGCAGAACACACCGATCATCAGGCTTTCCAGCAATAGGAAAGCGATCATGTAATCGGTTTTCCGTTCTTTGATGGATATCTCTGAGGCCAAAATACAGAGCGGGGTCAGGAAGGCCGTCAGCAGAATGAACAACACAGAGATGCCGTCAACACCCATACGGAAATCGATCCCGCCGCCGAGCCATGGGGCTTCGTCAACGAACTGAAAACCCGGATTTGACGCATCGAAGTCGATGACAAGCACAACGGACAACAGCAATACGATCAGGCTGACCAACAAAGCGGTACGCGGCGCATTGCGCTCCATCTGATCACGGCCATCGGCCTGTGTCAGGCGCGAGACGAAAGCGAGGAACAGCGCCCCAATAAGCGGAATGGCAACCAATGCCGGAAGAATGGGAAGGTCTGAGAACATCGACTTAACCCCCGAAACCGCGAAGGCCGATGACGATCAGGATAGACACCCCGATCAACATGACGAAAGCATAGTGAAAGACCTTACCAGACTGCAGTCTGGACAGACGGCGGGATGCACCCGCTGTGAAGGCGGCAACACCGTTCGGACCAAACCGGTCGATGATACCAACGTCGATAACTTTCCAGAACACATCGCCGAGCCAGCGTGCGCCGCGCACGATCGTCACGTCATAAAGCTCGTCAATATACCATTTGTTGAGCAGGAACTGATAGATTGGCGAGCCGCCCGTTTCTGCTGCATGCGCGATGCGGCGCTCCGTCCCGCCGTTGCGATACATGAAGAAGGCCAAAACAAAGCCGAGCGCTGAAACGACTAGCGGTGAGAATAGAACCCAGAGTGGGAAGTGATGTCCGCCGCCATGGTCTTCGCCAGCGCTCTCATAACCTTCGGCAGCCGCGTAGAGGTTTGTTGGGGCCATCGCATGCTCTGCGCCACCTTCGATTGGCAGTGCGCCGTGCCAGAAGCCGCCATAGCCATACATGAAGCTCTTATAGAAGATCGCCCCGGCGAAGATTGCCCCAATCGAAAGAACGATGAGCGGGACCCGCATCGACCACGGGCTTTCATGCGCATGCTCGAACGTATGGTGATCGCTGCGATAGCGGCCGTGGAACGTCATAAAGATCAGGCGCCAGCTATAAAAGCTGGTCATGAAGGCGGCAATCAGCCCCATCCAGAAGGCAAACACAGCCGCATTATTGCCGCCGCCTGCACCCACCGCATAAGCGGCTTCGATGATGGCGTCCTTCGAGAAGAAGCCAGCAAAGCCCCAACCCAGTAACGGCATACCAATACCGGTCAGGGCCAAGGTACCGATAATCATCCCGGCATAGGTCCACGGAACCTTGCGCCAGATACCGCCCATTTTGCGCATATCTTGTTCGTGGTGGAGGGCATGAATGACAGACCCAGCCCCGAGGAAGAGCAATGCTTTAAAGAACGCGTGCGTAAAGAGGTGGAACATGGCTGCATTATAAGCGCCAACGCCCGCTGCGAAGAACATGTAGCCGAGCTGCGAACAGGTCGAATAGGCAATGACCCGTTTAATGTCATTTTGCACCAGACCGACGGTCGCGGCGAAGAAGGCTGTAAACGCGCCAACAATGGTGATGAAGCCCGACGTGATCGGGGCGACTTCGTAAATTGGGAATGCGCGACATACGAGGAAAACACCCGCTGTCACCATGGTCGCAGCGTGAATCAAGGCCGAAACAGGTGTCGGGCCTTCCATCGCATCCGGCAACCACACATGCAGCACGAACTGCGCCGACTTACCCATTGCACCGATGAAGAGCAGCATCGCGATCAACTCGATGGCATTGACATCAAGGCCAAGGAAATCGAGGCGGCGGTCACTATTCTCGGCAATCGCTGCGAATACGACGTCGAATTCGACCGAGCCGAAAACGAGGAAGATCGTCATGATGCCGAGCGCGAGGCCAACATCGCCGACCCGGTTGGTTACAAAGGCTTTGATCGCAGCCGCATTGGCGGACGGTTTTTTGTAATAATAGCCAATCAACAGATAGCTGGCGAGGCCAACCCCTTCCCAACCGAAGAAGAGCTGGATGAAGTTATCCGACGTCACCAGCATCAGCATGGCGAACGTAAAGAGCGACAAATAAGCGAAGAAGCGCGGCTTGTAAGCGTCATCCTCCATATAGCCCCAGCTATAAAGATGGACGAGCGCAGAGACCGTGTTCACGACGATCAGCATCACGGCTGTCAGCGTGTCGATTTTCAGTGCCCAGTCAGCTTTCAGCCCGCCAATATCCATCCAGCGCATCAGCGTGATGGTGGTATCCGGCGCATCGCCGAACCCGATCCTAGCGAAAGCGACCCATGATAGGATCGCAGACAGAAACAACAGCCCGGTCGTGACGATCATGCTGGCCTTTTCGGGCAAGCGAGCGCCGCCAAAGCGCGTGCCCGCCAGGCCGGCAATGATAGCGCCAATCAGCGGGGCGAAAACGATTGTTTGGTAGAGCAACGGATCAGCCCTTCATCAGGTCGATGTCTTCGACCTGGATGTTGCCGCGATTGCGGAAGTAAACGACGAGGATGGCGAGACCGACAGCCGCTTCAGCAGCCGCAACAGTCAAAATGAATAGAGCGAAGATTTGCCCGTCAATCGGGTTCACACCCGGAGCGGCAGGCATATGCGCTGAGAAAGCCACGAAATTAATGTTCACGGCGAGCAGGATTAGCTCGACGCACATCAGGATGACGATCACATTCTTGCGGTTCACAAAAATGCCGAACACGCCGATCATGAACAAGATCGCGGCAACGATCAGGTAATGTGAAAGTCCGATTGCCATCATTCCCCTCCCAGCCGCGCGGGCTAGCCGAGCCCCTGTCCGGGTTCGATATCAACAAGTTCCACACCCTCTTCGCGGGTGCGGGCCATCTGTGCATTAGCGTCCTGACGACGCACGCCTTCGCGGTCACGCAAGGTCAGAACAATCGCGCCAATCATAGCGACAAGTAGAATAAACCCAGCCGCTTCGAACGCACCCGCATATTTGGTGTAGAGCACCGCGCCAAAGGCTTCGAGATTGCTCATCGTCGGATCTGCGGGGACGAGTGGACGTCCACCCTCTGAGAAATAGGCCGCGCCGAGAAAGATCATTTCGATCAGCAATATCCCGGCAATAATGGCCCCGATGGGCGCGTAGGATAGAAAGCCCTTCTTGAGTTCGACAAAATCAACGTCGAGCATCATCACCACGAACAAGAACAACACCGCGACCGCGCCGACGTAAACCATTACCAAAAGCAGCGCGAGAAACTCAGCGCCCATAAGAATGAAAAGACCTGCCGCACTGAAGAAAGTGAGGATCAGGAACATCACTGAATGCACAGGGTTACGTGATGCGACGACCATGAAGGCGGCTGCGATAGCAACAGTGGCGAGTATGTAGAATGCGATGGCCGCGATCACGTCTGGCTCTCTTCTTTCTGTCCACTTCCGGAACCCCGGAGGCGGAATCGCGCCCCTTTAACGGTAGGGCGCATCCATGGCTAGGTTCTTGGCAATTTCAGTCTCCCAACGATCCCCATTCGCGAGCAGCTTTTCTTTGTCATAGTAAAGCTCCTCACGGGTTTCGGTGGCAAATTCGTAATTCGGCCCTTCGACAATCGCGTCGACGGGACAGGCTTCCTGACACAGGCCGCAATAAATGCATTTGACCATGTCGATATCGTAGCGAGTCGTGCGGCGCGATCCGTCAGGGCGCGGCTCGGCTTCAATGATGATCGCCTGCGCCGGGCAAATCGCTTCACACAGCTTGCACGCAATGCAGCGTTCTTCGCCGGACGGATAGCGACGCAAGACGTGCTCCCCGCGAAAACGTGGGCTGAGCGGCCCCTTCTCGTTCGGATAGTTGATCGTCACTTTGGGACGGAATAAAAACTTCATGGCGAGGCCGAAAGCGCTCACAAATTCGAGCAGCAGAGCACCCCGAATGAATTGCTTTACACGGGACATTATGTGGCTCCCGTAAAGACGACGACGCCAGAAACGATCAACACAGCGACGATAGAGGTCGGCAAGAACACCTTCCAACCCAGACGCATCAGTTGGTCATAGCGGTAACGCGGCACAATCGCCTTCACCATCGCAAACAAGAAGAAGATGAACGCCGTTTTGAGGAAGAACCAGAAGACACCGGGCAGGAACTGGACCCCAATATCGATTGGCGCGTGCCAGCCGCCGAGAAACAGGATCACCATCATCGCTGAAAGCAGCATGATGTTCACATATTCAGCAAAGAAGAACATCAGGAATGGGGTCGAGGAATACTCAACCTGATAGCCCGCGACGAGTTCTGATTCCGCTTCAGGCAAGTCAAATGGTGGGCGGTTAGTTTCCGCGAGTGCGCTGATGAAGAACAACACACCCATATAGAACAGGACCGGAGTCAGAATGTAGTTCGCCAGCCCCAACTCTGTGGACGGGTTCAACCGGAACATGTTCCAGTTCCAGAAACCACCAGCTTGCGTGTTGACGATTTCAGTTAAGTTCATCGAGCCGGTGACGAAGATCACGGTCAGAATGATAAAGCCAATCGACACTTCGTAAGACACCATCTGCGCAGCAGAACGAAGCGCGCCCATGAAGGGGTATTTAGAGTTAGACGCCCAACCGCCAATCATGATGCCGTAAACGCCGAGCGAACTGATCGCGAGCACGTAGAGAACACCGATATTAATGTCTGAGATCACCCAACCCGGGGCGACAGGAATCACAGCCCAAGCCAGAAACGCCATTACTAGCGCAATGAGCGGCGCGAGGATAAACAAGAACTTGTCCGAGCCAGCAGGCACGACAATTTCCTTGAAGAAGAACTTGAGCGCATCCGCGATCGTCTGAAGCAACCCAAAAGCACCGACGACATTGGGGCCGCGTCGCATCTGAACGGCGGCCCAGATCTTCCGATCCGCGAGCACCAACGCAGCCACCAGCAATGCCAGAACAATAACGAAACCAAGCACTTGCAGAAGTTTTAGGAGAAGCCAGAGACCCCAATTCGGTTCGTCCGCAGCGACGCCAACGACAGCTTGGAAAATCGGCATGTTAATCAGCTCGATCATTCCGCTGCCTCCGGAAAGGTCTGCTCATCCAACACGGCGGAACATTCTGCCATGACATTGGACGCACGCGCGATTGGGTTCGTCATATAGAAGTCGCCAATTGGGCTTTTGAGAGGCGCATCTGAAAGCGGGCCGTCCGTTCCCAGTTGAGTGAGGTCGAACGCCGCAGCCCCGACCGCGCCCGGCGCATAGCCCAGCGATCCGAATGTCGGATGTTTCTCAACCATCTGATCGCGAAGATCCGACTGATTGTCGAAGGGCAGGACCCGACCGACCGCAGCAGACAAAGCCCGCAAAATAGCCCAATCTTCTTTGGCCATACCTTTTGGCGGCACAGCACGAATGCCCATCTGCACTCGGCCTTCCGTATTCACGTAAAGGCCGTCTTTTTCAGTGTAGGCGCAGCCCGGCAGAATGATGTCAGCGACATGCGCGCCCGCATCGCCGTGATGGCCCTGATAGATGACGAAGCTGTCTTTCAATCGGTCCGTATCGAATTCGTCGGCGCCCAGTAGGTAAACCGTTTCAATGTCGCCGCTCTCAGCACCCGATAGAATATCGGCCGTGCTCTTACCGTCTTCGCCTGGAATAAATCCAAGGTCGAGACCGCCAACGCGAGCCGCCGCGCTGTGCAGCACGTTGAATGCATTCCAGCCGTCGCGAACAAATTTCGGACCGCTCATCAGATTAGCCAAGGCGGAGAGAAGCGTTTGCCCCTCATCGCCGATCAGTGCCCCTACCCCGACGATGACCATCGGGTTTTCGGCCTTTTTAAAGACTGAGGCGAAGCCTTTGCGAGCCCGACTAAATTTAGCGAGATCAGCGGCGGACGTACCAACTTGATCATAATCATAGGTCAAATCGACGGCATCGCCGAGCATGCCCAAGGACAGCTCACCAGTTAGCCAACGCTGACGGATACGCGCATTGATAATCGGAGCCTCCAGACGCGGATTAGTGCCTACGAATAAAATAGCGTCGGCCTCATCGACCCCTGAAATCGTCGAATTAAAGAGATAGGTTTCGCGCGCGCCAGAGCCGATTAAGCTACCGTCCTGACGGCAATCAATATTCTGCACACCCAAAGAACCCATCAGTTCCTTCAGCGCATACATAGATTCAGCATCGCAAAGATCGCCAGCAATCGCGGCGATTTTGCTTGGATCACCCTTCAGCTTTTCGGCCGTGAGTGCGAGCGCTTCATCCCAACCGGCCTGACGTAATTTTCCGTTCTCACGAATGAACGGGCGGTCGAGACGCTGGCGAGCCAGGCCGTCCCAGACGAACCGCGTTTTATCGGATATCCATTCTTCGTTCACATCATCATTGACGACCGGAAGGATGCGCAGAACCGCATCCCGGCGACTATCGACCCGGATGTTAGACCCGACCGCATCCATCACATCGACACTCTCGACTTTGTCGAGTTCCCATGGCCGCGCATTAAACGCGTAAGGCTTGGACGTCAGAGCCCCGACGGGACAGAGATCGATGACATTGCCGGACAGTTCCGAGGTCAGAGACTTTTCGAGATAGGTCGTGATGGCGGCATCTTCACCGCGATTAACGAGCCCGATTTCCTGCACGCCCGCGACTTCGGTGATGAACCGAACACATCGCGTGCACTGGATACAGCGGGTCATGATCGTATTGACCAACGGTCCCATATGCTTGTCGTCAACGGCGCGTTTATTCTCCTCAAAGCGAGAGAAATCACGGCCATAAGCCATCGCTTGATCCTGAAGATCGCATTCACCGCCTTGATCACAGATTGGACAATCGAGCGGGTGGTTGATCAGGAGGAATTCCATCACCCCTTCACGGGCCTTTTTGACCAGTGGGGAATTAGTTTTGATGTGGGCCGGGCTACCATCCCGGTTGGGGCGCAAGTCTTTGACCTGCAGTGCACAGGACGCTTGCGGCTTCGGCGCGCCTTCCCATTCGACCAGACACATGCGGCAGTTACCCGCCACTGACAGACGCTCATGGTAACAAAAGCGCGGAATCTCCGCCCCACCATATTCTTCACACGCCTGCATCAGCGTATACTCAGCCGGCACTTCATGTTCGGTGCCATCGATCCTGATTTTGCGAAGGTCGGTCATGTCTATTCAGCTGCCTGCACGAAAACCGGACGACCGGCGCGGTAGAGGTCGATGCGATCTTCGATCTCGTGGCGGAAATGGCGGATGAGGCCTTGGATCGGCCATGCGGCGGCGTCGCCAAGGGCGCAGATCGTATGACCTTCCACCTGTTTAGTCACATCGAGCAACATGTCGATTTCCTTGGTCTCGGCTTCGCCGCGTACCATCCGCTCCATGACGCGCCACATCCAGCCTGTGCCCTCGCGGCACGGCGTACACTGTCCGCAACTCTCATGTTTGTAGAAATAGCTCAGCCGAGCGATCGCCTTAATAATATCCGTCGAATTATCCATGACAATGACAGCGGCTGTCCCCAGCCCGGATTGATGTTCGCGCAGCGCGTCAAAATCCATCAATACCGTATCGCAAATCTCTTTCGGCAAGAGCGGAACAGAGGAACCGCCAGGAATAATAGCTTTGAGATTGTCCCAGCCGCCACGAACACCTCCCGCATGAGTTTCGATCAATGTTTTCAGTGGGATAGAGAGCGCTTCCTCAACGTTACACGGCTTATTCACATGACCGGAGATTGAGAAGACTTTCGTGCCTTTATTGTTGTCACGTCCAAAGCTCGCGAACCAGTCCGCGCCGCGGCGCAGGATTGTCGGAACAACCGCAATCGACTCGACATTATTCACTGTAGTCGGGCAGCCATAGAGGCCAGAGTTGGCCGGGAATGGTGGTTTAAGACGTGGCTGTCCTTTTTTGCCTTCAAGACTCTCAAGTAGAGCCGTTTCTTCCCCGCAAATATACGCGCCCGCACCATGATGAACGTAAAGATCAAAATCCCAACCCGTTCCGCACGCATTCCGGCCGATCAGACCTGCCGCGTAGGCTTCATCGACAGCAGCCTGCAAACGTTGCCGCTCGAACGTATACTCCCCACGAAGATATATGTAACAGGCATTGGCCTGCATCGCGAAGGACGCGACGAGACAGCCTTCGATCAGCAGATGCGGATCATGCCGCATCATTTCGCGATCTTTACATGTACCCGGTTCAGACTCGTCAGCATTCACGACCAGATAATGCGGACGCTCGCCGACTTCCTTGGGCATGAAAGACCATTTCAACCCCGTCGGGAAACCCGCACCGCCGCGACCGCGTAGTCCAGAGGCCTTGACCTGATCAATGATCCAGTCACGTCCCTGGGCCAGCATTTCTGATGTGCCGAGCCATGCGCCCCGGCCGCGCGCTGCATCCAAGGACCAATCTTGATGACCATAGAGATTAGTAAAAATCCGGTCCTTATCTTGTAGAAGCTGAGGCATGATTAGGCCTTGTCCTTCATTGCGCGCTTACGCCGAACTGGGGCCTGTTTCGCACCCTTGGGATCTGGCTTGGACTTAGCAGCCCCCTTAGCAAGCACTTTAGCTTGCTTCACCCAATCGTCACGCTCAATGCGCCCTGGAAACTTGTCGATGATGGATTCAACGGCCTTGATGTCGGATTTTTTCCAAGCCGCGATCTGTCGGTAATAATACACGCCCTTATCGTTTAGATCTGCTTCAAAGACAGGACCGACACCTTTGATTTTCTTGAGATCGTCTGGCGTGCCGTCGCTTGGGCCATCTGTATAGATGAGCTGAGGCTTCGCCTTAGCTGTCGTGCGTCCCGGAAGTCCTTTTTTAGGCTCGTCTTCGACCAGACCTTTACTGAGGTCCCGTCCAAGATTGCTTGCGCGCTTTTTAGGGTCGGGGCTCGCTTTACGTTTCGGATCAACCCACCCGCCGCGTGTCGCGCGACGTTCTTTTGGGTCCCATTCGTAATAGTTTAGCTTCACAGATTTTTCGGCATTCGGAAGCTTCACGAGTTTCTCGATATGAAAGGCCCCTTTGCCGATGAGTGTCTTTTGTCCGCCTTCGGGGGCGGAGTTAAGACGGTCGATTTGTTGCGGTCCGCGCTCAACGGCCTTCCCAGCAGCCAGATTATCAATCAGAGCCTCAAACGATTCCGGCGTCAGGTCTTCATAGTAGGGATCTTCATCAACATCGGTTGAAATCTGACACATCGGTGCATTGGCACACGCACCCAAACACTCAACTTCTATCCAGCTAAACTTACCGTCTGCGCTGACAGTGTTTTGCGGACCAACTCGCCGGGTCAAAACATCTTTGAGCGCGTCCGAGCCACGCAACCAGCAGGGCGTCGTGCCACACAGTTGGATGTGGTACTCCCCGACCGGGGCCAGGTTAAACATGGTGTAGAAGGTCGCGACTTCATAGACACGAATATAAGCCATACCGAGCCTGTCGCCGACTTCGCGGAGGATCATCTCCGGCAGCCAACCGCCAGCGTCCTTTTGGGCAATCCACAGAGCCGGGATCAGCGCAGAGCGCTGCCGATCCGCCGGATACTTCTTGGTCCAACGTGCAATATCAGCCTGTGCTTCAGGAGACAATTTGACGTCAGTCGGTTGAACGGATGCAAGACGGCGCGCGCTCATCGGTCGACCTCCCCAAACACGATGTCGAGCGAGCCAAGAATGGCGGATACGTCAGCCAGCATATGACCCTTATTAAGATAGTCCATCGCCGCGAGATGCGGGAAGCCCGGCGCGCGGATCTTACAACGATAGGGCTGATTGGTGCCGTCAGAGACGAGGTAGACCCCGAATTCACCCTTGGGCGCTTCGACAGCTGTGTAGACTTCGCCTTCCGGAACTTTAAACCCTTCAGTGTAAAGCTTGAAGTGATGGATAAGCGCTTCCATCGACTGCTTCATTTCGGCGCGACGCGGCGGAACAAACTTATTGTTCTGGGTCATGACCGGACCTTCCGGCATCATTTCCAGCGCCTGCTTCATGATCTTCACAGATTCGTACATTTCATCGACGCGGCATAGATAGCGATCATAACAATCGCCATTTTTCCCGAGCGGAATTTTGAAATCGAGTTCGTTATAGACTTCGTATGGCTGATTGCGACGCAAATCCCACGGGATACCAGAGCCACGGACCATCACGCCCGTGAAACCGAGATCGTAGCAATCCTGTTTTGACACGACGCCAATATCGACATTGCGCTGTTTGAAAATCCGGTTTTCGGTCAGCAGCGTTTCAATTTCCTGCAGCTTCTCAGGAAATTGGTCGCACCAGACTAGCAGGTCATTGATCAGCGCAGGCGGGAGGTCTTGATGCACACCGCCGGGACGGAAATAATTTGCGTGCATGCGCGATCCGCACGCACGCTCATAAAACACCATCAACTTTTCGCGCTCTTCAAAACCCCAAAGCGGCGGCGTCAGTGCGCCCACATCCATGGCTTGAGTCGTGATATTGAGCAGATGCGAAAGAACCCGTCCGATTTCACAATAGATCACGCGAATGAAAGATGCGCGACGCGGCACTTCGATACCGGCCAGTTTCTCAATCGCCATGCAGAACGCATGCTCTTGGTTCATCGGCGCGACATAATCGAGCCGGTCAAAATATGGGATCGCTTGCAGATAAGTCTTATGTTCGATCAGCTTTTCAGTGCCGCGGTGCAGCAGGCCAATATGCGGGTCGACACGGTCAACAATCTCACCTTCCAACTCCAACACAAGGCGCAGCACGCCATGCGCCGCCGGGTGTTGCGGGCCGAAATTGATCGTAAAGCGACGATCTTGCTCGTCCGTGATGAGGGCTTCGGTACTGGCCATTATGCGCCCTGCCCTTCAGAGACCATTTTCATAACGTCCGCTTCGGTCATCTTGGTCGTGTCTTGTGCAAAGTCGTAATAGTCCGGCTTAGAGTCTATATAAACTTCGTGATCCAAGCGCAGATCGCCGACGCCTTCGATTAGATCGACGGCGACAATATTGATCGACTTATCCTTCAAGCGCCATGCGATAGAGCCGCCGCAGTTCTTACAAAACAGGCGATCTGCCCATTCCGATGAGTTGTATACCGCCAGCCCGTCTTCCTTGGTGAAGCTCAACGTATCACCGCAATCGAGAGCGAAAAATGGCCCAGCATTGCTTTTGCGGCACATGTCACAGTGACACACACCGACATCGCTGTTTTTCGGCACAACCGTGAAGGCCACGGAACCGCACAGACACTGACCTTGATGTTGAGACATTACTTCGGCGCCTCACTCTTCTCGTCACCCGGCAGGATATATTTTGCGCCTTCCCACGGGCTCAGGAAATCGAAGCTGCGATATTCTTGCTGCAAGGTAACGGGCTCATACACCACTTCTTTGCGTTCCTGATCATAGCGAACTTCGACAAATCCGGTCAGCGGGAAGTCCTTGCGCAGTGGATAGCCCTCAAAACCATAATCCGTCAGAATGCGGCGCAAATCGGGATGCTGATCGAAGACGATGCCGTACATATCGAAGGTTTCACGCTCATACCAATCCGCATTCGGAAACAACGACACGATCGACATGACCGGTGCGTCCTCATCCGTCGTGCATTTGACCCGGATACGGGTGTTATGTGCCATGCTGAGGAAGTGGTAGACGACATCAAAGCGCCGAGCACGGGCTGGATAATCGACCCCACACAGATCGATCAGTTGATTGAACTTGCAGATCGGATCGTCGCGCAAAAAGCCAATGATTTTAAGAATAGACGCGCGGCGCACCGTAATCGTCAGCTCGCCAAAGCTCTCAGACATATCTCGCACATCGTCGGCGTGATGCGCCTCGATATGGTCTTTGATGTCAGCCCATTTTTCTTCTTCTTGGCGAGTCATCGGATGATGCTCCCCTCGCGGCGAATTTTCTTCTGCAATTGCAAAATACCGTAGATCAACCCTTCGGCGGTTGGCGGGCAGCCCGGCACATAGACATCAACCGGGACGATCCGATCACAACCGCGCACGACGGAATAGCTATAATGATAATATCCGCCCCCATTGGCGCAAGATCCCATCGAGATCACATAACGCGGGTTTGGCATCTGATCGTAAACTTTACGGAGCGCCGGAGCCATCTTGTTGGTCAAAGTGCCCGCGACGATCATCACGTCTGATTGACGGGGGGACGCGCGCGGCGCGAAGCCAAATCGTTCCACATCATAACGCGGCATGGACGCTTGCATCATTTCGACGGCGCAGCAGGCAAGACCAAAGGTCATCCACATGAGAGAGCCAGTCCGCGCCCATGTGACGAGATCGTCAGACGCGGCAGTGATGAAACCCTTATCAGCCAACTGGTCAGACAGACCGTCAAATCCAGCATTATGGAGCTCAGGCGAAAAGGCAGGCGTGCCGAGATCGCGCGCTGCCGTGCCATTAGGTGTCAGAATATTGGCCATATCGGTTCTCTTGGTCCCCTATTCCCAGTCCAAGGCGCCAATCTTCCACGCATAAACAAGCCCGGCGAGCAGCTCTAGCAGGAAAATGACCATGATGACCCAGCCATACACACCGACAGCATCAAGACTGACAGCGATTGGGAAAAGGAACGCTACCTCGATATCGAAAATGATAAATAAAATCGCGACCAAGTAGAAGCGAACATCAAATTTCATGCGCGAGTCATCGAAAGCCTCAAACCCGCATTCATAGGTCGAGACCTTCTCGGCGTCCGGATCAGCCGGCGCAACAATGGCCGGGACCAGCAGGAAGACGAGCGATAGAACCAAGGCGATAGAAAACATCATCACGACTGGCAGATATTCGATCAGAAGATCGGGCATTCGAACCTCAAAGGCTTAGCTAAGGTCGGCGTCAGTCAGAGTGACTCACGTGGGCCTTGAAATCGCTCGGAACCTAGTTGGGGGCTTCTCGCATTGCAACGGCGTAATCTGCGGAAATCACGGGATGAACTGCGACGTTTTCGGCGACTAGTCTTTGAAACCGCTCAGATTCTCAGATCAAAACCGCAATTGAAAATCGTTCGCAAATATTACCTCGCTCACACGCGAATCTCACTCATCCCAATCGGGCTCTCCCGGCCACACGGTAATGCGGGAAATCAGTTCGTCTTCAGAAAGGCCGACTTCGCTTACGGTTGCACCCTGCACACTCATGCCGACCTCGTGGATCGTCTCGAACCGCCCCGTCTTCAGATGATGCCAATCCGGCAAGTCCTTCCCTTCCGACACGAGACGATAGGCACAAGTCCGAGGCATCCATTTAAGCGCTGAGACCGTTGAGGGTTTCAAAATCACGCAATCCGGCACTTTGGCCTTCCGATTTTCATAGTCGGAACATCGACAGCTGCCATTATCAAACAAGCGGCAATGGGCGTCAGTCGTGTAGACTTCGTTGGTTTCATCATCCTCCAAACGGATCAGACAACATTTACCGCAGCCATCACACAGACTCTCCCATTCATCGGGCGATAACGCGCTCATCGCTTTGGTTTTCCAGAACGGAAGAGACGGATTGGTTTGGGTCATGATGAAGGCGGTTATCAATTAGGCAAAAGCCGGGTATGCGGCCCTATGGCGACCTATCGGGCCGATATCAATGTCGAGCAGACCTCGAACCGCAGACGTCGGTCTGCGTGGGTACTCGGTATCCTCGCCTTTCTGACCGTCAGCAGCGCCGCGGCGTTTGGACTCGGCCGGGCTTACCTTCTCGATGGCATGCCCGACCTCCCCGACAAGGAGACGATGTGGCAGCTCAACCTGCAGGATACAATCACCCTCATCGACCATAAGGGACGGATGATCGGGCATCGTGGGCCTTGGATCGGTCAACCGCTCAAATTGAACGAAATGCCTGCACATCTTCCCAACGCTGTTCTGGCGATTGAGGATGAGCGTTTCTTCGAACATGAAGGGGTCGACAACCGCGCGATCATTCGCGCGATGCTGAGCAATGCGCGCAGTGGCCAGCGCAGCCAAGGCGGCTCCACGCTGACGCAACAGCTGGTCAAGCTAATGATCCTGACACCAGAGAAAACCTATCGGCGGAAATTTCAGGAAGCGCTTCTAGCGCGAGATATGGAGGCCATCCTCTCTAAGCCCGAAATCCTTGAGCTTTATGTCAACCGCGTCAGTCTCGGTCCGCAGATTTTCGGCGCAGAAGCAGGCAGTCAAATCTATTTCGGAAAAAGCGCGCGCGACCTTAACTTGGCTGAGGCTGCGATGCTGGCGGGCCTCGCCCAAGCGCCGAGCCGGTTTAATCCCACGCGTCATTATGAACGTGCACTGACCCGATCCCATCTTGTGCTCAGACGGATGCGCGCCAATGTCTTCATTACTGAAGCTGAATATGAAGCCGCGCTCGCGAACCCACCCGAGATCGCAGAAGAACCAAATTTGGGCTTGGATGAAGCCATTCTTGGCTACGCTTTTGATTATATCGCCGAGCAGGCTAGGGACCGCGCCGGACTACGGCACCCGGACCTTGTCGTCACAACAACCCTCGATGCCGACTATATGCAACAAGCGCATAAGAGCCTGAATAAGATCATCGACCAGAGCGGCAAATCGAGACGGGTGGCGCAAGGCGCGCTTGTCACGCTCGACAATGAAACGGGGGGTATTCGCGCGATGATCGGGGGTCGCGATTACGTGACCAGCAAGTTTAACCGATCCATCCAAGCGCAACGCCAACCCGGCTCAAGCTTTAAAACCTTCGTCTACGCCGCCGCGCTTGAGGATGGATTTACGCCTGCGACTGTTCGGGTCGACCAACCGACCAACATCAATGGCTGGCAACCGAAAAACTACACGCTACGCTATCGCGGGCCGCTGACATTGCGCGAAGCCTTGAAGCTCTCAATCAATACTGTGGCCGCCAAAGTTGGCGCTGAAATTGGGGCCGACAGGATCGCTGAGACCGCCGAGCGTTTCGGGATCAACTCTCCCCTTCGCCCTCACCTATCTCTTGCCTTGGGCGTGGCAGAAGTGAACTTGTTAGAGTTATCAAGCGCCTATTCCGTGTTCCCGAATGAAGGCCTGCGTCGGCGCCCCTACATTATCCAGCGCATTGAAACGACCAGCGGCGAAGAAATTTACGCTAAACGCAACACGCAAGGCGAACGCGTCTATCCCGTGCCCTACGCCCGTCAGATGACGTCAATTCTGCAAGAGACAGTGGAAAGCGGGACCGCGCATGGCGCTCGCATGCTGCCGCGGATCGTCGCCGGTAAAACTGGGACATCACAAGATTATCGCGACGCCTGGTTCATGGGTTTTACCAATCAGCTAACGAGTGGCGTCTGGATGGGTAATGACAATAATAGTCCGATGAACGAGGTCACAGGCGGTCTCCTGCCCGTTGATGTGTGGAAGGATTATATGAGCGTCATACATGAAGGCCTTCCGCAAGAACCGCTAGCTGCCCCGGATCTAACCCGAACCGATGAGCGGGCTTCAGAGGTCATGGCGTTTTACAGCCGTCTTGCGGCAGCCATGCGAAGTGAACGCGATATCGCTTCTGGTGTAGGCGGTGGCGGGGTTAGCGCCGGACGGTAGCCCGCGAGCGATCCGACAACCGACAGGCGTGAACACTTAAAGTCCCACAAAATATGTCCGATAGTTAAGGTCAATTTCAACGATTTCCTAGGATTTGGACTGCCTAATGGCCTTTCGATCTAGGGAGGGCACTTTATGTTTAGTCGGATGAGGATGGGGATTTTTGCCGCGATCGCGCTGCCAATCATCGCGCTGACGACACTGCCTGCCGCCGCCACAACTGGCACGGCTAGAACCGTATTTAAACCGGATGATGGGACGTACAAAGTCGTCCCGATCTCAAAACCGGACCAATGTTCCGCAATTTGCAAGGCTGATCCAAAATGCCGTGGCGCGGTTACTTATCAACCGGACGTTCGCAAACCTGACGCGGTCTGCCGATTGAATAATGGATTTGGGTCTAATCCCGTTTTCCCTCAAGTCCCGCCAAAACCCTTTGATATTAGACGCGCGGTCAACGACCTGAACAATTATCGGGCTCAACATGGCCTTGGCCCTGTCAAGATCGAGCCTCGCCTAATCGAGGCCTCACGTATTCACGCAGACGATCTCGCCAAAGCCGGAATAATCTCCCACAACGGGACAGACGGATCCACGCATGGCGACCGAGCGCACCGCGTTGGCTATAACTTTACGATCGCCGGAGAGAATGTCGCGACAGGCCAGAAAAGCTGGGAGCAGGTTTTCAAAGCGTGGCAGGAGAGCCCGGGACATAATGACAATCTACTCCGCCCGGACGTGTCGGAATTTGGCATTGCTTTGGTCTATGAGCCGAAGACGACCTATTCGACTTATTGGTCCATGCTTGTGGCTGAGCCTATGGATATGAGCTTTCTTGAGGCCGATAACGTCTTTTAGACGCGTTTATCAGCTGCCACCCACGTCAATCCCGAGCGCGTTCCAACCCTGCAAAATCTGTGTCTTCAGAGCGTCGGGCACATGCCAGAACTCCAATGTTCGCATCGATTCCGCCGCATAAGTTGGATTATTAGCCGCGAGCTTTTTGTATAAAGCCCGCCCCTCTTCGATCCGTCCGAGATGGCCCAGCGATACAATCCGGACAATCGAAAAGGCGAGCGTTGAACTCTCGTCGATCT
The DNA here is from genome assembly GCF_030159955.1 of Algimonas ampicilliniresistens. Lineage (GTDB taxonomy): Bacteria > Pseudomonadota > Alphaproteobacteria > Caulobacterales > Maricaulaceae > Litorimonas > Litorimonas ampicilliniresistens. Next base: position 1,420,769 of record NZ_BSNK01000001.1, read on the forward strand.
CGTGAATTGATTCGACAATCGCCTCATACTTCTCTTCTTGAAACAGCATGGCATGGCGCGCAGCGTCAAACCAATGCGGAGGATTGGCGACCAAACTTCGCGCCGCTTCGTCGCAGGATTGCGCCGTTTCTAGGTCACCCGTATAGGCCCGGGTCGCGGCGAAATATGACAGCATCGAATAGTCATTCGGGTTTAGCATCATGGCGCGTTTCGCCATGATGTTCGCCTCACCAGCCTCCCCACTATGATGCAAGGCTTGGAAGCGCGCAAAAAAGGCCAAGGAATTTTGCGGATCAATCCGCGTCGCTCTCTCCGAAAGCGACAGGGCAGCCTTTAAATGCACATCTGGATCCGCTGGCGGCACACATTGCGTGCAGAGAAAAGTGTGGAGCATGGCTTGGATTGCAAATCCGGAGGAGAAGTCCGGATTATCCGCCGTGATAGCCTCGATATCGCTGAGCAATGCTTTGGCCTTTTCCAAGCTCGGGCTCAAACCCATCTGATAGAAGCGGAGGACTGCTTCATAGGCAGAGATAGACTGCCTACGCCCGCCGAGAAGACGGCGATTAAATCGATTAATTTGCCCAAATGGAGCCGCAACAGTTGCCGCGACGTTCGAAGCTATCGACTCCTGCAGCTCGAATAATGTGTCAGGCGAGTAGGCCCGATCAAAACTTTGCGTGTAAAGGATCTGGCCTGTATCTGCCGCTGTCAGATTGACGACAACGCGGAACATGTCGCCGGACCGACGGACACTCCCAGAGAGGACGAATTGGACATCGTGCGATTCACCAACCCTATCCCGAACTGAAGAAGGGTCGCAATCTAGCTGGGTCGAGCGCAGCGCAATGACACGAATATGTCGAAACTGTACCAGCGCGGAGACGATCTCCGCCGTCAGACCTTCCGCGAAAAACTCGCTATAATCAGAATCCGCTAGTGTTTCGAGGGTTAGGATCGCAACGCCAGGGAAGCTAGAGACAATGTCCCGGTCATTGGCTGGCTCAAGATCGCTTGGCGCGGGCAGACGGGCCGTCTCAGATGTTCGAACCTCAAACCGGGGCGCATAACGGCCTTTCGGGATGGTCAGTCGGATCGGATCAGACTCGCCAGAGCCTGCGTAATAGAGATCGAGTCGGCGACGTAATTGCCCGGCCTGTACCCGCACGATAGTATCGAGTTGAGGATCAAAGTCCGGCGGCTTGTCAAACACCTCAAGGCCAACCGTATAGCCCTTTAACCGCGCGCCCCGCCCCGCCAGTGTTTCTTCAGTCACATAACGCAAAAAACGCTTAATCCGCGTTGTGTCGCGAAAAAGTGGGTCTTCGAGAATCGTTTCAATTTGTGCGCGAACAGCATCGGCCTGCTCAGGAGCAAGGCCGGCCTGCCTGTCATCTTTGTCCCGCAAGGGGCCTGACATCGCGCCTCCGTTGATAAATCTATTTATAACGGATGTGAGCCTTAACAGCAATCAGCCTCTTGGTCGCGCGAATGATTGCCTTTAAGCCAGCCGATCACGACCGGAGTCACTCATGCGCTATAGTCTTCTTATGGCTGCGATTTTACTGTCTGCCTGTTCAACAACACCAGATCCGGCGGAGGTCTGCACATCGGAATGGATCGCGCCGCGAGTCGACCAGGCGGTTGACCGGATCGAGACCCGATTGGAGAAGGCGCTAAAAGCCTTTCGATCGGTGGCGGAAAGTCGCCTGTCAGGGAAAACGCCCGGCCCAATTCAGATGTTTAGATTATCAAATGCGGCTAAGGCTCTTGAGAAAGAACTCGAAAATGGGCGCGGGATTAAAGACCTTCGGGTCATCGCAGCAACGTGCAACGATCCCGACCTGATTCAAGATCAAATCTTCGCTTTACTAAAGCGCGAAGGCTTGTCGGACGGTCAGATCGATTTCCTCGACACGATCGGCATACTCGATCGTCTGATTAGAACTGCTGAGGGCGTTCAACCGAGTGCCCCCGATGGTTGACCTGCCCCGACGCTATGCCTAGCTCGCCGCTATGCGTTATAAGATCGCCGCACTCTATAAGTTTGTCAGCCTGCCTGATTATGCCGAGCTTCAACCTTGGTTGAAAGCGATGGGCGATCAGCTCGGTGTTCGTGGGACTGTGCTTTTGGCAACAGAAGGCATCAATGGCACTGTCGCCGGTGCACCAGAGTCCATAGATGCGTTAATGGACTTTCTTCGAAGCGACCCTCGGCTAGCAGATCTAGATGCGAAATTCAGTGAGAGCGAGGACCAACCTTTTCTGAGATTCAAGGTTCGACTAAAACGCGAAATCGTCACGCTCGGTGTTGCTGGCACCGACCCCACTCAGACGGTCGGCACCTATGTCAATCCGGACGATTGGAATACGGTCATTGAGGATCCCAACACGGTCGTGATTGATACGCGTAACCGTTATGAAGTCGGCGTCGGCAGCTTCAAAGGCGCACTCGACCCGATGACGGACTCGTTTCGTGACTTCCCGACCTGGGTCGAACAAAACCGCGATCAGTTGGCGGGTAAGCGCGTCGCCATGTTCTGCACGGGCGGCATTCGCTGCGAAAAAGCATCGTCCTACATGCTGTCTGAAGGATTCCCAGAGGTCCTACATCTTAAGGGCGGCATTCTAAAATATCTTGAAACACAGGATGAAGACAAAAGTCTGTGGCAGGGCGACTGTTTCGTGTTCGATCAGCGGGTCGCTGTCGGCCACGGCCTATCCGAGACCAATTGGGAGCAGTGCTTCGCCTGTCGCGTGCCATTATCCCCGGAGGATCGGGCATCGGACCAATATGTCGAGGGCGTGTCCTGCCCGCATTGCTATAAGCCAGACGCGGACCGGACCCGATTTGAGGAACGGCAACGTCAGATCGAACTCGCCAAAGCACGGGACGAGGCCCATCTTGGCCGGAAAGCTTAGGCGATAAGCGTGACCTTGCCTGTCCTCTATTCATTCCGCCGCTGCCCCTATGCAATGCGCGCGCGGATGGCACTGGATGCGGCGGGCGTGGCTGTCGAGCACCGAGAAGTCCTCTTGCGCGACAAACCAACAGAGATGTTGGACGCCTCACCCAAAGGCACTGTGCCTGTGCTGGTGACACCAGAAGGCAATGTCATCGACGAAAGCCTCGACGTCATGCAGTGGGCGCTCACGCAGTCCGATCCTGACGGCTGGCTCATCGAAGGGGGGCAAGACCGTATCGACGTCGAAGCTTTCCTTGCAGGCTTCAAGGGTCAATTAGATCGATATAAATATGCGAGCCGTTACGATCCGTCTGCGCAGCGTGGGGCTGTTGATCTCAACAGGCGCGCCGACGCGATGACCTTGCTGACACAATTTACGGCCCCACTTCAGAACACAGCCTATCTCCGTGGACCAGCCCCAAGACTGATCGATATCGCTACATTCCCATTCATCCGCCAGTTTGCAGCCGTTGAACCAGATTGGTGGAAGGAGATGGCACCGCAATCACTGCAACAATGGTTGGCTGGCCTTGTGCAGTCCGAACGGTTCCGCCGAATTATGACCAAACACCCGCTCTGGGCATCAAACCCAGACCCAGAGGGTTAATGTTCACCGACAAATACGGTTATCAACACACGACTTAGCCCAGAAACTTGCCAGGACAGCCGAATTGCTTAGCGGTTTAATTAATAGATTCGCGGGATTTTAAATGGCTTACGCCGACGACAGATGCATCCGGCCTATGCCGAGCCTCAAGGCGTCATCCGTCGTACGCGACAATCCCATCGAAACATTTGTCCGCATCGCGACCGCCGAAAGCTACGCCTATGAGCGGATCGGCGATCAGGAAGTTCATATCAGCCTGACTGGCCTCTGGTGTGATCACGACCTGTCGCTGTCTTGGAATGCGGCAGAAGAGCAGCTTTCATTATTCATTCTTTTCGACGGCAAAGTGCCTGGCGGACGGTCTGATTCCATCTGCCGCCTTTTGTCGCTGCTCAATGAGCGCCTCACCGCGGGCCATTTCGACTTTTGGCAACGCAATAGCGCGCTCGTTTATCGCCATGCCGTGTCCCTTCGTGGCGGCGCCAAAATCTCTGTCGATCAGGCGCTCGATGTCATGAGCCAAGCTTTGGATGCGGCGGAACGTGGCTATCCAGCCGCGCAATATGTGATTTGGGCGGGTAAGTCCCCCGAAGACGCGCTCGCCGAAGCGCTTGTAGACATCGCCTCTCACAGCTAGCGTAGGCCCATGGGGCAGACACACCTGATCGTTGGCGCTGGGAATATGGGCGGCGCGCTGCTTTCTAGCTGGTTGAAAAGTTCACTCATAAACCCGAAAAACGTTGCCATTCTCGACCCGTCTCCGGGTGTCGAAGCCGTCTATGCGATTGAGCGCGGTGCCAAGCATCTAGGCAGCGTCGAGGACATCCCCAAAAACATCAACACCGTTCTGCTTTCAATCAAGCCGCAACTCTTCCCAGAAATTCGGCGGCAATTGGTCGATGTGCTGAATGATGATACACTGATCCTATCCATTATGGCCGGGGTGTCCCTAAAGGCCTTAGACGCCACATTTCGTAAAACGGACGTAGTCCGTGCCATGCCGAACATGCCCGCCGCCATCGGTCAGGGCATCACCGCCTATGTCGCCAACGCGACGATGGATAAAACCGTGATAAAGAGAGCTGAAGCGCTTTTGGCGGCGAGCGGGAAAGTCATTCGCGTTGACACAGATGACCAGATTAATGCCGTGACGGCGGTCTCAGGATCTGGTCCAGCTTATCTCTTCCATCTCTGTGAGACACTCGCCAATGCGGGCAAAGCGGTCGGATTATCACCTGAAACGGCGGCAAAGCTCGCGCGCGAAACCATTATCGGCGCCAGCGCCCTTATGGCAGACTCAGACAAATCTCCTACCGATCTGCGCGAGGCGGTCACTTCGCCTGGCGGTACAACACAGGCAGCTCTTGATGTTCTCATGGATAATGAGGGGCAGGAACAATTGATGCGCAAAGCAGTTAAGGCCGCTTTTGAGCGGGCTCGCGAGCTCTCAAACTGAAGCTAGAACACTAACGCGGCAATTGTATCGTCGCGCGCAAGCCGCCGCTGGGACTATCGTCCAGTTTCAGACGACCGCCATGCAATTGCGCAATATCGCGGGCGACCGCCAGTCCGAGCCCGACTCCCTCAATATTCTGTGTGCGCGCATCATCCAAACGCGAAAATGGGCGCAGAACATCGTCCCGCTTATGGGCCGGAATACCGCCACCCTCATCATCAACATGAATGAAGACATGCGTCGTCGTGAATTCCAGTGTGATCGCAGGCTTGGTTGCATATTTCCTAGCATTGCCCACCAGGTTCAATACGGCGCGGCGCAATTGCTGAGGCCGAGCTTCGATCGATATGGGCTCGCTCATATGGAATGGAATACCTTCTTCCTCAGCAATATTAGAGAGCAGCAGATCCGCTTCAACGAGTTCAGCGTCTCCTTCCCCTGCCCCTCGAGCAAAATCGAGATAGGCAGACAACATGGCCTCCATCTCATCCAGGTCGCGTTTGGCGTCTTCAATATCTTCCTTGGTTTCTGCCATCGACAGCGCCAGCTTCAATCGGGTTAGGGGCGTTCGTAAATCGTGGCTAACCCCTGCGAGCATCAAAGTACGTTGATCGAGATGACGACGAATACGCTGCCTCATCTTCAAAAATGATTGACCCGCGCGCCGCACTTCGACCGCGCCATGCGGCTTATAGGTTCCGATATCCTGTCCCTTGCCAAACGCGTCGGCGGCATCGGCTAATTCTCGAATTGGAAGACTTTGCCGGCGGATATAGACGACCGAGACCAACGTCAGCAGGATGGTGGCCGTGATCAACCAGAAGATGAAAACAAAGCCGGTCGGGGCAAACACCCGATCTGTCGCGGCATAGAACTGCAACACACCCTCATCCACTTGGACACGGATATCGATGTGATGCGGATAGCGCGTCGTATCGAACCAAAAGGGTTGATCGATGGCGTTGGAGAGCGCGCGGCCAATCGATTTGTCCAGAACAGAGAAGAAGTTGCGACGCCGCGAGGTTGGTAAGGTCTCACTTGGTTTTAACCTCACGGACAATTGCATGTCCGGCCTGAGAAGATCATCCAACGCGTCAGCGTTTTCGACTGTTGGGTCGCGACTATAAAGCTGTGTTGCCACGGCAACATCAGCCGCGACAGACTCCGTTAAATTAGCCGTTACTGTCGCCCAGTGTGCATTGAAGAATATATAGGCGACGATCATCTGCATCACGATGATCGGCAGGATTATGATAAGTAAGCTTCGTCCGAAAATCGATTTCGGGGCAATCTGGCGCAGGGTGAGCGCCATATCAGCTCTCGGTCGTGGGTTCAGCGACAAGGCGGTAGCCCTTGCCTCGAACAGTCAACAGGTAGCGCGGTTCCGACGGGTTTTCTTCTAACTTGCGCCGCAACCGCGTCATCTGAACATCGACCGCCCGTTCACTATCGCCATTGACGTTCTCAGATAGGACAAAACGCGTCACGGTTCCGCCGCCTTGTCGCGCTAACAGGTCCAACAAGGCTGTCTCACTTGTTGTCAGGCGCACAATCTCTCCGTCGCGCGTCAGCACACTATTGCGAAGATCATAGGAGAAACGCCCAAACGAAATCTGATCACTGACAGTCTTGCGTCCAGTTCGGCGAAAAATTGCATCCATCCGCAAGAGAAGTTCCTCTGGCTCGAAAGGTTTGGACAGATAATCATCCGCCCCAGCCTTCAAACCGCGAATCCGTTGGGCCGGATCCCCAAGCGCCGTCAGCAGGATCATTGGAATATCCATATAGGCCCGCAAATCGGCCACGAGGCTGACTCCGTCTTCGCCCGGCATCATCACATCGACGATCAATAGGTCGTAAGCGAGACTCGCCATTTTGGCCCGCGCGTCAGACGCATCGCGGGCGGTCGAGACGCGGTAACCAGACCGTCCCAAATATTTCGCGAGCAGGTCGCGAATACGGTCATCATCGTCAATAACGAGCACATGCGTATCGCTACGTTCTAAGAATGTTGTTTGCTGATCCAATTTTTACTCCTCTACCGCTCTTATGACGGTTGACTTGCTGCGCTCCAAGTCAAGAATAGGCGGCTTCTCAGGAGAGCGTTCATGCTAGAAAAACCTTATCACGATCGAGATGGATATATCTGGGTCGATGGCGAATTTGTCGATTGGCGCGACTCAAAGGTCCATGTGCTGACGCACTCGCTCCATTATGGCTCAGCCGTCTTCGAAGGCAACCGGGCCTATGAGGGCGAAATCTTCCGCCTAACCGATCACTCGGCGCGGCTAAAACGCTCTGCAGAATATCTCGGCTACGAAATTCCCTACACGGAAGATCAAATCGATGAGGCGTGTCGCGAGGCACTGGCAAAATCAGGCCTCGGCGACGCCTATGTCCGTCCGGTGGCTTGGCGCGGATCAGAAATGATGGGTGTGGCGAGTAAGAACAATGTCATCCACCTCGCCATCGCCTGTTGGCATTGGGGCAGCTATTTCCCGGACAAGATGAAGGGTATCCGCTTGATGATTTCCGATTGGAAACGTCCGGCGCCCGATACGATCCCCTGCAAGTCGAAGGCGGCTGGCCTGTATATGATTTGCACTATGGCCAAAGACAAAGCCGCCGCGACGGGTTGGGATGATGCGCTGATGTATGATTATCGTGGTCGGGTCGCGGAATGTACGGGCGCACATATCTTCTTTGTGCGTGACGGCGAACTGCACACACCGACTAACGACATTCTGCTAGACGGCATCACCTATGACACTGTGATCAAGCTGGCTGAAAAGCGCGGCATCGCCGTCCATCGCCGGGACATTTACCCAAGCGAACTGCCCCATTTCGAGCAGTGCTTCGTTGTCGGCACCGCGGCTGAAGTGACCCCTGTCCAAGAGATCCAAGGAAACCGCTATATCGTCGGCGACACTGTGAAACAGCTCGCCAGCGATTATGACGCCTTGGTCCGCGGCAAAATCAGTCTCTGAGCGCAGCCCGTAGATAGAGCGATCCGGTATAAACGGAGAGCACGGCGGCTAACCACAGAAGCGTCAGGCCCGTTATGCGGGCAACCGACGCAATGTCGGGAATAAGCGAGTCTATCGGCAGATAGGCTCGCGCTAATATCCACACGATCAGCGCCGCGATCGCAAGCATCTCAAAAGCGGTTTTCCATTTCGCCAATTTGGTTGGCGGCATAACCCGCCCCGTCAAGGCCGCATGTTCACGTGCGCCCGACACCAATACGTCCCGAAAAACGATTGCTAGTCCAGGCACCAGAAACACCCACTGCCCCTGCGCTGCAATCATGAAAGCGATCAGGCATCCCGCCACCAACAACTTGTCGGCAATCGGGTCGATCATCCGACCAAACCCAGTGACCACACTCCATCTCCGCGCAAGAAACCCGTCTAACCAGTCGGTAAAGGCGGCCACAATGAAGAGCGGACCTAAAACGACCATTCTGCCAAAGGGGCTCCCCCAGCCGAATTCCAACGACAGAATGCCAATGATAAAGACGGGGATGATCAAAATTCGCGATATGGTCAGCGCATTCGGAACCCAATAGAGCGGGTGCCGCGCGGCAGCGGAAAGGTCGGTCACGCCGCACCTTCTTTCGGGCGTCTATAAGATAGTATCTTAAATCCAGAGATAATGGAGAAGATCGCAGCGACCCAAAGCGATAGCTCGCCCGCCATCCAGATTAAGGGCGATCCAGTGTTATAGACCTCCATCACGCGGTCCGTACCGGCTCTTAGACTATCAATCCATTGGGTCAGCCAAGGTGAAGCCACCAGGAGAGACGTGCCAAGCATGGCAAAACCGCCTTTCGCGTTTGAAAGGATATTGTCCGGCCATCCATACCGAGACAGCTCATACCCCTTTGCCAAACCGACAAGAACCTCGCGAAACACGATGACGCCTACAGGGACGGCAAACGCCCAATAAAAATATCCATTACGATAAAGCACGTAGGATAAGGCGATCAGCACGCCCGTAATGAGAAGCGTATCGGCAATATCATCGAGCCAGCCATAGCGCCGCCGCGCGCTTCGTGATGCGCCGCCGAACCAGTCATCAAATATATCTGTCAACGCTGCTATGATGAACAAGAACGTCGCCAAAATGGCGACTTGCGGATCCGGCCATTTCCAGACGATCAGCACCATAATCACAGGGGTCGCCAGCAATCTGATCAGGGTGAGCGCATCGGCAAACGCCCCGCCCGCATTTTCGCTGTCACTCACTTTATTCGTGGAAGTAATCATGAATTTGTTGCGCCAGCTTTTGACTGACACCCTCCACTCGAGACAGATCGTCCAAAGCCGCGTTCTTGACGGCTTTAGCCGACCCAAAATGCGCGAGTAGCGCGCGTTTTCTCCCCGGGCCTACACCGGGGATACCATCTAGCGGGTTGGCTTTCATGTCCTTTTTTCGGCGCGCGCGATGTGTGCCAATTGCGAAACGGTGTGCCTCGTCACGCAAACGCTGAAGATAATACATGGCCGGATTGCGTGGCGGCAGCGTGAACGGATCTCGGTCGTTCATGTAAAAAGTCTCTCGTCCCGCATTACGGTCCGGCCCTTTGGCGATCGCCACAAGTGTGATTCGACCAAGCACGCCTAACTCTTCCAACACGCCCGTCACGGCAGAGAGCTGCCCCTTCCCGCCATCAATCAACACAAGATCGGGCCATTCGACGGTTTCATCTTTCATCAAACGGGAGAACCGACGGTGTAAGACTTCCCGCATCATGCCGAAATCATCATTGGTGATGTCGGCGTCCTGAATATTATATGTGCGGTAGTCGCGTTTGCGAAAACCTTCCGGCCCCGCAACCACGAAAGCGCCAATCGCATTCGTGCCCTGATTGTGACTGTTATCGTAGGCTTCAATGCGGTTTGGCGGGTCCTCCATGCCAAAAAGCTCTTGGACTTCAGCCAGTAATTTTGCCTGATTCTGTGTCTCCGCGAGACGCCGCCCTAAGGCTTCCTCCGCATTGCGACGGGCGGTCTCGAGAAGCTTTTTCTTTTCGCCGCGCTGGGGCACGACAATTTCGATTTTGCGATCCGCCCGTTCCGACAAGGCCCGCTCAATCAAGTCGCGACTGGGTAGATCATGGGAGACGAAGATTTGTTTCGGAATCGGCTTATCCGTATAAAACTGGGCCACGAAGGCATCAAGAACTTCGGGGGAGCGCTGATCTTGGTCATGCCGCGGGAAATGGGCGCTATTGCCCCAATTCTGTCCCGACCGGAAAAAAAAGACCTGCACACAGCTCTGCCCGCCCGCTGTGTGAATGGCGACAACATCGCCATCACTGAATGTTTGCGGATTGATCTTGCCAAGATTGTTATCATTGATCTTGGCGAGCGCGCGCAATCGATCGCGTAGCTCCGCCGCCTTCTCAAACTTCATCGCTTTCGATGCGGCGTCCATATCCATCTGTAGACGTTGACGCAGACTGTCAGATCGCCCCTTGAGGAAGTCTTCGGCATCATTGACCAGCTTATCATATTCATCGAGCGCAATCACACCCGTGCAGGGCGCGGCGCAGCGTTTTATTTGATATTGCAGACAGGGCCGTGTCCGCGTTTCGTAGATATTGTCCGAGCAATTACGGAGCCGAAATGCCCGCTGCAACGTGTCGAGCGTTCGGTTGACCGCGCCCGCGCTCGCGAATGGGCCATAATAGTCGCCCTTAATTTTCCGCGCGCCGCGATGTTTCACCACCTGCGCCGCCGGGTGGTTCTTGCGAACAAGAATATAGGGAAAGCTTTTATCGTCGCGCAGCAGGATATTGTAGCGGGGCTTTAACTTCTTGATCAGCTGAGCTTCCAAGAGCAAGGCCTCGACCTCGCTCTCCGTGACGACAAATTCCATATTGGTTGTCGCACGGATCATCCGCCTTAACCGCGTTGGGTGGCGATCATAGCGCGTATAGGCTGTGACGCGTTTTTTCAGATCCTTGGCTTTACCGATATAGAGCACTGTGCCGTGCTCGTCAGTCATACGGTAAACGCCCGGTTTGTGGGGCAAGCGTTTGACATAGTCTTGAATGCGATTCGGTCCGAATGACGGCCCATCATCACCCCGGCGCTTCACAGGCATCGTCTTATTCGGGTTCTGTGATTCGGGCGGGGTCACACCAGCAAATCTAGGAGCCTCCGGACTCCACTGCAAATGGCTGAAGTGTAGAAAGTGTCAGTCGCTCTAAAGCGATCTCATGCGTCGCCTCTAATATGACCTGCGGCGCGCATCCTGCTTTATGGGCTTCGCGCCACCGCTCTAGGCATAAGCACCAGCGATCACCCGCCTTCAACCCCGGAAACCGGTATTGCGGCATGGGTGTGCTGAGGTCATTTCCGCTGGCTTTGGAGAATGCCAGAAAATCGTCCGTCATCACGGCGCAAACGATGTGCCGACCTCGGTCAGTTGGCCCAGTTTCACAGCAGCCATCCCGAAAGAACCCAGTCACCGGATCGGTCGAGCAGGTTTGCAGCTGAGTTCCGAGCACATTGCGGGACGTGGATTGGCTCATCGCGACTTCACGATTTCAACGCCCGCAGTATCGGCCTTCAGCAACGCTTGCGGTTTGGCGATAGACACGGCGACCCGTTGGACGCGTGTGTCTGTGCTCAAAGCCCAATCGGCAATTCGTTCGGCGAGCGTCTCAACAAGCTGAACATGAGCTTCGAGTGCCAATTCCTCGGCCTTCTGCGCGACCACACTATAGTCCAACGTCTCATGAAGACGGTCTTGTTCGGGTAAGGCCATATCGCCCATATCCAGCTCAACATCGATAATGACCGGCTGGGTGGCTTCATGTTCGTGCGGATGGACCCCAATGCTCGCTTGTATCAGAAGGCCGCGCACATAAATCCGGGTCGAGGATTGAGGTTTGGCACCGAACCGGCGAAATATTGAACGACGGGTCATATCAAGGCTCAAAATTCAAATGTTGACCACCATCGACGGCGATCATCTGTCCAGTCACGGACCGAGCGGCCAGTAAGTAACGAACGGCGGCGAGGATATCGTCTGGCGGAGACCCATTGCCCAGCAGTGTGCTCATTTTCTCACGCTCAAATTCGTCTTCACTTTGAACACTGTTGCGTAAGGTTGGGCCGGGTCCAATCGCATTGACGCGGATATCCGGTGCGAACGACTGTGCCATTGTCTTCGTCGCCCACAACAGACCTGCCTTCGCAACTCCATAGGTGAAAAAGTCCGGTTCCGGTCTCAACATGCGTTGATCGATCATGTTCACAATTGCGCCCTGACCGGGTGCCTGCTCCGCAAACTGCTGCGACAGGATCAACGCAGCCCGCAGATTGACGTCGATGTGATGGTCAAATGTTGCGTTGGTAAAATCATCCGCCGAATCCTGGTCAAAGGTCGAGGCATTATTGATGAGCGCATAAAGGGGCGAGCCAAGCGCTTCTCGAGCGGAACCGATCAAGCCGTCAACGTCACTCGGCACGCGCAAATTTGCTTTAACGGCCACGCCGCCAATCTCTTTCGCTAAGGCTTCAGCTGGCGCAGAGGAGGTCCTGTAGTGAATGCAAACTTTCCATCCATCATCCGCCAAGCCGCGTGCGATATGCGCGCCGATGCGCGCCGCGCCGCCTGTGACAAGAACCGTTTTCACTCGGCCCAAACCCGGGCGCGTTCCCCGCATGAGGGCCGACCAACTTCAACGCAATGCAACCCCTCTAGCCGGGGTTTTAATCGTTGGAATATCCACATGGCGATTTGTTCAAGCGCAGGCTGTTCCAGCCCCTCAACCTCATTGAGCAAGCTATGATCTAGCGGGGCCACAACCTCTTGGATGATCTGCTCGATTTTCCATAGGTCACGGACCCAGCCTTTATCGGTCTGGGCCTCGCCGCGCAGCGTCACCCGGCCCTTAAAGCTGTGACCATGAACTTTTTTGAACAGGTCATTCGCGTCCGCATGGCCGAAATAATGGGCGGCTTCGAACTGGAAATCTTTTTCGATCTCAAACGGCATGGTCTTGTCACATCAAGCCGCGCGCAATGGCGAGCATGTAAAGAATATAAGCAACGACGAAGATTGCGCCGGTTTTCCGGCCAATCGGTTTTCGCGTCAACACGAAGAGTAGAAGCGCTATGGTTGCAACGAGCATAACCCAGAAATCGAAAACGAAAATCGACCGTTCTATTAGGACAGGCCCGGTCAGGCCGGCCGCGCCCATAACGGCGAAAATATTGAACACATTTGATCCAAGCACATTGCCTAATGCCACTTCGGAGTGACCGCGCGCAGAAGCCACGATCACTGTCGTGATCTCGGGCAAAGAGGTCCCGATGGCGACAATTGTTAAGCCGATAATAGTTTCCGAAACACCCAATCCGCTGGCCAGCTTCACACCATTGCCGACGATCAATTCACCGCCAATGAACAGACCGATAAGCCCGAATAGGACATAGACGCAGTCGACCAGAACCGACTTTGGAAGACCACTTTCGCCTTCTTCGATCTCGGCCATTTCTTCTAAGATCAGATCATCCGCGCCCGCACGGGCCAGCATAAACATCCAAGATAGATAAACGATAATGCCACCAAACAGGATTGCACCCTGCCACCGACCGAGTGGGTTGCCGATAAATGCGAGCATGATGAACAGCACGGTTGCGAACACACAGACAAGCGTATTGCGAGCCACGCCGCTCATATTGGTCGGGATCGCCATAATCAGCGCAGGCAGGCCCAGCGCGAGCAATACGTTAGCGATATTGGAGCCAACGACATTACCCGCCGCCATATTACCATATCCGTCGAGAACAGCCCCGACACTGACAACAAGCTCAGGGGCAGAGGTCCCAAAAGCGACAATGGTCAAGCCAACGATCAGAGGCGGCACACCCCAATGACGCGCCAGTGCAGCAGCACCGCGCACAAGAACGTCACCAGCCACCACGAGGATGACCAGGCCGAAAATCAGTAACAGAATAGGGGCGAGCAGCGCCACGCGAGGTCGACCTTAGTCGATGCGTTTTTTGTCAATGTAGTTCAGCACCGCGAACGCCACGAAAATCATGCCGAAGGCGAGCAGAGCCGGATCGATGTGAAAAAGCCCGAAGACGTTGACGCCAGCTTGGATAAGATTGGCCATGAACCATGTCCTTAAAATCGTAACGCAAAGGCCTTGTCTGATGACAAGATCGCTTTTGCCGCAATGTTCCGGGCCAATAGCGAACCCCTTGCCTTACGCCAACACCTGAATCTGTCAGACCATTCAAAGTCTATTCATACCGAAAAACCGAAACATTCCTTGTCGGTGCGCGTTTATCCCGCGTAACAAAGCATAATTCACAAGGAGAATACTGTATGTTTGGAATGATCCCATTTGTTAAGGCTGCTGGTCGCGGTCTCGGTAAGATGTTTGGCGGCAAGGACGCAGAAGAGAAACTTAAGGAAGAAGTCAAAAGCTATGACCTCGACACTGACGGCGTCGATATTCATGTTAATGATGATGGCGTTGTGACCGTGAAGGGTGAAGCGGTCAGCCAAGAGATGAAAGAGAAAATCATTCTAGCTGTCGGCAATGTCGAAGGTGTTAGCGGCGTCAATGACGAAGCGGGCACTCGTATGATGGGTCGCGCTTCACAGTTCCACACAGTCGAACGCGGCGATACATTGTCTGCAATTTCAAAGACCTATTACGGAACGTGGAGACTCTATCCAGAGATTTTCGAGGCCAACAAGCCGATGCTCAGCGATCCGGACAAAATTTATCCCGGTCAAGTTCTACGTATCCCGGCGATCAACACCGCCTCTGCATAGACTATCACCTGAATTCAGACTGACGCGGCCCCCCGCGTCAGTCTTTTTTTATTTCAATCTTCTGACATTTCGCTGTCGTCGCTCATCTCGCCGTCTTCACCATCAGACGGATCGAGAGCGTCCTTATCCCACTTGTAAATCGAATCGATGTAACAGTTGGTGAACCCTGAGCGATCAATGTCCGACTGGGGAAACGCCGTTCGGAAAACGTGAATGTCGTCCTGCCGACGCAAACAACTCTGTCGGTTGTCCAAACCAATACTTTGCGCGAATTGAAGATCAGGACAGAACCTTGTTACGACGAGATATTCATCCTTCACACCGCGGCGAAGGACGACTGAATGTTCGTTTGTGTCAGAAAAGCCGTCAATGCCCCGCGTGAAGCAGATATTATCGACCGCCTCCCCGACGCGATGGTCTGTGAGAAGTTCGGCAATTTCATCGCTACGCGATGTTCCATTCGTCGCACAGGCTGACAAAGCCATCAAAGCGATCAGTGAGGCGGGTCGTAACATAGCAGGCTCCTTGAACAGAAGCTCCACTATAGCGTATTTTAGCTAGATTTGCGAGGTGCCGGCTTCCGCCTGGGTTTCGTAGTCTTCTTAGGAGCTGACTGTTGAGCCTTTAAAGCCTCGATCTCGCTCAAGGCCGTATCTAGACGGGCTTTGAGGACATCGAATTCTTCGCGGGTAACCAGATCCATGTCAGCGACAAATTTCTCTGCCTGCGACCGCGTCACAGCCTTGAGTTCATCACCCACGCCCTTGGCTGCACCTACAGCGTTGGCGAAAAGGTTGGAAATATCTGCAAGTGGCTTGTTGCGCGACTGCATGGCATGCTCCCATTGAATGACATCTTCTATTTAGGAACGCTGCGGTAAGATTGCCAGTTGCAGCTTTAATCCCGCTTCGCCCTCGGCTAGGGAACGCGCATGATGGCTTTTATCGACATAATAGGCGTCGACATTGTCGGGGCGATTCTATTCCCGTCCTGGCTCGACGAGACGGCGCTAGAGATCGGACCTATCAGTCTGAAATGGTACGGCATTGCCTATGTTGTCGGCCTTTTTGGCGCTTATCTCTATGCTGCTAAAGTCGCGGAGAACGCCAAATACTGGCTCCCGAACGGCCCGACTCGCGGCCCTCAGATCGTCCCGACTCGCGATGATTTGTCGGATCTGATGTTTTACGCCTTTATCGGCATTTTGCTCGGCGGCCGGATCGGCTGGGTGTTGCTCTATTCCACGGATACAATCTGGACCGCCCCCGGCGACATTTTGAAAGTCTGGCAAGGCGGCATGAGCTTCCACGGCGGATTCCTCGGTGTCTGCGCAGGCGTTGGCTATGCGGCTTGGCGCAAGAAAACATCTTATATGCGGTTTGCAGATTTGGCCTGTATTGGCGCCCCAATCGGGATCGGACTGGTCCGCGTGACAAACTTCATCAATCAAGAGCTTTACGGTCATCCCACCGACATGCCTTGGGGCGTGATTTTCCCGAAAGCCCCCGACAGTCTGCCGCGCCACCCCAGCCAGCTTTACGAAGCCTTTCTTGAGGGTTTGATCCTTTGGCTAATCCTACGGATCCTAACGACCCGCTTCAAATCTTTGTCTAAGCCCGGCCTGGTCACCGGTGCGTTTGTAATGGGTTATGGCGTCTTTCGGTTTATGGTCGAGTTCGTCCGCACTCCCGATAACATCCCGCAATTTGGAATATTAACGCGCGGCATGGCCTATAGTCTGCCGATGGTGTTCGTCGGGCTCGCTCTCATTCTTTGGGCGAAACGGCGCAAAGCAGTCGAACCCGCTTATGCCAGCCATGCTGGCGATAAAGCCAATGTCGATCCTGACTGACGTGGGCACAGACACACCGCTAGCCACGCGGATCAAAGCGAAAATTAGAGAGTCTGGCCCGATCAGTGTTGCGGAGTATATGACCCTCTGTTTGCTCGACCCAGTTGATGGCTATTACCCGACACGTGATCCGCTTGGGTCTGACGGCGACTTCATCACCGCCCCGGAAATAAGCCAAATGTTCGGCGAATGTCTCGGTCTTTGGGTTGTGCAATCTTGGCACGATCTAGGACAACCCACGCGCTTCAATCTGGTTGAATTAGGCCCCGGTAGGGGCGTCATGATGGCTGATATACTGAAAGCCGTGGCGCTGGAACCAGGGTGTCTGGCCGCGACGCAAGTCACACTGGTCGAAGCCTCCGCCGCGCTGCAAGCGGTTCAGGCCAAAACACTCGGCTATAGCGGTGCGCAAGTCGCTTGGACCGACCGACTAGACGCGGTCAATGACGCGCCCTGCCTCATCATTGGCAACGAATTTCTCGACTGCCTTCCGATCCGACAATTCGTCTGCAACGATCCCTTTGCAAGCGAACGCGGATGGAGCGAACGGCGTGTCGGGGTTGACGATAACCAACTGCGCTTCGAAACTGATGGGCAGGCAGCGCCTTCAGCCGTCACGCAAGCGTTCCCCGGCACCCATGACGATCCGCGCAAAGACGACCTACTGGAAATCTGTCCGGCATCGGCCCAGATGATCGATCATCTCAAAGACCGATTCGCCAAAACGCCGGGGCGTGCCCTGTTCATCGACTACGGTCCTGAGACGACGGAATTTGGTGATACATTGCAGGCCCTGAAACGTCATAAAAAGGTCGGTGTATTCAGCGCACCCGGCGACACAGATCTAACGGCCCGCGTCGACTTTTCAGGGCTCAAAGCCCTCGCGGAGGCAGCCGACCTTGATGTTCATGGGGCGATCGCGCAACGGACCCTCCTATCGCGTCTTGGCATTGAAGTTCGCGCTATCGCCCTTCTGCGGGGGAATGAAGAGGCGCGACCCAAGCTTCTGCGCCAGCTCCACCGCCTAATGGACGAAGATGAGATGGGCACATTGTTCAAAGCGATTTGTGTGAGCGCAGCCAGTCTTCCGACGCCTTTGGCCTTTGATGGAGCCGTCTAAGCCGTGTGTTTCATATGACTGATATAGCGAGCACGCACCCTGCCCTGAGCAGTCCGCACGGCTTTTTCGGCCGTCGCGGCGGCGTATCTGATGGAGTTTATGCGACGCTCAATACGGGCCAACGGTCTGACGATAATCCTGACCATGTCGCGACCAACCGTGCGCGCATCGCCAAATGGCTTGGCGCGGATTCTGTGGTCAGCTTGGCGCAAATCCATTCATCTGAAGTCGTTTTCATCGACGCCGTGCCGGATCAATTGATCCAAGCCGATGGTTTAGTGACTATGACCCCGGGCCTCGCTGTTTCAGCGATGTCTGCGGATTGTGGGCCGGTCTTATTTGAGGACACGGATGCGGGCGTCGTCGCTGCCTGTCACGCGGGCTGGCGTGGGGCGCTTTCTGGCATTGTCGAAAGTACAGTCGCCGCCATGTGCGAACTGGGCGCGCAACCTACTCGGATAAGGGCCGTGCTTGGCCCGTGCATCAGCCAACCCAATTACGAAGTTGGAGACACGTTCAAGGCAGCTTTTGCCGAAGTTTCTGAGGACTACACCCAGTTTTTCGAACCGGGCTCAAGCGGTGTGCCGCATTTTGACCTGCCCGGCTTTATCTTATCTCGACTCGACGCCTGTGGCATCGAGAATCGGTACTGGACAGGTCACTGTACCTATGCCGATGAGACTGAATATTTCTCCTATCGCCGCAACACCCATCAGGGTTTGAGCGGATATGGGCGCAATCTATCCGCAATAATGCGACCGCACTGAATTGCGTCTGGCGAATTGCCCCGCTAGGGGGCGCACAGCGACACAGGGATCAGCTCCATGAAGCTCATTAGCGGCACTGCCAACGCATCATTGGCACGGAATATAGCCGACGTCCTCGACGTCCCTCTCACCGATATCGATATCGAACGATTTCGAGACCAGGAAATCTTTGCGCGAATCAACGAAAATGTCCGTGGCGAAGATATTTTCCTAATCCAGCCGACCAGTGCACCGGCCAATGACCATTTGATGGAATTGCTGATCCTAATCGACGCGCTGGTTCGAGCCTCTGCCAAACGCATTACAGCCGTTATTCCCTATTTCGGCTATGCGCGACAGGATCGTAAGACCGGAGGCCGTACACCGATTTCAGCCAAACTCGTGGCCAATCTGATCAGCAAAGCAGGCGCGGACAGGGTCCTCACTGTTGACCTTCACGCGGGCCAAATTCAGGGTTTCTTTGACATCCCGACCGATAATCTGTTCGGACAACCTGTATTCGTCGACGACATTCGCGACCAGTTCAGCGCCAAGGACCGAAAGGACCTTATGTTTGTCTCACCCGACACAGGCGGCGTGGTCCGCACGCGCTCCATCGCTAAGAAGTTCAATGCTGATATCGCCATTGTCGATAAGCGACGCCCCAAGGCGGGCGAAAGCGAAGTCATGAACATCATCGGCGATGTCGCCGGACGGAACTGCATCCTCTATGATGATATTATCGATTCCGGCGGGACCATCGCCAACGCTGCAGCGGCACTAAAAGACCACGGCGCCAGTTCTGTCTCCGCCTATATTACACACGGCGTTCTGTCCGGCCCTGCCGTCGAACGCATTACCAACTCTGTTCTCAAAGAAGTCGTGATTCTCGATACAATTGGGCAACCTCAAGCGGTGCTAGACTGTAAGAAAATCCGGGAATTGTCTTCGGCAACGTTACTGGGTGAAGCCATTCGTCGTATCGCCAATGATGAGAGCGTATCGAAGCTGTTCGGATAAAGCTTTGTCAGCTGTTAGGCTGACGCGACGGCTTGCATACCGTCCCAGCGTGTTTTAAAGGCCCGCCCGAACGAGCCGCTCCACTGATGGGGCGGCTTTCCTTATTAAAACTGAACGCAATGAGTAGGAGTGATCCGATGGGTGTTGTTCTTGATGTGACTGTGCGCGAAAACACAGGTACGGGCAATGCCCGTGAAGCCCGCCGTAATGGCCAAGTGCCCGGCGTAATCTATGGCGGAGACGAAGATTCCGTTGCCGTCGCCGTGAAAATGAATGAAGTGCTGAAGGCGCTTAATTCTGGCGACTTCCTAGGGTCGATGATTGAATTGTCACATGATGGCAAAAACCAGAAAGTCTTTACAAAAGACGTTCAATTCCATCCTGTTACGGATTTCCCGGTTCACGTTGATTTCTATCGCGTGACCAACAAGACGTTGATCGACGTGGAAGTGTCTGTGAACTTTGTTGGTGAAGAAACCTCACCAGGCCTGAAAGAAGGCGGAACGCTTAATGTCGTCCGTTACAGTATCGAAGTGAAATGTCCGGCTGGCGATATTCCTGATTCTATCGAAGCGGACGTGTCCAAGCTCGAAATTGGTGATGCGATCCACATTTCCGACATCACCCTGCCTAAAGGTGCCAAGCCGACCATTACGGACCGCGACTTCACTATTGCGACGATTATTGCGTCACGCGCAGCCGTCGAAGAAGATGAAGAGACAGAAGATGTCGAAGCCGGCGACGTTCCAGCTACCGAGCAAACTGAAGACACCGACGCCGACGAAGGCTAATGCTGCGTTGGCTCTTTAGTCGCCCTAAAGAGACGCAGGAACCTGAAGCCATGCAATCCTCGGACATGCTTCTGTGGATTGGACTAGGCAATCCGGGCGCGAACCACGCGCTCGATCGTCACAATATCGGCTTTATGGTCGTCGATGCGATCGCTGACGACCATAATTTCGGATCTGAGCAGAGTAAATTTTCAGGCTTAGTCCGAACGGGTCAGATTGGGGGTCAGAAAGTTCTGATCCTCAAACCAACCACCTTCATGAATAAGTCCGGTGTGGCCGTGCAGAAGGCGATGGCGTTCTACAAAATCCCTTTGTCCAACGTGACCGTATTTCACGATGAACTAGATCTATCGCCCGGTAAAATTCGCGTAAAGATGGGCGGCGGCCTCGCTGGGCATAACGGTCTTCGGTCTATCAATCAGCTCTGCGGTGGTCCCGAGTTTCAACGTATTCGTCTTGGTATTGGCCATCCCGGTCACAAGGATCGTGTCTCAGGTTACGTCCTATCTGGCTTTTCCAAGGACGAAATCAATCTTCGCGACGATATGAGCAACGGCATCGCCCGTTACGCTGAGCATCTGGCAAGCGGCGAAACCGACGTGTTTCAGACCCGCGTCGCCGAATATATAGCAAGGTAAGCCATCATGGGTTTCA
Source organism: Algimonas ampicilliniresistens (assembly GCF_030159955.1). GTDB lineage: Bacteria > Pseudomonadota > Alphaproteobacteria > Caulobacterales > Maricaulaceae > Litorimonas > Litorimonas ampicilliniresistens. The sequence goes on from NZ_BSNK01000001.1 coordinate 1,441,791, forward strand.
AATGCGGCATTGTCGGCCTTCCGAATGTCGGAAAGTCTACACTTTTCAACGCTCTAACAAAGACAGCGAATGCACAAGCGGCGAACTATCCGTTCTGCACGATTGAGCCCAATGTGGGGGATGTCGCTGTACCGGAAGCGCGCCTCGACGTAATCGCAGAGATCGGTGGATCCGCGACCCGCATTCCGGCCCGGATGAATTTCGTCGACATTGCTGGCCTCGTCAAAGGCGCATCCAAAGGCGAAGGCATGGGCAACCAGTTCCTCGCCAATATCCGCGAAACCGACGCGATCATCTATGTTCTGCGCTGTTTTGAAGATGAGGATGTCACCCATGTCGATGGCCGCATCGACCCGATGTCTGACTTTGAAACGATTGAAACCGAATTGATGCTGGCCGATCTCGAAAGCCTGGAAAAGCGTAAACCAGGCTTAGAAAAAAAGCTCAAACAGAACGACAAAGAAGCCATTCAGACCATGCGTCTGATTGAAACCGCTATCGCTGTGCTGGAAGAGGGTAAGCCCGCCCGGACAGCCGAGATTGAAGACGATGATCAAAAAGCGTGGAGAATGCTTCAGCTTCTGACATCAAAGCCCGTCCTCTACGTTGCCAATGTCGACGAAGATAGCGCGGCGAGCGGCAATGTTTTTTCCGAAAAAGTCATGGCTCATGCCCAGTCTGAAGGCGCGCAAGCCGTCGTGATTTCCGCCCAGATCGAATCTGAAATGGCGGTTCTCGATGACGAAGAGCAGGCTGAATATCTCGACGCCATCGGGCTAACAGAACCGGGCCTCAATCGGTTGATCCAAGCGGGGTACGCACTACTCGGCCTGAAAACCTATTTCACGGTTGGCCCGAAGGAAGCCCGCGCTTGGACCTTCCAAGAAGGCTGGACCGCGCCACGTTGCGCCGGGGTTATTCATGGTGACTTTGAAAAGGGCTTTATCAAGGCCGAAACCACGGCCTTTGATGACTATGTCGAAAACAATGGCGAACAAGGCGCGAAGGATGCCGGCAAAGTTCGCCAAGAAGGCAAGACCTATATCGTCAAAGACGGCGACATCATGTTGTTCAAATTCAACGTTTGATCGCCAAGCTGGCCTCAGTCACCAGCAAAAGAGACTAAGGCCGTTAGCGGCACGTCCATGCGGCGGATAAGGTCCGCGCCGCCCAAATCCGGTAGATCTATCAAGAACGCGGCGGCCGCGACTTTGCAGCCTGTGCGACGAAGCAGCGATACCGCTGCCGCTGCCGTACCACCTGTTGCGATCAAGTCATCGACCAACAAGACTCGATCACCCTCACCCGCCGCATCAGCGTGGATTTGAAGTGTATCTGTGCCGTATTCGAGCTCATAATTCTGCTCCAACGTCTCGAACGGCAATTTCCCGGCTTTGCGGACAGGGATGAACCCAACGCCCAGTTCGATCGCCACGGCTGTACCGAAAATGAAGCCGCGCGCATCAATGCCGGCGACAGCATCCATACCGGCGTCGCGATAAGGGGCTGCCAACTGACGCACGGCCTCTGCCAAAGCCTCGGCGTCACTCAATAGTGTCGTAATGTCCCGATACTGCACGCCTGGCTTGGGAAAGTCCGGGACAGTCCGGATCGCAGCTTTAAGGTCACGCATTAACGGCATCCGTCTCTGGAAGGGTATGAGTTTCGGCAAAGGCAAGGGCTTCCCATTCCTGGAAATGCTCGTCCGCCATCAACTCTGAAATATAGGTGTCTGAGCGGCGAGACCGCGGCAAGCCATAGCTTTCGAAACGCGTGGCCACAGGTGCGTAAAACGCGTCAGCAATAGACCAATCATTGAACAGAAATGGTCCGTCATGACGGGACAGTAAATCATCCCACATCATTACAATCGCTTCTGCGTCTTTTAGACAATCCTTAGGCATTTTGCCTTCGGTTCGGCGTTTTAAATTCATCGGCGCTTCGCGGCGCAGCGCGTCGAACCCTTCATGCATAAGGTGAGTGACCCGGCGCGCCTCTGCCCGGGCTGCCTCATCTTTAGGCCACAGGTTCGGCACCATCTTGGCGCAGAACTCGGCAATCGCCAAACTATCCGGGATGCGTTCACCATTGACGTCAAGAACCGGAACGGTTCCCGCTGGACTGATTTCAAACAGGCGATCTTTGAAACCTGGTACGTCCAGATCAACCATTTCAGTTTCGAAAGGCATCTCCATCTTGCGTAGGATCAACCACGGTCGCAGCGACCAGCTGGAATAATTATAATTTCCGATGAACAGCGTCAGCGCCATATCAATATCCTAACAGTTTCAAGGCCGCTAGCAGTTGGGGTTTCTCGGTCGAAAAACCAGACCGAACCCACAGTGCTTCCAACGCAGCCAGCGCCTTGCCCAGTTTTGGCCCTTTCGGAACACCAGCCTTTACCAGATCTGCCCCACGCAATGGGAAAGCTGGCGGCGTCCATCCGAGTGCAAGATCGGCTAAGACCATCCAGCGTGATGATTCAAGCGGATCGGTTGCCCCTGCGGCCCGCAATCGAGCCCGATCTAAAATCGTCTGTTTACCAGATCGGTAAATTGCCTGCATCCGCGCGCGTTCGCTCATATCCGATGACAGGCTCTCGCCGTCCGACGCCCACGCTTTCAATCGATCTGCTTCCTTGTTCGACATACGCAACCGCTTCGCCATCAAAACAGCCGGGAGCGGTTCGCGCCCCATCATCGCCATGAGACGCAGCATTGGGTCAGGCTTGATCGCTTCGCGTCCTTCCAGCGATACCATGCATGACAGGCCGTCCACATTGCTGGCTTCAGGCAGAAGCGTGTCGAGCAACTCTTGTTGCAGCATAATTCGGACAGATCGGACGGGGTCAGGCGCAGAGAGAAGCTTCTTTGTCTCGCTCCAGACACGTTCGGCCGATAAGGTTTTCAAGCCAGAACGATTCTCCCGGCAAGCGGTCAGGGCTTCCTTGGTGATTTTGGCGTCGCGGCCATACCAAGCGACAAAGCGGAACAGTCGGAGAATCCGTAGGTAATCTTCGCGAACACGTTGGTCTGCATCCCCAACAAAGCGGAAACGGCGCGCCTCTATATCCGCGAGCCCTTCGCCCGTCGGGTCGAAAACCTCACCAGACTGGTCAGCATAAAGCGCATTGACGGTGAAGTCGCGCCGCTGCGCATCCTCCGCCCAATCATCCGTATAGGCGATGACAGCACGCCGCCCGTCTGTTTCCACATCCCGTCGCAAAGTTGTGATTTCATAGGGTTTTCCGCTGACGACGGCAGTAATCGTCCCGTGGGCGATGCCTGTCGGAACCGTCTTGATCTTGGCGTCTTTCAGTAGCGTTACAACGGTTTCGGGGGCGATCTGCGTTGCCAGATCAATATCGGCGACAGGCTCACCCCACAACGCGTTACGGATACACCCACCGACGAAGCGGGTCGAGCCGTCGGGCAACGCCGCCAAAATGGCCTGCGCGCCAGCATCGTCAATGAACGGGAGTGCGTGTTTTGAATTAGGCATCGCCGCGCTCATAGCGAAGCCGTGGAAGGCGACAAGGCTGCAATCTGTCTTGTGATCAGAGTTTAGGTTGCGTCAGCCGTTAAACGCTCGGTTCCACACGCGCCGGGTCATCCCTGCCGTCATGCCCCAAATGTTGCGGATCGTTCCGTCCGGCTCCGTATATGGCATGTAGTAGACCGTATGCATCTGATCCTCGAACGTCAGCTGCTTGGCCACATGATTGGACGGATCCATCAAAAAGGTCAGCGGAACCTCGAAAGCCTCTTCGACTTCATGCGGATCGATCACGAGCGGCGCCGCAGGGTCGACAATCCCGGCAAAGGGCGTGACACGAAAATGGCCTGCCGCGTCAAAGGACGGAAGACGTCCGAGAATTTCAATTCTGTCAGCCTGAATCCCAATTTCTTCTTCGGTTTCACGCAAGGCCGCATTCAAAACTGTTTCGCCCATCTCGGCCTTACCACCTGGAAAACTGATCTGTCCGGCATGGTTAGGCATGGTTTCAGGGCGCTGCGTATAGATTAGGTGCCAACCTGATGTGCGTTGGACGAACGGCAAGAGTACGGCGGCCACGCGCTGTGTCTCACGTGTGATCCGGTGCGTATCATCGTCTATCGGCGTTGGCAGAAACGCGCCGCGCAGTCGTTGCTCAATCGCGTCGCTCACGCCGTATGTGCGCCTTTTGGACCCAATGGGAAGAAAGCACCACCGGCCCAAACGCCGAGCGTGTCATCGCGCTCAACCGCCAGCTCAACCAACTCATAGAAGACGGCGCGATTGATCGCGGCTTCCAACCGGCCTCGAACCTGGACATACGGATCCGGCTCCATCGTTTCAGCATCCGTCTCAACCCGAATCGGATAATCGGGTCCAGCCTCAACCGTCTCATCCAGATTGGTCTTGAAGAAAAGACGCTGATCTTCGCCCTCGCCTGTCGCATCAACCCGAATCGCCAGAAACGGCGCGCGTTCAACTTGAATGCCAAGCTTTTCGACCGGCGTGACGAGATAAGTCCGCCCATCTTCATCCTTGCGCAGAACCGAGGCGAACAGATCGATCAATCCCCTGCGCGTGATCCGCGATCCTTCATGCCACCACGATCCGTCAGCCTTGATGACGAGATCCATTTCGCCGCAATAATCAGGGTTCCAGCGGTCCACGGGACGCTGATCGCCCGACGTGTCAGCCAGCGCGTCCATCAGATCCTGAAGAGAAAATCCCGCCCCATTTATGGGATCACTTTTTGGGGACTTACCGCCATTTAACGTGTTTTCAGTGGTCATGGGCCTTTCCCGGCGGCAAGCGCCTCGCTACTCATCTGTTAAATAACAAACGCACGGATACAGTATATGGGCCACATGCTCGACACCACAGTCGATCCTGCCACGGAGAAAGCCGCCGCTAAAGCGGTGGATACACTGGCGAGTGTTCGTGAGAATATTGGTCAAGTTGTCTACGGCCAAGACCGCGTTGTCGATCTGGCCCTCGCCGCCATTCTCTCGGGCGGCCACGCCTTGCTAGTCGGCGTTCCGGGACTAGCGAAAACCCTACTGGTTGAAACATTGGGGACAGTCCTTGGACTGAAAGAATCTCGTATACAATTTACACCTGACCTGATGCCTGCCGATATTCTCGGCTCCGAGGTTTTGGATCAAGATGAAGACGGACGTCGGGCCTTCCGCTTCATCAAGGGACCGATCTTCACCCAGCTCTTGATGGCTGACGAAATTAACCGAGCCAGTCCGCGGACCCAGTCGGCTTTGCTACAAGCCATGCAAGAAAAAGCCGTCACCATCGCGGGTGCTCGCCACGACTTGCCGAAACCATTTCATGTCTTAGCCACGCAAAACCCGATTGAGCAGGAAGGCACCTATCCTCTGCCCGAAGCGCAGCTCGACCGGTTTCTGTTCCAGATTGATGTCGGCTTCCCGGAACTATCAACGGAACGCGACATCCTGATCTCAACTACGGGTGCGACGCTGCCGACGCCGAGCAAGGCGATGACAGCAAAATCACTCATCGGCATGCAGTCACTGGTACGGAAGCTTCCCGTCGGTGAAAGCGTACTCGAAGCCATCTTGACCCTCGTCCGCAATGCGCGCCCTGATCAGTCTGATGATGAGACCATCCGTAAAACGGTTGCATGGGGCCCCGGCCCGCGCGCCGGACAAGCCCTTATGCTCGCCACGCGAGCCAAAGCCCTGATCGAAGGGCGCGTCGCCCCGTCCGTTGACGATGTGATCGATCTTGCCAGCCCTGTTTTGCGCCATCGTATGGCCCTCAGCTTTGCAGCACGCGCGGACGGCGCGACCATCGACACTACGATTGAGCGTCTGAAGGACCGCATCCGCTAGGCCCCATGCCGGTCGAAACCACCGCCCACACCTTACGACAAGACGCCGACCGGCTCGCGGGCGGCTATCCAGCGCTGCTGGCCGAGGCCGAGCGCGTGGCCGCTCTCGTCGCGGCTGGCGTTCATGGACGCCGACGCCCCGGCCAAGGCGAGACCTTCTGGCAATACCGCCCCTATGATGTCTCTGATCCGGCCAACCGGATCGACTGGCGGCGTTCAGCACGCGGAGATGCGGTGTTCGTACGCGACACGGAATGGGAAGCCGCCAACTCGGTCTATCTCTGGCGCGACGGTGGCCCCGGTATGAACTGGCGATCTGACAAGTCTCTGCCAACGAAACGCGACCGCGCCAGCGTCTTAAGCCTCGCACTGACCTCTTTGCTCATGCGCGGCGGAGAACGTTGTGCCGTCTTAGGCGAAAGCGAACGTCCGAGGTCCGGACGCGTCGGTTATGAACGACTGGCCCACCGTTTGGCGGCCTCAGAGGGCAGCTTAGATATGTTAGCGGGCAAACTTCCCGCCCACGCGAAACTTCTTATCGCCAGTGATTTCCTGACCGAGCCAGAGGCTTGGCCGCAACGACTGGCAACCTTGGCGGCACGGCCTGCCTCTGGCGTTCTACTTCACATTATAGACCCAGCGGAAGAGACCTTTCCGTTCAAGGGCCGTGTTGAATTCCAGACCCCCGGTGGCTGGATGAAGCCTTACTTGTTGGGACGGGCAGAACGCGCCAAGGCGGACTATCGCACCCGCTTCCAGGCCCATTGCCAGCGTGTCGAGGATAGCGCGCGGCATCTCGGCTTTACGGTGATCCGACACCATACCGACCAAGCGCCCGGACCTGCCCTGACAGCGCTCTATCAAGCGTTTGAAGGCACGCTCTGATGGGGTCGCTCACCTTACTCGCACCTCTGACGCTGATCGGCCTGTTCACCTTGCCGCTGGTCTGGTGGATATTGAAGATCAGCCCGCCCGCACCAAAGCGCCGTCTGTTTCCGCCACTCGCCATCCTAACCGGTGTCGAAACAGACGAGGAAACGCCCAACGCAACGCCGATCTGGTTGTTGATCTATCGTCTGCTCATGGTGGCTTTAGCCGTCTTTGCGCTAAGCTTACCTCTGCTACAGCGGGACGATGCGGGCGCGGATCGTCCGATTACCCTCATCCTTGACGACAGCGCCGCCGCCGCCCCGATTTGGGACGACATCACCGACGAAGCCCGACGCCGGGTTCGAGACGCGCAACGCGCCAACCAAGATGTTGTCTTATTGTTCGGAGACACGCCGGACGCGACCCCAGTTCCGGCGGCTGAAGCGCTTTTACGTCTTCGCACGGCCACGCCGCGACTTCGCAACCAGAGCATTGCGCTCCCAGCACTCCCGACAGACCGACAGACCGTTTATCTCTCTTCGGGTGTTATGTTTGGCGCTAACGATGAGCGCCGGGACAGGCTAACGCAGGTGTCCGCGACAGTCATCATGCCCGAAAATATTGACACTGTTATCGTGCCCGGCAACGTGCGCGAAACAGCGGATGGGTTTGAGACTGACTGGTTCAGCGCGCATGGAACGCGGAGCGCCTCCGTCGAAGCTCTATCAGCACGTGGTGACATATTGGCGGTCGAACCGCTCACCTTCGCGCCAGGCCGATCTCTTGCAACGGCACAAATCTCTCTCCCGCCGCAACTCCGGTCGCGCGCTGCTAGACTGCGCATTGCCGAAATGCGGGCTGGGGCCGCCACAAAGCTGCTTGATGATGCGTTTGGGCGACCATTGGTCGGTGTGTTGGCTCCCCCCTCGGGCACGTCTAGCCCGCTTCTATCCGAAGATTTTTACACTGAGCAGGCGCTCGCCCCCTTTGCCGATTTGTTCATCGGCAATGTCCAATCGGTCCTCTCTCTCAATCCGACGGTGTTGGTGATGCCGGATTCTATGAGTTCGGATACTGATGAGATTGTGGACTATGTCGAAAATGGCGGTGTTTTGATACGCTTCGCCGGACCTCAACTTGCCAAAGCCCCAGATGATCTATTGCCTGTTGCCTTGCGCCGCGGCGGACGATCCATCGGCGGCGCGCTGGCTTGGGAAACACCGCAAACGCTTGCGTCCTTTGCCAGTGAGTCGCCATTCTCAGGCCTCGCTATACCGGCTGACGTCACCGTATCCCGGCAAGTCATGGCACGTCCGGGCGCAGAAACGGACGCCAACACATGGGCGCGACTGGAAGACGGCTCTCCCATTGTCACGTCCGCCATACGCGGCGACGGGCGTATCGTTCTGTTCCACGTGACAGCTGGACCGGAATGGTCGAACCTAGCGATTTCAGGACTTTATGTCGAAATGCTCAAACGGATACTACCACTCGCCAAATCACGGAGGATCGTATCCGGAACGGAAAGCGGTGCCTGGACCTTAGACCGGATGTTGGGCCCCTTCGGCGAACTCCGCCCGCCACCGCCGCGCCCTGAGACCGTAGATGATGCGGCATGGGAACAACAATTAGGTGAGCTCACCCCCGGCTATTACCGGTCAGGCACGCGGCAGCGGGCCGTCGACACCATCTCAAACCCAGAGACCATTCAACCCTTCGCCACAGACGGCCTCAACGTTGTGCGCGGTAAGTCGAGCGACCCGCGCTCCCTCGCCGGTCTATTACTTGGCCTCGCTCTCGCCATGTTGGCGATTGATATGCTGCTGTCGGCCGCACTTTCCGGGCGACTGCGACGGTTTGCGCCTGCGGCAGCCGCCTTACTGGCCGTCTGCATCATATCTCTGCCCCAACTGGCAGACGCCAATGATCGGGTGCAAGAATCCGCCCTTGGACTTCATCTCGGCTATATCGAAACGGGGAATGCCCGCGTGGATCAGCTGAGCCAGACCGCCATGGAAAGCCTGAAACGGCAACTGAACTTGCGCACAACGATTGAACCTGTCGGAGTTCATGGGGTGTCACCGGATAGCGAAGGGCTGGAAATGTATCCCTTCCTTTATTGGCCTATTCGGCTGGATACGCCTGCTTTGACCGAGGCCGAGAGACTATCGTTGAATAGTTACATCGCGGCAGGCGGGACGTTGGTTCTGGACACAGCCGATGAAGCCGAGCGGTCTTTCCGGTCTGGTGACGCCCACCCCGGTCTATCGCGCGTGACAGAAGGTCTCTCGATTGGACGGCTCGTCAGAGTCCCGGACGACCATGTGCTGACTAAGTCTTTCTATCTACTGCAGGTCTTTCCGGGTCGTTGGGCCAATGGTCCACTCTATGTCGAGGCGGAAGGCGCTACACAGGGCGGACGCGACGGTGTGTCCTCCGTTATTATCGGTTCAAACGATTGGGCCGCAGGCTGGGCGATTGATCCGGACACTGGCACGCTCGTCGACTTGGCCAACGAAATTCCACGCCAACGGGAAATGGCGGTCCGGTTCGGGGTCAATCTCGCCATGTATGCGCTGTCTGGTAATTATAAAGCTGACCAAGTTCACGCGGCTGAACTGATCCGTCGTCTGGGGCGGGTTGAGGAATGATCGAAGAGTTCCTGTCCCGGATCGCGTTCGATCCCCTTTTGCCCTGGCCTTGGGTCATCGGGCTGGTTGGGCTTGCTTCTGTTGCAGCACTCTTCGCGGCGACGGCACGACTACGTTCTGACTTCCAGAGACTGCTCGCCGCTTTATTTTTAGGACTTGCCTTGAGTGGCCCACAACTGGTTAGCGAGGACCGTCGCCCCCTGCCTGATACAGTCCTTATTCTGAAAGACGGGTCAGATTCGATGCAGCTTGGCGATCGGTCCAGTGTCGCTGACGCCACTGAAGTCGCGCTGCGTGATGCTCTAGCCGCCACAGGTCCCATCGACATTGTCACCGTCAACATTCCTCCCGATGCAGATGGGACGAGACTGGCACGATCTCTAAATGATGCGCTGGCGTCTGTCCCGACGGGCCGCCTAGGCGGCGTGATCGCTCTTAGCGATGGGCAGGCTCACGATATTAGCGAAGCGACTGCGTCCGCTATGCCGGAAGATGTGCCGTTTCATGCGTTGATCATTGGCGATCCGGACGCGCGAGATCGCCGTATCTCGGCTGTCACCTCCCCCAAATTCGGTGTTGTCGGCGAGTTAGCTACCTTCGAGCTTCGCGTCGATGATCCGGGATATGAGGGCGAGCGTGCGCAAATCGAGGTCCGCCTCAATGGCGAACGCAAAGCCCGGTTTCCGATCACGATTGGTCAGACTTTATCGATCCCGCTCGAAATTGAACGGCGCGGACGCAATACAGTCGAGATGACAGTTGCCCCGGCCGAAGGCGGCGAGCTGACTCTGAACAATAACCTGTTCATCTCTGAAATCTCTGGAATCCGTGACCGGATGCGCGTTCTGCTGATTACAGGTGAGCCGCATAGTGGCGGTCGGGCGTGGCGCAATCTGCTGAAATCCGATCCGTCTATCGATTTGGTCCAGTTCACCATCCTGACGCAACCCCGGGTCAAGAACACTAACGCGTCAGAACGTGAACTCTCCCTCATCCAGTTTCCAAGACGGCAATTGTTTGAAGAACGGCTCGATGATTTCGACCTCATCATTTTCGACCAATATCAGCGCCGCGCAATCCCTACGAGCGACGGACGGGCACAATTGACGATTCCCCCGCGCTATTTTTCCAACATTGCCCGTTATGTTGAAGATGGCGGCGCATTGCTGCTCGCAGCCGGTTCGGCCTTTCCAACCGCAGACAGTCTATTCCTTACGCCCCTCGTCAGTGTTCTACCCACGCGCCCGACAGGTGACGTCACCGAAGAGCCGTTCCGCGCGGAATTGAACGATAAAGGTCGATTGCACCCGATCACACGGTCCTTTGCGGGCCAAGATGACCAAACTTGGGGGCCTTGGTACCGCGCCATCGGCAATGACCCTCTATCTGGCAATGTTCTGATGGAAGGGCCTGATGGGACACCCTTATTTGTTATCGACCGTGTCGGCGATGGCCGCGTCGCCATGTTGATGAGCGATCAGGCTTGGCTCTGGGCGAAAGGCCATCAAGGCGGCGGCCCTTACCGCGAAATGTTCCGCAGAACAGCGCACTGGCTGTTAGGCGAACCAGATCTAGACGCCGAAACGCTCACCGCGCGGGCGGAGAATGAGCAACTCATCGTCGAACGACGCACGCTCGGCGATGCGCCGGGCCGTGCGGACATCATTCTTCCGAACGGTGCGTCATCAACCATTGAGATGGTCGAAAATGAACCAGGCTACTTTTCCGGTTCGATGGCTCTAGATGGGCTGGGCGCCTATCGCCTACAGCACGGCGATCTTTCAACGATCGCGGCAGTGGGCATGCTAAACCCGGTCGAGTTTTCCGAACTATTACCGACGACCGAAATTTTATCGGTTCTCTCAAATGCAACAGGCGGCATGACCCGAACTATCGGTCTATCCGTAGAGTCCATGCCAGACATTCGCCGCGTTCAATCTGGTGACCTCACGGGGCGCGACTGGATCGGTATACGCGACAATAACGCCTATACCGTCACACGGTCCAAGCGTCGCCCGCTGGCCCCGCCCCTTGTCTTCTTCCTTGCCTTCTTTGCCGCACTCGGTTGGGGGTGGTTACGCGAAGCAAAATAGCCCACGGATTGCCTCCTGCCCGCTTTCGCCAAATTAAGCTGCGGTTCAGGCCCTTATGGTACACGGCCAAAAGACCTCAGGGGATTAGCATGCGACATATTCTGATAGCTGGATTGGCTGCCTTTGCCCTGACGGGGTGCATGACCGTCGCCAAGACCACGGGCAAAGCTGCCGCCTTACCGTTTAAAGCCACATATCAGACGGGTCGGTTAACAGGAAAAGGCGTGGTCGGCACGACCAAATTCGTCGGGAAATCGACCATCGCGACGGGGAAAGGTGTCTATTATGTTGGCACCGTGCCCGTGAAAATCACTGACAAAGCCCTTGATAGCTCAATCAAAGTCTTGACCGTCACGACACAAGTCGTGGATTTGACGGGTAAGGTTGTTACCGTCTCTCGCAACATTCAGGCCGCGCAACTCGACAATGAGCTGATGAACATTCGGCGCGCGGGAAATGTCATGTCTGTGACCGTAGACGCCTTCGGATAGGCTACCATCGCGCCGATGTGTGCGTGTGTGATTTGTCTAAACCGCTCCGAAATGCTACATTGTAATGGCTAAAAGGAGATTGACCTATGCGCCGCACGACTTTTATCCTCGCAACCACTGCTCTTATGTTCGCACCCCTTGGTGCCGCCGCAAAATCACATGGCTTTGAGACGACGATTGCGTCCCCCCTGCAAACCCCTGTTAAAATCGAAGTTGTTCTATCTGAGGACTTGGCGTTCCGCGCCAATAACCTTCCTAAGAAACTGAGTGACCGCGGGTCCGGTTCACGAGGCTTGGGAGCCGGGTTTTCGGGCAATGGATTTTATGGTGACCGCGCCCTTGAGCATCTTGTTGACGAAGTCCTCGAGGAGCTGACCGAAGATTTTACAAAGCGGGGCATTGCGATTTCGGATGACGCGGCGATCACTCTACGCGTCACACTCGAAGACGTGAAGAACAACCGCCCAACTTTCGAGCAAATGTCCAAAGAGCCTGGACTAAGTTTTGATAGTTTTGGTGTCGGCGGAGCAGAATTAAGCGGCGAGCTTGTCAGTAATGACGGGAACTCCCTTGGCACGGTGAATTACCGTTGGTTTGAAACCGGACTTCGCAATGACGGTTTTGCCCGGGCGAACGGGACGTGGTCGGATGCAAATCGCGCTATTTCCCGTTTCGCGAAAAAGACAGCCAAAACTCTGTCCTAAACCTGCAAGCCTGTCGGCGTCCTCTAGGGGACGCCAATATATTTGTGTGATTGGACGCTAAGCCGCCATTTCGGATGGGCGAGGCAATAGCGAAACGCGGCATCCGTGTTGGCGCTGCGATCTGGATCGTCGAGAGGCTGCAAAAAATAGTTCTCGAAGTCGAGATGTTCGAACTCGTCAGGTCTGTTGGCGAGTTGCGGGTAGACTAGTTTTAGTTCCTGACCTGTGAGCTGAACGAGCGGCGCATCCGCCTTCGGACTTACACAAATCCAGTCAATGCCTGCGGGTGCGGCAATCGTCCCATTCGTCTCTACTGCAATCTTGAAGCTCTTGCTTTTCAAAGCGTTGATGAGAGCGTCATCGAGTTGTAAGAGCGGCTCTCCGCCGGTGCAAACAACCCAGCGATCCTGCTGATCTGACGGCCATGCGGCCAGGACCGCATCGGCTAGACCATTCGCATCAAAGCGACCGCCACCCGGTCCATCAATGCCGATAAAATCTGTATCGCAGAACGAACACACAGCGCTCGCCCGGTCTTCCTCACGCCCACTCCACAGATTACAGCCTGCAAAGCGCAGAAAGACTGCGACGCGACCCGCTTGGCCACCTTCGCCCTGAACGGTCAGGTAAAGTTCTTTAACAGCATAACTCATGATCTGGCGTACTCCGCCCAACCCTTGGCGCGCAAATCACAGGCCGGGCACTCACCGCAGCCATAGCCCCACTCATGCAGCGCGTCGCGCTCACCGACATAGCAAGTATGCGTCTCCACACGGATTAGCTCGACCAAAGGCTTGCCGCCCAACTCTTCCGCAAAGGTCCAAGCATCCGCCTTGGACCGCGTCATAAGAGGCGCGTGCAAGGTGAAGGGTCGATCGAGACCGAGTGAGATCGCCGTCATTTGCGCATCCAAGGTTTCCTTCCGACAGTCGGGGTAGCCCGAAAAATCGGCTTCACACATGCCGGCAACCAAATCGGAAAAACCGCGCCGCCAACCGATAGCTGCCGCATATGTCAGAAAAATAAGATTACGACCGGGTACAAACGTATTGGGCAACCCGGAGTCGAGCGTCTCGATTTCTCTGTCGCGCGTCAGCGCGGTTTCGCTAATCGCGCCGAGCCCAACCAGATCGACAACATGATCTTCACCCAATCGTTCTGCCCAGTCCGGAAATTGCTCACGCACCTGAAGAAGCGCCCGTTTCCGAACCGTCATTTCCACATCGTGGCGCTGGCCATAGGAAAAACCCACCGTCTCGACGTGGTCGAACCGGTTCAGCGCCCAAGCCAGCACAGTCGCGCTGTCCTGCCCGCCCGAAAAGAGCACGCCTGCTTTGGTCATTTGCGTAGACATATGCGGCACTTAAGCGCCCTCACTGTTAGGCTCAACCCTGCTGGCCCGGCATGTGCATATCAGTTGGCATGCTGCACCGATTTAAAACGTCCCGTCCGAGTATCCGCATTTTGCTCGGCTTTTGGCTCATACTGGAGGTGGTCAGTATTCCGGCTGCCGCCCAGGTCGCGATGCGGCTTGGTCCGACGCTCGAACATGAAGTGTTTGTCTCGGAAATCCAAAGTTCTCGCCCCGGTGTCGCGACCTATTTAGTAACCCATAGCGGCCAGCTGGATGTCGCAATTGCTGGCGTCGTCGGCGAAGTCTCCATGCTAGTGCATAGGACTAAGCCGCAATCCAGAACGCCGGAACGCCATTGTGTTCGTCTCGCCTCTGGAGAGCCACAACTTGTATTCTCCGGACAACCAGAACGGATCGGCCAACTTGAAACTCGGATCTTCACCCTGTCCTATGATGCGGGCGCGGCTCCGGCCGTTGAATTCAAAGAGCGCATCTCGGCGCCGAGCGCGACGGCCTGCGTAGCTTAGTCGTAACGGCTAATTGATCGCGTCCAGAAACGCTTCACCGAACCGTTCAAACTTCGTTTCCCCAACGCCAGACACGGATAGCATTTGCGCGCGGTCCAACGGGCGCTTTTGCGCCATATCGATCAAAGTCGCGTCCGAAAAAATAATGAAGGCGGGCTTTCCGAGAGCCCGCGCCATGTCGCGACGTAACCCTTTGAGTTTTGCCAGTAATTCCTGATCCGCTTGATCCAATAAGTCAGGAGCCACCTTGCGTTTTCGATCTCGCTTCGGTTTGGGTGCCTTCGGTTCCGTCATCAGGAATGCGCCCTCACCTGAAACAAGCTTTCGCCCCGCATCAGTGACGACCAACCGACCATAGCGTTGCATATCGACCTGAAGGTAACCCGTCGCGATGGCCTGACGCACTAATGATTTGAAGAAACCGTCGCCCCATCGCTCACCCGTGCCGTGGCTCGGTAGTTGATCATGCCCGAATTGTCGGATCTTCTCTGTCTCCGCACCTCGTGCAACCGCAATAACGTGATTAGCACCGAAACGCTCGCCCGTGTCCTGCACGGCTTGGAACAGCGCGATCGCTGCATCTGTCGCATCAATTCGGTCCGGGGGGTTTTCACACACATCGCAAGATCCACAGGGCGGTATTGTCTCGCCGAAATAAGCCATCAAGACCTGGCGCCGGCAGGTTGACGCCTCACAATAGCCAAGCAGCGCGTCGAGCCGCTTATGCTCGCGCAGCTGATGATCTTGATCCGAGTCTTCTTGCGTGATGAATTGACGCCGCATTCGGATATCGTCGAGCCCGTAGAGCAAGACTGTATCAGCGGGATTTCCGTCACGACCCGCGCGGCCGATTTCTTGGTAATAGGCTTCCAGACTACTTGGCAGATTCACATGGTAGACGAAGCGAATATCGGGTTTGTCGATACCCATGCCGAACGCAATCGTCGCGACCATGACAATGCCGTCTTCGGCGATAAAACGTTCCTGATTTTCAAACCGAACGTCTGCGGGCATCCCAGCGTGATAGGGTAGCGCGGTGTAACCTTCCGCGACCAAAGCTCGCGCATGTTCTTCCGTATTCTTTCGCGACAGCGCGTAGACAATCCCGCTTTCGCCTTCTCTTCCCTTCATGAAATCAATCAGTTGCGCACTTCGGTTCACTTTGGGCTGAACGGTCAGAGACAGGTTCGGGCGGTCGAACCCCTGCACGATCATCCGTCCATTACCGCCGAATAACTGCGCCGCAATATCGACCCGTGTGCCTTCATCCGCCGTTGCTGTGAAGGCGGCGACGCGCGCGTTTGGGAAGAGTGATTTGAGTTGGGACAGTTGGGCATATTCGGGCCGAAAAGCTGGACCCCATTTGGAGACACAATGCGCCTCATCAACAACAAAGAGCGGCGGCTGGATTTGTGCCATCGCCGACAGCATCCGATCCGTCATCAACCGCTCTGGCGAAAGATAGAGCATATCGGCTTCGCCGCGCGACACGCGCTTCCATTCCTCAACATTCCGCGCTCGGTCCTGTCCTGAATGGATGCAGGACACAGCGACGCCATTAGCACGCAACGCCGCAACCTGATTGTCCATCAAAGCGACCAGTGGGCTAACCACGACTGTTGTACCGTCGAGCAGCAAAGACGGGACTTGGTAACAGAGCGACTTACCGGCCCCTGTCGGCATCACAGCGAGTACATTCTGACCCGATAGAATCGTGTCGATCACATCTTCTTGCCCGGGACGGAAATCGTCATGACCAAAGACGGTTTTCAGCGCATCATGCATGTTGGCGTAACGTTTTGGCATCGCCAGCCCCCTGCGGTGCTTTGGCTATCGGTTCAAGCCTGTCGATCCGACCACTTCAACGCTTTCCACAGTCCGCTCAGCTTGATAGGGCCGCGCCGACATGGCCGACCGTAATGATCCCATTGATCCGTCTCGTTCTGCTGGCGCAGGCTATATTGCGCAGGTTGAACAGGATAAAGGAAAGCGCGAACGTTCGCGTTCCCTCGCCCCCTTGGCGAAGATGTGGCCCTTTGTGCGTCGCTATCCGGGTAGATTGCTCGGTTTTCTGATTTTTCTCGTCCTCTCATCCGTCTTTACGCTGTCCCTGCCGGGTGTGCTGAAGGCGATCATTGATTGCGGCTTTTCAGACACTGTCCCGGGATATTGCACGCGCTTGCCAGTCGATACCTCAGCTGGCGTCGATGGTTACTTCAAGCTGGTGATGGGGTTCGCCCTGCTATTCTCAGTCTTCGGCGCGCTGCGTTTCTATTTCATCACAACGCTGGGGCAGCGGGTCGTCGCTGATCTGCGGCGCGCCGTATTTGATCGACTAACGATCCTCAGCCCGCAATATTTTGAACGCGTACGCACAGGCGAAGTCCTCTCTCGCCTGACGACAGACACAACCCTTGTGGAGACCGTCGTCACGGGCTCAATCTCCTTTGCCTTGCGTTCCATCGCCACCATCATTGGCTCCGTCACCTTGATGTTCGTCGTCAGCTGGCAACTCGGGCTGCTGGTCGTTGCCGTTGGCGGCGTAATCGTCGGCATCGTTATCGTGGTCACGCCGATCATTCGCCGCCTGTCACGCGATGGGCAAGACCGATTGGCCGAAGCGTCAGGCCGCGCGGGCGAAGCCATAGGGTCAATCCAAACCGTGCAGGCCTATACGCGCGAACGGCTGGAGCGCGACATGTTCGGGGCCGCCATTGAGCGGACCTACGCTGTCCAAGCGAAACGCATCGGCGTTCAATCCTGGCTCACCGCCGTTCTGTTCGCGATCGGGATGGCCGGGATTGCAGGTATTCTTTGGTATGGCGCGCGGCAGGTTATGGCGGGCACGATGAGTGGCGGCGATATCGGGGCCTTCACTGTTTATGCGATTTTGAGCGTATCGAGCCTATCATCGCTGACTGAAACTTGGACCAACCTGTTGCGCGCAGCGGGGGCGTCTGAACGTTTGATCGATATTCTGGACGAAAGCCCAACCATTATTGGCGAAGACCAGCCGAACCCGGCCGGACGCGTCGCATTCGAAAATGTCAATTTTGCCTACCCTACTCGCCCGGATGCACCCGCCTTGCATGAGGTTAGTTTTTCAGTCGAGCCCGGAGAGACGATCGCGCTAGTGGGGCCCAGCGGCGCAGGCAAGACGACCGTCTTTCAGCTGCTTTTGCGCTTTTACGATGCGCAAGACGGCATTGTTCGTGTGGGCGGGGACAATGTTAGGCGATTAGATCCGGAAAGTTTGCGGGCGCAGATCGCCATCGTCCAGCAAGGTGCACCACTCTTTTCTGGAACGGCCTTCGACAACATCGCTTATGGGCGAGACGGAGCCTCACGAGAGGACGTCATCGCCGCTGCAAAATCAGCCTATGCGCATGACTTCATCGACGCGCTTCCAGACGGCTATGAAACGGACATTGGCGAACGCGGCGCAACTCTTTCGGGTGGACAGAAACAACGCATCGCTATTGCCCGCGCGATCTTGCGCGACGCTCCGATCCTATTGCTCGATGAGGCGACTTCAGCGCTTGATTCGGAAAGCGAACGCGCCGTGCAATTGGCCTTTGAAACGCTGCGGCAGGGCAGGACGACGCTTGTGATTGCACACCGCCTTGCCACAGTCTTGAAAGCTGATCGGATCATTGTTCTGGATCAGGGGCGTGTGGCGGATACAGGTACGCATACGGAATTGGTTGAGCGCGGCGGTCTCTATGCACGGCTTGCAGAGCTTCAGTTCAACACGCTGGCGAGTTAGAACAAACAAAGAACTTTTATTGCGTGACGGAGTAAATTCCGCCATAGACGCACTATGCCTAAGCCTTCCTCCGTCTTTGTCTGTCAGTCTTGCGGCTCTGTTCACGGTAAATGGGCCGGTCGCTGCGATGCATGCGGCGAATGGAACACGCTGATTGAAGAAGCGAAGAGCCAGAACGCGACACCTGCACATAAGCGGCGCAAGGGCCGCGGCGTAGAGTTCGTCGATTTGGGCGGCGAAACCCGAGATGTCCCGCGCCTCATTACTGAAATTGGCGAGCTCGACCGTGTAACAGGCGGCGGCCTTGTTCCAGGTTCCGCCTTGCTGGTCGGCGGCGATCCTGGCATCGGCAAATCAACGCTCCTCCTGCAAACGGTTGGCGCGCTGGCTAAGCAGGGCAAACGTGTCACGTATATTTCAGGTGAAGAATCTGTTGGGCAAGTGCAACGGCGGGCCAAACGGCTGGGCGTGGCAGAACAACCTGTTAGCCTTGCCTCTGAAACCTCGCTGGGGATGATCCTAGATGGGTTGATGGCGACGAAGCCGGACGTGGTCATCATCGATTCCATTCAAACGCTCTGGACAGACCAACTTGGGGCCGCGCCGGGTACGGTCGCGCAGGTTCGCGCCTGTTCGCAGGAATTAGTGCGGTTCGCGAAGAAATCCGGCGCTTGCGTTATTTTAGTTGGCCACGTCACCAAGGACGGACAAATTGCCGGGCCGCGCGTGGTCGAACACATGGTCGATGCTGTGCTCTATTTTGAAGGTGAGCGCGCCCATCAATTCAGAATCCTCAGAGCCCACAAGAATCGGTTCGGACCGACGGACGAAATCGGCGTATTCGAAATGCGCGATACGGGTCTCGCCGAAGTGCTGAACCCGTCTGCGCTCTTCCTTGATGGTCGTGGGGATGCCTCCGAAGGCTCCGCCGTGTTTGCGGGACTAGAAGGCTCACGTCCGGTTTTGACTGAGATTCAGGCGCTCGTCGCCCCGGCGGCATTTGGCACACCGCGCCGCGCCGTCGTAGGCTGGGACAGTGGACGGCTCGCCATGGTGCTGGCCGTTCTGGAGGCCCGCTGCGGGCTCAGCTTTTCCGGCAAGGATGTCTATCTCAACGTCGCCGGTGGTCTTCGCATCAATGAACCTGCCGCCGATCTGGCTGTCGCGGCAGCCATTGCAAGTTCTGCCTTTGATGTCTCTCTGCCCTCTGATCTCGTCGTGTTTGGTGAAATCAGCCTGTCAGGCGATGTTCGTCCGGTCAGCCGTGCCGACGCTCGATTGAAAGAGGCCGCGAAGCTTGGCTTTGAACGCGCGCTCGCGGCGGCCACGCCAAAACGAGAAGGCCGCAACGATAATGCCGCCCTGCCAATCATCGCAATCGACTCTTTGCGCGATCTAGTCCGACGTGTAGAAGCCGCAGCAGAAAGAGGCCCGGACGCTCCGGAGAGCTGGGCCGCCTAACATCGGATATCCATGCTTGCTCTTTCGCAACTTTTCGCGGCGATCTCGGTAGGACCCTATGATTTCAACGGGTTCGACATAGCCGTTCTTGTCCTTTTGCTGATTTCCGGCCTCTACGCTTTCGCTAGAGGGTTCTTTCGCGAGATCATTTCCATTGCGGCCCTGCTCTTCGCGGCGATCGTGACACTCTTCGTTTACGGACAATTCCGATTCGCAGCGCGTGATATGATCTCGCCAGCGGAACTGGCTGACGGAATTCTCGTTATCGGGACCGGTTTTATCGCCTATTTCATCGCCGCGATGGTGATGTCCAAAATTGGTAAGACAATCGGCGGCGAAAAGCCTGGCTTTATAGACCGGCTCCTTGGGGCAGGTTTCGGCATCGCACGCGGCCTGATCATCGCCTCGCTTTTTGTGATGTTCTGGTCGGCAGATTATCGGGCGTCGCTCGAAGCGACTGAATTCAACGACTATATCCGCGAAAACCCCGCCAGCTTTCCGCCTGACGTCGTAGCCCGAATGCCCAAATCAATGCGCGAACAATTGGAAACTGGCCCCGCAGAAATGCCGAGCATCTTTGTCGGGTCGACCTTTTATCCGCTGCTTGACAGTATTGGAGATGCGATCCGGGGCTTGCCTTTCGCCGATATGCGCTCATATGCCGAACGCATAAAGGATGGCGATCTCGAAGGGATTGCCGAGGAGATCCGACAATGAGCCAGACCTCGGACGTGAGCATGGACATTGAAGAAGACCGAATCCGCGAAGAATGCGGCGTTTTCGGCGTGTTTGGCGTTGATAACGCGGCAAGTTTCGCAGCCCTTGGACTCCACGCGCTTCAGCACCGCGGACAAGAAGCCTGCGGCATTGCAACAACCGACGGATCAATTTTCCATACTGAGCGCCATCTCGGCCTCGTTGGCGATAATTTTACGGGGGATGAC
Source organism: Algimonas ampicilliniresistens (assembly GCF_030159955.1). GTDB lineage: Bacteria > Pseudomonadota > Alphaproteobacteria > Caulobacterales > Maricaulaceae > Litorimonas > Litorimonas ampicilliniresistens. Next base: position 1,462,506 of record NZ_BSNK01000001.1, read on the forward strand.
CCCTCCGAACGGCTGCCCGGCCATATTGCTATTGGCCACGTCCGTTATTCAACAGCGGGCCAAACCGTTCTGCGCAATGTGCAGCCGCTCTATTCGGAATTGCACACGGGCGGCTTTGCCCTCGCCCATAATGGGCACATCACCAACGCCTATACAATTAAGGACGCCTTGGTTGAAAAAGGCGCGCTGTTTCAGAGTACGTCAGATACCGAAGTGGTCATTCACCTGATTGCCCGGTCGGGCGGTAAGGAATTCACTGACCGTTTCGTCTCTGCGATGCGCCAGATTGATGGCGGTTATGCCTTTGTCGGGATGACAAAAGACTGCCTTGTCGGCGCGCGAGACCGTTTCGGAATCCGTCCCCTGCTGATCGGTCGTTTGAATGACAGCTATGTTCTGGCGTCAGAAACCTGCGCATTTGACATGATTGGTGCTCAGTTCATTCGCGAAGTCGACGCAGGCGAAGTCGTGGTTATCAATGAGGACGGCATTCGCAGCTTCACGGCCTTCCCGAACGCCGAGAAACGCCCCTGCCTGTTTGAATTTGTCTATTTTGCTCGCCCCGATTCCATCGTCAGCGGTAAAAGCGTTTATGAAGTGCGTAAGCGTATGGGCCAACGCCTCGCGCAGGAAACGCCTGCCGATGTCGACGTGATCATTCCCGTCCCTGACTCAGGTGTCCCGGCCGCGCTTGGCTATGCGCAAGAGACGGGGATACCGTTTGAGCTTGGCATTATCCGCAACCACTATGTTGGCCGTACCTTTATTCAGCCCACACAGGGCATGCGCGACATGGGTGTGCGTCTTAAACACTCCGCCAATCGATCCATGATTGAAGGGAAGCGCGTTCTACTTGTTGACGATTCCATCGTTCGCGGCACGACGTCGACTAAAATCGTTCGCATGATTAAAGCAGCGGGAGCCAAGGAAGTGCACTTCCGCTCTGCCTCCCCGCCTATCAAGTATCCGGACCATTACGGCATCGATATGCCGAGCAAGGATAAGCTGATCGCAGCAAATTATTCGCTCGAAGAGATGACCCATATGCTCGAAGTCGACAGTCTTGGCTTCCTCTCAATCGAAGGTCTCTATTGGGCGATGGGCGAAGAATATCGTGTCGACGAGGCGCCGCAATTTACGGACCATTGCTTCACGGGCTGTTATCCGACACCGCTGATTGACCGGGAACGGGAACTCGCGGGCGGCGGCAAGCAACTCTCTTTCCTAGTGGAAGTTGCGTAGAGTCTCATGACCAAACCACTCGACGGACGCATTACCCTCGTCACAGGGGCCTCACGCGGTATCGGCTATGCAGCGGCCAAGGCGCTCGCGGCGGCGGGTAGCCATATTGTCGCCCTTGCGCGCACCCAAGGCGGGCTGGAAGATCTTGACGATCAAATCAAAGCGGCAGGCGGAACCTGTTCGCTCGTCCCTATGGATTTGCGAGAATTTGATCAGATCGACCGTTTGGGCGGGTTGTTGCATGAACGCTATGGACGTTTGGACGGATTGCTCTGCAATGCCGCTGTGCTGGGAGACATTACGCCCGCCAACCATACGACTCCGAAAGACTGGATGCGCGTCATTGACGTAAACATGACAGCCCCAGCCCGATTGATCCGCTCCCTTGACCCGCTCTTGCGCGAAAGTGATGCGGGTCGCGCTGTCTTTATGACCAGCTCTGTTGCCCAGGCTCCCCGCGCCTACTGGGGCGCCTATGCTGCATCCAAAGCGGGTATGGAGACTTTTGTGCGCTGCTGGGCCGAGGAAATCGGCGATATCACCAATATCAAGGTCAATTTGCTCAATCCCGGCGGAACGCGGACCCAAATGCGGGCCAAGGCCATGCCTGGCGAAGACCCGAGCGGTTTGCCATCGCCCGATGACATCGCCCCGCTTATCGTCGAGATGCTCAGCCCGACTTACCAAACGCATGATAGCTGCGTCGCTTATCGCGATTGGGCGGTTGGTTGAGGTGAACGCCGCCTTCTGTTAGCCTTTTGGCAAATGGAGGACGGAATTATGAAAAAGCTTTTGATATTGGGCACGAGCCTGCTGGCACTCACATCGATGGTAGGATGTGCCAGTACCGCTGAGATCGGTGAAACCGCCAGCGCAGTAATGGAAGCAATCACGCCCGCGCCCCGATATTCCGCCGAAGCTTTCTTTATGACGACGAGCTACGGCCTACCCAATAGTAGCGGCTACACATTCGGACCTAAAACAGGCGATATCCTCATCACCGCAGATGAAACTGGCGTATTCAATGCCTACAGGATGGACCCAGATACAGGTGCGAAGACAGCCCTCACCGCGTCAACAACCAGCGCAGTCCGCGCCCTGACTTGGTTCCCGAATGATGAGCGTCTGCTCTATACGCAAGATGGGGGTGGCGATGAGCTTAATCACGTCTTTGTCCGTGCTGAAGACGGAACAACCCGTGACCTGACCCCAGGCGAGAACGTCAAAGCAAGCTTTGGCGGTTGGACAGATGATGAGACTGGATTTTTCATCATGACCAATGAACGCGATGGAAAATCTTTCGATATCTATCAATATGATGCGGATGATTATTCGCGCATTTTACTCTATCAAAATGACGGCCTGCAAATCGACGCTGTCAGTGGAAATGGCCGCTATGTCGCCATGACGAAAAACCGGACATCCGCAGATTCTGACATTTACTTAGTCGATCTCTCAACCGCCGATGCCACTCCTGAATTGATCACGGCGCATGAAGGCAATGTCGCGCATTCTGCCTACGGCTTTAGTCGTGACAATCGGACGCTCTATTATGCGACCAATGAAGGGGGTGAGTTCACGCGGGCTGCCAGCTACAATATCGCCAGCGGAGCCCGCGGAGACGCCTATCGGGCGGATTGGGACGTCAACTATGTCGGCGAATCCCCGTCGGGGCGCTACATGATAGCGATCGTCAATGCGGACGCATCCTCTGAACTGACTCTGACGGATACCAACACAGGTGAAGCCGTTGTTCTGAACGATCTGCCTGACGGCCAACTGCGCAACATTCGTTTCAACGCGGATGAAAGCGAGATCGCATTCATCGTCAATGGCGACCGGTCGCCGTCCAACATCCATGTAGCGGATCTATCTAGTGGCAACCAAAAAGCTCTAACGTCCGCCCTCAATCCCGAAATTGATGCGGACCAATTGGTCGACGGCGAAGTCGTTCGGTTTGCGAGCTATGACGGGCTGGATATTCCGGGCATTCTTTATCGTCCAAAGGGATCAACTGCCGCCACACCGGCTCCGGCGCTTGTCTGGGTGCATGGCGGACCGGGGGGTCAAAGCCGACTGGGCTATAATCCTGCGATCCAACACCTCGTCAATCACGGCTACGCTGTTTACGCGATCAATAATCGCGGCAGTTCCGGTTATGGCAAAACCTTCTTTCACCTCGACGATAAGAAGCACGGTGATGTGGATCTCAAAGACGTGGTCGCATCGAAAGATTTCCTAGCGGATAAGCACTGGATCGATGGAGACCGTGTCGGCATCATCGGTGGGTCTTATGGCGGTTACATGGTGGCGGCGGCGCTAGCTTTTGAGCCGGAGGTCTTTGACGTTGGCATCAATATCTTCGGCGTGACCAATTGGGTGCGGACACTGGAAAGCATTCCGCCCTGGTGGGAAGCCTTCCGCGAAGCTCTGTATGACGAAATGGGTGATCCAGCGACCGATGCAGTCCGTCATCGCGCGATTTCCCCACTCTTCCATGCAGAGAATATCGTGAAGCCACTGCTTGTTGTTCAGGGGGCCAATGACCCGCGCGTACTGCAAGTCGAAAGCGACGAACTTGTCGAGGCTGTCCGTAAGAACGGCGTTCCCGTCGAATATGTCCTGTTCCCAGATGAAGGCCACGGCTTTGCAAAGCGGGAAAACCGGGTCTCGGCCTCTAACGCCTATGTCGAGTTCCTAGACGAGCATCTTTAGGCTCTGCTCAATCCCATTCGGGGACGAACTGGAAGAGTTCTTCAAGCGGTTCCCCAAGGACGTGGGAAAGGCGAAAAGCGAGTTCTAGTGACGGGGAGTAACGCCCCGCCTCTATCGAAATAATAGTCTGCCGCGTCGCCCCGACGCGGCGGGCCAATTCAACCTGTGTGAGATCGGTCCGCGCCAGCCGGATGCGTTTGATCTGGTTCTGGATATAAGACTTCTTACCGCCCATCAGGCCGCTCTGTAGCGCAGCACGATTACGGCATGACGTAGCAGATCCGCCCCATAACTGACCATGGTGAGCGCAAACAGGAACTGCACAGGCGTATCTAACGAAATTGGCGGCGTGTATGTTTCGCCAATAACATAGCCTAGAAGCGCTGTAACGATAACGACCCCAAGGCCAATCTGTAGCGCTGAATAACCAGCGCGCGCGCCGGCCGATTGGATTTCAACATCGCGCTCATCACGATCTAAACCCTCATTTCGGCTTTTAAGGGCGAATGCCGCGCTAATAACCGCATGGTAGATGATCGTGATGATCACGAGCTTGAGATAGAGTCCACCCAATTCTGACGGTGAGAAATTATCGGGCATGAGGGACCAACCCGGTGCCATCACTTTCCAGAACCAGACGAACACCAATCCGTCCGCGATAAGGGTGACCCAGCTTTGCCGCTCAGGCTCGCTCATATAATCGACAATAGACATTCACGCCTCCATGTAAGATATACCTTACATAGAACGAATTAGATGAATGTCAAATTTACATTACATCGATGAGCTCAGTTAAACTCAATTATGAGTTTTCTAGAACGATACGATACCGCGCCTTGCCAGATTCCAGGCGCTCAATGGCTTCATTACAGTCGGACATTGGAAAGGTCTCGATCATCGGCTTAATATCATGACGGACGCAAAATTCTAACATGGTCGCGACCATTTCGGGCGGACCCGTGTCTGATCCGGCAACCATACGCTGACCACCGATCAGGGCATTAGCGGGAATTGCCATCGGCTCCGGCACGACGCCAACCGTGATCAACTTCCCCTCTGAGCGTAGCGCGCGCATGTAGAGCGCCCAAGGCAAGCTGACATTCACAGTGGTAAGAATGTAATCGAAATAGCCACGTTCAGCCTTGATCGCGGCTTCATCTCGACTGTTGACGATCCGGTGTGCGCCCAGCTCTTTCAGCTCTGCTTCCTTATCCATGGACGAGGTAAAGGCTGTCACCTCACAACCCCAAGCATTGGCAAACTGCACCGCCAGATGACCCAGCCCGCCAATGCCAATAATCCCGACGCGATCGGTTGGCTTAAGGTCAAAGTCGAGAAACGGCGCGAAGACAGTTATCCCGCCGCAAAATAACGGCCCAGCGGATTGAGCATCGAGTCCATCGGGAAGTGGAACAGCCCAGATATGCTGAACCCTAATCCGATCTGCAAACCCACCCCGTCCCGCAATTGTCGACGTTCCCGTCTCGCAGCGTTGCTGACGACCGGACAGGCAAGGCGAACAGTGCTGACAGCTATGCGATGTCCAACCGACGCCCACCATCTGACCCACTTTCAGATGGGTGACGGATGACCCGACCTCTGCGATCTCTCCGACGACTTCATGACCGGGCACGAGTGGATACTGGCTGGCCCGCCAATCATTATTGATCATTGAAATATCAGAATGACAAAGACCACAGGCCGTGATGCGTATTTCGACCTCTTCAGCCCCAATTGGACCAGGATCATACGTGAAAGGCGCTAGCGTGCCGCCGGATTCACGCGCCGCATAGGCATTGATATCAGCCATGATCTATCTTTCTTTGTCGCGCAGCGGTTCCCTGCCCTTGATCCGCTTGGTGCGATCATACGGATTTTCATCGGACTTAATGATCAAGCGGATGGGAATCCCGGGAAGATCGAAATCCTCCCGCAATCCATTGATCAGATACCGCCGATAGCTTTCGGGCAGCTTGTCAGCGCGCGAACATTTCAACACAAAGGTCGGCGGTCGAGTTTTAGTCTGACTGATATATTTCGGCTTAATACGACGCCCCGCGACGGCGGGCGGCGGATGTCTCGCAACTTTTTCGGACAACCAGTCATTCAGCTCTGAGGTCTTTATCTTAGCCGACCAGTCATTATGAATGCGCTCAATAGCAGGCAGCAATTTATCGACACTCTTCCCCGTTAGACCGGAGAATGTGACAACAGGCACGCCGCCAAATTGTGGCAGCAAACGCCCCGCCATTTCGCGCAGCGCTTTCGACATTTCAGACTTATTCTCAACCAGATCCCATTTTGTCACGCCAATCACCATGGCGCGACCTTCGCGTTCAACTAGGCTGGCCAGCTGCAGATCCTGTTTATCGAAGGGCGAGGTCGCATCCATCAGCATAATCACGACTTGCGCAAACCGAAGCGCGCGGATCGTGTCCGACACACTCATGACTTCGAGTTTTTCGTGGACCTTGGCTTTTTTTCTGATTCCAGCCGTATCGTGGAACTGAACCCGGCGCCCCTGCCAATTGTGGTCAATCGTGATACTATCGCGCGTCACACCCGCTTCGGGACCTGTCAGCAACCGGTCCTTACCGATGAGCGTGTTGATTAGGGTAGATTTCCCCGCATTGGGGCGTCCGATGATCGCGATCCGAACCGGCGCTTCGCTAAAGTCAACCTCTTCAGGCTCGGTCAGGTCGATGCCGCGAAGTTCCATCTCGATGACGTCATCTAGATCGACAAAGCCAAGATTATGCTCAGCGGCGACTTCAACCGGGTCGCCCATGCCAAGCGAATAGCCTTCCGTGACACCCACATCCGCGGCAGAGCTTTCGACCTTATTGGCTACAAGGACGATGGGCTTGCCGCTTTTGCGAACAAAATCCGCAAAGATACGATCAAGCGACGTCACGCCCGCGCGTGCATCATAAACAAACAAGATGAGATCAGCGCCCATAACGGCGGCTTCTGTGCCAGCGCGCATCCGCGCTTCCAGCTTGTCACCTTTGGCGTTTTCATAGCCCGCTGTATCGAGCAGGGTCATATCATGACCGCGAATTTTAGATTTGGCTTCGCGCACATCACGCGTCACGCCCGGCGTATCATCCACGATAGCCAGCTTCTTGCCCGCTAACCGATTAAAAAGCGTAGATTTGCCGACATTAGGGCGGCCGACCACCGCAATTCGCGGCGCTCGGAGCTTTACGGGCGTGGAACCGCCCTCGTCTTCTATGTCTGTCACCGGAGCGCGATCAATTTGGCTTTATCGTTCAGTAGATAAACCGTCTCATTGGCAATGATTGGCGGAACCATCACGGCGTCACCAATTTTGCGCTCTTCTATGATCGAGCCATCATAAGGGTTCAGAATCATCATACGTCCCCGTGACGACGCGACAACAAGACGCTCGCCCGCCAAGACAGGGCCAGACCAAACGATACGACCCTTACGTTTCTGGGGGTTCTTAAAAGTCTCTAACTGTTGCAGCCAGATAACGGAGCCGTCGATCTTGGACAGCGCCGCGACTTTGGAATCCGTTGTAACTGTGAAAACGAAATCGCCCGCAACCCAGGGCATACCAATAGACCCGGCGGGCTGGGACCAGACCCTCTGCCCTGTACGGAAATCAAAGGCCGTCATGACCCCCGATTGGGCCGTGGCGATCACATAGCCGTCAGCAATGACAGGACCGAAGGCAATATCGTTGAGCGCGGCGAGTGGTGTCAGCCGTGTCGAAGAAGCTAATGCATCCTGCCAAAGCACGCCGCCATTCTGAGCCCGCAAGGCGACAACTTCCCCGGATGAGAACGGGGCGATGACCACTTCGTTCTGCACGGCGGGCGCAGGAACGGTCAGCATGCGCGCTGTCTCAACAATCCCCTGATACGTCCAAAGAATCGCGCCATTATCATTGGCGTCAAACGCCATAATCTCATTATCGTCAGTAATCGCATAGACGCGTCCGTCAGCCACGGTTGGAGCGGAATGAAGCGGAACCCGAATACCCTTGCGCCAAATTTCAGCCCCTGTTTTGGCGTCCAGCGCAGTTAAGACGCCCAGACCGGACGAAACATAGAGAACCCCATTGTCATAGGCCAAACCGCCGCCAACCCCGTCCTTGTCGCGCCCAGAGCCATCAAGGAACGATTGAGGATCACGGATACGGTCGATGATTGATGTGCCCTTGGTACGGGTCCGTTCACTTTCAGAGATTTCTACTTTGAAATCCCAAATACGACTGCCACTGCCCTCATTGAAAGCTCTTACGGTGCTGTCAGCATCGAACACATAGATAATCCCGTCCGCAACAATTGGCGGGGCGGCGATGAAGCCTTTGCGATCTGATCCATCGCCGACATCTTTGGACCAGATTTTCTGCAAGGGGCCGGATGCGCCTGTGTGCTGCACAACATGGGCAACATTACCGCCGACCTGTGGCCAGTCCGTATTCACGTACGCGGGTGGCAAAACGATTTGATCAGGCGTCACCGAACCGCCAACTCTCAACGTGTCATTCAACTCTAGAATTGAAATGCGGCGTTCTGAGCCTGCGACGTCGCCCTGATCGGGTCCGTCGCCACCATCAAACGGGTTAATCGCACTTAGTGTCGAGCAGCCGGACAATAGCGCTGCGGCCACGACAGTGGCCCAGATAGGTTTAAGGCAAGTCGTCATTTTCGGGACCTTCTGGCGCAGGCAATGTTGGCGTTTCGCCAACGGCTTCGGCCGTATTCATCAGGATCAGCGCCTGTTCAGCGCGACGTGCGATTGTTTCAGGCACACCTGGGATCGTATCGAGATAAGCAAATTCAGCGCGAGCTCGCTCTGGTTCGCCTTGATTGAGGGCCGCTGTCGCCAAAAGTTCACGCGCTAGAAATTCGTAGGGAGCGCCCTCATCGGCCAGACGACCAACTCTTTGTTCAACATCCGTCCAATCGCCACGATTGGCCACAATATAGGCGGCTTTTATGGCCGCCAGTTGAGAATGCCGTGGTAAATCAAACCGAGCGCTGGCTGCGTCATAAAGCCGAATGGCTTCAGCGTCATTGCCGCCATCGGCCGCGATGATGGCGGCGCGCATAAGTGACAAACCCGCATAACCGTCAGGCGCAACATCCGCGAGCGCTAGAAACGCTCGGCTCGCCTGCTCCAGCTGCCCATCTTGCAGTAATTCATCCGCTTCCAGATAGCTGAAAGACGCCGCGCGGGCGGTTCGTTCGGAATCGTAATCCCGCCATTCAAGAAATGCGACTGCGGCAACAACCGCAATTAGTAATCCGACAATAAGAGGTCCGAATTTTCGCAGGAACTTATTGTAGTCGTCCTTGCGAAGCTCCTCTTCGACTTCGGAGATGAAATCGACCATGATCTTCCCAGTTTCGTGCCGCTATCGCTGATTATTCAGACGCAACGGTTCTGGCGCTCGCTCTAACTTCGCGCCCCGCCGCTCGCAACCGCAATCGGCATGACGTTTCAGTCAGGCTATGCCCTCAATCTTTGAAAACATAGAGGTTTTCTGGCTTTGGAAACGCCCGAGCCTTCACATCCTCAGCATATTGTCGAACGGCAGCATCAATCTGGTCCCGTTGTTGACCATATTTGTGAACGAATTTCGGCACGCGCGGAAACAGGCCCAACATGTCCGGTGTCACTAGGATTTGACCATCGCAGTTCTGCGACGCGCCTATCCCTATGGTAGGAATATCAACGGCTTTGGTGACTCGCTCTGCTATCTCAGCGGACACACCTTCGACAACAACAGCAAAAGACCCGGCTTTGGCGGCCGCCTCCGCATTCTGCAAAATTTCATCTGCAACCTTCTGAGTCCGCCCGCGCGCCCTAAAACCACCCAGCACATGCATGGATTGCGGCCTCAACCCGACATGGCTCATCACAGGAATGCCGCGTTCAACTAGATAGTCGATCGTTTCGGCGGCATAGGATCCCGATTCGATTTTGACCGCCTGACATCCGGTTTCCATCATCACGCGCGACGCTGATGCGAACGCTGTTTCAGGACGTCCTTCGTAAGATCCGAAGGGTAGATCGACGACAACCATGGCCGTTCGAGACCCTCGCATCACAGCCTGACCGTGCATAATCATCATATCCATGGTCACCCCGACGGTGCTCGGCAGGCCGTGGACGACCATACCAACAGAATCGCCAACGAGGATCAGATCGCAATGAGGGTCAATGATTTCCGCTGTCGGCGCGTCATAGGCCGTCAGACAGACAATAGGTTCCCCGCCCTTACGGTCCGTGATTTGCGGCGCTGTCACGCGGCGCGTCCGGGCAACAGGTCGCGTATGCGGACGGTTTTTAGGAGGAGTCTGAGGGTGAGATGACATCAGAGGTCCGCCAATTGGTCACGAGGAAAATCGAATACAGGATCAGCCCCGGCGCGGATCGCATCAAGCAACCCGTCTGCCGTCGGCATAATCCGTAGCGCATGATATCGGGCAAGGCTGGCCATGGCCGCAGATTGGTTATCCTCGGAGTGAAGTCCGCGCGCGACTGTTCGCGCCAGCAATGACCCACTAATCACCTTCGCGCACAGTTCCAGATAAGGCGTTGCAACGCCGAGCGCATCAACCTCAGAGGCATTCAGGACAATATCCGTTGCCGTGGTCATCGTCTCCAAACCACGCTCCATCGCTGCAGCACAGACAGACAGGTCGACACCGCCTTGTCCGGACGCTGATGTCACGAGATCAATGCTTGCCCGCAGGTCGGTTATGAGCTCGCGCATCGCCTCGCCGCCATCCCGACGGAGCTTGCGACCGATCAGATCCATCGCTTGGATCCCGTTCGTACCCTCATAAATCGGCGCGATACGCGAATCGCGATAATGCTGGGCCGCGCCTGTTTCTTCGACAAAACCCATGCCACCGTGAACTTGAACCGCGATACTCGACACATCGACGCCCGTATCCGATCCATAAGCCTTTGCGATAGGCGTCAACAAACCTTCGCGCGCATGATTGCCGAGATCAGACGCTTCAGCCGTCGCGAAACAGATGGTTCGTGCGCCCATTAGCTTGGCTTTCATGTCGATGAGCATTCGACGAACGTCAGGATGATCGATAATGGCCGCACCGGGCTCTTGTCCCGGGGGAATACCTTGAACCCGCTCCTGCGCGTAATCGAGGGCCGCTTGGTAGGCGCGCTCGCCAATGGCAACGCCCTGAACGCCGACAAATAGACGTGCCTCATTCATCATCGTGAACATGCAGGACAGACCACGATTGACCTCCCCGACGAGATAGCCGGTCGCATTCATAAACTCCATGACACATGTCGGGCTGCCATGGATACCTAGTTTATGTTCTAGCCCTATCGGTTTGAAATTGTTGCGGTCTCCGAGACTTCCATCGTCATTGACGTGATACTTCGGAGATAGGAACAGTGAAATTCCACGCGATCCCTCAGGACTATCAGGCAGACGCGCGAGCACCAGATGGATGATGTTATCAGCACAATCATGGTCACCCCAGGTGATGTAGATTTTCTGACCCGTGATCGCATAGGTGCCATCGCCATTATCAATAGCTTTGGTACGAACGGGACCGAGATCAGATCCAGCCTGCGGCTCGGTCAGGCACATGGCCCCTGTCCATTCACCAGCAAGCATCTTTGGAAGATAGGTCGATTTGAGCGCATCAGTCGCATGCGCGTCGATGGCTTTGACGGCAGAACTGGTCAGCATAGGGCAAAGACCCAAGGCCATATTCGCCGCATAAAGCATTTCATTCGTGGCGACACTGACAGCACCCGGCAGGCCCATTCCGCCGATTTCGCTCGGCATGGCGACAGTCTGCCACGCCCCTTCAACGAATTGATGATAAGCTTGTTTGAAACCTGGCGACGCGATGACGTCTATACCGTCCAACGTCGCGGGGGATTGGTCACCGTCCCAATTGGTTGGAGCCAACACGTCACGCGCGAAATCACCTGCGCCGCTGAGAATAGCATCCAGCAACTCAGGTGACGTCTCTTCAAACACGTCGGACTGTCCGATTGAGTCGAAATCAACACCATGGCGAAGGAGATAGCCAATCGCATTGACGGGCGGGGTAAAACTCATTGTAGGCTCCGAATATTTTATCGCGGCTATGACATGTCCGCGAGCTGGCTCCATAGTAAAAAATTGACGCACATCACGTTGCGAAACATCACTCGTGTGCATAGGTGACCTTATGTCTCGCTATATTCTCGTTGGCCTATCCGCTCTTTTTCTTGCCGCTTGTGGAGGTGACTCGGACGCCGGGGCGAAGACGAGCACACCAACAGCAACTCCAGCCACTCAATCGACACCAGCGGCCAAGACAATGACGTCAATGGAACGGGGTGCGATCCTCTACAAACGATGCCGCGCCTGCCACACGCTCGAAGAAGGTCAGCCGCATAAGGTCGGGCCGAATCTCTGGGGCGTGTTTGGACGAACGGCAGGAACTCGCGAGGACTTCAACTATTCGAAAGCCATGATCGGCTCAGAAATTGTCTGGAACGATGAAACGCTCACAGCCTATATTGAGAAGCCAAACGCCTATATTCCGGGAAATCGGATGAGCTTTGTCGGCATCCGTAAAGTTGAAGATCAGGCTGCGTTGGTTGAATATTTGCGGGCTGAGACTGGCGGCTAAAACTTCCGCCAATAGCCAATCTTCATACCGGTCTCGAGGACCGTGCTTTCCCCAGCGACGATACCCGTATAGCCGATCTCAATATAGTCGCGCTTGCGGATGCGGTAAACGGCGCTTGCCTCAACCTCCCAGCGTCTCTGACGCGCGATGGCGAGTCGCTCGAAGACGCCCGGCTCAAACTCTCTATATCGCCCTTTGAGCAGCACCATCGACCGCTTCGTTGGCTCTCCACCAAGGGTCAATTGCGCATGGGTGCTGCCATAGTCTCCTTTGAGCGTCAGTTGTCCGGCCAATTGTGCTTCGGCAAACACATTATGACCGTGAAAGCTTCGACTCTCCCCCCAGAGAGCCCGAAGTTCTAAACTCGCCTCTCGGTTTTCGAGAGTGAGCAAAGCGGTCGGCAGGTCAATCCCATCGACATAGCTCATGGAAATCGCAACCGCGTGACCTTCGCGCCGGCTCAGCTGGTATTGCAGGCCAGCCGATACAGAGGATGGTTTCGAGAAAGATATATCGAGACCTTGCCCGACAATCTGCGTATCCTGCCAGTCGAATGTGCCGATCAAAGCGATCCGGGACGTCAGACCCAAATTCCCATAATTTTGTAGGATGCGTTTCGTGTAGATCTGCAGTGGGACCTGCTCACCCGTTTCGTCGATCGCCGTGTCCGCGTCCGTTAACACGTAGCCGCCAATAACCTCACCGTGCCAAGGGTCCGGATTCCAAGCAGATGCCTGCACCTCTGGCACAGACGCCAAAAGCAAAATTAAACCGTATGTTGTTTTCGTAAGCCCCCACACGCGTCGATCATATTCATCTCGCCTCGGCCGGGTCAAATGCTATAGCGTGTCAAATTCGCTTCAGTAGCTCACGATGACCATCAGGATCCAACATTCATGAAAATCGCCTTCACTGCGAGCCAGAAACCCGGAGCGAAGGCCGTCATGGATGGGTTCGTGGCGCGCTATGGTAATGTGGATGCGGGTGATGCTGACGTGATCGTCCCTATTGGTGGCGACGGATTCATGTTGAAAACGCTGCGCCGCTATACATCGCTGGTCAAACGGGGGCTGCCCGTCTTTGGGGTCAATCGCGGCACAATCGGCTTCTTGATGAACCGGATGGATATGGAAGACCTGCCAGAGCGAATCCGCCAAGCCAAACAATCAACCGTGTCGCCCCTACGAATGGACGCAACGGCGATCGGCGGCACCGTGTCTGAACTCGCTTTCAACGAAGTCTCCCTCTTCCGCCAAACGCAGCAAGCCGCGCATATTCGAATATTGGTCGACGGACAGGTTCGGCTCGATCACCTGATTGCGGATGGTGTGCTGCTCGCAACACCAGCCGGGTCGACAGCCTATAATCTATCCGCGCACGGACCCGTTATTCCTTTGGGCGCTGACATTCTGGCTCTAACGCCAATTAGCGCCTTCCGCCCACGGCGCTGGCGCGGCGCCCTACTGCCTAATTCCGCAAAGGTCAGCCTTGAAGTGATTGATCCCGAACGTCGGCCAGTATCTGCAGCGGCTGATAATCAGGAACTTCGGCAGGTAACACGGGTCGATATAGAGCAGGATCACGCAACCCAGATCACGCTCTTATTCGACGCCGACCACGGGTTAGACGAACGAATTTTGCGTGAGCAATTTGCAACTTAAATCGCGCGACTAAACAGGCCTTTAAATAGCTCTGGGGCCTAGCCCCTCATCTAGCCAATCCATCCAGACGTCACCGTGAATATCCGCCGCCGGATGGGTGGCCACGCGTTCTGTCATGAGACGCTGGAATTTCACACGCGAAATTGATGCGCCGCTTCGTTCAATGTCTCGGAACGCAACGGCGCTCGCCATCACCAACTCGCAGGCAGCCTCTCCCAAACCGGATCGTTGCAGTAAGGCGGACAGGGCAAAGGGTCGGGAATCAAGCACAATCATACCCGCCTTGGTCGCAGAAATGCCGACCAAATGCGCCAGTGCTAGTTGCGCAAACCGCCAGTCACCTTGCCCCGCCGAGCGCGCTATGACGGCTTCGTCGAGTTTGCCTGCCGCGAAGAGAGCCGTGACATAGGCGTTCAACGCGTCAGGCGACCAATCAGCCGCCGTCCAACTGGCCCGGGCGCGTTCGCCCGTGTCAGACGCGATTTGCGCATGATCTGAGGTCTCAGGCTTCAAGGCTTCATCGACGTCGGCAATCTGTAAATCGATCAAGCGCGCCGCCAGATTCTGAGGCATATCTTGGCGACGAAGCGATGCCTGCCGGATCAAGTCATCTTGTTCTGCAAGTTCGACGAGACGCTCTGCATCGGCTTTCGAAATCAGCGCAGTATCATTGGCCGCCAGTGTAGCGACAGCAGCACGATCGCCAAAATTGATCACGGCACCACTCACGCGTTCTGAAAGCCCCTGACGACCGGCGACAGCTTGCATCTTCGCGGCGGCACGGGACTGGAACACAAGGATCAGATCATCATCGTCCACCATGGGCGAGGTCGAGAGCAGCGGAACGGCAATACTGTCGACATCATTGATCAGGCGGTTGGCAACGGATTTGGGTAGGTTTTTGGAGAGTCGTAGCGTGACCGCCAGCGCACGGCGAACTTCCTCCGCGACATCGCGCGATAACACATCAAAAATCTGACGTGCCAGACGCGCTTCCCCCTCAGAGAGAGTCGCGTCGCGGACCCAGCGTCCAATGGCTTGCGTCGCCAGAGCACGCGTCTCATCGGACGGGCTCGCGACGGCTTTTTCGATTAAGTCTTTTGATATTGGCCCCAGCGCCACGGCAAGTCTCCGAACGGGTTCGGGACAGAGCTATGCCGACAGGGTTAATCGCCGATTACGAAACAGTATTGGGAGGGAAAGAATGGTACCGCCGCCTGGAATCGAACCAGGGACCTCTTGCTCCACAAGCAAGCGCTCTAACCAACTGAGCTAAGGCGGCATCATTGCGCGCGCCGTTTAGCCAAACGGCGCGAGTGCATCAAGCAGCGATTGCGGCAGTCCTCACATTGGACGAGCCGAATTTGCTATTATGCGTCTTCTGGAATGTCGAGCGTGCGGTAGCCTTGGCTACCCAGCTTCTGTTGTGCGGTAATATAGTCGGACAGCTCTTGCGCACGCCGTTCCGGTGTTGGGTGAGTTGAAAGAAATTCCGGCCCCCGTGACGGACTTTCAGCCCCCATTTTTTCCCACAAACGCACGGCTTGGTACGGATCGTAACCCGACTTCGCCATGTAGCGAACGCCTAGACGATCTGATTCGAGTTCTTGGCGACGGCCATAGGGCAGCACGACACCGAGCTGAAAACCCATGCCGAGTGCGGCTTGAAGATATTGTGTGTTGCGACCAGCGCTTTGCATACAGTCATTATACTCTCGCCGAGTTGTGGCCTGCTTACAGCGCTTCTGGAGTTGAGACCCGGCCAGAATCGTTCCGCCCGCAATAGCGAGCTGACCCAGCATCATTTGGCTATAACGCTCACGTGCATGAGCGCCTGCAACATGGCCGACCTCATGGCCCATAATCGCCGCGATCTGATCGTCATTATCGGTGAAATCCATCATACCTTTGTAAAATCCGACACGGTTACCCGGCAAAACAAACGCATTCTTTGTATCCGAATCAAACACCGCATAATCCCAGGGTTTATCTGCGCGACCCGCACCCTGAGATATTCGTGATCCAATATTACGCAGACGTCCCATGTATCGTGGGTCGTTGGTTGTTGGCGTTTGGCGTTTGACTTCCGTCCAGCTCTGAGCCGCTGCATTTGCGAGCGAGGCTTCGCTCGGCGCAAACGCGGTGAATTGGGATCGCCCGGTTGCAGCATTAGTTGTGCATGACGCCAGCGCGCCGCCTGCCGCAACTGCGCTACCCGCGCCGATATATTTAAGGAACTGACGTCGATAGAGCGCTTCAGGGTCAGGATTGAGGGGTGTGTCCACAGTTGTGGGGTTATGCGCATTACACATAAGCGTCTGTCCTCCTTCGACCTAGCTAATCAGGTCAGTCATTCTTTAACGGTCTCACAGAGCCTATCGTTCCCGCGCACGCTCTGCAAATCAGCGATTGTCCACTTGTTAGACGGCCTGAGCTGAAGCGAGGATGAAGGCAGATCAAAACTCGAAGGCTTTTTAAAACAATCACTATTTCAGCAGATTAGAACGGTCGCCTCACTCAAACTCCATTGTCGCTGCAAGCGGCAGAAACCGTTTCGCGTCAGAATTCCATATTGAGGCATACTTTCACCCTATTACAGCCATCCAAAGGCACAATATAGGTGACGCTTGTCTCTCTAGGTTTGTAAACGGGACGAAAAGGAGCCGCTACTATGGGTATTTCCGATCCAGTCATCGATGAGCAGACCCCGGCGGCCGATTTCACAATCGAGCAACGATGGGAACGTTATACGGACGAAGAACACCAGGTTTGGGACACGCTTTATCATCGTCAAATCGAGATGTTGCAGAACCGTGCCGTGGAAGAATTCCATGCTGGCTTAGGACTACTTGATCTCGGAGCAGGCGGAATACCGGACTTAAATGTTATCAACCCTAAACTCCGCGAATTGACGGGATGGACTGTCGTTATGGTCCCTCACCTAGTTCCGGATGAAGTTTTCTTCGAGCACCTAGCCAATCGTCGCTTTCCATCTGGGCGTTTCATTCGGAAGCCTGACCAGCTCGATTATCTCGAAGAACCCGATATCTTTCATGACATTTTTGGCCATGTGCCAATGCTGACCCTACCGGTCTTTGCCGACTATATGCAGGCCTATGGACAGGGTGGATTGAGAGCGCAGTCCCTTGGGCGACTGAAGGAATTGGCCCGCCTATACTGGTACACGGTTGAGTTCGGCCTCATTCAAAGGCCCGAAGGTTTGCGAATATACGGGGCCGGCATCGTTAGCTCCGCTGGTGAAACGCCATTCTCACTCGAAAGCGATTCACCGAACCGTATTGGCTTCGATTTGGAGCGGGTTATGCGGACCGACTATAAGATCGATGATTTTCAGCAGCTCTATATTGTCATCGAGAGCTTCCAACAGCTTCTTGATGCAACACAGCAAGACTTCACGCCGCTTTACCAGGCTTTGTCTGCTGATACGTCCCGGTATAGTCTGACAGATCTGCAAAGCACGGACACTGTTTTACAGAGAGGGACTCAATCCCACGCAACCGGGCGGTAAATCCGTGAGCTGCGTTACTCGGGCAATATTCAATCCAGGTAGGGTTTTCGACGTGTCTGTTTCGGCACATTTGTAAACTAGCTCACTGCTCATCTGAGCTTGAAGGCGTTATTACGCACACCTTCAATGACATTTCCTCATAAAAAAAGCCCGGCTCGAAAGCCGGGCTTCATATTCAAAATGTTCTGAGGAGCTTAGTTGCTCATCATCGCTGTGCCGACTTCGGACAGAGTGATCAGAACTTCTGTGCGGCGGTTCAGACGCTCACGCACGCCGTCACCAGTTTGCACGAACGGCTCAGTTTCACCCTTGCCTTCGGAAGAGATGATCGCAGCGTTGACACCCTGGCGAACAAGTTCTTCGCGTGCATCAGTCGCACGACGATCAGAGAGGCCCATATTGTAGGCTGC
Source organism: Algimonas ampicilliniresistens (assembly GCF_030159955.1). Lineage (GTDB taxonomy): Bacteria > Pseudomonadota > Alphaproteobacteria > Caulobacterales > Maricaulaceae > Litorimonas > Litorimonas ampicilliniresistens. The sequence continues at coordinate 1,480,711 of NZ_BSNK01000001.1, forward strand.
AGAACCTGATGTATCGGTGTGGCCAACAACGCGGACACTATCGATGTTACAGAACTGGCCGACATCCATGATGCGGTTGATCGTGTTACGTGTTTCAGCAGACTGACCTTTATCGAATTCATAATAGATCAGTTCTTGACGGAATTGCTCAGGGCAAAGGGCGATGATTGGGCAAGCAGCCAAATCGGAAACCATTGTCACGCCATCTGAACATGTCACCATCACTGGCTCTGCTGGGCAGAGGCCAAGATCAGTAACTTCAGTCACGCCATCCCAACAGATGACAGTCTGGACTGGGCACAGTGTGATGTCAGTGACTTCAGTCACGCCATCATCACACATGTATGTCTTTGGTGGGGGTGGTGGCACATAAACAGGCGCTGGTGGTGTGCTGTCACCAAAGCGATAACGGAAGCCCGTCATCAACATGTGAGCAGAAACATTTTCGACAGACGCAGTCGCTGTGTTGAACAAACCGCCAACACCGGGAACGTTTGCTTGGACGTAAGTCCCTTCAACGTCGATATCGCCCATGTTCACATAGCGATAATTCGTATCCCAAGTCAGGTTATCCGTAATGGAGTAACCAACACCTGCGATCAAATTCCATGCGAGATTTTTGTCTGTATCACTAATGACGCATGCGCGTGAGATACGAGCACCAACGGGTGGTGACACACAAGCCGGGTTCGCGACAATCACGTTGCCAAGATCGTTGACAAAATCCTGAGCTGACAGTGACACATTGCCTTCAGCGACACCGATACCAGCACCAACGAATGGTGACCAGCGACCGAAATCGTCAAAATCATAAAGTGCGTTCAGCATCAGTGTGTTCGCATGAATGCTCGCTTTACTGCTTGGTTGACCGCCAATGGCGCCAAGGTCGTTGTAAAGTGTGCTAGCATCAAGTTCGAGACGCCAATTGTTGCCAAAGTCATAACCAAGGCCAAGTGCCAGTGCGAGGTTACCCTCACCCGCAACATCACCAACAAGACCAGCAGGCGCAGCGTTTGTCAGAGAAATGTCGGCATCGTTGACAATCCCATAACCAGCCTGAGCTTTGATGTAGACACCGCTATCCTGTGCCGACGCCAGCGTCGGTGCAGCCATTAAAGCTGTCGCCGCCGCCGCAAATAGAAGCCTATGCTTCATGATATTCCTCCGTAAATGGTCCAAGCCATTAGTTTGATTCAGGTTTACGCACCCCAGTAGAGTCCGACTCCTAATACGCCTGCTACACGAAACAGTTCCAAAATGCCAACGTCCCTTTTGAATTAAACGCAAATTTTGAAAAGTTTTCGTACTTAACGTTGCAATTCTGCACCACCTCTATGTCCATTGTGGCAACTTTCAGGCAAAATGGAGAATTTGTGGTACGCCCACACGGACTCGAACCGTGGACATCCTCATTAAAAGTGAGGCGCTCTACCGACTGAGCTATGGGCGCTTGCCACAAAGGCATGGGCAGCGGTCTAAGCCAGGCTGCGAAAGCGAGCGCTAACTAAGCGCGCACCCTAGCGTCGTCAACCCGTTTCACCTGCTTGATTTTGATCCCATGCAGTCCGAAAACCCGCGACAAAATCAGAGTAGGTTCCAGCCTCTATCGCCGCGCGAATTCGAGCCATCAAATCTTCAAAATAAGCTATGTTATGCCATGATAGGATCATCTGACCCAACATCTCCTTGGAACGGATGAGATGATGCAGATATGCCTTGGAGTAATCCCGCGATGCCGGGCAGTCGATAGAGGCATCTAACGGGCTATCATTTTCAGCGAATTCAGCGCGTTTGATATTGTAGGCACCGACATCGGTCCAAACTTGACCATGTCGTCCAGATCGAGTCGGGATGACGCAATCGAACATATCGACGCCGCGATAGACAGCCTCAACAATGTCGATCGGTTTTCCTACGCCCATCAGGTATCGCGGTCGGTCTGTAGGCAAGTGTGGCGTTGTCACATCCAAAACTTGGCACATGGTTTCGTGCCCTTCACCAACGGCTAACCCACCAATCGCATACCCACCGAAGCCGCCCAACGCGATTGAGAGCTTGGCCGATTCAGCGCGCAGATCTTCATAGGTGGAGCCCTGAACGATGGCGAAGAGTGTCTGATCAGGTCTGTTGCCAAACGCAGCGAGAGACCGCTCCCCCCACCGTAGAGACAATTCCATAGACGCCCGCGCCTGATCTGGAGTCGCTGGAAACGGCGTGCATTCGTCAAACTGCATGCAAATATCCGCGCCAAGATGTTCCGCTTGAATTTCCATCGAGCGCTCAGGACTCAGCATATGTTTGCTGCCGTCAATATGAGAGCGAAACTCGACACCCTCTTCGCTCATCTTGCGCAGCTTTGAGAGCGACCAAACTTGAAAACCGCCTGAGTCCGTCAAGATTGGGCCTGACCAACCACCAAATTTATGAAGCCCGCCTAGATTTGCGATCCGTTCGGAGCCAGGGCGCAGCATCAAATGATAGGTGTTCCCCAGAATGATGTCGGCCCCTGTTTGGCGGACCTGATCCATGTAAACGCCTTTGACGGTCGCGGCCGTGCCCACTGGCATGAAGGCTGGCGTCGCAATATCACCGCGCGGCGTCTTCAAAGTTCCTGACCGGGCTCGATCCTCAGTCGCATGAATGTCGAAAGGGAAAATTGCCATCAGGCACGCCAGATCAGGGAACTGTCGCCATAGGAATAGAAGCGATAGCCCGTTTCGATCGCATGACGGTATGCCGCCTGCATTTTATCGAGCCCCGCTAAAGAGCTCACGAGCATGAATAAGGTAGAGCGCGGCAGATGGAAGTTCGTCATCAAACCATCAATAACCTGAAATTCGTACCCTGGGGTGATGAAAATATCGGTTTCCCCGGACTTGGCGTCACCGCCAGAGGCCTCAAGCGCCCGAAGCGCTGTGGTTCCGACTGCGATGACCCGCCGACCTTCGGCTTTTGCACGCTTAATTTGCGCACTCGTCTCCGGACTGATCTCGAACCACTCACTATGCATGTCATGATCTTCCGTCCGGTCGCTTTTAACCGGTAGGAATGTCCCTGCCCCGACATGAAGCGTGAGCTTAGCCAATTCGATACCGCGTTCCGCGAGTTTTGCGAACATTGAGTCTGTAAAGTGGAGACCCGCCGTTGGCGCTGCGACACTGCCCGGATCATCGGCATAGACAGTCTGATAATCAGACTCATCCCGCGCATCAGCGTCACGCTTTTTGGCAATATAGGGCGGCAAAGGCGTACGGCCATGTTGCGTGATCGCCCAGTCCAACGCATCGCCGCTTAGGCCAAAAATCAATTCAACATCGCCGCCCTCTCGGATGGCCCCGACAGACGCTATGAAATCAGGAGCGATGACGACTTGATCCCCTAAGCGCAAGCGTTTGGCCGGCCGGATAAAGGCCCGCCACCGATCGGGCGCGGTCCGCTTATGTAGATTGATAGTCAGCGACACATCTCCGCCCCCACCTTGCGGTCTAGCGGGCCGAATCGCGGATAGAGCTGCAGGAATAACCTTCGTATCATTCAGAACGAGCAGGTCTCCAGCTTGCAGAAGATCAGGCAAATCTCTGACATGATAGTCGGATAGCCCCTCACCCACGCATAAAAGCCGCGCGGATTCGCGCGGCTGAGCGGGCCGAAGAGCGATAGCGCTCTCTGGCAGGTCGAAATCGAAGTCTGAAACGTCCATCGGTCGGACGGTTGGTCGCTAGGCGACCATCGCTTTCACGATCTTGCCCGGATAGCGTGGCGGCTCACCTTTTGGCAAAGCGTCGACCATATCCATGCCATCTTCAACTTCGCCCCAGACCGTATATTGGCCATCCAGGAACTGACTGTCGTCAAGACAGATGAAAAATTGGCTCGATGCTGAATTCGGATTGGACGAACGCGCCATTGAGCACACACCACGCAGATGTGGGTGCTTGTTGAACTCGGCAGGGATCTGCTTTTTCGCGCCGCCCATACCGGTTCCATCGGGACAACCGCCCTGCGCCATGAAGCCGTCAATTACACGGTGAAAGGTCAACCCGTCATAGAAGCCATCTTTAACCAAAGATGTGATCTGTTCGACATGTTTCGGAGCCAGGTCAGGACGAAGAAGAATCGTCACGTCGCCAGTCTCACCCGTCTGTGTATCGACGGTGAGGATAAGTTTTTCGGACATTGTATTCCTTGAAGTTTAAAGTGTTCGAGACGGGATCTGTACGTCACAGATATCGTCATAGGTTTGAGTAGAAATCCAGTTTGAGAAAGCATCAGAGGTCGCTTCTAGGACCTGAACGGTCGGACGGCCATCTTCAGGAAGATCTGCGGCAATCCGAACGGTATTCATTTGATCAGGGACGAAGCCCTCATCCTGACCTATCACACCCTCTTTAAATGAGGTCAGATGCTTCCGCCCAATCACGGTGTTTCCCCAGATAGAATATTGCGTATCAAGGTGATCAGCTTTGCCGCGCATCAGAAAAAACTGAGAATTGGCGCTGTTCGGGTTCGTTGTCCGAGCCATGGAGGTGACGCCCGAACAGTGAAGGGCATAGGCGGCGACTTTGCCATCGCGAGTCAGAATAGCTTGGCTGATCGGCTGGGTCGCAACAGGTAGAGATTTGTAAAAGCCGGTCGCAATAACCGTGCTGTTTTGATCGCCACCCCGGGCTGACACCAATGTCACATCCATATCTTCGCCGCGTCGGAAGTCGAATTCAGCTTCAATATCGGGCAGATCACTATCGCCAGTGCCATCACCCTTGGACCCGTCACCCGTCTGGTTCATAAAGCCGTCGATCACGCGGTGAAAGACAACCCCATCATAAAAGCCATCGCGCACAAGCTGCTTAACTTGGGCCACATGTTTCGGAGCGATCTCAGGAAACAGCTCAACCCCAATCTGGCCATAGGCCGTATCGATCAGCATCAAGTTTTCTGGATCGACCGTCCGCCATGCAGTTTCAGGGAACGTCACATCAGACGTCACCACGCCGTCAGAATAGCTCTGAGAGGCATCATTTGAACAGGCCGGACTGGCAATAGCGAGGGCCGTTAGGGCGCCGAGGCGAAGCGTCGTCTTCATGTGAATCTGTCCTTCAATCGTTTCGCGACCTCCGGGGTCACAAACGGGTCTACATTACCACCCAACCGCGCGATCTCTTTAACAAGACGCGATGCAATGGTTTGGAACTGCGGGTCTGCCATCAGAAAAACCGTTTCAATGTCTGGGTTGAGACGATCATTCATGCCCGCCATCTGAAATTCATATTCAAAGTCGGACACGGCCCGTAGGCCACGGACTATCATGGACGCGCCGCAGGATTCAACGAAGTGTATCAGCAGGCCTTCGAACGGTTTGACCTCGACTTCAATCCGAGATCGGAATGGGGCGACAACATGCTCCACCATCTCGACTCGTTCATCGAGAGAAAAGAGTGGATTCTTGCCCCGATTGATCGCCACCCCGACGACGAGCTTGTCGCATAAGCGCGACGCGCGTTTCAGAATATCGAGGTGACCGAGTGTCATGGGATCAAATGTCCCAGGATAAAGGGCAATCCTATAGGGGGTCTGTGCGCTCATCCCATTCATCTAGTCGACACAATCGGCGCAGACTAGAAGAATCACTCGTGCTTAGTCTTCTCCGTAGACATGATCACGCGCGGCTTTCAATTCTTCTGCCATCCGGTCGCGAATCGCTTGATCAGAAATATCGACATTGGCGGTGGTCAGATCTGTGCGGAGCTTGCGGAACACATCTTCATCGCCAGCTTCTTCCATATCGGCTGCGATAACCTGCAAGGCATAAGCTTGCGCGTCGGCTTCGGATTTGCCCATCAACTCAGCTGCCCAATGGCCGAGCGCCTTATTGCGTCGGGCTTCAGCCTTAAATTCCTTAGCTGCATCCATGATAAAACGGGCTTCAGAAGCATTTTTGCGTTCGTCAAAAACGGACATTTAGATTCCTCGGTTTGGTGTAATGAAGCGTCGGGCCTACCGACCTAACGCGCAAACTGTTTCTCTTCTTATCACTACAAAGAGGCCTTCGCTGCGGCAAGCAGCATCTTCCGGTCGCAGACTTATCCCCTGCCCCGACTGCCCGCACAGCGTTGCCGCATGCTTGCGCCTCGTCTAAAGGGCGCTCTCACTGCATGGGAGCCGCGCGTCAATGAGCCGTCGCAAGCAGATATACGAAGGTAAGGCCAAGATCCTCTATGAGGGGCCTGAGCCCGGTACGTTAGTCCAGTATTTCAAGGACGACGCCACTGCGTTCAATGCGCAGAAGAAGGCGACGCTTGATGGCAAGGGCGTGCTCAATAATCGGATTTCCGAATTCATCATGCTGCGCCTGATGGAGATCGGGATACCGACTCACTTCATCCGTCGCCTCAATATGCGTGAGCAATTGATCAAGCGCGTGGAGATCGTTCCGCTGGAAGTCATTTGTCGCAACGTCGCCGCTGGCACGATGTCCAAACGCTTGGGTATCGAAGAAGGCGAAAAACTGCCGCGAGCGATTGTTGAGTTCTGCCTCAAACGCGACGACCTTGGCGACCCACTCATTGCCGAAGAGCATATTTACGCCTTTGGCTGGGCAACCCAAGGCGAACTCGACGAGATGATCGCCATGACCCTACGGATCAATGATTACCTCCAAGGCATGTTCGCCGGGGTCGGGATTCGATTGATCGACTTCAAATTAGAATTTGGGCGTTTGGAACATCCGGATGGTCTGGGCGGTCATATGATTGTTCTCGCCGATGAGATCAGCCCGGACAGCTGCCGCCTTTGGGATCTGGAAACGAATAAGAAACTCGACAAAGATCGGTTCCGTCGGGATCTCGGTGAAGTGACCGAAGCCTATACTGAAGTCGCGACCCGCCTTGGTATCCTTAAGCCCAACCCGTCTTCCGCCAACATCTCCGTTATCTCCTCTAACGATTAATAGGCCATGCCCATGATTGCCCGCGTCTATGTCGGCCTAAAACCCGGCGTTCTCGATCCACAAGGACGAACGATTGCGAATTCCCTTAATGATCTCGGCTTCAACGAAGTCGTGGATGCCAAACAAGGCAAGGTCATTGAGCTCAGATTTGCCGAATCTGACGCTGGGCGCGACGCTGTTGAAGCGCGCGTTAAAGAGATGTGCGAGAAGCTCCTCGCCAATACGGTGATCGAGAGTTACCGCATAGAGCTGGACGAGGAGTAACGTCGTGCAGACGGCTGTTATCGTCTTTCCCGCCTCCAATTGTGATCGCGATGCCGCGACCGCGCTGGAAAAGCTGACTGGGAAAGCACCCCGCATGGTCTGGCATAATGACCCGATCATTCCGGACGATGTAAGGTTCGTGGTTGTCCCCGGTGGGTTTTCCTATGGCGACTATCTCCGGTCAGGCGCCATCGCTGCGAACTCACCCGTCATTCAAGACTTAAAACGTAAGGCTGAAGCCGGACTACCCGTTCTCGGTATTTGTAACGGATTTCAAATCCTGACAGAGGCTCGGATGCTGCCCGGCGCGCTGATGCGCAACACGAACCAAAAGTTTGTCTGCCGGATTAGTCGGCTCCGTCTCGCCAACGCCAAGACACGGTTCACCAAGCGCTACGACGCAAAGAATGAAATCGACATTCCGGTCGCTCATCATGACGGTAATTTCTTCGCTGATGACGACACGCTTCGCCGCATCGAAGGCAATGGTCAGGTCGTATTCCGCTATGTCGATAATCCGAATGGCTCGCGCAATGACATTGCCGGGATCGTCAATGAAGCCGGCAATGTTCTCGGCATGATGCCGCACCCCGAACGCGCAGTCGACAAGCTGCATGGCGGCACAGACGGCATCCCCCTATTCAAATCCATTCTCGAGTCGTTGTAATGGCCCCAACCAAACCAGCTGACGGAATCACTCCTGAAATCGTCGCCGAACACGGCCTGTCCGAGAGCGAATATAAGATCATTCTCGACCGGGTGGGTCGCGAGCCCAACCTGACCGAACTCGGTATCTTTTCTGTTATGTGGTCGGAGCATTGTTCTTACAAATCGTCGCGCCGTCACCTTGGCAAGTTTTTGACCAAAAGTGACCGTGTCATCCAAGGCCCGGGAGAAAATGCTGGTGTAATCGATATTGATGATGGCGACGCGATCATCTTCAAAATGGAGAGCCACAACCACCCTTCCTACATCGAGCCTTACCAAGGGGCTGCGACTGGTGTCGGCGGTATCATGCGCGATGTCTTCACAATGGGCGCGCGCCCGATTGCCCTACTGAACGCACTGCGCTTCGGCGCGCCGGATCATCCCAAGACCAAAAGCTTGGTCGCGGGCGTTGTCGCCGGGATTGGCGGTTACGGAAACTGTGTCGGCGTTCCGACCGTGGGTGGAGAGACCAACTTCCACGAAGGGTATAATGGCAACATTCTGGTCAATGCTATGTGCGTTGGCCTCGCCCGAACCGACAATGTTTTCTACTCCGCCGCGAAAGGCGTCGGCAATCCAATCTTCTATGTTGGATCGAAAACCGGACGTGACGGCATTCACGGCGCAACTATGGCGTCGGCTGAGTTTGATGACGATAGTGATGAAAAACGCCCGACCGTACAGGTCGGCGACCCCTTCACCGAAAAACTTCTGATCGAAGCCTGCCTTGAGCTCATGGCAACGGATGCGATTATTGCCATCCAGGATATGGGCGCAGCGGGCCTCACCTCTTCCTCCATCGAAATGGCGGATAAAGGTGGTGTCGGCATCAAGCTTAATCTCGACAAAGTCCCACAACGTGAAGAGGGCATGACGCCCTACGAAATGATGCTGTCGGAGAGCCAAGAGCGGATGCTCATGGTGATTCAACCTGGGAAGGAAAAGCTGGCCTTCGACGTGTTCGAAAAATGGGGGCTGGATGTCGCCAAAATCGGCGTCACAACGGATACGGGCCATCTGGTTTTGACGCACGGCAGGAAAACTGTCTGCGACATTCCGATTTCGCCTCTGGCGGACGATGCGCCTAATTATGATCGCCCCCACGTCCCGACAGAACCGCGCGATGTGCTAGAGCCACATCAAGTCCCAGAGCCAACCGACTTTAATGACGCCCTACTCCGCGTCATGACTGATCCCGATATGGCGTCAAAGCGCTGGGTTTGGGAGCAATATGATCGCCACGTCATGGCGGACACGGTCGACAGTAGTCAGTCTGGTGGAGACGCCGCCATCATCCGCATCCACGGCACCAACAAAGCTATCGCGATTACGACGGATTGTACGCCGCGCTATTGCTACGCCGATCCCGTCGAAGGCGGAAAGCAAGTGGTCGCTGAGACATGGCGCAACCTGACAGCCGTGGGAGCAGATCCGATCGCGATCACGGATTGTCTGAATTTTGGCAATCCCGAACGACCCGAAATCATGGGACAATTTGTCGGTTGTATCGAGGGTATGAATGAAGCCTGCCGCGCATTTGACTATCCCGTCGTGTCCGGCAATGTCAGCCTTTATAACGAAACCAATGGCGTTGCCATTCCCCCCACTCCAGCCGTCGGGGGTGTCGGCCTGATTTCTGACCTCGGCTATTTCAAGACACTTAAAGGCATGAAGGAGGGCGAAACCCTCATTCTGCTGGGCGAGACCAAGGGTTGGCTCGGAAGCTCCATCTATCTCCGGGCCTTACACAATCGGGAAGACGGCGCACCGCCATCGGTCGATCTGGCCGCCGAGAAACGTACGGGCGATTATGTCCGTAAACTGATCCGAAACCGCCGCGTCAGCGCCGTGCATGACCTGTCCGATGGCGGTCTCGCTGCGGCAGCATCCGACATGGCGTTCGCTACGGGTGTCGGTGTCGCGCTCACTAATCCGAGTGATCTACCCGGACATGCTTGGTATTTCGGCGAAGATCAGGCGCGGTACCTCATCTCAACTGACGCCAATTCGATCAATCCGATCCTGGCCACAGCTGAAGGTCTCGGTGTCAAAGCTCAGATTGTCGGTAAGATCGGCGGCGACCGCATCAAGGCAACTGACGCCTTTGATGTTTCTCTTGTCGGCATGCGTGATCGTTGGGCTAACTGGATGCCCGATCTGATGAGCGGCGCGACGGAGACCGTCTAATGGCGATGGCCGAGCGAGACATCGTTGCTTTGCTGAAAGCTGTTCTGCCTGATGCGGATATCGAGATGATCGATCTGGCGGGCGATAACGACCATTGGAAAGCCGTAATTGTCAGCGAGCAGTTTCGAGGTTTAAGCCGCGTCGCCCAGCATCAACTCGTCTATAGGGCGCTCGGCGATAAAATGGGGGGCGAGCTCCATGCACTCGCGCTGGAAACTCGTACGCCCTAACCACTTGCTCTGCTTGAATTTGCTTAGGTCCATCCCTAGCTAAAGCGCCGACACTTCAGGAGATTCCCATGTCCGACAATCCAGCTCACGCACAAATCGCCGAAACCGTCGGCGCGAATGACGTGGTCCTCTTCATGAAAGGGACACCGACTTTTCCGCAATGCGGCTTCTCTTCAACAGTCGTACAAGTCTTTGACTATTTAGGCGTGAACTACGCGTCCGTGAATGTTCTTGAGAACCCAGAGATCCGCCAGGGCATTAAGGACGTCAATAATTGGCCGACCATCCCGCAAGTCTTCGTCAAAGGGGAGTTCATCGGCGGCTGTGATATTGTCCGGGAAATGTTTGAATCAGGTGAGCTCCGCACGATGCTATCTGACAAAGGCGTGGAGATGGCGGCCTAACCGCTCCTTCAAATATCCAGATAAAGAAAAACCCGCCTCGATGAGGCGGGTTCTTTTTTTTGCGCTGATGGCAAATATTAGCGTGAATAGAATTCGATAACGAGGTTGGGTTCCATCTGAACCGCATAAGGCACTTCGTCGAAGCTTGGCACGCGCGAGAATGTCGCTTTCATCGCTTTGACGTCAAGGTCGAGATATTCAGGAACTTCGCGCTCGGCGAGTTCAAGAGCTTCAAGAACCAGAGCCATCGTCTTAGACTTTTCACGAACTTCAACAGTGTCGCCCGGTTTGACGCGGTAAGACGGGATGTTGACCTTCTTGCCGTTCACCAACACGTGGCCGTGATTGACGAACTGACGTGACGCAAACACGGTCGGCACGAATTTCGCGCGATAGACCACAGCGTCCAGACGACACTCAAGCAGGCCGATCAGGTTTTCGGACGTATCGCCCTTCATCCGTGTCGCTTCGTCATAAATGCGACGGAACTGTTTTTCTTGGATGTTGCCGTAATAGCCTTTGAGCTTTTGCTTAGCGCGGAGCTGCGTACCGAAGTCGGACATCTTGCCACGACGGCCCGCACCGTGCTGACCTGGAGGGGTCGGGCGCTTATTCACTGGAGACTTAGGACGACCCCAGATGTTTTCGCCCATACGGCGGTCAATTTTATACTTGGCGGAATGACGCTTGGACATAGCCTACGCCCTTTCTTATCGTTCGCAGGCCGGTCCTTCACGAAAAGGACAATTGCAACGGCGGCAGTGCGAAAACCCGTTAGAAGGCGGGCGATATAAGGCAACAAAGCGTGACGTCAACAGGGCATGACACGCGCGATGGCGGGTGTATTGCGTTGCAATGAACCGCCTACAACCCACCGATTCCCGCGCTGGATTAATCTCAGGCTTATCCGCCTATTTGATGTGGGGCCTCTTCCCGATCTATTTCGTGGCAACGAAGGCCGTTCCAGCGCCGGAAATCCTCGCGCACCGAATCCTATGGTCCCTGCCCTTTGGCCTGCTGATTCTGTTGTTCAGAAGGCAAATCGGGGACACGATCAAAGCGATCCGGAAACCTCGTACGCTCGCTCTATTGGCCCTCGCCTCTATCAGTCTGGCCGCGAATTGGGGCGTCTATATTTATGCCATCCAGATCGAGCAGATTTTCCAAGGTAGTCTCGGCTACTATATCAATCCTCTGATCTATGTTTTGGTTGCTGTGTTGTTCTTTGGCGAACGTCTGACCCGCTTACAGGGCCTCGCGATTGCGCTCGCTTGCATCGGCGTTCTGGTTCTCACGATCTATGGAGGACAGTTCCCGGTTATCTCACTGTTCCTCGCGGTAAGCTTCACGATCTATGGTGTGCTTCGAAAGCTCATCGATGTCGGCGCCATGCCCGGACTCTTTATCGAAGTCTTGGTTCTAATTGTGCCTGCCGTCCTTTACTTAGGTTGGTTATGGCAGACTGATACGCTCGTCTTTGGCACGGACCAAACCCTAAGCTGGCTCATGGTCGCTGCCGGTCCGATAACCGTTCTACCACTTTTGGCGTTCGCCTTTGCAGCACGTCGGATCCGTCTGTCCACACTGGGCATTTTACAATTTATTGGTCCGACGATGCAGTTTCTCTGCGGCCTCTATTTCGGTGAACCCTTCACCACGGCCCATGCCGTTTGTTTCACACTGATCTGGGTCGGCGTGGTCCTGTTTGCCTTGGATGGCTGGCGCGCTAGCCGACTACCATCCGTGCAATAAAGATCCCGAACGCAAACAAGACGAAATGAATCAGCGTTTGAGACGCTAAAAGGAAAGCCCCGTCGAGGAACATATTCTGGTCCGGGGCTTGCGCCTGGTTTCGCAGAGCCTTGCGGCGCGGCGAGAACAACAGGAACGTTGAGACAATGGCAACCGCCAAGACAAAAGGAAATGGATAGCCGAAAAAGCCAAGCGCAAAGCTGACGATTAAGGTGAGATAGGGAACGTATTTCATGACTCGGATTTCTTTTCTGTCTCAGTCTTCTTTTTTGATTCGGATTGACGTTTCCGGTCAATGTGATGGCCGCGACCCCGCGACAAAGCTTTTACGATGCCGCGAAAGGTGCGGACTTCCTGTTCTGTCATTCTCGCGCGTATTAGCGGCGCGCGAATATTGTGACGCATAAGCTCTTTCTTCACCGCAGGATAGAAGAAGCCGGCTTCTTCCAGTTCCGCTTCCATATGGTCAAACAATCTGACGAGATCTTCCCGAGGCGCCACATCGGATAGCGCATCGTCAAATGTGTCCGGCACACCCTCACCCGCTGCGTATAGAAAAGCGAAGACGTTCACGGCCTGAGCGAGATTGAGCGATTGGAAGGCGGGATTGACCGGATATGTCAGGATTGCATCTGACAGCGCGACGTCGGCATTGGTCAGCCCGGCATTCTCTGGGCCGAATAAGATGCCGGTGCGCGTTCCATCGCGTTCCATCGCGCGCAATTTTGAACCGACGCCGTCCACTCCGACAACGGGAAGTTCGATCTCACGACGCCTCGCCGTGGCAGACAGGACATAGTTCAGATCAGCAATCGCCGCGTCAGTCGTGTCGAATAGTTGCGCGTTTTCTAAAACAGATAGCGCGCCCGCCGCCAGTGTCTCCGCCGCTGGGTTAGGCCAACCGTCCCGCGGGGCCACAAGGCGTAAGTCTGTCAGACCAAAATTGAGCATGGAGCGGGCCGCGGACCCGATATTCTCTCCAAGCTGCGGGTTGACGAGAATAACAGCAGGCACAGTCCCGCCATTCTTACCTACAGCACGGCCCAATTGGTCATGCACGTCTTTGCCGGGCTTGTTCGCGCCCATGTGATCGCTCCGGGATAGGTCTTTAACTTCAAGCGGGCTTTGCTATATGCGGCCACGACTTTCCTAAAGCGCTTACCGCACATCCGATAGATATAGAGGACTTCATGGCCAAAATTAAGGTGAACAACCCCGTCGTCAATATGAATGGCGACGAGATGACCCGCATCATCTGGGACATGATCATTGATCGACTGATCGAGCCCTATCTCGATATTGATCTGCTTGACTATGACCTTTCGATCCAGTCGCGCGATGCGACGGACGATCAGATCACAATCGACGCGGCGCATGCCATCAAAAAACATAATGTCGGCATCAAATGCGCGACAATCACGCCGGACGAGCAACGCGTCGAAGAATTCGACCTGAAAGAAATGTGGCGCTCGCCCAACGGCACCATCCGCAACATTCTTGGCGGTGTTGTATTCCGTGAACCAATCATTTGCTCCAACATCCCGCGCCTCGTCCCAGGCTGGACCCAGCCTATCGTCATTGGCCGTCACGCGTTTGGTGATCAGTATAAGGCGACAGACTTTGTCGTTCCCGGACCGGGAACAGCGACCATCAAGTTTGAAGGCGAAGACGGCGAAGTTATCGAACGCAAAATCTTCGACTTCCCTGGCGGCGGTGTGCTGATGGGCATGTATAATCTGGACGATTCGATCCGCGATTTCGCGCGGGCCTGTTTCAACTATGGTGTCCAACGTCGTTGGCCTGTCTACATGTCGACCAAGAACACCATCCTCAAAAAATATGACGGTCGCTTCAAAGATATCTTCCAAGAGATTTTCGACGCAGAATTCGCTGACAAGTTCGCCGAATTTGGCGGCGAATATCAGCACCGCCTCATCGACGACATGGTCGCGGCCGCAATGAAATGGTCCGGCGGTTATATCTGGGCGTGTAAGAACTATGACGGCGATGTGCAGTCCGACACGGTTGCACAGGGCTTCGGCTCACTCGGCCTGATGACGTCCTTCCTGCTCACGCCTGATGGTAAGACAATGGAAGCGGAGGCCGCACACGGCACTGTTACCCGTCACTACCGCAACCATCAAAAAGGCGAAGCCACGTCGACTAACTCAACCGCCTCCATCTATGCATGGACACGCGGCTTGGCTCACCGGGCCAAGATCGACGACAATGAAGCGCTACTTAAGTTCGCAGTCGGTCTGGAAAACACCGTACGCGAAACTATCGAAGGCGGTCAGATGACCAAAGACCTCGCCCTTCTCGTCGGCGACAAGCAAGGCTGGTTGACCACGACAGGCTATCTCGAAGCGATTGCCGAGAACCTTGAAAAGAAGATGGCCTAGAGCCATCACACTAAACTCTAATCAAACAAAGCCTCGGCCCTGTGCCGGGGCTTTTTTGTTAGACGCATCGCATGGATGACTTTGTGACAGCATGGGATGAACTCCCACTCGGTAGTTTTGATGGCCTGTTTCAAGGTCGGCGCTACGGCGTTACTCGGACAGAACGGGATGGCGGTCGGCAGAGTTGGCTCTGGGCGGAAGAACTCGGCGGGTCAGATCACATCAGCGCCAATTTCTACCGCTTAAAGTCAGGGCCATTACTGAAGCCCTGCGAAATGCCCGCTGCAAAAGTTATCGCTTTTGTCCTGAATATCGAACCAATTCTGCTGCGCGAACCGTAAAGAGATAAATGACTCGGCACTCCGCCGGATGATGTTGGAGCTAAAATGCGCCTATTCTCACTATTGTTCGCAACGGCCTTCATGGCGCCAGGCGTCGCTACTGCCAACGAAGCGCAAGAGGGCCCGAATATACGCATCGGTGCCGCCGCGCTCTATACGCCGAAATATGTGGGGTCCGACGATTACGACCTTCGAGCCCTCCCCCTTATTAGTTTTGATAATCTAGCTGGGTTTGAACTGTCAGGACTGGCGCTGGCCTATCCTCTGATCGATATTGGAACGGGCCAAGGGCCAGGCCGCTGGTCATTGAAGGCCGGTCCGCGCGTCGCCTTCGACTTTGGTCGCGACAGTGAAGACAGCCCAACCCTAACCGGATTAGAAGACATTGGTGCCAGCCTACTGACCGGCGGGTTTCTACGCGCGTCTTACGGCCCGCTCGGCGTTAGGGTTGATGCTGGACAGGATGTGCTCGGTGGACATGACGGGTTCAATGCGGATCTGTCGGTCGGAACCTATCTGCCAGACGGGCTACTGGCCGAAAACTTAGCCATCCAACCTGCTATCACGATCAGTTGGGCTGATGAGACGTACAATCAGGCCATATACGGCATCACGGCGCAGCAAGCCGCTGCGTCGGGCCTGCCTCAATATGATCTGGGTAGCGGCTTTCACCGCGCCTCCGTCAGCCTGCTTAGCTGGTATCAAATCGATGATCGCTGGCAGTTAAACACGGTTCTATCTTACCGAAAATATAGAGGTGATTTTGCCGATAGTCCGATATTGCAGGCCCCAGATGGTGCGACATCCGATGTCTTTGCACTGATAGGGGTTTCTAGGCGGTTCGGTTAATGACGATTTTGAAAACGGCGACTTTAGGGGCGGCATTGATGATCGCGGGCTGCACGTCCGAAGGGGCAAGTCTTCAAGATCAAGACACTGCCCGCTGCGACGACATTTGGACAATTAATAGCGTCACCGTTCTTCCCGAAATGGAGACACAGGCTCAGCGTTATTACGAAGCCGCCTGGCTACCTGCACGCGTGCGGGCCAAGGCCAAGGGGGTCGTGAAAGACTATATGCTTATGAGCTCTGGCAAACCCGATCAGCCAGACATTCAACTCATAACAGTTTATGAAGATGATCAGCAATGGAATGCCAGCGAGGACGCTTTCCAAGCTATCTTCAAGGAACTCGGACTACCACGCCCACTCTTAATCGATGGATTGGAGCGCAGTCAGATCATTGCCGACACGATAGGCGCCGATGACTACCGCTTCGTTCGGTCCGTTTCAGGGCCTTGCAACTAGCACTCTTTAACAAGCCCGCGGCCTCATGGCTGGGTCAGAAATTCTCTTTCAGCCACTGAACCGATCGCGACAGAGCATTGCCGCTATAGCGTGCACGTTGATAGCGACGTCCCGATAGATCTGGCGGACCAGACACGGCCTCGCCCGTTTGCTCAAAGGCGTGACGCAGCAATCCAGTAGCGACCGCATAGTCCGGAGCATTGAGCGCGTCCGTTAGGCCGAAAATGCCATGCGGCGTACCAATTCGAACACGCTTATTGAATACAAGTTCTGTCAGTTCACGAAGCCCAGAGAGTTGCGATGCACCGCCCGTCAGTACGATCTGTCGCCCGGAATATGTGTCTAGGCCGGCATGCACCAAACGATCTTTGACAAGCTCCAATGTCTCTTCGGTGCGCGCGCGGATGATTGAGGTGAGACGAGACCGCGGTGCGTGCTGTAGTTCGTCCATCGCAGCCACGGGTGGACAGGGAATTTGTTCATGCTCATCGCGCGCTCCGTGCAGAGCTGATCCGTAAAACAGTTTGATCCTCTCGGCGGCTTCCAGCGGCGTATTCAAGCCTCTGGCAATATCAGATGTGACGTTACGCCCTCCCACGCCGATGGCATCGACATGAACCAGTGTATTGTCTCGGAAGATGGCCACGGTCGTCAATCCCGCGCCGATATCAATAAGGGTCACACCCAAGTCACGCTCATCTTCGGTCAACACGGATTGCGCCGCCGCATAGGGGCTGACCGTGACACTGCGCAGGCTGAGATGGCACCGCTCAATACAATGGGCGAGGTTTCGTAAGGGTCCGATCCCGGCTGTCACGAAATGCATATCGACACCGAGCCGCTGGCCAAACATGCCACGCGGATCGCGAATACCCGTCTCTCCGTCGACTTCCCAATCGCGCGGTAAGGCATGAAGAATGGCATAGTCAGGCTCTGACAATTCAGTCAGCGATGAGCCGATAACGCGCTTCAAATCCCGGTCTGCAATGGCGCCCGAGGCAAATTCAGTTTGAACGCGGAGATGGCGCGATGACAGCGATCGCAAGCCGACATTCACGGTAACCCCGTGTACCGAAACACCCGCAGCGCGTTCCGCTTTTTCAACAGCTTGTCGAATGCCGAGTTCCGCCGCGTCCAAATCGACGACAGCCCCAGCTTTCACACCGCGACTAACGGCTGTCCCACAACCTAGTAATCGTAGGCCGACGGATGGGTCTTTACGTCCAATCAGGCAGGCCACTTTGCTCGACCCAATATCGAGCACGCACACAGTATCCGTCGGGCGAGCGCTCACGCGTCAGCGGACGTGGCAGGTGTCAGTGTAATCCGGTCATCCAAACGCAGATCCACAATCGAAAAGCGTTGCGTCGTTTGCGGATCAATCGCCGTAAAACGGCGTAACGCCTTGGCCGTCTCATCGCGAGGGAGGCGAAGGATTTGTCCGCCAATCAGCGTTAGGTCCCATCGACCCGATGGATAACGGGTCAGGGCTTTCGTCTTGTCCCACACGACCGGATGAGCCTCCATCAATTGGGTCATCTCTTCGGCGTGAATTGCGGCGTCCGTCCCGGTGAATAGGCGAAGCCCTGCGGGCAGACTGGCTGTCTCGACCGTATAAGGTGCAACGATCATTCCGTCGCGATCTGTCAGATGAACAACGCCGTTTTCTTGAAATAGCGCATAGGGGGTCGTTTCCACAAGCTGCACAACAATTCGGTTCGGCCAAAGGCGACGCACCACGGCGCGGTCGACCCAAGGCAAGCTTTCCGTATTGCGCTGCGCGCGTTTCAGATCTGCCCCGAAGAAGTAGTCGCCTTCGTAAATTCCAACAGCGGCACGAACATCTGCTTCATTAAGCCGCCCCTCCCCGGTTACGTCGATCCGCTCAACCGTAAAACCAACCGCCATCAGCCGCTCTTGTTTGAACGTCTCAAGATTATCGCGCATCGTTGGCAAATGGCCGCCAAGCCACAAAGCGATAAAAGCCAGCGTCAGCAGAGCGAACAGAACGGATGACGAAAATCGCAACATGGATTGGCGTGACAAGGTTGCTGAACGAAAACCGGCGTGAATCCGGGATTGAACAAGACGCGACGCGCCGCGCAGGCCCGGCTTTAGAGGGCTGACCCGGGTCATTTTTGCGGATTTAGAGCCCTTCTTGGCCATGACGCATCCTCAACCATCCAACGACAGAGCTCACCAAAGCTCATGCCCCGATGCTGGCACTGCTCGGGCACCAAGGACGTCGGGGTCATTCCGGGCTGAGTATTAAGCTCAAGCATTACCAATCCATTTACCACGTCTGATTCAGTCGGATTTTCTGGCCATTCTGTGTCATTAAATCGGTAGTCTGTCCGTGTCACACCGCAGCAGCCCAAGGCGCGGTGCGCAATCTCGGCATTTTTCAGAGCCAGAGCCGTCACCGCTTCGGGCAGATCGACATCAACAATGTGCCGAGAGCCTCCGTCGACATATTTGGCGTCGTAATCGTACCAGTCACCCTGAGGCACAATCTCAGTCACACAGAGCGCGCGATCGCCAAGGACCGTCACCGTCAATTCACGCCCTGGGATAAAAGGTTCGATGACTGGCTCATCACCCAACCCCTTATCATCCCGCATTTTTGCTAGCAGCTCCGGCGTTTCTTCAGTCACAATATAGACGGAAGCTGAGCTACCAGACCCATTTGGTTTGACGACATAAGGTGTCGGCAACAGGCCGCCATTCGCAATGAGCGCACGCCGCGCCGTCTGCCCCTGCGGCACGGTAATCCCGTGCTGGACAAGAACATCCTTGGCGCGGTCCTTATTCATGGCGAGACGGGATGCAGCGACGCCGGAGTGAGTGTAGGGCAATTCTAATCGATCAAGGATTTCCTGAACCTCTCCATCCTCACCCCAATCGCCGTGCAACCCGTTAAAGACAACGTCCGGGGCGACGCAACGAAGATCGTCCGCGACCGTATCTGGATGCGCGTCAATTTCGACGACGTCGTAACCTTCCCCGCGCAGAGCTTCGGCACAAGCTTCGCCGCTCACGAGGCTGACTGCGCGTTCAGCGGATACCCCGCCTTTTAGAACTGCGACCTTCACTCGGCTCGTCCGATCCGGCGAACTTCCCAATCCAAGCTAATTCCTTGTGTCGCCAAAACCTTAGCCCGAACAGCCTCTCCCAAGCCCTCAAGATCGGCAGCGGTGGCATTGTCCGCATTGATCATGAAGTTACAGTGTTGTTCGCTCATCTGCGCGCCGCCAACACGATGCCCGCGCATTCCAGCCGCATCGATGACTTTCCATGCAGAATATCCATCTGGATTTTTAAATGTCGATCCGCCCGTCTTGGACCGGATTGGCTGTGACTCCTCCCGGCGCGTCGTGATGGCGTCCATGCGCGCGCGTATGGCGTCTGGCGCATCAGGCTTGCCAACAAAGGTTGCGGATACGAAAATCAGGTCGTCGGACACCGCGCTGTGTCGATAGCTATAGCCCATATCCTCAATGCTCATGACGATGCGGCGGCCGCGTCGATCAATAGCCACCAACTCCTTCAAAACATCTTGAGTTTCAGATCCGTAGCACCCAGCATTCATGCGGAGCGCTCCGCCAATCGTGCCCGGCACGCCTGCATAAAATTCTAGCCCTGCAATGCCGGCGTCCGCTGCGGCTTTGGCGACACGCGCGTCCAATGCGGCCGCGCCGGCCGTCAGAGTCAAACCGTCCGTTTCAATGCTTCCAAAGGCTGGTCCCAATCGAATGACGACGCCTTCGATTCCTCCGTCTCGGACAAGCGTATTGGACGCAACGCCGAGAATGGTGACCGGGATCTCGGGATCGGTAGAGGAGAGAAACAAAGCCAAATCGGCTTCATCCTTAGGTATGAAGAAGGCGTCAGCAGCGCCGCCGACCCGCAACCAAGTATAAGGCGCGAGCGACACGTCTGCTTTAAGTGATCCCCTCACCTCAGGCAGTCGGTCGAGCAAACTCATGCGGATGCTAGCGCGTCAGCCAACCCATTCGCCCAATGCGTAATGTCGCCCGCCCCAAGACAGATCACGAGATCGCCCTCAGCCAAATCATCTTTCAGATCTACCGCTAGTGTTTGTTTCGTTGTCAGCGATGCGTTGCGGTGACCATGCCGGTGTAGGCTCTCAACAAGGGCAGGTGCCGAGACTCCATCAATCGGCTTTTCCCCGGCGGCATAGACATCGGCCACGCGAACGGTGTCCGCGTCGTTGAAACAGGTTGAGAAGTCTTCGAACAGATCTTTCAGTCGTGAGTAGCGATGCGGCTGCATCACGGCGTGAACTCGTCCCTTTGCGACCTGACGGGCGGCTTGCAGCACCGCGCTGATTTCGACGGGATGGTGGCCATAGTCATCGATAATGGTCACGCCGTTCCACTCACCAACTGGTGTGAAGCGGCGTTTGACGCCAGCAAAGCTCGATAAACCCTCACGAACACCCGCTTCATCCATGCCCAATTCCCGCGCGACGGCGATAGCGGACAGGACATTTTGCGTATTATGACGACCGGCCATCGGCAGGAAGAGATCCGACCAGATCGTCTCTTCACCATTATCACGGAACACCACATCAAAGCGCGTTCCAGTCGGCTCAAACTTAAGCTCAGTTCCTCGCACATCGGCTTGCGGGTTGAAGCCGTAAGTGATGACTCGGCGATCTGATACACGCGCGGCGAGTGACTGCACTTCAGGGTGATCGGTACAGAGCACGGCAAAGCCATAAAATGGCAGGTTCTCAACGAAGGTATCGAAGGCAGACCGCAGCGTATCAAACGCGCCGTAATGCTCCATATGTTCCGGATCGATATTGGTGACAACGGCGACCGTCGGGAAGAGTTTCAGAAACGAACCATCGCTCTCATCCGCCTCAACGACCATCCATTTACCGAGACCGAGCTTAGCGTTTGAGCCATAGGCATTAATGATTCCACCATTGATGACCGTCGGATCAAGACTCCCGCCTTCGAGCAGCGCGGCGATCATAGTCGTTGTCGTGGTTTTACCGTGAGTGCCGCCAACTGCGACGGTCCATTTCAGCCGCATCAGCTCTGATAGCATTTCGGCACGACGAACCACTGGGATCGACCGCAAACGCGCTTCGACCAGCTCTGGATTATCCGCTTTGATGGCCGAGCTCATAACGATGGCTCCGGCGCCAACGACCTGCTCCGCTTTTTGTCCGATAAATATGGACGCGCCAAGCCGCTTGAGGCGTTCCGTGATCGCGCTTTCGCGCATATCCGACCCCTGCACTTGATAGCCGAGATTGAGCATCACTTCGGCAATGCCGCTCATCCCAATACCTCCGATACCAACAAAGTGGATCGGGCCCATATCGAAGGGCACTTTGGTCGCAAGGTTTTTAGGTTCTATATCAGTCAAAATTTCAGCCAATTGCAGAGAGGACGAGCGCGGCCAAGTCGCGGGCGGCATCGGGACGAGCGAGCTTTGCGGCGCTTCGGCCCGCTTGGTCAAGCCAGTCTGTATCATTCAATCGCTCCGCAAGCAGTTCAGTCAGAGCTTGAACGTTGAATTCCGATTCCGGCAGGATCACGGCAGCACCAAGGCGTTCCAGCGCCCGCGCATTGGCGGTCTGATGATCATCCATCGCAATGGCGAGCGGAACGAGGATGGAGGGTTTCCCCATCAGGGCAATTTCAGAGACGGACGACGCACCCGCGCGAGCGATAATCAGGTCCGCCTTGGCGAGATGTTGTTCTATATCGCCGAAAAATATGTCTAAGGTGGCGGGGACATTCGCCTCTGCATAGACACGCTTGGCCGCATCAAGATGACGAGCCGTCGTTTGTTGCGTGACACGCAATTTATCCCGAAGTTCGGACGTAAGACCCGCAACGGCTTTTGGGACGACGTCCGAAATAATGTTGGCCCCGAGACTACCGCCGACGATGAGAAGGTTGAGGCCTTCGCCCTGTGTCGGTTTGGCGTTGAGGATTGCGTCTCGCAACGGGTTACCGACGACGATATGGCGTGTGCCCGCTGGCAGTTTGGCCAGATCTTCAAACCCGCTAGCGACGGCTGTTGCTTTCTTAGCAAAGACGCGGTTCACACGGCCTAGCACAGCGTTCTGTTCATGGACGATACGGGGAATATCCAGACTTTCGGCGGCTTTCAGCGCAGGAAAACTGGGATAGCCGCCAAAGCCGATCACGACGTCCGGTTTCCACTCCCGCATAAACGCCTTTGCCTGGCGAATTCCGCGCGCCAGTTTGAGCGCACCGCGCAGAGCTTGGATCGGGCGACGTGGAGATATGGACGCGGCTTGGACCTCTATGATCGGATCGGCCTTGATCCGTCCGGTATGTTTGCTCCCTCTTGCATCTGTCACCATCGCACACTCCCACCCCATACGCGTGAGTTCTTCTGACAGCGATTGCGCCGGGAACATGTGCCCGCCAGTTCCGCCAGCGGCGAGTAGAGCCCGCATGGTCAACCCATCCGATATGCGCCTGGGCGGCGTCGGGTGAAGGCAAGGATCAGCCCTGCTGTAAAACAGAGTGAGAGCAGAGATGATCCTCCATAAGAAATAAACGGGAGCGTCATGCCTTTGCTGGGCGCCATGTTAAGATTGACGAACAGGTTGATGATTGCTTGCATTCCAATCAGCGTCGCGAGACCCGCAGTCGCGAGTTGGCAGAACTGATCATTCAGCCGCAACGCGTTAGAAAAAGCGCGCACGACGAAGGCGGCAATCAGAACGATCAGCAGTGCGCTAATCAGGAATCCGAATTCTTCAACTGAGACCGCAAAGATGAAATCCGTATGGCCGTCGGGGAGCGCATATTTGACGGCACCTTCGCCGGGTCCGCGTCCGAAAAACCCACCCCCCGCAATCGCTTCCAGCGCTTTGTCGGTTTGATAAGAATCGGATCGATCTGGCGAAAGGAAAGCGGCCACGCGGGACCGCACATGTGGCAGCGCGAGATAGGCACCAAACGCGCCTAGCGAGGTGACAGCCAACATAACAATTAGCCAGCCTAGCGACATGCCTGCAAAGAAGAAGACAGCCGCAAAGCAAAGCGTCAGCAGGAAAGACTGACCAAAATCAGGCTGTGTGATCAACAGCAGGATCAAGGCAGCATAGACAGCCAAAACGATCAGGACGGCAGGCACATTCGGATCGCGTTTGGCGGCAGAAAACATCCAAGCAGCAAAGATGATGAAGGCGGGTTTGGCGAATTCTGAGGGTTGCAACGAGAACGGTCCGATTTTCACCCAGCGAACGGCACCTTTCACTTCATAGCCTATTGATGGCAGCGCCGCCATGACCACCATTGCGCCGATCAAGGCAAGAACACCGATCCGGCGCGCGCCCCTCGGCTCGAACAGAGACACAAAGACGGCGCCGGAAAATCCAGCGAGTGCGAACACACCATGCCGTAAGAGGAAGTGAAACGGGGACAGAATACCAAGCCGATGCGACGCCGCTGGTGAGGCCGCCATAGACAGAACTAAACCTGCGCAAAGCAGGCACAGCAACAACATTAGGGTCAACTGGTCGATAGACCGCCACCATTCGGCGAGCATAAACCGCTGCGACCGGGAGGTCAGCGAGGTGGGCATGACCGCGAGCTTCATGCGGCCCCCTGCGCCCGTTCCGTGCGGTCACGCGCAAACAAGGCCATCAGCTCCTCGACCTCTTTACGGAAGGCCTCGCCGCGCACTTCAAAATTGGCAAACTGGTCGAAGCTCGCGCAAGCGGGAGACAGCAGCACAATAGGGTCAGCAATTCCGGAGGCCAACGCGTCATGGGTCGCGCAAAGCAGCGCCATTTTAAGCGTTCCTGACACCTTATGGTCAAGCGTCTCCGCGGCCAAAGTTGCGGCAAACTCATTTGCGGACTCACCAATTAGATAAGCTTTTCGCACATGACTTTTCAGATCCATGAGCGAGCTGATACCGCCCTCTTTCGCAACGCCGCCTGCGATCCAGAAAATGTCTTTGTAGCTACCCAAAGCCTGTCTGGCAGCTTCGGCATTGGTGGCTTTGCTGTCATTGACGAAACGGACACGTCCGGCTGTGCCAATGGTTTCCATCCGGTGCGCCAGGCCCGGGAAGGACAAAATCGCTTCGCCGATTGTCTTTGGTTCAATAGCGAGACTGGACACAGCGGCATAAGCTGCAGCGGCGTTCTGGGCGTTATGTGTGCCTTCGAGGGCCTTAGCCTTCGTCAGGTCGCAAATAACCCGTCCGCTGCGACCGGTTCGGTCCATCAAAGGGCCACCGAGTGCGCAAACACCATGACCGAGCGCACGCTGAGCCGAGACGGGCACAATGCGTCGACCGTTGCGCGCCTTCAATTTCGTCGTCAACGCTTTGCCAAAATCATCATCCACCCCGATGACGACCGTGTCAGCAGAGGTTTGATTGTTGAATATCCGTGTCTTGATCTCGCCATAGGCGTCCATCGTCCCGTGGCGGTCAAGATGATCAGGACTGAGGTTCAGTAAGATAGCCGCATTAGCACGCAGACTAAAGGTTCGTTCAAGCTGGTACGACGAGAGTTCAATCACATAGTGGCTACCCGCATGCATCCTATCAAGATCGAGGACGCCGCGACCAATATTGCCGCCAATCTGTGCGTCTTTACCGAGCGAGTGTAAGACATGCCCGATGAGCGCTGTTGTGGTCGATTTGCCGTTCGTTCCCGTGATCGCGATCAGCTTCGGTCGATCGTCCTCCGGGCGAGCATTAATTTCTCTAGCTAGGATTTCGATGTCGCAAATGATCGGAACGTCGAAGGCTTTGGCCGCACTCGCGGTCCAATGTGGTTCTGGTAGCTCATGCGGAACGCCGGGCGACAGGACGAGTTCATCAAATTTCGCCCAATCGACTTCATTGAGATCACGTACATGGACACCCGCTTTTGCGGCATCGTCGCGCGCGACATCCCGGTCATCCCATGCCCAGACGTCCGCGCCGCCCGCTTGTAAGGACAGCGCTGCCGTGACGCCGGTGCGCCCTAAGCCAAAGACGGCGACACGCCGTCCGTTGAATGTGGTGGCCTCGATCAACGCAGCTTCAACGTAGAAAGCCCAACAAGGGCCAAGATGATGGCGATGATCCAGAACCGGATAACGATGGTCGGCTCCTGCCAGCCTTTTTGTTCAAAATGGTGATGGATCGGAGCCATACGGAAGACCCGCTTTCCAGTGAGTTTAAAAGACGTCACCTGAACGATCACGGAGACGGCTTCGAGCACGAATAGGCCGCCAATGATGGCGAGAACGATTTCGTGTTTAATCGCTACAGCCGTCGTGCCGAGCGCCCCGCCCAAAGCCAGACTGCCCGTATCGCCCATGAAAATCATGGCGGGTGGAGCGTTGAACCAGAGGAAACCAAGAGACGCACCAATGATAGCCCCAAGGAAAATCGTCACCTCCGCACTCCCCGGTACATTCGGCACACCGAGATAGTTGGAAAAGATCGCATTGCCGACGAGATAGGCGATGAAAGCAAGGCTAAGCGCCGCGATCATGACCGGGACAATTGCAAGCCCATCGAGCCCATCCGTCAGATTGACCGCGTTCGCACTCCCGACGATGACAAGGCAACCAAATGGAATGAAGAACATACCAAGATTGATCCAGAAATCCTTGAAAAAAGGAATCGCCAATCCGGTATTAAATCCACCTTCGCTCGGTATCGCACTGGTCAAAATCCAGACAGCAATCGCCGCGATAATGACTTCGATGAGGAGCCGGATTTTACCAGAAAAACCCTTATGGCTCTGGCGTTTGACCTTCAGATAATCATCGTAAAACCCGATCATCCCATAGCTCGCTGTGACTAGGAAGACGGTCCATAAAAATGGGCTGTGTAAATTACCCCAGAGCAGGGTCGAAATTACAACGGAGAGCAGGATCAACAGGCCACCCATGGTTGGTGTTCCGGCCTTCGCGATAATATGACCTTGCGGACCATCCTCACGGATCGGTTGCCCTTTGCCCTGCTTGGCGCGCAGCCAGTCGATCATACGCGGACCGAGAATAAAGGACACGATTAAGGCCGTCATCAACGCCCCGCCGACACGGAACGTGATATAATTGAACAGGTTGAAGATCTGATAGTCTTCACCCAACGGTGCTAGCCACTCATAGAGCATTAGCGTGTCCCCTCGCCTTTCAGCCGCGTCGCCAATCGGCCCAGCCCGGTCGCATTCGACCCTTTGATCAGCAGAACGTCGCCGTCCTGCACCTCGTCATGAAGCGACTCGGCGATCAGATCGATCGTGTCAGCCTGTAGCGCGCGCATAGCTTGCGGCAGCGCGCCACGGAGCGCGCGCATACATTCGCCAACAGTGAGCACACGAGCGAAGCCCGCCGCTTCCAACGGATCGGATAGAGCGGCATGTTGCGCTAACTCATCCGGACCCAACTCATACATATCGCCAAGTACAGCGATTTTACGGCCTGAGCGCAAAGCGGCTGCCGAGATCGCGGCGCGCATGGATGTTGGGTTCGCGTTGTAACTCTCATCAATGAGCGTCACAGATTTGCCGCCAATTGAAATTTCGTGTGTGTCGCCTCGTCCGTCGCTCGCGTGGACATCTCGTAGAGCCCGCGCAGCTTTGCGCAAATCGAGGTCCAGCGCATGCGCGACAGCGATGCATGCGGCAGCATTGTGATCCCAATGCTGGCCGGAAACCGCGAGCGTCACGTCAATCTGCTGACCTTCAACGCGCAACCGAACATTCCCGCCAGAGGCATGATGATTCGACGCGACAATCGTGACGTCACAATCATTGCCCGTCCCGAATGTCATAATGCGGTGCTCTGTCGCTTGGTCCCGAATTCGGGACGTGTAATCATTGTCAGCATTGAGGATCAGCACACCGTCATCAGCCAGTCCGTGACGAATTTCAGCCTTGGCGTCGGCAATCGCTTCGATACTATCAAAATTCGCTTGATGCGCGCCAGCTACATTGGTGATCAGCGCGATTTTGGGGGCGACCTGCTTCGACAAATCCGTCAGCTCACCTGCATGGTTCATACCCGTCTCAAACACGGCAAATTCCGCATTCGGTAGCAAGGTCGCTAGGGTAATCGGCACACCCAAATGATTATTGAAGGATCGGGCTGATTTGTGGGTGTCGCCAAAGGCGGCCAGCATCACAGCCAGCGCATCCTTGACGCTCGTCTTGCCGACAGACCCCGTGACCGCGATACGGTGTGCGTTGCTGCGATCCCGTCCAGCGCGCCCGAGAGCGCGGAGCGCCTGCATCGTGTCTTCAACTTTGACGGCCGGAAGGTCGACATCAATTTCTGATAATGTGCCAGCGGCGCCGGCCTTCGCCGCCGCATCAATAAAGTCATGTCCATCGCGCGCATCACGGAGAGGCACAAATAGATCGCCTTTAACGAGCGACCGGGTGTCGATTGACAGTCCTGTCGTTTCAAACGGAACCGTCTCTGCTCCGCCAGTCACCTGTGCGATTTCAGCTGATGTCCAGAGCACGCTCAAGCGAGAAGCTCCTGCACAACTGTAACATCACTGAATGGGATGACGGTCTTACCAACGATCTGCCCCTGCTCGTGACCTTTCCCGGCCACAACGAGGCAATCACCCGCCTCCAGCCGCGAAATTCCTTCCGCGATGGCTGCGCGGCGGTCGCCAACTTCAGTCGCGCTCGGGCATCCGATTAAAACGGCCGCCCGAATATCCGCTGGCACCTCAGTGCGCGGATTGTCGTCCGTGACAATCACATCGTCTGCATGACGGCAGGCTGCGGCACCCATTTTGGCGCGCTTGTCAGGATCGCGATCCCCGCCGCAGCCAAAGACGATGCGCAGCTTACCTTCCACGTGGGGGCGAATAGACTGGAGCAGCTTGAGTAGACCATCTTCGGTATGGGCGAAATCAACGAACACCGGCGCGCCATTGTTTTTGCGGCCCGCAATTTCCAGACGGCCTGAGACGCCGCTCAATCCCTCCATTGCCGCCAACGCGGTATCTTTCGGCACACCCGTCACAAGCGCAAGGCCCAGCGCGGTGACGGCGTTGAGAGCTTGAAACTCACCTGCCAAGGGAATTTCAATCTGCGAGCGTTCACCGTCGATAATCAGCGTCAACTTCTGAGAAGCCGCATGCGGCATGATCTCAGCGATGCGAATGTCTCGACCCGACCAACCAATAGACCGGGCATAAAAGTCTTCCGCCTCACACCTGTCATATAAAGACCGCCCAGCCTCATCATCGACCATGACCACGACAGGACTGCGATCCGGTAGCAATTCAGTAAACAGACGCGCCTTCGCCTCGAAATACGCTTCTGGGGTCTCGTGATAGTCGTAATGATCTTGGGTCAGATTGGTGAAGCCCGCAGCACTCAACGCGACCTCATCCATACGACGCTGGTCAAGCCCGTGCGAGGAGGCTTCCATCGCGACATGTGTCACGCCGTCAGTATGAAGCGAGTCCATGACGCTGTGCAGGACCAAGGCGTCCGGAGTCGTATGGCTCATCGGCGCCAAGCCGTTCTCTGTGCGGACACCCAGCGTTCCGAAGCAGGCTGAGGTGTGACCGGCGAACTGCCAAATCTGGCGCAAAAACTCGACAGTAGAGCTTTTCCCATTCGTGCCCGTGACCGCGACCACTGTGGCGGGTTGGCCCGGATAAAGCCGTTTCGCCAAACGCGCATAATCAAGGCGGGGTTCGTCGGAGGCGAGTAGCGGCAAGCCCAGAGTATCGGCATCCGGCGTGCTAAGAATGGCAATCGCGCCACTTTTTATCGCCTGCGGAATATAGTCGCGCCCATCGAGCGCTGTTCCCGGCAAAGCCGCGAACACATGTCCCGGCTTCACTAAACGCGAGTCGCAGGACAGGCCCGTCACCTCAGCGTCTCCGCTCAGGCCCAAATCTTTCAAGGCGAGACAATTCATCGTAGCGCTTTCACAGGTCGGGCTGCCGTCTTTGGGATGTCACGCGCACCGGGTAACATCGGACCAATCCGTTCGATCACCGCTCCGGCAGTCGGGGCCGCATTCCAACCCGCCGTGGCATAGCCATAGGTTTCGGGCAGCCCCTTCGGCTCATCCAATGTGATGATCAAGGCGTAACGAGGCGAAGAATGGGGAAAAGCCGCAACAAAGGATGTCACCAGCCGGGTTTGATCATAACCCCCATTACTTGGCTTCTCTGCGGTCCCAGTTTTTCCCATGACACCGAAGCCGGGAATGTTAGCTTTCTTCCCTGTGCCTTCAACCACAGTCAATCGCATCATATCCGCCAAGTCCTGCGATATTGCGCTTGAAAAGACACGGTGCGTTTCTGGCGGACGCGTGGCATCACGCTTCACAACTGTCGGTTCGACATAGACACCATCATTAAGCATCGCGCCAATCGCGGTGACGAGCGCCAATGGTGTCACTGCCAATCCATGACCGTAGGAAATCGTGACCGTGGCCATCTCACCCCAATTATCCTGAATTTGCGGTTTTGCACTCTCATTAAGACCATATGACACGCGCGATAGAAGCCCGAGTTCCCGCAAATAGTGCTGCTGACGCTCTGCGCCAATCCGCTGCGCAATCATGGCCGTGCCACGATTAGACGATTCTGACAGCACATAATCCAGCGTTAATGGCGTATCAGACGGATGATCATCGCGGATAAATTTGTTTCGCACTTTGTAGGGCTTGTGCACGTCAAAAACCTCATCTCGGCTCGTCAAACCATCCTCCAAAGCCATCGCCATCGTCAGGGGTTTGAATACAGAACCAAGGTCGTAGGTCGACATTGCGGCGTGATTGAAGCGGGCTTCGGGCAATGCCGCGCCATAATCATTGGAATTGAAATCCGGTAACGAGACCATCGAAATGATCTCTCCGCTATGGATATCGAGCAAAACAGCGGCGGCGGATAAGGCAGAGAACTGGTCGACGCTTTTCTGAAGCTCTTCAGCAATGGCGAACTGAACCCGACTATCGAGCGCGAGCGCCATCTCTGGTGCCCTGTCAGCTGTCAATCGATCGTCAAAAGCGCGTTCCACCCCTGCCGCACCGACCAAATCAATATCGGTCCAACCGACCAGATGTGCCGCCAATGGAGCATTAGGATAAGCCCGTCGTGGCTCGCGCCGAAAGCCTAGACCTGAATGGCCCAACTCGAAGATTGCCTGTTTTTCTTTCGGCGATAACCCGCGGTCGATCCAGACAAAGGCGCGATCAGAGGCCAGTTGTTGCGTAACCTTGGATAGATTTAAATCAGGTCGAATGGAGACAAGCGCAGCTGCGGTTTCATCGGGATTCCATATCCGTGCAGGTTCTGCATAAAGTGAATAGCTCGACAAGGTCGTCGCCAGCAAACGTCCATGACGATCCGTGATGTCAGCGCGATATTGGACCAGCTCCTGCGGCTGATCTCGGCGATGATCATCCGGCGACAGCAAAGCAACCTCTGCCAGTCGCACAAGAACAATCGCAATCATGGATAGGAACAGGATCAAACTAATCCGAATCCGAATGCGGCCTTCCGATACCGCAGCCTCGTTGATGTCTGACAGAGACATCGATTTCTTGTCGGCAAAGGGCGCGAGACTCATGGCTGCACCTCAACGGCCGCCAAAGTCGATGTTTCCGCCACAGTAATCGGCTGCAAGCCCAATCGCTCTTCTGACAGCGGGCGAATGCGATCTGAATTCGCCAGGACCGCGCGCTCTGCCACCAAAACGGTGATGGCCGCTTCATGCATTTTGATTTGCGCCTCTATCCGGGCGACGTCAGCGCGGGCGTCTTGCGCGCGGGTTTTCACAAAGAACAAGACCATGGTCAGACTAAGACCCAGAAGAACCAAAAGAAACAGGCCAAGACGGCGCGAGGTCCGCTCGACTGGCGTATAAACATAGGGCGCATTCATGTGAGCCGCTCCAGTGACGGCACATCGAGTTTAGTCGGCAACCAAGCATTCGGATCGCTCGGATGTGCCTTCGCTGTCGTACGAATAGCGAGACGAAGTTTGGCCGATCGTGAACGCGGATTTTCCGCTTCTTCCGTTTTGCTCGGCTTCACGACCGAGCGTCGCGGCAAGGTAAAGCTAGCGTCGGGACCCGTGACGGCGACGGCGGGCGCATAGCGCGATCCACCTTCAACCTCACCCGCTCGGTCACGCAAGAATTGCTTCGCGATGCGGTCTTCGAGCGAGTGGAACGTCACGACTACCAATCGCCCACCCGGCTTGAGGAGGCTCTCCGCAGCGCAGAGGCCCCGATATAGCTCTCCCAATTCATCATTGATGAAAATTCGTAACGCTTGGAAAACACGGGTCGCGGGATGAATTTTTCCAGACCGCCCAATGGCCGCTTCGACAATATCGGCCAACTCGGCCGTGGTCGTGATGGCGGACTCTGTGCGCGCTTCGACAATGCGTTGCGCGGCGCGGCGCGCGTGACGCTCCTCACCGTAGAATTTAAACAAGGTCGCCAGTTCACCTTCACTCAGCGACATGACGGCGTCTTGGGCAGTCGGCCCGGAGCGGCTCATCCGCATGTCGAGCGGCCCGTCCTTTTGGAAAGAGAAGCCCCGTTCGGCCTGATCGATCTGCATAGACGATACGCCAATATCAAAGACAACGACATCAGCCATCGGCAGGTCGCGCTGATCCATCTCTGAGAACGGTGTTTCAACCAGTCGAAACCGATCATCATATTTGGCCGCAAGCGCCTCCGCGCGTGGCTGAACGGTTGGATCCCGATCCAGACCGATCACAGAGCAGTTGGCCTGCAGCAGAAAGGCTTCGCTATAACCCCCATTGCCGAAGGTCGCGTCCACGACCAGATCGCCATCGGCAATGTTAGCCGCCGCCAACACTTCGGCCAACATTACAGGGATATGCGGACGCGTCGTCACGGTCGCTCGACCCCCATAATCAGTGGAGTCGATCGCACGCTTTCGCGCATTGCGGCTTTGCGTGTTTCATGGGCCTCAGGCTCCCAAACTTGGAAACGATTACCCAGACCGACAAAGGTAGCAGAATTGGATAGGTTGGCATGATCGCGAAAGGCTTCCGGCAAGACGATCCGCCCGGTTTTGTCATAGCTGAGCCTACGCGCTTCGCCGAGCAGCATGACCTGCTGCGCTTCCGCCGCTACCGGCGCAAGCGATCCATCGGCGACACGATCGAAAATTTCGCGCTGCAAAGCTTTCATTAACGCCTCACCTCCACCCTCGAGAAAGTCACCGCGAACGCTCGGCCAGATAAAAACGGCAGCATCATCGCCCAACGCATCGCGGAAGGGTGACGGCACAGATGTGCGTCCCTTCGCATCGATAGTGTTGGTCGAGGTCGACAAGAACATGAAGGCGTCCCGCGCACAGCGCTTCGCTCCGAATTGGAACGAGGCTTGGTATCCTGTGGGATATCGTGGGAATTCATGGTCATCAACGCCACATTGAGCTTTTGTTAGGTATAATGCCCAACCCCTTAACAGTGTGTGAGTCCTGTGGATAAGCGAGCAATATACAACTGATTCAATGCCGTGACTTGTGGAGAACCGGAAGAAAAGTGTCAGAGGGCCTGTAAGCCGGGTTTTGTCCCGCAAATTACTTTGCGGGGGCGACCATTCATCTAGGATCGTGCTTGCGCACGATCTCTTGCGACCGACCCGGACGACATCGGCAAAGCCCGACATACGCCGTCCCTATTTGGTCTTGCTCCGGATGGGGTTTACCGTGACGGCCTGCCTTGCGGTAGGCCCGGTGCGCTCTTACCGCACCCTTTCAGCTTTTCCCGCGCGCGCCCGAAGGCATAGGCGGGTAGTCTTCTCTCTGTGGCACTGTCCCTGGAGTCACCTCCGCCGGGCGTTATCCGGCATCCTGCTTCGCTGGAGCCCGGACTTTCCTCGGCACTCGAAAGTGACGCGGCCGCCCAGCCCTCTGACACGCGCTCTAAATCGTGTTAGGCCCCTACAGGTCAAGGGGTATAGCCATGCGAAGATCAATCATTGCCTTCATCCTGCTCGCAGGATGCGCCGACTCTCAGCCTGATTTATCAGACATCACCCTCTATCGAACCACCGCCATCACCGCCGATGCGGACCAACCGAAGGCCACAGGAGTCGCTGTGAAAGACGGTGGCATCACTGCGGTCGGCGATTTTGATGCACTGCGCAAACAGTTGAGCGGTGCGACGATTAACGAAGAATATGCCGATCAAGTTCTTCTACCCGGACTGATTGACCCGCATGTTCACATGACACTGGGCGCAATGATGTATGGCGCGGAAATGGTACCGCCTTGGGACGTCCCTATGCCGGACGGCGAAATATCGGGTCTGACCAGTCGGGGCGCACTATTGACGCGGATAGCTGAAATTGACGCCAGCGCACCAGATGGCCCCCTCGTACTTTGGGGCTATCACGACCTTATTCAGGGCGACATTCGACGCGACGATCTGGACGCCATCTCGACTGAGCGACCGCTTTTTCTCTGGCACTGGTCGGGACACGATTTCTATCTCAACAGTGCGGCGATCAATATGGTCGGCGCGACCCCTGCCCTTGCGGACCAGTTTCATGGGATCGAGCTAGATAACGTCGGCGAACTCACCGGACGCATTTACGAAGACGCGCTACTCGCCATTTTCGAAAGATTCGCCGCCGTGATCATGCATCCGGATCATATTCAGTTGGGCTGGGACCGTTATGAAGCCCTCTTGCGGGATGCAGGCGTCACAACCGTCGCGGAAATGGGTTACGGCATATTTGGCCGTGCGATCGAAGATACATTCTTAGCTGCCCATCATGACAGCACGGATGGATATCAGGTTTATCTGGTTCCTGAGCACAGAGCTTTCGAACAAGAGTTTGGCGATACGGTCGTGGAGACAGTCAGGCAAATGGCGGCAGAGCGCGAGAATGTGCTGCCCCAGATTAAGTTATTCTCCGACGCGGCATTCTACAGCCAGACCATGAAACTCACGCCACCCGGCTATGTCGGCGGTCAAAGCAAAGGTCAGACAGGACTTTATGTCATCCAACCAGATGCCTTGCCGGATCTGATGGCCAGGTACTGGAATGCCGGAATTGACATCCACATTCATTCCAATGGCGATGCTGCACAAGACAGCACACTTTCAGCGTTTGAAGCCCAGTCGCCCGGAACGGACGAGCAACGTCTGATTATTGAGCACGCCGCCCTTTTGACACCCAGTCAGATCGAACGGCTTGCAAAGCTGCCCGCAGGAGTTTCTGCAGCCAGTCATTACGTCCGTTACATGGGCGGTGTCATGGCCGAGGCGATTGGCGAAAAGGCCGAATATCTTTCGCCGATGGGCAGCACGGCGAAAGCCGGTATCCCGACGACGCTGCATAGCGACGCGCCCCTAGCACCGCCTTACCCGCTGCTCGCCGCGCAAGCGCATCTCCTTCGTGACACGGAGGACGGAACAATCAGCCTGCCCGAAGAGCGGCTGACCCGTGAGCAAGCGATCAAGGCCATTACGCTTGATGCCGCATGGTCGCTCGGCCTTGAGAATGAGATAGGTTCGATAGAAGCCGGAAAGCGCGCCAACTTCACGATTGTGGATCGCAACCCGCTGACGACAAAGCCGGAAAATTGGAGTAAAATCCGTGTGTTGGGCCGGATCAAGGACGGGGTGATTTACCCTTAAGGCCAACTCGCCGCGTCACTATGTAATCGTCTGGCAGGAATAGACCAACCCATCGCTTGGTCCGCGGGGAAGCGGATCCGCCGCGCAGGCCCCCAGTCCGTCTGCTCTAAGTCTGTAGATAAATCGCTCTCGGCCAAAGGCTTGAATGCGGATCCATCATTGTCTGCGGGTACAGACGCCAGCAGTGCGGACGTCCGCGCCAGAGAAAGGCGAGCCGTCAGAACGGCGCCAATCTTAGTACGAATCCGAATGGCTCGTAGCACCGTCGCCGTCATCAAGTACCCTGTCGCAAAATCTAGGGCCTGAACGGGTAACGGAACGGGTCGGTCTGCGCCCTTCCAATCCATCCCGTGATGCGCGATGCCGCTGCTCATCTGCACCAGACTGTCAAAGCCGCGCCTGTGCGACCACGGCCCTGTCCAACCATAAGCGTTCAGAGCAATATCTATGACCTCTGGATTCGTCGCACGCCTTATGTCTTCGCCCAGTCCCAGCGTCTCGAGCGCGCCGTTGCGGTAGCCATGCACGAACACATCCGCCTGACTGAGCAACTCAAGAAAACAGTCTCTGCCCGGCTCGGTTTTTAGATCGAGGGTCGAGAGCCGTTTGCCCGGCGTGACTTCCATTTCGACCAATGGTTCTGACCATCCCGGCGGGTCAATTCGCAGCACATCCGCGCCAAATCCGGCGAGTGTTCGCGTGCAGACAGGCCCTGCCAGCACACGCGTCAAATCTAAAACTTTAAGGCCAGCGAGCAGACGATCTGGCGGGCCCGGAGACCAAACCGCATCGGCTTTTCCAGACTGAGACCAAGTGATCAGAGGCTCGGCATTGACCGCTCGACCTTGTGGGTGGGCACGCCAATCGGTGAGACTCATCAGGCGCGCGGCACAGCCATTTTCTTTGACGATTGCGGCCTCCAGAGCTTCTGCGTCCCAACCTGCCACGGCAGCTTCGACCGTCTCTCGACCCGCCGCCACGCCGAGCGCTCGCAAAGCGGCCGCCTTGTGGTGCGGGACGTTTGTATGCAGTCGAATAAAACCGTCACGTGCTTGGTAAATGCCCGCTAGATCATCCCAGACAGGCGGCAGTGCCCAGCCCTGCGGTTGGATGGTCAGATCACACCAGAGCGAGGCCAAACGACGGTCAATGACGACAGGATCATCACGACCGCTTAAGGACGCGAGTTCTGAACAGACCGTCCCAACGGAGGCGACAGCCAGATCAGAAACAGCGAAGGCCGAAGGCCAACTACCCTGGCCACGTTCAGAAAAACCTGTGCTCTGCAGCCCAGCGTCGTTCAGCGCCTCTGCGACTTGCGCCCGGATCGTCACTTAGTGAGCTTGAGCCCCTGGTTCGATTGAAGGCGATCCGCCGAGTAAGATTCCAGACAGTTGTGCCGCATCATCCTCAGTCCAGTCGATGGCTTCAGGCGCGCGAGTGAGTGCATGTTCGAGCACATCATCGACGGACCCAACAGGAATGATGCGGAGCTCATTTTTCACATTATCCGGAATTTCAGCGAGATCTTTTTCGTTCTCATCCGGGATCAGCACGGTGCGGACGCCGCCGCGCAGGGCGGCGAGTAATTTTTCCTTCAATCCACCGATGGGCAAAACGCGACCGCGCAGCGTGACTTCGCCCGTCATGGCGACATCGGACCGAACAGGGATGCCCGTCAGCACGGAGACCATCGCTGTCACCATCGCGATACCGGCGCTAGGCCCATCTTTAGGCGTTGCGCCTTCCGGCACGTGTACGTGAATATCACGGGAACGGAACTCGCGCGGATTGATGCCAAATTCAGGCGCGCGCGCCTGCACATAGCTGTTCGCCGCAGAAATGGATTCTTTCATCACGTCTTTGAGGTTGCCCGTGACCGTCATTTTACCGCGTCCTGACATGGACACGGCTTCGATTGTCAGCAAATCACCGCCGACCGATGTCCAGGCCAGACCTGTGACAACGCCAATTTGATCTTCTGTATCTGTGCGGCCGAAACGGTGTTTCTTCACACCGAGAAATTCGCCAATATTGTCAGGCGTGACGGCCACAGTTTTCGTTTCGTCCTTGATGATCAGGGTCAGAGCTTTCCGGGCCAGACGCGCAATCTCGCGCTTGAGCGAGCGAACACCAGCCTCTCGCGTATAATAGCGGATGATCTCGCGCACTGAATCGTCGGACACGGAGAACTCTTCCGCCTTCAGACCATTTTCTTTGACCTGTTCAGGGATTAGGTGGCGACGGGCGATTTCGACCTTTTCATCCTCTGTGTAACCCGGAATGCGGATCACTTCCATGCGGTCGAGAAGCGGCTGCGGCATGTTCAAACTGTTGGCTGTCGTAATAAACATCACGTCAGACAGATCGTAATCTACGTCGAGATAGTGGTCGTTAAACGTATCGTTCTGCTCAGGATCAAGCACTTCCAAAAGCGCTGCAGACGGGTCACCGCGATGGTCGCTGCCCATCTTGTCGATCTCATCGAACAGGAACAGCGGATTGACATATTTCGACTTCTTCATCGACTGGATGACCCGGCCCGGCATGGAGCCAATATAAGTGCGGCGATGACCGCGAATCTCAGATTCGTCGCGAACGCCACCTAATGAAACGCGCACAAATTCCCGCCCCGTGGCTTTGGCCACAGATTTGCCAAGTGAGGTTTTACCGACGCCCGGTGGTCCCACGAGACATAGGATAGGCCCCTTCACTTTCTTCGTGCGGGTCTGCACGGCGAGATGTTCGATGATGCGCTCTTTGACCTTGTCGAGACCGTAGTGATCCTCGTCCAAAATCGCTTGCGCCTTGGCGAGATCACGCTGAACGCGCTTTTTCTTTCCCCACGGCACGGACAACATCCAGTCGATATAATTGCGCGAGACGTTGGCTTCCGCGCTCATCGGACTCATCTGTTTGAGCTTCTTAATCTCGGAAGTGAGTTTCGTACGGGCTTCTTTCGTCAGCTTGGTCTTTTCAACCTTCTCAGTCAGGTCTGCGATCTCATCGACCTCGTCATCGCCGAGCTCGTTCTTGATCGCCTTCATCTGCTCATTAAGGTAATATTCTCGTTGCGTTTTTTCCATCTGGCGTTTGACGCGGCTGCGGATCTTCTTCTCAACTTTGAGGACAGAAGTTTCACCGCCAATAACATCCATAATTCGGGCTAATCGGTCGGCCGGGTCAGCCATTTCCAACAAGTCCTGCTTTGTCTGCAGATCGGCGCCGAGATGTACGGCAACTGTGTCGGCCAGTTTGGACGCGTCATTCGTATCGACGACCGAACTCACCACCTCATCGGCGATACGGTTATTGACCTTTCCGAAGTCGGCAAACGCCTCACGGACATCTTTTGCTAATACCCGGGATTTTGCTTTATCGCCCGCAGCCTCGACCATCTCGATCTCGGCTTCCATAAAACCATCACGCTCGCCCAATGCTAGTAATTGCGCGCGCGATTGACCCTCAACCAGCACACGAACCGTGCCGTCAGGCAATTTCAGCAACTGCATAATTTTGGCGATACAGCCATAGGCGAACAAATCTTCGCCCGTCGGTTCATCGGTAGAGGAATCGCGTTGGGTCAGCAGGAATATCTGCTTGTCCGCCCGCATCACCTCTTCCAGCGCCTTGATCGACTTATCTCGACCCACGAAAAGGGGGACGACCATGTGCGGAAACACAACTATGTCGCGGAGTGGGAGAACGGGCAATGTTTGCGTCATGAACGAGTAAGCCTCTTATACATTCGGTCAAAGCTAAGTGGGAGACGTGCGGTCCGAGTGCAAGACCACGAGTCAGGATAGGCGCTGCGATAACAGCCAATAAAACCAACAAAAAAGCCGCCCAAAGGCGGCCTTTCTATATTCAAACCCAGCGAAATTAACCCGCCTTCTCAGCAGGCGCTTCTGCATAAATCAGCAGCGGTTTAACCTCGCCGTCACCTTCGACGACATCGGCATTGATGACCACTTCACCTACACCCTCATAGGACGGTAAATCATACATAGAATCTAGCAAGATACCTTCCATGATCGATCTGAGACCGCGCGCGCCGGTTTTACGAGCCAAGGCTCTTTTAGCGACCGCTTGAAGCGCGTCCTCAGTGAAGGTCAATTTGACGTCTTCCATGGCGAACAACGTTTCATACTGCTTGACCAAAGCGTTCTTAGGCTCCGTCAGGATCGTGATGAGCGCGTCTTCGTCTAGGTCCGTCAGAGTAGCAATTACAGGCAAGCGACCAATGAATTCAGGGATCAAACCAAATTTCTGCAAATCTTCGGGTTGAACACCGCGCAAAATGGCACCGACCGTCCGGCTATCCTCATCCTTAACCCGGCCGCCAAAGCCGATGCTGGCTTGATCACCGCGGTTAGCGATTACTTTATGCAAACCTGCAAAGGCCCCGCCGACGACGAACAGAATGTTTGTGGTGTCGACCTGAAGGAATTCCTGCTGCGGATGTTTGCGACCGCCCTGCGGCGGCACAGAAGCGACTGTGCCCTCCATAATCTTTAGCAAAGCCTGCTGCACGCCTTCGCCCGAAACATCGCGCGTGATCGATGGGTTGTCGGATTTACGAGAAATTTTGTCGACTTCATCGATATAGACGATGCCGCGTTGAGCGCGTTCAACATTATAGTCGGCGCTTTGCAGCAATTTCAGAATGATGTTCTCAACATCTTCACCGACATAGCCAGCTTCTGTCAGTGTCGTGGCGTCAGCCATCGTGAACGGCACATCGAGAATGCGGGCAAGCGTTTGAGCTAGAAGCGTTTTACCGCAACCCGTCGGACCCACCAAAAGAATATTCGACTTGGCCAATTCCACTTCGGGATTGGTCGCGGCGTGATTCAGGCGTTTATAGTGGTTGTGCACAGCGACAGAGAGGACGCGTTTCGCGTATTCTTGGCCAATGACGTAGTCGTTGAGCGTATCGCAGATTTCCTGCGGCGTCGGCACACCTTCTTGACCTTTGGAGAGAGAGGATTTCCCCTCTTCCTTGATAATATCCATGCAGAGTTCGACACATTCGTCGCAGATGAACACGGTCGGACCCGCAATCAGCTTTCGGACCTCATGCTGGCTCTTGCCGCAGAAGGAGCAATAGAGCGTGTTTTTGCTCTCTGTCGTCGTCGTCTTGCTCATACTCAATCTTGTCCCAATACGACTTACGCCGACCAGACCCCCTGCAATCCGAGTGCCGACATTACAGTCGACTTCGGCTCTTTATGACTGCATTATGTAAACACGGCCTTTCGAATCTCCATACGACACCGATATTCAGGCCTGTGCAAGCCTGATTGTCGGTTCACCCACGCCAAAAAGGCGTGAGCTTAAACTGTATTATGAGACTTATGCGTCTTCGCCGCGTTTGACGTATACATGATCGACGATGCCAAAATCCTTAGCTTCTTCAGCGGTCATGAAGTGATCGCGGTCGAGTGTCTTCTCAATTGTCGCGTATTTTTTGCCCGTATGCTTGACGTAAATTTCATTGAGACGCTTCTTCATAGCGAGGATATCCTGCGCATGACGTTCAATATCGGATGCCTGACCGCGGAAACCGCCTGACGGCTGATGAACCATGATACGGGCATTGGGCAGAGCGACGCGCATATCCGGATCGCCAGCGCAGAGCAGTAACGACCCCATAGACGCCGCTTGGCCGATGCAAACTGTACTCACGGGGCAGCGGATATACTGCATGGTATCGTAAATCGCCATGCCTGCCGTCACAACGCCGCCGGGCGAGTTAATATACATGCTGATCTCTTTCTTCGGGTTCTCGGACTCAAGAAACAGGAGCTGAGCACAGATAGACGCGGACATATTGTCCTCAACTGGGCCTGTCAGAAAGATGATACGGTCGCGCAACAAGCGCGAGTAGATGTCAAAAGCGCGCTCACCGCGCGATGATTGCTCGACTACGGTCGGAATCAGATAATTGGTGACAGAGTTCAGCTTCTCGATCGGATCGTACATTCAGGGGACTTTCGGTCTGTGGTCTTCCGGCAGGACGCCAGAAAGATGTTTTAATCTATATTGCGATGCGCGGGCCAAGGCGCAAGGGCTGGCCTCCGCTCCATTCCCTATCCGATTCAGAAGTTAAGGACCGCCTATCACATATGAAAAAGCCCGGCGCGATGGCCGGGCTCGATCATAAGGATGTCCGAAGCTCTAGAGCATTGGATCCTCTTCGAAGAGTTTCTCACGGTCGACCTTCTTGTCTTTGACCGTGGCTTTTTCAGTGATCAAAGCGACCACTTTTTCTTCGTAGATAGGCGCACGGAGTTGCGCCAACGCTTGTGGGTTCTTCTGATAGAACTCAATGACTTGCTGCTCTTGTCCTGGGTAGCGACGCGCTTCAGCGATCAGAGCACCCTGCAGTTCTTCATTGGAGATATCGATTGTCTCTTTCTGGCCCATTTCAGCCAAAACAAGACCGAGGCGAACGCGACGCTGCGCGATTTTGCGATAGTCTGCTTCGAGTTCTTCGTCTGACTTAGCGGCGTCATCGTCATCCAGCTGACCGGCTTCTTTTTCGGCCTTCACCTGGTTCCAGATGTTTTCAAACTCAGTTTCAACCATGCCTTTAGGCAGTTCAAACTCATGCTTGCTGTCCAGCTCGTCCAGGATAGAGCGCTTAAGCTTCATCCGGCTCTGCCCTTCAAGCTCTGATTCGAGTTGTTCCCGAACGGCGGTCTTGAGCGCTTCGAGATCATCCATGCCGAATTTCTTCGCGAATTCATCATCGATCTTAGCTTCGGTCTCGCCTTGAACTTCGTGGACCTTGGTCTTGAAGATGGCTTCTTTGCCAGCCAACTCAGACGCTTGGTAATCTTCGGGGAAGGTTACGGTGACGTCTTTGTCATCGCCCGCCTTCACACCGATTAGCTCGTCTTCAAAGCCCGGAATGAATGTACCAGAGCCGATAACCAGCTGGTGGCCTTCCATGGCCCCGCCTTCAAACTCTTCACCGTCAATAGACCCGACGAAGTCGATCAGAACCGCATCGCCCTTTTTGGCTTTCGCAGTCTTGGCCTTCTTCTTGTAGGATTTCTGACTTGCGCCCAATTCCTTCAAACGCTCATCGACGATTTCCTCGTCGAGCTCAGTGACCAAGCGTGTGAACTTCAAAGTCGTAGGATCAACGGCTTCAAATTCAGGAATGCTCTCAACCGTCATATTGTATTCGAGGTCGGCATTACCGTTAGTGACATCTTCGCCATTCGCACGCAGGTCGATTTGCGGCTGACCGGCTGGGCGTAGATTATTATCATTGATCGCTTGTTGGCTGCTCTCATTGAGAACTTCTTCCACCACATCTTTCATGATGGACTGGCCAAACATCTTACGGATGTGCGCTGCTGGTACTTTGCCAGGGCGGAAACCCTTCAAAGAGACCTGCGGCTGCATTTCCTTGATCTTGGCGTCTAGCTTTTCTTCGAGCGCCTCTTTTTTGACCGTGACCTGGTATTTCCGGGTCAGGCCATCGGCTTCAAGTTCCTTGATATCCATAGGTCTTCTCTGACTAGTCTTAAGGCATTACGAGCGCGTCCGGTCGACACCGGGAGATATTCTCCGATCTGTCTGGGGCGAGCTCATTCTAAAGTTCGCGGCGCTATGCCACGCGCGGCTCAGGGATTCAACAATCAAGCCATGTCTAATTTCAGCAGCACTCAATAGTCGATTCCTGTCAATTTGACTATAGTTTGCCAAGACAGACTTAACCCTAATCGCGCATAGACCCCTTATGATGGATCCGAGCTGGCTTCTTTACCTCGGCATCTTCCTTGGCCCATTTGTCCAAGAAGATGCTGCCGTTATCGCTGCTGCGACTCTATCAGCCGCAGACGCTGACCATTTTCCTGTGATTTTCTTTGTCATACTGAGCGGGCTATTTCTGTCTGACATCTGGAAATATTGGATTGGACGGGCGGCGCATACATCTACCCGCGCGCGCGCTTATGCCGAGAGGGAACATGTCATGGAATTTCGCGGCAAGGTGAAGCGCAACCTTATCATCACACTGTTGACGGCCCGATTCTTGCCACTCGCGCGCGTTCCGGTCTATGTGGCTTGTGGCTACTTCAAGGTCAGTTACCCTAGGTTCTGCGCCGTCATCTTTGCGACCGCCCTACTCTATTGCACAGTCATCTTCGCGTTGTGCCACGGCCTCGGAGAACTGTTTGGCGACCGAATCGAATATATCATGACATCGCTGGCGGTTATTGTGATCGCACTGGCCGCTATAACTTTTGGGATCCGTCGTAACTGGCAAAAAAACTAGGGCGCCTTTGCTGATGCCATAGCGACAGCTTCTTCGATCAAGCCCTGTTTATCCGCTTTGATAATCCAAGCGACGATATCTTTCATGGCGAGATCATTCGCCTTTTCAATAGCCTCGACAATGGACGAGACTCGCGCAGCATCGGCACGAACCTCGTGCCGGGTCGTATAGGTGCTAATTAGCCGACGATCCGTCGCGTTCGCCAAACTGGCCGTGTAGCGAACGATAGCCAGCGGAGCACTCGCCTCACCCCGATCGAACTGGGCTTCGAAATTCTTGATCGTGATATGTACACGCGTATCCGTTCGAGTGCCGGATTGCGGCAACACGCCGATGATAGAGGCTTCGCGAGACAGAGCGTCGACCAACGACTCCTGTAACATGGTCGGCGTCCCTTCGGGCCACTTGGCCTGTGCCGCCGTCGATAAGCGACGACCATCCGGCGACACAACAATAGACCGCGTATTGAAGATGCTGGTCGCAGAGGGACGGTCGACGCGAATGACCCGTGCCCCTGGATCAGGTTGAACACTGTCGCCTGACAGAGACAGGCGGTAGACAATTTCGGCAGGAGCCGGATCCGGAATGATAGAGCAACCCGTCACCAATGTGGCGGCGGCGAGTGCAAGGGCTGCGTTTCGAATCATTGGGGCAGCTCCACAGTGTCGGCTTCAGTGCCGGAAATGAATTCTAACGGGCTCTGTTCCATCGCATCGGCGACGCGGCCAAGCGAAAGAACCAGACGCCGAATAGCATCAAC
The DNA here is from genome assembly GCF_030159955.1 of Algimonas ampicilliniresistens. Classification (GTDB taxonomy): domain Bacteria; phylum Pseudomonadota; class Alphaproteobacteria; order Caulobacterales; family Maricaulaceae; genus Litorimonas; species Litorimonas ampicilliniresistens. The sequence goes on from NZ_BSNK01000001.1 coordinate 1,524,953, forward strand.
CGTTTCTTCCAAGTCTGTGAGGCCAGAGTTGGACAGACGATTGACGGCGTCACGCGTGTCGACAATCAGCTCATTGGCCTGAGACGCTGTGCCTTCAAAGGCATTCAGTGTTTCGTCTACTTCGCCCATCGTCGTTTCAATGCGAGTGAGTAGAACAGGGACATCTGTTTCAATCACGGCATCAACCGATTCGAGTGTCTCTCTCGCCGCATCAGCCATGCTCCCGACTTTTCGGACAGTCGTCCGCGCATCAGAGACCAAGCCGTTGACATTTTCCATATCAAGATCGGAGAAGTCGAGTTCAGCCGTGATCCGGTTAATATTGCGCAGCGTGCCTTGGACGTCCGCGATCGCCTCATCACTCAAAATGTCGTTGACCCGCTTCAAGGCGATTTGCGCTTGTTCAACAACTGAACCGCCGCCTTCTAAAATGCTAGAAAGCTGATCCGCACGCCCTTCTATCCGGCGAGCATCACGTCCCCCCGGCATATCCTTGATCAAAGGGAATTCCTCACCACCGGCGAATATCTGAAGATAATTGAGACCTGTCAGACCCAAAGGCTCCAGCGCCGCGTAGCTTTTCGTATCAACGGGCGTATTCGCATCGATGCGAATATCAGCGAGCACCGTATTCGGATCCTCCCGATCCAAGCGGATCGCCGTAACTTCACCGACCCCAATACCGTTAAAACGAACTTCCGAACCCGGTGACAGGCCGCGGACAGGCCCCTGAAACGCAACCTGATATTCATCGAACTTTTGATCGAATTCGGACCCCGTCAACCAGAGAATAAAGCCGACCGTGGCGACAAGCGCGACAAGCACAAAGCTGCCAATCAGAGCGTAATTTGCTTTGTTTTCCATGCCCTAATGCCCTGCGGTCGCGCCGCGCGGCGTCGCCCCTTTTTGTTTGGTCGCAACCTTTTGCCCGGGTGTCGACAATGCGGCTCTGGACCGGGGCCCGCCGAAATATTCTTTTACCCAAGCATGGTCATACTGCTCAACCACATCCAACCTATCATAGACTGCAATCCGCTTGTCTACCAGCACAGCAACACGGTCGCAGATCGCATAAAGGCTATCGAGGTCATGCGTAACCATCAACACCGTCAGATCCAGCGCGTCCCGGAGACTGAGGATCAGCGTATCAAAGGCATGTGCCCCGATAGGGTCAAGACCAGCTGTCGGTTCATCCAAAAACAGGATCTGCGGGTCCAGCGCTAGTGACCGCGCGAGACCGGCACGCTTCTTCATACCGCCCGATAGATCGGACGGATAGAGAACCGCACTTTCAGGCGGCAAACCGACCATGTGGATTTTCATATCCGCCAATTCGCACATCAGCGCTTTTGACATATCAAGATGCTCGATCATCGGCACCATGATATTCTGACGAACGGTGAGAGACGAAAACAAGGCCCCACCTTGAAACAAAACGCCCATTTCATTCTTCAGACGCATCTCTTCCACAGGGTCGAGATCCGATCGACGTTTGCCAAAATAACGTATCTCCCCGGCCTCGGGGACCTTCAACCCAAGTAAAGTATTCATCAGGACAGATTTACCCGACCCAGACCCACCAACTAACCCAGCGATTTCTCCTCGCGTGATCGCAAAGTCGAGATCCTTGTGGATCACATTCGTTCCAAACTGGGTCAAAATCCCAGTGGCTTCGATCGGCGAAGTATCAGCGGATTCGACGGGTTTCATGATCAAACGCCCAGCTGGTAGAATAAGACAGCGAACATCGCGTCAATCAGGATGACAGCGAAAATGGCTTGAACCACTGAAGTCGTCACGCGCGACCCAAGGCTATCGACGGAACCACTCACGGCCAGGCCTTGACGACACCCGACAACGGCAATCACGAGCGCGAAAAACGGCGCTTTGACCATACCGACCCAGAAATGCTGAAGATCGACAGTTTCTTGCAGGCGGCTAAAAAACAAGGCTGGCGAAATCTGCGTTGGGGTCGCCCAAGCAACAATCAGGCCTCCCAGAATTCCGCTCATCATCGCCAGAAATGTCAGGATTGGTACTGTCAGCAGGCAAGCAATCGCGCGCGGGATCACGAGTGTCTCGAATGTATCAAGCCCCATGACAGTCATCGCGTCGATTTCCTGACGCATTTTCATTGCGCCGATCTGCGCGGTGAAGGCCGACGCTGAACGCCCCGCAATCAAGATCGCCGTGATAACAACAGCGAGTTCACGCAACATGGCCACACCGACCAGATCGACCATGAAAACGGAGAAACCAAGCGCGCCGAGCAAGTTCGCCCCCATATAGGCGATAACTGCACCGATAGCGAAGGACAGCATCGCCACGATGGGCGCAGCATCCAGACCGATTTCTTCCATCAGTGCGACGATAGATTTGACGCGTAAACGGCGCGGGTTCAGCAGAACACCGAAGAACATGACAAAGAATTGGCCGACAAACGCCAAAGTGGCATAAAGCTCGTCCCAGAACCGCAAAGTCGCCCGACCAAGGCGGTCCAATATATCGTACCACTGCCGGGGTTCCATTGGGGGCTCACCCATTTGGGCGTCCGCCGCAACGCTCAGTAAAGTTTTCTGCGCCGGTGTTCCCCCAACCAGCTGCCAATCTTTGATGTCATCACCGACGCGCATGGCTTTCGTCAGCAGATAAGCCCCCGCTGTATCCATGTCTTCAACACCGTCGAGATGATAATCGACAGAGTCATAGGTCACAGCCCCATAGTCGCGCTCAAGCGCGTCATTAATCGAGGCGGCGGTTTCAATAGTCCAAACACCACGCGCCGTGACCCGGAGCCGCTGGCCTTGGACTGAGAGATCATAATGTGCCGGTGCGGTCAGCATTCCCCGGACGTGCGCCAGCCCTAGAGTCGGGTCAAGTGCCCAGACATAGCATTAGGCTCGGAGTCATCCCGCTTATTATACAGAATTAGGGGTTGTCGTGAGGTTTAGCCGAGACCTGATGCGGCACTTAACGCCAGCTTTCCAGACTGCGTCATACGAACGCGAACACCAAATTCGTCAGTGATCGTGCGCAAGCGATCAACCGAGACCCGATACTCGGTCAAAGCTTCGATAGACCCACCCGGCAGGGCCTCGCTGAAAACCCGAGACGCGCGTTCTGAAGCGATCAAAGCGGCCTGCAGACTTTCCAGTTCATCATTCAGCTTTCGATCCGCCGGCGCGACTTCGAGATAAATTTCTGCGGCGCGAGCCGTCTGTTCAACATGGCGTTTAGCCAGTTGAATATCTTGAACCACGACAGACACTGGTCTCACAGTCGCTGCATAGCCCTCATCCGGCGCGGATACGGATTTAGCGGACAGACCATTAAGCAACATGTCAGCCGCCGCATGCATTTTCCGCTGCGACGCCTTTTCGCCAAACCCATGCGAGGCAAAGGTGGCGCGAAGTTTTTCAACGGCGCGCTGAACGACATTACTGTCTTCAGGACCAGCCACATCTGCGGAGGCAGTCGATGCCCCGCTCATATTCTGCAAATCGACGGTCGCACACCCTGTGCAAAGGAGTGCTGTACTGGCGAAGAGAATAACCCGTGATCTCATCGTCTGTCCTTGAATCTGAGGCTTAGCCCGTTTTTATGTCGTCGCGTTGGTGGCTATTCTAGCCGAACTAATTGAACTCTGTCTGAATGCGTTTGTTAAAAGGCAGTCAGACTTACGCGTCTAATTGTTTCTCATTCTAGGAGAAATACGCCCCATAGACTGACGAGACCAGCACTACGGCGACAAAGATTGGCGCCACAAATCGCGTCAGGAACAGCAGAATATTGCCAAGGCCTTCACTGCCTGCAAACTCCTCAGCAATAATGGCCTTATCGAGACGCCAGCCAACGAACAGGACGATCAGCAGACCAGCGGTCGGCAGCATGACCTGACCCGTGAAGGTATCGATCGTATCGAGTGCGAAGGTTGGGCTTTCGGTCGTTTGTCCAAACACGCTGATCAGGCCGACAGCGATCATAATCGCACCCATTGTCCAAGCCGCCTTGGCTTTGGACATTTTAAAGCGCTCGGACACGAAAGCCACGGAAGGTTCTAATAAGCTGACCGATGAGGTGATGGCTGCGAAAAAGGCGAGGAAGAAGAAGGCCGCGCCGACAACTGTTCCGATTGCGCCCATGGATGTGAATGCGTTTGGAAGCGTGATGAAGAACAAGCCAGCGCCTGACGAGGCTTCCAAGCCAAACGCAAAGACGATCGGGAAGATTGCCAAGCCCGCAATCAGAGCAACGCCTGTATCTGTCAAAGCCACAAGGACCGACGCTTTCGGGATCGAAATGCTCTGAGGCAGATATGAGCCGTAAGTAATCATAATGGCCGAACCGATGCCGACTGAGAAGAATGCTTGTCCCAATGCAGCACTAGCGACGCTACCATTGATCTTGCTGAAATCTGGGGAGTAGAGGAAGGATAGAGCCTGCGCCGTACCGCCATTTCCGGCGTTGCTGATCAGAGCAAACAGCGCCAAACCCGCCAGAAGAGCGAAGAATACTGGCATCAAAATCTTGGCTGCCAGCTCAATACCGCGATTGACCCCGCGCGAGACGAGCCAAATCGTAATCACAGCAAAGATTAGGAACCAAGGCAGGACCTGCATCGGCGTGGAGATGAAGTTGACGAAAACTCCCGCGACCTCGTCAGCACTTTTGCCGGCAAAGTCATTGCCCAAGAATTTGAAAATGTAGCGGATAACCCATGCAGCCACGACGCAGTAAAAAGTCACGATTAGGAAGCCTGCAATCATTCCGACCCATGATAAGACCGTCCAATTGCGTGTTACTTTGGATTTGATCGCGACTTCAGCGATACTATCGACGGCATTGGCTGACAGGCCTGCCCGACCAACCAAATACTCACTCATCAAGACCGGAATACAAACCAGCACGACGGCTAGCAAATAGATCAGAATGAAGGCTGCGCCGCCGTTGGAACCGGCTTCGCTACTGAAGCGCCAAAGGTTCCCGAGGCCGACTGACGAGCCGACCGCGGCCATGATAAATGCGAAGCGCGACGACCATTGTGCCGTCCCGGGAGCTGCTGGCATATCTGAATTCCCCAAAACCAGACATCTGATTAGGGACTGTGTTCGTCGCGTCAAGGAATCAGATGCGGGTTCACGCTAATGAAAATTCACGATATCTTAGGTTGCGTCACACAAATGCGACCTATGCGTGTTCTTCTTGCCGAAAACAATCTATCGAACAGTCTAGTCGCGCGATCAATTTTGGAACGCGAGGGTCACGTCGTGACCATAGTGCCCAATGGCGTGGAAGCCATCGGTCGAGCGAGAGTTGAACCTTTTGATATTATCCTGCTCGACATCGTCATGCCGGTCATGGACGGCTTGGAATCGGTGCAATATCTGCGACCGCCCTTGTCAAAAATGTTGGTTTCAGTCCGACCTTACGTGTTCGCACTCACGGCTTATGATCGACCAGACGATATTGCTGCCTACCAACAGGCTGGATTTGACGGGGTGATTGCCAAGCCCCTGCGTAAAGGTGATCTCCACGCATCCTTTTCCAGGGTGAAAAATGGCGATGGGCCCACTCTGACGCCAACTCTAACGGGAATTGCGGCAAATTCACCTGATGCGGCGTCGCGACCCTTATTGGACGAAGCTATTATCCGTGATGGAGCAGGCTTGGCAGACGACGTTACGCGCGAACGCATATGGCGCAGTTATCGGCAGGGCCTGTCTGCGGCATTGCGTGAAATTTCTAGATGCCTGCCCGGCTGCCTGAACCGAGACGTACACGATACTGAACGGTTTCAAGCCGCTCTCCATTCTCTGCGCAGCGCATCACTGACGGTCGGTATGGACCGCGCCCCTTACTTAGCGAGCGAATTACGGGGCGCACCGATCGAGGACCTCACAACCGGGGTCGCAAAATTACTGCATGCTGTACGCGACAGTTTACCGCAGCTGGAACAAGCGCTTCTGGACATCTCTGCTGAGTCAGTCGCTACGCGGTAATTGTGTGCCCGTGTGAAGGTGCGCAGAGAGCATCAGCCCAAAGCCACCCATAACGACCAACACGACCGTCCCGCCATAAGATACGAGCGGCAACGGTACGCCGACAACAGGGACCAGCCCCATCACCATGCCAAGATTGATGAAGGTATAGAGCGCGAACGTCGTCGAAAGCCCAAGAATGAGAAGCCGAGAGAACACTGCCTTACACTGCATTGAGAGCCGGATGCAGGCGGCAATGACGGCGATGTAAAGCCCCATCAGAGCCAACGACCCGATGAATCCAAATTCCTCGCCAATCACGGTCGAAATGAAATCCGTTCGATTTTCGGGGACATAGCCCCCTTGCCGCTGAGTCCCTTGCAGATAGCCTTTTCCGGACAATCCACCTGACCCCAAGGCAATCTTCGACTGTGTAATATGATAGCTGGCACCTGCAGGATCTCGGCTCGGATCGAAAAAGGTCAGCACCCGCTCACGCTGATAATCCCGAAGGCCGAATTGCCATACAATCGGAACGCTGATCGCAGCCAAAATAGACGCCAGTGTAATCACCCGCCAACTCACGCCTGCCAAGAAAATCAGCGCAGCCCCCGTCGCGCAAATCAGCAAAGACGTCCCGAGGTCAGGCTGACGCAAAACCAGCGCCATTGGAACCGCAACGAGCAAAAGCGCTCCAAGCAATCCGAAGGGGTCCGAGACACGCCAGCTCGGCAAATCATGATAATAGCGGGCTAAAGCGAGAACAATGGCAGGCTTTACGAGTTCAGAAGGCTGAATACGGATCGGCCCTAGATCCAGCCACCGGACTGAGCCATTCACATTAACGCCGAAAAGTTCAACGCCCAACAATAAGAGCAACGCACCGAAATAGGCCGGATAAGCCAACGTGTACCAAACACGAATATTGGTCATGGCGACACAGATCATAATGATGAAAGCAAAGGCGATCCGCACACCATGCTGCATAGCGCCTTGGCTCCAGATACCATTGGTTGCGGATAGGATTGCCAAGACGCCGACAACGCCCAACAAGCCCGCTAAAACGGGTAAAAGCCAATTGATCTGATAGAGCTTATTGCCAAAGCCATCGACCTCTTCGAACCGCGCCGTCATAAGCGCGCTCGATCTGATGACGCATCCGTATGCGGACCGAGCCCGTCACGACGAAGCGCTTCGCCGAGAACAGCCCGCGTGATCTCGGCCGCACGGCCCGCCCCAGAGCCAGCATGTTCCACGACACAACCCACGGCAAAGCGCGGGTTTGTATAGGGCGCATAACCGACAAAAATAGAATGATCGCGGTACTTCCAAGGCAGTTCATCATTTTTGATAACGCCACTGGCGCGTTCGGCGCGTGAAATACCGCGGACTTGAGATGTCCCCGTTTTTCCCGCCATATCCAAGCCCGGAATGCCGAGGCCATTATTTCGATACGCCGTGCCGCCCGGTTCCTCGCATACGCTCCACATTGCATCTTGAACGAAACTGATATGCGCCGGATCGATTTCCAGCGAACTAAAAACACCTTGATCGACACCTGCGAACAAGCTGGGAGAAACGGCATTATATCCGTTCGCCAGTCGCGCCACCATCACGGCCAGCTGCATCGGCGACGCCAGCACAAAACCCTGACCAATCGATGCATTAAGCGTGTCGCCCATGCGCCAACCTGCGCCCAGCCGATCGCGCTTCCACGTCGGCTCAGGGACAATACCGCGCTTCTCGCCCGCAACGCCAATATCGTGCCGCTGCCCGAGACCCAGACGGCGCGCGGATGCCGCAATAGCCTCCACACCGATCACCTGTGAGATTTCATAAAAATAGGTGTCACAGCTATGTTTGAGCGCATCTCGCATGTTCATGGCGCCGTGACCTTCGGGCTTCCAACAGTGGAAAAGGCGATTACCCAAACGGACTTTCCCACCACAGAAGATGCGACGCTTGGGGTCAACCTTTCGGCTTTCCAAAGCCGCCAGCATGACCGCCATCTTATAGGTCGACGCGGGCGCATAACCGCCAGACAGAACCTTGTTATATTGCGGCCGCTTTTCGTCACTATTGAGCGCGTCCATATCAGCTTGGGTCAAGCCCGATACGAAGAGGTTCGCATCGAAAGTTGGCATGGACAGCAATGTCCTCAACTCGCCCGTCATCACGTCCATGACCGCAATCCCGCCACTATCCTCGCCAAATTGTTCAGCGGCAAAGCGCTGCAAGGGTGCATCCAGTGTCAGATAAACATCATTGCCCGGACGCGCGGCGTCCCCCGGCTCTGGCCATTCGCGGACGACACGGCCCCGGGCATTCACCTCGACTTTAAGCTTTCCCGCCTTCCCGCGAAGTTGCTTATCAGCGGCTTGCTCAACGCCCGTCTTGCCAATCCGAAAAGCGGGCTGCAGCAGCAGAGGGTCTTCATCCTTAGCAAGGTCGGCATCGTTCGCTTTGCCAACATATCCGGTAATGTGTGAGAACAACCCATCATCCGGATAGGCGCGCCCTTCCCCGGCTGTCGGTATGATCCCTGGCAAGGCATGAACCCGCATGTTCAGCGCGGCAAAGTCGTCCCAATCCACATGGTCTTTTACGCTGACCGGAACAAAGTCCGGACGACGCGCCACATCGCGGCGAATGCGTTTCAACTCTCGATCTGACAGGCTGATCACCTCCCCCAACTGAGACAGGGTCAAGGTCAGATCGTCGATTTGTTCAGCGACTAGATAGACACGATAGTCGAGCGTGTTGCTCGCGAGTGGCTCACCATGCCGATCTCGGACAAGGCCCCGACTGGGCAACACAGTTTGATAGTTGAACCGGTTCTCTTCGGACAGAGCGAGATAGTTTTCACTCTGCTCGATCTGCAATTGATAGGAACGGCCCGCGAGAATACCGAAAATGCCGAGCCCGCCCGCGCCCAGAACGGCTGTCCGACGCGTGATTTGCGCTTCAGATTTGGCCTCCTGAGCCTTTTTCGGATTGCGACGACGGGCCACGCTCAATCGTCCCGCGTCATTCGACCAGCCAAGCGGTCACGAAGGCTCACGATCAATGGTGCAATAATGGTAGCGACAACAAGACCGCGACCGAGTGAACCCCAATCTGGCCAGCTTTCATAAACCACCCAGCCCGTCAGGATAAGGACAGGGACACCCACCATGAGGGCTAGCATAAACCGGGTCATGCCCGCCCCCAGACCGCGCGCAAGATTACGAATGTCAGGACGGATGAGCGCATAGCTGAGCAGAAACACCAACGGCCATTGCCCGGGTGCACCCCATGTCGTCCAATCAACCCACAGTCCGCCAACCAGCAAGAGAATACCTGACGGCCAGACACCGACCCGACGTGGCCACAAAGCGACAACCACAAAGGGCAACCAGGTTAACGGCCAGCTTTCATCAAATAGCCGGACATCAACGGCACTGATGAGACCTGTGATGAGTAGCGCAAAAGCCGCTGGAACAAGTTGTCCATTCCGTTGCGCTGGGCTGATGCCAAGATAGGCCATCACCCTGCCTCATCAATGGGCGTTTCGATTGGCGACGGTGTATCCACATCCCGCACGTCCGCAACGCCCTCAAAGGGGAGTACGAACACCCAATCAATGGGTTTGGCCAGAAAATCCAATTCAATACGAAGATCATCTTCCGAGATGACGGCTCCAACAGGCAGACCTCGCGGCAAGCGTCCATCATCGCCAGATGTCACAATTCGGTCGCCCGCCTTCCACGCTGTTGGATCAGCAACAAAAGCCAAGGTTGGATAATCCGTGTTGCCGCCTGCCAAAATTGCCCGCGCGCCCGTCTGCACACTCATGACGGCAACACGACTATTTAGATCGTCAAGGCGGAGGACTCGCGCCGAACGTCGTCCCGCGCTGACCACATGTCCGACCAACCCCGCATCGGACAAAACCGCATATCCATCATCAATACCCGCGTTGCGCCCAGCGCCGAGCAATAGCGAACGGACAAACGGACTAGATGGATCTGAAACGGCTCGTACAGCGATACGTTGATCGGGAATATCGCCAGCAATCTCAACAGCAAGTAGGGCTTCTAAACGGTACTGTCGGTCCTGGTTGGCCCGCAAACCATCATTCTCGGCGCGTAGCGCAGCGAGTTCAGAGCGGAGAGCCTTATTTTCTTGCAAGGCCCGCCGCCCATCTTCAACGTCGGCCACGGCGTTTTCAAGGCTTCGAAAGGGCGTGCCGAGTAGCGCCGCAATGGGGGCTTGGACGTCGCTGGCGAGAAGTGGCGTGGTTCGACGTTCAACGGCGGCGTCGCGCTGTGTAAACAGCATAACCGCGCTCAAGACGATCAGCAGAAGCAGACCGACGCGACCTTCATAACTATCCGATCTTGATCGGGCCACACTTCCGCAACGCCCCTATATCATGCGTAATTAGACATCAGTCTTAAGAACGCTTTTCCACTTTTTCAGATTTTCGACAACGGTTCCTGATCCGCGCACCACACAGGACAAAGGGTCATCCGCGATAAACACAGGCAGTTCTGTACGATTTCGCAGCTCTATGTCGAGGTTACGGAGAAGCGCCCCACCGCCCGTCAGCATGATACCTTTATCGACAATATCGGCAGCCAGTTCTGGGGGAGTCGCTTCCAGCGCTGTCTTCACAGCCTCTACGATCTGCTCGACTGGTTCGGCGAGGCTTTCTGCAATCATCGCCTCTGAGACGCGGATTTCGCGCGGGACGCCATTCATCAGGTCGCGGCCTTTGATCTGGACGCTCATACCTTCATTATCAGCCGGCATAGTCGCAGACCCGACTTCCTTCTTGACCCGTTCGGCTGTCATTTCACCGATCAGAAGATTGGTCGTGCGGCGAACGTAATGGATAATCGCGTCGTCCATTTTATCGCCGCCAACTCGGACGGACCGCGAATACACAATCCCATCAAGGGACAGCACGGCAACTTCCGTGGTCCCACCACCAATATCAACAATCATAGAGCCCGCAGGCTCATGGATTGGAAGTCCGGCACCCAGCGCGGCGGCCATCGGCTCTTCAATGAGATAGACTTTGCGCGCGCCAGCTTGCTGCGCCGACTGGTAAATCGCCCGCTCTTCAACAGCGGTCGCGCCCGACGGGACACAGATAACGACTTTAGGTTTGCCGCGGCGCATGAAACCCGCTTCGGATTTTACCTTCTTGATGAAATGTTCGATCATCTTCTCGGCAACATCGAAGTCAGCAATCACGCCGTCCTTCATCGGACGAATAGCTTCGATGTTTCCCGGCGTCCGTCCCAGCATCATGCGCGCATCGTTGCCGACGGCATGAACGACCTTGCGGCCATTTTTAATGGAAAAGGCGACAACGGAAGGTTCGTTTAAGACGACATCGCGCCCCTTCGCATAGACCAGCGTATTCGCTGTTCCGAGGTCGATGGCGATGTCGGACGAGAATGCGTCCAGCAGTGAAGAGAACATTTATGGCTCCGCCCGGTTTCGCGCCAGCATGTTAGATCAGACCATCAGCAATATCATTACACCCGTATGAGGCGAATCCGCTCGGTCTTCCTTATAATGACCGGGTAATGGAAATCAGGCTGCCCAAATGCAAGCGTTTCGTCCCGCAAACGGCGAAAATTGCTGTTATTTGCCGTGTTTAGCCCTGTCACGACCCCGAGTTCGGCGAGAGAGCAGGAATATTACCAGCAAACCAATCGCTGCGACGGCCAGCCAGAGACTAACTTGTCGCCCCTGTGCCGAAGAAATCAGTTCTGATGCGACAATCGCGGTTAGGATGATTTTTGGGATGATTCCGAAAGCCGTTCCCAACAGAAATCCCGACCGACTAACGCCGAAAAGCCCGGCCGCCGCATTGACGATGATCGCTGGTCCTGTGGGAATTAGGCGGACAATGAATCCGGATTGAAAACTGTTGCGTCGGAACAGGCTCCGTAGGCTGTCGAGACGTTTCCCGGTTAGACGCCCCCGCAGTCTTCCTTCCAATGAGCGCGCAAACAAGACATGGGCCGTTGTTGCGACCATGGTCGCCAACCACGCAATTCCGGTTCCCTCAACCAGGCCGAATGCGGCAATTGCAGCCGCAATCAACAACCATTGAGGTACAAAGAACATTGAACCAATCAGAAAAACACCGATGGCGATCAGGACAGCAAAGGGGCTCCCTGAATAGGTTCCCATCACATCGACCCCAGCCGTGACTTGATCTTGGAACAGCAAGACACCCACAATCGCGACGAGGCTCAGGCCAACCATCAACAGAATATCGCGACTAAAAAAACTCATAAAGATCGGGCGAAAGCGTCCTTCTGGCTATTTGTCGTCAGTTGTGGCCAGTCACCACACTGATTGCGGAACCAAGTCGATTGTCGTTTGGCGAGCCGCCGCGTATCGCGCTTGGCAATCTCGACCGCCTTTTCCAAGTCACAGTCTCCGTCCAGATATGACAGCAAATGCGACAAGCCGATCGCTTTAAGCATGGGTCGGCGCGCCGGGTATGATGTGTCATGCACAGCCCGTGCCTCTTCCAACCCACCCTGAGATACCATCAAGTCGAAGCGACGGTTGATACGTTGGTAAAGCTCTGCTCGGTCTGGCAGCAGAACCGCTCGGCGCACATAACGTTGAGGGATGACGGGTCGAGTCTGTTGCTGCCAGTCAGACAAAGCCCGTCCAGACGCACGGTAAACCCCGACAATACGCCCTAGACGCTGTGGGTCATCACCCAGAACGCGCGCAGATGCGACCGGGTCAACGGCTTCCGCCGTCGCCCTAAGTGCCTCGACTGGCATCTCATCGACCACAGCCTGAATATCGGCTGGAATGGCTGGAATATCTGCCAATCCCACCAATAAAGCCTTGAAATAAAGGCCAGTACCTCCGACCAAAACGGGTGCTTTCCCTCGTGCCAGAACATCCAAGATGACGGGTACAACTTCGCGAAGCCAGGCCCCCGTTGAATAGGCGACACCCCCGCTTATGTGACCAAAGAGATGGTGTGGAATGCCGGCCATCTCGGCCTCGCTCGGACGCGCGGAGAGGATGCGTAAATCCCCATAGACTTGCAGGGCATCAGCATTGACAATTTCACCGTCCACGCTTTTGGCCACTTCAATGGCATAGGCCGACTTGCCGCTGGCCGTAGGGCCTGCGATACACACAACCTCAGGCATTTCTCTCAGCACATCATCGAGCACATTCATGACCGCGTCCCTAGACCAGATCGCCACGCTTGTCCTGCCAAGTGAGGACGGCGCTGCACTTGCTGACGGCGCGCGCGCGCTGGGTTTGCGTGACGCGAAGACACTGTCCTCAGACCTAGCCATTGAAGGCATTATTGAGGCGAAGACCAGCGCAGACGCCAGAGCGATTCTCGCCGCAGCAAATGTTACAGGGGATGTTTGCGTTCAGCCTCAGGCGGACCGACGTAAAACCGTTTTAGTCTGCGACATGGATAGTACGCTGATCGGTCAGGAATGTATCGACGAACTCGCCGACTTTGCGGGCGTGAAGGCGCGTGTTTCTGAGATCACCGAACGGGCGATGCGAGGCGAAATCGGTTTTGAAGGCGCCTTAGAAGAACGCGTTAGCCTTCTCGAAGGACTGCCTGTCTCGACCTTGCAGCGCTGTTTCGAAGACCGAATCCGATTAAACGCTGGCGCACGAACGCTGGCTCAAACCATGCACGCAAACGGCGCAAAAACCCTGATTGTTTCGGGAGGCTTCACCTTCTTTACGGAACGGGTCGCACAAGCTTGCGGTTTTGCAGACCATCAAGCGAATACTCTGATTGAAACGAACGACCGTTTGACGGGCAAGGTTGGCTATCCAATCCTTGGACGCGAAGCGAAATTAGAGGCCCTACGCAACGCTTGCAACGGTGAACCCTCGCGCGCCTTAGCCATCGGAGACGGGGCGAATGACCTCGCCATGATCGAAGCGGCAGGGCTAGGTCTCGCTTACTATGCCAAGCCTGCTGTTGCGGCGGCGTCACACAGCGCCATTACCTGCACAGATTTACGCACAGCCTTGTATTTTCAAGGTTATTCTGACGACGAAATCGTCGAAGACTAACCCGTCAAAGCGTAAAAAATATAGTTGCCGCCACGGTTGATGAGGAGCGTTACAGGCTCATTATCTTCCAGTGCCGTCTGCATCGCCTCTTCAAATTCAGCCGGTGTTTTCACCGCTTCGAACGCGACTTCTTCGATGATGTCCCCTTTGAGGATCTTGCCAGACGCGCGGGACCGTTTTCCAACCTCAACGACGCGCACGCCGGTCACATCAGGAGCAATCCGGTTTGCGCGGCGGACATCTTCGCTCAGAGCTTCGACGGACAGGCCACCAATAGTTCGCTCGGCATTACCGGCTTCGACTTCAAGACGAATTTTTTCTTCGGACGACACGTCTTCTTCCAACCGCTCGACCCGAACGGTGGTCGTCTGACGTTTGCGCTTACGGATATATTCGACTTCAACATCGCTGTTGATCGGAGCTTCTGCCACCGCTCGGAACATCACCCGCGTATCATCAATATCGCGGTCACCGATGCGGACGATCAAGTCGCCCTTCTGCAAACCTGCTTTGGCGGCGGGGCTGTCATCAACCACCGTCCGAATAATGGCGCCCTGAGCACTCCGCAGACCATAAGCACGCGCCAAGTCGGCACTGACCTTCTGCGTTCGAACTCCGAGATAACCCCGGCGCGTTTCGCCAAACTCGATCAGTTGCGTCGACACGCTAGCCGCCAGATCACTGGGAACAGAAAAGCTGAGACCGATTGAATATCCGGTCGGTGAGATAATCGCCGTATTCACGCCGATCACTTCCCCATCCATATTGAACAGAGGTCCACCTGAGTTGCCTTGGTTGATCGCCACATCAGTTTGGATAAAATCATCATAGTTCCCGGCCGAAATGTCGCGGTTACGGGCTGAGATGATCCCTGCCGTGACTGTGCCGGAATAGCCGAGTGGGTTACCAATCGCGATCACCCATTCCCCCACTTCGGCTGCATCCGAATCTCCAAACGACACGAAGGGTTGCCCGTCTGGAGCTTCGATTCTGAGAACAGCGATGTCTGTCGCGGGATCACGGCCGATCAACTCCGCTTCGAATGTATCGCCATTCGGGAATGTCACTTCGATCACATCAGCCCCGTCGATGACGTGGTTGTTGGTCACAATGTGACCATCCGTGTCGATGACAAAACCGGAACCGAGAGATTTGGACACGCGTCCATCACGACCAGGCCGATTGCCGAAAAAATCGTTGAAACGCTCTAACGGAGAGCCTTCTGGGAAGGTCGGCACCGTCTCTTCGCTGAACTCAACGGTTTGCGCCGTCGAGATATTCACAACAGCGGGCGAAAGACGTTTGGTGAGTTCGACGAAATTGTCTGGCACCGGGCGGGCGTTCGCCAAGGCGAGTGGAGCCAGAGACAGAGTTAAACCGAGACAGATAGAACGAAACATGCGTTGATAGTGAGGCAATATACAGGATTTGCCAAGTCGGCGAACCCGCTAAGCTGATGACGTTTCAGTCAGATAAGCTACGCATGCAGGCGGATACCGACGAAAATCATCAAGAGTCCCAGCGCTGTGCAGAGCAAGCCGAGTTTCGAGAGCGTTGGCGCGTCGAATACCGACATCGCCTCCTCATAAGCCCGACGCATCGCGTCGGGCGCAATCGCCCAGCCTATGCCCTCGACGGCAAGTGCGCCGCCAAGAACAAGAAGCAGGACCGTTCCCCAGCCCATTGGCAGCGCCTATCGGCGTCCGCCCTGCTGATCATCAAGATAGCCCAAGAAATCGGAGTCCGGTGACAAGACGTAAGTCGTGTTATTACCCAGACCCTTTTTATAGGCATCCATTGAGCGGTAGAAGGCGAAGAATTCTGGATCCTTCGTGTAAGCAGCCGCGTAGATTGCGTTGCGCTCTTTATCGCCCTCACCGCGGATAATCTCGGCTTGGCGTTGAGCTTCGGCGCGAATGACGCGGGCTTCTTTCTGAGCGGTCGCGCGAATTTCCTGCGCACGCTCTTCACCTTCGGCGCGAAGCAGTGATGCTTCGAGATTACGCTGTGAGACCATCCGTTTGAACACGCGGTCGTAGTTTTCGCGCGGCAGATCAGCCCGTTTGATCCGAACATCGATAATGTCGATACCTAGATCTTCGGCCTCTGCGACACCGTCAGCGACAGACTGAATTTCTGCCATCAACTCACTCCGGCGACCTGAAATAATCTCAGGCGTGTCGACGCGACCAAGGACATCCCGAAGTGTCGAATCAAAGATGGCTTGCAACTGATCCTGAGCGCCACGTTCATTCCGCAGCTTCTCATAAAAACGAATAGCATTGGTGATGCGGTAGCGAACGAACGCATCCACGATGAGGCGCTCTTGATCAGCGGCTAAAAGTTCAACCGGACGCAGATCAACTTCGAGGTTGCGGCGTGACAGATAAACGACATTCTCAATGAACGGCGTTTTCATTTTAAGACCCGCATTGGGTTCTGAACCCCACGGATTTTCTACGCGTTTCGCTTCACCGAATTGGAAGACGATAGCCTGTTCATGCTCTTCAACTGTGAAGAGTGACGCAAAAATAGCTAGAATGGCAAGCCCACCGAGAACGGCGAGCATAACGAGACGAGGGTTTTTCATTACTGACCTCCACGCGGGCGATTAGCGCCAAGTTTGTCGAGCGGCAGATACGGCACCACACCCGAGTCATTACTATCGAGAATAATCTTCTCGGCAGGTGCGTAGACCTCCTCGATCGTTTCCAGATACATACGTTGACGTGTCACAACCGGGGCCTGACGATATTCTTCATAAATCAGATTGAAGCGTTCCGCTTCACCCTTGGCTTCAGCGATCACACTGTCGCGATAACCTTCGGCCTGCTGCAAAATTTCGGATGCATCACCGCGCGCACGCGGGACAACATCATTCTGGACGGCGGTCGCTTGGTTGATTGTCGTTTCCCGTTCTTGGGCCGCATCGACCACGTCGCGGAACGCATCCACAACATTACCCTGATCCGGTGCATCAGCCTTTTGTAGCTGAACTTCAACGACCCGGACGCCGGCTTTATACTCATTAAGCACGTCCTGCATCAAATCGCGGACAGATGTCGTGATCGCCAGTCGATCGGTCGTGATGATGCCTTCCAGCTCATTGCGACCGATCACTTCACGCATTGCGCTTTCTGCGACGGCACGAACGGCTTCCGCTGGATCATCGACTTCGAAGTAATAGTCGGCCAGATCACTGATCCGCCACAGCACCGTGAAGTCGATATCAACGATATTTTCGTCGCCGGTCAACATCAGAGATGACGCATCATTCCCGCCAATCGCATCCTTACGGATGATTTCTGTTTCTTGCTTATAGGTTGTCTCAATTGGGCTCGGCAGCTTGAACTTAAGGCCGGGGCCTTCGGTTCGAACATAGTCGCCGAAGCGCAGCACGAGGGCGCGTTCCGTTTGATCAACTGTGTAAACGGAGGTTGAGATCAGTAAGACTGCACCGATTACGGCGGCGATCCCAAGCGGTCCGAATGGACCGATGCTGAAATTGGGGGCTCCGCCACCGCCGCCGCCCTTATTGGGACGACGGGGACCGCCGGAGCGGACACGCGTCTTGAAGCCTTCGATGACATTATCGAGATCGGGGGATCGATCTGGGCCACCTGTTGCACCGGGCTTTTTCCCGTTACCCCAAGGCGAGCCGCCCTTGTCGCCAGAGCCTTTAGGGCCCCAGGGAGAATTATTGTCTGGCATTCAAGTCTCCAATCGTTCCGCCTCTATGTGGCGAAGGCGGGTTAGGCTTTCAAGACTGATCGGCACGCAATCGACGGTCGAATTGGCGTGTAACGAAGTCATAGTCGTCACCTTTGCCAGCGGGATGGTCTGTTTCATCCCGGCAAAACCAGTCAGACGGGGCAAGATCCGGAAAATATGCGTCCCCATCAATGACCGCATCGACCTCGGTTTCATAAATCCGACCGATCCACGGCATGAGAGCACGATAAATCTGAGCGCCGCCGATAATCATGACTTCCTCGACGCCTGATCCCCCCGCCAGTTCAGCACCTCGTGCGACCATTTCTCGCATGTCAGTGAAGACCTCAGCACCGTCCGCTTTAAAAGTCACATCGCGGGTCAGAACGAGATTAGGTCGACCCGGCAGGGGTTTGGGCAGACTATTCCAAGTCTTTCTGCCCATCAGGCAAGGTTTGCCCAGCGTGATTCGTTTGAAATGCTGTAAGTCAGACCGCAAACGCCACGGCAGGTCACCGTCACGCCCGATGACGCGATTGGACGACCGCGCCACAATGGCGGCCAAGATTGGCGCGTCGAATATGGGCAATTTCGGATCAATCATTTGCGGTGGGTTACAGACCGCTTTCGCCGACGTATAGAGCGAGCATGTCGACTTACGCTGCCAAAGAGCCATTTTCTACACCTGTACGCGCGGTGATCGTGACCGTTGTTTATGTGCTGTTGATTCCATTCATCAATTGGAGCTTCACTTGGGCACCGATGGTCGAGTTGCCGGGGCTCGGCTGGATGTTCAATCCGGTGACGATTGTGACGGGCCTGGTTCTAGTCGCGCGTGACTTTGCCCAGCGCGAAATCGGGCATTGGGTGTTGTTAGCGATGGCAGTCGCGCTCGGTCTGACTTGGGCAACCTCTGGCGGCGAGTTAGCGCTCGCGTCTGGTGTCGCGTTCGCCGTATCCGAACTGGTCGACTGGGCTGTGTTCACCTTCACGAAGCTAAAACTGTCCACGCGCGTTTTATTGTCTTCGGCCTTAGCCGCCCCCGTCGATACATCGGTCTTTCTACTCGGCGCAGAAGCGATCCGCCCCGGCATGTTCACCTTACCCAACATATCGATGAGTATCATCGGTAAGATGGTCGGCGCGCTGGTGATCTGGTGGTTGATCCGAAAAACGATGGAGCAGAATGTCGAGGGCGCCACAGCGTGACGCGTCCCCTAATCCTCGACGTCGATGGCACACTCCTAAAAAGTGACCTTACCCATGAAATGATCTTGGAGGCGATCAAACGCGATCCGCTTAAGACGGTCCATTATGCCCGCCTCGGTGCGCGTTCCAAACCGGCGATGAAACAGGAAATGGTCGCCCGGATCGGTCAGGTTTTAGATACGGATGTCGTGCCGTTAGAGCCAAAAATCGTCGCCCTCGCTGAACAAGCCATCGCTGATGGGCGCGACGTCTATCTCTGCTCTGGCACAGAGGAATCGCTCGTCAAACGCTTGGCTGAACGGCTCGACTTCGTGACTGATGCTTTCGGCACATCACCGACTTACAATATGACGTCAGAGAATAAGGCGAGCTTTTTGCGTGAGCGCTTCCCGGATGGCTTCGACTATGCCGGCAATAGTACGCAAGACTTTGCGGTCTGGGAGGTGGCGCAGAGTGGCTACGCTATTCGCCCGCCCAAGAGGACAGCGAAGACTCGGACAGCGGCGGGTGAAGACGTCGTGATATTAGAAGACCGGACATCGACTTTCGGCGCACTGCTAGAAGGCATGCGGCCCAGCCGGTGGTGGTATCCGCTCCCCGTCCTAGTCCTCGTCTATGTCGCCGTTTTGCGCGGAATGGCCGACAATATCTGGCTCCCGATCTGGGCGTCGCTGATGTGGGTGCTAGTCGTGGCGGCTTTGTCGTTGATGGATGATCTGCGCGATATTCATCAGGATCGACGCGACGGGTTTTTGGCAAGGCCGATTGCCGCGGGTGAATTGTCCGTTCCGAAAGCCGTGATCGCACTTGTCCTGCTTATGATTGGCGCCGCGTTTATCTCCCTCGCCGTCCTGCCGCCGTGGATGTTCCCTGTGCTGCTCGTCGTTCTTTATGTCGGCTCTGCCGTGACCCGGTTGAAATTCGATCTACCGCGAAGCTTGCTCACCCGGCTGGCCATCGCGCTGGCAACCCTGCCCTATATCCCTCTCGCGTTAGGCGTTTAATGTCCGAAATTCCGCCCTGCCCCGAATGCGGCTCAAACTATGTCTATGAAGACGGACCCCTGCTGATCTGCCCGGAGTGCGCCCATGAATGGGCCGCCGCCGACAGCGCGGAGAAAGTCTATCGCGACGCCAATGGCAATGTACTGAAAGACGGCGACATGGTCACACTGATCAAAGACCTGAAGGTCAAAGGCACGAGCAAGACGGTGAAGGTCGGGACAAAGGTCCGCATCAACCGCTTGGTCGACGAGGATCACGACATCGACTGTAAGATCGACGGGATTGGCGCGATGAAGCTGAAAACGGAGTTTGTTAAAAAGGCGTGACGTGGAAATTGATCCAGTGGATCAATTTGCCGTCGCGTCGCGAAGCGCGGGGCTCATCCCGCACGGAGACCGACTAAGCTCTAAACCGCGACCTTCCCCGCGATATGCGGATGCGCTTTATACCCGACCAGTTTCACATCGGCGTAAGTGAAGTCTTCAATTTCACTCACCTCCGGGTTCAACTCCAACGTCGGCAATGCCATCGGCTCCCGCGTTAGCTGTTCGCGCACTTGGTCGAAATGATTGTGATAGATGTGCGCGTCGCCGAATGTGTGGACGAAATCGCCGACCTCCAGATCGCAAACCTGCGCGACCATGTGGGTCAGCAGGGCATAGCTGGCGATATTGAACGGGACACCGAGGAATATGTCGGCACTGCGCTGATAGAGCTGACAGCTTAGTTTTCCATCTGCGACAAAGAACTGGAACAGGCAGTGGCACGGAGGCAGCGCCATGTCCTCAACATCCGCCGGGTTCCACGCACTAATGATGTGACGGCGTGAAGTGGGGTTGGCTTTGATGTTCTCAATCACCTGTTTGAGCTGATCGATGACCGTGCCGTCCGGTCCTTCCCAACGGCGCCATTGTTTGCCGTAGACCGGGCCGAGATCGCCGTCTTCATCCGCCCAGGCGTCCCAAATCTTGACGCCATTTTCCTGCAGATACTTGATGTTAGTGTCGCCCGCGATGAACCAGAGAAGCTCATGCACGATGCTTTTGCGGTGCAGCTTCTTGGTCGTGACCATCGGGAAGCCGTCAGCCAGGTCAAAGCGCATCTGATGCCCAAACACGCCGCGCGTGCCGGTACCGGTCCGGTCCATCCGGTCCGTGCCGGTCTCCATCACATGGGAAAGCAGATCGAGATATTGGCGCATGGGTGAGCCCTAACCGATTCCATGCGCGGGCCCAACCATCACGCGTAACGGTCCACAGATGCCCCCTCGGCATAAGCCAAAGTGTTAGTCGCGATTAAACAGGCTAATCGCGCTCACTGTCATGGCTTCCGTACCTGCCGTGATCGAAGGCTCTGGCGCGATCTTGAAGAAAGGCGAGTGGTGCGACGCCGCAGTCGAGAGCTCATCCATCGGTGTTCCGCCGACTGACAGATAGACTCCTGTCACTTCATGTTCGGGGGCGATAAATTCGGCAAAGTCCTCTGCACCCATGCCCAAGCGGACGGGATCGACAATACTGTCTGCGCCCATATTCTCGATTATTTGGCTCTCTAGAAACGTCGCCGTTTCCGTATCATTTCTTAGTGGCGCCGTGTTGCGCGACAGGCGCGTGACGATCGGCAGCAAGTCTTCGGGAACGCCATATGCAATCGCGGTCCCTCTTGCGACACGGTCGATGGAATCGAGCAAGGTTGCGCGGACCTCTGGATCGTCTGAACGAACGGTCAGTTTCAATTCAACCTTGTCGCCGATAATATTATTCTTCGTCCCGCCGTGGAATGATCCAACTGTGATCACGCCTGGCTGCAGCGGACTAATCGACCGACTGACGATACTTTGCAGGTTTACGACAATCGCACTGGCAACCAGAACGGGATCAACGCCCTGATGCGGTGCAGCCCCATGTGTACCAACGCCGCGCACGTCGACATCGACACTATCAGAGCTGGAATAGGCTAGTCCTTTTGGAACCATGATCTTACCCGCGGGACCCGTGGCACCGACATGGAAGCCAATAATATAGTCAGGCGTAGGGAACCGTTCGTACAACCCGTCCTGAATCATGGCGCGTGCGCCCGAAATGATCTCTTCCGCTGGTTGACCGATCAGGACCAGCGTGCCGGCCCAGTTGTCTTTCAGTCTGACCATTTGCCGGCCCGTGCCGATCAGCGACGTGACATGAACGTCATGCCCACAAGCATGCATGACGTAGTTCTCAACTCCCTCGATACCAACTTGCTTCCGGGTCGAGGCATAAGGAAGCCCGCTATCTTCCTTGACCGGAAGCCCATCCATATCAGCCCGAATCATGACGGTTGGACCGTCCCCATTCTTCAAAACAGCCACGACGCCGGTTTGACCAACCTCGGTCGTGACATCGAAACCCAACGCAGTCAGTTCGGAAGCGATACGCTTTGACGTTTCGAATTCCCGGAAGGAAAGTTCTGGATTTTTATGAAAATGAACAAACAGCTCACTCAGGTTCGCATCGTAGTCAGCCTGAATATGATCGCTTAGGTCAGTCGGAATATCCGCCGATAAAGCGGGTGTAGCTGCGAATAAGAGCGCAGCGGCGAATATTGATCTCTTCATGATGTCCCCTTGTTTGCATCCTTATGGCCTGTCCGACGCCATCTGAGCAACGCCAAAGGTTAACCCGCCTGCCTGTGGATATTTACCTCTACTAACTTCTGTTAACCACGTGATTTAACAAGACATTTACCCTGTCGCCCCAGCTCTGATCCCAATCGAGACACAAACATTCTTTTTCAGGATCTCACATGAGCCATTTGCGCGTCGTTGCCGACAACACTCAAGACACGGATGAACGCGAGACCGCCGCCGACGCCCCGGTCGCGGCCGATCTGCCGCTCAACCAGATCCTTCAGGGCGATTGCGTGGACCTGATGAACAGCCTGCCGGAGAGCTCCGTCGATCTGATCTTTGCGGATCCACCTTATAATCTACAGCTCGGCGGTGATCTGTCCCGACCTGACAATTCAACCGTCAACGGCGTGACGGAGGCTTGGGACCAATATGACACGATGGACGCCTATGATTTGTTCACCCATGACTGGCTGCAGGCGGCCCGTCGCGTCCTAAAACCGAATGGCTCTATCTGGGTGATGGGTAGCTATCACAATATCTTCCGCGTCGGGACTGTGCTGCAAGATCAGAAGTTCTGGATCCAAAACGACATTATCTGGCGTAAGACCAACCCGATGCCGAACTTTCGCGGCACGCGTTTCACCAACGCGCATGAAACCATGATTTGGGCGACCAAGTCAGAAGATTCCCGTCCGACTTTCCATTATGACGCCATGAAAATGATGAATGATGGTGTGCAAATGCGGTCTGACTGGACGCTCCCGATCTGCACAGGTCACGAACGTCTAAAAACCGAGGCGGGCAGCAAAGCACATCCGACACAGAAACCCGAAAGCCTGCTGCACCGCGTTATCCTATCGACGTCCAATCCAGGCGATGTCGTCCTTGATCCATTCTTCGGGACCGGCACAACTGGCGCGGTCGCTAAGAAACTGGGTCGTCATTACATTGGGTTTGAGCGCGAACATGATTATATCGCTCACGCGCGCAAGCGTATCGCCAAAGTCCGGCCTGCCGGGACTGAAGCCATCAAAATCACACGGTCTAAGCGGTCTGAACCGCGCGTGCCGTTCGCACATCTGGTCGAACGTGGCCTGATCGACATCGGCACGAAACTCTTCTCTGCCAAAGGCAAACTGTCCGCACGCGTCCGGGCCGATGGATCACTCGCCGCAGAAGACGGATTCCAAGGCTCGATCCACAAGGTCGGGGCGCACCTTACCGACGCCCCGTCCTGTAATGGCTGGACTTTCTGGCACTTTATGGGGTCGGACGGCCTGACCTCGATCGATACGATCCGCACAGAGATCAGAGCGGAAATGGCGAAAGCCTAAACATGGCCTAGGTCTGGGGCAGGTTCGCCTTCCCCAGCACTTTCTTGAATAAGCTCGGCAAGGCTTCGTTTTCGAAGTCTCCAATGTCGACCCATCGACCCTCTAAATCTAGAGGGTCTGCGATCTGCGCCGTATGCACGGACAGACGAAGTTCGAAATGGGTAAAGACATGGCGGACGTCAGTCGCTGATCTGATCCAATCCGCTGAGACAGGCCATTCCAGCGGCGGCATATCATCTGCCCATGCCGATGTCGGCACTTCCATCATTCCGCCTAAAAGCCCCGCCTCATCGCGGCGACGTAGCCAGACAGCGCCGTCTCGAACTAAGACAAAAGCATGGCCGTGACGTACCGGCCTTTCCTTTTTGGGAGACTTCTTGGGAAAGTCCGTCATATCCCCGACTCGATGCGCCTGACACCAATGCGCCCACGGACATGTCTCACATGCGGGCGTCCGGGGAGTGCAGACCGTCGCCCCCACATCCATAACCGCCTGGCCATAA
Source organism: Algimonas ampicilliniresistens (assembly GCF_030159955.1). Lineage (GTDB taxonomy): Bacteria > Pseudomonadota > Alphaproteobacteria > Caulobacterales > Maricaulaceae > Litorimonas > Litorimonas ampicilliniresistens. Next base: position 1,549,385 of record NZ_BSNK01000001.1, read on the forward strand.
TCGCCGGGACGCTCCGGATCCGCCAAAGTGGCGGCCAACTTACGGATGATCGCCTTTGCTTTAGGCAGCGGCGCTTCGACGCGGTGTAAGCGAGAGATAACCCGCTCGACATTACCATCGACGATACTTGTCGGCTCATTAAAGCAAATCGCGGCTATGGTGGAGGCGGTGTAGTCGCCAACCCCCGGCAACTTCAGCAGCTCTGACTTCGTTTCTGGAAACTCTCCTCCATAGGCCTCAGTCACAAGAATCGCGCATTTATGCAGATTTCGCGCCCGCGCATAATAGCCCAGCCCGGCCCAATGGGTCAGCACATCGTCAAGCGGAGCGGCGGCAAGATCCTGAACTGTCGGGTAAAGCTCTAAAAACTTGAACCAATAAGGCGTGCCGTGCGGGATCGTTGTCTGCTGCAACATGATCTCAGAGAGCCAGACAGCATAGGGGTTTGGGCTCAGGCCCTGCGCGCGATCTTCAGGCCGAACCCTCCACGGTAATGTGCGACCTTGCTGATCATACCAAGCCAGCAGGGCGGCGCGCATTTCGGTAATTTGAGGATCAGTCCACATTATGCGCGCAGACCTGTGCGCTTTACGCGCGCCGCGCAATGGTCGATGGTCAGACTGTGACACACCGTCCTCTCACTCCATCCGAACGCGCCAAAGTCGAGCGTTATTTAGAGAGCCAGCGCGCGCGACCCCAAGCGCGCCCCCTCCCCAGTGCCAGCATGGCTGTGAACCGGGTTCTTCGACCACTGGCCGGCAAACGCACAAAACGCGGCAGCTCTGCGCTGGCCCTGTCAGACGCTTGGCCGGAAATCATGGGTCCGCGCTGGTCAAAGATCAGCGCGCCTGTCCGATTTCGCGCGACGAAGGATGGCCGAACACTCGTCATCAGTGCGCCCGGGCCCGCGGCCTCTCTCATTCTCGCGGCCTCCGGTCCGATTATAGAAAGATTGAATGCGCATCTCGGTGCCGGACAAGTATCGCGCATCCAAGTTGTTCAGGCTGCAGCGAAGACTAGGACCGAAGCTGACTCGAAACCTAAACGCGGTCTAACCCCGTCAGAAGAAGCGTCACTGCGAGAAGGCCTTACGCAAGTGGGTAATGACCGTCTAAAGACGGCCTTAGAGCGGCTTGGCCGCGAAGTTATCAGGAACCAAACATGATCCGCGTCACACTTCTTGCTCTGACCCTTTTGGCCGCAACACCGGCTCTGGCCCAAGATAGGACTACGGCGCTCAATTCGACACCGGCCTACATGCTATCAGAGGCGCCAACCGATCACACAATGGGCAGCGTTGACGCGCCAGACACACTCATTCTCTATGCATCGAATGTCTGTCCACATTGTGGGACTTGGTTCGCGAATGATTGGCCTGTCGTAAAGTCTGAGCTGGTCGATACTGGTAAGCTCCGTCTCGTCTTCCGTCCTCTGCCCAGCGCGCCAATCAATCTGTCGATCACAGGATTTATCATGGCCGAATGTGCGCCAGCTGAGACCTATATGACTGTCATTGAAGATCAGTTTGCACGTCAATCCACAATTTTGAGCGCTCAAGACGGCGCGATCATCAAGGCGCAATATGACGCCATCGCCAAGGTTGCCGGTCTAGAAGACGAGACTGCAATCGCTGAGTGTCTGGCTAATGAGGGCCATTTCGATACGCTCCAGACGTCGGCTAACCGCGCGGGCGCAGCCGGGATCACCGGAATTCCCTCTTTCATCTTCAACGGCGAAGTCATGAGTGGTGACAATGATGCAGCCGCAATCATGCGCTGGGTCAACGAAAACTAGACCCTATCCACAACTGGCGCGCCCAGTCCCGGCATGGGACATAGCAAACGCATGGGCACACCTTGAACTCCACCAGCAATTCGGGATTGTCGACTATGGCCTCAGTGATTCGCACATCTTTCCTTATTGGAGCCGCTGCATTGTTTGCAGCCTGCAATAATTCAGATTCAGCCCCCAAGGCTGAGACCGGATCCGAGACAGCTGTGACGAATGGTGAACGGACAGCGTTCGAGCGGTCTGACGATCACGCCATCGGTAATCCGAATGCGACAGTGACAGTTGTTGAATATGCGTCCGTTTCGTGCGGCGCCTGCGCCAACTGGCACCAGACGGTCTACCCAGACTTCAAACAGAAATATGTCGACACGGGCAAAGTGCGCTACGTCTTCCGCGAGTTTCTAGCCGGACAACCTCAAATGGCGGATGCTGGGTTCATGATCGCGCTTTGTGCCGCGGATGAGAAGTACTTCCAAAATATCAAGCTACAGTTCGATCGTCAGGCGCAAATGTTTGAATTTGCCCAACGCGGTCAACTTCGCGATGCCTATATCAACCTCGCCAAGGCCTCTGGTCTGAGCGAAGACGGCTTTATCGAATGCATGAAGAATGAAGACCTGCGCGAACAATATATGGATCGTATGCAGGCGGGCGTCGATGCCGGTGTAACAGGGACACCGTCCTTCTTTATCAACGGCGAAAAACAGTCTGTCTTCACTTTGGAAACATTGGAAGCGGTCATCCTCCCGTTGCTCGGCGAAGACGTTCCCGTGGCTGAGGCTGTCGAAGAGACGCCAGCGGCAACTGAAGAGACAACCGAGTAATCTATGGGCTCGCTGGTCTTCGACAAGATCACGCTGACGGGCTTTAAGAGCTTTGTCGAGCCCACTGACTTCCTGATTGAGCCGGGCCTGACAGGTATTGTTGGGCCCAATGGTTGTGGCAAATCCAACCTGCTGGAAGCGATCCGCTGGGTCATGGGGGCCAATAGCGCCAAGGCCATGCGCGGCGCACAGATGGAAGACGTTATCTTCTCCGGAACTCGGCAACGTCCCGGACGCAACCAAGCGCATGTCACGCTCAGCATCAATAATAGTGCGCGTGTCGCGCCGGCCGCCTTTAACGACTCCGATCAACTCGAAGTCATGCGGGTCATTACCAAGGGCAAAGGCTCGACCTACAAAATCAATGGCAAAACGGTCCGCGCCAAGGATGTGCAACTGCTCTTCGCGGATGCCTCGACCGGAGCCAACTCCCCCGCTCTGGTCCGTCAAAACCAGATCAGCGAGCTAATTTCAGCTAAGCCTGCCAATCGGCGTCGGGTTTTGGAAGAAGCAGCTGGTATCTCCGGTCTCCATTCGCGGCGCCACGAGGCGGAACTCCGACTGCGGGCGGCGGAGAATAACCTCGAACGCTTGGACGACATTCTCACCCAAATCGAAAGCCAGCTCCTGTCTCTGCGCCGCCAGTCCCGGCAGGCCGCACGTTACAAACGGCTTGCAGGTGAAATCCATGAATATAGGGCGCTGCTTTGGCTGAAGCGCTGGGTCGCAGCGCTCGATACGCTGGCAGGGGCGCAAGACGCACTCAAAGCCTGTGAGGCCAATGTGCAAGACACGGCCCTAAAGGCAACGGAAGCGCAACGCCTCGCTGCCAACCTGTCCGGGGATCTCAAACCTAAACAAGAAGAACAACTGATCGCAGCGGCGGTGCTGGCACGATTAAGCGCGGCAAAGGAAGCCCTAGACGCCGACGAAAAAGCGGCCACGTCTGAGATTCGCAAGCTGGAAGCTCAAATTGAGCAGCTTGCCGCTGACATTGTCCGAGAAAGCGGCATCGTCGAGGATGCCCAAGCGGCCGAAGCCCGCCTTCAGATCGAATATGACAATCTCGCCTCTGTCGGTGACCAATCAGCCGCGCTTGATGCCGCGCAAGACGAAGCCGAAGTGGCGTTGCGCCTTCGCAACCAAATCGAAGCCGACATGAATGAGCTCACCGCACAGATCGCCGGACAAACCGCCCGCGCCGAAAGTGCCGCCCGTGAGTTGGAGCAAAGTGAGCGGCGATTGTCAGGACGAGCGCGCGAACTGGAAGAGGCCACGGCGAAGCTAGCCGCGATTTCATCGGATGACGGCACGTCCGCCAATTTGTTTGCAGCCTCATCCAAAGACGCACTCGACGCATTAGAAGCCGCAAAAGCAACGGAACGCCAAGCTGCTGCGGCTCGAAACGAAGCCGACGAAGCGGATCAGCAAGCCCGCGAAGCCCTTTCTGATACGAAATCAGCGCTCAGCGAACTGACATCCGAACGCGCCGCGCTAGAGCGCATTGTCAATCGCGGGTCCGGTAATCATGCCACAGCCCTGTCGCTTATCACTGTGCAAAAAGGGTACGAGACTGCTTTGGCCGCCGCTCTGGGGGAAGACCTGGATGCGGGTGTGGGCGGAGACGCCACCTTGCGCTGGACTGGCGCCTCTGAGAGCGACCAACCGCTACCTTCAGGCGCGACGCCGTTATCGCAGCTCGTGAGCGGGCCGTCCGAATTGACCGCGCGCCTCAGCCAGATTGGCGTGACGGACAGTGCAGCCGAACTCACAGCACAGCTAAAGCCCGGGCAGAGACTGGTCACACGGAATGGCCATGTTGTCCGGTGGGACGGTTTTGTCGTTGAGGCCGGAGCAGAAACTGCGGCGTCCATCAAACTCAAGCAACAGGGCCGTCTCAAAGAGATGGTCGCCGAGATTGAAGCAGCGGAATTGGCGGTCGCCAACGCTCAAACCACATTTGAAGCCGCACGCGCGCGTCGTAACACCGCCAAAGATATTGCCGCTGAGGCGCGAGCCGCGCTACCGGATCTTGAGCGCAAAGAACGGGCAGCCCAAGCGGCCGTCGCCCAATATGAGACCGATGTTGCGCGCGAAACCGCGCAGAAACGCTCTCTCGAAGAACGAATAGACCGGCTTCGGATCGAAATTGCAGAGCTCACCCAACAAAGAGACACCGCCAAAGCCGCCGTCGCAGGCTCAGATCAAGACGATACGTTAGTCCCAAAACGTGAAGCCTTGTCTGAACGGCTCTTTGACGCACGGTCTGACGCGGACGAAAAGAACACGACTTACCGATCGCTCCGCAACGCTATCGAAGCCCGCACGACCCGGCTCAAAGCTGTCGAGACAGAACGTGCCGATTGGGAACGTCGCCGCACCCAAGCCACAGACCGGGTCGCGACCTTGCAGGGACGTCACGACGCAACCGAAATCAACTATCACGCCGCAACCGAAGGCCCAGACAAGTTTGAAGACCGACGCAACAAGCTCTTTGCTGAACTCGCCGACGCCGAAAGTCGGCGCGACGCTGCTGCAGATGCGCTGTCGGGTATTGAGACCGCGTTACGGGACGCAGAACTCCACGCCCGCGATCTGGAACGGTTGGCTGGTGAAGCGCGCGAAGCCCGCGCCGGAGCTGAAGCTCGCCTAGTCGCCGCGAAAGAGCGGATCGGCGAGACTAAGGCACGGATCAATGAGACGCTGCAATGTCAGCCGTCTGAGCTGACCGAGCATCTTGGCAAGCTTTCGCCAGACGTCGGTTTGTCGGAAAACGACATTGAGCGGAAATTAGAGCGGCTTGCATCCGAACGCGAACGGCTTGGGAGCGTCAATCTTCGCGCGGATGAAGAAGCGGCGGAGCAGGAAGAGACGCTCAAAAACATGAAGACTGAGCGCGAAGATCTGATCGCGGCGATCGCTCGTCTTCGCGAGGGCATTGATGAACTCAACACAGAAGGCCGCCAGCGTTTGCTAGAAGCCTTCGATGTCGTGAACGGCCATTTCGCCAAATTGTTCGTCACGTTGTTCGGTGGTGGTGAGGCTTGGTTGTCCCTGACAGAGAGCGACGACCCACTGGAAGCCGGGCTTGAAGTCTTCGCCCGCCCGCCGGGCAAGACGCTTAAACCGATGAGCCTGCTGTCAGGGGGTGAGCAAGCCCTCACGGCAACGGCGCTAATTTTCGCCGTCTTCCTGTCCAACCCAGCGCCCGTTTGCGTGCTCGACGAAGTCGATGCCCCGCTGGATGACTATAATGTAGGCCGTTATTGCGATGTGCTCGACGAGATGTCCCGCCTGACGAACACCAAGTTCATCGCCATCACGCACAATCCCGTCACGATGAGCCGTATGGACCGCCTGTTCGGCGTCACCATGGCCGAACAAGGCGTCTCGCAACTGCTTAGCGTCGAACTCGCTCGCGCCGAAGCTTTGGTTGCGGCTGAGTAAGCCGTCGCTCACCCTCTTGGCACTGATTCCATGTCTCATGAAATCAGGCTGATATTTGTTTCATTATCTTATTAGTTTCAATAACTTAGATGACTGACCCCACTGTTGACTTCGGGAGACCTGCTGATTAGGTTCCGCGCGCTTTCAAGGGGTCCCATCCGGGTGCTGTCTTTAAAGCAAAAACGCTTGGTTTTCATGCCGAAACAGAACGGACAGTCCGACATCTCCCCTCAGACCGACCTCGATGCATTCGAGGAGAAGCTTGCCGCCGCTACAGCGCGTCGCCAAGCGAAGGTCAAAAAGGATGATGGTGACGACAATTCCCTTCTCGGAATGGCTTGGCGATTGAGTACGGAGCTTTTGGTGTCCGTTATGGTTGGGATGCTCCTCGGTTGGGGTATCGACAAACTGTTCGGGATCGCACCAATTGGGCTCCTAATTGGGCTTGGGTTTGGCATTGCCACCGGGTTTGTGACGGTCTTTCGCACGGCAAATGCCATGGACGCGAAGACAGCGCACATCCCCAAAGGTGAAGCCCTTCCTGAATTGGATGATGAAGACTGAAGGAGCGGGACGTGGCTAGCGGACCCATGGAACAGTTTCAGATCGACCGTCAGGTTGATCTTTTCGAGATCGCCGGACAGACTGTGTCTTGGACGAACTCTGCCTTCTGGATGGTCGCATCCGTGTTGGCCATAATTGCGTTTTTTGTTCTGACGATGCGCGGCAAGCTCATCCCCGGACGGATGCAATCGCTTGGCGAGCTCTCATATGAATTCATCGCGGACATGGTTCGTGACACGGTTGGTCCTGAAGCGATGCGCTTCATGCCTTTCGTCTTTGCCCTGTTCTTCTTCATTCTGTTCGCCAATTTGATTGGCATGAACCCCTACGCCTTTACGACGACGTCACATCTCGCTGTGACTGCCGCGATGGCCATTTTTACGATCCTGATCGTCATGGTCGCAGGCATCTGGAAGAACGGCTTCAAGTGGTTTAAGATTTTTGCACCAGCTGGTCTGCCTTTGCCGATGTATGCCATCATTATCCCGATTGAGATTATCTCATTCCTATCCCGCCCTGTAACGCTGGCTGTACGGCTGTTCGCGAACATGGTTGCTGGACACGTAATGCTGAAACTCTTCGCAATTTTCGCGGCCTATCTCATCGCCAAAGGCGGCGTCACTGCGCTGGGCGCGATCTTGCCGATTGCCGGTACGATTGCAATTGTGGCACTCGAATTCCTTGTCGCAGCCCTTCAGGCTTTCGTTTTTGCGATCCTGACCTGTGTTTATCTCAACGACGTTTATCACGTCGAACACTAACGTTCTCAAGTAAACCCAAAGCTATCCAACTCTAGGAGACCCCATCATGGAAGCAGAAGCCGCAAAATTCATTGGTGCTGGCCTTGCAGGCACCGCCCTTATCGGTGCCGGTATTGGTATCGGTTCAATCTTCTCGAAATATCTTGAAGGTGCTCTGCGCAATCCTTCTGCGGCTGCTGGTCAACGCACCAACTTGCTGCTGGGCTTTGCCCTTTGCGAAGCGACGGGCCTGTTCGGCTTCGTTCTCGCAATGATCATCCTGTTCTCGTAAGAACAGCCCTGACGACTGACTGACGGAGATCGACGCCATGGCGGCCGAGACGACCTATATTGACGGTGAGCACGCAGCTGAGGCTGCGAGCGGACTGCCGCAACTCGACATCTCCACTTGGACAAGCCAGATATTCTGGCTCGTCTTGACCTTTGCGGTTCTTTACTTTGCGCTTTCGCGTTTCATCCTCCCCAATCTGCGGGATACGATTGGCAACCGGACCGACCGGATCGCCGACGATCTCGACAGTGCGTCGCGGATGAAGCTCGAAGCCGAAGAGGCCGAAAAGGCTTATGAACAATCGCTGCGGGACGCGCGGGCGAAAGCCTCTAACGTTGCTGAAAGCACGCGCCAATCTCTCGACGCCGAAATCCAGACTGAACTGGATGCCGCCGATGCCGAGGCTGACCGTGAAAGCCAGCTGGCGGAAACGCGCATTCGTGAGATCAAGCAGACAGCACTCTCTAACATCGATGCTGTGGCTTCAGATGTTGCGGGCGCACTAGTGACGAAATTGACGGGCAAAACCGTAACGGATGCAGCGCTTAAAGCAGCGGTGAAGAAGGCGTGATCAACATGACCGCAAACCTCATCATGGCAGGCGGTAAGGCCTGGTACCTCGCATCCGAATTCTGGGTTCTTGTCCCAGTCCTTCTCTTCTTTGCTATCGTTGCTTGGAAGGGTGGCTTTAAAGCCATGGGTAGCGCTCTCGACGGACGGGCCGACGCCATTCGCGACGAACTCGACGAAGCCCGCCGCCTTCGCGAGGAAGCGCAAACGCTTCTCGCATCCTATCAACGCCGTCAGGCAGAAGCCGAAGAATTAGCCGAAGACATCGTCGATCGTGCACGTCGTGATGCCGAAGCTATGGCGACTAAGGCGCGCGCCGACCTAACCGAGCGGCTGCAACGCCGCGCCGCGCAAGCCGAAGCCAAGATCGCCTCAGCCGAAGCCCAAGCCCTCGCTGAAGTTCGGTCTCGGGCTGCAGATCTTGCGGTTGACGCCGCCGCAGATCTAATCCGCACAGAGCTGACAGCCGCAGACAAAACACGCCTATTCAAAGACGGCGTGACGCAAATCAGCGGTGCGCTAAACTAACTTCGACCTATTTGTACGGGTTAACATTATCGAATTTCGATAATGTAACTTTATCGTCGACTACATCTGTGGTCTTAGGGGGTATGCTTAGACTCCCCGTTACAATCGCCCTTACCCTGTCCCTATCGACTCTGTCTGCTGTGACTGCCTCAGCGCAGTCTCTTAGCGCACCTACTGTTGGCTCTTCCTCTTCATATTCCGCTTCAACAGATATGGGTCGGTTTGTACCGAGACCCTCTATACCCACACAAATTGATTACACGGTCTGGGACCAATTGCTCAAAGAGATGGTCTATTATGCGGGACTAAGTCTTCGACAACGCGCGCCGAAACCCCTCCCCGTAGTTGGAACACGTTTCGTACACGGTCATGTTTCCCCCTATCGGCTCGAAGGCAACAGAGTCGTGTTCGAAACATTTGGCGATGAGTTTAAATCATACATCACAGACTATACGAATGACCTCGTCAGGATCGGAAATCGCCTGGATCTTCCGGCTTTGTCCCGGAAAGAGCAGCTCTCTTACTGGCTCAACATTCACAATGCGTTGGTAATCCAAGCGATTGCTGATCAATATCCAACCGGGGCTCCGTCCCGATTGAAAGGGGCTGATGGTCTTCCATTCCACGATACGAAACGCGTAACCATCCACGGTGTGGCGCTGTCTCTGCGCAATATCCGCGAAGACATAGTTTACCGAAATTGGTCAGACCCGATGGTCATTTACGGATTTTTCCACGGCGATATCGGATCTCCATCGATCCAACGGAAAGCCTTCACTGCCGGAAACCTCGATGATACGCTTAGATTTTCCGCCAATGAGTTTGTGAATTCTCTCCGGGCGTTCCATCTTGATGGACGCAAAGCACGCATTTCGCGCCACTATCGGGATGCAGCCCCCTACCTCTTCCCAGATTTCGAGACTGATCTACGGAAACATTTATCTTCGCTTATGTCATCAGATGTGCGCGATCAGTTAGAGGCATCCAATGGCACTCTAACGACCATGACTTACGAAAAGGCGACTGCGGATTTGACGAAAGGCGATGCGGATTGGCGCCCCATCAGCAATGTGCAGTCTCAAAGTCGTTTGGGCAACACAACCATATCATCTACCCTTCAACGAGCGATCTCGGAGCAACGTCAGAAAATGGATAAAATCCGTCAGCGTGGGCTTCTCGGATCGGTGACGATTACGGATATACAGACCGTCGATGAGGATACTGAAGAGCCTCAAGAGAGAGAATCTCCGTAGCACCAGACACAAAAAAGCCCCGGACTTTCGTCCAGGGCTTTCTCACTTTGCTATTCAGCCAATCTAAGCTTTGCGAACCAGGTGCATGATCAGTCCGATCACGAACAGCACGATAAACACGAAGAATAGAAGCTGTGCGATGCCAGATGCGGCACCAGCGATTCCGCCAAAACCGAGAACGGCGGCGACGATAGCGATTACAAAGAAAATGATGGCCCAACGAAGCATTGGTCTCTCCCAGAAAATGTTCAAGCGATATTGCTCTTGTTTCATTAACGGTCGGACAGGCTAATTCGTTCCCATCATTTCAATGATTTTAAGCTTGCCGCTCAATCGTCTTGTGCGGCCTATTCGTCATCCATATCCGGCTCTGGATTCATTTCCATAGGATCGACTGGCTTGGTCAGCATTTCAGTTGATGTCAGAAGACCGTCCTTATCATGATCCAATTCGGTGAAACGCGTCTTGTATTTCCCGGATAGAATAAGCGTTCGGGCATCCACATCACCCGCGTCGGCGAGTGCAACCGTAAAGCTTTTGAACTCGTCCACGTTGAGCATGCCGTCTTCGTCAATATCGGCGGACACCATGAACGTCCTCACCTGCTCTTGCGTGACGACCGTTTCTGCGCGGAGCGCATCTGACGTGTCCATATCGTCTTGAGCGTATGCGACTGAAGCTGTGCAAAGCGCGGCCAAAAGAACCGTGTCTGTGATTAGTTTAGTTGGAAAAGGCATGTCTCTCTCCTTGATTGGTCGATGCCGTCACCCCCAAGCGATGAGACAGACGTGGGGGCATTCGAACCAGAGCTCAACTTACCAGCATTTCATGATTTCGACGGGCTGACATGGCCATATTCCGGTCGCATTCAGCACCTCATGCCCATTGTCCTACGCCCTGTGATTGTCCAAAATCGCCATGATCCTGTAAGGTCATGGTAAGGCAACATTACAAATCCTTCTGCGAGGCCACTATGAAACTGATACATGCGATTCTCGGACTCGGTTCGGTCCTGTCGACGGGCACTACGGCCAATGCTCAACTTCGACCCATGATCTATGAAGAGATAACGGTAGACGCAAACCAGGCTGACGTCTTTTCAGACTGGACGACTGCTGACGGCATCGAGGCATTCTTTGCGCCGCAAGCCACCATCGAAGCCAAGCCTGGCGGGATGTATGAGCTCTGCTTCTCGCTAGAGGCCCCGAAAGGGTCATGCGGCAATGATGACGGTCGGATATTAGCGATCCAACCCGACGAGATGCTCAGTTTCACTTGGGCCATGCCGCCCTATATGCCAGAGATCCGCCCGCATCTAACGACGGTGCAAATCCTGTTTGAGCCTGTCGATGCCGACACAACGCGCGTGCGCCTCTTCCATACGGGTTTCGGCATCGGCGAGGATTGGGATCAAGGCCGCAACTATTTCGTCAAAACTTGGCCGGCCGTTCTGGAACTCTATCGCGATTCAAAAGCTATTTCTGGACTTTGATCGAAACAGGAATCGATGCCGCGTCCATTTGATCCTTCAAGAACACAACCGCATCGACACTCGTCCCTGATTGAGCATGAACCGAAACAATCGCTTCGGGTGCTTGCGCACGCAAGGTTTGAACGCGAGACGGAATGGCTATCAGATTAACGCGGGTTCCATCAATGAAAGCTCCATCAAGCGCATCCAGTTGGACAAGGATCGTCTGAACAGAGCTTCCCGGCGGATTAGTGTTCGGCGTTTCCGCCAAAGCGAGACCCGACTCATTAAGGAACACCGCCGACACTATGAAGAAAATCAACATTATGAATACCAGATCCAACATCGGCGTCATGTCGACTGCGGCTTCGTCTTCTCGTCTTCGCAACTGTCGCCTCATCATACCCTCCTATTTCATAGGATAGTATAACATATCATCGCAAATAAGGGAAGTTTCTACTCTGGACTAAACGGATCGATCGTTCTCGGTGCTTTGTTTGGTGCTGTGTAGACGACAGACCCGTCTGTCATGGCGAGGCGGTAGCCCTCACCTTCCAAAATCATCATCTCGCCATCGCGACGTGAGCTCATCTTGGTCAAAGGTAAGCCTTCGAAAAACGTCCGCACTTTCGCGCTAGTCCGCCAGAGGCGGTCACGAGAGCGTTGGTCTTCACTCGAAAGATCCGACGTTGGCGCATTATTTTGCCAACCAAAATACCATTCAACCCCCGTCGCGCCGCCAAGCAAGGATGGCCACAAAACCGTTAGAATTTCATCGCGCCGATCAACGTCTGCATCAGGCCGCGCCCCAAACTCCCAGCCGAGGGGCTCATCAACAGACACCATCCAAGGGCGATCAGCGGCAGCTGAGCGCTGCGTCCATTCCATAGCCTTGTCGAAATAGTTGTGATGCGCCTGAAGGCTGATACCGGAGAAGCTCGGATGGCCGAGTTTCGGCCCGTAAATTGCTTCTTCTTCGTCGGGCCAGTTATGACTAACGACGGCATGGTCTCGGTAGTCGAGCTGATCAATATAGTCTGCAAAAGCCATACGCTGAACCGGACTTGTGGGCTGCCGATATGGATCATCGCCTGAATTACCGGCAACGCCATTTTCCTCGCCCAGATTCCAAATGATCATTGGTAAGTGGCCAAAGCGTGCCACCATCTCACGGTAAAAGAGTTTACGGGACGGGGCAAAACCCTCGCCGATGGTTAGGCCGTCATGGGCTTCGAAAAAGCTCTCATTCTCAGTCTCAGTGAAGAAGAAGTGGATCGCAACGCCGCGTTCATTCGCGTGCTCGAAGACCGTTCGCCACTGCGCGAGCTTAGAGACATCAAAAACGTAGGGATCATCATGCGATACCCATGGCGACACGTCCCAGCCATCGCCGTGAATATTCATTGCAACGAGATATTGCGAATTAACGCCGACCTCTTCGTAATAGTTGAATAGACCGAGGAGCGCCGCACCCTTGCCATTCCCCCATGCTGGATCATCCGGGCGGGCATCCTTCAAATGCGGTTCAAACGCGTGAAGCTGATCCTTAGCAAGTGCTGGGAACGGAGTCCCCCCCGCATCATAGGTTCCGTCAAAGTCAGCGTAAGCAAGGATGTTTTCTGGCGATCCCGCTCCTGTTTTGACGAAGGGAGCATCCCCTTGTTCCAGATACCGCGTCGCCCCTTGGGTCAAGGTTAGGCGTCTCTTCGTTAGGGCTACATCAGAGCCGTCTATGAATGTCACCTGCCGCGACCTGACTCGGTCGCCGTCGCAACCGTCCAGCGCCACGTTTGTCCCGGAGCAGAAATACTGCGTAACATCGTGCGAACCCGGCTGCTCAAGAACCAGATTGGCCCGCCACAGCGATCCGCGATTCGCCCCGCTATTCGCAGCGTCGCCATCGGCAGCGAAATAGCCTTCGACCCTCGTTTTCTCACCAGAACCTTTGTGAGTGACCTCCAGCCAGTAACGGTAATCCGTGAAGGTCGACGCTGACTCTCCAACCTCTGGCCCACGATAGTCCATAGTGAAAACCGAGGCTGTCTCGACCTCTATCACGTCGTTCGACAATGGTACGGCGTTTGGTCCAATTTGAGCGCACCCAAAGAGGGCACCAATCATGACGACTGAAAACTGTCTCATGTCTTCCCCATAGCTATTTCGACAGCCTCAACCGCCGCCTCAAACGCTAACATCGTGCTCTGATGACGGGCCGGATAGGCGCGAACCCCTTCCAATAGTACAAGCCGGCCAAACCGTCCTGTTGGCGCAGGTCCGTCATCCTTTAACATCGCGCGGAGACCATCCCGTGCCTCTATCAACGCCGCCAAGGTCGACCCGACGATCTGTTCTTTGAGGATCGCCGCGCTTGCTTGCCCCAGCGCGCACGCTTGGACACGCAGGGCCACATCGGAAATCTCATCGCCATTCATTGCGATATCAATCTCGACCCATGATCCACACATTTTGCTGACCTTGCGGGCCGTGCCGTCAGGATGATCGAGCGCCTTATTTTCCAGCGTGCTGGAGAGCGTCAAAATGTCCGTACTGTATAGGCTACCGAGCATGGCCATCGTTTAGGCATAGCATCGGCTGAGGTAAACCACCCCGAACCCTCGCCACGCCTTGGCGTTGCCCCTATGTTCCAGTCAGTATGAGCCGTTCCGATTCGTTCCGACCTGCGCCGCCTGCGCCAACCCAATCAGGCTCGATCTCCGCACGCGCGATGCCTGTGCGGTCCGTCAGCACAGATGCCGACTATCTTTCTGGGCTGAACCCGGAACAACTCGAAGCAGTAATGAGTACGGATGGGCCGCTCTTGGTCCTCGCCGGAGCTGGCACCGGTAAAACGCGCGTTCTCACCACACGGCTGGCGCATATCCTCAATAACCGTCTCGCTTACCCAAGTCAGATTTTGTCCGTCACCTTTACCAACAAGGCTGCGCGGGAAATGCGCGAACGGGTCGGGAAGACGATGGGCGAAGAGGTTGAAGGTCTGCCTTGGCTCGGGACATTTCACTCCATCGCTGCGAAAATACTCCGCATCCACTCCGAGTTGGTCAATTTGAAATCCAGCTTCACCATTCTTGATACGGATGACCAAATACGTTTGCTGAAGCAAATTATCAAAGCCGCCGGCATTGACGAAAAACGCTGGACGGCGCGCTATCTTGCCGCACTGATTGATGGCTGGAAGAATAAGGGGCTAACCCCGGACAAGCTCGGCGCAGATGATGGCTTCGCCTTTGCTGATGGCAAAGGGATTGAACTCTATAAGACCTATCAGAGCCGCCTCACCGTACTGAACGCCGTCGATTTTGGCGACTTGCTGCTCCACAATATCACGATCTTCCAGAAACATCCGGACGTATTGAAACGCTATCACGAACGCTTCCGCTACCTGTTGGTGGATGAGTATCAGGATACGAATGTCGCGCAGTATCTTTGGCTCAGACTACTGGCGCAGGGCTCTAACAATGTCTGCTGCGTGGGCGATGATGATCAGTCCATCTATGGTTGGCGCGGCGCAGAAGTTGATAACATTCTGCGGTTTGAGCAGGATTTCCCAGGTGCAAAGGTCATCCGCCTAGAACGAAATTACCGCTCTACCGAACATATTCTGGGGGCCGCTTCGGGGCTAATCGCCGCCAATAAAGACCGTCTTGGTAAGACGCTCTGGACCGAGGATGCAGGTGGCCACAAGGTCAGCGTCACAGGTGTCTGGGATGGCCCGGCCGAAGCGCGCATCATTGCGGGCGAGATCGAGAATTGGAAATCCAAAGGCCGATCCTATAATGATGTCGCGATCCTCGTACGCGCATCCCGGCAGATGCGAAATTTCGAGGAACGGTTCATCCAACTCGGTCTTCCATACCGTGTCATTGGCGGGCCCCGCTTCTTCGAGCGGGCGGAAATCCGCGATGCCCACGCCTATCTTCGTGTGTTGCGCTCGGATACGGATGACCTCGCTTTCGAACGTATCGTCAACACACCTAAGCGCGGCATTGGTGCCACCAGCATTAGCAAATTGCAGCAAGCGGCGCGTTCGATGAATGTGTCACTGGAACATGCGACCCGGACGATCATTCGTACTGATGAAATCCGCGGCAAGGCCCGCTCGGCGCTTCGTGCTTTTTTGCTCGACGTGGACCGCTGGCGCCGCGAAGCGGAAGACACCAAACATACAGAAATGGCCGAACGCATCCTCGACGAGTCGGGCTACACCCAGATGTGGCGCGACAATAAAGATGCGAAATCCCAAGGCCGATTAGACAACCTCAAAGAGCTCATCATCGCCATGGGCGAGTTCGACACGCTCGAAGCGTATATGGAACATGTCAGCCTCGTTCTGGATGTGGAATCAGGACCACAGGAAGACGAAATCAGCCTCATGACGCTCCACTCCGCCAAAGGGTTAGAGTTCCCGCTCGTCTTCCTACCCGGTTGGGAGGAAGGCACATTTCCGAGCCAGCGCTCTTTGGACGAAAGCGGGATGGCGGGTTTAGAAGAAGAACGCCGACTTGCCTATGTCGGCATCACCCGAGCTCGTGAAATGGCGAAAATTTATTTCGCTGCCAATCGTCAAGTCTATGGGTCTTGGCAATCCTCTCTACCCTCACGCTTTGTCGATGAACTCCCGATCCAGCACGTGGATGTGGAAAGCGAAGCCGGGCAATATAACCCGTCACGGATCACCGATCGCGTGCAGGAAGATTTTGGACGAAGCTTCGCTCGCGCGCAAGATTCAGGGCGCACATCACCGGGTTGGCAACGCTTCCAGAAAAATAAGGATCAGAGATTCGGCCGCGCCCCCAAGGATATTGAAGGTCACGCCGTGCGCCGCCCAGCCAAAGGCAAGGTTTCGAATTATAATGTCGGTGAGCGGGTCTTCCACACCAAGTTCGGCTATGGGGCCGTTCTAGAAACCGACGGCACCAAGCTCACTGTCGACTTCGAAAAGGCCGGCGAAAAAATGGTACTGGACGGTTTCGTGCAACGCGCCTCTGAGGTTTAGCCTGATGTCATCCCCCTTCGCCCTGACCGTTCTCGCGCTACGCAATGTCGGATATGATATTGCCGAGCAGTTAGGTTTTGACGATCTTACAGAAGCGCTGGCCGTTTCAATTTTTGACAACGGTCCAGACACTGTCAGCGTTCAAGCGCTGTACGAAGGGGAAGCAGAAGCCAAAATGGCACGTAACCAACTCCCACCGGAGCTTGAAGCCAGTGTTGCGCAACTGCCTGATACGGATTGGGTTGGGCTGAGCCAGTCGGGCCTACCGCCGATCCATGCCGGACGGTTTGTCGTTCACGGCAGCCATGATGCGCCCAATGTTGACGGAAAGACTCCCATCCTCGTCGACGCCGGACAAGCCTTTGGCACGGGCCATCACGGCACGACGAAAGGCTGTCTGCTGATGCTCGATGCGCTTGAAGCGGAAGGCCGTCAGCCAACAAGCATTCTCGATTTAGGAACGGGAGCCGGTATTCTAGCGATTGCAGCGGCAAAGCTCTGGCCGACCGCGGACCTCTTAGCGACGGATATTGATCCAATTGCGGTGGACGTGGCGGACCAGAATGCCGAATTGAACGACACTCAATTTGATAGCCTTGCCGCCGATGGGTTTCACGCCCCTCAATTAAAGGGTCTCCAGTTCGACCTCATCATCGCCAATATTTTGGCAGGACCCTTGAGAGAACTCGCCCCAGATATTGAGTCCGCGATGAAGCCTGGCGCAATCGCGGTTCTCTCAGGCATTCTCGACGAACAGGCTGAATGGGTGGCAGAGGCTTTTAGGGCCTGCGGCCTCTCAGTGATGACAAAGCCCAGCCTCGACGGCTGGACTTCATTGCTCGCGACGAGAGTCTAGAAGTTCCGAACGTTACGACGTGCCCGACGTTTGATACGGCGAGACAGGAGGCGGGGACTGCTCGGCAGACGACCAAGGGGGGTCGATGTTTCGAGAAGCGTTTTGGTATCGAATGAATAGGCCATGGGGCTTTCTTTCTATGAACGAATGCCGTTTCAGACGGTGGCATTCTGACTGAAATCCGTATGCAACAACATCCAATCCATTCATAGTCACATGTTTTGTGCGTATTTCATTCACTTATGAATGCATGATCACTTTTCAGAATAAAAAAAGGCCCGAACCAGAGGTTCGAGCCTTTGTCATCGTGTGAACGATGGATCGGAGTGAGCGGCTTTAGAGCGCGCGTTGTGCCCGGCGATTTTGGCGGACCGTACGGCGGGCCAGAAGGCGGGTAGCAGAAACATCGCCGCCGACTTTAGTTTGGGTTTGATTTCGCGTGCGCAATTGGCTCGCATCGAACTGATAAGACATCTCGTCTTTTCCTCTTTTAACTGGCCCATCCTTATCGACAGGCCTTACTTTTCTTCATTGGCCTTCATGTAGGGAAGCAGTCTGTTAACCTGAACCAACAGTGTGCCAACGGAGCTATGCAAAAATGGGTGGAACCCCGCGACTTCGTTAGTTGAGTGTTAGGACTTCTTGATCGAACGCCTATTTCGCGGGCTCGTTTGACCTTTGTTAGACTTATGCTGCGGATTTTCAGGGCGTCGCTTTCCCTATGCTTTGAAAGCGCCTAGGTTGAGCCCATGAGCCAAACAGCAATACAGACCATCCAAACCTTCGACGTTGTGGGCGGCCCGCAAATGGGTCGCGCCAACCTCCCTCTGCTTCGGGGCGAATTGAATAGGCTGGAATTGGACGGGTTTCTGATCCCGCATGAAGATGAATATAATAACGAATATCTGCCCGCTCATAATGAGCGGTTGATGTGGGCGACCGGCTTTACAGGGTCGGCGGGTGCGGCCGTCGTGCTTGGTGACCGTGCCGCCATGTTCACCGATGGCCGTTATACGCTACAAGTCCGCGCCCAAGTCGAAGGCGCGCTGTTTGACTATGTCAGATTAGAAGACGGCATCGACAAATGGCTACGGAACAATCTTCGCGAAGGTGAAAAGATTGGTTTCGATCCAAAACTTCACCCGCCGAAAGCTATCGCCGCCATCCGCAAAGCTGTCACGGGCGCAGGCGCGGAGCTTATTTCGCTTGAGACCAACCCGATCGATACAGCTTGGGCTGACCGACCCGCTGCGCCGAAGGGCGCTGTCGTCATTCAGCCTGACGCACTGGCCGGGAAAAGCCACGCTGAGAAGCGCGCTGACATAGGACGCGCCATTGCGCATGCCAATGCCGATGCGGCGATGATTACGGCGCCGGCCTCTATCGCCTGGCTGCTGAACCTGCGCGGGTCTGACGTGCGCTGCACGCCACTCATGCTGGCCAATGCCGTTATCGACGCTGAGGGTCGTGTGACCCTTTATACCGACCCGGATAAGCTATCGGACACGGTGCACGCCCATCTTGGCAATGAAGTCAGCGTGACAGATGAGACCAAGCTAGCGGACGACCTCACCAACTGGTCGGGCAAGACGGTGATGGTTGACCCGGTCACCAGCTCCGCTTGGCACTCACAACAACTCAAAGCCGCCGGGGCAACCGTTCTAGCCCAGCAGGACCCTGTCGCGCTGCCAAAAGCTAAAAAATCACAGGCGGAACTCCGTGGCACTGAGACCGCTCATCGCCGCGACGCGGTTCCATTGATCCGCTTTCTGCACTGGCTGGATACGGAGGCTCAATCCGGCGAGTATGACGAGATCGACGCCGCCGTAAAGCTAGAGACATTCCGCCACGCCACGGGCGAACTCAAAGATTTGTCTTTTGAAACCATCTCCGGCGCGGGGTCCAATGGCGCGCATTGTCATTACCGCGTCAATACGGCCACGACTCTGCCCCTCGCCCCCGGCACGCTCTATCTGGTCGATAGTGGCGCACAATATGTTGACGGCACAACAGACGTCACGCGGACCGTCCCCATCGGCAATGCGACACAGACGATGCGCGAACATTATACGCTGGTGCTACAAGGTCATATCGCGCTCGCGGTCGTGCGTTTTCCTGTCGGCACAACGGGATCAAATCTCGATGCCCTTGCGCGTCATCCGCTCTGGCAAGCGGGGCTGGATTACGACCACGGCACAGGTCACGGGGTTGGCGTGTTCCTTGGCGTGCATGAAGGTCCGCAACGCATTTCCAAAACACCGAACACCGTCGCGCTTGAACCCGGCATGATCGTATCCAACGAGCCCGGCTTCTATAAAGAAGGTGAATACGGGATCCGAATTGAGAACCTGCAATATGTGACCGAGGCCACAGACATTCCCGGCGGCGAACGCCCGATGCTTGGCTTCCACACGCTGACGCTGGCGCCGCTACATCGCGCCCTGATCGACACGGATATGCTCACCCGCGCGGAACGCCAATATGTCGATGACTATCACGCCCGCGTAATCAAAGAGATCGGGCCAGAACTGGACGAAAACGTCTCCGCTTGGCTGAGCGAGGCCTGCGCGCCGCTCTAGAGAGAGACGTGTCGTTTAACCGATCGTCTCAACGCCGCCCATATAGGGCACCAACGCGGTCGGCACAGTAATGCTACCGTCTTCGTTCTGGTAATTCTCAAGCACTGCGACCAATGTCCGGCCCACAGCCAGACCGCTGCCGTTCAGCGTATGGACGAAGCGGTTATCCTTCTCCCCGGCCCGGTAGCGCGCATTCATGCGCCGGGCCTGGAAGTCGCCGCAGTTCGAAATTGAGCTGATCTCGCGGTATGTCTGCTGGCTCGGCAACCAGACATCAATGTCATAGGTTTTGCGCGCGCCGAACCCAAGATCACCCGTGCAAAGCTCGACTACGCGATAAGGCAGCTCCAGCCTTTGCAACACGGCTTCTGCGCAGCGCAGCATGTTCTTATGTTCGTCATCCGACTGGTCCGGCGTCGCAATCGACACTAGCTCAACCTTATTGAACTGGTGCTGCCGGATCATGCCCTTCGTGTCGCGACCCGCAGACCCGGCTTCACTGCGGAAACAGGGTGTGTGCGCCGTTAAGCGATGCGGGAGTGTGTCCAGATCAAGGATGCTTTCGCGAACGGTATTCGTGAGGGAGACTTCAGCTGTTGGGATCAGGTAATGATCACCCGTCGTCTTATAGAGATCTTCTTCAAATTTTGGCAGTTGTCCTGTTCCATAGAGCGGGTCGGCCCATACTAAGAGCGGCGGTGACGTTTCCTCAAACCCTTCGCCCGTTTGCATATCAAGCATCATTGCTGCGAGGGCTCGGTCCAAGCGGGATAGTGCGCCGCGCAAGATGACAAAGCGGCTGCCGCTCATTTTAGCGGCCGTTTCAAAATCCATCATCCCTAGCGCTTCGCCGAGGTCATCATGGGCTTTCGGGTCAAAATCGAAACTGCGTGGATCGCCCCATTTGGCGATCTCGACATTCTCGTCCTCACTCGCGCCATTGGGCACATCATCCGCCGGGATATTAGGCAGGCTGGCCAGTAGATCGTTCAGAATAGTGTCTTCGCTCTCAAGCTGGACGCCAAGCGCAGCGATAACATTCTTCGCACCCGCCACTTCAGTTTTGAGACGCTCAGCCTCTTCTTTATCGCCCCGGCCCATGGCCGCACCGATCTGTTTGGACGCTTTATTGCGAGCCGCCTCGGCCTCTTGGACCATCGTCTTGACCTTGCGGATCAGCTTATCCTTCTCAAGAATAGTGGGCGTCTGCGGATCGAGACCACGACGCGCCCATCCGGCGTCGAAGGCGTCAGGGTTTTCGCGAATGGCTTTGAGGTCGAACATGGGTGAAACCGGGCTGTGTTGAAGTCGTTTATGGGTTGCTGGCGGTCGCCATAAGGCGGTGCGATGCGCGGGTAAAGCGCAGCGTCATTCAGGGTGCATTAACGCAGTTTTCCCAAAGGCGTCCCAAATCACTTTGGGAAACACCATCATGCTGCGCACAACAACATTCGCCCTCTCACTTCTTGCCCTACCTAGCCTCCTTCTGCCCAGCCTCGCTGTAGCTCAAGATGCAAACGGTTGGGTCGGCGAAGCGTCCCTCACCGCCAACCGCACCACCGGCAATACGGACACGACCAATGTCGGCGTCGGGCTAAAACTCGATAATATTGGCGAGAGATGGCGTCACAAATTCGCGGCCAGCGCAGATTACGGCACGGTGAATGGCGTCCAAAACCGGGAACGTTTCAATCTGGGCTATCAGCTTGAACGCGACATTAGCGACCGTCTCTTCGGCTTCGGGACAGCCGACTATTACTATGATGATTTCGGCGCGTTCACTGACGGCTATTTCATCGGGGGTGGCCTCGGTTATACGATCTACGAAGGCAAACCCATCGGATGGAGCGTGACGACCGGTGTCGGTTATCGGTCACAAACATCAGCGCTCGACATCACGAATAATGAGTTCGCAGTCAACGCCGAGTCGGATTTCGACTGGCAGATCAATGAGCAGGTCTCAGCCTATAATGATTCCGGCGTCCTTTGGTCGGATTCCGACACCTATCTCTGGAGCGAAGTTGGTCTGACAGCGAACCTGATGGGCAACCTCGCGGCGCGCGCATCATTCCGGATCGATCATCATTCTGATGTGCCATTTGGCACAGAGAAGACAGACACCATTTCGCGCTTCGGGATTGTCTATACGATCGACTAACGTCATGTAGGATCATGCTCACACATCTCCTATTGATGCGTCACGCCAAGTCTAGCTGGGCTAATGCGAATATGACCGACCATGAGCGCCCGCTAAATTCGCGCGGGCGCAAAGCGGCGACTGCTGTTGGCCAAGCCCTGCACGCGCGGGGGTTTGCGCCTCAGACAATCTGGAGCAGCGACTCCAAACGCACGCGCGAAACGTCCATGCGACTGATCCGTGCTATCCCCGGCGCACAACGCGTCGACTATTTCAGCGAATTCTACCACGCCTCACCCTCGGATGTTTTCAGAGTGGCCCGGACCGAAGGCGAACCCGATATCGACCGGCTCATGTGGCTCGGTCACAATCCCGGCTGGGCGGATCTGCATGGTTACTTCACGGGACAGAGCGCCGATTATCCGACGGGCGCCTGCACGGTTCTACAAAGGCATAATGACGGCAATTGGCTGTCACCGGAGAGTTGGACCTTTGTCGATCTGATCCTGCCCAGGGCGCTGGAAGAATGATCGATAAGGCGGTTGCGATTTGGCGGTTCGCTGTCGCGATCCTGCTCTACCCATTAGTTCTCGCGG
Source organism: Algimonas ampicilliniresistens (assembly GCF_030159955.1). Classification (GTDB taxonomy): domain Bacteria; phylum Pseudomonadota; class Alphaproteobacteria; order Caulobacterales; family Maricaulaceae; genus Litorimonas; species Litorimonas ampicilliniresistens. The sequence continues at coordinate 1,572,047 of NZ_BSNK01000001.1, forward strand.
CGTTAATTTGGATCGGATGGACAAGAAAACCGGTCTGGTGGGCCGTGCTGGCTTTAATCGGCCTGCTATTGATCGACCGGACGTGGCTGTTTCTAGCCAAACGTATGATCTGTTTAGCGACAGGTACAAAAAAGCGCCCGCGGCGGTAGCCGCCGGGGCGCTAAAAGAGATGTCCAGTCACAAGGGGACGATTCTGGACAAGGGTCAGCACCAAGGGACCTGAGATGCTGAACAGACTAGATACGCAGCACCTAAGGGTGCTGGATTGCCTACATCAAAAAAACTTTCGATTATTTCAGCGACAACATCGTGTCCTCGTCGCGTAACACGTAAAGCAAACCCATAGCTGCCGCCGCTGGGATCGCCGCGAGGAAGAGCTGATTAAAGTTCTCCATCCACGGAATGTAGAATGGAAGCGCGACAATAATCGCTCCGGCGTGCAGCAGGAACACTAGACCATAGCTGATCCGCTTCTTGAACCCGACCAAGAAGGCGAGGAGCAGAACCATCCAGAACACGCCAATCGCATAGCCGACACCGGTCGAAAGACCCGGCAAGTGATAATATTTCTTAGCGATGCCGTCGGCGGCTTCAGGCCGCAGAAACCGCATCAACTGCCAAGGCAGTAAAAAGCACACGATGGAGAGCCGCGTCAAAAAGAGCGGCAGGCGAAGTTTAGGCATGGAAGACTCCCAGTTAATTTCGGGGCCTTTAGCAACTCACCTGATGCTGGCTCCACAATTCCTCGTGAAGCCCTGTGAGTTGGGCGTGAGCGATCAGCTCGCCAGCACAGACTTGAAATCATCTGCGACGACGCCCGCCGTGGCCTTGGCCGCGCCCACGACGCCCGGAACCCCGGCGCCAGGGTGTGTGCCCGCCCCCACAATATAGAGATTGCACAACACATCGTCGCGGTTATGCGGCCGGAACCAAGCCGACTGGGTCAGGATGGGTTCGATTGAGAACGCACTCCCATGATGCGTGTTCATCTCGTCGCGAAACCCAAACGGCGTGAGCGTCTTCTGCACCACTAGATCGCGTCGTAAATTCGGGATCGAATGTTCTTCCAGATAATCGAGGATCTTGTCAGCATAGGCCTGACCAAACTCATCCCAATCAATGTCGGCATGACCCAGATGCGGAACCGGCGACAAGACATAGTAGGATGAGCAGCCCTCCGGCGCCATGGACGAGTCCGTCACGCAAGGCGCGTGAAGGTAGAGAGAGAAGTCATCGGGCACTTTCCGACCCTTGCCGAAGATTTCCGCGATAAGCTCACGGTAGCGTTGACCCAGCAATATGATGTGGTGCTTCATATCCGGATGTGTCGTTTTCAGACCGAAATAGAGTACGAAGAGCGACATGGAATGGCTCTTCTTTTTCAACTCTTTCCCGTAACTCTTTCCCCGGTCATGACCGCGCAGCAGTTGCGTATAGGTGTGAACGACATCCGCATTCGATGCGACCAGATCGGCATCCATTGACCAACCATCGGCCGCCTCAACACCTGTGACACGATCACCCTCAGTTCGGATGTCTGTGATCTCAGTGGATAGTTTAACCACTCCCCCTAGGTCATTGAAAAGTCTTATCATCCCATCAACCAAAGCCCCGGTTCCGCCTTTGGCGAACCAGACACCGCCCTTGCGCTCAAGCGCGTGGATCAAGGCGTAGATGGAGCTCGTTTTAAAGGGATTACCTCCCACGAGGAGCGATTGAAAAGAGAGGAGTTGACGAACCCGTTCGTTCTTCACGAACTTACTGACCATGGAATAGACGCTCTTGTCAGCGCGCAAGCGGATCAGTTGCGGTGCTGCCTTAATCATCTGACCGAACTTCAGAAAAGCGGTCGTACCGAGCTTCTCGTAGCCTTCGCGATAAAGGTCTTGGCTGTAAGCCAAGAACTTACGATAGCCTGCTACGTCGGCTTGATTGCGTTTGCCGATTTCGGCTTCCAGCGTCTCCTGACTTTGGGTGTAGTCGAGCACGTCCCCGTCTTCCCACTGGAGCCGGTAAAACGGATCAACCGGAAGCAGGGTGACGTAATCATCCATGTTTCGGCCTGAGATATCCCAGAGCTCGCGCAAGCAATCCGGATCAGTGATGACCGTTGGGCCGCCATCAAACTTAAACCCGTCTTCTTCATAGACATAGGCCCGCCCGCCCGGCTTATCGCGATTGTCGAGAAGCGTCACTGCGAAGCCCATCGTTTGCAGACGGATCGCCAATGCGATGCCGCCAAACCCGGCACCGATAACAATGGCGGTGGGTTTACCGCCTACCTTTGCGGCGGCAATTTCAGCTGGATCAATCACAGCAGTCATGACGATTTTCCTTTGGCACGTTCGCGCCGGATGAAGTCGGATTCAGAAAAATGAGTAAGTGCTTTAGATACGGGTACAGGAGGTTTTCCGATCAAAATTCTAGCTTTATCTCGCCGCGTCAAATCATTGCGATAAAAGCGGCGGATCAGCCCTTCGCCCAGACCGTAGAAGCGCTGCAACACGACATAACGCCGCGATGGATCGGCGGCCCGAAAAAACATGCGGTTAAGTCGTCGCGCATATCCTTCGCGGCGCAAATGGTCGCGTCGAAAGGCGGCAATCGCTTTCGTCGCTACCTTCGGACCACCGTGTGCGATCGTTTGTGCAATTTTGTCCGCGACCTCGACAGCATGTGGCACCGTAAAGCCCGTCGCCGCGACGGCAAAACCGCCGCCTAGCCCGATCTTCGCGCTGTCATCGTCGCGGTCTGTGGCCATCATCATCGGCAAGACGCCCTTTTCCGTCCGAACAGTCTTGTGGGCGCCCCATCCCTTCTGTTGAATATAGTCCTCGATCCGGTGGCCGATTTCATTCTCTGACAAATGCGGAGAGTTAGAAAAATATGTATCTTCAACCAAGATTTCGTGATCCGAAAACGGCAACAAATAGATGAACCGATAGCCGTCAATCTGTTCCACAGTCGCATCCATGATAACTGGGTGCGCAACGCCGTGAGGCTGGTCACACCGAATGACGTGGCCGACAAATTTCTGCCAACCCGGAAACTCGTCGTCCCTCAGACTATAGCCCGTCGCGTCTATCGATGGGGTATGGCTGCCTACAGGTCCGGCCTGACCCAAATGAATCTGCAAACGCCCAGACTGGATCAACGGTTCGACACAGCCTCGTAATGTCTCGGAATTGCCTGATCCATATTCGATCTCCAATGTCCGTTCACGTTGCGGGAACCGCACATCGTATCGTGGCCAGCGATAGGCGATAAACGGATCGAACCAATCCCTAAGATTTGGCGGAATATCTGACAGGTTGAGCGACCAAGTATGGTCTCCGCCAATCCTATCCTTCTGTTCGTAGATCGCAATGGTTAGGCTCGGATTGACGTGCAGACAGCGCCAAGCTGTCAACAGACCGGACAAACCCGCCCCATTGATGATTAAGTCCGGCTCCGGCGGAACCGTTCGGGGCATTTGCGCTTGCGGTGCCATCGCCGCAGCGCTTAGCTGTAATCCTGCCCAACGACTACAGGTGACCTGAATGAAACTCGCTCTTTCGCTGCTGTTAGCTGCATCCTTAACCGCGCCCGCTCTGGCTAATCACCACGGTAATGCTGGCGTCACCGTAATTCACGCGGGCACTATGATCGATACGGAAGCGGGAACCACGCAAACCGACCAATATATTGTCATTGAGAATGGTAAAATACGTGATGTTTTGTCCGAGCGGGCCTATCAACGCCTTGAGCAGCCCAATCACTTTATTGACCTCTCAGACATGACGGTTCTTCCTGGATTGTCAGACAGCCACGCGCATCTGATCGGCAAAGCCGCCAATTATGGTTATAATAGTCTGGCAGAGTCGACGCCACGGGCAGCCATTACTGGCGTCGCCAATGCGAAGGTGACCCTCGAAGCCGGGTTTACGACCATTCGTAATGTTGGCGCGCCCGGCTTTGCTGACATCGATCTCCGCAATGCCATCGACGACGGCGATATTCCCGGCCCTCGTATCATTCCTGCAGGTCGGTCCATTGGCATTACAGGGGGGCATTGCGACAATAATCTTCTACCTTTTGAGTATGAACAAATAGCCGGCGGCGTGGCCGATGGTCCGTGGGCGGTTCGGACCAAAGTCCGTGAGAACAAAAAATATGGCGCGGAAGTCATTAAGTTCTGCGGAACAGGCGGCGTCCTCTCCAAAGGCACCTCAATCGGCGCGCAGCAATTTTCCGCTGAGGAAATGAAAGCCATTGTGGACGAAGCCCACCAACTCGGCATGAAAGTCGCCGTCCATGCCCACGGGTCCAAGGGCATTCAGACCGCCATTGAAGCCGGAGTCGACTCCGTCGAACATGCCTCCATGATCACAGATGAAAGCATCCGTCTGGCGATTCAAAAAGGTACAGCCCTGTCGATGGATGTTTATGTATCCGACTATATTCTGTCAGAGGGTGAAGCCGCCGGAATCCTACCCGAAAGCCTCGAAAAAGAACGTCAGGTCGGAAAAGCACAACGCGAACGCTTCCAAGCCGCCGCAAAGTCAGGCGCGAAGATTGCTTACGGCACAGATGCGGGTGTCTATCCGCATGGGCTCAATGGCCGACAATTCGCTTACATGGTCAAATGGGGCCTAACCCCCATGCAAGCGATCCAGAGCGCGACGATCGTCAACGCGAAACTGTTTGATCGCGAAGGACAAATCGGGGTTATCAAATCGGGCGCCTATGCCGACATTATCGCTGTCGACACTAACCCGTTAGAAAATATCCGTGCGTTGGAAGACGTTGATTTCGTGATGAAAAACGGAACGGTCTATCGGAACGCGACGGATGGCTAATCAGAGGGCTACGGTAGGGGTTTCGAAACCACATTACGACTTAACACAGCATCGTCACAGTAAATCACTGCCCAAACCGGATTGGACCTGCCATATGTGAGTCGTCCACTTCGGTGGATACGGCGAGCGGTAAGGCTGCCCCACATCTGCCGAGCTGCTCGCCACTGCTCCTTCAACTCTCAATATCGTCCTGATACTCGATCTTGGGTTGATAGTTCTCGTCATGTTTGGCGAGGACGTCGTCAGCAAGGAATTCTGTCTCACTCACCATACGGCCAGACACGACTACGCCCTGCCCTTCACGGAAGAGATTGGGCAACTGTCCGCTATGCGTCACGCGAATCGGGCTTGGGGTCGGGCGCTCAAAATCGGCAAGATCAAAAGTTGTCGTGATGCCCTCATGCACGACTGTGCCGTCTACAACGAGCCCGCCGATTCGAAACGTCTCAGATTTTGGCTCGAAATTCTCAGCCAACACATCCGCCGGATTATAGAAGAATTGCGTGTTTTCATTCAACGCGGACAGGATCAGTGCGACGCCGACTATCAAGCTACCCCCAACGAGCGCGATCAGGCCGAGACGTCGATTTCTATGTGGTGGTTTCATACACCCTAGATAGACAGACACACGCTGCGCTTCAACATCGTGACTCTGAGTAAAAGCCACGCCATAGGGCTGCCATGACCCCGCGGTATAATATCCGGCTGAACGTGCAAGACTTGACCCTGTCTCGTGGAGATCAAACTCTGATCTCTGATCTGACACTCGCGCTTGGCCCGGGACAAGCTCTGTGGCTAACGGGGCCCAACGGCATCGGTAAGACCACTCTTTTGCTGGCCTGTGCTGGTCTTTTGACCCCAGATTCGGGCACGGCCCAATGGATCCAGCAAGACAGTGAACTCAGCTCCCGCGAGGCTCTTGCCTATGCAGCCCATCGCGGCCCTGAACGATCGGGTCTGACGCTCGGCGAGGAATTAGCTTTCTGGCAAAGTCTCAACGGTGACAGTTTGTCTCTCGAAGAGAGGCTCACCTCCGTGGGATTAGCGGGCCGTACGAAAACCCCTGTGATTGGCCTCTCCGCCGGACAGCGGCGACGCCTGTCGCTCGCGCGCCTCATGGCGTCAGACCGCGCGGCTTGGTTGATGGATGAGCCATTGGCGGGTTTGGACACGGACGGCCGCGCCTTAGTCACATCGACACTTAGCCGACATCTCACAGACGGCGGGATGGCTTTGATTGCCTCGCACCAACCTGTACCGATTAACGGCGTTGAAGCTTTAAAACTTGTGCTGGAGCCGGGCGCATGATGGGCGCCATTCTAAAAAGAGATCTGCAACTCGCCGCTCGGGGGACCTCCGGCACAGGACTATCTCTGGCCTTTATGGCCCTATTCGTCCTTCTTTGCGGCCTTGCGCTCGGTGGATCTCGTCCTGACCTGGGCCCCGGACTGCTGTGGCTCGCCGCGACCTTATCCGCTTTGCTCGGTCTCGACCGCCTCTATCAGCCTGATCAAGAAACTGGCGCATTGGCCCAGATGCATCTCTCCGGCGCATCCGGCTTGGCGATTGCTACGGCCAAGAGCCTGTCTTTCGCGATCACCGGACTCGCGCCGTTAATCATCGCAACGCCTCTGCTCGCCTTATTGCTCGGCATGGACGGCCCCGCGATCATCGGCACGATCCTATCGCTGATCATCGGCGCACCCGCTATCACCGCTTACGCCTCCGTCACGGCCGCTATCCTCGCAGCACAGCGTGGGTCCGGAGTTCTCGCCGTTATCCTGACAGCTCCGCTGCTGATTCCGGTTCTGATTTTCGGAACAGAAGCCGCCAACACCTTTGCGTCAGAGGGAATAGCGGCTGTGCAATTTCGTATCCTTGCGGGTTTGAGCTTCATCGCTGTCGCGCTAGGAACACCCGCAACCGTGGCGGCATTGGCCGCAAATAGAGGTCCCGCTTAGATGTTTACCCGTTTCGCCAACCCGCAGCGTTTCGTCGGCCTCGCCCGCTGGTTGACGCCGGTTTTCGGTTGGGGTGCCGTCATCGTGCTTACGATTGGTCTGTGGCAAGCGCTGATTGCCTCACCAACCGAGGTCGAACATGGCGACACAGTTCGTATCATGTATGTCCACGTCCCCGCCGCGTGGTGCGCCATGGCAGCCTACAGCTCAATTGCGCTCGCGAGCCTGATCAGCTTCGTCTGGCGTCATCCGATTGCCGACCTTGCCGCCCGGTCTCTAGCGCTCCCAGGCGCCGCTTTCACGGCACTTGCCCTAATCACGGGCAGCTTGTGGGGAAAGCCTGATTGGGGCACGTATTGGCAATGGGACGGGCGCATGACCAGCGTGCTGATCCTGCTGTTTATCTATATCGGCTACATGACCATCTGGCAGGTGATCGAAGACCGGAAACGCGCGTCGCGTCTTGCCGCGATCACGGCCATGATCGGTTGGGTCAATATTCCTATCATCAAATTTTCGGTCGAATGGTGGAACAGTCTGCACCAATCAGCGACAATCAGTCAGCCCGGTGCGCCCGGCCTCGCGCCGGAGCTTCTAACGCCGCTCCTGCTCATGGCGTTCGGCTATACGCTCTTACTTGGATGGCTAACTATGCGTGGAATGTTGTCGGAAATCGCGCAAGCCCGCGCCGCCCGCAAACCAGCGCCGGCCGCGACCGCGCGCGTGGAGGCCCTATGATCGATATGGGACCACATGCCGTTTTCATCTGGGGCAGCTACGGCGCGTCAGCCCTTGTTCTGGGCGCGCTGATCCTGCGTGCCTTGCGTCAACCGAAGCCATGAGCGGCCTACCCGCGGAGCGTTACGCGCGTCTCAAAGCGCTGATGGAGCGATTACGCGCCGACTGTCCTTGGGACCGTGAGCAAACGTTCGAGACAATCGCCCCCTACACGATCGAAGAGGCTTATGAGGTCAAGGACGCGATTGATCGAACGGATCTGCCGGATCTAAAATCCGAACTCGGCGATCTTTTGTTCCAAGTCCTGTTTCACGCCAAAATGGCGGATGAAGTCGACGCATTCGATCTCGACGATGTCGTCGATACATTGGTCGATAAAATGGTGCGGCGTCACCCTCATGTTTTCGAGGGTGCAGAAAGCTCAGATTGGGATGCGATGAAAGCTGCGGAACGTTCCGGACGGACGTTGGACGGCGTCGCCCTCGCTCTACCCGCCTTAATGCGCGCGCAGAAGCTGCAGAAGCGCGCAGCCAAAGTTGGTTTTGACTGGCCCACTACTGACGGTGTGTTCGATAAGATCGTCGAAGAGGCGGGCGAACTCCGTGATGCTGATGACGCTGAGCGTCATGAAGAGGCTGGTGATCTGCTTTTCTCAGTCGTTAATCTCGTGCGCCATTTTGGCATTGATGCAGAGTCAGCCCTGCGCGACGCGAACAGCAAATTCACGCGTCGGTTCGAAGGCGTCGAAGAAAAAGCTGGAGGATCTGTCGAGGGACTATCTCTAAATGCGATGGAAGCACATTGGCAATCCGTCAAAGCCGAGGAACGCTCTTAAGGGCTTAGTTCATCAATTCGGAAAACCGCGCCCTGAATTTCCCGGCATCGCTTTCCGTTAAGCGCACGGTCATCGCTACAGCCCCTGCATCGCCCGGCGCTTCGTTGATGACATGACCATTTTCATGCAGCCACGCGCGCGCGGAAAACACGTCCGGTGTAATCGTGACGTCCAGAATTTCATCACTCCGCGTCAGCGCTTCTTCAACGCCTTCGAGTAAATCACCGATGCCGGCACCCGATAGGCAGGACACCACAAAAGCATCTGTAAGCGAGGCTTCGGTTCGGGCGCGCTCTGCAAGGCTTTCGATATTCTCACGTTCAGATGCAGGCAGTAGGTCCGCCTTGTTCCAGACTTCGATCAACGCTTGCCCATGGTCCGGGCCCGCGCCGATTTGATTGAGAACATCCATCACCTCTTCGCGGCGCCGTGATGTCAGCGGGTCCGAAATATCACGAACATGCAACAGCACATCCGCTTCCAACGTCTCTTCCAAAGTCGCTCTAAACGAGGTGATCAGCTGTGTCGGTAGGTCAGAGATAAAACCCACTGTGTCAGAGATAATCGCGCTTTGACCGCTGGGAAGTGGCAGAATGCGGTGCGTCGTATCCAATGTGGCGAACAACATATCTTGAGCGAAAACGCCGCCCGTCGTTACGCGGTTGAACAGGGTCGATTTCCCGGCATTGGTATAACCAACCAAAGCGACGATGCGTTCATCACTCCGTCTGCGTTTGGCGCGCTGTAGATCACGGGTTCGCCGTACATCGTCGAGCTGCGACTTCAGCTTATCGATTTTATCATTGAGCTGTCGGCGGTCACTTTCAATCTGTGTTTCACCTGGCCCAGACAAGAAGCCGGAACCACCGCGCTGGCGCTCCAAATGCGTCCAGGTCCGTACAAGTCGGGAACGCTCATAGTTCAGACGCGCCAGTTCGACCTGCAAACGCCCTTCTTTAGTGGCCGCGCGCAACCCGAAAATTTCCAAGATCAGACCTGTCCGGTCGATCACTTTGACATTCAGGGCTTTCTCCAGATTACGCTGCTGGATCGGCGTCAGCTCACCATTGACGATAACGACATTGAGCGCCAGCGCCTGGATAGAAGCAGCCATATCTTCAATCTGACCGGAGCCGAAGAAGTTGCTGACTTTCACGTCGCGAATGGGAACAATTCGCGCTTCAACCGGGGCGACCCCGAGCGCTTCCGCCAAGCCAACCGCTTCTTCTAGGTCATAATCGGCATCACCAGACCGTGCATCGGTAAACCGCGGATGCACGACAAGCGCCCGCTCGATCTTGACTTCAAGATCATACATAGGCGGTCTCAAGCATAGAAAATTGCGTCAAAAACAGGGTCTATTCCGCGTCGTCTTCGTCGTCGATCGACGGATCATGCAGAGGCACAGGTCCGGACGGCATAATGGTGCTGATTGCATGTTTATAGACGAGCTGGGATGATCCATCCCGGCGCAGCAGGACGCAAAAACTGTCGAACCACGTCACGACACCCTGCAGCTTTACCCCATTTACGAGAAAAATCGTCAAGGGCATTTTGGATTTACGGACAGCGTTCAGGAACGTGTCTTGGAGATTTTGTTTCCGATCCGACATCGGGGGTCACCTGCTTTTCTTATTGGCCGTAACAACTCTATTGCGGCGCTTCATCAGTTCGCGACGACTCATAGCTTCGCCTTGTCCAAAGGCAAATGATTAAACAGCAAGCTACGGTTGGATGCTGATTTCGCCCATTATTGTCGCCACGTCGATGGAAGAAGCAGCGATAGTGCGACCAAGACCTCCACGCGACCAATCAACATCAGAAGTGCGGCCACTGTCATTTGCAGACCACTAAAGTCCCCATATCGCAGCCCTGACGACGGCAAAGTCATATCGAGCAGAGGCCCCATATTGGCGAGTGACGCCGCAGACGTGGCCATTGAATCCTGAAGATTCAACCCTGACGCAGCCAAGGCGAGTGCGCCGAATGCGAAACACAACGCATATCCGAAAAAATACATCCAAATCGACAAAAACTCATCGTCATCAATAACATTGCCTCGAAACTCAATCGGCTTGACCCGGGATGGGTGCGACAACCGGGCCATGTCCGTGCCCAGATGGCGGAACAGCAAGAGCAGACGGATTACCTTAATCCCGCCCGCTGTTGAGAGCGCCGATCCACCAATGAGCGCCACGCAAATTAGGATTGGTGACGGAACCATGTCCAAGCTAATCACGTCATAGCGAAACCCCGCTGAACTGACGAAAAATATCGAGTCCAGAATCGCCGGCCCAAAGTTCGACAGACCCGCAAAGATAAGCGTGATTAGTGTCAGGCACGCCGCAATGGCAAACAGACCGCGATGTTCAACATGAACGAACAGACGGAGAAATGGACGAAGCCGCCTCAGTCGGAGAAAATCCCAAAGGATTGAAATATTAAACGCCCCGACCAAACAGAGTAGCGCCAGAACAATCGCTGAGACAGGTGACAAAACATTCGCCAACGGCCCGACAAAAGGCTGCAATCCCCCTGTGCTGATCCCCGACAGAGCAAGACAGAGTGCCGTAAATGTATCCGTCCCGCCCATGACCATCAAAACGAAAGCGACTGCCGACAAAAAGAGATAGATGGCCGCAACAAGCTGTCCCACGCCCAAAAACCGCGTGAACAACTCACCCGACCGAAACGTGAAAAGGCCCGATCTGTGAATGCCCGTTCCCGTCAGGTTAAGGGCGGCGAGAACGACGACGGCAAAGACGGCCACGCTGACGCCGCCGAAAAATTGCAGCAAGGACCGGTAGAAAAGTAGAGTTCGAGACTGAACCTCGGCGTCGAGTGTGCTCGCGCCAGTCGTCGTGATCGCCGACACACCCTCAAAAATCGCTGCAATCGGTCCGGATGTCGCGCCAAGTACATAAAATGGCAATGAACAGACGATCGGCACGACTGCCCAATAGAGCACCAGAAATAGGATCGCCTCGCCCGAGCTTTCCTTCGTGCTCGCCTTGAAGCTCGCTGTAATCATCAGGCCGCCGACGAGCGCCGACAGGACCGCCAATATTGCCATCAATCCGGCGTTTCGAACCTCAAAAACAAGTAGCGCGACCAAAGCCGTTATCAGCATTAGGGCTGCGCTCGTGAACAGCGAGTAACCCAGCCAAAGAAGAATTTTGACGAGCCGCAACCTCAGGCCCCCGCTATCCAGCCGGACAGCATCCGATCAGTAGAGCTCAACGCCGACACGGAACAGCGCTTCAATTTCGCGAAGGGCGCTCCGTTCGGCCAACAAGATCACGCGGTCGCCCTCCTTCAACTGTAAAGTCGGCTCAGGCATCATGACCCGACCGTCGCGAACGATGGCCCCAATAGCAACCCCGTCACCGACAGCCGCTTCGGCCAAGGTCTTACCGGCAAAGACTGACGTTTCTAAGACTTCGCCTTCCAGCACTTCCGCACCCCCTTGGTCGATCGCATAAACGTCGAGGATCCGGCCACGGCGGACATGACGGAGGATCGACGACACGGTGGACGCCCGCGGGTCGATAACCATGTCGATGCCTAAATCCTTCTGCAACTCCTGCATCGGACGTTCATTCAGCAGCACAATCGTATGCCGCGCACCCAATTTCTTGCCGAGGATGGAGGAGAGGATATTGGTCTTATCATCGTCTGTGAGGGCGATCAGAACGTCTGCATTTCCGCCCCCAGCCTCTTCCTGCACAGCTGAGTCCATCGCATCGCCATGCAGAATGACTGTTTTAGGGAGCTCTGCTGCCGCAATCTCAGCCCGCTCTTTATTGGCCTCGATAACGCGCACACGCACACCAGGCTGATCTTCTAGAGCCTTGGCGACATAGGTGCCGATACTGCCCGCCCCAATGATGACAACGTGCCGCGCCCGCGACTCACGCGTACCAACAACTTCCAGCAAACGCTGTGAGTGTTCGGCTCGTGTGACGAAATAAGCGTCATCACCGATCTCCAATGGATCGTCGGGATTGGGCGCAAAGAGTTGCCCGTCTCGCCTAATACCCACGATTGCCGCGTGAAGCCCTGTGAACAGGTCTGGGATCTGACGGATCGGCGTATCAATGATCGGGCAATCTTCTCCAATCCGCACGCCGAGGAACTGAACCAACCCATCGGCAAAGGGAACGACATTGAAAGCGCCGGGCGTCGACAGACGCCGCAAGATCGCTTTCCCAATCTCGATCTCGGGCGAGATGATAATATCGATCGGCATATTCTCGCGCGAATAGAGATCATTATATTGCGCTTGAAGATAGGATTGCGCGCGAACACGGGCGACTTTGGTGGGCACGTCAAAAAGGGAATGCGCGATCTGACAGGCCACCATATTGACTTCGTCAAATTGTGTGACCGCGATGATCATGTCGGCGTTCTCAACGCCCGCACGAACCAGAACATCGGGATGCGACCCATGTCCGACAACACCGCGCACATCCAAGTCAGTCGTGATCTGACGGATTAGATCAGACGACGTATCGACAACGGTGACCGTGTTGTTTTCGACAGCTAGACGCGTGGCAAGACCACAGCCAACACGCCCGGCGCCACAAATAATCACTCGCATGGACCGGCCTCGCTTGTCCGGCGGCGATAAGCCGCAAAGACGAACATCCTTAGTCGGCGTTCGCTTGGGCGGCGGACGTGCCGCTGCTCGTGTTCAAGCCTAGCGACTTGAGTTTGCGATGCAAGGCGGAACGCTCCATCCCCACAAAGCTTGCTGTGCGTGAAATATTACCGCCAAACCTGTCGATCTGGGCTTGCAAATATTGGCGTTCGAAATGTTCGCGCGCGTCGCGAAGTGTCAACGCGATCATGCGTTCATTCTCGCCAGGCCCTTCCCCGCCGCGCACGACAGAAACTTCTGGCGGCAGTGTCGAGAGTGTAATCGGCTGTGTCGGATCACCCGTGGCTAGGATCAGCAACCGTTCAACATTATTGCGCAATTGACGCACATTTCCGGGCCAATCATGGGCTTGCAGCGCCGCCATCGCATCCGCGCCAATCTCGCGTTTTGGCAAGCCCGTGGATGACGATAACTGTTCGATGAAAAAGGCAACCAGAGCCGGAATGTCATCTCGTCGGTCCGACAGCGGCGGCGCTTCCAATGGCATCACATTAAGACGGTGATAGAGATCTTCGCGAAATAAACCCAGTTGCACCTGTTCTGCCAAATCGCGCGAACTGGACGTAATCACGCGAACATCGACTTGGACATCGTCGCGCCCACCAAGGCGCTGGAATCTCTGCTCGACCAGAAGGCGCAGCAGTTTGCCTTGTGTCTCGAGCGGCATATCCGCCACTTCATCAATATAAAGCGTGCCGTTATGTGCCCTCTCAAGAAGTCCCGACTTCTCGACGCCATCAGGCCCCTCTATGCCGAAGAGTTCCTCCTCGACCCGTTCCGGCACCATAGACGCCGCATTAACGGCACGAAATGCCCCTCCTGATCGATTGCTCTGACGGTGGATCATGCGGGAAATCAACTCTTTGCCCGTTCCCGACGCACCCGAGATTAGAACCCGTGAATTGGTCGAGGCGATCCGCATAATTTTCTGGCGAAGTTGCGCAATCTGCGGGCTGTCCCCGATCAGCATGTTATCGGATGGCGCCTTGTCTTTCAGTTCTCGATTTTCCTCTCGCAACTGTGCCGCTTCCAACGCGCGGGTGGCGGTTACGATCAATTTGTCAGAGTTGAACGGCTTTACGATATAGTCATAGGCCCCTTTTCGGATCGCAGAGACGGCTGTTTCGACGGTCCCGTGGCCGCTGATAATAATCACGGGTAAGTCCGGCGCATTTTGCTTGAGAACATCCAGTAATTCGATCCCGTCCATCGAGCTCCCTTTGAGCCACACGTCCAGAATAACTAGATTAGGCTCGCGCGCCCGAACAGCATTCAACGCCTCTTCAGACGTACTCGCCTCACGCGTTTCGTGCCCCTCATCCTGTAAGATACCGGCGATCAACGACCGGATATCCGCCTCATCTTCAACGATTAGTATATCTTGCGCGCAGAGAGTTCGATCAGTCATCGTCATTCGGCAGCATCCTCGTTGATTGTCTGTGAAATGTCGCGTTCAAGAGAAATCACGACTTGCGCACCCGGTTGGCCGTCTTCACGCGGACTGAGATCAATCGTGCCCGCATGGTCTTCAACAATACGTTTAACGATGGGCAGGCCGAGACCTGTCCCCCCTTCGCGTGTGGTCACATAAGGTTCCAGTAACCGGTCAATATCGTTCATCGGCCAGCCTGGGCCATTATCTCGAACGATAATTTCGACCCGCTCGGCTGTTTGACGAATAGAGGTTTCAATCTGCCCCGACCAGCTATCCTCGCGATGATCCGCCTCACGCAGCACAGCCTCAGCCGCGTTTTTGTAGATATTGGTGAGGGCCTGGGTGAGCAGACGTTCATCACCTCGAACCGGCTGTTGCAAAGCCCAAGACCCCGTTCGGGTGAACTGAATACCTGGGAACGCCACGCCCTGCTCAAACAAGACGTCCGAGAGAATGTCCGTCAGGTCCACGGCCTCAAATTCTGGTTGCGGCATTTGCGCAAAGGCAGAAAACGCGTCCACCATGCGCTCCAATGATCCAACTTGCCGAATGATCGTCTGAGTACAGTTATCAAAAACGTCTCGGTCCTCAGTCAGCACCGGGCCATATTTGCGCGATAGACGTTCCGCAGACAGTTGGATTGGAGTCAGTGGGTTTTTAATTTCGTGAGCAATCCGGCGCGCCACTTCTCGCCACGCCGATTGGCGCTGCGCTGCGACCAAACGCGTCATATCATCAAACGTCACCACCCAGCCTGTATCGCGACGGGCACCCTGATAGCTGGCAACCCGAACGTCGAGATTGATCGAACCGACATCTGTTTCATAGGCAATCTGATCTTCGGCCGAATTCGTCACGCTTTCCCGAGCCCGCGCAAAGGCCGGTCCAAATTCGGGCAAAAGGTCAGCAATCGGTCGATCCAGTGCCGCTTCGGCTGGCAATCCTAATAATCGTTCAGCGGACGCGTTGATCAGCGTAATGCGTCCGCTTTCCGTGAGACCGAGAACGCCCGCGCGAACACCGGACAAAACCGCTTCAGAAAACTGGCGTCGCTGCTCAGAGACGTCATGTTCACGCACCAGCTCATCGCGCTGGCTATTAAGCTGTTGCGTCATTCGGTTGAAGGCACTGCCAAGATCGGAGATTTCGCCCCACTCTTCGGACACGGTCACCCGCGCGCTCATATCGCCGCCTCGGATCCGTTCCGCAGCAGTCACAAGCGATGAGATTGGGTGGATGATACGGTTGGCTAAGACAAGGCCGAGCCAGATCGCCGCCATCAATAGCAACAGAGCTGTTTCGATAAAGGTCAACGCGAATATGCGGTTCATTCGGGACTGATTGGCCGTGAACGTGTCAATTTTAAGCGAAGCATCCTCAATCCCGCGAATGTTCGACAGAACCTCGGAAGAGGATCGCAACCGTCGTCCTGTGTAGAGGAGCATATCGCTATCCGCCTGAAGCCGGATCAGGGCGATTAGATAGTTTTTTTCATCATTGCTGAGAAACTCTGCATTGGAAGCCGAAACATCGTGCAGTAAATCAGGCCGCGGAACTTCGAACGCAGGTGCACGGGGGCCTAAGGCTTGCGCTAGAACCTGTCCGTCATCCATCAGCAAAACAACGGCATCCAGGTCCCGAACCCGCGCAATAATCTGCAATTCCGCGCTCAGCGATATACGGTCGCTGACACCAAACTTTCGGTCGTCCAAAGTTTGACGCACAAGCGCGAGGTCACTCGCCAATTCAGATAGTTCCTGATCAACATAGTCAGACAGAATGCCGCGCGCGCTTTCCATGTTTTCTTGCACATCGGAGCCAAACAGCCCGGTAATATTCTGACTGATCAAAGACGCAGAGAACGCCCCGATAATGATGGCAGGAAATAAGGCCGCGAGGCTGAAGATCAGGACAAATCGTCGGTGTAGTAAAGGCGCAGAGTCGCGTCGGGTTGGACCGAAAAGTGTCTTTCGAACACGATAACCAAGAAAGAACGCAATGGCTAAAATCAGCGCCATATTGGCTTTGAGAATGGTGAAAGCCGTTCTGAGTTGAGCCTCATCTGAGCTAAAGCTCAGCAGAGCCCCGAGAACCGTCAGCACAATCGCCGAGACAAAGAAGGCACCAAAAGCCGCAGAGCGGGCAATACGGGGCAAACGCCCCGGCTCAGCCGTCGCCAATGAGCGACTGAAAACTGGCGTACGAACAGAGGTTCGCGCCGGTTCAACTATGGCCAGCGCATCCGCCATCCGGCTCCAAAATTCAGCGCCCGACGGTGTTCGCCAGAGCAGACTGTTGCAAGTTTACAGCAGTGTGACCTGTTTTCAACAATAGAAGTCGGTTCGTTACTGCAAATCTAGTGATTTCAGACGTGTACGCAATGTGTTCCGGTGGATGCCCAGGCGGTCCGCGGCCTTGGCGCGATTGCCGCCCGTAACGCGCAAAGCTTCCGTGATGAGCGGTTTTTCGATCCAAGCCATCGCAGTCTGATAATGCGACCCATCTTCGCTTGGTTCGCTTCCATCCAGCAATGCCCGGCAAGCGAGCGCCAATTGCCGCTCAAACTTATCAGACGCGTCCGTATCATTATCATTGGCGCGAATATCCTTGGAAAATTCTTGTAAGACCATGTCAGCCGAGATCACGTCATCCGAATAGAGGACTGCCAAACGGCGCACGATGTTCTCCAACTCTCTAACGTTCCCAATCCATTCGTGACGGTGCAGCACTTCGAGTGCATCGGTTGAAAACCGCCGCGACTGGCTGGGGCTGGCGAGTGACAGAAACGCTTCGGCCAACTCGATCGTGTCGCGATCACGTTCAGATAAGGGTGGAATTCGAATTTCGGCGACATTGATGCGGAACAATAAATCATCGCGGAAGCGACCCTCTTCGACCTCTCGCCGCAGATCCTTACGTGTGGCGCAGATAACGCGCGGACGATCAGAAGCTGGAATCAACTCGCTCTCAGTCAAGAACGCCAGCAGGCGTTCCTGCTGCGTCGGCGATAATTCCGCGACCTCATCAATATAAAGGTCACCGCCGTTAACTTTCTGGAGTGTCAGAGATGTGTTTTCATACTCACTCGTGCGCAAAAATGGTCGCTCCCGACGGGGCCCGCCATCATGCAGAAGGCGCGCGACGAGATCTTTCCCAGTTCCGACGGGGCCTTGTATCAGGACCGGCAGATTGGCCGCCGCAAAGCGGGACACAGCCCGGAAAACAGGCTGCATCGCGGCAGAGCGCCCGATCATTGGCAACCCACGCCCTTGCGGAACCTTGGCCCGCCGTGGACCTACGGTCTGTCCGGCGCGCGCGACCGCACTGGTGATTTCATCCAGATCGAACGGTTTAGGCACATATTCAAACACACGGTGCTGGCCAGATTTGATGGCTGTATTGACCGTGTTGTTCGCTGAAATCACAATAATCGGCAGGTTGGGCCGCATCTGCGTCAGCGTGGGCAGGCTTTCAAACACCTCGCGCCCATCCATCATAACGTCTGTCACGACGATGTCGCCATGACCCGCTTCGGCCCATTTTAAAAGCGTTTCCGGATTGTCGGTCGCGCGGACCGTGTGACCCGCGCGGGTCAGGGCTTTTGATAGAACGAGCCGGATACTGTCATCATCATCAGCGAGCAGAACGTCATACTTCATGGTACTCTCCTGTCGGAGCGGGGAGAAGAATTGAGAAGGTCGTGCGGCCCGGCCTAGAGCGAACTTCGACCAGTCCGCCATGCGCTTTGGTCACTTTGGAGACGAGCGCGAGACCCAGTCCCTGCCCATCCCGTTTGGTCGATACGAAGGGTTGAAAGATATGATCTTGCAGATCATCGGCAATGCCCGGCCCATTATCTGTCACATTGATCTGGATCGGAAGATGTCGGCCCTGCCGCCCATTTTCGCCGAGCCCTGTGACGCCGCTACGAAAGGTCGTGGCCAATTCGATTTCGGGGTTATCCGTATCGCAAAGCGCGTCCTGCGCGTTGCGGATCAGGTTCAGTAACGCCTGCATCAGCGTGTCCGCATCGCCAGCCGCGTGAGGCAGCGATGGATCATAACGTTCAGTGAAAACAAGGCGCGGTTCAGCCGATTGCACGATCCGACGCGCCTGTCGCAGCACCGTGTGAATATTGACCGAGTCCATATGGTCTGGATCGCTATCACCAAGGGTTTCCATTCGGTCTGCAAGTCGCCGAATTCGGTCGATTTCCGAGCCAATCAAATCGAGCAGCGCTCGCCCCTCATCCGTCGGCACATCATCGCGCAGCAATTGCGCGGCACCCTTAATGCCCGCGAGTGGGTTCTTCAGCTCATGGGCGATCATTCGTCCCATGCCGGAAACCACGGGTACGCCCATAGCGCTGGCCCGGGGTCTGGGACCCGCTAGCCAGAAGGACACGCCCTGCGATCCGCCTTCCACAGGGAAGACCGTCACATGGCAGGTCAGCGTGACGCCACTGGGCAAGGTCGCCTGACAGCCGCGCGTCGTAAGCGCAGTCGCTGTGTCGCGTGATTTTGCCATTTGCTCGACCAGATCAGGTTGGGTTTTCACGATCTCTGCGATCGGTTTGCCGCTCATCCGCTTTAAACTGTCGCCCGTCCATTCTTGCGCGGACAGATTGGCAAAGCGGATGAGCCCTTCATCGACCTCGAACATCGGAAAGGGCCAATCCTCAATCAGAGACGTGCTCATGCCGCGCTCCGCCGCTGATCTGTAAACAGATTGGACAAGATTTCGTGGACCTCGTCTGGATCATCAGAACGGGCCAAGCGCTGACGCACAGGATCATCGTCCTTTAATCCGGCTTCTGTCGCATATCCGATCAGATGTTTGCGCGCGACGCGAACCGCTTTGCGTTCGGGGTAGAAATCCAGCATTTCTGCATAATGATCGAGCGTGTGCCGCGTTTTCTCCGACGCTGACAATCTATCCGGTTCGGCTGTTCCATCGACAGCCGCCATGATCGGCGAGAGCGCCCAAGGCCGACCGATCAGAGACCGACCGACCATCACGCCGTCAGCGCCAGAACGTGCCAGAGCGGTCATGGCGCTGGAGCCATCTGCAATGTCGCCATTGACGAAGACGGGGACGCTAAGCGCCTCGCTGGTTGGTCGAACGGCCGCCCAATCCGCAACACCTTCGTAGAACTGACATCGCGTCCGCCCGTGCACTGTGATCGCGACGGCACCGACGGCGACGGCATCTGCGGCAATCTGCGGGGCATTCAGGCTTGCATCATCCCAGCCCAGCCGCATCTTGACACTAACCGGGACTGAAACGGCCTTCACAACAGCCTCGACAATGTCCCGCGCTAGTGCTGGTTCGCGCATTAAGGCTGAACCCGACATACCGGTAACAACCTTGCGGGCCGGGCAGCCGAAATTGATGTCGATGAGGTCGGCACCCGCATCTTCTAGCTTTTTCGCCCCTTCGGCCATCCAATGCGGATCACGACCGACAAGCTGCACCGCCATTGGTTTTATGTCCGCACCGCCGGCTGCGCGTGCGACATTTTCCGGATCGTCCTTGGCCAGCCCTTCACCCGCGACCATCTCTGAAACAACAGCGCCCGGGGAGAAGCGCGAGAGTATCCGCCGGAACGGCAAATCAGTTACGCCCGACATGGGCGCGACAAGGACACGTGAGCGTAAGCTCAGCTTGCCGATCTGGATTGGGTTTGGCATCACAGGGCAGCCCTAGCCGAGCGCATGCTCGCGCACAATATTTCAGCACCGGAGACCGACGATATTGACCCACTGCGCACTAATTTTGGTCGCCGCTGGGCGCGGCGAACGCGCCGGAGGTAAAATACCAAAGCAATACAGATTGTTACGCGGAATTCCGCTCCTTGAACACACGCTCAATAATGCATCAAATACAGGATTGTTTGACCGCACAGTGCTTGTCGTTGCGCCAGATGATGATCAGGCCGCAGACTTGTTTCCAGATGTAACGGTTGTCGAGGGCGGCGCATCCCGCACCGCTTCCGTCCGGGCGGGTTTGGACGCTTTGGCCGACAAGCCACCGAGATTCGTGATGATCCATGATGGGGCGCGCCCCTTTCTAGATGCCGAGCTGATATCACCTTTGCTCGCGGCCCTCGAAACCCATGACGGCGCAGTCCCTGCTCTCCCCATCATAGACGCCGTAAAGTCGGTCGATTTCACATCTGTCGACCGCGATCGCTTGCACCGTGTCCAGACGCCGCAGGCGTTCAACTACGCCAAGATCAAAGCCGCTTTCGACGCCCTGCCCCCTGACGCGTCCGCTCATGATGACATCGCTGTTGCGAAAGAGGCCGGATTATCACTCGCCTTCACAGCCGGCTCTGAACGGAATTTCAAGGTGACCTGGCCGGAAGACTTCGCCAAAGCGGACGCCATGCTATCGACATCGACCCTAACCGTGACAGGATCCGGCTTTGACGTACACAAATTGGCCGAGAGCGATCTACCGCTGTGGCTGTGTGGTGTCGAAGTTGAAAGTCGATACACGCTGGTCGGCCATTCCGACGCCGATGTCGGGCTTCATGCGATTACAGACGCCATCCTCGGCGCTGTCGCTCAAGGGGATATTGGCGACCATTTCCCGCCCTCTGATCCGCAATGGAAAGGTGCGAGTTCTGACCAATTTTTGCGCCATGCGATCCATCTTGCCGAACAAGCCGGAGGCACACTTCGTCACATCGACCTGACGATCATTTGCGAAGCACCAAAAGTAAAACCCTATCGCGAGGCCATGCGAGAGCGTGTTGCTGAGATTACGGGGCTTTCGGTCGCGCGCGTCTCGATCAAGGCCACGACAACCGAAACGCTTGGCTTTACCGGGCGCAAAGAAGGTATTGCCGCGCAGGCCTTGGCCACAGTCGAGCTTCCAGTCTAATGGATCCGGTTCTTGCCGATATCTTCCGCCTATCGAAGGACTTGCTAGAGAAAGCACAGACGCGCGGCGTGACGATTGGCGTGGTCGAAAGCTGTACAGGCGGTCTCCTCGGCGCCGCGATCACAGCCATGCCCGGCAGCTCAACGGTTTTTATGGGTGGGTTCATGACTTACTCTAATGACCTAAAAGAGCGGCTAGTCGGCGTTTCTCACGACACTCTGCGCAAGCATGGGGCCGTCAGCGAAGATACAGCACGAGAAATGGCGGCGGGGGCGAGAGAGCGATTGGGCGTCGATCTGGCCATCTCTATCACCGGCGTCGCGGGACCCGGCGGTGGATCAGCAGAGAAACCCATCGGCACAGTTTGCTTTGGCTTGGCGACTTCGGATGGGGTCAGCAGCGAAACACAGCTTTTTGCCGATATGACGCGCAATCGTGTCCGCGATTACGCCGTCATGCACGCGATGAAATGCCTAAGCGAGGCGGTGGGATAGGTCGAGACGCGCCGCTTCTGCGACTAAGTCTACATCCCCGCCGGGCGCGACAATCTCGCAATGCTCCGCCGCTTGTTCGACAAAGATATCTTTGATCACCGTTCGGGCTTCATCAAATTTCTGTTTCAAGAGTGTTTCTAAAGGAAAGACGAGCCGGACTTCGACTTGGAAATCAACCAAAGTCGACCCGTCGGAGAGTTCATGAAATTGCCAGCGGTTGTAGAGCTTTTTTACGGGCCCGCCTTTTCTCGACTTTTCAACGACGATAATGCGTTGCTCCGCGTCGGTTTTGATGCGTGAGGCGAATGTTTCAGCGATACCTTTATAATTGATCATCGCCTCGGCTTCGAACCCGTCCGGTAAGTCCTTGGTCTTACGCAGCGCGCTCATCGCCGGGATGAAATCGGGGTAGCGCTCAACATCAGTGACAAGGCTCATCACGCAATCGGGCGCATGCGGAACTCGCTCTAGGAAACTCGTAGACGGCACTAAGCACCCGCCCCAAGCTTGGCATCGCGAGCCGCGCGAAGCTGCGCAAAATCACTATCTGCGTGATAGGAAGACCGTGTCAGCGGGCTCGCCGCCACCATCAGAAAACCTTTAGCGCGGGCGATTGTCTCGTAGGCTTTGAACTCTTCCGGTGTCACGAAGCGCTTGAGTTCTGCGTGACGCCGTGTGGGCTGCAAATATTGGCCAATGGTTAGAAAATCGATCCCGGCGGAACGCATATCGTCCATCACCTGCATGACCTCTTCCTTGGTTTCACCCAAGCCAACCATCAGGCCGGACTTCGTGAACTGGCTCGGATCCCGCTCTTTCACTCGCTCTAGCAGACGCAAAGAGTGATAATATCGCGCACCGGGACGGATCGATAAATAGAGACGCGGCACGGTTTCCAGATTGTGGTTGAACACATCTGGACGGGCATCGATCACCCGGTTTGGAGCATCGCCCTTACGCAAAAAGTCCGGCGTTAGAATTTCAATGGTCGTTTTCGGTGATTTGGAGCGGATCGCTTCGATCACGTCTACGAAATGCTGCGCACCGCCATCGGCCAGATCATCCCGATCCACCGACGTGATCACGACATGTTGCAGACCCATCTCAAACACCGCTTCGGCAATCTTGCCCGGTTCATAAGCATCAACATCCTGCGGTAGTCCCGTCGCAACATTGCAGAACGCACAAGCGCGGGTGCAAATCTCGCCAAGGATCATGAAGGTCGCATGGCTTTTCTCCCAGCATTCCCCGATATTGGGACAGGCCGCCTCTTCGCAAACCGTGACAAGACCCTTGTCCTTCACGATTTTGCGCGTCGCAGCATAACCTTCAGAGGTCGGCGCCTTGACCCTGATCCATTTCGGTTTGCGCAGCACGTCAGTCTCAGGCCGATTGGCCTTTTCCGGATGTCTCGGCTTCGCCGGAACGGGTCTGTTATGAAGATCGATAAGCGTAGCCATAAGAGCCCGTAATTGGCGTGCGCCGCCTCAATTCACAAGAGGCGAATGCGGGTGGCTAGCTTGCGGCTCCGAGCACGCTATCCCAATCGAAACCAACCAAGACTTCGCTCTGCTCCCACAGCTTAGCCGCCTTATCCTGTCTGAGCGCCTTTGGATGAACCGCGGCGTCGCCCACCGGGCCGCGCATGTCTTGAACGCCCGTCGGTCCGTAATACCCTCCGGGACGAGCATTCGGGTCTGACGCCGCTAAAACTGTCGGATAAGACCCGTATTTGGATGGTTGCGCCAATATAGCTGTGACTGGCTTGTAAATCAGCCTCAGAAGCCCCGTCGGGCCCGTGCTCGTCAATTCCGTCGACGAATAACCCGGGTGAACCGCGTAACTCGTTACGTCACTTCCAGCAGCGTCCAATTTTCGTTGTAACTCCAAAGCAAACATGAGGTTGGCGAGCTTACTCTGACCATAAGCCACAGACGGGTTGTAGACCGTACGCTCATACATCAGGTCCTTCAGGTTAAGTCGACCAAACTTGTGCGCGATGGATGCAACAGTCACGATTCGACCCGACGCCGCCGCGACCAATGGGAACAACAGCCCATCGAGCAAAAAATGTCCAAGATGATTGGTGCCGAGCTGCAACTCAAACCCATCTTTGGTTTTCAGCTTTGGTGTCTGCATGATGCCCGCATTATTGATCAGCACATCAAGCTTGGGCGATAAAGTCTTCACTTGCTTAGCCGCGGCTTGGATCGACGCCAAATCGGCCAAATCTAGTTGAACCAATGTCGCCGTGCCTCCGCCGAGCGCATTCACCTCCGCCACGGCCGCTTCACCCTTGGCCAGAGTTCGCGAACAGAGCAGTATATCCGCTCCACGCGCGGCCAGTATTTTCGCCGCATCCAGTCCGATTCCGGAGTTCCCACCCGTAATCAAAATGGTCTTACCGGACTGATCCCCCATGCGATCCGGGGTCCATCCGCGTTTAATGCTTTTGAAGAGAGGCTTAGGTTTGATCATGACAGCACCCTACGCACAAATGACGCGATCACCTAACCCTCCATCTTTCTCAGTTTTTTAACGCAGGATTGATAGGTTCTGTCCGTGAGACGTTCATGAGCATAACTTCAAACGCCATTGGCCAGATCGTTCATGTCCGCAACGGACACGACAATTTCTTCACGCCACTTCGTTTGATCTTCGCTTTGCTGGTGATGATCGGGCATGCTTTCGCGATTGCGCATGGCGATGCGGACCGAGAACCGCAGGTCTTTTTCCACTACACGTTCAGCTACTTAGCGGTAAATTTGTTCTTCATCACGAGTGGGTTTCTAGTTACAAAATCAATGCTTTACCGAGGCGACAGTCCGGCCTTCGTGTCGGCTCGGGTTTTGCGCATTTTCCCGGCTCTAGCGGTTCACGTTTTTTTCGTTATGCTCATCGTTGGGCCATTGGCGACGTCCCTGCCCCTGACAGACTATTTCACCACGCCGAGCCTGTGGTTGGAACCGTTTAAAGTGCTGAGCTTCGTCAATACGGATATGATCCTTCCGGGCGCTTTCGAGACCAATGGCGAGCAATTTGCCTCTGCCCCGCTCTGGACGCTGCGGTTTGAAATACTCTGCTATATCGCCACTTTGCTTGCATTCTCGCTCGGATTGATGCGGAAAAAATGGATGGTGTTAGCGCAGTTCGTCGTTCCCGCACTAGCTTGGATCGTAGGGCACAGCTTTGGCTTGTTTGAAGCACTGCCGGGATCAATTGAAAATATGGTCCGCTTCGGCATCGCTTACGGACTTGGCGCCGTGATTTTTGCCTATCGCGAACGGATCGCGTTCCACTGGATCGGTATCCCGGTCTGGTTCGGTCTGTGCTGGCTCCTAAGGAACAGCCCAGTCCTCGAAGTGGTCATGAATGGACTATTGGCGACAATCGTCATGTTCACGGCCTATGCCCGCCTGCCTA
This sequence comes from Algimonas ampicilliniresistens, assembly GCF_030159955.1. Taxonomy (GTDB): domain Bacteria; phylum Pseudomonadota; class Alphaproteobacteria; order Caulobacterales; family Maricaulaceae; genus Litorimonas; species Litorimonas ampicilliniresistens. The sequence continues at coordinate 1,597,319 of NZ_BSNK01000001.1, forward strand.
AACTGCAGGGACTGCAGCGTTTAGACGACATTTCCTATGGCCTTTACATCTATCACTGGGCGGTAATGCAGGTGGCGTTTTACTGGTTCCCGCAACTCGGCGTCGCCACGCTTTTCTTAGCCGCATTGCCCGTCGTGATTTTACTCGCTTGGTTATCCTGGACCTATGTCGAAAAACCGATGCTAGCCCACAAACCCAGATTTGGTGAATGGCTCCGCTTTGGACGCAGACCCCGCCCCTATGATGAAAGAACGGTCTTGCTAGACTAGAAGTGGATCGTGCGGTCAAAAGCCGACAATGTCGCTTCGTGCATCATTTCCGAAAGTGTCGGATGCGGGAACACCGTCTCGATCAACTCATGCTCTGTTGTTTCGAGCGTTTGCGCAATTGTGTAGCCTTGGATCAGTTCCGTCACTTCCGCCCCGATCATATGCGCGCCCAGCAGTTCGCCTGACTTCGCGTCGAACACGGTTTTGACGAAGCCTTCCGCCTCGCCCAAAGCGATAGCCTTACCATTACCGATGAAGGGGAACTTGCCAACTTTGACCTCGTAACCCGCCTCTTTGGCCTGCGCTTCTGTATGGCCGACACTGGCGACCTGAGGATGGCAGTAGGTGCAGCCCGGAATTCGGTTCACATTAAGCGGATGCGGCGATTGCCCCGCGATCTTCTCGATGCAGATAATACCTTCATGCGACGCCTTGTGAGCCAGCCAAGGCGGCCCCGTCACATCACCAATGGCATAGAGCCCCGGCACACCCGTCCGTGAAAACTCATCGGTCTGAATATGGCTACGGTCGATTTTAACGCCTAGCGCGTCCAAGCCCATATCCTCAACATTACCAACAATTCCCACAGCTAGAATCACCCGGTCAAACTCTGATGCTTCCGTTTTATCGCCCATTGTGAAGGTTGCTGTGACCGACTTAGCCCCTGGTTTGACCGACGCTTGCGTGTTCAGCTTGAATGTGAGCCCGCGCTTTTCGAACTGTTTCTGTGCAAAGGCCGACACTTCAGCGTCTTCTGCAGGCAGGATACGATCCATCATTTCCACAACAGTTGTCTCGGCTCCGAAGGCTGAGAAGAAGCTGGCGAATTCCATACCAATTGCGCCGGATCCAATGACGAGCAAACGCTTTGGGATTGTGTCCGGCACCATCGCTTCGCGCGCGGTCCAGATGAATTTTCCGTCGGGTTCCAAACCCGCTGGCGGTATCGTCCGCGCCCGCGCGCCCGATGCGACGATTACGTGATCGGCCGTATAGTCCTTACCGTCGACGCTCACGACTGGCGCAGCCTTACCTTTTTTCAGAGAGGCATGACCGGCAATGACCGTAACCTTATTCTTTTTCATCAGATGTTTGACGCCGCCAGACAGCTGAGCGGCAATGTCGCGTGACCGTTTGACGATGGCTTTAAGGTCGTATCCCGTCTCAGCCGACAACCCATAGGCCGAGGCATGTTGCATATTATGATAGACCTCAGCGGAGCGCAGCATCGCTTTAGTCGGGATGCAGCCCCAATTGAGGCATACGCCGCCCAGCTCGGCTTTTTCGATCACCGCGACCTTCATGCCAAGCTGGCTGGCACGGATTGCGGTGACATAGCCACCCGGTCCGGACCCAATGATAATAACGTCGAAATCAGCCATGAAATTCCTCACTCGTAGCGAGGGCGCTTTGGCAGATTTTAGCGATGATTCACAGGGTGATTTCCGCGATGATTTTCGGAGTGATTACTGGCCGGGCTGGCGGGTCGCCGTCACTGACCGGATAATCTCTAACCGGATCGGATCGGATAATTCCTTGATCTCAACCGTATCCAGTACGGCAAACGCTTCATCCATACGGCCCGCCGTGGCGTGACTAATGCCAATCCGCTGTCGCGCCGTGTCACGCAACTCTGGCGACGATAGGCGCTCAACCATACCCTCGGCGACATCATAGCGTCGTTCAGCCAGCGAAAAGTGCAGAATATTGAGAAATGCATCGTCCCGTGCATCCGTGATTTCAAGCCGTCCGGCCTGATCTATCAATGTGTCGAAAACAGCCGGGTCGACGGGCGGCGGCTGATCCGGACTTCGAACGGTCACGCGGGGCGTTGGCACAGTGTCGCGACGGGGTAGATAATCTTCGAGCCAGCCTTTCTTGCGCGCCGGCGTTCCGTCTTCAACGGGCTGACCAATCCGACTATTCAGCGGATCCGGTGTTTCCGTAGTAGCCAGATCTTGTCCGGGAGCGTTCGGCTGATCACGACCCAGCAAACGGTCAACCACGCCGACATCTTGGGCCGAGCCACCGGATCGGAGTTCAGGCTTTATGGGGACAGACGGCGCTGCTTCAGGGCCAGCCCGCAGCTTGGCGAGCGTTTCTTCGTCCATAGCAAGATACATGGCGCCGCCCGCGAGGACGGCGGATATTACCCCTGCGGTCAGAAATTTAAGCACCATGACGGGCTCCGGCGAGACTCACCTCAACGCGTAGGGAGCCGGGCGAGCGACCTCAACCCAACTCAACCGTCAGGGGAATTTCTTTTACAGCATCATCGTCAGCGGATTCTGGATCAAACCCTTGAAATGTTGCAGCCAACGCGCGCCAGCCGCGCCATCGACAACCCGATGATCGCAAGTCAACGTCACAGTCATAACTGTGGCAATTGCTAAGGCGCCGTCTTTGACGACAGCTCGGGGTTCACCAGCGCCGACTGACAAGATCATGCCGTGCGGTTCATTGATGATCGAGCCGAATTCGCGAATGCCAAACATACCCAAATTGGAGATGGAAAAGCTTCCGCCCTGATATTCTTGTGGCTTGAGTTTGCCGTCTCTGGCCCGCGTGGCGAGGTCTTTCATCTCACTAGAGATGGTCGAGAGACCTTTGTTTTCTGCCTCCCGCACAATCGGCGTGATCAGCCCCCGATCGCTGGCCACAGCGACGGCTACATCGGCTTTATGATGATAGGCAATCCCATCCGCCGTATAGCTCGCATTGCTCTCCGGCACGGCCTTGAGCGACAGAGCGCAGGCACGGATCAGCATGTCATTGACGCTAATCTTGACACCTTCGGGCGCTTGGCCGTTCAATTCTTTGCGCATGGCTAATAGTGCATCGATTTCGCAATCAATGGTCAGCGGGAAGTCTGGCACATTGATGTTGGAGGATGTCAGGCGACGCGCGATGACCTTCTGCACGCCGTCGAGCGGTTCCAGACGATAGCTTTCGGGCGCGATCCCCATTTTCGACAGTGCCTCAGCGCCTTCCGTTGCACGGGGAAGCCCGACTTCGGTTGTGGTCGCGGCAACCGGCTGCGCAGCCGTGTCCGGTCTAGGCGCGGTTTTGGTGTCTGTTCTGGGGGCAGATTGTGCCGCTTCGACGTCCGCTTTGACGATCCGACCCTTCGGACCAGAGCCAGAGATGGAAGCCAGATCGAGTCCCGCTTGTTCAGCAAGACGCTTGGCGAGCGGAGACGCAAATACCCGGTCACCTGACGATGTAGACATGGACGGGGCCGCTGCAGCCGCAGGCTCATCAGCAGTCGCCGCTTTGGTTTCTGGAGCTGGTTTCGGAGTGGCCGCATCCTCAGTTTTCGGCGCGGCACTACCGCCCGCGCTATAACCATCCAGCGCGCTAGCATCCTCACCCTCTTCCAACAGCAAAGCGATCGGCGCGTTGACCTTCACCCCTTCCGTTCCACCTGGGACCAGCAGTTTAGCAACGGTGCCTTCATCAACGGCTTCAACTTCCATCGTCGCCTTATCAGTTTCGATCTCAGCAAGAACGTCACCCGACGCGACCGTATCGCCTTCTTTCACAAGCCACGTCGCCAGTGTGCCCTCTTCCATGGTCGGGGAGAGAGCGGGCATGAGGATTTCAATGGGCATGTTCAGCCTTCAAATTCAAATTTCGTGTCCGCACGATCAGATAGAGTCCAAACCCTACGGCAACGCCCGGCACGAGGCCGAGCAGAATACAAATCCAGCCCTGCTTGATCCCGAAAGTATGGCGTTCATACAGGATCCAGAGGGTCAGAATAACCCAGCATAAAATAGCATCCCACGCATATCCAGAGGCATATGGATTGACGAACCCCGCCATCGCGGCGGCGATGGGATCGCCATCCGCAAGTAAGGCTGGAACAACGGTCGATATAAAAATCGCCGTGAAAGCGAGCGCGACCAAGCCTACAGATATGTGAAAGGCCCGCGCTGACATACTACGGAGTTTGGCGAACGAAGACCTTGGACGCGATCTCCCACTCCCCATCGATTTTCACGAGGGTCAGCGCATCATAGAAACGATCCGCTGAGCGGAACATCACGGTGGCAATACGACCATCGGCCACGTCAATATTCATAATCTCGCCGTCACGCGCTGGGGCGTCCGGTCTGGGCGTTTCTGACCAGTTGACGATCACATCGCTCATCTTCGGCCAGACGCGCAAATATTCGTCACCGTCATCATTTATAGTGACGCCAAACATCGACGCGTCATCGTTGAAAGCGCGGTCGAGCCGTTCAAAGCTTCCCTGCCCCTGCCCCTCAAAGTAATCCATGACCGCAGCCTTGATCTTGGTGCGATCAGAAAAAGACGGCGCTGTCATCGAGATAGGTTCTGTGACGTTCGCTTCCACAGACACGCAAGCTGACAAGCCGACGACGGCAACCCCGGCCAAAGCCAATTTCAAATACTGCATTCTCTCTCTCCTTTTAAGTCGAAGCCATTCGCTGGCACGCGATATGATTTTCTATTTAGTCTTTGTAGCACACGGCTTTCGCTGCCTTGACCACATCTTCCGTTCCCGGAAGGCTGAGCGCTTCTAGGTTGGCGGCGTAGGGCAGCGGAACGTCTTTTTGGTGCACGCGCGCGGGTGGAGCGTCAAGATAATCGAAAGCTTCAGCCACGACACGCGCGGCGATTTCTGCTCCGACGCCGTGCTGTCCCCAGCCCTCTTCGGCGCAGACGATGCGATTGGTTTTCTTGACGGACTCAATAACTGTGTCTGTGTCGAGCGGACGCAGCGTCCGCATGTCGATCACTTCTGCGTCGATCCCGTCTTGTGCAAGGATTTCGGCGGCTTCGAGCGCAAACTGCACCATGCGAGAATGCGCCGTAATGGTCACGTCCGAGCCTTCGCGGCGGATCTTCGCTTTGCCAATCGGAATAATGAAATCATCCATGTCGGGCACGTCGAAACTCTCGCCATAGATCAGCTCATGCTCCAAGAAGACGACCGGGTTCGGGTCGCGGATCGCCGCTTTGAGCAAGCCTTTGGCATCTGCCGCATCATAGGGCGCGACCACTTTCAGGCCCGGCACATGGGCATACCAGCTGGAATAATCTTGGCTGTGTTGCGCACCAACGCGGGACGCTGCACCGTTCGGCCCCCGGAAGACAATCGGACAGCGCATCTGTCCGCCGGACATATAGAGCGTTTTGGCAGCGGAGTTAATGACATGGTCGATGGCCTGCATGGCGAAATTCCACGTCATGAATTCAACGATGGGACGCAAGCCACCGAAAGCCGCGCCGACACCAATCCCAGCAAAGCCGTGTTCGGTAATCGGCGTGTCGATCACACGTTTCGCACCGAATTCCTGCAGGAGTTCGCGCGTGACTTTGTAAGCCCCCTGATATTCGGCGACTTCCTCGCCCATAACGAAAACAGTTTCGTCGCGGCGCATTTCTTCGGCCATCGCATCACGCAGGGCGTCCCGCACGGTGGTCGAAACCATCTTGATATTGGTCGGAATGTCTGGGTCATTCGCCACAGCTTTACCGACGGGGGCCTGCGCCTCAGAGCCATCGCGAGCCGCCGAGTCGTTCTCAGGATGGTCAGGGCCAGTCGAGCCGGGCTTATCGTCGCCCTTATCATCGTTAGTGACGTCCGTTGGCGCGACGAGATCATCCGCGCTATCGCCATCTTCCAGCAATTGAGCGATCACGACGCCAACTTTGACGCCCTCGCTGCCTTCTGCGACCAGCAGCTTACCGATTGTGCCTTCGTCAATCGCTTCGACTTCCATCGTCGCTTTATCGGTCTCAATCTCGGCCAGAATATCGCCGGATTGGACACTATCGCCTTCCTTCACCATCCATTTGGCGAGGGTGCCTTCCTCCATCGTCGGAGACAAGGCCGGCATCTGAATATCGATAGCCATTAGGTAACCAGCTCCACGAGCAAGATGAGTATGCCAACGATCGACACGGCCCAAGCCACCGTCCGAAGGACCGGAATACCGAACCAGTACAGCGGGGCAAATGCCAGGCGACCATAGAAGAACAAGGCTGCGCCCAACGCCGTCATCGACGTAGTTTGGGACGAATAAACGGTGATCATGACCAACGGGATGAACATGATCATGCCTTCAGTGAAGTTAGCCTGAGCCCGGCGGGCTCGTGCATGAAGGGGCGAAACACCGTCCGCTGGCATTTTATCGCGCGGACCAAGAAGGTCACCGAGCGTGACTTTGCCGGAAAAGGTGGCAGCAATGGCCTGGAAAACAATCATCGCCAGGTAAAGGGCGACGGCAGACAGCAGATAATTGATTTCTGTTGGCATCGCTTACGCCTCCACGTCGATCAGAACGTCAGTCCATAGCTCAGACGGATCAGGCTCTGGGCTTTCAATCGCAAAATCAGCTGACTCTTTGACGACAGCCTTGATGTCCTTGTCGATCGCCTTGAGTTCATCCTCATCGGCCCAACCTTCTTTGAGCAAACGCGTTTTCACAGCGTCGATAGGATCATGGTCTGCGCGGGTCTTGGTGACTTCATCGCGCGAGCGGTATTTCGCGGGGTCGGACATAGAGTGGCCGCGATAACGGTAGGTCTTCATTTCCAAAATCATGGGACCCTTGCCCGAACGAGCATGCTTGATCGCCTCTGCGGCAGCGTCGCGCACGGCGAGAACATCCATGCCGTCGACCAGTCGACCCTCAATTTCAAAGCTAATACCGCGCTTAAATAGTTCAGTTTCGGCCGAAGCACGCTGCACGCTCGTCCCCATCGCATATTGATTGTTTTCAATCACGAAGATGACCGGCAGATCCCACAGCTTCGCCATGTTGAAGGCCTCATAGACCTGACCTTGGTTTGACGCGCCGTCCCCAAAAAAGGCGAGGCTCACCGCTTTATTGTCGAGGTATTGGTTGGCGAAGGCCAATCCGGCCCCAATCGGCACTTGCGCGCCAACAATGCCGTGGCCGCCGTAGAACTTCTTCTCGGTTGAGAACATATGCATCGAGCCGCCCTTACCCTTGGAATAGCCCGTGGCGCGACCCGTCAGTTCGGCCATCACACCTTTCGGGTCCATGTCGAGCGCCAGCATATGACCGTGATCCCGGTAACCCGTAATCATCTGGTCGCCATCTTTCATGGCGGCCTTACAGCCAGTCACAACGGCTTCTTGACCGATATAAAGGTGACAGAAGCCGGCGATTTGCCCCATGCCGTAAAGCTGACCTGCCCGTTCTTCGAAACGGCGGATCAGTAGCATGTCTCGATAATAACCGAGGAGCTCGCCCTTATCGGTTTTGCGAGCCTCAGAGCTCGTCGTCTTCTTGGATTCATTGGCCATTAGGCACCTCGACAGCGGTGTCAGGAGTGTCGTTTCGGGATTCTGAGCGCTTCTTTACACGCTCTGCCTAAGGGTCAAGCCATATTGTGATTTCACCAGGCTTTGCGACGAATAAACTGCGCCTTGCTTCTATATCTAGCGCGTCCAAGTCTAGCGAGTCAGCTGAGAGCAGATCGACATCAGCCTGCAGAGACTCACGACGTGCCTCCAAAGCAGCGAGCTTCACTTGCAAATGTTTGGCGCGTTCCGTGTGTTCCATCCACCGGACTAACCCTTGGCTGCCTGATAGCGCATGAAATCCGAGATAAAGATAGAGGATGAGCAAAGCCGCGGCAGGCGCGCGGCGCTTGAAATCTGGAAGTTTGATTTTGGCCCGCAACATGACCCGCCAGATATGGGCGGATCAGGGTTTACACTCGGTAAAGACTCAGCCCGAATCGGGCGGCAACGCTCAGTTTTTTAGGACTGACCGTCCGGCATAGTGCGCCATTTCACCGAGCTGTTCTTCGATGCGAAGAAGCTGATTATATTTGGCCAACCGGTCCGAACGCGCGAGGCTGCCTGTTTTGATCTGTCCGCAATTCGTTGCGACAGCGAGATCCGCAATCGTCGTGTCTGATGTTTCACCAGAGCGGTGGCTCATCACGGCCGTGAAGCCCGCACGATGCGCCATATCAACGGCGTCCAAGGTCTCGGACAATGTTCCGATTTGGTTGACCTTAACGAGAATAGAGTTGGCCGCCCCCATTTCGATGCCGGATTTCAACCGAACCGGATTGGTGACAAACAAATCATCGCCGACCAGTTGAACCCGGTCGCCGATCCGGTTTTGCAGCTCAACCCAGCCTGTCCAATCATCTTCGGCCATGCCGTCTTCGATTGAAATGATCGGATAGTCGTCGGTCAACTTCGCGAGATAGTCGACGAACTCGATGGAGGACAGGCTCTTACCTTCGCCCTTGAGCTCGTAACGACCGTCTTTGAAAAATTCAGTCGAGGCCACGTCGAGCGCGAGGAAAACGTCGTCGCCTGCTTTATAGCCCGCCGCTTCAATCGCCTTGAGGATATAGTCGAGTGCATCCCGTGTGCTGGACAGGTTTGGCGCAAAGCCGCCTTCATCGCCGACATTGGTGTTGTGACCGTCAGCTTTCAGCTTAGCCTTGAGCGAATGAAAAATTTCCGCGCCACAGCGCAAAGCCTCAGAAAAGCTTTCTGCACCGACCGGCATGACCATGAATTCCTGCACATCAATCGGATTGTCGGCATGTTCGCCACCATTGATGATATTCATCATCGGCACTGGCAGGACATGCGCGTTAGCGCCGCCAACATAGCGATAGAGTGGCACTTGTTGAGAGTCGGCCACAGCCTTGGCGAGTGCAAGCGAGACGCCGAGCGTGGCATTCGCACCGAGACGAGCCTTATTGTCGGTTCCGTCTAATTCTTTGAGAATTTCGTCGATGCCACGCTGGTTTTCAGCATCTAGGCCTTCGATCGTATCGGCGATCTCGTCATTGACGTTATTAACCGCTTTGCGGACGCCCTTGCCAAGATAGCGATCCTTGTCGCCATCGCGCAGTTCGACCGCCTCATGTGCGCCGGTGGACGCACCACTTGGCACGGCGGCACGACCAAAGCCGCCATCACTGAGCGTAATGTCGACTTCAAGTGTCGGATTGCCTCGACTGTCAAGGATTTCGCGCGCGAAGACCGTTTCGATCTCAACCATGGGAAATCCCCTATTTCAGTCGTTTCTGGAAAGACTAGTCTTCGGCTTTCAAGACCTGACGGCCACGATACATGCCGGATTTCAGGTCGATATGATGCGGACGACGCAATTCGCCGCTATCTTTATCCTCGACATAAGTCGGGTTTGAAAGCTTGTCGTGCGCACGGCGCATGCCGCGACGCGAGTTGCTGATCTTACTCTTAGGGACCGCCATGGTCGCCTCCGTCGTTAAAACGTAATTCGCGGCCTCCCTTTCCTCTTACAATAAGAGGTCGAAAGCCGCGTTCTTCGGCGCGCCCCATAGCGAGTCGCTATGAAGATCGCAAGCCTGTCTACCATTCGGATTCAGAACCCCGACGCCCGCTGATCCGCAATATCCAGATAGCCGAGTGCAGGAGACTCATAACGAGTATCATGGATGAACGGTAGCTCCCCTTCAGTTCGTAAGGCAGCCAACAGGCTGGAGAAATCCGTCTCATACGTAAAATCGAGTTCACCGACGATCCGGCTACCATCATAGACCCGGCCGAGGCTCTTTGGAAGACGCCAGCCTCTCTTCGCGTAAAGTCCGGTGGCATCAGGAAACATCCGCTCGATCAATGCAGACGCATCGCATTTCAGTGCAAGCGTGTCGGACCGGGAAAACGGCGTTGGTGCTGATACAATGTAGAGACCGAATTCGATATCGGTAACGGTCTCCATCGCCCGAATATGGGCGCGGCACATGTCGCGCACTGTCGCCCGGCGGTTCAACAATTCATTCGCTTTCATGTTGGGACCTGACATCAGTCGGTGCGTATCATCCTCTTCCGGAAAGAAGCGTGACGTACGCAGCACAATAGTATTGAGCCCGCGCGTGACATGATGCTGGCGACACAGATTTTCCGCGGCCAGTTTCGTCACGCCATAAATATTGCGCGGCGCATGCGGCCCGGCATCCTCATCCAACCATACCGCCTCTTCACTTGTCTCCGCGCGGATGGCTTGGTTGATCATCAAGGAGGTCGTCGAGGTAAAGACAAAACGATCAATTCCGTGCGCGACGCTAAGCTCCAGCAGATGAAGCGTTCCAGTCACATTGACATCAATGAAGGCCTGCTGTGGGTATCGTACGATGTCTGGCTTATGCAGCGCCGCGGCATGAATGACGGCGTCAAAGTCGTGCCGATTAAAGACATTCGCCAAGGTCTCGCGAGACGAAATGCTGCCGACTTCATCGGTCCAATGACTCGGCGCAATATCGAAACCAACCGGAGTATGGCCCTGTGCTTGCAGCATTGGAATGAGATGACGTCCAAGCCAACCCGATGAGCCCGTGACCAGAACCTTCATGGCCAATCTCTGATACGGCCACGCTTTGCCTTGATTTCCTGACGCCGTTTTTGAGACTTCACAGCTCTTTTGACTGAGCTTCTCGACGGGCGCGTCGGACGGCGCGGTTTGTCCCGATGCAGCGCTTTGCGAAGCAGCCCCGCAAGACGCTCCAACGCTTCGTCCTGATTGCGGTGGAAGCTGCGATGAGTATCACATTGTATCAGGATGGCTCTCTGTGACTTGGTGATGCGGCTGTCAGGATGATTGAGAACCCGCACAATGAGCCCGTCCGTCCAGCCGAACGCATCGACATAGGCACGGAGCTGCGCGGCCGAATTGGTTTTATTAACCGACTGTCCACCGGGACCAGAGCTGCGCACAGCGTCAACGCTCATCGCCTTCGCGGGCACATATAGGCCGTTTCGAATGTGAAGATCGTCCATCGCTTTCCCCTAGCATTCGCAAGAACAGACGCATATAGGAGACGTAATTTATCGATAAACAACATGGACAACTCCCATGAAAATGCGCGCTCTTCTTTTTGCTTCCACTCTGGTCCTCGCCGCCTGTGCGACCGCAACCCCTGACACTGTCGATGACAGTCTACCGTCCTTGGAGTTTGAGAAGTTCACACTTGATAATGGACTAGACGTCATCCTGCATGTTGACGAGTCTGATCCCATCGTGGCGATCAACCTCGCCGCCCATGTGGGTTCGGCCCGTGAGGTCCAAGGCAAGACAGGCTTCGCGCATCTGTTTGAACACCTCTTATTCCTGGACTCAGAAAACCTCGGCTATGGTGGGCTTGATCTGATGAATACGCGGATCGGCGGCGAAGGCACGAACGGTTTCACCACCAACGATATGACGCAGTATTTTCAGGCCGTTCCGTCAGATGCGCTTGAAAAAGTCGTCTGGGCTGAAGCGGATAAGCTTGGCTGGTTCATCAACACCGTCAACCAAAACGTCATCGACCGCGAAAAGCAGGTCGTGAAGAATGAAAAGCGCCAACGTGTCGACAATCAGCCCTATGGTCATAATTTCTACATCATCAACAAGGCCATCTACCCTGTTGGCCATCCCTATAATCACACAGTCATCGGGTCGCTCGACGATCTAGACGGCGCGACACTTGAGGACACGAAAGAGTTCTTCGCCAAATGGTACACGCCTCAGAACGTCACCGTCACGATCACCGGCGACTTTGAGCCCGCTGAAGCTCGCGAGCTCGTCGAGACATATTTCGGTGAAATTCCGGCTGGCGACGTGCAACCAGAACGCATCGTCGAAGCCGTCTCGCTGGGCGAGACAAAGAGCTACATTCACGAAGACAGTTTCGCCAAAGTGCCACAGCTAACAATGGTTTGGCCGGCGGTCGCAGAATATCACGAAGATTCCTACGCGCTCGAAGTGCTGATGACCTATCTGTCGGACGGCAAACGCGCGCCGTTTAACGAAGTCATGATTGACGAAGAACAACTGACAACAGGGGTCGGTACATTCACTTGGTTTAAAGAACTGGCAGGCGAGATTTATCTATTCGTGTCACCCAAGGCCGGCGAAGACATTGATGATCTCGTCCCCGGCATTGAGCAATCCTTTGCCCGATTTGAAGCCGACGGCATTCCTGAAGAGGCACTCGAACGGATCAAGACGGAAGCCGAAGTGGCCGTCTATGACGAAGTCCAGAGTGCGCTTGGTAAAGCCATCGCGCTGGCGGAGTATAATCTCTTCCGAGACGACCCCGGCTATCTGGACGATGATATTGCCGCCCTACGGGCTGTGACCGCCGACGATGTGATGGATGTCTATAACCGCTACATCAAAGACAAGAACTACATCGCGACCTCATTCGTGCCGAAAGGTGAGCTTGAGCTTGGCCTAGAGGGCGCGCAGACCGCGACTGTGGTTGAAGAAGTCGTGGTTCAGGGTGCAGAGGCCGATGTGCCGTATGATCCAGACGCCCGCATCTTCGAGCCAACTCCTTCTTCTTTCGACCGCACCGTCGAACCTGATTTCGGAGAGCCATACACATTGCCTATTCCGGCCATCTGGCGAGCGGAAGCTACAAACGGCTTGGACATTGTCGGCATTCAATCGAACGAAGTTCCATTGATCGAGTTCGCGATCGATTTTGATGCAGGCAAGAACCGCGCAACAGCGGATAAGCCCGGTGTGGCCGTGATGATGGGCGATCTTCTGCTCAAGGGGGCGGGTGAGCGCGATACGGCTGCTTTCGAAGACGCGCTGGGCAATCTTGGTTCCGAGATCAATGTCTTCACCAACAATCGGTTCACGACGATCCGAGGTAAGACGCTCGCGCGTAATCTCGACGCCACGGTCAATCTCGTCAACGACATGATCAATGCGCCAGCCTTCGATGCCGATGAGTTCGAAACGCTGCGCGAACAATATGCGCAAGCGTCCGTTGCGGAACAGGCGAACCCGAACTTTCTCGCCACTCAGGCTGAGGCGAAGTTGACTTACCCAGCCGATAGCGCGCTCTCAGTGGCGGGCGCGGGCACGGAGGATCAGGTTCGGTCAATCACGCTGGATGATCTCAAAGACTTCCACACCAACTATTTCGACGTTTCCACTGCGACCCTGAACATCGTTGGCGACTATAAAGAAGCAAGCGTGCTGAGTGCGTTCGGCGCGATTGCCGATCCGGTCACAGGCGATCTGACGAGTAAAGTTCGCCCAACCATGGCTGACGTCGACCAGACACGCATCTATTTCTATGATGTACCGGATTCAAAGCAGTCCGTCATTCGTCTGGCGCGTCCTGCCCTCACCTCTACAGACCCGGAATATGCCCGTCTTGAAGCGCTCAACTTCCCGCTCGGTGCGATTTACACGTCCAAGCTGATGACCGAACTTCGGGTCAATAAAGGCTACACTTACGGAATCCGGTCCGGCGCAACCGGCGATAAGGATTTAGGCTCATTCGTCGTACGGACGTCCGTCCGCACCAATGCGACCAAGGAAAGCCTCGAAATCATTCGCGATATTGTCGGTGAGCATGGCCGCAATATGACAGAGGCGGAGTTGGCAGAGTTGAAAGAGTCCCTGATGCGCGGTCAGGCGCTCAAAACGGAGACACTCGGCGATAAGTTGGGCCTCGTCCAAGACATCAGCCGCAATGACCTTCCTGCCGACATTCGCGCGCAGGAAATGGCGCGGGTTCAGTCTATGACCCTCGACGACGCCTTGGCCCTCTCTAGCGCGCATATGCGCCCAGATGCTATGCGGATCGTCATTGTTGGGGATGCTGCCAGCCAGAAAGAGCGGCTAGCTGATCTGGGCTATGAGATCATTGATCTGAACTAGGCCTTTCGAAGCGAGGCCTATCACTGGCCTCGCTTTGCTAGCAGAGCGTGAGACAAAATATGAACTTAGGCTTCGTGAATCGATGGCTCTGTCTCACTGCCATCTTCAGCTTGCTCGGAGCCTGTTCCACGACAGGAAACGACGCCCGACCAGATCTCGTTTCCGCGATACCGATGGAGCAAAGTCTGGACCAATTGTCCGACGACTTCGACGCTGGCGAATGGCCCGGTGTGACATCCATGACGATCACGGTTGATGGCGACTTGTTGATCGAAGAATACTCATCCGACGTCTCGACTGATGACACGCATGACCTGCGCTCAGCCACGAAAAGCGTTACGGCCATTCTGATTGGCGAACTGATTGAGGACGGACTCATTTCGTCGGTGGATCAACCCGTAGCGAAGTTGATTCCACACCGTTTCAGCTCGTTCGATTCCCGCGACCTAAAACGCCAAATTACCGTCAAAGACATGCTGACTATGCGCAGCGGCATGGCTTGCGACGACTGGGTTCCAGCCTCACTGGGCCAGGAAGATAAGATGTATGAAACGCCCGATTGGGTGGCATTTTTTCTATCGCAACCCAGAGCCCACGAACGCGGAAAGCATTTCAGCTACTGCACCGGCGGAGTCGTCCTGCTGGGTGAATTGATAACCGATCTATCCGGAATGAGCGTCTCAGATTTCGCAACTGAAAGATTGTTCGAGCCGCTCGGCATATCATCAGCCAAGTGGGCAGACACGCCGACCGGTGGAACAGATACGGGCGGTCACCTAGAAATGACGGCTGCTGATTTTCACAGGCTCGGCGTCACACTGCTGGACGGAAATCCGGAGATCATCTCACCCGATTGGTTTGATGAGATGGTTGGCTATCAGACGGATGTCTATGAACGCCGATCAACCTATGGCTATTTGTGGTGGCGCGACCGCGTTGAAATGGATGGCCGGACGCTCGATTATCACTATGCGCATGGCAATGGCGGCAACTTCATTTTCGCCGTGCCGGACCTCGGCCTTGTCGCCTCTTTTACCGGCACAAATTTCGGATCGAGGCTGCAGTTCCAGCCTGTGTCAATCTTGCAGGATCGCATCATTCCAGCTGTGATGGACGGACTACCGTCGAGCAAGACCGAATAAAACTCGCTACCCTGCAGGGTCGGACATCGCTTCCATATTCGCGTCCGCTTGACGGATCGCTGCTTCCATGCGGTCTTCCGCGCTTTGCAGGTTTTTTTTCGGATCCTGGTAGAAGGCCGTCAGCTTCATGATGTTAAGGAAGGTCTTGTTGAGCACCCGCCCACCTAGTTTCATCGGGCGATCGAAATCGAACAATAGGATCACGCGTTCTTCGTCGGTTTCGTTCCACACTTCATGCTCATACGTGTCGTCAAACACGAAAATTTCGCCTTCTTTCCACGCCGTGATCGTATCATCGACGCGAATGCGGCACTTCTCTCGGTCTTTTGGAATGATCAGGCCTAGATGGCTGCGTAAAATGCCCTTGGTCACGCCTTTATGGGCGGGAATATGATAGCCCGGCGCAAGGATTGAGAACATTGCGGTCTGAAGGTTGGGGACGCCTGATAAAATATCGGCCGTTTTTGGCGTCAGCTTCGTATTTGTCTCCATCCGTTGACCAAAACCGTAGAGAATGAAGGTCTTCCAATGCTTGGCTTTGGATAGTCGGTATTGGTCGGGCGAGAGTTCGTGAAACGCCGGAATATCGTCGCGGAAAGCAAGCACGGCTTGCGCTTCCTCGCGGATCACTTCCCAATTATCGGTGAAAGCTTTCAGCCACGGAAAATGCGAATTGTCGATCTTTGGCGTGTCTGGAACCTTGGATTGCGACGACTGGAACCCAGCAATTTTGCGGACCAGCTTCTTCCCCGTCTTCTTGATGAAGGCGCGGCGCGTTTTTTTTAGGTGTTCGGGTTTTTCGACAGGATCGGTCATGGCGCCGCCACTTAGGACAGCAGGCCCGGCCCGTCCATCATGTAGTTCCGTGTCGGCGGCAGCGCATGCACATCTTTGGTGAGCTGAATTTGGAAGTTCATATGCTTGCCATAAAGGAACGAGAATTCTGAAATGACCAAGTAAAACTCCCACATTCGCGCGAAACGCTCATCTTTCATCGCTACGACGGCGTCGCGATTAGCCTGAAACCGCTTCTCCCATTCTGCTAATGTCCACGCATAGTGCAGCCGCAGAATTTCCATATCCGTGACCCACAGACCGGCCTTTTCAATCTCAGCATAAGTTTCAGACAAAGCGGGGCTATAGCCGCCGGGGAAGATGTATTTGCGGATCCACTTACCCGTCGTTCCGGGACCGCCTTTACGTCCGATTGAATGGACAAGCGCACAACCATCATCCGTCAGCACATCGCGAATTTGACCGAAAAATTCTGCATAATGCCCGACTCCGACATGTTCGAACATACCGACCGAGACAACACGATCATAAGGTCCCTTGCAATCGCGGTAATCCTGCAACCGGATCTCGACCCGGTCTTGAAGTCCCGCAGCTTCGACACGTTCTCGCGCTAAGGCATACTGATCATTGGACAGAGTGACCCCGACCACCTGAACATCGTGTTCTTTAGCGAGGTGCATCGCCATACCACCCCAGCCGCAACCAATATCAAGAACACGATGTCCGTGCTCTAACCTCAACTTGGCGGCAATATGGCGTTTTTTGGCAAGCTGGGCCTGTTCCAACGTCATGCCGTATTCGGGCCAGTACGCGCAGCTATATTGCATGTCTTCATCAAGGAAGAGCCGATAAAGATCGTTGGAGAGATCGTAATGGGCTTCGACATTCTTCGACGACGCCTCACGCTTATTCCGCTGCATCGTCCGACGGAACGTTTTCTGCACCCGCTTTATCCGTTGTCGAACTGGGCCTTTGCGCAACCCATCTCGATTGTGTGCAAACACCTCTAAAAAGCCACGAATGCCGCCGTCTTCGACGATCAATGTACCGTCCATATAGGCTTCGCCAGCATAGAGTTCAGGATTCAGAAACAAGCGACGATAGAGTTTTGGATCAGTCAACCGAACGGTCGCCGACGGCTCACCACCCGGTCCGTAATCGTGGCGGGCGCCTTTATGATCAATAATGGTCAGCCGCCCGGTTGTCACGAAACGGCGCATCATTGCGTCTAACAGTCTCATGTGAATAGCCTACTGCCCTTAGAGCAGAGGTCCAAATCACAAAATTGAGTGCCTCTATTCAGCCGCCATGAGCTCAGGCTCCAATGCAGCCTCGCGTCGGAGCCACTCGACGATCGCATCAGCCGCCTTTTCAGATGACCGACCTGTTTCGAGATCAAATGTGTCAGCAAAAGCTAAGTTTTGGGCCGGTAGATAGTCGGGATGTGTATGCTCGGCCGCGCGAACGGTTTCTATCAATCGGCTGGTATCGTCCAAAACGGGCCCTGTGGTCCAATTTAGATAGAGCGGATTGCCTCTCCACTCTGCCTCATGGCTGTTGAGGAAAATCGTCGGACGCCGTTCATGCAAAAACTCATAAATCTGCGACGACACGTCCCCAATGTAGATATCGGCAGCGCGCGTGTAGGTCATGTCGACACTGCGCGGGCTACCAAGGTCGACATGGATGTTAGGCAGATCTAGGAATCGTTTAGGCAGCTGTTTGCGGCGGCGCACGCGTTTATATTCGACCGATGTGTGGATCTTGCGCTGAAAGATCATGATATGGGGCGCAAAAATCAAATTGATATCAGGGGTTTCTGCGAACGCATCCAGTACGTCCTCACCCATTATGTACCAGCTCGATAAATGCGGGTCGAAATGTGGGTTATACAGAACCACCGGATTATCATTGTCGAACAGTTTCGGCACGCCATCATGCGGCACAAAGTCGAATTTAGGATAACCAGCCACAGCATACTCGCCATCGCGAACCAGCCCGTGTTCTTTGTGTCTTTTCTCGTCCTTTTCACCCGCCACTAAGACGAAATCAAAATCTCGAATCGACGTTTTTTGCGCGACCGCACGATCTCCAGCACCGTGATGCGTCAAAACGAACTTCAAATGATCCAAGCCGAACTGCTTCTTCAGAAGAAGGCTGGTGCTTTCTGGAACCACGAACACGTCGAATTGAGCCAGCGTGTCGAGGTTTTCCTGAAGAACGGAGAGACGACGCGCCGGAGCCACAGCATTGGCGGCGCGACGAATGCCACGATCCGCCTTTGTCGTATCCAATTCAACAAACTGTGCCTCTCGACACAGGTCTGGCCCCAACCCGGACAGAACGAGAGCTTTCTGCTCCTGTGTTGAGGTTAGGACGGTGACATCAACATCCGGATGTCGGACGAGTATCTCGCGAAGGATAGGCGCCGTGTGGGGCACTTGATGCGGAACTTCATGATTATAGAGAAACGCAACCTTGAGCGGCGATCCGTCAAATTTTTCGAGTAGCTGAGACATAAGGCGCGGGACTTAGAACAAGCCGCGAACGGCTAACACTCACAACCTGTTTCATTTCTTTCACATTTTCGTCACTCAGCCACAGGAATAAATCCGCTTTCCTGCTCTGACCAAGTCTGAATGGGCAGGTTCAAAGCTTCTGCATCCGTGCGTGTTTTGGGTTTTGGGTCAACAACAATGGTTCGGTCCATGATCGGCAAGAGAGCAAAATCCGCACGACTATCCGTGTAAAAAACCATGGGTCCCGAAAGTCCTTTTTCCGAAAGATAGGCCTCAACAGCCTGGCGTTTGGCCTCGCCGTAACAATTCTCGCTCGCGAAGTGGTCTTCCAAACGGTCCCCGTCCCAAGCCATCTCTGTGCAAACGAACCCGTCGACATCCAGACGTTTTGCAATTGGCTCAACAACCAAATCGACCGCCGCTGAAGCGATCAACACATGATCGCCCCGGGCTTTATGATACGCCAGCGCTGCTCGCCCGCCGGGCCGCAAGCCGTCCCGAACCTCTGAGTCTGCAAAGGCGTCAGCCATCGCGACCAATTCAGATCGCGATCGGCGCATCAGGCTCCACCGCATCATGGACCGTTTGACCGCTCCGCGAGGTCGACGGCCTGCCTTATATTCAATCTGGTCGCGGATCGTTTCGTAGAGAAGCGGGATCCAGAACCACGGCCGGGTCCTGACCGTTCGCCAGACGAACCGGCCCCATGTCCCACGCTGCGTCAGCGTATAATCAAGGTCAAAAATGGCAATCATTCGCAGGGCGCACGGTTCAATTTTGAAAGGGTGCGCGTGACCAGCAGCACAACAGCAATCAGGGCTACACTATAGCCGAAGAGCCAGGCCCAGCCTGTGCCGATCTCTCCCAGCCAGTTCGTCAGGACGATAAAACTGACAACGTAGGCAATAATTCCGGCGGCACGCGCATAGATGGCGCGTTCCGGCTTTCCGACTGCGTAAAAGACGGGATAGAGCGGGGCAACTGCCGCAAATACCGCTGCACCTAATACGAGCAGCACGGCCAAATTGACGGCCCCAGCATAGTCCGGCCCAAGAACGGAATCGACCGCGATCGGACCTAACCAATAAACAAGCGCTGCAATTGCCAAGCCTGCGCCCAGTGCCACGGCACTGGCTTTACTCACTAAACGTAGAATTTGCCCCCCCTGCCCCGCCGCGACAATGCGCGCCAATTCCGGATAGATAACTTGGTCCAGCAGTTTGACGCCCTCTGAGAGAAGGCGGGCGATCTCTTCGGCAATTTTATAAACAGCAACGAAGACGGGGCCGAAAACCCCCATGACCAAGAGCACAGGAAGGTGTGAGAAGCCCGCCGCCAATGAGCTGTCCACATAGGCTTTGGAGGCGAAAACCCAGAGCCCTCTGCGAGGATGCATGAGATTGATTTTTGCGTTCAAAGCTGGCTTTAATAGGCCGCGTTTCGCCAATTCGGACAGACCTAAAGCGATGATCACCAAGTAGCGGGCCAATGCACCGAGATACCAAGCCGCGATAAAGCCGATCATGCCCCATCCCTGATAAGCCACGACTAGCACACCGATGAGACGGACGGCTGGCATCACCAGCCAAGCAACGGCCAGACCTCGAAATCGGTCAAACAGTCGCAAAACGCCCGTACTCATGCCGATTTGTTGGAACAGAACGACCGTACAATAGACGGCAACGAGACCAAAGAGTTTGGTGAGGTCAATCTGATCATAACCGGGCCAGAAATCTGGGAAGGCTTGCACAACCCCGACGAAAGCCCCGAACAAGGCAATAGACCCGATATAGGCTAGCACTACAGAGACCGCATCGAGCGTCGCGGCAAATTTCACCAGACGCGCGAAAGACGCCCCATCTTTTGCTTCAACATCATCAGACCCGAAACGAATCACGGCCTGCCATGGCTGGAACGTCATCATTTCGGCAAAGAACAGCATGTAAGCGTGTAAAAAAATCACGATGCCGAACTCAGCCTGACTATCGAGAGCCCGCGCGGTGACGACAAGGCTGATCAGCCCAAGCAAGGCGCCAATGGCTTTCGCCCCGAATAGGAGCGATGCATTGGAAGCGATCCGCGACCCGACGGTTCGCGTGCAATGGATCGACATGTCCATTATTTGCGCGCCGCAATGATGTCTTCGACAAGCGCCAAATCAGCAGGTTTATCGACGTCGATTGCCGCTTCGGCAAACGGCAATAGTACCGGTTCAGCTGTGATCTGAAGCTTCTTAGAGACTGCGGCAAATGCCCCCGCAAGGCTCAGTCTTCCAGACGCATATTTGATACCTAAACCTAGGCCGACCGTTTTCGCCAGTTTCAACGGGTCTTTGCGGAAATCCTGCGCCGTCTGCCAGAACCGGATCGCCTCAAGCGCGCGGTCATTGGCCAGATAGAACAGATTGCATCCACTCACCGCTTGATCCGCAAACCGCAAGTAAGTCCGTTTTGTGGCTGGATAGGCAGATTGAATAACGGCCTCCGTCGCCAATCCGACAGTAAAGTCTGCACCGGAGGCTTGTGAGTATTGGATAAAGGTATCGACCATTTCGCTCGTCAGCAAAGCATGATCACAGGTCGTCAGCAGAGCCGGAAACGCCCCGCCTGACGCCGCCATTAATGCACTATCCGCTGGCCCTCGCCCTCCCGGCACTAAGTCAAAACCGTCTCGCTCCTTGGGGTATCCTGACAAGAAAAAGGGCTCAGCCACTTTCGCGCCACGTAAAGCCTGGGCGACACGCTCAACCATCGCCATGCCGCCAACGGGAATGTCAGCCTTGAACACGACTCCTGCATGCTCGCATAGCGCATCCGGACCAGGGCGCTGTCCCGCCAGAATGATTGCGCGAACGCTCAAAGCTCAGCCTCGACCATGCGGTATGTCTTATAAAGGTCCGCCCCGACCAGTTCGCAGATCGCGCTCATGCTGCGATTGCCTTCTAGGATCCAAGACAGCTCACACTGCGTAAACCCTTGTGCTTGACCCGCATCGAATGCGTCTGAACAAATTTTGGTTGTCAGAGCCACGCCCCGGCGACCTTTGTGGAATTTCCGCTTTAGACCCATCAAGGGCACGCGGCCTTTGCTGACTTTTTTAGCCTTGATCCGGTAGAGAAGCTTGGCCCATCCGAAGGGTAAAAGACGACCATCGAGCCCTTTGACGACCTCATTCAAATCCGGAATCATCCAAATGAATGTGGCCGGTTCGCCATCGATGAAGCCGATCTGAAACCCAGTCTTGAACATGATGGGCCTCATTTCTTTGGCCATATGTTCGAATTGCTCTTCAGAGAACGGTATGAAGCCCCAATTTTCTGACCAAGCATCGTTGAAAATCTCTCGGGCCATTCGAACATCGCCGAGGAAATCTTTCGTGTTCATCGTTCGCCACGTCAGCCCCGGATCGGACTCAGCCTTAGCTCGCAGCCCTTCAACCAACTTGCCCTTGGGGGCACCGTCGTTGAGATCAGCGTTGTAGGCATAGAGATCGACAGCTTTAGAGAAACCATTGCGCTCGATAGCCTCCAACTGATGCGGATGTCCGTAAGGCATCATAACCGCTGGCGGATGATCAAACCCATCAACCAGCAATCCCACTTCCTCATTCACGCTCCACATTGCTGGACCAATGAGCTGTGTCCGTCCCTGCGCACGTGCCCAGTCTTTCGCTGCCTTCAACAAAGCATCGGCTAAGGGCGCAGAACTCTCGCAATCGAAATAACCGAAAAACGCCGAATCTGTGCCGTGAAGCCCATCATGCGCCGCATTTAGAAAAGCTGCGATTCGCCCGATCGCGCGACCGTTTCGTCTCGCGATGAAGAACCGAGTCGTCAGAGCGCGAGAAGCCGGGTTTTTGTGGCTCAGTTGCGCTTTACGTTCCATACGCAATGGCGCGCGCCAATGAGGCTCACCTTTGTAAAGAGCATAAGGGAGCGCGACGAAGTCAGCATCCGCCTGATCAGATTCGCTTATTATGAATGACGCATCCGTCATACGAGCCCACTTGGTGTCATCAGTAAAGGGGCGCTTTGGCGACCGAACCTAGCCTAGGTCAACCAGATTGATGACAATGTCGCGGCCATCACTCGGAACCTCGAAACGCGTTTCTTCCCATTTCGGAAGACGTAGCGACTTTATTTCGGGGTTATTCGACAGGCCGTAGGGCTCTTTGGGTGTGAAATTCCATTTCTTGTCGAACTTCCGATCCCCATCAATGTCGTGATAACCGACGACGGCATACTCACCTGGGCCAGGTACATGGAAGCAGACCCGCATTGGGCCATCATCTGCAGGAACACGAATGCGACGGAGTTTACCGGATCGCTTCATGAAGTTCTGCTCACCAAATAGCTCGAGTTTCAGGATGCCTTCTTTGCTGACATTGTTCACAGTCACCCGAATCTGATGATAGCCCAAGATACAGCGATCTGCGGCGTCACGGTCATAAAGCTCTAACCCACGCTCGATTCCGAGCGCTGATAGAGGTTCAGGCACATCATCATCATCGGCAGCAGCAGCTGTAGCGGCGAGGCTAAAAGCGCCCACACCAATCAGTGAAACACCGCGGATGAATTTCCAGTAGGGTCTGTTCGTACGATTTGCGTTGATCATGGCTTTTCAATAGGCCCCGTGCGATGAGCCCTGCATGAACCATTTCATGCTGGACGCAGTCTGGATATGGGGCAGTTCGGTCATTATCAAAATGTGGATCGCAGGAATCGTTTGGGTCGTCTAAACACATATCTTTTCAAAAAAGCGTCGATTGCGATCGGCGGTCTTGTGGTGTTCGCCTGTTGCGTCCTCCTGCTTGAACGTTTGCTGCGTATTTTCGAAGTTGTCACGACATCGACAAAACCGGCGTCTGATGCCTCTAACATGATCGTGTCACTGTTGCCCTATTATCTGGGCATTGCAGTTCCAATGGCGTTAATGCTGGGTACGATTATTACAGTTGATCGGTTTTCACGCTCATCTGAACTGACGGCCGCACTCGGGGCGGGCGTTTCTTTAACCCATATGACTCGGCCTTTTCTCGCGATTGCTACGATTCTAGCAGTCGGATCGATCTTGATTGAAGGCTGGCTGCAACCCCTCGGACGCTATCAATACCGAACTGTAGAAAACACCGTCAAACAGACCAGCTTCACTGCGGCGTTGCGCGAAGGCACATTTACGACAGTTGGATCCCGGACATTTTTCGGTGGAACAGATAAACCTGATGCCGGGATTGGACCGATTTTCATCTATGAAGCGGTCTCTGAAAACGGCCAGCAGACCGGCTTTCGCCTGACGACCGCCAAAGAAGGCGAACTCATCGTCCGCGAAGAGACCGGCGCCCCCGTACTGCAATTGGGTTCGGGCCGCGCTTACCAGATTCTGGACAATAACCGCCTGTCTGGCGATCTCGGTTTTGGCGGATCATCCATTGCGGGCGCAGCGACGGTCGTTCCATTCCGGGCCCGGGGCAATGATGAGCGAGAGCTGACATCGTCAGAACTGTTCAAAAATCGAAAGGGCGACCTACGGACAGAGATCGACCGAAATACGAATAATGCCGCGTTACATCTTCGAATTGCGCGAACGGCCCTTCTGTTCATTCTACCTTTTATCGCCGTACCCTTCGGTTTGAATTACGGTCGCAATCCTTCCTCGGCAGGAATTTTTGTCGGCGTTGTCTTCCTCGTCTCCCTGCAAAAAGGTTTGGAATTCGCGCAATCGCTCGGCGCGGCTGGTAAGATTCCCCCTTGGCTTGGCATTTGGGGGTTAATCGCAGCTCTTACGATCTTTGCTGCGATTATCTTCCGCAAGAGCGCGTTCAAGATGGGGCAGCCACCCCTCACATCGTTCGCGCAATGGGTCAGTCACATGCAGGGGCGGATACGCTCGATTCTCAAACAAGTTCGAGACCGTCTGCGCGGCACGATGGAGGGGCGTCGTGTTTAAGTTTTCCCTCTACCTCTCCAAATCCTTTTTGTTCACTTGGCTCACCGTTGTCTTTGGCTTTCTCGTTCTGATCGGGCTGCTGGATAGTCTGGCCAATGGCGCCGACATTGTTGCGAGCGGTGAAGGGTTCAAAGGTACGTTCAAATATATGGCGCTCCGCGCGCCTGTTATCTTCGACCGGATATTCGTGTTCACTCTCGTGGTTGCGATCTTGCTGACCTATGTGAAATTAATCCGCCAGCATGAGCTAGTGGCCCTGCTTGGGTTTGGGATTAGCGCAACTCGTCAGGTTCTTCTGCTCGTGCCGGTCGTATTCGGCGCGGCACTGCTGTCCATCACTTTCATCGACTACACAGTGGCCCCCGCCGTTCGCGCGCTACAAGCTTGGGGAATCGGTGAGTATAAGATCAAGAACATCACGCCCGACAATCCATTATGGCTGGAAGACAATGGCGCGATCGTGCGCGCGATTGACCGGGAATCTTACGAGACACTCGCAAAGATCGAAATTTTCCAACGCAATGAGCTGGGTGAAGTTGACTCGATTATTTGGGCTGACCGAGCGACCTATACAGGTGAAGGATGGATGCTTGATGGGGTCCGTCGCTTGGACGTTAAAGGCGCAGACGGCGAACCTCGCGAATCTAACACCGTAGATGGGGCTGCTGTTTGGACGACGTCACAAACACCCAAATCAATCGCCCGCCTTGCCGCTGAACCGCGCGACCTGTCCTTGTCTGAAATGCGGGACTTTATGAAGCCCGGCAATAGTGGGGCAAAACCGTCCTTTGCCTATGGGTTTTGGCACGCCCATCGCCTCACCCGACCCTTAGCGGCGTTGATTCTTTTGATTGCTTGCGCAGCACTGATGCAACGAACCGGACGGGAAGATACGGGCGACCGGACACTTATTTTAGGTATCACACTCGGCTTTGTCTTTTTGATTATCGACGGTGCCATGGCGACCTTCGCGGCTTCGGGTGGCATCGCCGTCACGCCTGCTATTGCTATGCCTTTATTAGCCTTTGGTCTGCTTTCAGCGTTTCTGCTGACCCGGACTGAGGCGCTATAGCCCGCGCATGACTGCGTCGCTCTTTATCAATCCATACTCGGAACGCGTCGGTAAAAAAGGCTCCCGCCTCGCAACCCATGCCAGCGAGCATGATGCCCGCGTGTTCGACCTTGCCCTGTTCGAGGCTCTGCCAAGTCAGGTCGAGGCCGCGCTGGAAACCTCCGATCTAATCGTTATCGAAGGCGGTGACGGAACTGTTCAATGCGTCATGAGTGAAGTCATGCGGCAAGTTGGCGACAAGCACGACATTCCCGACTTCGCGATCGCCTCGGGCGGTATGACCAATCAAATTGCTAAGATCATTGGCATGAAACGCGTTGGTCGATCCGGCTTAAAGACCTTGCATAAGGACCCAAAGGCGCTTCAGACCCGCCTTATGCGTCTGTCCTGTGACGGCACACCTGATCAGTTTGGCTTCCTATTCTCGACGGGTGCCCTGCCTATGGTCACAGATTATACGAAAAACGAGCTGCACACGCGCGGCATCGGCGGATCGGCCGCTGTGGTTGGCGGCTTGGTCAAAGCCGTGACTGCAGAACGGGACAGTGTCATGCCCGCCACGGACTGTGTGCTCCGGATTAATGGCGAAACACTGGCCGGCCCGCATCTCGGGACCGTTGCCACCACCCTGCCTTCCATCACTATGGGTCTTGATCCATTTTGGGGCGATGAAGAAGGTGATCTACGTCTGACCTATGTCGATGGCAGTTGCACGAAGCTCTACCGACACATCGCGGAGATTTGGGTCGGCTTTAAGGATAAGGATCGAAGACCGGACGGGTTTCATAGCTGGAACACAAGTGAAGCTGAATTCGAATATTCCGGACCCGTCATGATGGACGGCGAGCCCATTAATGTACCGGGCAACGTCTTCCGTTTAAGCGCCAGCCGACCGATTACCATTCGTCGATGAGCGGAGCGGATCAGGACGCGCTTCTGGATCTGATCCAGTCTGAACAGCTAGACCCGCCCGCACGCGTTCAAGCCGTCATGAACGCGATCAGGGACCGACATCCCGACCGCGTCCTCGGCTTTGTCTATTATGGATCCAGCCTGCGCGATCTAGATGATCCAGAGAAGATGTTAGATTTCTACGTGCTGGTCGATAGCTACCGTGCAACCCACGGCACGGGACTTTCAGGCGGGTGGCGATCCCTGACTAACCGCCTCATCCCGCCCGCCGTCTATTATCTAGAACTGAACCAAGAAAACGTTCTATCTACTTGCAAATACTCAATTATTACATTGCGTGAGTTTGAACGACGCTGTGCGGACAGCTTTCTCAGCCAAGTTTGGGGGCGCTTCGCTCAGCCTTGCGCTCTGCTCGGCACATCGGACGCGACGATCGAAGCGCGGATCGTACAGGCCCGCGCCAATGCTGTCTGCAAGCTCGCGAGTGAGACGGCGCCTTTGTTTGAGGAACCCGCCTCAGCTGAAGAATTTTGGGGCCGCGCTTTTTATGAAAGCTACCGCACTGAATTGCGCCCAGAAAGCGACGATGGACGCGCCCGGGAAATCGTGGCTCGCTATCGTGATCGCTATGACGCGGTCAGCCAGACTCTATTTGGCCGTTCCACTGATGGGCGCTTTAATGTTCAAAATTATCCCGGAGCTGGATCATCGTTGCGCTGGTTTCTGCGCCGCCTCGTCGGCAGACCCGTAGCAGCCATCCGTATCCTGAACAGCGCCGCCACATTTGATGGCGGGCTGGATTATGTCTTGCGTAAAGTTGAGCGGCATTCCGGTGTGTCATTGGAAGTGACTGAGGCACAGCGGAAACATCCGGTCCTGTGGTCACCTGTGCTGGGATGGAAATTATGGCGCCGCGGGGCGTTCGGCTAGATTTTATCCACCCGCTATTTTGCGCATCATTTCATTCAAAATCTCACCACTCTGATCTTTCAGAGCACGGAACCGAGACAAAATGGCGTTCACATCCTCTTCCGTGTGAGCGGCCGAGACGGAAATGCGCAGAAGACTGGAGCTTTGCGGCGTTCCCGGCGGAACAGCGAGATTGACATAAACGCCTTCTTTAAGAAGCCAATTCCACTCCATCGCGGCCTGCGCTTCATTGGGTCGACGGATCGCGATGACCGGACTGGCCGGTGCAGCAAGATCAAACCCCATTCGGTTCAACCCATCATGCAGTTGCGCTGCGCGCGCCATGATGTTGGTCCGCAATTCTGGGCGGGACTTGATCGCGTCGAGTGCCGCTTGGGCCGCGCAAATGTTGGACGGGGCCGCTGACGCCGTGAACATATAAGGCCGCATAACTTTGCGAAGCAGTTCGAACTCTGGGTGCCGAGAGGCGCAGAAACCACCGACGGACGCTAAGCTTTTGGAAAATGTACCGGAGTAGAAATCAATCTGATCCAGCACGCCCTGCTCTTCCGCGATCCCAGCGCCCGTTGCGCCAAAGACACCATAACTATGGGCTTCGTCGACATAGAGGTATGCGCCATGACGATGGGCGACTTCGACAAATTCATCGATCGGCGCGATGTCGCCAAACATAGAATAGAGGCCTTCAATGACGACCAGCGCGTGACCGCCCTCTGGAATGGCCTGACGGGCCAAGCGCTTGTCGAGATCGGCCGGATTATTATGGCGGAAGCGAACCGTTGTTGTCCCAGCCAAACGGGTGCCGTCAATGATACAAGCATGCGCATCCGCATCGATGAATATGACATCGTTTGGACCAGCGAGCCCGGCCATCGCTGCCAAGTTAGTTACATATCCAGTCGTGAAAACGATGCAGGACGGCTTGCCAAGATGTTCAGCCAAGTCTCGCTCCAGCTGCTCATGTTCGACATAAGTGCCGTTAGCGATACGTGATCCCGTTGTGCCCGTTCCGTGCCGATCAATCGCGTCCTTTGCGGCCTGGCGCGCCGCTTCATCATAGGTGAGACCTAAATAGTTATTCGTGCCAGCGAGGATGATTTCACGATTTCCAATGCGCCCGCGTGTCGGGCCCATAATATCGTCAAATGTCATATTGAACGGGTCGACCCCGATCCTGTTGACCACATCGACACGCTGCTTGAGCGGATCATATTTGCTAAAAATCGACAGGCCAGGTGTTCCCCCAGCATCCGCTCCGCCAGTACCGCTCATTGTTGCAACAATTCCTGAATAGCGAGGACCAGTTCGCCGACCGTTTTTACGTCACTGATGACTTCCATTGGCACTGAGATATCATAGTGATCCTCGAGTTCCATGATCAGATCGAAAACGGCTGTCGAGTCGACTTCGAGATCAGACATGATGCCCGATGTGCGCAAGATGGGTTTATTTTTGACGTTATACGGCTTGAGCAGCTCGCATATCTTGTCGAAAATTTGCTGGTCTTTAGGCATGAGGCCCCTTTCAACGATCGTCGCGCCGTTACCAAGCCGATTGCCGGGCGTCCAGCTATCGGATCAGCCTCTTAAAAGAAAGAGAGCGGCGGGAGCCTGCTCTAAGCCTGCACAGCCCGAAGCTGTGTCGCTGCCTGCAGGTCGATGATCCCACCATCCAGATATTTCTGCTTCACCCGCGCCCGCGAAAGCTTGCCGGATGAAGTGATAATCATTGTCGATTTCGGCACCAGCATCAGCTGAACAGGCACACCCACTTCCAAGCGAATGGCCGCGGAAACCGCTGTTTCAATTTCTGTCAGAAGCCTAGGGTCCCGGGTCCGGCATTCCAGCAGGAGCATAATGGTTTTCTGATCGCCCGCACCACCGACGGAGAAGGCGCAAGCGCGGCCACAGCGATGCGGCGCGGCGGCCTGTGCTGCCCATTCAATGTCTTGCGGCCAAATATTGCGACCATGATAAAGGATGAGATCCTTATAGCGTCCCGTCACGATCAACTGGCCGTCATGCCAATAACCGAGATCGCCCGTATCGAGCCAGCCATCCTTGGAAAAGGCGGCTTCTGTCGCTTGGCTATTGCGGAAATAGCCCGGTGAAAGCGATGGCCCCTTTAGACAGATGCGGCCGACATGGTCCTCGCCCAGAACTTTATTGTCAGCGTCGCGAATTTCGACTTCGTGGTCTGGCAACCTCACACCGCAAGCGACAAAAGTGCGCGTATCTTCTGCGGGCGTCAGATCTGTGGCCGTCACAGCCGTTGAGGTCATTTCATAACGGCGCATATCGATTGTGTGTTTAAGCAGACCCTGGCCGCGCGGCGCGAAGGTCGCGGCCAGCGTCGTTTCCGCCATGCCGTAAGACGGCGTAAACGCACTTTCTTCAAAGCCCATTGGGCCAAACAGTTCGGAAAATTCGGTCAGAGGTTCTGGCCGCACCATATCACCGCCAATGCCGGCCGCGCGCCAAGATGACAAATCAAGTTCGCGATCTCCGCGCCAACGCCGCACACAGAGCTCGTAGCCAAAGGTCGGTGAATAGGACAGCGTCCCCTTATTGTCGGAAATGAGCTGCAACCACGTCATTGGGCGGCGGGTAAAGTCGGTCGGGTCCATGAAGTCGACTGAGAGTTGCGCCATCATCGGTGCAATCATGCAGCCGATCAGACCCATATCATGATAAAGCGGCAACCAAGATGTTGCGCGATCGGTTTCGTTGACCTGAAGGCCATATTTCGTGATGCCGTGACAGTTGGCCGACACGGATGACTGCGTGCCGAGAATGCCCTTTGGCGACGATGTGGACCCAGACGAATACTGGATGTAGCAAAGATCGTCAGCACCAAACGGCCGCAAATCATCACCGGCAGGCAAAGCATTGACGTCATCAAATGTGAGCACGGGTGTGGCCGTGTCATTGAGCGCGGAGCTCATGATCGGTTCCATGGACGCAGGTGCGAACAGAGCGAAAAAGTCGCCTGTGTCCGCCATACGTTCCAACTGACGTTCATAAGACGACCGGCCGCCAAGCGTCACAGGCAGTGGCAGCGGAGCAGGAACCAGGCCCGCATATTGGCAAGCAAAGAATAAAATGGCGAAATCAGGCGTCGAAACAGCCGCCAAACCGATGCGAGAATCCTTCGGGGCAAAACCGACAAGACGCTTTGCCATGTCAATCGACTGCGTTCGAAGATCCGCATAACTCAGACTAGTGACAAGACGGCCCTTACCGTCAAAGTAATTGAACCCCGTATCCCCCGTCGCGGCATAGTCCAACGCCTCTGTCAGAGTCGGGAAATCGCCGTGGCGTAGTGGGATATTGCGAGCGGTAGGCGTCGGCTCGGTCATAAAAATCTCTCTTAGACAAGCTCTCAGCTCTGTCGGCGAACGAAAATGGAAGTGGAATGGTTATGGGCTAAGCCCGGGACCGGCAATAGTTCTCCCCCTCCAGCCGTTCCAAGTAGGTTAGCATAACCGATATAAACGATTTTTCACGTCGTCTTTCGGTTTGTAACACAGTTGTGACATCTTTCGCACTCAACTATTGCTGAACAGTAACGATCCTGAACATCATTTCGATGCATGCTAGGTGCTTGATTTCCAAGATTGCGGCGTTAAAGACCGCGCCTTCGTAAGACGATGGTCTTTCGGGCGATTAGCTCAGCGGGAGAGCACTGCCTTCACACGGCAGGGGTCACTGGTTCAATCCCAGTATCGCCCACCATTGTTTCGAGCGCGTCTTCGGATCATACGTTACAAATGAGATCATGAGGTCTTCCCCATAGCTAGACCCTATTTTTTACCGCAATCTAGCCCGTTATATTGCTCGGATAGAGCGTTAGACTTTTGAATCGCCTCCATCATCGCCGTACAACTGGCAATCGCCGCTGTAGGGTCAAGCTCAAGCTGTCCGGCTAAATTATCTGAAGCCATTGTTTGGGACACCCGCACGCATTTTGACCGATCATTGCGATAAGCCTCAATGGCGTCACGCGTCGCTTTCGTGCCCCGCCACAAGCTCTTAGAAGCCGACTGATCTAAGGGTGCTTCCCTCATGGATTCTTGTCGGGAATTAAATGACGCCAGATGGGCGTTATATTCATCCACATCGGTAGTGACCTCATCCGCCAATGGTTTATAAATAGCAAGTTTGGCACTGCCTCGTCTCCCAAGTGCAGCACGGGCTTCATCATCCGTACTGGAATCAAACGACGCCTGAAGCTTCTTTAGTTCACCTTCCAGAACTGCCAAACTCTCTTTCTTTGCGTCTAATCGAGCCCGCTCTTCTGCGAGAGTTTTTTCCTCTGCATGCAGAGGGGCCCACCGCCGCGTCTGCACCGCATGTTCTTGGTCTTGCGCTGCATTGTACCTTGCTTTCCAAGTCTGCAAAACTTGCCCGTAAAACGCTGTCGTCAAACGCTCCTGCTGCTTTACGTTCTGGATGCTTTGCCTATGCGCAGCGAGCAATGCCGGGCACTGATCCACATCCTCTGACTGACTATCTTGATCCTCCGCCTGAACGTCCTGAGAAATTTGCGTCAAAGCTCTGGCCATAATCGCCGACAGCTTTTGACGTTGTAAACGTGCTTCTTGGCGAATGAGGGGGCGAACATACTCATCAACAAAGCGTTCCATGTAGCGAGCTTTGCTATTCTTCACCTGATTATAGAGGAAGTAATTGAACATTTCGCGCTCGGTCGGCACTTTGCCTCGCGCTGAAACCCACCGCGATGCCCACCCCGGCAACAACATTTGCGTCATCGCTGCATCGTCAGAAATCCATTGCCTAAACATCTGATCTTCGCGGGCCCGCATATCATCATAGATGACGCTAATCTGCGCACCAAACTGCTCATTATTCCGCAGATAAGTAATCATATAGCTAGGGATATAGGGGTCACGCCCTGTGGGCTGCGCGTAGAGTATCTCTATGAAGTTTTGATAGGCTTTGGTGTCATTCAGGCCATCAATCCACATCTGTTCAGCAGCCTTAATTCCCTCAGCCGCTTTTTTCATCACGGCAATATATTGCCCAAGTCCAGGCATATAAGACGCTATGAACAATTCCCCGCCCGCCTTGCTAGCATAATCAATATCGCCCGAACTGGCCGCTTCAATGATCTTCATCATTTCCAAACCATCGGACGGTTTAACTTTATCCTTGCCAAACACTGCATCGAACGAGGATTGAAAATATCGATCTGACGTTGATTTTAAGTCCTTCTCATTTTTTTCCGCATCCTTTTTTGCTGTCTCCCATTGGGTCACTAAATCGGGGTTTGTTTGACCTAACTGAGCAATCAGCGCGTCCCAATCACTTTGTGCGCGCGCCGGAAAAGCAGCCAATAGACCAGAGACAATCAAAAAAAACACAATCAGAATTAGCCGCATATCAAACTGTAAACACCCATCTAAAGACATGTGCAAGCACGATGAAACGGGTCACTGGTTCAATCCCAATATCGTCCTCCATCGGTTTTATACAAATTTTGCTGCTTGTATGACGGTCTAGCGCGGCCTCGCCGTTCCATATAGGGCGGCCCAATATTGACCGATCTTTTTGGCACTATCGAGGTAGCGCTGCCCGTTTGCAGACTGCACGTTCGGCCCGTCTGGACTATCAACGTCAAGCACGAGGGTTGGACAGTTCCAGCGACCGTCGCCGAGCCGCTCCACGAGGCCGGGGCGTGGATGCACGACGGGTTGATAGACGACATTGAGCGTCTCTCGTATCGCCGGGTAATAGGCCAATAGGCCCCATATCTCGGCACATTCTGGGCAATACTGCCGTTCGCCGCGATCTGCAAATCCCGGCGGCAATAGATAAAGCGTGTCGCGGTTCACCCTGGATCCTGTTCGAGATTTTTGAGTACAAAGCCTTCCAGAGTAGGAAAGCGCTTCACAAGCTCCTCAAACTCGACATAACTAAAGGACAGTTTCGACTTGAAACAGTTCCCGAAGCCGCCTTCGAGTTCGATTGTGGCGTCCAGCACCCCATTTTCTGATTTGGGCGTCCAGAGGTCCGACCCATACATTCCATACAGAAAGCAATGAATACCGGCGACGGATTCGCCGGGTTGCATCATCGGTTTGTAATCGAATGGGTCTGGTCCGGGCTTCATCACCGGCAACCGCTGGGCTCCGGCATGTGACAGCTCGATTTCAGGCTGCGGTATATCGTAAAGCGGTGATGTTGCGGGTCGGAGGTTTCGAAGGCGGATACGCAGTTGTGTGTCGGAAATAGATGTAGGTCGGCGACCATGATTGGATCGGCCCAAATTCCCGACGACAATGTAACGCCGAATAGGCTCTGCCCGGCTGGTATCAATCAGTTCCGACCACCACATCCAGTCCCCGTCATAAACAGGTTCAACTCGAACGTCCGGCCGATCCGCTCGAAAATTCTGAAACACGGAAAGGCCGTTGACCAAACTCATAATGCCGATCGCGGCAATGAGAATGGGTTGCCAGTCTAATCCTTCAAGCATGTCTATTCCCCACTAGTTGCTTAGTAAATACGGTCGCAATTTTTCAATCATCGGTTTCGGCGCGCGCCGCGGTCGACCATCAAGATCGATACAGGCCGCTTCGCTATGAGCCGTCAGAATGATGTCTCCATCGCGTTCAATGCGCTGACTGACCATCAGTCGCGCACCTTTGAAAATGTCGTATGTCGTCACCACTGAAAGGACATCGTCGATCTTGGCACTACTGCGATAATCCAGCGTAATTTTCCGAATGACGAAGGCCAAGGGCGGGTCACGGTCGAGCAATTCGGCGTGGCCGATCCCGGCAAGCCGGAAGAAAGATGATCTCGCCCGTTCCAGAAATCGTAAATAATTAGCGTAGTAGACAACGCCCGAAAAATCAGTGTCCTCATAAAAAACTCGGATTGGGTAGCGATGCTCCCGACCGTCGAAATAGCCCAGCGGTGGCCGATCCCGGTCCGGAATGGCGGCGTCTTCGGCCTTCATGACTTGGGCCCTTCCCGCTTGGCCTTATGGTCATTGTAGAGACCGTAAAGCGAGAAAACGACCAAGCTGATCAAGAACACATTCAGCAAATCACCCCCGTCGATAGGCGGGGTCTGACTGACCAATAAAGCTGGTAAGGACCGGATCGAAGCATAGAGAATGACCATCGCTACGGCGGGTGCCACGGTCCGTCGCAGAAAGCCGGGCGGTCGGGTGTCTTGTTCGGGATCAGGCACTCTCGCCTCCATCCGATCTTTCATCCTCAAACATATCGCCCGTCGGAACCACCGTCGGCGCGGGTAAGCCGATGTGAGCGTAAGCACGCGGCGTGGCGACGCGGCCCCGCGGTGTTCGCATAAGAAAACCCTGTTGGATCAGATAAGGCTCGACCACATCTTCCAGCGCGTCGCGCGCTTCGGCCAAAGCGGCCCCCATCGTATCTACGCCGACCGGACCACCACCAAACATCTCACACAGCGCCCGAAGGTAGCGCATGTCCTGACTGTCGAGACCAAGATGATCGACGCCCAGTTTCTTGAGCGCGGCATCGGCCGCAACCGCGTCGACCAATCTAATACCGTCATGCTCGGTCAGGTCGCGAACCCGGCGCAAAAGCCGCCCGGCGACGCGCGGGGTTCCCCTGGCCCGTCCGGCAATCTCTGCAGCTCCATCATCCGTCATCGCCAGACCGAGTTTCCCCGCCGCACGGGTGACAATATCCGTCAGATCTTCTTTGGAATAAAACTCCAGCCGCACCGGAATACCAAATCGGTCGCGAAGCGGCGTTGCTAAGAGCCCCGCACGGGTTGTCGCGCCGATGAGCGTGAAGGGCGACAGGTCGATCTTGATCGAACGCGCAGCTGGGCCCTCCCCGATGATCAGATCCAGCTCATAATCTTCCATCGCTGGATAGAGCACTTCTTCCACGACCGGATTCAGGCGGTGAATTTCGTCGATAAAGAGGACGTCGTTCGGTTCCAAATTCGTCAAGAGCGCCGCCAGATCACCCGCCTTGGAAATGATCGGTCCGGATGTGGCGCGAAAATTCACGCCAAGTTCGCGCGCCACGATCTGGCTGAGTGTCGTTTTGCCAAGACCCGGCGGTCCCGACAACAATAAATGGTCAAGCGGTTCGCCGCGCCTTCGCGCGGCTTCGACATAGACTTTCAGATTGGCGATGGTCTTTTGCTGCCCGCGAAAATCGACAAAGGTCAACGGACGTAACGCCCGGTCGCGCACATCCCCGGGATGGGTGTCTGAAGATGTCAGGCGGTCCTCCATTAGGAGCCAAGCCGTTTCAGGGCAGACCGCACCAAGTCATCCAAGGCGGGATCATCTTCGAATGTCTGATAGGCTTCCGCCACGGCACGAAGCGCGTCGCTCTGCCCAATGCCCAAATTAGCCAGCGCACTAATGGCGTCATTGCGTAGGCGCATGTCGGACAGGCCTTCATTACGGGTCGCGCCGCCCACCACGTCTGAGGTGGGAGCCGTAAAGGCTGAGGTAAACCCGCGGCCCAGCGGCGGCGGTTTACCGGACAGTTCTGTCGCAATTCGCGTCGCCAGTTTTGGCCCGACCCCAGACGCGCGGGAAAACGCGGCCTTATCCTCTAATGCAGCGGCGCTCATCACGTCGCCGGGCGTCAATATGTCGAGTATTGAGAGAGCGGCTTTCGGACCCACGCCCTGGACTGCCTGCAAACGCTCAAACCAAGCGCGTTCTTCCTCGCTGACAAAGCCGAACAGGGTGATCGACTGCTCACGCACATGAGTTTCGATGTGCAGACGCACGGGCTCGCCTTCGCTCATCTCACGCAAAGTGCGCACGCCACAGCGCACAAGATAGCCAACGCCGCCGCAATCGACGATCGCTTCGCCCGTGCCTGCCATAAGGCAAGTGCCGGAAATCATGCCTATCATGCACCCACGTCCTGTCCGATTCGTTGTGCACAACTAGCACAGAGGCAGACCGAGGCGGATAGGATGATTCAGGAATATAGTCCCACGCGCGCACGCGTCTGGTTATCTCCCTCTTAACCATGATTGGGATAAATGAAGCGCGGGAGACCCGACCATGAACGATGTCATGACATTCAAAGCAACCCTCCTGTTCACGGTAGGGATGGTGAGCGCCTCGGCGATCTCAGGGTGTGCGGCGACAAACCACGCAGGTCGTTACGCCAACGCTGGATGTGACCCGATCGCCTGTGCGCCGGCCGTCCCTGTATCGCAGTCACGCTACGGCGCTCCTGTCGCTCAAGACTGCTGCTTCGCCCCTCCACCCATTATGTATGTCGACAGGATCAAGACCGTTCAGGTCGACAAACCCGTCTATGTTGACCGCGAGAAAATCGTCGAAGTCGAAAAACCCGTCTATATCGAAAAAGAAGTCTTTATCGAGGTTCCAGCCGAGCCCGTGACCTGCTGCACCTATCCGGCAACGCCTATCCCAGCGCAGCCCCACTATCCCAAACGCAAATAAGGCCCGCGATCAGCGATAATGGTTCGCGTGAGTGACGGCGATGGCAAGCGCATCGGCTGCATCCCCCGCCTCCACATTCGCCCCCGGCAAGAGCAAGTTCATCATATGAGCGACCTGTGCCTTGTCCGCCGCGCCCGTTCCGACGACCGATTTTTTGACCAGCCGCGCCGCATATTCCCCAACGATCAGACCGGATTGCGTAGCAGCCAAAATACAGGCTGCGCGAGCCTGTCCCAGCTTTAACGCGCTCATCGCATTATCTTTCATGAAGGCCTCTTCCACACCTGCTTCGGACGGCGAATGGGCCTCAATCGCGTCCTGAGCCGCGACAAAGAGAAATGAGAGCCGACTGGCAAGCGGTTCTTTGCGCGGTGGCTTGATCACGCCATGCGCCACATGACGCATCTTATTGCCCAGGACATCAATGACACCCCAGCCGCATGAGACGAGCGAAGGGTCAAACCCAATGATGCGGCGCGGCTGTGACATGTGTTGGACTTAGAGGGGGGCTAAAGCCCCGACAATCAAAACCGTCCCATTACTTGCCATCTTCCTGCCCAATGAGGCCATGGTGAGC
This sequence comes from Algimonas ampicilliniresistens, assembly GCF_030159955.1. Classification (GTDB taxonomy): domain Bacteria; phylum Pseudomonadota; class Alphaproteobacteria; order Caulobacterales; family Maricaulaceae; genus Litorimonas; species Litorimonas ampicilliniresistens. The sequence continues at coordinate 1,634,624 of NZ_BSNK01000001.1, forward strand.
CCGTCTGCCCCAGACTTTCCCGACCACTGGCCAAAACTGGCCGCATCTTGACCTGAAGACATCCACTCACCCGGTCATCTTTCCCCCAAGAGGAGGATCGGGTTTCGCCGGGGGCGAGCGTCGGTGCGGATGATCTCTCTCCGTCCGCACCGGCTTTTCCCCGCTATCCCCAGCACTTATCCAGAGTGCAAATGTATAAATCGAGTTCCTGCTTTGTGCTGTGATATGCTTCCCCGACTCGTGACACAAAGGCGCAATGGCCCACACACTCGACATACCCGATTATGATTCCGCCAATGACGGAATGATGGATGGATTCGAGGCGGAGCTCGACACGACACCCCATAGCATGGAGGCCGAACAGGCACTGCTGGGCGCCCTGCTCTACGATAATGAAATCTATCACCGGGTTAGCTCGATCGTCGAAGCGAAGCACTTCTACAATCCGGTTCACGTCAACATGTATCGGGCGATGGCGAGCCTGATCGAGCATGGCAAACTCGCCGACGCAATCGTGCTCAAGAACCGATTTAGCCAAGACGATGCGCTATCCGACATTGGCGGCGTCGAATATCTGGCCCTCCTGCTGGAACAAGCGCCGCCCGGCTCGACCGCGCCGGAATATGCCAAGCTCATCTTTGACATGGCGATGCGGCGCGAACTGATCCGTCTTGGGGACACGATGAAAGAGACCGCCAAGGATCAGAATAGCGACGACGATGCATCGGCGCAGATCCAGCAAGCCGAAATGCAGCTCTATAACCTTGCGGAAATTGGCGGCACGCAAACGGGCTTCGTCTCATTCGAAGACGCGCTAATCGACTCCATTGAAATGGCGACAGCTGCCTATCAACGAAAGGGACAGCTTTCCGGCATCTCGTCAGGCTTGGACGAATTAGATCGTCTGTTGGGCGGCTTGCATAAATCCGATTTGGTGATCCTCGCCGGACGTCCATCAATGGGGAAATCCTCTCTGGCGCTGAATATCGCCTTCCATGTCGCCAAACAGCACAAGGTGGAGCGCGATGAAAACGGTGTCGAGAAGACGACGAATGGCGGCGTCGTCGGTGTCTACTCATTGGAAATGAGCAGCGAACAGCTCGCCACGCGCTTGCTCGCGGAACACAGCCAAGTCCCTTCCCACCGTATCCGGCGCGGCGAAATCAACCCGGAGCAATATGAACATTTGCGAGATGCTGCTGACGAGATCAGCCGTATCCCACTGCATATTGATGACACAGGTGGCCTGTCCATCGGCGCCATGGCGGCCCGCGCGCGGCGGCTGAAACGGATGAAAGGTCTCGACCTGATCGTGGTCGACTATCTGCAGCTTCTGACCGGTGGCGCGATGATGAATAGTTCGACCAACCGGGTGCAAGAGGTCACAATGATTACTCAAGGTCTCAAGGCCTTAGCGAAAGAACTTAATGTACCCGTTCTCGCCCTCGCTCAGTTGTCTCGCCAAGTTGAGCAGCGAGATGACAAGCGTCCGCAGCTCTCAGACTTGCGCGAATCTGGTTCCATTGAACAGGATGCCGACGTCGTCATGTTCATCTATCGCGACGAATATTACCTCGCCCGCGAACAACCCGACGACGATGACCCGGAAGCCGTGATGAAGTGGCAGGCGAAAATGGATAATGCGGTCGGCAAGGCCGAAGTCCTGATCCAGAAACAACGTCACGGCCCCATCGGCTCCGTTATGCTCAGCTTCCAGCCAGAACTCACCAAGTTCGGTAATCTGGCGCAGGGCGAAAGCGACTATTCCGAGTACTAATAATATTCAGGGCACTGCTAAATACAGAAGGAAGGTCTCGTAGGGAACTGAACATCTACTCTGCATGAAGTCATTCGAACTATTTCGCCCTATAGCTGAGCATATGTTCGACTTGTTCCAAGCCATCAATTGATACAGGATCGCCTGGAGATGAAACATACAATCTACCTCGTGAAATAAACTCTCCGTCAAAATCAAAAAGGGCATATTCAGGCCCCACAACCTGATCCATTTTAAAGAGAGACCGGTCAGATTCCTTTTTTGATAAATCCGTCAAATATATGATGAGGTTTTCTTGGACCAGTTTTCGAGTGTTCTGAAATCTAAAAAAGCTATTTGCCGCATCCTCAATTTGGACACTAGAACCTGAATTGGGGTCGTGGCTGATTATCAGCAGCAATTTTGAATGATAATGCGCTTCTGACATTGCAAATTGGTAATCGTCGTATGAGTTTTCTTGGAGCCAGTCGTAGCCCTCAACTCTAGACATCTCATCATTAACAGGCCCGTCAGGAACACTAGAATCGTTCTTAATCAAAGCCTCTTCAGTAGTCTGCTTTATTGTTTCGCTTTGAATAGTAGATAGAACGATATCAGCGGCTTTATTTCCCTCAGCGATTTTTAGTTTAAGTGAAGTAATTTCGACTTCTCCATTGAGACGAACCTTCTCAATGTCTTGGTCAGCTTTATCATCGGCTTTGCGTTTATGCTTTCGAGCTGGTTCCATAAGTAGTCCCAATCCAGCTTTAAGGTAAGGCAGCACAATGGTTAGCATTAAACCCAATACAATCGGATAAACCACTAACGTAAGCAAACTCGTTCGATCTTCGAAAAGTTGAATTCGAGTTAATGCTGATCCATTTTGAGCGAAGAGAATAAAGATTGGCTTCCAGTTAAACGCAACAAACGAAAAAACATAAGGGAAGAACACTGGGCTGTGAAACTTTGCACTTAGGGAACTTGTTAAATCATCTAATGTCACATCTCAGCCATTGTAATTGCTAATTTTCGGGCAAGTGTGCTCTTTGGAAGCCTACAAAGCAAATGACACCTAAGAGAAAGCCCCACTTGACTCTCTCCCGCGTGGCGCTATCCGGCGCGTGGGCCACGCCTCCCCACTGAGGCGCACTTCGACGGTGTACAAAAACGCACCCGATGGAGACATTGATGACTACTCTTCCGAAGCCGGACCTGCGTCCGGCCGATCCCCGTTTCTCTGCTGGACCGACACGTAAGCGCCCCGGATGGTCGCTAGACGCGCTGTCAGATGCCGCCTTGGGACGTTCCCACCGCTCCGCGATTGGCAAGGCTAAGCTCAAAGAGGTCATCGACCTCACCCGCGAAGTCCTACAAGTTCCTGACGGTTACCGCATCGGCATCGTGCCTGCATCTGACACAGGCGCCGTCGAAATGGCGATGTGGACTATGCTCGGCCCGAAGCCCGTTATCGTCGCCGCTTGGGAGAATTTCGGCCAAGCATGGGTCGTCGATGCTGACAAACAGCTCCCACTGGATGACCTCACATTGCTGACCGCCGATTATGGCAAACTACCCGATTTCTCTGCCTATGATGGCTCGCAAGACCTCGTCTTCACCGCCAACGGCACCACGTCCGGCGTCAAAGTCGCTGATTACGGGTTCATCCCGACGGATCGCGAAGGCGTCACAATTTGCGACGCGACTTCGGCCGTTTATGCGCAGGACCTGCCGTGGGATAAGCTCGATGTCGTCACTTACTCTTGGCAGAAAGTTATGGGCGGCGAGGCCGCACATGGCATGCTCATCCTCAGCCCCCGCGCCGTAGCCCGGTTAGAGAGCTATAATCCGCCTTGGCCGCTGCCAAAAATCTTCCGTCTCACCAAAGGCGGCAAGTTGATCGAAGGCATCTTTGAAGGCGCCACCATCAACACGCCGTCCCTGCTCTGTACTGAGGACCATCTCGATGCGCTGAACTGGGCGAAGGCCAATGGCGGCCTCAAAGGTATGCATGACCGCGCCGACGCCAATGCCAGAACCATTTGGGACTGGGTCGAACAACGCGATTGGATCGCCAATCTGTGTGAAGATGATGAGAAACGGTCCAACACCGGCGTGTGTTTGAAGATCGTGGATGCACGCGTTGCCGCGCTTCCCGCTGATGCACAGGCCGCTTTCGCCAAATCCATCGTCGCATTGCTGGGTGAGGAAAAAGTTGCGTTGGACTTCGGCGCTTACCGCACGGCCCCTCCGGGCTTTCGCCTCTGGGTCTCCGGACACACACCCATCGATGATGTGAAAGCCGTCCTGCCTTGGCTCGACTGGGCGTTCGAAACTAAAATTGCGGAGCTGTAAAATGCCTAAAGTTCTTATCGCGGACAAAATGTCCAACCGCGCCGTTGAAGTCTTCAAGGCTCGCGGTGTCGATGTCGATGTCATCACTGGCCTGTCCAAAGACGAGCTGATGAACATCATTGGCGACTATGACGGCCTCGCCGTTCGGTCATCCACACGCCCCGACGCTGAAATCATTGGTCAGGCGACCAATCTTAAAGTCATTGGCCGGGCCGGCATCGGCGTCGACAATATCGACATCAAGGCCGCCACAGATCGCGGCGTCGTTGTCATGAACACGCCGTTCGGCAACGCAATCACGACGGCTGAACATGCCATCGCCATGCTGTTTTCCGCCGCGCGTCAAATCCCGTCAGCCTCTACGCGGACGCAAGCCGGGGAATGGCCAAAGTCTGATTACAAAGGCACGGAGCTGTTTAACAAAACGCTCGGTATTATTGGTTGCGGCAATATTGGCGCACTGGTCGCCGAACGCGCGCTCGGCTTGAAGATGAAGGTCATTGCCTTTGATCCCTATTTGACCCCAGAGCGGGCCGTTGAATTGGGCGTTCAGAAGGTCGAGTTAGACGAACTGTTCCAGCGCGCTGACGCGATCACGCTGCATACGCCGCTCGTTGAAAGCACGAAAAACATTGTCAATCGCGAACGGCTGGGCATGACACGCAAGGGCCTCATCTTGGTCAATTGTGCACGGGGCGGCTTGGTTGATGAAGAAGCTCTGAAAGACGCGCTGGAAGCGGGCCATGTCCGCGCAGCCGCCTTGGATGTGTTCGCTGTCGAACCCGCCAAAGACCACGCATTGTTCGGCACCCCCGGCTTCATCGCCACGCCGCATCTCGGCGCGTCGACCAATGAAGCGCAGGAAAATGTCGCCGTTCAAGTCGCTGAACAGATGGCGGATTATCTTCTCACGGGCGCCATCAGCAACGCCATCAACACGCCCTCTATTTCAGCCGAAGAAGCCCCTCGCCTCAAGCCTTGGGTCGATCTGGCGGATAAGCTCGGCACGATGATGGGGCAACTCCTACACGAGCCAGCCAAGTCGATCGAGATCGTCTATAAGGGCGGGATCACCAGCCTGAACACAAACCCCATGAGCGCCGCTGCGCTCGCCGGACTGCTCAAAGCTGCCATGCCCGAAGTGAACATGGTCAGCGCGCCTGTGCTCGCCAAAGAACGCGGGATTGAGCTGACGGAGAGCTATATTGACGAGGCCGAACGCGCCGAGTCGCTGATCCGGCTCACGGTTGAGACGAAGGCGCGGAAATTCGCCATTGTCGGGACCATCTATCGCGGCGAACCACGCATTGTGCGTCTGTTCGGCGTGCCGATGGATGCAGCATTCGCGCCCAATATGATCTATGTGCGCAATGACGATAAGCCCGGCTTCATTGGCGACCTCGGCGGCATTCTCGGCAATGCCAAGGTCAATATCGCGACGTTCTCACTCGGCCGTATGGAACAGGGCGGCGAAGCCGTCTGCCTGATTAGCGTCGACGGCGATGTCACCGATGCCACCGCTGATGCCATCAAGGCTATTGATCAGGTCAAGATTGTGGATCGCGTCCGGCTTTAAGGCTGGCTCAACAAAACTTAATCCTCCGCTCTGGGCCGTTCATCTATGGTTGATCGGAACAAAGCGGAGGATGGACATGACGCGATTATTAGCAACGCTTCTGATAATGGGCTCAGTCGGGTTTGTTGGCCCCGCTCAGGCCGTAGATCACCAAACGGAAACCGAAGCCAACAAAGCCGCACTCAAACAAGCCAAAGTTCACACTTGGCGCCGCCTCTATCGTGACAATGACGTCAGAGGTCTGGATGCGTTCCTATCAGACGACTTCGTTATTATCGGAGCGAACGGGACAATCCAAACTAAAGCCCAGATCTTGGCCGAAATGAAGACCGATCCATGGACCATGCCGGACGATTTTCTATATACCGTCACAGGCATTGTCTTTCCGACACCAAGTTCCGCCATCGTTTACGGTCACGGCGACAGCACGCGCCAACAGGCAGACGGATCAACCTGTCAGCATAATTACACATCATCAAACGTGTTCCGTCTTGATACCGACGCTTGGCGACCAGTCTCTTCACACGTGTCCGACGCGAGCTGTGAATAATCGACGCTTATAATTGGTCAATCACGGCCGCCATCGCGTCGAGTGTATCGCTACCGAGCTGTGCGCAACGATCACCACTCCAGCCGCGCGCCTCATCTGGCGCGTTGGCATTATCTTTGAACGGCATTTCCAGCGTCATGGCGAGGCAGTTATAACGCGCCGCCGTCTGGTTGGTGCACATGGATGGGTTACCCTTGCCCGGCGCCGTTTCGGGATAACCAACCTCCGTCTGGAAGTCGGCGCTAGCGGCCTTGTAAGCCGTTAGGAACGCGGCAAGATTGTCAGCCTGTTTCTGCGTGTAGCCCGGGATGCCTTCGGCCCCAGCGATGAAATTGTATGGCAAAGCCTCGTCGCCGTGAACATCAAGGCAGAGCACCGGCTTGTCCGCATCCATCGCGTCACGGACCAGCACAACTTCGGGGCTATTGTCCATCGTTGGCGTATCCCATTCGCGGTTGAGGTTCGCACCGGCCGCATTGGTCCGGAGATGACCTCGAAACGATCCGTCCGGATTCATGTTTGGCACGATCCGGAACCGGACTTTCTTGCGCATCTCGACCGCGACGTCGTCCTCTGGATCAGTCAGTCGAGCGACGAAACCTTCCATCCACCATTCGGCCATGCTCTCACCCGGGTGCTGCCGCGCGATGACCCAGACCGTTTTGTCACCTTCGCCGATCGAAAGACAATCCATGTCGCGACCGTCGAGCGTCTGGCCTAAAACAGACAGAGACACGCCGTCATGGGATAGCGCGTCTGCGATCAGGTCGCGGTGACGCTCCATCGTATAGGGCGCGAAGTAAGCATAATAAACGGAGTCCAAAGCCGGTGTGTGTTCGATCACCAGCTCATCGCCAGAGAATGATGTCGGTACACGTAGCCAATCTTCGCGGTCTTCGCTCATACAGGTTTTATAGTCTTCCCAACCGCCTTTGAACGCTGCACCGCCTGCATTCTCAATCACTAGTCGAAGCGGGATATTTTTCGCGCCCGCAACGCGAAAATGGAACCACTGATAGAAATCACTATGCGCGTCTTGACGAATACGCAGCCGGATATTTTGCGGGTCAGTCGCATCGACCACCTCAATATTTCCGGAGTCAAAAGCGGCATTGATAGAGACTGTCATAAAGAACTCGGTTTGAAATCGTCAGGGGCGGTCGCCGCGGCGTGAATCGCATTAGGCAGGGCAGACGCCTCTAACCCTTTCCAATAGACGCGCCAATCCCCGCTCTTCTGCATTCCGTCACATGTTGACAGATACCAATCATTGAACGGATTGGTCTCACGTGATCGCCAGAAAAACCCGGGAATATTTTCGCAAATCTTTTCCCAAACATCGCGGGCCAGCCCTTCACCTTGAGCTTCAGGGACAACCCAAAATTTCGACAGATAGGGTTGATCTGCCAGCCGCGTAAAAATGGCTCCAGCGCGAAAATCCGTTTCCAGAAAAGCCGCTTCAATCGCTTGTTTTAGAAAGTCGCTGTCTAGCGTCTTCTCGAACGCCCGATCCATCGAACTGGCGAGCTCCATATGGCTAAGATCGTCCAACTTATCATGGCGTACGATGGCCGCGCCCCGCCGGATCAACGTGCCGGAGCCCTTGGTCGTGAACAGCTCGCTCAGAAGGTTAAGAGGCGACGCCAAAACATAGGCTCGGCGGCCTTCATTGGCATCCTGCTCAATCCGCTGCACCATGCGCAAAAATGTCTGCTGACCCGGAGTTAAGGTGGCTCTATCGATAAAGTCTTCGATCTCTGCCAGCGTCAGATTTCTTCGACGAACGCCGTCCACATCCAAGCCACCCGATGGTTGCAGCGATACAATCTTTGTCGGTCGCAAATCATTGATGAGTTTCGGCAAAGCGCCCTGCCCGCGACGTTCGGTCATTTCCAGAACAGGGATGATCCCAGCCTGAGCCCGACGGCGGATTTCACCAATCAGACCATAGGTTTTAGTGTCGAGCTTCGCGACCTTGACACCCGAACTGTCCAGATCACGCGTCAGTCTCTGGGCTTGGAACTTGATAGATGTTCGATTGTCGTCCAGCGCGCCAATCAGCAAGGTTGGGGCCAGCCCTAGATTTGACAGAATTTGCAAATTCGATGTCAGAGCTTCCAGGAGTGGATTTTTGAGCACGCGCGGATCGAGCAGGATCAAAGCGAACCGTTCTGGGTCCTCTTTGGCAAAAAGTTCCGCATAAAATTGCGCTTCCTGCGTGGCGCCAACCGCGGATAGGGACGATAAAACCGTCTGACGGACGCTATTCATGTCAGTCCTCCTGCCAAAACGGCGGCATAGCGGTTCTGCGCCAATTCAAGTTGTGAGAGCTCAACATATTCGTCCGGCCGATGCGCTTGTTCAAGATTGCCAGGACCAAACACAATCGCGTTGATTCCGGTTTCGCTCATCTGCGACGCCTCCGTCCAATACGGTAGATCCACGATCTCGTCGGGCTCAAAAACGGGCTTGAAGGCTGACAGATCACGGCATGCAAAAGGCTCAAAAGCCACGATTGTATCTATTTCGGGTTTGTCAGTGATTGACTTCGCCAACGCAATCACATCGGCTTCACGCGCCTGAACATGATCGCCGGGTGGCGGTCGCATAGATATCCACGCAGACGCGGTTGTTGGAATAACATTATAAGCGCCGTCCGACGTCAATTCGCCAATATTGACGCAGAGACCTTGGAACGGCGTTTCGCCAAAGGTTAGGTGATCGCGTTTGTAGACCCCCAATTTCGACGCAAAGTCGGCGGCTTGTAGTAAGGGCGCGTCAATCGTGTCCGCTAGGCTGGAATGCCCCCCCGGTCCGGAGAACGTCGCTTTCATCGCCAGCATACCGCGATGCGCGCGCCCAACGCGACAAGAGGTCGGCTCACAAACAACGGCTTGCCGGATAGTGTCCAGATAGCCGCGTTCCAGAACAGCCGGCATCACTTCGGATCCATGCTCTTCATCGCCTGAGAACAGGATCGCGACATTGTTCGGCTCGACATCATCTAGTGCGGCAAGGATAGCCGCAGCCGCCCCTTTAATATCCGCACTGCCAAGCCCGTAGGCCCGTCCGTCGCGAATAGTCAGGTCAAGAGGGTTGGCCGTCCAGCCTTCCCCGCTTGGCACTGTATCGATATGAACGTTCAGCACGACCGTCGGTTGACCCCAGCTGGCAAAGACGAAAGCGCTGTCCGTCTTACCGCGTGACCGCAAAACAGTTTCGACGATGATCTGATCCGGTGCGTGCGCGCGAAGTCTGTCAGCCAGCCAATTCACGCAAGCGATCTCATCACCGCTGCCATTGCGAGTGTCGAACGCGACTAGCGGACGGAGATAATCGGTGGCCTGTCCCATGAGGACGCTATGACCGCAGGACGATCAGGTTTCAATGTCTGAGCCCAATTCGGTCTTGCCAAAAGCCACTTCGCCTTATTAACCGTAACGTCTAAACAAGACACATAGGAGATCGCGATGTCCGATACATGGGAATTCTACGAAGATAAGGCAGGCGAACATCGCTGGCGCTGTACAGCCTCTAACGGCAACATTATCGGCGCCGCCACGGAAGGCTACAGCCAGAAATCCAGCTGCGTCGCAAATGCGGAACGCCATGGCTATAATGGAAACCCAAAAAGCCTCGGCTCCAAAGACAAGTGGGAGTTTTACGAAGATAAAGCCGGTGAACATCGCTGGCGCCGGACAGCAAGCAATGGCGAACCCGTTGGTCGCAGTACCGAAGGCTATTCGTCCAAAGCGAATTGCGAGAGCAATGCCAAGCGTATGGGCTGGGCGGGTTAGACCCATCCAACACAGTATTTTTAAAAGCCGCCCACTGAGGCGGCTTTTTTTTGGCTATGGAATTGTCGTCAATGTTGGCCTATATAGATTGGGCTGGCTTGCCAGATATGACGATAAACGCGCGTGTAATAAGCGGACTGGACCCGGGGGCGGTACCCGGCGGCTCCACCATAAGCTCTCATTCTTCTCCACGGAAGAGAGAGGGCTTTTCATGGGGCCGACATAGTTTCGACAGACGCCTAAAGACGTTAGCTTTCGTTCGTGTGGGCCCCGTTAAAGGCCTGACAACAGTAATTGCTAATGACAATTCTGCTGAGGAATTCGCTCTAGCTGCGTAAGCGGCTCGGATGATTCCGACTTTTAACTCCTAGGGCTTCAGCGCCTTAGGCGGGCTCCGGAGGGTAGCTGGCAACAGAAACCCTCCACTTTTCCGACAGATTATGAGGGTCCGAAGAGGGTTCAATTCATACCCAAAAAATTTCTTAACTTTTTGGGAACCATTTGAAACTGTCACGCATTGTAATGCGGATGACATCATTTATGCACTCTATCGCCGTGCGGGCGGAAAACATTATCGACACATTTCAGGACGACATCCCGCCTGAAGATATCCATCTCCAGCCTTACTTTGGCTATTCCACCCCCGATAAGATCATTATTCGCGGTCGTGTGTTAGAAGCGGATACAAGCCGAGCCTCAAATGACACCCCGTCTCTGGTGAAAAACCTCGCCGCCATGGCGGCTTTATTCATGACGAAAGAAGTCGAAGGTGAGACCGTCAGCCTTGGCGACGAGACAGCCATATCGGATGAAGAAGGCTATTATCGTCTCGAATTGCGGCGTAATAATCCACCAGCCGGGTGGACTGAGGCCGTTGTCAAATCGAACCGAACCGATGAAACCGTTCATCACCCCGTCCTAATCACATCTGAGACCGCCGAGTATGGCATTATCTCCGATATTGACGACACGGTCATGCAAACCAAAGCTTGGTCGAGCCGTAAAAACCTCTGGACCAGCGTCACTGGATCGGTTGGCAGCCGATATATTTTCCCTGATGCGGCGACGCTTTTGAAAATGATGTCCGGATCCATGTCAGGTCGCAAAAACCCCGTTTTTTATGTCAGTTCATCCCCATGGAACCTGCATGGCTTTTTAGAAGCCGTTTTCACCGCGAACGGCGTCGTCCGTGGACCCAAATTCCTGCGCGATTTTGGCATTGACCCAACTAAGATGATCACAGGAATGCATGGTAATCATAAGGGTAACGCGATTGATACCGTTCTCGCCGCCAACCCTGACCTTCCCTTCTATCTTATCGGCGATAGCGGACAGCATGATCCTGAAGTTTATCGTGATGCTGTTCTGCGTCATCCTGGTCGCATCAAGGGCGTATTTATTCGGACGCCTGGAGGTGCCGGCATGGACGAAGAAGACCGCCTTCCTCTCAAAGAAATCGAAGCGCTTGGCATTCAGATTTTCGCTGGTGAAACATTCGAACCGTTATTGGACAACACGTTCTAGACGCGCCGGTACGCCGCCTTCTGGTCTCAATGTGACAGTCATGAGTGGGCGCGGATAGACATCATCAGCGACAATAATATCGAAGTCTCGCGCCAGCGTCGCGAGCACCATCATTGATTCCATGATCGCAAAGGCGGCTCCGACGCAAATCCGCGGACCTGCCCCGAACGGCATGTAAGGCGCGCCCTTTTTTGAGAGCAACGGATCACGAAGAAACCGATCCGGATCGAACAGAAGCGGATCAGTCCAGAGACGCTCGGTGCGGTGCATCACATAATTGTTGAGCAGCACAGCATCGCCCGGACGTAATGTTCGACCGAGAATCTCGACGGGTTCTTGCGGCTCCCGATTTAAAATCGGAGCTGGCGGGTACAAACGCATCGTTTCATCGATTACCGCACGCGTGAAGATAAGCTGGTCAAGCTGTTCATATTCAACAGATTTTAATCCACATATTTCCAGAACTTCTGCCCGCACCCGTTCTAACGTCGGTCGATCACGGCCCAGCAGATAGAGCGCCCACGTCAAAGTTAGGGCCGTTGTTTCATGCCCCGCAATGAAGAAACCGATGAGGTTATCCCGTCGCTCACGCTGGCTTAGATTATCTGCATCAATCAGAAGACCAACAAGGTCGTCGGTCGGATGAACTGTCCGTTCGGCAATCAAATCATCTGCTGCCCGTTTCAATCGTCTCAGCGCCCGCGACCCGTTTGGCGTCATGGGGCGTGGCACCCATCGCGGCCAAGGCAGCAGATCGTCAGGTCGAAGCGTTCCAGCCCCTGTTACCACAGCCCGCGTCGCGACTTTCAATCGCTCACGGTCGAGCCCTTTCGGATCTCCGAGCAGCGCCTTCGCTAAAACATCGAACGTCAACTCAGCCATCGCTGTCGACAGATCCAGATTTGGCCTGTGGCCGAGTCGCTCCGTGAAACCCGCAATCGCCTCAGTCATCAGCGGCGCCAGATCAGCCATATGCCGCTTTCGAAACATGGGCGCGACAGATTTTCGTTGTCGCTTCCACTGCTCACCATGAACCGAGAGCAGACCTTCCTTCGTCGCCGGGCCGAGAATGCGCGCATCGATAGCCGTCTTCGTGAATTTGTCTGCATGGCGGACCAGAACGTCCGTCATGCCCACCGGGTCAGAGATAATGTGAAGCGTCTGACCCATCGTCTTCGCCGTGACGATCGGTTGGCGATAGGTCAGAGGACCGAATCCCTCGACCGGATTGCGGATAAATTTCCAAGTCGCTTCAACGAAGCTTTCTTGGCCTGTCAGAGGCTTAGCGTGAGGCGGTTGAAACAATGCTCTAGCCTGGCTGGGTGTCGGAGTATCGTTCATTACAACTTGCATACGGCTCATCGCCTCTATTGTCTTGCGGCGCTTTCGCAGTTGGTCACAGGCTTGGCAGTTGACGCTTAACTGCGCCGCTCTAAGGTAGCCCCATGAGCCAGGACTTGATGAATTACGAACAGATGCGGAGCCTTGCGCTGCGTGGTGTCGTGCGTGATGCTATTCGTCGCGTTATCCGCGAAGACGGTCTGCCGGGCGCACACCATTTCTACATCACATTTCTGACCCGCTATCCGGGCGCAGAAATCGACGATTCGCTCGCCGAAAAATATCCCGAAGAAATCACCATCGTTTTGGAGCATCAGTTCTGGGATCTGGCGGCCAATGCCGACGATTTCGAAGTGACACTAAAGTTTGGCGGTATTCCCAAATATCTCCGCGTTCCCTATCATGCGATTACGCGCTTTCATGACCCAAGCGTTGGCTTCTCTCTGGCATTCGATACGCCGCCAGAGCTTGAAACCGGGCCTGTGCTTGGCCTCGCGCCGACGACATCCCTTGGCGTCCCCGCGCAGACCGGTCTTGCGTCAAATGCAGGGCCAACTTTCGGGAAAGCCGCAAAATCAGCTCAAACACCGTCAGAACCCATTACGGAAGACGACGATGCCCCTGTCGAAGAGGGACCGAAGGTCGTCAGCTTGGACAGCTTCCGCAAGAAGTAGCACGCCGAGAGGCTAGCCTGTTTACCGCGCCCCTGCTAACGGCGCAGCATGACTCAATACCGCACAGAATCTGACTCCTTTGGCGAACTCAAAGTTCCGTCTGACAAATATTACGGCGCGCAGACGGCGCGTTCGCTCATCAACTTCCCGATTGGGGTTGAGACTATGCCGCCTGCGCTGATCCGCGCGCTCGGCATCATCAAGCGGTCCGCCGCCATCGCCAATCACAAAGCCGACAATCTTGAAGCCCATCTGAAAGACGCGATCGTTCAGGCCGCCTCCGATGTGGCGGAAGGCAAGCTTGACGACAATTTCCCGCTCTCCGTCTGGCAGACCGGATCGGGCACGCAGTCAAACATGAATTCCAACGAAGTCGTATCGAACAAAGCCATTGAAATCCTCGGCGGCGAGATCGGCTCAAAGAACCCCGTTCACCCGAACGATCACGTCAATCGTAGCCAGTCCTCCAACGACACCTTCCCAACCGCCATGCATATTAGCGCGGCAGAACAGATCGTGCACAGACTGCTACCCGAGTTACAAGTTCTGCGAAACGCCCTCAACGATAAGGCGGAAGGCTTCAAAGACATCATCAAGATTGGCCGAACGCATACGCAGGACGCCACACCGATCACACTCGGTCAGGAATTTTCTGGCTACGTCGCGCAAATCGATCTGGGCATTGAGAGGGTCAAACGGGGCTTAGAGGAGCTCTATCCATTGGCCCAAGGTGGCACGGCTGTCGGCACGGGTCTGAACGCCAAACCCGGTTTCGCAGAGTCCTTTGCCGAGGAAGTCGCAAATTATACGAACCTCCCTTTTCGTACGGCAGAGAATAAGTTTGAGGCGCTCGCCGCCCATGACGCATTTGTCTCCGCCCACGGCGCCCTGAACACGGTCGCGGCTTCGCTGTTCAAAATTGCCAACGATATCCGTTTTCTTGCGTCCGGCCCGCGTTCGGGTCTGGGTGAGATTAGCTTGCCTGCCAACGAGCCGGGCAGCTCAATCATGCCCGGCAAGGTCAATCCGACCCAGTGCGAAGCACTGACTATGGTCTGCGCGCAGGTGATGGGGAACAACACGACGATGAGCGTGGCGGGTAGCCAAGGACACTTCGAACTGAATGTCTATAAGCCCGTTATGGCGTATAATATGTTGCAGTCGATTACGCTGTTGGCCGATGCGTCGCGCAGCTTTGCTGACAAATGTGTCGTCGGCATCACCGCAAATGAAGACCGGATCGCCGATTTGCTAGGCCGGTCTCTGATGCTTGTCACCGCTCTGGCTCCGACCATCGGCTATGATAATGCGACGAAAGTCGCGAAGACGGCGCATAAAAACGGAACAACGCTGCGCGAAGAAGCTGTGGCGCTCGGCTTCGTGACTGAAGCCGAGTTCGATGCCGTCGTCCGGCCTGAACTGATGATTTCCCCTCGGTGAAGGTCATAAACCTCAGACAGGCGCGCAAACGCAAGGCCAAGGAGGCAGCCTCAAAGCAGGCTGACGCCAACCGGGTCGCGCATGGATTAAGTGCGGCAGAACGGACGTTGGCGGAATCGACCCGAAAAGCGCAAACACATAGTCTTGACGGTCATAAGCTGGACCCAACCCTCTAGAGAATAAGGCGAACGTTCGGACTCGTGAAAAAACGCTCCATTTCACTCTATGGTCACGCGACGTCTGTCGCGCTTGAACCGGAATTCTGGGCCGAATTGGACCGAGCCGCAGATGAAGAAACAACATCTGTATCTGGTCTTATCCGACGACTAGATGATAAGCGTCTGATGCAAAGCCCAGAACAGGGTCTTGCGAGCTATATAAGGGTTTGGATCCTCAAGCGCGCTGTGGAGCAGACTTCACCTCATCCCAAAGACCACTCAGAATAAACGATCTCAGACCATTTGCGCGGCGCGCGCGACGAGGTCGAACGTCTCCATATCAACCACACCATCGACCTGTTCCTGCCGGAATCGTCGCTGGAAGGCTCGGGTAACAAGAACCGTCCGCTCGCTCATGACGCCATCGATTTCTACAGCATATCCAATGCCTGCGAGCGCGCGTTGTAGGATCGCAATACCCCTGTCCCGATCATCCGCTTCGAATAGAACACGCCGATCACCATTTCCGTCGCCCGGCCAGAGACCTATCCCAGCAGCAGCCAGTCCACGCCAAGGAAATTTCTCGCCCGGATCGTCTTTTCGCTCTGGGGCGATGTCGGAATGACCTACCACATTATGCG
Organism: Algimonas ampicilliniresistens; assembly: GCF_030159955.1. Lineage (GTDB taxonomy): Bacteria > Pseudomonadota > Alphaproteobacteria > Caulobacterales > Maricaulaceae > Litorimonas > Litorimonas ampicilliniresistens. Next base: position 1,650,433 of record NZ_BSNK01000001.1, read on the forward strand.
GCTGAATATCGTGATCCATGATGATCCGTTTACAAAGCGGGATCAGCGCATTGATCTGTACGTCCGGAAAGTCTGGCAAGCCGAAATCATGCCCGCCATTAACGATCTCAATGCCAATACTTGCGGAATTGACGTCTGTTATTCCGGTCCAGTTTGAAACGCCTGCATGCCAAGCGCGCTTGTCCTCTTCGACCATTCGGAAGATACGCCCGTCTTCTTCGATTAAATAATGGGCGCTAACCTTGGCTTCCGGGTCCCGTAATCGGGTCAGCGCGGCATCACCGCTCTCCATACCTGTATAGTGCAGCACCAGCAGAGAGATGGGCAGCTTGCGCTCATTCTGGTTGGGGGACGGTGCGTCGATAATCGGTGTCATGACAGCGGATATCGCTCCGCCATGATTTCGATATCTTTGCGAATAATTTCCTTCAGCACATCCACATCAATATCCGACAGACGCTTAATGTAGAGACAGGACTTCCCTATTTTGTGCTTGCCGAGACGCGCCAGCTGGTCGCCCATATTTTCATAGCCCGGCATGATGTAGACCGAGATATTCTGCGATCGATTGGCAAACCCCAACCGCATGAAGTCGCCTTCCCGCCCGCTCTCATACTTGTAGTGATACTCACCAAATCCAACGATGGCGCTACCCAGTGTATTGCCCCAAAGCTTGGGTTCCCAGCCCGATAATTCAGACATCATGTCCAAAATCTGCTGACAGTCCTCGCGACGCTGCGGATCTTTAATCGCGGCGATGTAGTCGGAAACTTTTAGCGCCATCGGAACAGTTTTGTTGGCCATCATCAATCCTCCTGCACGGGTGGAATAGTTCCGCGTCGGGCGATGATCCAAACACAGGGTAGGATCAACAGCGCGCCAATGATGTAGCGCGGATAAAGTGTCTCGTTCAACATCAACACGCCCAACAAGCACGCCCAAACCGTGGTCATCAGAGACAGAGGCACAACTTGGCTGACTTCATAAGTCTGTAGCAGGCGAAAATATTGGCCATGCGCAAAGACCGAGACAAACAGAGCGGCGTAGAGGGCCACGACAACCAGCTTCCACCCCGCAGTCTCCCACGCGACTGCGTGACCCGTTTCGAACAGAGCTGTGGCCGGCAAAGATAGTGTAAACACCATCAGCGCGGTCCAAGCCACATATTGCCGCCAGTCAACGTTGGGGACTGTGCGCATCAGAACCGATCCTATGGCCAAGGCGACATACGCACAGAGAAGCAACATCATGCCTCTGTCCAGAGATAGCGCCCCCGGTTCGTAAACCATGATCATAACGCCCAAGAGCGACACACAGATCGCGACCGACCGAACCCAACCAATGCGCTCTTTCAGGAACAACACGGAGAGGACCGTCGTCATCGGGATTAGGGCCTGACTGATGATCGAACTTGCCGATGCAGGTGCGGTTTGCAGACCTGTATAGAGAAACCCTAAATGAGCGGGGCCAACACAAAACCCGACGATCAACAACCGGCCAAAAGATTCCGGCAGCGGTCGGAATAAGAACACACCCATGACCAGCAGAACAATGCCTGACCGGAATAAGGCAAGCATGAAGGGCGGAACGGGGTTAGACCCGACCACCCAAGCGCTCAGCACGAAATTGCCGCCCCAACCCAAGCAGCAGGCCATGAAAATGAGAAAGTCGCGGCCTGTCATGGCCGCGCGCGTAAGCGCTTAGCGCTCTACGGTCCAGCCTTCCGGCGTTTCCCGGGCTTCAATAATCGGACCATCGGATGCGACGTCGACATCTGGCCGTTGATCCACGCCCATCTGACGACGGATATCAGCCATATGCGCATCCATTTGCGCGCGCGGTCCAAAAGGACGCCCGGTCAGTTTAGCGCGAATCCAGAACACACTGACCGCAATAAGAGCCAAAATAGCGATTGCGCTAATCAGCACGAGCGCAAAAGCGGCAGAGAAAAACAGCATAAACGCTGCAGCAACAGTTACGCCCGCTAGGGTCAACCAGCGACCGATCTGTCCGAACAGCCCCGCACCGGGACCTGGGAGATGTTGTGTACCTGTCATTATGCGTCTCCTACTCTCTCTAGATCGGAAACAATTGCGGCGGGGTCAAGACCACACGCATTGCGATATCGTCACATCAGCGTGTAATTTCGCCCGAACTGCCCTAAATCAAAGCAGAATTGCCCGCTCTTTCTTGCGTTGCGCTTTTATCTGGGCGTAGGCCCGGTTGATCATCGCCATTTTATGCGTCGCCAATCCCGTCATTTCTGGCGGCAGCCCGCGCGATATGATCCGGTCCGGGTGATTGGCGGCGGCAGCACGGCGATAAGCCTTTTTCAGCTCTTCATCGGTAACCGTCTCGTCGATGGCGAGAATAAGATAGGGGTCATTGGCATCGCGCCCAATATGGGTCGCTTTGAGACGTCCATACTCGGATTCAGAGAAGCCAAAAATCTCCGCAACACGGGCCAGATAGTCATTCTCGTCACGTGTCAAAATACCGTCTGCCAAGGCGATATGGAATAAACCGTCCATCACATCTTCAAGCGCAGCCGGGCGTGCCCGAAAATGCCGCGCCACCCTGCGCGCATAGCGTTCAAAGCCAAGTGTAGTTTGTCGAGCGAGACGGAAGAAGCGCTGCACCATCGCGCGCGAGTTGGGCTCAGCCTTGAAGACTTGTTCAAAGGCGGCAACATCTTCGGGTCGAACTTCACCGTCGGCTTTCGCCATTTTTGCACCGAGCGCAATCAGAGCCGCAGCAACGGGGGCATCTTCGACAGAGCCTGCCGTCCCGCGACCATCGGCTGACGTCGGTGGGCCAAATAGCTGCGCTGCGGCCGTAAAAAGACGGGTCCAAATCACGACTCGAAATTACCTCACGAGCTGCGTTCGTCGGTGCATACCCAAAACACGGGCGACGGCCCCTGCGATTTCGGCCCGGTTCAACGTATAGAGATGATATTGGCGAACCCCACGATCATAGAGTTCTGCCGTCAATTCCGACATGAGCGATGCGGTCAGCATGTCGCGAGTCAGAGGATCACCATCCAGCCCCTCAAACAACTCAACATACCAATCAGGAACCGCGACCCCGCAAAGCGACGACATCCGTTGGAGGCCTTTGACGTTAGGTTGCAACATCAGGCCCGGCACAATGGGAATATCAAGCCCCGCATCGAGAACGCGGTCCTGAAAGCGCCAGAAAATGTCCGGTGAAAAGAAGAATTGCGTAATCGCGCGGGTCGCGCCAGCATCAATCTTACGTTTGAGATTATCGATCTCCGCGCGCCAGTCAGAACTTTCAGGATGAAGCTCGGGATAGGCGGACACTGAGACCTCAAAGTCGGCAATATTCTTGAGACCTGCGACCAATTCGGATGCATAATCATAGCCGTCGGGGTGCGGTTGATAGCGCTCTCCGATACCCTCGGTCGGATCCCCGCGCAGCGCAACAATGTGGCGAATACCCGCATCCCAATAGTCTTGCGCAATCGCGTCGATTTCTGCGCGCGGTGCGTCAACGCAGGTCAAATGCGCCGCCGGTGTGAAGCTGGTCTCCCGCGCCATACGCTCGACAGTGCGGTGCGTGCGTTCGCGCGTTGAACCCCCCGCCCCATAGGTGACGGAGACAAAGTCGGGGGCGAACGGTTCGAGTTTTTCAATCGCAGACCAGAGTCGATCTTCGGCAGCTCCCGTCTTGGGCGGGAAGAATTCGAAACTGACAGATACGTCATCCGAACCTGATCGGCTCGACACCTCAGATGATGTACGTGCGATCGCGCCAACTGGGGCGTTCGGATCGCGGCGTGGCATAGACATAGTCATGTGACGAGTTCCGGGGTTCGGGTTGTCGTGCGGGTGGCCCGCCAGACAAGTAGGTCAGGATGATCCGCATCAGAGGCGTCCACGCGTGTACAAACAACGTTGTGAAAGTCGGACGCGCCGATCTGATCCGCTATTTCACGCTCTGAGAAACCGAGTCGGCGGTGCGCATATTGATCGCGGAATTCCTCGCGTTCATGCTCGGCAAAATCAACAACCAGCAGAACACCGTCTGGGCGCAGCAAACGCATCGCTTCTGACAAGGCGTCCACGGGTTGATCTAAATGGTGCAACACTTGGTGGACCGTCACGAGGTCGGCGACCCCATCGGCCAAAGGCGTCTGGCAAAGATCGGATTGCTGAACAAAGAGATGTCCAAACCTCTCATCCCGCAAGGTATAGCGCGCAACACGCAACATATCCGGTGAGAGATCGACGCCTGTGCCCCGGCGAACGCGGTCCGCGAGTAGCGCTAGAATACGCCCTGACCCCGTACCCAAATCCACCATGAAGTCGAAAGTCCGGTCCCCGAGTTGGGCCAGAATCATGGCTTCGACGCGCGATTTCGGTAGAAACTCATGCGACAGTTGCCCGCGATTATTAGCTACATCAGCGAAAAACCGTTCAGCGCGCGTCGCCCGAGAGGCGCGGACATCTTCCAGTCGGTTGCGATCCGCGGCCAGAATTGGGTCAGCACTTGGTAGTTGTTTAAGAACACCACGCACAAGCGATGACACCGCATCGCCATCCGACCGAAGCCGAGAGAACACCCAAGAGCCTTCCCGCAATCGGTCAACGATCCCAGCATCTTCGAGTGATTTCACATATTGGGTCACGCGCGGCTGTGAGAGTTCCATGACAGACACAAGCTCGGAGACCGTTAACTCACCACGCCGCAACAATGCCAAAATTCGCAGGCGATCCGGGTGACCCAGTAGCTTCAATATGCGTGCAAATTGCTCCATATGCGCAACCTATCACGCGCGGTCCGCAAAGCATATAAAATTTTCTTTATATGTGTATTTAACGTGCGAATTTGCTAAGCAGTCGAATATAGTCGCTTTGATAGCCGAGTGAGTTTTCCGTGACAGACCAGCTATTGAGCGGCCATCCGTCGTTAAACTCCCCATAGGATTTAGCGGGCGGTTGACCTTCTGGCGGCACAATATTCTGACGGCGGCAAAGCCGATCACCATGCCCGCCGCACACATCTTCACAACATGCGTCTCGTGCATAGCCTTCATTTGGTCCACCGACCATCAGACCAGGGGCTGGACCAAAGCGAGATGTCTTAGTGCTGTCAAAATCCCTCGATCCGTCGACAAACCAAGCGTGGTACAGGGTCGAAGCTGACCGCTCTGCGCCTGCGTGATCCATATTGGTGAGATAGACCAGCCCCATCGGATTTACGCCATGCAGGTAATGCAGGTAATGGGACGCCGCATTCAGAGCCTGCGTATGCGTCACCGGATCAACACCGCCGACAATTGCCTGCGTGTAGACAGCCCCCCGACGCGCTTTCACGCCATTACTGCCCCACCAGTATCCATCTGTATGGGCGCCATAGGGGTCTGACGCACCGCGCACGGCCGGCCATCCGTTCCATTCATCCATAGCTGCCGCATAGTCAGAGCGCACCTTATCGGCGAAGCGCTCGGAAACGCCCTCCAATCCCACAAAGGTCAACAGAGTGAAGCCCAAATCGCCTTCAAAACCGTTGGCCGTGTCCGCCTTGACGCCGCCAACGCGTTCATAAAGTTGTTCGACTAAACGTGCATATTTGGGATCTTCCGTCAGAGGAAACAGTCGTGACGCCGCGATCAAGCGCATCTTGTTGAGGCGGTCTTGCTCGACTTCCTGCTGCCCCGCAGCGAGTCCGTCTGTGCCGTGTTCGTCGCTATTATTGTAAAACTTCACTGCCGGATTAGCCTCGGCCCAGTCCCATGCGCGGATCGCCCGTTCCCGATAACGCTTAGACCGCTTCGCCAGTTTCGGTTCGCTACGAAAGACATATGCCGCCATTGCAAAAGCCCCCGACGCTGTGACGGTCGCCGATGTATTGGCTAGACCGTAGCGTGACGGGCCGGTCGATTTGGATGGTGGAGACGCTTCGTCGCGCGCTAAGACTGACAGCATCGATCCATCACGATTCTGCATGCGTTCGAGCCAGTCCAGCCCCCATTTCACTTCATCGAGCACATCCGGAATACCATTTCCGCTTTCTGGAATACCCATATCATCCGTCCAAACGGCGGGGTTTTCGAGATAGGATGCGAGCAGGCTAGAGACGTAATTCGCCGTCCAACTCGTATATTGATTATAATCGCCCGCATCATACCAGCCACCGCGCAAGTCCCGCGCCGTGGTCATATCACCCACAGCGTCATAGCGCTGGGCTTCTCTATCTTGACCATGGCGGAGGTGGGACGCTCTGTCGGCATAGCCAGTGGCCACATAGGGTTCGCGTTTTTCGAACCCCGCGCGCTGATAATAGAACGCCTTGAAGGCATCGCGCAGGACGGGTCTATAAACTGTCGGTGAAATATCGAACGGATCGCTATCGATGCGCTTATTAAGATCGCGAACCACATAGGTTCCGGGACGTGTCAGCGGGCTAAAATCAAACCACCAGATGCGGTCGCCCGATGTCTCGTCCATCTGCCCGCGCGCCCAAGCCACGGGTTCGCCTTCATAGGCCACCTGCCCCGTTTTCGTATCAATCACGACATAGGTCGGCCCGGGCGAGAAGGACCTATCGGAGTCGAACCCAATCACTGGATCACGGATGATCGCCCGTTTTTCTAGCTTTGGTAGATAGCCAAACTGATCAACCAGAATGAACGGCGCCGGGTCCGTCGCTCGGGCCGTCGTGGCCAGAAGGAGGAGGAGGATCAGGAAAGAGAGAAGCGCGCGCATGTTTGCCATATGCACGCTCAATCCTTTCAGATCGCTTTCTAGATTAGCGTTCGAACTTAACGAATTTCAGTTTCTTTGGAATATCGGCGTCATCACCAAGACGACGCTTTTTGTCTTCGATATAGTCCGCAAAGTTACCTTCAAACCATTCCACATGGCTATCGCCTTCATAAGCAAGAATGTGGGTCGCGACCCGGTCGAGGAAGAAGCGGTCGTGCGAGATAACCACGGCACAGCCGGGGAATTTCTCCAAGGCGACTTCGAGACTGGCAAGCGTTTCGCGGTCCAAATCGTTGGTCGGTTCATCGAGCAACAGCAGGTTGGCTGGACGTGTCAGCATCTTAGCCAGGTTCACGCGGTTTCGCTCACCCCCAGACAGTTGGCCAACATTTTTTGACTGATCCGTGCCTTTGAAGTTGAACGCACCAACATAGGCGCGGCTTGGCACTTCACGCTTACCAAGCTGCAAAATATCCAACCCGTCAGAGATCGCTTCCCAGACATTCTTGGAATTATCCAGCGCGTCACGGTTCTGATCGACATAGCCGAGTTCAACCGTTTCACCGACTTTGAAGCTACCTTCATCGGGCTGCTCATCGCCTGTAATCATCTTGAACAACGTGGTCTTACCCGCCCCGTTCGGACCGATGACGCCGACAATCCCGCCGCGTGGCAATTTGAACGATAGATCCTTGATCAACAATTTATCGCCAAAGCCCTTGGAGACATTATCGGCTTCAACCACAATATTGCCGAGCCGTTCACCCATCGGAATGCGGATTTCAGCATGGCTGACAACCTCTTTTTCGGCTTCGTCACGCAGATTTTCATAAGCGCTGATCCGCGCTTTTGATTTTGTCTGACGCGCTTTGGGGTTGGACCGAATCCATTCCAATTCGCGCTTGAGCGCTTTGGTCTTGGAATCGCTCTCGCGACCTTCTTGATCCATGCGCGCCGCTTTGGACGCGAGCCAAGATGAGTAATTGCCCTCATGCGGGAAGGTCCGGCCGCGATCGACTTCTAACGTCCAGTTGGTGATATTGTCGAGGAAGTAGCGGTCGTGCGTAATCAGGATGATCGCGCCTTTGTAATTGACCAGATAGTTTTCCAGCCAAGCGACCGTTTCCGCGTCCAAATGGTTGGTCGGTTCGTCCATCAACAACAAGTCAGGCTTGGCGAGCAACAGCTGGCAAATCGCGACACGGCGGCGTTCACCGCCCGACAGAGGCGTAACATCGGCATCCTTTGGTGGGCAGCGCAGAGCCTGCATGGCCATTTCAATTTTACTGTCGATGTCCCAAGCGTCACGCGCGTCGACTTGCTCTTGCAAGGCCGTCATTTCTTCCATCAACTCATCCGAATAGTCTTCGGCCATCTTCATGGCGACGGCATTATAAGCGTCAAAGATCGTCTTATCTTCACAGCCTGAGATGACGTTGCCCCAGACATCCTTGTCGGGATCAAGCTTCGGCTCTTGGCTCAAATAACCAACCTTCACACCTTCAGCGGCCCAATGTTCGCCTGTGACTTCATTGTCGACGCCCGCCATGATTTTCATCAGCGTGGATTTACCAGCACCGTTCACGCCAACGAGGCCGATTTTGGCGTCGGGGTAGAAAGACAGATGGACGTTGTCGAGGATAGTCTTATTGCCGAATTTCTTCGTCAGACCCTGCATATGATAAGCGAATTGGCGAGCCATGGCGGCGATTCCCGTACGAGTAATTTGCGGTGTGAGTGTCGCCGGATGTCGCGGCGCATGTTCCGACCCGCATATGTTCTCTAGAGAGCGATTTTTCAAGTCTTGAAGCCATGCAGCCACGTCCCACCAGGCATTCCGGCAAGGTCTGGTCGCGTAGCGAACAGTTTCGCGCTCGACCCTCACCGGAACTTGACAGCGGAGCATAAAGGCTCGACGCGCTCGACTATGAAAATAGCCTCTTGGAACATCAATTCGGTCAAGGCGCGGATGCACGCGCTGACGCATTGGCTAGAGACAGCCAAGCCCGATGTGCTTTGCCTGCAGGAGATCAAGACGGTCGATGACGGGTTTCCACGTATGGAAATCGAGGCACTTGGCTACCATTGCAGCATTCACGGCCAGAAGAGCTATAACGGCGTCGCGATCCTATCCCGACAGACACCAGAGGAAGTCCGGATCGGGCTCCCCGGTGATGATAGCGACGAGCAAGCTCGCTATATTGAAGTCGTCCTGCCCGCAAAGTCAGGCGTAGTTCGGGTCGCTTCAATTTATCTACCCAATGGCAACCCGGTCGGCGAAAACGGCGATAGCGAGAAATATCGCTATAAGCTCGACTGGATGCGCCGCTTGAAAGATCACGCGGCAGAGCTGCTGACCTATGAAGAACCACTCGTTCTCGCCGGGGATTACAATGTCATTCCGCGCAATGGTGACACGCATGACCCTAAAGGCTGGTCGGGGGACGCGTTATTCCGAACCGAAACACTCGCCGCCTTTCGGACTATCAAGAACCTGGGACTCTATGATGCGTTTGAAACGCTCGATGGGCGCGATGGCCAGTATTCATTTTGGGATTATCAGGGCGGCGCTTGGCCAAACAATCTTGGCATCCGCATCGACCACCTGCTCTGCTCAGCGCAAGCTATGGATCGGATCGAGGATGTCAGCATCGACAAGTTTGTGCGCGATGGTGAAAGGCCCAGCGACCATGTGCCGATTGTCGGGCAGTTTGAGTTTTAGGTATAATCCCTATCAATATTTCTTGCTGTATCCGATTGTCGAGAAATGGGCGTATTGGCTCCCAAACACGCTAGCGCAAACTGTTGCCGGGGTTTCACCAGATGCCGCCAATGTCCAACCTTGATCATAGTAAGGCAGCGCGGGACTACGACAATTAATGATCCGATGATCAGCTTCTGTCGTCGCAATAGGTGAAATATATCCCGTTCCATCAACAACAGCGACTGTCACACCGTCGCAATTACTGTTTCCGGTGAAAAAGACGACAAATCTTCCAGATGACTTTGTAATCTTGCAGCGATAAATTTTGCTTGAGTATTCGGCGGTCTGGCTCGCCTTCATATAGAAAGCCAACCGTCGGACGGCATAGACTCCGGTCGATGTGCCTTCGTAACCCAAAGTATAATAATGACTGTCAGCGGGCGATAGAGCGCCTGATTTTGTAAACTCTAGATCATCATTATATTCAAAGACGGGTTTCCAAGTTAAGTCTTTGAGTCCGTTAATCGACGTTGTTGCGATCGCTTGGTAGAACATTTCGACTTGATCGGAATCCGCCCATGCTGGCGATACACTGGGCGCTATCACGGTCAGATAATTGAATGGAACAAGCCCGATGACATCATTATCATTGGCGGCCAGATCGACATATCTCGCTAAGACTTCGTTTGCACCCGTCGGACTTAGTCTCTGTGTACCCAGGGGAGGAGTAACGTAAAATGAGTTGCTAGGATATGTTCCCGGCACAAGGAGTATATCTTGATAAGGCGCTTTATGAGATTTCAACCGAGACAGCGTTGGGCTGACGATACTGGTCATATGGTCATCACTTTTGCAGTCCGCAGTCGAATTTAGACAATTATCAGGCTGTGTATCTGCGGAGTAATGATCGAAACCAACCCAAGTCAAATTACCTGGAATGGCGCAATATGTTGCTTGGGGCATCATGCAGGCTGATGATCTAGCCCCCGAACATGCAAAACAATCCTGAGCAAAATTGACCCATCTGGGGATTGAATCACTGAAATTGTAAGGACTTAGTTGGGACCTCCACCTTACATAATCCGTAGCGATTAGCAGGTCATTATAAGGAATACGGCGTCCGTCCGCATCAAGATATGGTTCGTCAATAATTATCCATGCCTTGACTTGGGAAGCTTTCCCAGAGCTTACAATGGACGCAAAGGCGAGATTAACTTGGGTCACTATATCCGCCCGCACATCGGTCGTTCCTGACATGACGGCGCATCCGGCCACACCTTTGCAAAATAGATAGTTGGACATAGAAATAGCAATGTCGCTACTTCCAACAGTTGCCAGCTCAGATGCACCTGGACCAACTGTCTTCAGCGTGCTGTTCCGATAGGCTAGGGTGTTGTCATCTGAGAAATAGAAATACTCATCTATTCCGTTCCCGAACGCATAGGTCGGAAGAAAAACGAGAGAAAAAATGCAAACAATTCGTCCCAAGAACGTCATAGCAACCTCACACACAACTTTTCATTGTAGTATCTCTTAACGCACTCAAGATGTTTCCACAAGGCATGCATCAAGATAGGTCTTTTTCTTGTCCTTTTATGGTCCGTAGATATTGCGCTGTATGGGACAGACGACAGCCGCCTGACCTGATCAAAAACTCAAACGCTTAGCCCATCGCGCATCGAGAGTTTGGAATATGGCTGCGCTCAAGAGTCCGTAGAGACCGCCTAACGCTTTTGGCGACCCCGGTTGAAAGCCGATGCTAAAATGCCGGCTGGTAGAGCGACGGCGGCGATGCCAACGATCGCCAGCAGCGAGGCCACAACCTTCCCGGCCGCTGTGATGGGATAGACATCGCCATATCCAACCGTCGTCAAAGTCGCCACGGCCCACCACATGGCACGGGGGATCGATCCAAACGCTTCTGGTTGAACGTCGCGCTCGACCAAATACATCCCCGTCGCCCCCATAAGAATAAACGCCACAGAGATGAGCGTTGTAAAGGCGAGCTCTTCCCAGCTGTCCCGGAACGCACGCACCACGTCGCGCGTGGCGTCACGAACGAACTTCAACTTTAAAAGCTGGGCCAGTCTCAGCAGGCGCAGCGCGCGGATGGCGGACACATTTTGCGTTAACGCACCGATAAATATCGGTAGCGCCGCAAGAAGGTCGACAATGCCATTGAAAGAAAAGGCATATTTCAGTCTTGGGCGATCCGCGTCCGGAAAGGTCAAATCTGCGACCCAAAGTCGGAGCAGATATTCAATTACAAACACAACCCCGACCACATCAATCGCGACGCGTAAGGCATCGCTATCTGTGAATTCGGTTTTCGCAATAATTAGCCCGATTGAAATCAGAATGATCACAGCGATGAAAACAGCGCCGCGACCTGATTCATTTAGCCAATAGGCAATGCGAGCTTTCATGGTTGATATCCCATCAGACGCACTCGCTTTATTGAGAAAATCCGATCCTGCCTATCGAAACCTATGCCAACAGCGCAGCCAAAATATTTGGCGCAACACCGCTATGTGCGGCGCGGTAAACATCACCGCGTTTTTCCTATAGAACCGTGACCAGACCCTCGCCGACCCGATTAGCCGCCGTCACGGCCAGCCGCAAAGCCTCCATCAAAGAAGGCGCGACGAGGATGGGGCAATAACCGCGATGATATTTATGAGACGCCGCACCAGGTCGCGGCAGAGCATTCACCCACATTATCGGGGCCATTCTTCATGACCCCGATAATGTGGGTCGAGTCGCTACTGATCCAAGAAGCTCCGCAATTTGCGGGAACGAGACGGGTGTTTCAGCTTGCGTAGCGCTTTCGCTTCAATCTGACGAATGCGTTCGCGAGTCACGCTGAACTGCTGACCGACTTCTTCGAGTGTGTGGTCAGTGTTCATGCCGATCCCGAAGCGCATACGTAGCACGCGTTCTTCGCGTGGCGTCAGCGACGCCAGAACCCGCGTTGTAGTTTCGCGTAGATTAGACTGGATCGCAGCTTCAATCGGCAGAATCGCATTACTGTCTTCGATGAAGTCACCGAGCTGGCTGTCTTCCTCGTCACCAATCGGTGTCTCAAGGCTGATTGGCTCCTTGGCGATCTTCATCACCTTACGAACCTTCTCCAGCGGCATAGACAGCTTGGCGGCAAGCTCTTCCGGCGTCGGCTCACGGCCGATTTCGTGCAGGATTTGACGGCTCGTGCGCACGATCTTGTTGATCGTCTCGATCATGTGGACCGGAATCCGGATCGTCCGCGCCTGATCCGCGATAGAGCGCGTAATCGCCTGACGGATCCACCACGTCGCATAGGTCGAGAACTTGTAACCGCGACGATATTCGAACTTATCGACCGCTTTCATCAGGCCAATATTGCCCTCTTGGATGAGATCCAAGAACTGCAGGCCGCGATTGGTGTATTTTTTCGCAATCGAGATCACGAGGCGCAGATTGGCCTCGACCATTTCCTTCTTGGCCTGACGCGCTTCGCGCTGACCCTTTTGGACGGTTTGAACAATGCGGCGGAACTCATCGACAGGCACGCCAGTTTCTTTCGCCATTTCGGCGATCTCAGCTCGAATTGTCTCAATTGTACCGCTCTCACGACCGATAAAGCGGTCCCAAGCATCAGATTTGCCCAATTGATCATCCAACCAGCTCGGGTTGAGCTCAGCGCCAAGATAGGCAGCGAGAAACTCTTGCCGTGGTACGCCGTTGCCGTCAGCCAAACGCATCAAGCGGCCTTCGAGCGAAATAAAGCGCTTATTAATGTGGAAGAGCTGTTCGACCAGCGCTTCGATCCGAGCATTATTGAGCTGCAGGCCTTTGATCTCTTCAACGATCCGGTCCGAAATTTCTTCATACTCAGCCCGTTGCGGCGCGCGCAGTTTCTTGCCTTTGAGACGCGCAGAAATGATCATTTGCTGCAGCTTCTGGAAGCGCGTGAAGTCTTCCGAAATCCGGTCGAGCTTCTCCATGATGTCTTCGCGCAAGGCCGCTTCCATCGCAGCCATGGAGAGGTTGGTTTTATCCTCTTCCTCATCCGTATCGTCTTCGATGGGCTTCTCGCCCGGCGCATAATTGCGTTCCGGCAGCTTGAGCTTACGCTCTTCCGCAAGACTCGGTAGATCGCCCTCTTGGGCTTCTAGTTCACCTTTTTCGATTTTCTCACGACGCACAGCGAGGTGCGAACGGTCTTCCTGAACATTGCCGATAGAGCGGTTATAAGTCGTATCGAGATCGATAATGTCACGCAGCAGAATCGCACCATCAGCAAGTTCGTCGCGCCAGATCATCAGAGCTTCAAAGGTAAGCGCGCTTTCGCACAGCCCTTTGATCATCGTATTGCGACCAGCCTCGATCCTCTTGGCGATGGCGATTTCGCCTTCGCGCGATAGCAGTTCAACCACGCCCATTTCGCGCAGATACATGCGTACTGGATCGTCAGTACGGTCGAGTTCTTCTTTGGAGTTTCCGCCTTTGACGGCTGTGGTCTCAGTCCGCGCTAACGTCTTGGAGCCCAGCGTTTCCTCTTCCTTCTCCTCATGGACAGAAATGCCCATTTCGGAAAGAGCTGCGAGAACAACCTCAATTTCCTCAGCGGAAATTCCGTTGAGGTCGAGATGCTGGTTCAGCTCCTCGGTGGTGAGTAGACCCGACTTGCGGGCCTTGGTGAGCATGCGCTTGACGTCGAGATTATCGAAGTCGAGACGGCTCTTAGGTTTGGTAGTAACGTCAGTGTTGGACGTCTTAGTATCGGCCTCAGCCATGTAGGTCCGTCTCCTTGCCGCGGTGCCGAAACGTATGACCGTCCAGCCCGCACAAACTCAAACAGCCCTCACATCCGGCATCGGACATTAGGGCCATAGATGGGTTACTCGCGCGCTCGCGTCTGAGCACGCATGAGGCGATGCATCGCCTCAGCATTATCCTTACGAATAGTCTCGGCCATCCTCGACCGTGCATCGGTGGAACCTGCGTCTGTTCGGGCGTTGTCCATAAAGGTGCCGGCTTCACTCATCCAGATAGCCGCGCGATCGCCGTTTTCCGCATTCGCACCCCCCAAGGCAGCCGTGATCAGCGTCCGCCGGGACAGGATGGTGCGTAATTCCTCCTCCAATCCGTCTTCTGACATATGCGCATGCAACCCGGTGATTTCAACCGCTTTTGTCTGACGCCAATAGCGCAAAATTGATCGTTGCAAGGCCACGTGCGCTGGATCGTCAAACTCCAGGCCAAAGACGGTCTCATCGACCTCGGAAAGTAGCTCTGGAAACAGAACGATGCCGCCGATCAGGGTCTGCGCCTGCCGCGAATTGCGGGACAGTTTGGCAGCACCCGCTGCAACCAGTGCCTTATCTGCCTTTTTTTCACGCGGCTTGCTGCGATTCGGCGTCCAGACGCGCCCGAACTGCTTATCAAACCGACCGATCAGACTAGCTTCATAGAGCTCGCGTACTGTCGGATCCTTGATCTCACGAAGCGCGTCATAGAGCCGGGATTTCAACCCAGCTTTGGCTTCCGGAGTATTCAGAGGCTCTTTCTCGGCCTCACGGCGCCACAACATATCGACCAGCGGAACGCTGCGTTCCAGCAGGGCTTGAAAGGCAGGAGCGCCCTTCGCTTGGATCAGATCATCGGGGTCTTGGCCTTCCGGCATCATCACGAAACGCAGACTCTGACCGGGCTTTAGTAGCGGCAAAGCGCGTTCGATTGAGCGGTAGGCGGCCCGCAGCCCCGCCTTGTCCCCATCAAAACAGAGATAGCCATCCGGCCCGGCGCGCCAAAGCAGGGCGAGTTGGTCTTCTGTGAGCGCCGTCCCCATCGGCGCGACGGCATGACGAAATCCAGCGCGGCTGAGCGCGATGACGTCCATATAGCCTTCGGCCACGATCATCCCTCGAGCCCCATTATTCGGGTCCAGCAGAGCAGCGCGCGCGCGGTGATAATTGTAGAGAAGTTGACCTTTGGAAAAGAGCCTTGTTTCGGGCGAGTTGAGATATTTCGCCTTCGCGTCTTTCTCCATCGCGCGACCGCCAAACGCGACCAATCGCCCGCGGCTGTCATGGATCGGGAACATGATGCGGTTGCGGAACCGGTCCCAGCTGCCCCGGCTTTTATCGTCGGGTTCGATCAACAAACCTGCTTCGATCAGCTGGCGTTCCTCTGCCCCTTCCCGAATCAGATTGTCCTTAAGTGAGGAAAAACTGTCTTCGGCGAAGCCCATACCGAACTGTTTCGCTGCCGTTTGGGTCAGACCCCGGCTTTTAAGATATTCGCGAGCCGCCTCCCCCGGGGCACGGTAGAGTGTCTTTTCAAAATGATCAGCGGCACGCTCCATCCAACTGATCGCCGCTTTGCGTTCTTTCGCCCTCTCTTCGGCTTGAGGATCGGCGCGTGGCAATTCCATGCCCGCCATTTGGGCTAGCTGCTCCACCGCTTCGGGGAAGCTAAGACCTTGGACCTCCATCAAAAAGCTGATCGCATCGCCATGCTTTCCGCTGGAAAAACAGTGGTAAAACCCCTTTTGATCATTGACGAAGAAGGACGGAGATTTTTCGTTTGTGAAGGGCGATAAACCTGCGAACTCTCGCCCTTGCCTTCGCAGTTTCACATGTTTTCCGATCACATCCGAGGGCCGGATGCGGGATTTCAGATCTTCAAGAAAGGCTTCGCCGAAACGCACGACCCAGAACTACCGCAGAAGTCAGCGCATAGCGAGTCAGGCCACCATATGTTTCGGTATCCCGGCATTGGGTGTGAACCCATAGAGCGGCTCACCTGGCAAACCCTCTTCGAGGAAGCGGCGGCAGGCGATCAGCTTATTCATATTGATCCCAGTCTCGACACCCATCGCGTGAAACATCTGCACCAAATCCTCAGTCACGATATTGCCGCTTGCGCCCGGAGACGAGGGGCAACCACCGAGCCCGCCGAGCGAGCTATCAAACGTCTCTATCCCCTCTTCCCATGCCGCAAACGCGTTGGCGAGGCCTTGACCATAGCTATTATGCAAATGAACTGACTTAACCTTGTCAGCACCCGCCACCTCGCGCGTGCGACGGATCAGGCGTTTGACCTGAACCGGGTTCGCGTACCCAACTGTGTCGGACAGGCCGAGTTCATCGACGCCAGCCTCGATCAGTCGTTCAGCCAGACGCAACACCGTCTCTTCAGAAATCACGCCTTCAATCGAACACCCAAAGGCTGTCGACAAAGCGCCCTCAAAGGACGGACGTTGGTCTTTTGGTTGCGTAGCAATTAAGGCCGCGATTTGGCGGACATTTTGCACGGCCTGATCATGGGTCTGGCGCAAATTCTTCTTCGAATGCGTTTCGGAGACGGACAGCGGAAAGCCCATCGCATCGACGCCCGCCGCAATCGCAGCCTGCGCCCCGCGTAGATTGGGCACCAAGGCCAGCACACGCAACCCTGGCAAAGTTTTGGCGTGAGCCACCATCTCTGCCGTATCGGCCAGTTGCGGAAATAGTTTAGGCGGCACGAAACTTCCGACCTCAATCTCTCTGACACCCGCCTCATACAGAGCCGTGATCCAGCGTGCCTTCATATCAGTCGGCATCACACCGCGGCAATTTTGCAAACCATCGCGCGGACCGACTTCAGAAATGGTGATCTTATTGAGCATATTACGCTATTCCTCCGCCTGACGGCTATACGAGTTGAGCAAACGCAAGATAAGCACGACCAATATTACGTGAAAGGCTCATCATGACTGACTCGACATCCCCTTCGACCATGATTCGCTCTGACAAGACCGCGCGCGAGATTTTCGAGGATATCCGCGCCAACCCGGCTCGCGCTCGGTTTGGATTTGGCGAACGGGTCGCCATCGTGAATGTCGATCCGCAAAAAAGCTATACCCGCCCCGACCTCTATAAGACGGCCTATGTCACCGATCCCCGCCAGATGGAGCATATAGACCGGATTAGCCGTAAAGCACGTGACAAGGGGCTGCCCGTGATCTGGACCCATGTCGCCTATATGGATAATGCGGCCGATGCCGGGGTTTGGGGCACGCGCACCGATACGCCCGACAGCCTGCAAAACATCAAATTTGACAGCGACCGGACAGAATTTGACGACCGTTTACACATCGATCGTGCGGTTGACGCCGTCTACACCAAGCGGATGCCGAGTGCTTTTTTCGAGACACCGCTCGCGAGTTTTCTACGTTGGCACAAAATAGATACCGTCGTGATCACGGGCGGCAGTACATCAGGCTGCGTGCGCGCCACGGCAGTCGATAGTTTGTCCTACGGCTTCCGCACCATCGTCCCGATCGAATGCGTCGCCGACAAACATGAGAGTTACCATTTCGCCAATCTAACTGACCTGCTGATCAAATATGCAGATGTTGTAGATGTGGCAGAGGTCGATGCGTGGTTGGAAGCGTACACACCTTGAACTCTGAACTTAAAAACGATCCCGAATACTCGGCGTCCTTGAATGGATTGCAAACCGCAAGTGAAGCTTTCGGTGAGCATCAGGCAACAGGCGTATTCATTCCGCACTTCCCAGAATCATGGTTCGAACGAAGCTCGTCGCTCAAAAAAATAATATGGTGCGGCAGCGCGACGCGTAAATGGGGGGAATGTGGAGCCTTAGACCATTGTCGAACACCGGAGTTTTACGATGACGACCCTAATGACAAAGACAGACACGCTATTTCCAAATCGATATTTTGGCGGACTATGCGTTCGGTCGGATGTCACCTAGAAAAAAGCGTTACGAGTTTTGACCCAGAGTTAAAATACTCGAAGCACAACCAACCAGAGACCGTTGTTTGGTCGAACGTTTTTAGAGTTGGCGGCCCCAATGGGGAGCCTTCAAGGAGATTACAGCAAGCCCAAATACAAGATTGTATAGCGTGTCTGAAACGGGAAATTCATTTGGCAAAACCGAACGCCGTCATATTTCACACAGGTTATCTTTCGACCAATTTTACCCAAGCCTATTTTGGGGCACAGGATGTCGGTGAGGATATTCCCGGCTGCGATGGTCGAGTAGGAGTTTACGCGCAGGCCAAAACGACTGTTCCGCACATTTGGATGACCCGGCATACAAAACATACGGATCAGATAAGAATTTCCGATGCTTTAGCCGCACTAAATTACGCAGGTGTCTTCAAATGAAACCCGACCCTAACCTCTACGATTACTGGCCCTATGCGGGTCGGCCGAAGATTGTTTGGCCGGGGGGCAAAAAACTCGCCTTCTGGATCGCACCCAATATCGAATTCTACGAATTCATGCCGCCGACCAATCCGCAGCGCCAACCTTGGCCGAACGCCATTCCCAATGTGCAACAATATAGCCAGCGCGACTTTGGCAACCGGGTCGGCCATCAACGATTGATGGAGCTGCTGGATAAATACAGTCTGCGCGGCTCGGTCAGCCTCAATGTCGCACTGTGTGATCATCATCCAGAAATCATCGAGGATTGCGTTGCCCGCGATTGGGAGTTCTTCTCCCACGGAATTTACAATACTCGCTATTCCTACGGCTTATCGCCAGAACAGGAACAGGCCGTTTTAGACGACAGTATCCGTACTGTTGAGAAGGCATCCGGTCAGCGGATTCGCGGCTATCTTGCGCCAGCCCTGACTCACACCGAACACACGCTGGACCTGATCGCGGAGAATGATTTTTGGTATAGTTGCGATCTGTTTCAGGACGACCAGCCACAACCGCTCAAGACCAAGACAGGCAAGCTCGTCTCCATGCCCTATTCGCTCGAGGTCAATGACGTCATCACCTATTCGGTGATGGGGTTTGATCCCGACCGTTATACCGACATGCTCAAGCGGCATTTCGACCAACTGCTAAAAGAAGGCGAGCGGTCGGGTACCGTGATGTGTATCCCGCTTCACGCCTATCTGGTCAGCCAACCGCACCGCATCCGCCCCTTCGAAGCGGCCCTGAAACATATCATGGCGCATCGTGACGATGTCTGGTTCGCGACGGGCCGCGAAATCGCGGAGTATTACCGCGAGCATTATTGGGATCAGGCTATCGCGGACATCGCAGCGCGCGGCGTCGCCACGGGCGGAACGGGGTTCGCGGCGTGACACGGGCATTACTTATCGTCGACGTTCAAGTGGGCATGTATGCTTTCGAGGACTTTCAGCCCTATCGAGGCGGCGCCGTCATCGGTGCCATCAACCGTCTGATTGAAAAAGCCCGCAAAGCCGACCGCCCGGTCATTTTTGTGCGCCACGCAGGCCGTGAAGGACATCCTTTGCAAGCTGGCAGCTCAGGTCATGCGATTGATCCCCGTCTCCACATCAACGACGCAGACCCTATCGTCGACAAATCCCATTGCGTTGCTTTCCGAGGTACGACACTCGTCAAACAATTGACGGCCTTGAACGTCACGGAACTCGTCATCTGCGGATTACAGACTGACCATTGCGTTGACAGCGCTGTAAGGATTGCCGTCGACCGAGGGTATAAGGTCATTATCGCGGCGGACGCCCATACAACATATGACACGGAATACCTCCCCGCGAAGTCGATCATCCAACATCACGAAGCTGTTTGGAGTGATAGTTTCGGATTGGTTCAGCCCGTCGAAAGCATTGAGTTTGCGGCATGATGGATCCAAGCTACCTCACCTACCCCAACCGGAAACAGGGTCAGGATCACAGGCTCTACGACTGGCGGCTATCTCGGGATCGCAAACCTATTCAGTGGGACAATGGCTCCAAGCTCGCGTTGTCCTTCGTCGTTCCGTTAGAGTTCTTCTCGCTCAATCCGTCCGGCGTACCGTTCAAACACCCCGGCGCGATGGCGACGCCCTACCCAGATCTGCGCCACTATACAGTGCGCGATTACGGCAATCGGGTCGGTGTCTACCGCATCCTTGAGGCACTCGGAAAAACACGCGCCGGGTTTGCGGTGAATGCGATGGTCGCGCAGCGCTACTCACCCCTGATGGACTACCTCAAAAGTCATGAGATCATCGCGCACGGCATCTCAACCGATCATATTCATCACGAAGGATTGAGTGAAGCCGAAGAAGACGTGCTCATCCAACAGACGCTTGAAGCCTTGCCCTCAGTCTCCGGCTGGATGAGCCCGGCGCGTAACCAATCCTCACGGACATTGGAACGACTTGGCAAGGCCGGGTTGGATTACTGTCTGGATTGGGAAAATGAAAACGTCCCAGTCGCGACGACCGGTGTGACGCTAGTACCGAACAACTATGAGCTATCGGATTTTACCTTGCTACATACGCGAAGGCAGACCGAGGAGAGTTGGAAGCGTCAGATATTAGAGGCGGTCGATTTCCTTGCTTCAGAACATGACCGCTTTGGCGGGCAATCGCTCTGCGTGACGCTCACACCCTATATTATCGGTCAGCCGTTCCGCATAGCGATGCTGACCGCGTTGCTGTCCGATCTTCGCGCGCGCGGCGATGTTACCATCCTGACGCCGGGTGAGGTCGCCTCCCAATTCAAGGCTCAACAATGACCCTTCCGCTCCGACTCCCATTGGCCGGCATCAAAGTCGTCGAATTCTCGCATATGGTGATGGGGCCTGCGGCCGGATTGATGCTCGCCGACCTTGGCGCAGACGTCATCAAGGTGGAGCCGATTGGGGGCGACAAAACACGGCGTTTGCGCGGCGCCGGCGCGGGCTATTTCCCAATGTATAACCGCAATAAGCGCTCCATTGCTGTCGATCTAAAATCGGATGCGGGCCGCGATGCCGTGCTTAAACTGATCGACGCCGCCGATGTCTTCATCGAGAACTTTCGTCCCGGCGCCTTGGACAAGTTGGGTTTCGGCTGGGACGCCGTCAAAGCGCGGAATGATCGTCTGATCTATTGCTCAGAAAAAGGGTTTCTCGACGGTCCCTATGAACACCGTACAGCGCTGGACGAAGTCACGCAGATGATGGGCGGCCTTGCCTATATGACAGGACCACCGGGGCGCCCCTTGCGCGCTGGCTCTTCTATCATCGATGTCACGGGGGGCATGTTTGGCGCGATGGGTGTGCTCGCTGCGCTGTATGAGCGCGAACAGAGCGGCAAGGGCAAACGTATTACGGCGTCTCTGTTCGAAACCACCGTCTTCCTTGTCGGGCAGCATATGGCGCAGAAGTCCGTCACCGGACAGGTCGCCGCGCCGATGCCCGCCCGCACCTCGGCATGGGCGATCTATCAACTCTTCGACACAAAGGACGGCGAGCAAGTCTTCGTGGGTGTTGTGTCAGACGGACAGTGGAAAACGCTCTGTAATGCGTTTGGCTTAGAGCATCTGTTGAACGACCCGGACTTGGTCGAAAACCGAGACCGTGTGATCCACAAAGACAAATTCCTACCAGAAATCGAAGCGGCCTTCAAAGCACTGACGAAAGCTGACCTGATGGAGAAAATCGAGCATCTAGGTTTACCGTTTGCACCGATTGGCAAGCCCGAAGACATGTTCGACGACCCGCATTTGAATGCCTCTGGTGGATTGCTAGAGATGGAACTGGACGACGGTCAAATCGCTAAGCTGCCCGCCCTCCCCGTCGCTTTGGACGGCGAACGCGTCGGCCTCCGCTATAACCCACCCAAAGTCGGCGAACATACGGATGCCGTGCTACGGGAAGCCGGATTGTCAGATACGCAGATTAGCGAAATGCGCGAGGGCGGCTTGGTCGCCTAAGCGATGTCAACTTTCGGAAAACCGCCAGCCCGACTGACCATACCCGGCAGTTGTTTCTCCATGACTTTGGAGAGCCAGTGGGCCGTTTCGATAATGGCATTGAGGTCGTAACCCGTCGCGTAACCCGCGCGTTCCAACATATAGACCACGTCTTCGGACGGCACGTTTCCGGTCGCATTGGGCGCAAATGGGCAGCCGCCAATGCCGCCAATCGAAGCATCTATCGTAGTCACGCCAGCCTGAATGGCTGCATGCACGTTTGCGAGCCCGGTATTGCGCGTATTATGGAAATGGGCACGCATGGATAGATGCGGCAATTCCCTTGCGACCCGCTCAAACATTGAACTGACTTGCCACGGATTGGCGACACCGATTGTATCGGCAATTGCGACTTCTTCAAATCCCGCATCAGCAAAACGGTGAACCATGCTGATCACTGTGTCTTCAGCGATTTCGCCTTCGAACGGACAACCGAAAGCCGTCGCAATTGTGACATTAAATGCACGATCAGCCGTCTGTGCTTTTTCTGACATGTCGCAGGCCATTTCGACAGACTCGTCTCGGGTCTGGTTTTGATTTTTTGTCGCGAAAGTGTCGCTCGCAGCCGCGACCAATCCCAGCTCATGAACATCCGTTTTTAGCGCCCGGTCCACTCCCCGTTCATTCATGACCAGCCCGATGAAAGTTGCGTCTGTGTCGCGCGGGAGGCCCGCGATGACGGCTTCCGCATCTGCCATTTGCGGAACATATTTCGGGTGGGCAAAGCTCGCCACTTCAATCCGCTTAGCCCCAGCCGAAAGAGCGCGACCAATTAGGTCGAGCTTTTCTGCTGTCGAGAACATACGCGCTTCGTTTTGCAATCCGTCGCGAGCGGTGACGTCTAGGATTTCGATGGTTCGCATCGGCCCGTCCATCTAGAGGCTCATCCCGCCATCGACGTCAATCGCCGCGCCGGTGATAAAACTCGCTTCGTCAGACGCGAGAAAGGCAGCAAGCGCCGCCACTTCGTCCGCACGACCATAGCGGCCCAAGGCTGTCATCTGCTGCATCATATCAGAGAATTGACCATCTGCCGGATTCATATCCGTGTCGATAGGCCCCGGTTGAATCGCGTTCACACGAATATTTCGCGGTCCAAGGTCGCGCGCCCAGCCTTTGGTCATCGCAGTCACAGCCGCTTTGGTCGCGCCATAAACTGCCCCACCTGGCGCGGGCATTCTGTGAGCATTAATGCTACTCATCACAATCACGGATCCACCCTCTTTAAGTAACGGAATCGCGGCGTGGGTGCCGGCATAGACGCCGTCCACATTGACTTTGAACAGCCGACGAAACTCTTCAAACCCAGTCTTTGAGACATGGCCCATGCTCGCAATCCCAGCATTATGGACCAGAATATCGATACCGCCCTGCTTGGCGGCAACATCCAAATAAGCTTGCGCCGAAGTCGGATCGGAGGCGTCGGCTTTAACGGCAACAGCCGTTCCGCCCGCCGCAGAAATCGACGCAACCACATCATCGGCTGCGCCAGAACTGCTATTATACGTCAAAATCACGCTCGCCCCGTCGGCGGCTAAGCGTTTGGCAACAGCCGCGCCGATGCCGCGCGATCCACCCGTTACGATCGCCACTTTTCCGCTCAAATCATAGCTCATTACGTGTCTCTCCAATTTCCGTTCGAGCATCACCTAACACAAAAAAGGCCGCTCTAAAGAGCGGCCTTTTCACATCATATTGATGGAGTGATTTAGCCATCGAGTTCAACACTGTGTGGATAGGGAATAGTGATGCCGTTTTTGTCGAATGCTTCTTTGATCGACTTCTTCAGATCAAAATTGACGTCCCAATAATCGGCAGCATCGCACCAGACCCGGCTTTGAATATCGACTGAACTTTCGTTCAGGGTCACCACCTTAGCCCAAGGCGCCTCGGGCGTTTTTAGGACTTTCGGATGAGCATTGGCGACGTCGTTGATGATCTTGATCGCCTTGTCGATATCGTCGTCATAATGGATACCGTAATCCACATCGACCCGACGCACGCCCATCGACGTGTAGTTTTTGATGGTTGTGCCCCACGCTTCAGCATTGGCAATAATCACTTTGATATTATCGAGCGTGGCGAGTTCCGTCGTAAAAAGATTAATATCTTTCACAATCCCGGCTTCACCCGCGACCTCTACATATTCACCTAGCTTGTAAGGGCGGAACAACATCAACATCACACCCGCCGCGACATTAGACAGAGTGCCCTGCAGCGCGAGACCGATGGCGAGAGTGGCGGCACCGAGCATAGCCACCAGCGAGGCTGTCTCGACGCCGATCTGTGTCACGGCAGTGACGACCACCATTGCGACAACGACATACTTAGCGATTGAAGCCAAAAAGTTGACGAGCGTTTCATCAATACCCGGCGTTTTTTCGAGTGATTTGTGAACTATTTTGTAGATCCAGCCGGCGACTTTAAAACCGATCCAGAGGATTACGAGCGCGAAGAGGATATTCAACACAGCGGGTTGAATGGAGTCCCAAAGACCCATCAAGCCTTCAGCCGAGGTCAATTGCGACCAATCAAAATCAGTTACTGCGGCATCAGCAGGTACATCTATTGCTGGCGGTTGAGTGTCGGACGTTTGTTGCATTGTCGGGTCCCCTAAATGTTTTTTGCCGAGTTATGGACAGAGTTCTGGTCGCGAATTTTCGCGAGTTTATTGATGCGGTTCCAAGCCTTTGAATTCGGCACGGCTTGTCTGATCTTGATGAGGTGCGGATAAGGAATGCCGATGCCTGCGGCATCAAGCTCCGCTTTGACCGGTTGAGAGAGGCTGGCCTTAAGCCCCCTATAATCATCATAGTGGCACCAGACACGCAGCTCTATGTCGACCGAACTGTCGCCGAGATTGACGACCTTCGTCCAAGGGGCTGGGTCTGTGTGAACGCGGGCGTCGGCTGCCGCGGCATTTGCAATCGCGGTCATCGCCACGTCGATATCCGCGTCATAGGAAACGCCGAACACCATATCGAGGCGCCGCACACCATAAGCGCTATGGTTGCGAAGAACCTGCCCCCAGATTTGACCGTTGGGGATTATGATCGCGACATTGTCCCGGGTTTTCATTCGGGTCGCCGTCATCTCAATATCAGTCACAACGCCCTTGATCCCCTGTACTTCAATCTCATCTCCGACGGAGAATGGACGGAAGAATAGCATCATCGCGCCCGCCGCGAGATTAGCGAGCGGACCCTGCAAAACAAAGGCAATGGCGATACCGCTTGCTAGGATCATGCCGGAGAGAGAGGTCGTCTCTATGCCTAAAAAGCTCAACACAGCGAGCGCGACGACGGCGAGAATAGCAGCACGGATTAATCCCGCGATAAAGCGGGTGACAGCCGGATCTGATTTGGGGGCGAGATTGAGAGCGCGGTGAATGGCCCGCGAAACAGCCAGCGAAATCATGTTTCCGATCAGGGCCAGTCCAAGGACGGCCAATCCACGAATGACCCAAGGGATCAACGCTTGCACGAATTCCATAAACGTCATTCTGCTGCCCACCTTCCCTTAACCTGCCTTAAAGACGACCCCATCTGAGCACAAGATGAACGGGTCATCTCGCCCTAAACTCGGACGCAATCCCCAAACAAAAAAGGCCGCTCTGAAGAGCGGCCTTTGATAGTTTGATGAAGCGCTTTGCCTATTCGGCTGCGTCGCCATCCAGTTCCGCTGGGAACGCTTCCAATGGCGCGGCTGCTGCCCGTTCTTCGAGCAGCTTCGTGTCCCGGTCATTGGCGAGCTTCTGATAGCGGCGCAAATTGCCGCCCGTGCCAGCTGGGATCAGACGACCAACAATCACGTTCTCTTTCAGACCTTCGAGCATGTCCTCCTTACCTTGAACCGAGGCTTCCGTGAGGACGCGTGTGGTTTCTTGGAAAGAGGCCGCAGAGATAAAGGAGCGCGTTTGCAGCGATGCCTTGGTGATACCAAGCAGAACCGGTTCAGCCGTGGCTGGACGAGCTTTCTTATTCTCGGCCAGCAGATCCGCATTGTTGGTGTTGAACTCGATCTTATCGAGCTGCTCACCACGGATCATGGACGTATCGCCCGGGTCTGTGACTTCCACCTTCTGCAGCATCTGCCGGACAATCACTTCGATGTGCTTGTCGTTAATCGGCACGCCCTGCAGACGATAAACACCTTGGACTTCGTCGACGAGATACTCGGCCAGAGCCTCAACACCCATAACTTGCAGGATGTCGTGCGGTGCCGGGTTACCATCAACGATGTAATCACCGCGTTTCACCATGTCGCCGTCAGCCACAAGCATGTGCTTGCCTTTTGGCACGAGGAAACTGATCGACTCGCCATCTTCTGTTTCCGGCAGGATCGAGATCTTACGCTTGTTCTTATAGTCGCGCGTAAATTCGATTTTACCGTCCATCTGGGCGATAATCGCGTCATCTTTCGGACGACGGGCTTCGAACAGTTCGGCCACACGGGGCAGACCACCAGTAATGTCGCGCTGGGTCGCGGACCCTTTCGGGATCCGAGCCAGAACAGCACCTGGCTTGACTGTATCGCCGTCATTCAGTGAGAGAATAGCACCGACTGCGAGCATGTAGCGCGCGATGCGGTTCTCACCGAGACTGATGGGTTCGCCGTCAGGACCTTCGATCACCGCTGCAGGCTGAATGTCACCCGACTTGGAGCTGGCACGCCAGTCGA
The DNA here is from genome assembly GCF_030159955.1 of Algimonas ampicilliniresistens. Lineage (GTDB taxonomy): Bacteria > Pseudomonadota > Alphaproteobacteria > Caulobacterales > Maricaulaceae > Litorimonas > Litorimonas ampicilliniresistens. The sequence continues at coordinate 1,677,269 of NZ_BSNK01000001.1, forward strand.
CGATCACTTTGCTTGAGATACCCGTATCTTCGTCGGTCTCGTCTTTGGCGGAAACGCCTTCAACGATATCAAGAAGACGCACCTTACCGCCCACTTCTGTGAGGATCGGCATGGTGTATGGGTCCCAATCGGCCAGTTTCGTGCCGTGATTGACCATTGCCCCATTATCGAGCGGCAAGTGTGAGCCGTAATCCACTTTATGAATTTCGAGCGTTTTGCCTTCGGCATTGACGACTTCGAATTCCAGTTTGCGAGATTTGACCACATAGCCGTTTTCAGTCTCAATGACGTCGTTCTCATCATATTTGATGCGACCTTCATTGACGGCTTCGATAACGGATTTGTCGGCCACGGACGCCGTACCACCGATGTGGAAGGTCCGCATCGTCAGCTGTGTACCGGGTTCACCAATCGACTGCGCCGCAATAACGCCGACCGCTTCACCCATATTGACCTTCGTACCACGGGCCAGATCGCGGCCATAACAGGTCGCGCAAATACCAGTGACGGTTTCGCAAGTCAGAGGCGAACGCACGCGAATATTCGCTGCACCGCTTTCGTCGACTTTCACCATGATGTCTTCGTCGACATAGGTGTTTGCTGGATAGAGCAGATCGCCCGTGCGTGGATCATGCATGTCCTCGGCCAGAACGCGGCCCAGAATACGCTCACCCAATGAGACGACAACATCACCGCCATCAACAACAGGCTTGATTTCGATACCCGTCTCGGTGCCGCAATCCTGTTCAGTCACGATACAATCCTGCGCGACGTCAACGAGGCGACGAGTCAGATAACCCGAGTTCGCTGTCTTCAACGCCGTATCCGCAAGACCCTTCCGAGCCCCGTGGGTGGAGTTAAAGTAATCCATCACTGTGAGGCCTTCTTTGAAGTTCGCAGTAATCGGCGTTTCGATGATTTCGCCGGACGGCTTGGCCATCAGGCCGCGCATACCCGCAAGTTGCTTCATCTGGTTCTTAGAACCCCGAGCGCCGGAATCAGCCATCATGAAAATCGAGTTGATGATCTTCCGCGGCTTCGCGGACTCGTCCATCATGGCATCCGCCACGCGGTCGGTACATTTTGACCAAGCATCGACAACCTTGTTGTACTTCTCACCTTTAGTGATCAGGCCGTCAGCATATTGCTGTTCGAAGTCCTTCACGAGCGCTTCGGTCTCAGCGACCAAAGTGTATTTCTCGTCCGGGATGATCATGTCGTCCTTACCGAACGAAATGCCAGCCTTACAGGCTTCACTGAAACCAAGACCCATCATCTTGTCGGCGAAGATCACCGTCGCCTTCTGACCGCCGTGACGGTAAACGATGTCGATCAGTTTCCCGATCTCTTTCTTCGTCAGTTCCTTATTGATGACGGAATAAGGGATGTTGTGGTGCTTAGGCAGGAACTCACCGAGCTTAAGGCGACCTGGTGTCGTCTCGGCCACTTCCATCCGCTCTGTGCCATCGGCGTCGATAACTTTGAAGCGACCCTTCACCTTGGCGTGCAAGGAAACCAGCTTGTTATCTAATGCGGCTTCAACCTCATTGATGTCAGCAAACATCATGCCTTCACCCTTTTCGCCATCGCGCATCAGCGACATGTAGTAGAGACCGAGAACGATATCCTGTGACGGCACAATGATCGGACGACCATTGGCAGGCGAGAGGATGTTGTTGGTTGACATCATCAGAACCCGCGCTTCGAGCTGGGCTTCGATTGACAGCGGCACGTGAACGGCCATCTGGTCGCCATCAAAGTCAGCGTTAAACGCCGCACAAACGAGCGGGTGCAGGCGGATCGCCTTACCTTCTGTCAGTTTGGGCTCAAACGCTTGGATACCAAGACGGTGAAGCGTCGGCGCGCGGTTAAGAAGAACCGGGTGTTCGCGGATAACTTCGTCCAGAATATCCCAAATCTCAGGACGTTCCTTCTCGACCAATTTCTTGGACTGTTTGACGGTCCCTGACAGGCCCTTCGCGTCAAGACGCGAGTAAATAAACGGCTTGAACAGCTCGAGCGCCATTTTCTTCGGCAGACCGCATTCGTGCAGTTTGAGCTCCGGGCCCACTACGATCACGGAACGACCGGAATAGTCCACGCGCTTGCCGAGCAAGTTTTGGCGGAAACGGCCTTGCTTACCCTTAAGCATGTCGGACATGGATTTCAGCGGCCGCTTATTCGCACCCGTGATGGTCCGGCCACGACGGCCATTATCGAACAGAGCATCGACGGACTCTTGAAGCATCCGTTTCTCGTTACGGATGATGATGTCAGGCGCACGAAGTTCGATCAAACGCTTGAGGCGATTGTTGCGGTTGATAACCCGGCGATAGAGATCGTTCAGGTCAGACGTCGCGAAACGGCCCCCATCCAGCGGGACGAGCGGGCGCAATTCAGGCGGAATGACCGGAACAACGGTCAGAACCATCCATTCAGGACGGTTGCCAGACTTCTGGAACGCTTCCAACAATTTCAGACGCTTAGATAGCTTTTTGAGCTTCAGCTCAGACCCGGTCTCGGTCATGTCGAAACGCGTGCGTTCAATCTCAGCAGCGAGGTCAAGGCCACCCAGCATTTCACGTACAGCTTCGGCGCCGATACCAGCCGTGAAGCTATCTTCGCCAAACTCAGCTTGAGCGTCGAGATATTCTTCTTCCGACAGGATCTGGCGTTCGTCGAGCGAGGTCAGGCCCGGCTCAGTTACGACATAGCTTTCAAAATAGAGCACGCGCTCTACTTCTTTAAGTGTCATGTTGAGCATCGTCGCGATACGCGATGGGAGTGACTTCAAGAACCAGATGTGAGCGACCGGTGCGGCCAACTCGATATGGCCCATGCGCTCACGACGCACGCGAGTGACGGTAACTTCGACGCCGCATTTTTCGCAAACGACGCCTTTATATTTCATGCGCTTATATTTGCCGCACAGGCATTCGTAATCTTTGACGGGGCCAAAGATACGCGCACAAAACAGGCCGTCCTTCTCAGGTTTGAAGGTCCGGTAGTTGATGGTTTCTGGCTTCTTGATCTCACCAAATGACCAGCTGAGGATTTTCTCAGGGCTGGCGAGCGAGATGCGGATCCGGTCGAAGGACGGGCCTTCTTGTGCCGGATTGAAGATGTTCATGACCTCTTGGTTCATGGGACTTCCTTTTCAAGTCGGCGTCACCGCGTCCGGATCCGCCTGAAAAATCATATCCCCGACAGTCTGTCGGGGCCTCGGGCGGCAAGGTGCCATCCCGAAAAAGACCCCGGCACAAGGCCGGGGACCAAACTCTTAGCCGTTCGTCAGTTCGACGTTCAGACCCAGCGAGCGGATCTCTTTGACCAGCACGTTGAAGCTTTCCGGAATACCGGCTTCGAAACTGTCATCGCCGCGCACGATGGATTCATAGACTTTCGTCCGACCCGCCACGTCATCTGACTTCACAGTCAGCATTTCCTGAAGCGTGTAAGCCGCGCCGTAAGCTTCCAGAGCCCAGACTTCCATCTCACCGAAGCGCTGACCACCGAACTGCGCTTTACCGCCCAGCGGCTGCTGAGTGACGAGCGAGTATGGGCCAATGCTCCGCGCGTGGATTTTGTCATCCACCAAGTGGTGCAGTTTCAGCAGGTATTTATAACCAACTGTGACCTGACGCGTGAACTGATCGCCTGAGCGACCATCAAACAGCGTCACCTGACCTGAACTATGCAGCCCAGCTTTTTCGAGCATCGTAACGATGTCCGGCTCGCGCGCGCCGTCAAAGACAGGGGTTCCGATTGGCACGCCGCGCGTGACGTTACCGGCCAGCTCGATGATTTCATCGTTCTTGCGCGGTAGAGTGACGTCGTCGCCATAGGCATGCTGCACTGCATCACGAAGCTCTGACATATTGCCATCTTCACGATAGGCTTCCAGCGCTTCATTGATCATGTCGCCGATGCCGGAACAGGCCCAACCGAGGTGGGTTTCCAGAATTTGTCCAACATTCATCCGCGATGGAACGCCGAGCGGGTTAAGCACAATGTCGACGGCTTTACCGTTAGCCAAGAAAGGCATGTCTTCGATCGGGTTGATCTTGGAAATGACACCCTTGTTACCGTGACGTCCGGCCATTTTGTCGCCTGGCTGTAGCTTACGCTTCACCGCCACGAACACTTTGACCATTTTCATCACACCCGGAGGCAGATCATCGCCGCGTTGCAGCTTGTCGACCTTGTCTTCGAAACGTGCATCAAGACGCGCTTTGGAGCTGTCATACTGCTCTTTGAGGGCTTCGAGTTCGCCAATGGCTTTCTCGTCGTCCAGACCGATGCGCCACCAATCAGAGCGTGGGACGTCGTCCAGCGTTTCTTCGGTGATCGGACCTTTCTTAAAGCCACGAGGACCAGACACGGCCGCTTTGCCCATAAGGACAGTGCGGACGTTGCTGTAGATGGAGCGCTCTAGGATGGCGAGTTCGTCATCACGGTCTTTGCCGAGGCTTTCGATCTCTTCACGCTCGATTTGCATCGCGCGCTCATCTTTTTCGACACCCTGACGGTTGAACACACGCACTTCCACGACCGTACCGGACGCACCGGGCGGCAGTTTCAGCGATGTATCGCGAACGTCAGACGCTTTCTCACCAAAGATGGCGCGCAGAAGTTTTTCTTCCGGCGTCATCGGGCTTTCGCCCTTTGGCGTGACCTTACCGACAAGAATGTCGCCAGCGTGCACTTCAGCACCCACAGCCACGATCCCGGCTTCATCAAGATTGCGCAAGCTCTCTTCGCCGACATTCGGAATGTCGCGCGTGATCTCTTCTGGCCCAAGCTTCGTGTCACGCGCCATCACCGAGAACTCCTCAATGTGGAGCGAGGTGTAGACATCGTCGCGCACGATACGCTCAGAAATTAGGATCGAGTCTTCGAAGTTATAGCCATTCCACGGCATAAACGCGACGAGCACGTTCTTACCCAGAGCCAACTCACCGAGGTCAGTCGACGGGCCATCCGCAATGATGTCGCCGGACTTCACTTCATCACCTACTTTGACCAGCGGGCGCTGATTGATGCACGTTGATTGGTTGGAGCGTTGGAATTTCAACAGGTTGTAGATATCCACGCCGGACTTTTTAAGGTCCGTTTCCTTGGTCGCGCGCACAACAATCCGCTTGGCGTCGACTTGTTCGACAATACCTTCGCGTTTTGCTGTCACAGTCGCACCCGAGTCGACAGCCACAACGCCTTCCATACCTGTCCCGACCAGAGGCGCTTCCGCCTTCAGCAGAGGCACGGCCTGGCGCATCATGTTTGATCCCATCAAAGCGCGGTTCGCATCGTCGTTCTCGAGGAACGGGATCAAAGCCGCAGCAACAGAGACGAGCTGCTTGGGTGACACGTCGATGAAGTTCACTTCATCACGTGCAACCGGCAGAACTTCGCCGTTGGCCCGGCAGATAACGAAATCATCAACCAACATGCCGTCATCTGTGACTTTGGCATTAGCTTGCGCCACTGTGTAGCGAGCCTCTTCCATGGCCGACAGATATTCGACTTTATCCTTGAGCTTGCCGTTTTCAACTTTGCGGTATGGGCTCTCAATAAAGCCATATTTGTTGACGCGAGCGTGTGTTGCCAGCGAGTTGATCAGACCGATGTTCGGGCCTTCAGGCGTCTCAATCGGGCAAATCCGACCATAGTGAGTCGGGTGCACATCGCGGACTTCGAAGCCAGCGCGTTCGCGGGTCAGACCACCAGGGCCAAGCGCTGAGAGACGACGCTTATGCGTGATTTCAGACAGCGGGTTAGTTTGGTCCATAAACTGCGACAGCTGCGAAGAGCCGAAGAATTCACGCACCACGGCGGCCGCCGGTTTGGCATTGATCAGATCATGCGGCATGACGGTTTCGATATCGACCGACTGCATGCGTTCTTTGATTGCACGTTCCATCCGCAACAGACCGATACGGTATTGGTTTTGCATCAGCTCACCAACAGACCGGACGCGGCGGTTACCGAGATTGTCGATATCGTCAATCGCGCCAATTCCGTCTTTCAACTTCACCAGTGTGTTGACGACAGCCAGGATATCTTCCTTGCGCAAAACACGGACTTCCGGATCGGCGTCCAGTTCCATGCGCAGGTTCATCTTGACCCGGCCAACAGCCGAAAGGTCATAGCGTTCTTGATCGAAGAAGAGTGAGTTAAACAGATCTTCTGCCGCTTCCGCCGTCGGTGGCTCACCAGGACGCATGACACGATAAATGTCGACCAACGCACCTTCGCGCGAGTCGTTCTTGTCCGCAGCTAATGTGTTCCGGATATACGGTCCGACATTGATGTGATCGATGTTCAGGACTGAAATGTCACCGACACCGGCCTCGTTGATCTGCTCCATCGCATCGTCGCTCAGCTCATCGCCGGCTTCGGCGTAGATTTGACCTGTCTTCATGTTGACGATGTCTTCAGCTACGAAGCGCTCAGCCATTTCCGCATCGGAAATCAGAACCTTCTTCACGCCGTCGTCGACCAATTTCTTGGCGCCACGTTTCGTCAGCTTACGGCCTGCAGGCGCAATGACTTCGCCCGTCGCAGCGTCAACTAGATCACGTTGCAGTTTGCCGCCACGGTAGTCGTCAGCGTTGAACTCACGAGTCCAGCCGCCTTTTTTGGCGTCACGCTTGTAATCAACCGCATCGTAATATTCTTCGAGAATATCTTCACGCGTCATGCCGAGTGCATAGAGCACGGTCGTGGCCGGAAGTTTCCGGCGACGGTCAATCCGCGCATACAGAATATCTTTATGGTCGAACTCAAAGTCGAGCCATGAACCACGGTAAGGAATGATCCGCGCCGAGAAGAGGAACTTGCCAGAGCTGTGGGACTTGCCCTTATCATGGTCAAAGAACACGCCGGGCGAGCGGTGCATTTGTGAAACGATCACACGTTCCGTTCCGTTGACGATGAATGTGCCTTTGTCCGTCATGAGCGGAATATCGCCCATATAGACGTCCTGCTCTTTGATATCCTTGACGGAGCGGGCACCCGTATCGTCGTCAATATCAAACACGACGAGGCGCATTTTCACCTTAAGCGGCGCCGCGAATGTTATGTCCCGTTGCTGACATTCTTCTTCGTCGAACTTTGGCGGTTCAAAGACGAAGGAGACATATTCCAGCACAGCACGATCGGAAAAATCGCGGACAGGAAAGACGGAATTGAAAACACCATTGATGCCTTCATCTTTCCCGCGCTGGGACGGGTCCATATCTTTCTGGAGGAAGTGATCGTAGGAGCTTTTTTGCACCTCGATCAGGTTAGGCATGGAGACAGCCTCAGGGATACGCCCGAAGCTTTTGCGAATACGTTTCTTGCCGGTAAAGGTCAGTGACATGAAAGACACCCTTTAATAATGCGCGGCCAGACGACGAGGGCTGCAGTCCAACGTCGCCGGTCAATTTGTCCGGTTCGGATTATACTGACGACCGGGCGCCAGTTTGAACGGGTGATTTACCTCCCCAGCCCATCGGAGGTGTTCGCGAGCACCGTAAGCGCCCGCGAACGAAGTCGGTAGAAACCTACTTAAGCTCGACAGAGGCGCCGGCAGCTTCCAGCTTCTCTTTAATGTCGTTAGCTTCGGCCTCAGGCACGCCTTCTTTGATGGCTTTTGGTGCACTTTCGACCAGCTCTTTAGCTTCTTTCAGGCCAAGACCTGTGATGGCGCGGACTTCCTTGATGACGGCAATTTTGTTGCCACCGAAGGATGTCATAACGACGTCGAAGTCAGTCTTTTCTTCAGCAGCAGCAGCGTCGCCGCCTGCTGGGCCAGCCATGACAGCAGCAGCTGCCGGCTCAATGCCATACTCATCCTTAAGGATGTCGTTGAGTTCTTTTGCTTCCAAGATAGTCAGTTCGACTAGCTCTTTCGCGAGTTTTTTAACATCAGCCATGATGTAGTTCCTTGAGTTTTATGCCGTCTCGGAAATATCCTTGACGGCGGTTTGGTTCGAGTTTTGCGAGAATGATGTCGTGAAGACTTACGCGGCAGCCTTTTCCTCGATTGTCGCGATCGCGCCGGAGAGGCTCCGAGCGGGCGACATGAGGGCGGAAGTGATATTCGTAGCTTGGCTCAGCAGACGCTGGGCAGCCATTGAAATCAACTCCTCGCGGGACGGCAACTTGGACAGGGCGTCGATCCCAGACGGGTCAAACACTTCCTCTCCCATGAACCCACCGATGATCTTGAAGGCGGACGAGTCCCTTTGGAACTCGACAGCCACCTTCGGTGCACTGATCATGTCTTCGGCCCAGGCAATTGCCACAGGACCTTTGAACATGTTGCCAGCACCTTCGAAGGGCTGATCTTTCAGGGCGATCTTCGCCAGGCGGTTCTTCACAACGCGAATCGTCGCGCCCTGCTCTCTGAGCTTGGCACGCAGTTCCGTCATTTCCGCAACGGTCATGCCCGAATATTCGGCCATCACCACGGATCCGGCTTCCGCGAAGATGCTTTTCAGCTCTTCGACGGCTTCCGCTTTTTGAGTGCGATCCATTTGCGGTCTCCGTTGTTGCGAGGCCCGACACCATTGCCGAACCCCTCTTGGGTGCCCGCTGCACCGTCACATTAGGACGAGGCAACGAACGGTTGTCTGTCCCAAAGCTCGAACCGAACCTTTGCAGACAAATGTCCGCATTGATCTGGTCTTTCGCTCTGTCTGCGCCGGAATTATGGGTCCCGATTGGGCTCCACCGACGGTCTCGGACAGTCTATTCGGCGGACACCCGGAAAAATCCGGACGTCCGCCAAAATCTCTAATTAGACAATATCGGCTGTATCGATCTTGATGCCCGGACCCATTGTGGAGCTGAGCGTGACACGCTTGATAAAGGTACCTTTAGCGCCCGCAGGACGCTCTTTCTGGATTTTAGACAGTAGAAAGTTGACGTTTTCCGCCAGCTTATCTGCATCAAAACTCGCTTTGCCGACACCTGCGTGAACAATACCGGTCTTTTCAGCCCGATATTCAACAGCACCACCTTTAGAATCGCGAACCGCTTGACCAACATTTGGCGTCACAGTTCCGACTTTCGGGTTTGGCATCATGCCTTTGGGGCCCAAAACCTTACCGAGGCGACCGACAAGCGGCATCATGTCCGGTGTCGCGATAACGCGATCAAACGGCATGTCGCCATTCTGGATCATTTCAGCCAGATCGTCTGTGCCGACAATATCAGCGCCAGCTTCGCGAGCTTCGTCAGCTTTCGCATCTTTTGCGAAAACGGCGACGCGAACTGTGCGGCCTGTTCCGTTGGGCAAGTTAGCCACACCACGAACCATCTGGTCCGCATGGCGGGGATCAACACCCAAGTTCAAAGCGACCTCAATGGTTTCATCGAACTTCGCCTTGGCGCTGCCCTTAACCAGATCCACAGCGTCTTTGACGCTATATTCGACTTCGCGGTCGAAGGTCGACAGAGCCGCCTTCATACGTTTGCTTTGCTTTGCCATGATCCTACTCCGTCACCTCGAAGCCCATCGACCGGGCAGAACCCTCGATGATCTTCGTTGCTTGATCCAGATCGTTAGCCGACAGATCGACCATTTTCGCTTCGGCAATCTCACGGCACTGAGCGCGTGTGACTGTTCCGCCAACTTCAATACCTGGATTATTGCCGCCGGACTTTTTGCCCGCCGCTTTTTTCAGATAGTAGCTAGCAGGCGCCGTCTTCGTGATGAAACTGAACGACTTATCGCCGAATACTGTAATGATCGTTGGCGTTGGAATGCCTTTTTCCAGGTCTTCAGTCTTGGCGTTGAACGCCTTTGCGAATTCCATGATATTGACGCCGCGTTGACCCAATGCAGGGCCTAACGGCGGGGATGGGTTGGCCTGACCGGCCGGGATCGTCAGCTTGATATAGCCGCTAATCTTCTTTGCCATGTTCCACTCCTATGGCGGTTGCGCTCAGCAGGATTGCCTTTGCGCGTGTGGAGACCGTGGTGCGAGAACGACTGGACTTAGCCGCCCCTCCCACAGTCAGTATTTGCAAGCGGCGAGACTAGCTCTCCTTCTCCACTTGCGAATAATCGAGCTCAACGGGCGTTCCCTGCCCGAAGATATTGATAAGCACTTTGAGGCGAGCCGCCTCTTCATCGACGCTTTCAACCGTACCGGAGAAACTCTGGAACGGACCGTCGACAACTTTGATCGTTTCGCCAATGTCGAAACTGATCATTGGACGCGCCGCAACCACACCATCTTCGGTTTGGCCGATAATGCGTGCGACTTCTTTTTCCGGAACGGGACGCGGCTTATTGGAGGACCCCAAAAAGCCTGTCACTTTCGGTGAATTCTTGATCAGGTGATACGCTTCGTCAGTGAGATCCACTTTCACCAGCACATAACCGGGGAAGAATTTACGCTCACTCTCGACCTTACGGCCGCGACGCACTTCAATAACAGTCTCGGTCGGCACGAGGATCTCCTCGAACAGATCCGACAGACCCTTAGAGGCCGCATCGCGTTCCAGCGTTTCAGCAACCCGCTTCTCGAAATTCGAGTAGGCCTGAACGATATACCATTGTGCGGCCATTAGGAGGGACTCCCGAAACTCAACACCCACGGCACGACAATGCCGATGAGAAAATCAACCGCAAAAAAGAATACACCCATTATCACCACCATAATCATCACAAGGATGGTGGTCTGACGAGTTTCTTTCCAGCTCGGCCAGACGACCTTGCGGCCTTCTTGCTGAACCTGCGCCAAATACGTTGCCGGAGAGACCTTCGGCGCCACATCTGCGTCTTTCTTGGCTGGATTGCCTTTCGCCATCAGGGCGGTTCCTCGTTTAAACGGCGAAACGCGGAGACCAAAAGAGGTCTCCGCGACACCTGTTTCCCAAACCCTCTATCGGGCTTAGCTATGATTAAGACGTGGCAGGGGCAGAAGGACTCGAACCCTCGACACTCGGATTTGGAATCCGATGCTCTACCAACTGAGCTATACCCCTAAAATCCCTTAATCCGTGATTTTTGAGACGACGCCGGCGCCGACTGTGCGGCCACCTTCGCGGATGGCGAAGCGGAGCTTCTCTTCCATCGCGATCGGGACGATCAGCTCAA
>NZ_BSNK01000002.1 GCF_030159955.1 Algimonas ampicilliniresistens
ATACTTCGTGATCGCTGCCGTCAACGTCGTCTTACCATGGTCAACGTGACCAATCGTGCCGATGTTCGCATGCGGCTTGTTACGCTCGAACTTTTCCTTCGCCATGGGAGGCTCCTCTTACTCGTGAGATACTAATGTGAGGGGCGCGTAGTTACGCACCGCCTTGTTTGCTGATGACTTCGTCCATCACAGCCTGCGGAGTCGCCGCATAGTGATCGAAGACCATTGTGAATTGCGCACGGCCCTGAGACTTGGACCGCAGATCGTTGACGTAACCAAACATGTTGGCGAGCGGCACCATTGCATTGATGACGTTGGCGTTGCCGCGCATTTCCGTGCCTTCGATCATACCACGACGAGAATTTAGGTCGCCGATAACGTCGCCCATATATTCGTCAGGTGTGACTACTTCGACCTTCATGATCGGCTCGAGCAGTTTGATCTTACCTTCGTTCTTGATCTCGCGGAACGCAGCGCGAGCCGCGATCTCAAAGGCCATCACAGAGGAGTCAACGTCGTGATACGCGCCGTCATAAAGCTCAGCTTTGAAGTCGATAACAGGGAAGCCTGCCAGAAGGCCGGTTTCAGCCATCGTCCGGATACCTTTTTCAACACCCGGAATATATTCGCGCGGCACATTACCACCGACAACGGAGTTCTCGAAGATGATACCTTCGCCCGGCTCTAGCGGCTGGAATCTGATCTTAACACGACCGAACTGACCTGAGCCACCTGACTGCTTCTTGTGCGTGTAGTCGATATCAACATCGTGAGCGAGCGCCTCACGGTAAGCCACTTGCGGCTGACCGATATTGGCTTCGACGCCAAATTCACGCTTCAGACGATCGACCAGAATGTCGAGGTGCAGTTCGCCCATACCCGCCATGATGGTCTGTCCTGATTCATGATCAGTCGAAACCCGGAAGGATGGATCCTCTGCAGCCAAACGCTGAAGACCGAGGCCCAGCTTTTCTTGGTCAGTTTTAGTCTTAGGCTCGACAGCAATCTCGATGACGGGATCAGGGAATTCCATACGCTCTAGAATGACCGGCGAGGACGTATCACAGAGCGTATCGCCCGTTGTGGTGCCCTTGAGGCCAGCAACGGCGATAATGTCGCCCGCATAGGCTTCCTGGATGTCCTCACGATCATTGGAGTGCATCATCATCATACGGCCCACGCGCTCTTTACGCTCCTTGACGGAGTTAAGCAGGGTCGTGCCCGTTTCCAGCTTCCCGGAATAGATACGGCAGAAGGTCAGCGTGCCCACGAACTTGTCGTTCATGATCTTGAACGCCAACATGGAGAGTGGCTGATCATCAGAAGCCGGACGTGTTGTTTCTTCGCCAGTCTTCGCATCGATGCCTTTGATAGCGTCAATGTCGAGCGGGCTCGGCAGGTAAGCAACAACCGCGTCAAGCAATGGCTGAACACCTTTGTTCTTAAACGCCGTGCCGCAGAAGACAGGAACAACTTTGTTCGCGATCGTCGCAGCCCGAACGAGGCGCTGGATCGTTTCAACGTCAGGCATTTCGCCTTCGAAGTATTTTTCCATCACAGCGTCATCCATCTCAGCAACAGCTTCGATGAGCGCGAGGCGATATTCTTCAACCTTCTCGACCATGTCCTCTGGAACCGGGACAGTTTCATATGTCGCGCCTAGGTCAGCTTCAGCTTCCCAGATGTAAGCAACATTTTTGACGAGATCGACAACGCCTTTGAAATGATCTTCAGCACCGATCGGCAGCTGCATTTCCAACGCGTTTCCGCCCAGACGATCCTTCACGGATTGAACAGAATTATAGAAGCTCGCACCGATCTTATCCATCTTGTTGATGAAGATCATGCGCGGAACATTATATTTGTCAGCCTGACGCCAGACCGTTTCAGTCTGAGGCTCAACACCCGCATTGGCGTCCAGCAGCGCAACAGCACCATCAAGCACGCGAAGAGACCGCTCAACTTCAATTGTGAAGTCAACGTGTCCAGGCGTATCGATGATGTTCAGGCGTTTGCCAGCCCAGAAACAGGTCGTCGCAGCCGACGTAATCGTGATGCCGCGCTCTTGCTCTTGCTCCATCCAATCCATGGTGGCCGCGCCATCATGAACTTCAGCAATCTTGTGGTTCTTACCAGTGTAATAAAGAATCCGCTCGGTGCAGGTTGTTTTACCTGCATCGATATGGGCCATGATGCCGAAATTGCGGTAGTCCTTGAGGTCGTAATCGCGTGCCATTTCAGGCTCCTCGAAAGAATAAAGTGTGGGTTACCAGCGGTAGTGTGAGAAAGCGCGGTTCGCTTCCGCCATGCGGTGCGTATCTTCGCGCTTCTTCACGGCGGTGCCGCGGTTATTGGCTGCGTCCAGCAATTCGCCAGCGAGACGCTCGCGCATTGTGTTCTCATTGCGCTTACGCGACGCAGTCACCAACCAACGGATGGCCAGAGCCTGACGACGCTCAACACGGACCTCAACAGGAACCTGATAGGTCGCACCACCGACGCGGCGAGACCGCACTTCGACAGATGGTTTGATGTTTTCTAGCGCGTCATGGAAGACGCGGATCGGCTCAGTCTTAGCTTTGTCTTCGACGATTTCCATCGCCCCATAGACAATGTTTTCGGCGGTGGATTTCTTACCATCAAGCATGATGGCATTCATGAATTTAGTCAGGACGATATCGCCATATTTGGCGTCCGGCAGGACTTCACGTTTCTCGGCTCTGTGACGACGGGACATGATCTACTCTCTTATTTCGGACGCTTAGCGCCGTATTTCGAACGACGCTGACGGCGATCTTTCACGCCCTGCGTATCCAGAACACCACGCAAAACGTGATAGCGCACACCCGGCAAATCTTTCACGCGACCGCCACGGATCAGGACCACAGAGTGTTCCTGCAAATTGTGGCCTTCGCCTGGAATATAGCTCAGCACTTCAAACCCATTGGTGAGGCGAACTTTAGCCACTTTCCGCAAAGCCGAGTTCGGCTTCTTTGGTGTGGTTGTGTAAACGCGCGTACAGACGCCACGTTTCTGCGGACACGCTTCCAAGGCCGGAACCTTGTTGCGCTTGCGCTTGTCTTTCCGGGGCTTCCGGATGAGCTGCTGAATTGTTGGCATCAAGCCGTCCTTGTCTTGCGTGCGCGGGGCGTGCCGCGACTATTCATTACATTTATACCGCGCGGGGTATGCCGCGCCAATTTTTGGTTCGCTCCGAGAAGGGCTTACGCCCTACACAAAGCGCAGACGACCGTCTCTTCCATGGGAAGAACCGGATAGCCTGCTGGAATAAAAACCGGCCCGGCGGCGGTTGCCATCGGGCCAATCTGGGTCTCAATTTCGTCTCGAACGAGGTTTCTATGGCAACCCACAGACAGCACGTCCACTGACGGGCGGGCATATAGTCAGGGCTTTTCGGCCCGTCAACTAGGGAATGCGGTTTGCGCGCTGCCCTTAATTCAATGCGCCGGCCTCAACAGCTTCCATCACGCGAAGCAAATTACCGCCCCAAATCTTAGCAATGTCCGCCTCGCTATACCCTCTTGCGACCAACTCAGCTGTGACCGCTTCGGTCTCAGACGCATCACGCCAGCCATCAACGCCGCCACCGCCATCAAAGTCTGACGCGATGCCGACATGGTTGATGCCTGCGACGGACACAGCATGGTCGATGTGGTCGACGAAATCAGCGACAGTCGCTTCCGGTTCCATCGCAGCGATCATCTCGCGGCGCGCATCCACTTCAGCCTGCTTTTCCTTGGACAACGCGTTGTACTCTGCGCGCGAACTGATACCGAATTCGATGGCGGCCGCTTCAGTCGCCGCAACCTGCTCAGGCGTCTGCACTTTAACATAGGCCCCCAGCGCGACCATTTGCGCCACGCCATTCACCTCGGCAATTTTGCGAAGCTGCTCGTCATCAAGATTACGGGCGCTATCTGCGACAGCTTTGACCCCACTATGCGAGGCAATGATCGGTGTGCGCGACAGATCGGCAGCCTGCATCATCGTTTTTTTGCCTGTATGCGAGACGTCAACCATGATGCCGCGGTCGTTGAGCCGTTCAACGAGTTCACGGCCGAGCGGTGACAAACCGCCCCATTTGCCGACACCGCCATCGCGTTCCGCATGTGGATTGGAACTATCGCCGAACTGGTTATTGCCGAAATGGGTGAGCCCCATATAGCGCACGCCATGCTCAGCCCAATGATCCAACGTTGATAAGTCCGGGCCAAGCGGAAACGCGTTTTCCATGCCGATCAATACGGCATGTTTCCCCTCGCCAACGATTCGCCGAACATCGTCGGCTGTCAGGGCCAGTTCAAAATCATCCGAATGGGTGTCCGTCAGCGCTTCAATCGCCGTAACGCGCGTGCGGGCAATATCCAGCGCCGCCGCGTAACCCGCCTCCGTCATTTCACCTTGCGGCGTGTAGACAATCCAGAAGCCGCTATCGAGCTTGCCCGCCGCTAGTTTAGGTAGATCAACTTGTAGCTCTGTCGGGCCAGTCGGGTCGATCTCCGTCATATAGGTTAGCGGGATGTCAATATGCGTATCGAGTGTCAGTGTCTGATCATGAATCTCCGTGGCGCTTTTCGGCTCCGGCAAAGTCGCACAGGCAGCGAGTAGAGCAGCAGAAATGAGAAGTGAGTGGTGAAGCTTGAGAGTCATGGCAGGATCCTTTTGCGTCGTCCTACCGTGACCTCGCGCCGTTGCGCAATGGTCGAGACGCGAACTGAGTAAAACCGCTCCCTACTCCAGAACCTTATTCGATGCGACCGCGCACATTCTCAATCGCCCGGTCAAGCGCCGGATCGCGATTATTGAGAACGTCATCAAGATCAGGGCTGACCGCAATATCTGGTATAACGCCCGTCCCGACAAAATCCGTACCATCCGGCAGTGTGTCACGCTTCGCTGAAACCCGCGCACTTAGGCCGCCCGGCAGCTCAAAATGGACTGGTTGGCCCGTGCTGCCGAATGTCGCCTCCCCGATCTGAACCATGTGCGGTTGGCTCTTTGCGAAAACCATAAAGTCTTCTGCCGCTGACGCTGTCCATTTAGAGGTGACGATGGCTATCGGGACGATCAATCGGTCAGCTACGTCCAGTGGGGTGAGCGTATTGTGTTCGCCTGTTTCCCACATCGGCGACGCCCATTCAGCATAGCCCTCCAAACCGCCTTCGCCCCATACCTTGAACGCTGAAACATGTTTGGGTGTCATCCAACGCGACCCCGGTGCCGGAGCATTGATGAAACGTCTCATCACATGACCACCGATGGCGGTACTGCCGCCGCCATTGCGGGAGACATCAATAATAAGCCCCTTGGCGCGACGAATTTCAGGCAACAGAGCATCAAATTGCTCAGGAACAGTATCATCAGAGAAAGAATTCAGTGACAGGATGGCGATATCGCGGTCCCAGCTGAGATGCACACTGCCCTCACCCGCGGGATCATTGCGCGTTCTGACCCAGTCTATCCCGCCTTCGCTATATCGGTTGCGCTTAACCGAGATGACGCGATTTTCGCCGTTGGGCGTCACAATTCCAATTCGGGCGGTCGTGCCGACAGAACCAAAGAGCGGCCCCAATAGCCAGTAAGACCGTCCACCCGCGGCATACTCACGCCTGACATGTGGTGATGACGTCGCCAAGTAAGGCAGAACATCCCGCTCAATCTTCGCTTCTATATCTTCTCCATCCACTGAAACGACTTGGCTTCCGACCGGGACGGTATCTGCCAACTCGCTGTCGATATTGGTGACGTATATTCCCGCCCCAAAAGGGGTCAGACGAATAGGCGGTGCGTCCAACACACATCCGCGTCTCAGCGATGGTGTCGGGTTAAGATTGGTGTGCCCATCCTGCAGTGCTGTGATGAAGCTTTGCAGCGCGCGAAAATACTCCAATTCCGTCTCAGCATCCCGAACCATAGGAAGATGCCGAAGATATTCGGCATCCCAGTCCAAGTCCGGCACCTGATGAAACCAAGCGAAATCCCTATCCGCGATCTTCCAGATCTTCGACAGAGCGTAGATTCTGTCCGCTTCTGTTGTGGGCTCAGGCGCCGGGCAGTCTGGCGCTGCAATGGCCGTTTGCGCGAACAGGGTAAAAGCCGCTGAAAATATGAAGCCATTGCGCATCATGAACTCCCAAAACGGCTTTGAATAAAATTACGTCATCTGTCGTAATTGATAAATGCGCACCTCATATTTTGTCAAGCGACGATCGATTTTGCCTATTCTTTAAGGTCTGAGCGGCAAGATCAAATTATGGCGGCAACCCCCAACATCTCAGCGGATGACGTGAGAACGACGTTTCTGTCCCATCTGGCTGGTGAGCGCCGCCTGTCCGAGAAAACGGTTGAAGCCTATGGGCGCGACATTCGTGATTTTCAAAACTTCCTAGCCCGCCACCTCGGCGAACCCGCAGGTCTTCGAGCATTGGCAGGACTCGGACCGTCTGACTTTCGCGCATATCTCGCGTTCAGACGCGAGGGTGGACAGGGCCATCCAGGTCTGGGATCCGCGTCCGTACAACGCCTGCTGTCCGCCATTCGTACCTTATACAGATATCTGGAACGACGCTGGGATGTTGCCAATTCTGCTATCGCCCTCATTAAAGGCCCACGCACCAAACGGCCCGTTCCCAAAGCCTTGTCGGTTGACGGTGCGCGAGACTTAGTCGCGGCCGGGTCGATGGATGGGGCGGTCCCTTGGATAGAAGCGCGCAATAGTGCCGTATTAAGCCTCGCCTACGGCGCTGGCTTACGTATTTCGGAAGTGCTCAGCCTGACAGCAGAGGTACTGCCTCTTGACGATACGCTCATCGTTCACGGTAAAGGCGGAAAATCTCGAATGATTCCGATCCTGCCTGCGATCGGCAAGGCGGTCACGCGCTATGCTGAGTTATGCCCCCATTCCCTCGCACCCGGATCGGCCCTCTTTCGGGGCGTTCGCGGTGGCCCCCTCGGCCCTCGGATCATCCAAGCCGAAGTGCAGAAGCTCCGCGCCTATCTTGGTCTACCCGAATCCGCGACACCGCACGCGCTGCGCCATTCCTTCGCGACACATCTTCTGGCTGGGGGCGGTGACTTGCGCACAATCCAACAATTACTCGGCCATGCCAGCCTGTCGACAACTCAGCGCTATACGGATGTCGATGCGGCGCGCCTACGCGAGGTGCATGCGGGTGCGCACCCCCGCGCTGGGCGGCGCTAAAGCGCAGCGTCCAACTCGGCGAACCGTTTTAAAAACAACCGCTCCGCTGCTACGACAGGCGCCGGATCAATCGTGACATGCAGCCCGTCGGGCGGCGTGATGAAGAACTGATCCGCCTCCTCTACTGTGAAGCCCGCAATCTGCGTCGCTTCAAACCAGGCGCAGATCACATCACACCGTTTGATCTGTTTCTTAAGCCGAGATGGCGTTGGGGCCGTTAAGCCAAACCGGCGATTGACGGCTTCGTCCAAGCGCGTCTCAAACGCCCTATAGTCATAGCCGAGCGCCGCCTTAAACGGGCTGATCATATCGCCGATCACATATTCGGACGCATCATGCAGCAGTGCTGTCATGCGCTCTTCTGCCGATGCCTTGGGATAGAGTTGATAAAATAAATCCTCGACCACGACACTATGTTCCGCGACCGAAAATGCATGATCCCCCGATGTCTGCCCGTTCCACCGCGCCACGCGGGCTAGACCTCTGGCGATGTCCTCAATTTCAATATCGAGTGGGCTCGGGTCAAGCAGATCGAGCCGACGCCCGGAGAGCATGCGCTGCCAGGCGCGTGGCGGTGGAGAAGTCTTAGGCATAAGGTTGAGTTAGCCTGTTCCGCACAGATTGGAAATGCTGACGCGGACCCTAATTGAGTTCAGGACTAGCAAAATGGCAATCAATCAATGCGGAGCACTTGACCTATGAGGACTCCATTTTGATCCACATGACGTCATTCGCAAAGTCAATCAAAATGGACTTACCTTCGAAGAAAGGCATCCCAACGATCATCATTGGCTTACCCTCCAAATCTATCACATCGAACAAGCTTAGACGATGCACAGAGAAGAGTTGATGCGGCCACGCGCGATTGCCAAATTCTATTCCCTCCAAAACCACGTGCCATTCTGGTTTAAACTCACCTATTGCCCCATTCACCTTCCATTCTTTGCGAAGATGATGGCGTCTCACCCTCAATTTCCGCAAACGTCTAAAATTCCAATTCATCACATTGAACTCTGAACCCGTATCCACCAAGGCGAAGGCCTCTGTTCCGTTAACCTGCAAATCTAGAAAATGAAGTCCCAGCACATCCCTATTGAAGGGACGTTCATTCAACTGGATAGAGGACCAGGTTTTATCAAACGTCAGCGGCGCAGATTTTTCGTCAATGAAGAATGTTTTCTGACTATTTGGGTCAATCAAGATTTTATATTCCGCCAATATATCTAACCCAATAATACCTTTGGTTTGCCTCAACAATGGGTCGCTATACTTCGGTTGATCAAGGATTGCGAAAGTTACGCCTTTGATCTCTTTTGATCCGATTAGAAAATTTTGAATTATGGTCGTGGGGCGCGTTGCCAAAAAATTCATGTCGTGGATACGAACTTGACCACCGCCTTCTATGACTGCGCCCGGCAGGATAGAGTCCCGGTAGATCACTGACGTTGTTGCTCCTGTATCAAGGATAAATTTGCCGGGCCCAGTTTCAAGAAGATCGAGCCTCAAAACTATCAGCCCCCCTTGAGAGGTTTCGTAATCAAGCGCTGTTGCACTTGAACTTTCTAGCATTCTTTCGAGAGGCACGGTTTGAACGGATGGGATCGTTGAACACGCTGACAGAGATTGAAACAAAAACGCCCAAAATAGTACACAACCAAAGCGGCAAACGTTGATCAAAAGATCACTCGCGGGGCAAGCTGACACTCGGGCAGCATATGCTGCCACGCGCGAAGCAAAGGGAACGTCCTGAACATGTACTTAGGTTAGCGGGTCGCGACCGTCCCGCAAGTCATAACCGGGTGTGCTAGAACGCTTCGCTCTCAGGCAGGAAGATTTCACGTTTTCCGCCAGACCCGGCTTCGCTAATCATGCCTTCCTGTTCCATCCGGTCGATTAGATCGGCGGCTCGGTTATAGCCGATGGAAAGACGGCGCTGAATATAGCTGGTTGAGGCCTTGCGGTCATTGGAGACAATCGCGACGGCTTGGTCGAACAAGGAATCACCGCTAGACCCGCCGCCTGCGACGGTTGGGTCATCAGATGGTCCTTCATCCCGATCCGTTGTGATATCTTCGAGGTAGGCTGGTGCGCCTTGAGCGCGGACGAAGTTGGCGACGCGTTCCACTTCAGAATCAGACACGAACGGCCCGTGATAGCGTTTGGGGCCTGTATCGCCGAGGAACAACATATCGCCTTTGCCAAGCAATTGCTCGCCGCCCATTTCGCCGAGAATGACGCGACTGTCGATTTTGGATCCAACGCGAAAACAGACTTTGGTTGGGAAGTTGGCTTTGATCGTGCCGGTGATGACATCAGTCGATGGGCGCTGCGTGGCGAGAATCATATGAATGCCAGCAGCGCGCGCCATTTGCGCTAGTCGCTGAACAGACCCTTCAATGTCTTTTTTGGCGACCATCATCAGGTCTGCCATCTCGTCGATGATCACGACGATATAAGGCATGGGCTCGAATTCGAATTCTTGTGTCTCAAAAACCGGCTCCCCC
This sequence comes from Algimonas ampicilliniresistens, assembly GCF_030159955.1. Lineage (GTDB taxonomy): Bacteria > Pseudomonadota > Alphaproteobacteria > Caulobacterales > Maricaulaceae > Litorimonas > Litorimonas ampicilliniresistens. Next base: position 9,727 of record NZ_BSNK01000002.1, read on the forward strand.
GATTCGTGATCGAAGCCCGTTTGAACCGTCTTGGACAAGGTCTCGCCGCGCGCTTTCGATTCGGCGACTTTTTCGTTGAAGCCTTCCATATTTCGCACGCCGATTTGGCTCATTTTGCGGTAGCGATCTTCCATCTCGCGCACGGCCCATTTCAACGCGACAACAGCTTTTTTCGGCTCTGTCACGACGGGCGCCAGCAGATGCGGCGCACCGTCATAAACGGAGAGCTCCAGCATCTTTGGATCGATCATGATGAATTTGCACTGTTCCGGCGTCAGCTTGTACATCAGGCTGAGGATCATGGAATTGACCGCGACCGATTTACCTGACCCGGTTGTACCTGCCACCAGCATATGCGGCATGGACGCCAGATCGGTGACGAAGGGCGCGCCGCCAATATCTTCGCCCATGATGAGCGGTAGACGGGCGTCGCTATTTTCAAACGCTTCAGATTCCAGCATTTGTCGCAACCAGACGATTTCGCGCTTGCGGTTCGGCATCTCCACACCCAGCGCATTGCGACCGGGAACGACCGCGATTCGCGCAGATTTTGCGCTCATATTTCGAGCAATGTCAGAGGCAAGATTGATCACGCGCGAGGACTTCACACCGGGCGCTGGTTCGAATTCAAATAGAGTGACGACTGGACCTGGACGGACATCGCCCATTTCACCTTCGACGCCATAATCGCCCATGACGCGGTGCAACTGGTCGGATTGGCGCTGCAACATACCCTCATCACGCACGGTGCTGCGCGGCGGTGGAGCCTTAAGTAAATCAGGCGTGGGTAAGACAAACCCCGTGGCCGCCGAGAAATCGAATTCCGGAGCACCACGTTTTGGATTGGTGACCTTACGGGCCACCGACTTAGGCTTGGACTTTGGTTTCGGTTTAGGCGCTGGAGCCACAGATACGGGCGCGGGGACGGGTGCAGGCGCGGGCGTGAAAGACGGGGCATCAGGGATCGTGCGGACCCCGACAGTCTCGGTGTCTAGCTCACCTTCATAGGATTTTCGGAAGATCCTGACCAACCAAGCCGCCATGGCATCGACCCCAACGCGGACATAAGCCCAGACCAGACCGGCTGCATCGAGGATGTCGACTACGTCTCGACGAACGAGGCCAAGATGCCGCGCGAGACATACACCAAATCCGAGGAACGTGACCAAAGCGACGATACCGCCTGACAGGGGAATATTAAAATGAACGAGCCAGCGCCTCATCCCGAAATGCATCAGGTCGCCGAACCAACCCCCCAACCCAGAGCCCATCGGCCAGCTTTGCGGGATCGGAAAGGCAGACAGGGTTGCCGTGCCTAATAGGACAGCCCCCATATATATCAGCGCGCGTCCAGCGCGATCACGTCTTGTCTGAAGACGAACCGTGCGGCGCAGCAACCGGCGGACACCAGAAATCATCATCAGGCAACTGGCCAGCAACCCGCCCCAACCCAGAGTTTGCATCAACACATTGGCGACCCAAGCACCCGGCGCGCCGAACGCATTGCCGATACCGCCGACGCCCGCTGTGTCCATCGTCGCGTCGAACGGCGAGTAAGTTAGTTGGATGATCATCAACATCCCGCCCAGCCCAATCATCGACAGGGCGCTGACGGCGCGCTTCCACGCACTGGCTTCTGCCTGCGTCACCGCATCCATCATCGCCTGGATCGCTTCCGGCGAATATTCCTCATAAGGGGCGGTGGCGGCAGGGGGCGGCGTCATCTGGGGTCCGAAACTAGAGTAGCAGGTTAATGAAAGGTGACGCCAAGGCGTAAAGGGGGCGTTAAAGCCGGATGCATCCTTGTGGACGAATTGCCGCCCGCGAAAGCCACTTTCCATGCGACCGTTGCGGGCTTAGGTCTCTCGATTATGAGCGAACACACGCAAATCGCCGTCATTGGTGCGGGCTTGTCAGGATTATTGTCAGCCTTGGCCCTATCGGACCCGGAGCATGGGGCCGGTCGAGAGGTCATCCTGATTGATGCTAAGCCGATTGATCGAAGTGAAACGGATGGTCGAGCAACGGCTCTTACCCCGTCCGCCATGCGCGCGCTCACACGGTTGGGCGTCGAGGAGGTAGACGCGACGCCGATTCTTGGCATGCGCGTGGGCGAAGGTGAAGCTGACACGCCATGGCAGTTTGAACTGCCAGAACGGGACGACGAACCGCTGGCTTTCAATGTCGAGAATGAGCGTCTGAGGACGTCAATATTGGCACGTTTGAAGACAAGGCCCGTGAAGATCCGAGATAATGTTCGGGTCGACACTCTATCTCAAAACGGCTCCGTCAATCTGATGTTGAGCGATGGTACTCAGCTCACGGCGGATCTGGTTGTGGCCGCAGATGGCCGCAACAGTGCGACACGCCGGATGGCAGGCCTATCCGTCTCGCGATCTGATTTCGGCCAGCATGCTTTGGTCACGACCGTGATCCATGCAGAGCCACATGAAGGCATAGCGTTACAGCGCTTTCAGCCCGTGGGCGCTGTCGCCAGCCTGCCCTTCGCAACGACGAAAGCGGGCCACCGCTCGCAGATCGTCTGGTCTGACAGATCCGAAGCGATAACCGCAGCTCGCGCTCTACCTGAAGAGGCGTTGATCGCCCTGATTGATGACCGTCTGTGGGGCGCCTTGGACGTCACCGGGCTAGATATGCCCGTCCAGAGCTATCCACTCATCGGCCAACGGAGCGAAGCGCTCAGCCGAGGACGCGTCGCTCTTATTGGCGATGCGGCGCGCGTCATCCACCCGCTTGCGGGTCAAGGCTTCAATCTCGGTATCCGTGATATTGGTGCGCTGGTTGAGGGTGTCCGCGAGGCCGTCTCGACAGGGCAGGATATCGGCACAGCAGGTTTGATCGGTTATGAGCGGTGGCGCCGAGCAGATGAAACCATGCTGGCGACGTTGACAACATCGCTGGCGACCGCCCCAACACGCGGCCCACTATCTCTGCTTGGTCATGCCCGCCGTGCCGCCTTTGCCGCTATTGACGACATGCCCGCCCTCCACATGCTCATTCGCCGCGAAGCCGCCGGGGAAACGGGCGAGCGACCGACTTTGTTGCGTTAACCCGTCTGCTCGGTGACCGCACCGCCGCTGACCTCAAACCATTGCGCCTGCGCCCCGAAGTCCGAAAAAAGCGACTGGTCCGTGCCCGTCATGAAAACCTGAAGGCCGAGATCGATCAATTCCTCTGACAGGGCGCGGCGGCGCTCTGAGTCCAGGTGGGCGGCCACTTCGTCGAGTAGAAGGATAGGTGAGCGCGTCACTTGAGCCCGGGCATGAGCAAGGATCAGCCCGATCAGCAGCGCCTTCTGCTCACCCGTCGAACAAAGGGCCGCGGCCATCGCTTTACCTTGATGCACGACTTTGACTTCGGATCGATGCGGCCCCGTCAGGGAACGCCCGGCGCGGCGGTCTATTGGCCGTGTCTCTGCCAAACGCTCACGGAAGTCACTTTCCGCATCATCTAGATAGATGCCATCTTGAAGAAGGGCCTCGACGGTTCCCTCAATAGCGATCTCCGCTTGCGGAAAGGCCGATGCGCTACGCTCCATGATCGCCTCCCTTAATCGCTCGATCGTATCGACGCGGGTCTTAGCGATGCGTGCACCGCAGGCCGCCATGTCAGCCTCTAGCGCGTCATACCAACTGGCATCAGAGATGCCGTCAGACAGCAGTCGATTGCGTTCAGACCGGGCCTTTTCATAGCGCAAGCTGGCCACACCGTGAGACGGCTCAAAAGCGAGCGCTAAACGGTCGAGGAATTTCCGGCGGTCGCTTTCCGGTCCCGCGAACAACCGGTCCTGCACCGGGGTCAGCCATTGGACCGTGAGCAATTCGGCGAGTTGTGATGCCGTGGCATTGGTCTGATTGATGCGGACTGCGCGGCGGCGCGGACTATCGGGCAGCTGACCGACGGAAATGCGCGTGCCTTCATCTAGCTCAGCATTGACGCCCCAAGCGGGTGCGGTTCGACCGTGCTCAACTCGGGCGAGCGCATCAATCCCAGCCCCGCGCAAACCCCGGCCCGGAGACAGGAGGGAGACCGCTTCCATGAGGTTTGTTTTGCCCGCACCATTCGCGCCAAACAGCACAATCGGTCCAGGCGAAAGGTCTAGATCAAGCCGGTCATAAGACCGGAAATCCGTCAAACGTAGAGAGGCGAGTGCCGCCATCCAATCGGCTTAGACCCGCAGCGGCATCAGCACGAAGAGTGCATGTTCATCTTCCGAATCGGTGACAAGCGCAGGCGATGAGGCGGAATCGAGCATGAAGGTCGCGTCCTGACCTTCGATCTGTCCCGCGACGTCAAGGAGGTATTTGGCGTTGAAGCCGATTTCCATTGCATCATCATCGTAATTGACCGGAAGATCTTCGCGAGCTTGGCCTGACTCTGGGTTATTGACCGACAAGGCCAAATTGCTGTCCGCGAGGGAGAGCTTAACCGAGCGGGACTTTTCAGCCGAAATCGTCGCAACCCGGTCAACCGCTGAGGCGAACACCTTATTGTCGAGCACGAGCTCTTTGGTGTTGGTGCGCGGGATTACGCGCTCATAGTCTGGGAATGTGCCGTCGATGAGTTTCGACGTCAGCACCACCGTGCCCGTCGTAAATCGAATTTTGGATTCAGAGACGGCGACGGCTACATCGGAGTCGGTGCCGTCAATCAGCCGGCGAAGCTCTGCAACAGTTTTGCGCGGGATAATCACGCCCGGCATATCGTCCGCGCCGTTCGGCAAGCTTTGTTCCGCCAAGGCCAAACGGTGACCATCCGTGGCAACCGCGCGTAGCAACCCATCACGGGCGTGCAGATAAATGCCGTTGAGATAATAGCGCGTCTCTTCCGTGCTGATCGCAAATTTCGTCTTATCAATCAGACGCGACAGATCAGACGCGGGAAGAGTGAACTCATTGGAGAACCCGTCCGCCGTCATTTTGGGGAAATCGCCAGAGGGCAGCAATGGTAGCGTGAAATGGGCCGACCCCGCATCAACATCCAAACGATCATCGGAATTGATCGTCAGTTGGACTTGCGCGCCGTCCGGCAATTTACGGACAATGTCGTAAAGCGTGTGCGCAGGGGCGGTCACTTGCCCCGGTGCATCCACGCCCGCTTCAACCGATTCGGACACTTCGATATCCAGATCGGTGGCAACTAGCGTCAGTCGCCCATTGTCGCCGCCCATCAAGACATTGGACAAGATCGGGATCGTGTTGCGTCGTTCCACGACCGACTGGACATGGGATAGTCCGGTGAGAAGCGCGCTGCGTTCGAGGGTGAGTTTCATGATGAATGAGCCGTTTGGAAAAGACCTTTGACGGTCAACTTTAATGAAAAATGCAGATTTTGGAAGCGCTAGACAACGAAAACCACGTCAGGATTATCTACAGGCCTATTCCGTTAGGGTAGCGGGCGTCTCTACGCGCGTCCAGCGTTGCGTCTGGCAGAGGAAGGCGATGCAGCCTTTAACCTTCAAGACGTTGGGATCGTCATCCACGCGAATCGAGCTTTTGTAACTCTTTCCATCTTCGGGATTATAAATTCGGCCCTTTTTCCATTTATCGTCGTCACGCTCAAAGCCGTGAAGCATGACAAGTCCGATGATGGGTTTGTCGCGAAGATCTGGGTCCGAATTATTAACGTCCGTGGTCGGTTCTCCTGACGGAATTTCCGCCGTCTCAATAACGCCGCAGGGTGACGCGTCACCGCAATCGACAATCCGAACCGTCGCCGTCCCCTCTTCCGTCAGCCAGACGCCGTAAACTGAATTCGAGGCAAAGGCGGGCGCCGACATGGTGAACAAGAACAGGGCGAGTAGAACAGAGACGAGAAAAGCGTTTTTCATAATCTCGCTTTCGACTCTACAAGCGACAGCGTCAAATCTTCAACGCATCAGCGCGCTTGACCAGGCGCGCACCCTCACCTATCTGTTGTCCATCAGCCGTCCGGCTGTTCCGTGTGAGTTTGCCGTTCTTGGCGCGAGCGCGATCTAAGGCTTAGCCTTTCCCACCCGATATAATAGCCGCGCAGGGTCCTCCTGTGTTGTGCCCTTCAAAGACTAAAACATGACCGTCGATACACCCGTAGACCAGCTTGAAACGATTTCGCTGGACGATCTCAAACAAATGAAACCTGGCGAGCTGAACCGCTTCGCTGAACAAGTCGGGATCAAAAACCCTGGCTCCATGCGCAAACAAGATATTTTCTATCAAGTCCTCAAAGACTTAGCCGAACGCGGCGTACTCGTGCGTGGGCGCGGCGTACTGGAAGTGCTGCAGGACGGCTTCGGCTTTCTGCGCGCGCCGGAAGCCAACTATCTGGCTGGCCCTGACGATATTTATGTCAGTCAAAAAGATATTCGCCAATTCGGCTTGCGCACTGGCGATACAATCTCTGGCCTGCTTGATGCGCCCAAGGGTGATGAGCGTTATTTCGCTCTGAATAAATCCGAAGAAATCAACTTCTCTACGCCCGAACAGGCACGGATGAAGGCGCACTTCGATAATCTGACGCCGCTCTATCCCGATCAGCGTTTCAAGATGGAACTCGAAGATCCGACGGCGAAAGATACGTCCGGTCGCGTCATCGATATCGTCGCCCCCATCGGTAAAGGCCAGCGCGCCTTGATCGTCGCGCCGCCGCGGACCGGTAAAACCGTTCTACTGCAGAACATCGCGCACTCTATCGAGAAAAATCACCCGGAATGTTACGTCATGGTCCTACTGATCGACGAACGTCCCGAAGAAGTGACCGACATGCAGCGCTCCGTGAAGGGCGAGGTGGTTTCCTCGACCTTTGACGAACCGGCCACGCGCCACGTGCAAGTCGCAGAGATGGTGATCCAGAAAGCCAAGCGCTTGGTTGAGAGCGGTAAGGATGTTGTCATCCTGCTCGATTCGATCACCCGTTTGGGCCGCGCCTACAACACTGTCGTGCCAAGCTCTGGTAAAGTGCTGACCGGTGGTGTGGACGCCAACGCCCTGCAACGCCCAAAGCGCTTCTTTGGTGCCGCCCGAAACATCGAGGATGGCGGCTCACTGACTATTATCGCGACCGCACTGATCGAGACCGGCTCCAAGATGGACGAAGTTATCTTCGAGGAATTCAAAGGAACGGGTAACTCGGAAATCATTCTCGATCGGAAAGTCGCGGACAAGCGCATCTTCCCAGCCATCGACGTGACTAAGTCCGGCACGCGGAAAGAAGAACTCTTGGTGCCGCCAGCGGAACTGACCAAGACCTACATCCTGCGCCGCATCCTGAACCCAATGGGCACGATGGACGCGATTGAGTTCCTGCTCGGCAAGCTCAAAGATACGAAGTCAAATGGCGACTTCTTCGATTCTATGAATACTTAAGGCCTGTACACCCAGTAAGGTCTGCCGCGCAGCGGCTGCTAAGGCCCGTCAAAGGCGAGCACCCCTTCGGGGGTGCTTTTTCTTTGGGCTACAAGCTCCCGTCGATCAATTTCATCACGCCGGAAAAATCCAAACCGCCCTCGCCTGCCGCTTCCATCAGCGCATAGAGCGCCTCAGCCTGCGCACCCAGTGGCGTCGCCGCGCGAGCAGTCGACGCGGCTTCTTTGGCTAGGCGTAGATCCTTAAGCATCATCGCGGCGGCAAAGCCCGGCTGGTAATTGCGATTAGACGGCGCACTTTCAACCGGGCCGGGGGCCGGGCAATAGCTGGTCATCGACCAATTCTGACCAGAGGCCGTGCTAGAAATATCGAAGAAGGTTTGCGCGTCGAGGCCGAGTTTGTTCGCGAGGTTGAACGCTTCGCACGTCCCGATCATATGAATGCCGAGCAGCATATTGTTACAGATTTTCGCGACCTGACCATTGCCTGCGTCGCCCGCATGGAACACATTCTTTCCCATAATCTCAAGCAGCGGTTTAGCGCCCGCAAAGGCCTCTGCAGTTCCGCCACACATGAAGGTCAGCGTACCTTCCGTAGCCCCTTTGACCCCGCCCGACACCGGCGCATCAATCATGGCGAAGCCACGTTCAGTCGCTTTGCCAATCACAGTCCGCGCACTGTCGACATCAACGGTTGAGCAATCGATCATCAATGTGCCTTTGTCGGCATGATCGAACACGTCGGCATAGACCGCCCGAACATGCGCACCGGCAGGTAGCATGGTCACAATTGCGTCTGCGCCAGAGACAGCCGCCTCAACTGTTTCAGCCTTCGCGCACCCGGCATCAACTGCTTTAGCCACGGCATCGGCTGACAGGTCAAACGCGCGCACATCATGATGTTTCGCGAGATTGACGGCCATACCGCCGCCCATATTTCCCAGCCCGATGAATGCGATGATCATGGCAGAAACTCCTGACGTGGCTTGGCCGTCTGACGGAACATGCGTTCGATCTGCGCGTCGGTCACGGCGTCTAACGCATCATGCGACCACCCCGGATTACGGTCCTTGTCGATCAGTTGCGCCCGGATACCTTCGTAGAAATCCTGAATGGTCAGGAAATTGAGTGAGAGGTCGAGTTCCTGCGTCATCACCTGACGGAAATCCAGCGCAGCCCCCCGGCGCAGGGCCTCCAAAGTTGTCGCCAGAGCCATCGGACTTTTACGGCGAAGCAGCTTGGCTTGCAGCGCAGACCAATCGGATCCCTCCGCGTCGAGCGCCTTGAGAATATCTGAGACTGTGGCCTTTTCAAATGCCGCGACCGCTTCTGGAATACCCGCCCCTTCGGGCGACGTTTCGTTGAAGTCTGCTAAGACCGCTTCAACATCGTCGGCATTGCGAAGGGCCGCAATCAGCGCATCATGCGCGTTAGTTGGGACGAAATGTGTTGCAACGCCCAAGGTCACGCAATCTGCCGGCCCCAAACGAGCGCCGGTTAAACCGAGCCAGTTGCCGACAGCCAAAGAGCCGGAATGACCCAAACGCGGCAAGAAGTAAGTCCCGCCCACATCAGGGAAATACCCAATCCCGGTTTCCGGCATGGCGAACAAGGTCGTATCGCCCGCTACCCTATGTTTCCCATGCACGGACAAGCCGACACCGCCGCCCATGACAATCCCATCAATCAGCGCGATATAAGGTTTAGAATAGCGATGGATCAGCTCATTCAGCGCATACTCGACCCGCCAAAACATCTCGGCCCGACCGTCTTTAGCTTTCCCACTATCATGCAGCATGATGACATCACCGCCTGCACAGAACGCCCGATCCCCTGCGCCGTCAACCAGCACAGCCTTGACCGCATCATCATCTTGCCAGTCGAGTAAAGCCTCGGTCATGGCGACACACATCTCTGTCGTTAGTGCGTTTAAGGCCGTCGGTCGATTGAGCGTGATCCGTCCAAGCGAGCCTTCGATGCAGGTCGTGATCTGGTCTCTCATGCTACTGCCTCAACAATCCGCGGCTGATGATGACCCGCATAATGTCGTTCGTGCCCTCGAGGATTTGGTGGACGCGTAAATCACGGACAATCCGTTCAACTTGATAGTCAGCCAAATAGCCATAGCCGCCATGAACTTGCAGCGCGTCATTGGCGATTTTGGAGCAAAGGTCGGTCGTGAACCGCTTGCCCATCGCGCAATACATCCCCGCATTCGGCTCTTTATTATCGATCGCGTCCGCACCGCGATAGATCATCAAGCGAGAGGCCTCGAGCTCTGTCGCCATATCAGCGAGTCGGAACTGTGTGTTTTGGAATTCGGCGATGGGTTTACCGAACTGTTTGCGCTCTTTCGAATAATCAATTGCCAGCTTAAGCGCGGCCGCCGCCCCGCCCAGCGAGCAAGCCCCAATGTTGATCCGGCCTCCATCCAAACCTGCCATAGCGAATTTGAAGCCGTCGCCTTCCGCGCCGACGCGGTTCGCCGCTGGCACGCGGCACTCATCAAAAATCACCTGTGCCGTCGGCTGGGCGTTCCAGCCCATTTTGCGTTCCTCAGCGCCGAAGGACACGCCGGGCATGTCTTTTTCAACCACGAAGCATGAGACACCGCGCGCGCCGTCATCGGACGTACGCGCCATGACGACATAGACGTCCGACCAGCCTGCGCCGGAAATGAACTGCTTGTTCCCTGTCAGTACATAATCATCGCCATCTTTGATCGCTTTGGTCGACAGCGATGCCGCATCCGATCCTGCCCCCGGCTCGGTCAGACAGTAGGACGCGATCAATTCACCCGCAGTCAGCCGCGGCACATAACGTGCGCGCAAATTATCATCGGCGAACCGATCAATCATCCACGTCGCCATATTGTGGATCGTCATCATCGCCGTATGGCTGACATCCCCGGCGGCGAGTTGCTCAAACACCATCGCCGATGCGAGGCGCGACAGGGCCGTGCCGCCATGTTCTTCCTGCGTGTAAATTCCCAGAAAGCCGAGTTCTGCCGCTTTATTAAAGACGGACCGATCGAGATATTTCTCCCGGTCCCATTTTTCCGCATGTGGCGCGAGTTCGCTAGCCGCAAACTGCCGGGCCATGTCCTGAATCATACTCAGGTCTTCGGTGAGTTGGAAATGCATGGGCTTATCCGAAATGCGGAATGATGAAGGCTGAGTCTTCTGTTTCGCCTTCGGGCCAACGCTGCGTGACGGTCTTCACCTTGGTGTAAAAGCGCAGGCCTTCCATGCCGTACTGGTTCGCATCACCAAAAGCTGAGCGCTTCCAGCCGCCAAAGCTGTGATAGGCGACAGGCACAGGGATCGGGACATTGATGCCAACCATGCCAACTTCGACCCGGTCTGCAAATTCGCGCGCGACCCGGCCATTATTGGTGAAGATGCAGACGCCGTTTCCATATTGATGTTCGGACGGCAGCCGTAGCGCTTCTTCGAAATTCTTGGCGCGGACGATCTGTAGGACCGGGCCGAAGATTTCTTCGTGGTAGGTGGACTGATCCGTCGTCACGTCATCAAGCAGCGTTGGTCCGATAAAGAACCCGTCTTCATGACCCTGCAATTTAAAGCCGCGCCCATCGACAAGAACTTTAGCGCCTTCTTTTTCGGCTTGATCGATGAGACCTTCGACGCGCTCTAGATGCGCTTTAGTCACGACTGGGCCGTAATCGGCCTCAGCATCCGTCGAGATGCCAATCTTCAAGGCTTCGAGTTTCGGCATGAAGGCTTCCAAGAAGCGCTCCGCCGTACCCTCGCCGACTGGGACCACAACGGGCAGCGCCATGCAGCGTTCGCCAGCGGAGCCATAGGCCGCGCCGAGAATGTCTTTTGCGGCCTGTTCCATGTTGGCGTCCGGCATGATGATGCCGTGGTTCTTCGCCCCGCCCATACATTGTGCCCGTTTTCCAGTCGCGGTTGCGCCCGCATAGACATATTGCGCAATGTCGGAGGAGCCGACAAAGCTGACGGCCTTAATATCGGGGTGTCCAAGGATCGCATCGACCACCACCTTGTCGCCATTAACGACATTGAGCAGCCCTTCAGGGCCGCCCGCTTCAACGAACAACTCAGCCAAACGCATCGGCACGGATGGGTCTTTCTCGGATGGCTTTAGGATACAGGCATTGCCCGTCGCGATAGCCATGCCAAACATCCACATTGGGATCATGGCAGGGAAATTGAACGGGGTAATGCCGGCGACAACACCGAGCGGTTTGCGCATCGAGTAAACATCAATCTCTGGACCGGCGCCGTAAGTGTGCTCACCTTTTTGCGCGTGCGGCACACCGCAAGCAAATTCGATGACGTCGAGGCCGCGCATGACATCACCGCGACTATCAGCAATCACTTTGCCATGTTCGCGGGACAAGAGCTCGGCCAGCTCTTCCATATGCGCTTCGACCAACGCCTTATAGGCGAACAAGACGCGCGAGCGGCGTTGGGGATTGGTCTGCGCCCAAATGGCTTGCGCTTTCACAGCAGACGCAACGGCGGCGTTTAAATCGCCGGTCGTTCCGAGCGTGACGCGCGATTGCACCTCACCCGTATTGGGGTTGAAAATGTCGTGCGTACGGTCGCCGGAACCTGCGACAGGCTTACCGTCGATGAAATGTCCGAGGGTCTTCATGGCCGTCTCCTAATTTTGGAAACGGCCTCTCGGTCTTAGCGCGGCAAATCAAGCCCTGAATTCACCTTTCCCAACCATGATATGGTCGGGATGTCGCGTTAATCGACGCCCAGTGCCAACTCAGTCTACACAGAGACCGGGTGCGACCCGTCCGCCCAGAATTTCAGAATGACACCCGAACGGATTATCAGTCGGCTGACAGAGACCTGACGCTGGTGCGCCCGTCGGTGCATCTGAATTCGAACGGCACTGCCCCTGACATTGGCTAGAGTCGGTACAGACATCTCCACCATCGCTATACGGTATGGTGCAGCGTTCCGCGCCCAGCAGTCCAGCCCGTTCCACAAACCCGCCGCGGCGCGTACAGGCCATTTTTTCTGCTTCGCTCAATGTACGATTATCGGGTTGCGTCGGAATCGGTGTGTGCGGGATCGGTGTCTGCGGAGGCTGAGCAAATCCAGTGAGCGCATAAAGTCTGCGCAATGGTTCGCCACCGATCGAGACACGCGACTGCATGTCTTTGGGCTCTAATGTAATGAGAACATCGCGACCTTCATCATAAAGATAAAGGCTGCGATCATCATGACCGATTTCGGTGAAGGGGAAGCCCTGCCCACCCGTCGCGCGTTCCTCCCACATCATTCCAGATGTGCGGGCGAAATGACCGCGCGTATGACTCACAAACTGAAGATCTCGCGGGCGCGGTGCTTGTGGATTGGCGACAGGAGGAGATGGTGGCGTGATCACAGGCGGTGTCACAACCGGGGGCGCGACAACGGGTAGATCTTTGAACACCATGGGTTTGATACCATTGATCTTATAGATTGTGCGCATCGCCTGTCCCGGCCATTCCCCCTGAATGATCTTGGCATTGAGGTCCAACTTCATCTTTACCAGACCCTTCGGCCCCGTCAGTTCAATGACCTTGCCGTCAGAGGCGGTCTCGAAGAATTCGTAGTTGATTTTGCCATTATTGCGCTTTTCGTACCAACGGCCGAATTGCGTCTTATCTTGATCGAAATAGCCGCCGCGGAAGTGAACTTCGGAAATCGGCGTGGTCGGGCGGAGCGCAACAGCGTCTGTTTGAGCCTGCGATGGCGTTGCGGAGACAACGGCAAAACCGGTCAAAAAGAGCGCCACAAGCCCCATAAAATAACGAATGACAACCATTGTCGCGTCCTTGATTTGGTGAATCACCTTCTCATCAGGCAACCCTATCGGGATGAGCCCTTACCGGAATAGTCTTACTCCATTACAAACCGGATGCTCGTAGCCCTGATATTCCGTTCGGGGGCAACGGATGATAGGCTGCGTTTCATGCAAGAATTGTTCCAAATCCCCTCAAAGATTGAAGACTACCTGGGGGAATTGGACGTTTTCATCGACGCTGAAATCAGACCGCTCGAACAGCAAGACGACAATATTCGCTTTTTCGATCATCGGCGCGAGAATGCCCGGACGGACTGGGAAAAGGGCGGTTTGCCCGCCCATGACTGGGAAATGTTGCTTGCTGAAGCCCGCAAGCGCGCCGATGCGGCAGGGCATTTTCGGTTTCAGCTACCAGAAGAATTTGGCGGCAAGAATGGCGGCAATCTGGCTATGGCGCGGATCCGCGAGCATTTCGCGGCGAAGGGTCTAGGGCTGCATAATGATTTGCAGAACGAACATTCCATCGTCGGAAACCTTGTTCAGCCGCTCATGGTGCGCGATTTTGGGACAAAGGCGCAGAAACAATTTATCGAACCGATGTGCCGGGGCGAGATGATTTGGTCATTCGGTCTGACAGAAGCGGAGCACGGATCCGACGCCACCTGGATGGAAACGCGCGCGGTTCCGACGACCCGCAACGGTATTGATGGCTGGCTCATCAACGGAAGCAAGATGTGGACGACGGGTTTGCATGTCGCGACCCACGTCATGTGTTTTGCGCGCCATTCGGGCGCGGACGGCGACGCCAAAGGCATTGGCTGCTTTGTGGTCGACACACAGGCAGACGGGTTTGAAATTGGCGAGTATCTTTGGACCTTCAACATGCCGACGGATCATCCGACCTGCACCTTCCAAGACGTGTTCGTGCCGAACGATATGGTCCTGGGCGATCTCGATTACGGCCTCGCCTGCGCCCAGCATTTCGTTCATGAGAACCGTATCCGCCAGGCCGCGAGCTCCTTGGGCGCGGCGCAGTTCTGCATCAATGAGAGTGTAAAATACGCCAAGAGCCGCGCGCCCTTTGGCAAGCCACTTTGGCTCAACCAAGCTATTCAATTCCCGCTCGTCGAGCTTCAGACCGAAGCCGATATGCTGCGCTTGCTAATCTACAAGACAGCCCATGATATGGACGGAATGAACAAGGTCGAGGTCGCCAAACGGCTCACTGATAGGGTCAGCATGTGTAACTACCGCGCAAACCGCCTCGTCTGTGACGCCGCTGACCGCGCGATGCAGGTTCATGGGGGTCTTGGCTATTCACGGCACACACCCTTCGAGCATATCTACCGCCACCATCGCCGTTACCGCATCACCGAAGGCAGCGAAGAGATCCAGATGAGGAAAGTTGCCGCTGTGATGTTTGGGAAGATCCGGACGGGCTAGCATCTTGCACTGTTAGCCACTCAATCGGTTTTAAATTGACCGGGCTCAATTGCCTGCGTATCTTTCGCTGCTGATCAATCATTGATCCAAAGGCACAGAACAGCCAGCCGTCGCAATCGACACTATAAAGTGAAATCCTTTTTTGGCCGTTCAAGACGCGAAACCCGACAGACCGAATCTTCCTAATAGTGAGCGGCCCCGTCTGCTTGATCCCGATAGGATTGAACGTCTCCGCGCCAGTGGTCTTATGCAAAGCCTACCAGAACCTGTCTTTGACCGGATGGTGACCTTAGCCAGCCGTCTTTTGAAAACTCCGGTCGGGCTAGTCTCTCTGGTGGGAGAGGACTATCAGTTTTTCAAGGCTGAACATGGTCTAGAAGAGGCGGGCGTGGATACGCGCATTTTGCCGTTGACCTATTCGTTCTGCAAACATGTCGTCGAGAGCGGACAAAAGCTGGTCGTGACCGACGCCCCCAACGACCCGCGTGTCAGTGACAATCTATCGATCACGGAAATGGGGGTCAGATCCTATCTTGGCATTCCTCTGACAACGGCGCGGGGGCATACATTCGGCTCAGTCTGTGTCCTCGATATGAAAACCCGCAATTGGACCGATGACGAAATTAAAACGCTGAGCGATGTGGCTAGTGCGGTTCAAAGTGAGATCAGCCTGCGGCTTGCGCTCAATGACGCCAATCGGATCGGAATCGACCGAGACCTGCTGATGGGCGAGTTGAACCATAGGGTAAAAAACCTGTTCGCCATGGTGTCTGGCATGATCGGCATGACCGCGCGTAATTCCGACAGCCCCCAAGACATGGCGGAGGCTCTACGCGGTCGCATCAATGCTCTCGCATCGGCTCACGCCTTGGTTCAGCCCGCTATATCCGGTGAGGCCGGAATCGATAATGGAATTTGCCTGAGTGAGATCGCGCGCGTCATTCTCGCGCCGCATTCGCGCGATGGCGGCATCAAGATTGATGGAGACGCTCTCTTTCTGAACTCCGACATCGGGGCAAATATCTCTTTAGTGCTCCATGAATTAGCGACCAATGCCGCGAAGTATGGCGCGTTCGCTCATCCAGACGGGTCGCTTTCATTGTCGTGGGCTATAACGGCCAGCACCGTCAGCATTAAGTGGTTCGAATTCAACCCGTCTCTACAAATTTTACCCCCTGAAACCGTGACAAGCGGGTTCGGCACGCGATTGATCGAAGCCGCCATTCAACGACAGATGGGCGGGACGATCCAACGAGATTGGAGACCTGAAGGCGTTACGGTGACAATCGACTTACCGCTCTCCAGAATTGCGCCCTCACGCATTGGGTAATCGTCTTTGGTTGATTGCGTAGAGCTTCAGCGTCTTAAGATTTAACCTGAACCCTTGTCGCGCTCCGTTCAGCCTTGGCCCGCGCACCGGCGATCGTTTCGCCCTGGCTTAACGCCACGCCCAGCCGTCGGGTGCCGTCCAACGACGGCTTTCCGAACAGTCGCAACTGTGTATCCGGCTCCGCAAGCGCCGCTTCCACACCGAAAAACCTCGGATTGTCAGAGGTGCCATGCCCCAAAATGACATAAGAGGCACTCGGGCCAAACTGGCGAATCGTAGGGATCGGCAGACCGAGAATAGCGCGAGCGTGCAGAGCAAATTCGGACAGATCCTGACTGATAAGGGTCACCAGACCTGTATCATGCGGTCGGGGCGAGACTTCTGAGAAAATTACGTCATCAGCGCGCACAAACATCTCGACGCCAAACACACCCCAACCATTCCTCTTCCCGGCCAAGGCGGCGCACACTGTTTCAGCCATAGCCTGCGCAGATCGCAGGGCCGCATCGCTCATCGCTTGCGGTTGCCAGCTTTCACGGTAATCGCCGTCTTCCTGGCGGTGTCCGATGGGCGCGCAGAAGCTGGTGCCATCCCTGTGACGCACGGTTAGCAGCGTGATCTCATAATCAAAATCGACAAAACCCTCGACAATGACCCTGGACGCTCCTGTGCGGCCGCCATCTTGGCTGTAACGCCAGACGTCGGACATATCGGCAGGCGTCTTCGCGACACTCTGCCCTTTACCGGATGACGACATGACCGGCTTGATCACGACAGGGTAGCCAATGGTCTCTGCGGCGGCGCGGGCCTCATCCTCACTATCCGCAAACTGGTAGGGTGAGGTTGGTAAACCTAATTCTTCCGCTGCCAGGCGACGGATGCCCTCCCGGTCCATTGTCAGGCGCGCCGCGCGTGCGGTGGGGACAATGTTCAAGCCCTCTGCCTCAAGCTCAACCAGTAAATCAGTCGCGATAGCTTCGATTTCCGGCACGACCAGATCCGGCACTTCCTGTTCGATGACACCGCGTAGCGCGTCCGCGTCCAGCATATTGATGACATAGGACCGATGCGCGACCTGCATGGCCGGCGCATTGGCATAGCGGTCAACCGCAATCACCTCGACACCCAACCGCTGTAACTCAATCGCGACTTCCTTGCCGAGTTCGCCAGCGCCCAGCAGCATAACTTTGGTCGCGCTTATCGTTGTCGCTGTACCGAGTATGATCATCAAACTCTTCCTTTCTTGCGCGTTCTGGCTTTTTGCGCGCTCTAACATTCGAAAGTCCGTTTGCCACCTGTGCGCAGTTCGTTATGGCGCAACCATGACTTCTTGCGATCTGCTTATCATTGGCGGCGGCATTAATGGCACCGCGATTGCGCGTGACGCGGCGGGTCGCGGCCTATCTGTCGTCCTGTGTGAGAAAGATGACCTCGCGCGTCATACCAGCTCCGCCTCAACCAAGCTGATTCATGGCGGGCTACGCTATCTCGAATATTATGAATTCCGGCTGGTGCGCGAGGCTCTGATTGAGCGTGAAGTTCTTTTACGATCTGCCCCCCACATCATCTGGCCGATGCGTTTCGTCCTACCCTATGATCAAGGCCAGAGACCCGCTTGGATGTTGCGGCTTGGCCTGTTCATCTATGACAATTTGGGTGGACGCGAACTTTTGCCTGGCACCAAGACGGTCGACCTTCGCAAGCAACCCCATGCAGACGTTTTAGAATCACGTCTCAAGACTGGGTTCGAATATTCCGACTGTTGGGTCGAAGATGCGCGGCTTGTCACATTGAACGCCGTTGACGCACACCATCATGGCGCGGACATTCGTGTCGGCGTGGAAGTTACGGCGTTAGACAAACATGCGGATGGCTATCAGGCCATATTATCCGATGGGTCGACAGTCACTGCGCGCGGCATTGTCAACGCGGCGGGCCCTTGGGTTGACGAGGTTCTGTTCAAAATCAAGCGCGATAAGAATGACGCTGGCCTGCGCCTGATCAAGGGCAGTCACATTGTCACCAAACGGCTCTTCCCCGGCGATCACGCCTATATGTTCCAGAACGCGGACAACCGGATTATCTTCGCCATTCCATATGAGCGCGACTTCACCCTGATCGGTACGACAGACGTCCCGTGGGAGACCGAGCCAGGACCAATGGATGTGTCGCCTGAAGAGACGGATTATCTGTGCAAGGCGGCATCGGAATATTTCGAACATGATGTTTCAGCCGATGATGTGGTGTGGAGTTACGCAGGCGTGCGTCCGCTCTATGATGATAAAAGCGAGAATGCGTCCGCGGTCACGCGTGACTATGTGCTCGACATTGACGAGCTCTCAGACGGTCGGCCTTTACTGTCCATCTATGGCGGCAAGATCACGACCTCTCGCAAATTGGCCGAACACGCTTTGCAAAAACTGGCGCCATATTATCCCAAGGCAGGCGATGACTGGACAGCGAAGGCGCAATTACCGGGCGGGGATTTCCCAGCCGATGATTTTGCTGGGTTTGTTGCGGAACAGGCCGCGCGCTATCCAGACGTTCCCGATGATATTCTCCATCATCTTTGCCGCGCCTATGGAACGCGCATTACGCTTGTGTTGGGCCGCGGACCCGAGGTCGATCTGGGACAACATTTCGGCGCGCAATTAACCGAAGCAGAAGCCCGCTATCTGCGTGCGCATGAATGGGCGAAGACAGCTGACGACGTACTGTTCCGACGGACTAAACTCGGCCTGCATCTGAGCGAGGTTGAGCGGGAAGAATTTACAGACTGGTTCGACGCCAACCCATAAGTTTCTGTCAGATTTTTCATGTCTATGCGCAGATCAATTTGGAACAACACCCCCGATCCTCTCGTTGCTTAGGCACAACTTAACGAAGAGAGGAAATCAAAATGGATATTACAAATACCCCAACCCCAGGTGCCCTGACCAAGGAAGACACGATCGAGGAATTGAACGATGTTACGCGCCTCATGATCGACAGCTATAAAGGCTATCGTGAAGCCGCAGATGAATCCGACGATAGTTGGGCTCTGAAGTCTGAGTTTAACCAGCGCGCAGAAGCTCGCTCGAAGCACATCGCATCGATCCAAGGCTATGTTCGTCAGCTTGGTGGTGAGCCATCCACACACGGCACCATGCGTGGTGCAGTCCATCGGGGCTGGATGAACTTCGCCAACACGTTCCGCGATGATGAAAAAGGCGCCGTCGAATCCGTTGAAAACGGTGAGAGCTTTCTCGCACACCGAATCGAAGACTGTATCGAAGATGGCCAACTCGACACCACAGGCACACAGCTTCTGAAAACAGCTTACGCTGACGTCTGTTCATCGGCCAAGTTTTTTGATCGCCTCGATGACCGTCTCGATGGCTAAATGATCGCCTAGACTGACTTATCAGCCCGCCGCGCTCCCCCGCGACGGGCTTTTTTTATGGGTGATAGAAGGTCTACCCTTGCGACAAAATGAAAATAATTGCAGGTTCAATGCAAAGAGTTTGCGCTGGTTGTTCCCCATGGGTTTTCCAACCAGCGGCTAAGGGGACAACATGACAAATACACCGGCCTATGACGGAACCGTTGCTGCGACAGACGGCCATCCCCGCCTCAAACCCAACCTACCAATTTTGTCCATCATCAACATGGCGGTTGGGTTTTTCGGACTGCAGATCGGCTTTGCGCTGCAGAACGCCAACGCCTCGCGCATCTTCACCTCACTTGGATCCAATCCCGATACGCTCCCTCTTTTCTGGCTTGCTGGTCCCGTCACAGGCCTGATTATGCAGCCCATCATTGGCTATTTGTCGGACAAAACTTGGACTCGTTTCGGTCGGCGGCGACCCTATTTTTTCTTGGGGGCCTTCCTTGCCAGCGTCGCTCTTATCTTCATGCCCAATTCTCCGGCGCTATGGATCGCGGCCAGCTCACTCTGGATTCTTGATGCCTCACTCAATATTTCGATGGAACCGTTCCGCGCCTTTGTCGGTGACAATCTGAACACGAAACAGCGCACATTCGGCTATGCGATCCAAGGTTTTTTCATCGGTGCGGGCGGCTATGTCGGCTCCAAACTACCCGAATGGGCAACAAAATTTGGCGCAGCCAATACGGCGGAAGCCAATGTCATTCCTGACTCATTGAAGATCGCGTTTCTATTTGGGGCCGCGCTCTTATTCGCGTCGGTCCTGTTCACCATCCTGACATCAAAGGAATATGACCCGGACACTTTGGACGCCTTTGAGGCCAGTGATGACAGCGCCTTGGGCGAAGCCCGCCGCGTCGAGCGCCCCGTGCCTGCACCAGGCTGGTTCCAGATGCGCGGACTGATCGCGCTGGCTATCGGCGTGGGGTTGGTCTTGCTCGTCATTACCGGGACGGCCGAGCGACAGTTGAGCGTCTTCGCAGCGCTCGTTGTCGGCCTTGGACTATTACTGATCTACAATGCCCTACGGCTCAAAGGCGGGCGCGCTGCAGGCATGATCGGATCGCTGATGGACGATTTGGCGACCATGCCAACGCTCATGAAGCGATTAGCGTTGGTGCAGTTCACCTCTTGGTTCGCCTTTTTTACCCTGTGGGTTTATCTCAATTCCGCGGTTACCTCGCACCATTTTGGCACGACCGACCCAACATCCGATGCTTTTGGCATTGGGTCATTGGCCGTGAATAATATCTTCGCCATCTACAGCCTGGTCGCTTGGGGCTTTTCGCTTCTGATCCCGGTCGGGACCCGCTTGATTGGCTTGAAGGCATTCTACGCGCTTTCACTTCTGATTGGGGGCCTGTCCTTTATCTCGATTTATCTGTTCCCACCGAGCCTGTTTTGGTTGTCCGCCATTGGGATCGGTATTGTCTGGGCCTGCATTTTGACCCTACCCTATGCCTTATTGGCGGATGCTCTGCCGGCCGGACGAATGGGAACCTATATGGGCATTTTCAACTATTTCATCGTTATCCCTCAATTGGTCGTTGGCACGATCATGGGAACCGTGCTCAACACAGTTCTCGGCGGGCAAACGATTTTGACGCTCGTTGTTGCAGGGGGCGTGATGATGCTCGGCGCGCTGCTCCTGATCTTTGTGCCTTATGAGCGACCGGAAAACGCCTGATGACTAAGAAAGTTCGGTTGGAAGATATTGCGCTGGAAGCCGGCGTATCAATCGCGACAGTATCGCGGGCTCTCTCTGACAACCCAGCCGTGAGCGATAAGACCAAACGACGCATCTGGGATATGGCGCGACGTCAGGGCTACAATATTCGTAGCGTACCCAGCAGCGGCGTATCTGCCGATGCCACCCTGTCTATTATCGTGCCTAAACCTCAGGGTCGATGCCAATGGATGCTGGATCCCTTTTTTCAGGCCTTGCTAGGCGGTATCGGCGAAGCGGCACGGGCACTAAGCTGCGACTACCATGTCTCCCACTCCGACCCACAAAACTATGACGATCTCTCCAGACTGCTCGATAGCTCGCGGGCTGCCGGTATCATTTTTCTAGGACAAAGTTCGCTGCACGACCGCCTTAATCGACTCACCGGACATCCGATGAAATTCATTGTCTGGGGTGGGCAACTTCCTGGTCAGGACTATGCATCGGTCGGGTCGGACAATCTGAAAGGCGGTGAAATCACCGCAGCTCATCTAGCGCGACTAGGCCGCAAACGCATTGCATTCTTCGGCGACACAGACGCACCAGAAATTAATCAGCGCTTCCAAGGTTACCGCCGCGCACTGGAGAAGTTCGACCTCGACCTTGATCCCGACTTGGTGTTTCCAGCTCCATTTGAAATCGAAAGCGCTGCCAATGCCATGCACTCGCTGATTTTACGCGGAACTGAGTTTGACGCCGCTGTCTGCGCATCAGATTTGGTCGCCATTGGCGTCATTCGCGCTTTACGACAGAGCGGTCGCTCTGTCCCAGATGACGTGTCAGTCGTCGGCTATGACGATATTCAACTGGCCCGCTATATTGAACCACCCCTGACTACAATTCGTCAAGATCTGACCTTAGCTGGGCGGTTGATGGTCATGAAACTACTCAACGCGTCTGGACCAAGTGATCTGCGTTCCGAACGGCTTCCCACAGAGCTAATCCAGCGCGAGAGCTGTGGGTCATTGTCGTAAGGTTTCGTCTGGGTGATGATAGTCCGTCAGAAAGCTAGTTCAAAGGCGAAACGAAGGCTGACCAGCCGGGCACCATACGATCACTCGGACGATCCCCTAGACAAAATTCCGCTGCCGTCGGACCGTTATAGGCAAGCGGCTCTGCGTTCATGTTGAAGACGCATCGCCGTGACCGTCCATCTAAAATCCGGACAAAGACAAGGAGTTCACCCAAACCGTCAAACTGGATGGAACCCTCTCGCAAAACCCGGCAGCTGTTTCGCAGAGCGATAGCTGAGCGGTAGAAATTTAAGACCGAGTCTGGATTTGCATTTTGGGCCGCTACACTCGCGGCGACATGATCGTCCGACACGGGGAGCCAAGGTTTGGCCTCGGAAAAGCCGACATAGTCATTGCTTGTTCCGTCCCACGGCATGGGTGTGCGTGCACCGTCACGACCCAATGTTTCGGGCCAGTTGGTAATGGCCTCAGGATCTTTAAGGTCCTCAAAGTCGATGTTCGCTTGGGTCAGCCCTAACTCGCCGCCATAATAAATGAAGGCGTTACCGCGCAGGCTCATCAGGAGAAGCGCGAGCAGCTTGGCGTAGTGATCAGAGTCGCAGTCCCCGCGCCAACGGCTGACAGCCCGCGGGGCGTCGTGATTTTCAAACGCCCAGCTTGGCCAGCCTTCGCCGCTTGTTCCCGGCCATTGCGCTTGGGTCTTTCGGATCAACTCTGCTGTCAGTTGATCGGCGTACAAGAAGTCAAACGCGTAGGCGGAATTTAGCCTTTGATCCCCTTGCGTGAACGCTTTCATCTCGTCGAGAGGTCGGGGGCCCCCAATCTCTGCAACGGTAAATTTGTCGGCACCGAAATCATCGACAACACTCCGAATACGCTCGACGAACGGGACGATTTCGGGCTGGCTCATATTATTGATGTGGCGCTGGAAATCGAACGGGCGGGTCGGCGTTTGTTTGTGGTCCGTCTCGATCGGATTGTCGGTCAGATCGCGATTATGCATGCCAAAATTCAAGGCATCGAGACGGAAACCATCGACCCCACGCTCCAGCCAGAACCGAGTAATATCTAAAATTGCGGACTGAACATCTGGATTGTGGAGATTAAGGTCTGGCTGCTCTCGTAGAAAATTGTGCAGATAGTACTGCCCCCGGCGAGCGTCCCATTCCCACGCCCCCATACCAAAGACAGACTGCCAGTTATTGGGCGGCGTCCCGTCAGCTTGCGCATCAGCCCAAACATACCAATCAGCTTTATCATTGTCGCGAGACGTGCGCGATTCTGCGAACCAAGGGTGCTGGTCGGACGTGTGAGAGTAGACCTGGTCAATCGTTACTTTGAGCCCCAATGCATGCGCCTTGGCTACAAGTGCATCGAAATCTGCGAGGGTCCCAAAAATAGGGTCCACATCGCAGAAATCTGCGACGTCATAGCCGTAATCGGCCATCGGTGAGGTGAAGAAGGGCGAAATCCAGATCGCCTGCACTCCAAGCGAGGCAATATGGTCCATGCGCTGCGTGATGCCGGGCAGATCGCCAATGCCGTCACCAGTCGTGTCCTGATAGGACCGCGGATAGACTTGATAGATCACTGCGCCTTTCCACCAAGGCACCGTGTCAGTCTGATTGATTGGCTGGATAGTCATATCACTCACGATGGGGTTTTGCACCGTTGCAACAGAGGTTGGAAGGGTCATCGGATATGACGCTCCGCACGTCCGTCAGTTTCACAAACAACGAGCCCAAAAGCCGGAACATTTACAGTCGCTGTCGCGGTGGTCGCAACCTGTGTTGGGCAGGTCCCCATGAGAGGACTTAGGGTCTTCGTCGTGGGCTCAACGCGCGTATTAATTGTCAGAGGCACTTCGCCTGTGTTCGCGACAATGAGATATTCTTGACCAGTCACTGGATCAAAGCGGGAAAAAGCAAAGGCACGCCCTGTCCCGTCCGCGCCGCCCATTTCGAACAAGCGCGTTTCCATCGCGCCACGCCTGAAGGCCGTATGATCCGTGCGTATCTTCGCAGTTGCCGCGATATAGCGATAAAGCGGATGATCCGTATCGAAATTACTATCAGCGGTCGTCGCATCCGTGCCGATTAGATCATTGTCATTGTAAACGTCGGTTTGGCTCGGAAAGAGCGGCTCACGCGCCAGCTGATCGCCGCCATCTGAAACGAAACCTTGCTCATCACCGGAATAGATTACGGGAACCCCGCGCATGGTCATCATCAGACCGTGGCCCAGTTGCGTGCGCGCTAATAATTCGCCCTGGCTCATATCAGGGTTTTCGGCTTTCAACATGCCAGAAAAGCGACCCATATCGTGATTGCCGAGAAACGTCGGCTGGGTGAGCCCCTTCTGTGTTGCGTCTCCGTAAAGATCATCACCGCGCAAGAAGGTGTCCAGCCGCGCTGTCGTTTCCTTGCCGGAAACCACATCAAAGACGGCAGACTGAAACCCAAAGTCGAGCACTTGTTCAAATCCGTCGACGCGGGTGAACCGGGCTAAGGCGCCGGGATCAGGATCATAGACCTCTCCGAACGCGTAAAAATGCGGAATGCCGATGGAGGCCGCATGTTCTTTCATGGCTGGCAAAAAGGCGCGCCAGAACTCTGGATTAACGTGCCGTGTCGTGTCGATGCGGAATCCATCAATCCGGTAATCCGTGATCCAGTCTTTGAAAATGTCGATCATACCGTCAACTACGACGGGATGCCCCGTAAAGAGATCATCAAGGCCCGAGAAATCGCCATAAAGCGAGCTTTCCCCAGACCACGTCGTTTCACCGCGATTATGGTAATATTGTAGGTCGTTGAGCCAGGCCGGAGTTTTCACAGTCTCCTCGCCTGCTGGGATATAGGGCGTGTAGGCATAGTTGGGATCGACGAGTTTTTCAAAATTCTCATAGGTCTGCACATGCGGGGCATCGCCTAGAAAACCGGGATTAATCGGTGCGCTGTCTGGGCCACTTTCGGTCGTGTATGGGAAGTTTGCGACGGAGCGATAGGTGCAACCATCATCAACCTTGTCCGCGCCCATATAGCTTGCGTCGTGGCATTCCCGGTAGCTGATCACATCAGCCGTGTGATTGGTGATGATATCAAGATAGACTTTCATCCCGCGCTCATGGGCGCTATCGACGAATGACTTTAGATCAGCCTTCGTGCCGAGATGTGGATCAACATCAGTGAAGTCTGTAATCCAATAGCCGTGATAGCCGGAGCTTTCCTGACCCGGCCCACCCTGTACGGGTTTGTTCTTATAGATCGGACCCAGCCAAATCGCTGTGGCACCCATACCCTGAATATAATCCAGACGTGAGGTCAGACCTTTAAGGTCGCCGCCTTGATAAAACCCTTTAGATGTCGGGTCGAAACCATGATCAAGTCGGCCGCCAGGAAAACCGCCTACATCATTTGACACATCACCATTTTCGAACCGGTCCGGCAGCATGAAGTAAACGATCTCATCTTGTGGGAGTCGCTCAGCCGTCCGCAACATCTCGCCTGTAATCGCTGAGGCTTGTTCCACAGGGTCCGCCGCAGAAACGGTTTCACACCCTGTAAGTGTCAGCATTGCAGCGCCGGCCATCGCCAGTTGCCGCAAACCTATGCGGATCACGGGTCGGGCGGAGCGCAAAGTTACATCTGACATATCATTTTTTGCAGCCGACATGAATGATGCCCGCCTACAATCCCTATTGTTTCAAACCTCATAGGGTGAGATTGGACGCAGACGCAAGGCTAAATGCAAAACTTTGCATAATTTTAAGCGAACAAATTATGTCAAATAACCGCATTTTCGGCGCATAAGCCCCCTATTTCAGCGCATTTGTTGCCAAATTGCCACAGACTTGTGCGGAAAATTGAAGCTCACAATAAAAAGATTTGCAAAATCTATGCAAATTTGTGTAGGTTTATTGACAGAGGACGGAGCTGCGCCAGCATTTACGGACTCGAAACAATGAATGCGCCGCCAGTTGAGCGACGCTCACGAAGGGAAAACCATGACCAAGTCGTCCACGTTGGAGCGCCAGCTACTGCTCGGCGTCGCCTCATTCGCCATGCTTCTATCCGCCGCCCCTGCCTACGCGCAGACCCCCGGAGCCGGTGAGACGGAAGAAGATGTTGTTGTTGCCACAGGTATTCGTCAGTCGATCCAAGAAAGCTTGGATCTGAAGCGGAACAGTTCTTCTATTATTGAAGCCATCACGGCTGAAGACATTGGTAAGCTTCCCGATGTTTCCATCGCCGACTCTCTGGCGCGCCTGCCAGGCGTGACCGCCCAACGCGTTCGTGGCCGGGCCCAACAAATTTCGATCCGTGGCCTTGGCCCGGATTTCTCGATCGCACTTCTGAATGGCCGTGAAGTCGTCTCCGCGGGTAATAATCGCGGCATTGAGTTTGATGTCTTCCCGTCTGAGTTGATTGCTCAAGGTGTTGTATACAAAACGCCGGATGCGCGTCTGGCGACAACTGGCGTCGCTGGTGCTGTCGATCTGCGCACCGTCAAGCCGCTGGACTATACTAGCCGTCAATTCAACGTGTCCGGCAAATATGTTATCAATGATAATGGCCGATTGAACCCCGACTTTTCTGACCAAGGCTACCGTCTATTCGGGTCTTATATTGATCAGAATGAAGCTGGCACGCTCGGTTGGGCCATCGGCATCACTAACCAGTCCAATCCCACACAATATATTTCGCGTGAGTTGAAAACGAACCAGTTCCAAACAGGACAATTGGCAGACGGGACCTATTATGCCTCTGACAATCCTCGCTCTGGCGTGACATCACGTGATTTCGAACGGACATCTGTTGCCGGTACATTGCAATTTGAACCGGATGAAACTTTCGCCTTCACCGTCGATGGGTTTTATTCAGACTTCGAAGACACAGGTATTTTCCGCGGCGTCGAGACACCGATTGCGGGCTGGTCTGGCGCACAGCTGACGAATTCCTCTGGCTCAGGTGATTTCGTCGACTCCGCGACATACGCGCCTGTTGGCGGAATTGTTCGCACGGATACTGAAGGCACAACGGCTAAAATTTATGCCATCGGTGCCAACTTGTCCGCAAATCTGAGTGAGCGTGTTCGGATCACCATCGACGCTTCGACATCAGGCGTGGATAAGAGTGACATCGATTATGAAAGCTATGCGGGCACAGGACCGGGCATCTTGTTCGGCCCCGCCTCTGCGGATCCGTCACTGCGCGGCTCACTGACCTATACGACCCCGTCAGATGGCGCTTATTCGGTCGACAGCTCGATCGATTATGGCAACCCAGACAATATCGTCCTGACCGATCCAGGCGGCTGGGGCCAAGCGGGCTTCATCAAAGAACCGCAGATTGACGACCAGTTGAATCAAATCCGGATGGAAGCTGAATATGAAACAGGTCTGAGCTTCATTGACGGTATTTCTGCAGGCTTAATCTATACAGACCGTCAGAAGACATTTGACTCCAACGAAGCCTTCCTACGCGAAGGAAGCGGTTTTGTGGACGGCGTTGCTGGCATTCCGAACTTCCTTGGCGCCACCGACACGGGATCGCTCGGCTTCCCAATTGCGGCCTATGATCCGACTGATCTGATCACCAATGGTACCTATCGCCTAGACCCCACAGCGGGCGTGCAGTGGAGTGTGGAAGAAAAAATCCTCACACCGTACGTCTATGTCGAAATCGATACGGAGTTGGGCGACATGCCGGTTCGCGGTAACATCGGCGCGCAATATGCCGATGTTGAGCAATCATCATCTATATCCGGTGGTTTCCTTGAAGATAGCTATGGCGACTTCTTGCCGAGCGCCAACTTATCCATCGAAATCATGGATCAAACCTTCTTCAGGTTGGGTGCTGCAAAATCCGTCACCCGTCCCCGTATGGACCAGCTTCGGGCATCTGGGGCGCTTGAGCTCAATTCGACAGCCTGTCCTGACACGAATGGCGACGGGATCGCCGACACAATTGTCACGGCCTTCTTCAACCCCGCTCAAAACCAGACTTGTTTCAAGATTAACGGCGGCAACCCGTTCCTACGTCCTTACAAGTCGACATCTCTGGATGCGGCTATTGAGAAATATTTCTCTGAAGGCGGCGCAGTCACACTGGCGGTCTTCAACAAGGATGTGGACGATTACATCGTCAGTGACTTCGATTTGATTGAAGGTGGTGCCGCAGTGGCCCCATTCTTGACGGGCACAGCAGCTTCCACGGCAGGAGCATCTCTGATTGGTCTAAGTGGTCCGGTAAACGCTGAATCCGCAAACCTGAAAGGCTTCGAGCTCGCCTTGCGTCTTCCTTTGGAAGATGTCTTCAGCGCCCTTGAAGGCTTCGGACTCAACGCGGCCTATACTTACACAGACAACTCGCTGGACTTCCAAGGACAGACCATCCCCATTCCGGGCTATTCGAAAGAAACCTTCTCTGGCGAAGTCTATTACGAGCAAAGCGGATGGCGCGCCCGCGTCAATACGCGGTATCGCTCTGGCTTCTTGGCGGAAATCCAAGAGTTTGATGGGTCGCTAAACGGTCAGCAGGCTTTGTCCGAATTCATCGTCGATGCGCAACTCGGCTACGAATTCCAGTCCGGCAAGCTCGAAGGTTTTTCGGTCAATTTGGAAGCCTACAACCTCACAGACGAGCCATTCCGGACCGAAAATGATCTCGACGGCAATGGCGCTGGCACGGCCACCTTCGTGTCTCGCCACGAGGATTATGGTCGGACCTTCAACATCACGCTGGCCAAGAAGTTTTAGGTCAGCCCCCAGCCAAAACAGTTCAGCCCGCCGATCACTCGGCGGGCTTTTTTGTGCGCCCTTCTCACGCGCCTCCTCTCCCCAAGTCACTGTGACATCGTCGCTTTCATCAGTTAGGAGTTTAGTATGAGTGCTGCTTCACATCCGCCCGTCCAGTCTGTCGTTATTGTCGGGGGCGGAACAGCTGGATGGATCGCGGCGGCAGCGCTTGCGAAAACGCTTGGTAAGGCCGTCGACATTCGTCTGATCGAGTCAGACGCGATCGGCACAGTCGGCGTCGGCGAGGCCACAATTCCACAGCTCCGGCGGCTCAACGCCATTCTCGGCATTAATGAGCATGAATTTGTTCGCGCGACAAAAGGCTCGTTTAAACTGGGCATAGAGTTCAACAATTGGGGCCATTTGGGCGAACGCTATCTGCACACATTTGGCGATGCCGGGATCAATTTACAGGGCATCCCTTTCCATCATTATTGGCGAAAATATTCGGCGTCGTTCGAAGGATCGAACCTCTGGGATTATTCGCTGCATCATCGCGCCGCCTACGCCCACAAGTTCGGACAGGTTGAGCGCGTCGGCCGAACATCAATGACGGGACTCGCCTATGCCTATCATTTTGACGCGACAGCTTACGCCCTGTTCCTGCGCAAACTCTCAGAACCGCGCGGTGTTGTCCGAACGGAAGGCAAAGTTGTCGACGTCACTTTAGAGAATGAAAGCGGGCATGTCGCCAGCGTGACATTGGAATCCGGAGAGATCATAGCGGGCGATCTTTTCATCGACTGCACTGGCTTTCGAGGCTTGCTGATCGGCGGCTCGCTTGACGTGGCTTGGCAAGATTGGAGCCACTGGCTGCCCGTCGACCGGGCCGTGACAGTGCCCTGTGAACGGACAGACCCGCTCCTGCCTTACACCAAAGCCACGGCGCATGGTGCGGGCTGGCAATGGCGCATTCCCTTGCAGCACCGCACCGGCAATGGCCATGTCTATGTGTCCGATTTCCTATCAGATGATGAGGCAACGCAGACTCTGCTCGATAATCTCGATGCGCCCACGACTGCGGAGCCACGTCTTTTGCGATTTAAGACCGGGCGGCGCGAACAACTTTGGCACAAAAATGTCGTCAGCCTAGGCTTGGCATCGGGCTTTCTCGAACCGTTAGAAAGCACGTCGATCCATATCATCCAAAGCAATGTATCGCGTCTGATCGAACTCTTCCCGAACATGGGCTTTTCGGTCGCCAATATTACCGAATATAATCGGGTCGTGACCAAGGAATATGACCTGATCCGCGATTTCCTGATCCTACATTACGCCCGGACCGATCGCAATGACACACCCTTCTGGCGTCATTGTGCGAACATGGAAATTCCGGACAGCCTACGACACAAAATAGATCTATTCCGAACTACGGGTCACTTGTTCCGCGACCCCGAGGATCTGTTCCGTGAGAGCAGTTGGGTGCAAGTGATGTTGGGACAAGGGATCATGCCGGAAGGCTGGCATCGCCATGCCGACCAACTCAGCGACGAACAACTCGGCCAGTTCATGGCCGACGTTCAGGCCATCATCGCAAAGACGGTGAACCCGCTTCCCAGCCATGCGGACTTCATCGCGGCCCATTGCGCGGTATAGCGCGCCTGTCTTCTATGAGCCGATGATCCGACGCAGATAATCGTCATGTTCAGGCATAGCCGCAGCCGCTTCTGCGATCGCTTGCCGAACTTGTGCCAGACGGTCGCTCACGGGCACAGCGCCGCGCAGCTCAGATAGGACCGGCGCGCGTTCCGGCCAGATGCCCTGCCCGGTATAGACCGCGATCCAGCTTGGATTATTGAACAGCTCGCGCTCGTCTGAGACGATCAAACCGTGCCGGCGGAAATGGTCGATCTTATAGGCGAGCGTGTCCGGGATTGGCATTGTCCGGCAATACGTCCAAAACTCAGAATCATCCCGTTCCGTCGCGTGATAATGTAGGATCAGAAAATCGCGGATACGCTCATACTCGGCACGGGTCAGCGCATTATATTCCTGCGCCAGAATAGGGCTCATCCCCGCATCGGGCAGCATAGCGAGCAACCGCATGATCCCATATTGGATCATGTGCAGCGACGTCGACTCCAGCGGCTCCACAAAGCCAGCAGAGAGTCCAATCGCAACACAGTTTTTCGACCAGATTTGTTTTCGCATGCCGGTCGTGAAACGCAAATGCTTGGGTTCCGCCATCGGTGCGCCATCAAGATTATCTAGGAGGGTTTTCGTCGCGTCGTCCGCCGTCTCGTAAGCCGAACAATAGACATGCCCATTGCCAGTCCGATGCTGCAAGGGAATGCGCCATTGCCAGCCTGCCCGGTGTGCGGTCGAACGTGTATAGGACAAGGTCGGGCCGACCGGTTCACAGGGCACAGCGACGGCGCGGTCCATCGGAAGCCAATGGGACCAGTCCTCATAGCCCGTCTCTAGCGCCCCCTCGATCAGCAAACCGCGAAAACCCGAGCAGTCCAAAAACAGATCGCCCGTAAAAGACCGCCCATCACCTGTCGCAACAGATGTGATGAACCCGCTTTCCGGGTCGCGTTCAACCGTTTCGATCCGCCCTTCATGACGGGTGACACCGCGCGCTTCTGCATAACCCCGTAAGAACTGGGCATAGGACATCGCGTCAAAATGATAGGCATAGTCGTGGCGCGAACGGATATTACGGCGGTCCGCCATAGGCGGTTCAAACCGAGCATCCTTCGCCGCCGCCCACGCCATGCAATAGGCATCGAGCCCATGCTCATCTCGCCCTGCCAGATGTTCGCGCATCCAATATTGGTAGAAAGGTACCCAATCAAATTCGGCCCCATACTGTCCGAAGGGGTGGAAGTAGCGATGACCGATCCGCAACCAGTCAACAAATTCAATCCCAAGCTTGTAGGAGCCTTGTGTCTCCCGGATGAAGGTCGCCTCATCAATGCCAAGCCGTTGATTGAACGTGCGGATAGGCGGGATGGTCGCTTCGCCCACGCCGACCGTCGCAATCGCTTCAGACTCGATCAAATCGATCTGCACAGACCCACCGATCGCATTGGCCAGCGCGGCAGCGCTCATCCAGCCCGCTGAACCGCCCCCAACAATCACAATCCGCGACAAAGCTTGATTATCTGACATGAAGCCTCGCAAATTTTGCAAAACGAAATCGCAATAAAACCACGATTATATCGCTTTCACTTTCCAGTTTACGCAAATTCCTGTAAAGGAATGAAAACAGAGTAACAGGGGAGATCATCATGTCCATGCGCTCAAAGGGCCTAATCGGTATTTGCCTGTTCGCCCTCATGGCTTGCACGTCCGAAACACCCATCGCGAACGAGGCGGAAAGCCCCCCCGCCATCACTGCCCCAGATGCGCCACAGCAGATATTTGAGACCACATCGGTCGCGAGCCCCGATGGTGAAATCGAGTTTACTCTTCGAACGGATGGCGGCTTGCTTCGCTACACCGTGGATTTCCAAGGGGAACCTGTCATCGGCCAATCGCGGCTCGGTCTGCGCTTCGCGGAAAGCTTCGGTTTGGATGATGATCTTGAAATCATCGGAATTGAAGAGAGCGAATCAGACAAGACATGGGAGCAGCCTTGGGGTGAGCGCCGAGTCGTGCGCGACAATCATACGGAATTGTTGATCAATCTCCGCCGGGCAGAACCAGATATCCGTTTCAATGTGCGCGTGCGTGTCTTCAATGACGGCTTCGGCTTTCGCTACGAAGTGCCGGAACAGGCCAACTTGCCCGCAACCGTTTCAATTATGGATGAGCTGACGGAGTTCAATGTCGGGGCCCAGACGGACAGCTGGTGGATCCCATCGCGCATGTATAATCGCTACGAATACCTCTATCAGAACACGCCAGTGGGCGAGATCCAGATGGTGCATACGCCGGTTACAATGCGCACGGATTTCGGGGCGCATCTGTCGATCCATGAAGCCGCACTGATCAACTATTCCGGCATGAGTTTGGAGCAAGAGCGCGAAGGTGTTCTGGAAGCCAGCCTCGCGCCGCGCAGCGATGGTAAAAAGGTTGTGGTCAATACGCCATTTGTCACGCCGTGGCGGACAATCCAGATTGGCGACGAAGCCGTCGACCTCATCAATTCAGATTTGATCCTCAACCTCAATGAGCCCAATAAACTGGGCGATGTTTCATATTTCGAACCGGGCAAATATGCTGGCATTTGGTGGGATCAGCATATTCGCAACGGCACTTGGGGACAGGTTCAGGGCGAGCTGACGGGCCTGCACGCCGCCACAACTGAGCGCACCAAAGCCTATATGGATTTCGCCGCAGAGAATGGTTTCAAAGGTGTCTTGGTCGAAGGTTGGAATATCGGCTGGGACGACGACTGGTTTAATAATGGCGACGTGTTTTCCTTCACCGAAACCTATGATGATTTCGATATTGCCGCAGTCGCCGCTTATGGTGAGCAAGTCGGCACGCGCCTCATCGGTCACCACGAAACATCCGGCAACATCACCAATTATGAGACTCAACTCGAAGACGCACTCGACCTCTATCAGGCAAGCGGCGTTCGGGTCATCAAATCCGGTTATGTCGCCGATGATGGCAACTTAAAATTTGTCGATGCGAACGGCGTGCCGCGCTACGAATATCACGATAGCCAACCGCAGGTCGCCCATCACATCAAGGTCGTCCAACGCGCGCATGAGCACCAGATCGCGATGAACCCGCATGAGCCTGTCAAGGACACGGGGCTGCGCCGCACCTATCCAAACTGGGTCTCGCGTGAAGGCGCACGCGGTCAGGAATTCAATGCGTGGGGCGTGCCGCCCAACGGTCCGGACCATGTACCGAACCTGATTTTCACACGCATGCTATCCGGGCCGATGGATTATACGGCGGGTGCCTTCGATCTACGTCCCAATGAAAAACCACCCGTCCGAGACGACTTTCAGAGAAACAGTCCCGCATCACGCATTGAACATACGCTGGCCAAGGAACTCGCGCTCTACGTCGCGCTCTATTCGCCCATCCAGATGGTGGTCGACAGTCCCGAAGAATATGCCAAGCGCCCCGACGCGTTTCAATTCATCAAAGATGTTCCGACCGATTGGGAGCACAGCGTCGCGCTCGATGGAGAGATCGGCGAGTTCGCCGTCATCGCCCGGAAAGACCGCAGCCGAGACGATTGGTATCTGGGAGCGGTGACTGACGCCAACGCACGGGCTGTCGAAGTTGAACTGAGCTTCCTCGACGATGGGAATTATGAGGCCCAGATCTACCGCGACGGACCCGAAGCGGATTATGAAACCAATCCTTACGACATACGAATCGAACGCCGAACCGTGACCAGCGAGGATCGGCTTGTTCTTCCACTCGCTCGCTCCGGCGGCGCGGCGATCCGATTCAAGAAACTATGAGAGCCTTAGCTGCCATCGCGCTCATCGGGCTGACAGCCTGTGCTCAGCCCGAAGCCGTAGCGGTTGAGACACAAGTCGACCCTGACACCGTCGCGGGGGATTATCG
Source organism: Algimonas ampicilliniresistens (assembly GCF_030159955.1). Taxonomy (GTDB): domain Bacteria; phylum Pseudomonadota; class Alphaproteobacteria; order Caulobacterales; family Maricaulaceae; genus Litorimonas; species Litorimonas ampicilliniresistens. The sequence continues at coordinate 44,066 of NZ_BSNK01000002.1, forward strand.
CGGGATTACAGGCACAGTGGAGCGTTTCACGGCGACATCCGATCTTGTGACGACACGTGATGTAGAGGTTTGGTTGCCACCCTCCTATGAGTCTGATTCCGACCGTCGCTATCCCGTGCTCTACATGCATGACGGGCAAAACTTGTTCGATCCTGAACAGTCTAAATATTCTAAGTGGGACTGGGGCATAGACGAAGCTCTGACGGTGCTGATCTCCGATGGTCATGTGCCTGAGGTCATTGTGGTTGGTGTTCATAGTGATTCCGAAACCCGTAACCCCGACTATTTTCCGCAGAAAGCCGGCCCTGAACAGGCTGACGCCTTTCGGCGCGATTTCGGACAATTCGACCTAAGTCAGCTGAATGCAGACAATTATCTGACGTTTCTGGTCCAAGAGCTAAAGCCACAGATAGACGCGACCTATCAGACCCAACCGGGGCGCGACGACACATCCATTATGGGCTCCTCTATGGGTGGGCTGATCTCGCTTTATGCGATCAGCGAATATCCGGAAGTCTTCGGTCGTGCGGGCATGGTTTCCACTCATTTCCCGCTCGGCGATGGGGCTCTGGTTGATTATTTCTCAGACCGTTTGCCGGACCCTGATACGCACCGACTCTATTTCGATTTTGGAACGGAAACCCTCGATCATAATTATGAGCGCTATCAGGACCGGATGGACAGCGCCGTGATGGCCGCCGGATATGCGGCGGGTAACAATTGGACGACGCGAAAATTTCAAGGCCATGACCATTCTGAACGCGCTTGGCGCAACCGGGTCCATGTGCCGCTACAATTCCTGCTCGCGGGCGAGGATGTGGACGGCGGAGAAAGACGATGAAACATACTCTACTGATGGGGCTCATTGCCGCCTGCACAACATTGCCTGCCCCTGCACCGATCTCTGACGGCATCACACCGCAAGACTATGTCAAAATTCAGCATCCAGACTGGAGCCGCGATGCGGTCATCTATGAAATCAATGTGCGGCAATATTCGGACGCCGGCACGTTCGACGCGGTGCGGGAGGACTTGCCTCGGCTCAAAGACCTCGGCGTCGATATTCTCTGGCTGATGCCGATCCATCCGATTGGTGAGGTCGAACGCAAGGGCACGCTGGGCAGCTATTATTCCGTGCGTGATTATTACGGCGTCAATCCGGAGTTTGGCACAAAAGACGATTTCAAACGCTTTGTCGATGATGCTCACGCTCAAGGCTTCAAAGTCATTCTCGACTGGGTCGCCAACCACACGGCTTGGGATAATGAGCTCGCGACCGCTCACCCCGACTGGTACGAAAAAGACTGGAAGGGCGACTTCCGGCCCACACCCTGGTGGGATTGGTCCGACATTATCGACCTCGATTTTAGCGAACCTGGCGTGCGGCAATATATGTCAGACGCTATGACCTATTGGGTCGAAGAAATGGACGTTGATGGCTTCCGCGCTGACGTCGCTGGCTATGTTCCCCTTGATTTCTGGGACGGGCTCCGTGCCCGCCTTGATACAATCAAGCCCGTTTTCATGCTTGGCGAGTGGCAGACCCGTGACCTGCATGAACGCGCGTTCGACGCGACCTATGCGTGGGAATGGAAAGAAGGCATGCAAAACATCGCCCAAGGCAAGTCTGACACCGGCGCGCTCTACGGCTATTATTCGGCCAATGAATCCGCCTGGCCGCGCGATGCCATGCGCATGACCTACACCGATAATCACGATCAAAATAGCTGGGATGGCCTTCCGCAAAATATCTATGGCGATGCCTATGAAGCCGCCATCGTGCTGCAGTTCACTGGCGAAGGCATTCCGCTGATCTATAGCGGACAGGAATGCGCGAACCCGAACCAGTTAGAATTCTTCGAAAAGGATGAGATCGTTTGGAATTGCGACGATCCGCTCAACGCCTTGTTCCGCGATCTGGTTCAGCTCAAAACCGATAATCCCGTGCTGCATAATGGCGCGTGGGGCGCGACCACGACCAAGGTCGAGAACAGCAATCCGCAAAAAGTCTTCAGCTTCATTCGCAGAAATGATGATGGGAATGCTGTGCTGGTCATCGCCAACCTCTCGGACACACCGCAAAGCTTTGTATTCACAGACGGTCTACCCAAAGGGGATTACCGGACATTCCGTACGAACGCGCCCGTCACGCTTGGCGATGAGATGCAAACCCTCCCGGCTTGGGGGTGGATGGTCTATGTTCGAGACTAGCTATGTCGGCCATGTCGGGGAGCCAGTTGTCGTCATAGAGGACTTCCACCCTGACTTTGACCAATTACGCGCCGCGGCGAACGGTGCAGACTATGGTCGGCTCGGACCGCATTATCCCGGCCTACAGGCCCCGGCTGACCCTCGGCATTTACAGCCTGTTGGCGCTTTACTGACGCAGATATTTCAAGAGATATTCGGCGTCAGCGCTGGCGTATCGCTGATCCAATGCACTTATTCGGTGGTGACTGTGCCAGACGCCGACCTCGCACCAATCCAAAGCCTTCCGCATGTGGATACGACCGATCCGGGGCGGATCGCTTTGCTCCATTACCTATCCGGAGAAGAAACGGGCGGCACGGCGTTCTACCGGCACCGCGGGACCGGGACAGAAACGCTGAACACGGCTGGGCTCCCTGAGTACACCGCTGCGATAGAGGCCGAGGGCGTGCCCCAACCCGGCTATATGCGCGGGTCCGACACACGGTTCGAGCAGATCGGTCACATAGCGGCAAAGCCCAACCGGGCGGTACTATACCGTTCGCACCTGCTGCACTCCGGGGTGATCCCAAAAGACCTTCCCTTCTCGGATAATCCAGAGACAGCGCGTTTGACGCTCAACAGCTTCTTCCAAAGCAAAGACCAGATTGGCGTCTAGAAGAGACCCGGTCGCAGGACGCGAACGTCAGAGACATTGACCACGCCGATGCGGCGGTCGAGCATCGAGAGGATCGTCTTCAACGCCGGTTCTAGGACATCTTCGTCAGCGATACAGATCAGCACGACCATATCGGTTGCCTCGGAAATATCCGTGCCGCGCGACCATCGAGTCTGACCGCCAAAACCGGACATAGCCGGGACCACGGTCCAGCCAGTTGCGCCCGCATCGCGCAACAAGTCCTCGGCCCGGCGCAAAGCCGGACTTTCAATGATGAGTTCAAGGCGGAGTTTCTTATTATCGTCAGTCATAGCCCTACCCAGCTAGCATGGAAGCGGCGGCGATATAGAGCGGAATACCGAGCGCGATATTGAAGGGAAACGTCACGCCCAGCGATAGCGTCAGATAGACGGACGGGTCCGATTCTGGCAGCGCGAGCCGCATGGCAGCAGGCACTGCGATGTAAGAGGCTGATGCCGACAGCACCATCAGCAGAGCCATATCGCCCGGCTGTAGCCCGATCAGAATGCAGCAAACGGCCGCAATGCTCGCACCGATCAGCGGCATGTAGATACCAAAGAGAATCGGCGCGACACCCAACTTCCGCCAGCCACGGCGCAGGCCCCGACCAGCATTCAACCCCATATCGAGCATGAAGAGGCAGAGAATACCCTGGAACGGTGCGGTGAAGAAAGGTGACAGACGCTCATAACCCTCAGCCCCTGCAACCGCACCGATCACCAGTGCGCCGAGAAGGACAACGATGGAGGCATTGAGTAGCACTTCGCGCGCCAACTCGCCCTTGTCGCGAGCGACCTCATCTGCATCAGATTTTTTGCTCCCGCGCATAGCGAGCCAAAGCGCCGTGATGATTGCCGGGGTTTCCATGATTGCAGCCACGGCGACCAGATAACCGGAGCTTGGCACGCCCGCGATGCGCAAAGCCTCAATTGCAGCAACGAACGTCACAATCGAGATCGACCCATAATGGCCCGCCGTTGCGGCCGCGTCCGTTTTCGACAATCCGCTCGTAAACCTCAGCGCGGCATAAGCGATAAGGGGCATCCCGAAAGACAGTATCGTGGCCGCACCGAACACTGCAAAAACCTGCCCATCTATGGCGGTCTTGGACATTTCTACGCCGCCCTTCAAGCCGATAGCCATCATCAGATAGATGGCGAGACCCTTGGCGAAACTCTGCGGGACGCTCATCGGTGAGCGTAACAGTGCCGCACAAAGGCCAAGCGCGAAAAATAATACGACCGGCGAAAGCAAGGTGTCGAGGGCGTTCATTCTTCTTCCTCGGGCAATTGGGCAGAAGCACCGCGCAGCGTCATTAAGTCGCTCGGCTCCCCTACCAATGCAACCACATCCCCGTCCATGAGGACGTTGTCGGATGTTGCAATCATGGTTTTATCGCCGCGCTCAATCAGCGCCACAACAACGTCACCTAAGCCCGCCAGATCGCCGACCGGTCGACCGACTTGGGCTTTTAGGCGCGGCAGGTCAGCGATTGGCACATGGAGGAAGTGGTCATCGCGAACGAGCACGTCATTCAACTCGGCTTCGGACCGGGCTGACAACCAACGCCGTTCAAAACCTTCACCTTGGACAATTTCTGCCAAGTGGCCACCGATGCGCATATCAAGCCCAGCGGGCTTGGCAGGGCATAGTAAAACCATCAGCGTGTGCACGTCATCTGCATTGTCGAGTTCCATTTCGAGCCGTGCCTTTGGACCAAAGCGGAAGATGAAAAGCTCCGGTTCAGTCACGCGACTATCAACATAGCGGGTCAGACGGACACCGTCGCTGATCGGGCGGAAGATTGGAGGTGTCGTCGCAATCACGGCGCGGGTCTGCTCTGGCTCAATTTTGTAACGCGCCTCGCCTTCGACGGCCATCAAATCGACGAGCTGATCGAAATCATAACGGCCATAGCGGAAGTCAGTGACCAGAGAGCGTGCAATCACGGCTTCATAAGACAGATTCTCCGCTTGGGTCCGATCATTGATGATCGTCATCAATTCATGCTCAAGACCCTCATAGGCGTTCCGACCCAATCGCTCATGCACATGGAAAATGGCACCACGGCGTTCAACGCGGCGGGAAGCATAGGTGTTGTACCAAACGACGCAAGCAATCACCATCATGCCCGTGAAGGCGATGGCCATCGTGCCCATTTCGATAATCAGCCAGAAGCTGATCAATATACCGGCAATGGGCATCCACGGATAAAGCGGGACTTTGAAGCCAGGCTTATAGGTTGGGATGCGCGACTCCCGCATCACCATGACCGCCGCACAGACCAGCATGAAGAGCAGAAGCTGGAAGGCGGAGGCGAGCTTGGCGACGGAGGCCACATCAAAGATGATGATGACCACAATCATGACCGCGACCGTCAGCAGAATTGAGAATGTCGGCGTCTTGAATTTTCCCAGTTCGGCCAACTTCTCTGGCACTAACTTGTCCTTCGCCATGGCGTAGGGGTAGCGCGACGCGCTCATAATGCCGGCATTGCCAGTCGAGGCAAAGGCGGCAATGGCCGCGATGACGATCAGAATAACGCCAATATCAAATGGCCAGTCCCCCATGAAGACACGACCCGCATCAGCGATGGGCGTCAGACTACCGAACAATTCTTCGCCGGGCAGGATTTTGATTAAGACGACTGTCCCCAACGTGTAGAGCACTGTCGCTGTCAACAGAGACAAGGTCATGCCGAGCGGAATATTCCGGTCAGGATTTTCCACCTCTTCAGCAACGGACGCGACCTTGGTCAGACCCGCATAAGAGACGAAGACGAGGCCAATCGTCGAAACGAACCCAACCAAACCGCCTTTGAAGAAATCGCCATAGGCTGGGTCAAACACGATCAACGACCCGTTCTTCTCAAGTGCCGCCTTCAGACCCAGCAGTGTAAACCCAACCAGGATCGCGACCAAGGTCGTCACAAGTACGCGCTGCAACTTCGTCGTCTCTTTCGCGCCTGCGATATTCACAGCACCAAACGCGATGGCGAGAATGATCGCTGTGATCTCAAACGGCAGGTCGAGATAAAGACCGAGATAGGCCCCCATGCCGACTAAGGCGAAGGCCGATTTAAAGACGACCGCAACCCAAGAGCCAAGACCCCCAATCGTTCCCATGAGTGGACCCATGGCCCGATCGAGGAAATAATAGGTTCCGCCTGCCTTTGGCATAGCGGTGCTGAGCTCCGCCATACAATACATGGCGGGCAGGATCAGGAACCCGGCAAAGAAATAGGCCAAGAACACCGAATTACCGGTCGCCGCCGCCGCAATACCCGGCAGCAGGAACAGACCCGAGCTAAACATCGCACCTGTCGACATCGCATAAACATCGAACAGCTTGAGGTTCTTATCGAGCTTTTTCGGTCCGGCTTCAGCCCCTCCGGGAGTCGCTTCGGCGTGAGTATTCATGGTCGCTCCAGCGCGTCTGATTTAGGTTGCTTAAGTCGGATCGGCGACAGGCGTTTCCGATTCGGTTGCGTCACTCTTACAGAAGACCCGCAACAGCATATAGCCAAGTATACCCGAGGCAATCGACCCCATCAGGACACCCAGACGGACACCGTTAAGAAGCTGTGGGTCATCAAAGGCCAACGTGCCGATAAAGAGCGACATGGTGAAACCAACACCGGTCAGGCAGGCAACAGCGTAGACCTGCACCCAGTTCGCCCCCTCAGGGAGCTTAGCCCACCCTGCTTTTACGGCGATCCAGCACAAGCTGAAGACCCCGATCTGCTTACCGATAAACAAACCTAAAGCGATCCCGAGCGGGACGGGCGACAGTAGATCGGCGAACGACATACCTTTCAAAGACACACCCGCATTGGCGAAAGCAAAGAGCGGAAGGATGAGGAATGCGACCCAGATATGCAGGCCATGCTCCGCGCGGCTCAAGGGAGACGGCGTTTCAGGGTCAGGGCGCGCCAATGGGATGGCTAGCGCCGTCACAACTCCCGCCAGCGTGGCGTGAACACCTGACTTCAGAACGGCGGCCCAAACGAACACGCCAATCAGCGCATAAGGAAGAATACGCATAACACCGAACCGGTTGAGCAATATTAGTCCGACCGTGCCCACCCCGGCCCAGCCGAGCGCGACAAGGCTCAGATCCTGCGTGTAGAAAAGCGCAATAATGATGATCGCAGCCAGATCATCGATAATTGCAACAGCCAGAAGGAATATCTTCAATGATGCGGGAACACGAGGTCCCAACAAAGCCAAAATACCAAGTGCGAAGGCAATATCAGTCGCCGCCGGAATAGCCCAACCTTGGGACGTGACCGGATCTGAATAGTTGAAGCCGAGATAGACCATGGCTGGCACGGCGATGCCACCAACAGCCGCAAAGATCGGTAAGGCTGCTTTATCCAATGAGGATAATTCACCGTCCAGAACCTCGCGTTTAACTTCCAATCCGACAAGGAAGAAGAAGATCGCCATAAGCCCGTCATTGATCCAGAGCAGGAACGGCTTCTGAATAATGAAATCGCCAAACTGTACCTTCACAGTCGTGTCTAGAATTCCGGTATAGCCGGACGCCATCAGAGAGTTGTTCGCAAGCAGCGCCAAAAGCGCCATGAACATCAGGACGATCCCGCCTGATGCTTCTAGATGGATAAAGTCCATCACGCGCTGTCGGATCGAGCGCGGCGCATAGCGGCTGGGCTGCGGTGTGTCGGTCATGAGAAACTCTCGGATATAGCGATCTTGCGACAGAGGCCGTTAATCGTCTCAGTCGGCTCGCAAAGTGCGGATTTAAAGAATGAATTCAAGTAAGAAACCGCGCCCGGCAGGGGAACCGGACGCGGCAAGGGGTCAAAATTGGCCGCATGACGCGACCGAGGGGACTGTTAGGCAGTCACACCAATCAACACGACAAGCCCGATCAAGGTCAGTTCGGCTTTACCCTTCCATAAGGCGGCGGTTAATCGGGTCATGACACTCTCCTCTGGGAACTATCTTTTGAAATTAATTTTGCGGACCTTTAATCATACGCCGTGGATCTGAACGTAAACGCGCGACGGGCGACGACGACGAGACAACCGCCTCGGAACATCAGTCGGTTCGACTGCAATCGGAATCGGCCTCAATGCCGGTTCGGCACGGGCGGAAAATCCAGCAAGGAATTCACTTTGGGACAAGGCTTGCTTCAGGCGGAACATGATTTTGATCTCCTTTTCGTGTTCTCTCAGTTGAAATACGCATGAACTCGGTTTAGGGAGATAATAAGTATTGAATAGATTCTATAGTTTTTGACTATATACCTCGCAAAAGGCTTTTCGATGAAACCAACTCTGCGACAGTTGCAGTATCTTGTGGCCATTGATGAGGCGGGGACATTCTCTGGAGCGGCGAAACTATCCCATGTCTCGCAGCCATCCCTATCGACACAATTACGCGACATGGAAGAAGTGCTCGATACGATTTTAGTCGAACGCGGTCGCGGAGGGGCGCCCCTAACACCCATCGGACAAGAACTCGCTGGTCGGGCCCGAATTATCCTGCGCGATATGGACGCGTTTCGAACGCTCGCACGGGAAGCCGGACAGACACTCGCCGGGCGGATCAGGCTAGGCACATTGCCGTCAATTGGTCCCTATTTGCTGCCTCTGGCCGTGCGCCGATTGCACAAGCTCTACCCTGAACTTCGTATTGTTGTGCGAGAGGAACGGACCGTCGATCTGCAAGCGCACTTAGAGGATGGGCGATTAGACGTGGTGATCTCGACGCCGGAAGATCATCGAACCATGCGCCACATGAAACTATTCCGTGAAAACCTCTTCATTGGAGTCGCGCCAGATGACCCCTTAGCCCGTGAGAGCGGACCAGTCAGCTTGACGGAGCTGTCGGGTCGTGACCTTTTAACGCTCGGATATGGACACAAATTATCGGTCCTAGTCGGACGTCTTGCCGAAATCGCCGGTGCGCAGATCAGCTCTGAATATGAAGGAACGAGTCTAGACGCCGTTCGTCAGATGGCCGCGATGGGCGGATCGGTTGCCGTTCTGCCAAGCCTATACACCAGATCCGAAGCCCGCGAGGATCCGGGCCTTGTCATCCGTCGGATCGAAGCGCCGGAAGCCATACGCGACATTGCCTTACTCTGGCGCCCGACTTCGCCGCTCTCACCCAAATTTCAGACTATCGGGCATATTCTGTCGAGCGCTGCGGAAGCGCTCCTGCAACCCGAAACAGACGTGCGCCTAAGTTAAGGGAGAAAACTATAGGCAGTATAGCTTGGAGTTTCCGCCGTGTCGGGACATTGTTTCTGCACTCAAGCCCTAAAACAAACTCTCATGAACAGGAGCTCACCCATGCCACTTACACGTTCCCGCGCGCTTAAAGCCTCTCTCGCGCTCGCCCTTTCTCTCTCCGTTGCTCCAGCTACATTGGCGGCCGATAAGATTACTTTCAGCTCTCTATCTGAGGCTGACGCGTCCAATATTGTTCTCTATCTCGATCAAACTCTAAGCTTGCCCGATATTGGTGAGCTCATGGATATTGAGGATGTGGCCGCATTGAATCAGGCGCTGAAATCTTCGGGATTTGGCGGAGCCTTCGGCAAACATGAAACTTTCTATGGCCTTGGTGATTTCGACGCAGTGACTGTAATTGGTACGGGGAACGAAGCTCTTTCCCGTCGTCAGTTGCATGACCTTGGTGGGCATACGGTCAAAGCTCCGGGCGAGGAGACCATCGCCATCATTGCGACCGGCCTAAACACGGCAGCAGCTCTGCCAAGCGCGGAAATCGCTATGGGCTATAAGCTCGGCGACTATAGTTTCCTAACCTACAAAACCGGCAAGACTGGCAAAAAGGGCGTCATTGATATGCCGAATGATGACCGTAATGTGATTATTGTCACCGCGAACCCAGCTGCCGAAGACGCTGTGATGAAGCGCGATTATGACGGCCTTGCCGATGGAATCCGGCTAACGCGCGATCTGGGCAATGAGCCTGGAATGGCGGTTTATCCGGAAGAATTCGTCAAACGTGTTCGTGCAGAGGCGCGCGGCATTCCCGGCCTGCGTGTGACCGTATTGGAGTTGAATGACCTTGAGCGTGAAGGCATGGGCGGCATCGTTGGCGTCGGCCAAGGGTCTGTTCATGATCCTCGCATGCTGATCCTAGACTATCGCGGTGCAGACCGAACGGACGCACCTATTGCCTTGGTCGGCAAGGGGATCACGTTCGACACAGGCGGAATCAGCTTGAAACCCAATACCGGTCAGTGGCTAATGAAGTCTGATTTGTCCGGTGCCGCTGCGGTCGCCGGAACCTTGCTTGCGACCGCGAAACGTGGTGCCGACATCAATCTGGTTGGGCTGATGCCATTGGCTGAAAACATGCCGGGTAGTCGGGCGATCCGCCCTGGCGATGTTCTATCGACCTATAACGGCACGACGATTGAAGTCATGTCGACGGACGCAGAAGGCCGCCTTCTCTTGGCTGACGCTGTCGCCTATGCGCAGGATAAGTATGACCCTGAATTGCTCGTCAATATTGCCACCCTGACCGGGTCGGCCGCGCGAGCCATGGGCGACAATTATGGTGCGGTGATCACCCGTGATTTCGACCTGTCCGTTGAGATGATGGATATTGGCAAGCGGTCTGGTGAAGATGTTTGGCCACTTCCGTTACATGACAGCCACTTCACTCAAATTGATTCAGACATTGCCGATATCAAATCGACTGCCGGCAATCCCGGAGCCTCAATCGGGGCCGCCGTCGTCGGAACATTCGTGGACGCGGATCAGCCATGGGTTCACCTCGATATCGCCGGCGTGGATTGGCGTGATAGCGCAACCCCGACGGCACCCAAAGGCCATGCCGGTTGGGGTGTCCGTTTCATGGATCAACTTGTTCGGGATCATGAAGCAAAGTAGATCGTTGAGGCGAGCCCGAACCGCCCCTATGGCGGTCGGGTGAGCCACATCGATACCACACTGGAAACGACCAAACGGAGCGGGTCGATATATGACCCGGCCTTCGTCAAAGATGTGTTTGATCGATGTTCTGGAACCTATATCGCCTTTAGCTATCTCTGCTCATTAGGATTCACCGAACGTTGGCGCTCCCAATGCGTAAACCTGCTCGCACTCACCTCGTCTAGTGGCGCCAAAGGCTACGACCTCATGGCGGGAACCGGCGAAGTCTGGCCACATCTTCTGAAACGTCATTCCGACATCGCGGCTATTACCGCCGTCGATATTTCGACCGGCATGCATGAGCGAGCGATGGATAGGCTTCACAAGCACCGAGCTCACAAAATAGACTTCATTCGCGACGATGTTCTGGAAAGCGCGTTACCCGAGGCGAGTGCAGACTTTGTCGTTTCCACTTTCGGTTTGAAAACGTTCGATCCATATCAACAAGCCCGTTTGGCCGCGCTCGTCGACCATATCCTGAAGCCCGGAGGTCGGTTTGCAATGATCGAGGCGTCTGATCCAAAAGGCTGGTGGTTGAGGCCTCTCTACCTCTTCCATTTGACGCGCGTACTGCCGATGGTCGAACGGCTCATGCTGCGTGGTGCGCAGGATTTCTCGATGATCGGCCAATATAGCACACGGTTTGGAAATATCCGTGAATTCGGCGAACAGCTCCGCAAGCACGGGCTGATGGTTCGCGATACAAGCCATATGTTCGGATGCGCCACGGCTGTCAGTGGAGAAAAACCCGCAACAGCTCCGCCTTTGCTCGAAATGGTAATTTAACCTCAATCGCGCATAGATGTGCCGCAATGATACGCACAGGCATCATATTCGGCATAGTCCTGACATTGAGCGGCGTCCAAACCGCAAGAGCCGAACCCGCCTGCGATACGATCAGTGCGGTCATGAGAACCGCCTCACTCATCCGGAAAGTTCAGGCCGATAAGACCCATCGCAACGATTTTGAAAACTTTACCAGACTAGAAAATTTGGTCGGTCAAATATCACTGCCAGCCCTTGTCCCACCGGAAACCGGCGACGTGCTGGCGGATGAAAGCGCCGCCGTCCGCGCTTATCTATCGAGCATTCGCGAAGCCATTGCCGGATCGAAATCCGGCTATGATGATTACGCCCGACAGACCTTAATTACCGGACTCAACCGAGATCTCGCGCGGAGTCTGCAATCCTTGGATCAACATTGGGGCTGCGGACCCGATGAAGAACTCAGCCAAGAGGACGAGGACATCCCTGTCGATGCCGCGCGAGGCGCTGGCGCCGACGAAAAAACGGTTGAAGACCGCAGGGAAGAAACCGTCAATCTTCAAGCCAAGAACCCCGGCTCTGGTAGCGGCGCTGAAACGGGTGGACAATCAAATGGGGTGGGCCTCGCCCGCGGCGCCCTTATGGATGGCGGCACCACGCTGTTTTCACTGATAATGCTTGGAATAGCGCTGATAGCCCTCGGATTTTACCTTCGGCGTCGCGCCAAAAACCGCACGGTCCGCGAGGCCCGAAGCCTTCTCCATAAGCCCGTGCAAGTCCGGTTCGGAATGGAACAAGCCGAAATGTTTGTTGTCGATATCTCCATGAATGGCTTCAAACTAGAGCATTCAGGCCGGATTTTGCATGAAGGCAAGGTGCAGGTTGAACTCGAAGGTATCTGGCATGCCGGTCATGTCAGATGGCAGAACGACTTCTTCGCGGGCGTGAAATTTAATAAGCCCATCAACAGTGAAACACTCAGCGCGGTTGTGCAATAGCCTTCAATTCAGGTCAAAGATTTGGCCCTTATATCCTGATGTCGCGATTTTGATAAATAATGAGCCCACACCGCGTGCCTAAGGCGTGTTATCGTCTCTCTTTCTCAGGAGACGATTATGAAACTTGCTTTGCTTTGCCGTAATCCCAAGCTCTATTCGCACAGACGATTAGTCGAAGCCGCCGAAGAGCGTGGCCATTCGATGGATGTGATCGATCACCTTCGGTGCTTGATCGACATATCGTCTGGACAATCCAAGCTAGTTTATAAGTCTGAGGAACTCCCTCTTTACGACGCCGTGATCCCCAGAATTGGAGCGTCAGTTACATTTTACGGGACGGCCGTACTACGTCAGCTCGAAGTCATGGGGGTTTATCCCGTCAATGAGTCTGTCGCGATTACACGTTCGCGAGACAAATTACGCAGTCTGCAATTGCTAAGTAAGCGGGGTATTGGACTCCCCCGCACAATCTTCGCGCATAAGACCAATGATCCGAGTGAGGTTATTGAACGCGCAGGGGGCGCACCCGTGGTGATCAAACTGATCGAAGGCACGCAAGGTATTGGCGTCATGCTGAGCGAAACTGATAGAGCAGCGGAGAGTATCATTGAGGCGTTTGGCGGCGTTGATACGAATATCCTGATTCAGGAGTTTATCGCCGAAGCCGGCGGGGAAGACGTTCGGTGTTTAGTTATCGACGGCAAGGTCATCGCAACCATGCTTCGCAAAGGCAAGGAAGGGGAATTCCGCTCCAACCTTCATCGCGGCGGCTCCGCTAAATCCATCAAAATTTCGCCCGCAGAACGCGCCGCAGCGATTGGGTCCGCCAAGGCTATGGGTCTGAATGTTTGCGGTGTGGATCTGCTCCGTTCCTCTCGGGGCCCAGTTGTGATGGAGGTCAACTCATCGCCCGGCCTGGAGGGGATCGAAAACGCGACAGGCATTGACGTTGCGGGCAAGATCATCGACTTCATTGAGAAGAGCGCAAAGCCTGGGAAAACGACCACGCGAGGTAAAGGCTAGAATGCGGGACCCCTTCCTCATTGGGGCGCATTCCATTGACCCTGGAACGCAGCAAACCGTCCTTCTTCCACTGAGCCGCTTGGCCGACCACACGGACATGACGCTGCGGCTGCAGGTCATTCACGGCAAGAAACCTGGACCGACGCTTTTTGTCAGCGCCGCCATACATGGCGATGAAATTATTGGTGTAGAAATCATCCGGCGGATATCGCGAATGAAGATGCTATCGCGTCTCAAAGGGACGCTCATCCTTATCCCGATTGTGAACGGTTACGGCTTCTTGGGTATGTCGCGTTATCTACCGGATCGCCGGGATCTAAATCGCGTCTTCCCGGGCCATCGCGGAGGATCGCCGGCGTCGCAACTGGCACATACGTTCATGACGGAAATCGTGTCCAAATGTCAGTTTGGGATTGATCTTCATTCCGGTGCCATACACCGCGAAAATCTACCTCAAATCCGAGCTGACCTAGATGATCCCGTCGTCAAAGGCATGGCGACAGCCTTTGGAGCATCGGTCATGCTGAACTCTAATCTTCGGGATGGATCCCTGCGTGAAGCCGCGCAATCCGTTGGCTGCCACATGTTGCTCTTTGAGGCTGGTGAAGCCTTAAGATTCGATGAGACCGCTATTCGTATCGGCGTCAAAGGCGTTCTGAGCGTCATCCGTCATATCGACATGTTGCCCAAGCTAAAGCCTCGAAAATCGGTCGTTGATCCGGTGCAACCTACGTCCAGCCATTGGCTTCGTGCGCCCATGTCAGGCCTCATGCGGGCCGCTTATAGCCTCGGCGATGTGGTTAAAAAAGGATCCGTTATTGCTCGCATTGCAGGGCCTTTAGGCCAAGTCGAAGAAGAGGTGATCGTCAAATATTCGGGCGTGATCATTGGCCGCACGAATTTGCCAATCGTCAATCGAGGTGACGCGTTATTCCATGTCGCCCGAGTCGGCGACCTAGAGGATGCAGAAGTAACCATAGAAGACCGTGTTGAAAGAGCGGACAATGACCCCCTCTTCGACGGCATAGAGATTGTTTAAGAGGAAAAATTGAGCAGGCGATGGGAGCCCTGTCTTGTCTATATAAGAACATAAATATTAATGACTTGAGCCCGTTCCGCATAGGTCTTTGCGCTTCGGAGGTCGGCCATCGTGATCGTAGTCCAGCCGCTGGGAATGACCGTGCCAACTGCTTTGCCGCCGTAAGCACCTGACCTTTTAACCCATCAAAACGGCAATTTCGTCAGAGATAATGACTGCAGATGTTTTGACCGAGAGAGAGGTAACCAGCCACGGATGGAGGTTTGACGTAGTAGCCATCGGCACCATGTTTTGTGGCCAAAGCGCGGTCAGCAGCTTCTTCCGATCCCGAAATCATTACAATCGGTATATCGTCGAACTTAGGATTGGATCTAATTTTGGCAAGAACTTCAAAACCATCAATTCCAGGCATTCGAATATCAAGAATCGTGATTTTTGGGCATTCTTGTGCAATCACGTCGGCAGCATTCTCTCCGCTTTCGAGTTCAGTGAACGAAACCGTTGAGCGCCCAGAAGAGATCGCTTTCATGATCATTTTGCGATCGAAATCGCTATCGTCAATGATGACGACTTTATCCATCACTTTGCCTCGCGCGATTGAGTTTGACCCTGAAAGAGCTTCCGGGTGTGTTTTTAGAGACTAGCTCGATTGTTCCACCATGCAAAGTTATTATTCGACGGCAGAGTGCGAGGCCGATGCCTGATCCTTCGATTTCTTTATGAGGTTTGGACCGCCCAAAAAGATCAAAAATCTGTTCGGAACTGTTCTCATCGATACCCGTTCCATTGTCGGAAACCGTTATTGCCCAAAATTGCTGATCCTTTTTGGCAGTGATCTCAACCTCTATCGGGCGATCCGCGGCTCGGTATTTGATCGAATTCCCTAGAAGGTTCGCAAATATTTGCCTGAGTAGATCCATATCGCCGCGCACGAGGATATCATTGTCAGGCAGACTGAGTGTGCCGCCGGCATCACTGAAGGCTTCTGTCATTTCTTCATCAGCCATTTCCCGCAAAAGGGCTGTTAGGTTCACCGTGTCCAGCGCTACACTATCCGGTGATGCGCGCATAAACTTCAAGAAACTTTGGATAAGCGTCCGCATGTGGCTGACGCCTTGTGAAATGTCCTTGAAATAATCCCCAGCGCTTTTGGGTAATTGGTCTCCAAGCTCAAGCTCCATCAGTTGAGCTGTAATGGCGATTTTCCGCAATGGAGCTTGCAAATCATGAGAAACAAGTGAGGCGAAGTCATCAAGATTTTTGTTGATTGATTTCAGGATAGCCTCCTGCTCCTTGAGTTCGGTGATGTCGGTCGAGACAACCAAAATTCGTGGCTCTTCCGGATCGTCGTCGAACGGAATTTTGTCAGTCTGTACCCAGCCCGACTCCCCTGTTTCAGGGGTATAAGCTTCGATAAGACCCCGGATCGCCACGCCAGACTCGAAGACTTTCAGATCAGCTTCATGATAGCTTTTGGCTGCATCACCAAAGAGGTCGTATGTGTTCTGTCCTTCGACTTCAGCGACCGTCATTCCCATGGATGAGGCCGCAGCTTGGTTCAGACGAAGAATGTTGTTTTTATCGTCCTTGTACCAAATACGAGACGGCACGGCGTCTAAGACTGATCGTAATTCCGTCTGAACACGATCAAGAGTTTGGGTCTGAGATTTTAATTTATGCTCAAGCTCGACTTCGGCCGTTATGTTGCGACCAACAGACTGGTATTCTCTAACAGCGTCGCCCTCGAATAAGCCAATAGTCGTCCAAAGAATACTGGACGCGCCGGTCTTCATATCGCTCGCTTGTATTAGAGTTTGCGACGGGCGCTCAGGCGTAATCACGTCATAGATTGAAAGTATATTGTTCTTGATGTCTGCGGGATACCAACTCAACAAATTCGATCCTAAGACCTCTTCCTTGCTAGCGCCGAGAAACTCTACCATCGCTAAATTTGCATAAGTGAATTCGAGCGAAGGATTATACCGACAGATAAGATCTGGATGGGTGTCTAGGATTGAATTTAGGGTTGGAGACATGCATGATTCCTGCGACGAAATCGCATATTATAAGGGGTCCGATTAAGACTGAGCTAACACTGAGAGATCGTAACTCATGTCCGGCCCCTCCCTGCTCAACCATAATCTTGCCGCACAGTTTCGTACAGCATAATCTGGCCGACACCGAGCAGAAGGCCTAACACGTCGTCCGGGGCAGAATGATCGCTTGCCCTACTTGAAGTGAGTATTGACTGTCCAAATCATTATACGCCCTTATGTCTTCCGTCCGGCTACAGAAGCGGCGGCTTAGACTATAGGCAGTGTCGCCGGCTTCAACGATATGGGTGTTCCAATATATAGGGTTCTTGGCTTGAGGCATTTGGACGGATGCTTTGGTCAAAGATGGTAGTGCCTTGTCTTTATAGGCCGGGACAGAAGCCATAGTGGCTGGTTTGATGCGGGGTGTGATATGGCTGGCGTCCGCCATCATTTTTGCAATCTCTTCCGGCTTCTTCTTTGCCGCAAAATCTGAACTCACATAAATCACTGTGGGGGGCGGGCTCTCCAGCTGAGCATAGGGCAGCGGATCTGCTACGGCGCATGCCGCTAAAATGAATACACCAGGTGCCGCAATGATATGGCGTGAAAAAGACATGGAGCTCTCCTGTAGAATAGGGTGAGGAAGGGTCTGAAAATGCTTTGGACGACCATCCAATTTGGGATGAGGTGGGAGCCTAAATGGTCGTCCAAAGCGTATCGCGGACTTCCGTCCACGTTACTTCTTTATCGAGCTGTGTAAGCGCGGTTGTCGACAAGGACCGGCATGGTCGTAATGGACTTGTTAGCCTGTGGGACCATTTTGTTGAAACCACGGTCCAGGTTGGTCGAGCCCGTATCTAGAGCATATGACACTTGGGCAGATGGCGCTTTGGGCACAGGTAAAACGACCCGTTTGATACGACGTTTTGTTGTGGTCACAGCCGATTTGGTATCACTGACGACAATATAGGCTGAATCCTGAAGGCCTTGAGTCGTGGCCGTCGAAGGCTGGGTGGGAAACTTGTTAAACGCGTTCCCAGCATGCGCCGTTGAGGCGAAACACAAAGTCGAAAGCGCAACGCAAGCTATCATTGTTTTTTTAAACGTGAAGGTCATTTTGAGTTCCTTTCAGAGGTCGGTAAGATGAAGATGGCCGAAACCATCATGTGAAGTTTAGTTTTGAGGTTTGGGCGCAAGCCTTAACGGCGGCGCTGAGATTTTTAGCCAAGCGACATTGTTCATGGACATCACTGTCCACGGAATGAAGGCGCGTTGATAGATCTGATTAAGATCAGGTCTATGAGATCGTCAGGAGCGACAATCCAACTTAAAAATCTCGGGCACTCTGTGAGCTGTCTTCTGAAGACGGCCACTAAAGGGAAAGTGCCAACTATTTGTATCAGGGCAGATTGACTAAATACTCCGGGTATCCGTCAAAATGATCTGAGACATAAGTTATCCCTGCAAAACCATCTAATGGGCAGGATTTAATGGTCGGTCTATATTTGCGGTTAAGGGCGGATTAATGCGAAAATCACTGAACGAACGCCAAAACAGGCCGAAAGAAATCGCGACATTTCGTCCATGGTCCAAATTGATACAATGTGTTAACACTTGTTCACCAAGCTGTAATGGTGTACGGGGGCCGTGCAACCCTAGGTGCAAGAGGCTGAATATATGAGGCGTTTTTTACTAGTCGATGATGAGAAACATGAATTCATGTTCGTGAACTTTCTATTGAAAGATCGATTTAGGGACGACTTCAGTTTAGGCTATGCTCAGAATATAGCGGATGCACAGTCATACCTCTCAGAACAACCTGTCGATTTGATCCTGTTGGATGATCGTTTAGGGCGCGGCATGACATCAGCCGATTCTATTCCGCAATTGCAGAAAAGAGCCTTCAATGTGCCAATCGTGGTGATTTCGAAAGACATCAACTCAAACCACCTCAAAGACCGAATTCGTCTTGGCATCAATAAGGTCGTTGATAAGTTCCAGTTCAAATCCGCATTGGCGAATGGCTTATTAGACTGAGGCGTCGGTATCAATATCGAAACGGACCGTGTCTTTGTATCGGTAATTAACGCGCGCTTTACTAAGACATTTCAGACCCTGTTCACTAAGCGGAGCTAGGTGCCAGAGCATGGGCACCATTGATCAAAACTACAAAGTCCTTCTCGTCGATGACGACCCCGAGGAAGCCATCATTATAAAGCGAGCTTTGAAGGCCGTCACGAAACGAGAGTGCTTCGTAACGCACGTCTCAAAGTGCAGCCGGGCCATACCTGAGCTTCATCAAAATGACTTCGATCTTATCATTTTAGATAATCGTTTAAGCAGATCGATTAACGCCAAGTTTACCGTCCCAATGATGAATGCAGCGAGAGGCGCGATGCCGATGGTTATTGCGACGGCAGACATAAGTCAGACTTACCTGTGTTGTGCCAGCCACCTTGGCGTTGACTACATCATTGACAAGCTAGATCTCGTAAAGTTCCTTGGCGGGCAGGTGAACGGGCTAGTGTTTGGCGTCCAGGACAATCTCTGCGGTGGCACAAGCAAAGCTGCCTGACTGGTTTATGTCTACCCTTTCAAATAGCATCATTATCGAACATCTGTTTAACCGATGCCCTTTCGGCACACGATGCAGAGTCGCCTATTTGCGGCACCGACGCCCTTTAAGAGGACTCGATTTTGCGATGTGGATACTGTCCATTTTGGGGGTTTTGAAAATGGAGCGGGCGATGGGATTCGAACCCACGACATTCAGCTTGGGAAATGAAAATTGGGATGTTCGGTCAGTGCGCTACAGTTGACGATTGTTGACGAAATGTGAGCCGAATTGCCTTTGAAAATCGGGGGTTGTGTCGGCCGTTTTTGTCAATTCTAGTGAAGAAGCGTGAAACTTTGTCGAATGAGTTTCGATCTAGAACTCGTAACCGCGAAGTAACCGCGTCACAAAATTGGTTTCAAAACAGACATTTACCGAGAAGGTCGTTTAGTCCAGCTTGGCGGCAGAAACCGACTTTGGCTCAGTGACTTAAAACGCGCAAAAACGGACGCTCACTAATTGTAGCTTACAGTCGCCTAAATTTTGCAGACACTTAAAGTGTCGGACTGATTTTATCCCGTCAATGTGGTCGATAACGCTACATTAAAACGGAACGCATTTTTCGCCGCTTCAATAGCCCTGTCTTCATCGTCCTCAGGCAAGGCGATGTCGTTGAGAGCCTTCCTAAAGTCCTTTTTGAAGCCCGAAACATTGTCTATTTTTGGAAAGTTGTAAAAGTTAAGGCACTCTTCCGGAAGGCCAAAGTTCTTTCCTAAAAGACGTTGCAAAACCAGACCTCCGTTTAGGTCTCCGAGATAGCGCACATAAATATGCGCCAACATGGCTGGATGATTTTGCATGAGAGCTTTTTTTATATCCGCTTGATAGGTGAGAGTGTTTGGGGAAATAGCGGGGCAGACAGGCTTTTTACAAAATGTGCGAAGATGCACCAAATCAGTTTCTATCGCGTGCGTTCGAGCAATAGGTTCCCCGATGTAGGGCTTAAGCCTGGGATAAGTCTCAAGCCATCTTCTAGAGCTCTCCATCGTTTCATAGATCGGCTTTAGGTTTTTAAGAAAGCTGATATAGCTGGGTAAGCTTGCGGTGCCGCGAAGAACTTGATTGATAAATCCCGTTGTCTCTGCCTCTTTGTGCAGGTCCCACGTTTCTGATTTTAACAGATCGGCCAGTCCTCGGCTGCCCACTATCGTTTCCGTGCTCATTTCAAATCACTCCGAAATTACTTTATGGATTGAGACGAGGCCGCGGTCGGAGCACACGTTTCCACCACAGATGTAAACCTGTCAGCGACATCAAAATGAGAGCCACTCCGATGAGAATGATTATCGGCACTCTCAATGCTCCAAACAAACGTCCGGAGTGTAGCCTTTGCGCGATAGCCCCAGCTTTCCCCGCTCCAGATAAGCTCTCACTAACGCTTAAACCTTCGCATTGGGCATGAACCCAAATGCGAGTATCCGCATCGAGTTGGTCAGTATCTGATCCGTAACTGAGATACAGAACATGAAAGTTCTGCCACGGGGCCGCAAATTCAGCCTCAAAAAGCCGATGCTTTGGATATTCATTTAAGGCAAACGAGACGGCCTCACCCACTGATATGGCGCTACCACATGTGGCGTCCACAAATTCAGAAGGAAGGGTGCTGGCCATACGGTCTGTTTGGGGTGTTAGCCCTTTTGGAAACCAGTCAGGTTTTGACCAATAGGTTCCGCTCAGTCCCCAGAGCAGCACAGTAACGGACAACCATAGCCCTGCTAAGCCATGGAGCCTAAAGCTCTTCGTGATCCATGGCCCTTTGAAAGATGTCTTTTTGGCCTTCTTCCACGCGCGTCCGCGACCGGGCCACCATAACCAAACTCCCATGATAGCCAGAGCCGCCATGAGTATTCCAACAACGGCTATAAGGATGAGACCAACTGTGCCCGCCAGTAGGTTATAATGAAAATCGATAAGGTGATGCGTCCAAGTTCTGTCTAAGTAGAAGGTGCCTGTGACTTGGTCACTGGCAGGATCAAAACTGATAATTTGAACTTCACCACCATTCTCTGGCCTGTCGGACATCCCGTAGATCATCTCAGCGGGCGTCACGATCTCTGCACTAGGGCCAAGATAGCCAACAGGCAAAAAGGTCTCTCCAGCCTTAACCTGCGCTGCTTCGATAAGATTATCTATATCAACCAAAGTTGATCGCTCGCCTGAAACAGACAAAGCTCCCGTCTCTAGTTTCATCAATGATCCGGTAAACGCCAAGCCGATCCCTGTAATGGATACGGACAAGATGAAGAGTGCGGCGACAGCGCCCATCCAGGCGTGGGTGTCCAGCACCCAATCGCGCAAGTTTCGGTGTTTTTGAGAACCAGCCTTAGGCACTAGAAACGATAGTCCAGTCCGACACTGACGCGGCGAAGGTCACCAATGGTTCCCGATGCGCCTTCGGAGAACACGTTGACCGCATAAAACTCATCAAAGACATTGGTGGCATCAATGAAGAAGCGCGCTTGTCCAATCGTATAGCTGGCTTGCAAGTCCATTGTGAAATAGCTGTCGACAGCGTTGGCGTCCAAATTGGCATCGTCGCTGAAGTATCCGTCTGAATATCTAGCAAAAGCGCTGAGTTCGACGGGTTCTATCGGGTTCCAAACTGCGCCCGCTATCGCCGTTAAGCCGGGTGCGCGTTGAAACTCATGTCCTGTGGTTAAAGCACCCGCTGTCGTATTGCTTTCAATTTCAGTGTCGGTCAGTCCCAAGCCCGCATTTAATCGTAGCGTTTTTGTCGCTTGAAACCGTACATCGACCTCGCCGCCAATGGCGCGCGCCTCAGGCGCATTCGAAAAGACATTAGCGAAAAAGTCAGGACCAAGCTCGACCAAAGTTGAGAGCTGAATGTCTTTAAAGTCTGTGTAGAAGACATTAGCATTGACGCCCAAACGACCGCCTAAGAAATCACCGCGTAAGAACGCCTCGTAATTCCACAATGTCTCTTCTTCGAAGACATCCTGCTGGAAGGTTTCGAAGTTGAAGGTAAAACCGCCCGCATTAAACCCTTTTTCAGTTTGAAGGCCGATGCGGACATTGTCTGTGACATCATAGGCTAGTTCGGCTTTGGGCAAAAACGCATCGAACGTATCATCAAAGTTGATCGGGATTATCGTGAATCCCCCTGTGCGAGTCTGGCTGTCTTTTTGATACCGTCCGCCTGCTGTCAGGAAGAGGCGATCAGTAATCCCGTATGTGCCTTCCACGAAAAGACCGAGGCTGTCCCGATCCCCTTCAAAGCTGCCGCTCCCAATCCCGAAGCCTGCTAGGTTGATGGCATCATCATTATCGATGGCGGAGACATAGACACCTGCGAGGCCCGTCAGGCGGTCTGTGTTGAGCTTGACGAGAAACTCATTGCTGACCTCATCAGAACTAATGGTCGCCTCCCCGGACCCTGCGGGCGCAAGGCGCGTCGCGTTCCCATCAGAAATGGTGAAGACGTTCTGAAACGAAATTGTATCGTTCAAATCATATTTGATATTAGCGATACCCGCCGTGGCATCGGTTCCAAAAACCGCAAAGGTCGGATTGAACCGCGTGAGATTTTCAAATGGCGCGTCTAAGGTTTCCGACTGTGGACCTTCTCTGTCAGAGTGAGAGACTGTTAAGAGCACATCCAGACCCGGCATAGATGACGGGCGGATACCGAGCTTGCCGCGCAATGACAGGCTTTCGGTTTTTGTGAGGCTGTCAGCGCCAAAATCGTTGGTTACGCCAAGCGGTTCGATAAACGTATCTTGTTCCCGATAATCGGCAGAGAGGCGGAAGGCGACATCGCCATTGCCGATGGGGCCGCTGATAACGCCAGAACCTTGCCGTGTGGCATCGTCGCCAACAATAGCTCGAACGCGGCCCTCAAACTCTTCAAAATTCGGATCATTCGTTTCGACAAAAATCGCGCCGGAGATCGCATTGCGCCCCTGAGTCGTGGTTTGGGGGCCTCGGAAGATTTCGACACGCTTGATGTCCCAGGCTGATGCACTGGCATAAACAAATTCATTGAAAGACAGTTGTCGCCCGTCCACTTGAATTGTTGTGCGTGGCAGAGCGCCACCAAAGAATGACTCAACGCTCGTTAGAATGCCGCTTGTATTTGATCCCCGAATGGTTGGGCCTTGGCCATCTGCTCCACTGCTCGTTACGTTGGCGGTCTGTTGATAGATGCGCTCCAGCGTATCGGGTCCAGCAAAAGCATCGAGTGTTGCGCCTGTTGTCACGACGACACTGGACCCTGTGTTCTTTAGAGTCGTCTCTTGGCGCTCCCCGGTGACGATAATCTCATCGAGTTGAACGGATGTTTGCGCCAACGCGGCATTGGAGAGAAGGCTCAGTGACGTGCTCAGTAGAAGAGCGATAGAGAATTTGGAGCGGAACATATGACCTCACAAGAATGAATTCGAGGCCCTCTAACCAATAGCGATATTGATGTAAATGAGAATGAGTTGCAGGTCTGCATTTATTTTGATAGGTGTCCAAACACTCACAAATACCGCCGAGGAAAGCCGTGAAAAATGCTGATAATCCGCCAAGTCTCAATGGCTTTACCTCTACTATGAAGCCTTACGCTCCCGGGCGCTTTCTCTGGCTAAGTCTTGGGTTGGTTTGCCTGTGTCTGGGAACAATAGGCGTGTTTTTGCCTCTACTCCCGACCACATCATTTATGCTTGTTGCGGCCTTTGCGTTCGCTCGCTCATCTCCCAGACTTCACAGGTGGCTGTTGCAGCACAAAGTTTTCGGAAGGCTTATTCAGGACTGGCAGACACACCGGGCGATCTCGATAAATGCAAAGATTGCTAGCCTCATATCCATGATTGTGATTGTCGCTTTTAGCGTCTTCTTACAGCTCCCAGCCTTTGTGATTTGGTTGCAAATAGGTGTGCTCAGCCTCGTTAGCCTATTCCTCTGGACGCGACCAAGCTCACCTGAATAGCTGGGCGTGATACCGTCAGATCTTAAATGCAGATGCCGACCTTGTCACATCAGACGTTGAGCGTCTTAAAGTCGCCCCATAACGGCCACTCGAGCCAGAGACGTAAAACGCCCAAAATAAGACGCTCACCAAAGTCTGCATCTGGTCGTTTCCAGCCGTTTTAATGGCGTCATGCCAACGGCTACTTTGTGGACAAAGCGGACATCGGCTGAGTATCCTTGAGGGTAGAATTTAGGGCGCTTAGACTTTCAAAATCGAATACGAAGAGTTGCGATGCGTGCATGCGTAAATACACTTACCGCAGACGAAATCGGTCAATAATAAAACAGATTACAGTATTAAAGCACGAATGCGCATTGCAGCGACAGCGTATCATGAAAAGCTCACCAAAGTGCCGACCTGTCGTGGAATTCGAGGATGCGACCTTGGATCTAGGAAGCCACGGCTATAATCGCTTTGAACGGGCAACATAGCCATGAAGTTCCGGCGAGTCCGGATCGAGCAAATCAAGAATGTCGACCATTGCCGATATCCCAGCCGCATTCGTAGCGTTCAGAAACACAACCAAACCATCGCGACTATCCTCATAATAGTACGCCAAGGTAACCATAGACCAATCCGACCCTAAATGTCCGACCGTCTTTCCATCTTGAAGGTCGAAGACATGCCAACCCAATCCATATCCGGATCGATCCGGACACAGTGCATCCGGAACAGGTCTACAATCATATTCGGCTTCAGGCTTGACGATTGAATTACGTTCCTGCGTTAGAGCGATCCCCAGTCGTTCATCTGTCATCGTTGAAATAAGAAATTTCGTGTACTCCGACAGTGATATGACCATGTCGCCTGAGGCAGAAAAACTCCCTTCCTCACGACACCACCCTTCTGGCCGACAATAGTGACCATGAAATTGTCCATCCTGATCTAGTGTTTGGGCAATTTGAGCAAACAAGTCAGATCGAACAGTCAATGATGCATTGTTTAATTCCAGAGGCGTAAATACGTAGTGATCAACCAGTTGTTCTAAGGGTTCACCAAGCTTCCGTTCAACAAATTCTGCTAGATACTTATATCCCTCTCCAGAGTATCCATAAGTCGTGCCCGGATCAGATACGAATTTGAGCTTTCCGTCTTCGGCGAAAAAACGCCAATTCATAAAGCCTGATGTGTGGGACAAGATCATACGGGGCGTGAGAAGCTTATGACGAGGGTCGTCCATGAGGTCCGGATCAACCCAGTAATCGAACATGGGTTCGTCCAACGATATCCGGTTCTCTGCGACGAGCGATAGAACAGTTTCTGCGATCACCGTTTTTGTGATCGATGCGACATTGAATAAAGTGCTCTCAGAAACAGCTGACACACGAGATTGCTGACCGAAGCTCCTTGTCCATTGAACCTTACCGTCTTTGATAACAGAAATTGCGGCTGTGTTGATACCATGTTCTTCGATCACTTCCTGCAAGTGCCGCTCGATTTCAGCTTCCTCACTCTTTGCAATTTTCCGAATGTCTTCCGGCTCAGTGAAAATGGTGATAAATGCAACGCCCATGATGAGGCCGAAAAATGCTAGTATGATTGCAGTACGCATCTTTAACTCTTTATCAGTGTGTGGTCCTCCTAAACGTATGCCAATCAACCGCCGTCTATATCACCTGAAGAATAATGAAGATTCCTGATAATGTAGACAAAACAATACTTTAAAGTAGGTTATGCGATATTCCTTCAAAGATCTGTCAATTGACATCACATCTCGATCTGTGTCCCGCGATGGAGAAGCCCTTAAGCTCCCGGAGCTCAGTTTTGAGCTACTCTTAGCTTTAGTTCAGTCAGCGCCTGCTATTCTGAGTCGAGAACAGCTTTCAAATACGGTTTGGAGAAAGACCCACGTATCTGACGAAACAATTGCTCAGCGCATCAAACTGCTACGGAAATCTTTGGACGATGATCCAAAGAACCCGCGCTATATTCGGACAATTAGAGGCAGAGGCTATACACTCTTGGGCGTGGTATCCGGACAGGCTGAACTGTTTCAGACCACTGTCGTTCCAAGGTTCAATATGAAAGCCGCAATTGCCGTCATATCGTTTTTCTGCGTGAGTGTAACACTTATCGTGTTAATCCCCTTAGAATCTGATGCACCAACTACAGAAGGAGTAGTATCCGATATTAATCCATCGTCGAAAAATAAGAATAAGAACAAAATCGGCCAGATTCGGGGAGATGAACGGAGGGCGTTTTAAGCTGCTCAGATAGTGTCAGCATTGCCCCCCCCCATAGCGAACATCAGACGACTTTTACTGCAGCAGTCAAACAGCAGAAGTTTCATGACCCCGTCATGAGGAAGTCCGTACTGGCTCCGAATAATTTCACATTTGGAAAGCGTTGATGCGCCTTCCCTCGTGTTCATGCCCATCATGTAACCACGAAGTAACCGAGCCCCTCGGACCCCGCGAAGAGCAACTCTCGAACCCAGTCGAAAACATCGAATTGGCTTCAATGTCCCGTAGAAACGTCGATTTTACTGGTTCAAGAAATGGAGCGGGCGATGGGATTCGAACCCACGACATTCAGCTTGGGAAGCTGACGCTCTACCCCTGAGCTACGCCCGCCGCGACGGATCGCTTAGGTCGGTATGCTGCGAGAGGCAAGCCAAGGATCGGGGCATCGACAGAGATCGCTTCGTCATCTAGTCTCCTCAAACTTAGTCAGGGGAAATCGAATGACATACTGTTTTAAGCAACTTGTCGTGTCAGGACTCCTCTGCAGCGGTCTGGCTGTGCCAGCTGCCGCCCAAGTGAATTGCGACATGGGAGAGCCTGCGCCGAATATGCCGGAAGGCTTCGCCCAGTTCGATTTCATGGTTGGGGATTTCGTCGTCATGGCGCGCCGGATGACAGCAGATGGGTGGAGCCCCTCCATTCCGCTAGCAAGATGGAACGGGCGCTATGCTCTTAACGGTCGCGCCGTCATGGACTGGTGGCATACGCCCAAAGATTCCGGGATTAATATCCGCCTCTATGACGAAACGGGTGATCTTTGGAAAACGGCTTGGACCCACACGGCTAATCTGCAAACGAAAGAACTTCACCAAAAATTCGACCCTGAAACGGGCCGAATGAAATTGTGGCAGGTCTACCCTGAAGGCGACGAACGCCGTATCTATTTCGAGACCTATGCTGACGGTGGCTGGGCCCGTATCGATGGCCGCAAGGATGAAGACACCGGAGAATGGCGCGATAGTATTAAACTCGAAGCCGTTCCGACGCCCTGCATCGCCGGACAATCACATATGATGCCAGAGCCCGAGGCCCCCGCCAAACCGGCGGAGTGAGGTCGTCTATTCTGCGATAGATCGACCTGCATCTACATCCTGAATAAAATCAATCAGCGCTGGAAAGTAATTTTCCGTATCGTCCCATTGTGCAAAATGCCCGCCATTTGGCATTTCAACATAACGCGCCTGCTGCATACGCTCCGACATCATACGTTTAAAGGCAGGTTCCATCGTGTCGTGGCTGGCCGCCATAACCAAGGTCGGCACAGCGATTTCGTGCAACCGATCTGTAATATTCCAATCGACGAGCAGACCGGATGCGCCAAGCTCGCTCGGTCCCTGCATCGGAATGTAAACCTCAGGATTGAGATGCGGGAAGGCTCTCATCACAGGCTCCGGCCATTGGTCGGCAGGCCTGCGCAGAATGTGATCCACATAATGATGCTCCATCAGCAGACCCATATAGTCCGGGTGCTCATACGCTTCCGCTGCTTCCAGTTCTTCCAGCCGAGCTAGAACCGCCGGATCCATATCGGCCATCAGAACGTTATGGGCATAGTCATTATAGGCGGGGATCGAACTCACCATGTTCGACACGATCAATCCCTTGAGCTTATCTTGATGAGCGAGCGCATATTCCATGCCGAGAACACCACCCCAACTCTGGCCATAAAGGTAGAAATTATCGGCATTGAGCCCGAGCGCTTGACGCACCTGTTCGACCTCATCGACAAAGCGGTCTATGGTCAACAGATCATCCATATTGGGTTGATCTGAAAAATAGCTGCCCAGTTGATCGTAATAATAAAACTCGATTCCGGCATCCGGAAGATGGTCAGAGAAATTCTCGAAGACCTCATGTGTGCCGCCCGGCCCACCATGTAGCAGCAGAACCTTCATCGTTGGGCTGTCGCCGACTTTCTTTGTGAAGACCTCAAATGTGCCTTTATCTGTTTTGATCGGGATCATCCGTCCCTCGCCCACAACAGGCACTGGCCGTGCCTCCACAACTGTCAGCGTTTCCGAAGTCGAAGTCGGCGCTGTTGGTGTGCACGCCCCCAATATCAACGTCGCGGTGCCTAGAATAAATATTGCCGTCAAATTTCGCATGAAATGTCCCCTATCAGTATCTTGTGGCACGACACCGCGTAATCTCCAAAAGCGGTAGCGGGAGCAGATTGGACAAATCACGTGCGGCACGCGACAAGCATCGCAAGGGAGAGCATAGTATGAGCGACACATCGCACCTGCCGCTTCACGGCATTCGCGTCGTGGAGATGTCCACCATGATCACGGCGAGCTTTGCGGCCATGATCTTGGCTGAACAGGGTGCAGACGTCGTCAAAATTGAACCGCAAGGTATGGGCGACCCCATGCGCTTTATCGGCTCACAGAAATCGGGGCTCTCTGCGCTGTTTCACAATTGTAATCGCGGCAAGCAGTCCATTGCGCTGGATCTGAAAGATCAGGGTGATCTCTCTGTCGCGCGCAAGCTCTGCGAACGCGCCGATGTGGTTGTCTCAAACTACCGCCCTAGCGTGATGGCGCGGCTGGGTCTGTCTTATGAGGCATTGAAAGCTGTGAATCCGAAGCTCGTATTCGCGCGCATTACCGGGTTTGGCACCAATGGGCCGCAAGCCCTGTTACCCGCTTATGACCATGTCATGCAGGCACAGCTTGGCATGACGGCCGCCCAAGGCGAGGCGCAAGGGGGCGCACCGGTCCATATCCAGCACGCGATTTGCGACAAAGCGACCGCACTTATGGCGGCGCAGGCCGTATCTTCTGCCCTCTTCGCGCGTGAACGACTCGGACCTAATCAGGGCCAAGGCTCCCGCATAGATTTGTCCATGATTGACGCGGGCATGCATTTCTTCTTCCCTGACGGGCTGATGCAGCACACGCTGCTTGCGGATGACGCCATTCATCTTGATCCGCTCACGGCGACCTATGCGGTGATGGCGGCTCAGGACGGTTACTTCGTCATTGCTGGGATAGGCGACGTTCAAGCCAAAGCCGTTTTCAACCTGATCGGGCAGCCACAGCTAATTTATGACCCGCGCTTTGCCACGCCACGGGCCAGGCTCATGAACATTGGGGCTATGATTGCGGAAATGACGGCCCAACCCGTCGACAAACCGATCGCTGACGTGCTCGCCTATATGGAAGCGCATGATGTACCGTGCTGCGAATGCCTATCCCCGGAACAGGCCATGACTCATCCTCAGATCCAAGCGAACCGCACAGTCGCAACTGTTACTCACCCTTATCTCGGCGAAATCTTCTCGGTGCGTCCGGCCGCGCGTTTTAATAATAAAGATGGTATCAGCCACGCGCCGTCGCCGCAGTTGAACGAAAATAGTGCCGCAATTCTCAAGGCGTTGGAGTCATGATGAAAACCATAGGTCTCACTATCCTCTCGGTCGCGTGTCTGGCTTTATCGGCGAACACGGCCACTGCGCAAAATGTGGAAGACCCCTCTGTTGAAGCCCCGGTTCGAAAACCAGCCTGTACCGGATCACCTTATCGCGATTTCGATTTCTGGATTGGAACGTGGGAGGTTCGATCACCCGATGGGGCACTGGCGGGGACCAACCGGATCACGTCAGAAGAAAGCGGATGCCTTCTGGTCGAACGCTGGACAAGCGCCAGCGGTGGCACTGGCCAGAGTTACAATTTCGTAGACCGCGATACTGGCGATTGGCGACAAGTCTGGGTTTCAACAGGGGCAACAATCAATTATTCTGGCGGACTGGATGCGGACGGTGCCATGATACTGGAGGGCCGGATTGGTTATCTGCCGGGGTCGGACAATAATGGTCGATTTCGCGGCAAGTGGACGTTGCGTGAAGACGGCACAGTCGAGCAGGTTTTCCATCAATATTCTGAAGACACCGACGAATGGAAACCTTGGTTCACGGGCATTTACACAAAGATAGATGAAGCAGAATAGACGCCACTATCAACCCAACCATAGGCCTAGAAGTCGCCGATGACCTGACGCAGTCGGCTCGGCTTGCGTGAAATTGCAACGGAATATCTTGATGCAGGCCTATATAAAGCCTATGGTAAAGGTCTCTCAAATGGAGACTTCATGCCCCGGTAAAGTGGGGAGGCAACAGTCCTCCCGATGCAAAACCAACGATTGATATACACCGCCAAGACCGTTGGCGGGCCTGTTGGTTTGCAGTTTCGAACGACACTGATCCTATATGTCCGAGCTTTGCTCGTGACGAAGCCATGAAAGTTGACCCGCCATGACACGGGACTATTCCAAATTCCTACCACCTGAGATGAGACGCGGACATTCAGACCAAAACGACCCACCCCTTAAACGACTAGGGTGGCAACCTTACTTCGCCCAACAGACGAGCGTTGACGAGTTAGCTGACACGCCGCCTGTCCGCATCGTCGAAGTACACCGCAACGCGTTGCACGTTATCGGCGATGATATTGATGAACTGATCCCACCGCTATCAGACGCTACGGTTGGCGATTGGGTCCTGCTTAATCGCGAGCAAGCCCAGACCAGCCGCGTCCTCGAGCGGAAGAGCATTATACAGCGCCGCGCGCCAGGATCGGATCGACAGATCCAACTGATTGCGGCCAATATCGACACGGCGTTTATCGTCTCGTCCTTCAACCAAGATTTCAATGTGGCCCGGCTCGAACGTTACATCGCCTTGGCGCTTGACGCGGACATCACACCCGTCATCATTTTAACTAAGGCCGACCTGACCGATACACCGCAAGATTATCTGGATCAGGCCCGCGCGATCTCTGACCTCATAACCGTTGTTGCCCTAGATGCGCGCGGTGATGAGCCAAGGGAGAAGTTGGCAGAGTGGTGTAAACCCGGCCAAACCGTTGCATTTCTGGGGTCTTCAGGTGTTGGAAAATCGACTTTGACCAACGCTCTAATCGGCAATCAGTTGATTGAAACGCAAGCGATCCGCGAAGACGATGCCAAAGGTCGCCACACGACCTCGACTCGGCAATTACATGGTATTCCAGAAGGCTGCATGGTGTTGGACACACCCGGCATGCGTGAGTTGCAGCTCACAGATGCAATATCGGGAATCGGGGATCTGTTCTCAGACATTCGTGATTTTGCCAACCAATGCCGGTTCAGAGATTGTCAGCATGAAACAGAACCCGGCTGCGCAGTCCTGAGCGCCTTAGAACGCGGTGACATCGACACGGCACGGCTGAAACGATGGCGGAAACTCATCGCTGAAGAAGCGTTTAACTCCGCCAACCTCGCTCAACGTCGGAAAAAGGACAAAGAGTTCGGCAAAATGATCCGCCTCAACAAGACAAAGAAACCTGGGAAGTATTAGAATGGATACATGCATATGCACTCTGTCTGAGTGCCATCTACGTGCCCTTACGGCGAACGAATTTTAGTCCAGACCAGTCTGCATCGACGGCGCAAACTTTGACATCCACCCAACCCGTTGGGAGGATGAGGCGCCTGAGGTCATTACCAGTTAAGTCTTTGTAGAGCGAAGACGATTTCTTGGGCCAAGAGATCCATAGGGCTCCGCCATTAGCCACTTTTCCCAACGCTGTGTCGTACTTCCGTTCAAGCGTTTTGCGATCTGGGCAAAAGAGATGGACTATGTCAGCTTGTTTTGCCCGGGTTCTGAACGCAACATTTTCGGCCCCCGCAATGAGCTCTGAATAATGATCTGGCGCACCTATGGTCAGACAGGTCATACTTGGTTTCAAACCAATTTTCTGAAACAATGACTTACCTGAATATCCATGCGTCTGAGCAGGCGCTTTCGGCGGAGACTTGCCTGTCACCATGCTGTGATTCTCCATGCTCTGCTCGCCAAGGCGGGTTCTTCATAGCATAGATTATCGCGGTGCCGTGCGCAAAAACCCCCGACCAATGGGCCGAGGGTTCATTCCGGTTGTGGAGCCACTCGTTAGAACGCGCGGTGGCTTTACTTAGCCACATCCGTGTCGTGGTTAGGCGACGTCTGCGAACTGGTTCATTGTATTGTGCTCACCGCCTGCTTTCAGAGCGCGATCACCGC
Organism: Algimonas ampicilliniresistens; assembly: GCF_030159955.1. GTDB lineage: Bacteria > Pseudomonadota > Alphaproteobacteria > Caulobacterales > Maricaulaceae > Litorimonas > Litorimonas ampicilliniresistens. The sequence goes on from NZ_BSNK01000002.1 coordinate 76,619, forward strand.
CGGTCATAACTTTGAAGCTGTCGCCAATATCGGATCCAACTTCATGCTGGTGGCGCACTGCGGACACACCGCCGCGGATCTCTTCGCGCTGAACGTTTTTGACATAGGCGAGCATTTTCTCGTCGCCGTAATAGCCTTCACTCAGACGATCCATACCGAGCGCGTCCATATGGAAGGTCGGCAGAGTGATGAGGTTGTGGAACACACCCGCTTCACGCGCGATATCCGTCTGGAACGCCTGCAAGCGACGGTCCGCCTCAATACCCAGCGCGTCTTCATCGAAGGCCGCGGACATAAGACGAGCTTCGTCATAATCGCCCGCTTGGATGCGACCCTCATTGATCCAATCTTCACGCACCTGTTTGCGTAGATTGAGCGTCCAGTTGAAGGACGGTGAATTGTTATAGGTCAGCTTCGCCTGCGGCGCCGCTTCGCGGATACGGTTCACCATGCCCGCGATTTGCGCCACATTCGGAGTCGCCGTTTCGATCCAGAGCAGGTCTGCGCCACCATCATTCAACGCCGCGATACAGTCTTCGACCACGCGTTCTTCACCTGTGTCGGCTTTGAACTTGTAGAGACCGTTGGGCAGCCGCGTTGGTTTAACGAGCTGACCGTTCAGCCGAATGGCCACATCGCCATCGTCTAGATCAGACAGGCCTTCGACCGGTGTGGCTTCAAGCCATTTGGTATATTCCGAAGCCAGATCACCCGCTTCACGCGAGACAGGGATTTTCTGTGTCAGGCCAGCACCGAGACTATCGGTCCGCGCCACGATCACACCATCATCCACACCAAGTTCTTCAAACGCCATACGCACAGCGCGCAGTTTTTCGATGAAGTCCTCACGCGGAACTGTGACCTTACCGTCTTGGTGTCCGCATTGTTTGGCGTCCGACACTTGGTTTTCGATCTGAATGCAGCAAGCGCCCGCCTTGATCAGCTCTTTGGCAAGCAGATAGGTCGCATGAACATTGCCGAAGCCAGCATCAATGTCAGCGATGATCGGACGGACATAGCTCTCAAACCCGTCAATCTTTGAAATGACCGCTTGGCGACTCACATCGTCATCGGCGGATTTCAGCTCGCCGAACAAATCGTTCAAGTCAACTTCATCGGCTTGGCGCAGTGACGTATAAATCTCGTTGATCAAATCGGTCACCGCGGTTTTCTCGTGCATAGACTGATCCGGCAAATGTCCGAAACTATTGCGCAGGCCCGCAACCATCCAACCGGACAGATAGACATATGCGCGGTCCAGCGTGCCTTTTTGGCGTTTAATAGCGCGCATCATTTGCATGGCATGGAAGCCGGACCAGCAGCCGAGTGACTGTGTGAACTGGCTCGTGTCCGTATCATAACGCGCCATGTCGGCGCGCATGACTTTCGCCATCGCTTTGGCAATATCCAGATGGGTCTCGTAGGTGTTCTGAACCTTCAACTGAGCAATGTCTTCGACATTAATGCCGCCCGGCACACCATTAGGGTAACGGGCTTGGATGTCATTGAGTGTTTGTGTGTAGGTCATTTAAGCCTCCAAAATTTCGTATGCAGGAATAGTTAGGAATTCGGGCAGATCGGCGGATGTCGCCGTCTGAGTGAACAGGCGAGCGGCCTCTGGGAAACGACCGGCGATAAAAGTGTCGCGACCAAGCTCCGTCTGAAGCGCTTCAAACACCTCGTCATAGATGCGCCCGTAAAGCGTGCTGCTCATGCGTTCGGATGATCCGTCCGCGAGTTGCACATCTGCACCGTGACGCAGCCATTGCCAGACTTGTGCGCGGCTGATTTCAGCCGTTGCGGCATCTTCCATTAATCCGTGGATCGGGACCGCGCCGCGGCCTGACAGCCAGGCCGCGATGTAACGAATACCGACTTCGATATTGGTCCGCAGACCGGCTTCGGTAATCGTGCCGTCATGTGGTTCCAACATCGCCTCATCGCTGATGCGCGGAGCCTGACGTTTGGCCTTGATCTGGTGCTTACCTGGCATGTGAGCGTCAAAAGTTTCGGTGGCCGCCGCAACCATTGCAGGATGCGCAACCCAAGTGCCGTCGTGACCAGCACGGACTTCACGTTCCTTGTCAGCGCGAATTTTGGCAAATGCTGCATCATTGGCTGCGTCATCATTTTTGACTGGGATCTGTGCCGCCATACCGCCCATCGCGTGAGCCCCACGACGATGGCAGGTTTCAATCAAGCGGAGGGAGTAGGCGCGCAGGAAATCGCGATCCATGCCGACTTGTGCCCGGTCAGGCAGCAAGAAGGCTTTATGGTTCCGCAGCGTCTTAATGTAAGAGAAGATGTAGTCCCAACGTCCACAATTCAGCCCCGTAATGTGGCGACGCAGGACGTAGAGGATCTCTTCCATCTGGAAGGCGGCGGGCAAGGTTTCGATCAAAACAGTTGCTTTAATCGTCCCGTTTTCAATACCCAGTGACGCTTGGGCGAAGTTGAACACGTCATTCCACAGACGAGCTTCCTGATAGGACTCTAACTTCGGCAGGTAGAAGAAGGGTCCACGACCATCCGACGCCAGTGCCACACCATTGTGGAACAGGTGCAGACCTAAATCGAACAGGGAGGCCGACATAGGCAGGCCATCAACGGTCACGTTCTTCTCTTCCAAATGCCAGCCGCGCGGACGGACCAACAATGTCGCTGGGTTGTCGCCAATGACGTAAGCCCGCTTTTCTGTTTTCATGGTCAGCTGACCGTTTGTGTAATCGATCATATTCGCCTGACCTTCGATCATGTTGGCGAAGGTCGGCGAAGAGGCGTCTTCAAAGTCAGCCATGAACTGTGTTGCGCCGCTATTGAACGCATTGATCATCATCTTGCGGCTAACGGGGCCTGTGATCTCGACGCGGCGGTCTGTTAGCGCTTTGGGGGCCGGATCGACTTCCCAGGCGCTGTTGCGAATATGAGCCGTCTCAAGCGGGACCCCAGGCAGCTCACCATCGTCGAAACGGTCTTGGCGAAGTTGGCGATCTGACAGCAGAATACGGCGCTGCGGCCCGAATCGCCTCTCAAGGTCCGCCAGAAATAGAAGGGCATCCGGCGTTAGGACACGATCCAGATCGGCGACGGCCTCTCCTGATTTTGGGCCCACAACTTTGGCTAACACGCGGTGACGCGGGATCGGGGTGGTCTCAGGGGTAACGGGCGCATTCATGGCACTCTCCAACAAAATCGTGTGAGCGTCCGTTAGCGAGTTTTTTTGTATGAGTCTGTAAAATGCGGGTTGCTTTGTTGCGTTTGTAAAGTCAAAATCAGTAATATGGTGAACTCTGTAAACAAGCGTGGGGAAAAGATTTTGATCGGCCCACGGCTCCGGCGGCTCCGCACAAGTCTGGGCCTGACCCAGACTCGCATGGCTGAGGATCTGGGCATCTCTGGTAGCTACCTCAATCTGATGGAGCGCAACCAACGCGCCGTTTCGGCTAAGGTGTTGCTGCGCCTGTCAGAGACCTATGACATCAACCTCTCGGCGCTGACGTCCGGAACGGACCAACAGTTGGTCGGTGAATTGTTCGAAGCCTTGCGCGACCCGGCGCTCGGTCGTGATCGCGTGCCAAAATCTGAAGTGGAGGATGTGGTGGGCGCAAGCCCTGCCACCGCCCGCGCGCTCGTCAACCTACATCAACGCTATACCGAACTCTCGCGGCGGCTTGTAAGGGAAGAAGGCGCCGACGAAGCAGCGAGCGCTTTACAAGGCACCGTTCCGGCTACCGATCTTGTCCGCGATGTCTTGCAGCGCGCACGCAATTATTTCGACCCGCTCGACCGCGCCGCAGAAGATCTCCACACAGAGCTTGAATTGCGCCGGACTGAGCCACTTACTGCGCTCATCGCCCGGATGAAGGATCACCATAACACCGTCGTTCGCATCCTTCCAAATGATGTAATGGTTGATATGCTGCGCTATTATGATCGCCATTCCGGGCGGTTGAACCTGTCTGAACTTCTGCCCGCCAGTTCCCGCCGGTTCCAGATCGCGTTTCAGATTGGGATGTTGGAGCAACGCAGCGTTATCGACACGATCGTTGAGCGCGCCGATCTGCCAACCATTGATGCCAAGCGATTGCTCCGTACAACCCTCGCCAACTATTTCGCGGCCGCTCTACTGATGCCTTACGGGCCGTTTCTGAAAGCCGCCGAAGCTCTTCGTTACGATATCGACGCGCTCGCCCACCGGTTTGGTTCCTCGGCTGAACAGGTCGCCCACCGCCTCACTACGCTGTCACGACCCGAAGCGCGCGGCGTTCCGATGTTTTTCGTCCGCATCGACATTGCTGGAAATCTATCGAAGCGGTTTAGCCAAGGCCGATTCGTGTTCCCACGATTTGGTGGAGTTTGCCCGCGGTGGGCCATCCACGAAGCCTTCGCCTCGCCGGATAAGCCGCTGGTTCAATCAGTGGAGATGCCGGACGGGGAGACATATCTCACAGTCGCGCGCCGCGTGACCCGCTCCGGTGGGACTAGCTCGGCCCCCTCGCAGAGCTTTGCCATCGGGCTCGGTTGCGACATGACCCATGCCAAGCGCCTCGTCTATTCAGATTGGTTATCGGGCAACCCGATGCCGATTGGGCCAAATTGCTATTTGTGTGAACGAGAAGCCTGCCCGCAACGCGCCCATCCGCCACTTGGCCGCGCCCTCGCCCATGACGAGCGCGCGCGGGGTCTAAGTCAGTTCGCTTTTGCCCCAGACCACTAGGTAAATCCCAGTTGCAATCAGGGCCGTCAGATTAGCCAGCATGAAGGCCATGGTCACAAGATCGTGGCCGAAGGCGGGAATAAAATCTCTCGCGACGATAGAAACTGCGACAAAGAGCGAGGCAAAAAACCCCCATCCCGCCGTGATCTTCGGCAGCCCGCCCGCGCGCAGAAACAACCAGAAGAAACCCGCATTAGACACTGAAGACAACACCAAGCTAAGGTGGAAAGACGTATAGTCCGACGTCGCCTGCAAGCCTGCCAATAGAAGCCGTTGCTCGGCGCTCGCTAAGGACTGATAAGCGACCCCACCTGCCAGCTCCGCCACATTCATGGCAGCGACCGCGCCGACGAGGGACAATAGCCCCGCGCCCAAACCAACAAGCAGGCTCCACCCCGCCAGCAAAGGGCCTTTGGTTTTCAAAAGACGAAACACGCCCACAAGAAACAATATGTTCAACCCGAGGACGAGCAAGGAGAGGTAGGCCCGACCACGAAGGCGCGTTTCCGCTTCCAACATCGCACTAGCTGTTGCTTCAACGTCAGCCGAAAGATTGATGTCGATGCCGGCATTAACGGTCAGCGCCCCAATGATGCCGATGATGATGGTCGCGAGTAAAGCGTGACCTGTAATATTGGACGTGTTCATATCGATCCCCGTGCAATGTGATTGCTGGGTATCGCCCTAGACGCGCTAATGCGGTGAGATCAAGAAATTTATCGTTTTTCGATAAATATAATACAGATAAACCAGCGCCTAAAGCCGACCGGTCGCTTTCCAACGCCGGATTTGCATCATCACGCCAGTTACGAAGAGCAGCATAGCGAGCGCAATCACGATCAGGAGCGCGGGTTCGCGCCGATATTGGATCACTCGCAAGCGCCAATTGACGACGTGGACATTGTAATAGCGCTCTAAGAATATCTCGGTCCCGGTCCGTGGGTCATGAACATGACCCGTAACTTGATCGATGGCGACAGCGCCCGCCGTTGGCTCCGTAAAATAGCCTTTCCAGACCGGATAAGGCCCGGTGTAAAAATAGAAGTCTAAATCCTGCGGCCCTTCCGCGACCTCCCAGCGCTCAATCGATCCTGCGGCTTCCGGAACAAGCCGACGCAATACAATCGCATCGCGATCTGCCTCCGTCAGTTTCAACGTCTGGCCATCCCGCGCGCTCCAAAGCACTTGATCCGGATTTCGCCCTGGCCAGCGAACTTGGTAGACGGGCTCGCCCCCAAGCATACGAAGGACAATAGCGGACGGCGCGCCACGCGCATCCGAGACGTCGAAAATATCGGTCGGGTGAACGGCCACTGCGGTCCAATCGATCGGAGCGACGTCATGCTTCAGGATGTTTTCCGCTTGATCTCGAAGAGGGTGCAGCAACCAGACAATCCCGAGACCCGATGTCACCCAGAAGAATACCTGTACCGCCAGAACTAACCCGACGATCTGGTGGATTTTCATTGCTTTCGGAATAGCGCGCTTCTTGAGATAGAGTTTCTTGAAGGCCAGCACGCCCATGACCGCTGCGCTAAAGAACAGCAGCGCAAAAAAACTTAAGACGATGTTTCGTCGGAATTCGGCCTGGCCCGAATAATCCATGATATGGATGGTCGTGGCCAGGTTTTCCAAAAACTTCATACGGGTGGTCTGAGTGATATATTCGCCCGTCGTCGGACTGAAAAACAGAACCGCCTGCTCTGCCTCAACGCGCCAAGCCGGGATCGGGAGTTTTTGATACTCGACCGTATTGCGTGTTTTCAGACTGACGTTTGATACATCAATGTTCTCACCCGTCATCTCCGACGCTAGCTGCGCAATTCGGGCAGGTTCGATTTGTATAAGAACCGCGAGCGTATCAGGAGAAACGACACGGTCTTCGTCAAAGCTAAGGCGAACCGTCGGACCCGCGTGATCAAGCGCAACCCGCATGACGCCATCCGGAGCGCCCGCCTTTAAAGCGTTCAGATCCGGCCAAGTCGCAACAGCATCGACGGAGATGGGTGCAGGCGCACGGTAGGCCGTCAGGGACGCCCGCGCGATCATCGTCATGATAAGCGCCGTCGTCAGCCAGATCCCCAACTGCAGCAGCAACGCCAGTGTAAACCAGCGATGCCACTTTAGTAATTTGAGCCGGAGCGCCGGAGAGATCAGGCCCGCCATGACTAGAACTTGTAAGAGGCTCTCACCCCAAACTGCGATTTGCGCGGACCGGAAATCGTGAAGTCACGATAGAAGGTAAAGCGTCGGTTCGGCAGGAAGATGAAAGACCGGACCGGATCAGGGATCAGCAGTGGGCGGTTGAAGTCGAGCAGACGCGTCACAACTAGGGGCGTGTTATCGCCTAGAACATTGTTGTAAAACGCTGACAGGCTCCAATTCCCACGATCGATGCCGGTCCGCAGATTCAGCATATGCGAATCGCCTGTATGCGAAAGATTGAACACCTGCACGAACCGCTTGGACTCATAATTGTAATCCGCACGAGCAAACCAGTCCGTCGTGTCGCTGATAGGGATTGTATAGGTACCCGATGCATTGATCTGGTGGGCGGGCGTTTGCGGCAGTTTATTGCCTGCAAGCTGTCCATTTAAGCCGTCCACATCACCGGGCTGACCCGACGCAATCCCGTCCGTATCAAACAACTCCTCAGCATTTTCATCGTAAAAGTCTGTCAGTTCAGCGTTGCTGTAGGAATAGCCCAGCGAGTAGTCGAACCGATCAACGGATCCAAAGAGCTCAGCTTCAAAGCCAAAGATTTCCGAAGCCCCTGCGTTGACCACAGCCGGGAACGTCGTCCCGGACCGACCGCCTGATGAAGCCGTTGTATAGGGTTGGGACTGCGTCAGCTGCTGATCAGACCAATCGATGTAATAGGCCGAAAGATTATAGTTGAGACGCCCGGTTCCGTCCTGCCCCTTAACCCCAACTTCGTACGACCAAATCGACTCTTCTTCAAATGTGGCGAAGTCCCGCGTGAATTCAGCAAAATCTTGTGGATTGAAGAATTCAGATTGAGGCGGCACGGAGTTGAAACCGCCCGGCTTATTACCCTTGGCAATTGATCCGTAAATATTCGTATTTTCATTCAGAGAATAACGCGCCGTGACCCGTGGCAGGAAGCTATCATATTTGATCTCACGAATGTCCGTGAAGGCCGGGCGGGTCGTGGAATCAGCCGCACCTAATACTTCTTCCGTCGCCGTGATTGTGTCTTCTTGATAGCGCGCTTCAAGCGAGAGGGTTAGGTCTTCCGTCGCATCATATTCGACCATACCATAAACGGCGATGTTTTCGACCTTGTCGCCAGAATCAAACAGTCGCGGACGGTTAGATTGGCCATTAGGCGCATAAACGCCGCCTGCATCAAAGCCTTCGCCGTCATTTTCTTCGAAATAGTATCCGCCTGCGAGCCAGCGGAACTGTTTGTCGCGTGGCGACAGGATCCGAAGCTCTTGCGAGAAATCGTTCCGGGATGTTTTGCCGATGGAGAAGTTTGGCGCTGTTGATGACACCAAAGCATTATCGAAAATATTGATATTGTCGGAGCTGTTATAGGCCGTGATCGATGTCAGCGAGTACCCATTGTCCAAATCCCAATCCATTTGCAGACTGGACCGGAAACTATCGCGTTCAATCCCTTCATAACCTAAATCATTAAGCTCAGCATCGTTGAAGGCGAGCGTGTCCGGCACTTCAATTTCGCCGCAGAAGTAACCGCGAGACCGGTTGGACGAGAGATCAATTCCAAAGAAGGAGCCAGTCACATTAGGCTGGAAGCAGTTCAAATTATTGCTGCCCAATCCGCCATAAGCGAAGCCGCCATCGCGCACTTGAGAATAGCCCAGATTGAGCCGAGCCGTGAACGCGTCGGTCGGCTTGAAGACCAGTTTACCGCCGACATTAGTTGTTTCCTGCGCGCCGAGATTGTCGCCGCCATCCGCATTCTCATAGTCGCCGCCAAACGTATTAAAGCGGGCATTGATTTCACCGTAGAGTATGCCTTCCTTGATCGGACCGTTAACATAGCCCGTCAGCTCATAGGCGTCATGCTCAGCGGCCATTGCAGAAATGCGACCTTGCATTTCTTCGCCCGGATCACGGGTCACGAAATTGACAGCACCTGCAAAAGTATTGCGCCCAAACAGAGCAGATTGTGGTCCACGAATGACTTCCACACGCTCAAGATTATCGAGTTGATAAGAGGTGATGCTGTCAGAAACGAAGATCCCATCGACAAAGAAACCTGCATTGGGTGAGCCGAGAACATTGGACATGCCACGAATAGCAGGGCGGCTATTGGCGCCGCCTTCAGCCCGACCGAAACCTTGGCGGAAAGAGAAACCGGGTGTCTGCAACGCCACATCTGCAATGCTGTCCAGTCCCGACCGCTCGATATCCGCGGCAGTGATTGCGGTAATGGAGAGCGGTACGTCGAGCAGCGTCTCTTCCGTCTTCCGGGCCGTGACGATGATCTCGTCCTTGATCCGGACAGTCTCGTCCGTGCTTTGAGCCAATGTCGGAGCGGCCACGCCAAGACCAAGGAGAAGTGCGGATGCACAGCTTGCCGTGCGGAATAAATTCGAATGCGTCATATAATCCCCTTGGGTCTGGAAATAGTTCCGGACATCGAACCGGCTGTCCCGAGCCGTGTTGCGTTAGGGTGTGACAATCCAACACATGCATTGAAGCGGACTTGATATGGGTCAAGTTTAGCCACCCATTTTGTCTTGAGCTAATTTCCCTGCCGCGCGCTCTATCGATTTCTAACGTGACGACCCGCATCGCCTGATTTAGGGCCGCATGCAGGGGAGATTTCACATGGCCTATCCGCTTGTCATGACGGTTGTCGCTATTGCGGGACTGCTGCTTCTGGTTTTGCGCTTTCGATTACCCGCATTTATTGCGCTGCTCTTCGTGTCTCTCGGCTTTGGCCTATCGGTCGGCATGGCTCCGATGGATGTTATCGAAGCGGTCAAAACAGGCATGGGCGGGACGCTCGGTTTCGTCGCCGTCGTCGTCGGTCTCGGCGCTATGATGGGCGCACTGCTCGAAGCGTCGGGCGGGGTTGGGGCTATTTCAGACACGATCTTGAAACGTTTCGGCGAGCGACGATCACAAGGGGCTCTCGGCGTGATCGGTTTTCTTGTCGCGATCCCCGTCTTCTTCGATGTCGCCTTCATTATCCTCATGCCAGTTCTACTTGGCCTGCGCGACAAAACAGGGAAGAGCCTTGTCTATTTCGCGATCCCGCTATTGGCAGGACTCGCTGTCACTCATGCCTTCATCCCGCCGACGCCCGGACCCATTGCCGTAGCCGAAATCCTAGGGGCCGATCTGGGTTGGGTCATTCTGTTCGGGGCAATTGCGGGCCTCCCCGCCATGTTAGTCGGCGGGCCGATGTTGGCGCGGATCATTGCCGACCGTCCGGAATTTGCCGTCACGCAAGCCATCGATTTTGCGCCCGGTTTAGACGCCCCCGCCAACCCAATCAGTTTTGGGGCTGCCATGAGCGTGATCGCCTTGCCACTTATGCTCATCCTCGGCGCGACGATCACCATGGCGCTGGATCTCTCGGGCACAGCCGCAACAATTATCGCCTTCGTCGGTCATCCCTTCGTCGCGCTGCTGATCGCCTGTCTTTACGCTTGGTATGCCTTTGGCATTCGGCGCGGGATGGCGGCGGGCGATGTCCATAATGCAATGCTGAAATCGCTGGAACCCGCTGGCCTTGTCGTTCTGGTCACGGGCGCGGGCGGCGTGTTCAAGCAAATCTTGGTCGACAGTGGCGCGGGCCGTCTCCTGGCCGAAGCGCTCACGGCGGGCTCTATGCCGATCCTGCTCTTCGCATTTATCGTCGCACTCATCGTCCGAGTGGCGCAAGGCTCTGCGACCGTCGCCATGATCACGGCGGCGGGTTTGACCGCTCCCGTCGCACAAGTCGCCGGTGTCGAGGGGGCTGGGCTTGCGCTAATTGTGATCGCAATCGCGTCTGGCGCATCCATGCTGAGCCACGTCAATGATAGCGGCTTCTGGTTAGTCAGCCGCTATCTCGGCCTGACAGAGTCGCAAACACTACGCAGCTGGACCGTCTCAACTACATTGATCGGCCTGACAGGCTTCGCCGTCTGCTGCGCCTTATCACTCGTCGTCTAAGGCTGAAAGGATTTCGGCAATGATGGCCTCGACGGGTTGATTAACAGAGACCGCAATCGCATCTTCCTGCGGATCAAGCGCCGCGAACTGGCTCGCTAGTAAGCTTGGGGAAAAGAAGTGGTTCGACCGGGTGGCCAGCCGTTTAGCGAGCAGAGTTTCAGACCCTTTTAGCCAAATATAAGAAACAGACTTTTCTAATCCTGCGCCTAGCCAATTCCGAACGGTGGCATTCAGAGCCGAACAGGCAATGATCGAAAGCTGGCTTTCGTTTGCTGAATGGCAGAGCGCTTTTATCCAAGCTTCACGATCCTGATTTGTAAGCGCCTGACCCGACGCCATCTTCGAAACATTCTCGGCCGGGTGAAAATCATCGCCTTCGAGAAAAGGCCGACCCAGATGCTCTGCCAGCATCTTTCCGACCGTGGACTTTCCGCAGCCTGAAACACCCATAATAATGATGTGGCCGTCCAGCATAATCATCTCATAACTTGAACCCGCCGACATGCCATGCCTTAAGACGATTTGGGGGACAGAGTATGACAACGAAACGAAGTAAGAATACGTCCGTTTTAGTGACACTCGGTTTGGTCGGGATGATCCTGATTTTCACCTTCAGCCTCTCTTTTGTACGCCCCCCCTCACCGGATCCTGACCACCCATTCGATACCGTACGCGCCGCTGAGACCTTGTCGCGCATTCTCGGTGACGAGCGGCCTCACCCCATCGACTCTGATGCCAATGATGCCGTGCGAGAGCGACTGCTTACGGAAATTCGGGCGCTTGGGTTTGATCCGATTGTGAGGGATGATTTCCACTGCACCAATCATTTCGGCGGCGTTTGCGGACGAGTCCAAAACGTCATGTTCTGGGCCGTGCCGCCGACGGACACAGTGACACAGGGTGTGGTTTTGATGAGCCATTATGATTCCGTGCCTGCTGGACCCGGCGCAGGCGATGACGGCGCGGGTGTGGCGGTCGGACTAGAAGTGGCGCGTCTACTTAAGGGTCGAGACCTGCCCCGGCCTGTGCTGGTCCTGATCACGGACGGCGAAGAAATTGGTCTATTGGGCGCAGAAAGCTTTGTGCAAACGGACCCGCTGGCGACCCGGATCGGATCGGTCGTCAATGTCGAGGCACGCGGCGTCACCGGTCCCGTCTCCATGTTCCAAACCTCCCGCCCTAATAGTCGCGATATCAGCGCGATCGCCAAGACCGGGCGAACAGCTATGGCGAACACGTTGAGTTCGGACATTTACGACGCCATGCCCAACGATACGGATCTCTCGCGGTTTTTAGATGACGACGCCCCGCGCGCGGTCGATGCGACCAATTTTGCTTTCATTCTAGGCGACAGTTTTTACCACACGCCGGGTGACAATCTCGCAAACCTAGACCGGGGTTCACTATTCCATTCCGGTATCAATGCGCTGGCCGCGGTCGAAGGCTTTGCTCAGCAAAGTGCTGCTCAGTCGCCAGAAACTCGCCGTCTCTATTTCGACCTCCTGACACGCGGCGTTGTCTCTGTTCCCTTCTGGGCCGGGATAGCTGCGATCATTCTGGGCGGAGCGCTGTCTCTAACCGCCCTTATAAAGACTAGCGCATGGCGTGGTTGGCGCGGATGGGCTGTTCTACCGATCGCCCTCATCGCAGCCGGCCTGGCCTCTGTCGGCCTGTCAATGGGACTGGGACTAATCCGTGAGGCTGGTGCCTTTGCACCAGCGCATCCATGGGCGTTGCAGGGGGCGCAGGCTGGAATTGCGGTGCTTATCAGCGCGTTGATAGCTATCACCCTCCATGATCACCATAACACAGACGACGCTGTCGATCCGGGTCCCGCGCTGAAAAGCTGGGTTTGGCTAGCCGTCCTGGGAGCTATAGGCTTGGTTCTGTTCTCTGGCTCTATTGTGATCTTTGTGCCTGCCTTGGCGGTGGCAACACTCTGTGCGCTCGCTGCCTTATTCGGGCGTAAAGGTTTAGCCGTTGGACTCAGTGCCGCTGCTGCGGTTTTGTTCCTGATCACCAACTTACCCTTACCGGGCTTCGCGCTTGCGGCCCTTGGCGCTGACGCGGCACCCTTCGCGGCGCTGTGGGCTATACCCACGGTTATCCTCATCGCTACAATCCCGCCTCGAAAAGTATTGGATGTACCGCTGATGGGTGCAGGCGCCTTGGCGCTCATCTTGATCGTTACGGCTGCCTTGGTCCCGCCCTATAGCGTCGACGCGCCGCGCGGCGTATCGATCCGGCATATCGAATTTGACGCCGGAAATTATGTGCAGCTTTCGGGTCGCACAATGCCGCCGCCCGCTATGACTGAGGAAGGCGCGTTCACATTCGAAGGTCCCGCAGACGTCACCTTACCCGCTTATAACCGCTCCAGATGGACCCGGTCCACAGCGACGCAGCCCGACATTGAAGCGAGCTTGGTCGTTCTTGACGACCAAACAGAGAATGATGTGCGGCGATTAAGCTTGAGCGTTAATGCACCTACGGCCGACAGACTTCATCTCGCGCCCGCCTCCCGCGAGGCTCTTTGGACTGCGTTGTCGATCAATGGGGTTGAGGTAACACCCAGCCGATGGGGTGTACGCGTAGCCGGACGGAGCGTCAGGGAAGCTCGGATTGATATTGAGCTACCCGCCAATATGCCGGTCGGACAGATCGCCATCCTACGTTACGGTATCGGGCCTGATCTGGCCGACCTTGCCGCATCGCGTCCCGACTGGGTTTTACCCCGTCAGGACGGCGATGTTCGGGTCAGGCTTCTAAATCTAGATTGAGCGCTCAGCCTCAGCGGCTTTGTAATGCCGCTTCAATCTCGCGCCAGTCGATGATTTTAAGGTTCTGTTTCTTCTGCGGCTCTGAGATGGAGGTCTCGTCCATATCGTCCTGGACCACCATGAACCCTTTGGGGAAACGCGCGGTCGGCGTTGAGGTCACAGCGATGCCGTCCGTCGTCGACACGCCGTCAACAATTCCGTCAACCAGCGTGAATCGACCCGCGAAACTATGGTCGGGCAAATTGAAAGCGGCGAAGCTATTATTGCCTTGTGAGGAGACCAGCACATAGCCGCTATTCGCGCCATCCTCATAGACGGTCACACCCTCTAGGTCGGCCTTCATGCCGTAATCTTTGGCCGTTGCGATGACGATCTGTCCGTCTTTGCCAGATGGGGACGCCGGGTAGCGGTAAAGTCCCCCCCCTTCTTCAGCGATGTAAAGCATGCCCGTACGATCATCGAAGGCGCAGCCCTCGGTCTTGGTCCCAGTCGAGAATGTGCGAACCTTGCGGGCGCTGAGCGTGCCGTCATCTTCTGAGATCACATGCTGCTCATAAATCCCAGCCTTCGTCGTCAGACCGACATGATAAGTCTTATTGACCGAAAGACCGAGGCAGATGCCATAGGGCGACAGCGTTCCGGTTGAAATCGTAGGCGTTTCAGGACGCGTGAAGCTGTCCGTCGCCGGATTATATAGCAGCATCGCAATTTCGTTGGTTTCGTCATTACTAGCAACCAGCAGGACGTGATCCACCCCGCGATAGGAGAAGCCTTCGCGTAGGTCGACATTGTTGAGCGTGCCAATGGGCATGAACTCGCGCAATTCGCCCTCAAGGCTATAGATATAGAGCCCGGCCTGTTTGTCCGTCGCGGCGATAAAGCCGTTACCATCCGCGCCGATATAAATAGCCGGATCGTCGGCACTATCGCCAATGCTGGCCATAACAGGCGTTTCAAACGCGGCCGTTACTGGGACGGCCTCAAAGGCAGGATCGAGGGTCGTCGCGCAGGCAGTGAGCAATGCGGCGCTACCTAATAGTGCGACAAGAGTAGAGTTGCGGATCATGATCAGCTCCTAATAAGTAAAGCGGGCACCGAAGACGACTGTCCGGCCGAATTCGTCATATTGTGAGAGACGAGACTCGTCGCCGAAATAGTAATATTCCGGTGCGTCCGTCAGGTTCCGTCCTTCGAGATAAAGCTGCAACTGACGGCTCACCCGGTATTTAGCTGACGCTTCCACGCGGAACCGATCATCCGTATAACGGTCAAGCTCGGCTTCTTGTAACTCGTCAAGGAAGTCACCGCGATAATTGCCTGATACGCGCAGGTCCCATGGCCCTTTGTCGTAAGCCAGCGCGATGTTCCAGACGGCGCTGGACTGTTTCAGGAACGGGACATCGCGTCCGTCTGGCAAGGTCGCTTCGCTATCTGACAAGGTCAGATTGGTCGAAAAGATGAATCCGTCCAGCGCGTCCGACAGATCGCCGACATTCTGAATATAGTTGACTTCCATACCGTAAATCTTGCTTGAGCCGACATTGATGAAGGTGTTGACGTCGGTGATCCCAGCCAGCGTCGCAGCAGGCAGGAAACTTAGGTCAATGTCAGTAGGCAAGTCGGCAATATCGAATTCCGCCGGGAAGATGGCATTATCAATCGATTTATAGAACGCACCGATTGAAAAGACGGATAGGTTGGTCGGATAAAATTCCAAACCAATGTCGAAATTGTCCGCATCATAAGGCTGAAGGTTTGGATTACCGAGTTCGATTTCGTCCCGGTCATCATTGAGCAGAGCTGTCGGCGCCATGTCGCCAAAGGCTGGGCGGACAACGGCGGCGTAATAGGCGGCACGTCCGATCACACGATCATTGAAATCATAGCGGAAGTTTACGGATGGCAATACATCCGTATAATCCTGTGAGACTTCACGTGGTGTGGCCGTCAGGGTTGCTTCATCAAAAAGATTGCCGAGCAAATCGACATTCGTCTGTTCGACCCGGGCGCCTGCGACCACTGTCGCCTGCCCCAATGTGAACGTCCCCATGCCATAACCCGCAAGAATACGCTCATCGATGCGGTAATCACCGACACTGGATTCCAGCAATGTATCGTCGAGCACCAATTCATCTTCGGTAAACGCGCCGCGCAAAGCCGATGTCAGGTTTGCATCCGGCCAACGGAACATGCGGTTACTCAGACGCCAATCCGTAACTTCAGCGTCTGAGCGGATAAAGTCAGCGAGATTAACATCGTCACGTTCGTAGAAAACGATATTCTGATCCCGTGTCTTCTTGCGGTCGCGATATTTCGCACCTGCTTTCCAGACGACTGGCGTATCGCCAAGCTGGCCGTCATAGGCGACATTGAACTGCGCGCCATATTCCGTGTCTTTATTGATCGTAAATTCCCGCTCGAACACATCGAGCTCATAGTTAGACGGGGTCAGCAGGAAGGGCAGCGCCTGACCGGAGACGATAGGCTGCTGCGGATCATCATAGGTCAGCGTGATAGAGCCGACATTGCTATCTCTTTGTTCCGGCGTAGACCGGAATTTGATGTCGTGATTGTCGGCGTCATCCTCTTCAGCATAGGCGTAGGAGGCTTGGTAATCGACCGTCCAAGCACCGGCAAAGCTTTCGCCGCCAACCGAGTAGGTCTGGATGTTACGAATTTCCTTGCGTAACTTTCCTTCGGCATCGACTTCGCCGCGCCGGATCGTGGTGCTGTCCGGCGTGACACCAATGATCTCTTCGTCAAATTCACGAAATTCGAACTTGTTGCGGATTTCATCTTCGACGTATCGGTTATAGAGGGTACGCAGATAAAGTTCGGTATTGTCAGACACACGCCAGTCAAAGTTTGCAACCAGACCGATCCGCTCTCGGGTCAGGTCATACCAACGCTGCTCATAATCATCAGCAACAAAGAAGTTGCCGTTGGCGTCGCGATCCCATTCGCCGATTTCGTTATTATGCGATTCAATCGCCAGGTCTTGATAGGTGACTGATACCGCCGCGCCGAACGTATCGGCCCATGTATTGGAATAGGTGACAGAGCCCTTGGGCGACACTTGGTCCGTGATCTCATTATAAGCGCCTTCGACTTTGGCGCGGAAGAACTGGTTCTTCCGGTCAAAGGCCGACAGCGTTTTTAGGTTGATGACGCCGCCAATGCTGTCTGCATCGACGTCCGGCGTCAGGGATTTCTGCACTTCGATCCCATCCAACAAATCAGACGGCACACCGTCCAGCAATACGCCGCGACGGCCTTCTGGCGACGGGGTCCGCACACCGTTGATCGAAGACGAAATCAGGTCCGTATTGATACCCCGAATCGAGACATATCGCCCTTCGCCCTGATCGGTCTCAACCGAAAGGCCAACGGCGCGCGACAGTGATTCCGCAACGGTCGTGTCTGGGAAGTTACCCAACCCATCAGAGTCGATGACCGTGATGAGGGCGTCTGAAACCCGCTGTTGATTCAAAGCGCTTGCTTGCGCGGCCTTTGTCCCGACAACGATGATATTATCTTCATAGGCAACGTCGTCGCCTAAAATGAAATCAAGGTCCGCCCCAGCTTCTGGGATCACTATGGTCTGCGTGACTGACGGCGCACCGATATACTCTACCGTCACCGTGTATGTGCCGGGCTCAAGATTGATCAGCCGATACTGCCCAAACCGATTGGTGGCGGTTGTCTGACCCGTTTCATCGATGCGGATAATGGCACCCTCAAACGGCGCCTGACCTGTGGCGTCAGTCACCTGACCTGTCAGCATATTAGCTGCAGCTAGATGTGGGAGTCCGGCGCAGAGAACTGCAACAGACGCGGAAACGAGCCAGTTTGGCGCGAAAACGGATTTGCGAGACACGAGTCACCTCTTCGAAGATTTCGAAGCGCCCCTGCGACCGAGATGTTTCAAACAGATGACGGTCAGATTGCAGTGTCGTGACGTTACTATGGAGACTTTGTGACAGTCCCTGGCCATAGCTTGCCAGCATAGGGGAGTGACTTCGCCTCCAAGCCTTAAGAGGTAGCCAGCAGGTCAGGGTAAGATCGCCTTACCCAGCAAATTTTACGATCCGGTTTTCGACATTCTCTTTCAGGTTCTCGTAAAACAGCGACCAGTCATAGCTGTGATACATGTGGGTTTTCTGATCCATGCCGACAGAAAACGGGCCTTCGGTTTGGCCTTCGACAAACAAGGTCCCGTTCGCATCACAGTGCGCCCCCGTTAGCGCCGGAACTGAGTCTGGCAATGCGTCAAAGGTGATGCCGTCATTTCGATCGCGTAAAAGGCTTATGAGGGAAAATACGGAGTCCGTTGTCAGAGCCCCTTTATTGGCGTCCGCTGAGACCGTCTCTGTGTTCGCTTCCCAACTCAGAGGGTTGACGCAGAGCGTTGTCTGCGGAGACACCCATTCCCAGCCTGACGCATACCAGTAGGGAATCTGCCCGCTCAGATCCCGACCCGGACCCAAATCGCCATAACTATCATAGGTCACGAGACAGCCTGTTTGGTCAGCCGTCTGGCACAGACCCGTCGGCCCTAGACCCCGCGTCAACTTGTCAGCAGGCACCCAATAACCAATCGGGTAAGCTGCGATCATATGATCCTGCAAGTCCGTACCTTGGATACGAGTCTCGATCAGCCGGATGGCATGTAAAGAGCCTTGGCTGTGTCCGGCAATAATAAACGGTCGGTCAGCATGTCGTTGCGACAAAAATTCATCGAACGCCGCATCCACATCAAAGAATGCGAGATCGAGCGCGGCAAAGCTCGCTGGGGATCCATGGCGAATGAATGAACCGATATGAGCCTGTCGATAATGCGGCGAATAAACATCGCAACAATCCCGAAAGACGCTGCCATGCACGGCAAGAATAGGCTCCAATAGCTGCCCCGCGAAATTACTATCATCCGCAATCGCATTCCATTCACCCGGCCCGAAATAGGTTGTTGGGTGAACGTAAAAAACATCAACGGGATGGGCGGCGTCTTCGGGCGGTGTCTCATTCGCCTTATGAAGATCGGTTGGGTCGGATGTATCGGGGTGCGCAGCCCAACTGTCCAACGACGTATAATCTAGTCGCGCGGGCGTTTTCTCTGCCGAGAATGCTTTAGGTGCGCCGAGATAGGCCGTCGCCAAACTTTCTCCGAAAAACGCCAAGATAGCGACAAAAGCAACAAGCCCGCCAAACACGATGGCAATCCATTTGATGATGGTTTTCACTGAAAGACCCTTTGTCGTTGCGCACAGTTTCAGGACGCTAGTCTTGCTACACCTTCCGTCAATAGCGACCGAGAGGTTGTTCAGGGTTTATGGGTTTGATTGACAAGCCTTACAAAACTCGTAGAAAAAATGATGCTCTCAACACCTGACCGATCCCCTCTCTTTAGAACGCGGGTTTTTTACGGTCTAACGTCCGCACTTCTCATGGCATTTTCACTCAATTCGCCTGCGTTTGCGGACGATGAAAAAGCTTCGGATTCTACGTTCACTGTTGATCACCTGATGTCGCTAAAGACAGTCAGCGATGTGAAAATAAGTCCTGACGGTCTTTGGGTCGCTTATGTCGTCCGGCGTATGGACGAAGAGAAAGACAAGTCCTTTTCTCAAATCTGGATGAGCTCAACCGACGGAAAAACACGCCTACCCATGACGGCAAGCTATAGCAGCGCGTCGAGTCCACGCTGGAGCCCGAATGGAACAGATTTGGCGTTTTTGGGGGTTCGCGGGGACGATGAAGATGCGGAAACGCAAGTCTGGCTCTTAGATCGACGTGGTGGTGAAGCGCGTCAGTATACGACGGTTAAACAAGGTGTAGACTCATTCACCTATTCCCCGTCGGGAGATCAAATGGTTCTGGTCATCCAAGACGCCAAGCCAGAAGCCGAAGACGGTGAGGACGAAAAAGATGCCGAACCGTGGGTGATTGATCGCCTACAATTCAAACAAGACTATGTCGGCTACCTCGATCGTCGCCGCACGCACCTTTATCTTTTCGATGGAGAGGCGGATCCCGTACAAATCACAAGCGGCGACTATGACAATGAGGATCCAGCTTGGAGTCCTGACGGACAGAAAATCGCCTTCGTATCCAAGCGACAGGGCGATCCAGATTCCAATAGCAATAGTGATATTTGGACAGTTGCCGCAGATGCGGACGCGAAAACCTTCCCACTCACGCAAATTACTCAAAATAAAGGCCCGGACTTTGGGCCGGCTTGGTCGCCGGATGGCCAATCAATCGCCCATATTACATCCACAGAGCCCGAGAAGCTTTGGTATGATGTCGAGCATTTGGCGATTGCTCCTGCCTCTGGCAGTGGCGATGTGGAAATTCTCACAAAAGATTATGATCGTTTCGTCTACTCGCTCGCTTATGCGCCATCGGGGGAGTCCATTTATGCTCTGGCCGCCGATGAGGGCGACTCACCTCTCATTGAATTTGATGTGGAGACCGGCACGCGGACACGCCATAGCCAACCCGACACTGTCATCCGAGGGTTTGACCTCGGGAAGAACGGCGAGATTGCCTATCTCCTTTCATCTCATCATCAGCCGACCGATGTATATGTGCGAGCGGGCCAAGGCGACATTCGTTTAACCGAACTCAACAAAGACTTGCTCGACGGCGTCAACCTCGCTCGCGTGGAGCGGTTAAAGGTCAGTGGGTGGCAAGGCAGGGACGTCGAAAGCTTCGTCTATTACCCTTCCGATTATGACGCTGGAAAGCCTTATCCCGTTATCTTTAACTTCCATGGCGGACCCGTTGGCCAACATAGCTCAAGCTTTGATTCCTGGGGCCAGCTTTACGCCGCCAAGGGTTATATCGCCGTTCTGCCGAACCCTCACGGATCATCAGGATATGGCGAAGACTTTTCCTATGCCCTGAACCAGCAATGGGGCGTTCCGGATTTTGCCGACATCGAAGCAATTACGGACCATCTGATCGACAATAAAATCGCCGACGAGAATCGCATCGGGATTGGCGGCTGGTCCTATGGCGGCATCTTGACGAACTATATGATCACACAAACGACCCGTTACACGGCGGCTGTGTCTGGTGCGAGTGAGGTCAATCATAGGGCCAATTACGGGCACGATATCTATCAGCTGGCCTGGGAAACCGAACTTGGTTTACCGTGGGAAAACATCGACGCTTGGGAACGCATTAATCCGTTCAACAATGTCGGAAAGGTCACGACTCCGACCTTAGTCATTGGCGGGCACTTGGATTGGAATGTTCCCATACAAAACTCAGAGCAGCTTTATCAGGCTTTGAAACGGATTGGCACACCGACTCAGCTCGTCGTTTACCCGAATGAACATCACGGGATACGTCGTCCAAGCTTCGTGCGGGACCGTTACAACCGCTATCTGGATTGGTATGAGCAGTATCTTGAATAGCGACGGTTCTATGTAATCGCACGACACATCGCCTCTCTCTTTAAGGAGAAGCGATATCCAATGCTGCTCAGCACGATGGTTTGTAAAAACGAGTAGCCCCAAGCAAGAGATATTATGTTGTTTACGTCCAATGACTCTCAGAAACCTTTCGGGTTAGCCCGCCTTGTCATTGTTCTAAACGTCATAGCGATCTGCTTTGCCCCGCAGCTGGCGGCGGCGCAGGCATATCCCACTGCCACCTATGCTGAGACTATTCCGACATTGGAACAGGTCGTCGGGCATGACCATGGTGAGGCGATCTCAAGCGTTTCTGATATTTCTGACTATTTTCATGCCTTGGAAGAGGCGGCCTCTGATCGCATACAAGTGCGGAATTATGGTCAGACTTGGCAGGGTCGAGACCTCATCTACGCGGTTATTTCGTCTCCGGAAAACATGCAGAGGCTCGACGCTATCCAAATGGATATGGGTCAGCTGTCATCTGGTCAAAATTTGAACGCCGCCGATCAAGACCGCATCATTGCGGAGATACCTGCCGTTGTCTGGCTATCTTATGGTGTGCATGGGGACGAAATAACGCCCCCCGACAGTGCGCTGTTCGTCGCGTATCATTTGCTGGCCGCAGAGAATAACGCGCTCGTCGACAAGATTCTGGACGACGTGATCGTCATTATTGACCCGAGCCAGAACCCAGATGGCCGCGCCCGTTTCGTTCACAGCTTTGAGTCCAGTCTAGGCCTTGAGCCTTTAGCCGACAGGCATACCGCAGAGCATGACCAGCCGTGGCCACGTGGACGTTATAATCATTATCTATTCGATCTGAACCGGGACTGGTTCGCCCTCACCCAACCTGAAACCAAAGGCAAAGTCAGCGCTGTTCTCGAATGGAACCCTGTTGTCTATGTCGATAGCCATGAAATGAGCGGCGACAGCACCTATTTCTTCCCGCCCCCTGCCCGTCCTCTCAACCCCCTTATTGTGCCAGAGCAGCGCGCAAAACAAAGTGATATGGGGCTCAATCATGCGAAGTGGTTTGATAAGTTCGGCGTGCCGTATTTCACGCGCGAAGTGTATGATGCCTTCTATCCGGGTTATGGCGATATGTGGCCAACGCTTAATGGCGCGACCGCTATGACGCATGAGCAGGCCTCACCGCGTGGCCTTCTATTCGCTCGTCACGACGGAACAAAGCTCACCTATGCTGAGGGCGTCAGAAACAATGTTTTGACGTCACTGTCCGCCTTGGAAGTTGTCGCGAGAAACAAATCCAAACATCTCACCGATTATGCGGATTATCGGAAAAGCGCCGTCGACAGCGCGCAGGACAGTAAGGATCGATACGTCGTCCTTGATCTATCAAGCTGGACATTTGAGGCGGAGTCGTTGGCAGGCCGCATGGCGTCGCAAGGAGTTGCGGTCCAACGCACCCGCCCCGGCACATCGCAGTGTGGGCGATCCTATGAAAACGGTGCACTCATTATTGACCTCGCTCAGCCAAGGGGCCGTTTGGCCCGCACACTTCTAGCGCCGTCAACAGAATTGGCCGCGGACTTCATTGACATCCAAGAAGATCGACGCGCGCGGAACCTCAATCACGAACTCTATGACGTGACCGCCTGGTCCTTACCTTTAATGGACAATGTTTCGTCGCAGATGTGCGCCAATGTCGACCTGAGTGACGCGGTTACTGTCGATAAGGACGCAACAGCCAAAGCCAATATCTCTGGCCAGGCCAGTTTCGGTTATGCCGTGCCGTGGACGGATGGCGGCCAAGCTCGGCTGGTCATCGCAGCCCTCAAAGCCGGGCTGTATGCAAAATCGACCGATAAGTCGTTTGAACAAGGCGGCACCAAATTTCCATCTGGCACCGTTATTTTCCCGACATCAGGAAACTCAGCTGATTTCCGACAAGTCCTAGAAGGTCTCGCGCAAACCTATGGATCCACCCTGATTGGTATGCCCAATAGCTGGGTTGATCGTGGGCCAAATTTTGGCAGCCGCGCTTTTAAAACCGTAGAACTTCCCAAAATCGCAATGGTTTGGGGCGAAGGCACACGCGCGACTTCAGCCGGCAATACGCGTTTCGTGCTTGAACGACAGCTTGGCCTGCCCGTGGCCCCAATCAGATTGTCTAATTTAGAGAATGCCGAGTTGGGTCTATACGACGTCTTGATTGTGCCCGACATGCGCGGCGATCTACCGTTAGAACATGTCCGGCGTTTTGCTAAAACTGGCGGCGTCGTCATTGGTCTGCAGGGAGCGATTAACGCCTTGGCGCAGGGAGACACGCCTCTACTGGCGACACAGCGCGAATTTGCAGCGCTCTCAGAGGAGGTCGAAAAACCCAGTTCAGACGATGAGACAGAGGACCGGGGGGAAGGCCTTATTCTTGAAACAAAAGATGATTATGAACGCTACATCTCCAATCATGCGGCATCCCCTGAGGACGTCCCCGGCGTTCTAGCAAAGGCGTCTGCCAACACCGATCACTGGCTGGCCGCCGGGTACGACACCGCCAATGTGCTTGTCATCGGCAATGATATTTATCGTCCCCTGAAGCGCGAAGATGGTGAGAATGTTTTCTCATTTTCCAGCGCCGACGAATTATTGCTGAGCGGCTACCTCTGGGAAGAGAACCGCGCCCAACTCGCCCACAAACCTTTTGTTATGATGCAGACCGCAGGCGACGGGATGGTGATCGGGTTCACGCAAGACCCGACAACACGCGCCTATTTACATGGATTGAATCTTTTGCTCGTGAATGCTGTCGTATTGGGTACGGCGCAGACATCGGGATAAAACCCGGACGCGCTATATCCACGCCTGTCATGGCCAACGCCAAGTGGCGCTGACGCGCCACTTATAAAGCTTTGGAAATAAGAGATAACAACTGGAGCGGGCGAAGAGATTCGAACCCTCGACCCTCACCTTGGCAAGGTGATGCTCTACCACTGAGCTACGCCCGCATCGCAGTCGTTGAAGCCGGGCGTATATGAAAGTGCGCGCCGCGTTGCAACATCAAGATTTGAGAATTTGCAGCGCGGTGTTTAGGCCCGCCATATGAACGCTTTACACCCTAATGAACCCCAACTCTATGCTCTACTGGACCAGCTGGGCATTGCTCACCAGACTGAAGAGCATGAGGCTGTGTTCACCGTTGAGGAAAGCCGGGACATAAAAGCGCGCTTGCCGGGTGGCCATTCCAAGAATCTCTTCTTGAAAGACAAGGCGGGTCAATTCGTCTTGATCAGCGCGTTGGCCGACACACCGATCAAACTGAACCGACTCCATGCTCATCTAGGAATGAAACGCTTATCCTTTGGACGAGAAGAGGCGTTGTTCGATCATCTAGGTGTGCGGCCCGGATCTGTGACCGTGTTTTCCGTGATGAATGACACCAACGCTCAAGTCCGATTGGTGCTCGACGCGGCGCTGTTCGAGCAAGAGTTCGTCTGGTTTCATCCCTTGCGTAACACAGCGAGTACGCGCGTTCGGGCTGACGACCTCATTGCCTTCG
The DNA here is from genome assembly GCF_030159955.1 of Algimonas ampicilliniresistens. Taxonomy (GTDB): domain Bacteria; phylum Pseudomonadota; class Alphaproteobacteria; order Caulobacterales; family Maricaulaceae; genus Litorimonas; species Litorimonas ampicilliniresistens. The sequence continues at coordinate 101,213 of NZ_BSNK01000002.1, forward strand.
CCAAAGCAACGGAGCATGATCCGCTTATCCTCGATCTGGCGGGGCTAGCAGCAGGAGACTGACAATGGGACAGGCGCGATTTGATACACATCTGGTCAAGACGGGAACGGCGTTGGCAGGGCATTGTAATGCCGGCACGGAGCGCGATGCACTCAATACGCTCTATCATGCCGATTGCGTCAGTGTTGAGGCACTGGAAGGGCCGAATGGGCGCGAAGCCCAAGGTCTCGCGGCAATTCAAGCTAAGCATGATTGGTGGGACGGCGCATTTGAAGAACATGCCACCTCTGCCCAAGGCCCGTTTTTCCATGCACCGGATCAGTTCAGCTTGATCTTCCAAATGGACGTGACCGAAAAAGAGAGCAGCCAACGTATGCAAATGTCCGAAGTGGGTCTCTACACGGTTGATGCGGACGGAAAAATTATCCGCGAACAGTTTTACTACGCTCCGATGGGCGAATGACTCTGAGGCTGCCCCTCACGGTTGACCCTCACTTTTTCGCGACTCTGTCGGAACCCGCCTTGAACCTGCGCGAGCTGTCGCCCATCTAAGCTCTCATGACAGATCTCGTAAAAGACTCATCCGATCTTGCCTTTATGGCTGACGTAATTGAAGCGTCCAAGGAAACGCCCGTCGTGGTAGATTTCTGGGCCCCATGGTGCGGACCCTGTAAACAACTCATGCCCGCGCTGGAACGACAGGTGAAAGCCGTTGGCGGCAAGGTCAAGCTAGTCAAAATCAACATCGATGAAAATCCAGGCGTGGCAGGGCAACTCGGCGTGCGCAGTATCCCAGCTGTCTTCGCATTTAAGGACGGCGAACCGGTCGACGGCTTTATGGGCGCACAACCCGAAAGCGAATTATCCAAATTCATCGCGCGCCTGTCCGGCGACGTGGATCCCAAGGAAGAAGCGGAAACACTCGTCCTGCGGGCTCGCGATAGCCTGACGGCTGGTGATCCGGGCGGTGCTGCGCAAGACTTCGCGCAGGCCTTGCAGCTTGATCCGGAAAGCGGCTCTGCCTTGGCCGGACTAGCGCGCGTCTATTTGGATATGGGCAATCGGGAAATGGCGACAGAAATGGTTCAGAATGCGACGGGCGCCCTGTCAGAGCACCCAGAAGTGGCCTCAATCCGCTCTGAGCTCGCGCTGGGAGAAAGCGCGCCTGAACCGGACGCGCCTGCCCAAGACGATACGGAACTCCGCGACGCAGAAGCGTCCGTCGCGGCGGATGAAACCAACCTCAATGCGCGTCTGGTCTTTGCTAAGGCCCTCGCGGCGCGCGGCAGACGCGCCGAGGCAGTGGATCACCTCATCTATTCAATCGGACGCAACCGAATGCATGATGACGAGGCAGCCCGCCATTTCCTGCTCACCATTTTTGAAGCCGAAGGACCGGAAAGCGAGGTCTCTATTGACGGTCGCCGCCGCCTCTCTTCGATCTTGTTTGCGTAAACAGATTTATGAGCGCGCATTATAAATCCTTGGCCCGTCGGACGACGCCTGCGCGGATTCCTATATTCCCGCTCGGCGGCGCGGTGTTGCTGCCTGTCTGTGACCTGCCGCTCAATATTTTTGAGCCACGTTATCTCAACATGATCGACGATGCGCTCAAAGGCGACCGATTGATCGGTATGGTGCAAACCACGGACGATGACTCCAACCCAGCAGGTATCGCCGAGGTTGGCGGGCTCGGCCGGATCATTCAGTTCTCTGAGACTGACGATGGTCGCTATCTCGTGGTCCTCAAGGGACTTCGCCGGTTCCGGATTACGGGGCTACCCACAGTCGACACACCCTATCGGCAGGCCGATGTAAGCTATGACCGTTTTGGAGAAGATCCTGATCTACACGCGGTCCGGCAGACATCTGAGGCCTTGTCCGAATCCGGACGATCGGACCGTGCGGCGCTGACAGTTGCTATGAAGGCGCTCGCAAAAGCTGTCGGGGTTGAGGTGGACTGGACAGCGCTTGCAGAAATCCCCTTACCTATTCTTGTCAATCAAGCGGCGATGATCAGCCCATTCTCATCGCCCGACAAACAATCGCTGATCGAAGCCGAGACGTCGGATGAGCGTCGCCGCCTATTAATTGGGCTGATGCATCTCTATGCGTCAGGCGGCGCCGATGACAATCAGACACAGCCGACACAATAAAGCCTATGACCGACACTCTGACAGCCCCCGTTCCTATCGACCCAAAAATGATGGGGGTTCTGGTCTGCCCAAAAACGCGTGGACCTTTAGTCCACGACAATGAAACCAATGAGTTGGTTAGCAAAAAGGCGGGTCTTGCCTATCCCATCCGGGACGGCGTTCCGATCCTCCTGATTGAACGCGCTCGCACGCTTTAACTGCCTCCAGACACAATCAATGGGAACATTGCGGGGCAAGCAGGCGTTTGACCTGCATGACACACGCTAACTCGACACAGACACCCAAGGCCCGAACGCAGGGTTTGAAGCTCTTAGCAACGAGCACGATTGCCCTCAGCACAGTCTTGTTTGCCGTTCCCATGGCGAATGCAGAAATGCATTCTCCCGTCAAACGCGCCGACGGCCCGACAAAATTAGTCACATCGCTGATGGGGCAACCTAAAGGGTCTGCTATCGCCGCTGAGATCGAAGACCGCGTGATGGAAGGCCGGATCGACGAAACACTCGGCGATAAGGTTTCACCCGGCGCGAAAGCAGCCGCCCGTCAGGCCTACGCTCAAGGCGTTTTTGCTCCGCTCTGGACGCGTGAAGCGGCTGAGAAACTGATGCTCGCAAACCCAACCTGTCAGGAAAATGGTTTTGACTCTGGTTTCACAGATGACGAACTTCGCGCTGCTATTGACGATCGCTTCACAGGCGACGCAGGCCAGCGCGCCTCTGGTGACCTGAAGCTTACAGCCACCTGGTTGGTCATAGCGTCACGGATGAGCGGCGGTCTGTCCGACGAAGGCGGCATGGTCCGATCCACGGATGCACGCCCGACACGGTCCGATCTGGTGACAGCCTTACGCGATGCGGGGCAAAGTGATCCTATCAAAGCAATGGAACGGTTTTCGAGCTTGTCTCCACAATATGACATGCTCAAGGACGCTCTGAAGCATTACCGCCAGCACGCCGCGAATGGCGGTTGGATGAAAATCCGCGACGGCAAAGACATGCTGGAGCCCGGCATGGATGATCCACGCGTTCCGGCGCTTCGTGAGCGGTTGAAAGCTGAGAGCTGTTTCAACCCATCACCCTTGAAGTGGCAATATGCCAGTCTAGATCTGGATATGGGTTTCGCGCCCACCGTTTATGATGACGAGCTTGTCGATCAAGTCAAAGCATTCCAAGCGGCCCATGGTTTGGAACAAGACGGCGTCCTTGGCCCTGCGACATTGGCCGCGCTTAACGAAAGCGTTGAGTCAAAAATTGATCGCATCCAACGCTCTATGAATCACTGGCGCAAAAACGCCAATCTGGGCGAGCGTCATGTCTGGGTTAATATCCCATCCTATCGGGTTGAAGGCTGGAACAATGGCGTCCGCGAGATTACGATGGACACGATCGTTGGTAAGAAACGTACGCCCAGCAACGCATTCTCAGACGAAATCGAATATATTGTGGTGAACCCGAAGTGGTTCCTGCCGATTGGTTTGTTCAAACGTCAGAAGCTGCGCAAACTGCGTAAGGATCCAGGCTATGCCGCCCGCCACAATTATGTGGTCTATGATCGTGCGACCCGCGCCAAGGTCAATCCATATGATATTGACTGGACTGAACCGGGCATTTCAAGAAAAATTCAAATGGTTCAGACGCCGGGACCGCATAATGCATTGGGTCAGTTGAAGATCATTTTCCCGAACAAGCACTCCATCTATTTACACGACACACCAGATCGCCACCTGTTTGAACGGGACGTTCGCGCTCTATCATCTGGCTGTATTCGCCTACAAGACCCTGTCGCTATGGCAAATTGGCTGACGGATGGAGATGAAGGTGTCTCGACAGAGGTTTTCAATACCACATTGGAAAGCCGTGAACGCGAACGCTTCTATCTCGACAGGCATGTGCAGGTTCACCTGACGTATCTGCCTGCTGTTGTCAGTCCTGAAGGCCGTGTTGAGTTTCCCGCTGATATATATCAGCAATTTAAGAAACCGACGCTAGCGAACGGGACATATTCTGACGATATACGTCCAGAAGATGATAGTAATGACCTTCTTGTCGAAACATATGATGAGAGCGGTCACCGGACGGATACGCTGCAATAATGATACGACCTATAAAGCCACTCCTCGCGGCCGCACTCTTATTGCCTCTGATTTCAGCCCTGCCTGCATATGCGCAGATGGGCGACGTCGTTAAGACTAGTTTTTCCGGCACAAGCGAAGCGGCCTACGCCCCTCTTTTCGATCAATGGTATGAGACCATCATGCCGGGTGACGGACTGGCGGTTGAACTGCCTGCAGGACACCAGCTGGTTATTGATGGAGCCGTTTGGACGCCAGCTTGGCGCGCCCCAGAAACAGCGCAAACATTGCCGGCGGAACTTATATCAGGCGGCAATTTAATCGCCAAAATCAACGTGTTCGTCTTGGAACCCAGCACCAACATCGATTCCAAAGGCTGGCTGAATGGCTACCGTATTGGCACCTATCCGCGTAATCCGCCGAAAGGCTTCATTCGTCTTGACGGTCCTGAAGATCGCGAACACGCGCTCTCCCCACATTTCAAAGTTGGGCAATTTCTGTGCAAACAACAGCCGGGGCACTGGCCGAAATATGTTCTGGTGACACAGAATAATGTGCGGCGTTTAGAAGCCCTGCTGACATCCCTCAACGATGACAAAACGACGGATGCAGACACATTTTTCGTGATGAGCGGCTTTCGCACACCATTTTATAACTCAGCCATCGGATCGGCTAAATTCTCTCGCCACATGTATGGCGATGCCGCTGATATCTATGTCGATTACAAACCTCGCAACGGCAATATGGATGATCTGAACCGCGACGGAAAAATCACCAAGGCTGACGCCAATTGGCTCTACGACTATGCGCAAAAGCTCTACAAGAACCAGAAGGACCTGCCCAAGGGTGGGATCGGCGCTTACCGGGCCAATGCGGTCCACGGCCCGTTTGTTCATGTTGACGGGCGCGGAACGACGGCCCGCTGGGGTCGCTAAACACTCAGCCGCTTGACGCTCTGGCTCACCATGACCACATCGCTCTCATGAGCGATGATTATCTAAATGAAAAATGGCGTAGCACGACCATTCTATCTGTACGTAAGAACGGCAAAGTTGTGGTTGTGGGTGATGGCCAAGTCAGCGCGGGTAACACCGTGATGAAGGCAAAAACCCGCAAAGTTCGTCGTGTCGGCGGCGGAAACGTGTTGGCTGGGTTTGCGGGGGCGACGGCGGATGCCTTCGCGCTTCTGGAACGCCTTGAAACCAAGCTCGAACAATATCCGACCCAACTCGCCCGCGCCTGTGTCGAACTGACCAAGGATTGGCGGACCGACAAATATCTCCGCAATTTGGAAGCCATGCTGATCGTGGCTGACGCGGATCAGACGTTTGTGCTGACCGGAAATGGTGACGTCGTCGAACCTGATGAAGGCATTGTCGCCATCGGCTCTGGCGGTAACTACGCCTACGCTGCCGCTCTCGCTATGACCGAATATGAAGAAGACGCCGAAACCTTGGCCCGCAAAGCCATGGGGATCGCCGATCGGATCTGCGTCTTCACCAATAATAACCTTACGGTTGAGACCATTGAATAGAAAAAGCCCGCCAATTTGGCGGGCTTTCTTTCATTCTGAGTCTTTGTCGATCTCTAAGATGCGTATTTAACCGAGCAACCATAGGGCTGTGTATCTGTGGTCGCGACAGCACGGCCCGCATCCAGATCGGCCAGAGCGGCCCGGACATAGTTTGTTGCCCCGTCAATGGATGCGACGCTAGATGAGCTATTATCGTCAATTGCGCCTTGATAGACCAACGTCTGGTCCGCATCGATAATATACATGTGCGGCGTCGTCCGCGCAGAGAATGCTAGGCCCATCGTGCCCTCTTCGTCGAGGATGACAGCCGTCGGAGCGGCTGCATAGCGCTCCACAGTCTGATTGGCACCGTTGCCGTCCTTGTGACCCTGTTTGCCGGGCGCGGAAGAGATCACGGAGAGCCAAACAGTCTCTGTCTCAGACGCCGTCGCTTCGCGCTGCAGAGCCTGCATATTGTTACTCTTATAATGCTTTTTGACGTAAGGGCAGCCTTCGTTCGTCCATTCCAGGATGACACGCTGGCCTTCAAAATCGGAAAGATTGTGGGTTACGCCATTACTATCGACGACGGCCATATCGGACACCGTCGACCCCGTTGCAATTTTAGCAAATGCGGGCGCTGAAAAGGCCAACACGGATGCCAGAGGCAAGGTTAAGGCTAGGGCGAAAGTCTTCATTGTCACTCTCCGTTAGAAATTTATCAGGTCCCCTTAAGCGTATTTAATAACATATCGACCGTCAGGATTTGAGGGAGAACTTGCCCCCTCACGGAATTGTCAGACGCTGGAAAGTATAGGTAAAGCGGCACACCAGCCCGGCCATAACTTTCGAGCTCACGGGCGATAACATCATTCTTATTCGTCCAATCTGCGATCAGAAACGCGGTGTTTGTCTCTGCAAAAGCCTGTTTCACAGAGTCGGTTTTCAACACCAACCGCTCATTGACCTTACACGTCACACACCAGTCAGCCGTGAAATCGACAAAGACAGGACGGCCCTCCGCGCGCAGTTCAGCGACCCGTTCCGGACTCCATGCATCTGTCGCGATATCAGCCGAACCAGTGGCTGTCTCAGTCCGAGCTGCAAAGGGCAAAGCTATCGCAAGAATGATGGTGGCTACGCCGACGATCCGCCATATCCCCTTGCGCTGCAACAGCCAAACGGCCAGCGCGAAAGCGAGCATGGCCAGCAGGACCAATCCCATGCCGTCGACGCCCGCTTGATTACCCACGACCCAAACAAACAACAAACTCGCAGCGAACATCGGAAATGAGAGGAATTCACGTAAACGAACCATCCATGGCCCTGGCTTTGGCAATTTTGATAACAGACCTGGTGCGTAGGCGAACAAGATAAACGGCGCAGCAAAACCGGCCGCGAGCGCCGCGAAAACCAACATCGTCACGAACGCAGATTCAGACAAAAGGGCATATCCAACCGCAGTAGCCATGAAGGGGGCCGCACAAGGCGTTGCGACAAGCACGGCTAATGCGCCCGTAAAGAAAGACCCGCTAAGTCCGCCTCGCCCTGCGAGACCAGCGCCAGTACCTTGATAAGTCCCACCCGCAATTTCGAACACGCCGACCAGATTGAGCCCAACAGCAAAGAGCAACAGTGCCATCAGACCCACAAAGATAGGGTTCTGTAGTTGGAAGCCCCACCCGAGTTCTGCACCGCCTGCTTTGATAGCCAAAAGCACGACCACCAAAATCGCGAAGGTCGCAAAAATCCCGAACGCATAAGCCCACGCTTCACGGCGCGCGACCGCGCGTTCGCTATGGGCTGACTTGGCGAGACTCAGCGCTTTCAAGGAGATGACGGGGAAGACGCAGGGCATCAGATTTAGAATGAGGCCGCCTATGAACGCGCCAATAATAGCGCCGAGTAAGCCAATGGGTGCGCCCGAAGGTCCAGAACCCCCTGGAAGATTACCTGCGACGGCACCCACCGCAATGGCGGGGCCTGGCGCAACACTGACAATACGTCCTGTCCGCTCACCGTTAAGATCAAACGCCAGCACGCCTGATTGTGAGCCGGAAAACCCATCTTGCCAGCCAAAGCTTGCGCTCGTGTCGATCTGGATCCCATCTGGGCCGACGCTCACAACTTGGGGGTCGGAATGGACTAAGAGTGTTTTGTCATAGGGGAAGAAATAGGCGTCCGAAAAATCACCCTCGGGAAGGTCAGAAAATTGGATCGACAAGGCCGCGCCGTCGGCCTGCATGGCCGCACGGACCGCAATCTCGCGCGGAGCTTGACCAATCGCTTCAACGATTGCGGCAGCGTTTTCATCGTTCAGATCCGCCGTCTCGGACACTTGCAAAACGATCCGCAACGTACCGTCTTCGGGAATGCAGATATCATAACAAACGAGGTAATAGACCTGCGCCTCAATCTCGAGGATCGAGCCGATCGCGGCATTCTCAGCCACGGTGAACGCGACCGGAAAGAGCGGAGCACCCTCAAATCCGTAATTGATAATCGGTCCTGTCGGAATGGTGTCGGGCAAGGGCCAGACAATGTCGTCCGCGCTAAGCGCGTCGGGCAGAATCCACGTAATCTGGACCGGCTCACCACTGTCGCCGGGGTTACGCCAATAAGTGTGCCAGTTCTCGTCCAGCTCCGTCTTCAGGGCGATCTGAAACGTCTGCCCCGGCGTGACCGTATAATGAGAAGAGAGCAGCGACGCCTCGACCCTCCCCGTATCGACAGAGAGCGAGGTGGTCGCAAAAGCGCTCGTTGTCGCGATTAACCAGAGAAAGAGAGACAAGAACAGGGCGCGCATGAGCGAGCCTATAGGTTGATATCGTGAAGAAATCGACGCTTGACCCGGACCTCTGACGCAAAGGTGATTACAGCCAAGCTCTAATGCCTAAAGTGCCGCATCCCTGTGAACACCATGGCAAGCCCGGCTTCGTCAGCGGCTGCGATGACTTCGTCGTCGCGGATTGAACCGCCCGGTTGGATGATGGCGGTCGCGCCCGCAGCAGCAGCAGCGAGCATACCGTCTGCGAAAGGGAAGAAGGCGTCGGATGCACAGGCGCAGCCTTGAGTGCGGAGTTCATCCCAACCGGCGGCCTCTTTTGCGTCTTCGGCCTTGCGGGCTGCAATGCGGGCTGAGTCCAAACGGCTCATCTGGCCCGCGCCGATCCCAGCCGTGGAGCCTTCTTTTACATACACGATGGCGTTGGATTTGACATGTTTTGCAACACGCCACGCCATTTTGAGGTCCGCCATTTCGGTCTCGTTCGGCGCACGTTTGGTGACCACTTTGAGCGCGCCGTCAGCGACATGACCATTATCGCGGTCCTGTACAAGAATACCGCCCGCTACATTCCGGTAGGTGAGCGACGCATCCGACGGGTTGGGTAGATCACCCGCAATCAACAGACGTAGGTTCTTCTTTTTAGCAAAGACCTTGATCGCAGCCTCTGTGGCGTCGGGCGCAATCACGACTTCGGTGAAGACCTTCACAATCTCTTTGGCCGTGTCTTCGTCTAGTAAGCCGTTCAGTGCGACAATGCCGCCAAAGGCACTGACGGGGTCGCAAGCAAGCGCGTTTTTATAGGCTGAAATGAAATTATCCGCGACGGCAACGCCGCACGGATTGGCGTGTTTGATGATCGCAACGGCGGGTCGGCGACCGCTCCGGGCATCACCAAATTCCGCGACCAGTTCATAGGCCGCGTCCGTATCGTTGATATTGTTGTAGGACAGAGCTTTACCTTGGAGCTGGTCCGCGGTGGCTACGCCGGGACGGTCCGATCCGTCGGAATAGAAGGCCGCCGTCTGGTGAGGATTTTCACCATAGCGCAGGCTTTGACGCAGTGAGCCGCCTTGGGCGCGGTATTCCGGCGCCATATCGCCGCGAACGCCAGCGAAATAATTACTAATTGCCGCATCATAATGAGCGGTGCGCGCAAAGGATTTATGCGCCAAGCGTTGGCGCAACGTGCCCGACGTCTGGCCATCATTATCGCGCATTTCCGCAATCACGGCGTCCACATCATCTGCATCGACACACACCGCAACATGGGCGTGGTTCTTCGCCCCTGCCCGAATCATGGCTGGACCACCAATGTCGATATTTTCGACACAGGTTTCATAATCGCCGCCAGCGGCCACAGCCTGTTCAAACAGGTAAAGATTGACGATCAACAGATCGATCGGACGGATATTATGCGCGCTCATCGCGTCGACATGGCTGGATAGATCACGCTCACCGAGCAAGCCGCCATGTACCATTGGGTGCAGCGTCTTAACCCGGCCATCCATCATTTCCGGAAACCCGGTTAAATCCGCTACATCGCTGACGGCAATTCCCGCATCAGCAATGGCGCGTCGCGTGCCGCCTGTACTGACCAGTTCGACGCCAAGATCGGACAAGGCTTTGGCCTGATCAATCAGACGCGACTTATCAGAGACAGAAATCAGGGCGCGCGCGACTGGGCGGCGACGGTCTGGATCAAAAGGTTTAAGGTCAGGATTAGGGCTAGGCATGGTCGGTCCGTCGAAGAGAAGAGGAATGGACGCGGGCGCGCTATCACGGTCCGCAATCTCAAACCAGACGATCCAGACGGTTTACTGTGAAGAAGGCCATCTACTGTGAAGAAGGCCCTGGTCGCGGGGATTTCAGTCCGGGAATGTTCGCCGGCGCAGGTAGATCGTGGATTGGCTGTAGCCCGTCCAGCGTATCCTTTGGCGCATAGCCTTTGAGCAAGCCGGTCAAGGCCTTCTTGATCTGCACCCGATCCCGTCGGTCAATCGCATCGAGAAGAACATCAACCCGCCGCAGGATTGACGTCGGATCAACCACAAGCGCATCAAACCGCGCCACGCCCGATACCGGGGTCGGCGACAACATCTCTTCACTATGGGTGAGACGCTCTGTCAGTTTTTCGCCGGGACGCAAACCTGTATAGAGGATTTCGATATCTTCCTCAGGAACCTTGCCCCGCAAACGGATCAGGTTGCGGGCCAGTTGCGCGATATTCACCGGATCGCCCATCTCCAACACATAGATATGCGCTGTTTCAGCTTCCTGCGCGGCGTTGAGGGCCGCAGCCTGCAGCACGAGCGACGACGCTTCTTCAACCGTCATGAAATACCGGTTCATATCTTCATGGGTGACCGTGACGGGTCCGCCCGCCGCAATCTGTTCTTCAAATAGAGTGACGACTGAGCCGGTTGAGGCCAGCACGTTCCCAAAACGCACGGCGGATGCATGCATAGTCGGCACCTGACTCTGACGCGCGAGTGTCAGCAATTCGACCACACGTTTGGACGCGCCCATGACATTCGCCGGGTCCACAGCCTTGTCCGTTGAGATCAAAACGAAATGCTCAACCCCGTAAATTTCGCACATGTCGAGCGTGACATGCGTGCCCAAAACATTAGTCCGGAGCGTCTCGACCGGGTTACGTTCACCTGACGGCACATGTTTCAACGCTGCCGCATGCAGCACAATTTCGGGCCGTTCAGCTGCGAAGATTTCGTCCATGCGCCCCGCGCTACACACATCACCCAAATAGGTTCGCCAAGGCGCAGAGTGGGCATAGGGTTGCAATGGCGCCAGATGGCGTTCCAAATTGAACAGGTTGAGTTCGCTTACATCCACTAGCGCAAGATGGCTGGGTGCGAGCCGGGCGATCTGCATGGAAAGTTCTGAGCCGATAGAGCCACCTGCTCCGGTAATCAGAACCCGCTTGCCAGAAATGAGCTGCGATACGGGCGTCATGTCGAGCAGACGCGGGTCACGCCCAATCAGATCGGCGGCTTCGAACCGAGTCAGACCTTTATTAGGTCCAGGCGCTGATCTTGATAGCGGTGCATCCAATTCAGCCGCCACTTTGATTAAATGCTGCGTGAGTTGGCGGTCGGGGTTGGGGTCCAGCGAGAGAATATGTAGGGGACGATCTCGTCGGGCCGCCAGCTTGCGATAGATGGGGGCCAAATCGTCCGGCTTACCGAGCACCGGCACTGAGCGGATTGAGCGTCCCGCATATTGCCCCGATGTTTCAATCAGGCCGACCGGATTAAAGCCCTTGGCGCGGTCGCGACGCGAGCTATCGCGCAGATAATTGTACAAATTAGACGCCTGTCCAACCAGAATAGCATCATGCGAAAAGTGCGAAGGTGAGCGGTAGAGCGCGCGCACATCACCATTGCGGATCACCATCGCGATCAGGCGTGACAGAATGATACCGAGCGCAAATAAAAGCCCCGCAATAAATGGGGCTGAGCGTGGGAAATGTTCGCCGCGTTCAAATCCCAAGAAGAGCACAAGCGGGACGATCAGCATAACAACGACAACGCCTGCGAGAAGGCGTCTGAAATCGGCAAGCGACGTGAACCGCCAGATCGCTCTATCCTGACGCATAAACGCCCAAACGAGAACGGCGACGATAGCCGCAACAATCGCTGAGCGATGATCAATATCGGCTTGGATGGGTCGGTTGATGGAATCATACCGCAAACGCACAGCCATCAACATGGCTAACCACGCCATAGCGCCGTCAAACAAAACCAGCGCTATGCTGATTAAGGCGCTATGCAGAGGTGTGCGGGCGTTAGATGTGTCGGACTTGTTTCGGGTCACGTTGATCGACCCCTGAGACGACGCAGTGACCAGCGCACACGATTGTCGCGTCCCTGACCATCTCCATCCCCTAAAGCGTTGCCGGAAATGACAAGCTGCTGACAGCGGACAGGGCGCGCCCCGCCAGCGAGATAGACGCTCGGTTCAACCGCTAATGGGCCACCATCCGTGCGGAAACGCCAGCCAGAACGGCCATTCTGCACAAGTAACGCGCTGGATAGATCCTGAGCGAGGCTCACGCGGACATCAGGATGGAAATGGAACCGCAGGGCAAAAGGAACAGGATCGCGTGAGAGCGGCGCGTCACCCATCGGCACAAACAAGCTATCTTCGCCACGAATATCACCGCCATCCTCACCTACAAATAACCTGCGTCGATGCACGAGGCCGTGCGCATCTTTATAACCGTCATGCGAGCTTTCCAACCAAATACCACTACTTTGCTCCTTAAGACGGGCACGCACGATACCGGAGTCTTCTGCAACCACTGCGCCAAGCGCGTCAGCCATAAAGCCGTCTTCGAGGATTTCGCCTGGCGAACGATCAGCCAAAGTTAGGGTTGAATGGGCTGCACTGGCCCGGACGGGTCGACGCCAATCTGGCGCAGCGGCAGGGTGCCACCCGCAATTCACCAGCAATCGACCTTCAGATGTCGAGATTTCCATAGCGAGCGGAGCCAAATGCGCATCAAGGTCATATGGGCGCGGTGCAACGCTCTGCGTATCAATCAAGACGACGCTCTCACCTGCATCGAGCCTGTGGTAGCCCGTATGCGGGCCATAGGCGAACGGTTGAGGATCGGACTCGCCACCATCGCGACCCCGAAGGAGCGCTGACACTCTGTCCGGGTCACCCTCATGACCACCATGGAAAACGGCCATCGCACCGTCCGTATGGCGCAGTGTCGCAACCATCGGCATGAGCCGATCAATCGCGCGCCCTAGCGCCCGCGACCCTTCCAAACCCGCCGCCTGCAAGACTGCGTCGGTTCCCATCAAAATCTCAAGGGCATCAAGCGTCGCCATGGGAGAACGGCTGATATGGCCGCCATCCGCAAGGATCTGCCCCGTTATTTCTTCATCAAGCCCATCAAGCGCGCGGGCTAAGACCGTCTCCGCTTTGTCGTTTAAACGGGCCCCAAAAATCACCAATGCAGCTTGGGCGCGGAGCATTGGTAGGCCCGGACTGACGCGCGACAAAGCGCGTCTAAGCGCCCGCATCTGTCCAGCATATCGCGCCGCGAGTTGACCGGTCGGATCTGGCAAAGCGGATAGGGCACGACCCCAGTTCAGACCTCTTCGGGCGAGGCGATCCGGCGCAAAGACGAAGCTGTTGCCGCCTGCAAACAGATCAGCCCATTGCACCGCTAATTGTCCGGCCTTCGCCGCGCCGCCCTGAGCTGTGAGAAGATCGAACAGCCAGTCAAAATCATGAATCCACCCGGCGTAGCGCTCTGACGGCATAGATACGGAGAAAGGATGGCCGTGAGCGCCGACATCGACAGTCTGGCCAGCAAAGCACCACCGCCCCGCCAATAATTCGGTCCCAGTTGACTTTTTGCCATAAGGCATGGCTATCATGACCGGGTTCAGCTTTGGCGGGCGCCCTCTCGACTTTCGCGTAGGCAAAAGTGACGCTGTAGCGCCAACCACAGACCGGCCCATGCGTGCGCGAAGCGCATCTGATATCGTGACGCGTCGGGTCAAACCGCGCCGATCAGACCGCCGCGCGGATTGGATCGGCGCGCAAGGCAGCAATGTTTTCGCTCAGAGATCCCGCCCCTTTAAAGACTGCGCTCCCTGCGACCAGAGCACTCGCGCCGGCAGAAATACAAAGCGGCGCCGTCTGGGGATTCACGCCCCCATCCACTTCTAGAACAATGTCTCGTCCAGTTTGATCAATCATCTTGCGCAAGGCTTCGATCTTACGAAGCTGGCTATCAATAAAGCTTTGGCCGCCAAACCCGGGATTGACGCTCATCACCAGAACAAGGTCGAGTAGATCAATAACCGGTTCGATTGTGGCGGCGGGTGTGCCGGGATTGAGCACTAGGCCCGGTTTCGCGCCGCGCGCACGGATCGCTTGCAGACTCCGATGAACATGGGGTCCAGCATCGGGATGGATTGAAAGAAAGTCCGCGCCGGCTTCTACGAACGCGTCAATAAACGGATCCGCGGGCGCAATCATCAGATGGACGTCAAAAGGTTTGCTGGAATGCGGCCGCAGCGCTTTCACAACGGCCGGGCCGATCGTGATGTTGGGGACATAATGGCCATCCATCACATCCACATGGATCATGTCGGCCCCAGCAGCATCAACATCAGCCACCGCCTGCCCTAACGCTGCAAAGTCAGCTGACAAGATGGACGGGGAAATCAGGACTTCGCTCACGGGCAGCCTCGATGTCAGGATGGTCTATGGCCGGTTATCCGGTCAGATTTGACGCGTTGGGCCGAAATATTCGGTTCGATCAGGCCCGTAGCAGCGCAAATACGGCTCTGCAACGCGCAGACACAACAAAGCCCGGCCCGGAATTAACCGGACCGAGCTCGATGTGTCGTAATTTGCCGCGCTTATTTGCGGATCGGCAAGTAATCGCTTGAGCTGTAAGTCGAACCCGACGTCGCGTAACCGGTATAGGTGTCGGCGGTTGTGGTATCGCTATATGTCTCGGTTGTCGCGTCACCAGAATAGATGGTGGTGGATCCAACAGTACAACATTCAGTCGTCAGAGCCGGAGCAACATAAGTCGAAGAATAGGTCGACGTTGTTGGGGCCGTGTATGACGATGAAGACGAGTAGCTGGAATAGCCGTGGCCGCTTTGCAGACACGTACCATCAGGTTGAGCCGATGTACCGGCTGGGCATTCCGCCATGCCACCTGAAGAATAGCTAGAGCTACCGTAAGATGAGCCCGTGTAGGATGTAGAACCCGTCGTGTAGCTGGTTGAGCCGCTTGAATAGCCTGTATAGTGCGAACCGCCATTTTGCATGCAGGTTCCATCAGGTTGCGATGTTGTGCCAGTCGGACACGGAGCGACTTCTGTCGAGTAAGACGGTGCCGCAATATGACCCGTCTGGCTGTAACCAGAATGGCTGACAACGCCAACGCCGCACGTACCGGTATTGCACGTATGGCTGCTTTCATAATCGTAGTGTGTCCCAGAATAAACCGGAGCCGTACGGATAGCTGGCGCACTTACGGTCGAAACACCGCAGTTCCCACCACAAGATTGAGCACTTTCATAATCATAATGCGTTCCACCGTAACGCGCGCTGGTGGCGTGGCTATTGGCGCAGGCTGTCAAGCCTAGAGCCGCAACGCCAGCAGTTGCCATCAGGCCACCGCGGAATAACTGTTTCGTGCTCATTAGAGCCTCCCATTTTGACACATCGCTGAGCGGTTCGCTTCAAGTCTCATGCCAGTTCAGTGCGTTTCTGCCTCAAACTGGGTTAATACCCTCTTTAAATCCAGTATTAGGGGTATTTCCGAGCCTTGTCCGCCTTTCGAGGTCTACCTATTCAGTCCGTTTCAGGACCGCGATGAAAAATCCGTCTACTCCCCGCCCATCTGGTGCGTCGGGCGGCAGAATGCGAAGCATTCCATCGTCCAATCGTCCGTCTGGCAGATCAAGACCCGGGATCTGTGTCAGCTTAACAAGGCCAAATTCAGGCATTGCCTTGCGAAACTTGTTCACCCGCGCTGCACCTTCTCTCTCCTGCAGCGAACACACGGCGTAGAGCAGCACACCACCTGGGGCGACGCATTTCGCCGCACGCTTGAGCAACGTGTCTTGGAGTCGGGTTAGAGGCGTAATATCGCGCTCACGACGATTATAGAGGACATCCGGGCGACGCCGGAACGTCCCCGTCGCAGAACAGGGCGCATCCAGTAGAACCGCATCGAACAGAACTTCAGGCTCGTAGTCATTGAGGTCTGATGTGATGACCGTCGCCTTGGAACCTGTGCGCTCCAAATTCTGGGTCAGACGCAGGGTGCGAGCTTCTGAGACATCGATCGCCGTCACCTCCGCACCCATCGCGCAGAGTTGCATCGATTTCCCGCCAGGCGCGGCGCAAAGGTCTGCGACGCGTTTGCCAGACAAACCCTCACTGGCCTGCTCCAAAATACGAGCAGGCAAGGCCGCCGCCATATCCTGAACCCACCAAGCGCCGTCCTGGAATCCTTCCAACGCCGTGACATTCCCAATTGAGTCGAGCCTGACCGTGGTCTCGCCAATAATCTGGCCACCTAAAGTTTTCGCCCAAGCCTCTGGGTCTTTTTTGACCGAAATGTCCAAGGGCGGGGACATGGACAACATAAGGGCCATGCGCCGAACCGTGGGTTTGCCGTAAAGGCGCATCCATTCGGACCGCAGCCAGCCGGGGATATTTTGCGTCGGTGGAACCTTCGCGGCTTCCGCTTTGCCGATTTCAGCCACCTTGCGCAGGACCGCATTGGCGAGTCCGGCGAAGGGTTCAGATTTAGAGTCAGCTTTTATGAGATTGACCGTATCGCCAACGGCGGCGTGGGGTGCGACGTCCATAAAGACCATTTGCGCCGTCGCCGTCTGTAGATAGGCCTGAACTCGTCCGGGCGGTGGACGCTGTATCAACGGGGCAAGCACCGCATCAATCTGGCCAAGCCGGCGTAGCGTCGTTGCTGCAATCGCCCGGGCAAAGCCCCGGTCGCGTGCATCCAAACCTTCGAGCGCTGGATTTTTGGCCAGTGATCCTTCGAGTCTGAACCCGCGACCCAGCACATCGCTAACGGCCATAGCGGCGGCTTTACGAGCTGCCTGGGCATTGGTCAGTTTTTCACGCGTTGGGCGCGGCCAAGCGCGTGCCGCTGGCTTGCCACCATCGCGACCGCCTCGATTATCATCTCTACGGCCGCCGTCTCTAGAGCCGGAAGGTCTACCGCCGCCTTTTGAGCCACCACGGGCGTCGCCAGACTTGCCTTTATAGCCACTGCCTTTGTTGTCGGGTTTGCCCCCGGGCTTCCCTTTAAACCCGCTGCCGCCCTTATAAGGAGCCTTGGATCCAGACCCCGTCTTTCGAGGACCTTTATTCGAGTCGCGCTTTGGACGATCAGATCTGTTGGTTGGTTCAGCCATGGCCGCGCCATAGGACAGACACGCGCTGCGGTCCATCATCCACCCCACGGCATCCACTCCTCGGCATTACCCGACGGCGGAGCGGAGAGTCCGCCCCCCCGACAGACCGAGACCAAACGCCACAGCACTTCAGAATGAGCCGCCTGTGACACATTTCCGCACAGCCTATGGTAAACAACGCCCTAGCGCGGGATTCACGCGATTTTCAGCCTTCCACTGTAACGAAAAGGCACATCGGGCGACTGCGTCCGGTTTGACGTAACGGGTCGCCGATCCTACGTCGTGGGTATGTCAAAGACAGCCCCCGACGATCTGGAAAATGCGGCTCCGGGCAAAGCTTTGCCGCCCGCCGCTGTGCGCGCCCTTAAAGAGGCCGCCGAGCGACGCCGGATCGAAGCCGAGCAAGAGCGTCCGACCGAACATCGTGGTCCGAGCGGCGAGGAGCCGACGCGATATGGGGATTGGGAACGGGGCGGCATCGCTTACGATTTCTAGCCCCTCACCCGCGCCACCGCCCTTCGCTGCATTGTGAATGAACGCGGACCGGAAATATATCCGGCCGTAGCGAAGTGGGAGTGGCATGATGGCCATCAAATTGGCTCTTCGGAGCATGGGCGCAATCGCGTTTTTAGGGCTGGTGACCGGACCCGCATTTGCGGGCGGGCCAGGGACTGCGCACACAGTTGTTGGACAGTGTAGCGGCATTGGAAACTGCGATTCAGGCGTCGCTTTTATGCCAGCACCAAGAGGCCATTCAGGTCCGATGACGGTAGAAAATCGGACGCCTTATGATTTTCTCGACAGCGTCCATTTCCAGCGTTCGCCGCATGTGTCTATCACCCGTATTCATAGTCTGAGCGCAAGCGTTGGTCTATCCGATGCACCGGCTGGATTTACCACTGGTTGCCATCCGCAGAGCACTGTTTATTGCCGTACCGGACATCAAACCGTTACGCCTGCGCCAGTTGTGCCGCGTCCCGCGGTGCCCCACCCCACTGTGCCGCATCCCTATGCGCACAAACCTGTGGCGCACCGCCCGGTTGTTCAACACCCTGTAGCCCCACCGCGCATTGTTGCGATTGGCGGCGGTTATGATCCGTCCAAATTCACGCCGCGTGTTTATGGCGATCCTTATACAATCACGCCGGGTATCGCCTATTTGCCGACATCAATCGTTGTCCGCGATCCACGTCAGGCACAAGCCGTGCTGGACACGGGTCAAGCGCGACCTAACCCGTGGACTCCTGGTGGTATCACGCCCGCCTATCTAGGTGTGCCCGTTCGTCCGGCTGTCCCGAATGTGCGACCACCCTATATAAACCCCCGCCCACCGATGGTCGGTGGCCCGGTGATCTACCCGCGTCCGCCTGTGGTTCATCCAAGGCCCATGCCGCCGGTCACATGTAAACGCCCCTTACCGGCCCCGCCTTACGTGCCTTTGCCGCACCCAACAGCGACCCCACCTTGTGGGTCTCCTCACGGATATAAAAGCCGCTACTAAAGTGGCCTAGACATCAGTCAGAAGGCCGCGGTCCAGACCGGACTGCGGCCTTCTGTGATTCTGACTAGAGCCGGACCTTAGACCCTCACCCATGACTCTGATTGGCACACACCTTGCAGCGCCTGAGCCGAAAGCTTCGAGTGATTTGAAGCACTTAAGGTTAACGCGACAGCACGAGGGTCCGCCATGTCCAAAATCATCAAAGGGTCACTTGGGCTCGTCGCTACAGTGTTGTTGGGAAGTGTGGCTCAAGCCGACACGCCCACCCATACAACCTGCGTTGTTCCGCCCAAACCCTGTGTAAGTTGTGTGGGCCCGAAGACCGGCACAAGCACATTACCGCCCCTATCATCCTACTTTGATCATCAGGCCCATTGCGGGAAAGTCTATAAGCCTGTGCCGAAGGTCGTGCACCACGCCCCGGTCCCGTCCTACAAACACCATGTCCCGAGACACCGTCCTAAGCACCACCCCAAGAAACCGTGTATAGTCGTGGTTCATAAGACGACCACCCAATGCAAAACAGTGATCATCAAAAATGTGCACCGTCCGATCGTGCATCCGCCGAAAATTCACCCACCGATCGTGCGGCCACCCGTTATTCATCCACCCGTCGTGCATCCACCCGTGATTCACCCGCCGCGTCCGCGATATGTTCGCGTGGTACGGCCCATCGTTCACGTGCCCTATCCGGTGCCGGTGCCCGTGACCTACCCGGTCTATGCGCCGTGCCCGACAGCCCCGTGTCAGCCGGTTCGTCGCTATTCGCGCTACGGCAATTAAGGACTGGCGCTAGCTGCGCCTGAAATCGGCGCCGTCAATCTCCGCCATTATGGCGCGGGCGGCGGCGGCTGGGTCATCGGCCTGTGTGATCGGTCGTCCGATCACCAAATGCGTCGCGCCAGATTTGAGCGCGGCCGACGGCGTCGCGATCCTTTTCTGATCACCGGCGGCAGCGCCCGTCGGGCGAACGCCCGGCGTGACGACTAAAAAACTATCCGGCACAGCGGCGCGTATTGACGCGGCCTCAAGCGGCGACGCTACAACACCGTCCATCCCAGCGTCGAGCGCCTGACGCACGCGTCGCATCACCAGATTTTCGGCATTGTCGTTATAACCAATGTCTTCCAGGGCCTTTTTGTCGAGCGATGTCAGGACCGTCACACCGAGAATTTTCAAGCTCGAACTGCCCTTCCCCCGAACAGCCGCCCGCATCACGTCAGGCCGAGCGTGAACCGTCAGTAATTGTGCATCAAGACCAGCAACCGATGCGGTCGCTTTTTCGACCGTCGCGTCGATGTCGTGGAATTTGAAATCAAGAAAAACATTTTTGCCCATGGCGCGCAGCTCGCGCCCCAATTCGACGCCGCCAATCGGTAAAAGCTGAAGCCCTATCTTGTAGCTTGCGACGCTCTCGCCGAGCCGCTCCACCATGACGCGCGCTTCTTCGACACTCGGCAGGTCGAGCGCAACAAAAACGCGTTCATCGGTCATGGTCTTTTCCATCAAGCTTCACCCGTATTGCGATAGCCGCCAGACATTTTCGCCATAATTTTCTTCACGCGTTTTTGCGGCAGAAAGCGACCCAGCCGAGCAATCGTGCGGTTGACCTTGCCCGGAATGAACACGTCTTCATTCGCTTCCAACGCATCTGCGCCAAGTCGAGCGCAGTCTTCGGCGCTCATCTTCATATAGTCGGGGAGCTGATTAATGCCTTCGCGTGTGCCGTTCACATCATGAAATTCAGTGATGGTAAAGCCGGGGCAGAGCGCGGAAACATGCACGCCTGTGCCGTCCATTTCCACATTCAGGCTCTGGCTGAATTTGATGAGATAGGCTTTCACTGCGGCGTAAAGCGTATGGCCACGGCTGCCCGGCATGTGGCCCGCAAGGCTCGCCACATTCATGACACGGCCAAAGCCGCGCTCAATCATGCCGGGGAGAAGCTTGTGCGTCATCTCGCACGGCACATCGACCATGAGCCTGTTGAAGCGGGCATGGTCCGCCCAAGGACTATCGAGATAAAGGCCCGTATGACCATAGCCGGCATTATTGATGACGCCGTCTACGATCAGTCCTTTTCCAGCGATCTCAGCCAGCATGACGTCTACGGCGCCGTCTTTCATCAGATCCGCCGTCACATGATCGACCGTCACGTCAAAGGCGGCTTCGATCTCCTTGCCCAAGGTGATCAAACGATCTGTCCGGCGCGCCGTGATGATCAAATTCCAGCCGCGACCCGCATATTCTTGCGCCAACGCAGCCCCAATCCCGGCGGAACCCCCCGTGATTAGCATTGTTCGCGCCGTTTTCCGATCCGCCATGCATGACCCCTTTGTCAGTTTTCTATCGCTCGCCCGCTTGCTAGACCCGCCCTCATGACAAGGCAAACTATTGGACGATCCGCGCTGCTTATGACGGCGGCTATCTGGCTTAGCAGCTGTAGCACGCTCGACTTTAAAGATGCCGAGCCTGAGAAATATATGGGTTTTGATTGCGAACAGCTCGCTCAGCTCTCTGAGAGCTATCGCGATACGGCTCAGAATATGGTCGGCGCAGACGGTATTAGTGAATTAGAACGCCGCAACGAACGTAACTCATCCATTGGTGTGCGCGGCAATGCTCGACCCTATGAAATTGAGCAGGCGCGTGATCAGCGCTCAATCGCTCTGGCGCGCCGCCAGAAGGGCTGCCTCTAATTGGACACCATCGCGCTGGCCCGGCTCGGCGTTTTTGTCGGCGTTCTCATTCTCTTCATCGGCTTAGAATGGGTGTTCCCAGCCCGACAGCGCGTCCTGCCGCGACTGGCGCGCTGGCGCACCAATCTGAGCCTATCTATTTTAGGGAGCGTCGTCGGTGCGGTCATGGCTCCGGTTTTGGCCGTCAGCATGGCCGCGCTAGCAACATCAAAAGGTTGGGGGCTGTTCAATCTCATCGGTCTCGACCCGTGGATTGAAGGCCTGATCGCTGTGATCTTGCTCGACCTCGCGGTCTGGGCGCAGCATGTCGCCTTTCACTATGTGCCGTGGCTGTGGCGACTTCATGCCGTTCATCATACGGACCGCGATCTGGACGCCACAACGGGCGTGCGGTTTCATCCGGTCGAAATCGGCGCCAGCTTGCTCTGGAAAGCGCTGGTCATTCTCGCATTAGGGCCGTCCATCATCGCGGTAGTCGTATTCGAAATTCTACTGAACGGCACGGCGATTTTTACCCATAGCAACACGGCCCTACCAGAACGTCTTGATCATCGTCTGAGACGGATCATCGTCACACCGACCATGCACCGCATCCATCATTCAACTGACCGACCGGAGACCAATTCCAACTACGGATTCAACCTGTCGATTTGGGATCACCTGTTCAGGACATACCGTGCCAAGGCCAAAGGGGAGCTAACCCTCGGTCTATCAGAGCATCAAACCGAGGAACCCGCGAAACTGCTCGCCTCGCTGACACTTCCCTTCCGGCGACCTAACCCCTAAACTGTTTCCATGCTCTGGATCCCTTTAATTCTCCTCGCCGGTCTCGCTGGTGGGGTCATATTCCTATTCAACCGGCTTGTTGGTCTTCGACAAATGGCACGCAATGGCTGGTCGGATATTGATGTGCAGCTCAAACGCCGGTCCGATCTGATCCCGCGTGTTGTGGAAACAGTGAAAGGTTATGCCGCGCATGAGCGTACCCTGTTCAAAGACGTCATCGAGTCGCGTAATGCGGCCCTTAACGCCGGTGATGACGTCAATGCACGCGGGGCGGCGGAAGGCGCAGTTTCGCGCTGCACGACCAAGCTATTCGCCTTGGCCGAAGCCTATCCCGACCTGAAATCAAACGAAAACTTTCTCGATCTCCAGAATGAGTTGTCAGACACAGAAGACAAAATCGAAATGGCGCGGCGCTTCTATAACGGTGCCGTGCGCGAACTGAACACAGCGGTTGAGACGGTCCCGTCCAACCTCATCGCCGGGCCGTTCGGCTTTTCCCAACGCAACTATTTCGAAATCAGCGACGCGGATGCCGCGGCTCCGACGATTGAGTTCGACACATGAGATTTCTGTTTGGTCTCTGTCTTTCCCTGATCTGGGCGACGCTTTGCTTCGCCCAAGAACGGATCACCAATTATGATGTCGACATCCAAGTCGAGACCTCTGGCGATATTGTCATCACAGAAACCATCGACGTGGTCAGCGAAGGCGACCAGATCAGACGCGGTATTTTTCGCGAACTCCCTACGCGCTATACCTTCATGGGCGTCACGCAGGATTACGACTATGACCTCATCGACGTCACGCGCGACAGAGAGCCAGACGCGGTCACACGTTTGAGCCAAGGGAATGCGATCACTTGGCGGATCGGACGCGCGGAGGTGTTTCTTGATAATGGCCCGCATCAATATGTGATCCGTTACCGGGTCGGCGATGCTGTGTATCGCCATGACGATCGCGATGAACTTTATTGGAATGCAACGGGCACCTATTGGGACTTTCCGATCGAAAATGCGCGCACCACGGTGCGCTTTCCATCTGGCGCGGACGTCACCGATACTTACGCTTATACGGGTGGACGCAATAGCCGAGCGAGCGATGCCACCATCGATATTCGCGGCGACATGGTCACGTTCAAAACGTTGCAAGCCCTCCCCCGCAAAACTGGGATGACGATCTCAGCCTCCATCGCGCCGGGCGTGATCGCCCCGATGAGCGCGGCGCGTAAAGCTGAATTGAACTGGATTCGCTACGGAGCTATGATCATGCTCGGTGCAGGCGGTCTGGCGCTCCTGCTCTATTATTGGAGCATCTGGAACCGGATCGGCCGCGACCCGCAAAAGCCGCCTGTGTTCGCGCGCTACGCCCCGCCCGAGGGCTACAGCCCCGCCGCCGTTCACTACATTCATCACAAAGGTTTGAAGGGCATGGACGCGCTATCCGCGCTGCTCATGCAGCTCGGCGGACAAGGCATCCTCGACATCAAAGCCGACAAAAAGGTCACGACTATCTGGCAAAGGCAGAGCCCTGTAGAGGGGGCTGACGCGCAGACTCTGATCAGTGAGTTGATGAATGGCAGAAATGGCAAGCTCATTCTCGACGGCGAAACGGACACGAAATTCTATAAAGCCGTCAGCACGTTCCACAAAACACTCGCTAAGCGCTACGGCGCAAAATACCACAAATATAATATTGGCTGGGCCGCGCTCGGTATTGTCGCCTCGGTCGTACTGGCCGTTGTCGTACTCGCCGCCCCCGTGGCCAAATCAAACATGGTCGTGTTGGGATTGTTTGCCGCGATTGTTGGAATGAACGGCCTGTTCCTCTTCCTTTTACCAGCCCCGACTAAACGCGGTGCCGAAGTTAGCGCCGAAATAGATGGCTTTAAGCTCTATCTCGAAACCGCTGAGGAAGACCGTATCAACATGGCTGATCCAGTCTCAGGCCGTGCGCCGGCTATGACCGTCGAACTGTATGAGCGGTTCCTCCCTTACGCCATGGCGCTGGGGGTCGAGAAGCCTTGGACCAAACAGTTCGAAACTTCGCTGCCGCGTGAAGCGGCCGAATACCGCCCATCCTACGCAACCGGCAATGCGTTTCGGTCTGGCAAAGGCCCGGTCGATTTCTCCAAAACCATGACCAAAACCCTGACCGCAGGCGTCGCAGCCGCAGCACCCGTCAGCCAATCGAGCGGCAGCGGGTTTAGTTCTGGCTCAGGGGGCGGGGGATTTTCCGGTGGCGGTGGCGGCGGTGGTGGCGGTGGAGGGTGGTAACCCTCACCCAATCTCCGCCCGCTTTAATCGCCAACCCCAGAGACACAGCGTTAGGATCGCGACGTTGCCGGCGAAATCGAGCCACATGAGCGGCGTAAACATCTGGACGACGAACAGGAAGTAGTAGTTGAAGGCGAAGAACGGGATCGAGCCGACAAGGCCAAAAACGAGGAATGTCTTAGCCTTGAACTCGGACAATAGAATAACAGTGCCGCACAGCACAGCCTGCGGGCCGAAACAGCCCATTAGCAAGCGCGTCGTTGCGCTATTATGCTGAAATTCTGGCAGTAGAGCGAGCCGCTCGACCATAGCAGGCATCAGCAAACACCACCCACCAAGACCCAGAAAAACCAGCGCGAGTAACGTCTGAATTCGTCGTGCCGTCATGGCCCGCCCTTACTTTTTCGGAGCCGGAGCCTGATGGTTCACGCGCTGCGGGAACGGGATTTCGATATTATTCGCTTTGAGCGTGCGCCAAATGATAAAGCCAACATCGGACGTGAATTTATTCGGGCCGTCATCAATGCCGCGGCACCAAAATTCGACGCACATATTGATCGAACTATCACCGAAATTTCGGAATTCGACGCTGGGTTCATCTGGGTCGCCCAGCACATCTGGATGGGCCAACACGGCATCCCGAACAATAGGCACGAGCGCGTCCAGATCCGTGTCATAGCTGACCCCGAAATCTACTTCATAGCGTTGCAGCGGGCTATCATGCGTCCAGTTTTCGTAAGAGTTCTCAGTAAAGTCCGTATTGGGAACGATGATGTCTTTCCCGTCCGCCGTCGCGACTGTGGTAGAGCGCATATTGATCGATTTGATGCGGCCGAACACGTCGCCTTCCAACATCACGAAATCGCCGACTTTCACGGATCGGTCGAGCAGGATGATAAGGCCAGACACAAAATTTGCTGCGATTGGTTGCAAACCCAATCCCACGCCTAAAGACAAAGCTGAGAAAACGACAACAAGGCCAGAGGTCGGAATGCCGGCCGTATTGATGACCAAGAATGCGATCACAATAAACAGGATGATCTGGAACAGCTTGGCGAGAATTTCGCGCACACCGCTGTCGAGGCTTTCCTGCGCCCGGATCGCGCTTTGCCCGCGTTTATTGCCGACACTGCCGAGCCAGAAGAAGAGTGAGCCAAACACGGCAAGCTTAGCTAGGGTCATGGCCGTGATGGGATTGTCACCCATCGGAATGACGGTTGTCGCGTTAAGGAAGCTCGTGAATTCGTCCCAATAACCGAGCACAATAATCAGGGCGAGCGGCACCAGAATATAGACGGCCACTTTCCGGTAGAACGGATCGGCCAAGAAAACACGGATAGCCCGATAAACGAGGAAGACCGTCGCGAGACTTTGCGCAATCTTGACGAGCCAGTCTTCGCCAAACGCGCTGATGCTTCGTAGAGCTGTGGCGAACAGGGCGAGAATAGCGACCAAGAGAATGGCGCGGAGGAATTGGCCCGTCTGGTAGATGATGGAACGAGCCCTAAACAGGTTGGCGTCGGGCGTCGGGGCGGTGCGAAGGACCGGGATCAGGCGGCGTAGCAATCCCGCCAAAATTGGCGCGAGAATGATCGCGAGGCCGATGGCCGCCAACTGTGCCAGAAAGACTGGGCTTTGCAGCCAGAGCATGACCTGCTCGATCCAGCCTTGCGCCTGCGCGTTCAGTGCGTCGAAATCCATGAAACTGCGTCCTTCACTCATTTCGCGCCCCTATGGCGCGGGTGAAGATCGGACGCAAGACAGCCAATTGTTTGACATATTATCGCCAAACGGCAGGTAAATATATTCGAAGAGACAACCACCCAGAGGATCCCACAATTTTGACCCGCTTTTTGATCATCACCGCCCTTTTAGGGTTCGCGACGCCGTCCTTCGCGGGGGATATTACCCGAGCGGAACCGGGCGCGGATTTCGAATGGAAGAGTACGGAATGTATTCGGCCGTCTCGACCTTTCCTCACCAAGGGCGCGCCTCAGGCTCAAGAGAAGATGCAGGCCTACGCGCTGAAGGTCAGCTATTATATCGACTGCCTGAAACAAGAAGCGCAACGCGATTTCGACAGGGCGCAGATGGACATGCAAAT
Organism: Algimonas ampicilliniresistens; assembly: GCF_030159955.1. Taxonomy (GTDB): domain Bacteria; phylum Pseudomonadota; class Alphaproteobacteria; order Caulobacterales; family Maricaulaceae; genus Litorimonas; species Litorimonas ampicilliniresistens. The sequence continues at coordinate 128,052 of NZ_BSNK01000002.1, forward strand.
CGCGGTTCAGTCAAAGCTGCAAAAGGAAGTCGATGCGCTCGAAGACGATGTCGAAGCCATGGCCCGAAGCCAGTAGTCAGACCCATTCGTCGATCCGACTATTTCGGCTTAACGTTCAACTGAAATGCCGCCCGAAAATCGCGCGCCGGGTCAGTATTGGTTGCCGGGCGAGCGAGCGCATAGAGCAACTGGTCATTGTCGAGGCTCAGCGTCCACACATTGGGCAGTGATGCGGTCAGACCATTCTCTTGGAAATTGGCTTTAGTGGCTGCATCGGCCGGAAAGTCCTGACGCGAGGCTGTACCGCCCTCTCGCGCCGCGCCGCCATATTGTGTCACCGCAGACGGGCTGCCGTCCGGTTCTACATGTTCGTGGCGGAAGATGAGATCGCCATCCATGCGGCTCAATACCCATGTTCGCGACGTGTCCTCACCCACAGCCAGTGGCAGGCGTATGGTGTCTGGTTCGCATGTGACCGGCCCCACGACTAAGTCTGACGCGCGCCAATCGGCATCGACCTCTTGTTCACTGATGACATTGCCAGACACGGTCTGCCCGCAGAGCGCCGTCATGTTTTCGAAAAACGTGTCGGAGGGCTTAGAGGATGATCCGGCACATCCCACCAAGATCGCGGCCAGAGGCAGGCTTGCAAGGACGCGCCGCACCTTAAGTATCGACCTCAGCGTCGAGCGCATTGGAGATAATGAAATCGCGGCGGGGCTCGACGACATCCCCCATCAATTTCGTGAACAAGTCATCGGACGCATCGGCCGCTTCGATCTTCACCTGCAGCAGCGAGCGCGCGTTGGAATCGAGTGTGGTTTCCCACAGTTGATCCGGGTTCATCTCGCCCAGACCCTTGTAGCGCTGGATCTTGAAACCCTTGCGCCCAATCGCAAAAATGGTCTCCAGCAGCTGCGCGGGGCCGAAAATAGAGACCGCATCTGCTTCGCCGCGGCGGAAATAAGCGGTCCCGTCAAAGGTTTCGCGCAAAGCATCCGACATGCGGTGCAAGCGGCGCGCGTCCGAGCTACCCCTGAATCCCGGGCGCAATGCATAGCGTTCCATGACGCCGCGCACTTCACGCTCTACCACGAGCGCACCGTCATCATCATAGCGCGCAGACCAACCGTCTTCGCCTTCATCCGCGATGCGGTCGAGCCGGGCAGATGTTGCCGCGAGTAAGCTTTCATCCTCGTCCGGGGCCAGCACGCCGCTGATTGCCAATTGCGAAATGATATTGTCTGGGGCGCGATGTTTCAACCGATCGATCAGCGATTGCGCCTGCAGTGCCTCTTTGGCGACACGTTTTAAATCTTCGCCCGTAATGACAGCGCCTGAGCCGAGCTCCAGAGATGCATCTTTCGAACCGGCCTCGATCAAATAATCGTCTAATTCGCCTTGGTCTTTAATGTACTGAACCGACTTACCACGCTCAACTTTGTAGAGCGGTGGTTGCGCGATGTAGAGATAGCCGCGCTCAATCAGCTCCGGCATTTGCCGATAGAAGAAGGTCAACAGCAGCGTCCGAATATGCGCGCCGTCAACGTCAGCATCGGTCATGATGACGATCTTATGATAGCGCGCCTTGTCGGCGTCGAAATCCTCGCGCCCGATGCCTGTGCCGAGCGCCGTAATCATGGTACCGATTTCTTGGCTGCCGAGCATCCGGTCAAACCGCGCGCGTTCCACATTCAAGATCTTACCCTTTAGCGGCAGGATGGCTTGGTTTTGGCGGTCGCGCGCCTGTTTGGCGGATCCCCCCGCAGAGTCGCCCTCCACGATGAAGATTTCGGACAGCGCCGGATCACGCTCCTGACAATCAGCCAGTTTGCCAGGCAGGCTGGCAATATCGAGCGCTGATTTCCGCCGGGTCAGATCACGCGCTTTACGCGCCGCTTCACGGGCGGCGGCGGCTTCGACGATCTTCAGAACGATTTTCTTCGCATCCGTCGGATTTTCTTCAAACCAATCGCTGAGTGCTTCGCCCATTGCGCTTTCGACGACAGGCCGAACCTCGGAACTGACCAACTTATCTTTAGTCTGGGATGAGAATTTTGGATCCGGAACTTTGACGGACAAGACACAGGTCAGGCCTTCGCGCGCATCGTCGCCACTGATCGCGACTTTCTCTTTCTTGGCGATGCCAGAGGACGCCGCATATTTATTGATCGTTCGGGTCAGCGCGCCGCGGAAACCCGCAACGTGGGTCCCGCCGTCGCGCTGTGGGATATTGTTAGTAAACGCGCGGACATTCTCGTGATAGCTATCATTCCACCACAGCGCGGCCTCAACCGTGATGCCGTCCGCTTCCTTGACAACCACAATCGGCGTCTCGAGGACGGCGGCCTTATTCGCGTCGAGATGACGTACAAAGGCTTCGATCCCGCCCTCATAATAAAGTTGCGTCACGACAGGCTCTTCAGGGCGTTCATCCGTCAGCGTGATGTTCACGCCGGAATTCAGAAAGGCCAGTTCGCGCAAACGACGCTCCAGCGTGTCGCGGTCAAATTCCGTCATCGTGAACGTCTCTTCAGACGGCATGAAGCGGACTTCAGTCCCGGTTAGGACTTTGCTTGATCCATCGCGGCGCGTTTCCGTGGGCGCGTCACCAACAATCTTGAGCGGCGCGACCGCATCGCCGTGACTGAATTCCATTTCGTGGACTTTGCCGTCCCGCCAAACCCGAAGCCGGAGCCAGACCGACAGCGCGTTCACAACCGACACGCCCACGCCGTGAAGACCACCGGAGACCTTGTAGCTATTCTGATCGAATTTCCCGCCAGCATGCAGCTGGGTCATGATGACTTCGGCGGCGGAGACGCCTTCTTCGCCGTGGATCGCGACGGGGATGCCACGGCCATTATCGCGGACGGAAACACTACCGTCTGGATGCAGGGTGACTTCAACCTTGTCGGCATGACCGGCCAAGCTTTCGTCGATCGAATTATCGACGACTTCATAGACCATGTGATGCAAGCCGGAGCCGTCATCCGTGTCACCAATATACATGCCCGGACGCTTACGAACGGCATCCAGCCCCTTCAGGACTTTGATACTATCAGCGCCATATTCTTCGGGTAAGGCGGCGGGATCGGGGATCGGTTGCGCAGGGTCGGCCATAATGCTCGAATCAATCGTTTCGGATGCAAAATATATAGGTGGGAATAGGCAAAAATGCACGGAAATTACAGGGGTTAAGGCGACGGGCCAATCTCTGCCTGAGCGGCCTGTACCACACCCACAGTTTACGGTGCCAGATTTGAAAAACCCCGCGCTCGAGCTGACTGCGGGACTCCCTTCCCGAAATTGGGGTCCCGGAAAGAACGGGTATGCCCCGTGACCGAATGGATGGATGACTAGGGTCGCCCGCGACGCGGTGCACGTGACAAAGCCTGTTAAGTCAGGATTTGATTGGCAGGGCTATACCGACCTATTTCGGTTTTGTTTCACGTGAAACATCGGCCCCATCTGGGCGGCCATCCAAAGTCTTGATGCGCGCCAGACCGGGAAAGGCTTTACCGACCAGGCCCGCCACGAAAATAGCGGCCAGTCCACCCGCAGTCACGGTGAAGACCGCGCCCCAAATGGCAGCCATCAACCCAGCGCGAAATTCGCCTAATTCATTGGACGCGCCAAGGAAAATTCCGTTCACGGCGTTGACCCGGCCGCGGACTTCGTCCGGCGTCCAGAGCTGCAGAATAATCTCGCGAATATAGACGCTGACCATGTCAAACGCGCCGACGAGCATTAAAGCGGCAATGGACAACCAAGCCAGGCGCGAGGCACCGAATATCGCCGTCGATAGCCCAAACAGCGCAACTGTGGCGAGCAGGATGACCCCAGCATGATTGCGGACCGGGAACCGGGTGAGGAGTAATAGCATAATCACGGCCCCAATACCGGGGGAGGCCCGGAGCAAGCCCAGCCCCTGCGGCCCCAGCTCTAGAATGTCCCGCGCATAAATCGGCATCAACGCCACAGCCCCGCCGAGCAGGACGGCAAACAGATCAAGGCTGATCGCCCCGAGCACGACCTTTTCACGCCAGACATAGGAAAACCCACCGAGCAGAACGGAAAGCGATGTGGGTTCAGTCTCGATACGCTGCGGTGGTTTCGGGATTGAGAAGATCAAAAACCCGGCCACGAGGAGCAGAGCGATCGCCGATCCATAAGCCGTCGAGGCCGATATGCCGTACAGTAAGCCGCCCGCTGCAGGCCCCGCAATATGTGCGAGCTGCCAGCTGCCCGTATTCCAACTCACCGCATTCGGGAAATCCTCGCGCGGAACAAGGTTCACGGCCAAGCTACTGGCGGCAGGCGTATAAAAAGCGCGGCATATCCCGAATATTGTCAGCGTCCCCAACACCCATAGGGGATCGAAGTTGCGCGTGATCGCCAACATCAGGATCACAGCCGCACAGAGCATTTCCAGCCAGATGGCGCTGCCCATGATAAAGCGTCGGCCGATCCGGTCTGAGGCAAGACCCGCCGGGATCACGAGGATGACTGCTGGCAGGAATTGCACCAGCCCGATCAGACCAAGCAGCAGCGCATTGCCCGTTTCATCATAGACCTGCCAGCCAATCGCGGTGGACAGGATTTGCACGGCTGTTGACGAAAAAAAACGCGCGCTAAAATAGCGCGCGTAGGAACTATGCCGGAAGGCTGCGAACTGGTCTTCCGGCTGGGAAATGGTCGGGACCTATCTAAGGCTTGCGGAACATCAGGGTCATCCGGTTGGACTCGCCAATAGCTTCCATCTCAGCGCGTAATTCTGCGTTCTCGGCCGATGTACCGAGACGCGGCGGAAGGCGCCAAACAATGTCATCCACCGTTGGATTATCGAGCGGATTAGCATTCACATCACTTGCACCAACAAACTCAAACCCGGCAGCTTCGAACGCCGCAACGACATCAGGCTTGCGTAGATAACCAGCGCTGCCGTCGGCCCAAGCCGCATCGGCATCATCTGCCGCCGCATGTTGGACCACGCCAACCACGCCACCCGATTTCAGGCTACCATGAACCTGAGCGATCGCGTCGCTCATATAATTGCCTGTCGCATCGAAGCGGGACATATTGTGCAAAGCCCGGATAAAAAGGAAGGCATCAAGCGAGCCGTCTTGGGGCAAAGTGCCGAACGTATAAGCTGAAATATCGGCCTGTGTATCCGTCCAGCCGCGCGCGTCCGCAATCCATGTATCTGGCCATGTCTGTTTGGATTCGAGGAACTCTGGGGACGCGAAATCAAATTCGCCCCACATTGGGATTGAATAATCAACACCGACTAAGCGACCCTCATCACCCAGATAGGGCAGCAGGATTTTGGAATACCAACCGCCGCCGGGAAGAGCTTCACCAACAGCCATGCCGGGTGTAATACCGAAAAACTCAAGCGTTTCCATAGGATTGCGGGCATCATAACGCGCCTTGGCGGCATCATCTTGCGCATCAAGCGCTGCCTGCAGCTTCACTGCATCAAAGCTCATGACGGGTTCAGCCATGACCTCTGGCGCGGTTTCAACAGGCGCGTCCGTCATAACGGTGTCAGTTGCGTCAACAGTCGCGTCGGGGGCCGGTTGGGAACAGGCCGCAAGGGTCGCGACAGAGGCCGCTAAGATAAGTGTACGCAGTGTCATGGGAAACTCCTTCTAGGATTACCGGTAGGCTTTGGGGGATCGCATGTCGTGAAACTGGCCATATTTTCTGAACCGTTCGAGATAGTCCGGAACGATCGCTTCAATCGTATCCGGCGTGATCCCTAGTGCTTCAAAGCCCGGGTGATCGCCTGATGCGATATTATCCACTTTCAGATCTTCGACCTGATTACGAGTCAAAAACGGCTCAACAAATGGCAAAGCACCGCTCACTTCTCCTGCAAAACCCATCGGGCCAGCGGCGAACCACGGCACAGGGACAAGAAAGCGACGGCGGTCAATTGTATCCAGAACAAAGCGCATCAGCTCTGCAAAACTGTAAGTTTGCGGCCCGGCCAATTCATAGGTTTCACCCATGGCACCGCGTTGAATGACGGCGGCCACAGCGTCGGCGACATCGCCGACAAAAACAGGCTGAAAGCGGGTCTCGCCGCCGCCAATCAAAGGCAGAGCGGGTGATTTCAAGGCCAGAGAGGCGAAGCGTGTAAAGAAGCTATCGCCCTCACCAAAAATAATGGAGGGACGCAAAATCGTCGCGGTCGGCACATGCGCGCGAATGCGGACTTCACCTTCAGCCTTCGTCCGCGAATAGTCGGATTTCGCCGCCGAGTTCGCCCCGATGGCCGAAATATGCGCCAAATTTGTGATGCCCCGCGCCGCGCAGGCTTTTGCAATCGTGTCGGCCCCATTAACGTGCAGAGCGTCGAAGGTTTGGCGTCCAGACTCATGCAGCAGGGCGACCAAATTAACGCAGGCATCAGCCCCATCTAGCGCAGCCTCTACCGATCTTGGAAAACGCAAATTAGCTTGCACCAACTGGACTTGGCCGACCATGCCAAAGACGCGCAGATCCTGACCCAAATGTGGACGCCGCATCGGCACACGGACGCGCCAGCCGTCGCGCACCAGCGCGCGAACCACCTGCCGACCAACAAAGCCGGAGCCGCCAAAGACCGTGACTAGACCATTATGCATTCTGTGCCTGCCAAAAAAAGAATAGCGCGCCCCGATAACCGAGGCGCGCCTGTCTGTCTATAAATGAGGCCGACCCTTACCTTAGAATCGACGGACTAACACGGAAACGTGACGTTAGCCTTCACCATCATCGAATTCGCAATTTTGACCATAATTGGTCTTGAACCAATCTAGACGCGCTTTGAAATTACCAAGCTGACGATCCTTGAAGTCCTTCACGCTCTCCGTCGATTTCTGATAATAATCGCACGCATAAAGCTCATAGCCACTCTTAGCGTAGATCACAGCGAGGTTCATGCCATTGAAGGGCTCGAACCCATCCATATAGCGCTGATCAATCATACGCGCAGCGTCCAAGGCCGCATCAGTCGCAGGCATATCGCTATTACCGTAGAATGTTGTGACTTGCCGCACTGCGAACAGATCTGTTGGATCACGTTGTAGAAGTTGCTCGTAGCGGTTCAGAGCCACCTTCATATCGTCATTCATAGGCAGAGGCTTATATTCTTCATCTTCCAGAGCCTCAAAATGCGGACCCGATACGCTGGCAAAACGGGCTCCGGCCGCGGCATGCATCAGATATGGATCTGAGGGCGACGCAGCCAAAGCGGCTTCGCTCCGGGCAACAGCATCTTCATAAGATTCTTGATGAATATCGTAAGAGACAAACCCCATTGTTATCCGCGGATTAGATGGATCCTTCTTATAGGCTTTGTTGAGGTCTTTAAGGAAGTTTCGCGCCGTTTTATCGTTCAAGAACGCTAAACGAGCTGGAATTTGCGCCGCTTTTAAATCCTCTTCGCTCATCGCCGCGACTTTCATGTCAGACGTCATGATCTCGGGACCGGGAATGTATTGATTGACCACGAAATCGTCGTTGCGGAAATAATTCGCAGCTTCTTTGTGAAAATCCTCGACGCTCACAGCAAATGCCTGCTCAAATGCGTCTAGGGGATCAATTCCGGGCGTATCAATCAGCTTCAGATACTCCGTCAATTTGCTGTTATATTTCGGCTGAGACCGCATGTAATGAACATAAAGCCAAGCTTGCGCGTAGAAGACTGTAGGGCCGCCCTTTCGCATTTCCCGACGTTTATAGTTTGGATAGAAAGCGATCGCTTTCAAAACAGTTTCCGGATCGAGCCAATCAAGGCGGTATTTAACGACAGACTTTACATGCCCAACGGATGGGTCGCCGACCGCAACAGTATCGTCTGTTATGGACATGGTCGCTAGATAGTTGGCAAACCCCTCATCATACCAGCGCGGGAACCCTTCTCTGACAAAGGAATGGAGAACATGGTGTGTATATTCGTGAAAGCCGACCTGTTCGGAAAATCCATCTTCCATGTAGCTATTATTGACTGACGTCAGGAAGATTGGTCCATCAACACCATTCGTGTAAACACCCGCAATACCACGATTTCCCGTGAACTTTTGCAATTCTCTCGTGTCTCTAAAACCGTAAATCGTCAGTTTTTGAGTGTCGGCAGGAGGATTAGAGACGCCGGACAAGGCATAGATCATCTTGCGGTAAGTTTCCCACTTCTGGACCCGCTCCTTAGCCAGAACCGGATCGACATCACCGAAGAATACGATATTTTCCGATTCAATTTTGAGAGGTTTGGCCCAAGCGGGCGCCGCACCAAAAGCGGTCATGGCGATGACGCTGGCGACGATACCACCCGCACAGTTTGCGAGCTTAGATTTAAATGTCTTGGTCATGATGTCCTTTCCGCTAACCAATCGGAATTGAAAGATTGACGCCGTTTCGGTCGTTTGACCGTCTTTAACCGGCAGCACACACTGAAAAAGTAGCGTTCCGGGTAAAGTTTGCGACGTGTTACCATCAACTTCAAGTCGCTGTAACCATGCCTGATCCGATCTTTCAACTGACTCGGGCAGACTATGGGCGCGTAACTCCGTCGCATTGGGACGTTTCGGATGTTAGGATTCGGCCATGACCGTTCAATCGCCCATCATTTTTGTTCTGAGTGGCGCGGGGATCAGCGCAGAGTCTGGTATCAAAACATTTCGCGACAATGACGGATTGTGGGAAACACATCGCGTCGAGGATGTGGCCACGCCCGACGCTTTCGCCCGCGATCCGGTCTTGGTGCACCGCTTCTATAATCTGCGCCGCGCCGCCTTATCGGACGTGAAGCCCAATCCTGCTCACCGGGCCTTAGCGCGCCTGCAATCAAGCTTGCGAGAGCGGGGCGGCGACCTAGTTATTGTTACACAAAATGTTGACGATCTGCATGAGCGCGGCGGCGCGCGGGACGTCATTCATATGCATGGAGAACTTAAACGCGCGCTATGTTCAGCTTGCAATTTTCGTTGGGACTGTGAGGGGGATTTAAGTATCGAGAGCCTTTGCCCGGCCTGCACGACAGTCAGTCGGGCACGTCCAGACATCGTCTGGTTCGGCGAAATACCGTATCAAATGGACAGGATCGAAGCAGAGCTCGCCCGGGCTGATCAGTTCGTTTCCATCGGGACATCTGGCGCTGTCTATCCAGCCGCGGGGTTTGTTCAAATGGCGCGGTCTATGGGAACACCGACACTGGAGTTGAATATGGAACCGTCATTGGGCTCAACATATTTTGATACGGCGAGACATGGTCCGGCCGGAACAATCGTGCCCATTTGGGCAGAAGAAAAACTCGGCGCCTTGAATAAGGCGCCGAGCGAATAGTCGGACTAGAAGCGGAAGCTACCGCGCAGTGTGATCGGCACAGACAGCTTAGAACCGTCATCCGTGAAACCCGCTGCACTAGCGACGGCCGTACGGTCCTGTGACCCTGTCCAACGAACGCCGGATTCAAGGGCCAGAGAGCCTGTCGGTGAAATTGGCATTTCGAGACCAGCCGTACCGCTGGCTGTTGCAACCCAGCCCGCTTCATTCAGCGGACCCGTTAAGCCACCTGTAACCGCGATATCATCGATATAGGCCGCACCAAGTGTACCGCCGAGATAAGGCCGCATGCGACCCTGAATCTGTGGTGCCATATATTGGCGAAGGCCTAATTCTGCACCATAGCTCTTAAAGTCAGAGAAGGTCGCATTCACAGCGCCGCCATTATTGCCGACCAGCACGGGGCCATCGGCTTCAGCTTCCTTATAGAAACCTTTTGCGGAGAATGTCGTGTTTGGACGGACGTCCCGGGCCAAACCAGCTGAGAGGCGATAGCCTGCTTTATAGACATCCTTATAAGCCACATCATTTGTGGTGACCCCGCCGATAACGTTGCCGCCTTCGATGATGTCGCCATCGATAAACTGTTCGCGAGACGCTTCAAATTCCAAGCGTGTAGCGCCGATATGCTGTTGATGACGGCGATAAGGCGCGTAGCTTGTGCTGTGACTTTGATAAGTCGGATACGCGGTGTGAGATCCGTAACTGGACCCTTGTTGATAAGCGCAACCGGACCCGGCCACTGCAAGTGCGCCGACGGCGCAGAAGAGTAAGGAATGTTTCATATAAGCCCCCAGCAGGAATTTGCCTGAACAGGGCTTTGCAACTCGCGTGCCAGATTTGTTAACGCGGGTTAAGCTTCTGTCCAGACAAGGGAGTCATCTCTATGATTTTGGCCTATGTCTCTGGCGACTCCAGAGCGACATTCAGCGCCGCTTCGCAATGAATTTGCGTCGTATCGAATACAGGTAGAGGACTATTGTCAGGGCTTAGCAAAAGACCGACTTCGGTACAGCCGAGGATCAGACAATCCGCCCCCATTTGCTTTAGCCGCTCCGCGATCGCGATGAAACCATCGCGACTTTCTGCCCGCACATCATGACGGCACAGCTCTTCATAGATGATCGCGTGAATATGCGCACGGTCCGTGTATTCCGGCACAATAGGCTGCAGACCCTCCCCGCGCAACCGGTCGAGATAGAAACGGTCCTCCATCGTAAATTGTGTTCCGATCAAGCCGGGGTGAGAAAACCCGCCCGCCAAAATTCGCTCTGCCGTCGCGTCAGCGATATGAACCAATGGGATAGTCACGTCCCGCATCATGCGCGGTACGACCTTGTGCATGGTGTTCGTCGCCAAAACTAATAGCTCCGCGCCGCCGCGCTCTAGCTCTTCAGCGCGCGTTGCGAGCATTTCGCCCAGCGCGCCCCAAGCACTCTCATTCTGCAAATGCGCGACCGTGCCAAAATCAACTGACCGGATCAGTAGGCGCGGACTGTGCAAACCGCCCAATCGCTCCGCCGTCAGACGACACAAAAGCTCATAATATTGCAGGGTCGAAGCTGTACTCATTCCGCCCAATACACCGATAGTTTTCATGGCGGGGCTTTTGGCTTGAAACTCTGTCATGGTCCGCCCCTATCACTGCGGTTCACGCACACAAAGAGATTGACGCGCCGGGCCCATCTCCGTAAATCGCGCGACTTGCCGATAACGTGCCCAGATGGCGGAATTGGTAGACGCGCCAGCTTCAGGTGCTGGTGTCCGAATGGACGTGGAGGTTCGAGTCCTCTTCTGGGCACCATTTTCCGGCTTCACGATCCGGGCATGTTGTTGAAATCACTAGAGATTTCCTCATCGAAACTCTTTCAAACTCTGATTTCCTCGACTGATGTGCCACACCACGTGCTACATTGTGTGCTACATTATGCCTGTCATGAAGAGGCTAAACCAATACCTCAAATGTCGCGGAGGGTATTGGAACTACCATAGACGCGTCCCGAAAGCTTTTCAAAGTCTCGACCCTAGAGGCACGATTAGAAGTGCTCTCGGAACCACCTCCCTGGAGATTGCCCGCGCTCGACGCGATGCCCTCGCCATTGCAGATGAAAAGCTCTGGAACGCCTTGCGGGCTGGAAAGCCAACTGCCTTGGACGCTTACGAAACGGCTCGCACCCGTGCGGTTGCACAGGGGTTCGTCTACGTTCCTGCCAATGAAATCGCCGTAGAGGCTACGCTCGATGAAATTCTCGCGCGTCTGGACAAAATCAATGTCGGTTCTCCAATTGCCACAGCAGAAGCGGATGCCGCCCTAGGGCTCGTCGAGCCCAGTGCTGCCCCAATATCCGAGGCCTTCACGATCTATTGCGAGAAAATATGCGCCGTCGATCTGAAGAACAAATCTGCGGCGCAAGTGAAAAACTGGACCAAGGTCAAACGGCGGGCAGTGAACAACTTCATCGCTCTCTGCGGCGACCTTCCAATGAACGCCATTACGCGGAGCCACGCCCGGCAAGTCTATGATTGGTGGAGCGGCCGCGTGAATCCAACGGACGGCACCAAGCCGCTCCATGCCAACTCGGCCAACAAGGACTTCACGAACCTTCGGACGCTTTACGAGCGTTACTGGGCCTACCAAGGCGATGAGGAGCGCGAGAACCCTTTCCGCAATCTTCGCTTTAAGAATGTCGTCTACAAGGACATTCCACCGTTCGAGACGGATTGGATTCAGTCAAAGATACTCGTTTCGGGCGTCTTCGACGGTTTGAATGTTGAGGCCCGATGCATCGTATACGCTCTTATCGAGACTGGATGCCGTCCGAGCGAGATTGCGAACCTACGGCCGGAGCATATCATTCTCGACCACGATATTCCTCATCTGCAAATCCGTCCGCAAGCAAAACGCGAGCTCAAATCCAAATCGGCAAACCGGGACGTTCCGTTGCTCGGGGTCTCGCTGAAGGCTATGCGACGCTGTCCCAAGGGGTTCCCGCGCTATCGCGAGAAAAGCGACTCACTGTCAGCGACCTTATCGAAGGCTTTCAAGACGCGGGGACTGTTCCCGACAGCGGATCACCGCATCTACTCGCTGCGCCACTCTTTTGAGAAGCGTATGCTGGAAGCGGAATTGGACTATGGCTTGAGGTGCAAACTGATCGGCCATTATAACAATCGTCCCGACTACGGAGACGGCGGGTCGCTGGCTTTTCGTCGGGACCAGCTATCCCGTATTGTGCTCAACGATGCTCACCTGAAGATCTGACGATGGCGGTCCAGCCTGGACCGCCGACTTTGTCGAAGCTTCAACTCTCGTTCGAGACGGTCGAAGATCGGCCAAGCCGCTTCGCTATGGGTCTCGATGATCCATGTCAGCTTTCCCAAGCCTTCCAGGATCTTCGCCGTTTCGTCGGATGGAGCGTTGCGCATTCGGGGTTCAGTTAGTGGGATTTTGGCCGCGACCAAACGAGGTCCGCTTTTCCGTCGGCTTCGAACATCGCCGCCCAGACGGGCGCGGCGAAGCTGGGATCGTCAAGGAAGACCTTGAGGTAGGGTTGGCCCTCCTCGCCTTTCGCGACGGCCTTGCGCGCAAAGCCGAGATCGCATTGCCCGGTCTTCACAAAGTAGTCGGGACTATCGTCGTGCTTCTTGTTGGTGTTCAGAACGAGCCTCACCTTACGGGCCATGGTGAGTGTGGAGATCGTGCCTTCGTAGCCGTCATCCTTGATGCGGAACTGTCCTATGGTGGCCATGATGCATCCTTTCAGGTGGGTTGTGGTCGATGGAGATCAGTCGGTGTTGGAGAGCGTCTTGCGTGCTTTCTTGAAGCCTGAGTCGGACGCCAGAAAGCTAGCGAGCATGGACGGGACGAGCGTGGCGGCCGCCACCTCTTCGCCGTAGCTCTGCGCATAGAGCCGGGCATAGTCTTCGAGCATTCGGTACGTCTCCGGCTCGACATGGATAGTCATCTTGACCGGCGTGAGGTCCGGCAACTTCGCAATGCGCAGAGTGGGAGTTTGGGTGTCGGACATGAGTCAGCCTCCTTGGGCGTAGGGTGAGAGGATAAGGTCGCGATTGACGATGACGCGCAACCGCCAGCCTGGGCGGACGCGCAAGGTCGGCTGGCGCTGAAGCGCGCGGGTCACGACGCGCTGGCCTGCCTGGTTGATCGTGTCTTGTCCGCCATCTCGCAGGGCTTCGACGATCCGGTCCTCTTCGTCCGAGCCGATCTCAGACGCGATGGACAGAATGGACGACAGGATGGCGGCGCCGAACAGGCTGCCCCGGTGCCGATCGACGCGGTCGCGCAAGCCCGAATGTCCGGACAGGTCCACGCCGGGCAGGCTCTCGATGACGAGTGACGAGCCGTCCGGACGGATGATCCGGGTCCAGACGACCAGTGCGCGGGACTGCCCCGCCTCGATATCGCTCTCATAGCGGCCGAGCAGGCGCGAGCCTTGCGGGATCAGAAGATGCTGACCGGTCGGCGTGTCGAACACGTTTTCTGTGACCTGCCCGATAACCTGCCCCGGCAGGTCGGAGTTTAAAGCTGTGACGAGGCTCGCCGGAATGACCGTGCCAGCCATGACCTGATAGGGCGACATTGGCATGTGAAGGCTGTGCGGATTGTAGATGTCGGCATCTGACAGGCCGCTCTCATCATTAGAAACCGAACCAGGGTTGTCTTCGAGGGCATCCTCGCCGATTTGCAAGACGCCATCGTTACCGAACAGCGCTGCCAAGGCTGCGACACCCGGATCGACAATTTGTGGATCGACCTCAGCGTTATTGGGCTGAACACGATCTCCGCCGCTATCATGCGCGATGAAGAAGAGTTCGGAGGTGCGTGGCGACGACACACTAGCCGTCGACGTCTGACCAGGCGACACGCTGTAGCTTGGCGGCGGCGCATAGTCGTAGGATGACGGCTGGTAGCGGAACGGATTGTCCGGCGGCTCCTCGCGGGGCGCATTGTAAAACCCCGAACCGATATCGCCTGGCATTGGCGGCCCCAAAATTGACACAGGTTGTTTAACATCGGCGTAGCTGTCTGGGAGTTCATTCAAGCTGTCCGGAAGGACTTTGCTGGTCGTGTTATAGAGCTCGCGCGGCGCAACTGTATCGCTCTCCGGCGAGCGTAAAGCGAACCCGGCGGCGAGCATCAGCACAAGCGCCGATCCGCCCAGCAAACCCATGAGCACACGTCTGTTAAACCGCTTGACCGACGGCGGCGCGCCGCGGATCTGCAAGTCTTGGTTCGTGCCGCTCATGACGCGACCCGGTCGATACGGACCACCTGTTGATCCTTTTCGCCGAGACGGAGCTCGGCGCGACCGAACAGTCGGTCGACGACATAGTAGCGCCCTTTGACCCGATAGTTCACGAGCTGGCTGTCGCCATCCGTGCCGACGACAAAGAGTGGCGGCGCTTCACCTTGGTCTAGCCGCGCCGGAAACTGGATGTAGACCTTGTAGCCGTCATCGAAGGCCCGAAGCGGTCGCCAGTGGGGATCGTCGCCCTCGATCGCGTATCGGAAGTTGAGAGCATCGACGGCGAGTACGGTCGGGAACGCCGCATTGGCATCGGTCAATACAGGTTGCGTCTCGGTCATCGAGAGAGTCGACTGGATGGGTCGCGGCCGCGCTCTCCGCTCTTTGGACAGGCTGATCAGGGACTGCTGCGGATAGCGCCAGGACACGGCGGCCATGTAGGTCTCGCGGTATGATGTCAGCTCGATATGATAGGCTCGCTGGGATGTGGTGATGACGAGGTTGGTCGTGAGGCCGCTCTCGATCGGTTTGACCAGGATGTGGACCTGCTCGGCTAAGCCTTCGCCCGAAAGCGTATCGCCAAGGATCCAACGCTCTGTGTCGCCGGAAGAAACGGAGATGAGCCGTTCTCCGGGTTGCAAAGCGATGTCCGTCACCTGCTCTGGGGCTGTGTAGACTTGATAGAGCGCGCCCTTGGCAAACGGGTAGACTTGGATTGCATTGACGTAAGCTCCGGACTTCGGGCCAACGGTCGACTTCGCATGGGCTGCATCGATTATGTCATGCGGCTTCTTGTGAGATTCCGTGGAAGTCACACCCTGTATCTCTCGCGGCTTCAACTGGCCCGGCATGGGGATCGGCGTGAACCGTTCTACTTCGACGGTTCGCGTGACGGTCTCGACCTCATCGTCGGACGCAATGACCGCTTGCACGAGCGGCGTATCGTCCAACTTGAAATCATCTGGCGCGTTGTTGAAGTGTGTTCCGAGTGTCGAGCAACCGCTTAAAACGATAACGGATGTGGTCAGGGCAAAGGTTGCGGCTTTCATGGCGCGTCTCCTGTTTTGATGCGGTCTTGCGACCAGTGGATGGCATGGACGTAAACACCGAGCGGGTTGCGCTGGAGCGTGGCCTCGTCGCGCGGCGGATCAGTGACGATGGTGAGATGGGCGGTGTGGTTGGAAACCGACTGCTTCACACCCGAGCGGAACTCGGTCTCCTGCCAGCGAACTTCGAAAGTCGCGTCTGACGACCGAACCACGCTCTGCACATCGACCGCGACAGACCGGACACCGACTTCTGCGAAAGGGTCATTGGTCGTTGCGTAATCCGAGAGCGTCGCAGCGGCTTGGCTGGTTGCGAAGTCATATGCGTAAAGCCAGTTCTGGCGAACGACGACCGGGTCGGTCGAGACCCCGCGAACGTGGCGGATAAATTCTGCGAGCTGAAACGTGATCTGCGCGTCGCTCGGTACGAAGTCTTTCACGGTCGGCGTAACGCCGCGCACCTCGCCCGTTGTGTCAATTTCGACAACGTAAGGCGTGACCAGACTTTGCGTGGCCTGCCAGAGCAGACCTCCAGCCAGCACGACTGACAGTCCGATCGACATGAGCGTGGCGAGCCGCCAGTTCTTGGCTTGCACGCGTGCCGATCCAAGGCGTTCGTCCCAGACCTGGGCTGCCTTTTGGTAAGGCGTCGTCGGCTCGGGTGTTCGCCCGTAGGCGGATTGGGATCTCTTCCAGACCATGTCTATCTCCTGTTTCAGTCTTCGTCGTTGAGTTTGGGGCCGGTGGACGCGCCGCCGCTGTCACCACCGCGTAAGCCGTGGAGGGCTGCGCTCTCGGCGCGCTGTCTGTTTTGAGAACTGGAGGCTTTCCTCGCCCAGTCGGGTGCCGGGTTGGGCCCTCCGACGTCTGCGGCTGGCGTGTTCGAATTAGCAGCATCTGCGCTACGGATCGTGCCGCCTGTGCCGGTGACGGCACCCCGTGCCCCGGCACGGGTCGATCCTTGGATTGCATCGCCTGCACCGTACATTCGCCGCTTGGCGGCATGGGCCACTGAGCCGACTCCGGCCTGTGCCACGGCCCCCAAACCGGCGGCTGTGCCGCGCATGCCACCTGCGCCGCTGGCGGCTTTGCCCATGGCGAAGGCCATAGACGTGCCACCGCCGAGGGATGCACCAGCTTTGGCGGCCCCGACGGCTGTGCCGCCTGCCACTTTCGTCGCACCAATCGTTCCAGCGACGCCTGCGGCTCCGGCAGCCCCGACGGCTGCCGCTGTGCCGACGACTGCGCCCGCTCCAAGCTGCGGGGCACCGCTGACCAGACCTGTCGCAATGCCTGGACCGAACAAGCCCAGGGCGAACAGAGCAAGACTGGCCAAGATAACGCCGCCTGCATCTTCGAGGGTGACGCTGCCAGAGAGGCCTGACGTCACTTCCGAGAATAATGTCGAGCCAATTCCGATGATGACCGCAAGCACCATGACCTTGATGCCGGACGACACGACGTTGCCGAGCACGCGCTCGGCTAGAAATGACGTCTTGTTCCAGAGCGCAAATGGGACCAGCACGAACCCAGCCAGGGTTGTCAGCTTGAATTCGATGATCGTCACGAAAAGCTGGATCGCGAGAAAGAAGAAAGCGAAGATTGTGATCAGCCAGGCGAGAAACAGCACAGCGATCAGAACGATGTTTACGAAGAAGGCGACCGGTCCGGTCAACTCTTTGATCGTATCTAGAATGGGTGTGGCCGCATCAAAGCCGGTGCTGGCAATGAAGCCTGGCCGCATCAAATCCGCCGCCGTCAAGCTCGTTCCCGTTGCCTGCAAGCCAAGTCCGGTGAAGCTGTCGAAGATGACCCCGGATAGGAACGCGAAGTTGCCGATAATGTAGGCGAAGGCCCCGATATAGAGTACCTTCTTGATGAACTTGGCCATCACCGTGCCGTCCGAACTCATCGCCCAGAAAACGCCAGCAAGAACGAGGTCAATGACGATAAGTGTGGCGACAAGAAAATCGACTTCAGGGCCGAGCAGTCCAAACCCGGAGTCGATGTAGACCGAGAAGGTCTCCATGAACCGGTCGATGACCGACAGGTCGGCGGGGGGCGATGGTGGCGGGCTGGCTTGTAGGATCGGGACCACGACTAACCGCCCATCCCTGATACTCGGCCCATGAACGCGTCATGGCGGGCCGTGCCGACCTGCTCTGCATAGAGCGCGCGCGACCGTTCAATGGCATCGGCGCGGTATTGCGCCGCCATCAAGCTCTGCATCTGCATGGACTGTTTGGCAGACAGAGCAGTAATCTGGTTGCCTGCCTGCATGGCAGACAGTTCGCCGGGCGCCGACTGCGACGCGCTCAACAAGGTCTCGAGATTTCGGCCGTCCCGTTCGATGGCGCCGCTGATCTGCGCCTGCATCCGGATGGAGTCGCGATAGGCCATGATCGCGGCATCTTGCTGAGCATCGGCAATTTGGGCCTGCTCGGTCACCGACCAATTGGCATAGGCGTCTGGGAAGTGGTGCTCAAACGCCGTTTCGATCTGGTCGATCCGGTAGGTCAGACCGCGCGCTTCATGCTGGAGGCGATTGATCTCCGCCAGCGTACGGTCGAGATCGGGGCCAAGATAGACGCCTTGTCGGATCAGATGCTTCGCTTGATTTTGCAGCATTACGATCTGCTGCTGTACCTGCTGGAAAGACCGGGTCGCTGTCAGGACGTTCTGTGCGAGGTTGGTCGGGTCGAGCACAATGTCACCGATGCCAAAGATGGCGTGGGCCGGCGCGGCGAAGGCGAGCGGCAGAACGACGGCGGCAAGCAAAGCCTGTCGAAGGGTTTTGAAGGCACGGCGCATTAGGCGTCTCCATGAGTTGAGAAGGACGAGAGAAGATCGGCAGCCCAATCGAGCTGTTGCCAGTGCAGCCATCGTGCTGCGAAGTCAGAGCCGTTTGACGACGCTCGGACGCCGTCGGCCTCCATCAGCGCGCCAACCGATGATGCGCCGCAAAAAGCCAGCGCGATGGGACCGAGCGTCAGATCGAAGAGGCGGTTTCCGGCGCGGCTCTGAAAGTAGTAATCCCGCTTGGGCGTCGCCTGTCCGATAAGCTGTATTTGTGTGTCGTTGAGGCCGAAGCGACGATAGGCATCGAGCTGTTGCGGCTCGGTCGCGCGGCTATTGGGCAGGAAAATGCGCGACGGGCAGCTTTCGATGAGGGCGGGCGCAATTGTGCTATTGGCGACATCGGATAGTGATTGGGTCGCGAAGATGACCGAGACGTTCTTCTTGCGCAGTACCTTTAGCCATTCGCGGATGCGGTCCGCGAAGACCGGGTCGTCGAGGAAGACCCATGCCTCGTCCAGTACGAGTAAGGTTGGGTGTCCATTGAACCGCGCTTCGAGACGATGGAAGAGATAGGTCAGGACCGGCAGGACCAAAGCCTTGCTGTGCATCAGCTCTTCCATCTCGAAGCACTGCCAGTTGGCGTCAAGTGAGATATCTGTATCTGCATCGAGCACGGAGCCGTGTGGCCCAGCCAACGTATAAGGATGGATGGCTTGGCGGAGGTGCGAGGATTGAAGCAGAGCTTCCAGGCCCGTCAAGGTTCGCTCTTCGACCGGCGCAGAGGCGAGCGAGTTAAGCGCGCTCCATACCGTGTCCTTAATGTCAGGTGTAACCTCGACACCTTCCTGACGCAGCAGGTCGAGCAACCAACCTTCGGCCCATGCGAGGTCTTGG
Source organism: Algimonas ampicilliniresistens (assembly GCF_030159955.1). Taxonomy (GTDB): domain Bacteria; phylum Pseudomonadota; class Alphaproteobacteria; order Caulobacterales; family Maricaulaceae; genus Litorimonas; species Litorimonas ampicilliniresistens. Next base: position 147,391 of record NZ_BSNK01000002.1, read on the forward strand.
GGCTTATCGATGTTGCGAAGCGGCTGGAAGCAGAGTCCGCCTTCTCCGCCCAGCTCATAGTGCTGACCACTCATGCCGAGCGTCGCGACTTTTGCACTGCGGCCCTTATCGAACAGGAAAACCTGCGCGTTCTCGTAGCGGCGAAACTGCAAGGCCAGCAGACACAGCAGGACGGACTTCCCGGCGCCGGTTGGCCCGACGATCAGAGTATGGCCAATATCGCCTTGATGGGTCACCAAACGAAATGGCGTATGTCCTTGGGTCGTGGCGTGCAGCAGCGGCGGACCATCCATATGGTCATTGCGCTCCGGTCCGGCCCAGATGGCCGAGAGCGGCATCATGTGCGCGAGATTCAGCGTGTGGATAATGGGCTGGCGGACATTGGCGTAAGACTGTCCAGGGATCGAGCCAAGCCAGGCTTCGACGGCATTGACCGTCTCGCGGATGGTGACGAAGCCCTGCCCATTGACGAGCCGTTCGACCGCTTTGATTCGAGCTTCGGTAATCGCCGCATCGACATCGCTGACGACTATGGTCTGCGTGACATAGCCGAAGCCGACATGATCCTGACCCAGCAACTGTAGGGCGGTGTCGGCGTCCCCAGCTTGATTATCCGCGTCAGTGTCGACGAGCGCGGAGGCTTCGTTCGTTATGACTTCCTTCAAGATCGCCATGACGCTCTTGCGCTTGGCGAACCATTGGCGGCGATAGCGACCAAGCACCTTGGTCGCCTCGGACTTATCCATCGGCAGGAAGCGCGTAGTCCATCGATAGGGGAAGCCGAGGCCGTTAAGGGCGTCCAACAAGCCCGGTTCCATTGCGCCCGGAAAGCCCATGACAGTCACACAACGGACGTGCTGACCGCCCAACTTGGGCGCTAGACCGCCGACCAAGTCGACACCGCCGAGAACGGCATCAAGGTGCATCGGAATGTCCGGCGCACGCACGTGCTGTCGTTTGTCGGGCGCAAGACAAGACTGGAGATAGGTCAGCATCTCATCATCGGACAGAAAAACTGCCACCGGAAAGACACCCGCAAGCAAGTCAAGAGCAGCGTCCGTATTGCGGACGAAGGCTGTAAGAAAATCTAGGCTCGCGTTCTCGGCGCCATTTTTGTCGTTATCGATAAAGACAGTCTCCAGCCTACCGATCTTGTCGGCAGGCGGAAGGAAGGTGAAAGTCAGGTGATAATCGGACTCGAAAAGCGCGCCCGAAGCCGTGTTCAACCCACGCCGCTCTTCATTGATCAGCCAAGCGAGCGGGTCGCGAAACTTGGAGGGTGCATAGCCCTCCGCTTCACGTCGTGTCGCCTCGAAGTGAAGCGCCCAGCCAGATCCAAACCGGCGCAAAGCATTGTTGATCCTAGCGCAGGTCGCGATCAACTCCTGCGGGGTCGAGCTGTCGAGATCGGGGCCGCGAAAGCGCATCGTGCGCTGGAAGCTGCCATCTTTGTTGAGGATCACACCCGGTGCGACGAGCGCAGCCCATGGGAGATGGTCGGCCAGCGCGGCAGGGCGTTGACGGTATTCGCGAAGGAACATCATGCGAGATAACCTTTCTGGCGAAGGTGGCGGCGCAGCACGTCGAGGAAGAGCGGATCGCGCTTGGCCGCGAAGACGCAGGCCGTCTGAGCCACAACCCAGACGGCGATGCCGACAGGCAAGAGCTGAAGGCCTAGGCCGAGTGCCGTTGCGAGCGTGCCATTGAGGATTGTGGCGGCGCGGGGCGCGCCTGCCATCATGATCGGCTGCGTGACTGAGCGGTGGACCGGAATGCTGAACCCCTCGATGTACTGAGCGGTGTTCATCAAAGCACCGCTCCGCCACCAAAGCTGAAGAAGCTCAGGAAGAAGCTGGTCGCGGTAAAGGCGATGGACAGGCCGAAGACGATCTGAATCAGCTTGCGGAAACCTCCGCCCGTGTCGCCGAAAGCAAGGCCGAGACCGGCTAGGATGATCGCCATCGTGCCGACGATCTTGGCAATGGGGCCTTCGACGGAAGAGAGAATCTGCGTCAGCGGTCCTTCCCACGGCATACCCGACCCAGCTGCATGGGCAGATGGGGCAAGGAAGAAGACAGCGAGACCAACCGAAAGGCCGATGGCCAATTGTCGAGTGGAATGAGAGTTGAAGGCAGGACTGGAGAACAGCGTCACAGGGGACTCCTTTTTGGATGGTAGAGGAACTCAAGTTTGACGTGAGGCTTAAGCCTCGAAACTGATTGCTAGGGTGGATCAGGGACCATCGGGCGAAGCCGATAGCCACCGTTGGTGCTGTCGCTTCCGAGCACTTCGAGGACATCTGTCACGCGGCGCACTCCAGATCGGTTCTCGATCCCGACGACGACGTTGACCGCTGCGGCAATGAGTTTGCGAGGCACGCTTTGAACGACTTCGCCGACAAGCTGCTCCAGACGGTCGAGACCATCGGCGGCGCTGTTGGCGTGTACCGTGGCGAGACCACCCGGGTGTCCGGTGGACCAGGCTTTGAGAAGATCGAGTGCTTCACCCCCACGGACTTCACCAACCACGATGCGGTCCGGTCTCAGGCGGAGTGTTGAGCGCAATAGGTTAGCCATAGAGACTGTCGGCTGGGTGCGAAGAGCGACACAGTCATCGGCGTTGCATTGGAGCTCGCGTGTGTCCTCCAGAATAAGGACGCGATGACCCGTGTCAGCGACTTCGGAGAGGAGGGCATTAGCAAAGGTTGTCTTGCCTGAGCCCGTTCCACCGACGATTAAGATGTTGTTGCGATCGGCGACAGCGGAGCGAAGTAGGTCAGCGGTCTGGTTATCCATTGTGCCTGCGTCGACATAATCGTGGAGCGTATACACGCGCGCAGCATGATTGCGGATCGAGAAGGACGGGGCTTGCACCACCGGAGGTAAAATGCCCTCGAACCGTTGGCCGCCGATGGGCAACTCCGCGCTGACAATAGGGTGCTCTCGCGTGACGTCTTGTCCAGCCAAGCTCGCAACGAGGCGCACGATCCGCTCCGCCTTCTCGGACGTGATGATCGTACCGCGTGTCAGGCGGCCTTGGCCTGCTGTCTCGATCCAGAGCTTGCCGTCCGGATTCTGCATAATCTCAACTACGGTTGGGTCTGACAGAGCCTTGCAGATGACGGGACCGAATGCGCTGCGTAGCATGGCGTCCGTGCGAAGGCGGCTTGGTGAATCACGTTCAATCATTGGAACCTCCTTCATTTTCGGACATGGCGTCCGAGCGTTCCGGAGCCGGTGCGTTCATTGTCTCCAGTTGTTCCTTCGTGAAAAACGAACTGATATCGGCCATAACATCCTCAGCACGTGCGAGTATGCCTCGAGTGCTATCCGACCTGACCGTAGTCAGATCTTCGATGAAGCGATTAAAGCGTAAGATGCCCAGATCACTTGCCGTTTCACGCCGGTCTGACGGGATCTCCGGGATGAGCGTCAGGAAGTATTGTATAAAGAGTCCTAGGGCGTCCGACACGACGGCGAGCTTCCGGGTGTGGACTTCGTCGGCCCGGTTCATCCGGTCCATTCGACGTAGAAGCGGATTGTTTTGTTCGTGAACCCTGTCTTCGGAGTACCAGAGCGTCAAAGCCTGTTCGGCAATCTCCGAGTAGCTCATGCCCGGACGGCTGGCGTCGAGTTTCAGGCGAAGGAAAATCTTGTCCGATAGATAGACGGTCACTTTGGGTTTGGCCGTTACCATTTTAACCTCCCGCGCTCAGATCGGAGAAGGTGATCTGGCAAAGGCAAGCCTTGTCATTTGCCGGTATTGTTGGCGTCGTATCCGGGATATGAACTACGAGCAGTTCCAGCACCTTCGAAATCGTTTCTTGTCGGCGGGCCGAAACCGCGAGCGTTTCAGCGATCATGTCGAGGCGTTTGAGGATGTCGTTTTGGTCAGGGGTCATGTCATGCCTTTCAGGTCGATGCCTGGCGTGTCCTGCCCAATGGCGAAGACCGTGCGGGGAAGCGTAGGTTGGAGGGAGGCGTCTGATTGCGCGTCGGCGCCTACCTCGGCGGTCGTCTCAAGCGGCTCGGTGTTGTTCGAGCGTTCCTTCAACTCTTGCCGGTCCGGCGCCCGCTCCTTGCCGCCGTCGCTCTGCGGGGCAAAGGCGGCACTGGCAGTCGCTTTGTAGAGCGTATCGACGATGTCGGCCGTTCGGTGACCCCAGTCATCCCGACGAGGGGAAGGACGGTCGCCATAGGAATGACTAGGGTCGTTCAACACCGGGGGTGGAGTGACCCGGCCGTTGAAATTCTTGTCCGCATAATAGCGAATCTTGTTTGCGCGGATCGGCGGTGTGCCGGAGATGAGCACCACCTGCTCATCGCTCGGTAGCTGCATGACCTCGCCGGGTGTCAGAAGCTGGCGCGCCGTCTCCTGCCGGGAGACCATGACGTGCGACAGCCAGGGCGCGAGGCGATGTCCGGCATAGTTGCGCATGGCGCGCATTTCCGTGGTCGAGCCCAAAGCGTCGCTAACCCGCTTGGCCGTGCGCTCATCGTTCGTCGCGAACGCGATCCGCACATGGCAGTTGTCGAGAATGGAGTTGTTCGGGCCGTAGGCTTTCTCGATCTGGTTGAGCGATTGCGCGATCAGAAAAGCGCGCAAGCCATATCCCGCCATGAAGGCCAGCGCGCTTTCGAAGAAGTCGAGCCGCCCAAGCGCAGGAAATTCGTCCAGCATCAGGAGAAGCTGGCGGCGTGAGGTCCCGTCGATCTCTCCGTCCAATTTTTCGGTCAACCGGCGACCAATCTGGTTCAGAATCAGCCGCACAAGGGGCTTTGTGCGAGAGATGTCGGATGGTGGAACGACCAGGTAGAGCGAGACGGGCTTCTCCGCGCTCACCAGATCCTCGATCCGCCAATCGCAACGTGAGGTCACCTCGGCCACGGTCGGGTCGCGATACAGGCCTAGGAAGCTCATCGCCGTCGAGAGCACGCCAGAGCGTTCGTTCTCAGACTTGTTGAGCAGTTCTCGTGCCGCCTGCGCGACGACGGGATGGACCTTCGGAGTAGCTGCATCCCCGCAGCCGAGGTGATTGGTGGACATCATCGCCCGCAACGTCTTCTCAAATGAGCGCGCGGGGTCAGACAGAAAGGTGGCAACGCGAGAGAGTGTCTTTTCCTCTTCTGCGTAGAGAATGTGGAGGATTGCGCCGACAAGCAGAGCGTGACCTGTCTTCTCCCAATGGGATCGACGCTCCAGCGCGCCCTCTGGGTCAACGAGGATGTCGGCAATATTCTGGACATCGCGCACTTCGTTCCGGCCCATGCGGACTTCGAGTAGCGGGTTGTACTTCGCGGACGCCGGGTTGGTCGGATCGAACAGCAAGCAGTGCGAGAGAGTCGACCGCCAGCCGGATGTGAGTTGCCAGTTCTCACCCTTGATGTCATGAATAACGGCGGAATGCGGCCAGGACAGCAAGGTCGGAATGACGAGACCGACGCCTTTACCCGACCGAGTCGGTGCGAACGTCATGACGTGTTCGGGGCCGTCGTGGCGGAGATAGTCGGCTTTCGTGCGGCCAATGAAGACCCCGTTTCGCCCAAAGAGGCCGATTTGTTTCATGTCCTGAGCATTTGCCCAACGAGAGGAGCCGAAGGTTGTCAACGCTTTTGCTTGCCGACCACGCCAGACCGACCCGATGACCGCGAAGACGACTCCAAGGAAGGTAAAACCAATGGCGATCTGCCCGCCCGTATTGAACACCTCTGGAGCATAAGGCTCAAAGGCGTACCACCATTCGAAGAGCCTCCATGGATAGTAGACCGGCGTATCGCCTGCCAGAAACCACGGCGCACCCAAGTAAGGGTCGAAGTGGAATTCAGTGGCGACCCATTGGGTCGCCGTCCACATGCCAGTGCCGATCGTCGTGAAGACGATAGTGACTTGGCCGATGAGAATGGACTGGGGCGACATGAAAAGCCTCGGGTGGAAGTTCGAGGCTTAAGATCAAGGCAGATGTAGGATTTGGCTATTTAGGCAAGTCGAGTTTGGTCAAGTTCGGAAAAGGGTAAGCTCAGTATAGAAGAGGAATTGGTGCAGGGGTTAGTGTGTTTCAGAGAAACGCAAGTATCGCAGATAGACGTTTCAGCTCCGAAAAGTCTGGATTTTATATGCATTTCATAGAGTATTACAGACATTATAACAGCGTCGACACCAAAGCATCGAGTGCTCATAAATTAGATTGTTGGGTCTAGCGGAGATTGTGGCGGCTTAAGGTACATTGTCCCTTGCCTGGACCAAAGCTCAACCTATACCTGCTATCCTCGACGTTCCGCTTCACAGAGAATCCAAAAGATGCGGCACATAGCACGATACAAACTAATACAGGGACAAGCACACTTGAGCCCTTGATCGATATAACGAATTATAGCGAGGATACATGGGCGTAGCGAGAAGAGGCGACACCGTATGGACACTCGACAAGTTTGAAACTCATCTCGCTCAAGCCGTCCAACTTGAACATGTTGGTGCAATGTTAGGCGCAGGTGCATCGCTGGGATGTGGCGGGAAAACCATCCAACAACTCTGGTCGCAATACGTGACCGAGAACCCTGACCAGACTGCACAATTGGAAGCGCTACGGTTCATACTCGAAGATCGCGTAGATCCTCCAAACATTGAAGTCCTGATCGATAAGTTGGTTATCGCGCAACTTGATGCGGCAAGATCGGGACGCGACGTTGCTCAATTGTTGGCTCTGTATAATTCACTTCTACGAGCCGTCCTAAAGGCATCATTGCTTGATCGCGATTGGCTTCGTGACCCAACAAGCGCGGCAACAGCGTCAGGCCTTTCGGACCACGTCCGCCTTTTGACGCGATTAGTACATACACGCCAGCCAGGACAGCCAGCGCCATGGGTCTTTACGACAAACTACGACATGGCAATCGAGTTGGCGGCCGAAAATGCATCGCTAAATGTCCGGGATGGATTTCGCGGCTTTCACAATAGGGTTTTTTCACCATCTTCCTTTGATCTTGGCTTGCGCAATACAGAGTCCCGGGGTGAGGCTCAATTTGGGACCTATGAAATTTACTTGGCGAAACTGCATGGCTCTCTCTCTTGGGAGCAGACGGCTTCAGGGGACGTACGAGCATTCCAGATTGACGCGCGTTGCGGCGATATATTCGACTTCGTCGATGGCAATACGGCGACGTCGCCCAGTTCATTGATTTTTCCATCATCAGCGAAGTTCGTGGACACGGTAGGTTTTGTTTATGGCGAGATGATACGTCGTTTTACTCATTTTCTATCAAGGCCCAACGTCACGCTTCTCATTAGCGGCTACGGTTTCGGTGACTTCCACTTAAACCGAGTACTGCTGTCGGCGCTTAATAACCCGACACTTCAGCTTGTGGTCTACCTACCGGAGATAAATGGGTTCGAAGCCAACGGTGATCCCACCAATCTTGCGGACCTACGTCCAGGTCTTGTTAAGTTTTTGAACCTCAAGCTACCTCAGGTAGCTATACTCGGCGGTGGTGCCGCTGCTTACTTCAGTGAGATGACGTCGCACCTCCCTGACCCAACCATCCTAGATGATCCTGCGGAACGGTCCCGCCAGATAGCTAAGGCACTGGCACAAGAACTCAACCCTACAACGCCAACAACACCGCCAACTCCAACAACAACGACACCAATTCTGTGAAACGGCCTAGTTTAGGAGAGGTTGTAGAGGTCCATTCGCAAAAGGTAACAGTGCGCCTTCGCGATTACGCCCGCGGAGCAGTCGTTGCTCACGCAGACGGTTTATCCTCAATTGGGCAGCCCGGAGATCTAATCGGCGTAGAGGCGGGTGCAACTCTTCTGATTGCGCGTATCGAGACGATACAAATGACCGACGTTGCGGCGCATCCGCGTTACAGCAAATCTAAGGAAGTAGTTAGAACCCTCCAAGCCTACACGATCGGGAACGTAAGCAGATCCAACAGTCGGCTGTCGTTTGACCCTGACAGGTCGGTTTTGCCAGCTCTCGGAGCTCAAGCTGTAGGCTTAACAAGCGCCGAACTTGCTGCGGTTCTTTGTTCAGGGAGGGCATCTGAACCATCCGAGAGGATTGTCATCGGCGATGCCATTGGCGCCGCGACTATTCCCGTCACAGTCGGGATTGATGCTCTGCTAACGAGGCACACCGCAGTGTTAGGTTCATCAGGGCAGGGAAAAACACATTTTGTGGCTTCTGTTCTGCAAAAGCTACTCGAAAAGGGGCCTAACGCTCGAATAGTGATTTTCGACATCCATGACGAGTACGCGAATGCCTTCAATTCACTGCCCGGAGTTCGCTTGAAAGAGACCGTCTTAGGACAAAAACTAAATAATGATCCGCGAGCGCATTATCACATCCCATATTATGCACTCGGTCTAACTGGACTCTCGCGCTTAATACTTCCTAGCGAACGCACGCAGAGACCGGCGCTCAACTTCGCGGTGGATAAGCTCCGATACGTGTCTGGCTCTATGGGAGGTTCAAAGCTTGTCGGCCATCAGCAAGAGGTTCTCTTCGATGATGGTCGGCCGGGAAACGCTAATAGCGCAAATGCAGCGATCCAGACTTTGAAAGACGGGACAGCTGATGGAGCGAGTCAATGGCCACATATGAGTAGCATTGGGCATCTTGCTGCCGAATGGTCATGCCTTAAGTATGACCGGGGTAACTGGGTGCGCGACGGTTGGCTGTACAACAACGTCCAAACCATGCTCCGGCGGATCAGTCGCTTGATCAGAGACGAGCAGTTCAGAAAAATCATCAATGTAGAACCCAGCGGTTTCGCAGAAGCTGGGTTCATACCTCCACTAAGCTACGAGGCTGAAGCGCAAAAATTAGTGTCTGACTTATTTGGCTCTCTTGGCTCTCCCACTCATAACGACTGGAACGTCCACATTGTTTGTTTGAAAAACCTAACCAACGACTTGATGCCGTATGTTCTCGGATCTCTATTGGAACTCTATGCCGAACAGCTCTTTGCAAGAGGGCCAGGCCAGACCCATCCTACGCTGTTGGTTTTGGAGGAGGCTCAGCACTACCTACGCCAAATACCCGGTGACACCGACACGGGTTTGCACTCATTAGCCTATGAACGATTAGCCCGCGAAGGACGCAAATTTCAGGTATCGATGCTCATAAGCACGCAACGCCCTTCGGAGGTGTCACCCACAGTTCTTGCGCAGTGTGGGACTTGGGCAGTCTTCAGGCTCACAAATGATCGGGATCAGTCTGTAATTGCATCCGGTTCAGAAAAAGCAAATCGCTATGCAACTACCGAGGTGCCAGGCCTAGCAAGAGGCCAAATGGTAATGTTTGGCGACGCTCTGCCTTTAGCAACCAAAATTGCAGTCAAGGCACTTCCGAGTGAGCATGCGCCAACCAGTAGCGATGCGAGTTTTGCGAATGCATGGTCTAAATAAATATAACCCGAAACTGGGCCCATCCGTATGACTGTCATCTCTCTCTAGTCTGAGAGAAAGTTCATTGCAGACTGTTGGCGTCATGTGGGTCTCTTAGTGTCCTAAAAACAGTCTTGAGCCCACATAGGTTTTAGGACGGGTTTATGGCTATTGTTTTGGTATCGCCCACAGCCTTTTACTTCCTCTGCGTGGGGTCTGTTATCTCGACGATGGCGCCGATCTTTAGACGCCACGCCGCTTCATGTATCGTCAGCCCTTCCTTGTTCAAACCAATTGCTCTCGGCAACCTATTATTCGTGACGACTTTGGGACGACCACCTTTACGCACATGCGCGGCGGCGGCTTATAAACTGGCGCTTGTGCGTTCGCTGATAAGGTCTCGCTCGAACTGTCCGATCACGCCGACGATATAAACGACCAGCGGTCCGGTCGTTATGGTCGTGTCGAAATTCTAGGTCAGAGAACGAAATCCCAAGCTACTCTCTTCCAAGCAGGCGACGGTTTCCAAAAGGTGCTTCATGCTGCGGTCGAGGCGGACGAACTTGGCCGAGGCGGACGAACTTTAAAACGACGAGCGTGCCGCCTTATTGTGTCATGAGCTAATCAAGCGGTAGATGTAACGCGCTATACCTGCCCCCGGCCGAAGGCTTGCTCTTACCAAGAGGTCCTTCAAATCCAGCTCTAACGCGCCTGCCCTTGCCGTCCAATCACGTCCCAGCTTATCCCACTTAACGACACTCGTCCTCTAATTGAACGACTCAATCGGTTCTCCATAACTGGTCTCCAAGGCACGAGCGTGAAGTCTTTCGAGCGTTCAATAACAGCGAACTTTCCGCTCGGTCGCTCAATGGCCTTACTGTATATCCCATCGACATGCCGAAAGTCTCCAAGCGGAGTGTAGGATTTGCCAGTCTCGACCGATATTCCTGAGGCAGCATCGCCGAGGTCTATTGCTTCCAGTTTCTCAAGTGCGGCGCTCGGCAGCCTTCCGGCTTCGTCTTTCTCGAAGCCCATCCCTTTCAACACCGTGACTCGTTTCGCCATAGCCGCCTGAATTTCCTTTGAGCGCAGGACGGGGTTTCCACTCCCGGTTAGCTTCCTATCTATCCATGTAACGCCCCTTGCCGTTTCCATCTCGCGAAGGGTCAATCGACTATCGCGGCGAACAGATGTCGGGAGACGCTTGGCCCGTTCGGTCTCATAATCCGCGGCGCGGTCTAGATATTCGCTGGGTATGCGCCACGACCCATCCGGCCTTCGGACGACGTACTTCTGTCGACGCAGCGCTTCCAGTCGCCGAACATGTGCTCTTGCGTAGTCTGCGGAAACCCTGTCGCCTTCGGTCGCATGTCTCGCCTCGCTGTAAATGCCGCCGTTCTGGTCGGCAAATTCTGAAATGGATCTGTCTATCGACCTTGGACCTTTGTGATGCGGTTCGAAAGTGACCACCTGCCCGGCCTGCAACGTCTCAAATGTCTCGTCATCTGCGACGGCGGCATGGACCAACCGCCCGTCTAGAGCTTCGATCACAACGTAACCATCGGAGTGTGTATCATCAATTTTCCCGAACCGTGTGACCCGTCCTGTAACTGACCGAGAGCCGAGTCGATTGGGGTCGAAGATATTGTCTTCCGTCACGATACTGGGCGCTTGGCCTTTCATCGCGCTGTGCAACGCTTTGACGATGTCTCCCCGCTCTCCCATCTGTCGGAGACGGTCGATGGAATCGGGCTCAATCCGCCAATGGCCTCCGCCTTGCGGTTCCGCTAGTCCTAGAACCGAAAGGTGGCGCAAGCGTCGGATCATGAGCCGTCGATGCCAGACCCTTCCCCTCTGGGCCGGGCCAGACAGATCGATGACGCCTTGCTCGGCCTGCTTGGAGAGCGCTCGGTCCAGGTCCGTCACCCGTTCCGCTTCAACAGTCTTTGCAAGGCGCACACGGCCTTCGATCTGAGTCATTGGTCCCAGTTCAGCCTCGACAAGCTGCTCTGCATGTCGCCGCATTCCATATGAGAGATAGCGGCGCGGAATGACGAGGTCATTGCCATTGTCCCGGACCCCGCGCACGATTAGATGCGTGTGCGGATTGGCCGTATTATGATGGTCGGCCGCCAGCCATTCCAGCTTCGTACCAAGTTCGTTTTCCATCTCCGTGACAAGATCGGTCGTGTAAGCCCTCAAGTCCGCCAGTTGTGCGGCGTCTTCCGGTGCAACGATGAACCGGAAATGGTGACGGTCATCCTTCCAAGTCTTGGCAACGTCATTCGCAAGACTCTTGCGCTCATCTAAGCCTTCTACTTGGTCGATCTCAGACCCATACAGTTCGGCACGTCCGCCATGTTCGTCCGTCCCATCCCGTTGGATATAATCGACGTGTTTCTTCAGTCCGATATGTTTGCCGACTGCGTGGGTCTTGAACGACCCTTTGATCACGACCCGTCGGTAAAATGCCATTGGTCGGACGGCCCGGCTGGACGCGGATGATCGCGACGAGCTAGCGCCCTTGCGTTTCGACGCTCGCTCGATCCGCTTGAAGAAAGTGACAGTCTTGCGCGCTCCTGACCGCGTTCGAATACGACCGAGCCGAACTTCGAAGTCATCGCCTTTCTTCATGTCGGAAAGAGGATCGAAGAGGCTAAAAAAGGTTTGGTCTTCGGTGTCGACACCGTTTCGCCCAGTACCACCTGAGAAAACCGAAGATCGGTGTCGACACCACGGTCGACCATGTCGACACTAAAAACCGATGTGCAGACAGGACTTAGTCCTGGGGTGTCGACACCCCCTTTTATCTTGCCTTCCACGCCCGTCACCCGTGCCCCGCCTTACCGACGAGCCCCTGCTGATCCGATCCCCAACGAAACTGTCCCAGATAGCGAACACGACCGAGAACATTCGAGCGCAAAACCGGGCCGAAATAGCGACTATCGAACGAGGTCTGCACATCTGTCGAAACGAGAAAGATCTGATCTTTCAAGAGCGTAAAACAGCCTCGTTTCGATGGTAGGGGCCGCCCTCGCGAGTCGTGCGACAGCACGACAAGCAGAGGGCGTCCCGACACGCTGACGCCATGTTCGTCATGGCAAACTCTCTCTCCCGAGACAGCCCAGACGGTCTTAATGAGAGGTATGTTGGGAGGGAGATAGCGTCTCTCTACGGCAAGCATTTCAGCCGCTTGAGGCGCATAGGCTGCGACAAGATCATCTCGCCTAATTTGCGCGCCCGGCTCTAATCGATACCATCCAACCGGCGCACTCGGGCTTGGATTGTAAAGCAATCTGGGAACGCTGGGACGGACGATCTGGAAGAGTGTCGCGCCACACAATACAGCAATCGAAAGCGGTGCAAGAACGCGGATCAACATAACCAGCCCTCGACGATCTGGGCGAGGTTTTTCGCTTGCAGATTGGCCAGATTGATCGCGCGCCAGCGCCGCTCAGGGAGGGATTCGGGCGCAAATTGGATCGCTTGCAGCGCGTCCAATGCCGCAAGAACGCGCCTAACGCGGGTCGTCCCTGACGCGTGCAGCCAGACGTCAGCTCCCGGATGAATACCGGGCAACGTCGTACAATGACCCTGGTCAAGTGCACGACAGATCGCGACCGACCATAGTTGTGTCCCGAACCCATTGGCCTCCCAGCGTTCATAGCCGAAGACCTGGCCGGGACGATATGCTGCAAACCGACGCTGCCAATCTTTACGAACATACCGGTCAGGCTCGCCGAAAAGAACGCGGTGATTGATGCGGTTTTTGCGAAAGTGAACTTCGACCAGCGTATACGGATCAGTCGTCATTATCGGCCCGGTCATTGGCCGGTGCGAGTATGTCGCCGACATGCTGCGAGCGCGACCACAGGTCGAGATCATCGCGGTGATAGAGCACCTTGGCCCCATGTTTCCGGAACGTCGGTCCGTCATGCCGCCACCGCATGGCGTCTAGCGTTGAGACCTTCATGCGAAGATAGATCGCCGCCTCTTCGGTCGTAAAATATGGAGTCTCGGAAGGGTTGACCATGATTTGTCCTTTCATTTCTGCAACCAATGGAAGAGTTGGGAGAAGTCTGTAAAAGGACTATATTCCTATACTTGAGCCTTTGGGCAGTGTCGAATTCTGCAATGCAATTTTCGACACCCCTAAGATGCGGCGTCTCGCAAAATATGGAGATACCCACCGCCGACAAAGGCACGCCCCCGGTCGCGCGCTCTGATTGCGCGATCTTTCAATGATCGGTTTGATGCCCAGTCCAGTGAAACTCGAGCCTCACCAAAGAGGCCAATCGCGATGTCCCTAAGACTGCCGATCCGACCCGGTTCTAACGTTTCGATGTCCCACGCAAGGAGACCTTCCAAGAGCTTGTCACGACTCGGGCGACGTGTCGTACGCAATACCTTTCGTGCATCAGACCTATGCAGAGACAAGAGTTTTCCAAAGGTCCGAAGCCGACGCGTCGCGCCAGGTCTACCGTCCAATTTGATGGAAACGCGGGCATCTTCGCCTATCGGTATGTCGCTATTGCCGACGAGTTGTATCCAGAAATCATGACCGCCCAAACGAACCATTCTCTTTCCATCGCTCGTGTCGAGAATGGTCGGCAAGCACCTGAGTGTCTTTAAAGAAAAACTGCCATCATCGTCGGGCAGAGCTACATCGAAGCGGACAGGAAGAGTGCTAGTGAGCAAGTTCGGCAACCAGAAAACCGGGGTCTCACTTGATGGAAGGTCTGGGTCTGCGAATGCAATAAGACCGAAGGTTTCCGCTTCGAGATAGGGTTTGTGCAAACGGATGTATCGGAGGCTGTCATGTCGATCACAGACTTCTGGCAGGTGTTGGCGATGTCTCGCCCATGATTGTCTGTAGGAGATATTTCTTCGCAACCCCTCCCACGCCCAAGCCGCATCCGACATGACAATCTGCTCGTCCAGCCTCATTTCTCTTGCCTCCAGACACGTATAGCGACCCCCAGCCCGCGAGGGAACAAAATAGGAACAATTTCCTAGAAAAGTAAATACGGGAATCCGATTAGACTCAGTTGCATGTTCGACTTCTGTTCAATCTAAGCGCGACTTCTTTCCAAGTAGAAACGTAGCGACCGCCCGGCGCGGAGCCGAGCGGTCTGGGTTTTGGTCGTCCCGAGAGACTAGCCTGCCGGGTTCCAGAGGATGACGTGGCGGGTCTCGTCATTCTTGACCGGCGCGATGTTGGCGTAGACCTTACGCGGTCCGATCTCCGGAGAGGCGAGGGTCAGGGAAACATATTCGCGCCCCGATGACTTCGCCGTTCTCACCCAGCCTGCCCCGATGGGAGCGCCTTGGCCGCCGGCCAGCACCCGATAGTCGGGCTGGTCTGTGCCGTCCTGCTTGAGGCCGTTCGCGACGATGCGGATAGGGGTGGACAGGGAGAGCATCGAGAGCGTGCCCTCGAAGCCTGTGTCGGTTTCAGTGATATAGCCCAGTGCATTTGCCATGGTCATTTTCTCCATAAGTTCGTCGCGAGGGCCCGATGCCCTGTTGACGAGCGACCGGCAGGGCGGCGCGGCAGGGTCGGCCACCGCTCTTCGCGGGCGGAACGAAGAGGAGCACCGGTGGAGGGTGCGACTTTGTCTCGCGAGGAATGCCGCGAAGCGGCAGGGGAAAGTCGTGCGTGGAACCGGTTGGCCGGGCCTGACGGGTCGACCAGGTCAGTCTCTTCAACAGGGCATCGGGCCCTCGCGTTAGCCTATGTCTTGTGGAGAGGATGGCTCTGGCAAATGCACTGGGCGAGCCTTCCGCCGAGACCGATTCAGGCTTTTAGGGAACGCCATCAGGTCATGCAAGGTTCTCTATCCTGATCCGTATCGTCATGAATGGCCGGGCTTATTCGATACAGCCAGCCTGACTACCGGGTGCTGGTTGGCGGCATTCTTATGGTGTTCATTGGGCGGGCTGAGTGAGACCGGCACTCTCGATCCGGCTCGAATTGCTGGCCCTTGCCTTCTCGGAGAACGGACTTTGCAGGTTCGCCATTGGGTCCATGCAGTCAACATTGGCGAGACCCGCCGTGTCATCCATTCCCTCGCGGTTGTTAAGGTAGTGACCTAAAAACAGACCGTCCGGCTCTGCGCCGGGCGGTCGCTGGATACGGTGCGGTCTGCACCTCGCGACCAGTCTTACAAAGATACTTTGATTGCAAAACCACGCTCCTAAAGCGGGCTGGATTTTGCCCGTCGGACGGACAGAGGATCTACAAGATATAAGCTGACTACCGAGCATGACGAAGGCCGTCCCTGCGGGGACGGCCTTGGCCGGAGGCGATGCGGGATTGCCGCGATCGCTCCTGTCGCTCCCAAAGGATTGGAGAATATCCTGCGGAGCGTGTGGCGTGGCTCCCTCGCGAGAGGGAGCCTATATCAAGCGGCTTTGGACTTGCCTTTGGAAGCCGTCTCACGCTGCGCTATCTCGCTGGTTTTATGCTCTGCGAGGGCTTTGGCGACCTCTGCCGCCGCCCCGGCAGGCGGGCATGTCGCCCGGTCCAGATAGTGGGTCGGCACGGTCTGCATCCAGCGCGGACGCCAGTCCGGCTGGGCCGTGTCCTTGCCGACGACATCAGGGTCGAGACGGTTGCGAAGGGCTGCTTTCTGCTTGGTTCCGGTCTCGCTGATGAGGCCATCAGCGAACCGCTTCCCACCAATGTCCTTGAGCATCGCATTGATGACGCGCTTGTCGCGTAGAATGTCGAAGAACGCATCGTCCGGCGACCAAAGTGCGGCCAAGTCCGGCTGAATGGTGGTTGCGACCGTCTCTACAATGTCTTCATCGGCGCAGAGCGTCAGGCTCATGGCCAGCGTCATGACGCGCATGACGGTTGCATCGTCTTGCGCCAGCAGGGACGCGAAGACCTCGGTAAAGGGGTTTGCGGCAAGCTGCTTTGGCTCTCCATAATATGGGTCTTCCGCTTTCAAGCCGAGCAGGTCGAAGACCGCTCGCCGTTCTTCTGCAAGACGCACCGCGCCTTGGCTCAGCGCGACACTCTCCGTTGTCCCGTCCTTCCGGCTTGTCGTTTTCTGCGGCTCCACGGTCCAGCGATACGACCCAACCAGCATATGCGTCACGGCCAGCCGCAAGGCGACGCCGGGATGATCCAGCAGGGTCGCGATCGTTGCGGCATGGCGGTGCAGACGCACATATTCCGCGACGGGTCCGCTCATTTCTGGCTTGGCCATGCTGGCCTCTGCCTTGGCGCTCGTATCGTTAGGCCGGATGATGGCGTCGATGCGCGCAATGTCCGCCTTGTGCAGCAGACCTTCGCGGATGCGCACCGAGCCGTCATGCCCGACCTCGATGAAGACCTTGCCGCCCGCGCGCCGCTCGCGGTCGCCATAGTCCCAACTGTCGAGAGATTTTCCGCGCTCCAAGATGACGACATCCGCCCATCCTTTGGCCCGCAAGGCGTCCGCCTTTTCCGCTATGGCGCGGTTCTGATGTGTCCAGAACAGGTCCGCGTCCTGAAAGTAGCCGCTGCCTTCCTCCCGACCGAACAGGTCACTGATGACGTTGCCGGGATAGTCGGACAGGTCGAACAAGGCCGCGCTCGTCGCGATGGACGCGCCGCCCGTCAGCCACTCCTTGAGGTAGCTTTCCTGTGGCGCGTAGTCCTCGCCGCGCCAGAGTTCCAGCCACGCGGCCTGCTGCTCCTTCGTCGCCATCGTCATGTAGCGCAGGCTGGTCTGGCTGATCTCCTCCGCCTCGTAGAGGGCGAGGATGTCGGCATGGACATCGGCCAAGGCCAGCACCCGCTTCACCCGCAACTCCGTCAAGCCGAAGGTGACCGCGATGGACTTGGCCGTCTCTCCCGCACCCGCCAACGCCTTGAAGGCGGCGAGTTGTTCCAGTTCGGTCGAGGGCAGCCGCGCCACGTTCTCCAAGAGCGAGGCTTCCAGCGCGGCGAGGTCGTCACCGGACTGCATGACGAGGCAGGGTGCGGTGACAACCTCGCCCGTCTCTTGCGCCTTGCGCCGCAGCGCGAATAGGCGGCGGCGTCCGGCAACCACGCCGTACCCCTTGTCCTCCTTGCGCACGAGCAGCGACTGGTTGACGCCGGACGCGAGAACGCTCGGATAGATGTCGGCAATGTCCGGCGCGTCCGCGCCGTGTCGCATGTTCAGCTTGGACACGTGCAGCTTGGCCACGTCGATGACCTGCACGGCCTCGACCGTCGCGGGTCGGGATGGGGCGGGCAGACGCTTGGGCGGCTCACCCGTCGTCGTCTTGGGTTTGGGGTGCGCCGCTTTTCCGGGCTTCGTCTTGGCCGTCTTCGGGGCACTCTTTGAGGCAGTCTTCGCCGCTTTCTGCGGGCGTATCTTCACTTGCTGGGCGGTCATGGTCGTTCTCCTTGGGTGAGTTGGTCGATGAGGTCGCACAGGTCCATCTGCGCACGGCCGACCTCATCGAAGAGTCCGTGGTCGCAGGATTTCTGCTCCGCCGCCGGGTTCCGGCGCGGGCGCATGGGTTGCTGGGTCAGGGCGGTCAGCCGCTCGCCAAGCGTGACGGGACGGACGCCGTGGACGAGCGTCTGTTCTCCGACCTCGGTCGGCTCCGACCGCAAGGCCGCAGGCGTTGGATCGCATGGGGTCCGGGCGTCCGCGTCCGGTATGACAAGCTGGACGATCTCGCGCCGCGCCGGGCGGCGCAGCCCGCGCTGGCGCACGGCCTCCGGGTCTTCCGTCACTTCGGCAATGGCGACGCGGTGGCCCGCTTTCAACAGCCGAGCGATGTAGGCTTCCGACGCGTGAACCGGGATGCCCGCCATTGGGATGGGCTTCCCGTCATGCTTGCCGCGCTTGGTCAGCGCGATGCCGAGCGTCGCCGCCATCGCTTTCGCATCCTCGAAGAATACTTCGTAGAAGTCGCCCATCCGGTAGAGCAGCAGCGTGTCGGCTCCGGCGTCCGCCTTGATGCGCAAATATTGGCGCATCATCGGGGTCGGTTGGGCGGGGTCCGCCGCCAAAGTCGCGGCGCGGGTCATGCCGCAGCCTCGGCGTCGGTGTAGCCGCATCCCGCGCATAGGCGCGCCAGCGCCGCGCGGGCCGTCTCAAGCGCTTCCGGCAGAAGTTGGTTGGCGACCTCCGACAGATAGGCATTGTCGCTATCGGGATAGTTCGCCTCGATGCCCCAGAGGCTGGCGGCGTGGTCATCCAGCGTGACGCCCGCGCGGGACACGCAAACGACAATCCCGCAATAGAACCACTCGTCCGCCTCCCATGCCTCCATGACGCTCTTGGCTCTCGCCATGGTGGTCTCTAGGTCGGCGTGGGTCTTGCCCGCGCCGATATATCCGGCGTCTTGCGGGTCCAATGTCGGCCAGAATCCATCTTGGCGTTTGTCCGGGGCATCAGGGATGTCGTCGCGTACGATGCGAGCCGTCACGGTAAACCCATCCGCCTCGGTGGTGATGACGTCGCCTTCGCAGACATAGGCGTCGAAGCTCTCGCGGAAGGTCATGTCGTTGCCCTCGGAGAGGGCGAGAGCTTTACGAAGACGGGTTCCAAACCCGATTTGTGGCTGCTTCCGAACAGGGACAGACCCATGAATGGGTCGCGCGTGAGGTTTTCAGCGCAGACCGTGCGGTCATACCCGTCCGGGTGCAGGACGATGTCGCCAACCCGGACTTCCGAGATATGCTTTGCTTTGTATCCGTCCGGGCATTTGGCTTCTTTCCAGACGCGCGAGTCTGTGCATTCGCTCTTTGGGAGGGACATCCTAGCGTCCTCCGAAGACGTGGACTTCGGCATGGCCCGTCTGGACGGTGAACACGTCGCCGTTGATCTCCATGTCTCGGCCCATCGCCGCATAGTCGATGTAGTGCCGAAGGCTCTCCGGGACGGCTGGGCCGCACTCGGCGGTCAATTCCTCGGCATAGTCCGCAAGACTCTCATACGCGCCGCAATAGTCCTCGAACGCTTTGCGCGCGTCGTTTAAGTCCTGACCGAAGTGCTCCAGTACCTTCGCGCCCAACGCGCCGCGTTCCTCGATAAAGGCCGCGATTTCCGCGACGCTCTCGAAGCTCTGATATTCCTCGATGCGCGCACCCTCGAACCCGGCATGGTCGTGGATGGCCCATTCTTCCGCCCCCGGCTCCGGACTGGCCGCGAGCATGGCGCTGGTGTCCGCGCGCATCTCGTAGGAATCCTCTGCCCAAATCCAGCGACCGTGCAGAGTGCCGCCATTGTAGCTGGCCAGACACGCCACATAGATGGCCGGGCGCTCGCCGCCGGGGTGGGCGGGTTCGCGCTCGGACTCTCCCATCAATGGCCCGCCCGTGGCTGGCGCGCCCGCGCCAGAGGGGAGAGGCATAGGGGGCGCGCCAGCGCCGCCGCCGCAAGGCGGCAACTCCGGGGTCTCGGAAAGCGGGTCGGTGTGGGATCGTGGGGCCATGTCGCATCCTTCTCTGTCCCGCCCCGCGCAGTTTCCCCCGGCAGGCGGGGGTGGGCGGCGAAGAGGCAGGTCAGGCGCGGGGCATCAGGGCGGGGCGCAAGGGCACAGGTAGGCAGGCACGGACATACGAAACAACGTTCAGTCCCGACGCCCTTGCGCGCCGACCGCCCCGTGCCATCCCTGCCGGTCGCCCACCCCCGTCTGCCGAGGGAAACCCACTCAAAAGAGCCGGCGCGTCAGCGCCGTCCGCATGGCTGTCAATGTTGAGACGATTGCGGTCGGGATCTGTGCCGCATCAGCGGCCCCTTGAGCCGGGCCGATGCCCGGCGCGCCATGGGATGAAAGCCCGGAGGGCGGAGACAAGCGAAGCGCAGGCTCCGTTCACGCGAGCCCGGTCGCGCGGTACGCGCGAGGCGCCAGATGTTTTAGCTACTGCTGCAGCTCGCTCTGAGGGATCCAGCCGCCGGACGTGAGGACCATGTCTGTCGCAACCTCGCGCGGCTCACCCTGGATCCACGGAAGATAATCCGTCCCCGCAAAAACATCTGCGGCCCAAGGCTCAATATCGGTCAGTGCTGTTATGAAGCGAACGTTCGACACGGTCGATCCAAAGGTTTCCGTCGGCTCCGTGAAGCCAATGATCCCGGTTACCTCGATGTCTGCAAAGCAAAGGTTCGGGGCCCCCTCCGAGCTTTGCCCATTTTTCAGATAGGGCCGGATCGCATCGGTCAGGCTGTAATTCAAGCCGATGCCGTCTTGGCGGCGCGTGAGCAGGCCCTGCTCCACGAGAGCGTCCAGCTGTGGATTTGGACGGATGGACGGGGCTTGAGCGATCACACCGTCCCGCGGACGTGTGCCGATTTGCGAACAGGCTTTCCGGTCTACGTAGCTGTCACGAAGCGCTTGTAGAAAAACATCGTCCGAGACTTTGTCGTCGGGCCCACCGCTACATGACACGATCAGCAAAGAGAAAAGCGAAACGGACACAATGCCGAGAGATGTGGTTCGCATCATGCGACCTCCATTCGTCCCAGCTCAGTCAATCTTGTTCACATGCGAGCGTAAGGTCAACCTCGCTGTCTATCTCTCACATGAAAACGAAGAGATCCGGGATGTCTCAGGAGCTGAACATACCCACAGCCTAGTTAGGATAAAATTCCTGTTTTGCTTGACGAGCTCGCTTTAATGAGAACAAAGCACGAACTTATGTCAACCCTGCAGGACATAAGATCACATGTCGGCCTTGTTTCCGGACAGGACTTCCCGGCCAATGAAGACAGCATCCGGCTGGACTCCGCCGAGCCGATCGCCGCTGCCCGCGTCCACGAAGTGACGGGGTCTCTTCGCACATCCTTGGCCCTCGCCGTCATTGCAAAGTCAACGGGACGGATCTTCTGGGTTGCGATCGGAGGCCGGTCTCGATCCCTCCGCGCCCGGGGCCTTCGCCCCTATGGCGACCCGGCGCACCTCATTCTCGTCGAGACCGCCAATCGCGACGAGACCCTCTGGGCGGCCGAGCAAGCCTTGCGCTGCCGCGGGGCGGGCGCGGTCATCATCGACATCGACAAGGGACCGGACCTGTCCGAGAGCCGACGCCTCCAGATCGCCGCACAAGTCGGCGGCGGGATCGGCCTCGTCCTCATCCGACGCCATGCGCAGTCCTCGGCCTGCCAGACCCGATGGCATTGCGAGAGCGAAGAGGGGTCTGGGTCCGACTGGGTGTGGAGCCTGACCCGCAACAAGCGCGGCCGCCCGCGCGCCTGGTCCGTGCGGGGCGACCCGCCCGAACATCTCGTCCACCCGCCCGATCTCTGCCCTTCCTTGGAAACCCCACCCATCCATGCGCCCATCCGTTTCACGACGCACCCTCGCTCTCTGGTTTCCGGAGCTGCCGCTTGATCGATGGCGGCGGCGCGAGGATCCGCGCCTCTGGGGCCCGTTTGCCGTGACGCGCAAGACCGGCAATGTGGACCGCATTGTCTGCGCCAATGATCACGCACGCAAAGCCCGATTCCAACCGGGCGACACGGTCGCGGACGCCTATGCCGTCTGTCCCGACCTGCTGACAGAGCCGCAGGACGATATGCGTGAGTCCCGGCTCTTGGGCGCGCTCCACATCTGGGCGGACCGCTACTCGCCGCGCATCGCACTCGATCCGCCCGACGGACTTCTCCTCGACGTCACTGGCTGCGCGCATTTGTTCGACGGCGAGCAGCAGATGGCCAAACTCATCCTGAGGGAGACGGAAGACCTGACGGTCGTGACCCGGATCGGCATTGCGAACACGCTCCGGGCGGCGCGCGGGTTTGCGCGGCACGGTGCCTCAACGATCACCATAACAGATCCAGACCGCGAGCATGCCCAAGTCGATGATTTGCCCGTCACCGCCTTGGATCTGAAGACGTCTATCGAGACCGACCTGCGTCGACTTGGCGTCACCACGATCGGCGAGCTACGGCGATTCAAGTCCGCCGAGCTGGCTCGGCGCTTTTCCGTCCATTTGACGAGCGCGCTGGATGAGTTGCGCGGCCATACCCACGACGCGGTCGTTCCTAGCGCTGTCGTCCCGACCTTCGCCGCCAACATGACACTGCCTGAGCCCATCGGCCGCCTTGAAGACGTGACCGGCATTTTGGAACGGTTGGCCGAGCGCGTTTGCCAGAAGCTTTGCGACAAGGGTTACACGGCGCGGGGTTTCCGGCTGACGGTCCGCTGTGTCGATACGGGCGACCATCATCTGTCTGTCGGCTTTGCCAGTCCGACCCGGACCGTCACGCCGGTCCTGCGCCAGTTCGCACGGCCACTAGATCAGCTCAAAATCGAGTTCGGCGCAGACTGGATGCGGCTGCTCGCGCTCGACACCGGCCTTTTCAACCCACACCAAATCGAGGCGGGCAATGCCGCCCAGGCGCAGCAGGAGGCCGTCGACCAGACGCTGACCACGCTCGGCAACCGGATCGGCTTCGACCGGCTGCACACGCCGCGCCCCGGACCGGGCCATACGCCGGAGCGCGAGATGATGTTCGGCCCGGCCGTCGATGCGCTCGACTGGGCACCGCCCACGGACCTGACAGCCTATCCCCGCCCCGAAATCGCCTTCGCACCCGAGCGCGTGCGGGTCGACCAACCCGGTCGCGCGCCCTATGCTTTTACCTGGCGGCAGGACAGCTACCGCGTCGTTAAGGTCAAGGGCCCAGAACGGATCAGCCCGGTGAACTGGGACGACCCAAACACCAAGTTCGAAGCCCGGGTGCGCGACTATTGGCGGGCTCGGACCGAGTGCGGCCGCCTCTTCTGGTTGATGGTCTTTCCTCGGCACCCGGACGATGGATGCTATGTCTGCGGCGAGTTCCTGCGCGAGCCCCGCCTTTCCCTGCTTCTCGCCTAATGAGCTATGTCGAGCTCGACATCACGACCAACTTCACCTTCCTGAGGGGTGCGAGCCACCCAGCGGAACTGGTCGAGCGCGCCCGCGAGATCGGCCTGCGCGCAATTGGAGTTGCCGACCGCAACTCGCTCTCCGGCATCGTCCGGGCCTACTCGGCCGCAAGGGACATCGGTCTCGACTTCCGCGTTGGCTCGCGCCTCGTGACAAGCTGCGGGGCGGAAGTGCTTGCCTATCCCAAAACACGGCCGGGTTACGCCAAGCTCGCGCGCCTGCTCACGCTCGGAAAGCGCCGCGCGGAGAAAGGCGGCTGTCGGCTGGAGATGGCCGACGTGTTGGACGGCCTCTCGGAGACCGTCGTCATCCTGAAGGACCCGATCCGGTCGCAAGCACATATCGACCCGCTCAAGGCGACGTTCGGCACCGACCTCTATCTTGGCCTGTCTCCCTACTATGACGGCTGGGACGAAGACCGCTTTTGCATCATCGCCCAGTTGGCAACGATTAAGGCCGTGCCCCTCGTCGCGCTGGGCAATGTGCTGATGCACCGAGGCAATCGCCGTCTTCTGGCCGATACGCTCACCGCCATCCGTTTAAAGCGGACCGTCGACCAGCTCGGCCAGCACGCCCTGTTGAACGGCGAACGCCGCCTGCGCTCCGAGCTGGAGATGCGACAACTCTTCGCGGACTATCCCGAAGCCCTGCTCAACACGCTGCGCATCGCGGACACCTGCACCTTTCGGCTGGACGAGCTGGAATACCAATATCCGGACGAGGTGCTGAACGGCATCGATCCGGACACGCGGCTCCGCCAACTGACCGAAGAGGGGTTGCGTGGGCGCTATCCGGGCGGGGTGCCGCTCAAGGTGCGGGCCGTGGTCGAGAAGGAACTCGCGCTCGTCGCCAAACTTGGCTACGCGCCCTACTTCCTGACCGTCCAGGACATTGTCGGCTACGCCAGCGGGGATGGCATCCTCTGTCAGGGTCGCGGCTCGGCCGCCAACTCAGTCGTCTGCTTTGCTCTCGGCATCACCCATGCCAGCCCCGACCTCATCAACATGGTGTTCGAGCGGTTCATCTCCGATGTGCGTGGCGAGCCACCCGACATCGATGTCGACTTCGAGCATGAGCGGCGCGAAGAGGTCTACCAGTATGTGTTCGGCAAGTTCGGCCGTCACCGCGCGGCGATCTGCTCGACCGTGCGCCATTACCGGTCTCGCTCGGCTTTGGGTGAAGTCGGCAAGGCGCTAGGTCTTTCAGAAGACAGTATTCGCGCCTTTTCGTCCAAGATCTGGGGTTGGCGCGATGGCGGCCTGACACCGGAGCGTGCCGCCTATGCCGGGCTCGACCCGAACGCCCGCCGTATCGCTCTGACGCTTCAACTCGCCAACCAACTGATCGGCTTTCCGCGGCACCTGTCCCAACACTCGGGCGGGCTGGTCATCACCAATGGCCGTCTGGACGAACTCTGCCCGATCGAGAATGCGGCGATGGCGGACCGGACCATCATCGAGTGGGACAAGAATGACATCGACGTGATGGGCATGATGAAGATTGATGTCCTCTCGCTCGGCATGCTGACCTGCGTCCGCAAGGGGTTCGAACTGCTGCGCCGCTGGAAGGGTATCGATCTCGATATGTCGAACGTGCCGCAGGAAGACCCCGCCACCTACGACATGATCTGCTTAGCGGACACGCTCGGGGTCTTTCAGATCGAAAGCCGCGCGCAGATGCAGTTCCTGCCCAGGATGCGACCGCGCACCTTCTACGACCTCATCATCGAAGTCGCCATCATCCGGCCCGGCCCGATCCAGGGCGACATGGTCCATCCCTACCTCAAGCGCAGACGCGGCGAAGAACCGGTCAAGTATGCGAGCGAAGCTTTGCGCCCGGCATTGGAGAAGACGCTCGGCATCCCGCTCTTCCAGGAGCAGGCCATGGAGATCGCGTCCATTGCCGCCGGCTTCTCGGCGAGCGAAGCCGACCACTTGCGCCGGAGCTTGGCCTCCTCATCGGGTCCAGGGCGCATCCAGATCCATAGGGAGCGTTTCATCCAGGGCTGCCTCGACAACGGGTACGAACAAGACTTCGCAGAACGTGTCTTCCGACAGCTGGAAGGCTTTTCCGGCTATGGGTTCCCGCAGTCTCATGCCGCCAGCTTCGCGCTAATCGTCTATGTGTCCTGCTATCTGAAGTGTCACCATCCGGAAGTGTTTGGCTGCGCCTTGCTGAACAGTCAGCCGATGGGGTTCTACGCGCCCGCCCAGATCGTGCAGGACATGCAGCGCCACGGTGTGGAAGTCCGCCCTCCCTGCGTGGAAGCCAGCTTCTGGGACTGCACGCTGGAGCCGGACGGCAACGGCAAGCTCGCCGTCCGGCTCGGTCTCCGCCAGATCAAGGGTCTGCCCGAGGAGGAAGCCAAATGGCTGACGGCCTGCCGGGGGAATGGCTACCGCTCAGTCGATGCCGTCTGGCGTCGTGCGGGCCTGTCCTACCGCGCCCTCAACAAGCTGGCGCAGGCCGATGCGTTTGCGGGCTACGGCCTCAACCGCCGCGAGGCGCTCTGGCAGGTCAAGGCGCTGCCGCGCGGCGGCCCGCTGCCGCTCTTTTCGGACGTTGGGGAAGGTCTACCGACCGGCGAGGTCGCGTTTGCGATCCTGACCGAAGCGCAGCAGGTCTATGCCGACTATGTTTCCAAGCGTCTGACGCTGCGCACCCATCCAGTCGAACTGCTCGGCAAGCAGCTCGGCAACCGCATTCAAACCCAACATCTCCGCGACTACCCGGACGGGCGTCCCATCACAGTCTGCGGTCTCGTCGTCTGCCGCCAGCGTCCAGGCACGGCGTCCGGCGTCGTCTTCCTAACGCTGGAGGACGAGGCGGGCACGTCAAACATCATCGTCTGGGGCAATGGCGTTTTCCCGAAGTTCCGGGCCGAAGTCATGGCGGGGCGGCTGCTGCGCGTGTCCGGCACGTTCCAGCGTGAGGGCATCGTCACCAACGTCATCGCGGATCACATTGAGGACCTGTCATTCCTGCTGGATGGCATGGCGGGCGGCGCTGAAGCCGAACCCATCTACCCAGCGCATGATAATGCAGACCACGTCCGGTCACCGGTCCAGACATCGACCTCGATCGCGCGCGACAAGGCCGCCTCGCATGTGCCTAAGCCCGTCAAGGCTGATCCCCTCGGTGCGGACCCGAGGACGGACCGGTCAAAGGACCGGAAGGACGTGACGGCCTACTATGCGCATGGGGCCAGTCGTCATCCGCGCAGCCAAGCAGCGAAACTATTTCCGAGCCGGGATTTTAGATGATGGCACGTAACTTTAATAAAATGTTGAAACCTTCACACAACATAACCTGCATTACGTTGCATGAAACCGAACTAAACGGCGCTTTTAAAGACGCAAAAATAGTCGTTCTAAGACCTTATAGTTTTGCGTGCCTAACTTGGATCTCGATAAGCCAGCAAGCGAAGGGCATTGAACACCACGATCAACGTTGATCCTTCGTGAATTAGCACGGCTGGACCAATACGCAGGCCGAGCAATGTCGCCGGAATCAGAAATGCAACGATCCCTAGACTTGCCCACAAATTTTGACGGATGATGCGGCTTGTCGCACGGCTAAGCCCGACGGCAAAAGGCAGTGTTTCGAGGTCGTCGGCCATCAGCGCAATGTCGGCGGTCTCCAGAGCCACGTCCGAGCCTGCCGCGCCCATGGCAATGCCGACTGTCGCATTGGCCATGGCGGGGGCATCGTTCACCCCGTCCCCGACCATAGCGACACCTTGCTCGGAACTGAGCGTCTTGATCTTGGTGACCTTGTCGTCCGGCATCAGATCGCCAAAGGCAGTATCCAGCCCGACGTCGCGGGCCACGGCATCGGCGACGTTTTGGTTGTCGCCGGAAATCATCATCATCCGCTTGATGCCCAGCTCGCGCAGTTTCGCGATGACGGGCTTTGACGCTTCCCGAGGCGTGTCCATAAGACCGATGGCACCCAGATAGCGGTCACCTTGCCGCACGATCATGGTCGTGCGTCCATTTTCCGACAGACGCTCGACGCTCGCCCGCAAGTCCTTGGGCAGAGGCAATCCCGACACTTCCGAGAAGAGGGCGGCCTTGCCGATATGCACAGTCTGTCCTTCGAATTCGGCCGTGACACCGCGGCCCGTAATGCTCCCGAAGCCGGACGCCGTATCAGGAATGGACGGCAGACGGTCCGCCGCGTCTCTCACCACGGCCTGTGCGAGCGGGTGATCGGACAAAGTTTCAACGGCCGCGCTGACACGCAGGAGCTCTTCCTCCGTCACGCCGCCATAGGGCTGTATGTCGGTCAGGCGCGGTTCGCCTTCGGTCAGGGTTCCAGTCTTGTCGAAGGCTATGGCATCGAGCTTGCCGAGCGACTCCAAAGGCGCGCCGCCCTTGATGAGAACGCCGCCGCGCGCGGCTCGGGCCACGCCGGAGAGAATGGCACTCGGGGTTGCGATCGCGAGCGCGCACGGGCTCGCCGCGACCAGCACGGCCATGGCGCGGTAGAAGCTCTCGGACGGCGTTTCGTCCAGCACGAGGAAGGATAGCGCGACCAGAATGGCCAGCACGATGACGGACGGCACGAAGACGCGCTCGAACTTTTTAGTGAAGCTCTGCGTCGGGGACTGCCGTGTTTCGGCCTCGCTGACCATCTGCACGACGCGCGCGAGCGCGGTCTCTCCCGCCAGACGGGTCACCTGAATATCGAGGCTGCCCGCGCCGTTGATGGACCCGGCGAAGACGCGGCTATCATTGGACACGGTGTCGGGATTGGCGGCGGCCAGCGCGGCATCGGAGACGGGCTGCTTGTCGACGGGTGCGCTCTCGCCCGTGATCGGGGCCTGGTTCACGGCGCTCTCGCCGCGCACGACGAAACCGTCGGCTGGCAGGCGTTCATTAGACCTCACTACAACGATGTCGCCGATGATAAGTTCGTCGATTGGTACTATCAGTGATTCCGTGCCGCGGCGCACAAGGGCTTCGTCAGGAGCAAGATCAGCCAGAGCCGTGATGGCGTTGCGGGCGCGTGTCATGGCAAAGTTTTCCAGAGCGTGGCCGATGGCGAAGAGGAAGAGCAGAAACGCGCCCTCCGCCCATTCGCCGAGTATGGCCGCGCCTGTCGCCGCGACCAACATGAGGAAGTCGATCTGGAACCGGCCCTGAAAGACGCTGCCCAGGGCTTCGCGCAAGGCGTAATAGCCGCCGAAGAAATAGGCGGCCAGAAGAGCGCCAAAAGCGATGGGCTCGCCCAGACCGAATTTGGGCCCGAGCCAGCCGACGAGCAGGAACATGCCCGCCAGAACCGCGAAGATGACCTCCGCGCGCGGACCGAGAATGCGGCTGATTATGTCGTCATGATTGTGGCCGTCACCCGACCCGTGGGCTTTGCCCTCTCCATGGTCATGGTCGTGGTCGTGGTCGTCCGCCGTGTGTTCAGCCCCCATGGGAATCCTGACTTTATTCAGAGCTCGTAAGAGCCGCATTTACATTATTTTCGAAGACCATCCGTGATGGAGGTGTGAGTTGTCTGCGCGTCTTCGTGCATGTCGCCATGAGCGTCGCGTAGGATTTCGATCCCGCCGTAGAGCGCAATCCCGGCCACGGCGAGACCGACGACAAGATCGGGCCAGTTGGCTCCAGTGAACATGACGACGATCCCTGCGAGGAGAATACCGCCATTGGCGACGAAGTCGTTGAAGCTGAAGGTGGTGGCGGCTCGAAGATTGACGTCGCGGTTTTGAAGTCTCTTCAGCAAGACCAAGCTAATGAGGTTCACAATGCCTGCCACGGCCGCCATGGCCATCATCATGATCCCGACAGGCTCGGAGCCTTCGAGGAAACGCCGGATTGCGTCGACGATGACGCCTGCGGAGAAGACCAGAAGCATGATACCGGACAGGCGCGCTGCGCCGCGTTTCCAGACGCGGGACCGCGTGAGGGCCAGCAGGCTCAGCGCATAGACAGCGGCATCGGATGTATTGTCGAGGCCGTTCGCGAAGAGCGCATTCGAGTCCCCGATAAACCCAGTAATAAAGAAGCCAATGGCAATGGCGACGTTAAGCCAGAGCACAATCCAGAGCGTCTTGCGCTTCTCGGGCGTATCGATGTCTATGACTTCACCACTCACAACGATCACTTTCGGCAAAATATATTTAAGAGCAGAGACTTAACGACACTTGCCGCATTCGGTTGCGAGCCAGCCTATAAGTCGGGTTGACCGTCCTGTGCGCTGCTAGCATCTACAGTCGCTGTAGATGCAAGAAGGAATTTGAATGAAGCCGCTCACAATCGGAAAGGTCGCCTTGGCGACCGGGGTCAAGGTCACGACGATCCGCTATTACGAGTCGATCGGGTTGCTGGCCGAGCCCGGCAGGTCGGAGAGCGGTCAACGACAGTATGGCGACGATGCCATAGAGAGGCTGAAATTCATTCGGCACGCGCGGGAACTCGGTTTTGCCGTTCCTTCCATTCGCGATCTCATCGACATGCAAAGCAATGCCGAGGGTCGTTGCGACAGTGCGGACGCTGTCGCGCAGAAGACACTCGCAAAGATCAGGAGTCGATTGGCGCGTCTGAAAGCGCTCGAAGCGGAGTTGGAAAGGATGACGACGCAATGCTCGGGAACTTCGGTGAAGACCTGCAACATCCTCCAAGTTCTCAGCGATCATTCCCTATGCGCCGATGAGGTCCATGTCCGGCCCATCGACCTCGACGATACGAACTTCAGCGGACTTTAATTTTTCTCTTGCCCCTACAGCCGCTAGAGAGATTAGCGTCGGGGCATGAAGGATAAAACCGCCTCGCGCTTAAACCTATTTTCCGGTGCCCTCATGGCTTTGGGACTAACCGGCTGCGCCTCATTAGTCGGCCAAAACCAGACGCTGGCCAGCGAAAGCGACCTCTCCCCCGCTGGCGCTTGGGTCAGCAGCGAGGACAAGTCCGACTGCATGACGCAACCCATCACATACTTTGCGTCGGATGGAACCGTTCTGGTTTTTCTAAGCAAGAACGGCGACATCCATTCCTTCGGTCAATGGCGTGTTGCTGGAGACACTTTGTCGATGACGCACAATGATTTTCCTCTCGATGCGACCGGGATGTCCAATGCGGCGGTCAAGTTGGACATCCTACAGCTCGATGGCAGGACATTCACCACGCGCAACGGCGAAGGTGAAGTCCGCTTCCGCACTCGATGCAGCAACATCGAACTCGATCCCATTGACGCCCATACCGGGCACTGACGCTGACGGATGGTTTAGTGAGCAATTTCGTGTATAGTCCCAGCTGAGTATGCGTTGGCACGACTTCATACGATCGGCAAAGCTTTGGATTGCCCTCTCCCTATCCTCTCTTATGAGTTTTGGGGCGATGGCGTCTGAACTCCACATGTCCGACGTCCCGGAAGCGACCTGCGAGGATGGCGAGGTCTGGGAAAACGAGATTTTGCCACCCTCGTCCGCAATCGAACAACCGACCGACGTGGACCATCAGCGCGCCCATAATCATCACCGACATTCCTGTGGATCCTGCCACGTCCACATCGTCAGTCATATGGATGCGGAGCACTATCTCGCACCAATAAGTGCGCCCAACTTCCTCTTCGGGCCCAATTACGCAGCCCCGCGCAAGGGCCTTCAGGGCCTCTTCCGCCCCCCTCGAGACTAATCTGACTTCGGCACGGCGTATCTTTACGCTGTTCGCCCCCGTTTTCAGATCAGACTCAAGGATTCTCTACTCATGTCCAAGTTCCGCATGGGCGCAGCCTGCGTCCTGTTGGCGGTTGCCTCACCGGGATTGGCACTCGCGTCCATCTGTGACGCGACGCCGACCCAGAGGCCGCCAACGAACATACTCGCCAACCAGCCACTCACCCTGCAACAGGCTTTAACCGAAGTCCGGGCCGCCTCACCCGCCGTGCGCCAGATGGTTATGGAAGCTCGTGCGCTCACGGCCGAGGCCGATCAAGCGGGTCGAAGGCTCAATCCCTCCATCGGCTTCGAGATCGAAAATTTCGCAGGATCCGGTGCTTTGAGCGGGTTCGATCAAAACGAATCCACTATCAGCCTCGAACAGACGATCGAGCTCGGCGGGAAACGACGAAAGCGACAACAAGCCGCCCAGGCCAATCGGTCCCTCGGTCTCGCGGAATGCGAGGTCATACTGCGCGATGCAATGCTTGCGACAGCGCTGACCTATTACGAGCTCGTCGCAGCCCAAGAGCTTTCCCAACTTGCTGAAGACGCCGCAAACCTTGCGCACTCATTGGCAAATACGGTCGAAAAGCGCGTCGATGCCGGCGCCGCAGCTCCACCGGAACTATCCCGGGCCACAGCCGATGCCGCTTCGCTACAGGCAGCCGCCGTCGCTGCTCATGCCCGGGTTGAGATACTTAAGTATGACCTCGCATCCCTCTGGGGCAGCGCCAGCCCCGCTTTTGCTGCGCCGACGGCCGGGTTTCCGCCCATGAACGGCCAGCTCATAAATCAGGCCAATGCTAGCGATCACCCTTTGACGGCGTTTGCCCAGGCCGCCGAGGAAGCGCGTGAGGCGGAACGCGTTTCACGGCTCGCTGACGGGCTGCCGGATGTAACCGTCAATGCCGGTTTCAGGCGGTTCGAGGAAAGCAATGACAATGCGTTCGTCCTCGGCTTCAGCGTCCCGCTGCCGATATTCGATCGGAACCGGGACGCCGCGCGGGCGTCGGAATTCAGACGAGATGCCGCGCGCATCAACGCAGTGGCAATCGACGCCCGACTTCGATTACGTGAATCCGCAGCCCGTCAACGCGTTGTTGCGGCAATAGACCGCCTCCGTGTGTTCGAAACCGACGCGCTACCCGCCGCGCGCGAGGCCTATGACGCCTCCGTTGCTGGCTACACGGCCGGACGGTTCGACCTCACGACAACACTTAACGCCCGACAGGGTCTGATCGAGGCGGAAACCGGCAGGATTGAAGCCTTGCGAGATCTCGCTGCGGCCACGGCCCAACTCCAGAGTCTGATCGGCCTCCCCCCTTTCCAAGGTGCAACCCAATGAAGAACGCTCTTTACCTAACCACGACCTTCAGCCTGATCCTGTTTCTGTCAGGGTGCGGAGCGCCGGACATGTCGTCGGATGTGCCAGCCTCAGAACGGCAGCAATCAACCCAACATGACGAAGATCATGATGACCATGAGGAGCATGATGAAGCGGGTTCCGAACCCGAGACCGTCATTCTCGATCAACAGTCGATCGAGGCGGCCGGGATCGTCGTTGCCACCGCCACGACAGCAGCCTTGACGCAAGTCCTTTCCCTGCCCGCCGAAATCCGTTTCGATGCGGACCGGATCGCCAACGTCTCTCCAAAGGTCAGCGGCATTATCGAACGCCTCTATGCGGGTGAAGGCGACCCGGTCGGCAGGGGCAACAGGCTTGCCCTCATCAAGAGCCGAGAATTGGCCAGCCTGAAGGCACGGTGGCAGACCGAGACGACACGCGAAAACCTGGCCGCGACCTCGCTCGCGCGCGAAGAGAGGCTTTTCGCAGACAAGATTACGTCAGAGGCCGATCTGCAACGTGCTCGTGCCGACCTCGAAGCCGCAAAAGCCGCCAGCGCGGCGGCAGAAAACGAGCTTCACGCCGCTGGTGTCAGCCACGCGGCTTTGGAAGGCATTGGCCGAGCCGCCGACGGCGATAATGCCAACGCCTTTCTGACGGCGCCCATTTCAGGGCGTGTCGTACGGCGATCGGTGGCGCTCGGTGAAACCGTGTCGGCGGGTGACGCGAGCGCCACTCCTCTTTTCACCATTGTCGATGAGAGTGTCGTCTGGGCCGATATCGCCGTCTTCAAGGACGACCTTGGCCGCGTCAGAGTCGACGCGCCGGTTACGCTTCGTGACCAGGGTGGAAGCGTGCTGGCGGTCTCGACCATCAACTTCGTCCTTCCCGTCATCGATGAAACATCGAGAACCGCAACGGCCCGCATCGTCATCGAGAATGCGGACGGAGAGTTGCGGCCGGGTCAGTTCGTCACCGCCGATATTTCGACGGCTCAGACAGTAGCCGTTGTACGGATTCCGGAGGCGGCCGTGCAGACCGTGGAGGGAACGGTGTCGGTGTTCGTACCCTATGAGGGCGGTTTCAGGCCGTTGCCCGTCGAGACGGGTCAGCGGGCGAACGGGCAGATTGAAATCCGCTCCGGGCTGAATTCCGGGGACCGCTACGTCTCCGCCGGCTCCTTCACGCTGAAAGCGCAACTCGAAAAAGACGCCTTCGGTGGCGACCACGACCACTAAGGGTATTTCA
Organism: Algimonas ampicilliniresistens; assembly: GCF_030159955.1. Classification (GTDB taxonomy): domain Bacteria; phylum Pseudomonadota; class Alphaproteobacteria; order Caulobacterales; family Maricaulaceae; genus Litorimonas; species Litorimonas ampicilliniresistens. Next base: position 180,913 of record NZ_BSNK01000002.1, read on the forward strand.
ACATGCTACATTTCATGCACCGCATAGCGGGTGGGCGATTGCTTGCAGCGATCGCGGCTCTCGCAATGACCCTGGGCGGTCTGTTCGCCTTTCGCGCCCTTCCCGTCGATGCCTTCCCCGATGTCACACCGTCTCTCGTCCAGGTGTTTACCGAAACCGACGGCCTCGCACCCGAGGAAGTCGAACGCTATGTCACCTTCCCGATCGAGACGGCCATGGCCGGCCTTCCCAAGATCGATCATATGCGGTCGGTTTCCAATTTTGGCCTGTCCGTCGTGAACGTCTATTTCGAGGATGGCACGGACATCTACTTCGCCCGTCAGGTCGTCGGCGAACGACTAGCCCAGGCCCGCGAGAGCATTCCCGACGGGTTCGGCGAACCGCAAATGGGGCCGATTTCCACAGGGCTCGGCATCATCCTCTACTTTCGCCTCGAAGATCAGACCGGAACGCGGAGCCTGGTCGAGATGCGCGAGATCCAGGACTGGATCGTCAAGTACCAGCTCCAGACCGTGACGGGCGTGACGGAAGTCCTGTCCCTTGGCGGGTATGAGAAGCAATATCAGATCAAGCTCAATCCCGACGCCCTGCTCTCCTACGACATCCAGATTGGCGACGTGATCGAGGCGCTTGAGCGTGGCAACCGGACGGAAGGCGCGCAATTCCTCGAACTCGGCTCGGAGCAATACACGGTCCGCGGCGTCGGCTTGGCTCAATCTCTAGACGATTTGGGTGACATCGTCTTGTCTGCGGCCGACGGACGACCGGTCAGGGTCCGTGATCTCGGAAGAATGGAGATCGGCGGCGGGGTCCGGCAGGGTTTGGCGACGGCCAATGGTGACGGCGAAGTCGTCGCCGGCCTGGTTCTCAAGCTCTACGGGACCAACACATCCGATGTCATTGAGCGCGTCAAAACCCGGTTCGACGAGATCAACACGACCTTGCCCGACGGCGTCACCGCTATTCCCTATTACGATCAGGGGACATTGGTGAACAAAGCCGCCGCCACGGTCACAACCGCGCTCTGGCAGGGGGCGCTGCTCGTGGCCTTGGTGGTCTTCGTCTTTCTGGGTGGATGGCGTCCAAGCCTTGTTGTTGTTCTGTCCATTCCCTTTTCCGTCGGCTTTGCCTTCATTGCCATGCAGATGCTCGGCATCAGTGCCAATCTCATGTCGTTGGGCGGCGTTGCGATCGCCATCGGCATGATGGTGGACGGGGCCATCGTCATCGCGGAGAATGTGGACCGAGGGTTCAAAGAGGACGGGTCCGGCGATGACAGGCGAACGACTGTCGCCCGCTCGACAGCCGAAGTCATTGCTCCGCTTATCGCGGCCGTGGCGGTCGTGATCGTCGTTTTTCTTCCGCTGTTCTCGCTCGAAGGTGTGGAAGGCAAAACCTTCCGTCCGCTGGCTGCGTCGGCGGCTCTCGCCATGATGGGGTCGCTTATCTATGCGTTCTTTATCGCTCCGCCGCTGTCCAACGCGCTGATGCGTCGAGGATCGAACAGAGCAAGCGACGTCAAGGAAGGCCGGATCGCGGCCGGTATCGGCAATGTCGCCGGTTTTTTCGTCCGCCGCCGATGGGCCGCACTGGTTCTCGCCGGGATTCTCGTGTTGGCAGGAAGCCTTGCGGGCTCCCGCCTGGGTTCTGAGTTCACGCCCGCGCTGGAAGAAGGTGACATTCTTCTGCGTGTCACCATGGCACCGTCGATATCCCTGACCGAAGCTGCGAAAACGACAACGCAGATCGAAAAGCGGCTTCTCGGCGCCTTTCCCGAAATCAAGTCGATCGTCACGCGCGTTGGCCGCGGTGAAGTCGGGGCACACGCCGATCCGACGAACAGTGCTGAAGCGTTTGTCGAGCTTCGTCCGAGAGAGGAATGGCGCGACGGCTTCACGCCCGAAGATCTGCGGACGGAGATTTCGGAAAACCTTGAGACCTTCCCTGGCATCGTCGTCAACATCGGCCAACCGATCGCCATGTCGGTCGATGAACTCCTGACCGGAACTCGCGCCGAGCTGGCCATGAAGATCTTTGGGCCGGATAGCGAAGTGTTGATCGACGCCTCCCAGGATCTGACACGACTGCTGCAACAGGTCGACGGAGCGTCGGAAGTCCAGGCCGATCAGATCACAGGATCCCCGCAACTGATCGTCACGACCGATCGTGTGGCCTTGGGTCGATACGGCTTGACCGTTGATGACGCGCTCGGAGCCTTGCGTGCCGCCGTGGGCGGGGCGGAAGCCGGGTCGCTGTTTGAAGGCGTTCGGCAGTTTCCGATCGTCGTGCGTTTCGAGGAGGGCCGCCGGGCGACCCCCGACGACATCAGCCGGATTATCCTCGAATCGCCATCAGGCGCGCGTGTTCCGCTCCAAGCCGTGGCTTCCGTCGAACGTTTGGTGGGCCCGCGTCAGATTACGCGCGAAGACGGCCAGCGCTTCATCACCGTCCAGGCCAATGTCAGGGGCCGGGATATTGGCTCCTTTGTGAAGGATGCCCAAGAGCTGACCGACGCAAATCTAGATTTGCCACCCGGTTACAGGCTGGTCTGGGGCGGGCAGTTCGAATTGCAACAACAGGCAAACGCCCGGTTTGCGGTCGTCATTCCGATCACGCTCGGTATCGTCCTGTTGATCCTTCTCTTAACATTCGGCCGGTTGAAATCCGCGCTTCTGATTCTGGTCAACATTCCCTTGGCCTTGACGGGCGGAGCGCTCGCGCTTTGGCTGGCAGGTTTGCCGGTCTCGGTTCCAGCCACAGTGGGCTTCATCGCACTGTTCGGAATCGCGCTCGGCAACGGCATGGTGCTCGTCAGTTTCATGGACGACTTTGCGCGGCAAGGTCGCGACAGGGACACGCTGGCGATCGACGCGGCAAAGCTCAGGGCGCGCCCCGTGCTGATGACGGCATTGACCACCGCTCTTGGGCTGGCGCCGCTCCTCTTTGCGACGGGTGTCGGGGCCGAGGTTCAAAGACCCTTGGCGACCGTCGTAACGGGCGGGCTGGTCTCATCAACCATTCTGACCCTTCTTGTCATCCCGGCCCTTCACAAGTGGTTTTCGCCGAGGCCGAACGGACATCGGTCTCTTGTCGAGACCGAACATTTCGAGAAGACAACATGATTTATGGCGATCCGTCTGCCGAAGAGGTCTCATGTAGCCCAAATGCAGCGAAGGCGTTTCACGCGACAAATGAGCATTATTTTGCATTTAAAACTTCCCTCGTAGGGGGCCGGAACAACTATCCATTTGTTGAATAATTCCAAGTCAGGTCTTGCACCGCAAGTATGCACCACCCAAGTCGGCCCAAAGGACTGGCGCTCGACCCTTCGACAGCGTTTCTAGCTTTTGTCGTCTGGCGTCTGTTGGGCACCGAGGTTGTCGCGCGTTTCAAGAAAACTCGCTTCACTAAAGCCTTGGAGGTCCGCATGAAGGCAATGACGAAAACGTCTGCGACCGCGTGGCTGGCGCTGCGGTGACTTCGGTCCCACTCGGGCACAGACGGCAAGGTAAGGATAATCGAAGGGTTGGGATTACGCCGTAGTCGCCAGCAGGGGGAGGGTTAACGCCCTCCCTGCCGCACCAACACTGTAATAGGATTTTCCATTCTGCCAGAAGGCATTCTGGCACCAAAGCTTTAGAAGTTTTCATGGCCTTCAAAACACGCTCAAAATCTTCAACCGTCGCTCCCAACCCAGCGGCTCACCTTCGAGGTATCTCAAACCGCAAGATTCCGGATGTCCTGCCCCATCAGAAGGTGATTTTGGAGCACTATGCACAGGAAGCCGTCGATCTGCCGGATGTAGCAATCCAGCTTCCTACAGGCGGAGGGAAGACACTCGTCGGCTTGCTGATCGCAGATTGGCGGCGTGTGAAGGACAAGGAGCGGGTGCTGTTCCTCTGCCCGACACGTCAGCTCGCGGCACAGGTTGTTGAACAGGCCAAGGATAAGTACGGCATAAGCGCCATCAATTTCAGCGGCAGGAAAGCCGAATTCAATGCTGCCGATGAAGCCGCGTACAGACGTGGCAAAGCCGTCGCCGTCGCCCCCTATTCCGCACTCTTCAACTCGAATCCCTTCTTCACTTCACCGGATCTTATCGTTGCCGACGACGCCCACGTTGCTGAGAACTACATCGCCTCCCCATGGACCCTTGATCTGCCGTCAGAACATCCCGCTCATGCCGCCTTGATCGGAGTCCTACGCAGCACGTTGACGAAACGCGACATCGACCGGTTGGAAGGCAACTGGGAAGACCGTTTCGCTGTAAATTGGGTCGACAAGGTTCCGTCTCCCGTTGTCCGGCGCTTTCACGATCAGATTCATGCTGTACTCCAGGCAAATATCCCTTCTAACGATCAACGACGCTTCGCCTGGCGGGCCATCGAGGGGCATCTCAGTGGATGCCACATTTACCTCTCGTCGCGCAGCATCACGATCCGGCCGATCATTCCGCCGACCTGGACACATGCACCCTTCAATGACGCGAAGCAGCGCGTTTTCATGTCCGCGACGCTCGGAGAAGGAGGTGATACCGAACGGCTGACCGGCCGGACCAAAATTGTGCGCCTGCCCTCACCGGACGGTTTCGAGCGCGATGGTGTCGGGCGCAGGTTCTTTATGTTCCCGACCTTATCTTTGGATGACAACGAGGCGGCAGACGTCCGACTGCGCTCACAAGCCCTGGCAACACGTTCCGTCGTCCTGACACCGTCGAGCCTTAGCGGACGTAACATCGAAGAGGAGATCAAGGCACGTCTTCACGGCTACGAAATCTTTAGCAGTTCGGACATCGAGACGCGCAAGTCGGATTTTGCAGCGACTGCCCGTGCTGTCGCGGTATTGCCCGGCCGCTTCGACGGGATCGACTTCCCTGGGGATGATTGTCGATTGCTCTGCATCGACGGATTTCCGGGGGCGATGAATCCGCAGGAACGATTTATCATGTCCAAAATGAGCGCCCGAGCCCTCTATTCTGCGCGCCTGCAGATCCGAGTGCTTCAAGCCATTGGGCGTTGCACTCGCGCGCTGAACGACCGGGCTGCTGTGCTTGTAACGGGCAAAGGTCTGGTCGAGAGTTTGACGGATCAAAGAAGGTGGAAGTTCCTCAAACCCGAACTACAGGCCGAGCTGGAAATCGGTGTCGAGCAATCGACGGATGCGAGCGCAGACGATTTCGTCGAAAACCTGGAACTCTTCCTGGCCGATAGTGACGAGTGGCAAGATGTCGAAGATGCGATTCAGGAGATTCGCGGGGAAGCCGATCAGGAAACGCCCCAATACTTTGCCGATCTGAGTGCATCCGTTTCCGAGGAGGTCAAGTATCTGAAGGCGGTTTGGAACGGTGACGAAAGGAAAGCGGCGGTCGCCGCAGCGAAGGTACATTCGCTTTTGAAGCATCCAGAATTACGCGGCTATAGGTCCTTATGGCACTATCTGGAGGGATCGGCGGTAGACCGGCTGAAGGCAGAAGACGGTGATCTTGTTGCAGACGAAGCCAAACCGATGTTCCTGCAAGCCAAGAACGCCGCGCCCAGTGTGAGCTGGCTGACCGATCTAGCCTATCGAAGCAATCTGGCTGGCAAAGCTGACGAGACGACGAAGGACGATCTCGACCTAGCAAGTCAGGTGGAAAATATTGCTTCCAACTTGGAAGCTCTGGGTTCGACTGGCCAAAAGTTCGAAAACGCGGTGGCAGAGATCCGACGCAACCTTCGCTCAGATGATGGCAGCACCTTTGAAAGAGGCGTCGAGGTGCTTGGCGGATTGTTGGGCTGGGAAAGCGGAAACAGCGATGCCGATGCCGCGCCTGATCCATGGTGGATAGGTGCAACCCAACTCGTCGTTTTCGAGGCCTATTCCGAGGCTACTTCGGATAGGGTGTTCGGAACGACTAAAGTCCGCCAGGTTATCACTCACCCGACTTGGCTAGCCGAGAAGCTGCCTCATACGGCTTCATTGCAGAAAACAGCGATTGCTTTGACCGACGCCGCTCACTGCGACACCGGAGGACCGGTTCATCTTGGAGACACCCTACTTTGGACGAAACGGGATTTCCTTGCCTGGTCCGACACGGCGATCGAAACGCTACGTGGTTTACGAGAAGACTTCACGAACAATGGTGACTTTGTCTGGACGACAAATGCGATGCAATCCGTGGAAGACGCTGGGCTCACTCTGCAGGCCGTTGTGTCGTCCTTGCCGCTCGCAAAGGAGGCCTTCATCGTAACAGGCAGTTAGGTCAAGCCTCCGATATTGCGTACATGAGTGCGTGTAAAACACTTTCCAGTTAGATGACCATGCACGATCCAGGACCGTGGGACCCTTGTTTTTTTTGACAAACACGACAATGACGTTGCTCAAATGTTCTTCCCGGCATTCATAACGGTCCCCGACGACACGCCTGCGACAGAAGACGAGCTTCGCAATGTTGCGCAAGGTCTCCTCTCAGTTTCAGAGAGCGACGGCCTTCGGCAGGCTATCACCCAAGCTGTGAGTGCAGGATATGATCCTCTAGGCGATATCTTCTGCTCGATCCGCGATGCAAAGACACGGCGTGACGATGGGGCCGTCTACACCCCTCCAGCGATCGTAGACGCCATGGTGGCATGGGCGGCTGCGACGACTCAACCGTCTCGCATTGTGGACGCCGGCTGTGGAAGTGGCCGATTTCTCTCGGCTGCAGCAAAGGCGTTCCCGAAAGCAGAATTGATCGGGTTCGACACAGACCCCCTTGCCTGCGACATCGCTCGTGCAAACCTTAGCGTACTCGGATTTGGTAATCGCGCTGAAATTCGACAGGAAGATTTTCTTCGCGCGGAAGTCTGCTCGATCGATGGAGAGACACTCTGGATCGGGAATCCGCCCTACGTCCGCCATCATCAGATCACGCCCCGTGACAAGGATTGGCTGAAAATGCACGCGCGGCTGCTTGACCTCCCGTCCAGCGGGCTTGCCGGTCTGCATGTCTATTTCCTGCTGGCAATTGCTCACAAGGCGAAGGTTGGAGATTTTGGAGTGCAGATTACATCGGCTGAATGGCTGGACGTCAATTACGGAAAGCTGGTCCGCGAGCTTTTCACTAAACAGCTCGGAGGACGAAGCGTTCTGACGCTGGAAGCCACAGCGCAGCCCTTTCCTGGCACGGCAACCACCGGGGCTGTTACGACCTTCCAGTTCGGCCAAACGGTCAAGGCACCGACATTTTCACGGGTCAAGACTGTGGAAGAACTGGGTTGTCTCGAAGGTGGCAAGCCAGTCTCCCGCGAACGGCTTCTCACTGAACCGCGTTGGTCACACTTCACTCGAACCCGTAAGACTATGCCGAGCGACCATGTCGAGCTGGGCGAGCTTTGCCGTGTTCATCGCGGCCAGGTTACCGGAGCCAATGCCGTCTGGATCGAGGGCGAACATACGCATGGGTTGCCGAACCATGTTTTTTATCCGACGGTCACGAAGGCCCGCGATCTCATCAACGCGGGAGCCCGCCTCCAGGACGCCGACGCGCTTCGACGCGTCGTCGATCTACCCAAGGACCTCTCTGTACTGTCTGAAGAAGACCGGACCGCCGTAAGGCGGTTTCTCCGAAGAAAGTCTGTCGCGGCGGCAAAGTCGGGCTATGTGGCGCAAAACCGCCGCGCTTGGTGGTCCGTGGATCTTCGCAAGCCCGCCCCTATTCTCGCCACTTATATGGCACGACGCCCGCCATCTTTTGTCCTTAACGATGTGGACGCACGTCATATCAACATCGCCCACGGCATTTACCCGCGTGAAGACCTCTCTCAACCCGTCATCGAAGCGCTTGCCACGCACTTACGCAATACGGCGACTTTGGACGGAGGCCGCGTCTACGCAGGCGGACTGACGAAGTTTGAGCCTCGTGAAATGGAACGCCTTCCCATTCCCCGTCCGGGTGTATTGGCTGAAATGGCGATGTCGATGGACTCGTCGATGGAAGCGGCTGAATGAGCGACGCCCCAGAATGGACGGAGGCGCAGCTTAAACATGACCGCGATCTCGCCGTCGACTTTTTTCGGGAGTCCAGACGTCAGGAACCCTTGGAAGTCTATGGCGGCTTCTTCGAGACCTATCAGGGACTCATGGAAGAACTTCTGGAAGAAACGGTCGATCTGACACATCTTGACGAAGCGATTGTCGAACTGATGGCGGACGAAGACAAGCAATACCTCGTCCGCTACCTCTCCGGGCCCCCTGTGTCGGCCGATGATCTTAAGACCATGCTCGACACAAGCACATTGTCGGCAGTAAAGTTCAAAACCGATCCCGAACTCTCGGCGCGCTTGATTGAGTTTATCCGGGACTGGCATGATCGACGTCGTTTTCCATGGCTGTCAGGAGATTGGGAGCCAGAGGAAGACGAACGAAGAACAGCCGTGATCGCAACGGCAGCAATGGTTGCAATGCAAAAAACGCAGACCGCGCGGAGAAGCAAAGGGTCAACAGCTCAAGAAATGCGCGTCGTCAATGCTCTGATCGAAGCCGGACTTGTCCAAGTCGATACCCGCACAGTCAGGGTCATCCAAGACGCTCCCATCGCCGGGGAATTCTGCCGGGAGTCCGTTTTCGCAGGCCGGAAAGCCGACATCATCATCGGTCTGTGGGACAATCGGACCATGGCGATTGAATGCAAAGTCTCGAACTCGGCCGTAAACAGTATCAAGAGGCTTAATGGTGATGCCGCGGTCAAGGCGGGAGTTTGGATCAAAGCGTTTGGAACTCACCAAGTCGTGCCTGCGGCAGTCCTCGAAGGCGTTTACGATGTCCATAACCTCGTCGATGCACAGTCACGTGATCTTACATTGTTCTGGGCGCATGACCTGGATCAGTTAATTGCCTTTGTTGAGAGTACGCGACCGTCTGGATAGTGATGGCTGACGCATCCGTGATATGTCCTTCTTGAAATCAAGCTCTGATAATGATTGACGAAGGGTCACAATCTCCCTTTCTGTTGATCGTTGTATGGTGAAAGCCTAGGTTCCCATCACCTTATGACCGGCTCCCCTGATTAGGACTTGTTCCTTCTTATGAGCCGGTCTTCTGCCTTAGTCGCGACACTCGATATGTCGAGATCCGCACTGAGATTGAGCTGGATTGTGGGATGGACCTCATGAATGCCTCTCACACCTTCGCCAAATATATTCGGCTATCGTGAAACGCGGGCGCTGTCTCTGCGGCCGGCTTTACCGAGTTCGTCGGCGGGCATAGTGAGGCCTATGACCAGTCCTTTTTATCGTCACAAAGCCCGACAATATCTGGAGGCTGCGGAAGCAAAGATGTCCTCCGGTCAAGAGGAAGACCTTCTAGATGCGGCCTTACGGCTTCGAATGGCCATGGAAGCGCTGACCTACGAACGCGCCAAGATCTACAAGGACGACCTCGGTCCGCACGGAATGGAAACCTGGCAACCTCGCAGGCTCATGCAGCGTATGCTGGAGATCGATCCACAAGCCGACGCCTCCGGCGATCTCCATATGGGTGTCGAGCCCTCATTCGGTGAAAGACCTGAAACCATGCGGTTCATGGGACGTGACAACGTATTGAATCTCAAGACCCTCAAGAAGCATTACGATGCACTCGGGAGCTACCTTCACGTCCCGACGATCGCAAAATGGACAGCATCTCGCGGTCACAATTTTGCCAAGCTTCGCTCTCGCTGCGATGCCTTAGTCGAAGCTATGCATGTCGTTTTGTCCTCTTCCGTTTGGAATGTCGATTTCAAGCAATCGGGTTCAACAGACTGCTCGAACTGCAATGCTCCGATGCGGCGTCGCTTAAGCCATGACGGCGAAACCCGGAAGGTCGAGTGCTGGGAGTGCGGAATGACCTACGACCTTCAAGACCTAGGTGATGGCAAGGTGATGTTCGATCCTCGTCAGGCAGCCGTTCCCTGCATTTCCGAAAGCTGCGATACAATCAATTATGTCGCGGAAGGCGAATGGGTTCCGGGCTTCGGATATGCCTGCCGCACATGCGGGCAGTCTCACCGGCTCGCTATGGGCGTGACGACAGGAGAGAGTCCAGAGAGCGATGGCTCCAACGTCACAAAATCATGAAGATGGATCATCCTCGCGCGAACTCCCCAACTTTGGCTAGCCAGCCATTCGGGTTTTCAGGGTCAACCTGCAGAGGTTTTGTCTATCAGTTCGCGGCTGGATCCAAGCTAGTGTAATGATGACTGTCCTCCAGAAGCAGAGCGCATTACCGCTTAAGTTTGTCGAACAGATCGATTAGTTCGACGACCTTCTCTCTTTGTGCCGCTGCATTGCCCGAAGCGATTGCGTCCTCGATACAGGTCTGGGCGTGTTCCATCAGGAGCTGTGACTCGGCGCGCGCAAGGGCAGCCTTCACGGCCTGCATCTGCTGGAGAATGTCGATGCAATATCGACCCTCCTCCAACATCTTGATGATACCGCGTATCTGTCCTTCGGAACGCTTTAACCGATTGATCGTACTGGCTGACACGTTTGGACACCTATCCGTTCGTTGACAAATACTGTCCGAGGGTATAGCGCGCTACCGGAATTGGAGCAACCGAGCCTATGGCCTTGGGTCAAATCAGAGCAATGTTTGCGCTGATCGTCGCCGTGACATTCGGCGTCGTGCAGATTCTTTGTGCCTGTCTGCCCGATAGCGGCGCTCTCCAGATTGCAGGCTCCGATAGCTCCGATGTCGCGGTCGCGCATTTGGCGCACAGTCCCGACGACATGCCGGAAGTCATTCTTCTGGCCGAACTGGCGACACCCCACGCGGGTCATACGATGCCGGAACCCATGCCGGAGGGTCATTGCGACCCTGACCCGCAGCATGACCATGCGGAGAACTGTTCGCATTGCGACGGCGCTAGTGCGGTTGATGCCAAGGCCGACCTGACAAACGCGCCACAGCTCGATCTCCCGTCGCAGTCCGTCACGCTCATTGCGTCGGCCCTGCCCTCGCCTCACCGGGCCGGAATGGCAGGTTCGGCCCTGCACGGACTCCGATGGCGTGACCCGCCGCGACCGACCCCCGTCACTCTCAAGACCCTCGCCCTGATCTAGGACATCGTTCCGACTGGCGGGCCGGATAGTCATCCGGCTTCCGCTTGGTCGTGTGCGGTTATCTGGTCCGTCCACTGGACGATCGCACGCGATCCCTCCCGACCGGCAGCGCCGGCGGAGGTGTCGTGGCAACGGTTTTCCCCTCCCCGCTTGCAAGTCATCTCTTCCTCAATCGCTGCCGGTCGGTCCTAGGACGCGGCGAGAATCCTCTGCCGTGTCCGTTCTCCAGATCAGGACATGACAAATGACTTTCACGATTGTGCGAACTCTCGCAGCTTCCATCTTCCTTGCGACACTCTCAGTCGCGCCCGTCCAAGCTCAAACGCACGAGCATCCTGGCCATGACATGCCCGCTTCCGGGATGCCCAAGATGGACCATGGCAAGATGGACCATGGTAGCATGAACCACGATGCCATGATGACGATGTGGGCCACCCACATGGTCGAGGCCCGCGGTTCTCTGGTCGCGCTGAACCCCGAAACGCGCGAGGCGACCATTCGCCACGATGCGATCCCCGCCGTGTCCTGGCCCGCCGCACAGATGGTCTTTCCAGTCGGCAACGGGGTTGATTTGAAAACGCTTGCGCCCGGCCAGGCTGTCCAGTTCACCTTGCACCGGGCAGCGGATGGGAGCCTTCCCCTGGTCGAACTCTGTTCCGCTCAAGGTAACGGCGTCACGCCGGGTCTGTGTGCCTCCGGCATGGATCACGCGACTATGAATCATGGCCAGATGGATCATTCGAAAATGGACCATTCGGCAATGCCGCATGGAGCCATGTCGCACGGCGATTCACACGCTTCGGGCACTGACGCAGCGACCCCGTCGAACGCGCATCGCCACGATGCGAACGAGTAGGCGCGGGGGCAAAGCCATGACATTCGACAGACGCCATTTCCTTCAAACCTCCCTCGGATCCGCCGCTGCGCTCGGTGCATCCGGGCTAATGCCGGCCTGGGCGCGGCCCGCATCGATGGGCAATCTGGGCTTGCCCGCGCTCACCGGGACTGACTTTGATCTGACGGTTTCCCAATTCCCGATCCGCATCGACGGCCGCGACACGCTGGCGACCGGCGTCAATGGAACCGTGCCTGCGCCACTGATCCGGTTTCGTGAAGACACACCTATTCGTCTCAACGTCCGCAACGATCTCGATGTTGACACCTCGATCCATTGGCACGGCCTGCTCGTGCCGTTCCATATGGACGGTGTACCCGGCGTCAGCTTTCCTGGGATCAAGCCCAGGTCCAGCTTCACCTACGAATTCTCGACCCCTCAGAACGGGACTTACTGGTATCATTCCCATTCCGGGCTGCAGGAACAGGTTGGTCACTACGGCCCGCTCATCATCGATCCGAAAGGCTCCGATCCGGTTGCCTATGACCGGGAATATGTTCTCATGCTGGGCGACTGGACCTTCACGGACCCGCACCGGATCTTCGACAAGCTGAAGAAGAATGCGGAGAGCCTGAACTTCAACCAGCCCACGATCGGCAACCCCAAGGGGCTGACCGGGATGTGGGGTGCAATGCGGATGTCGCCGAACGATCTCGCCGATGTCACGGGCGAGACCTACACTTACGTCATCAACGGCCATTCCACGGCCGACAACTTCAACATGGTCTTCCGGCCCGGCGAGCGGGTCCGGCTACGGATCATCAATGCCGCCGCCATGACGCTCTTCAACGTCCGGATGCCCGGCCTGCCCATGACGGTCGTCCAAGCCGACGGGCTGAACGTCCGTCCGATCGAGACCGACGAGTTCCAGATCGGCGTAGCGGAAACCTACGACGTCATCGTCCAACCGACGGAAAGCCAGCCGTTCGCCTTCGTGGCCGAAAGCATCGACCGGTCCGGCCAGGTCGTCGCCACGCTGGGTCCGCGGCCCGGCATGCGCGCAGCCGAGCCAAGACTGCGGCCCGTCCCCGTTCTCACGATGAAAGACATGGGAATGGACCATAGTTCGATGGCCGGTATGTCCGGCATGGATCACGCCAGCATGTCCGGGCGGACAGCGTCAATGGCCGGACACGCGGCGATGGGCCACGGTCCTGATCCGCATGGGGCGCCCGTCCAACTGCCCCGCGTCGAAGCAAATTTGGAGCGCGGTCCCGGCGTCGTCAACATCGCCGCCATGCCCATGAGCCGTCTGGACGAGCCCGGCATCGGCCTGGAAGACGTCCCGCATCGCACGCTCACCTACGCCGACCTGCGCAGTCTCGAACCCAACCCCGACACGCGCGCGCCCGCCCGCGAGGTCGTCGTGCATCTGACGTCCAACATGGAACGCTACATGTGGTCCTTCGACGGCGTGAAGTTCTCGGAAATCACCGCACCGATCACCTTCATGGAAGGCGAGCGGGTCCGGCTGACCCTGGTCAACAACACCATGATGCCGCATCCGATTCACCTGCATGGAATGTTCTTCGACCTCGTCAATGGCGGCGGCGATCACATGCCCCGCAAGCACACGGTCGTCGTCAAGCCGGGCGAGAAACTGTCCGCCGACATCTCGGCCGAGCATGTCGGCGACTGGGCGTTTCACTGCCACCTCATCTACCACATGCATGCAGGCATGATGCAGGTGGTGACGGTTCAGCCGAACCCTCTCATCGAGCGTAAAGACCGGATCGACGCCGCATTGGCGCGCCCCGATGCGGAGACGGCCCCATGATCCGCCGTGTCGCGTGGGCAGGAGCGACCGTACTGTCGGCGTTCGTTCTCTTGTTTCCCCTAACCGCGTCCGCGCAGAGTTCCGAAAATCCGGATGACGGCAAGCCTTGGTCCATGGCCGACCGATACTGGGGCGAAGAGGCTATGGCCGAAGCGCGCGAAGAGGTCATGGCCGCCAACGGCGATCTCAACACCTATATGGTCATGTTTGACCGGCTGGAATGGCAGGACACGGGCGGGGACGGCACGCTGCTCTGGGATTTCCAAGGCTGGTATGGCGGCGACATCGACAAGCTCTTCATCAAGAGCGAAGGCGAAGTCTCCTTGGAAGACGACGAGATCGAAGATGCCGAGGTGCAGGCTCTCTGGTCACGCGCCGTCGCTCCCTTCTGGGACGTACAGGCCGGTCTTCGATACGATCTGGAGCCCAAAGGCCGCACCCATGCGGTTCTCGGCCTTCAGGGTCTTGCACCTTACTGGTTCGAGGTGGATGCAGCCGCTTTCCTCTCCACGGATGGCGACCTGTCGGCCCGCATCGAAGCCGAATATGAGCTGCGTTTCTCCCAACGCCTCGTCCTGCAACCTCGCATCGAAGCCAACCTGTCGGCGCGAGACATCCCAGAGCTCGGCATCGGCTCGGGCTTGACCGGGATCGAGCCGGGCGTGCGTCTCCAATATGAAATCCGACGCACCTTCGCGCCCTACATCGGCGTCGAGTGGCAGAAGCAGTTTGGTGACACGGCAGATTTCACGCGCGCCTCTGACGAGGATTCCGACAAGATCGTCGGCGTCGTCGGCTTGCGGACCTGGTTCTAGGAGGTCGCCATGGGAGGTTTCATCGAGCCCAATATCCACCCGGTCATCGTTCACTTCGGCTTTGCGCTCATTGTCGCCGCCCTGCTGGCCTATCTGCTGGGGTTTCGTCGTCCGGTCACACCCCGCAGCGAGACCTTGACGACGGCGGGAGACTGGATGCTCGCATTCGGTGTCCTCGCCATCATCGCGACGGCCGCATCGGGCCTTTGGGCCTATTACACGGTCGCCCATGACGGTCCCTCCCATGCGGCCATGACGCTCCACCGCAATTGGGCTCTCCCGACGGCTGGCGCAGTTCTGTTCATCGGAGCATGGCGGTGGACGCAGCGTGTCGCGCCACCGACACTGGGCTTTCTCGTAACATTCGGGCTCGTCTGCGCGTCCCTGACGGCAACGGCCTGGCTGGGCGGCAAGCTCGTCTACCACTATGGATTAGGCGTCCAGCAACTCCCCGTCGTCGCCGGAGAGGGTCATGACGATGGTCACGATCATGATCACGGGCCGGAAATCGCGACGAAAGCCGATCCAGATGCTCAAGCACGTCATGATGGATCGTCTGAAGACCTCCCCTTGGAAGACATGTCGGCAGCCGGCCCCTCGCAAATTGCGGACATGGTTGGCGATGCGCTCAGGACTGAAAACGCGGCGGCACTCGAAGCTCTTTTCCTGCCGTCCGTCATCATCGCCGAAGGGGGCGCAGCCGAGCGTTCCTTCGAGGAATATGCCTCCCATCACATGATCTCCGACATGGCCTATGTCGGCGCGACGACCGCGCAGACTGTGAAACGGGACGTCATCGATCAGAATGGGCTGGCCGTGGTGGTCACGGAGTCCCTCATCACGGGACGCTTTCGGGAGACAGACGTTCGAAATCAGCTCATGGAGACGCTGACACTCCAGAAGACCGATGCGGGCTGGCGGATCGCCCACGTTCATTGGTCGAGCGGCGCAGCCCCTCAACCCAGCGACGCGAGCCATAGCCACGACGATCACGAGCATGTCGAACCCGACGCGGCGACGGAAGGGTCCGACTGATGGTTGCTGTTACACCCTATTCGGTTCCCCGCGATCCCCTGCTCGGAGCCAATCACCTTACCGCTATTCGGTGGCTGCTAGCCAGCCTCGTGGCGCTGGGTCATCTCTACCTTCTCACGACCGCTTACGAGCCTGTGCGGATCCATCAATGGACGGGCGGATATATGGCCGTGAACGGATTCTTCGTTCTCAGCGGCATGTTGATCGCCAAGAGCCTGTCGTTCCGGGGCGATCTCAAGGCCTATGCGGTTTCGCGGGCCTTGCGCATCTATCCGGCACTCATCGTCCTTCTCCTGGCGTTCGCCTTCGTGTTCTCGCCTATTTTCTCGCGACCCGGCGGCATCGAGAACGTCTTGTCACTGGAGACGTGGACCTATGTCATGCGCGTCCTTCTGTTGGGAGATCCGCAAAACGCCCCGGGCGGTATCTTCGCTGGCAATCTTGAGGCCGACTTCAACGGGCCGCTTTGGACCATCCGCTACGAGATCGCGGCCTATATCCTGGCGGCGCTCGGTTTCGCGGTAGGCGTTCTGAAACGACCTGTCCTGACGCTCTGTGCGTTCATCGCCGTCCAGACGGCCTATCTGGTCCTGCCATACGTGATGGACGTGTCGATTCTTCCGACCGGCTTCGTCCCGCTCCTCCGGCTGTCGTCCTGCTTCCTTCTTGGTATGGTACTCTGGCACTGGCCCCGCGCCCGCCGCCCGCATTGGGGACTTGTCGCTCTGGCCATTGGCGCCTTTCTCTGGCTCGGCAGCGGCTTTGGCGGCGAATTTCTTGCAACGCTGGCGCTGACCGGCCTGATGTTGCGGTTCGGCCTGTCGGATGCGGCACATGCTCCGGTCGTGGCCATCCCCGACTATTCCTACGGCATCTACATCTGGCACTATCCGGTAATGCAGGCCGTCATGTTCCTGCGGCCTGACACCGGTCCCCTAATGCTGGGGCTGCTCTCCACGCCGATCTGGCTCAGCCTCTCGGCTGCGAGTTGGCATCTGGTCGAAAAAGCGGCGCTACGTCTCAAGCCCAAATCCCGCCCCTCGGCAAATCTCTCTTCCCCTGACGCCCCGCACAGCGTCGCCTCCAATGAAAGGACATTCTCATGACCGACAATAAGAAAAGTTGCTGCGCGCCAAAGTCCGACCCGCGCGAAACGGATAGTGAGCCGGAGTCGACGACTGTCTCGACCGAAGCGCCCGCGACGCCCAAAGACAAGGCCGACTCCAAGCCCAAATCCGGCGGGGGATGCTGCTGCGGACCGACGTCATGATGCGCCGGCTGGTCATCGCATGTGTTGCCGCCATCGGGCTTGTCGCCTGTTCGGCTGACCGGAACGCGTCTGAGACCCAAGCCGCGTCCGCGACGGCTCCGACTGTTGCGCATATCACGGTCCACAAGACGCCAACCTGCGGCTGCTGCACGCAATGGGTCGAGCATGTCGTGGCCGAGGGATTCTCGGTGACGGTGCATGACCATGCAGACCTGACGCCGATCCGGAAACGTCTCGGGATCCCGGAACGGTTGGCATCCTGCCATTCTGCGGAAGTGGATGGCTACGCACTGGAAGGCCATGTGCCCGCGAGCGACATCCTTCGTCTCCTTTCTGAACGTCCCGACGCGATCGGCCTGTCCGTCCCGGGTATGCCGGCCAGCGCTCCGGGGATGGATATGGAGGGCGTCAAGCAATCCTATGCGACCCTGCTGTTCGACGCGGACACCGCGACCGTCTTCACCCGTCATGACGGGGACGCATCCGATTGAACCCTCCAGACGAACATAAGAAAACGGACCAAAAATCTGGCGAGCACAGCGGCCACGACATGACGGCCATGGGTGCGAACGAACGCGCCTTGAAGATCAGCGCCTTTCTGACGGGGATCTATTTCTTCGTCGAACTCGGTCTCGGCATCGCCAGCGGGTCCATCGCCGTGCTCTCTGATGCCTTCCACACGTTCTCGGCTGTAGGCGGTGTTCTGCTCGCTCTGGTCGCCGGGCGGATCGCGGCGCGCCCGGCCGACCGTCACCGAACCTTCGGATCGTTCCGAGCGGAACTGATCGGGGCACTCCTCAATGGCCTTTTCCTGCTCGGTATGGCCGTCTTCGTCATCTATATGGGTATCCGCAGGCTGCTTGATCCGGTCGAGCTTGAATATGGTCTCATGCTCGCCGCCGCCGCGGGCGGTCTCGTGACGGAACTGATTTCACTCTACGTCCTGACGCGAGGGTCGCGCGACAATCTCAATATGCGCGGCGCGTTCTGGCACGTCATGCAGACCTTTGTCGGCAGCCTCATCATCATCGTCGCAGCGGCGGTCGTCTATTTTACGGGTTTCACCCTAATCGATCCAATCCTGGGGACGGCCTTTGGCTTTGTGCTCATCTGGGCGGGCTGGGGCATCACGCGCGATACGCTGAACCTGCTCATGGAAACGGTTCCCATCAATGTCGATCTTGAAAAGATTGAAGTCGCCTTGACGGAACTTCCGGGCGTCGAGGATCTGCACCATATCCACGCCTGGTCATTGACATCGGACCGCAACCTTTTCTCCGCTCATATCGGAATTTCTGAAACCGCGAACGCGCAGGATGTGATCCGCGCCGCAGAAGCTGTTCTGACGACGAGTTTTGACTTCTACTTTACGACTTTTCAGGTCGAGCCAGTCGGCAGCCATCCCGTCCGTGCGCGGTCCATCGACTATGTCTGGATGGACCGGGAAGATCCGTCATGATTGTCGCGGTCATCATTGCCGGTCTGACCTTTGCAGCCACCGCCATCTTGCATCTCGGTGTATTGCACGGGGTCGCGCGACGGATCGACGACGCGTTCACGACCGGCCCCCTGCTCTGGGTCGGCACGTTCGGGCTGATCGGACTTCTGCATGTGACGGAGGCCGGTTTCTACGCAGCGGCTCTGAAGGCTGGTCAAGCCTTGGGACTGGGCGGTTTTGCCAGCGCTGACGGCCAGTCGGGGTGGATGGACACCTACTATTTCGCGCTCGTGAGTTACACGTCCCTTGGCCTCGGCGATATCTATCCGACGGGACATCTGCGCCTGATTGCAGGCGTGGCATCGCTCAATGGCTTCCTGCTGATTTCCTGCTCGGCCGCCCTGCTCTTCCGGATGGTGAGCCGTCCACACTTCAGCTCATCCGAGCAGGCTCCACCGCTTTCCAAAACCCGGTTGCCCCGTGCGGCCCCCTCAGTCCCCGGCCGTCAACGCCGATGACCTCCCCTCACCCACCCATCCAACAGAAGGATAGATCGATGACGAAAACCAATGACGAACAGGCCGAAGCGAACGCTGCGACGACGCACGCACACGGGGCCATGAAACATGGCAGCAGCTATGGTCGGTTCCTCGCCATGATCGCCACATCGACGGTCATCATGCTCGGACTGATGTATCTGAATAGCTACCAGCTCAGCCATGTCCGCTTCTCGGAAACCCGCACTTACATGGCGCTTTATATGGGCGGGATGATGTCGCTCGTCATGCTCGCTTTCATGTGGGGCATGTACAAGGACAAGGCCAAAAGCTGGGCCATCGTCGCCGGATCGGTCTTGCTGTTTGCCGTCGCGCTGTTCCTCGTGCGCTCACAGGTCACCGTGCAGGACCGGGCCTGGATGAAGGCGATGATTCCGCACCACTCCATTGCCATCCTGACAAGCGAACGGGCCGAGATCGATGACGTTCGGGTTCGCGAACTCGCCAACGAAATCATCGACGCCCAGCGCCGCGAGATCGCCGAGATGGAATGGCTCATCCAGGACATCAAGGACAATGGAAAGGCCGCTACGCAAGCTGAAGCCGACGCCCGCCCCGTGCCTGACTTCAGCACGTCCGACGGCCAGTAAACCATAGCGATACGATAGGAGAACAAGATGAGTATTTCGGAAGAACTCGTGGTGAATGAGACCGCAAAGGGCCGAAAAGCCATTGTCTACCGGATGGTGATGGCCGACCATGTCTGTCCTTTCGGGCTCAAGACGGTGGATCTGCTGAAACGCAAGGGGTTCACGGTCGAGGACAATCACCTGACCAGCCGATCTGAGACGGACGCCTTCAAGGAGAAGTGGGGCGTCAAGACGACGCCCCAGACTTTCATCGGCTCCGAGATAGCGCAGAACCGTATTGGGGGCCATGACGCACTGCGCGAACACTTCGGATATTCGGTCAAAGATCCGAACAAGAAGACCTATACACCGGTATTGGTCGTCTTTGCCATCGCCGCCTTGCTCGCCATAGCCGGTGTCTGGGCTCTGACGGGCGGGCTGTCAGCTGTTCTGACCATTGAATGGTTTGTCGCATTTTCGATGGCGATGCTCGCCATGTTGAAATTGCGCGATCTGGATGCCTTCTCCAACATATTCCTGAACTATGATGTGCTGGCGCGGCGGGTCGTCCGCTATGCCTATATCTATCCGTTCGCGGAAGCCTTTGCCGCCGTTCTCATGGTGGCGGGCGGCGTCTGGGGCCTGATCGCCGCGCCGGTCGCCCTTTTCATCGGCACGATCGGTGCCTGGAGCGTGTTCAAGGCCGTCTATATCGACAAGCGCGAGCTGAAATGCGCTTGCACGGGCGGCGGCACGAACGTCCCCCTCGGCTTCGTCTCCCTGTCCGAAAACCTTGCCATGATGGGCATGGGAATCTGGATGATCGTCAAAGCCGTGATGTGACGCTGACACCTCATCTCTTGACTAAGGAAAAGACCATGAAACGAATGATGACACTCATTGTCGCGCTCACTCTGATGACCGGAATACCGACCCATGCGACAGCCCATACCTCCTTGTCCGCGTCGAATATCGTCGCGGGATCGGAGGTTTCGCAGGTTCCGGACACGCTCGAGCTGACCTTTGCAAAGGCCGTCGGCCTGGCGGCAGTCGAACTGATGGGGCCTGACGATGAGACCCGTACGCTTCAGACAGCGAAGACAATGGACAAAGTCCACCGCGTCGCGCTTCCAGCCCTGACGGCTGGCCGATACATCGTAAAATGGCGGGCGGTCGCCAGTGACGGACACGTCATGAGCGGCGAAATCCCCTTTACGGTCGTCTCCGACTGACATGACGGGCAGTCTCGTCATATCGGCCAAGGTTCTTTTTTATCTGGGCAGTCTGTTCGGAATCGGAGCGGGTACGCATTACGCGGTCTGGATCGTCCCCTCACGACGGTGGCTTTGGGTCGGAGCCGCGTCCGCCCTTCTCGCAATCAGCTTTCGGCTGTTGGGACTGAACTTGGAAATGGTCGGCGATCCGGTCCGAATATTCGACTTTTCCATGTTCGGCTGGGTCTGGCCGGGGGTTCGGGACCAGGTCTTCGCCTTGGTTCTTGGCGCAGGCATATTGGCGATAGCCTCACTGATGCGTCTTCGCTTCGTCGCCTTCATTGGTGCGCTGTGTGTGGCTCACGGGTTCGGGCTGTCTGGACACGCCCGGAGCGAGGGCATGCCCGACCTGCTCTGGGTGCTCGTCTCGGCGCATGTGCTCTTCGCGGGTTTCTGGTTCGTCGCACCGCTGACGCTCTGGCCGCGACAGGGACACAATCGGCCGGACGTATCGCGCAGACTCCACGCCTTCAGCCGAATCGCGATCTATGCTGTGCCCGTGATGATTGTCGCGGGACTTTGGCTGGCTCTGATCATCGCCGACGGGCCCACTGGACTGCTCGGATCGACCTATGGTCGTCTGCTGCTTTTAAAGCTCGTCGTCATCACCGCTGCCTTGGCGCTTGGCGCCTATAACAAGTTCCGGCTGATGCAACCCATCGATGCGGGCGAGGCCGGCGCCTTCGTCCATCTGCGCCGCTCGCTTTCGCTCGAATTCACCCTCTTCCTCGCCGCCCTGATCACCATTGCCGCTGCGACGACCCTCTTTGGCCCGCATTCCTAGAAGGAGACGAACTATGCTCATCCGATCGATAATCGGCCTTGCCGTGATAACCCAAATAGCCGGACACGCTTCAGCCCATGTCGTCTTCAATGTTGACGAAGCGGAACCCGGCACTTTTCATACGGCCCAGCTTCGCGTCATGCACGGATGCGAGGGGCAGCCAACGGACCACGTCCGGATCGTTATGCCGGACGGTGTGACCCGTGTGACCCCCAGAGTCGTGCCCGGATGGGACATTTCGGTGGAGATGCGCACGCTTGACGAGCCGATCCTCCTGCACGGCTTCGAGGTCAAACAAGTCGTGGGCGCTCTGATCTGGTCGGGCGGATCCTTCCCGGACTTCGCTTACGAGCAATTCGAATTTCGCGCCATGCTGCCGGACGATTCCGGCCGTCGCCTCGACTTCGTCGTCAACCAGGGTTGCGGCGATCTTAGGCTAGACTGGGACGACATCGCTGCGCCTGACGCCGATCCGTGGGCACTCGAAGAACCCGCCCCTTACATCACGCTCACTTCTAAAAACGGAGACTGACCATGAAGATCGTTCCTCTTGGCTTCACCTTGTGCATCTTTCTCGCCGTGACCTTCACGCTCTGCATGATCTGGGGCCTGCTGACGCCCGAGACGCTGCATATGCACACAGCCTGGGAGGGCTGGATGCCGGGCTCTAACTGGTCACTCGGCGGCTATCTCGTCGGGCTGGTCTGGACTGTCGTTTACGGCTGGTATGCGGCTCTTGTTTTTGCGCCGCTCTATAATTTCTTTCACCGGAAACCACGATCATGACGGACGCGCACCCGCATGATCATTGCCATCCTGATTCCGATCGCGAACCGGCCAAACCCGACGCGGCCTATAATCATGTTCCTGTTGGCTATGACGGAACCGTTTTCACCTGTCCGATGCACCCGCAGGTGCGAAAGATCGCAAATATAGGATGTCCAATTTGCGGGATGGCACTTGAACCTGAAACCGTCTCCCTCGACACACCTGAGGATACGGCCGAACTGGATGACATGACCCGCCGCTTCTGGGTGTCAGCCGCCCTGTCGTTGCCACTCTTTGTTTACGCCATGGGCGATCTCATTCCGGGCCGTCCGCTTGACCGCTTTGTATCATCGGACTGGTCGCAATGGACCCAGATTGTTCTCGCCGCTCCCGTCGTTCTGTGGGGCGGCTGGCCTTTCTTTGTGCGCGGCTGGAAATCCGTCGTGACCCGGCGCCTCAACATGTTCACCCTGATCGCACTCGGTGTTGGCGTCGCCTTTCTCTATTCGCTGATCGCAGTTTTGCTGCCAGAACTGTTCCCGGCCGCTTTCCGCAATGAAGACGGACAGGTTGCCGTCTATTTCGAGGCGTCCGCGGTCATCACTACGCTCGTCCTGTTGGGACAGGTGCTCGAACTTCGAGCGCGGAGTCAGACTTCTGGGGCGATCCGCGCCCTTCTGGAGCTGGCCCCGCCGACCGCGCACCGTATCAATGCAGACGGCACCGAGACCGAGATCGCGCTCGAAGAAGTGAAACTTGGCGACCGCTTGCGCGTCAGACCGGGCGAAAAGGTGCCAGTCGATGGTCAGGTGGCCGAAGGACGGTCCAGCGTGGACGAGTCCATGGTCACGGGCGAGCCTATGCCGGTCGCCAAGACGGTCGACGCCAATGTTACCGGCGGCACGGTGAATGCGACCGGTAGTCTTGTCATCGAGGCGACGCGGATCGGCGAGGATACGATACTGTCCCAGATCGTACGCATGGTCGCCGAAGCGCAGCGGTCGCGCGCGCCGATCCAGAAGCTGGTCGATACAGTATCGGCCTATTTTGTACCGGCCGTGCTGGTTATCGCCGTCGTGACATTCATCGTATGGAGTCTATACGGCCCGGAACCGGCCATGGCATTCGCCACGGTCAACGCGGTCGCCGTCCTGATCATCGCCTGCCCCTGCGCATTGGGCCTCGCCACGCCCATGTCGATCATGGTCGGCACGGGCAAAGGCGCGCAAAACGGTATTCTGATAAAGAATGCCGAAGCGCTGGAAACGATGGAAAAAGTCACGACCGTCGTGGTGGACAAGACCGGCACGCTCACCCAAGGACGCCCCGAGCTGGTCAAGGTCGAACCCGCTGCACCTTTTGACGAAATGAACCTGCTTGCCCATGTCGCTGCCGTTGAAAAGGCAAGCGAACATCCGCTGGCCGAGTCCATCGTCCGGGGAGCGGCCGAGCGGGAGATCAAGGCGCTCAACGCGGTCGATTTCCGATCCGTAACGGGCGAAGGGGCCGAGGGTAAAGTCGGGGGTCGGTCCGTCGCCATCGGTAATGACAAGATGATGCGCCGGGTCGGCGCTCACGATACGGATCTCGCGACGTCCGCCGAGCAGTTCCGGAAGGACGGCCAGACCGTCATGTTCGTCTCCATCGATGGCAAGCCAGCCGGGCTGATCGGCGTCACGGACCCGATCAAGGCCACGACACCAGACGCCATCAATCAGCTGCATCGTAGTGGCTTGAAGGTCGTCATGCTGACCGGCGACAGCGCGGGCACGGCCCATGCCGTGGCGAACAAGATCGGGATTGATGATATCTACGCCGATGTCTCGCCAGAGGACAAGAACCGGATCGTCCGCGAGTTGCAGCAAGCCGGAGAGATCGTCGCCATGGCCGGAGACGGGATCAACGATGCCCCCGCCTTGGCACAGGCAGATGTGGGGATCGCCATGGGGACCGGAACCGATGTCGCCATGGAAAGCGCGGGCGTGACGCTGATCCGCGGCGACATTCTGGGAATTGCGCAGGCCCGCACTCTGAGCCGGGCCACCATGCGCAACATTCGTCAGAACCTGTTCTTCGCTTTCATCTACAACTCTCTGGGTGTCCCGGTCGCAGCGGGCGTACTCTATCCGGCCTTCGGACTGCTGCTCAGCCCGATGATCGCTGCGGCGGCGATGAGCCTGTCATCCGTGTCCGTCATCGCGAACGCCCTGCGTTTGCGTAGTGCGGATCTGTAGGACCACGCCGATGTTCATCCGAATGATTGCACGTCCCCCTCACGCCCTTCGTTCCCTTGGGGCGCTTCTGATAGGCTTGATGCCCCTGTCCGCGATGGCTCAAGACCCTGTCTATAGTTTGACCGAACTCGAAGAGATGCTGCGTCTGCATCCTAGCCTGGAAGCCTATGGTCTGCGGGCGGATGCCCAACGGGAACGGGCCGAGGCCGAGACCGCCCTGCCCGACCCGGAAGTGACGATGGGTCTGAACAATTTCCCGGTCTTCGATCCCTCCTTCACCGAGTATCTGCCGACCAACAAATCGATCGGCGTGCGTCAGCGCTTTCCAAACCTCTCAGGCCGTGAGGCCGCGCGCGATGAAATCCTGGCCAATGCCGGACAGTTGGAGGCGGCTCGCGCGGCCCGCCTCGCCGAACTTCGGGCGGAGATGTTCGGCCAGATGCTCATCCTCGACAAGGTCGCCGACCAGATCATTCTCCTCGACGCCCGAAACGCCAAATATGATGAACTGGACGAGGTCTATCTGGCCGAAGTCGATGCGGGCAGTCCGTCCCTGTTCAGGCTCGCGGAAATCGAAGGAGAACGAGCCGATCTAGAGCGGACCCGTGTCGGGCTGGTGTCAGAACGTAGCAGCGCGGAGGCGCGTCTTCGCGACCTTCTGGGCACTGTCCCGGATGGCATAGACATTACGCCGGAGCTTGTCGTGTGGAGCGGTCAGGCCAATGCGTTTCATACCGTGCGGATCGCGCAGGAAAGCGTCGAGGTCGCCGATGCGCGCATCGACCGCGCGGAGGCCGCGTTCAAGCCAGATTGGGGCGCACAGGCCACTTATCAGCAACGCGAAAACGGGACGAACTTCGATGGTGATGATTGGGTCAGCTTCGGAGTCACGCTCAGCGTTCCGCTCTGGTCGGGCCGAAAGCAGGAACCGAGGCTGCGCGCGGCAAAAACCGATCGCTCGGCGGCTCTTACAGATGTCCATGCCGCTGCCCGGTCCGCTTTGTCGCAATATGAGGCGCTGGATGCGCAGCGCAAGGCCGCACAAGAATCGATCCTTGTCCTCGGAGACAGAAAACGCGCCATTGCACAGGTCATGGAAGACCGCTTGGTCGTCTATGAATCGGGCGCTGGAGGCTATGCCCCCATCATTGATGGCGAGATCGCTCTTCTCACTCTGGACTATCAGGTCCGAGCCGAACAGGCGCGGGCCGACATCGCGACCGTTCGCATGAACGGGCTACTCGTCATCCCCCTTGATCAAACTGGAGCCCAGCCATGAGCCCGCGACAATTCCTGCCTTGGCTCGCCTTGGGCCTGGTCGCCTGTGGTAATCCCGGCGTTGGTGACAGACCCACTACTGTCGAGACCGTATCCGCTAACGCGAGCTCCGAAGAGCCTCGCCTTTACACCTGCCCCATGCATCCGCACTATATCAGCGAAGACCCAGACGGCACCTGTCCGATCTGCGGCATGGACCTGGTTCCGGCGGAAACCCAATTGGCATCGCTGGGCGATGGCAGCGTTGCCGTCTCACCCGAAATGATCCAGTCGCTGGGCATCCGCACGGCGCCCGCGACCCAGACCGATTTTTCCCGAACCCTGCGAGCCTATGGAACCGTCGAAGCCGACGAAAGCCTGCAGACGTCAGAAGCGTCACGCTTGGAAGGCTGGATTTCCGATCTGCGCGTACGCGCCGTCGGCGATCCGGTCCGAAAAGGCCAGTTCCTCTACCGCATCTACAGCCCCGAACTTGTCGGTGCGCAGAAGGATCTGCTCAACTCCCTGCGCATCGGCAATCCGCGCCGAATTGAGGCCGTGCGCCAGCGTCTCCGCTCTCTGGGCATGCAACCCGGCACGATCGACCGGGTCGTGGAGTCCGGCGAGACGATTGAACGTGTGCCGATCTACGCCGAAAGCGCGGGCATCGTGTCAGGGATCATGGTCTCCAACGGGGCCTATGTGAAACCTGGAGCGCCCATTCTGGACCTGCAGGATTTCGGTTCCGTTTGGGTGATCGCCCGTCTGCCGGAAGGCGATCTGCCACTTGTCCGGCCCGGCCTTCCGGTCCGATTGAGCTTCCCCAGCGCCCCGGACGCCAACGGAGAAGGCGAAGTTAACTATATCTATCCGACGATCGACCCGGTCACGCGCACGGCGCAGCTCCGCGTCAGTCTGACGAACAGCACCGGTTCTTTGCGACCCGGTGCTTATGCCGATATCGACTTCGAGGTGGAACGAGACATCAAGCTGTCTGTTCCCGCTCCATCCATTCTTCGTGATGGGAACGTATCCTACGTGGTTGTCAGCCTCGGCGAGGGCCGGTTTGCGGCTCGCCCTGTTATGACGGGTGAAACGAACGCTGGCCGGACGGCGATCCTCTCCGGGCTGCAGGACGGGGATAGCGTCGTTATCAACGGACAGTTCCTGCTCGGCAGCGAAGCCAACCTCCGCGAAGGGTTCGCCCGGCTCGGACCCGCCCTTGGTCCGGATACACCCCTGTCCGATTTACCCATCGACGCGGACACGCTGGCTCAGATTGATCATTTTGTGGACCAGGCGCTCTATTTTCACGAGGCCTTGACCGACGGGTACAGGATTGATCCCTATTTCGTGGATCCAGCTCTATCGGTCGTCGAGCCTCTTCGCGCCAGGTTCGGGTCGACGGGCCTCGGCACGGTTTTGACGGACGTAGACGCCGCCCTGCGAGCTGCGAAAGCCGCCCCGGACGCTAACGCGCTTCGCGTGGCGCTGGCCGCCCTGATGGAAGGATTGAAGCCTTGGCTCCTAGACGGCGCGTCGGCGAGCTACGATAATCGCGGGCTGGTCCTGTTTTCCGATGACGCAACAGGGCAACTCTGGCTTCAGCAGTCGGCTACGCCCGCCAATCCCTACGGCGGTGGGGCTGTCACGATCATTCCCTGGCCGGAGCCAATGTCGATGGCGCCTGAGCCAGCCTCTCGGCGCGAACCAGCCGATCCGCATTCGGGGCATCGCCACTAATGTCCGACGTCCAAAACCTTGCCGGACATGATCCGTCAAAAAGCGCCGTTGCGCGCCTGATCGGCTGGTCGGTCGCAAACCCGCTGATTGTTCTGGTTCTCAGCCTCGCCCTCGGCGTCGCGGGCTGGATGGCCGCGCTCGATACACCGCTAGACGCCGTGCCGGACCTGACCGACACGCAGGTCATCATCCGGACGGACTTTCCCGGCCAAAGCCCGCAAGTGGTCGAAGACCTCGTCACCTATCCCCTCTCCTCCGCCTTGCTTGGACTGCCGGGAACCGAGGATGTCCGCGCCAGTTCCATGTTCGGAACAAGCTTCGTCACCATTGTCTTTCAGGATGATGTCGATCTCTATTGGGCGCGCTCACGCGTGCTGGAAGCCCTGTCACGTCTCGGCGGCAGTCTTCCCGAAGGGGCTGTGCCGGAAATCGGGCCCGACGCGACCGGTGTGGGCTGGGTCTATCAATATGCCCTCGTGGACCGAACCGGAACGACGGATCTTGCCGATCTCCGGGCGTTGCAGGACTTCTTCGTCAGCTTGGAACTTTCCAGCGTCGAAGGCGTGGCCGAGGTGGCCAGCGTCGGCGGGTTCCAGCGCGAATATCAGGTTCTGGTGGATCCGAACCGATTGCGGGCGTTGGGCGTGAGCCTCGACAAAGTCGCCGACACGATCCGAATGGCGTCCCTGGAAGTGGGCGGACGCGTCATCGAAAGCGGGGAGACCGAATATGTCTTGAAGACGGATGGTTATGTAACGAATGTAGATCAACTGGCCGATACCGTTGTCTTTGCCGGCGGCGGCGCACCGGTCCGTTTGCGCGATCTTGGCCGTGTCATCGAAGGTCCGGCGCTTCGACGCGGGGTTGTCGAGCTGAACGGCGAAGGCGAAACCGTCGCGGGTATCGTCGTCATGCGCGACGGCGAGAACGCGCTGGAGGTCATCGAGCGGATAAAGGACCGTCTTGAAGAAGTCAGCCGCGGACTGCCGGACGGCGTCGAGATCGTGACCGTCTATGACCGCGCTCCTCTGATCGAAGGCTCTGTCGATTATCTGCGCCACAAGCTCATCGAGGAAGCGATCGCCGTGGCCCTCGTCATCCTCCTCTTCCTGCTTCACATCCGCGCCTCGCTTGTCGCGTTGATCACTTTGCCCCTCGGCGTCTTGGGGGCGTTCGTCATCATGAACGCACAAGGCGTCACCGCGAACATCATGTCGCTGGGCGGGATCGCCATTGCCATCGGGGCCATGGTGGATGCCTCCATTGTCTTGGTCGAGAACGCTGCCCGAAAACTGTCAGAACATCCCGGCAAACCGAAAGGGGCGCAGCGTCGAGAGGTTCTGCTGGCGGCCGCGCAGGAAGTAGGCCCCGGAATCTTCTTTTCGCTGCTGATCATCACAGTCAGCTTCCTGCCCGTCTTCGCCCTGACCGGGGAGAGCTACCGCCTCTTCAGTCCCCTCGCCTTCACCAAGACCTATGCCATGGCCTTCGCAGCCGCCCTGTCTGTGACTCTGGTCCCGGTTCTCATGCTACTGCTCATGCGCGGGCGCTTCATCCAAGAACGCAAGCACCCGTTGATGCGCGTGCTGATCTGGCTCTACACGCCTGCCTTGCGCGGCGCTCTGAGATTGAGGTGGTTCGTCGTCCTGATTGCCCTGTTGACAACGGCCAGTCTGGTCATCCCGCTGCGCAAGCTCGGCACGGAATTCATGCCGGCGCTCTATGAAGGCGAACTCCTCTATATGCCGACAACCCTGCCCGGCGTGTCCGAAACTAAAATGCGGGAATTGCTGGGACAGACCAACCGCATGATCGCCACGGTCCCGGAGGTGGAGCGCGTGTTCGGCAAGGCAGGCCGCGCCGATACGGCGACCGACCCGGCCCCGCTGTCCATGATCGAGACTTGGATCCAGCTCAAGCCGAAGAACGAATGGCGGCCCGGCATAGATGCCGAGGGCATCATCGCCGAACTGGACAGCCGCCTGCAGATCCCGGGCTTGGTCAATAGCTGGGGCTATCCCATCAAGATCCGCATGGATATGGTCAGCACGGGTGTCCGGACCCCGATCGGAGTCAAGATCACAGGGGATGAGCTGTCCACGCTCGAAAGGCTTTCCCGCGAGGCTGAGACAATTATCGCCGACATTCCAGGAACACGCTCGGCCTTTGCAGACCGTGTGCTGGGCGGAAAGTATCTCGAAATCATCCCCAACCGGGAAGCCTTGGCCCGCCGGGGCATTTCCATGGCGGCCTTCCAGTCGGTCGTACGCACAGCTCTGGGGGGGCAGGTCCTGAGCCAAAGCGTTCAGGGACGGGAACGCTACGACATTCTGCTCCGCTACGCGCCGGAATACCGAAACAGCCCCGATGCTATAGGCATGGCGCTTGTTCCCGCGCCAAGTGGTGCTGTTGTAACACTCTCTGATGTGGCCACCATTCGTTTCGCCGAAGGCCCGCCGATGATCCGGTCGGAGAATGCGCGACTGACAGGATGGGTCTTCGTGGACTTCGAAAACCGCGATCTGGGCGGATATGTCCAAGACCTGAGACAAACTCTGGCACGCGATCTTGCGCTTCCACCCGGATATGCCGTGGCGATTTCCGGTCAGTTTGAACAGTTGGAGGAAGCTAGGGACCGGCTGAGCCTGGCGATACCCGCTGCCATCGCCCTCGTCTTCCTATTGCTGATGCTCCATTTCGGACGGCTCGACCGGACCCTCATTGTCATGCTGTCCGTACCCTTCGGATTGATCGGCGGTCTGTGGGCGGTCTGGCTCGCAGGATACAACCTGTCCGTCGCCGTGGCTGTTGGTTTTATCGCGCTCGGCGGTATTGCCGTGGAGACGGCCGTCATCATGCTGCTCTACATCGACAGCGAGGTCCGCACGCGGATGCCCGAAGACCGGGATGCCTTACGCGAAGCCGTTATCATTGGCGCGGTTCAGCGCCTTCGCCCAAAACTGATGACCGTCATTACCATCTTCGCCGGCCTCGCGCCGGTCTTCCTGACGGACGGGCTCGGCGCAGACGTCATGCGCCGCATCGCCCTGCCCATGGTCGGTGGCATGGCCTCCACCCTGATACTTGTTCTTTTTGTCGTACCGGCCGTCTACCTGATCTGGGTCGGCCGAACACTTCCCCAACGTCACAGCATCAAAGGAGACACTTCGTGACTTACAAACTACTGACCCTCCCAGGGGCTCTGCTATTGGTATCCTGTGGAGCAAGCGATGCTCCGTCGACCCTACAAGAGCCAAGCTCTGAAACGCATGTGCAGATGGATCATGAGGGCATAGTGGGTGCAATGCCTGTCGAGACACCGTCGAACCCAGAAGAGCCTGTTGGCGACTCGGGCACGACGACAGGTATTATTCGGTCGATCAGCGAGAACGGCGATTTCCTAACGATAGACCATGCTGAGATTGAAGGTGTCGGCATGGGTGCAATGACGATGGGCTTTGAAGCCTTATCGAATGTGGACTTATCAGGTTTCGGTGTTGAGGATCGCGTCGCTTTTTCTATCAAGCGAGGGCGGGACGGCTCTTACCGCATCACCGCAATCTGCGAGACTTCAGGAACCGACGAAAGCTGTCTCGTTCAGTAAGATCAAGCCTGTCTGTGAAACGAATGCTTGCTGGACAGGCTTAGTTTTATCCAATCACTTTGAATGGAATTGAATTTGGACAGTTGGGACTCTGGGCGGGTTTCGAGACAGTTCACCAAACAATAATTCGATGTCCCAAACCGCTGCTGCGCCACAGGACCACTGTGCCACTTCAAGAGCTTATCGCGTGCTACAAAACCTGTTTGACCAACATCTATTGTATTGATAAATATGGGATTATGAAGAAGGCATCGTGCCTCTTCTGGCACCAATTCGCAGTCAAAAACCCAATGATGGATGTGTTTTGAGGGGTGTTTGCTCAACGATGCCCGAAAACGGCATCCACCTTCACACTCTTAGCGTCTGCTGGCTCTGCCATTATGTCTCTTACAACCCATGCGGATGGGCCTGATAACTTTAAATGAAGGCTCCGTCGTCCACAATGAAGGTCGGGCCGTCCAGAGCGTCGCCGAAGTCAGAGTTCATCGGGTCGACCATATTAGTGGGGTCAGTTTGATGCCACGGGCTAACATAATCAGCGGAGAGAGATTGGAATTCATTGAGATCATACAGGCTCTGATCAGCTTGAATAAGTGAGAGATCATTGAACATGTCATCCTCGCGGCTCGAAGCTTGGCTAAGATCACCATCACGACCAACACTCAGCGACGCAAAGACATCACCCCAAGACTGTTGATCACCAGATAACAAGCTGCCATCGACTACGAAATCAGCGCCTAACGCATCCAACAAATTGTCTGCGCGCGTCTCCAAGAGAGAGTCCCAAGCCTCGTCCTGAACCAGTTCACGGTCCATGACCTGAAAGAGGTCAGCTGACGCGATATGTATC
This sequence comes from Algimonas ampicilliniresistens, assembly GCF_030159955.1. Classification (GTDB taxonomy): domain Bacteria; phylum Pseudomonadota; class Alphaproteobacteria; order Caulobacterales; family Maricaulaceae; genus Litorimonas; species Litorimonas ampicilliniresistens. The sequence continues at coordinate 212,840 of NZ_BSNK01000002.1, forward strand.
GGCCCGTCTTGGAACCATAGAGCGTCCGCGGGCCGTTCGGCGATAACGGTATCATCGTCGACTTTTTCTGCCACAGGGGGCGGCATCAAGGTCACGGTAACGCCGTCCTGAACCCGAACCGTCGCATTGCCGTCTGAGAAGCTATTGTAGGTTATTCCGCCCTCGACCACCTGAACCCCAGCCGTGAAATTACTCCCGGTCAGATCAACCGTGTCACCCGCATTGCCGATCACGTCGAGGGTCGCCCTACCGCCAGATCGCTCTTCGGTCAGGTCGAACACAGCGAGCGCGTCCAGCGTCAACGTATTGTTGCCAGAGCCAGTAATATCGAACACTTCGATCGAACCGAGCGAGGCGTTGCCTGGTCCGGTTGCGTCGAGATTGAGCCCCGCGCCGTCCAGCACCAGCGTGTCCACGCCCGTCCCGCCACGGATGTCGGCAAAGTCGAGGTTCGTGACCGTGATGCGATCATTGCCCGCCCCGCCGCGCACGACATCGCCTGTGGCAATTCCAGCAAAAGTATCGTTCCCGGCATTGCCGGTGAAATTGTCGGCTGCGCCTGTGCCGGCAGACGTGACTACGACTGTGCTCTCCGTCCCTGTCGTTCCGCCAAAGATGACGTAGCTTATGCCAGCGCGGAGGCCGCCATCATCAGAATACGGCGCACCGACAATCAGATCATCAAACCCATCACTATTCACGTCACCCGCAGAAAAGACAGAATGGCCAGCCCAATCATCCGCTGAATCGCCCTGAATGATAAAGCCTTGCGACTCGGTTAGACCCGTTAGATCGATGACCTGACGCCCAGACCCATCCGCCGTACCAAAACCGCCCGCACCGCCAAACACAACATAGGCCTCGCCAGCAAAATCCCCTCCATCATCTCCCCAACGAGCGCCAATAATCAGATCATCAAACCCGTCGCCATTCACGTCACCCGCAGAACTGACGGAAAAACCAGTCCGATCACCTATTGTGTCACCTTGGATGATAAAGCCCTGTAAGACTGTTAGGCTCGTTAGATCGATGACCTGACGCCCAGACCCATCCGCCGCACCAAAACCGCCTGCGCCGCCAAACACAACATAGGCCTCGCCGGCATTCTCGCCACCATCGTCGCCGCCCGGAGCGCCGACAACCAAATCGTCAAAACCATCACCATTCACGTCACCTGCTGAACTAACTGAGGCGCCCGCATTATCAAGGTTCACATCACCTTGGATGATAAAGCCCTGTGAGACTGTTAGGCTGGTTAGATCGATGACCTGACGCCCAGACCCATCCGCCGTACCAAAACCGCCTGCGCCGCCAAACACAACATAGGCCTCGCCGGCAAAAAAGCCTCCATCGCTGCCCTCACGAACGCCGACAATGAGATCATCAAACCCGTCGCCATTCAAATCCCCCGCAGAGCTAACGGAATTGCCTGCTCTATCAAACGTCAAGTCGCCCTGAATGATGAAGCCCTGTGAAGCTGTAAGGCTGGTTAGATCGATGACCTCACGCCCAGATCCATCCGCCGTCCCAAAACCGCCCGCGCCACCAAATACAACATAGGCCTCGCCAGCAAAATCCCCTCCATCGCCTCCAAAAGGAGCACTAACAATCAGATCATCAAACCCGTCGCCATTCACGTCACCCGCAGAACTGACGGAAAAACCAGTCCGATCATTCGCTGAATCGCCCTGAATGATAAAGCCTTGCGACTCGGTTAGACCCGTTAGATCAATGACCTGACGCCCAGACCCATCCGCCGTACCAAAACCGCCCGCGCCGCCAAATACAACATAGGCTTCGCCCGCACGGTTACCGCCACCATTGCCCGTAGATGCACCCGCAATCAAATAATCGCCAGTGGGTGCACCCACGATCAAATCATCAAATCCATCGCCATTCACATCCCCCGCGGAACTGACGGAACTGCCTGCTTGATCAAACGTCGAATCGCCCTGAATAACAAAACCTTGGGACGATGTGAGGTTGGTCAGATCGATGACCTGACGCCCAGATCCATCCGTCGTACCAAAACCACCTGCGCCGCCAAACACAACATAGGCCTCGCCGGCATTCTCGCCACCATCGTCGCCGCCAGTAGCGCCGACAATCAAATCATCAAAACCATCACCATTCACATCCCCTGCTGAACTGACTGAGGCACCCGAGAAATCAAGGCTCCCATCACCTTGGATAATGAAACCCTGCACTGCGTTGAGGGTTGTGAGGTCTGTGACCCGGGCCGGTTCCACGACATTCGTCACTGTGATTGCCACGGCTTGATTGGTTTGTGCCACGCCGTCATCCGCAGTCACGACGATATCATAGACATTGTCGTTTCCACTATCGCCAGGGACCTCAAAATCAGGGGCGACTTTGAACGTCACGACCCCGGAGTTCACGTCGATATTAAATAGCGTCGCATCCACACCGGATAGACTGAAGGAAATTTGATTGCCGTCGGCATCCGTCACACTTGAGGTATAGGCGGACGTCTGATTCTCAGTCACCGCGACCGTCGCACCCGACAGGAACGTCGGCGCACTATCATTCTCGTTTATCACCGAAATCGAGACAGACTGGTCCGTCTGGTTTGCCCCATCATTGGCCGTAACCACGATGTCATAAACATTGTTGCCGCCCGCATCACTGGGCGTCTCGAAATCAGGTGCCGTTTTGAAGGTCACGACGCCGGAGTTCACGTCAATGTTGAACAGAGCCGCATCTGTACCGGATAGACTGTAAGTTCGAGCCCCGCCGTCCGCATCCGTGGTGATCGCTGTATAGGCCGCTGTCTGGTTTTCAAGCACAGACGCAGTTGTGCCGGATGTAAAGGCCGGAGCCTCGTCGTTCAGGTCCGTCACCGTGATCGCGACCGCTTGATCAGTCTGATTCACCCCATCATTGGCCGTAACCACGATGTCATAAACATTGTTGCCGCCCGTATCGCCGGGCGTCTCAAAATCAGGCGCCTCCTTGAACGTCACGACGCCGGAGTTCACGTCTATATTGAACAGCGCCGCATCTGTGCCGGAGAGGCTGTAGGTTCGAGCCTCACCATCAACATCCGTGGTGATCGCCGTATAGGCCGCCCCAGTGCCGTTTTCAGCGAAGGATGCTGATGCCCCAGATGTAAAAATCGGCGCATTCACATTCTCTTCGACATCCGTAACCGTAATCGCAACAGTTTGATTGGTCTGCGCCGCGCCGTCATCTGCGGTCACGACGATGTCATAAACATTGTCCCCGTCCGCATCACCGGGGGCCTCAAAGTCGGGCGCGACCTTGAACGTGACGACCCCGTTCGCGTCGATGTTAAACAGCGCGAAATCCGCGCCTGAGAGGCTGTAGTAGATCTGATTGCCGTCTGCGTCCGTCGCGCTCGCTGTATAAGCGGACGTTTGGTTCTCTGCCACAGACGCAGTCGCGCCCGAGCTAAACACGGGCGCATTATCATTCCCACCAACGACTGAGATGACGACTGATTGATCGGCCGTATTGATGCCGTCGCTGGCCGTGACGATCACGTCATAGATATTATTCCCGCCATCATCCGCTGGGACCTCAAAATCAGGCGCGGCCTTAAACGTCACAGCCCCCGTCGCTGCATCAATGTTGAACAGCGCTGCATCGACCCCTGATAGCGCGTAAGTGAGCGTGTCGCCTTCAACGTCTGTAGCTTGCGCCGTGAAGGCGGCTGTCTGGCCTTCGGTCAAAACCGCCGACGCGGCAGACGTAAAGACCGGGGCAATATCATTCACATTCGTGACGGTGATGGCCACAGACTGGTTGGTCGAATTGATGCCGTCGCTCGCCGTGACGATCACGTCATAGGCGTTGTTCCCATCGACATCACCCGGCGCTTCGAAGTCAGGGGCCGTTTTGAAAGTGACAACACCGGTCGCCGCGTCGATATTGAATAGGGCTGCGTCCGCGCCCGACAAACTATAGGTGAGCGTAACGCCTTCAGCGTCCGTTGCGCTCGCCGTAAAGGCAGAGTTTTGGTTCTCTGCCACAGACGCTGTTGCACTCGACGTGAAGACAGGCGCTTCGTTGCGATAGATAAAGTCACTGACTGACAAATCGGCCGCGGTGATGTTGGACAAAACGAAGAACCCGCCTTCGCCATTGGAAATAATCACCTGGCTATTGCCGTTGGCATCCACATTATCTTGAGCGCTCGCAATCAGAGCATTGAAGTCCGTAACTGATGCGGACAGTTCGATCTTATCGATGCCAAGTTGGAAATCCAAAATACGGTCAATGCCCGTTCCGGCCTGATAGAACACATCCGCGCCCGTGCCGCCCAGCACGATGTTATCGCCATTCCCGCCCGTGATCCGGTCATTTCCGGCTAGGCCGTTGACCACATCATTGCCGTCGCCTCCGTCGAGCGTATCATTACCGGACACATCGGCGATCACGTCATCGCCGGCGCCTCCGCGCAGCGTATCATTACCCGCACCGCCAAAGATGGTGTCGCTGCCGTCGCCCCCATCAACAAAGTCATCGCCGCCAAACGCATAAATGACGTCATTATCGGCCCCGCCATAAATAGCGTCATTCCCGTCTTCCGTGATCAGCACATCAATGCCTGCGCCGCCGATCAGCGTATTATTGCCAGAGCCTCCAAAAATTGTGTCATTGCCAGAGCCACCGTCAATCGCATCATCGCCCGCTTCGCCGTAGATCACATCGTCGCCCGCGCCCGCGAGGACCGTGTCGTTGCCGTCACCCATGATGAGCACATCAACTCCGGCCCCGCCGTCGGCCTGATCGTTCCCAGCGCCGCCAAAAATAGTGTCGCTACCATCACCGCCATAGATGATGTCATCGCCGTCTTGGCCGTATGCCGTGTCATTGCCGTCGCCGAGGGTCATCGTGTCATTGCCCGCCCCACCGACGAGAACGTCAGCATCAGCGCCGCCATCGAGAATATCATCGCCGTCACCGCCGAACAGACGGTCAATGCCGCCTTCGCCGTAAAGTTGGTCATCCCCATCTTGGCCGTAAATAATATCGTCGCCGTCACCGCCAAAGACGATGTCGTCACCGCCCCGCATAACGAGGCCGTCATTGCCGCCCAGACCATAGATGATGTCAGCGCCCTCAGAGAAGCCTGAGGAGTCGGCCCCCTGCGTCAGGTTCGTGCCAGCCAGCCCCGTCGGCGGCGTCGGTTGGGGTGGCAGTGTTATCGTGGGCGGCGTCGGCAGGCCCGTAGCCGATGAAAGCAGTGGAAGCTGGTTCCCAAGGGGTTCAATATCTAACAATTTCAAATCTGGGGAGACCGACTCGACCCGTTGGTGTTTCTCCAATACCGATCGATCAAAGAATTCGGAATTGTCGAAAATCATTGCGGATCCAGCCCCTAAACTCCCCGCGTTTTGCACGGAAGGGGGAGCCTTTTTACACCTTATGAGTGTATACCCATATCAACATCGTCTTCCAGCACAACGATTCTTCGAATAAATTCAGAGGCCCCACCCTAGCCCATTCGAAACGTCAAATGCCCGACTCTGGGTTCGCCGATCTGCCTAGCAGCAGATCTTGGACGGCAGATTTCACGACGCCCGCAACATCTGCGAAACTGCGCGCCAAGAGAGCACAAAGACTATCCATAGGATTTGAAACATCGTAGTGCCGCGTCTCACGGCCTGTTACTCTGAGTTGGCCATACAGATCGGCGCCGTCGATCATGCCCCGGCCGATCAGGATGTTCCTCTTGGCCCATCTGACAGACTGTCCCCATGTCCAATATATCTCACGTGCATCCTGCGCTCGCCTCTGCTTTGCAAAAAAAGGGGTACGCAACGCTTACTCAGGTTCAGGACGCTGTTCTGGATCCAAAACTGCAAGATCAAGATTTGCTTGTCTCGGCCCAGACGGGGTCAGGAAAAACTGTTGCGTTTGGTCTGACCATGGCCTCGACTTTGCTCGGCGACGCGGAAAGCTTTCTGCGTGCCGACGCGCCGCTGGCCCTCTGTATTGCCCCAACTCGCGAACTCGCGATGCAAGTTAAACGTGAGCTGGATTGGCTCTACAAAGACGCTGGAGCCAAGACAGTTTCCTGTGTCGGGGGCATGGATGCGCGTACAGAACGTGCAGCCCTACAACGCGGCGCGCATATCGTCGTCGGCACCCCCGGTCGTTTGTGTGATCATATCAATCGCGGTGCATTGGATCTGTCTGAGCTGAAAGCTGTTGCCTTGGACGAAGCGGATGAGATGCTAAAAATGGGATTCCGAGAGGAACTGGAAATCATCTTGAACGCCTCACCGGCGGAACGCCGAACGCTTATGTTCTCAGCTACAGTCCCAAAGACAATTTTGGGCATGACAAAGAAATATCAACGTGATGCCGTGCGGGTAAATACGGCCGCCGAAGCTAAGCAACATTTGGATATCGATTACAAAGCGATGAGCGTCGCCAATGTGGACCGCGAAAATGCGATCATCAATGTCTTGCGTTATTACGATGCCAAAAATGCGATCGTTTTTGGCGACACACGAATTGCGGTAAATCGTATGACTCAGCGTTTCAACAATCGTGGTTTCTCTGTTGTAACTTTATCCGGCGAGCTGTCGCAAGCGGAACGTAGCAACGCCATACAAGCGCTTCGAGATGGTCGCGCACAAGTCTGTGTCGCCACCGATGTCGCAGCACGAGGTCTCGATCTTCCGGATTTGGAACTCGTCATTCATGCGGATGTGCCGCGCAATCGCGAAGCTCTTTTGCACCGGAGTGGCCGAACAGGTCGGGCGGGTCGCAAGGGCGTATCTGCGCTCATCGTCGCGCCAAGTCGCCGTCGAAATGCGGAGCGCCTGCTTCAAGACGCGGGTATCACAGCGGAATGGTGTGAAGCGCCAAGCGCGGATGCCATTATCGCCAAGGATAATGAACGACTTCTCGACAATATGGCGCTCGACACGGAGATCACGGATGAAGAGCGGACTTTGGTGGCCCGTTTGCTCAAAGCGCATTCGCCGGAACATATTGCGACAGCCTTTATCCGTCAGTACCGGATGGGACAGTCCGCACCCGAAGATCTACTGCCTGCAAATCATAAGCCTAGTAAATCCGGTCCTGATGCACGGTCATCCGGGCCCAGAGAAGATTTCGATGATGGCGTCTGGTTCTCCCTGAATGTCGGCCGCAAGCAAAACGCTGAACCCAAATGGATTCTGCCAATGCTCCTCAAATCGGGCGGTTTGAAAAAAGGAGAAATCGGCGCGATCAAGATCACAGACAGGGAGACCTTTATAGAGCTGGCGCCAAAAGGTGTTGAGCGCTTTTTAGAGACCATTGGTCCCAATATGAAAATCGAGGCGGCCATCACCGTGTCGCGTGTCGAGGGCAAACCGAACCTGTCACGACCGACGGAAAACCGCGCCCCTCGTGACCGAAATACGAAAGGTGGGCGAAGCGGCAAAGCACCTTATGGCGACTCCCGAAAACCACGTGGCAACAAAAACAACGCTAGTCAGGACGAAAAAACCTCACGCGAAAAAACCACGCCAAAGACCATGTCAAATCATGATGAGGGCACATTCAAACGCAAATCCCGCAAAACCGTGAGCGGCGATACGCCGGGATCAGGGAAACCGAAAAAACCACACAAGAAAAAACTCGCCCGTGCCGCCGCTCTGAAAGCAAAAGGCGGCGTCAAAAAGGGTGAACGGAAAAACACACGACGAAAGAAGACATAGTTGCCGAGGACGGGATAACCGTCCTGAAACGCCTTGCTGATCATAAAGTTGAAGCGCTCGCTGATTCATCGCTCCAGAAAGGTCCGCCGGAGTGGTTTCGTCTGCATGTCGTCTAATCGACTTCCTGATGAAACAGAATGACGAAATCGCGGTGCAATTGACACTTAGTTAATTTGGGTTAACATTCAGCTTATCTGACGCATAATAATACGCGCAGATAACAAAGAAGGGGAAGATTTTGTCTATAGCAAAAATTGTTTGGCTCGTGAGCGCACTGGCTGCCGTGGCTCTGAGTTTTGTGGATACCGGATATGATCCGGCTATTTTAGCGGTTCTGGGACTGGCGAGCGGTTGGTTCTTGGATTTGGAACATCGACGTGGCGTCATTATTGCGGCGATTTTCTTAATGGCAGGTGGTGCAGCGTCCTTGAACGGCATTCCGGGCATTGGTGAGTATCTTGGTGCTATTCTCGTCGGCCTTGGCGCTGTGTTTAGTGGCGCGTCCGTGATGGCAATTGTTCGCACATTGGTCGAACGTATTGTCCCAGGCGGAAAATAATCGCTGTTACTAAAGCGAACAATGGCGCTTTAATGGGCTGAAATCTTTTCTGAGACACGCCCATTGAAGAAATGATTTTAGGCATTGTTAGAGAGAGTCGGTCTGCCGACTCTCTCACATGCTCCTTTTTAATACCCGTCAGCTCGGACAGACCTGCCATTATCTCTGTCATGCGATATCACCGAAACTGACATCTATCCCTCCCCATCTGCACTGTTATGAATGGGGTGATGGGAATCGACTTCATTCACACCGCTGACTGGCAGTTAGGCAAACCGTTTGCCCGGTTTGACGAGACTTTGTCCGGTCGCTTGCGCGCGGAACGGCAGGACGTCATTGGGCGGATTGCTGACGCGGCGAAGGCCCGTCACTGTAGCCATGTGTTGGTCGCGGGCGATGTGTGGGACAGTACATTACCGGGCCAAGATGTGCTGACTCAACCGCTCGATATTATGGCGGAACACCCTGAGATCATCTGGTGGCTCTTGCCCGGCAATCACGACCGAGATGATACGGATGGTCTGTGGGACCGGGTTCAGGCGCGGGGGCTGGCTAACATCCGGGTCTTACGCGAAGCCGAACCTGTGGAAATGACTGACGGTGTGTGGCTCCTACCCGCGCCGTGGCAGCGCCTGCACCACGGCGAGGATCTCACCCATTGGATGGACGGCGCCGAAACCCCGGACGGAGCTATTCGGATCGGGTTGGCCCATGGCGGCATCAAGACATTTGGTAGCAAGGATCAAGGGCGGGATGGCGGTGAAACCGGAGAGGTTATTCCCCCCAACCGCGCTACGACCGCGCGGCTCGATTATCTCGCGCTCGGCGATTGGCATGCCCGCGTGGCGATTAATAGCCGAACCCATTATTCCGGGACGCCAGAACCAGATCGCCATAAGGTTGGTGATCGCGGGCAAGTGCTACACGTTCAAATCGATGCACCCGGCGCTGAGCCCAAGGTCACGGATATTGCGACCGCGCGCTATGACTGGCCGGTGATCGAAGCGCCGTTACACGTCGATGGGGTGGATGCGGTGATCCAGCAGATCGAACAGGCAATCACAACCGGCCCTGCGGAACGCCATACGCTCGTCCAAATTAGTCTCTCAGGCGAAACGGCTGTTTCAGAATGGGCCGCCGTTGAGCGTTACCTCGACACCTTAAAAGGCCGCTGCGCACATCTGTCTGTTCGCGGACAATCGTCAGTGACGCTGAAAATTGTCGCTGAGGATATGGATGCGCTGGATGCCCAAGGTTCCGTGCGCGCGGCCGCCGAAGCACTACAGGCGCGACGCGAAGATCATGCATTGAGTCAGCTGGACCGAGACATCGCATCTGATGCGCTCCGCCTGCTCTTCTCCTTCGCCGCGACGGAAGACGTGTCGTGAGGATTGACGGATTTCGCTTCCGCCATGTTGGCCCTTTCGGCGCGGACGGCGTCGCCGTGGACGGGTTGGTGTCTGGTTTGAACGTGGTCGCCGAGCATAATGAACGTGGCAAATCGAGCCTGTTGAGGGCGTTGCAACTCTTCCTACTCCAAGGCCACACGACTTGGGGTAAACGCGGCAACGCCATAAAACGCGACGATGGATCGGCGACGGGGGAGATTGACTTCACCCATCAGGGCGTCGCCTACCGCCTGATCAAAACCTATCAACGCGGCAAGGATGCGCAGCTAATCGACCGGTCCACCGGAGCTACTCTTGCCAAAAAAGGCGAAGCCGACGAGCGCATGGCTGCCATTATGGGCACGGCCGACAAAGCCCGCGGCCCGTCCGGTCTGTTATGGGTTGAGCAAGGCCTATCGATGGACGCGGTGCAAGATGATGGGTTGGTGGCGTCCAAGCTGGAGACCGAACTCTCTACCTTGGTCGGTGGGGACCGGGCGCGTGATTATCTGGCCCGCACCGAAGCGGCGTTGGGCGAATTGCTGACTGCAACAGGACGCCCCCGGGTCGGCGGCCCCCTCAAGCTAGCCGAGGATGCATTGGAACAGGTCGAATCCCAGCTCGCCGATGCGCATCGACTCCGTGAGCAGACCCGCCAGATTGGGCTCGACCTCATGCGGGTTCGGGCCGCGCTAAGCCGGCTACAGGGTGAGGATGATGATACAGAGACAGACGCCCGGATCGCACAGGTTCGCACGGAACTAGATAGCGCCAAAGCCGCGCGCGCCTCTCTGGAAACCGCGCAAGCTTTGGCACAAAGGCTGACAGCTGAAACTGAACAAGCGGAACGCCGCCTTGCAGATCATCTAGCCACGATCGCCCGCTACGACCGTGCAAAGCAGGGAGTTACCACCGAGCGCAAGGCCGTGACCAACCTCATGCAAAGGCGCGACGCCATTAAAACGTCCTTGGCAGATATTGACGCCCAGCTTTCCGCACTTCGACACAGTCAGTCGCAGCTCGCAGCCGCGCAATCCGCCCGCGCCAATGTCGAGCGTGTGCAGGACCGTCAAGCGGCCCTGCAACAGGTCGAATCCCGGCTGGAGGCGCTGGATACGCTCTTGGCTGATCGAGAGAAACAGGTGGAAGCGCGCAACGCTCTGCCAGAGATCGACCGTGCTACGCTTGATCAACTTGCCGCGCTGGAACAGGATGCCGCGCGATTAGAGCATCGGCTCGGAGATGTTGATGTTCAATTACGACTGACTTTGGAGGCGGGCGCCACAGCCAGCCTTGATGGGAGAACCATTGGCAGCGGAACGGTTCGCCTTGACGCCACATCGGAATTGATCTTGCCCGGGGTCGGACGCATCGCGCTGGACGCGCCCGAAGCGGACACTCTGAAGCGCGACCGTGACGGTTTGATAGTTCAAGCGGAAGACCTGCGCGCCCGTCTGGGCGTAACCGACTATGCAGATGCGGCAACCGCCCTGCGCGCCCGTGCCGATATCGACGCCACGCTCCGCATGACGGACAAAGAACGAGACCGAATTGCACCGGATGGTCGCGACACGCTAATAGACCGTAAAGCCGCTTTACTGCGCGAAATCGAAACCTTGACCGATCTCATTGCCGCCGCACCTGAGTTGGAGGTGCACGTTGACGCCCAAACGATCGACGCGGAGATTGCCACGCGATCAGGGGCGCGGGCTGCGCTACAGGACGAACAGGTCGAGCTATCGGGCAAGTTGGAAGCTGCAAAAACGCGATTAGACGCACATCAATTGGCTTTGACGGAATTGCCAGAAAGTGCCGCGCCAAAGCAGCGCACTGACACTCAGGCAGAACTTGCCGCCGCCGCCGCGACCACCCGGCAGCGCGCGGAAACCGCCCTCTCAGAGCTAGAGACTTTACGCGCGCAAGCGCCAACGGATCCGGATCTTCTGCAAGCCAGCCTAAACCGGCTGACACAGGTTCGGGAAAACCGCGCCAAACAACTTACCGACCTCAAACAGAAGGATGTGGAGCTGTCCGCCCGGCGGAGCGGCGTGCTGGATCGAAGCGATCCGGACTTGGAGGTCAAAGCTCTAGACGGCCAAGCCGAAACCTTACGGGAGACGGTCGAGCAACATCGCCGGCACGCCCAAGCGCTCACGCTTTTGCGCGACACGCTGGGCGCGTCGCAGCGCCAGTTGCAGGACCAGTATACGGAGCCAGTTCGCCGCGAACTCGCCCCCTTACTGGCACGCGTGATCGACGGGGCGGATCTCTCGCTCAATGAAACGTTAGGGGCTCAAGGCCTGCTACGCGAGGGGCGGGATGATGATCTCGCGCTTTTGTCAGGCGGCACGCGCGAGCAAATTGCGATTCTCACACGTCTGGCCTTTGCGCGCCTGCTTGCCAGAGGCGGGCAGGCCTGTCCGGTCATTCTGGATGATGCGCTCGTCTATGCGGATGATGACCGCCGGGCGCGGATGTTCGACGTGCTCAACTATGTCAGTGTTGGTGAGGACGCGCTGCAATTGCTCTATCTATCCTGCCACGAACGCGCCGCGCGGGAGCTTGGCGGTCACCGCCTAACGCTTACATCATGGCTTAAAGACTAGGGCATCATGGCCTCAATATCAGGGCTTCCACAGCCACGCCGATCTGGTGCAGCGCTTTATTCAATTCGCGAACAGGCATGGACAGGACCGGCATGCAGGTCTTGTTGACATCAACAATATAGATACGCCCATCTCCGGCATGATCCCGCAGCACGTCGATCGATCCAAAGTCGAGCCCGATCATTTCGCAAAACTGAGCAATATTTGCGCGCTCATGATCTGAGAGGACGGAGGCCGCCTCGCGCAACGTGGTTTCAAGATAGGTCGGCGCGAACCGATCTCGCGTGGCTTTTTCTTTGCGGAAGACCACCACAATTTCGCCGTCGACACAGACGCAGCGGAGATCTTCGGTCACGCCGTCCCGAACCGTACTGTCGGCAAGCGTCTGATACACACAATCAGCGCGGGGAGAGGCTATAGGTCCCGTCACGATCCGTCCGTCATGAACGCCATTAGTGTCTGATTTTTCGACCATCAGCCCGATATGGACCAGCGGGTCAAGCGTCAGCGGATAGTCAAATATAGCTTCGAACAGCCGTCCGACTTGAGTTTTGGAAACATCGGTCGCGCGCGCATTGATAAGTCGGGCGGTCGTTATTGGCAGGGTGATATTAGACTGCGTGCGGTCGTCGAAAATCATGATCGCATCCGCTTTGCCCAAATCCGACGTCCGGCGAATACCGGTTCGCATCAAAGCGAGCGGCAATGTGTACCAAGGGCCAGCCGGTTGCGGAAAATAGGCGATGGTTCCCGTGTCAGATGGGCGGCTCATCCATCCCGTGAGCTGAAGCCAAGGCACAGTCCAAGCCCCCCGCATCAGGCTGCGGTCCCACGTAATGCGCGGCCCCACCGCTCGGAAATAGTCCAACCAACCCATCATTAGGCGACTTTAGCGTCGTTGCCGATCACGGTCGAGTAACGTCTATTCGACTGGATAACCGCGCCAAGATTTGACCGTCTTCATGACTAGACTGGACTGAATCCGAATCACATGCGGCAGGCCAGAAATCACCCGGCGATGGATCCGCTCATAATCATCCGTATCCTGCGCAGAGACTTTCAGCACATAGTCCGCCGTGCCCGTCGTGAGATAACATTCGAGCACTTCGGGCCGCGCAGCAGCGGCGCGCTCAAATGCACCGAGCACGGTTTCGCTTTGTCCTTCCAGCGTCACTTCAACAAAGAACGTCATGACGTAACCGAGTTTTTCAGCGTTGAGCCGCGCGCCATAGCCCTCAATGACGCCTCTATCTTCTAGCAGCCGAATACGACGGTGACAGGCTGAGGCGGACAGCCCCACCTTCTCACCAATGGTTGCAGCGGACCGACGGCTATCGAATTGAAGCTCATGAAGGATCTTCCGGTCTGTCTTCTCGAGCATTGATTTTATCCTGATTTTTTGCAGTTCTATGGGATGATTACGCGCCAATATGCCAATTGACCATCATAAAAGCGGGTTTTTCGTCTGGAATGCCGCTATTTAGCCGCACAATTATTGCCTATTAGGAGAGCGCCATGCGCATCGGTGTCCCCAAGGAAATCAAGAATCACGAATATCGCGTTGGACTGACGCCAGAATCCGTCGCAGAGCTAGTTGCCGATGGCCATGAGCTATGGGTCGAGACGCAGGCCGGGTCCGGAATTGGCACGGACGATGCCGATTATGAAGCGGCAGGTGCCACGATTAAACCAGACGCCGCGAGCGTGTTTGCAGGCTGCGATATGATCGTAAAGGTCAAGGAGCCTCAGGCCGTTGAGCGCGCCATGCTGCGCCCCGGCCAAATCCTTTACACTTACCTCCACCTCGCGCCCGATCCGGATCAGACAAACGAACTGATCGAGTCAGGGGCGGTCTGCATCGCTTACGAGACTGTGACATCCGATAGCGGCGGTCTGCCGCTGCTCAAACCGATGAGCCAAGTCGCTGGCCGGCTATCCATCCAAGCAGGTGCCAATGCACTGCAAAAGGAAAATGGTGGTCGCGGCGTTCTACTTGGCGGCGTACCCGGGGTGAATTCCGGCAAAGTGCTGATCATTGGTGGCGGCGATGTTGGATATAATGCCGCGCTAATGGCCGTCGGCATGCAAGCCGATGTGACTATTTTGGAACGGTCCAATGAAGTGATGGCAAAGCTGTCCTATGAATTTGGCGTACGCGCCAATGTCGAACGCTCAACGCCTGCCGTGCTGCAGCAGCGCCTGACCGAAGCCGATTTGGTGATTGGTGCCGTCCTGATCCCCGGCGCGGCGGCTCCAAAAGTCGTCACCCGCGAGATGCTCAGCACGATGAAGGAAGGCGCGGTTCTTGTTGATGTCGCCATCGACCAAGGTGGTTGTTTCGAAACCTCCAAAGCGACAACCCATGCCGACCCGATCTACATTGTCGACGGCATTGTGCATTACTGCGTCGCCAACATGCCGGGCGCGGTCGCCCGGACGTCGACCTATGCGTTGAACGCGGCCACGGTGCACCATGCCAAACGGATCGCGCGCATGGGTTGGAAAGACGCCATGCGCGAAGACCCACATCTGCTTAACGGCCTGAATGTCTGCGAAGGTAAGCTGACCATCGAAGCTGTGGCCGAAGCGCAGGGTCTGGATTGGGTCGAAGCGTCCAGCGTTCTTTAACCACCCCTCACCCTTGCTCCCGCGCCAGTGATTGTTCACAGGCGCGGCATGGTCACGCTGACCCTTTCCTGCGCCGTCTCTTCGGATGGCTATCTCGACGACCGGTCGGATGTGCGCGCGATCCTGTCGTCGCCTGAAGATCTGGACGCTGTGCTCGCCTTGCGAGCGCAGTCGGACATGATCGTGATCGGGGCAGAGACATTGCGCCGGGACAATCCGTCTTTGGCGACGCGGGGCGAGGCCCACATAGCATCGCGCAAAGCTGCAGGTCTGGCGCCTGATCCCATTAAGGTGGTGGTCACTCGATCTGGCAAAATTCCTCACGATCGCGCCTTCTTTGAAACGGGCCGAGGCGAGAAGGTTATCCTGAGCCAATCACCAGTCGCGAGTTCCGCCACCGTCAAACTTTTTTCCGAAGATCCCATCGACGCGATTCTCAATCTGGCTGAGGCACGCGGACTGTCGAATGTCCTGATCGAAGGCGGGGCACAAATTCTGACCCTGGCCTTACCTCGCGCCCATTGGTTGCGCCTCGCGATCAGTCCAAAGGCATTGGGTAATCAAGGTCACGCGCGCCTGTTTGACGATCAGGACGCGTTCATCGCGCCGCTATCCGTCATGCATAAGGAAAAGCTCGGCGACACGACCGTCTTACATATCGACCTTCTCCGCAGCCGCGCCCAACTGATCATGGCCGAGGCATTCCATCTGTCCGAACAATGCCCGCCGAGTGGAACCGCTTTTGCTGTCGGCTGTGTTGGATGCACTGCCGATCTCTCAATTCTCGGGACAGGATATAGCCGCGAAACCGGATCGAATGATCATGCCGAGGAAGCCCTCCTCGCCAAGCTTGGCGACGCCCCGCATACGGTCATTTGCACGCTGGAGCCGTGTCTCACCCGCGCATCTAAGCCGAAAGGCTGCGCTCAGAGACTGGTTGATGCGGGCGTCAAGCGCGTCATCTACGCCGTCGCCGAAGATAGGACGTTCACAGAACAAACGGGCTTGGCCTATCTGCGAAAGCACGGCGTCGAGGTGCTAGAGCTGGGGGGTTACGAAGATAGGTTTCGCGCGGTGAACCCGCTGATATACAACGCAGTATGAAACCACTCATCGTCATCCCGGCACGCTATGCTTCAACCCGTTTTCCCGGCAAGCCGCTCGCGGAGATTGGCGGCATCGCCATGTTGGAACGCACCGCGATGGTCGCACACAAGGTCGGAGACTTTGTGGTCGCGACGGATGATGACCGGATCGAAGATTTTTGCCGCGAACGCGATCTCCCCGTCGTCATGACCGACCCGGACCTGCTCAGCGGATCAGACCGCGCCAAAGTCGCCGCCGACCTGTTTGATCCCAGCGCGGACCTCATCGTCAATCTACAGGGCGACGCGCCGTTCACTCCGCCCGCTTATGTCCAAGCGTGTCTCGACGCGCTCACGGCTGATCCAAGTGCAGACATTTCGACACCGGTCGTGGCCTTGTCTTGGGACGCGCTGGATGAGTTGCGCGATGCGAAAAAAGCCACGCCCTTTTCAGGCACCTGTGCCATTGTCGGCGACGACGGACGCGCACGCTGGTTTTCGAAAAATATTATTCCAGCGATTCGAAAGGAATCGTCCATGCGGGAGGAAAACGAAACGTCGCCTGTACTGCAACATGTCGGCCTTTATGCCTATCGACGCGCGGCGCTGGCGCGATATGTGACCTTACCGCCGTCACCCTATGAGCAACTTGAAGGACTGGAACAGCTCCGTGCGCTGGAGAACGGGCTGACCATCGCCTGCGCGAGGGTCGACAGCCATCCGATGAGCCAAGCCGGGATTGATACGCCCGAAGACTTAGCCCGGGCCGAAGCGAGATTGGCGAGCTTATCGTGAGGCGCGTTTATATTGTCCGGCATGGCAACACGTTCGATCCCGGCGAAACGGTTCGCCGCGTGGGACGCGGAACAGATTTACCCTTGTCATCATCCGGTCGGCAGCAAGCTGCTGCCTTGGGCGCGCATTTCGCTGACACAAAATTCGACGCCGTCATCAGCTCTCCACTGAAACGAACCCACGAAACCGCATACGCGATCGCACGCAATATCCGCTTCGACGATCGACTGCTCGAAATTGATTATGGCCCGGATGAAGGCAAACCCGAATCTGATGTCGTCGCCCGCATTGGGGCTGACGCCATCAACTTGTGGGATACAGACGCTATTCCGCCGCAAGATTGGCGCGTTGATCCCGCCACGATTCGCGCGGATTGGGCTGATCTATTGGCCAAGAGTGTCGGGACGACATTGATCGTGACCAGCAACGGCATTGCCCGCTTCGTTCTTGATGTCTGTCGCCATGACGGCGCTGAGCGGAAACTCAAGACCGGGGCCTATGGTTTGGTCGAAAAGCAGGAAGATGGTTGGGTCGTCACGCAATGGAACGTTAGACCGTAAACACGCTTAAGCCACGCCCTCTTTCAGGAAGTCATGCACGTGCAAGAGCCCGACGGGCGCGCCGTCTTTCACGACGAAGAGCACTTGAATCCGTTTGCGGTTCAACAGACCGAGCGCATCGGAGGCCAGCGTATCAGGTGTTACAGTGATAGGGTGACGCGTCATCACATCTGCCGCCTTCATGGCAAGCAAATCCCGACCGATATGACGACGCAAGTCACCATCCGTAATCACGCCGACCAATTGCCCGCCATTGATAATTCCTGCCGTTCCGGCACCACCTTGGGTGATGAACGCAACCACTTCGGCCACCGTCGTGTCCAGAGTGGCCAACGGCATGGCCCCCGTTCGCATCACATCAGACACACGGCTGAAGGCTGCGCCGAGCTTACCGCCCGGATGGTAGGTCTTGAAATCATCGGGCCCAAAGCCGCGATCTCGCAGCAGCGCGACGGCCAACGCATCCCCCAGCGCCATCATCATTACAGTCGATGTGGTGGGCGCACGCGTCACCGTGCAAGCCTCATCCGCCTTTGGTAGCAACAGAAGATGATCGGCAGCCTGACCCAGAGAGCTTTCCGCAACAGAGGTGATGCCGACAAGCGGGATTGAGAAACGCGCACAATAATTGACCAGATCGGCCAGTTCGCGGGTTTCTCCGGAATTGGACAAAGCGAGCACCAGATCATCCGTCCCGATCATACCCAGATCGCCGTGGCTGGCCTCCGCCGGATGAACGAAGCTGGCCGGGGTCCCTGTGCTAGCTAGAGTCGCGGCGATCTTTCGCCCGACATGGCCGGATTTCCCCATGCCCGATACAATGACCCGACCCGGTGCAGAGCGGATGGCCGTAATCGTATCTTTTAAGGTTTGGCCCAGCGCCGTTCCTTCGACCAAAGCTTTGGCGAGAACATCGAGCCCGTCGCGTTCGACCTCAATGGTCCGCTTGGCAATCTGTAGCGGGTCACTGATCGCTGAATTCACACTGGCCGAAGAGTCTGTCATGTTTCGTGTCTTGCTGTCATAGGGGGACCGACCTAGCCCGCCCCCCAAAGCGGGTAAAGCCATCACGGGTACACCATGACCACCTTTCATAAAGTCACAGTTCCAGCCCCATCCGGGGATGTGACATTCGCCAACGACCTACCGTTCGCGCTGTTTGCCGGGCCTTGCGCCATGGAAAGTCGCGACCATGCGCTATTCATGGCCGAGCGGATCAAGGCGATCACCGACAAGCTCGGCATCCAATTCATCTACAAAACCAGTTTCGACAAGGCCAACCGGACCAGCGCCAGTTCCGCGCGCGGTGTCGGACTTGAGGACGCTTTGCCCGTATTCGAAGCGGTTAAAGACGCGTTCGGCGTTCCCGTTCTGACCGATATCCATCTGCCAGAACAATGCGCCATGGTCGGAGAAGTTGTCGACGTTTTGCAAATCCCGGCTTTTCTTTCCCGTCAGACCGACCTGCTGGTTGCCGCCGCCAAAACAGGCCGTGTTATTAAGATCAAAAAGGGCCAGTTTCTCGCCCCTTGGGATATGAAAAACGTCGCCCAAAAGGTCATCGATGCGGGCAATTCCAACATCCTTCTGACCGAGCGGGGGGCGAGCTTCGGCTATAACACGCTGGTATCCGATTTCCGCGGTCTTCCGACTATGGCGCGCGATACAGGGCTGCCGATCATTTTCGATGCGACTCATTCCGTGCAACAACCGGGCGGTCAGGGCGAGACATCAGGCGGTCAGCGCGAAATGGTGCCGACCCTGTCCCGTGCTGCCATTGCTGTGGGTGTTGCGGGTATTTTCGCCGAAACGCATAATGATCCCGCTAGTGCACCGTCCGACGGGCCGAACATGATCCCGCTCGATCTACTCGAAACTTACTTACGCGAATTGCAGGACATTGACCGCATCGCCAAGGGCCGAAAAAACCTGCACTTCTTCAGCGAATAGACGCGGGACCAAGTCTGATAGGACGCCCCCTTTGAGCGGTTTTAGCTTTTGACCTCAACAGCGCTCGCGATCCTTCTCGGCCTGACCAGCGCTGTGTCCTTGGCTGCCGTCAATACGGTGGTCAAAGCCGGGCGCGATATTTTGATGGCACGGGTTGTTTTGTCCGTAACGTCCGCGCTGCTGATCTTTCCTGCCGTCTTTTTTGTGCCGCTACCGACAGGCCCAGTCTGGGTCGCTTTGGGTCTGAGCCTGATCGCGCATGGCTTTTATCAGTTTGGCCTGATCAACGCTTTGTCGCGCGGCGATTTGTCGATTGTTTTTCCGATCATGCGCGGCGGCGCACCCATTCTGGTCGCTATTGCTGCCGCAGCCTTTCTAGGCGAAACGCTCATGCCGCTGGAATGGGCGGGTCTGACCGTGGCGACCCTAGGCACATTGGGTTTTGTCCTTAGGCCCGGCAAGTTGGCGTCAGGACTGGACGTGCCGAAATCAGCTCTGATTTTTGCCGCGCTGACAGCGGTCGGGATTGCCGCCTATTCGGTTCTGGATGCCCGCGGCGTCCGCATGGCTGAAAGCCCGTTCACCTATATTGTCTGGCTGTTTGTTCTGGATGGGGTGCAGCTTGGCATCGCTGGAGCAGTCCTGCGCGGGCCAACTTTATTGATCGATGCACGGCGCATCTGGCGCTACGGCGTTGTGGCCGCATTGGGGTCAATGCTGTCCTTCGGGGTTCTGCTTTACGCCATGGATTTGACCGAAGTGGCGCGTGTTAGCGCCTTGCGAGAGAGCGCCGTGGTGTTCGGCGCCCTCTTTGGTTGGGTGTTTCTCAAAGAAGGGTTCGGCGTTCGACGGGTCGCTTTCGCGAGTATCGTCGTCGCCGGCTTAGCCATGATGAACCTTTAGGCGCTAGATACCCGGCACATAGGGTGCGTCCTTGCCCTTTCCGCCTTTGAAATTATCGACGGCGGCAATCCCAGCCATCTCACTATCCGCGCCTAAGATCTCCGCCTGTTTCTGGGCCCAAAGGCGTTTCTGATAGCGATTCGAGATAATGTCGGTAACGACCAGAACACCCACGACGAGGTAGAAGCTCGATTTGCTCATCGCAGACAGTTCATAACCAAACAATTTCAGATGAGCGAGATGCGCACCTTCTGTGACCAGCAACACGCCGACCAAGAACAGAATGAATAGGCCAAGTACCTGATACATGCGGTTCTTTTTCAGGAAGTTGGTGACCCTGTCGGCCAGCAGGATCATGCCGATGCCCGACGCCACAATCGCGATCACCATAAGGGGAACCTGATAGGTTTTCACCGTTTCGCATCCGACTGCACTCGGGATCGGGTTGTTGATCAGGAAACGCTTACATTCCGCAACAGGACCCGTCGTGTAACTCTGCAGGACCGCGCCCGTCGCATCAACGATTTCGGCTGTCTGCACATTGGCAATCGCCATGGCTGAGAGAATTGAGTCAAACGAGAAAACGAGGTTCATCGCCACGATCAGCGCGATCGCTTTCATGACGGAACGTGCGCCGGAGCCTTCTGAATGTTCGATATGATCGACTTGCAGCAGGTGATGAATTTCTTTCATCGCCGTATAGATAATGAACGCCCCACCCAAAATCGTCACCAGCGCCTGCAGCGTAAATTCGCCTTCTATAAAGGCCGTTGCGAAGGAGAAGAGCGGTTCGGCCAACACGCCAAACAGCGACACGATTATGAAGAGTAGGACAATCCTCAAAGCGACCGCCAGCCCGATCCCCCAATTGCGCACCTTCTTCGCCGCGGCTGGATCGCCGACCTTGTTACTCTCAATCGCAATATAGAGAAGATTGTCGAAGCCGAGCACGGCTTGTAATAAGATTAGCGCCCCCAGAGTGAAGAGCGAGCTCAGAGTAAACAGGTCGGCCATAGTCGAATTTCCAGATCAATTTAACGCGCTTTAACGGCGAGATGTTGAAGCTGCAACGACCAGACAGTCACACAGTTCCAAATCCGCGCGATCAAAGTTGTTTTTCTGTGGGGCTTGAATTGTCAGGATAGCACTTGTCGAACCGTCGGCAGGATCCGTCGGCTGACCGGGATGGTTTCGCCGCTTTCCAAAATCAACGCCCCTGTGCCGGAGCTGTCACGTTCCAGCGCACGTACATGGGCTGTATTGACGATATGCGAGCGGTGAACCTTCAGAAAACAACTGGGGAGCTCGGTCTCAAGCGCGTTGAGGCTTTTCGTATGCAAAATTGCGCGTCCGTTCGTCAGCTTAATTTCAGCATAGCCATCAGCGCCTTGAATGCTGGCAATGTCGTTTATTGGGATCTGCTCCACCCTGCCCGCACTGCGAATGACTAAGGGCGGCAAGAGGGTTTCAGGGTCCAGTTGATCGAGCAACAGCTGTAAACGGTCGGCCCGCGCTGTCTCGCGCATACTCTCCTGCGCTTCGCGCGACCGATCGAGGGCTTGCTCGACCAGCAATGCCAGCAACAGGCCTGCCAAAAGATAGAAGAAGACAACGTCCAGAAACAATTCGGGCGCCATTAGATTTGATCCAACAAATGCTGTCAGCGCCGCAGCGCTCAGACTGGCCCGTCGGCGCTGCTCAGCGGATCGTGCCTGAATGATCGTCCAAATGCTGACGAACAGAGCGACGCAGAGCGGACCCAACATGGCATAGGAGGACTTTCCATCAAAACCCGTCCGCAGCCAAAGAGCCATCAGCGACAAAATCGTCGCGCACCCCATTATCGCCAGCAGCCATTTCGGGCGTAGACGCCGTGTCACGTAAAAGCAGGCTAACAAGCCAAACGCCGCCGAAAAACCTGCAATAGCCAACAAGCGAATGTCGTGAACGGGATAGGCATAAGCCCAAAGAGCACGCGTCAATTCAGACAGAAGTTGGCCGATCGCCAGCGCGCACAAACCTGTCAGAATGAGCGCGTCACCGCGTGGAGCCCGAATGGCGGCTAGCCCACCAAAATAGACCATGCCCGCCAGCAATAGACCTAATGTGACCATAATAGGCGTCACCGTGCCGACCCAATATCGATCATCGGGGTCGATCGTGAATAGACCAACTCTGTGGAGTGGTCTGGCTAGATTAAGCACACCGTAATGAGCCGAGGCGAGTAGCACGATGTCGTTCGCGCCGGGCTTCAAGCTCCCTTCGGGCACGATCAACTGCGCATCCATTAATCCGGGCGCTTCTGATTGGCGATCCGGTCCAGGAAGTCCGTTGCGACCGATTTCTGTCCCGTTGATCCAAACGCGCGATGAAAAACGACCACTGATGTAGAGGGCAACTGGCTTATTTGTTTCAGGTGCCATCCGTTCCATGCGAACCCAGATCAGCCCATCCGTCGGATTGACCCGGCTTGAATGGAGGCGCTCACAATCTGGTCCAACCCAGTCTGTTGGCGGAGTCTCGGTTGAATGGGCCGGACAGATCTGTGCGTCCGAAGCCAAGGCTTGGTCAGCGAAACCCATCGCGACCAGAACGACAATGATAAATCTGAAGATCATGGCCTCCCGTAGCCCGCCCTAGCCCCACCGCGAACCCCCGTTCGCGGAACAGACGCTGCCGCTCACCCTACACCGTATGGCCAATGGGCACAGTGCAACGCAGACCAAGCTCAACACAAAAGAGACCTCATGCGTTACACTCATACTCTGACAACGGCCCTCGCCCTCGCTCTAACGGCTTGCACGGCCAATGCGGTCACAGACAAACCCGCCTCTGCGGTTCCTCTGCTCACTTCGGCGCCCATGTCCACAGTCGTCAATGAAACCCCGATCACCTTCGAGGCCGAAAACGGTGAGAGCGTAGAGGCCTTCGCTGGCACCTTTGTCGTGCCAGAGAACCGCCCCAATCCCGACAGCCGCGACCTGACAATCCATTACGTCCGCTTCCCGGCGACGACGGACACACCCGGCGCGCCGATTGTCTACCTCTCCGGTGGGCCGGGTGGCTCAGGGATCAATACCGCAAAGGGTCAACGTTTCCCCCTCTTTATGGCCATGCGCCAACACGGCGACGTCATCGCCTATGATCAGCGCGGGACAGGCAAATCCAATGACATGGAGCGCTGCACGCGCACCGGTGCCGACCTAACCGACATCGTCAGCGACAAAGCCGCCCTAGCCGGGGATTTAGCAGCGCTGGCGTCCTGTATGGACGAATGGGAAGCCGCTGGCGTCGATCTGGATGGATACGATACAGTCGAAAACGCGAAAGATCTTGATGGCCTGCGCCAGCATCTTGGCGCGAAACAGATCTCGCTCTGGGGGATCAGTTATGGCAGCCATCTCGGTCTGGCGGCACTGCGCGAACTGGATGGTCGGATCGACCGGGCCGTGTTCGCCAGCATTGAAGGCCTAGACCAGACGTTCAAACTGCCCGCGCGCACGGATGCCTATTTTGATCGGCTGCAAGTCGCGATGAACGCCGCTGATTCGGACACACCGGATGTAAAAGCTTTGATCGCGCGGGTTCACGCCAAATTTGACGCTGAACCGCAATTGCTCGACGTCGATGGCACCAAAGCCATGTTCCATCGCCGTGACCTACAGACCTTACTGTCGGGCGCGATTGCAGATCCAAAATGGGCCATCATGGTCGTCGGGATTTACCGCGATCTGGACCGAGGCGATCCCTCCTCCTTAGAACAGATGTTTGCGCGCTGGGGCGTCACGTCGGATCACAGCTACCTCCCGATGAACCGTCTGACCGACATCGCCTCTGGAACCGACCCTGAGCGTCGAGCGCTGATCGACACTCAGGGCCGCACCGCCTTGGTCGGCACCCGTCTGAATGCGCCTTATGAATCTGAGGATATTCGTCCGCATCTTGTCCTTGGTCCAGACTTCCGAAGACCCGTTCAGTCTGACGTACCCGTCTTAATGCTCAGCGGAACCTTGGATGGCCGAACCTATCCCGAAGCCGCTCGTGAGGCGATGGTCGGCCTCGCTCATGCCCACCACGTCTTGATCAAGGACGCTGGCCATAATCTGTTTATGACTGATCCCGCCGTGGGAGATCTTATTCATCAGTTCATGCGAGGCGATGACGATCTTCCTAAAAAGATCACCGTGCCGATCCCGGACTAAATCGAGGCGATCAATCAACTTGCTTTCCATTTCTCCTTCATGCGACGTTCACACCGAACGACGTAAGGACAGGTCATGAAATTGGCACAGCGTAGTCTGATTTTGGTGAGTGTCGGCACGGCCCTGTTTTTAGGGGCCTGTACGATCAAGCATGAATTTGTTCCGCCAAAAGAACCTCTTCGGATCGAACTGGCGATTAAGATCGACCAGGAAGTCCGCGTTCGGCTCGACAAGGATGTTGAAGAGCTGATTAACGAGAATCCGGACCTGTTCTAGGTCCACCCATGATTGGGTTCGTTTGAGCCCAAATGCCAACAATAAGGAGGCAGGCATGAAGAAACTGATTATTGCAGGCCTGGCGACAGCCGGACTTCTGACAGGCGGCGCGCTCGCTTTGCAGACAACAGGTGACAATGTCGCTGTAGCCCAAACCAACGCCAAATCCGTCGTCGATGCCGCTAAGTCGCGCGGCGAAGTCGGTGAACGAATTGATGGTTATCTGGCTGTTGTCACTGGCACCTCAGCCGAGGTTAAAGCCGCAGTCGACGAGATCAATATTGGCCGTAAGCAAGTCTATACGCGTTTGGCCCGTGAGCAGAACGTCAAGATCGAGATTGTGGCCAAATTGACCGGCGAAAAGCAGCTGGCCAAAGCCGCACCCGGCGAGATGATTATGGGCGAAGATGCCGTTTGGAAAAAGAAGTAAGCGAAAAGCCACAACCGTTTACAAGATTTGAATACAGAGCCGCTCTTCGGGGCGGCTTTTTCTTTGCGCCATTAGGCCCGGACTTGTTAGGCGGCGCTCATGGACGATAGTGCGCAACTCGTGATGAATTGGCGATCGGTGATGATGGCCATGGTCATCACGCCGATTTTAATTTGTGGCGTGGTATTGTTCTTCCGTCGCGTCGAAGCACGGGCCAGTCGACCACTCGGAGCCGTATTAATCTTAGCGGCTTTATCCATGGGCCCACAGATCATCGGCTATGCGGATGCCTATGCCATCTGGCCTTGGATGACGTTCTTCCCGCTTTTTTCCACGGATCTTTGGTTTGGGCCCCTACTTATAATTCACGCCCATGCCTTAACGCGTGGCACGAGTTTAGGATGGCGACGCTATTTGCTTCTGCCAGGGGCCGTACAATGCCTCTACTATCTTGGCGCCTTCTTCCTACTGGGTGACAGCATGTTTGATCATCTCGGGAAATGGGCCTTTAACAATATGGTTCATGGCCCCTATGTTGAACCCGTCGAGACCCTTGTCGGTGTCGCCCTCATGCTTTTTGCGATTATCTATCTCTGGCGGGAGCGCGCAACGTATCTTGCGTTTCTTGAGAATGAGAGTTCAGCAGCGCGCGATTATGATCCGGTCTGGCTCAGAAATATTGTTGTCGCGCTCGTCGCGGCGACATGTCTCTACGCTGGATTAGAAATCGCCCAGCTTGCGATTGATCTGACTTATAATGCCGCCTTTCCATTCCAAGTCCTCTTAATGGCCATCCTCTGCTGGCTCGGGCTGGACGCGGCTTGGCGGTTAACATCACCCTTCCCAAAACTCCGCCCTTCATTGGCGACAACAGCGCCGGTGCCTGACAATCTGTCAGAGCGCATTCTCTCCAGAATGAGCGCTGAACGGTGGTTTCTAGAGCCCCGCTTGTCGATACGAGACGTGGCCAACCGGATGGGCAGTAATGAGAGCTATGTCAGCCGAGCTTTGAACCGCGCCAGCGGGCAAAGCTTTAACCAGCTCGTCAACGGGCTGCGTGTCAAACACGCCAAAATTCAACTCAGTGACACATCAGATCCAGTCCTGAGCATCGCCATGGATAGTGGCTTTAATTCCAAAGCGACGTTTAACCGGGTGTTCCGTGATTTCACGGGCCAAACACCCTCGCGATTCCGGGCGTCTCAAAATCCGTAAAAGCCTCAAGCGACGTAAATCGCGACCCAAAATCCGTAACGAGGCGATGAGCCTCAAAGCCTCTGCCATGTCGACCCCATCACAAATGATGGAGTTTATATGTCCCGCTTTCTTACTACGACCCTTGCCGTTAGCCTGAGCTTAGGCGCCAGCTTAATGACATCCTCGAGTCTCGGCGCACCGTCTCCGGACGGACCTGCCTCAACGATGAGCCTGTCTCAAAGCCAAACCGTAACGTTTAGCCCCGCACAAGTTAGAGTCGACGTGACATTGGCGCGAAACGCCTACCGAGATATCCATCCCGGCTATACGCGCTTCACTGATCAAGCTACGCTCGATCAGGCTTGGGATCTGATCATTGAATCCGCTGACGCACAAGGCGGTATGAGCGAGGCCGATTTCTATCTGGCCATCTCCGAGACGTTAGCCCTGATACGCTGCGACCATACGAAAGCCGAACTCAGCCCTTCGATGAAGGCCAATCGCAAAACTCAGACCGTCTATTTACCGCTCCGCTGGACGATCGTTCAGAACCGCGGGATTATCCAAGATGCACCCAACAATCCTCAACTTAAGCCCGGTGATGAAATCATCACGATTGATGGACGAACCATCCATGATCTGCAGGCAGCGCTACATCGCTACATTCCCGTCGATGGTTATAATGACCATATACGTGACGGTGGAATGACGGCGTCCGGCGAGCTTATGGGCGGTGCCGTCGACCATTTCGGCTCTTTGCTGTGGGACACTTTGTCGACAGCGCGTCTAGAGATAGAAACATCTGACGGAGAGCGGCGTATTGTCGAGATTGAGCGCGTGCCTTTTGAAGATTGGGAAACCATCGCCACCGCTAAAGATGCCAAAAACTTCAAGGACGCGGTAACTCTGACACAGGTCGGCAAACGCGGTGCAGTGCTGAGCGTCGACACGTTCGTGAACTATCGCCAGCCCGTCGACCCAGACAGCCTGTATGGACCCGTCTTTGAAGCATTAGCGTCGGAAGGCCGCGACAAGTTAATCTTAGACCTACGGCAGAACGGCGGTGGATCAACCGATGCCAGCCAAGGACTCTTTTCATACCTGATCGACGCGCCGCGCCAAATGAAGTTGGTCGAAACCTTCAAAACAATCGATCATGATGCCTATACGAATTATATCAGCACTTGGGAACAACGGGCGATCAACCCTCCTCGCGTTGCATTCAAAAAAACCAAGGCGGGAGAGTATCAGCTCCGCGGTGTCTTCTCTGATGCGACCGACACAATTAAACCTGCTCCTACCGGGTTCAAAGGCGAGTTGATCGTTCTGACCAGCCGGAACAATTCGTCGGGCAGCACCAATCTAATCTCGGCTGTCCGCGCCGCACGAGACGTGACGTTGGTCGGAGAAAAAACTGGCGGCAATCCCGCAGGAACGACTGCGGGCACACTGTTTTTCCTAAAACTTCCAGAAAGCGCTCTCAAACTCCGCCTACCCATCACACGTTTCACCAATAATGCGGGCGATGTGAAAGATGGGATTGGTCTAGAGCCGGATGTGTCGGCACCCGATACCGTTGCCAGCCTGCGTCAAGGACGTGACCCGGCGATGGAAGCGGCGCTTGCAATGATCGCAGATTAAACGCTTAGACCTATTCACATCCGGGCGAGACGGTGCATCTGCGCCGCCTCGCCTATTGCCATGTTCGAGCCGCTGGCTATGACTCCGTTCATGAGCACTGCCCCAAAACTGACCCCGTCCGGCCTCGCGGCCCTCTTATGTGCGCGCATCTGCCACGATCTCGTCAGCCCAGTTGGGGCGCTCGGCACGGCGATCGAAATTCTCGATGATGAGGGCAATGCCGATATGCATGATGACGCGTTGGAGCTGATCAAGTCAAGCTCGCGCCGTGCGGCCGCCAAACTGAAATTCCTGCGCTTAGCCTTTGGCGCGGGGGGATCCGCGCCCGGCCAGATCGGCGGAGATGAAATCCGATCCCTAGTAAGCGACATGTTCACCGACGCGAAAGCCGACATTCTGTTCGATTTCCATGATGAGAATGTCGAAAAGTCACGCGCCCGCCTTTTGCTCAATATGACCATGCTCGGTGTGCAATCCGTTCCTCGCGGCGGCGAAGTCAAACTCACTGTGACGGCTGATTCTGTCTCTGTTCACGCAACTGGACCGCGGGCAAAGCTTGATGAAACTGTGCAGCAAGCCCTTTTGGGGCGTCCCCCTGAACACGGCTTTGATGGCCGGTCGATCCAGCCTTTTTATTCTGCCATGATGGCGCGAGAAGGCGGCGGACAGCTTGTTGCCTCAAGCAGCGAAGAAAGTGTGACGTTCCGGGCCGATTTTCCAACCTGACCCTTCGTTTGGACGAACCATTGACGCGAAAAACGCCTGACCAATCCGTTATAATTTCGAGGCCTGAAAACCGCATCATTTAGCGCGAGGTTAACTCTTTTGGGTGAGAAGGGTCGGCACTTAAAATGCCGACCTTTGCTACCGGATTTCGTCACGCCCATGCGACTGAGACAGCCTAAACCCAATTTGCGGAGCGCAACCGCGCAACAATCGACCCTTGTCGGCCTGTCCGCGACAGCTATGGGCTGGTCGGAAGGGGATGATTTGATCGGGGCTCGGCAATTCTGCCTTGCCGCTGGAACAGAGATGGTCGCGATTATCGACGCTGACCGTACATCTGAGCCCAAATCACCTGTCTCTAAGGGCCGCGACCCCATTTGGCTGTGCGAACGCCTGACAATCATTCAACGCGAAGCCAAACGCGCCCGTGCCCGCGCCGTTTATCGGAGCGCGCAAGATGTGCTGGGCCTAATCCAGCGCCGCAACGCCCATATGCCCATTGATTGGACACGCGTAGATGGGCGGCTATTCGTGCTCAACAAACTTCTAGGCCAATATGAAGAAGGCCTCTCAGATCTCGAAGCGTCGAACGACGCCGGACCAGATACGCCCGATACGGTGGACTTTGATCCCCTTCACGCATTGGCCAAAGACACGCTGATGAGCCTGCTGCCACATGCTAGCGAAGCGGAGCAGGCAGCACTGATGCGGCTGGCCGATATCGACCTCAGCGCAGTCATTGAACAGAGTCTAGATCCAACCCTACCCACTGAGGATACACCTGAGGTGAACCTGCAAGGCACGCCCGACCCCCAAGACGCAAAAGGTGTGCCGATTGAGTGGATTATGGCTGACTTGGTGCAACGCCTGCTATGTGTCGGTCGCGACTACGGCAAAATCCTATCTGTTTCGCATTCGCTCGACGATGTGCATGTCGCAGACGGCACCCTGACCCATGTTGATGATAGGCTGTTTGAGCGCCTGTCCGAAGTCATTGCCGGCAGTCTTCCTTTGCAAGGCGTGGGTCGTTTAGACCTCGGTCCCTCACCTACGGGTCTGATCGTTTCCGGGTCTGGCTTCCCGGCTTTTGATATTCCTTTACCTGAACGGGTCTTTGAGACTGGCGAAGCGCCCGTAGCCGCGCCTGAGCCGCGGATAACTGAGGATACGGAAGCCGATTTGCGCGCGCAATTAGCCGCCTTGATGGACGGGGGGTCGCAAAACCTATGACCCGTCGTTGCCTGATTATAGACCAGTCCCCGATGGTCCGCCGGGTTGCCGCGCGTATCATTCGTGATCTCGGATTCACAGTGGATGAAGCCCGAACTGCAAATGAGGCGCTAGAGCTCTGCGAAAATCATCCGACCAATGTGGTCATGCTTGACTGGAAAACACCTGATATGGACGGCGCGGCCTTCATTGCCGGCCTCCGAACCATTGCGCAAAAGACCGGCACCCCCATGCCAACCGTTCTGTTTTGTACTGCCGAGCGCAGCGTTGAGCAGATTGTTGCCGCTCTTAAGGCTGGCGCTAACGAATATATCATGAAGCCGTTTGATTCCGACATTATCGAATCAAAATTCGCGCTGGCCGGTTTATTGGATGGGGATCCTGCAGCATGCGCGGTGCTCTAACCCTCAAACCCACCTATTATGAAGCGCTGCGGCGGCTGACCCTCCAGCTGGCGGGCGTGCGTATGGGTTCGGATCACGCCTTTTTGGTTGAGACGCGCCTGTCGAGCTTGGCCCGGACTGAAGGATTTGATTCGCTCGACTCCATGGTGGAAGAACTATTCGCCGTTGGTCAGGCGCGACTGGCTATCCAAGTCGTCTCTGCTTTGGTTGAGCGCGATACCCATTTTAATCGCGACCCAGCGTCCTTCGACGCCCTGTTCGATGTCGCTCTGCGCGATTTGGCGGAGAAACGGGGCGGAGGCCGGATCGACCTACTCTCTTATGGCTGCGGATCAGGCCAAGATGTCTATTCCGTCGCTATGCGCGCGCGCGCGCCTGGCGGGCGCGATGCGTTGGGCGCAACGACCCTTCACATTACCGGTGTAGATTATCCCAGTCAGGCCTTAGAGCGGGCACGCGTTGGGCGTTACACTCATTTCGAAGTCCAACGCGGCCTATCGGCGCGCGACATGGTCAGCCATTTTACACCTGACCCTGCCCCCGGATCGACCGATTGGGTTGCGGCCGATCATTTGCGTGAGAACATCAGTTTCCAAGATATGCACCTCATGTCTGGATCAGAACAGATGGACCCCTATCACGTCGTGATGTTCAGAGGGTCGCTTGATCATTATAGCAAGTCCGCCCGTATTCGCGTGATCCGAAGCCTGACCAAAGTACTGCGCCCCTATGGCTACCTTATTTTGGGGTCAAACGAGACGCTGAACGATATGAGTTATGGGCTGGAGTCGATCGCTGGTGCACCGGGGCTTTATCGCAAACCTGAACCGGAGATCGAGCCAATCCTCCCGGAAGGCAAGCAGCCCAACGGCCGGACAAGTTTTGACGGCGCGCAGGGTCGCACCAGCGCAACAGGCTAAGCGCTTCATTGCGAAGCGCGGTTGCGAAAGCCGCGGCCCGGCCTTAGGGAGCGGCGATCCGTTTTTTACGCCTTTTCTGGACCCGTTCCCATGAGCGATATTGCCATCAGTGACATTGAGGCCATCCGCAGCCGATTTCAGGCTGACATTGATACCGCCTCCGATTTGTCTTCGCTCGACGCTATTCGCGTCTCTGCGCTCGGCAAAAAAGGCGAAATTTCGATGATGATGCGCGGGCTCGGTAAGATGAGCCCGGAAGAAAAAACCGTCATGGGTCCGGCGTTGAACGGGCTCAAAAATGACGTCGCAGCTTTGGTCGACATCCGCAAAACCGCCCTCGAAAATGAAGCGCTTGATGCGGCGCTGGCGTCCGAGATGATGGATATGTCCCTGCCGGTCAGCCGCAAGAACGGCACGCTTCACCCTGTACAGCAGGTGATGGAAGAGATGGCTGTCATCTTCTCGGATATGGGTTTCTCTGTCGCCGAAGGCCCGGATATTGAAGACGATTTCCATAATTTCACGGCGCTGAACTTCCCGCCCGGCCATCCCGCGCGCGACATGCACGACACGTTTTTCATGGTCCCAGATTCAGATGGGCAGCAGAAAGTCTTGCGAACCCACACATCGCCTGTGCAAATCCGCACCATGATGAGCCAAAAGCCGCCGATCCGCATCATCGCGCCGGGCCGGACTTATCGTTGCGATTCAGACCAAACCCATACGCCCATGTTCCACCAAGTCGAAGGCTTGGTGATTGGCGAAGACATTCATATGGGTCACCTGAAAGGGTGCCTGATGGATTTTGTCTCAGCCTTTTTCGAGACTGACGTCGATGTGCGTTTCCGCCCGCACCACTTCCCCTTCACCGAGCCGAGCGCCGAAATGGATGTAAGATATGAACGGGACGGGGCCTCGATCAAAATCGGTCAGGGTAACGATTGGATGGAAATCCTTGGCTGCGGTATGGTTCACCCGAACGTGCTGACCGCCTGCGGCATCAACCCGGATGTCTATCAGGGCTTTGCCTTCGGTATGGGCGTCGACCGCCTCGCCATGCTTAAATACGGCATGCCAGATCTGCGCGACATGTTCGCCGGCGACCCAAGATGGCTCGGCCATTACGGATTTAGCCCGCTGGTTCAGGCGAGCCTAGAAAGCGGCCTGTCATGAGCTCCCGCCCCCTCTCCTGCCTATCTGAGACAGACCGATGAAATTCACCCTATCTTGGCTGAAAGAGCATCTCGACACGGATGCGAGCCTCTCTGAAATCGTGGACGCCATGACCATGGCGGGCCTTGAGGTTGAAGAGGTTATCGATCCGGCTGCGGCCTTGTCCGCCTTCACAGTTGGTCATGTTCTGGCGGCTGAAAAACATCCGGACGCGGACAAGCTGAAAGTCTGCCGCGTCGCGACCAAGGATGGCGAGCAGCAGATCGTCTGCGGTGCGCCCAATGCGCGCGAAGGCCTTTATGTCGCCTTCGCCCCGCTTGGCACCTATATTCCCGGCGCGGATTTCTCGCTCGACAAGAAACCACGCAAGATCCGGGGCATCGAGAGCTTCGGCATGATGTGCTCTGCTGATGAGCTCGACCTCGGTGAGGATAGTGACGGTATTATCGAGCTGCCGAAAGCCGAAGTCGGCGCGCCTATCGCTGACGTGTTGGGCCTAAACGATCCGGTCATCGATTTCGAAGTCACACCGAACCGGCCCGATTGGCTCGGCGTGCGCGGTATTGCGCGCGACCTAGCGGCGGCTGGTATTGGTACGCTTAAACCTGACACGATCGAGCCCGTTCAAGCGACAATCGATAATGCGCAGAGCGTCTTGATCGAAGCGCCCGATGCTTGCCCGGCCTTTGTCGGTCGCGTCGTGCGCGGCCTTAAAAATGGCCCAAGCCCGAAATGGCTACAGGACAAGCTCAAGGCGATTGGCCTGAGACCGATTTCTGCGCTGGTCGACATCACCAATTTCATGACCATTGACCGCGCCCGCCCGCTCCATGTCTATGACCTAGCCAAAGTCGAGGGCAGCATCATTGTGCGCATGGGCGAAGACGAGACCTTCGAAGCGCTCGACGACAAAACATATACGGCAACCGCTGATGATGTGGTCATCGCCGATGAGCGCGGCATATTGGGTCTCGGCGGTATTGTCGGCGGCGAAAGCTCCGGCGTGTCAGACGAGACAGCGGATATTTTAATCGAGTGCGCAGTCTTTGATCCACTCACCATTCGCCGCTCGGCCAAGCGCCTTGGTGTCAATTCGGATGCAAAATACAGATTTGAACGCGGCATCGATACGGGCTTTATGCGCGACGGTATGGAAATGGCGACACGCCTTGTCTTGGACCTTTGCGGCGGAGACGCCAGCACAGTTGACGTGGCAGGCGCAATTCCGGCGGAGCCTGAGCCCGTCACTTTTGACCCGGCTCGCGTCGAACAATTGCTCGGCTTCACGCCCGGCGATGACGAAATCCTACGCATCTTAGATACGCTCGGCTTCAAAAAAACGGGCTCTGACGTGCCGTGGCCCTTCGCGGTCCCAACATGGCGGCGTGACGTTACCATGCAGGCTGATTTGGTCGAGGAAGTCGCGCGCATTGCGGGCTTCGATCAACTCCCCGCAACGTCCCTTCCAGCCATGCCCGGACGGCGCGAACCGACAGCAACCTTGACGCAAACCCGGACCCGGCTAGCGCGGCGCGCGCTCGCCTTGCGCGGCCTGTCTGAGACGGTCAGCTGGTCCTTTGTTCTGGACACGCATGCGGACGCATTTGGCGGCGGTGATGCGGCGCTCTATCTCGACAATCCGATCAGCTCGGACCTGAATGTCATGCGCCCAAGCGCGCTGATCCACTTGCTCTTATCCGGGCAGAAAGCGACAGACCGAGGCTATCCCGGCGCCGCTTTGTTTGAGTTGGGACCTGTCTATCGCGGCACGGAGCCGGGCGATCAGTCTTTGACTTTGGCGGGAATTCGCCGCGTCGAGCCCGGTCGCGATTGGGCTGGGGCTGACGCCATCACCGCGCTGAGCGCAAAGGCGGATGCGCTGGCGGCTTTGGACGCAATGGGCGCGAATACGGATAATTTGCAACTGTCTAAACCGACAGGCGATTATTGGCATCCCGGTCGATCAGGTCGCTTGCAGATGGGGCCGAAGAATATCCTCGCCGATTTCGGCGAGCTGCACCCACGCGTACTCAAGGCCCTCGGTATTGATGGCCGCGTTGTGGCTTTTGAAGTTTGGCCTGAAAGCCTGCCTGCACCCAGAAATAAGGCGAAGGGCAAGAAGTCAGCCTCCAAGTCAAAGGGCGCGCTGGCGCTCTCAGATTTGATGCCGGTTCACCGCGACTTTGCTTTCATCGTGCCTGATACGCTAGCCGCTGGTGATTTGGTTCGCGCGGCCAAAGGCGCAGACAAGGCACTGATCAGCGATGTGTCTTTGTTTGATATATATACGGGCAAAGGCATTGAGGACGGACATAAAAGCCTCGCCATTGACGTGACCTTGTCGCCACGGGATGAAACTCTGACCGACAGTCAGATCGAAACCATCAGCGCCAAAATCGTCAAGGCCGCTGAAAAGCTAGGCGCACAACTGCGCGGCTAGCGGTATCCGTCCTTATAGGTATTGGCCGCCGGATCATCGAATTCGCTGATCGGCGAGTCCGTGTCGCGGTGGATGTTTTTACCGGCAATGTCGTCCGTCTGCGTCTTATAGACGGGCTGAACTGAGGTTTCATGATCGCGGCTTTGCGCTTTGGCATCCGCGACAGCGCGTTTTGCCACTTCGGGGTCAGCTTTTGGGGCAGTTGTTGCGCTCTGCCGGGCGCTGGCGATCATTTGTTGCTGCGTCATAATTCATCTTTCCTTCAACGGCGGGGCTAGTCTTTAAACCCGTCAGTCCGGTGACAGGTTCCAAGACACGGTAACATCGACTTGATGGAATTGATCTTTTGCGAGTCTATTCGGCATCCTTGCCTAGACCCAGCACACGGTCCGGATGCTGGCCATCAACATAGCCCATAAAGGCCGCGTGGATGTTATAACCCAGAAGCTCACGCACACGTTTCGGCAGGTGTGCAGCTTTGTCTTTCGACACGGACAGCAACATATTTTCGAGGGGCCGCGCCCAACCCGGGCAATATTGCGGTGTGATGATCAGGCGTGGCTTATCCGTCCGGTTTGCACCGCCCCGGTGAAATAAGGTTCCCTTGGCGATCATAAGCGAGCCCGATGGCATGATCGCTTTAACGACATCCGTTTCGACTCGGCTGGGGCGCGGCATGTCTGGACCCCAAAGATGGCTGCCGGGGATCAACTCAGTCGCGCCGTTCTCATCGGTCATGTCGTCAATCGCCCAGAAGGTGCTAACCCCATAAGCTGGACGAGGGCGCGGCACCATGATCTGCTCGTCATCAAAATGCCAGTCTTGCACCGTCTCGTCAGGTAAAAGCTGGATCGCCAACATGGCAGAGAGAAGACAGGAGCGACCAAACTCACGTTCTACAAAGGCCATCGCCAGCGGATGCATAGCCAACGCCCCGAACACGTCCGGGTCTTTGTCCACTAGCGCGTAAACCCGGTGAGACCGGAAACCCTCAAAATCGTTCCGGCCTGTTTTCGTGAAGTGAGGTTGTAAGGCTCGACGGATCTTATCGACATCAGCACCGCTCAGAATATTTTCGACAATGACATAACCGTCCCGCTCATAGGCGGTCCAAAGGTCATCGAAGCTACGGTCGTTTAGATAGTCAGCAAGATCAGGCGCACTAACGGGAGCCATATGCTGATCTTGTAGCGGCTTCAGCGCGTCTGCACCCGGTTCGGTCATGACCCGTTTTGTCTCAACTGCAGTCCCCATCCATGGCCGCGATCCACTCTCGGATCAGGGCAACGCCTTCATCATGGGCGATGCTGCGTCCGAGTTCAGGCATCATCGCGCCCGGATCGGTGCTGGCCATGCGGTAGGACAGGATGGACCCATCTGGATCACCCGGCACAATCGAAAATGTGTGGCCGCCCGTGCCCGACCCAGCGGCGATTGGTGGTTTGCAGCGACCTAGAACCAGATCCGATTGCGCTGAGAGTGACAGATCAAGCCCGGACGTATCCGCAGGGCCAACCGGATTGTGACAATGGGCGCAATTGGTAGCCAGATAGGACCGTGCCCGCACATCCAGTGACAACTCATCGTCGCGATAATCAGCTTGAGCCGTAAACGCGTCGGGCCGCATCACGCCTTCTACGACCATTTTAGAGCGGTCACGGAATTGCGGCGCGATGGCTCCCAGTGGATGCAATGCCTTGGTGCTCATATCCGACGCGTGGCAACCCGCACATTGGTTCTCATTTGGGACAACATAGGCGAAGGGCATGCCTGACAGGGTCAGCGGCACGACGGCCCCCGTCCGCTTTAACCGCGCTTCGGTCTCGCCTTCATTCCAAACATAGCTGACCGGGTCCCACCCGCTATCCCGACGAACGAGCAAGCGGGTTTCGATCACGCGGTGAGTGGCGAGATTGATCGCATCCCCACCCGAGTCTTCTGAGCGCACCACACCGTCCGCATTTTCGGGATAGTAAAACGTCTTGGAGATGACTGTTCCAACGGGGAAGTCGAGGCTCCCGTCGGCCAATATGGGCGCGGCGTCAGGCGTGTAGACCGTCCGAAACTTGTGCGCGTAATCGGTGAAGAGCGGCGCGGAGACGTCATAGGCAACACTGCCGCCGCTAGTCACCAGATGCCCGCGATCAAGGCTCACTACATTCCATTCTGCCAAGGTCAGCGGATTGCTCACCTCATGAAATATGATCTTGTCGGGCGCTTGCGAGCAAGCCGCAAGCCTAAAGGCTCCGATGGCCGCTATGAGCGCGAGACGTTTCATCCGTCCTTGAGCGTCACTTCGGCCAAACGCGGCAGTGTGCAGCGATGTGGTTCAGTCTCGACCCGCATATTTTTGGAACCATTGGCGAGGTCCGCATTAAAGACCTCGGCTTCGGGCTCTTCAATACAGATCATCGGATCATCTTCGCCGCGAACAAAGCCGTCCCAAAGCACGTGCGGGAAGCGTCCGGTCAGGCCGAACTTCACAGTCTTGGCCGCTTTCAACTCCATCCCGTCCGGCTTATGGCCGCCGCCTGAGAGCGTATTAGAATGGACGTGGATGCGATCCGGATAGGGATCGAACGTGTCGGAGAAAGAGCTGTCCGCGAAGTTGCTGGAGTAGACTGAGGCAATAATGATGTTGGCCGTCCGGTTGTCGCGAATACGGTTTTCGAAAATCTCAACATCGTCATGACTGTTTACAACGACCCCTGAGCCCGCCGGAATGCTGGCCACGGGCGTACCGGGATGGCCGAAATTGCCGCGGTCATTTTCGTAAACGTCATTATCATAGACGCGCACGCGCGCACCGGGCTGGGTTAACCCGGGCATGTTGAAAACAAGAATGCCGCCCGTATTATCCGTTGCGACATTACCGTAGACATCGGCGTCCTGCGTATTTTCAATCTCAATTCCGGCGACATTGCGTTCGGCACGGCTGTTGCGCACGATCACGCCCTTACTCTGACCGACGTAAATCCCTGCATCTGACGCGCCAATTGCAACCACACCTTCGATCAGCACATTGGTCGTCTGTACCGGGTAAAGACCGTAGGCACCGTTTTCGGTCTTCGCTTCACCCGTCCATTCGACGCGGACGCCGCGAATGGTCACACCGTCCGTATCATTGATCTTAATCGCGTCACCTTTGGCATCCTCAACTGCGAAATTCTCCAGCACGACATTGTCGCCTGTGATGAGCAGACCTTCAGCGCCTGCAATCTGCCCTTTGAAGGAAAGGATGGACTGATCCATGCCTTCACCGCGAATGGTCACGCCTTCTGCCGTTAATGACAGACCGCGATCAAGACTGTGTGTTCCAGCCGGAATGGTAATGACATCGCCCGGTTGCGCATCAAGCAGAGCCAGTTGCAACGTGTCCTGATACGCCGTGTCGGTGATAGCTTCTGGTTCAGCCTGCGAACAGGCCGCGAGACAGAGCGCCGTTCCCACGATAAGATATTTACGCATGATTGATCCTCCCCCCAATGATAATGAAGCGAAGCCCGCCAAGGTCAAGAGAGAGGCCGCATCATCTGCGGGCGGATATAAGCAACGCTGGCAGCGTATCTTGGCACGCTCAACTATTGGAGCGGGCGTCCTATTCCTCGCGGTGCATGCACTCGGACTTACCTTTGCTGTCATGCCCATTCAGGGCACGCTCAACATGATGATGCGGCCCGACGGGACGAAACTGCGACACGACTGGGTGCCCTTGGAGCAAATCTCACCCCATCTGGTGCGCGCAGTGATCGCAGCGGAAGATTCGCGGTTTTGTGAGCATGGCGGGATTGATTTTGACGCGCTGGAAGAGGCGATCGAAGATAATCAAGCGGGCGGACGGCTGCGTGGCGGCTCAACCTTGACGCAGCAAACCGCCAAGAATGTATTTCTCTGGAATGGCGGCGGCTATGCCCGAAAAGCGGCAGAGGCGTGGCTCGCCCTTTATATCGACAGTATCTGGACCAAACGCCGGACGATGGAAGTCTACCTGAACATTGCCGAATGGGGCGACGGCATTTTTGGGGCAGAAGCCGCAGCCCAGTTGCGTTTTGGCAAATCAGCAGCGGACTTGTCCCGCGAGGATGCCGCGCTGCTCGCTGCCGTGTTGCCGAGCCCGAACAAATGGCGCGTCAATCCGCCGGGCGCTTATGTGCGGGGCCGCGCAAATACGCTGACGCAGCGCGCCCAGGTTGTCGAGAATGAGGGCTTAGATCGCTGCGTTTTAAAGTAACAGGCGCGAGCCAAGCTAGCTCAAGACGCTCAGCAACGCGTCAGCGACGCCGGGAATGTTGCTCGCATTGGCCCCAGCAATATTTATGCGGCCCGAATTGGTCATATAGATCGCATGATCTTCGCGCAGACGGATGGCCTGATCTTTAGTCACGGGCAACATGGAAAACATACCGTTTTGGGCGACCACGGCCCGCGCTATGGCTTCGCCGCCTTGCACATTGAGCGCTTCTGACAAGAGCTGTCTCAGACCATTAATACGCTCCCGCATTTCGGTCAGCTCGTCCATCCACATCCGTTTCAAATCGCCATTGCCCAGAATTCGTTCGACAATCTGCGCGCCGTGATCGGGCGGCATAGAGATCAGTGTCCGTTGAATCGCTCCAAGCCGGGATTGAATAACAACCGCCTCATCTGGATTGTTGCAAACGACGGCCAGCAAGCCGACCCGCTCTTTATAGAGGCCGTAATTTTTAGATGCTGATACGGTAAATAGGCTTTCTGCACAGTCCCGAACCACTAGCCGCAATCCGTAACCATCATCTTCAATCCCGCGACCCAGGCCCAGATAGGCCAGATCAATGAAAGGAACGAGCCCGCGCTCATTCATAAACGGTACCAATCGGTCCCATTCCGCATGCGACAGGTCCGCCCCCGTCGGGTTGTGGCAACAGCCATGCAGCAGGACGAGATCGCCGGGCTTGGCGTTGGCATCCAGATGCGCCAGCATATCGTCGAAATCGACGCCGAGCGTGTCGCGATTATAATAAGGATAGTTCTGTAGCTTTAGTCCGGTCGAACCGATGAGCGGAATATGGTTGGCCCATGTCGGAGTTGAGACCCAGACCGTTGCGTCCGGTGCAGCCGCTTGGACAAGCTGTGCGCCAAGACGCAGCGCGCCCGATCCGCCCGCCGCCTGCGACGAGGCAATACGACCGCTGCCTAGCACCGGGTGATCGGTCCCAAGAACCAGTTCGAGCATGGTTTCGCGAAACCCGACGCGCCCTGTCGTGCCGACATAGGTTTTGGTTTTCTCCTCGCCGAAAATGATTTCTTCAGCCGTCTTGACCGCCCGCATAATCGGAACCGTTCCGGCAGCGTCCTTATAGACACCAACGCCGAGATCGACCTTGTCCGTGCGCGTGTCCGCTTTGCATTGCTGCATCAAAGCCATGATAGCGTCAGGTGGAAGGGAATCGAGACGGTCAAACATAGGGGCGCTCTAGCCCAATCCGTCGCAGCCAACCAGTAGGGTTCGAATCCAAATTTATGGTTTCACTAGACATGCCCGTCGGTTAGCGCGGAGCTATGCAAAAAACGGCGCAACATATTCTTCTGTCTATCCTGATCGGGGTAAATCTGTCGGCCTGTCGCTCGGACACATCCGACTCGGACGATACGTCCGCCCCCACGACCGAAACCGCATTCGATGCCGCGTCTGTTTGGGCCACACTTCGAAACGACTTTGATCTTTTCTATGCCTATCGCGACGATCGTGGCTTTGATGCCGATGCCTATCTCGACAGAGTTGGGACGCTGGTTAGCGCGGCGCCAGACCGCGCCACCTTCCGCCGTCAACTGCACCGCGCCACATACGCATTTACCGATCCGCATCTCGGCTTCGGACCTGCAGAGGATGGCGATTTTAATATTATCCCAACTTCATCCGACTTGCAGATCGATCACCGCGCGGGACAATATTACGTCGCCGATGTGCGAAGCGACTCCGCCGCCTATGAGGCCGGCATTCGACCCGGTTGGATTTTAAATACTGCCGATGAGCGACCCATTCAGGATCTCGCCGCCGCTGTGTTTACGGATTTGATCGACACCCCATCTGACGCGCAGTTAGATTATGCCGGGACGCTCTTGGCAAATGGACGGCGCGTTGGAGATCGGTCGCTAGTATTTCTAACCCCGGAAGGCGAAACGCAGCGGCTAGACCTCGCCAATCCAAGAGAGCAAGCGCGGGCTGTCATGGCCCGTCCGGCTATTGAAACACAGCGTATCGCGACCCCAGACGGATCTATGATCGCGGTAATACGGATCAATAATCGGCTCGGCGACAATGATCTCATCACCGGGTTCGACGCTGCTATGGCCGAGGTGATGGAAGCCGATGGACTGATCCTCGACCTTCGAAATACGCCGAGCGGTGGAAATTCAGAAGTAGGCCGTTCCATCATGGGACATTTCACCGATAGAGTGCGGCCCTTTCAAATCCATACGATCCCGTCTCTTGAACGGGAATTCACCGTCCCGCGCCGTTTCGTCGAACAGGTCACTCCGCGCAGTCCCAACTTTGACCCGTTCCGGACCGTTGTCCTAGGCGGGCATTGGACTGGCAGTATGGGCGAAGGCATTGTTATTGGGATGGACGCGCTGGGCGTGCATAGCATCGCGTCCGATATGGGCGATCTGCTGGGCGCAATGAGCAACTTTTCCTTTGCGGACCAGACGATCACTCTGTCAATTCCGACCGAAGCTCTATTCCATGTTGACGGTACGCCGCGTGAGGATTTCGTGGCTGACCAATCTCTCACTTCTGCCGACAGCGATGAAAATGCAGGCGATCCGGCTTTGGAGGCCGCCTTGATCTATCTTCGTGATCAATAGCGCCGCCCGACCCTAGCCAGAATCGACATTAGCCCTTGGCGTGTCGTCGGGCATGCGGCAAGTGAACGTCTAGACGACGCGTGCCATCAACCGGCCGCGAGGGGAGACATCCAGGGGATATAATGGAAACTTTCGCCAGCTTAATGGAAACCTTTAACGGAATTGTCTGGGGTCCCCCCATGATGATCTTGTTATTAGGAACCGGCTTATTCCTGACGATCGGGATGCGATTCCGGTCGATCACAAAGATCATTTACGGTTTCAGTCAACTGTTCAGGAAACGCGGCGCAAACACTGACGATGGTGATGTGTCGCCGTTCGCGGCTTTGATGATGGCCCTGTCGTCCACCGTTGGGACGGGCAACATTGCCGGTGTCGCGGCCGCAATCGCCATTGGCGGACCGGGTGCGGTCTTCTGGATGTGGGTGACGGCGATCCTCGGCACTGCAACCAAATATTCCGAAGGTGTGCTTGCGGTGCGGTATCGCGAAATCGATGCCAACGGGAACCGCGTTGGTGGACCGATGTATTATATCAAAAACGGCCTCGGCCCGAAGTGGCTGTGGCTGGCGGGGGCCTTCGCCTTGTTTGGCATGATCGGCGCGCTTTCAACCGGCAACGCCGTCCAAGCCAACTCCATCGCTGATGCGCTGCAAAGCCAATATAGTTTCGATCCGCGTTGGGTGGCTGTGGTCCTCTCGCTCCTCGTTGGGGGCGTCATTTTTGGCGGTATCACGCGGATCGGCGCTGTCGCCTCCCGCCTCGTACCGTTCATGG
Source organism: Algimonas ampicilliniresistens (assembly GCF_030159955.1). Lineage (GTDB taxonomy): Bacteria > Pseudomonadota > Alphaproteobacteria > Caulobacterales > Maricaulaceae > Litorimonas > Litorimonas ampicilliniresistens. Next base: position 255,279 of record NZ_BSNK01000002.1, read on the forward strand.
CCGTGCTATATATCTCTGCCGCTCTAATCGTTATCCTTGCTAATTTCGGCAATGTTCCTGCCGCCTTTGGCCTAATCTTCAAAGGGGCTTTCGGCGCACAGGAAGCCGGAACGGGCATCACGATCGGCCTGATGATGTTGGCCATGCAAAAGGGTATCGCCCGCGGCCTATTTTCTAACGAGGCCGGACAGGGATCCGCCCCTATCGCCCATGCGGCAGCGCAGAATAATGACCCTGTCAATCAGGGCATGATCGCCATGCTCGGCACGGTGATCGACACATTGATCATCTGCACGCTGACAGCCTTGGTTATCCTGACGTCCGGCGTGGTCGGCGCGGACTGTCTGGCCAGCCCAGCCATCTTGGAAATCCTTGAAAGCGGCTCAACTCCAGCAGGATGTGAGATTGGTGTTCCGCTAACTGCGGCCGCATTTGAATCAACACTGGTCGGGTTTGGCGCGCATATCGTGACGATCAGCCTGTGTATCTTCGCCTTCACCACCATTATCGGCTGGTCCTATTATGGTGAGCGGTGCACGGCTTTTCTGTTCAAAGAAAAATCTATTCCTGTCTTCCGCGTCTTCTGGGTGGTCGCCGTATTTGCGTCGACCTTCGCACTGGCGTTTGAAACCGGTGAAGACAATATGGTGGTCGCTACCTTCTGGCTCATCGCGGATAGTTTGACAGGGCTGATGGCTCTACCCAATCTGATTGGCTTAGCCTTGCTCTCACCAATCGTCTTCAAGCTGACGAAAGATTATTTCGACAAGCTGAAGGAAGCCAATGACGGTTTGATTGATCAGGACGACCTGCCGCGCGGCAGCTAAGATCCACACCCAATCCATGAAAAAGCCCGCCTCACTGAGGCGGGCTTTTTTGATGCCGTTACATCAGGACGCTATCGTTAGCGTTGTCGCCGGCTCTCATAAATGACCGTCCGTGCGTCAGAAGAGGCGCCAGGAGCCGTATAAGCGGGACCAGAATATGATCGGTTGGGCTGGCCACTTTTGCCAAGCCGGGTTGTCGTCGCGCCATGCGCATAAGTGCCTTGATAGCCCGACGTGTAACCGGTGGAATAAGCAGGCTGTCTGACCGCCAGAGTCCCATGCGTTACCGCAGGAATATGGGTTGTCGTGGCAGTATGCGTCGTCCGATATGTCACAGGCGCGCTGGACTGAACTGTCGTGCGGTGGTGGATCTGTTGTTGATTCTGGCCAACAAGATGACCGGACTTATGGATACTCGTCGATGACGATGGATAGACTGTGTGGCCGGAAGATCGGTGCGCGATTCCCGAAGACGCACCCGGTTTACAGACGACACGACGCCATTCGTAACGCGATTCAGACACCAATCGACGGCCGTCAACTTGGCCATATTCCGCCGGAACCTCAACATAGGCCTGACCGCCCGGATGGATGATGTCTTGTATTTCGATGGACTGATACTCGGCTGGGACCGGCACTTTATGGACGCCGCCCGGATCTGTCACAACTTGCTGCGTGATCGCCTGATAGGCTGGCGGGACGGGTGTGCGCTGTATCTGCCCGGGACTTGTCATTACTTGACGGGTAACGGTCACACTGTCGCCAGGCTCTTCAACCAAGCACCAGATTTCACACATGGGCCCACATCGGCTTCCGCCAGTTTTACCGTATTGCGTGGTCGAACTATAGCCGCGGCCACCAACGCCAGCGTCGGCAGTTGAATGAATAATATAACCTTGTGCACGAAGTTTGGCCGGATTGCCGCGCTTCCAGACCAACCTCGGCGCGCCCGTTTGCACAGTCTCGGTCACAGACTTGAAGTGTGGGTGGCTTACGGAGAGCTTGTCATAACCCGGACGGGTCATCACATGTTTAGTCACGGTCGAATAGGTCGGCTGCCGCACAACATAACGCACGCTCGGCTCTTTCACCATAATGGACTCGGTCCTCGAGCGCAGTTGCGGTTGCTGCACATGGAGACGTTTATGCGCTTCGCGCGTCACGACACGTTCCGTGGTCCGTTCATATTGAGCGGGAATTTCGACGCGCGCATAGCATTCACCCACCGCCGGGTTTGGCGGTAGCAGGTCTGGTTTATAGGCAGGCTGCTGCGTTCCAGCGAGCGCAGGGCCAGCTAGGAGCAGGAATGTTGTGCCTAAAAGGGCGCGGCGGTACGTCATCTCCGTCCTCCGGACGTGGTGAAGTCAATATGCGACAATTTACCTTGTAAGGTCCAGACCAAACCTAAGATGAACGACGTCGACTTAATTTCGATAAAACTCTTGAAAAATACGCCCCAAAACTGGCTCCAATCAAATTGGCGACCGCATCGAATAGAGAGGCTGTCCGCCCGAAATGCGTGATTCCCTGCGCAATTTCGACGCCGATGCCGAACAAAGCGGCCAATAAAATGACGAAAACCAGTCTTATCTTCGGCCAACCCAACGCGATGAGAAACGCTAACAGGCCATATGCTAGAAAATGCTGAACCTTGTCGGCATAAAGCGGTCCCTGAAAATCCGTGGCCGGCTCGAGTGAAAACACGAGTATGGCAATCGCCAGAAGTACAGCCGAAAGTCGAAAAAACCAAATCATCACAAGTTGCGCTTTGGCTGTTTGAAACGGCGCTGCAAAGACGCAATCTTGTCTGAAATGCGAATTTCATGTTCAGAGATGCCTCCCAATACGCGCGCGATTAAGCTAGAATAGGGTTAAGCCAGGGTAAATGTGGCAACTTTGTGGCGAACACGCCAACGAATGATGAGGTCTATGAATGGAATGTCTTAATCCGAAGGACGTCGCCGAGCGATTAGCCGGCTGGACGGGCGGTGATGACTTCATCACCAAAGTCTTCAAATTTGACGATTTCGTGCAAGCCTTCGGCTTTATGACTCGGATCGCGATCATCGCTGAAAAAATGGATCATCACCCGGAATGGTTCAACGTTTACAACCGTGTCGATGTCACATTGACCACCCATGATGCGGGCGGCGTGACCCAGAAGGACGTGACTTTAGCCGAAGCGATGGAAGCCGCCGCTTCGTCCTGAAACGTAACTAGACGCTGCGTCTAACATATATTGCGCCTTGTTCCCGTTGCACTGCCGCGACAAGAGATCGACCATGTCCAAACTTTTACGCCTCTCCGCCACGACGGCTCTTTGTAGTCTTGCGCCTTTGTCCATTGCCTCGGCCCAAACCTTAGAGGCCTCGTCCAATACGGAGGTCCGTTCATTTTCTTGTCCAGAAGGCCGTGTCAGTTTGATTGGAGACACAACGCGCTGCGCCCTATCTGACAGTCTAGATCGGCTAATCACGGATTTTGAAGCTGCAGAGCTCGTCAACAATCCAATCACGGCGGGGGAAAAAGGCGATCGTGATGCTCTGCGCAGCTTACCCGATGTCAGCGATGCGGCTCGAACGGCGGATTATGATCGCCTGCAAGCCCTCAAACGCCGGCATACAGCGCTACGCCGTTCGCCTGAATTTTCAGGATTCAATGCGGCACAGCGGCTAAATTACGAGATGATGGACTTTCTGCTCGATCAACGACAGCGGCTCATTCCGTTCGATTCCTCGCGTATTCCTTTTGTGAACGATTCCGGCTTCTTCAATGAGATGAGCTACGTGTCGCGCCAGACACAATTCAACCGTGCCAAAGATTTTGAAGATTACGCCGCGCGCCTAACGCAATTGCCACGCTATTTCGCGCAACATCGAGACAACATGCAACGCGGGATTGATGACGGATTCACGGCCAGCGCAGATATTCTGCCCGGCGTCATCGATGTCGTCAGATCTCTATCGCAAGGGCCCGCGACGGAGCATCCACTCTTTGCGCCCTTCCTGAATTTTCCTGACACGATCGACGAAACTGAGAGATCCCGTTTGACCGAACTCGGAACGGCTGCGGTCAATATATCTGTCCTGCCCGCTTATTCCGATTTGCTGAAATTCTTTGAAGAAGTGTATGCCCCCTCGGCTCGCGTCGATGCCGGTGTCGGATCCAGTGAAGAAGGCCGCGACTATTACCGTGCTCTTGTGCGTAATTTTACGACGCTCGATCTGTCCCCTGACGAAGTCCATGACATTGGCTTGGCTGAAGTGGCGCGCATCCGCACGGAAATGGATACGGTCATTGAGCAGAGTGGCTTTGACGGCAGCTTTGCGGACTTCCTCGATTTCCTACGCACGGATCCGCAATTCTATGCCCAGTCGGAGCAAGAGCTATTGATGCGCGCCGCATGGCTAGCAAAACGGATCGACGGCAAAATGCCAGAGTTTTTCGGCACACTACCGCGTCTATCCTATGGCGTGATGAAAGTGCCGGACGAAATTGCGAAAAATTATACGACAGGTCGTTATTGGGGCGGATCCCCAGATGCCGGGCGGGCCGGTTTTTATGTCGTCAACACTTACGATCTGGCGATGCGACCGCTTTATAATCTTCCTGCTTTGACAGCGCATGAGGGCGTACCCGGCCATCATCATCAAATCGCCCTAGCGCAGGAACTGGAAGATATTCCAGATTTTCGGAAATCGCTTTACGCAACCGCTTTTGGCGAAGGTTGGGGTCTTTATTCGGAGAAACTGGCCGCAGAGATGGGTCTCTACGAAACACCTTATGAACGGTTCGGGCAGCTGACCTATGAAATGTGGCGCGCCTGCCGTCTGGTGGTCGACACGGGTATGCATTGGAAAGGTTGGTCTCGCGAACAGGCAGAAGCCTGCTTCTTGGAAAATTCAGCCCTATCGAAGAGCAACATCCGGACCGAGGTCGATCGCTATATCTCTTGGCCGGGACAAGCGCTCGCCTACAAGATTGGGGAGCTGAAAATTCTTGAACTTCGTAGCCGGGCCAAAGAGGCGCTGGGCGAGGATTTCGACATTCGCGCCTTCCACGATGCTGTCTTGGAAAATGGGAGCGTCCCACTTTCAATTCTAGAACGACAGATCGATCGGTTCATCGCTCAAAGCCGCCGCGAAGCGAATGAAGCCCGCGCTACCGACGACTAAATCCATATAAAAAAAACCGCCGGAAAAACCGACGGCTTAAAACGAAGGAACTCCGACGTCCGGCCCGGACATGCCTTCTTGGAGACATATCGCAAGAACCGGGGCCGGAGCATTCCCAGTCTAAATAGTCCCCGAGGACCCTCGGGGATCTAATCAGGTGAGATCCTCTAGAAGCGGTAACGACCGCGAAGCATCAGCGGCACAGATACGCGTGAACCGTCATTGTTCAGTCCTTGGAACTTACCAGGACCGAAGGCAGACCCGCCATCACGTCCACCCGTCCAACGGATGCCGCTTTCGATGCCGACTGTGCTGTAGCGTGTCAGCGGTGTTTCCAGTCCGACCAGACCAGCTGCCGTTGGAACCCAACCCGAGTCGCTGAACGCGAGCGTGCCTGTTCCGATTGCAGCACCACCCTTAGTCGCGTTTTCCATGAAAATGGCATCTTGGTAAGCGGCACCGACGCGGCCCTCAACATAGGGACGGACAGTCCGGATCAGTGGAGCACCGGTTGGATTGAAATATTGACGCAAACCAAGCTCGACGCCGGTTGACTTATAATCTGACATTGACCCTGCGAAAGCATCACCATCGATTGTGCCAAAGTTTTGGATCCCAGCGCTTTCAGCCTCGTCAAGGAAGGCCATCGCAGTGACTTTTCTGTTTGGCGACAATGCATAAGAACCGCCCAATTCGTAACGAATGCCGTCTTCGTAAGCATCTTCGAAACCAACGTTAGGAACATTCGCATTGACGTATGTCGCTTCGTCACCCGTCACAATGTCGCCACCAACATTGTAAGACTTGCCGATGCCGCCTTCAATATTGAAACGGGACAGGCAATTGCCATTAGCCAGCGCAACATGTTGCGGGCCACAGCCTCGTGGCGTTGGGTTCGTGTAACCACTATAACCCGACGATTGATAACCGGAGCTATGTCCCCCGATACCTAAAAAGGAGCACCCCGAAAGTGATATGGCGGCGACCCCAAGAAGCAGTTTGCGCATGATCTTCATCCCTGATCCGTCAGTCCCGGAACGGCACTATGCCACTGGAACCATCTCTTACGAGCCCAACCTTGCAACACGTGTGCCAGACTGTGCCGGAATGAATCAGTTTCTTGAATTTTTTTCATGATCGACAGTGTCTTCGCCCATGAAAAAGCCCGCTCCAGTCAACTGAAGCGGGCTAATACGCTGAAATACTAGATATTTTTAGAAGGCCAAACGACCTCGCAAGGTCAATGGAATTGTTACCCGATCTTCTGACGGAGCGCCTGAATCCATGCTCCCGCGCCAGCGTACGCCGGATTCTATACCAATTGCAGCCCGTGGACTGACCGCCATTTCTGCGCCGAGTGTTGCAGCGGCTGTTGGGCTCCATCCGCTATCGACGAAGCGGCGGGTACCGTAGAAACTGCCATCATCATTGAAGGTCTGGGTGAATTGGACGTCATTATTGTGCGTAAAGCCCCCTGACGCGCCGACATAGGGACGGAAGCTAGGGTCATGACCGACATATTGGCGCACACCGCCTTCAATCGTGGTCAGTTCTAAGTCAGAAAAAGTCCCGTCCAATTCGCGCGGGGCGGTTCCTGGCTGCGGCGTAAACACCCCACCTGCCCACGTGCCGGGCTCAACAGTCGTATAGCTCTCAACGGTCTGACCTTCAGACTGGCTATGGCTGATCGAACCCAAGAGCGTGGTGCTCGGAGAGATGTCTTTAGCCAATGCTAGACCAATAGTCTTTGCATTGCCGAAAGCGTCATCATAGCCGATCGGATCAATTTCGCCGACACGTGTGTCGATGGTGAAGTCTCCATCTGGAGGTCCATCAGATTTCTTTGTGAAAATTTCACCCGAGGAATTCAGCTCAGTCCCAACAAACACTTCGAGACCGAACGGCATCGCACTGCCGCCACTGACACGACCGCCACCACAGCAGATGGGCTGCCGGACTTGCGGGACCAAATAGGGCGCTGGATAAGGTTGCGGCACATAGATCGGCGCGCCCACGACAGTCTGGACGCCAGCGCCTTGGCCGTAAGGGGCTTGGCCATATTGACCGGAAATTTGCTGCGTGCTGACTGCGGCACCATAGGGTGCGGCGGCGCCCAGCGTCGTTGCTGTGGCTTGATATCCGCCCGCCACTGTTGCGCCGGCCCCATTAAAGCCGGCCATGTTCGGCGCCGCCATCTGAGCGTTCATTCCATAGGACTGAGCGGCGTAACCTTGAGCCATAGCCTGACCGGGCATGCCTTGAGCCGAGGCCATTTGAGGCGCATAACCCTGAGCCCCATAGCCCTGAGCGCCATAGGCTTGCGCGCCATATTGGGCTCCATAGTGTTGACCGCCATAGACGCCGCCTACACATCCCACGCCGCCTTGCGCATAACCGTATTGATAGCCTGTCTGCTGATGGCCGTAACTGGCCGCGCCAGCATTATAACATCCGGGTTGTGCCGTATAATGGCCGCTCCCGCCCAACCAGGAACATCCCGATATTGCTGCTGCCGAAAGTGCTAGAACTGCGAGCCGCATCCGCCGGCCTCCTTCAGGTCGCTATTCCGCCGCAAAGACGCGTCGAAACAGTTTCATTTCAGTCCGCATTAACCCTAACAGGCTTAAGAAAAGGTTCTCAAACACCGAACAAAGCCTTAACAACACAAGGCTTTTTGCCACTGAGGCGGGGTTGGTTGCCTAAAAGTTGAAGCTACCGCGCAGGGTCATAGGCACAGCAATATTTGTGTCGCCTTTAGTACCATTGGCATAATCGCGCGCGCCTTCGACACGTAAACCTGTCTCAAAGGCAAACGCCGTCTTGGGTGTTACCTGCCACTCAACACCCGCCTTCAGACTACCCGACGGCACCCATTGAGATTCATATAAATCAACAGTGCGGGTCGTCGGTGTCGCGGGATTGGCATCAAGATCATATCCCGCAACATCCAGATCATAATACTCATTGGCCGGATCATTATAGACAGATGAGTAGGATAATTGGCGCTGATCGATGGTGAAGGACACGTCATTATAGCGTGATGCCCCGGCCGATGCGCTCACAAACGGTGTAACCGTACGACCGGTCGACTGACCGGCAACAGGGTTGAAGTAGAGACGTCCCCCGGCTTCCAGATCGATCCGCTCCATATCGGAGAAGTCATAGGAATACTCGGTGATCAGCTGTTCCGTATTAAAGACGGTTCCTGTGGATGTTCCGACCAGCACCCCACTTTCATAAAACTGATTGGTCGTGCGCTCGTAAACTGTGCCTTCGATTGAGGCTGTATCGCCGCTGTTACCCTCAGACCGGGTGTATCCGGCGCGCGCAAATACGGTCGCCCGGTCGCCGAGGATAAATTCGCCACCTACGCCGATTGTCGACGGAACCGACCAAGCGTCATCAAGCGAGATGGACGGCATCGAAGTTTCATCCCATTTTTCGGGAGTGGTCGGTAAGCGGGAATTGACGAAATATTCTTGTGTAGAGATCTGACCATCCGTGATCGACCCGCTTACAATCGTCTCATTATAGACGTCAGGGTCATAGCCTGTGAGCGGCTGCACTGGGAACTTCCCGTAATCGAGCACATTCCCAGAAATGCTATGCTCAGCTCCGAGGTCGAGAAAGCCACGGAAGTTCGGCCGTCTCAGGCGTGGACCACGCGCGACCTGTTGCGCGGGAGCATGAACATTGCCGGACGCATGGCTACCATAGCCGCCCGTTGCGTACTGGGCCTGTGACTGATCATAGGCCGACGGATTACCGAACTGCGGTTGTTGCGGAAAACCACCCGCATAAGAATTGGCGCCTGGCGTCGCGACTGAGACCTGAGAGGGATGGCAGCCCGGTGGGATCGGGGCCTGAGCATAGGGGATTTGGCAAGGGTCGGAAAAGCCCGCACTAGCCGTCCCCGATGATCCCGCATAATAGCCCTGCGACGGTCCACTAAAGACACCGCCGAGCGTATCACCAAAACCACCTATATAAGAGCAACCGGACAGGAGCGCCGCCGACAAAGCCAATCCTGCAAGACGCATAACGTCCCCCGCCTAGTCAAAAAACAGGCGGGCAGACCCCGCCATGGTTAATGGCTTGTGGCGCGTCTTGCTTAACAAGCGGTTTAGCTCAGAACAATTCGCTACGCGATTGTTTGACCCCCTCAGTCAGGCGCGCCAGTCGAATGACACAGATCGACTGAAGGATTGAACCTCCGCCCGCTTGACGGCATCGGGACACGGGGGCATCGCCTGTCGCCGTGGCCCGTATCCTTCTTATCTCCTCTTTCACAGCGACCAGCCATGTTGGCGCTGTGGTGAGCGCCTTCGTCTTGCGCCGGATGGGCGTAAATGTGACGGTTCTGCCCACGACCCTGTTCGGACGCCACCCGGGCTGGGGCGCGCCTGGCGGCGCGATCATCCCGACCGAGCAATTGGCGGATATGTGGGCAGCGGTTCTACTACAATCTGAAACGCAATCCCTACCCTTCGACGCCATAATGACAGGCTATATGGGTGAGACAGGTCATGTGGAACTGGCAGCCAGCATCATTGATCGGCTGCAGCCGGGACTCGTCCTCGTCGACCCCGTTATGGGCGATGGCAGTCGGTCCGAGGAGGGACTTTATATCGGGGAAGACCGGGCTGAAGCGATTTGCGACCTTCTAATACCACGTGCGCACATCGCGACACCGAACTTATGGGAGTGGCGTTACATCACGGGCAATCTATCAGAAACGCCGGATACCCCGCCCCGCCCTCTGGCTGGCGTGCGGGAAACATTGGTAACGTCCGTGGCCGATGCAGACCGGATTGGGGCCTGTCTTTTTGAAAGAGATCGCCATCACACCGTTATGCATGAACGCTATGATGGTGTTCCCAATGGCGGCGGCGATACGTTAGCGGCCGCTTATCTAGGCCAACGCTTGCGCGGTATAGAGCCTTGCGAAGCGCTTGGCCGTTCGGTCTCAGCTGTCTTCGCCATTATGGGCGCAGCGGACACTATAGATGCTGGTGAACTGCCGCTGATCAGAGCTCAGAGATTTCTTGATCCAGACGGCGGTGCGCCAGAGCTGACAGTAGAGACCCAAAATGACTGACAGGCTGACCCCAGATCTTCCTATAGCGGGCCTCGTCGCACCCGGTTTTGAGCCTGTCCACGACGCGGTATTGGAAAATTTCCGATCGGAAGATGAGTTGGGATGCCAAGTGGCGATTTTCCGCAACGGTGATCCGCTTGTCGACCTGTGCGCTGGCTGGGGCGACCGTAAGCACGAGACAGAGGTCACACCCGAAACGCTTTTTTCTGTCTATTCCTCTGGAAAGACGATGGCCGCATTGGTCATCGCCTATCAAGTTGAGCAGGGTCTGCTCGACTATGAACAGTCGGTCGCAGAGATTTGGCCGGAATTTGTAAGCCACGGGAAAGCATCGCTGACTCTCGCTCAATTAATGAGCCATCAATCCGGCCTGTGCGGCATCACCGACCCAACATTTCAGCCGCAGGATTGGATCGATTTCGACAAAGTCATCGGCGTCCTTGAAGATCAAGAGCCACTTTTCGAGCCAGGCAGTCAAAGCGGTTACTCGCCAATCACTTTCGGGTTCCTAGCCGGAGAAGTGGCGCGGCGGGTCGACCCACAAAATCGTCGTCTTGGCCGGATATTGGCTGAAGACTTGGCCGGACCCGCACAGGCGGATGTTCACATTGGTCTCGATTCCAGCGATCATGACCGCGTTGCACAAAACGTGAAGCCTCGTGCCGCCGCAGATTTGGGGCCGCTGACGGAAGCCAAGCGCATCGCCTTTCTCAAACCCTGGTCGTCTCCGTCCCGCATATCCGGCGAACAATGGCGCGAAGCCGAGATGGCCGGGTCCAATTGTCAGGCCAGTGCCGCCGGGATTGGTGCTATGATGGGGGCGTTTGCGACGGGGCGCGTGGCCGACCGCCAAATCCTCAGCCCGGCTGTTCGCGAGGCTGCCACCCGATCCCGGATTATGGGCCCTGACGCCGTCCTGCCCTTTACCATCGACTTTGCCGCTGGCGTCATGCGCAATGCGCCGAACTATAATTATGGCCCAAATCCGGACGGCCTCGGCCATTCGGGCTGGGGCGGATCAGCCGTGTTCGCAGATCCAAAAACTGGGCTTCACGGCGCTTATGTGATGAACCGTCAGAATAAATATCTCATGGGTGACCCCCGTGCCAATCGCATCATTGATGCGGCCTTTGCAGCGCTAGGCGCGCTTTGAAATAGATCGATCGACATGGACATGGATGAAAAACTGAAACTATTTTGGGATGTCGGCGCAACGATGATCGCCAGCACACCACACGCGACTGAACTCGGCATTCAATTCGTCGCCATCGGTGAAGGGCAGGCAACTCTGTCCTTACCCTATTCGACGAAACTGATCGGCGATGCGCGCACCCGTGTCGTCAATGGCGGAGCCGTCACAACTTTGCTGGATCAAGCTTGCGGCCTGGCCGCTTTTACCGGGTTTGACACATTGGGCGCACTGGCGACCTTATCCTTACGCATTGATTATCAGCGCACCGCCAAACCCGGTGAAACCATTATTGGTATCGCCGAATGCTACAAGACCACCAAACATGTCGCCTTTCTGCGCGCCATTGCCCATGACGGTGACGAAACGGACCCCGTGGCGACAGCGCAAGCCACGTTCATGAGTACGGGTCCGAGACTGAGTTTCGAGGACGCAATTAACGCCCGTATGGAAAAAGCGGCCAAGCGCAAACAAGCCGAAGAAGGTCTTCAGCCATGAGCCAGTCCAAAACAGACACCCCATTAAGCGCCATGACTCAGATCCGGGATCGGCTGGCGAATATTCCCTATGCGACAACGCTTGGCATTGAGCCGCATTTCATGGGCGAGGAATTCACTCTGATCCTGCCTTATAAAGACAGTAACATCGGCAATGCCACCCTGCCCGCCTTGCATGGCGGCGGTATTGGCGGATTCATGGAAGTCTGCGCCATTGCCCAGATCATTCTGAGCAACCCTGACCGAGAGCTACCCAAGCCGATTGGGATCAATATCGATTATCTGCGCCGCGGACGCCCTGTCGACACCTATGCCCGCGCGCAAATTTTCAAGCAGGGTGCACGGGTCGCCAATATTCGCGTTCGCGCTTGGCAGGACCGGTTTGACACACCCATCGCCGCGCTTTCTGGCCAGTTCCTGCTCGGGAAAGAAAGCTAGGTAGAAAAAAGCCCCGGCCGTTAGGCCGAGGCTTCAAAGATTGAGCTGAAATGGGGGCTTACTTCTTAGCAGCTTTCGCTTGCTTCTCGCCGTCGAGACGCAGGGTCATATTGACCAGACGTTGCCAGTTACTCAGCGAAATCAGGTGAGCATGCGCCACAGCCAGCAGACCGCGATCATTTAGGCTCTTCAGTGTTTCAGTCGGAAGATTGCGCAGTTTCTCTTCGGAAATCGCGAAATAGTCAGCGATTTTTTGACGCTCGGCTGGTGAGCCATCGGCGTTCTGCCCTTGGAAGTTCATTTCCTTTGATTCGAACAGGTCCAATTTCTTGAACTCTTCGACCATATTGTTCGTCGCCTGACGATCACGTTCGAAACCCTGTAGAAACTGGAACGCTTCTTTCGTGAAGCCCGACGTGTCGTCGCCCTCAAAGAATTTTTGGGTCGGGGACTTTTTAGTCACGCAATCCGCATCTTCATCGACGCAGACGACGAAACGGTCGTTCGACTGATCGCCAGCGAGTACAAAAGGATATCGGCGAGCAAAGCTCGGCATATAGAAATCCTGATTGAATTGACCGTCTTTCACAAACAGGTTCTCATCAGTGCGAATACCCATAACAGCCAAAGGCGCGCGCTCTTCACCCGCGAAAATGACCGGATAGCTAGCTGCGGCTGATCCAAATTCTGGCGCAGTGATCGGCATGAAATGGCTCTTCGCCATGAACTCAAATGGGTTGGACACAGCCTTGACGCCGTAGCCCGCATGTTGCTCACGGTTCAGGGGAACCGGCTTTTTATAGAACATGACATTACCAGTCACAGTAGATTGCTGCTTTTCAGCCATTGTCGCCTCTTTATCGGAAGGAAGGAATGAGCGGTGCGTCAGTCCCGTTCGTGTTGCGCCGCCATCTGAATTCGATGAAGCCAGCGCCTTAGCGGAACCCTTTGTCCCCATCAACCGGGCTTTTCAGGTCAGTCATCCAGACCAGACCGTCTTCGGAACCCATTGGCCTTTGCTATAGCGCTGCCCATCCCCTATCTGTCACTTATGGGATCGCACAGTATTCAGGAACGATTGCAGGCCGCACGCGAAGTCTGCGAAGACAGTGGCGAGCGGTTTACGCCGCTACGAGAACATGTGCTTGAGCTCGTGATCGAAGATGGCGGCGCGGTGAAAGCCTATGATTTGCTCGACCGCCTTAAACCTGATCGCGGCAGCCCCAAACCTCCGACCGTTTACCGCGCGCTCGATTTTCTATCCCGGCTCGGTTTGGTCCACCGGGTCGAAGCCCTCAATGCCTTCATCGCCTGTGATCACAGCCATGAGGGCGATTTGGCGGAGTTTTTCATCTGCGAGAGCTGCAGCCGCGTGGAAGAGCGACACGCGCACGACCATTCTGACTGCAAACCAAAAGGGTTTCAGATCAATCGCAGCGTGATTGAACATTACGGAACCTGCGCAAACTGCGCTCAGGCCGCAGCGTAAGGTCGAAAGAGACAGCGATGTTCAAAACAACGTGGGCGGGCGACTGCTCGGCATGGGAGTGTGACGAGCTCGGCCATCTCAATATGTCGTTTTATTTCGACAAGTTCGAACAAGCCCGCATGGGATTGTTCATCCGGCTTGGCTTGGCGGAAGCCTTCACCCCAGATGCGGTCTCAACCGTCCGATCTCGCGATGTGCATATCAAATATTTAGCCGAAGCCCGTCCGGGCCAACCCTTACGCATTGAGAGCGCCCTGTTGACGCTTGAAGAGGGCACAGCGCTGGTCGGTCACGTCATGTATCACCGTGATGGTCGGATCGCTGCGACGCTGCGTGAGCGGGTCGAACATGTCTATCTGCCGACCCAAAAATCTTTCGCGTGGCCGTCACGCCTACGCCGCGCTGCCGATGACTTCACTGATCAACTCCCGGCCCCTGCCAGGCCGCGTAGTCTATCACTCGACATAGACCTTCCGGCGTTCAACGCCGAGACACTGGCGGAGGCCGGAGCGCCGTCCATCGGGGGCGGTGTCTTTCGCACGACCGAAATCATGCCCGCCGGTCATGTACCCTTTTCACAAATATTTCGCCGCATCACGACATCGCTCGGCTGGTATGAAGGCGGGTGGCCGGAATTTTTCGACCCCGACTATGCGGCCAGTGGAGGTTCGGCCGTTGTGCTGGAAATCCGTCTGGTGATGCACCGCTTCGCTGAGATCGGTATGGCCTATGAACTCCACCCCGCCGTTGTCGGGGCTAAGGACTATATCCGGACCATCATGCACAATATCGTTGAGCCCGGCAGCGGTGTATCCATCGCGTCCGGCTATGCGGCCGGCGGTCTGTTCAATTTGAACACACGCAAGCTAACTAAGCCAACAGAGGCGCAGATCGCCGCGCTGAGCGCCGTTACGATCCCTGCTCTGGCTCCGTCCGACTGAGCACATCGCGCAAAACATCTGTGGCAAATTCGGGTTGCTGTAACGGAAACAAATGGGTCAGGTCTTCACCGAACTCAACAGAAAGCCGGGGTTGCAACCGTTGCACAGCCCGGCGCAAACTGGCCGTACTTACCCGGCCATAGCCTCCCGCGAAAACCAGTTTCGAATTGTCCGGCAGCTGCGGAATGTTGTGAAACGCATTGTGACCCTGCGCCGTGTAGATCGCTTGTTCCCAGCTTGGGTCGCACGCCAGACGCACCTGACCCTCGTCAGTTTCGATTAAACCGCCTTCAAGATAGTCTCGTAAGGTTGGATCAGAGACTCCCCGAAACGCCCCCCTTCCTTGATAGCGACTGAAAGCTTCTTCGAGGCTATCAAACACGGCTTTGCGCTGACCTGCCTTGCGCGCAATCGGAAGCCGCCGTTTCGTGTGGGCGCGCCAGAACGCTGCACGCGCTAATATTCGAAATGGGGCCGGGACCAGAACCGGGTCAAAGCCTACATAGCCTGAAACTTTGTCACGGATATTCGGAAGGGCGAGGATCGCACTGACCGCGCCGTAACTATGTCCTGCAACAACAGTAGGGGCGCTAACATGGGCGGCGAAAAACTCTTTAATGTCGTCCGCGAAGATTTGCCAATTCGCCAAGCGAGCCGGGTCAGTCGGCAGGGTTGTCAATCCATGTCCGCGCAAATCGAGCGCGATGGCATGGACATTTAACGGGTCGAGTATGGCCCTATAGCTTTGCGCGTTAAAACCATTGGCGTGGCAGAAGACCAGACGCAGCGGCGTCCCCGGATCGCCAAACCGCAGCGCGGACAGGCGTCCATTCGGCAAATCAAAGAAAGTGCGTTGCAAGCGGGCTAGCCGATCTTGAGGTCGAGATCGTCCTCAATGGCCTGCTTCAACACGGGCATCAGTGTTTGATGGCCACGTGGCTTGTTGATCGCAAAGGCATGTAGGCTGACCGTTTTGAAAAACCCGACCGCCTTGGCGATGGCCGCATCAACATCATCTGTCGCTTCGTCGAGATAGCCAACATCCACAGCCGCTTCGGGCTCAAACATTTCACCATTGATAAATGCGCGAGAGAAATAACGTTGGTTTAGCCGTGGCATCGCCAGCTCTCGTCCGAAATTATGCATAGGCAGACCCTTCGCGGTCTCAGGCAAACCGACTTGGAACGGGCCGTTTCGGCCAATGCGGAAGTCGGCGGCCAGAAACAGGAAAGCTCCCAGCGCGACGATATGGCCATCACCCGCCACAATAATCGGCTTGCGGGTTTCCATCATACGCACGGCAAATTCAGAGCCGCGTTTGACCAGCTGCACCGCCGTATCGCCGCCCAACATCAATTCTTTGAGATTATATCCTGCCGAGAAAATCCCGTCCCGACCTCGTAGCACGATGATCTTGGCCTCACTGTCGGCACGGTCCATGGCAGCGTTGACCGCATCGAACATAGCATTGGAAAAGGCGTTGGCTTTGCCATCATCCAATCGGATTGTGGCGACATCATCCGTCAGGTCGTAACTTAGCAAATCAGTCAAGATCGTCTCTCCATCTCAGCGAGCCATTTCAGCCGCGAAGGCCTCCTCGCCCCCGGCGCGGGCGGCGTCAATAATACGTTTTTGTATAGCCGGGCTCTTATTGCCGGACATTTTCCGGAAAGCGCGAATGGTTTCGATCTCCATCTTAAACGCGATGATGCCGCGCCGAATGCGCGTGACATAGTCTGGGGCATCAGACACCGCCCACCCGCTATCGCCTTCATAGACCCGGCTCAGCTCATCCAGATGCGGAATGACGTCAGACTCCGGCAGGATTGAAAATCGGCCCCGCACTTGAACCGATGTATAATTCCAGGTCGGCACACTGGCTGACGGATCATCATAAAGCGTGGCCGAAACATAGCCATGCGGCCCAGAGAAAACAGCCAAACCCGTCCCGCCATCAAGGCTGTCACAAATCGGATTGCTCCGCGCGAGATGGCCATAAAGCGCCCCCTGCGTGCCTTCATCTTTGAACAGCAAAGGCAGATGCGTGGCGTCCAGCCCGTCCGCCACTAACAGCGCGAAAGAATGGTCCGCCATGATCCGTTGCACAAAGTCAGGATCAGCGTCGGTATAATAGGGTGGAGGGTAAGCCATGCGCCCGTTTAACCTGATCCTGACGTTATGACACGCGCTGCGCTATCAATTGGCGTGTCGGAAATGTGATCTAAGCCAACACTCTGGCAACATCCTTCTATTACGGCGCTTTGAATGCTCTGCTCGTCGCGCTATGGCGCGACAAATTTCGCGTGAAGGCCTTCTCATGTCCAAGCCCAAAAAAGTCGTCCTCGCCTATTCTGGCGGCCTCGATACATCGATCATCCTGAAATGGCTGCAGGAGGAGAAGGGCTGCGAAGTCGTGACCTTCACCGCCGATCTGGGACAGGGTGAAGAACTGGAACCCGCGCGCCGCAAAGCCGAAGCCGCCGGCGTCAAGGAAATCTATATTGACGATTTGCGCGAAGAATTTGTGCGTGACTTCGTTTTCCCGATGTTCCGCGCCAATACAGTCTATGAAGGTCTCTACCTGCTCGGTACGTCCATCGCGCGCCCGCTTATCTCTAAACGTCAAATTGAGATCGCGCATGAGGTCGGCGCTGATGCCGTCTGTCACGGCGCGACCGGCAAGGGGAATGACCAGGTCCGGTTCGAACTAGCCTATTACGCGCTTGATCCGGAGATCAAAGTTATCGCGCCCTGGCGCGAATGGGACCTAAACTCGCGCACTAAGCTGCTCGAATATGCTGAAACGCACGGCATTGAAGTCGCGCTCGACAAGCGCGGCGAAGCCCCGTTCTCGGTCGATGCCAACCTGTTACACACATCCTCGGAAGGCAAAGTGCTAGAAGATCCGAACGACGAAGCCCCGGAATTTATCTATCAACGGACCGTCAGCCCACAGGATGCGCCCGACACGCCGACTATAATTGAGATCGGGTTTGAACGCGGCGATGCCGTCTCAATCGATGGCGAAGCGATGAGCCCGGCAACCCTGCTGACCAAACTCAATGAGCTCGGCGGCGCAAACGGCATTGGCCGCCTCGACCTGCTGGAAAACCGCTTTGTCGGGATGAAGTCACGCGGTGTTTATGAAACGCCCGGCGGGACCATCCTACTCATGGCGCACCGCGGTATTGAGCAAATCACGATGGATAAGGGCGCAATGCATCTGAAAGACGAGCTAATGCCGAAATATGCCGAGCTGATTTATAATGGCTTCTGGTACTCACCAGAGCGGGAAATGCTGCAAGCCGCCATCGACGCGTCGCAGGAACTCGTGACCGGGACCGTTCGCCTGAAGCTCTATAAGGGCAATTGCGACGTCATCGGACGCGCCTCCCCCTATTCGCTCTATAGTCAAGAACACGTCACCTTCGAAGAAGACGACGTCTATGATCAGGCGGATGCAGGCGGATTCATCAAGATCAACGCCCTGCGCCTGCGCCTGCTGAAAGCGCGCGACCGCAAGGCCGGGAAAAACAGCTAAGGCTTAGTGCCCGCTGTCATCAGCGGGGTACCACTCTTCAGTCGCAGGATCATGTATAAGGCGGAAGCTTTGCCAACGCTGCTTGCCGCGCGGCTTCTCCAGCATAAAGCTGATTTCCATGCGATGGCCATCCGTGCGGAGTGTAATCGCGCCGTAAACGCCGACATTGCGTTTTTGTAGCTTTTTCTGAAGCGCACTACGACCTTTGATTTTGTCCTTTAGCGCCGTGCGCTCTTGTGAAGCGTCGCGGCCATCATCTTCTATCTCATCGATATCGACATTGAGTGACTGAATATCTTTGTCCAAACGGGCCAAACGTGTGAAATCCTCCTTCACTCCGCTTTCCCGGGTAGAGCGTAGGATCTCCGTGCAGAAGATCATCGGCGCATCACCCCGCCCGTGCTTTCCTAATCGACCCAAAAGATCAGGTCGCGGATGCGCATGGCTTTCTTCGTCACCGGACGAGACGACGTAGGCAAAAGCCTCAACAGCTTCGAGAAATTCATCAGTCACATCCGACGCACCGTGATGACAGCATTTCATCATATCGGCGCGCAGAACCCGGCGTGCTTCCCTGACTGTATCAGATAGCGGGGCAGCGGGGTTGTTGATATCGCCATAATGGCGCAGCAAATAATCCTCTGCTGGTCGATTGAGGTCGCCGCCAAACAGCAGGCTGAACATACCGATGTCGAGCTTGAGCAGAACAGAATGACCATTCTTGGTCTTGCCAGTGTTCTTCGCGCTCGAGCCAATATCACTGCCGAACCAACGCAAAGCGGGCTGTCCGCCCCTCCGCTCCGGCACGGGACCGATCACGCGAATTCGGGCATCGCCTGAGTCAGCTGGAGAAAATCCTGGTAGGTAAGTGTGTCCGCCCGCTTGCACCCCATGTCCAACCGCCAGCATTTCCACCGGCCCAATCCTGTCCGACTCCAAAGCTGTCCAGATTAGCTTGGGATAGCGTTTGCGACCCCGGACTGTGGCATCCGCATAGATATTGCGGGCATCTTCATCGTTCACCGCAAGGTCGGTCAGATACCTGCCGGAGCTATCTGATGCCCCGAGTAACTCGTCCCCGGCGCGCTCCAAAAGACCATTGTGCCAGACCTTGTCAAAGCCGAATTTTGCATTGTCGAACACAGCTTGAAAGCCACCGTAATGGTCATGATCCGGATGGGTCATAATGGCCCCAGCAAAGTCAAAGCGCGCTTTCAGCTTGCCAAATCGCCACTTGATCAACCGGGCCATATTGCTCGACTTACCGGCATCAATAATGATGATGCGCTCTTCATTGCCTGTCTCAGCCGATGTCAGGATTGCGCCATCACCTTGGCCGACATCTACGAACAGCACTTCAAGTGGTCGGGTGTCTGTCGTCTCTTCCGTCTGGATATAATAGGTCTTCGCGCCCCATTTGATCCGAGACCATCCATCAGACCTGTCTTCAACGATATTAAGTACGTCGCCCCATCGCACATCCCTGACTTTGCTTCGCTTTTCAGGACCTGGATAAAGCCAGATTGTCTTGCCCTTGGGGTGCCAGCGAACAAACTTGGTTGTCATGATGAGCCCTCTCTCAAAACGGCTATAGCACAATACAACCTTTACTTGAACTCGACATTTCATCCCGCGCCGTTGTGGCCTTTACACGGGACATCTTCCCTATCAGGATCACCTTTTAGGGGGACCGGATCATGATTTCACGACGCGACTTTCTCAATGGGGCTCCGATTGCGATCGGGGCAGCTATGACTCCCGGCTTACTCACGGCCTGTGCTGAGACAGGTGTGACAGACACATTCGCTTTGCCAAGTGGGTATTATCCGCCGACCAAGACGGGCTTGCGTGGTAGTCATGACGGATCGTGGGAGCCGATGCATGATGTCGTATCGGGTATAACGATCGAGCACGGTGCCCCCGAAGATGATTATGATTTGATTGTCGTCGGCGCCGGGATGAGCGGATTAGCGGCGGCTTGGTTTTACCGCGATGCGCGACCCGATGCGCGCATCCTCATTCTCGACAATCACGATGATTTTGGCGGCCATGCCAAGCGCAATGAATTCGATGTCGGCGGTAAGTTTCGCCTTGGCTATGGCGGCACGGAAGCGATCGATACGCCAAGCCATTACCCCGATGAAGCCAAGCGGCTGTTGCAAGAGATCGGGATCGAGGTCGACCGCTTCTACACCTATTTCGATCAAGAGTTCTGGGACCGCGAAGGCCTGTCAAAATCGATCCTGTTCGACGCGGAAACATTCGGTACGACCAAGCTGGTCCCCGGCTACGGATCTCGTCCTTGGGCAGACTTCGCCGCCGATATGCCAGTCAGCGATCAGGCCAAGCAGGAATTTATCCGCCTGCAAACCTCGACCGAGGATTATATACCAGACCTGTCGACCGACGAGAAATACGAGATCCTGCGCAAAACCTCCTATGAAGACTTCCTGCGTAATTATGCCCGCGCGCCGGAAGAGGTAATCAATATCTATAAGCGCTGGGGGATGAGTTTCTGGTGCGTCGGCATTGATGAAATCCCGGCGACGCTGATTCAGAATTATGATGGCGGCATGCCGGGCGTGACGCACACATTACCGCGTACGGGCACGCGCAATGATGACCCCTATATTTTCCACTTCCCGGACGGGAATGCGTCCATCGCGCGCCTCATGGTTCGCAGTATGATACCGGACGCTATGCCGGGGTCCACTATGGAAGATGTGGTACTGGCCAAAGCCGATTACACGGCACTGGACCGCCCCGATCAAGCTGTTCGCATCCGCCTGAACAGCACGGCGGTCAAGATGAACAATCTGCGCGACGGTGTGGTTATGACTTATATGCGAGACGGTAAGCAACATACTGTGCGCGCCGCGCATATGGTCATGGCGGGCTATAATATGGCTCTGCCCTATCTGTGCGACGAGCTGCCGGAAACGCAGCGCGAGGCGCTACTCTCCGTGCCAAAAATTCCGTTGGTCTACACGAAGGTCGCCGTGCCGGACTGGCGTCGATTCAAAGAGATTGGCACAGATTTCGTCTATTATACGGACGGGTTCTTCAAGCAGGTCGAGTTCGCCTATCCCGTCTCCATCGGGGGCTATGACGCCGTCGGCTCACCGGATGAGCCTTTAGTCCTGCATATGTGTCACGTGCCTTGGGTGCCGGATACGAAGGGGCCTGCGCAATGGCGTGAAGGGCGAATGCGCATCCTCGGCACACCGTTTGAGACCTTTGAGGGCCACGTCAAACACCAACTATCGCAAGCGCTTGCCGATTATGATTTCGATCCCGAGCGGGATATTTCCGCGATCACCGTCAATCGCTGGCCGCATGGTTACGCCTATTCGTCAGAGCTGATTTGGGAACCGGACTATGCCGATGAAGAGGACAAACCCTGGGTCATTGGCCGCAAGCCTGTTGGGCGCATTCATGTCGCTAATTCGGACGCAGGCGCCAAGGCCGACACGGGCGTTGCTATGGGTCAGGCGCACCGCGCGATAACGGAAATATTGACCTCAGCCTAGGGTCTGCAATCCGGTCCGGTAACTTCGTCCTACAGGAAGCCGGACGCCAGTGGACAGGTTGGCGTCGGTCGGGCCGACATCGCGCAGATGATCCCGCACCGTCAGGTGTGAGCGGTGCAGTCGCACAGGCTCGACCCCGGCTTCGGACAAGAGCGTTTGCAATTCTGACAAAGTGAGCCGAACGAAATGGCGTCCGCTTTCCGTATGCACCTCAACGTAATTCCCTGCGGCGCTGGCATGGACAATCTCATTGGCGGGAACGAAGATCTGACGGCCACCCGATTTCAGGGTAAGACGCCCCGTCATCTGCGCGTCTTCGCGCGCCGCCCGGCGTTCTTCGTCCAGCACGGCGATATGGCGAGACGTGATAAAAACACCAAGCATGCTGAGGAAGGTGAACAGATCTTTGCGCATTTCATAAGCCCAAGGCTCAATCCGCAGCAGGCCGAAATCATAGTGGCCCTGGGCAATGAATGGCCAAACCGCGTGACGCATCGCGACCATCAGGAGAATATGCCCGACTGTGAACAGTAGAAACGCCGCAGCATAATTGGGCAATCGACGCCCCCAATTCGACAGGCTGAGTGGAAATCTGTTCAGCCAAATCGGGATCAGAGCCGCCACCGCAATCAGCGCGATATGGGAGCTAGCTTCATACAACCACTGCGCCGTAATACTGCCCGGCTCATGCGGCCCGCCCTGCCGCGCAATTTCCATTTGCTCAGTCGTTCCCTCAACGATCAGTGAGAGCGTCAGAAACACCAGCACGATAACCCAACTATGGAGGTCCGCACGTCGGTCTATCGGATTCTGTGTCCTCTTCGTCATAGGTGTTCTCTCGCCCATAGCTCAGCACCCCGTCCAGACCCTTTGTCCCTGTGACAGGTTGTTCATCCCAGACTCGCGTTGTTTGATCCCAAACTCTCAGCGTTTCGTCACACCCGGCTCTCATCGAGGGAATAGAACGGGAATGAGGTCAGGACACACGCTGAAGGACCTCAAGACAATGACAACGCGACGCTATGACCTCGACACGCTGCGCATCGGCGCTTTTGCCCTGCTCATTTTTTATCACATCGGCATGTTCTATGTGAGCTGGGGCTGGCACGTGAAAAGCGTCCATGCGGGAGAGGCGGCTGAGCCGCTCATGCGCCTGCTCAATCCCTGGCGATTGTCGCTTCTGTTTCTAATATCGGGCGCTGCGCTGCGCTTCGCGATTGATAAAACGGACGGGCTAGGTCGGTTTGGCCGGACCCGGACCAAGCGTCTATTCTTACCCTTGCTGTTCGGTATGCTGGTTGTTGTGGTCCCGCAAGCCTGGCTACAACTCATCGAATCGGGTGAAGTCTCACAAGGATTGATCGCTTTTTATCCGGGCTACCTCACGGATGCTTACTCGATCACAACGCCGACGTGGAACCACCTTTGGTATGTCGCTTACATCCTCGTCTATACGCTTCTATTGTTGCCAGTCGCACGGCCTCTCAGCCGATTGAGCGACACGATTGAGCCCGCGCTCGCGAAAGTTCTGTCGGGCCGTTGGGGCTGGTGTTTGCTGCTCGCGATTGTTTTTGCCCCACACATGTTGATCCGTCTGACATTGGATGCCCGTTTTCCAACGACGCATGACCTGACTGGTGACTGGGCCAATCATGCACACAGCGTCACTTGGCTTCTGACCGGTTATGTCATCGCCAAATCATCCGCAGTTTGGGTGGCCTTGCGATCAGGCCGATGGGCATTTTTGACCCTCAGTATTGGATTAGGTGCCGTCTTAACGGTTGCCTGGAACAATTGGGACGCCGTCGCAGAGGCTGAAACTTGGTTATGGCCTGCGCGCGTGGGACGCGTTCTCTATCTGACCGCCGTCATCTTGACCTTGCTGGCTTGGGCGCAACAACTGGCCGCGCGAGAGTGGCGGGGACTGCGCTATCTGACCGAGGCTGTCTTTCCCTATTATATTTTGCACCAGACGATTATCGTAACGGTTGGGTTTTGGCTAACCCGCCAGAGCTTGAATGTTGGCGTTGAATTTGGGCTTCTAACGGCGGCCACGGTTGGTGGCTGCGTCATCGGTCACGAAATCATTCGCCGCGTACCCATCCTACGTCCGCTGTTCGGACTGAAGCCTTTACAGACATCCGCCTTTCGCTTCGAAAGTAAGAGTTCTAATCCCTCGCCCCAGCGGCAGTCGACCTAATCAGCGGTTGGTACTTGATCGAGAAAGGCGACCGGCGCGCTGTTGTCGACTGGCAGGACCATAGTCGCAAAGGTCGGATCAGGCTGTGTCGCGCGGAAAATCTGTCCCAGCAAAAGCATTAGAACGACGCCTGACAGGAGCCCCATCAAGAAGGGTTTACGCGCGGCAACCACATTGTCTGGCATCTCTTCGTCAATCCGAGTTTTGATCCGAGACAGAAAAGACGAACGTTTGAGCGGCACAGGCTCCGCCTCAATGTCAACCGCTTGATCGACGATAGGCTGGAGCGGCGCTTGGGTCGGGGCGTAAGATGATTGCGATAATGTGACGGCGGGATCAGCTGATGAACGCGGCCCACGAGCACCATCCGGAGTGACCGCGCGGCGAGGGTCAAAATTGACATCCTGCTGGATGATTGGATCAGACACAGGATCCGACCGCGTCCAAGTGGCGGACGTATCGGACTGCGGCTCTGACTGTGGCGGTACTTTCGTCACGATGCGCTCTCTCGTTCCGGCCGGGTTAACCCCGGTTGCAAGAGTGACCCTTCAAGCATGGTCCAACTAAGACGGCGTTAAGGCGCAGTGTAACTAAGCAAAAAATCGATGCCAGACGGTTGCACGCGACGCTTAATTCGCATCTTTTTCTAACCAATCCTTGTAGCGTTTTGTTTGCACGGCTTGGTTCTTTTGTTGCACCAGAGACGCCAGCACGGGATTGAATCGGCGCTTGGGGTCTTGTCCTCGGCTCATGCGGCGCAAATTGGCCTTAGCCACAGCCATATTCGCTAGACTGCGGAGCGCCGGGTTCTTCCAACTCACAGTCTGAACGGGACCGCTATCCGTGCTGCCTGCCTGCCAACGGTTCGGGAGGTCGGGCGTGATAATCAAAGCCCGTGCCAGACCGATCAACTCGACGCCTTTCGAGCCGATCACACGGTCGGCCGTATCGCGCTGAGTGATACCGCCCGTCACCATCAAAGGCATGCTGGCCACCTCCGCCATTTGTTCAGCAAAGCTCAGGAAATAAGCTTCGCGATCATGTGTCGACTGGCTGACGCGCCCGTCTTGGCTCTCGCCCATCATCGCGGAGCTTTCATAAGTGCCGCCAGAGACCTCGACAAAATCGACAGCCTCTGCGCCGAGCCATTCCACGACCTGTGTCGCATCGCGCACGTCGAAGCCCCCTTTCTGGAAATCTGCGGAATTGAGTTTCACACCGACGATAAAGTCTGAACCAACGCGGTCACGGACGGACCGCACAATTTCGAGCAGAAGCCGCGCCCGGTTTTCCAACGCACCGCCCCATTCATCCTCACGCATATTGGTCAGCGGCGACAAGAATTGCGCCAGCAGATAACCATGCGCGGCATGAATTTCGACGCCGTCAAAACCGCAAGACTTGGCGGCCAAAGCGGATTCGCCAAAGCGCGCGATCAAGCCCCGGACTTCATCCCCTGTCATGGCCCGCGCCGGGGCAAATAATTTCGACAGAGTCTCCGAGCCCATATCGAGACGTGAGTCCGACGCGCTGACCGCCTCCACACCCTGCGCGGCGTATAGCTGTCGTCCGGGATGGCTGATCTGCATAATAAGCGACGCGCCGCCGGACTTTCCGGCTGCGGCCCAATCCTCAAATCGAGTGCGAATATCAGGATTGTCGAGCGTCCCCTGACGCAGCACGATTCCGCCCGGACCGGTCATGGCCGTGGCGTCCACCATGACATTCCCGGTGATCAGCATGCCAGCGCCGCCATCGGCCCAGGACTGGTATAGATTGACTAGCGCCTCACCCGGCACTTGCCCCAGCCCTGAGGCTTGATCAGCCATATTCTCTTCCATCGCCGCCTTAGCGATCCGGTTCGGCACAGTGTGGCCGCAAGGCAAAGTGAGCGGTGTGAAGAGATCGGGTATAGTATCAGACATGACCGCGCCTCTAGACGCTAAGTCCCCAAAGAAAAAGGCCCCGCAAGTGCGGAGCCTTCATTCGCATATTGCGGGGCCGTTACGCTGCGATGATCTTGCTTTTACCGACATCGGGCAGTGTGTCGGTCAAATTGGCTTTGGCAGTTTCATAGACGAATTTCAGCGGGTTGCCAGTCGACGCCCAAACGCCTGCCGTGATCGGCACAAATTTCAGCATCAACATTTTCGGATCGTCTTTCCCGCCTGGATACCAGCTCGCGGCGATGGGATTCCAGAAGCGCTCGATGAGGGCCGCATCGTCTGTGACGGGGTATAGCGTGCCCTCAATACAGGCTTGATAGTCTTTACCGATATGGGTGGCCATGACGGTCGCGCCAGGGTCGCTCAGCACAGCTTTGCCAAGATCAGACGTGTTGTCAGAGAAGAAATAAATCGCGGAGCTGCCACCTTGCTCAGCCGTCTCGATCGTTTGCTTGTCGATCTGCGGGGCCATCGGTTGCATATGTTCGCTAGAATTCGGCGAGCCCAGCATAACGCAGCGCGCGCTCTTGAGTTCTTCGAGTAGTTGGATTCGGGGTTCAGTTTCAAATTTTGACAAGTCAGCCATGAGCAATCTCCTTCTCGGATAGGGTTAGGTGTTCGAGAAAAATAACGTCCACGGCCATAGGATCGTTCCTGCGACAAATCGTTCGTTTGTGAGCGTAAGGAGTCGGACCTCACCTCAACCACGTTATTATCGACGGCGCATTCGGCGCGCACCTGACCATGCTCGGCATTTACACACCGACTGGCCCAGAGATAGACAGCGCAACGAGCCCGATGCTGTTCATCATGGCCCTCACTAGTTTCGCCCTCGCCGCCTTCGTCTGGTGGGATCGCGCGCGAAGACCGCCTGACTAAATGCCAAGCACAGTTGGGTCGGAGCTAGCCCTGCTTCGGCTTGCGGTTTCGCCACGCCTTTAACAGCCCATACCCGCTGATAATCAACCAGAAGACTTCAATCACAAAGCTGGCGAGGTTGAAGGTGAAATAGAGCGACACCATGATCAGCAGGGCGCCCAGCCCGTTGATCGCGGAGAAACGCCAATCTGCGGCGGGCAGCCGGTCCGTTTGCACACCCCAATAGGCGACCAGGATCAGGGCCACGCCGATCAGGCCAATTAAGTCTGGAAAGCTCATAAGACTATGCATAATCAATCCCGCTATTTGCGGGTGTAGTAAACAAGATGTTTGGTCTGCGCGCCCGCATCATCGGTCAGCATAAATGCGACGACAGACGTGTCATCCCCCGTCTGGGCGAAAGTGATGCCGTGAAAATAGGCCGTACCATCCTCCATAGCGACAAGCGGTCGATCAACCACACCCTCTGGCTCTTGGTAGGCAACAAGGTCTGCCCCAAAATGCCGATTCCGATATGTCAGGCTTCCATCATTTAGAATGAAGGAGGATAATTCATACATCGACACGGCATCAGTTTCGGGGGCGCGGATACGGACGAGACCTGGCATGTGTCCATTATGAGCCGCCATGACGCGGTGTTCGACAATACCGCCAAACACCTCTCCCTCCCACAGTCCGACGAACCAGTCTAAATCGTCCAGCGATGCATCAGGCGGTGTGACGCCTTCGGTCAGGAAGCGAATATCGGGGTCAACCGCCTCACTATCTTGGCCGTTGGCCGAACACGCGACCAAGACGAAAGACAGGATCACGGCCAAGGTAGCAGCCATGGTCAGTAATGGAATACGCGTCAAAGCTCTGTGCATAGGGTGTCTCGATTAAGATGGATGGACGCGTCGCATGGTCAGATTAATGCGTCCACCTTTAGGGACCAGCGCGCTTTCACCATAAAAAACGCGACTGACCCCATGATAGCAACGTCGCGCCGAGCCAGCGAGCACCACGACATCGCCGGAGAACAACTTGACTCCCGCCGTTGTCCCGCCCCGCTTTTCTCCGCCAATCTTGAATAGGGCTGGGTCGCCTAGGCTGACCGAGACCACTGGAGCATTCAAATCCAGCTCATCCTGATCCACATGCAGACCCATCTTCGCGCCATCCCGATACCAATTGATAAGACAAGCTTCAGGCAGGTCGGGCCAATCAGACACGTCTTCCCATAAGTCTCGCAGAAGCTTTGGCAGGTCCGGCCAAGGCGCGCCCGTCTTCGGATGGGTAACCTCATAACGGTAGCCGTCGTCTTTATCTGTGACCCAGCCAAGCGGGCCAAAATTACTCATCACGACGGAAAGGGGCGTTCCCGTGCGCGGCATGGTTGGTTGGTAAAAGGGGGCCTGTTTCACACCCGCCTTCACAGCTTCAATTAACAGCGCTTGCTGCGCTGGATCGAAATAGAGCGGGTAATGAGCAAAGCCCGGTGGGAAAGATTGGGCCATATCAGCCCGGTAAGGCGATCCGGACGATCCGGCCGTCCGCTTCAACAGTATCGAGCCCCACCGCCGCCAATAAGGATTGCAATTGGGCCATCGCATTCTCGACTGGTTCTGTTGTTAAGCGGCGCAGATCTGCGACAATCTCTGCCTTCGCGCCCAGTTCCGTCATGGCAGCGAAGTAATCATCTGCACCATATTGCGCCAGATCTTCGCTGCGTGTGATGAGGGTAGACCAGAGGTCATAGAGATCATGTTCCGGCAGAGCGGCGTCAGACATAATCGCGATGATTTCGCCGCAATCATACGCCCCAACACGGCCCGCACGCATCGTCTCCTCCAAGGTTCGGCCTTTCAGCCCGTCTGCGCAGCGCACGAACGTAGCGGCAAGGCTGGCCTCATAGCTCGCCGCATCCCGCAACCCCCGATCAATGAGTATGCGGCCCGCCATAGCATTGGCCGCCCCCTCATGAATCCAGGCTACCTCTTGCCCGCCTATCTTACCGTTTTGATGCTGAAATAAATGTGCGGCTTCGTGGGCAAAGAACCATCGGAAATGTCCACGCACCTGCTCATTCGGATCACGAAGAGCCGAACCAGAGGTTTCTAACGCCAGGACACTGCCCGGCAGCGCACCACCACTGTTAGAGAGGCCCTGACCTTCATAGCCACGAAAAGCGAACAGGACTGTGGCGCGGTCCGATAGGCTATAGCCGAAGCGATCACTCAGCGCCTCAAAAATGGTCGACAGTTCGCTATCAAAACTATCCCGCAACCAAGCAGGCAGGCCCGGATCAATCACGCCCGAAAACGCATCGCCTTGTACGATCGTCGCATCACCGAGATAGATATATTCCCCGGACCCATCGATCATGATGTCGGCTTCGCCCTGATAGCGTTCACCGCGAACTAGCAATGTCCGGTTCGATTTGACCGTCATCGGGATTGCCACTTGTTCGCCCGACCAAGCCCCCAAATTCCCATTCAACGCCTCGATCGAGGCCAGTTCGTCGCCGGGTAGCAGTTCAAATTGACCCGTAAACAAAGCGATGCCGCCGTCCGAAAACGGAATAAACGGCGTATAGTCCCCTCGGATATAGCCGGAATAGGGCGTGACGGACAGCTCAACCGATGTGGCGTCATCGGTGGGAATGATTGTGTCGAACCCGCCGACCCGATCAAACATCGCTTGGTCGTCTCGGACCGAGAAAGTTTCGCGGCGGTAATCGCCATTGGATCGGGAGAAGAAGATCGGTTTGGATTCGGTCAGTTCGACATCCAATGTCCATGCATCCTGTTCGCCATCGGTCAGGACCAGAGAGATGGGCGGCGGTGCAATATCGTCTTCGGATTGTTCTGGGGTCTCCACAGCCGCTGGGCCGCAGGCAGATAACAGGCTGAAGGTTAGGACAAGTCCAGATTGTTTCATGTCAGCACCCCTCCAGATTTCTCTCTGCCTGAGTATGATTCTTAAACTGGCACGGCAAATTTCATTTTTGCAAGGTCCGGATTACCGACAAAACTAAGAAGATTGTGGCAAAAAACATTGTCACCACACGGCATAGTCTGTTTGCAGGCTGCACCAGACCTGCCTTCTTCGTTGAAAAGTCCTGCCGCACTCACTAGGGACCGTTCCACTATCCATAATGCTCTGAAATCTATATCGCATTTCCGTCTCCTGTCGCTTTCAGGACCGCATATCGAGGCCATCAATGGCGGCTAAAACATGCATTATAATTTTGGGCATGCATCGCAGCGGCACGTCCGCTCTGACGCGCCTTTGTGCGCTCGCTGGGGCGACATTGCCGCAAGACCTGCTGCGCAGTCGGGCTGGCAATAAAACCGGCCATTGGGAATCCAAAGCGATTGCCGCTTTTCACGACGAAATGCTGGAAGCTGTCGATCAGAGCTGGGATGATTTCAGACCTGTTGAATTTACAGACACTCAACGTGATCAATATCAGGAACGTTTCTGTACATTGGTCGAACGCGACTTTGGTGATGCAAAGCTGATCGTGCTCAAAGAGCCGAGAATGTCCCGCTTCGCGGATCTTACTCTCTCAGCCTTAGAGTCGATGGGATACAGGGTCTGCATTATGCATGCCGTGCGACATCCGGTTGAAGTTGCCCGCTCGCTTCAGACGCGTAACAAGATACCGATACCGCTTGGCAGTCTCTACTGGCTACGCCATGTCGTCGATGTCGAGACGGCGCTCGCCAAACGACCTCATAGTGTTCTGCCCTATGATCAGGTCATGAATGATAGTGTTGGGACAATTCGCCGTTTTTTCTCGGATCACGATTTGCCTGAGTTGCCAGAACGCTTTGAAAAAGACGCCGCTGAATTTCTCGATCCCTCTCTGCGACATCACAGGGTGACCGAGTGGACAGTCACGCCAGACCTGAGGGCGTGGTTGCAACCAGTCTATGATGGGCTGCTGTCCAACGTTCCGAAACCGCCAGACGGTGAAACCCTAGAAAAAGTTACGGCGATTGGGAATGTCCTAGAAGCGTCGAGCGGGCCTTTGCACGCGCTGCGCGAACAGTTTGATACTCAATACAAAAAGCGTGTCAGGTCCGATGCAAGGGTCAAAACGCTTAGGGTCGAGGCCACCATACGCGCGAGCCAGTTGGAAGAAGCAAAAGCGTTTAACGACCATGTCGTTCAGAATGTGACGCAACTCCAATCGGAATTGAAAACTGTCCAATCCGATCTGAGCGAGGCCGGAAACAAGCTGGTCGCAAAACAAGCGGAATTGTGGGATTTGTCGAAAACGCTGGACCATGTGCGCGCACAAGCCGCTGGCGCAAAAGACCGCGCTAAAAAGAGACAGGACGTTCTGAAGACTCAGTTGGAAACGGCTCAAAGCACAATCCTGCAACTTGAAACAATGGCGGAATTTGAGGCGGCTCGCGCATCGGCGAGTGCCGATCATATTGCCGCGATGCAGGCGTCGACATCTTGGCGGATCACCAAACCCGCGCGCGATTTGACCCGGCTTTGGCGCAATAAAACCCGCTTGATCGTTGGCATGATGGCCGGTCTGCACGCGCGGCAACTCATGCAATCCGAAGATATTGTAGCGTCTGCCGACGCGTCTCGGTCTCCGTCAATCCGTGATGCGCGGAGAGCTCTGCAACGCAATCGACCGACCATCATGGATGCAAAATGGCTGCATAAAGAGGCTCAAGCGGTTGCCGATGCAGACCTCCCTCCGATCACGGTAAGCGCCGTCACTTATAATTCCGAGCGCTGGTTACCGAAATTCTTCAAATCTCTCGTCGCGCTCGATTACCCGGCCAGCAAGCTCTCCATCCATTTCGTTGATCATGGCTCAAGCGACGGCACCATTGAGCAAATTGAAGCCTTTATTTCAAACCAAGGTGACCATTACCGATCGCTACAACTCTCACCGCGCGACAATCTTGGCTATGGCGCCGGAAACGATCACGCGATCCGGTCCAGCGATGACGATTTCGTTCTGGTCACGAATGTCGATATTGAGTTTTATCCGACATCACTCCGTCGCTGCGCCGCAGTCGCGCGCGCCGATGCAGAAGACGTAGCCTGCTGGGAATTTCGCCAGATGCCCTATGAGCATCCGAAATATTATGACCCGGTCACACTGGAGACAAATTGGAACGCCCATGCTTGCGTTCTCATGCGCCGATCAGCCTATTTAGACGTCGGCGGCTATGACACAAAGATCTTCATGTATGGTGAGGATGTGGAGCTGTCCTATCGATTCCGCGCTGGTGGGTACCGATTGCGTTATGTGCCCGACGCCACCGTCCTACATCATGTTGAGCTGGATAATGCTGACTTAAGACCCAACCAGCTTTCGGGCTCCACAGCGGCCAATGTTTTGCTGCGCTATCGGTATGGTTCACCGATGGATATTGCCGCTGGTGAAGCGCTGCTGCAGGCTTCGTTCAAAAATGAAATCGACCCGTCTCGTGCCGTCGCGCTCGAAAAAGCCAAACAGATACTGCGCGACAATCGCTGGCATTTCTGGCGGCGACGCGTCTCTGCCTCACTCCGTCGCAAGGGACAGATATTTTTCCCGTTCAACGAATTTGATTATGACGTGGCCCGGGTTGGGGCCGACATCCCAACGAAACCATTTAGGAAAACGGAGTTCAAATCCCTACCGCTGGTCTCGATTATCACACGGACTCACGGGCCATCTGACGCGCATCTTCGTAATGCCATCGCCTGCGTGCTCAATCAGACATACCCGAACATCGAACATATCATCGTCGAAGACAGTACTGATGATGGACGAGAATTGGTTGAAGCCGCAGCCGCGCAATTTGGTGAGCACCGTATCCGCTACGCCAAAAGCCCCGGCAAAGGACGATCAGAATGCGGCAATCACGGCGCGTCATTGGCGCGGGGAGACTGGCTCTGCTGGCTCGACAATGATGACCTACTCTTTGCTGATCACGTCGAGACTTTGGTCCGCGCCGCGCAAGATCAGCCCAAAGCCGTTGCGTCTTACGCACTGGCCTGGGATGCGCATTCTGAAATGGTCAACGATGATCCTCTGATGCATCAGTTTGAGCTGCCCGATAGTCACCGGCGACCCTTTAATCGCCAGACGTTGATGCGCGAAAACTTCATCCCGATTCAATCGATCTTATTTCGCAAGAACTTGTTTGAACGGTTCGGCGGGTTCAATCCTGAATTTTCGCAGTTAGAAGATTGGAACCTCTGGATCCGATACGCTCAAGTTGGACCGTTCGTATTCACGCCAAAAGTCACATCGATCTACCTAACTCCAATGGATCAATCGGAAAGACAGCGCCGTCACGATATGTTGCATGACGCCTATGATCCCGTCAGTCAGGCCAATGCGAAAGATGTCGCTAAGATTAGGCAATCATTGAAATCGACGCCTAAATCCGCCCCCAAAACGGCATCGAAGCGCGCGAAGACGCAAATGAAAAACCGGCGGAAGAACCCGTCAAAACAGACGCAGCGTTCGCGGTCTTCTTCGTCATGAACTTTTTACGGAGCCGAGTCCCGTCCGCCACCATCACGGTGCAAATGACCCGCCGGGCGATTTTGCAACGCTATCGCGGATCGTTTTTAGGACTGGCTTGGGCCTTCCTAACACCCATCTCGATGCTGGTTGTTTATACGTTCATTTTCACCAAGGTCTTTACCGTGCGCTGGGGCGCGGATGTGAGCGCAGACGGCGTCGGCGATCTGGGGACCTTCCAATTTGCTGTGCTGTTATTTGCGGGCCTAAGTCTCTACGCCTTTTTCAGCGAAGTCGTCCTCACCACCGGCACCGCGATCACAGACAATGTGAACCTCGTGAAAAAGGTCGTCTTTCCATTACGCGTTCTGCCCATCGTCAATATTTTCAGCGCCTTGTTCCAGCTACTTGTCTCGCTGCTTATCCTGATACTGTTCCAGTTGATTCTGACCGGTTTTCTGCCATGGACAGCCCTGCTCTCACCTCTCGCAATTTTGCCGCTGGTTGTTCTCGTCGCAGGCTTGGGATGGTGGCTATCGGCGCTTGGCACATATATTCGAGACATTAATCAAATTCTGACCCCGCTCGTGACAGCGCTGCTATTTTTAGGACCCATCCTCTATCCGCTCTCCTCCTTCTCGGAAGGTGTGAGACCTTGGCTCTCGCTCAACCCGTTGACCATTCCGATCGAAGCTTTCCGCGACATGATGATCTGGGGCGTGTGGCCGGACTGGACGGCATTGGCGATCTATATGGGTGTTGCCACCTTGCTGGCGATCACGGGGTGGATGGGCTTCACCCGATTACGGCCTGGATTTGCCGATGTCCTCTGATCCCGCTCAGCCTTCGATGCCGTCTGACCTCGATTCTGCCGCGATCACGGTTCGGAATGTTTCCAAGAACTATCGACTTTATAGTCGCCCGACACAAAGATTGGCCGAGGCATTATTCTCTCGGAAAAAATCATACCGAGAATTTCGCGCGCTGAGCGACATCAGTTTCGATGTTCAGCCGGGTGAAACGCTCGGCATTGTCGGACGCAATGGATCTGGAAAATCGACCCTATTGCAAATCATCTGCGGGACATTGCAGCCAACATCCGGATCAACGACAGTTCGAGGTCGCATTGCGGCGCTGCTGGAACTGGGCGCCGGGTTCAATACAGAATTCACGGGTCGCGAGAATGTCTATTTAAACGCCACAATACTCGGCATGAGCCAGAAAGAGATTGATGAGCGTTTCCCGGCCATAGAAGCGTTTGCTGGCTTGGGCGACTTTATCGATCAGCCCGTAAAATCCTATTCGTCTGGCATGTTCGTGCGCTTGGCTTTTGCGACGGCCATCCATTCCGATCCTGACGTTTTGATTGTCGATGAAGCCTTAGCCGTCGGCGACGAAGCGTTTCAGCGTAAATGCTTCGCCCGGATCGAACATATTCAGGCCAGCGGGGCGACGGTTCTGTTCGTCTCACATGCACCGAGCAGCGTCTTGCAGCTCTGTTCCCGCGCGATCCTGCTGGATGATGGGGAAATGCTGATGGACGGCGAGCCCAAAACAGTCATCGGTCAGTACCAGCGGCTGATGAACGCAAGCGGAGAGCTTGCCACATCTGTCCGTGAAGAAATTCTCAATGTGAGTGAGCCCAGCCAAGCAGACAACGAACCAGCGCCCAAGGCTGAGGTGGAACATGCTCCGAACCTCGATTTCTTCGACCCCCATCTCGTTCCGCAATCCACGGTCGAATATGACACGGAAGGCGCGCAAATTCATGACATGCAGATTCTCAACGCGGACGGACAGCGCGTCAATCAGCTCGCAATGGGGCAGAACTATACGCTGAGCTATCTGGTGAGTTTCACTGAACCCGCCGAGAATGTCGGCTTTGGCATGTTGATAAAATCTGTTGGCGGTTTGGAGATTGCAGGAGCCACAACTTCGCGGTCCAAGCATCGGCTCCTGCCCTCCGTCGTATCCGGCGACAAGCGGCGTGTCCGCTTCCCATTCGCATGCAACCTTGTTCCAGGAACCTACTTCTTTAATGGCGGTGTCACGCGAGAGATCGACGGTGAAATGATCTTCATGCACCGAATTCTCGATGGGGCCGTCTTCAAGGTCGCTTTATCTGAGGATGTCTATGCCACCGGTCTTGTCGACATACTGACGGGCGAACCTCAGATTGATAATCTGTAAACGCGAAGAGGCGGCCGCTCACTCAGCGTCTAGCCTTTGCCACCCTACCTTATTGACCGTCTCTGAAATCAAGGTTCCATTGTCGAGCCGGATTGATAGCGCCACATCATGATAGGATAGTGCGTGAGCCACAGTGCCACGCTCATAAGCGAACGCCGTATCCGCCCCGACAAGCTCTGACGACCAAGATAGGCGGCCGCCATCAAAAACCCATGTCCCTCTTGGCGTCTCACCGGGATTCACGTCGCGGAGATAGCGCAGGCTTTGGGTCAGTGCGGCGGACTCGCGATCCGCCTGCTGAAGTCTCGCCGTCAGCCGCTGAATATCGAGCTGTGTTTGCATCAGCGGCAACAGCCCGGCGGTCAGGATCACCAAGGCGACCAAGACCTCAATCGTTGTAAATCCGTCCTCTGAGCCGGATCGCCTCATGGCTGATCGGCGGCACTGTCAGACTGGTTGCGCGGCGTAACGAACACGGGCGTTCGACGTGGCATCAAGGTTTTGGATTGTTCATCCGTATCATTGAAGCTGCGATTCACCGATGCCGCCAGCGCTTCTACAGCCCGCGCGCGATCATCCGCCGTATCGAGAATATAAGGCGTGATCATAAATAACAGGACCGTATCGGATTCATTGAGCGTTTCGGTGCTAAAGAAGCGACCCACAATCGGGATGTCCTTCAAGAACGGCACACCCGATCCACCTTCTGTGTAGCGGTTCTCAATCAAGCCGCCGAGAATGGCCGATTGTCCGTCCTGCAAGGTCAGTTCAGACGTAATCGTTCGGCTAGAAATAATCGGCGAAGCGATGCCTTGGTTTGGGTTTTCCTCCGCCGATGACACTTCCTGACTGATCTCTATATCGATCCGGTCTGCCGACAGAACGGTCGGAGACACTTCAAGCAGAACACCGGTTTTCCGATAATCGACAGATTGGAGAATATCCGTATTGCCCCCGATCAGTGAATCACTGGCCGTTTGTGAGGTGATGACTGGCACATCCGTGCCGACTTGGATCGAGGCGCTGGCACCGGATTTAGCCACAACGCGCGGCGTCGACAGCACATTGATCTGATTGCCGGACGACAAAGCGCCCACATTCACATTGCCATCCGGATCGGAATAACGACCCGTGAGCCCCCCCGTTGCCAAGCCAAGCCCGCCAAGCGTCCCAACCGTATAGCTTTTGGTGCCAACTTGACGCATTAAGAACTCTACACCGGAGCGCGTATCGGCGGTCACAGTCACTTCGGCGATCGTGACTTCGATCAGAACTTCTGGGGGTGGTGTGTCCAGTTGACGAAGCAAGGATAAGAGTTGCGCGTAACGATCCGCTGACGCGGTGAAAATAATGCGATTACTCTGCTCATCGGCGACAAAACCGCCAACTTGCACCGGACCTAAACCAGACTCTTCGTCGTCAGATCCGTTTTGGGTTGTTGTCGTGCTGGTTTGGACTGGGACAGGTTGTGCCGTGCCAGCCCCCTCTCCCAATAGCGGGCTTATGAGCGTAATCAGGTCACCCGCCTTATAATAAAGCGCTTGGTATATGCGGGCGGATTCGGATTCCGCATCCACATTTGCAGCGTTTTCGAGACGTAAGGCTGACTCAACCGCATAATCCAAAAGCTCGTCTGTCTTGGCAAAGATAACCAGCTGATTGGTGAACGGGATAGCCCGCATCGTGATAGGCCGGTACACATTCGCAGACGTTGTCGACGAAAACCCTTCCGTCGTCAGAAGGCTGTTGACCGTGGTGGCAAGCTCTTCGGCTTCCCAATTTTCGAGCTTCAAGGTCGCGACTTGCTGACCCCCGAAGCGCAACTCATCCAGCTCATTAATGATCGCAAGTGCCCGGTCGACTTCCCTGGGAAGGCCCGTCAGGGTCAGCGCATTTGTTGACGGGTTGGGTAGAATTGTGAGCTTGTCAGCGTCTGTGAAAGCTTGTTTGAGAATACCAACGATCTCATCAACCGAAATCGCGTAAAGTTCGACGAATTGCACCACAGGTCGCAATCCGTTCGGCACGGAGCTGCGCGCGCGAGAGCGGATAAAGCGCGGAGCCTGTTGCCGTAATTCATCTTCCATCACCGCGCGGACTTGGCCATCGCTATAATAAATCGCCACGCCATAGTCACGAAGCGCGGCAGACGCAGAATCGAACAGATCAATTTTGCGCACATTGTTCGCAGACCGGAACGCGACAATGGACTCCAAATCAATCACGCCGGGACCGAGAACAAAGCCGAGACCGAGAATTTCGCCATAAACGGAATTGATAAATTCCGGAACCGATTGCTGTGGCAGTGAGACCGTCAAGCGCGTCGAATCCAGACGAGGGCGTTCGACCTTGAAACTAGGCTTACTTGACCGAACACCGGTCGTCAGGCTCGGAATATCTCGCCGCACCTGTGGCGGTTCATAGGCAGTCGGATCTCCTGTCGTAGGCTTATAGACGTCCGGCTCAGGCGATAAGGAATCTGCCGAAAAATATTGGAGTGGCGCGCTACCTTCAAGATTGGTGATGGGCGGCGCTTTTGGTTTTTCCGTCGGCGGCTTAAGATTAAGCGAGGCACAGCCGGAGAGCGCCATCAGCGAAACGCCAAGGCAGAGCAGCCCTTTGGAAAGGTATCTAGAAGAAGTGGTCAACTGTGCCATCGTATCATGCCGTATGCCATTTATAGGCCCTTACCCGGATCGGAGCGCGAATCAATCTGCGGCCGAGAAGAAGATTTGTGTGGAGACGTCCCCATCAGACTTTCGAAACTCTGCTTTGGACGGACTTAACGCGATAAGGTGGAAGGATCTGACGGTTTCCCCGACAGCAAGTTTCAAAAAACCCTCTTGTGTACGGACGTACGCATAGGGCTCGCCATTTTCAACGACGACAGCAGAAATACGAGGGACCGCATTTTCAGGATCAATATCGCCGACAGTATCTGGACCTGAATTGTCAGGGTTCGGGGCATTGGGATCCACCGCGCGTCCGATGCCAGAGGCCTTGATTTGATCCGCAGCCTCCGTCGTATCCACTTCGGTCAAATTGGGTAAAGATGGCGCGAAAGGTTGCGCGGAGAGGCCAGCCATTTGCGACGCTCGCGAAACATAGGCGCCATATAAACCAGCGAGAACCGCAAGACCCACCGCATAGACCAGCAGCGTTCGGGTCGTGAAACTATAGGCGGGCGAGATCATGACGCGCTCTGCCCGTCATTGCGAGCCAAGGCCTGCAACTGCATGTTCACTTGCTGCGCCGAATTCCAACGGAAAGCGCGGATATGGATTCGTGTCGAATGTTCGGCGAGTTCATGCATACAGTCCGATAGAGTCAGCAAATCTGTCTGACCGCGCAGTCCGGCTTCGATTTCAAAAATCTGCCCCTCAACGTCCGGAGCCTCAGATTCTAACACGAGGTTGGCATTTTTTATCCCGCACTGATCCAGCAGCCCCACCAATTCCAGCTGCAACTTCGCGGAATTGAGCCCCGTCGTCCCTTCATTTAAGATTTCAGACTGCGCTTGATTGAGTAAGGTTTGACCCTCTTGCAAGAGACGCGTTGGATCTTCGCCGTTAGCTATTTGCACCAGTTTGGAATGTTGCGAACGCAACAGTTGAAGATCCATCTTCTTTTGCTGAACATGCAAACTCAGACGATCAAACATGAAGAAAAGAGCGAGCGCTGCCAAGGCCAGCAAGCCACGGCGAGCCATCGGTGTCAGTGTCAAAGCTTGGGAGAAACGCGTGTCGCTCATGGCGCGCCCTCCGCACGGTCAACCGCACTATTCTGCTGCAGCGCACCAACACCAACCAAGGTCGCTTCCACGGCCCAGTCCCCCATTCGAATCGATGGAAACACGCTGACTTCTCGTAAGGCTGGAGTCGCTTCAAGCTCTCGTACCCATTCGACCTGATTGATGGGCTCACTAACCCTAAAGGTGACCGCTAGGTTTGAATCCACAAGAGAGGCAGATTGGATTGTTCCTTGCGCCGCCGCCACCCGAGTCAAAATCGCGCTGAAGCCCGGTAAGGGTGAGACGACATTAAGACGCTCCGCATAGGTCTCCAGTTCCGTCTGTATCTGACCGAGTTGCGTCGCCGCCAAACGTTTGGGGCCAAGCTCTTGCTGCAAAGCGGTCACATCGTTTCTGAGCGACGATGTCTGCTGTGAGATCACCAGAAGGCTGACCAGATGAAAAGCGAGCAGCGGCAGAATAATCCAACTGGCTAGGACTGCGACCGTCATAGGCCGCAATGATTTGAGCGTAGAGATAAGAGGGCGGCGATTATTGCTGCGCAGTGTTTCTGTTGCCAAGTTGACAGGCGTGGCAGCCGGGACACTTGCGCCACCAATTTCGACAGCCCCTTGCAAGCTAGACTGAAAAAGCCGCCAATCATGTGTCGTCGGCCGATGCGGCCACCAGCGGCTTTGTTGCAAATTGCCACTGACCCAATGCTGCCCCTCAAACCCGTCGATACAGTCTCGTAAAACGATACCGTCAGCCGCTGGATGCAAAATCGTTTCTGGAACGCAGAGACGGGACGGCAGACCGGTCTTGTCTTCAACAAAGGCCCGGTCCCAGCTCCATGCCTGCGCCGCACCGTCTTCGATTACGATATAGAGGCCAGGATCTTCAAACGGCGCTTTGGCGAGCGCCTGTAGTTCCGCCGCCTGGCGCTGGCGCTGAGCCGAGAGCTTCTTGTCCAAACGGATCAAATTAAACGCACAAAGACCCCGAGACAGGACGATTTGTTGTCCGGACACACTCTCACGCCACGGTGCGTCGCCCAGCGGCTGCTGAACCCCGTCCTTGGACAGTGTGGTCCGTGTTGGTTTGATCACCCCGTTCACTTAATTTGACTCTGGCACACCTGAATAGGCCCGGAAAGACTCGACTACATCCGGGGCGCTTTCTTCCAGTTGGGCGAGGATTGGTCCAGCTGGAACCTGTCGGCGTAAACGTACTGAAAATGGATCCGTTTCCGTGGGTCCGCGGGCGTCAACGTCAAATCGTAGAGCCGACAGCGCCCCAGCCGGAATGATGGTTACGGACATTTTGATCCCGCCTGCGCCGATCCCCTCAAACAGATCATAAAACCCGTACCGACTTTGCAGCTCGTTCCATGCGACGGCTTTATCATTTGGATTATCTGGGAATCTACCGCCAAAAAGAAACGCCGAGATGTCTGGACCCGAAAGAGCGATATTAGACGGCATGCCTAGCCCTCCGGTAAACAAGGATCTCAGCCGTTCGCGATCTCGACACAGATCCGTGTCGCCCCAAATATTCAGCGAGCACACTTCATCCGGGTCCTGAATGCCTGTCCGTGACGGAATAATCAGCCTCTCTTCAATATCGATTGGCGATGGGGTCTTTGATTCGATGTAGTCGATCAGTGTGTCAACAGCGGCGTCTCTGCGCCCCGTCGGTATATCCGCGCGTTCAGCAATGAATCTGAGGAAGTTTCTATTCCTGAAATTGAGATCGATCTTCCCGACCTCGTCCTGAACCACAATGAGCGCCGGCGCGAGACGACCATCCGTTATATTGGGATAATTCGGGGTCCAGATGAAAGGGACGCCATCGACCCGCCAAGGGCTTTCTGGGGCCCTGGCATTGTAACGGGCGACTTCATCCGCAAAACCAAAGCCCGCCTGACGTCCGACAGCTTCCAACATTGTCCGCCAAACCACATCCTCTTCCAAATTCTGTCTGAGAATGTCGGTTCGTACATTGGCCTGCGACAGACGGATATCGACCTGAGCCACGCGGACGCGCTGAAGACCGCTGGCGATTACATAGGAGAGCAGGACCAAAACGGTCAGAGCCAGAGGCAACGCAAAGCCCGCCTCATTCGTCTTTGGAAACTTATTTCGGAACATCATAGACCGCCAAGGTCATTGATCGCGACTTATCGAATAAATGTATTGCGTTCGGCAGCGTCGGCGATACCGAAACCTCATTCACACGGTCAGACCGGGGGATCTGTGTAACGGGCCACTGCTCGACCAGCCGACCCGAATCCGTGGCGAAGCGGAACACGGTGCCGCGCGGAAACTGAC
Source organism: Algimonas ampicilliniresistens (assembly GCF_030159955.1). GTDB lineage: Bacteria > Pseudomonadota > Alphaproteobacteria > Caulobacterales > Maricaulaceae > Litorimonas > Litorimonas ampicilliniresistens. Next base: position 296,754 of record NZ_BSNK01000002.1, read on the forward strand.
GCGGCCATGTCACGTCCATATCGCCAACAAGGAGGCGTATTTGTCGGCCTGATTGACTGTCGACCCAGTTCAATTGGAACGGTTCCACCGCGCCGCGCCCATCCAAAATATTCCGAACTTCACCCGTCACAGTCGCTTCACTACCTTGAAAAACCGGATCGCGTTGTTGCTGCCGCCATTGTGCGGACGTCATTAAAGGGGCTCGGCGGTCATTGAGCGCCGGCTGCCAGCCGGATTGGCTCAGCAAGGGGTCGACATAGACATGATCAATCAAGGCCTGCATCTGTAGATCAAGGTAAAAGGCCTCTCCGCGTCTTTCGAAATGATCCTCCAACCGTAAATGTCCGCGTTGTGAGGCGACCAGCGTATCGGTTAGTACGACCAGAAGCAGCGAGGATATGGCGAGGACAACCAGCGCTTCAATCAGAGAAAACCCCGCATCTGACGTCGACGGCTCTGTTGGGGCCTTCAGGATTTCGGACGGCTCAGACATTGAACGTGACCCGACAAGTTACTGGCTCAACCCGAAATCTATACCGCGTGCCATTCAGGTCGTAGGAGCCAACTGTATCGAGACAAGAGCCGTAAGCCCGCGCGCCAGCATTGATAGGGAAATAGATTTCTGCATCATCCGGCGCGCGTCGCTGGGCGACCAATATCTCGTTAAACCGTATGAGATGACCCCGATTGGCGGCCTCAGCGCGCGTGAGCTCAACCACTTCAATAATATCGGAATGCACCGTTTTATACTTGGTGCTTTGCAACGGTTTGCGCAGATTGATCCCAACAATCCCGGCCAGAAGCGAGAAGATCATCAACACGACGATGACTTCGATCAGCGAATATCCCGCATCTCGTCTTGCGTCTGTCCCCATATCTTTCGGGGAGGGGCGCACTACCCTTCGATGTCGGCGTTCAGACCGGTGCCGCCCGGCGCATTGTCAGCGCCCAGTGAATAGACGCGAGGCGCAGCGTAAATATTGTCAGCCGGAGGCGGAACATATTGAAATGGCTGGCCCCACGCATCGGTCGGGACACCGCCGTCAAGATAGGGGCCCCGCCAAAGCGGACCCGCATTCATCGGCTCGATCAAAAGCCGGAAGCCTTCTTCTTGTGTTGGGTAACGCCCCACATCCATCTGCATCATACCCAGTGAAGCTTTGAGCTGTTTGGCTTGGGAGAGCGTGGCAACCGTCTTGGATCGGTCGACATGGCCCGTCAGGCGCGGGCCCACTATAACCGTGAGAGTGGAGATAATTGCCAGAGCAATCAAAATTTCCATCAATGAATATCCCGCCTCACGGCTTGGTTTTTCAGGCTTTTGCGATGGATTGGAGTTTTCGATTATCTTGTCCGTCTGCAGATCGCGCACATCTTGGAACATGGGATTCCCTCTTTTGATGCTGTCGGGCTGGATTGATTAATAGTTGCACGGCCCAGACTTGGCAAATGACGAAATCAGCCGGGTTACACGGACTTAGTTGAAACCAACATCGTACAGGCTAGTCATGGCCGTCACCATAGAGATCACCACGACGCCAATAATCGTAGAAATGAGGAGAATGGCGATCGGCTCAGCCAGTTTTCCAAGTCGAGTTGATCGCGCCCGGACCGATTTGTCGAGAATATCGGTCGCCAGCAATAACATCTCGCCCATATTCCCGGCCTTGGCGCCTACCGCGGCAAGGTTCAGCACAACCGGATCAAGGTCCGGGACTTTACACAATGCTTCATCAAGCGCCGTACCGGCCCGAAGGTCTCGCGCAAGATCATCAAACGCCGCACGGTTGCGAGAGCTACGGATCACATCGCGTGCGAGCGTGACAGAATCCAGCAAGTTTGCCCGGGCTTCTAGTGATAAACCGACCGTCCGGGTCCAATCAGCGAGTTCGCGCTGACGCAGCAACGGGCCGACAATTGGAAACCGTTGCAAACCGCTGGTGATTCGCGATCGTCGCGCGGGGTTCCGCCAAGAAAATACAAGGAACAAGATCAACGCGCCAAGCGCGAGCGCCACGATCAAACCATAGTCTTGCAGGCCTTGCGACAGGCCAAAAATGACACCCGTAAGCCCTGTAAAGCTGTCCGCATCCTCTCCCAACATCCCGCGGAAGCGCGGAACGACGAAAAGGAACATGAACAGAACCGCGACGAGACCAACCACCATCAAGAAACCCGGATAGGTCAAAGCCCCGCGTAATTCGGTTTTCAACTCCTCTTGAAATCGGAGCTGATCCGCGAGAATGCCCAAGGTCTGAGGTAAGGCGCCCGTTCGTTCACCAAGAGAGACGAGGTTCGGAACAATCGTCGGCATTTCAGGAAAATATTCGCGTAAGCCTTCTGATAGGCTGGCGCCGGATCGCAGGAGGCGAGAAAGATTTTCCAGCTTTTCAAGCATGATCTGATGGTCAACCATTCGGGACAACGATTCGACCGCATCCAGCAGCGGGATGCCGGCCTTTAGAAGGACGGCAAGCTGTTGAATTAGCTGGTAATAATCTGTGCTTTTCGGTGCGCGGCGTTTGAGCTGGCGCTCACGGGTTTCAACGGGTTCCAGCGTATACACGCTGATGCGCCGTTCCGCCAAAGTTTGTAATGCCGACGACATGCGGCTTGAATCGATCGTGCCGCTGACATCTTGGCCGTCTTGGGACAGGCCCTTATAGCGGAAAGCGGCCATACTTAGCTTCGCTGAACCGTTCGGCGTCCGAAGACGCGACCGATTTCTTCGAGCGTTGTCTCACCTTGGCTAGCTTTTAAGAACGCGTCTTCCAGCATAGTCCGATAGCCAAATTTCCGCAGCACTTCGAGTTTCATCGCGTCGCGGATATTCCCCTGCAGACCAGATTGAACCAACCTATGGACATCGACCAGTTCGAACACACCGATCCGGCCTTTATAACCGGAGCCATCGCAGACCTCGCAGCCAACGGCATCGAAGACACCGGTCGCGTCGGGTAGGCTTGGGTCAAGCGGGACATCCTTGACCATTTCTGCAATCAGATGCGCGTCGTCCGCGCTAGCCGGGCGCCGGCAGCTTGAGCAAATGCGGCGAAGCAGACGCTGTCCCAACACACCCCGAAGAGCGGCGGACAGTAGAAATGGTTCGACGCCGAGATCAACCAAACGCTCGATGGCGCCACTGGCTGAGTTAGTGTGCAGCGTGGAGAATACCAAGTGGCCGGTCAGAGCGGCCTGAATCGCGACTTCCGCTGTTTCGCGGTCACGAATTTCGCCGACCATGATAATGTCCGGATCCTGTCGTAGCATGGCTCGCAAGCCATTCGAAAAGGTCAGGCCGATTTCGGAGTGAGCTTGGACTTGATTGACCCCGTCCAAATCATACTCAACCGGATCTTCAATCGTGATAATTTTCGTATCACCGCGATTGAGGTGTTCGAGTGCGCGGTAAAGGGTTGTCGACTTACCAGACCCAGTCGGACCTGTGACCAGAAACAGCCCGTTTGGGAGTTCAATGATACGCCGGAAGGCATCCAGCAGTGAGCCGCGCAACCCTAGACCCTGCATATCCGGCAATTCCGATTTCTTTCGTAACAGACGGATGACGACACTTTCTCCCTCGGTCGCAGGCAAGGAAGACACACGCAGATCAACCTCTTCGCCAGAAACGCGGATGGTCTGGCGGCCATCTTGGGGTAGACGACGCTCCGCAATATCCATTCCGGACAAGATTTTGATGCGCGTGACAACACTGTCAAACATAGAGCGAGAATGGGTGCGTTTATCGGTCAGCACGCCGTCAACGCGAAGACGGGTTTCAAATCCAGCGGGCCCGGGCTCAACATGAACATCTGAAGCATTGCGGTCTAAGGCTTGTGAAAACAGGCCATTAACGAATTCGATAACGGGCGCTTCTTCCGCTAACTCTCGTAAGCGCGCGAGATCGGCGTGAGATTGAGAAGGATCCGGTGCCTCATCTCCAATTGAGATTTCGGTCAGGACAGAATCGACCATCGGACCCGTTGCGACCCATAGACGAAGTCCCGCCACCTGACGACGAGCGAGTTCTTCTAATAAGGTCGGATTTGTTGGATCCCGCAGCGCTGCATTGAGCGTCGGGCCCGTTTCCGTCTCAGCGGATTCCTTAAGTTCAGGATCAAACCAGATGAGCGCATCGACAGAGATTAGCCAACTCATCGGAAGTTGCAAGATCTGAGCAGCTTGTCGGACTTGTTCGGCATTGGGGGCGTCGGTCGACCCTATATCGAGAATGGACGCCCCTAGAAATGTGGCGGCTGACCTGACGAGGTCAATCTCTCGCGCCAAGCCAAGCTTTGTCGCGGCCTGAATCAAGCCGCCGCCAAACTCCTGTTTAAAGGATTCAGCTTCTGCAAGTGCCGCTGAAGCCAGCACATTGTCGGCGGTGAATTGTTGTCCCAGCGTATTGTAAGGCGCTGCCTTAAGCGGGCTAGCCTGACCTGTCACTGCGGCACGTGTCATAATGAGGTGGCCCGGAATTAAACAAAGCCAAGAGGAATGCCCGGCTCAGCAGATACGCTCTGCCTGTAATACTGACCTACTTAGTCTGGCTGATGGAACCCGACAAGCTCGCGATTCTGTCCGAGCTTGGATGGATGAATTATATTTTTACATAAAAAAAGGGCCGCTCCGAGGAGCGACCCTTCCATAGACTAGGCTATGAGAGACGGATCAGTCGTCACCGTCGCCATATTCAGCGTTACCTGTACCGTTACCGAAGCCGGTAACAACAGAGCTAACAGGTGAAGACTGCAGACGATCACAATCGAGCGACGATGTCGCGCCGATGAAGTTGAATGCAAAGTCCGCACGGCCGTAGTTGCCGAAGACAGACGTCAGTTCCACATCCGTGAAGGACATTTCTGCACCGCTAACAGTTACAGTACCGTTGATTGGCAATGTTGCGTTCGGCAGACCAGCTGAAGAGTTGGTCATGGAAGCAAAGATGCCATCTGTTTGCGAGTTGGCGAAGTTTGTGACGCGGAAGACATTCCGACGTGTCACTGTGCCGTCGCCGACCCAGTCAAACGTACCACACTGGCTACCAGCATACTGAAGCTTGTCGAGAAGACCGCCGTTTGCACGTGTGATGTTCTCAGTTGCCAGACCTGCAGCTGCGCCTGTGAAGGAAACAGTACCGGCCGTAGCAGTTGGCTGAATTTCCTGCAGTGTGTCAGAACCAGTGACGTCGATTTCAATAGCCGCAACATTCGGGCCAATCGCAGCAGGATCGTATGTGAATGATGCTGAACCAGCTGTTAGAGCGTTCGTTGCACCGCCAGCAGCGCGAAGGCCAACGCCTTGGACACCAGTAGAAGAGTCAACCGCAACAGTCAGAGAGACTACACCGATTTCAGCAGGGACACCCGCTAGGAAGCCAGTCGCAACATCTTCAGCTGCCAACAATGTTGGGAAAACTGGACGCGGAGCGCCTGTGTTGGTTGGGTCAAAAGCGATGCTGATGTTACCGATAGTCGCTTCGTCTGCGTCATCGTTGATGCCGCCATTGTTAGCATTCGAGCTAGCAAGACCGACAGAGCGTGAATCAACTGCTGTGTTGAAGTTTTGGAACGCCGTAGCAACCAGAAGCGAGTCGAATGGACCCGTTTCGTCTGATGCGACAGTGACTTGGTAAGCATCGACACATGTCGCAGCTGGCGTTGCAAGAGTGACAACACCCTGTTCAATCGCCGTGTTGCTTTCAGTCGAGAGCGTAACGCGGAAGTTCAAAGGACCTGCGCATGTTGCTGTTGAGTCGAAGACGATGCTAAAGTTGTCACCGCCAGTTGTCGCAGATGACAGGAAGCGAACTGATGAGTCGCCAACTTCACCCGTACGGTTTGCACCGTCGAACTGAACCGTTGTGCCGTTGAAAACCGTCGCAGTACCACCGGTACCATTGATGAGGTCATCAGCGTCAACTTGCGTTGCGAAAGTACCGTTCAGGATTTCGAGAACGATGAAATAGTTGTTGGCGCTAGCAATAACGTTGTTTGTTGTAACGTTCAGAGCGAATGTACCTGCATTGGCAACAACGTTTTGTGGACGTTCTTGAGCCAGGACAATCGGTGCTTCGATCAGATCACTTGCAACAAGGGCTGCACCGCCTGGACCAGGCGCACTTGGTGAAGTGGCGGCAAGGCTAATGCTCAGCGCTGACGCGTTGCTAGCCATGAGAGCGGCCACTGCAGTGCCCGCCAAAAGTCTATGGAATTTCATGATATCTCCCAGTAATTCCTAGTCACTTGATTAAGAGGGTGCTGTTGGCGTCCCCGTTCGTGATTGCAGACCGCATAGGGACCCGCACTCAGAGAGGCACTAACGAAGCCTATCGCCCCCGTCAAACGGCTTTTTCATGAACTTTCGTCTCTTCGCAGATTAAACTTAACGTAGATCAATCAGTTCGTTGCTGACTTGGGTTGATAGATTTCATCTTGAGACGATGGACGCAGGCCAACAGGTCAAGTTTGTCGAAGCCGGCTATTATAAAGGCTCGATAAATAAAGATCAGCCGACCTCGATGACACCAAAGCCCTATCGATCAATGCGAATGGCGAAATCCTCGCCGCCTAGTGTCAAATTCGGTGAATAATAGGGGTCTTTAGCCAGCTCAGGCCCCCAGCGCCTAACCAGCGTGTCTATTTCAGAATTAAAACGAGCGACTTTGGCAGGATCGTCTTCGGCCCCACGCGTCGTACTTTCAAAATGATAAAGCTCCGCGAAAGGTGTATAAACGTTCAAATAACCCGCCTGCCTTACGCGGAGACAGAAATCGACGTCATTGAAGGCCACTTTCAGGTCGACTTCATCCAATCCGCCGACTTTATTATATACGTCACGTCGAACAAACAGGCACGCCGCCGTCAAGGCCGACAGGTTTTGCACCACATTTGGTCGGTAGAAATAGCCCCCTTCATTCCGGTCCAGAGATCTGTGACCATGACCAACCAGGCCGCCAATTCCGAGAATGACGCCGGCATGTTGAATCGTGTTGTCCGGATAAAGGAGACGTGCGCCAACACAGCCAACTCGGTCCTGAATTGCCCAACCCACCATTTCTGAAATCCAACCGCTCGAAATGGCTGCAATGTCATTATTTATAAGCGCTAAAATTTCGCCGTCGGATTGGGAAACCGCCCAGTTGTTGATAGCTGAGTAATTAAACGGATGCGGGTATTTGATCACACGGGCAATGCCGTCTTCGTTGAGATTGTCAAAATAGCGAAGGGCGTCTGGGTCAGTCGAGTTATTGTCGACCAGAAGGATCTCAAAGTTCGGATATTCGTCCTGCTCACAAATTGAGAGAATGCAATTCTTCACCAAATCAGCCCGGTCGCGTGTCGGGATGATGAAAGACACTTTCGGCAACCGCTCCGGCAGGGCGGGCTTTACCCGAAGACAAGGGCGGTTTTCCATCGGCAAAACCTCAGCAGCCATGCCGCGTCGTTCAATATGGTCCTGCACCGCATGGACCGCCTCAATACTATTGCCCGCACCTAATGTGCGGCCCAGCAGATCAAACGGACTCCGGGTTGGGTCGCCTGCCTTGCGGTTATGATAAAGAACCTTTGGAATGTGCACGATCGCCTCGTCGCGGGCGACATGGTCCCAGATTCGCAAAGTCAGATCATATTCTTCACTGCCAGGATGCTTGTCGCTCCAACCGCCAACGCCGCGAACGTGGCGCAGACGATACATCGTCAGATGGCTAAGATAATTCATCGACCGGAATAATTCGGGCGAGAAATCTGGTTTGAAATGTGGCTCTGATCGACGGCCGTTTGAATTGATGCGGTCTTCATCAGAATAGAAAATGTCTCCATCCGGACGATCGCGGGCCGTCAGCACGAGCGTCGCCAAGGCGTGTGGTGCGAGCTGATCTTCCGGATCGAGACGCGCAATCCATTCCCCCGTGGAGACGGATAGCGCCGCATTGCACCGTGTAGAATAAAGACCGCCAGTCTCGCTATGGGTCAGCTTGATACGAGCATCTCGATCCGCCCAGTTTTTCAACTTTTCTTGCGTTCTTTTTGGGCAGGAGATGTCTGTTGCCAGGCAAAGCTCCCAATTCTGATAGAGCTGATCCGTCACGCTTGAGATCGCCTCATTCAGCAAGGCCGGATCGGGATCGACCACAGGCATGATCAGGCTGACAATAGGGGGCGCAGCCAAATCCGCCAATTCCGCCTCGATCTCAAGTCGGTCATGGCTTGAGTGGTAGTCAAATGTCTCTCGCCACAATGTATAGCGATCCCCATCATTGCGGGGCGAAACATTCGGATTGATCGAGAAAAAATGGCGACCCTGCACCAATGACTTGCCGGATCGAACCATACGGTCGAAATTCTGGACTGGCCCCTGCATGAACAACTTGGCCGCTTTGACCCCGGCGAAAACGCCAAAATGTGCCTTATTGAGCCGCTTAAGCCTTAACTTGGTAATCTCGAACGAACCTTGCTCGTCTGTCGGGTCCAATCGGATCCGGCGCGGCGCATGGCGCAACATGGTCGTGACGCTAAAGCGCGACCGACCCGTTTTAAAGAGTTTCGCCGATTCTAGTTCGTTAAAGCCATTGCCAAAATCGAAGTAGAGGCGCGGATAGAACGGCTTGTCCGACGCAATGCCGACTGAAATCCGATACCAACCCTGCTGAATGTCCGGAATGTCTTGCAGTTCGAAAAAAGGGTCTGACCCCAACGACCGCCAACCGCCACCCTTGGGGGCTAGCTGCGAGGTTACCTCGGCCTGCCGCAGATCAAACGTGCACTTTGTCATACAATCAGAGCGAGCCGTACCAACATGTTTTACGCGGGCAAGTCACAAATATTGGCCCATCCCGCAATCGGACCCACATAGACGCTTGATTAAGGTGAGTCACCTGTCCTCATCTGTCATCTGCTTTACCGCCCATCAGCGGGTTCATTTCCCCTGTTTGGTACAGCCAATCCGACAAAATCTCCCCCCTTGCCCTTGCAGGTGTGATTCTCTCTCCCATATCGGCGTAGAACGCTCCCGCCGGGCCTAAATCCGGGACGTGCGGGGACTCGCATCATATTGATTTCGTTGGGCGCTGGGAGCCAGGCCCGAAAGAGGAGCAAACTTATGTCGAAAGTGATCGGTATCGACCTCGGCACAACCAATTCTTGTGTCGCTGTTATGGATGGCGACAAGCCAAAGGTTATCGAAAATGCAGAAGGTGCACGCACGACCCCGTCCGTTGTCGCCTTTACTGAGGATGGCGATCGGCTGATCGGCCAGACCGCCCGTCGCCAAGCGGTGACTAATCCGGAAAACACCTATTATGCGGTCAAGCGCCTGATCGGTCGCCCCTTCACCGATCCGGCCGTCAAAAAGGACGCCAAACTGGTTCCTTATAAGATCGTCAAAGGTAAGAATGGCGACGCTTATGTCCAAGGTCGCGACAAGGCTTACAGCCCCGCGGAAATCAGCGCCATGACGCTGACCAAGATGAAAGAAACGGCAGAAGCCTTCCTCGGCGAAACCGTCACTCAGGCCGTTATTACGGTCCCGGCCTACTTTAATGACGCCCAGCGCCAAGCCACCAAAGATGCTGGCAAAATCGCGGGTCTGGAAGTGCTACGCATCATCAACGAGCCCACAGCCGCTGCGCTGGCTTACGGCCTCGACAAAGACGAAGGTAAAACCATCGCGGTCTATGACCTCGGCGGCGGCACATTCGATGTCTCAGTTCTGGAAATCGGCGACGGCGTTTTCGAAGTGAAAGCGACGAATGGCGACACTTTCTTGGGTGGTGAAGACTTCGACATGCGCATCGTCGAATATCTCGCTGACGAATTCAAGAAAGAGCAAGGCATCGACCTGAAAACCGACAAGCTGGCGCTACAACGCCTGCGCGAAGAAGCCGAAAAGGCGAAGAAGGAACTGTCGACCGCGTCTACTTACGAGATCAACCTGCCCTTCATCACAGCCGATGCGACAGGGCCAAAGCACCTGAACATGAAGCTGACCCGCGCGAAGCTGGAAAGCTTGGTTGAAGACCTGATCAAACGGACGATTTCACCGATCAAGAAAGCTTTGGCCGATGCCGGTTTAAAGCCATCTGACGTCGATGATGTTGTGCTGGTCGGCGGCATGACCCGTATGCCAGCCGTGCAAAAAGCTGTGTCCGATTATTTCGGTAAAGAGCCGCATAAAGGCGTGAACCCTGACGAAGTCGTTGCCATGGGCGCGGCCATTCAGGCTGGGGTATTGCAAGGCGACGTCAAAGACGTTCTGCTGCTCGACGTGACTCCACTTTCGCTCGGTATCGAAACCGAAGGCGGCGTGTTCACACGTATGATCGACCGCAACACAACGATCCCGACGAAGAAGAGCCAAGTCTTCTCAACCGCCGCTGACAATCAGTCAGCCGTGACCATTAAAGTCGCGCAGGGCGAACGTGAAATGGCGGGCGACAACAAACTTCTCGGTCAATTCGATCTGGTCGGCATTCCGCCAGCACCGCGCGGCATGCCGCAAATCGAAGTCACCTTTGACATTGATGCTAACGGCATCGTCAATGTGTCGGCCAAGGACAGCGCAACCGGAAAAGAACAGCAAATCCGGATCCAAGCTTCTGGCGGTCTGAATGACGACGATATCGATGCGATGATCAAGGACGCCGAAGCCAACGCTGAGGAAGACAAGAAGCGTCGCGATATGGCCGAAGCCAAGAACCAGGCTGAAGCGATCGTGCACAAGGCCGAGTCTGATCTCGCCGAGCATGGTGATAAGGTCGACGAAGAAACTAAGACAGCCATCGAAGAAGCGGTTGCCGAAGTGAAAACCTCCGTCGAGTCGGACGATGCTGCAGGCATTACCGATAAGGTGCAGATCCTGACCGCAGCGCTCATGAAAATGGGTGAGGCGATCTACGCTACCGCCGCCGCCGAGGAAGAAGCCAAGGCCAAGGACGCAACGAAGCCGGGCGACGATGTCGAAGAAGATGACGACATTGTCGACGCCGAGTTTGAAGACGTCGACGACGAAAACGCGGCCTAAAGCTAAGCGAATAGGCCTCGCCGGAAACGGCGGGGCCTTTTGCTAGGCGGCGACGTTTTAACTGTCCGCTGCTCGCTCAGACCATGGGGCCATCACCACATATTCAAGCCTTTGGGGCTTATGCGCTTCCTCCCGCACGCGAACGCGTGCGGGTCAAGGCGGATGGCTGTTCTGACACACGCATTGGCCGCTGGATTATCAGCGCGCGGCGAAAACGGGCCATTAAAGGCCTGACCGAGCCCTTTGACGTGAACGTTGCGCCGGGTGTGAAAGCCCGCCTCTATCCCTCTGGCAATCGTTGCGAAAAGCGAGCTTTAGCAGGGGTTCAAGTCTGGGACTTAACCGAGCGTAATGCCCTACGTATGGCCGTGAATTCTGACTCTGGTTCTGATGAAGGTCCGTTCACTTTTTTTGACGTCGGCGCCAATGCCGGGCTCTATTCCCTGTTCGTCAACGCTTATGCGAAAACAGCCAAACGTCCTGTGCGATTAATCGCCGTGGAACCTAGCGCCGAAATGGCCTCACGGCTTGTAGTCAATGCGGACGCATCCGAGGCTGATGTCGAGTTAATCCGGTCGGCAATTTCCGATGCGCCCGGAGAAGCGTGCTTGTCGGATGGCGGGAATAATCGCGGCGAAGCGCAACTTTCCGATCAAGGTGAGCAGGTTAAAGTCGAGACTTTAGTGGGTCTTTGTGACCGGCTTAGCGTCACCCACATCGACGCAATGAAGCTCGACATTGAAGGTCATGATGAACGCGCGCTACGCGCCTTTTTTGACCAAGCCCCAGAAGCGCTGCATCCGCAATTGCTGATTGTTGAGACAGCAGCTCTCAGCGGCGATCCAGTGATTGAACTGGCCCAAGCCCATAATTATTTCGTGGCAGATGCCACCTCCCTCAATGCAATTTTGAAGAAGTCTGACCATGTCCAAACGTGACTATTATGAGGTGCTCGGCGTGTCGCGCGATGCGGACGCTAAACAGCTAAAGTCCGCCTTCCGCAAAGCCGCTATGGCCTGCCACCCAGACCGCCACCCAGACGATCCGGGAGCCGAAGCTCGGTTTAAAGAATTAAATGAAGCCTACGGCATTTTGTCTGACGAACAAAAACGCGCAGCCTATGACCGGATGGGTCATGCGGCGTTTGAGGGCGGCGGCATGGGCGGCGGCGGCTTCCAAGATTTCGGTGATATTTTCAGCCAGATCTTTGGTGGCGCCGGCGGCGCGAGTGGGTTTGCCGATATGTTTGGCGGTCGCGGTGGGCGACGCGCCCAGTCTGTCGCGCGTGGGTCGGATCTGCGCTATGAAATGGAAATCACGCTGGAAGAGGCCTTCCGCGGTAAAGATGTTGAGATCGAAGTCCCGATTGCCGAAGATTGCGAACGTTGCGACGGCATGGGGGCCGAGCCAGGCGCATCCGTCGAGCGTTGCGACACATGTGGCGGCGCAGGCCGGGTCCGCACGCAACAAGGCATGTTCACCATGGAACGCCCCTGTCCAACCTGCGGCGGTCAGGGCGAATATGTGTCTGACCCTTGCCGTGAATGTGATGGTCAGGGACAGGTCAGACAAGCCACTGAACTGGATGTTTCTATTCCAGCCGGCGTAGAGGACGGCACCCGTATCCGCCTCTCCGGCCAAGGCGATCAAGCGCCAAAACGGGGTGCCACGAACCGACAGCGCGGTGATCTCTATCTATTCGTTTCCGTGAAACCGCACGACATGTTCGAACGCGAAGGGGCGAACCTGTTCATGCGCGCACCCGTCCCCATGACCGTCGCAACTCTGGGCGGTGAATTGGAACTACCAACCATTGATGGCGGCCGCACCAAGATCAAAATTGAAGAGGGTAGCCAAGGCGGCAAACGGGTTCGCCTACGCGGCAAGGGTATGAGCGTTTTGCGCAGCCAAAGCCGCGGCGATATGTATGTCGAACTCGCTGTCGAAACGCCGTCGCGCCTGTCCGCTAAGCAGCGAGAATTGCTGGAAGAATTTGCCGAACTGTCCGGCGACGAGATCAGCCCGGAAAGCAAAGGCTTCTTCGATAAAGCCAAAGCCTTCTGGGACGAGTTGGTTGATTAAGCGGCGTTGAGATCGCTCGGATGTTCAGCCTAGCCCGCCTGTCCCAGCGCACGCTGTTCACAGGTCTCATGTCTGGTCTCGCCACTCTGTTTGGCAGCTCTCTGGCCGCGCGGCGCATTGTCGGACAGGCCGACGTCCTGACCGACGTGATTAAAATTGGCGGTGTTATTGCTGTCGGAACGGTGGTGCTCAGTTTCATTTTTTGGACCGTGACCCATTGGCGAAGAAAGGGTTCAGTCCGTGCGCCTATTCGGGGAGCAATCGCAGGGCTGCTTACGGCGCTCTGTGTCATCCCGCTTCCGGTCTTTGCGTGGAAACTGAAATCGGATGTTCTGGCTGCCTATGCCAATGACCAAACTCACCTCATCGCCGCTTTTTTTGAGGCGCTGCCGGCCGCGATAGGGACGGGTCTGCTGACCTTTGAGGTCATGACCAAAGCGTCTCTAATCGCCATGGTTCTCAGCGTGGGTCTTGGTTATTCTGTGTCGCGCTGGGGTCCGGACCGGGCCGTCTAAACGTCGCCGCACCAGCCGTGATCGAGCGCCAGAGATCTTCGATCTCATCCTCTTCCGCAATGTCGCGCGTATGCTGCCAGAGTGTACGAATGAACTCGCCCTCTTCGTCCGCGCTCAACTGACCCGACCAGCTCGTGATCGAGCCAAAGCTGGTAAAGTTGACAGAAAATGCCACCACATCGCCCTGCGCCCAACCCGTCAGAGCGAATTGACTCTCCGCATCAGGTTTGCCGAGTTCCGTCTGATAATACCCGCTTAGTGAGCCGTCTTCAGCGACTGAGATTTGAACTGCCGACCCGGCTTCATTAATCCAGAGACCGTCTAGATCGTTTGCATAAGCGGCTTCACACCCGCCTAGCAGGATGGCCATGAGGGCGATTTTACGCATAGGTGAAACCCAGTACGAGATAGGCTGCGACAGTCACACCCCCGGCCAGAAGCGCGTAGGGCAGTTGAGTCCTAATATGGTCGATATGATCGGAGCCCGATGCCATTGAGGCTATGATCGACGTGTCACTGGTGGGACTACAATGGTCGCCAAAGACGCCGCCGCCAATAGCTGCCGCAATGGCGAGTGAGGGATCGATACCGTAGCTAGCCGCCAGAGGCACGGCGATCGGGATCATGATGGCAAACGTGCCCCAACTGGTCCCTGTCGAGAACGCGACGAAACAGCTAATTAAAAAGACAAGCGCGGGCATCAAAGCTGGAGACAAGAAGGCCGATGTGACCTCTGCCGTAAACACGCCCGTACCCAGCGTTCGGCACAGGCTGCCGAGCGCAAAGGCGAGCAGCATCAAGATGGCCAGCGGCAGCATGCCGCCCATGCCCTTGATCGCTGTGTCGGCGCTTTCACGGACGCCCAGCACACCTTGCGCCTTATAGAGAATGATGGCGAGCGCCACGGCGATTGAGGTCGAATAGAGTATGGCAGACGAGCCCGAACCGTCCTGCATCCGCGCGAACCAGCTATCGCCTTCACCGGTCATAATCAGGAATATCGGCACTAATACGACCATTGTCAGGATCGGCATGATCATGTTGAGCGCCCGCGGGGTTGCGCCGGGCGCAGGCGGAATGTCTGAAGCCTCATCCGAGATCATCGGGACAGCGCCCTCACGCAATAATGTGCCCCTCGCTTCCGCTGTTTTCATCTCACCAATGTCGCGACGCGTCAGAATGACGACCAACAATATAACAATGATCAGCATAGGGTAGAAGTTGAACAGGGCCGCTTGGATTAATTGCGAGAAGGGCTGGCTCAATCCTTCAGCGGCAATCAATCCCATTAGATAGGCCCCCCAGGCATTGAATGGGATCAGCACGCAAGACGGGGCAGACCCCGTATCGGCAATCAAGGCCAGTTTTTCGCGCGGCATACCGAGCTTGTCTGTCACAGGCCGGAACAGAGTCCCGACCGTCAGGATTGAAATATTGCTTTCTATAAAAAGAAGCAGACCCATGCCCAAAGCGAACAGTTCCACCAGAACTCGCTGGTCTTTTGATTCCGCGCTCTTCACGCGCCGATCCAGCCATGCCAGCAATCGTTCGATAAAACCCGCCACGCCGCCTGAACGCTGGATCAGCGCAATCAACGCCCCAATCACGAGCGTGAAAATAATGACTCGCGTATTGCCCGCATCCGAGAAGACCGCGACGGCGGCATCTATCGTGTCGAAAGTCGCGGTGATCGGATTGCCGCCCGCAAGGATCAGATAGCCTGATGCGATACCGAGCCCGAGGCTTAAGAAAACTTGTCGCGTCAATAACGCTAAGCCAATGGCAAGAACGGGAGGGAGTAGCGACCACCACCCGGCAGTTTGTGAGATATCCATGACACGCGCTTTGCCCCCCCGACGCGCGCTTTACAAGTCGGACGCTTTACTTGTTCCGCCGGGACGCTAGGCGTGATTCATGCGTCGAAAGGGGGCAGCGCCATGAGTCAGCTATTCCGTAAAGAAGCGATGGAGCGACGGTCGCGCGCTTTATTCGGGGAGGTCGTGTTGCGTGGACCCTTACCCGCATGGGCTGTGATTGGACTACTTCTAGCCAGTTGTGGGCTCATCGCCGCAATTCTCTTTGGTATTCGCGTTGATGGCGAGACCGTCTGGACCTGGCTCAATGGCTAAATTTTTTGGGGCTGATATGTTCAAGCCAAAACTTCCAGTCATTCTTCAAACCGAAATGACGGAATGTGGCTTGGCCTGCCTTGCCATGGTGTCACGCTTTCACGGTCATGATGTCGACCTCAACAGTCTGCGCGAGAAATATTTACTCTCCATGCGCGGCACGTCGCTTAAGCAAATTATCAAGATCGCCGGCGAACTTTCGCTTTCGCCGCGCGCCTTGCGGGTTGATCTCGACCAACTTCATAAACTGGCCACACCTGCCATCCTGCATTGGGATCTGAACCATTTTGTCGTGTTGAAAGGTGTGCGCGGCGACCGCGTGGAAATCCACGATCCCGGCATTGGCAAACGGGTGCTTCCGCTCGCTAAGGTTTCCGACCATTTCACGGGCGTGGCGTTGGAATTGTCGCCTGCGGCCGAGTTTCAACCGATCACTGACCGTATTCGACCAAAACTGTCTGATCTCTGGTCATCACTGGTCGGGGCGAAGCGCGCTGTGGCGCAGACACTTCTTTTATCGCTGGCCCTGCTGGCGACCATCTTGATCTCTCCGTTTCTCTTCCAGCTGATCGTCGATGCCGTTCTGCCTTCGCCGCAAACTCCGGACGGAGACCGTAGTCTGTTGATTGCGCTAGCCATTGGTTTTGGTGGATTGGCGGTCATGCGCGCACTTGTTGAAGCGGCGCGGGGCTACACAATCGTGACCTTTGGCGCGCAGCTATCCCGGCAAATGGTCGGTAACATCTTCCGCCACCTGGTCCGCTTGCCTGTCCGTTATTTTGAGCGTCGCCATGTCGGCGACATTATTAGTCGGATGAATTCGACCCAGCCCATTCAGGAGGCTCTGAGCCAATCCGTTGTCGCAGTTCTGATTGATGGGGCGATGGCGCTACTCATGCTGGGCGTGATGATCCTGTTCTCGCCCCTGCTGGCGCTGATCGTCATCATAACGTCCGCTCTGCTCATGCTCGCCACTCTGCTGATTTACCCGAAACTGCGCAGCACGCAGGAAGAAGCTATCTATGCGCGCGCGCTGGAGAATAGCCATGTCATTGAAAGCATTCGCGCATCGACTACCGTCAAACTATTTGGGCGCGAAGCCGAACGCGAAGCCAGCTGGGCCAATCTGTTCACCGATTTCATCAATGCCGATGTGGGTCATCAGCGCTGGCAGGTGACGCAAACCTTTGCCCAAACTTTGATGATTGGCTTGCAGGTTGTGGCCGTCGTCGTAGCCGCCGCGTGGATGATGACCCAATCGGATTCCACCTTCACTGTGGGGATGCTCGTCGCCTTCTTGATTTATCGACAATATTTCGCTGACGCGGTGGTGCAGCTCGTCACCAAGGGCAATGAGTTCAGGTTGCTCTCGCTTCATCTCGACCGCTTGGCGGACATAGTTCACGCCGCACCGGAACGAGCGGCAGATGGCTATGAACCGCTCGGTGAGTTGAAGGGACGTGTGACGCTCGACCATGTCACTTTTGCCTATTCGCCCGAAGACCCGATTGTCGTGAAAGATTTTAGTTTGGACATCGCGCCCGGCGAAATGGTGACGCTGACCGGACCCTCTGGTGGCGGGAAGACCACGCTGATGAAGCTGATGCTGGGTCTGTATGCGCCCATTGAGGGCCAAGTGCAGGTCGATGGCCGCGATCTGACAACCATTGATCCGAACGATTGGCGAAGCCGCGTGGGCGTGGTCATGCAGGATGATCGGCTCCTATCGGGAACGATTGCGGATAATATCGCCTTCTTCGACCCAGAGATTGACATGCAGCGTGTCATGCGGGCGGCGAACGCGGCGCGTATTCACGATACTATCGCGACGATCCCGATGAACTACCTCGCCTTGATCGGGGATATGGGGTCGATCTTATCGGGCGGTCAGAAGCAACGTCTTTTGCTGGCGCGCGCGCTCTATCAGCAGCCGGATGTGCTATTTCTCGATGAAGGAACAGCGAATTTGGATGTTGAAACTGAGGGCGAAATCGTTGCGCTTGTCGCTGGTTTGAAGATTACGCGGGTCATCGTCGCGCACAGGCCCGCCTTTTTGGAGGCGAGTGATCGCGTCATCCACGTGTCACAATCATAGTTAACATAAAATTTATCTGCAACTTGTAAGAGAACTTGTCTTTAAAACTTGTTCAGCGTGTTGGGAACCGATGCATTTACAATGCGTTAACTATGATAAGTGCCATTTCGAGCCATTTTTCGCTTGAGGCACGTACTGACGATTTGCTTAGGTCGTCATCCGTGATCGGAATCCTCCGGTTGCGTCACACAAAGAGGATCAACACACATGCGTGAACTCACTGTTGAAGAACTCGAAGTCGTCACCGGTGGCCTGCCCATCGTTATTGACGGCGAGTGGTAGACACTCTGGCAGCTAAGGCTGCCCCCTGAATATGTGGACGCAAACCCGCTCTCAGAGCGGGTTTTTTTATGGCCGCAAACGGCTCGCCTTCCCAAAAACGAAGATACGCTTCCTTAAGGCAAACATCGTATCAGACTGTCATTGGGACCGATGTGACTACAGCTCTGCGATATCTCCTTCTAGCGACCCTCATAGCCATAGGGTTACCCATGACAGTGTGGGCGCAGCAAGCCGAGCCCTATTCGACCGACTCCGTTCTCCAATTTTTTGAACAAACGCAGACCCTTCCGGCTCCGGATCAGGTCCAAAAGGTTGAAATCGAGAGCCGCTCGGTCGCCCTCATGGATGACGTCATCGAGTCTGTTGCGAATAATGACGTCGAACGTCTCTCAGCAGCCATCAAAAAAGCGCGAGGTCTTCAGGGTGTCAATGAAAGCGATTGGCCAACTGCGCTTCGTCTCGCCGAAGGTGTTCTTGAGGCTCTAAATTCGACAACGGAGTCCAGAAATAGCGATCAGCTCCTCCAATTCCTTGATGATTTCGACGCGCAAGGGAACTGGTATGTCCAGTCTTTGGCTCAGAGTATCTCGGGATACATCTTTATTACGCGCAATCAGCTTCTCGTCGCAGCCCGTTACATCGATGACGCAATGCAACTCATCCCAACCGAACTGTCTGACCGTGTAACCAATGCGCGACTTCGGACGTCGGACATCTCGATGATTCTACATGGCGCGCAGGGCAATCCTCAGTTCCTTCTGGAAGCCGCAAAAGTGCAGCGCGACGTCAAGGCTGAGATTGGCGAGACGATCAATCGCTATGAATTGATGACAAATTTTGTGTTCACGCTCAACCGGGTCCGGGATTTTGAAGGGGCCGCCAAAATTGCCGAATTATTAGTCCTAGAAGACCGTCCCGAAGACAGTCTTCCGGGCCTCGCTGAAGGCTATATGGCAGAAACGTTCAACGAATTGCACGATTACGCCAGAGCCCGACAATTGTCCGAGCGCGCCCTAGCCTTGTCCGAATATCCAGTGGTCGTGACACGCGCCAATTATATGTTGGTCGTCGCCCTCGCCGGCTTAGGGCGGGAAGATGAAGCCCATGCCATCATGGATGAACAGGGGTGGGACCATGACCATGACGCGCTGCTAACCCAGATTAACGCGCAGGCGATCCTGCATGCCGAAGCATTACTCGCCATGCATCGAAGCGACCCGAAATTTGCCTTGTCGCTAATGAAGCGCCGCACCGACCTTCTGGTTCAGCGCGTTCAGCGCTCCAACTCCGCCGACATGACCTCCTTGTTGAGCAATCTAGAGAACACGCGCGAACGTCAGTCTGAACGCGAGAGCGCCATTCAACGTGAGGCCGAATTAAGAGCAGTTCAGCTTGAGCAGAAAACGAATTTGAACAGATTACTTTGGGCGTTGATCGCTGTGCTCACTATCGCCTTCAATCTGCTGCTCGCCTTCCTGCGTTACCGCGAACGTCTCAGCGGCAAGGTTCAGGGACTACAGAAAGACGCGCTGTCTGCCGAGAAGATGAAAACGGAATTCCTCGGCGTCATCAATCATGAACTGCGCACGCCGCTGAACGGCATCATCGGGATCAGCGACGCCATGATTCATCATGCCAAAGATCCGACGATGCAGGCTCAAGCGTCCGCCGTGCAGGAAAGTGGTCAGCTCCTCTTCGATCTACTTGATAGCCTGATCACCATGTCGACCATTGAAGGCAATCGACTGACGCTCGAAACGGAAGCGGCTAACCTGTCCAAGGCGATCGCGAATGAAGCTCAAGATTGGGCCGCACCGGCTGAGAAAAAAGGGCTTACATTCACAACCTTCATCGCGCCTGAACTAAGCGAAACAGTGATCGCAGACGAAAAGCGTCTACGCCAATGCGTCCGCTTCATGCTCTCCAATGCGGTGCGCTTTACGCATGATGGCCGCATACATCTTCATGCGACAGCAGCACCGGATGCCGAAGGTGATTTGGCTGTCAAAATCATCGTCGCCGATACAGGTCAGGGCATGAGTGAGGACGTGCAGTCCCGCCTCTTCAAACCCTTCTTGCAAGCCGATGCGATGATGACACGCAAATATGGTGGTGCAGGCCTGAGCCTCGCAATCGGACGTAAGCTCGCCCGTATGATGGATGGTGATCTTGATGTGACATCCCGCGAAGGCGCGGGATCAGAGTTTGTGCTGACTGCCAAACTCCCCATCGCCACCCCCGTAGCAGCAACCAAAGCAGCAACCAAAGCAGCCAAATCTAACTCTGCTGAAATCCACCCTATAAAAGTAGAGAAGACCTCTGCCGTTCCACCTCAAACTTTAGGATCTGTGCCAACGCTCATCTTGGACGATGTTGTCGAACCGGAAGAGATCATCGACTTGATGCTAGAAGAACAACTCTTTAGCCCGCCGGCCGGTTCTGAGACCCGTATGACTGTTCTTCTCGGTGATGATGGCGGCGTACAAACTCAAGACCTGCGGTCATCCCTCCAAGATTTGGGATGTCGTTGTGTTCAAGCCGAGACGAGCCCTCAGCTTCTCAAGCGATTGGACGACCGCCAAATTGATGTCGTCATGCTGAACGTGCAGCTATCCGGTCTAGACGCCGTCGATACGATTGTGGAAATTCGCCAACGCAGCGATCAAGGCTATCCCATACTGATTGTCGGTCTCGTTGCTGATGAAAGTCCGGCGATAAAGGCCAAGCTGTTCTCAGCCGGTGCAGACTTATTGCTTGATCTCCCGCTCAAGCCAAACCGCTTGGCTGATGCGTTGCAACAGGCCCGGTCGCTCCGCACGGCCGCTTAAACCGGCCTAGGTCTCGCGCGGCTGACTGGCACTTTGACGCGCCGTGAGCATTGCAAAAACCAACCCGCCAACTGCGCCCGCAATCATCTGTAAGCCAATGCCGAACCCGTCACGCGCGCCCGCGATCATATGAATATCAAAGAAGGCTTGTTTCATCGCCATCAGCATAACCAACATAGCCACAGCACCCGCCACAGCGAAGATGATCCACCGTCCGAAACCCGCCAATCGGTAGACGAGTAGTCCAAACAAATAAGCCACCAACATCCCGATTGCGATGAAGATGATATAAAATGAGCCGAGACGGAAAACATCATAGGCGCTCATAGCCAGCCGTTCCCCTAAACCGATCTCAGCGCCGATCCCGTTCAATCGGCCAATCACCGCTTGAGTCTGTAGCAGCACAGCCAAAACTGTTGTGGCGACCGCTCCCGCTAGCCATGACGGGATAAAGCGACCGATAGCCCGGCCTGTTGTCAAAATGCCCATAGTGGCGTCTCCTCAGAATTGCCCGGCGGCTTGCCTATCGCGCAGCTAAGCCTAGAGTATCGGTCAGGTCAAATGGGTAGGAGCGAACAATGGATCGGCGATCTAATATGAAATGGCTGTCCGTCGCAGTGACAGCGACATGGCTCACTGCCTGCCTTGAAGCGCAACCAGCGCCTGACCTTCCGACCCGCACCATATCAGATTTTCAGTTGGAGACTGTCGTCGACGGTCTGGAGCGACCTTGGGCAGTGGCAAGCTTGCCAGAGGGCGGCTATCTCATAACAGGAAAACTGGGCAAGCTCTGGCGGATCGAGTCTGGCACGGCGCGAGAAATTGAGAATCTTCCGATGGAGATCGGGGCTTTTGCTGGAAACCGTGTCGCTGAAGGCGGGCAAGGTGGACTATTGGATGTCGCGCTCGCGCCTGATTTTGCGACCAGCGGTGAGATTTATCTATCCTATGCCTATGGCAATTGGAACGCCAACGGCACAGCGCTTCTTCGTGCCTACTTGGATGGCGACCGAATTGTTTCGTCGGAGACGGTTTTCCGAGTTAGTCCCGCCAAAGCAGCGGGAAGTCACTTCGGCGGCAAAATTCTGTTCTTGAACGATGGCACGCTGCTGCTCAGTCTCGGGGACGGCTTCTCGCTGCGCGAAGAAGCACAAAAGCCTGCCTCCATCTCGGCTCCATTGTCCGCCTCACGCGCGATGGCGGCACGCCGACTGATAATCCCAATTTCGGCGACGCGGCCAAGCCGCAACTGTTCAGCATCGGTCACCGCAATGTTCAGGGCTTGGCATTAGATTCGGTCACCGGAGCCATCTGGGAACATGAACATGGGCCGCGCGGCGGGGACGAGCTGAACCAACTGGAAGCGGGCGCCAATTATGGCTGGCCGATCGTGACCTATGGGCGTGATTATCAAGGCGCCCGCATCAGCCCGATTGAAGAGGATGCGCGCTTTACTGGACCGGTCCATCATTGGACGCCGTCCATCGCGCCGTCGGGCCTCGCCATATATCGCGGCGATTTGTTTGCCGACTGGAACGGACACGCACTGATCGGGGGTCTGGCATCGGGCGACCTACGCCGCGTCGACCCGGAGACGGGCGAAGAAGTGATCTTGCTGAGCGATGCCAAGACGGAAACTGATCCATTCCGCGTCCGTGATGTAGACATTGATACGGACGGGGCCGTTCTGCTGCTCATCGAAGACGGCACCAATGGTCGCCTGATTCGGATGACGCCTGGCGGCTAACAAATAGCCGGGCCGATAAGGTCGGCCCGGCTGGGGGTTTATCCTGAAACCGGTGCAGGTTCACCGACGATAATAGCGGTCATATTCGGCTTGGCTGATGGTCCGGCTCGCGCCTGTCTGCGGATCAACAATCTGCAACTGACCTGATGACGCCCCATAATAGCTGCCCTGATAACTTCCCTGCGTCACGGTTGAAACCGAGCTGGAATAGTGCGGTTGGGGGTAATGGCGCGGCGCGACATAGGTCGCGGGTTGATAAGACGGCTGGCTATACCGCGTCGTCGGGTAGTGCGTCCGCGTGTAAGTTGACGGCTGATGCGTGACGTGACGATAGCTTGGCTGCGAATAGGTCCGCGTCGGATGGCGGCCCGTGTAAGTCCGCTGAGTGTAAGTCGGCTGGGTGTAGGTCCGCGTCGGATAGCTTTGCGTATAGGTTGGCTGGACATAGGTCGTGGTCCGATATGGCTGCGGCGCACGATATTGCGACGTGTTATATTGCGTGCAATTCCGGTTGCCCAAACGGGCGCCCGCATAGGTCCCTAAACCCGCGCCAACGACTGTGCCGACCGTGCCGTCACCCTTATCGATTTCATTGCCGAGCAGACCGCCAACGACGCCGCCAAGGACACCTCCGATGATTTGAGTCGTATCGTCACGACGCTCACATTGCTCATACGCCGCCGTATTGGACGAATAATATTGAGCGAACGCTGGCGTGTTGGCCAACATAGGTCCGGCGAGTGCGCCGATGGCGAGAACGGCCTTGGCCGTTGTGAAGGTCGTCTGTCTAGATCGTGTCCGGGTCATGTCGCGCTCCTATATCATTGCGATAAGGATTGATTGCAGCACACTGCCCGAACGGATGCTGAGTGATGTGTTCAGACTTAATTCACCATAAAAAAAGCCCGGCCTCAGAATTATCCGGGGCCGGGCTTTTCAAATTTGTGGTTGGGTTAAACCCTAGTCTTCGTCTTTGCGCGGTGAACGGCGACGACGCGGACGCTTCGGCTTATCACCACCATCGGCGTCGTCATCATCCCGCTTAGCGCGCGGCTTGTCTTCAACTTCGATCTCTTCGCCGGAGTCCTGATCGACATGTTTCATGGACAGGCGAACCTTGCCGCGATCATCGAAGCCCATCAGCTTGACCCAAACGTCCTGACCTTCTGTGAGGAAATCAGACGGGTGGTTCACGCGCTCAGGCTTAATCATAGAGACATGGACGAGACCGTCTTTCTTGCCGAAGAAGTTCACGAAAGCACCGAAATCGACAACCTTCACGACCTTGCCTTTATAGACTTTGCCCGCTTCTGGCTCTTCCGTCAGGCTAGAGATCCACGCTTTCGCGGCATCGATAGACTTCTGATCGTTAGAGGCAATTTTGATGTTACCGTCATCTTCGACAGAGACGCGTGCGCCTGTAGTGTCGACGATTTCGCGGATGACTTTACCGCCGGAGCCGATGACGTCACGGATCTTATCGACCGGGATCTGCATCTGCTCGATACGCGGAGCGAATTCACCCACACTGTCACGAGATTCTGTCAGCGCATCATTCATGCGGTCCAAAATGTGGAGGCGACCCGCATTGGCTTGAGCCAAGGCCGTTTCCATGATGTCTTCGGAGATACCTGCAATCTTGATGTCCATCTGCAAAGACGTGATGCCTTCGGATGTACCCGCGACTTTAAAGTCCATATCGCCGAGGTGATCTTCGTCACCTAGAATATCGGACAGGACGGCAATCCCGGCGTCATCCTTGATGAGGCCCATAGCAATACCGGAAACCGGACGCTTGAGCGGCACACCAGCATCCATCATCGCCAGTGAACAACCACAGACTGTCGCCATTGACGACGAGCCGTTGGACTCAGTGATCTCAGAAACCAAACGGATTGTGTAAGGGAAGTCTTCAGCCGTTGGCAGGACCGCCTGAAGCGCGCGCCATGCGAGCTTACCGTGGCCATGTTCGCGGCGTGACGTTCCGCCCATGCGACCTGTTTCCCCAACCGAGTATGGTGGGAAGTTATAGTGCAGCATGAACTTGTTCTTCATCGTGCCCGTCAGCTGATCAACGAACTGTTCGTCATCCGACGTGCCCAACGTTGCGACACATATGGCCTGTGTTTCGCCGCGTGTGAACAAGGCGGAGCCGTGTGTGCGAGGCAGAAGCCCAGCCAGCGCTTCAATCGGACGAACTTCGTCCAATTTGCGACCGTCAATCCGCTTCTTAGTCTTAATGACTGAGGTCCGAACTGTTTCGGATTCAACCGATTTAAAGACGTCATTAAAGACAGACTCAGACATGCCGTCAGCATTGTCATCGGACTCAACCAATTCCGTCTTAGCGGCAGATTTGGCTGCACGCAGAGCGTCCTGACGCTCCATTTTGTCTTTCATCTTGTAAGCAGCCTTGATGCCTTTTTCGGCGGCTTTCTTGACAAGTTTCTTCTCTGCGGAGTGATCTGGTGCGTTAAACTCAACAACTGGCTTGCCAGCTTTTTCGACCAGCTCATTGATCGCTTCGATCACGTCTTGGCAGGCTTCGTGGGCGAACATGACAGCGCCGAGCATTTGCTCTTCCGTCAGTTCCTGAGCTTGGCTCTCAACCATCATGACCGCGTCATGTGTACCGGCAACAACGAGATCGAGCTCACTGTCTTCCATTTCGTCGAGCATTGGGTTCAGAACATAGTCGCCATCGATCAGGCCAACGCGCGCGGCGCCGATTGGGCCTGCGAACGGAGCACCTGATAGCGCCAGAGCTGCAGACGCGGCCACGATGCCGATGATGTCGGGTTCGTTTTCAAGATCGTGTTGCAAGACCGTGATCACGACCTGAACTTCGTTCTTATAGCCCTTTGGGAAGAGCGGGCGGATCGGACGGTCAGTCAGGCGAGAGATCAGCGTCTCACGCTCAGTCGGACGACCTTCGCGTTTGAAATAACCACCCGGCACTTTACCGGCCGCGTAGAATTTTTCCATATAGTTGACGGTGAGCGGGAAAAAGCTCTGACCGGGGCGTTCGCTCTTGGCGAAGCAGGCCGTGGCGAGCAGTTTCGTGTCGCCATAAGTGGCGTAAACTGCGCCGTCAGCTTGGCGGGCGATGCGGCCCGTTTCTAGTGTGAGCGGTCGTCCCGCCCAGTCAATCGTGACAGATTGCGTATCGAACATAAGTCTTTCTTTCGTCGTACGTGCTGCGCCGTAACCGGATGGCCTCATTGCCTTGGGTTGGCGCGATTTTCAGATGCGCTGGATGCGCGAAAGCCGCCGAAGCTGTCTCCGGCGGCTCTATAAGTCCTGGAGCGTGGGCCTAGCGGCGCAGTTCCAGACGTTTGATGAGGTCCTGATAACGGCTCTCATTTTTCTTTTTAAGATAGTCGAGCAAGCGGCGACGCTGCGTGACCATGGCGAGCAGACCGCGGCGGGAATGATTATCCTTAGCGTTCGTCTTGAAATGCTCTGTCAGGTTTTTGATGCGGTGCGTCAGCACGGCAACCTGAACTTCTGGGGAGCCGGTATCGCCCGGCTTCGTGGCGTATTCTGTAATAAGAGCGGCTTTGCTCTCTGGTGTAATCGACATCGTGGTTATCCTTGATCATTGACTACGGCCCGGGATTGGACCTCGCGAGAGATTAGAGCTGGAGGAGGGATCTTCCGTCCCGATCACCGGGATGTCGTCCAGTGAACCATCGGGAAGAACATTGTTTATCTTGGGTCCGCCTACCGGCCCGTCATCTCTTGCGTACGCGCGGCGCATACGCGAAGCCCCAACGCGCGTAAAGCCCCTAATAACGGCTGTTTCGTCCCCGCTTAATAGAGTGGGTAGCCTCTTATTCTGGGCTATTTACGGCGAACACCCGGCGTGGGTGGAACAAGCCGTCGTCACACGCCCCAATCGCAACCAGCTGCTCGTTCAAAAACACGCCGACCTCGGTCCCATCTGGATAAGCCATATCGACGGGAATATCGCGACCGAACCGCAATTCTTTTGCCTGCACTTCATCTATATAGAGCCGGGGTAAGTTCGGCAGAGCGGCAGCGACAGCACGCAGAGCCGTGATGCGGTCCTCATCGGCTTCAAGTGCCTCTAATGTAACAGACTGCGAGACATCGAACGGCCCAACGCGGGTTCGGCGAAGGCGCGAGACATGGCCCTGCGCACCCAACGCTTCGCAAATATCGCGCGCGAGTGAACGAACATAGGTCCCCTTGCCACAATCCACCGTGAACGATGCGATATCGCCAGACTGCCCAGTGAGTGACACAGCATCGATCCGCACGATACGGGTTTTCATCTCCACCGCTACGCCAGCACGAGCCAAATCATAAGCACGTTTTCCATCGATTTTAATGGCGGAATATTTGGGCGGCACTTGCTCTACATTACCTATGAAGCGCGGTAGCACGGCTTTAATAGCGTCAGCCTCAGGTCGCACATCCGAACGGCCCGTCACCGCCCCTTCCGCATCCAGTGTTTCGGTGCTGAGCCCGAAGGTAATGTCAAATTCATAAGCTTTGGCTGCATCGACCAGAAACGGGACCGTCTTGGTTGCCTCGCCCAAGGCAATGGGCAACACACCCGTGGCGAGCGGATCGAGTGTCCCAGCATGCCCCGCCTTTTGCGCTTCAAATAGCCAGCGTACACGCCCCACAGCTTTGGTGCTGCCCAACCCCAAAGGCTTATCCAGCACGACCCAGCCGTGAACCGGATTGCCGCGTTTGCGTCGATTACGTCCGTTGGGATCCATGGGCGCGAATTGGCTGCGCATGTCCGTGCAAGCAACAAGAAAACGCGGCGTTTTACCGAAGATTGAAACTTGGTCAGATTCTGCGTTGTATAATTGCGGGATTATCTCCCCCCAACCTACGCCTGACAAACGGGCGAATTTTACTTGGGGACTATCATGACTTTCAGACTACTGGCGATGTCCGCCGCAACTCTCTGCCTTGGTGCCTGTTCAACCGTTGTGAATGGCAAAAACCAGCGCGTGGCGTTCGACACGGGCTCCGTGACCGGAGCTGACTGCACGGCCACGGGCGGTTCGGACTTTGCCGTGAACAAACAATTCCAGACACCGGTCGAGGTCAAGCTGCCGCGGTCCAGCAAAACGATCGATATCACGTGCAACAAGACGGGCTATCAAATGGCGAGCCGGAGTATCTCCGGTAAAGTCGAGGGCTCGACTGCGGGTAATCTTGTCTTGGGTGGCCCGATTGGGGTTGGTGTCGATGCGCTCACTGGGGCGATATATAAATATCCTGATACGGTTTCGATTCCAATGGAAGCGAACCTCACAACACCCACTGTAACGGGCGAGCCCATTGCACCCTAGCTGGGCACTATAATCTATAGCGCACGCAATCGTTTCAGCCGTCTCCCATCAGGAGACGGTTTTTTATTCCTCTTCGCCGCCTAAATCGCGAACGACATCCGGTTGCGCCAATAAGCGCGCCATATCGTCAGCGACTTCAAACGTTGTATCCAGACGGAAAACCAGGCGCGGCGTGTTTTTCATGTCAAGCTCGCGCCCTAACCGTCCACGCAGAAAACGACTACAGCGCTTTAAACCCGCAATCACAGCCTCTCCGTCGGCGTCCGGTCCAAGCGGGGCCGCGAAGACCGTGGCAATCTTAAGGTCTGGCGCAGCGCGCACTTCGGCAATCGTTACACTGACACCCTTCAGCGCGGGATCGCGCAGATCCTCACGATTAATAATATCCGCCAAAGCGCGGCGAATAACTTCACCTGCTTTGAGCTGCCGTTGGGAGGGGGGTCTATTTCGAGCCATGCGCGATTAGATAGGGACAGTGATGCACAAAGACCAGCCTGCACATCCAGTCAGGCCTGTAATCCTCCATCCGCAATCGTGTCCGTCGTCACATCTTAGACGCGGCCAAAGTGCGAATAGCCAGAGTGTCAGAAACAAGGAGGTTTCCATGCTGACCCGCTCTCTTTTCACACGATCCGCCCTCGGACGATCGGCATTGGCCGGATTGATTGCCGCACCACTTATGACGGCGATCGCTGCCCCCACCGCGTTGGCGGGGAGTGACGTCGAGGACCCTTGGTTGATCCGCGTTCGCGCGATTAATGTCATGCCAGATGAGGATGCCACCATCACGCCCATTGGCGGCTCTGTAGAGATCGAAAATCAGATCGTTCCAGAACTCGACATTAGTTATTTCCTGTCGGAAAATTTCGCGTTCGAGCTGATCCTCGCAACCACACCGCATGATGTCAGCGCGGTTGGCACAACGGTCGGCAATGTCGATCTCGGTGATGTCTGGTTGCTTCCGCCGACCTTGACCGCACAGTATCATTTTGCACCGCGGGCCAGTGTGCGGCCATATATTGGTGCCGGGATCAATTATACGATCTTTTATAATGAGGACCCAGGTGCGGTGACGAGCATTGATTACGATAATAGTCTAGGCTTCGCGTTGCAGGCTGGTGTCGATGTGCCTGTGGGTGACACGTATTTTCTCAATCTTGATGTGAAGAAGGTCTTTCTCAGCACTGACGTGTCGATCAATGCAGGCGGGACAGCCGTGTCCGCTGACGTTGACATCGACCCTTGGATCGTCGGTGTCGGCATTGGGCGCCGCTTCTAAAAAAGCGGCTCATCATTCCCGCACGGACGGATGTGGGGCGATGAGGGCGCTTAAAGCGCCCTCATCTGCAAATTTAATTATTTTAAAAACCAAGGTCGGCACCTTGCTCAAACAAATAAAAAAGGGAGGCCAAGGCCTCCCTTTTTACAGTCTGAATAATCGATTAGATTAATCTTCTTCAGCTTTCGCTTGCGCTTTCGCCTCAGCAGCTGCCTCCATATCGGTCAGGGCCACATCTTCGAGGGACCGGTCGATCATTTCGACGGTAAAGCACTCGATCTGATCGCCTTTGCGAATGTCTTCGTAATTCTCAAAGGCCATACCACATTCCATGCCCGCTTGGACTTTCTCGACTTCTTCCTTGAAGCGTTTGAGCGTCTTGAGCGTGCCTTCGTGGATCACAACATCGTCGCGCAAGAGACGGACGCCGGACCCGCGTTCCACACGACCATCCGTAACGCGACAACCCGCGACCTTGCCGAGTTTGGAAATGTTGAACACTTCCAGGATTTCGGCGTAACCGATGAACGTCTCGCGACGCTCCGGTTTGATCATGCCCGTCAGTGCGCCTTCGATCTCTTCGATCAGTTGGTAAATCACTGAATAGTAACGGATTTCTACACCTTCACGCTCTGCCAACTCCTTGGCTTGCTTGTTGGCGCGTACATTGAAGGCGATGATCGGCGCTTCGGCCGTTTTGGCCATCTGCACATCGCTTTCGGAAATACCACCGGCTGCCGAGTAGATGACATTGGCTTTGACTTCCGAATTGGACAACCCTTCGAGCGACGCTTTGATCGCTTCGGCAGAACCTTGAACGTCGGCTTTGACCAGCAGAGGAAGTTCGGACACTTCCTTGTTCTGCAGCTTCGCCATCATCTGTTCCATCGACGCCAAAGCTGACGGCACAGCGGCGAGGGCCTGCTTTTTCTTACGCTGACGATATTCGACAATTTCGCGGGCTTTCTGTTCGCCATCGACAACGGCAAATGGTTCGCCCGGCATTGGTGCACCGTCCAAACCCATGACTTCGACCGCCATACTCGGGCCGACCTTTTTAAGCTGCTTGCCGCGCTCATCCATCATGGCCTTGACCTTGCCCATATATTCGTCGGCCACGATCATATCGCCGCGTTGCAGCGTGCCGCGTTTGACAAGCAAGGTGGTGACAGCACCGCGACCTTTTTCGAACCGGCTTTCGATCACAAGACCATCCGGATTGCGTTTCGGATTGGCTTTCAGTTCCATCAGTTCGGCTTGAAGCGAAATCGCCTCGGCCAGCGCATCCAGTCCTGTGCCTTCTTTGGCAGAGACCGGAATGGCTTGGACATCGCCCGACATGGATTCTGTGATGACCTCATATTGCAGCAAGTCAGTTTCGATTTTCTGCGGATTGGCCTCATACGTATCCATCTTGTTGATGGCGACGATGATCGGCTTGCCAGCTGCGCGCGCATAACGGATCGACTCGATGGTCTGAGGTTTCACGCCGTCATCGGCAGCAACAACCAGAACCACGATATCAACCGCTTCGGCACCGCGTGTGCGCATTTGCGCGAATGCGGCATGGCCGGGCGTGTCCAGCACGGTGATCTTATCGCCAGACTTAAGCTGCAACTGATAAGCACCAATATGCTGGGTGATACCACCCGCTTCGCCAGCCGCCACATCGGTTGAGCGCAAGGCATCGAGAAGTGACGTTTTACCGTGATCGACATGACCCATAATAGCGATGACAGGGGCCCGCGGCTTGCGGTCCTTTTCTTGGCTCGGTGTATCGTCGATCAGGAAGTCATCTTCGACATCGGCTTCGGAGACACGTTTCACAACGTGGCCGAAATCTTCAACGATCACTTGCGCCGTATCCGCGTCGATGACGTCATTCAGCGTGGACATCGTGCCCTGCTGCATCAGATATTTCACTACGTCTGCACCGCGTTCAGCCATCCGGTTGGCCAGATCAGCAATCGTAATCGTTTCCGGCACGACCACTTCGCGCTGCACTTTCTCACGTGAGCCAGAGCCACCCATTCGGCGCTGACGTTCACGTTCGCGCTTGCGTTTGACCGCTGCGAGGGACCGTTGGCGATCTTCATTATCGGATAGAGCCGAAACAATCGTCAGCTTACCACGACGACGTTTCTGTTCGCCTTTGGAACGGGTCGGCGGCGGCGTGTTGCGTTTCTTCTTGATCCGTCCACCCGCTTTTTCGATCTCGGACAGATTCTCTTCACTGCCGTCTTTGCGCTCAAGCGGCGATCCGACAGATTTACGCTGCAAGCGTTCCTGTTCTTCCTTCTCTTTAAGCCGACGTTCTTCTTCTTCTTTCTCAATGCGCTGCAGCTCGGCCTCTTCTTCGGCCTTCTTTTTGGCTTCGAGCATTTGCTGCTCATCGCGCATACGGGCTTGGCGAGCTTCGGCTTCTGCGGCCTTCTTGGCGGCGCGTTCTTCGGCCTGAGCTTGAGCTTGAGCGAGCGCTTGCTGACGGGCGCGATATTCAGCTTCCGACAGACCCAATTCACGTGCAGCCGCTGCGACGGCGTCGGCACTCATGACTTTGGGTTTTGGTTTGGGCTTAGGCTTCGGTTTAGCTGCGGCAGCCGTTTTGATCGGTGGCGCCAATGTTGCCGGCTTGGCCTTCGTCTCGGTTGGCTTCACAGCCTCAGGCGTAGCGCGGCGAGCGACAGCGCCTTCAGGTGCCGGAATTTCGACCGCTTTTGGTTCGGCTTTTGCCACAGGCTTAGGCGCTGCCGTCGTCGCGGCGGCAGGCGTGGGCGTTGGTGCGGCAGGCGTGGGCGTAGGTGTAGGTGTAGGTGTAGGTGTTGCCGCAGGCGCTGTGCGCGGCTTCAACTGGATTTTCGGCTTCGCGCCAGTCGACCCGGCCGCGCCAGCACCTGGTTTAACCAAGCGCTTTTTCTTCTTCTCAACCACCACAGCAGATGGACGCGCCGTTGTCCGGCGCGGGCCCCGTGTGGGTCCACCGGGACGGCCGCCGCCAAAACCGCCAGGACGGCGTGGTTTGTTATCGTTATTGTCGCTCATTCTATTCTTTCAAATCATCATATCGTCAAAACGGGTCCTGGGTTGCCATCAGCCAGGTTTTATATGGGCCAGGACGCCCGCTTTCAAAGCCGTTAAATTCCGGCCCCTCTCTGCGACGGGCCGCAACCTAGCGGGAAACTCTAGTTTTTCAACCGCCCTTGGGGGGCGGTCTTTTTAGGGGCGGAGGCTCCAAACTAATCTCATGGTGCGCATCTGCCCAATCGCTTGGTACAAGGGGTTCAAACCCGGATAGCCGAACAGCCGAGGCCTTCATCGCCTTAACCATAGGCCCGACCAATATAGCCGCGTGAACAACCGGATCACGTCCAAGCGCGTTACCAATTTCAAGCGCCGTCAGGCACCCAATCACGGCGGGGTCCGGACGCTCTAATTCTCTCGCCGTGGCCAAACTCAATGTTCGCAATTTACCGCGACCATCTGGAGCCCCGTCTGACGCCTCAATCCGCAAAGCCACATCACCGCGCGATGCAGGCTCTCTCACACCCGTTTGACCGAAAACCAACCGTCCGCCTTTACGGGCCATCGTCAACTGACCCAGCATATGCCGACGCAGCTGATCACGCGTATGCGCCACGAGCGTATCGGCGTCGACAGCGACTTTCGTTTTGAAACCGCGGGCAAAGCCACCTTTCTTGACGGCCTGACGCAGCAGGGCCTCATTCGCAGACACCCAAACACCCCGACCCGGCAATTTGCCATAAACATCCGCCACGACCTGACCGTCTGGCGATAGCACATAGCGCACCATCCGATCGGGATCACGGACCTCGCCCGTCGCGACGCAGCGGCGCTCGCGCGATTTGTGACCGCGACGATCTTCCTCGGTTTGTTCGAGGTTAGGGATGTCGGACTCGGCGCTCAAACGGGCCGTCCTGGGGCTATAGGCGCATTAAGCGCCCACGCCTTTGTTTTGGGGGCCATCAGTATTAAACAAGGCCTCGGCAGCATCGATGGCACGTTCCGGCGCGACATATTCATTCGCCCCCTCTTCGCCTTCAGCCTCTTCCTCATCCTGATATAGGTCTTCCTCACTGATCCAGCCGGCGTGGACACGCGCGCGCATGATCATGTTGGTTGCCTCTTCGGCCGTGAACTTCATGCCTTCGAATAAGCCAGGCTCGCGGATTTTTTCACCATCCTTAAACTCGACATAACCCGTCAGATCATCCGGCACCAAGCCAGCCACATCCTCGACCGAGACAATCTCGTTCTCGCCGAAGATGACAGCCATTGGGAGCGTCACACCATCGATTTCGAGAACGCCGTCCTCAACACCAAGCTCGATGCGTTTCGCATTCTGCTCTTGTGCGATCTTTTCGAGATATTCGCGGGCGCGGGTTTGTAGCTCTTCCGCCGTTTCATCATCAAAGCCTTCAATAGAGGAAAGCTCGGCCATTTCGACATAACCGACTTCTTCCATCGTCTCGAAACCCTCAGATACGAGCAACTGCGCGACCATTTCGTCGACATCCAGACCCACCATGAACAGTTGGGACCGTTCGCGGAATTCTTGCTGGCGGCGTTCGCTTTCTTGCTCTTCCGTCAGAATATCCAACGCCCAACCAGACAGTTGCGACGCGAGCCTGACATTTTGGCCGCGACGGCCAATAGCAAGGCTGAGCTGCTCTTCAGGGACAACAACTTCGATCCGGTCATCGGCTTCGTGAATGACGACCTTCGCGACAGTGGCAGGCTGCAACGCGTTGACGATAAATGTGCCGACATCTTCTGTGTAAGGAATAATGTCGATCCGCTCGCCTTGTAATTCATTGACGACGGCTTGAACGCGCGAACCGCGCATACCGACACAGGCTCCGACCGGGTCGATCGAGCTGTCATTAGAATAGACGGCGATCTTAGCCCGGCTGCCCGGGTCACGCGCAACGGCAACAATTTGAATTGTGCCCTCATAAACTTCCGGCACTTCCTGCGCAAAGAGTTGCGCCATAAATTGCGGGTGAGCGCGTGACAGGAAGATTTGGCTGCCGCGTTGTTCTTCGCGCACATCCATAATGTAGGCGCGGATACGATCGCCTGGTTTGACGTTTTCGCGCGGCAGAGCCTGATCACGGCGGATCACGGCTTCAGCGCGACCCAGATCAACAATGATGTGACCATATTCGACGCGCTTGACGATACCGTTGATGATCTCACCGATACGGTCTTTGAATTCTTCAAATTGACGTGCGCGTTCGGCTTCACGGGTCTTCTGAGTGATGACCTGTTTGGCGAGGTGTGTCTGAACCCGGCTGGGCTCAATCATTGGCAGCGGCGTGTTGATTTCTGTGCCGATTTCGGCCTCAGGATTATCCAGCTGAGCCGTCGCAAGGTCGACATCAATATATTCGTTTTCGACTTCTTCGCGCACAGTCATGACCCGTCGCAGGCTCATCTCACCCGTTTCAGGGTGCAGAAATGCGCGGATATCAAGCTCGGCACCGTAACGCATTTTCGCGGCACGTTCGAAGGCTTCTTCAATCGCGGCCAGCACGATCTGTTTGTCGATGGCTTTTTCTTCAGCAACCGCTTTCGCGATCTGCAGCCATTCCAGTTTATTTGCGGAAACGCCGGCAATACCCATGGCGCTATTCCTCCTCGTCCTTGGCTGCGGCCTGGGTCATTGCCATGGCCGCCTCTTTTTTGCGCTGGCCTTCTTCGACCAACTCATCCGTAATCAGAAGCTTGGCCTCTGAAATCCAATCAAACGGGATTGACGCGGTCGCGTCCTTTTCGCCGTCCAGATTAATGTCCACATGGCCATCTTCGACCCCGGCCAGCACGCCGCGAAACCGCTTGCGACCCTCGACCATCCGGTCAAGCTCAAGCCTGGCGAGATAGCCTTCATAGGCCGTGAAATCTTTAATGTCCGTCAGCGGTCGGTCGATACCGGGACTGCTGACTTCCAAAACATAGGCATCATCAAGCGGATCTTCGACTTCCATGATCGCAGATAATTCGCGCGATAAGGACTGACAGTTTTCAATCCCCATCAGGCCGTCGCTTTTACGTTCGGCCATGATCTGTACGGTGCGGCGCTTGCCCGCCATGACGCGCACGCGAACGACCCGAAGACCCAAGTCTTCGGCAATAGGCTCTGCGAGCTCTAAAACGCGTTCGTCGATATGTGTCTTGGTTTTCAGTGCTTATCCTTCAATTCGCCAATAAAAAAACGGCCCGCCGTTGCCGGGGGCCGCCTGGCTGGCAACTGCCAGAACCGGCGATGTTGTGCTGCATGTAGAGAGCTTTATCCAGTTTTTCAAGAGATGTTGGCACTCGAATATTTGGGTCGGATTTCGCGTCTCAGCGTCCTTTAATCAAGGCCACTGTAAGCGACTGTGACGTCTATATTGACTTGCTAACACTATTGTTACACTTTTGCGACAAGATCGTCACACAAATGACATGCGTATAGAAGGCAAATTTATGACTGAGTCCCTCACATTGCTTCAATTTCAATCGCCTTGGCAGGGTCGAGCGGGCTTTGCACGCTTCACACTTGACCCAACGACAGGTCAGGTCGCTGAGTCCAAATCGATCAAAGTGAAGAAGATGCTTAAAAAAGGGAAGGGCGGTATCGACGGCCTAATCCTGCAGCCCGCTTGGCCGACCAACCGGCATCTCTGCGTCCTTCCATCTGAAAACACGCTTCACTTGCGTGAAGTCGTTGGCGGACAGATTGATTTTAACGTCGATCCAATCGATATTTGCGATCCATCTTATAAGGGAACGATCAAGGAGCGCTTGCTTTATCGGTCTTTCGCCTTTGAGACGGGCTCCAACCGCATTGTCTTCTCTGATTTGGAAGGTCGTTTGTTAGGGCCAGAACGCACCGCGTTTGATATTTTCCCGACGACTGACTTCTCTCCTTTTGCGCGGCTGGTCCGGATGATTGACGATCCGCAGGCACGCCAAAAACTGATCGAAGATCTCCAAAACCACCGGTTTGAATATCCGGATTGGATCGAAGCGGGTCGCAGCGGAGTGCTTAACTCCGTACACGCTGCTGCGAATTGAGGTTACATCGCCGCTACAGGCGATCGAACTCAAACCAATAGGGGGTGCGCCCTTCGCGACGCGCCTTCGCCTCATATTTTGTCCCAGGCCAACCCTCTGGCGGCTGTTTGGGATCGCCGCCCGCCCAGTCAAATCCGCCGCCTACCTTATGGGAATGCGTCCGGAACCGAGTCAGCGCCCAATCTACATAATGTGGAATATCTGAGGCGAAGGTTAGGCGCCCGCCTGGCTCAACAACCCTATAGAGCTCTTCGATGAAAGCAGTTCGGATCAGGCGCCGCTTATTGTGCCGCGCCTTTGGCCACGGGTCCGGGAATAGAATGTAAACGCGCGACAGACAGCTATCCGGCATCTCAGCCATCAACTCACGCACATCCCCGCGAAATAGGTGGACATTGTTCAGGCCGCCATCCGCTACGGCCTTAACCGCTTTGGCCGTCCCGTTCAAAAACGGCTCCGCGCCGAGAATTGAAACCTCGGGATGAGTTTTCGCCAAGTGAATGAGATGCGTTCCGGTGCCGTAACCGATTTCAAGCCAACGCGGCGCAGGCGGTAGAGCATCCCCAGGCTTGATCTCCAGCCGCGGCCAATGTGTCTCTATAAGTTCGGCTTGCGCAGGCGATAAAGTGCGGCCTTTGGCGCGGCCAAAGGTACGAAAACGATCTTGTTCCGGGTTAAAACTCATGCCCGCGCACTGGCCGCGATTGACCCCTTGAGTCAACCAGCCGTCAACCGTTGCAGCGCCTACAGCTAGCCGTCCTTGTCGGCACTATCTTTGGCGAGACTACGCGCCAATTCAAGGATCTGACGGCGAACCGCCTTATTGGTGATTTGCGACACGGCTTTGGCCAACGCAACGCCGTCTGAGCTATTGATGAAATCATAGACGATCGGCATCTGATCATTCTCAGAGAACTCACCAGCTTCAATCTGATTAGTCATGCCTTCAAAGAAATAGCTAATCGGCACATCCAGAACCTGCGACAGACGCCAGAGACGTGACGCACCAACGCGGTTGGTCCCGCGCTCATATTTCTGAACCTGCTGGAAAGTGACGCCGAGCTGGTCGCCAAGTTTTTCTTGGCTCATTTTGAGAATTTGACGCCGCAAGCGAACACGCGCGCCGACGTGTACATCGACCGGGTTCGCCGATCGCGGTGCATGTTTATTGATCATTATACCTATACCCCTTGGCGTAAGATCCGTTCCAACGGTCACGCCAATGCCGTTCCTAGCGGCGGCGTAGGCCGATCATCCCTAGTAATAATAAACATAGATTAAGCAAGCTCAGCGCTGCGTTGACCCATGTCATCGGGAGCTTAGGACCCAATGGTAGCGGTAACACTGCGTCAATATGCCCATCTAGACTACCGTCCAGAACGCGGTCTGCGCGCCCAAATGGGTCGAAAACACCGCTAATGCCGTTTGACGCGGACCGGATCAGAGGCAAACCTTCTTCAATAGCCCGGTAGCGCGCGATAGCGGCGTGTTGGGCCGGGCCGATTGTCCCGCCAAACCAAGCATCATTGCTTTGATTAAGAATAGCCTGCGGCGCAGCCTGGCCGTTTTGACCACCCCGGGGCGTTAGTCCCGGAAAAATGACCTCATAGCAGATCTGCGGTGAAATCGGGGGCAGGCCCGGAAAGTTCGCGATACGCTTGTCCGAGGCTGGCGAGATCGAGCCCAAAGCTGTCGACACTAATCGCGCGCCAATTCGCTCAACCCATTCACCCCCTGGAATGAACTCGCCAAACGGGACGAGCTTAGCCTTATCATTGGTCGCAGCAACAGCCGGATTGCCGAATTCATCAAAGGTGATCGCGACAGAGCTATTATAATAGCGGCGCTTCGGACGACCTTCGCCATCTGGACTCACTTCGATGCGCAGAGAATTCATGAGCCAGACCGGGGGCGTCGCTGTTCTCTGGGTCAACAAAGCCCCCATCGCGCTTAGAAGCGGCTCATTCTCAATCGCCAGACCGTTCACTGCGCCTTCAGGCCAGACCAGATGTGTCACCGTTTCTATGCCCGGCTCCAAACTCGCCGCAATGTAACGGTTTACGATCTGAACAGATGTGTCCGGGTTCATTTTCTCTGACTGTCGGAACGGCACATCGACCAGCCGCAAGGTCACGCCGGGTTGCGTCTCAATCGTCGCGGTCGACAGACGCCAGCTGCCAAAACCGATCATTCCAGCGAGAATGAGGACCACGCCCAGCGCCGGGCGCCAGTCGCGCAATAACACCGCAATACCGATCAAAGCAGCGGCGATATAGATGATCATCGTCAGCCCATAAACACCGATCAAACTCGCCACCTGACTGGTCGCGCCGCCAGGTTCGAAAGCATAGGCGGCCATATTCCAAGGGAAACCGGATAGGATATGACCGCGGGCCAGCTCCGCAATCATGAAAGCCGCCACAAAAATCAGCCCGGCACGCCAGATCGACGCGCCGCCCATCATTCGGGCGGCAACACTCCCCGCCACAGCCCAAAACAGCGCCAGCACAACCGCCAACCCACCGACCAATGGCGGGATCATCGGCAGAAATTCAGGCCCCCGTTCGATGAAAGCAGACGCGATCCAAAAACAACTGGCCGAGAACCAGCCGAGACCGAACAGCAAACCAGTCCAGAACCCCGCCCGACCCGGACGCGCCCAGCGCGACACACCGATGAGGCGGACAAACAAAATGGTGAGGGACAGGAGCGTGACACCCCAAAAGTGAAATGGGGCAAAACCGAGAACCGCAATCGCACCAGCGGCGATCATAGCGAGCCGGGGACCCCAGCCTTGCGCCGTCCACCCGCGTGAGCGGTCGGATGACATCATGTTTGCGGCAGCAAGTGAGGCACGTCGCCAAGACCGCCTTCGTCCCGATTGGGCATTGTCACGCGCAAGCGTTTAACGCGCCGCGGGTCCGCATCAATGACTTCCATTTCCACCCCTTCGGGATGGACAATAATCTCGCCGCGTTCTGGCACGCGTCCGGCCAGCGTGAAGACCAAGCCGCCCAGAGTGTCGACCTCGTCTTCCTCGTCCGTTGTTGCAAAGTCGCGACCAATCGCCTCTTCAAAATCATCGATGCTCATGCGGGCATCAGCGTCCCAGCAGACCTTACCGCCATCGAGCACGATCCGTTTGAGCTCATCATCAAGCTCGTCATGTTCATCTTCAATATCGCCCACGATCGGCTCAATTAGATCTTCAATCGTGACCAGGCCATCCGTGCCGCCATATTCATCGACAACAATC
Source organism: Algimonas ampicilliniresistens (assembly GCF_030159955.1). Lineage (GTDB taxonomy): Bacteria > Pseudomonadota > Alphaproteobacteria > Caulobacterales > Maricaulaceae > Litorimonas > Litorimonas ampicilliniresistens. The sequence goes on from NZ_BSNK01000002.1 coordinate 336,402, forward strand.
GCCATATGGATCCGGCGCGCTTGCATCCGCCGCAGCAGATCCTGCGCCAGCATGGAGGGCGGCACATAAAGGACCGAGCGCTTGATCGTTCGAATAACTTTGCGATCCGGATAAGTCTTGGCCGTGCGTCCCCGCGCATCGAACATCAGGTAGGGCAGCAGATCCTTGATGTGGACCATCGCAATAGGATTATCGAGCGTATCTTCAAAGACGGGCAGTCGTGAATGGCCCGCATCGCGAAACGCCTTGGACAATTCCTTGAGTGTCGCCGTCTTCTCGATCGCAACGATATTGGCACGCGGCACCATCACATCATCGACGCGCAGTAGGTGGAACCGCTCAGCAGCATCCATCATCCGTTCTTGCGCGGCAGCCTTTTCAGTCGGAGAGGCGGCTTCGGAGTCACCTGAACGGCGACCGTTGCCACGGCGAAAAATCTTACTGAAGAAGGATGATCCGTTCCGCTCGGGTGCCAGCTCAGGCGACGAGGGGGACGACGTGGGGTCGGTGGTCATAGCGGGCTAGCGATTATCCGACCTATAGGGATTGTCAATCGACAGACGCGCCAATGCGCAGACTTCGCGCGCTTCCATATCCTGCGCGTCCGCGTCCGTTTCATGGTCGAGACCCTGTAAATGGAGAACACCGTGGACCAGCAAATGGGTAAAATGGTCGGCAAACATCTTACCTTGCGCCTCAGCCTCACGGGTAATGGTCTCAAGCGCGAAGACGACATCGCCCATCAGACCGGTCTCAGAAGGCATCGGGAAAGACAGGACATTGGTCGGCTTATCCTTAGCCCGGTAGTCGCGGTTGAGCGTTTGAACATGCGCGTCGTCACTCAGCACGACCGACAACTCGCCCCAATGCGGTGCCTCCAACTCTGCTAGAGCTGCGTGTGCCGCTGGGGCGATCAGCGCTTCAACCTCTGGCCAATCCGGGCAAGGACGGGCGATATCAATGACGAAATCGCCCATAACCCGCTTCAAGCTGCCTTATGCATCGACTTCGGCGTCGATGTCCGCGGACCATTCGCCTTTGGACGCAAGACCGTTCATTTTGGCCCGGTGCGTAAAGGCCGCCTGAGCCGCTGCGTAATTCTCTGCCTTGCCTTGCCACGCAAATAGCGCCGATTGCTGCAGCGCCCGGCCATAGGAATAGGTCAGCTTCCACGGGAAACCGCCAATCTTATTCATCATGTCGAGATTACGTGTCGCTTCTTCGTTTTCCTGCCCACCGGACAAGAAGGCGATGCCAGGCACAGCGGCTGGAACTGTGTCCTTGAGCACTTTAATCGTGCGGGTCGCGATCTGCTCGCGCGTCGGCTGTTCGGCGCATTGTTTGCCCGCCACAACCATATTCGGTTTGAGGATAGTCGCTTCTAGCGCCACGCCTTGCTCATAAAGCTCGGTGAAGAGGGAGTTGAGCGCGCGTTCCGTTACTTCGTGGCAGCGTTCGACCGAATGCGCGCCGCCCATCAGCACTTCAGGTTCGACGATGGGGACAATGCCTGCTTCCTGACACAACGCCGCATAGCGGCCCAGCGCATGAGTGTTGGCCTTGATACCGCCTTCGGTCGGCGTCCGGCCAACCGTGACGTCAGGATGGGAAATTTCGATCACGGCCCGCCACTTGGCGAAGCGCGCGCCGAGTTCGTAATATTCAGCCAATCGTTCGCGCAGACCATCGAGGCCTTGGGTGATCGTTTCGCCCGGACGACCCGCGAGCGGCGTGATGCCCTTATCGACTTTAATGCCTGGAATAGCCCCCGTCGCCTTGATCAGCTCAACCATGGACGTACCGTCGGCAGCCGATTGGCGAAGCGTTTCGTCATAGAGAATGACGCCAGAAATATGGTCATCCATCGCGGGGCGTGTGCGGAACAACATGTCGCGCCAATCCCGCCGGTTGGTTTCTATATTCTCCGTGCCGATTGAGGCGAAGCGCTTGCCGATCGTGCCGGTGGATTCGTCTGCCGCGAGAATACCCTTGCCCGGTTTGACCATAGCTTCCGCCACAGCGACCATATCATCTAGTCGGCTCATGCCCCATTTCCCTTCGTTACGATGTCCACACCTGGAAGGGGCTTCCCTTCCATCCATTCCAGAAACGCCCCACCCGCCGTCGAGACGAAGGTGAACTCATCAACCACATCAGCGGCGTTGAGTGCCGCGACTGTGTCGCCGCCGCCCGCGACAGCAATGAGCTTGCCCGCGCGTGTCAGCCGAGCCGCATATTTTGCCGCCTCAATGGTCGACGTATCAAAAGGCGGCGTTTCGAACGCGCCCAGCGGCCCATTCCAGATCAGCGTCTTTGACTTATCCATCGCGTCCATCAACTCAGTGACCGTGTCTGGACCAACATCAAGGATCATTTCACCCGCTTTGACCGTGACTTTAGCGGCGTCTGTCATCGCGACGACGCGTGTATCCGCACCCTCTTTGAATTCCGTTGCGCAGACGGCGTCGACGGGTAGGATGATTTCGCAGCCAGCTTTGCGCGCTGCCTTTAAAATATCCGTCGCCTTGCCGAGCAAATCGGGCTCTGCCAGTGATTTGCCGACATCATGACCCTTAGCCAGCAGGAAAGTGTTGGCCATGCCGCCCCCAATGGCGAGACGGTCAAGCTTGGTCACCAGGTTTTCGAGCAGGTCGATCTTGCTGCTAACTTTCGCTCCACCAACAATCGCCATGACCGGTTTTTCGGGGTGATCGAGCGCTTGCGCTAAATGATCCAATTCCCGCGCCATAGAGAGCCCGGCATAAGTTGGTAGATGGTCAGCAATACCAGCAGAGCTAGCATGCGCGCGGTGTGCGGCAGAAAACGCGTCCATGACGAATAGGTCGCCGAATTGCGCCAGCTCCTTTGCCAGATCAGGATCATTCTCTGTCTCGCCTTTCAGAAAGCGCGTATTCTCCATGATCAATACGTCGCCGGGCCCTAGATCATCCAGCACATTCATATTGGGTGTGGTCAGAAACCGGACTGGTGCTTCAATCGCTTCGGCGAGCGGACCCGCAACGAAGGCCAGTGACAGAGCGGGATCAGGTTCACCCTTGGGACGACCGAAATGCGACAGGAGAATAACCGCCGCGCCCTTTTCACGCAGAAAATTGATCGTCGGCAAGGCCGATTGCAGTCGCGTATCGTCAGCAATCGACCCGTCTTCGCGGCGCGGAAGATTGAAATCGACCCGCACGAGCGCAGTCTTGCCTGCCAAACCTCCGGAAGTCTGGTCGGCCTCTTCGAGGCGACGAATATCCATACTATGTCAGCTCCAAGCGCTGGCCCATGGTCCGGGCGACATCGATCATTCGGTTCGCGAAGCCCCACTCATTATCGTACCAAGCAATGACTTTGACCAGATCGCCATCCATGGATTTGGTCAGCGGGCTGGCATAAATCGCACTGTGCGGATCATGGTTGAGGTCTGAGCTGACCAGCGCATTGCGCGAATAACAGATGATACCCTTCATATTTCCGTTGGCCGCCGCCTGCATGGCCTCATTGAGGCCTTCCGCTGTCGTTTTCATCTCGGGCTGGAACGCTAGATCGATCATGGAGACATTCGCCGTTGGCACGCGTACGGCAGCACCTGCGAGGCGGCCTTCCAGTTCCGGAATGACTTGCCCGACAGCTTTAGCAGCCCCGGTACTGGTTGGGATCATGTTCAGCCCGGCCGCACGGGCGCGGTAGAGATCCTTATGCGAATTATCGAGAATCCGTTGGTCTTGCGTATAGCTGTGCACTGTCGTCATAAAACCGCGGCGAATACCAACAGCGTTCAAGATGACTTTGGCGATCGGGGCCAAACAATTCGTCGTGCAAGACGCACAAGAGACAAGCCGATCATTCGGGCCAAGCTGATCGTCATTGACGCCATAGACGATGGTTTTGTCGACGTCTTCGCCGGGCGCGGAAATCAGCACGGCTTTGGCGCCGCCGTCGAAATGCGGCTGGCACCGCTCACGTGATCGGAACAGGCCCGTACATTCCATCACCAGATCGGCTTCGCCCCAGGCGACGTTGGCAGGATCGCGTTCATGCGTCATCCGCACGGGTCCGCGTCCGAAATCAATCATGCCGTCGCCTTCAACGACTTTGGCGCTAAAGCGGCCATGAACAGAGTCGTAGCGTAACAGATGCGCCGACGTTTCAATGTCGCCGGGCGAGTTGATCAGAACCAGCTCGACATCATCAATGTCATATTCGTGCAAGGCGCGCGCAACCAGACGGCCGATCCGTCCAAAGCCGTTAATGGCGATTTTAAGAGTCATATCAGAGGGAAGGTTCCTGAATTTTCACGCGATGGACAGATTCCGATCGAATGGTGATGTGCCGGAAAAACGTCCTTGGAATTGCGCGCAGGGTTACGCGGATCATCCCGCAAGGGCAATAAAATACCCCATAAAATACCCTTGGCGAACGGCAATTCTTGCGCCATTCAGGGTAAAAATGAGGACTTTAACCACAAGCCGATGAATGACAGCGCTGACATGAAACAAGCGAGCCTCAAGGATGCCGCGAACGCTTTGCAAAGCGCGCTCTCTGCGCTTGAAAAATCGCTCGATCCAATGCTGGGCCGATTGGCTCTGTTAGAGACCAAAGCCCGTGAGGCGGAAGGATTTTCCGAGGACCGATCGCGACTAGCGGCGGAGTTGGACGAAGCGTTGGAAAATCGCCGGGTTCGTGAAGCCGAGTTTGAAGCCCTATCCAAACAAACCCGCGCTGAACTCGACATGACCATTCATGCGCTCAAGGATGCACTGGCAGGAGGCGTCGATGGGTAAGGTTAGCCTGAACATTAATGGCCGTGCCTACGGTCTCGGCTGCGAAACGGGTGAAGAAGAGCGGCTGATGCGGCTCGGCCAGAAGCTCGATGAACGCGTCGCCCAGATGGCCAATCAATTTGGACAGATCGGCGATCTGCGCCTTTTGGTCATGGCTGGGATTACCCTGCTCGACGAAATGGAAGACCCGGTCAGTTCTGTTGAAGCCCAAGTCAAGAAACGCCTGAATACGCTCGAAACCGAAACAGAGGCTGCGACGGAGGCGCGAGAGCGCACCGAAGTCGAGGCTGTCGAAAGCCTGATGAGCGCCGCGCAACGCATCGAACGGCTGGCCGAGCGGCTGTCCGAAGCTGACCCCAGATAGAAAAATTTGGCTGCTACGCGTAGTCTCTGACCTGCATTCGCGCTTGCACGGCGCGCGTCTGAGCCCCACATAGTCCCAGACGGTTTCTGCGGGTTGCGTGAATGGCACTAATCCACCGGACCTTACTGTATCCTTAGGGAACTGGCTCTGTTCGGACCGTGGTCCGTTTAATTCCGGTGCCCACCTCAAATTGAGGTTCATGAGGATTTTTAAGCCGCCACGAACTTTGCGGGGCCGTCACTCACCGCTCGTGTGCCCGATAGGATCTACGACGCCATAGGCGACGTCACTCGCGCTGTTTGTAACAATCTCATAGACTTCGTGGCCTTTGACCCCGCCGCGCTAAACTCGCTCGATGATAATCGCAGGCGCCATGCCGCCAGCCGCACACATCGTCACGAGAGCGTAACGACCACCCGACCGCTCTAACTCATCCAGCGCCGTACCAATCAGAATAGATCCGGTCGCACCAATCGGATGGCCAAGCGCAATCGCACCGCCATTAATGTTCACCTTGGCCCGGTCGAGATCGAGGTCACGGATGAACTTTTCGGCCACAACGGCAAACGCTTCATTGATCTCCCAGACATCAATATCATCCTTGGTCAGTCCAGCACGGGCCAAGGCCTTTCTCGCCGCTGGAACCGGGGCGTTCAACATCAAGGTCGGATCATCGCCCATATTGACGGCCGTGACGATGCGGGCGCGTGGCTTCAGCCCGTTATCGTCTGCAAATTCTTTAGACGTCAGTAGCAAAGCCGCCGCCCCGTCGACGACGCCTGAACTATTGCCAGCGTGGTGGACATGCTGCCACGCCCCTTTTAATTCCGGATAGCGCTGTTCGACAAGCTGGCCATATGTCGTGCCTTGCTCATCAACCGGAATATCCTTCCACATAGAAAACACCGTCTTGAGCTGGCCGAGGCCGTCTTTTGTCGTCTGCGGCCGGGGGAATTCTTCACGGTCGAGCGCAACGGAACCGTCTTCATTGTGAACTGGGACCAGCGAGCCGTCGAAGCGGCCTTCCTTAATAGCCGTGGCGGCACGGTGCTGACTGGTCAAAGCTAGATCATCAAGCACGTCCCGCTCTATGCGGTCCAGCTTTGCGATCGCGTCCGCCGCAACGCCCTGTTGTGTCTGTGGGTGCTTAGCGCGCAGAGATAAGTTCTGCGCATCCAGCATGGGCGGCACTTTGGGATCAGCAATAGAGGTTGTGTAGCTCATCATCTCGCAGCCACCCGCAATCACGCAATCTTCCATGCCCGACATGATCTGTGAGGCAGCGAGGCTAACGGACGTAATACCAGACCCGCAAAACCGGTCCAGCGTCATGCCTGACGCCCGGACATCATAGCCCGCATCCAGCGCCGCCATCCGCCCTATATCCGTGCCCTGCTTGCCAACCTGTGTGCTGGTTGCCCAGATCACATCATCAACCTTGGCCGTGTCGAGCGCGTTGCGTGCGGCAATGGCTTTGAGAACAGTCGCGGAGAGATGTTGCGGATGGAGATGGGCGAGCGCGCCGCCCTTCTTCCCATTTCTGGCGACCTTGCCGATGCCGCGCGGTGTGCGGACAGCGTCGATAATATAGGCGTCGGCCATGATAAATCTCCCGATGTTTCGTCGGGTGTGACTAGGCGGGGCCCGTCCCTCTTGCCAACGCGGCACGGCCCAATATCGCATCTTCGATGGAGCGTGGTAAGCCCGCCACGAAGCCGCGCAAGACGGGCGCGATCTCGGCCCCCTGTTCGCGGATCACATCAGCGGGGCCGCCAACCCCGACGCATAGATGTCGCCGAACGCCGCGCGATGGCAGCGCCACAGCAATGCCGCCCGTGCTACTATGGCTTGGCCCGACCGCGATCGCATAACCCTTGGCGCGCGTGTCGCGAACGCCGTCGACCGCCGCCAGCGCTGTTTCCTTCCAGAAACTATTTTCGACTTCATGCACGGTGCGGCGCACCAGCTTGCCGATGTCTTCATCGGTATCACCGGTCAGCATGGCATAGCCTGTCGCTGAACAGACAAGCGGGCGGACCGAGCCGGTTTCAATATGTTCGCGCACCGGCCCGGGACGATGATGGGTGTAAATATACTGGGAGTAGATGCCGTTACGCATGGCTAGAAAAACGGTCTCGCCAATGGTCTCGGACAGTCGCGCCAAATTGTCGGCGAAACCCTCGGGTAGACCTGCCATCCGGATCAGCCAATCACCAAGAAAGGAAATCCGCAATGTCGGATAGAAAGCCCGACTTTCTACATCGCGCTGAAGATAGCCGCTTTCTTGCAGCGACTTGGTCAACGCGGAGGCTGAGGATTGCGGCATATTCAAATTATCGGCGATCTCACCGATTGAGGCCGGGCGTTTCACGTCGGCGAAGAATTCAAACAGCGCCATGGTCCGAAAGCTCGATTTGAGCATGTTTTCGGCGTCATCCAATCGCAGCGCCTGACCCGGTGTTACATTTCCCGGCGTTACGCCCGCTAGCGGCGCGACCGACAGGCCAAGATCGTCGTCTTCAGGATCGATAGGGGCGCTCATAGGCGGAGCTTCTGCCATGCGCGCCGAAGTTTCGCCAGTCACATCCCCTCGACATTTATGAATATGAAAAAGCCGTCCGTGCAGGACACGGACGGCTTGTTTCGTCGTTACGAGATCGCTTAGGCGGCCATCGCGTCTTTATTGATGGAAGCTTGCGCCAGTTTCGTGAAGTGCAAGTCGCCCTCCATCGTCTGTTCTTTACACTGCTCCAATGTTTGAGCGTTTTCGAGATCGCCGAGGCGCTTAGCAAAGGCTTCAACCGTGCCGTAGCCCGTGATCGCATAGTGGGCCAGACGCTGATATTGGCTAATCAGCATCGCGTCGCGGACGGAATCGTCGCCAAACTCTTCTTTCAAAACGTGTTTTTCGGCTTCCTTGGTTAGACCTTTCATGCCGAGACAGGTTTCATCGCCAACGCCTTCACCGTGGCTATCCAGGATCGATTTGATCTGCTTATTGCCATCTTTTGTGCCGTCGATGGAATTTTTCAGCGCGTCTTTCAGATCGGGACAGCTGGCAGCATCGATCAATTTTTCGACCGTCGCATTGGCCTGCTGGTTCGCATCATACAGGTCTTGCAGTTCAGCAATATAAAGCTCTTTAAGATTGTTAATAGCCATCGTCATATCTCCTCAGATTTCGTGGCTCGGGCTGGCGGCGCCGAGCAAGTGGGTTCACTCAATCAACGGGAACGTGTGGTGGATTGTTCCGAGACTCTTCGATCTTCGGCGCATGTGTGTAGCAAATCGGTTCTGATCTGCTCTGACAGATCGGTCAGGTAGGTCCATTTGGCAGATCGGTCTGGGAGATCAGGATTGACATTGGGTTGCGCGACCGAAGCTGCTACACGCACTCACATCATACACGGAGAACCCCATGAACATTTTAATGACCATTATCATCGGTGCTTTGGCTGGTTTTGTTGCGAAGATTATTTTGCCCGACAAACATGAGCCGAAAGGCTTGATCATGATGATTCTGGCCGGTGTGATCGGTGGGGTCGTTTTCACTTATCTCGGTCAAATGCTGGGCCTTTATGGTCCCGGCGACGCAGCCGGCTTTATCGGCACAGTCATTGGCGCGATCATTGTCTCCGTCATCGCATCGAAGATTTTTAAGCGCTAGCGTCCAAAAACAACGCGCCTCGGTCCCGCGCCTTATACTCGGGCCGGGGCGTTTTTAAGTCAAAAACCGCCGTCCTTTTGGCAGGCGCGCCGCCAGTTGCTGGGCGAGTGGAACATCGGCGGGCACAAGCGGTAAGCGGACAATGTCCTCCGCCCACGCCCACTTCGTCGCCTGCCCTTCCGTGGGCCGCACGAAGCCATCCCACTGACGACAGACATAGGTCGGCATAATCAAATGAAAATCGAGATAGGCGTGACTGGCGAACGTCAGAGGCTCTAAGCAATCGAGACAGGGCTCTACCGACAATTCCTCGTATAGCTCGCGCACCAGCGTTTGCTCCGGGCTCTCACCCGGTTCGATCTTGCCGCCCGGAAACTCCCACAGCCCCGCATGATCCTTACCTTTGGGTCGTTGTGTGACCAGCACGCGACCATCTGCGTCGATCAAAGCGCAGGCGGCGACCCAGACAACGGGGCCTTTAAATTTTTTCGAAACTTGGGGCGTCACGAGCGGTAGTCGGCGTTGATGTCGATGTAGCGGTGGGTGAGATCGCACGTGTAGACCGTCGCCGCACCGCCCCCCAGACCCAGATCAATGGCGATCTCAATCTCCGCTTCTTTCATATAGGTCGCGCCCATTTCCTCAACATAATCCGCGTCAGGCTGACCTTGGCTCGCAAGGCAGTGCGGTCCGATATGGATCGACAGACTATCGCGCTCCGCAGGTTCGCCCGCCTTCCCAACCGCCATAACAATCCGGCCCCAATTGGCGTCCTCCCCGGCAATCGCTGTCTTCACTAACGGAGAATCCGCAACAGATTTGGCGACTCTGTAAGCGCTCCCATCACTGACCGCGCCGGAGACGCGGATGGTGACGAGTTTGGAAATACCTTCCCCATCGCGCACAATCTGCTGCGATAAATCGAACATGACGGCGCGCAACGCACGGCAGAAATCCGCCAGACGCGGATCATCGGCTTGTGAGACGGGCGCATGGTCGGCTGCACCGCTCGCCAGAAAGAGCAGCGTGTCAGACGTCGACGTATCGCTGTCCACCGTCACCGAATTGAAGGTCGGACCAACCAGATCATTCAGCAGGTGCTGCAGCACCGGTTGATCCAATGTCGCGTCGGTCGCCACATAGGCCAGCATAGTTGCCATATCGGGCGCGATCATACCGGAGCCTTTGGCAATCCCGTTGATCGTAACGGGAACGCCGTCGATCTTGGCCTGAGCTGTCGCCCCCTTCGGGTAAGTGTCCGTCGTCATGATGGCGCGGGCGGCGGCTTCCCAGCCATCCGGCGTCATCCGGGTCGCCATGCCCCCGAACTGATCGACAAGTTTTTCAGCCTCCAGCGCCACACCAATGACACCCGTTGAGGCGATCTGAATAGCCTCCGCATTGCCGCCAAATGCAGCGGCCGCACCTTGCGCGGTGGCGACCACCGCATCACGCCCGGCCTGACCCGAAAAAACATTCGCCGTCCCACTATTCACGACAACCAAGCGCGGCCCATTGGAGGCGACCGTCAGCGCGGCGCGCGACCAATCAACAGGTGCACCGGGACAGCGATTTTGCGTGTAAACACCCGCGACCTCTGTGCCGGGCTCGCCGCGCAGCACCCAAAGATCGGTTCGACCCCGATATTTCACGCCCGCTTCTGCCGTCGCCATAGTGAAACCGCGCAACGGGGGCAGTTTAGGAAAGCCGTCCGGTGCGAACGGGCTGATCATGTCGTTCATTCTTCAGCATCCGTATCGGATTCGGGCGCGTCCTCTTGATAAAGCCGCTCGACTTCGGCCTGATCGCGCAGATCCGTCATCAGGGCTTCAATCGCGTCAAAGGTCATGAAGCGGACGATATCTTCCCGCGTATCCTCAAAACTGCGTTGGTTCGGGACGCGGCGATCCAGCACTTCGATAATATGCCAGCCTGCGTCAGTCTGAACTGGCTCCGCACGCGCGCCGACATCGGTGGTAAAGACGGGACTCCGTAATGGGGCTGGCAATACATCACGGCTGAGCCAACCCAGCTCTCCACCGCGGTCGCGCGTGACAGAGTCTATTGAGAGTTCTGTCACAAGCGCGGCAAAATCTTCTTCATCGTTAAGGCGGCCAACGACCGCTTTGGCTGTCTCTTCATCCGCCACAACAATCTGACGCGCGCGGCGCTCTTCGCCGGGTCCTGACAGGCTTTTCTGTGCCTCATAGAGTTCGCGGATCGTCTCATCATTCACAGTTTCGGCCAAATAGGTTTCAACCCGGAGATTACCGAGAATGCGTTCACGCGCCGCCGCCAGACGCCGTTGCGCTTCTTCTTGCTGGGCCACGCCCGCGCGCCGTGCGTCGAGCGCCAGTAAGCGCTGATCGATCAATTCTTCGACGGTCACGCGAAAAACCGGATCGCTGACCTCAACTTCGCTATCCGCGCCAATGAGTCCCTGCGCGGCGGCAGCGCGCTGCACGTCGGACGCATAAATGAGCGTGCCTTCAACGCGCGCCACAACTGGATCCGTCATGCGCGAGATTATTACAGGTCGATCTTCGTCCGGAATCGTCGAAGAATTTTCTGCGCACCCTGCGATGCCCGCCATGAGAAGAATCGCCACTATGCCTCTAGAAATCGTAGTTTCTAATCTCATCATCGCCCTATTCATTGCAGTCGCCCCATCATCAACCATGCCCCCTTCCGTTGACTTAAGGGAGGGCCGTTCTTAAGTCACGCCTAAGCGAAGACGACTTGCGAAACCCTTTACTATTTGATGGGGGTTTCATGCGAGCCGCAGACCTCTTCCCCGTATTCGGCAAGGACCACCCATGCTCGGCATCGCCAAGAAGCTTTTCGGCACGGAAAATGACCGTAAGCTCAAGAAACTCCGCCCCATAGTTGAGCGTATTAATGCGCTTGAGCCGCAGATGGAGGCGATGAGCGACGATCAGCTCAAAGCCCAGACAGATCTGTTCAAGGCGCGCCTCGAAAAAGGCGAGACATTGGATGATCTGCTCGTCGAAGCCTTTGCGACTGTGCGGGAAGCCGCCAAACGAAGCCTCGGCCAGCGTCATTATGATGTGCAGCTGATCGGCGGCATTACGCTGCACCGCGGCGAAATTGCGGAAATGCGCACGGGTGAGGGCAAAACGCTTGTCTCGACCCTTGCGGCTTACCTTAATGCGCTATCTGGACGCGGCGTTCACATCGTCACCGTCAACGACTATCTGGCCAGCCGTGACGCGGAGTGGATGGGCCGCGTTTATAATTTCCTCGGCCTCACCGTCGATTGCATCAATAATCACGACGCATATGGCCCCGGCCGCAAAGCCGCCTATGATGCCGATATTACTTACGGCACCAATAATGAGTACGGCTTCGATTATCTGCGCGATAATATGAAGCTCTCCGTCGCAGAGATGAGCCAGCGCGGCCATGTTTACGCGATCATCGATGAAATTGACTCGATCCTGATCGATGAGGCGCGCACACCGCTGATCATCTCAGGTCCGACAGAAGACCGGGCTGAGCTTTACCGCACACTGGACGCGATCGTCCCTCTGATCGACGAAAGCGGCTATGAAGTCGATGAAAAGGCCCGCAGTGCAACCTTCAATGAAGAAGGCAATGAACAGCTTGAGCAGATTTTGCGCGATCGCGACCTGCTGGAAGGCGAGAGCCTTTATGACATTGAGAATGTCACCATTGTTCACCACGCCAACCAAGCGCTGAAGGCGCACCGCCTCTACACAGCCAATAAAGACTATATCGTCAAAGACGGCGAAGTCGTTCTGATCGATGAATTTACCGGTCGTATGATGCAAGGTCGGCGTCTGTCCGAAGGTCTGCACCAAGCCATTGAGGCCAAAGAAGAAGTCGATATTCAAGCCGAAAACCAGACGATGGCGTCGGTTACGCTACAAAACTATTTCCGCCTGTATAAGAAACTGTCCGGCATGACCGGCACAGCCGAGACGGAAGCGGGCGAATTTCACGAAATCTATAAGCTCGAAGTCCTGGTGATCCCAACCAATCGTCCGATCCAGCGGATCGATATTGAAGACGTAATCTACCGCACTGAAGACGAGAAATTTGCCGCCATTGTCGACGAAATCGCAGAGTGTAAGAAAAAGGGCCAGCCTATGCTGGTCGGTACGGTTTCAATCGAGAAATCCGAAAAGCTGTCCGAGTTCCTGACCGCACGGGACGTCGAGCATAAAGTGCTCAATGCCCGCTACCACGAACAAGAAGCTGAAATCGTCGCCATGGCCGGTGTTCCGTCGGCAGTGACCATCGCCACCAATATGGCGGGTCGCGGGACTGATATTCAACTCGGCGGCAATGTCGATATGCGCATTGAGGCGGAAACGCCCGAAGACGCGGATGAAAAAACCCGCGAACGGATCGCTGAGAATATTCGTAGCGAAGTCGCGGCGCTTAAGGAACAGGCGCTCAAAGCCGGTGGTCTTTATGTGCTAGGCACAGAACGGCATGAAAGCCGCCGTATTGATAATCAGCTTCGCGGTCGGACAGGCCGCCAAGGTGATCCGGGCACATCCAAATTCTATCTCTCGACCGAAGATGATCTGATGCGCATCTTTGGCGGCGACCGCCTTAAGAATATGATGGGCAAGATGGGCTGGGAAGAAGGCGAAGAGCTGACCAACCGTTTCATGACCAAGGCCGTCGAGCGCGCGCAAGGCAAGGTCGAGGCACGCAACTTCGATATTCGCAAAAATCTGCTGAAGTTCGATGATGTCATGAACGATCAGCGTAAGACCATTTTTGAACAGCGTATGGAGTTCATGACCGACGACGATGTGTCGGACGTCATCCAGGATTTCCGCCATCAGCTATGCGAAGACCTGATCCTCAAACACGTGCCTAAGAAGGCCTACGCCGAACAGTGGGACATTAAGGGCCTTAGCGAAGCCGCCAAGGAAGCGATGAATATCGAATTCCCCTTCGCCGCTTGGGCTGAGGAAGAAGGCATTGCCGACGAAGAAATGTCGAACCGTTTCAAGGATGCGTCGGACCGTGTCGCGACGGAATTAGCAGACGGGATTCCTGAAGACGAAATGCAGCGCGTTGAGAAACAAGTGCTGTTGCAGGTCATCGACCGCAATTGGCGCGAACATTTGCAGCAACTCGATGCGTTGAAATCCGTGATCGGCATGCGGGCCTATGGCCAACGCGATCCACTCAACGAATATAAATCTGAAGCGTTCACTCTGTTCGACAAGCTGCTGATCAGCTTGCGCGAAGATGTGACGGCGGCGATCTTCCGGCTGTTGCTGAACACGCAAATCCAACGTCAGCAAATGCGTCAGCAGGCTGAGAGCCAAGCGACCCCACAGCCCGCGCCGCAAGCGCTGAGCGGAGCGCGGTCACCGATGGAGCTTATGGGCGCAGCCCCTGGCCCTGGCGAAACGCTAGCACCCGCGCCAGATGCGCAACAGCTGGCCGAACTGCCGCGCAATGCGCCGTGTCCCTGTGGGTCAGGTAAAAAAGTCAAGCAGTGCCACGGGAAAGTGGCTTAATCAGACGGGATTTCAGGCCCGAAATTGGGCCTGTTTGATCTCGATCTAACGCTTGGAAGCCCGATTCGGGTGCGAAACCGGGTTCAATCGCGCACAGTTTCGAGGCGCTGACAGACAGACTCCTGCAATTGGCCCCGTGCGGCTCGCGGCGGCCCGGCCCCCTGCTTTACGCACTGAGGCGACAAACGCAGGGAGCCTGTCATGAACATCAAGAAAACTATCCTTGGCGCATCCTGTGCCAACATCGCCCTTACCAGTCTCGCCCTTACCAGCCTTACGGTGACAACACCCGCCTATGCGGGCGACGTGAATTGGTCGCTCGGGACTGATCTGGTGAGCGAATATGTCTTTCGCGGGGCCAGCCTCGGCACCGAATCCGTCCAACCTTTTGTCGAAGTCTCGACTGGTAACTTCACCGCCGGGGCTTGGTTCTCGACACAAGTCGGCTCCAGCTCAGAGCTATCGGCTGACGAAGTTGATCTTTATGCTGGCTATAGCGTGCCGCTGGATGGGCCGATCACGGTCGATCTCGGTGCAACCTATTACCACTACCCACAGACAGGCGCTTTGTTCGCCACGGATGACGGGGCTGCTGGCACATATGAATTTTCGATTGGCCTCGGCCTGTCGGAAGATACCCCGCTATCCCCCTCCGTCGCTGCCTATTATGATGTGACACTGGAAGCTTTCACGCTTGAAGGGGCCGTCGGACATTCTGTCGGGTTTGGCGAAAAACAAGGCGCGGATTTGGGTCTGACCGTTGGCCTCGTTGATGGAGATGGGTTCTCTTATCAATGGGCGACGGCGTCTGCGGCTCTCACCCATTCGATCACAGATGATGCGTCAATCTATATTGGGGCGAACTTCACGCTCAACTCTGACGACAACACACTTGATCTCGAGAAGTTTGCGGACCCGGTCAGCGGCACAGCCTTTTTGTCTGCGACCGACGATACACTGCTGTGGTTCGGCACAGGTATTTCGACCAGCTTCTAGGTTTCTTCCTCTCTGGGAGGACGGAAGGAAGAGGGCCCGGACAGTTCGCTGTCCGGGCTATTTTCATGGTCGTATCCTCATAGCCGTGCCGTGAGCTCGCCCAGGGACTATTTCGCGCCCGGTAATGTCCGTCCGATATTGAGGAATTTTTCACGTCGGCGTTCCAGCAAATCCATCGGCTTGAGCGCAGACAGTGTGTCGAGCCGGGTTGCAATCATGGCTCCAACCCGTTTCATCGTCTCGTCAGGCCGGCGATGCGCGCCGCCGGCTGGCTCTTTAATGATGCCGTCAATGACACCGAGCTTTTTGAGGTCTTGCGCGGTTATTTTCATCGCCTTGGCCGCATCCTGCGCTTTGGTCCCATCGCGCCACAGGATCGACGCGCAGCCTTCTGGTGAAATCACCGAATAAATGGAATGTTCGAGCATCAGCACCGCATCTGCTGCCGCAATCGCGACCGCGCCGCCCGATCCACCTTCGCCCGTAATGATCGAGATAAACGGAACTTTGAGTGACAGACCCCGATCAATCGATCGAGCAATTGCTTCTGCTTGGCCACGCTCTTCTGCACCGCGACCGGGATAGGCCCCTGCCGTATCGACAAAACTGATGACGGGCAGGTTGAACCGTTCCGCCAAATTCATCAACCGCACCGCTTTGCGGTAACCTTCAGGCCGCGCCATGCCGAAATTATGCTTGAGCCGCGTCTCTAAATCCGTGCCTTTTTCATGGCCCATGACGATCACGGACCGTCCGTTGATTTTCCCCGGACCGCCGAGCAAAGCATGATCGTCCCCGAAGGTGCGGTCGCCAGCCAACGGAGTGTAATCCGTCACGAGAGCGTCAACATAGTCGGAATAATGTGGGCGCGCCGGATGGCGGGCGACCTGCGTCTTTTCCCATGGGCCGAGCTTGCCATAGAGGCGTTTAAGCTCCGCAGAGGCCTTCGCCATAACCGCTTTAGCCTCGGCGCCCTGAAGCGCGTCCGCTTGCTTATCGAGCTCCGCGACGGCCCGTTCAAAATCGAGATAGGTCTGAACCATTCGCGCCTGATAACGTCCGGAACGTATCTGTCCAGCCTGTAGCTGTGAGCCGACGCTCCCTTACAGACGATAGTCCCGACGCGTGATCTCATGACCATAGCGCTGCACGAACCGGCGTTTGATGCGACGTTCCCAGCTGGCGCGGGGGCCGTGTAGTTCGCTTTCCGCGTTCAAGACGGAATCGGTGAAATGTTTAGAGGTCAACGGTTTGGCCCCCTGCACCAGATCAGCCCCGCGCACACCGGCGCAAAAGTCCCAGTCCGCACAGAGCGCATCAAGCAACAAGTCGAGATCGCGGATCAGGTCCGTGTCGCGGTCTTTTGGGATACTCATCGGATGGTCTCATTCTTAGCCATAGGGTGCGCACTTTCGACCAACGCCTTGAGGCGGGCGTCCAGCACATGCGTATAAATCTGAGTTGTCGAAATGTCAGCATGGCCGAGCAGCGTCTGCACGGCGCGCAAATCGGCGCCGCCTTCGAGCAAATGGGTGGCGAAGGCGTGGCGCAGGACATGCGGGCTAATTCGTGACGGCTGCAGCCCGGCATCGCGGGCGAGGTCCTTTAGGAGTTGGGAGAAGCGTTCACGCGTCAGGTGACCAAGCTTGCCGTTGGATGGAAACAGGAACGGTTTCGCGCGCGCCGCCGCATCCACTCCGCCGGGCAGGGTTTTGTCGCGCACGGTCATCCATCGCGCCAATGCGTCCAACGCTGGCTCCGTCAATGGCACGAGCCGCTCGCGACCGCCCTTACCCTTGATCATCAAACACCCATCGCGACGCCGCATTTGCGCGGTTCTCAGACTGACCAATTCGGATACTCGCAAGCCACCTGCATAGAGGATTTCCAGCAAAGCCATCATCCGTAGACCTTTGGGCGTCTGATCCGTTGCGGCATGGTCGAGTAATCGATCCACCTCATCTTGGCTCATCCCCTTCGGTAAGGGTTTGGCCGCTTTCGGCGCACGGAGACGGTGGGCGGGATTATCGGCGCGTAAGCCTTCGGTCTGAGCGAACAGGCAATATTGCTTCATCGCTGAGAGTTTGCGCGCCGCCGTTGATGCGCCGAGGGCGGGCTCTCCGTTCAAGCCTTGCGCCCAAACCGCCAGCACACCTTCCAAATGACCGGTCGACGCGCTCAGTAAGGTCTGCGGGGCCAAGGCCGCCGACCAATCGCGCAAGTCCCGGCCATAGGCGGCCAACGTGTTGGCCGCTGCGCCGCGTTCAGCGCTCATCATCTCGAGAAAAGCGTCGACGCTCACCGGCTAGAGTCCGCGCAAATATTCATAGGCCGCGAGCTGTCCGGCAGTGTCAGAAAAGCCTGCATCTCTTAGGCGTCGGATCGTTCGGTAGATCGTCCAGCTGTCCGCGACCTTGTCATTTGCGATCTGGTCATTCGCGACCTGATTAATGGCGATGTCATCACTGGCGACTTGCTCGGCCAGACGCAGCAGGCTCTCTGCCCGCGCGCCCCGGTCGATCGCGTGATCGATGCCAATCCAATCCGCGTCCACCGTCCCCGGCAGCACAGCCTCTGCCAGCATGGCTTCAACCGGTTCTGTGAGGTCAGCCCCTAGAGCAAGCGCCATTAAGACATCACGACTGGCATTTGGTGCCGTCTCAGCCAGAGCGAGCTCCAGCCCAGCACCCAATGGTCTACCAATAAACCCGTTGCCCATCGCATCGGAGGCGAGCGCCAATCGTTCACGGGTCAATTCATCCGTTGTGGCGTCAAACAAGGCTTGCATCATGGCGATGTCCCGCGTGACGACAGCATAGCGCGCAAAGAGTGGCAGATTGGCGACCGCCATATCAGCCGGATCTAGAATGGCGGGAATGCGGGACAAAACACGCGCAGTATCCAGACCATTGGCCTCAGCGCGAGCAACAAATTCTGACACAGCCCGCGCATCACCGTCACGCCCGAGCAGATAGAGTTTCGCCGTCGCTTCCGGTGACATGTCGGTCAACAATGCTGTCAACTCTGATCCAGCCTCAGCCCCGTTGTCAGTATCAACGTCCGTCACATCATCTGAAACGATGGTATCGGTTGAAAACGGCACACCGACTTCAATGTCGTCCAGAACATCTTCTGGAATATCGGCAGACGTGCCTCCGGCAGGATCCGTCTGTGAAATTGTATCCGAGCTGATTTCAAACGGTGACGGCCCCACCAGCGAGGCGGGCGGGGCGGGCATGTCGAGGTCGCTGGCCAAATCGGTCATGAAACGATCCAGCGCGGCCGCATCAAGTTCCATCGCCTCGATCCAGAAGCCTTCCGGCGGGTCAGGCACAACCAAAACGGGCTCTTCGCCGCGACTGCGCAACAGTTCCTGCGCGAGGTCAGCCGCAGCGGTTTCACCGCGCGCCATGTGACAGGCTGCGCGCAGACGCACCCAACCCGACTCGCCGCGACCTTGTGTGATCGCGTCTGAAATTTCGCAGGCCGCATCAAGGTTGCCGCGTGCAATATAGGCGTCGACGCGCAGCGCCGGGTCTTGCGCGACGGGATTACGGGCCGTGAACCGTGCATATTCATCCGGGGTCGCCAGTATTTGCGCCGCTTGAATGCGCGCGCGTTCAAAGGCCGGATCAGATCCAGACGGCGAGGCGAGTCCAGCCAGCACGACGCGGCGCAGCATATCTCGCACAATCGGATGCGACGTCTCAGCCGGAATTTCTTGCAATAATCGGGTCGCCCGATCGGCGGACGTGCCCGCCCAAGCCTCTGCATTCAAACCGCGCGCAACCTCAATACCGGGCGTGAAAGCTTTTGCAGCCTCCAGCCCTTCAACCGCAATCGATTGAGCCGAGGCGGAACCAGCCAGCGCAACCAGGGCGCTAGCGGACAGAAAGAGCGCTCTAATTGCCATAGGTATCGGGCAGTTCGATTGTGCGGACATCTTGCGGCGCGGTCTCTGGGCCGACTGAACCCGCCAGCCAGACCAAAATAGCGATCAGCAGCAGCAATAGCCCCCCGACGATGAATAGCATTTTCTTCATGATGACCCTTATCGCGTTTAAATGTTGAGCAGGCGTTGATAAGACCCCATACTCTAGCCTGACTTATGACACTCTGCGGCCTGCGCCGCAGCTATGAGAGACACGTTGGCAGACACAAGGGCTTTAACGCCAGAAAATACAATTGAATCAGTCCGTTCACGCCCTATCGCGCTCGTCGGCTTGATGGGTGTGGGCAAAACAACCGTCGGGCGGCGTCTGGCTAAATCCCTCGAACGCGACTTTTTCGACTCAGATGAAGAGATTGAACGTGCGTCTGGACGCACTGTTGCGGGCTATTTTCGCGATCATGGTGAAGCGGCCTTTCGCGACGGGGAACGCCGCGTGGTCGAGCGCCTGCTGATGGAGCCCAATATTGTCATGGCAACGGGCGGGGGGGCCTTCATCCATCCGGAAACGCATGAATTGTTGAAGTCGCGTGCGCTTGTCATCTGGCTAAAGGGAGATTTTGAAACCCTGATGGAGCGGGTCTCGCGGAAGAATACGCGACCCTTGCTGCAAGTGCCTGACCCCCGCGCCCGGATGCGTGAACTGATGGAAGAGCGCGAACCGATCTATGCACGCGCCCATATCACTGTCACGGTTGCTAAAGGCCCGCACACACGAACGGTCGGACGGATCGAACGCGCGTTAGACGCCTATGAGGTCCCCAAAAATGGATGATGTGACCCCCACAAACTCTCAAATTAACAGCGAAGTCGTCCGAGTCGATCTCGGGTCTCGGGGCTATGATATTGTCATCGGTCAGGGTGAGCTATCGCGACTGGGCGATCGCCTTAAATCCATCACCGCATCGGATCGGGTCGCCGTCGTCACGGATGAGACCATTCATGCCTTGCACGGCGGAGCGATTGCAGAGGCTCTGTCCGATTTCCGCACCCATATGATTATCCGCCCAGCCGGTGAAGATCAAAAAAGCATGGCGGGTCTCGACGCGGTGCTGGATTCGCTCTTTCGTGCCGGATTTGATCGCTCTGATACGATTCTGGCCTTTGGCGGCGGTGTGATCGGCGACCTGACCGGATTTGCCGCCAGCGTGTTCAAGCGCGGCGCAACCTTTGTGCAAGTTCCCACAACCCTCTTGGCCCAAGTCGATAGTTCGGTCGGTGGCAAGACCGCGATCAATAATGCGTATGGCAAGAATCTGGTCGGGGCCTTCTATCAACCACGACTCGTCTTAATCGATACGAACCTTCTAGCCACGCTGCCTGTCCGGCAGATCAAGGCGGGCTATGCAGAAATCGTCAAATATGGGTTGATTGATCGGCCCGAATTTTTTGAGGCGTTAGATGACGGAATTGGCGCTGACGTGCTGAGCTTGGAGCCGAATGCCTTGCGCGAAGCCATTTCCGTCTCTTGCGCGGCCAAAGCTGATGTTGTCGCCCAAGATGAGCGTGAAGGCGGCGTGCGCGCCCTGCTAAATCTTGGCCATACATTTGCTCACGCTCTGGAATTGACGGCAGGCTATGGCGGGGCCTTGCTGCACGGCGAGGCGGTCAGCGCTGGCATGGATATGGCGTTTGAGTTTTCAGCCCGGCTTGGTCTTTGTCCCGTGCCGACAGCAAAACGTGTGCAGGATCATTTGTCACATCTATCCATGCCGATACGCGCGGATATGGCCCCGTTTCTGACAGACCCCGACACATTGTTGAGCCACATGCGGCAGGACAAAAAGAATGAAGGCGGCAATATCACGCTCATTTTAGCGCGCGGTATCGGCCAGAGCTTCATCGAAAAATCGGCCTCAGAGGCCGAGCTTAAAGCCTATCTGAAGGATATCGCGACATGACCGCTCTCTTAGAGCCGCAAAATCTAATCTTGGTCGGCATCATCTTGATGCTCCTGATCTTTTCGGGCTTCTTTTCTTCTTCTGAGACCGCGCTGACCGCCGCCTCTCGCGTGCGGATGCATGCAGCGGAGAAAGACGGCGACCGCCGGGCCACCATCGTAGCGCGGCTGATGAATGTGCGTGAGCGTCTGCTGGGCGGCATTTTGCTGGGCAATAATCTTGTCAATATTCTGGCGTCGGTTCTGACCACCGTGCTGTTCACCAATCTGTTCGGAGATAGTGCCTTAGCGTTGGCCGCCGCAACCGGTGTGATGACGGCGTTGATTCTGATCTTTGCGGAAGTCCTGCCGAAAACTTACGCCATTTCGCAACCCGATAAGCTGGCGCTCATCGTGGCGCGCCCGATCAGCCTGATCGTGACAGTCCTCAGCCCGATCGTTTCGATGGTCCAATGGATCGTCAATGGGGTGCTGCATGTTTTCGGGATTGATACCAATGCCAGCGCTTGGACCGCTGCTGATGAAATCAAAGGCGCCGTCGACCTTCATCTGCAAGAAGGCGGCGTGGCCAAGCGCGCCCGTGATCAGATTTACGGTGTGCTAGAGATTGGTGAGCTGGCCATCGAAGACGTTATGATCCACCGCTCCAACCTATCTATGGTGGCTCTCGAAAGCCCCCCGGAGGATTTGTTCAAGGAAGTCTTGGCCTCAGGACATTCGCGACTGCCCGTTTACTCCAACGATTCTGACAATGTCGTCGGCGTTATTCACGTCAAAGATTTGCTCGCCGCGCTCACCAAAGCGGGCGATGCCGCCTCTGTTGATGTGAAGAAGTTGCTGCGGCAGCCTTGGTTCGTTCCAGAGACCACATCGGTCGTCAAACAACTGCGCGCGTTTCAGAGCAAACGCGAACATTTCGCCCTCGTTGTCGATGAGTATGGCGCATTGATGGGCGTTATCACGCTGGAAGATATTCTGGAAGAAATCGTCGGCGATATTCAAGATGAATATGACGAAGAACTGGCCGGTGTGAAGCGGATGAAAGAGGGCGGCGCCGTCGTGCGCGGCGATGTCGCGATCCGGGATCTCAATCGGGCCATGGACTGGAAACTGCCCGATGATGAAGCCGTCACTATTGCGGGCCTTGTTATCCATGAAAGTCAAACCATCCCGACACCGGGTCAGACATTTGCCTATCATGGCTATCGCTTCGAAATTCTGACGCGCGAACGCAATCAAATCCAATCCCTGCGCGTGCGCAAAACCTTCGAGCCAGACCAGAGGAAAAACGCATGAGATCTCTCCTGATTGCCGCGTCTATCAGCGCTCTCCTGACGGGCTGTGGCGACACTGTTGTGCCTGACTCGCGACTGATTATCGGCGCGACCCTGATCACGATGGAGGACGGACCCGCGCCAACAGCGATGCTGATTGAGGACGGAAAGATCGTAAGCCTTGGCACAGAAGACGAACTCCGCGCCCGTAATCCGGGCGTGATCTTGACTGACCTGACAGGAAAGACCGTTATTCCGGGTGTGGTGGACAGCCATGTTCATGTGCGCGAGCTCGGCATGGACGCGATCAAGGTCGATCTGGTCGGCGTAAAAACGGTCGACGACATTGTCGCTCGGCTTCGCGACCAACGTCCAGATGTGCCGGCGGGTGATTGGATCATTGGGCAAGGCTGGGACGAGGGTGCGTTTGCCGATGCAGGCGGTCCCGGCGGTTACCCAACCACAGAGGCTATAACGGTCGCCTTTCCTGACAATCCCGTCGCATTAGAAAGCCTGCACGGCTTTGGCGCGATGGCCAACGCGGCTGCGCTGGCGCGGGCGGGAATCAACGCCGACACGCCGGACCCCGAAGGCGGAACCATCCTGCGCGGCGAGGACGGTGAAGCGACGGGCGTTCTTTTGACGCTTGCACAAGCGCTTCTGTTTGATGTCGTGCCGGACTTAGATCAGGATCAGATTGAAGCGGCCATCAAGGCGGGATTGACCCAAATGGCGGCGGCGGGCGTGACATCCGTCCATGAAGCCGGGATGGAAGCCGAAGATGTCGCGGCATTCAAGGCTCTCGCTGAACGCGGCGAACTACCAATCCGCGTTTTTGGGATGCTCAACGGCAATGATGCTGAATTGATGGCGCAATGGTTCGACAGTGGCCCGCTGGACGATCCTGAAGACTGGCTCGATATTGGCGGGATCAAAGTCTTTTATGATGGCAGTCTCGGCTCTCGCACGGCGCTGATGCGCGACCCTTATTCAGACCAACCTGACGCCGCCCGGCCAACCGCGCGCATCGCTTTGGAAGATGTAGAGCGGCTGGGCGAAAATGCCCGCGAGCATGGGTTTCAAATGGCCGTTCACGCGATTGGCGACGCCGGCAATGATTTTATCATGACGAGCTATGAGCGGCGTCTCGCCCCCGATGCGGCAGGCGAAGTTCCCGATCACCGCTGGCGCATCGAACATGCACAAGTCGTCCGACCAGATTTTGCTGAGCGCGCGGCCGCGCTGGGCGTCATCGCCTCGATGCAGCCCAGCCACGCTATGGGCGATTCCGATTGGGCCGAAGACCGGGTCGGACGGCGCCGTATTCAACGCGCCTATAGCTGGAAAACGTTTCAAGACGCAGGCGTTCCGATCATTTTCAATTCGGATTTGCCGGGCGAGCCTTGGGAGCCGATGCAGACGCTTCACTTCGCTGTGACGCGGACCAAACTCGATGGATCACCAGAGGGTGGCTGGTATGCGACCGAAGCTTTGGACCGCCGAGACAGTCTGCGCGCTATGACCATGTCCGGCGCGCACGCCGCGTTTCAAGACAACACGCTGGGAAGCCTGGCCGAAGGTAAATGGGCAGACTTTGTTGTGCTGTCCGACAATCCGCTGACCGCCGCGAACATTCCTGACATCCACGTAGACGCGGTCTATGTCGCCGGCGAACTCATTGTCGCGCCGACGACCGATACGCCCGACTAAACAGTCTCATCGCTATGATTGAAGCGAACGACAATCGTTACGATGAAAACCGTCAGAGCATGACCGGCGAGGCCGACCGTCCACCACAGGGCGGGGACAAGCATGACGAAACCATTGCCGCCAGAGCTCGCGCTGATCGCCAGAAAGATTATCATCCCTAATATATAGCTGCCCAAATGGATCCAGAAAGACAGCCGGACCGCAGCCACAGCCTTAACCGCCTCAGCTTTCTCATGGGCTGCGGCTTGATGGGTTGGATCCACTGTCAGCGCCACGACATCGACATTAAAGGCGGCCGCCAGAGCCATGACAGATTCGTATGAGGCCTTCTCGCCGTTCTCAATGCGTTGCACCGTTCTGGATCCAATGCCCGCTAGGTCGGCGAGGTGATCCTGTGACCAGTGACGTTCTTCGCGCCAGCGTTTGATTTTCGCGGCGTCTGGGTGAAATTGCATGTTACGCTCCTCGTATTTCATAGCAGCGCGAAGGTGGCTGCTGTGAGGATGGGTTAGGCTGTAGATCGTTTAATCCCAACGCCACCGGGGCGCCAGCCACCCGTCACGAGCCCGCCACGCTTACGCCGCCACCTTTAATTACGCCTCAATCGTTAGCCTCAGCGCGTGCAGTTTTTTAACCTCATCGGCGATGGCGTCCATCACGGCGCGGTGACGGGCCAGACGCGACAGATCCCGAAACGCCTCTGACGTGATGGCAATATGAACATGGCTGGGCGTGTCACCGAACTCGGCTTGATGCTCTGCCGCGCCGCCATGTCCCGCATGGAGGTGGGATTCATTTTCGACCCTCAGCACATCCGGCGCAAAAGCCGCACGGAGTTTCGTTTCGATAGATGCAAGAATATCGGACATAGGTGCGCCCTAGCTGACCCAAGGAACCACGTCGATGGGTTGGGCTCTATCTTGTCTGTATCCGGGTTACATCTGGGCGCTGCCGCTCAAACAGGGCCCAGCCGCCATCTTCCCTTGATTTGAGACGCCTCTCCCGCCATGTTGCGCAGTCCGAAATTCCTCCTTTTAACTACCCCGGAGTGCCACTTGGCCTACGACTGGAAATCCAAAGGCATCGACATTAGCGCTGCCAAAGCGAAGAAAAAGAAGAAGCCGACCGAAGAGCCTTGCGAATGGGCTGGATGTGACAAGATGGGGGGCTGCAAAGCGCCGAAATCACCGGACCGGCTACGTGAATATCATAATTTCTGTCAGGCCCATGCGCGCGAATATAATAAGAACTGGAATTTCTTCCAAGGCATGAGCGATGCTGACATCACGGAATGGCAGGTGGGCGTACGTCATGGCCATCGTCCGACCTGGGATGTGCGTAAGAATACAGCCGAACGGGCTCAGGCCAATAAGCGCCGCAAAGCGGGCGCCACGGCCTCCACGGCTGAAGGTTACACGATCTTCGGCGACGGCGTTGATCCGGGCAGCAGCGATGCGAAACCTCGCCACAGCGTGTCAAAGATGGCGCTCAAGGCGCTGCATGATCTCGGCCTCGACGAAGGCGCAACGCCGGACGAAGTGCGCAAACGCTACACCAAGCTGGTCAAACAATTCCACCCCGACGCCAATCAGGGCAAGCGCGACGCGGAAGAAAGCTTCCAACGCGTCCTGAAAGCTTGGAAAATTCTTAAAAACGCCAATTTAGGCTAAGCCTTTCGGGCTGTCGGTTTGTCCGACAGCCCAATTATCAGAGTGGTTCGGGCGGCCTCAGCCCGTTTTTACGAGCGCGGCCAACTTATCGAGCGCTTGCGCCCAGCCGCCTGCACTGGATGATCCTGCTGGCACGCCGACATGCGTCAACTTCAGATGCGTCTGCCCATCGATTTCATCTAGCTCAATGATGACTTCGGTGACCTCAGGGTGGCCTTCAGGCATGCCCATGCTTTGCGGATTGATTACATTGCCGTCAGCATCGCACATACTTTCCGTGTAGATCAGTTGGGTCGGGACGCTCACCTCTTTATATTCTCCCGTAAACCACATCGTCATGACGCGATCCGGCCGCTGCATCTCCATGCAAATCTTCCGCCGCCCACCAGGCCGAACATCCATTTCCGCAACGGGGATTGTCATGCCGTTGGGTCCATACCATTGTGAAAACAGCGCAGGATCCGTCCACATAGCCCAGACCTGTTCGATCGAGGCATCGACCGTGCGTTCAATTCGCAGCCATTCCATATCAGCGGTCATCCAAATTCTCCGTCAGCGCCATTAAGCAGCGTTCCATTGCGTCCAATCGGGTTTCCCAGATCGGCCTATATTGCTCAGTCCATGACGCGACCGCCCGCAAAGGGGCGGCATTCACCGTGCAGCGACGATATTGCGCGTTTTTTTCCTGTTGGATCAGCCCGGCCCGTTCGAGCACCTTTATGTGCCGAGACACGGCGGGCAGGCTCATATCAAAGGGTTCGGCTAAAACGTTTACCGTCGTCCCACCTTCGGCCAATCGCGCCAAAATAGCCCGTCTAGCTGGGTGGGCGAGCGCAGAGAAGGTTGCGCTTAAGGGATCGGTTCTATCCATAATTTTAACTTAACAACTATGTTAATTAACACAAGCGTTAATTACAAATAGCCGAATGATCTGTAAATGTTTGGCTGCTGTGCAGTTTATCTTAGATCGCCGTGCTTGGATTTTGCGTATGCAAGAGCTAGAGCCGCTCCACAGACATTTTGGCTGACCCTTTTTCCCATAAGAAGATTCCCATGAGCACCGACCAGTTTCCTCTGTTTCAGCCCGACACCACCGTGTCCGCGCGCGAAACATTCGGCGTCGATTTCGACATGCAGGTTCCGGCTTTCTCAAAAGCGAGTGAGTTCGTTCCGCCGATCGACGACGCCTACCGTTTCGACACACCCACGACGCAGGCGATCTGCGCGGGCTTCGCTTTTAACCGGCGAGTGATGATCCAAGGTTATCACGGGACCGGGAAATCGACCCATATCGAACAGGTCGCAGCACGGCTGAACTGGCCGATGGTACGGATCAATCTGGATAGCCATGTCAGCCGGATCGACCTGGTCGGTAAAGACGCAATTGTGCTGAAAGACGGCAAGCAAATCACCGAATTCCGCGAAGGCCTGCTGCCTTGGGCGCTGCAAAATCCGGTCGCGCTGACTTTTGATGAATATGATGCGGGTCGCCCCGACGTCATGTTTGTGATCCAGCGCGTACTGGAAGCCCAAGGTCGCCTGACCTTGCTCGACCAGAACAAGGTTATCACCCCGCATCCAGCGTTCCGCCTGTTCGCCACGACCAATACGGTCGGCCTTGGCGATACATCCGGGCTGTATCACGGCACACAGCAAATCAACCAAGGTCAGATGGACCGCTGGTCGATCGTCTGCCAACTCAACTATCTGCCGCATGATGAGGAAGAGAAGATCGTGCTCGCCAAGAGCCCGACTTATGACAATGCCGAAGGCCGCGATGTCATCGCCTCTATGGTTCGCGTCGCCGATATGACCCGCAACGCCTTTATCAATGGCGACATCTCGACCGTGATGAGTCCGCGTACCGTCATGAACTGGGCCGAAAACGCCCGCATCTTCGACGGCGATCTGGCCCAAGCTTTCCGCCTGACTTTCCTGAACAAATGCGACGAACTGGAACGCCCCGTCATCAGCGAGTTTTACCAGCGCGCCTTTGGTGAGGATTTACCGGAAAGCGCCGCAAGCGTAATGGTCGCGTAGCGATCTGAAAAGCCAAAAAGCTCGATAATCAATCGGACATGTCGACATAAGTTTCGGCAAAATACAGCGCTTGAGATTCAAGGAACTCAATCGACTTCTTCCGACTTTTGATCGCGGACGATGCGCCAGTGGGCGTGTATCGAATGATAAGCTCGCGCAGATCGCGATCTGAGTCAACGAACTCAATGTCCTTCAATGTTCCGTCGTGCAAATTCAGTAAAGCATCGGACATTGGAATATCAGTCAGTGTCCGCTTCCTCGCCCACCTAGCGAATAGGCGTACATCGGAATGATCGCCCCATTCATCGGGGTTATCGGAACTCACAAACATTTTCAGGAAATGCTCGACCTGCTTGGATGAGGTCTTAACTCTATCTGTAGGTTTGTGAGCCGTTTCAAACCGGAAACAACGTCCATCAATGTCGAGATCGACTTGTAAGTAAGACTTGTTGGGAAGAGCAAAGCGAGCGCTCAAGTCCCGATCTTTTTCAAAACGGTTTTCCGCCTCTTCTTTTCGAAGTTCCGCGCTCGGCGATTCTATGACTTGGGAGACATTTACATCCAACGCTTCGGTCAAAATCATAGAAAGATCAGCGGACTCTTGAAACCAACCTGCAATGACATCGTCGATGTCATCGTTTGATGGCGTTCCTTTGTCACGAACCGTATCGACGAATTGCGGCCAGCAGGTCGGCATGGCATGATACCCATTGACCTTTGACGCGCCATGTTGAAGAAAATCGATGAATTGGATTAGGATCGCGGACTCGACAGGATCCAGCGTTTCATCTTGTAGCACTTCCTGAGCTTGATGAGTCAGATAACGCCAAGACCAATGGAAGTGATCAATTTTGCGAAGTCTTTTTTCAGCAGGCTTTAGCCGCAAAGGTGGCATGGCCGGATCAGCGCACATCTCGTTAGATACGGTGATCAACGCATCAACTTTTTGTTCGATAGCCCGGTTGAGATAACGACCAAGCTGAGGCTGATCTAGGTCAGCCGAACCGATCTTCACTTCGACCAATGCTTCCCATCGGGTTTTTTGATCCAGAATTATTTTGGCGTCAGGGATGTCTTTGTCGCTGAGCCGCCCTCCAATCGAAGGTCGAAGGACACAAGTGTAGTCATTGCCGTTTTTATAGGCAGACTTTCCAACTGACCTTAGCAGTCTGTCTCGATAAGGGTGAACCAAGCCGATAACAGCGAAAAAGATTGATGTCGCAGCGTCTTCAGATCCTGCTTTCATCATCGGAAAAAGAGTCGGTTCCTGACCCCCCTTGAACGGCTCAGCCATAATCCCCTCCGCAAACATCGTTTGCGAGCATTCTTGGGTTTAGCAACGCAAAGTCAAGGGTCGTGCGTTAACCCGCCGCCTCTTTCGCGACATCCTTCAGCATCCGTGCGATCGTCTTCAACCGCTCGTCCTGATCTTCGATGTTGTGGCGAGCGGCGAGAGTTTTGATGTCGGTATAGCTGATCCGCGTTTTGCCGCTTTTATCTGTGAAGATTAGCATTTTGAGCGGCAGGTCGAGACCCATTTCCGGGCTAGCCTGCAGGAGCGGTGTGCCGCCTTCAGGATTGCCGAAGACGAACAGTTTAGACTGGCCGATATCGCGCCCAACATAAGTGGCGCCCGCGCCATGATCGATCACAGTGAACAGCGTCAGGTCACGCGCGCCGATCGCGGCGCGCAGCCGCGCTTCGGTCGCAACGAAACTATCCGATACAGAGATCGATTTATGATCCGGTTCAGGCGCAGTGCTGGCGCATGCGGAGACCGTTAGGGCGGAGAGGATCAGGGTGGAGGCAATCAGTAAATGTTTCACGTGAAACAAATGGCTCAAAGTCGAGCGCGGTTCCAGCTTAAATCAAAAATGACGCTAGCCAGCCAAACAGGCCGAGCGAAATACTGAGCGCGATGAGCATGAGAATGCCGTCGCGGGCGATCAGCGCCAACCCGATCAGGCCAAGAATGGCCGCCGCCGGAACGACGCCAAACGGGATTAGGCCAAGCGGTACCATGGCCGCTGACAACAGGACCGCGACGAGGGCCGCAAGAACCAACATCGCCCCGTCCGTGGCCCAAGCTAAACGCGGCTGGATGACGTTATCCACCTTAGCCAACCACGGGGACACGCGACCATGAACCTTGGCGACGCGGGTGTGAGGCACACGGACCTTAGCCAAAATATCCGGCACCCATGGATAAGGTCGCCGCGCGAGAAGCTGCACGGCGAAAGCAATATTGATTAGACCAAACGCTGCGGGCAGCCCCGGGATCGCGCCAAGCGGCGTCATCAGAAACAGGCCGCACAATACCATAACTGGGCCAAACGCACGGTGGCCGAGCGAGATAACAATATCCTGCAGATTACTGTCTTCACCGTCCATTTCGGACAAAACATGGGCGAGCACGCCCTGTAACGGAGCCTCCTCCATAGGCGGCTTTGGGTGCGGGTCTGGCGGAGGTTCATTATTGTTGGACGGGCCAGTCATAACGGTGACAGATAGGGCGGGCGCTGTTAGGGCGCTACCGCTAATGCAGGCACAGAGTCAGGTGGGCGGAACACAGATTTGGAATTCGATGTCTGGCTCAGTCTGGTCGTGCTCTTTACTGTTGGCGGGCTAACGCCCGGCCCGGCGGTGATGCTCGTCATGGCGAGTTCTTTTCGCTATGGATTCCGGCCCGCCATGCTGCCCGCCCTGGGTATCGCCTCGGCCAACGTCTTATGGTTAATCCTAGCGGCGTCCGGCACGGCGGCCTTGTTGACGGCTTTCCCCAGCGTGACGCTTGGCCTCAAAGTCTTGGGTCTGCTCGTTATTCTCTATCTTGGCCTGTCGACTATTTTCGGGCCGCCGCCGGATATGAGCGTGAGTTCCGGCGACGCGCCGAAACGGACCGGGCTTTATGCACGCGGTGTGGCATTGCAGATCAGCTCACCGCTACCGCTGGTCTATTTCGGTATGTTGCTGCCGCTTTATTTCGACGCGGACAAACCGATCTTGCCACAATTCGGGATCATGCTGGCGACGGTCACTTGGTTGGAGTTGCAGGGTCTCGCGGTTTACGCGGCATTTGCCCGCTGGATCCGCGCGAAGCTACAAAGCCCCAAAGCGGCAAAGATATTCAACGCCATGATTGGCGTGGTCATGATTGCGTCTGGAGTTTGGGCGATCTTCGCATAGCCCTACAATAAAAAAGACGCGCCACAGGGGCACGCCTTCAAAACTCAGATTAGAAATCTGACTATTCTATGTAGCAGCCTCGATCTCAAGTGCCTGCGCCGCAGCGCTCAGCACAGCGCCAATTCGGATCGCGGTTTGCACGCCTTGTCGCGTTACGCCGCCCTTGATCACTTCGGCGACATGCGCGTCCATACACATGCCGCAGCCATTGATGGCCGAGACAGCAAGGCTCATCAATTCGAAGTCGATCTTGTCGATGCCCGGATTGCCGATCACATTCATGCGTAGATTGGCGGGCATTTTGGCATATTCGCCGTCACTCACCAGATGGACGAAGCGGTAATAGACATTGTTCATCGCCATCACGGTCGCGGCGGCCTTGGCGGCGTCCACGATTTCGGACGATGCATCCACCTCTTCCGTGATCGCAGTGATCACGTCTTTATGCTTCGTCGCATAGGCGGAGGCGAGCGCAATGCCCGCCACCGCGTCTCTGGACAGCCCGTCCATCCCGTCAGCCGCGAGAACGCGGCCGAGGTTGAGCTTAATGTCCTTAGCATAGCTCGGCAGGGCCGATTTTAGCTCAGCAAGCGCCATAGTTAGGCGGCCTTCTGCAGGTCGATAACCTCGTCACCTTTGGACCAGTTACATGGGCACAGCTCATCTGTTTGCAGAGCGTCGAGCACGCGCAGAACTTCCTGCGGGTTCCGGCCGACATTCAAGTCGGTCACATAGATGAAGCGTACAACGCCGTCTGGGTCCGCAATAAAGGTCGCGCGTTGTGCTACACCTTCAGCTTCATCGAGAATACCGAGCGCCGTCGTCAGCTCACGCTTAATGTCCGCCAGCATTGGGATTGGCAGATCGCGCAGCTCGTCTTGGTGCTTGCGCCAGTTCCAGTGGGTGAACTCTGAATCCGTCGAGGCGGTCAACAGAACCGTATCGCGGTCTTCAAACTCTTCGTTCAGCGCGCCAAAGGCCGCAATCTCGGTTGGGCAAACGAAGGTAAAGTCTTTTGGATAGAAGAACAGGACGGTCCATTTACCTTTCAGATCGTCATTCGAAACAGTCTTGAAAACATTGTCGATCGTGATCTCGTCAAACGGCTTTCCGTCAACGGCGGTCAGAGAAAATTCAGGGAGTGTATCGCCGATTTTGATCATGGCAGTCAGTTTCCTTTTGGGAATAAGTGAGTGTGATTCGTTTAAGACGACCACATATTGGATCGTCGGGGCTGCGCCCCTAGACCCACACTTACGGCTCGCCCAATCGTTTGTTCCAATCAGGTCGATAGGTGTGGCCGAAGGGTATGGAGGGGATGAAAATCTGGGCCGTTCTGCCCTGATTATGGACAGTTGCGAAGGCTTGCCGTAGCGGCTGACGCCTTTTATGGCCCGCCCGCCGAGACTTATAAAATAGAGCGCCGCATCATGAACCTATCCGCCATTCCTGCCGGTGAAAATCCGCCCAATGACATCAACGTCGTGATCGAAGTCCCGCTCGGCGGCGAGCCGATCAAATATGAACTCGATAAAGCCAGCGGCGCCATGTTCGTGGACCGCTTCCTTTACACATCCATGCGTTACCCTTGTAATTATGGCTTTATCCCGCACACATTGTCCGATGATGGCGACCCGACAGATGTGTTGGTTGTCGGCCAGCGCGCATTGATGCCGGGTTGCATTGTCCGGGCGCGGCCTGTCGGCGTGTTGATGATGGAAGATGAAGCCGGGCTGGACGAAAAGATCGTTGCCGTGCCGCATCCCAAACTGACACGCTATTACGACCAGATCGAGACCTATCGCGATCTACCACAAGTCCTGCAGGATCGGATCCCGCATTTCTTCGCTCATTATAAAGACCTTGAGCCCGACAAATGGGTCAAAGTGCTGGGCTGGGGTGATCTCGACAAGGCGCGCGAGTTGATCGCCAGCGGAATTGCGGCGGCCTAAACGCCTTCGCTTGCCGAAACGACCCTATTCGTGACATCTCGGCCTTAGGAGGCCGTCAATGCGCCATTGGGTTAGTTTCATTGCCAGCGCGCTTGTCTTTGCAGGCTGTGCCACATCGAACCCCGTCGAGCGGACGCCGCTCGAGGATCAACTTGCTCTATTTCTAGACTGGTTTCCGGGCCGCTATGACAGCGCCGCGCAAGTCCTCCGCGACACGCGGGAGGGCACCGCTGAGGCAGAGCGGAATTATCGTCGCCATTCGATCTTCCGTCAGGTCGAACTGCCAGCGTTTGGTGAGACGGTTTTCCTAGCGCATCAATATCGCGACGGCGATCCAGCCAAAGTTTATCGCCAACGCCTCTATACCTTCACCCTCGATGAGGCTGAAAATGCGTTTCGACTACGCGTGCATGTCCCCAAAGATGCCGACGCGCTGAAAGGGGCCTATCGCAACCCATCTCGCTTAGCCGGATTAACACTCGAGGATTTCACTGTCTGGGAGGGTTGTGACCTCTTCTGGCAGCTTGAAGACGGCCGTTTTGTCGGGCGGTTGAAACCTGGCGCATGCCGGTTCAATTCCAAAGCCTTCGGCCAAGAGATTGTTCTCGACGAGACATTGACCCTGATGGAGGATCAAATCTGGTTCGCAGATCGAGGCTTGAGCCTGTCGGGCGATTATCTGTTCGGGATGCGCGGGACGACGCCGAACATGTCGCTCAAGGCTCGGCCCTTTATATGCGAAGACGGCAAGGGCGCGGCTTGGCTTCACGACCAAGGCGGCATGTCCAAAGCGCTAGGTTACCACATAAAATTGGAGCGGCTCAATCAGGCCGATGAAGCTGGGGAAGCTGTCGGGTTACGTCTGACGGTCTCGATGATCGGCCGCCGTGATTTAACCGTTCTGGCTGATCATGACGCTGAGACTCTGGCGATTGATGTCGGCCCAGATCGGCTAAGCTGTCGTCACGCGCCCGATACGCTCTATTCAGAAAATAGCTAAGCCGCGTTCAAACGTCTTGGTTCAA
Source organism: Algimonas ampicilliniresistens (assembly GCF_030159955.1). Taxonomy (GTDB): domain Bacteria; phylum Pseudomonadota; class Alphaproteobacteria; order Caulobacterales; family Maricaulaceae; genus Litorimonas; species Litorimonas ampicilliniresistens. Next base: position 370,453 of record NZ_BSNK01000002.1, read on the forward strand.
ATGCGCGGTGATGCGTGGGTAATAGATCGCCAGCGTTAGCGCGCGAACGGCATAGTAGAATAGGAAGGCAAGCCAAATCCCGGCGGCGCCAAAGCGAGGCACGATCAGGAAATGCGCACCAATATAGAGCGCGACCGCCACCAACCCCGCATTGCGCATTTCCGCCGTGCGGGTCGTGCCGATAAAGATGCCGTCAATTTGATAGGCGGCAAAACCGATCACGGGCGCAAGCGCGGCGTAAGGCAAATAGGTCCGCGCCATGTCGCGCACAGCCGGATCCACCGTCAGCAGATCGATCAGCAAGGGTCCGCCGAGCCAGATGACTGCGCCGATGAGAATGGCAAATAGCGCCGAAAATTTCGTCGTGAGTTGCACCGCCCGGTTAAACCGTTTGCGGTCTCGCGCCCCATACGCGGCCCCCGTCACCGCTTCTGCCGTATGAGCAAAAGCATCGAGGACAAGCGCGCTCATGGTGATGAGCTGCATATGGATGTGGTTGGCCGCCATGAACAGCGAGCCTTCGCTGGCGGCTGCATTACCGAAGAAATTGAAGCCCAGCGTCAAGGTCAGAGTGCGCACGAATATATTCGAATTGGCAATCCCAAGTCGCTTTAACTGGGTCGGGTCCAGCAAGTTGGCGCGCGTGATAACTCCAGGCTGCAAACCGCCGCGCCGGACGAACTCGCGTCGCATTAACATCAGGCCCATCAGGAAACCCGCCCATTCGGCCACGGCGGAGGCCAGACCGACGCCGTAAAGTCCCGCCCCAAAGACGATGACGAAGAGTGGCGACAGGATGATATTGACCAGATTGAGGACGATCTGAAGCTGTAGTGCCAAACCCGCCCGGCTAATCCCGACAAACCAGCCCATTAAGGCAATGGTACCGAGCGTGGCGGGCAGCCCCCATAGACGCGCTTGAATATAGGTCGCGGCAGAGCTTTCCAATTCAGGCGACGCCGTAAAGACGGCGAAAGCAGCGGGCAACAGCAAGAGCTGCAGCACGAAAACGAGTGACCCGATGAGCAGGCCGAGCGGAATAGCGCGCAAAATATGGCCCTGCACGCCCGCCACGTTCCCGGCGCCGTCATCCTGAGCGGCGAGACCCGCCGTGCTCATGCGAAGAAAGCCGAAGCCCCAATAGACGATGCCGTAAATCACCGCACCAAGCCCAATTCCGGCCAGCGCCTGCGTGCCGACAAAGCGGCCAATTACCAACGTATCTACCAAGCCGACGACCGGCGCAGCCGCATTGGCCAACATTATCGGCCAGCTCTGATTAAACACGGCCCTCGCCGTGAGCGGCTGAGCCGTCACAGGCTGAGATGTGGCGGTCATGATTATTTACCGCCCCAGATCATGAGCAGGTCGTCACCTATTCCGCGTCCAGCTTCGCCGCCGCTTCCTCTGTCATGTCGAAATTATGGAAGACGGATGACACATCATCGAGATCTTCGAGCGCATCGTTAATCCGCATCACTTGCGCGGCAAGATCCGGGTTATCAATGTCGTTCTGGGCTTTCCAGACGAGGTTGACCGATTTCGCTTCGCCAAATTTTGCTTCGAGGTTTGACGCCACTTCGCCCAGATCATCACGTTGGGTATAGATGGTGTGTACGGGCTCATATTCGTCCCATTGATCATCAGACGCTTCGTCATGTTCGACATCATCTGCGCCAACTTCGATAGCCACTTCCATCACCGTGTCTTCGTCCGCGATGTCGAGCGGATATTCAATTTTACCGATCTGATCGAACATGTAGGCGACAGAACCCGTCTCCCCCAGATTGCCGCCATTTTTGGAAAAGGCCGTGCGCACTTCCATCGCTGTACGGTTCGTATTGTCCGTGGAGGCTTCAATGATGAAGCCAATGCCGCCCGGGCCAAAGCCTTCATAGCGAAGCTCTTCATAATCCGCGCCTTCACCGCCTGCGCCTTTATCGACAGCGCGTTGGATATTGTCCTTGGGCATGGATTGGCCCTTGGCGTTATTGATCGCCAAACGCAGACGCGGATTCATGTCTGGGTCCGGACCGCCCATTTTAGCGGCCACAGCGATATCTTTGGCAAGTTTAGAAAACAGCTTGGAGCGCAACTTATCCTGGCGACCTTTGCGGTGCTGGATATTGGCCCATTTGGAATGGCCGGCCATGGGGAACCTCGTTCTTAATCAGTCTTGTTCGGAGTTGCGTCCCTCTAGCGGGATGACGACGCGGCGGCAAGACAAGCGAACCGCCCGATCTCGCCTCTCCCAATCTCGAGATTATCTCTCCTTACGCTCACACGCCTGTGATGCGCTGTGAAAAGACGTTACTGGAATGATCGGTCCATATCGTGTCTTAGGGCTTTGTCAGGCGACATCGCCCGGCGCCCAGACCGAACAAAAGTCGGCTGGGGTTCAATCGAAATGAAAAGAGAGCGCATCATGTCGGAGAGCCACACACTGTCTCATTTGATCACCTTTGCCCTGTTGGGCGGGATCACGATCACTCTCGCCTGCCTGCTGCTGCACTCCGGCGGCGGGCTCTACGCCTAGCCTAGACCTTTTCACTCATCCCCGTCACAAGGACCCAGACAATGACTCTTAAAGCCTCACCCCCCGCAAAAGCCCGCCTCGCCACTCTGGCGGCTATCGGCGTTATCTACCCTGTCGCCGCGCTTGGCGCAGCGCTCTGCGCCACGACCATGTTTTCTGGCTCGGCTTATGCCGCAGAAGCGCCAGCCGCCGTGGTTCAAATGGCTAAAGCCGACGCCCAACCCGTCAGCTTTCAAAAGAAAACTTACGCGCTGAAAGGCTCCGTCACTGTCGAGCAACGTGGCAACCGCACCGTGATTGTGTTCTCGGACGACTTCAAAACTAAAAAAGGTCCGGACCTGAAAGTCTTCCTATCGAAACATGACATCGCGAACGCCACGGGTGACAACGCCACTACGGACGCCGTCCGTTTGGGCGCGCTACAATCCAATAAGGGCGCTCAAGAGTATATCCTACCCGAAGGTGTGAACTTGACCGACTTCAACTCTGTCCTCGTCCATTGTGAGGCTTTCTCTAAACTTTGGGGCGGCGCAGACGTTTCATGAACTCAGTGACGACACCACAGGCATCCAGACTTAAAGGTCGCCCCGCCCTCTTCGACTCAGACCGAGTCGAAGAGCAGGTGGCCGACTTGTTCTGGGCGCGGGGCTATGACGGGGTATCAATCTCTGACATCACGTCGGCCACCGGCCTGTCGAAATCGTCGCTTTATAATAGTTTTGGCGGCAAGGATGACCTCTTCCGCAAGGCGCTCACCCGCTACCATAAGTCAACCGTGCAAGCGGGGGCCGACTGGCTCGCTGCAGACGATGAAGCCGATCCGATGGAAAAACTGGATCAGCTACTCCGTGGACCCGCCGACGATGTGCATGGCCGGGATGACACGCGCGGATGCTTTCTCTGCAATACATCCGCGGATGGGTTAGGCCGAGCCCCGGATATCGACACGCTGGTTGGTGACGGCTTTGCCAAACTCGAAGCCGGGATGACCGCTCTATTCCGACGTCATGCGCCCACCGCGCCGGACACAATCATTCGCGATGCCGCCCGGCTCTCGCTTACAACTTATGTTGGTCTGCGCATTCGCAGCCGCATGAAACCCACACGCGCCGAATTCGATTCCGTGCGCATCATGCTCGTCGACGCCGTTCGACGTTTGCTCGAAAGTGACTGACCCATGTCCCTCATCAAAAAATATCTGCCGATCGGGCTGACCCTGTTCTCCGCCGCGATCTTTCTCGACAGTCTGCGCTACAAGTTTACTGACCACCCCAACACGCAAGAAATCTTCGGGCGTCTCGATGGGTGGGCGACGGGGCTCGGCGCGGACGGCATTTTCGACAAGACCGGCATATTCTCGCAATATGTCATCGGCTCGGCAGAGCTGGTTGCCGCCGCCCTGCTCCTGATCGGCCTGTTCTCACGCTTCATCAAATTTGGCGTGCTGGGCAATTTAGTCGCGTTGGGCGTAATGACGGGGGCTGTCGGCTTCCATCTCTTCACGCCGCTCGGCATCGATCCCAATAATGATGGGGGCGGACTGTTTATGGCAGCGGTTGCTGTTTGGGCGTCTCAGATTATCATGCTGTGGCTACGCCGCGACACATTGATCGGTCTGATCCGTCGACCGTTTAGTCTGTTTAGCCCGGTGCAGGCTGACTGATCGGCTCTAACTCGCTCACCGTGATCGCCATATTATTAGTGATCTCTTTGCCCAGCGCCTTCACGTCGACATTCATTGAGAAGTTGGAAACATAGGGGTGCCCGTTCGGGGCGATCGTGCAGCCCTGTTCCAGTTTCATCTGCTTGATCTTTGCGATCAGCAGCACCGTCATAGGGCGGGTAATGTGAAAAGACGCTGACGCTATTTTCCCGGACGGCTTGTCATAAACCAGCTCACCCTCTAGCCGGTCGACGAGCTTCTTAGCCATGCTGCGTTCTTTGCTGTCCAGCTCCCTGTCTCCGGTCTGCATAAATAGCGACACCATCCGTTCAGGCGTTGGGCGCAAACGCGCGATCGTGTCCGTCTCTGCGACGACCGCAAAATCTTCGGGCGTCGGCAAGGCCCCGCCTGGGTTACACCAGAAGCTTTGCGCCTGCGCTGCTGGCGTGCGGTCCTCACCTTCAATCTCCTCGATCATTTCGCGCAGCGCTTTTTCCATCTCCCCGCGCGCATCTTCGGTCTGTTCTAGAATAACGACCCGTTCACCGGGGGGCTGTGAGGGATCGATGCGGAGCTTAGCTGCGAGCGGGGCATGTATTGTGTCGCCCTTGGATCCAGATACGATCACATCAACCGTGTGGCGATAGGGCACAAAGGCGGGGGGCTCGGCTTGGTCCATGGCCGCTTCGCGCGCCAGAATGTCGAAAATATCTTCGGCTTGAGCCGGGGCCGCGATCGCCGAACTGGCAACTAGAAGTGCCGCGCATGTCAGTTTGAAGCTCATGTCATGATCTTCGCCAACGCTGGCCAGATCTGCAAGTGAAGATACGGCCAGATGTGGTTCACTTGGCGCTCACCTTAGACGTCCGGCACCTGCTCGGCCAACTGTCCACCAACGCGGATCGGCTCGGCGCGGACGGCTAGACCCTTGGCATTGGTCTCGACGAAAATGCCGCACAAGGTCGCAGGACCGGTGGCGGGTTCGAACCGGGCAGAGCGCATCCGGGTGGTAAAGCGGCGCATGGGTTCATCCAATTCCATGCCGATGATGGAGTTATAATCGCCGCACATACCCGCATCGGTCTGATAGGCCGTGCCTTGCGGTAGAATGCGCGTGTCTGCTGTCGGGACATGTTGGTGCGTGCCGATCACCAGTGACGCGCGACCATCGCAGAAATAGCCCATCGCATTTTTCTCGCTCGTGGCTTCGGCGTGCATGTCAACAACGACAATATCCGCGACTTCACCCAGCGGGGCGGCGGCCAATTCGCGTTCCGCCGCTTGGAATGGATCATCCAGACTATCCATAAAGACCCGGCCATGCAGGCTGACGACCAGCATCTGATAGCCATTCACGTCATAGAGATTAGCGCCGCGTCCCGGCGTCCCGGCCGGATAGTTGGCAGGACGTAGAATGCGTCCATCGCGTTCAATGAGGCCCATTCCCTGCGGCTGATCGAAACTGTGATTGCCAAGCGTCAGGACGTCCGCCCCGGCCTCATATAATTGTTCTGCCGTTCCCGCCGTTATGCCAAAACCACCCGCTGCGTTCTCGGCGTTAATGATAACGGCGTCCAAGCTGAGTTGTTTGCGCAGGCGCGGCAGATGATCGGACACAACTTTGCGTCCCGCCCGTCCGACAACATCCCCAAAAAAAGCGAGCCGCATGACCCGGACTAACCGTCTGAGTTGGCGCTACGAGCCAGCGTCTTGTCCAGACCGTCAGTCGGGCGCGAAAACTCGGCCTCATAGGCGTCGACGATTTTCCCGACCAGCGGGTGACGAACCACATCCGCCGCCTTGAAATGGATTTGGCTGATACCTTTGATCCCGTCGAGAATATGCAGCGCGTGAGCCAAGCCGGACGGCTGTCCATTGGGCAAGTCGGTCTGCGTCGGATCGCCCGTGACGGCATATTTGGCGCGCTCGCCAAGGCGCGTCAGAACCATTTTCATCTGCGGCACCGTTGCATTCTGTGCTTCGTCAATCACAACAAATGCGTCCGATAAAGTCCGGCCACGCATGAAAGCCAGCGGCGCCACTTCGATATCGCCTGCAGCGCGACGACGATCGACCTCATCGCGGCCCAACACCATATGCAGCGCATCCCAGATCGGCTGCATATAGGGGTCAACCTTTTCGTTCAAATCGCCGGGCAGAAAGCCAAGTCGTTCCCCGGCTTCGACTGCGGGCCGGCAGGCGATGAATTTATTGACCTCACCGCGCGCCAGCAGAGAGGCACCGTAAGCCGTGGCCAGAAAAGTCTTGCCTGTGCCGGCGGGCCCCACGCCAAAGGTGATTGTGTCATCACGCATGGCATGGATGAATTTTTCCTGGCGCGGCGTTTTTGGCACGATAGGCGAGCGACGCGGAAACGGGATGATCGCTTCGGCGCTGGCCGCTTTGACCTTGCCTTGACCCATCGCGCGGATCAGCGCGCGAATATCGGACGGGCCGCACGGCCAGCCACGTTCCAGCCGCTGGTAGATTTCCTTGACCAGTTCACCGGCGCGCGCACGGCTCGGCGTGTCGCCATTAATATGGACCGCACTGCCCGGCGCTTCGATATAGACGTCAAAGGCGCTTTCAATCAGCGCCAAATTCGTATGGTTCGGCCCACATAGTTTGCGCACCAGCTCGGCATCGGAAAATTCGAGAATATCTGTCTGTTTGCTCACAGTTGAGCCTTAGTCACGACCGCCAGAAATTGCGAGGCCGTTGATCAGAAAGCGGTGAATCGATCTTTGCGGCCCGAGGCAGCAATAGATTATGTTACGGGATCGGCATGACGGAGGGGCACATGCGGCGAACACACTCACGATTGGGTTGCTGGCTTCAGCAACCCGTTCAAATATGTGCCGGGGCTGCATTCGGGCTCTGTCTGATCGGGTGCAGTCCCGTAGACGCGGCCCCCGGAAAGGACGACTTAATGCAGGCCCATGATAGGCAAACCCATGACAGCGCCGCAGTGAGCACAGACACCGACCGCGAACTTATCATTCTCGCCGCGCCGGGACCGGATGGATATTATGACGCCGTTCAGGAGGACATTGTCGCGTTCCATATTCGCTATGCCGAAGCGATCAGTGCGCATGACGATGTTATCGTTCTAAGCGGACCCAATCTTCATGCCCGTTATGTCGACGCCTTGGGGGACGACCGCGTGGCTCTTATTCCGATGGCTGACATTTGGATGCGGGACTTCACACCGCTCAACGCCGTAAACCCTGTAACCATGCGCTATTCCCCCGCCGGACAAGGTGGCGGGCGCACAGGTCGTCGGGAAGCCAAGTTTGTTCAGTCTGAACTTGAGGATATGTTGCAGGCGGCAAGCCTCAAGCTTCCCGAAAGCACGCTCATCAATGATGGCGGGAATTTCGTCGATGACTATGCGGGACGCGTCGTGCTGAGCCGCAAATTTCTGCGCGACAACCAACTGTCCGAGAATGAAGGCCGGGTCGCCGTTCGCGAGACGACAGGAGCCAACCATATCGCATTCATCGAAGCCGATGAGCAAGGCGGGTTGGAACATGCGGACGGGGTGGTCGCTTTTATCGGCCCGAACCAACTCGTCATTAATCGTTATCCTGAGGACGCGGCCTATGCGGACACGCTGAAGGCTGACTTACGGGCTGGCCTGCCCGGTGTAGCCATCCACGAAATCGTCACCCCCTATGATGGCAGCGACATCTATGACGTGCGGTTTGGGTCGGCCTGTGGCCTCTACACTAATATGCTGGTCACACCGCAGCGGATCTATTTTCCGCAATTCGGCATTGCTGAGGATCACGAGGCGCTGGAACAGTTGCGACGGTGGACCGACCGGGAAGTCATCCCGGTGCAGTCCTCCCAAGTTTGCCGCATGGGCGGCGGGGTCCGCTGTATGAGTTGGCAGCTTCGCGGCGAGCCCGCCGCGCGCTTAAAAACCTATCTCTCAGATCGCTGAGCGCGCATAGTTTAGTTCAGAGTCTAGCTCAGTTCTCAATGAAATCGACGATGGACGGGATTACAGTGTCCGCCAAAGGCAGGTCTGGATTGCCATAGGTCGCCAGGTTTCCGGCCCGATCTTCGGGCGAGGTTTTGAGCACGTGATTGACGCCGGGTAGCAGCGTCAGCGTCCCGCCTGCATCGGCCAGACGCTCCGCATCCGCGACAGACACCTGAATGTCATTCACACCTTGTACCACCAAGGTCGGCAGTCCCGCCTCGCGAACTAATTCCGCCGGATCAATAGCAAAGACGGAGATCAGAAAGCCCTGTACCGCCGGATTGAACAGGCCCTGCAAGCCTGGGTGAAACCCGCTCGGATCGACCGTTTCGCCGGCCTCAAGACTGGCTATTGCTGGCAAAGCTTGAGCCAAGATCGGTGCGTTGGCCGGATTGGCCTGCAACTGTTCCCTCAGCAGATCAGCATAGGGTCGTCCGGGCGCCGCGAGCAGGATCAAGCCGCAAATACCGTCTGAATATTGTGCCGCCGTGGCCGACACCATCGTGCCGCCCTCCGAATGGCCCAGTAGATAAACACAGTCGCGACCCGTCTCTTCTCGCAATAGTGCGACCCAATCCCGATAATCCTGCGCATATAGATCGACCGTCACGGCGTTCGGATCGCCCGCTTCAAAGCTGGCATACATGCCGCGCTTATCGACCCGCAGGGACGAAATACCCTCGGCATTCAGCCCCTCTGCCAACTGCCGATAGGCATTTGTGCGGATGCCTTGGGCGCTATTGCCGTCTCGGTCCGTTGGACCCGAGCCCGGGACAATCAGCACAACAGGCGCATTATCCCCCGCACCCAAGAAAGTCCCCGCCAAGCCGTTAACGAACAGGTCGCGTTCGGCCTTTGCTATTGGTGTCGCAGCCTCTGCCTGAACAGGATCCGCTGCATCCGTATCGTTGCTCGCAGAGACTGAAGTCTCCGCACTACAGGCCGCCAACATCGCCCCTATCAACAAGCCTGAAATAGACTTTACGGGTTTGTGACAGTGAAGGAATTTAGACATGGGGCGACTCCGGCTTCGGTAAGATCAGCGGGCAGTCATATCCGAGACGGGCTGACTATCCAATCTGTGAATTGTGATGAGCCGTGGCGACTTAGGCGACTTATTCAACCGTTACATCAAGTCGCATTTTCGGGTGGATGGCGCAACGCACTTGAAAACTACCTGCGGCGGTAAATTCGATGTCCCGCGTTTCACCTTCCTCCATAGAGCCGGAATCGAATGTCATCGTTTCCTCATCAATGAAGGCGTGATGCAGGAAGATGTCATCATTGACGATCCGCAGCTTATCGCCTGTCTTAATTGTGACGGCCCCCGGCGCATATTTCCGCTTTTTCTGAGAGATGGTGATGACGTCCTGAGACTGGGCCAAAACGCCCGCGGGAAAAGCGATCAGAGAAATCAGAAGCGCCTTGGCGCCGGTCGAGCCAAGTCCAAAATTACCAAGTCTGAAATGATGGGTCGGAAAACGGGTCATGCGGCATGGCTTTCAGTCTGGTGAGGAGTTTCAGTCATGGAACTGGATCGAGGGAAAATCACACTGAACACGCTACCCTTATCGAGCGCAGATTGGATTTTGAGCTCTGCGCCGTGACGTTTGGCGATACGGTCAACGATACTGAGGCCAAGACCGGTCCCATCCACAGCTCGACTATAACCTTCGTCGACCTGCTGGAACGGTTGCAGAATGTGATCAAAATTCTTCGGATCAATTCCAATGCCGGTATCAATGATGTCGAGCCGGATCTGGCCTGTCTGTGTTTCAGAGAGTTGAGCTTTCACCGCGCCGCCAGAGCGATTGAACTTCACCGCATTGTCAAGCAGCTTGGCGGCAAGCTGCTTCAAATCCAACGCGTCGCCTTGCACACACTGCACGCGGCTAGGTTTGGTCCAAATGAGACGAACCCCAGTTTGCGCCGCGAGGTCGCGAACGCCAGAGACAGCCTGATCGACAGCCTTGCCAAGGTCGACAGTCGACAAGGTCGCAGGGTCGATCACCTCTGTATCATCATTGGCGATCTCCAACACATCCCGTACAATTTGTGCAATATGGCTACCACTTTGTGAAATCAGTCCGGCCATATCAGCATGGCTCGGATCGCGGCCCGGCTTGCGATATTCCAGCTGCAACATATCAGACAGACCGACAATCGCATTGAGCGGTGTGTTAAGCTCATGGCTCATCGCCGCCATAAACATCGTTTTCGCGCGGCTGGCCGCTTCGGCAGCATCACGGGCTTGGCGTAAATGCTCGGTCCGTTGTTTGGACTCCGTAATATCGCTCCAGATAAATAATCGCCCACCTTCGCGTGTGGCGGACGCGTTGACGCGTAACCAGCGCCCATCATCCAGTTGGAACTCGCCGCTTTGTTGCGGTCCGTCTTGATTGAGGGCAACCGGGACGCCATCTGCGGCGAACAGCGTGCCGCACATTTGTCCGACTAAGGGCTGCTCAGACAGGTTTTGAAACAGCTGACCGACGCCGGGGTTGGCCACTATGATGCGGCCATCAATATCGGTCAAAAGCACGCCGTCTTTGGAGTTTTCTAGCGAGTCCGCCAAACGATGTTGCGCCAAAGTCCGCAAATCCTGTTCTTGCGCCATGCGGTCACGGATATTGGTCTGCATGGACCGCATCGATTTTAGCAGCTGCCCAGTTTCATCCTCACCCCCTTTGGGGATCATCACGTCCAATCGACCCGCGCTAATTTGGGCCGCCGCACCCGCCGCCGCCTTCAGCGGGCGAACAATGGTCATCGCGATCCAAGCCGTCAGGCCGAGGGTCAAGATGAGCGCCGTGGCGACGGCGATTAGGCTGAATCGCCGAACCCGCGCCATGGTGGAGATAGCCTGTTCGCGATTGCGAAAGCTCTGATTGGTTTGCAGCTCGATGACGATATCGAGATTTTCTTCGATATCGTTTGAAAGCGCGGCATTGAGCTGTGCCGTTCCTGTTTGACCGAGACGCGCGCGTTCGCTTATTTCCCAAGACGAGAAATCACTCACGATATCATCAAAAAAACTCTCGGCGCGCGGGGCTATGGACCGGGCGCGCGCAACCTCAAGGTCTTCACGAAACTGCGTGACAAGCCGATCAAATTCAGCTTGCGGATTATCCACATCTGAGGGTCGCAGAGTTTCAATTTCAAGCGCCGCGAAAGTCTGGCCCGCAGAGCGCGCAAAGTTGACGGCCATCAGGGGGCGGTCAAACGTATCCGTTACCACCTGACCGGCATTATCAATCGACAATAGCGCATAACCGCCGAGTCCGGCGATCAGCAGAGTCATCGCCAAAAACCCAGCGAAGAGCTTCGCCTTGACCGAAACCAGAAATTTGAACGGGCTCCGGATCACGGACTCGCTTCTGATGGGGTTTCAGGGTCTTGATCGGGGCCCATCCGGGTGATCGGAGCGACTGAATAACTGTCCGCTTTTGTCGTGCGCGGCGGAACAGGTGAGCGTTCAGTGACGTCATCATGCATTGGGGCGAGCCGTGCCAAAAAGCGGTTCTGAGTTCGAAACGGAATATCCTGATCATCCATCGCTTGCTGAAGGTTTTCCACCAGCGTGTTGAAATGGAGGGTGCGAATGCCGAGCCCATCATGGGCGCGGCGCATATCCTGCCCATCATAATCGCAGGGACCATCGGCAATATGGCAGGTATGGATGATGATCAGTTTTTCCAGCCGTTCCATATCCGAGTCCACAAAGATCGGAGCCATGCGCGGGTCGGCGAGCGCCAGATCGAGCATATCCGCAATGACCTTATCCATGACCGGCTTGCCGCCAAGATCATCATAGAGTGTGGACTTAGTCTTGTCCGACGCCTGCAGGGGTAGCGTTAGAGACAGAGTTAGGGACGCGCCTAGAAGCAAAGCCTGAATAGCGGGTTTCATCATATCAGAATCCTAGTTGGACGGAGCCGTAAAACCCCGTCTGTCGACCTTGAAGGGCGATCTCGCCCATATCGACGGCCGCCGCCGTTAAGGAGAGTGACTTGTTCGGAAACCAAGCCACAAAAGCGACCTTGGCATCACCCTCTGCTGCGAAGGCCAGATTGTCCGGTTTGGTTCGGTAATCTGCGCCGACGACCAGATCGCGCGACAGCATATAGGCGGCTGAGCCTTCGAACTGCGCCGAATAGCCATCCTGATTGGGACCGCCAAAACCGAGTAGGCCCAGTTGATTGGCTTTGGTCCCGCGCAGTGACGCACTGAGCAACAAGTTTTTATCGAGCATCAATTTGGTCGCGGTTGCGTAAAAATCGACGCCGGAATGACTGCTCGCGCCGAGCGCTTTGACCAGATCGCCATTGGCCGATTTCTTGAACTGCGCGCCGACCGCGATCTGTGGCATGAGGCTATCTTGATCAAAGACCAGATCGCCCGCGACGCGTACCTTGGCGCCGACAATGTCCTGATGAAATTTATACCCCTGACGCAGGCCGAGTTTTGGCCCCGTATCGCCCGTATCAAACGTCTGCCGCGCATAAGAAATCTCGACCCGATTGCCCGCCCCAATGGCCGCGCCAGTCACTTCAAGATCGAAATCGTTCAGTTTCGCGCGTGTGTGGAACGCCGTCGCGCCGTAACTATCGCTCGATCCGTAACCGGTAATCGTAGCCCAATTGGACAGCCCACTACCGCCCGCCCCTTCAACCTGACTAACCCCACCTGTGGCGAGCAAGCGACCCTTATCCGGACTTGGCAGAGAGCTGTTCGCGCAGGCAGACAGGCTTACACACGCCAGCAGGTTAATGGCGATGGCAATCGGTCGGACCACTCGATAGCGAGTCCGGTCCAATGAAATCGATCTGATGGTCACCCAGCTCTCCTCAATGACGAGGGCTGGAATAAATAGCTGACCTTAAGAATGTCTTGTCTCTGGCGGATCGACGCGATTAAGAGCGCGGTGAACTCCGATAACTATTCCGAGCGATCCATGACTGACACAACCGCTGACACATCCGACGCTAAAGGGTTTCTCGCCTGGGTCGAACGGTCCGGCAATAAGCTGCCTGATCCCGTTTTTATCTTCTTCTATTTGATCTTAGTGTTGGTCGCGATTTCAGTCGTGGTTGCCCTATTGGGCCTGACCGCGGATCATCCGACGCAAGTCACAGCGGATGGATCGCCCGTTATTATCAAATCGGCTTCGCTGCTTTCGGCTGAGAACATTCAACGTCTCTGGGTCGAGATGCCCAAGACCTTCACCCACTTCCATCCGCTCGGCTATGTGTTGGTCGTGATGTTGGGTGCGGGCGTGGCGGAACGATCCGGACTATTTGCCGCAGGTATTCGCCAAGCCGTACGCGGCGCGCCGCTGTTCCTGCTCACCCCGGTCGTGGCGCTGGTCGCCATGTTGTCCAACCATGCGGCGGATGCGGGTTATGTGGTGATGATCCCACTGGCCGCCATTTTGTTTGCGTCGGCCGGACGTCATCCGTTGGCTGGGATTGCCGCCGCCTTTGCCGGTGTGTCGGGCGGGTTCTCCGCCAATATCTCACCGGGACAACTCGATGCGTTGCTGTTTGGCATTACCGAAGCCGCGGTTGACGGGTCGGGCCTTGATCCCAACTGGACCATGAACATTGCGGGCAATTGGTGGTTCATCGCCGCACTGATGGTGATCTATCTCCCTGTCATCTGGTTTGTGACCGACAAAATTATTGAGCCCCGTCTTGGTAAATGGGTGCCGGATGAGCGCCAAGCCGCCGAATATGGCGAAGAAGACAAGCCGCTTACAGACGCACAACGCAAAGGCTTGCGCCGCGCGGGTCTTGCCATCTTGGCCGTCTGTGCGCTCTGGGCTGTTATGACCTTCGCACCGGGCACGCCGCTCCTAGCGGATGAAACGGCGACACCGGGTCAAGCGTGGTATGTCACCGCGACCCCGTTTTTCCGCTCCCTCGTCGCCGGGTTCATGATCCTCTTCCTCGCCGCAGGTTGGGCTTATGGTAGCGCTGCCGGGTCGATCAAAAATCACCGCGATCTGGTCGATATGATGGCCGAAGCGATGAAGGATATGGGCTATTATCTGGTGCTGGCTTTCGCCGCCGCCCATTTCGTCGCCATGTTTAACTGGTCCAATCTGGGGCTGATTACCGCCGTACACGGCGCGAACGGCATCAAAGCTAGCGGCCTGCCGCTGCCACTGGCGCTTGGCCTGATCGTGATCTTTGCTGGCTTCCTCAACCTGTTTGTCGGCTCAGCCAGCGCCAAATGGGCGCTGCTTGCCCCCGTTTTGGTGCCAATGTTGATGCTGCTGGGGATTTCGCCCGAAGGCGCAACCGCCGCTTACCGCGTTGGCGACGGCGCGACCAATATCATCACGCCGCTGATGGTCTATTTCCCGCTCATCCTGATCTTCGCCCAGCGTTGGCAGAAGGGTTTCGGCATTGGCAGCCTGACCGCGATGATGATCCCCTATTCGATCTGGCTGATGGTCACGGGCGTTATCTTGATGATGCTCTGGATATTCCTTGGCATCGATTTGGGACCGGGCGCGCCGATTGGTTATACGCTGCCAGGTTAAATGGTTTTCGATCTTCCCACCCTACCCGCGAAGATCTCAACCGGACAGCGCGGAGAGGCTCGCCTCTTCGCTGAGATCACGGCCAAAGCTTTTGCCAAAGACCCTTTCAACCTATGGGTCTTTGGCAAGCCGAACGCGATGCGACCGACTTTTCATGTTGAGGCGGCTCACACCTACCTACCGCATGGTCTTTGTCACCGGATTGGAGAGCAGGCAGCTGCCATGTGGATGCTACCCAAAACACTGGGCGGTCGCTCAACCGATATTCCGATGCGCGCAATGCCAGGCCTGATCATGATCTTATTGCGTTATGGGGGCATTGGAGCTGTGCGCCGGGCTGCGGCTGCTGACAGGGCTATGAAAGCCAATAAACCGACTGAACCGCACCTCTACCTCTTCACCATTGGCGTGACCCCAGATGCACAAGGCCAAGGATTTGGCCATCAACTTTTGTCGCCGCTGCTACGCGCCGCCGATCGAGCGGGACTGCCAATCTATTTGGAAAGCTCCAATCCGGCTAATCATGACTTCTATGCCGGGCATGGCTTCGAAACTCACAAGATCGTCTACGCTCGACCAGACGCGCCACCCCTAGAAACTATGTGGCGGTATCCCCAATGATAGCGGAGTCGCAGAACGATTTCACTTGAGCAAACAGACAATTGTCGTAATATAATAGCACCGTTTGAATACATTTCTTCTGAGGCTCCCATGACCCGTCTGCTCACCGCGTTGCTTCTATCCTCCGCCCTTGCCGCCTGCTCTCCGTCAGAGCCGGAGGCCCAAGCCCCGACACCGGACGCGCAAACCACCTCCGTTGAGACGGCCCCAGCCCCACAGAGCGTTATCCTGCAGCCGCTTTGGCAGCTAGACGGGTTCGAGGCGCCGGAAAGCGTGATTGAAGCGGACGACGGCACCACGCTCTATGTCTCCAATGTTGGCGGCGACGGCTCGGCGCAGGATAATAATGGCGTGATCTCGAAAATCGGGATGGACGGCGCGATGATCAATCGCAACTGGGTCGCCGGGACGGAGGCTTTGCCGCTGCACGGACCCAAAGGTATGGCGCTGGTCAATGGTACGCTCGTCGTGACGGACATTGACCATGTTGTTCTGATCGACACCGAAGCAAGCAACATCATCAAACGCATTCCAGCGGAAGGTGCGGGCTTTCTCAATGATGCCGTCGCGGGGCCTGACGGCACAGCGCTCATCTCCGACTCCGCCAATGCCCGTATCTATAGCGTCCAGGATGACGTTGCGACGATCTGGCTCGAAGATGAACGCCTCGGCGGCGTCAACGGACTGCACAATGATGGCGACCGCCTGCTCGTCACCACGATGGATGGCGGCGAATTACTGAGCGTCGATTGGGACACGAAAGCGATTACGGGACTGGCGAGCGGCATGGAGAATGCGGACGGCATCGGCCTGCGATCAGACGGCAGCTATATCATCAGCTCTTGGCCCGGCCAGCTTTGGCACGTGCAAGACGGCGAAGCGCCAACCTTGCTTCAGGACACAAGCGGCGACACACCGATCCTGATGAATGATATTCTACTCAGCGGCGACACGCTGGTCACGCCGAACTGGATGCCGGGGACGGTGCGCGGATATGGGGTAGAGTGAACGCGCCAGCGATAAAACAGGCGCGCCCAGTCGTGTCAGGGCCGTGTTACGGCGATCAGGCCTTTTTGATCAGGCTCTTTTATTCAGTCGCGGAAGAAAGCTCCTGATCCTTACGAAGATCCCCATCTAAAAAACGATAGTGGTACTGCAATTGAGGGCAGTGGTCTAAACTTGGTGTGTGCTTAATGTTGGTTTTCTGACTTCAATATGTCGAGCAGCGACGCGACTTTCAGCCCATCGCGCAAATGCAGCTGACGCCCGCATCGCGGACGCCAATTCGGTTTAGGATTTTTTAATAGCCCGGACGAGCCAGATCAGGATCATCGCGCCGATGAAGGCTGTGACGAATGAGCCGATCAGGCCGCTCGCGCTCAGGCCAAGCAGACCAAACAGCCAACCGCCCGCAATCGCACCGAGAATACCCAAAATAACGTCGCCGATCAGGCCATAGGGGCGCGCGGCCTTCATCACACTTCCGGCCGCCCAGCCAGCAAGGCCGCCAATGATAAGCCAAATAATCAAAGCCATAATACTCTCCTTTAGATCCTGTGTGTTTCTAGCGGAGTCGCTGAACACACTTTGGATGAGAGCCTCAAGTATAGAAGATGAATGCCAGATGAACAAATTGCGGTTGAGAACGGGGCAGAAACCCCGCCACCTTACGTTTTCGCGATGGACCCCACCAAACTATTCACCCCCGCACTCGTAATCGTCACCGGAACAATCTGCCCGATCAGCTCTTCTGGCCCATCGAAATGCGTGCCCGTTAAATAGGGGCTGCGACCGAATAATTGGCCGTCGCCGCGGGCGGTGCCTTCGACGAGCACGTCGAGGGTTTTGCCAATCAGGCTTTCATTCCATTCGCGCTGTTGCATGTAGAGCAGCTCTTGCAGCCGTTTGAGGCGCTCTGATTTGACGTCTTCCGGCACTTGGCGCGGCAAGCTTGCGCCCGGTGTACCGGGGCGGACGGAATATTTGAAACTGAATGAGCTGGCATAGCCGATTTCGCGCACGCAATTCATCGTGTCTTCGAAATCCTGATCCGTCTCGCCGGGGAAGCCGACGATAAAATCCCCTGACAAAGCGATGTCAGGCCGGGCCGCGCGGATGCGCGCGATCAGGTCGCGGTAATGGGCGTAAGTGTGACCCCGGTTCATCGCGTCGAGCACCCGGTCACTGCCCGCCTGAACGGGCAGGTGCAGATAGGGCATGAGCTTGGGTTCCGTCGCGAGCGTCTCGATCAGATCCGCATCCATGTCGCGCGGGTGCGAGGTAGTGAAGCGCATCCGGTCAATGCCGCCAATTTTCGCCAGATGGCGGATCAGATTGCCAAGACCCCATTGTGACCCGTCCGGGCCGTCCGCGTGGTAAGCGTCTACATTCTGCCCTATCAGCGTGATTTCGCGCACACCTTGCGAGGCCAGTGAGCGCGCTTCCGCCACGATCTGATCAACCGGACGGCTGACTTCTGCGCCACGCGTGTAAGGCACGACACAGAAGGTGCAGAATTTGTCACAGCCTTCTTGGACCGTCAGAAACGCCGAATAGCCTTTGGCATTGCGGCCTGCGGGCAAGGCATCGAATTTTTCGACCGTATCAAAATCGGTTTCCAGCACGTCGCCCGTTTCGCGGGTGACCTTAGCGATCATTTCCGGCAGGCGGTGATAGGTTTGCGGGCCGAGCACCATGTCCACGACGGGGGCGCGGCGTTTAATTTCCGCCCCTTCGGCCTGCGCGACACAGCCCGCGACGGCGACTTTCATATCGGGATTATTTGATTTCTGATGTTTGCGAATGCGGCCGAGCTCGGAATAGACTTTCTCCGCCGCCTTCTCGCGAATGTGGCACGTGTTCAGGATCACCAGATCGGCATGGTCCGGCGTGTCCACGGCGGCATATCCAATCGGCGCCAGCACATCGGCCATACGCTCACTGTCATAGACATTCATCTGACAGCCATAGGTCTTGATGAAGACCGACTTGGTGTTTTTGCCATTAGGAACAGGGCGCGGAGCCATCACGGTCGGCGTGTCTATATCGCGCGGTTTTGGAACGTTAGTGGAAGAAGTCGGCGTAACGGGACGTCCAATATCCAAGACGGTGCTGTTGCGACCGCTGGCAGACTGACCGTCACGGGACGCGGTTTTATCGCGCGGTGACATGGGCATAGGCTCCGATTGAGTTGTGGTGCGCGCTTTAGGCGGCAAGGCGCAGCCGTGCAAGCCGCGCGCACTGTCCGCCTAAAACGGATTAAGCGTATAGCCCGCCTGTTGCAGTTGCGCGTGGGCGGTCATAGCGGAGAGGGCCATCTCAACGCCGGGCAGGAGGTCATCGGCCCTAATGTCACGATAGGCGGCGGTCTGTCCGCAGAGGATAATCCGGACCCCGTGATCGGTGAGGGCATTGATCAGAGCGGCATTAGGATTGGCGGCTCCGTCGCGACGCGCCGCAAACGGCTCCGCCGTCAACAAATCAAACGCCGCACCGCCATGCACCACGACGGCTACGTCGATATTGTCCGGGTCCACGCCTGCAGCGGCATGCATGTTGATGAAACGGGCGGCGCTTTTCAGGGTACGGTTGAGGGCCTCACTCTCAGACGCTTTGGCCGCATCGAAACTGATTTTGAATTCGCTTGAGGCGGACAAGGGCTGCGCGCCCGCTACGGTGGCGACGGGACCAAAAGCTTCAAACACAGGGCCGGTCTTGAAATTATCCGGGCCCGCGAAAGCGACACTGGGCAGGAGGCAGATGGCAAGGAAAGCGAGAGGTTGACGCATGAGTTGATCCTTCGGAGCAATATTATGGCGGCAGTCTTTAATTAAGGCGGCGCAGTCTTGGGCTTATATCGGCACAAATCCGCAATCCTGCAATCATAGCATTTCGGCGTTCGCGCCACGCAGGTGTAGCGGCCATGCAGCAAGATCCAGTGATGTGCGCCCATCATATATTGGTCTGGCGTCACCCGCAGAAGGTTGAGCTCCACCTCAACCGGGTCTTTGCCGGGGGCCATGCCGGTACGGTTGGAGACGCGGAAAATATGCGTATCCACCGCCATGGTTGGCTGACCAAACGCTTCGTTCATCACGACATTGGCGGTCTTTCGCCCGACGCCGGGCAGTTTGATCAGGTCTTCGCGACTCGTGGGAACGTCGCCACCAAAATCATCCAAGATCATGCGGGATAGTTTGATGACGTTGCTGGCTTTGTTGCGATAGAGTCCGATCGTTTTGATGTGATCACGGACTATGTCCTCACCCAAATCGACCATCGCCTGCGGCGTGTCGGCTTTTTCAAACAGCGCGCGCGTCGCCCGGTTCACGCCGACATCGGTCGCTTGCGCGGACAGCGCCACGGCGACGACCAGCGTGTAGGGATTAGAATAGTTGAGTTCCGTACGCGGGTTAGGGTTTTCCCGGCACAGCCGTTCATAAATCTCGGCAATCTCGGCCCGCGTCAGCTTGGGCCGCGGCAAGTTTTTATAAAGGCGCTCTTTAGCCACGTTGCCCGTTAGCCGCGTTTTTGGCGAACACGGTCGATGATCTGTCCCAGCATCTTATCGGCGAGGCCGTTACTCGGTTCAGCAATCAAGCGACCCTCCCCGTCAAAGGCAGCTTGCGCTTTGCCGCAGCCCACTTGCGTTGGCACAACTTCGGCGCCTACCCGCGTCAGGATGTAATGTAGCTGGCGCAGGCACATGATGCCGCTCATCGGACCGGGTGTGCAGGACGCGATGCCGTAGACCGGTCCGGTAAAATGGCCCGTCTCAACCGTTGACGTCCAATCGATGACATTTTTCAGCAGCGGCGGTAGCGAGCCATTATATTCCGGCGTGACGATAATCACTGCGTCAAACGTCTTTAACCGCTCAATCAGATCGTGGGCGGCCTCGGGCGTTTTCAGATCACCGTGATAAAGCGGCATCTCATAATCGTTCAGATCGAGCTTTAGCGCCTCGACCTCCAAACTGGCAGCTTTGATCATGAGCGCTGTTTCCAACTGCTGGTTGATCGAGCCGTGACGGAGGGAGGCACAGATGAAGGCAATTTTCGGAGTCTTTGACATGACGCGGCCCTAAGCGAGCCATCGCTTGGCTGCAAGTCGCTTGCAGTGAGGCAAAATCGCGCCATATCGGGAGGCATGGTATATGGCGATATTGTTCTCTGGGCCGTGTTCGGTCCTGTGGCCCTCGTGGCGATCGGTTTCACGATCCGCGCCCTGATCGGTTGGACCGGTCTGCGGCGCGACGCAGAAGAGGATTTCGACTATCGCAGCCAACACAGCATGATCCCGGCGGGGGTCGAGAAGGCTGAGTTCGTCGCCACCTATCGCCGGGTGAATGGCCCGCGGACTTCGACCTATGCCGCCGCCGCATTGTGGGGCGCACTCTTGGCAACGCCGCTGATCGCGAAAATCATGGAAGTGTTGTTGGAGCTCTTATGGCAGCTGTCGGGGCGCTCACGCGTGTTCGAGCCTGGTTATCTGGTCTGGGCGTTTTTCATCTTTTTCGGCTTAATGGGGTCGTGGGCGCTAATCGGCTTTCTTGTCGCGCGGCGCTATCACGCCCGCACGCCCGCTAGATTTGAAGACGAACTCAAATCTCTATCAAATCCCTCATAGAATAGAGGCCGGGCGTCTTCCCGCCCAACCAATCCGCCGCCGCTAGGGCCCCATCAGCAAAGACATCCCGGTTGAGCGCCTGATGGCCGAGTGTGATCATCTCTGATTCGCTGACGATCCGCACCTCATGCATCCCGTAAACTCCGCCGCCGCGCAGCACGGCATAGCCGATTTCGCCCTCTTCACGCTGACCGCCGCGCTCATGGACCGCTTTGTCCGACAGTGACACGGCTCGACCTTTGGCCACGGCCTCACCCAGCATCAGCGCGGTGCCCGACGGCGCATCAACTTTGTGACGGTGGTGCATCTCTAGAATTTCGACATCCCAGCCCGCACCCAATATGCGGGCCGTCTGCTGGGCTAGCTGGCTTAGCACCGCAATGCCGAGCGAGAAATTACCGGACTTTAGGATCGGCACGTGCTGAGATGCGACCGTAATCGCCGCCTCTTCTGCATCGCTCAACCCTGTTGTTCCTGACACGAGCGGCACACCACCACGAAGATGGGGCAGAGATTGGATCAAGGCAGGCCCCGCGGAGAAGTCGATAACCGCGTCACAATCAGCGAGTGTTTCATAGTCGGGATTCGCGAGCGTAATCCGAGCCGCCACGGCATATCGACCCTCTGCGAGCGCCTCAACGGCGCGACCCATACGCCCATCAGCGCCAATAATGCCCAACCTTTTCATAATTCCGCGCTTACAGCCTTGCGGAAGTTTAAGGAAGATGATGCATCCGTTCAGTCGCCGTTTATTCGTTGGTCGCTATAGGGACCCCATGACTAGGATTACCAAAGCCCTTGCCGCCCTCTTATTGGTCAGCACAGCCCCCTTCGCCGTATCGGCCCAAATCGGCGTAGCGCCCAATCCAGTGCTGCAGCCTGCTGCGGCCTTACCGGCCTTCACCCATCGACAGACTGTGCCGCAGGATCTTAACCAGATTAACGCCTCACTGAACAATACGGGCAGTTTTCAGGGACGCTTTACCCAATATGGCGCGGATGGATCGGTTGCGTCGGGCCGCGTGACCATTCAACGACCGGGCCGGGTTCGGTTCGAATATGATGCGCCTAATCCGCTACTTATCGTCTCTGACGGCGTTACGCTGGTGCAACAGGACCGCGCCCTCGAAACATTTGACCGCGTGCCGCTCGCTGCGACGCCCCTCAATTATTTCCTGAAAGAAAATGTCCGACTACAGGATGATACGGAAGTGATCAGCCTGCAAAAACTGCCTGACCAGTGGCGCGTGACATCGCGCGATGGGTCCGGCGAAATGGCCGGGGAAATCACTTTAGTGTTCGATCCTGGTACTCTCGCCTTACGCCAGTGGGTCATTACGGACGAATTTGGCGGTCAGACGACCGTACAACTCTCTGACCTGCAATATAATCAGCGCGTCGATCCGCGTCTGTTCATCTTGCGCGATGAGCGGGAAGATCGCCGCGACCGCCGCCGTCGCTAGGTCTGCTCACCTCGGACTGTCTCCGAAGGCAGCCTTATAGAATTGACGACAGGTTTTAACTGACGCCGCTGCGCGGCTGCGCTAACGCGGTTCTATGAAAATCTCCATCGCCACTTGGAACATCAATTCGGTCCGCCTGCGGGAACCGACCGTATTGCGGTTTTTAGAAGAACGACAGCCTGACATTCTCTGCCTGCAGGAAATCAAATGTCAGAATGACCAATTCCCGATGAAGAACTTCAAAGCGCTCGGCTATGAGCATATCGAAGTGGCCGGGATGAAGGCCTATCACGGCGCCGCAACCATTTCGAAATTGCCGCTGGAACGCCTTCCCACCTCTTTCTGCCCGCTCGATCACGCGCGGCATGTCAGCACGCGTGTCGTGGCGGATGCTTCGCGCGGCGATGCGGGTGATTTCGAGCTACATAATTTCTACATTCCGGCGGGCGGTGATGTGGCAGACCGGGAGGTCAACGATAAGTTCGGCCATAAGCTCGATTTTATTGAGACCATGCGCGCCTATTTCGCGGAACGCTTTGCGCTCGGCGATCAACATCAGGTGTTGGTCGGAGACTTCAACATCGCCCCGCACGAACATGATGTGTGGAGCCATAAACAGTTGCTCAAAGTCGTCAGCCATACGCCGCTCGAGGTCGGCATTCTTGAAGATCTGCGTCAGAGCCACGACTTCACCGACACGGCCCGCTTATTTCGGGACGATGATGAAAAGCTCTATAGCTGGTGGAGCTACCGCGCGAAGGACGTCATGGCGTCCAATCGTGGTCGCCGCCTTGACCATATCTGGGTCAGCCCAGCCCTGCGTCCCGCGGCCGAAGCCACAGGCCGCGATGGCTTTACCATCCACACCGATATGCGCGTGTGGGAAAAGCCATCAGACCATGTCCCGGTCGTTCAAGTGCTGGATTTAGGGGCACTTTAGACCTTACTCGGCGATTTCATTGTCACCTAGGACACGCGGCTTGCGGTAGTAGAGCTTCAGGCCGTTGACCGTGCTCATCGAGTCCGACTGTGTATTCATCACGGTGCGGAGGCGATCAAGGATCAGCGTATCGATAGTGATAATTAGCCCGGTGACATAGGTCGCATATTCGGCGGACACGCCTTGGCTGACCAGAATGTCCTGCAACAGTACGACGGAGGCTGAGGGTGTCCCGGCGGCGGCAGTCGCAAAGACGAGTGATTGGAAACCCACAACGAGCGCATCGCCCATCGTTGGAGCCAGCCCGAAGGCTTTCATCGCGTAGAGGCTCATCAAGAGTAGGCCGATCACGGTGCCGACCATGTTGATGGTCGCGCCGATGTTAAAGAAGGGCGTGCTTTCATCACCGCTCGCACCCATATCGTCACAGGCGCGTTTGGTTGCGGTCAGCGTCGCCATGGAAGACGATGTCGAAAAGGCGACCAGCGCCTGCGGCAATACGGCACGCAGGATGAAACCAACCCCATGACCTTGGATTTTGGCCGTCACGGCGATCATGATCACCCAGACCAATAGCATCGCCATCAGATATGGCGCGAGCAGTGGGACAAGGTTCGTCAATGTGTCGACCCCACCCGGACGGTTCAGCGCCAGCGTAATCGACCCGAACACGGCGAGTGGGATCGTATATTGCAGAAACTTCCGGAAACCCCGGATGAACAAGTCGGAAATCGCATCCGCTTCACGGCCCAGGCCTAAAACCGTCAAAGCGCGTCCGAAGATCAAGCCCGTATAGATACAGATCATTAGCGGGCTGGTGAGAACGCCGTAAATCTTCTGCGCGAAGGGGGACTGCGACAAATCACCGGACCCCGCACCGATCGTCTCTGGGTCAGGCAGAATATCTAGGCCCGAAAATAGGAAATAGGCGGCAATACCGAGCGCCATACCGATCAGCGAGAAAGCGACAAAAAAACTTAGCACGCGCACGAATTTCGCACCGAGACCGCCAGTAGAGATCGCGATGGAGCTGCCAATCGACAGGATGATCAGCGCATACATGAGCGGCTTGAGCGGAACGAACAAAGCGTCCTTGGCCAGACCTGCGACCGATTTCAGAACAAAGACATCGCCGAGCATAATCGGAGCCGCTAATTCTGACGCTCCCATGGACCAAAAGCCGAAGGCGGCGAGCGCCGCGACAACGACCAGCAGAAGCAGCGGAATTTCGTGAATAGAACGCATGAGTGACAAATCCCCTTATTATGAGGGATAGCCTTAGCGCCTATCGGGACTTGAGCAAGCAGCGATCCTGTCACGACCCGCGCACAAAGAGGTTAAGCCCGGTTGATCAGGATGATTGATCAGGCCCGATTGATCGGACCGAAGGCTTATTTCAGCCCGAGCGCCATCTCGTGAACTGGCATTTCCGGTCTCGCCCCATAATGGCCAATGACCTCAGCCGCCGCAACGGAGCCGAAATAACCCGCATCGGCCCAATCCAGACCCAGCGCACGGCCTGCGAGCACGCCCGCCGCATATTGATCGCCCGCGCCTGTCGTATCGACCAGCGTGTCCGCCCAGACGGCAGGAACATGATAGCGGCGCGACCCGTCACTAATGACAGAGCCCTTGGAGCCGCGCGTCACGCACAGCACCAAATCTTCACGTTCGATCTCATCCATCGCCGCGTCGAGACTATCTGATTGCATCAGGGTCAACAGCTCATCCTGATTGGCGAAAACAATGTCGCATTGATGGTCGACCAAATGGCGGAAGCTGGCGCGGTGACGCTCTACGCAGAACGGATCCGACAAGGTCACGGCCACTTTTCCGCCCGCTGCATGCGCCACTTCTGCGGCATGGACAAAGGCGGCCTTGGCCGGTTCGGCATCAAACAGATAGCCTTCGAGATAAAGCACGTCGGCGGCGCGGATCATCGTGTCCCGCACATCGGCTTTTTCAAATTCAACAGACGCGCCAAGGAAGGTGTTCATTGTCCGCTCCCCATCTGGCGTGACGAGGATCATACTGCGAGCCGAAGCCGATCCGCTGTCCGACGGTCGCGTCGCGAAATCTAGGCCAGCCGCCTCAAACCCATCGGCCAGAGCCTGACCCGTATCGTCGCGCCCTGTCTTACCAATATAGGCGGCATGAAATCCCATCGCCGCAAGACCGACCATGGTGTTAGCGGCGGATCCGCCTGCAATCGTTTGCGCCTTGCCCGTTGCGCGCAAGGCGCCGTCGAGCACCAAGGCCCGATCCTGATCGATCAGGGCCATTGTGCCCTTGCTCATATCGTAGTCAGACAGGAAGCTGTCCTCGACCGGTGCGATAACGTCCATGATAGCGTTGCCGAGGCCGACGACGTGGTAACGGGATGACATGATCTGTCCTGAGAAGAATGGTGGGGTGGTTGCCCTGACGAACTTTCATTGCGCCTTTAGGACGTCTATTGACGCCGCAGCGCGGTCCTCTTAGCGCGGGTCTTCCCTCGCGTCACACCTATTTTTCATGGAGCTAACAATGCGCATCGGTTTGCTCACCTCATCCAACCTCTTGCCTGGATCAGATCACCACCGGGTGGATGTCTTCGAATTTGACGAAGAATTGGGGTCACTCCGCCCCGCTTTTGCAGAGCTTGGGCTGACACTCGATCCGCTGCTCTGGGATAATGCGGCCGAACGGGCCAGCGACTTCGATGCGTTATTGCCGCTGATGGTATGGGATTATTTTGAAGGCAATGAGGCGCGCTTCCTCGACACAATGCGCCGCGCGAATACGATCACGCCCGTTTTTAACCCGCCCGCTCTGCTGCACTGGAACTCAGATAAGCGCTATCTGCAAGAAATGGCCGCCGATGGGGCCAAGGTGATCCCGACCCTGAGCGTTGAGGCCGTTACGGAAGCTGGCGCGAGCGCAGCCTTCGAACAATTCGGCACGGACCGCATCGTTATTAAGCCACAAGTCGGCGGCGGGGCGTGGCGGCAAGCGCTGCATACCAAGGGTGAGCCGTGGCCAGACGCCGAGCTGCTGCCGCCCGGTCATGCCTTGATCCAGCCCTTCCTGCCGAGCGTGACCGAAGAAGGCGAATATAGTTTTCTCTATTTTGGCGATCAGTTCAGCCATGCGCTGATCAAGACAGCGAAGCCGGGAGATTACCGCATTCAAAGTTCGTTTGGGGGTCAGGAAACGACCTATCAGCCGAGCGCAAAAGAGGTCGCTATTGCGAACGCGATCCTTGCGACGCTTGATGAGCCGCCCCTCTATGCCCGCGTTGACCTCTTGCGCGGCCTCGACGGCGACCTTGCCTTGATCGAACTCGAAATGATCGAACCCTACCTCTACCTGCCGCACGCGGAGGTCATAAACGGGGTCAATCAGGGGGCATTACGATTGGGCGAAGCTTTGTTAGCGCGGTTACCGCGCTAAGCTTTACTCTCTTGCGAGGGAATAGCCGCCGGCTTCCGTCAACAGAATGCTGGCTTGGCCTCTGACTGGTTCGATCTTCTGGCGCAGCCGGTAGACATGGGTCTCCAGCGTGTGTGTCGTCACGCCGGAATTATAGCCCCAAACTTCTTCTAGCAGCTCATCCCGACCCACCGGCTTACCGCCCGCCCGGTAGAGATATTTCAGAATATTGGTCTCTTTTTCGGTCAGGCGAATATCGCGCACGACCTTGCCGTCTTCGGGTTGCGGCGGGGTTAGGCGTTTGGCCGACGGTTTGAATGTATAAGGACCAATGCGGAAGGTGGCGTCTTCACTTTGCTCGAAACTGCGTAGATGCGCCCGGATACGGGCGACCAGCACGGAGAGCCGGAACGGCTTGGTGACATAGTCATTCGCGCCGCTATTGAGTCCCAGAATTTCGGACGCTTCGCCCGTATTGCCGGTCAGCATAATGATCGGGGCCGCAACGCCCTGTTTGCGCATCACCGCGCAAGCGTCTGTGCCTTGCATATCGGGCAGATCAATATCGAGCACGATCGCGTCAAAATCACCGTCCTGAGCCGCATTGATCCCGTCAGTCGCCGTGGCAACCGCCGTTGTCTCGAACTCGTCGAAAAAGGCGAATTGGGAGGTCAACTCCTCACGGAGCGCGTCGTCATCATCGACAATAAGAATACGTTTTTTAACTGACATATGCGCTATCTAGACCAGCCGATCCGTTTGCGCCAATCTTCGATGGACACGACGTGATCAAAGGAAGGTGAGCGAAGCGTGAGCACAGCATTGCGATTTGATACAAAGGCCGGGTGGGCAAGCTTTGGCCCCTGGTCAGCCCCGTTCAGTTTTGGACGGGACGGAGCCGTTCCTGTGGCCAAGGGCCGGGAAGGCGACGGCAAAACGCCTCTGGGTCGATACCGTCTGCGCTCCGGGCTTTACCGCGCTGACCGTATGCCCCGCCCCATAACCTCCCTGACGCTGCATCCCATGCAAGAAGATGATGGCTGGTGCGATGCGCCAGATCACCCGGCCTATAATCGGTTTGTTCAGCGTCCCTTCGCCGCCAGTCATGAACCGCTTTGGCGCGATGACGGGGTCTATGATGTGGTCCTAGTCATAAGTCATAATGATAGCCCGCCCGTTGCGGGGCTCGGTTCCGCCGTCTTCATTCACTGTCGACAGCCCGATCACCGCCCAACATTGGGTTGCCTGGGACTCAGCGCGCCGGACATGTGGGCGCTGTTACCAAAGTTACGGCACGGGACCGAAATCGAGGTCGTCTAGCGCGCCTCGCGCGCGCCAAATAAAGCGCTGCCGACCCGAACATGGGTCGCGCGAAACGGAATGGCCGTTTCAAAATCGGCGCTCATCCCCATCGACAGGCCAGACAAACCATAGGTTTTCGCCATCCGTTCGAGCCGCCAGAAATGCGGCGCTGAGGGCTCCCCGACGGGCGGGAGGCACATCAGCCCCTCCGGCTCTAGGCCATACTCACTGCGAATCCGATCCAGAAAGGGACCGAGCTCGTCTGGCAATATGCCCGCTTTCTGCTCTTCTTCGCCAATATTCACTTGGACGAACAGTCTGGGCATACGCCCAACCGCGTCAGCGGCCTTGAGCAAGGCGCGCACTAGTTTTTCCCGGTCTAGTGTTTGGATGACATCAAACAGGGCCACAGCGTCTTTCGCCTTATTCGTTTGCAGCGGGCCGATCAGATGTAATTCAAGGTCTGAGCGATGCGTCGCAAACGTCTCGCCCCAGCGGGTTTGCGCTTCCTGAACCCGGTTTTCGCCGAAGATTGTCTGGCCTGCAGCCAGCGCTGCCGCGATCCGGTCATCTGGCTGCACCTTGGAGACGGCGACCAAAGTCGGCGGCGTGACGCCCGCTCGCATCGCGGTGGTTTTGATCCGGTCGAGAATGTCCGCGCGGGCATTGGCTATCGTCTGGAGGTCTATGATAGGAGGCGTGCTCATGTGCGCGTCATACGAAAGCCCCACCCCGCCGCAAGGCCCAATCCTGTCGCAAGGCCCGATGGTGAGATTTGCGCACCAGTTAAGCGGATCTCGGTTGGGCTCGCTTGTTCTGATGAGTGATCCGGCGCGCACGCCAGATCTGTTGGAACTCGCCGCCTATATGCCCAGCGGGTCGGCCATTATTTACCGCCACTTCGGCCAGCCCGGGCTGGAACGGCGCCTGCGCGCGATCACAGAAGGACGTGGCGTTCAGCTTCTGATCGGCAATGACCCGGAATTGGCAATCACCTGCGGTGCAGACGGCGTTCACTTCCCCCGAACGACACCGGGCCGAGTGCTGGAACATTGGCGAGACGTAAAACCCGATTGGATCATTAGCACAGCGGCCGCTAAGGAGGGTCCAGATCTACGACCGCTCGATACGCTCGACGCCCTGTTTGTTTCTTCAATCTTTCCGTCCGCCAGCCCATCCGCTGGAACGCCGATCGGAGTCGAGGCGTTACAATCGCTCACAACGGCCTCTCCCTGCCCGGTTTTTGCGCTGGGCGGCATAACAGGCACAACCGTCAGTCAGTTGCACGGCACTGGCATTGCGGGCATCGCTGCGATCAGCGGCCTCGCTGAAGAGATAAGGACATTTATGATGAGCAGTTCCACCAAAGCGGACGGCCACGTCACGATCAGCAAAACAGAAAATGGTGATAGGATTGTCTTCACCGCTGATGTTGCCGGGTCAAGCGCAACGGGAGAGCTGACCATGCGCCGCGTCGCAGACGGGGTGTGGAACGCCAATCATACGGGCGTCCCCAAAGAGATTGGCGGTCGCGGGGTCGGCAAAGCGCTGGTCAAAGCCATGGTCGAAGATGCGCGCCTACAAGGTTACCGGGTCGTGCCGGGCTGCCCGTTCGTCGCTAAACTGTTTGAGCGCAAACCCGACTGGGCAGACGGCGTCGCCGCCTAGCCCAAATTCACCTAGCCAAACTCGTCTAGAACGTAATCCCGCCCTCTAAGAACAGGGCGGTCGCTTTTTCCGATCCGAGTTGCGCCGTGCCCGCAACATCGCGCAAGGTCTCACGGTCAGCATGCTGCACGCCAAGGCCCAAGCGAACCTTATCATTCACATCAAAGCTGACGCCGCCGAGAATTTGATTGCTGCTCAGACCGACGAGATCATCGGTTGCATGGCCGTAGCCGAGCGAGAAACCGAGTCTGGAGGGCTGCCATGTCAGGCCGACATCATAGGCTTGGTAGTCGCCATCCACTAGGCCTTGGTTCGAGCTGAGCCATGAGCCTCCGAGCGTCCATTGGTTCATCTTAAATTCGAGTCCAGCGCCGTAAGATTGCAGATTATCGAGCCCGACCAGTCCCGACTTTTCGCTACCGCGTGCATAAGTCAGCGTCCCTTCGACACTGACACCCGGCGCTAATGTCCGGTCAAGCGCGATGCCCGCTTCCATCACGTCCTGAATATCCGGCGCGACGACATCTGTAACGCTATTCAGGTCGACACAATAATCAACGCCGCAAGCGCTTGAATCGAGTGAATAAGAGACGCCAAGCTGCACGCCCAGGCCGACCTGATCGCCAAGTAGGCGGGGCGAAGTATAGGTGATTTTCTCAGAGAAACCTGACGCGTCATTGAGCGTTTTGACCGAGTCCAGACCCGTATAATCAACGGGGGAATTGCTGGCCCCGACATTCATAAGCGACGGCGCGCCCAAGCTAAATAGATAGGCGGCCCCATCATCCCGACCGATGGTGACATCGCCATAGGCTGAGCGCAGGAAGAGGTGAGCGGATTCCAGCGCAATCTGCGAATCTTTCGCCACATCCGGCCCGGACGTATAAAATTGTGTTGTGTGACCCCGTAACCCGGTCGGAGTGGCGACAACGATGATGGACGGACAGCCGAGGGTCGTTGGCGGGCAATCCGGCAGACGCCGCGTGAAGCCGATCCGGTCTTCATCATATTGCGCGCGGGCTTGAGTATGGATGCCCCACTCTAAACCGCCTTGGGTGATGGCACTGACTTCGACTTCAAGGTCGGCATCGCCAATAAAGGCTTCTTTCCAGCTATTGCTTTCGCGCGCGGCCACACCAGCGCGTAATCCACCGCGGATTAAAGTCGTAAGCGCACCTAGGCCCATTCGGTCAAAGAAACCCCGGCGAGGCTGATTGGCATAGGGACCGTTTTGATCGTAACCGCCTTGTTGATAGCCGCCTTGGGTGTTGGGGCCCTGATTGTAACCCCCTTGATTATATCCGCCCTGATCATATCCACCCTGTTGATTGGGCGCTTGTTGACCATAGCCGTAATCATAGGCTGTTGGATTTTGCGATCCGCCCGACTGAGGCCCGTACTGACCCCAACCGGCTCTGGCCTGTGCTGACGCATTGGGCGCACGCTGCCCCTGACTTGCTTGACCTTGATTTGGTTGACGCTGAACAGATCGGCCTTGGGGATTATTGCCATAGGCACCGCCCGCTGCAGCGTTTCCAGCATATGTCTGTCCGCCTGCTAAACCTGACCCATACCCGCCCTGTTGGGTTGGATTTGCGCGGGGCCGTCCCGGTAATTCATGAACCCGGT
Source organism: Algimonas ampicilliniresistens (assembly GCF_030159955.1). GTDB lineage: Bacteria > Pseudomonadota > Alphaproteobacteria > Caulobacterales > Maricaulaceae > Litorimonas > Litorimonas ampicilliniresistens. The sequence goes on from NZ_BSNK01000002.1 coordinate 401,849, forward strand.
AATCCGCATCAGGATTATTGAGCGATTGATGGCTTGGTGGGGCATTGACCGAACGTTGCTGCATAGAGCGTGATGTCCCGGGCTGAACCCCGGCCTGAGTCCGGCCGTTATTTGACCCCAGAGTCCACCGACTTGAACTTTGATAGGTGGGCGATGTTGTTGGGGCCGGTTGAGCGGAGCCTTGCGCACCATACGTATATGTTGGTGACGGCACAGCGGTTGATGCCTGCTGTGTTGTTTGGGTTTGCACGCGTGTTTGCGTTTGGGTCTGTGATTGAACTTGGGCCTGAGCCTGAGCCTGAGCCTGAGATTGCGTTTGGGTTTGGCTTCGCACTTGGTTTTGAACAGGCACTGCAGGCGCCGTCCGCCTTGCCGTCACACTTTGCGAGGGTGCCGGCGCGGGATTGGATGACCGCACGGGCGCTGGCGCTGTCGAAGGTGTCATTGTCCGCAGACCACGGAGCGCCGGAGCGCCTGTCGTTTGGGTGGAGCTCGTTGTCGTCTGTGTTTGCGTTGTCGCTTGTTCTTCCGGAACCTCCCACGCTTGGACTTTTTTCTTATTCGCGAATGGGCTTGAGGATTGAGCCGATGCGACAACGGTTACGCCCATGGCGAGCAATAAAGTGGGGCCTACCGCAAAAGCGAGCCGGTGCCGCAGACGTGTGCGCGGCGTCTCTTCCCGATAAACCCGGTTTTGGGCCTGAAAATTACTCTGAAAATCACCCTGAAAATCATTCCCGCGAACAGCCTCACGACGACCCATAGGGCGACCGGACATTTGGCTGAATCCGTGATGGGTGCTGGCCATAGCCGGGCTCCAGGCGCGAAGAGGGACAAAAGGTAGGATGGAAGTGCCATGAGCGGCCCTAAAATAGAGTTAACGCGTCGTTTACTTCCGAGTCAGTGTGATAGAGAGGAGCCTGTCCCAAACTGATGGCGTGAAACCGGCCCTTGCGCTTACGGGAAGTTTATGAAACCGGCCCTTTCACCGCGGCTTTCCCTTTGGCATAAGCGCGCAATATTCAGTGCGAGCTTTCGCACATTCGAGAATGACGGTTTTCAGCCTAATGCCGGAAACCGTGTATGATAAAGGTCCCGCCTGATGGCCACTCTTCGCCGTATTTCCAGCGCTGCTCTCTGCGCCACCGCCCTGATCGCCTTAACTGGCTGCGGGACGTTGGGCATTGGCGGTAAATCTGACACGTCGGAATCCCGTCGCACTCAGACGATTGCTCCAACCAATGGCGTAAACAGCTATCTCTGGCGCGCCACTTTGGAGACTCTCAACTTTCTGCCGCTTGAGCAGGTTGACCCCTATGGCGGCGTCATCATCACAGATTGGTATGCGGATCCCGCTGCGCCGGATGAACGCCTCCGTGCGACCGCCTATATTCTTGACCAAAATCTTCGCGCCGACGCGTTAAAAGTCAGCGTCTTTAAGCAGGTTCGGTCTGCAACAGGTTGGAACGATGCCTCTGTCGACGCTGATACGGCTCGCCAAATCGAAAATGCGATCCTGACCCGCGCCCGTCAGCTTTACATCTCTACGGTCGATAATAGCTAAGTCGACCCTACGGCGTCATCCGCCGTTATTCTGTCCTAGAAACCAGGCTTTACAATCGCGAGCAGAACAATCGCGATTGTAAAGAACGCTGGAACTTCATTGATCCGCCGGAAGAATTTTTCCGAGCGCGGGCGACCGCTCTCTAAAAACTGCTTGCGCGTTTTAGATAGAAATCCGTGATAGCCGATCAGGGTAAACGCTAGCGCCACTTTAATCAGCAGCCACAGGGGTGGCGGCATATTATAACCTAGCAAGATCAGGCCGAGCAGGAAGGCTGCAATCATAGCAGGGTTCATGATGGTCCGAAGCAATTTGACTTCGGCCTCTTCCATCTTGGCTTCCAACTCACCGCCCGGTTTTGCCACCGAATGGTAGACAAAGAGCCGCGGTAAATAGAGCAGTCCGGCCATCCAGAAGATAACCGCAATCAGGTGAGCCGCTTTAATCCAGAGATAAGCTTCAGTCATAGTTAAACTCCCTGATCCGACGGATCACAGCATGAACATCCTCAATCGCCACATCCGGCGTCACACCGTGACCCAGATTGAAGATATGGGGGCCTTCGGATCCATCACGTAAGACCTGATCAACCGCGCGCATTAAAGGCGCTCCCCCGGTTCGAAGGGCCAATGGATCAAGATTACCTTGGACGGGCATCCCTTCCGGCAAAGTCGCTCGGAAATCACCCAATGGTGCGTCTGTCCCAGCCGCAATTGCATTGATCCCCGTGTCGTGCGCATATCGGACGGCATTCAATCCGGCGCCACGAGGGAAACCCATGATCGGCACATCAATGCCTGCGGCCCGCACACGCGAAATGATATCGCTTGTTGGCCGTAAAACGAGACGGTCAAACAGATCAGGCGACAAGCCTTCTGCCCAACTCTCAAAAATCTTCAGCACGTCAGCGCCCGCCTTAGCTTGGGCAATTAAATAATCTGCTGAGCTAATAACAAGGGCATCTAATAAAGCCGCCATGGCGTCGGGCTGTTCATAGGCAAACCGCTTCGCCGCTTCTTTATTCGGCGTGCCTCGCCCTTCCAACATATAGGTCGCAACGGTCCACGGACCGCCGCAAAATCCGATCAGAGCTTTGGAAGGATCGAGCTCAGCGCGAACTTTGCGCACTGTTTCATAGACGTTGCTTACCCGATCCGCTGCGCCGTCTACGGTCAGGGCATCAATCCCGGCTGCATCGATCGGATCCAAAGTTGGGCCCACACCTTTGACAAATTCTACGCGTCGCCCAAGCCCGATTGGGATCAGTAAAATGTCAGCAAACAGGATGGCGGCATCCATGTCATAGCGACGAACAGGTTGTAGCGTTACCTCAGCCGCTTTGTCGGGTGAAAAGCAGAAATCGATGAAGTCTTGGGCTGTGGCCCGAATCTTCATATATTCGGGCAAATGCCGACCAGCTTGGCGCATAAACCAAACTGGAACGGGTGTGACACGCTCGCCTTTAAGGACGCGGAGAATGGGATTGTTCGGATCGGTTTTCATTGCGCTGCTTATACGCTGAATTTTCCCGGACGCGCCCCCTCCCTTCAAACTTATTTTTTAAAAGAGTGGAAGTAGTAGAGCCTGTGAGTTTGGGGATGACCTTAAGGCTTTGGTAAGAGGTCTTAACAAGCGGGTCTTTGCCTGTGAATTGAGATGTTACGGCTTATCCTGATCACACGCTGGGCGTATAATTCCATAATCATACTAAAACGAGGGTTTATAGGCTGGGGATAATTGTGGGACAGATTAAGACCAAGGTGATTCGTCCCCATTTTGCTTGGGATTATGGGTTAACGTATGCTCAGCGTGTGTGGAATCGGGGCGGATGAGGATTCCGTGCCCGATTCGAGTCCTCAGGCCGGGTTAGAACGATGGCTGTTGTGGACAGAGACGGATAAGTGCCGCTAGAAGATGGCCAGCTTCTGAATGAAAGGCGCGCGATTATGACGGCTCAAAGCGTGTCCAAACTCTCGCAAGGCCCGTCGCAAGGTTTATGGTCTCTGCCTGAATGAGCATTCCAGAGCGCAATCCCAATATTTCAACCTGTTTCCATGTCCACTTGGTCAGCGATTCGACGGGTGAAACCTTGGTCGGAATGATGAAAGCTTCGACGGCACAATTCCGCAATGCCACGGCGTTAGAGCATCTTCACACTTTGGTTCGCTCAGACAGCCAGATGGAGCGAACACTCCAAGCAATTGAGAATAAGCCGGGCGTGGTTCTCTATACGCTTGTCGATCCGGAGAAGCGCAAGAGTTTGGAGACATTTTGCTCGGCCCGTCACATACCTTGCGTGTCGATCCTTGATACAACCCTAGCTATGATGGGACGATATTTGGGCGTGACGACCACAGCCGAAGTTGGGGCACAACGCACACTGGATGATGCGTATTATAACCGCATTGCAGCGCTCGATTTCGCGATGGCCCATGATGATGGGCAGCAAATGGACGGGCTGGTTGATGCGGAAATCGTGCTGTTAGGCGTATCGCGCACATCCAAGACGCCGACCTCAATTTATCTGGCCAATCGCGGTTACAAAACAGGCAATATTCCGCTTGTGCCGGTGGGAATCGAAGGCATTGTGCTGCCCCCGATTATCGACGAGCTTAAAGAGCCGCTCGTGATCGGCTTGGTTGCATCGCCAGACCGGATCGTGGAAATCCGCGAAAATCGCCTGAAGGGTCTGAGTGCGACAGGTCGGTCTGGATATACGGATCAGGATTTGGTTCGAAATGAACTGCGCGACGCCAAACGCCTATTTTCGCGGCGTGGCTTCCCGGTTATCGACGTATCGCGGCGTTCGATTGAGGAAACGGCCGCGCAGATTATGAACCTGTTTAAAGTACATCGGCCGGAACAAGCGGCGCGGAAGCATCGATGAGCGCGCAATTAGAACAAAACCGATTGATCCTTGCCTCCGGCTCCGCGATCCGGCGTGACATCATGATAGGGGCTGGACTAGATTTCGAGGTGATTGTTAAACCTATCGATGAAGCCGCGATCAAAGACGCCATGTTAAGCGATGGCGCGCGCCCGCGTGAGGTCGCGGATGCATTGGCAGAAGCCAAAGCGTTGCGGGTTTCTCGTAATGAACTTGGTCTGGTGATTGGCGCGGACCAAGTCATGGTCATGGATGGCGCGCTGTTCGATAAGCCTGCGTCCATAGGGGCGGCGCGCGATCGGCTTATCGCGATGCGTGGTCAGAGGCATGAATTAGTTGGATCTGTGGTGGTCGCCAAAGACGGTGCGCCGGTTTGGCGCTATGTGTCGGAGACAAAGCTTTGGATGCGTGATTTCTCGGATGAATTTTTGGAAGACTATCTGGTTCGCGAAGGCGATCTCGTGACGAAGAGCGTCGGCGCTTACCGCTTTGAAGGCCCAGGCGCGCAACTCTTTTCTCGGGTTGAGGGAGACTTCTTCTCGATCCTTGGGTTGAGCCTACTACCCTTGCTACAATATCTGCGGGATTGCGGAGCAATTGCCGCGTGACGTCTGCAGCTGGAAAACCGCCCATTCCGAAACTTGCCGGTGTTTGCGGTTGGCCAATCCATCATTCGCTGTCGCCGATTTTGCATTCGCATTGGTTGCGTGAGGTTGGCGTTCGCGGCGCTTATGTGCCTTTTATGGTCAAACCGTGGGAGGCGCGGACGGCATTTGAAACGCTGAAAAAAACCACCATTGCCGGGCTGAATGTGACCTTGCCGTTGAAGATGGAAGCATTCCTTGCCGCCGATGAGCGGACCGAGGATGCGCAACGAATTGGGGCCGCGAATTGTTTGTATGTTCGTCGCGGTAAGTTGATTGCGCATAATACCGATCTGCAAGGATTTTCAGATCCGCTGCGGGCGCGTCGATCGGTCGATGACTTAGCGGCGATGAGTGCGTTGGTTATTGGGGCTGGGGGTGCGGCCAAGGCGGTTGTCGGTGCGCTTTTAAGCCTAGGTGTGCCTGAAATCATGATGGTCAATCGCACGGATTCGAAGGCGGAAGACCTTGTTGCTCAAGCTGGACTGCCGTCTTTCTATGCCCTGCCCTGGTCCAGTCGACAGATTGCTGTCCAGCGTGCGGACTTGATTATCAATGCGAGTTCGGCGGGCATGGCGGGCTATCCTGCGCTTGACATCAATCTGGCTAAAGCTCCAAAAACCGCGCTCATCTATGATCTGGTTTATACGCCTGAAGTGACGCCTTTATTAGGTGATGCAAAGGCCAATGGGCTTGAGACAATTGGCGGGCTCGACATGCTGATCGGACAGGCGCGGCCATCGTTTCAACTTTTCTTCGGGGTTTCGGCACCTGATAGCGATCCAAGCGATGTTTTGCGTTCGGCATTGGCCTCTGGTCGTCGCTGATGAAGATTATCGGGCTAACCGGGTCTATTGGCATGGGCAAGTCGACGACGGCGGGCATGTTCGACGCGCTCGGTGTGCCTGTTTTTGATGCCGACGCCGCCGTTCACACGCTTTATGCGCCGGGTGGGCGGGCTGTGCCGCTGATCCGCGCGGTTTTTCCGGACGCGATTGGTTCTGACGGTGGCGTGGACCGCCAGATTCTAGGCCAGCATATGCGCTCTGATCCACTCAATCTGGATGTTCTAACCAGCTTCATTCATCCTTGGGTCGGCGAAATGCGCGCTGACTTTCTAGAACAGGCTGAAGCGACTGGGGCGAAGGCTGTTTTATTCGATATTCCGCTTCTATTTGAAACGGGCGGGAATTCTCAGGTCGATGCGACGATTGTTGTGACAGCGCCCGCTTCAGTCCAACGTGAGCGCGTTTTATCACGACCGGGGATGACGGAAGCCTTGTTTAAAAACCTACTTGCGCGACAGATGCCCGATCGTGAAAAGCGTGCCCTGGCGGATTATGTGATTTCGACGGGGGATGGTTTGGACTCAGCGAAAGCCGATGTTGAGCGCGTTCTGGCCGAGATCCTCGCAGACTAGCTCGTCCACAAATGAGCCCGTCGCTGCGGTAGAATTTCCACACGGTTCCACTAGGGTGACGTTATGGCGGGATTACGCGAAATCGTCTTCGACACTGAGACGACTGGCTTTGATAGCCAGGGTGCTGACCGGATCACGGAACTCGGTTGTATCGAGCTGATCGATTGGTTGCCGACGGGCGAACAATTCCACGCCTATATCGACCCCGAACGCGATGTGCCCGATAAAGTCGTGCAGATTACGGGTCTGACCACGGCATTTTTGCGCGGGAAACCGAAATTTGGTGAACGCGCGGACGACTTTTTGGAGTTCATCGGCGATTCGCCCTTGGTCGCGCATAACGCCAAGTTCGATATGGGCTTTATCAATGCGGAACTACGGCGTGTCCGGAAGGACGAAATTCCAGAACACCGCTTTATTGATACGTTGGCGATGGCCAATAAGAAGTATCCTGGGAGCCCCGCCTCGCTCGACGCGCTGTGTAAGCGTTTCGATATCAGCCTGTCAGACCGGGACAAACACGGCGCCATCATTGACTCGGAGCTTTTAGCGCGGGTCTATCTTGAATTACGCGGCGGGCGGGAACGGTCATTGGGATTGGAGCCGAACGCCGAGCAGGTTGAGCGTGTGGCCCCGCAATCGGCGCATGGTCGTCCATCACCCCTGCCCTCTTTATTGAGTGCGGCCGAAAAGTCCGCTCATGAGGCATTTATGGCTGAGTCTGGTGGGTCTGAGCTTTGGGACCGCGTTTTGCGCCGAATGGACGGTCGTCGCTAAGCGGTTTTCGGTCTTAGGAGCCCATTAGGCCGAGCTTCCCTAAAAGCGCTTCCATATCATCTAAGTCTTTGTATTTTAATCTTATTTCACCACCTCGAGAGCCGTGCCGAATGTCTGCCGCATAGCCGGTCATGTCGCGGATCCGTTGTTCTAGCGCTTTGATGTCAGAGGACTTCTCTGCCTTTGCTTTGGGCGGGCGCAAGGCTGTCTTATCCTCTTTGACCCATGTTTCGGCCTCGCGAACGCTCCAATCATTTTTGACGATCGCTTCGGCCAACGCATCCGGATCGGCGGCGGCCAAGAGCGCCCGCGCATGACCCGCCGTGATGCGTCCTTCAAGCAATAGCCCTCTCGCGCGCTCGGTTAGACCCGTGAGACGTACCGTATTGGCGACGTGAACCCGGCTTTTGCCGATGCTGGTCGCAATATCCGCTTGGGTTCGGCCAAATTCAGTGATGAGTCGCTCATAGGCCATGGCCTCTTCAAGCGGGTTAAGGTCGGCGCGTTGAACATTTTCGATCACGCCAATTTCGAGCACATCCCGGTCTGACAGATTGCGGACCATGATCGGGATTGAGGTCAGCCCTGCTTTGAGCGCGGCCTGCCAACGCCGTTCGCCCGCGACGATCTGATAGACAAGCGGGCTATTCGGGACGGAGGATTCCGGAATCGTACGAACTAGGATCGGTTGCAGAACACCTTTTTGCTGAATCGAAGCCACCAGATCGTCGAGCTTGTCGCGATCGAACACTTTGCGAGGCTGATTGACGTTCCGACGCAGCCGGGAAATGGCGACATTAAGCACATTGGGCTGTTGCTTCGGCGCGCTGGCGGGGCGTGGATCATCAACCAGATCAGCGATCTGTTCCGCCGTGGCTGACTTCGTCTCGATTTCGGTCACATCATCTTCGCTTGGCGTGATGTCGGGCTCAGACAGGCCAGCATCGCTCATCAAGGCGGATAATCCACGGCCAAGGCCAGTTTTACGTCCTGCGCTCATGATTAAGTCCTTGTATTTTAACTATTTTTTACGTTCAGCGTGCTTGCGAAGGATTTCCCGCGCCAGCCGCCGATAGGCTTTCGAGCCTTGGCTAGACGGGTCATAAGTCGTGACGGGTTCAGCGAAACTGGGCGCTTCGGCGATCCGAACATTGCGCGGGATCACTGTGTCGAACACAGCGCGGCCCAAATGGCTGCGAACATCGTCGGCAACCTGGGCCGAAAGACGGTTTCGCTTGTCATACATGGTTAGCACCACCCCATCGATGGCAAGCTTTGGGTTGATCCCGGCTTTTGCCATTTCGACGGTCTTCAGCAGTTGCGACAGGCCCTCAAGCGCAAAGAACTCGCATTGCAACGGAACGATGATCGACCGTGCAACCGCAAGGGCGTTCAAGGTGAGCAAGTTCAAAGCGGGTGGGCAATCAATCAGAACATAATCGAAGCCCCCGTTCGCGGCCTCAATCGCTTGTGTGAGAACACGGGTTCGCCCTTCCGTATGCCCGATTTCCATTTCAGCGGCGGCTAGGTCGGAATGGCTTGGTAAAATATAGAGACCGCGAACGCGCGTTGGCCGGACAGCGTCGTCGAACGGCAAATTCTCAGTCATGACGTGATAGGTGGATCGTGATCGATCATCGCGCGGAACACCCAGACCGGTCGACGCATTGCCTTGCGGATCCATGTCGATCAGCAAAACGCGCTGTTCATGTTCGGCGAGCGCCGCGGCGAGGTTGATCGCCGTGGTCGTTTTACCGACCCCGCCTTTCTGATTGACGATGGCCATGATGCGTTTGGGTGTCACAGCAACTATCCTACACTCTCGCCAGTCGGCGGGGATCAAAAAGCGGGAATCCCGCTTGGCTGCAGGCTCAATGCGACGAGAGCGGGCAAATGTCCACGGACCGGACCGTGTTTGTCTGCGCGTAAAGTGTTTCACGTGAAACACTTTCTATCTTTTTTAGGACAAAGGGGCCGTTTGAGTGGGATTCAGAAGGTGAATTGTTTCACGTGAAACAATCAGGCCGTCATAAAATGTTTCACGTGAAACACTTATGCTGGTGCAAGGCCGCCGATCTGCAGGACGCATCCGCCATCATTAGACAGGCTGGCTGTGCGTTGGCTTGTAAAGGTCCAGTCTTTTGACACTTCGTTGAGTTCGTCATCGACGGCTTCGCCTTTCAACAAGACAAGTTGACCACCCTCTCTCAAATGTTGCCAAGCGAGCGGAAACAGACGGTGTAGTGGCGCAAAGGCGCGGGCCGTCACAATATCAGCTTTCAGCGTCGGCAGTGATTCGATGCGTGCAGAGTGAACCACCGTTCTGAGCGATGTTTCACGTGAAACACTCTTGAGAAAACTTGCCTTCTTCCCGGCGGATTCAATCAAATGCACGGTTTGGTCGAGATCGGCGTGTTTCGCTTGGATAGCGACGGCAAGTCCAGGAAATCCGGCGCCAGATCCAAAATCCACAATCGTTTGGGCTTCTTTCGGGATCATCGGCACTATCTGGGCGGAATCCAATGCGTGTCGTTCCCAGAACTCTGGAAGCGAGTTGGGTGCGACAAGGTTGATGCGCGCATTCCATTTGCGCAGCAGGGTTTCCCACTTTTGGTAGTCGGCCAAGCTCCCCGGATGAATCGGAGCGCGCTCGGCAAATTGCTCAGCATTCATAATGTTAGGCAGCCTGTCGTTTTCGCATATAGGCGAGCACAGCCATCAGGGCGCCCGGCGTCACGCCTTCGAGTCGGGACGCTTGACCCAATGTATCCGGCCGCGCGGCTTGCAGTTTTTCCCGTACCTCATTCGAGAGACCGCCAATCTTGGAGAAATCGAGATCATCCGGGATTCGCAGGCCTTCATCGCGGCGGAAGGCGTCAATGTCAGCCTGTTGCCGCTCCAAATACCCAGCATAGATAGCGTGGATTTCGGCAAACTCTTGCGCGCGTGGGGAAAGATCTGACAGCTCCGGAAAGACTGGCAAGAGGTCGGCCATCGAAATGTTTGGATAGGCTAGTAGGTCTTTCACGCTGCGCGGTTGGCCATCCTGATTGATCGACAGACCCGCCGTTTGCAGCTGATAGGGGGTTTGCGAGAGCGTTGAGATCAGCGTTTTTGTGCGTTCGAACTCAGATTGTTTCACGTGAAACATTTTTTCGCGCTCATTTGTGACCATGCCGAGATCAACTGCTAGCGGGGTGAGGCGCATATCCGCATTATCCGCCCGCAAATGTAGGCGGTATTCCGCGCGGCTGGTAAACATGCGGTAGGGCTCGGTCACGCCTTTAGTGATCAGATCGTCAATCATCACGCCGATATAGGCTTGGCTTCGATCCAGAATGAGTGGCTCACGCGCTTGCGCGGCGAGCGCGGCATTCGCGCCGGCAATCAGACCCTGAGCCGCCGCTTCTTCATAACCGGTTGTACCGTTGATCTGTCCGGCCAGGTAAAGTCCTGGCAGAGACTTAGTCTCCAGTGTTGGGCGAAGCTCGCGCGGATCGACATAATCATACTCAATCGCATAGCCATAACGCTGGACCTCAACTTGCTCGAGACCCGGAATCGTCCGCAGGAAAGCGTCCTGCACATCGTCGGGCAGGGATGAGCTAATGCCGTTGGGATAGATTGTATCGCCATCCGGATTGCCAGGCAGGCCTTCGGGTTCGAGGAAAATCTGGTGGCGATCGCGATCAGCGAATCGAACCACTTTGTCTTCGATAGAGGGGCAATAGCGAGGGCCGCGACCGGCGATTGACCCTCCGTAAACTGCTGATTTATTTATATTTTTTGATATCACGGCGTGTGTGCGCTCATTGGTATGCGTAATCGCGCAAGCGATCTGCGGAACCGTGATTTTATCTGTGAGAAATGAGAATGGGACGGGCTCATCATCTGCCTCTTGCATTTCGAGCTCGCTCCAATCGATGGAGGATTTCCTCAGCCGTGCAGGTGTCCCGGTCTTAAGACGACCCATCCGCAGGCCCATACCGTAGAGTCGCTCCGACAAACCAATCGCGGGAGCTTCACCCCACCGCCCGGCAGGTGTTCGCTGATCGCCGACATGGATGACGCCTTTCAGGAACGTTCCTGTGGTCAGCACGACTCGCGTCGTCAGAAATTCGCGCCCATCTTCGGTACTGACACCGATAAGCTTTCCATTCTCAACCATAAGATCGTGGGCGGCCCCTTCTTCGATGGTCAAATTATCTTGCCCGGCCATCTCGGCTTGCATCGCATTACGGTAGAGCCAGCGGTCGCTCTGTGTCCTCGGTCCACGCACGGCCGGGCCTTTGGACCGGTTGAGCAGGCGAAACTGAATGCCAGACTTATCCGCAACACGCCCCATTACGCCGCCCAACGCATCGACCTCCCGCACCAGATGGCCTTTGCCCAAACCGCCAATCGCCGGGTTGCAGCTCATCTCGCCTATTGTGTCGGCGCGGTGCGTTAGCAGCAGCGTATTCGCGCCCAAACGTGCAGACGCGCTGGCTGCATCGCAGCCCGCATGACCGCCGCCAATTATGATAACATCATAGGACTTCATGCCCGCAATATAGAGGAGGGGACGGCGCACGTCACGGCCCGCGACTCAGCCGCTTTGTCGAGCTTATTTCCCGACGCAGAATTGGCTGAATATCCGATCGAAGACTTCTTCAATGTCGGCGCGTCCGGCGAGTTCATCAATGGCGCGGAGGGCGGCGCGAATATCTTCGCTAACCAACTCTGGCGCGATACCGAGATGGGTTTGTGCGGACTGAGTGGCGCTGAGCGCGCGCCGCGCGCAATCGGCATGGCGCGCCCGGGTCAGGCCCGCTGGCTCTCCGCCCGTGAAGCGATCGCGGATAACGGCCTCCAGTCGGGTTAATAGGCCATCAACGCCGTAACCCTCTAAAGCATTGATTTCATTTTCATTACTGGGAGTTTTGACGTTGAAAACAACAATATCTCCGTCCTCAATAGGTGCTTTAACCGTTTCCCCGCGTTGCAATAGGATGCGCAAATGCGCGTCTTCGGCGCGGGCTAGCGCGCGTCTGACGCCCTCCGCTTCAATCGCATCTATTGCGTCGCGCAGACCTGCCGTGTCGGACAGCGTCACAGGCATGCCCGCAATGATCATATGCGCTTCGACAATGTCGCGCGTTGTTCCGGCTTGCGGTGAGGTGATTGCGACGTCCCGCCCAACGAGTTGATTGAGCAGGGTCGATTTGCCAGCATTGGGCGCACCGATAATGGCGATATCAATCCCAGTCCGCACAGCGCGGCCGCGGTCGGCGCGTTTCAGGGCCGCTTCAATGTCAGCGGCAACCTGGTTCAAATACGGCCAAGCGGCATGGGATAAAGCGTCCGGGACGTCCGCTTCATCGGCAAAGTCGATCTCACCTTCCACTTGCGCCAGCGCATCGAGCAGCCCTTCGCGCCAATTTTCGTAAGTCTCCCGCAAATGGCCGTCCATTTGCTGCAGCGCCTGACGCCTTTGTCCCGTCGTTTGCGCATCAATCAGATCCATCAGACCTTCGGCTTCGGTCAGGTCCATGCGACCATTTTCGACGGCGCGGCGCGTGAATTCCCCGGCTTGAGCCTGCCGTAACCCCAGCGCCAGCAAGGCTTCGGACAGCGCTTCGATCACGGCATGAGAGCCGTGGCATTGTAGCTCGACCACATCTTCGCCCGTGAAACTGTTCGGTGCGGGAAAATAGAGCACGAGGGCTTCGTCAATCACCTCATTCTCGCGCGAGAGTTTTCGCAGAACGGCACGGCGCGCTGGAAGCGCTGCGCCGCCCGATAAGGTCAGCGCGATGGGCTCAGCGTCTGGCCCTGATAGCCGGATGACGGCGACTCCGGCCCGTCCCGGCGCGGTGGAGAGCGCAAAAATAGTCTGTGTTGCGGCATTGGAGGGAGTGACAGCCATGGTCGCGCCCATATAGGCCGCTCCCATGACCGCCAAGCCCACATTGTTCAAACATGCCCTGCTTCTGACAGTGATGTTGATGACCGCCTGCACGAATAATGCGTCCACAGCCGCGACGCTGCTGGATGCGGAGACGTCGTTACCGCCGCTCCGCACAATGTTGGAGTGCTTGCCGAGTGAAGCAGCCTTGGTCGCGGCCCACCGCGGGACGGATATAGGGATGAACGAACCGGAAAACTCAATCAGTGCCCTTGAAAAACTGATCGCTCACGGGACGTTGATGGCGGAAATCGATATTGCTGCGATCAAAGACGGTACGCCGATTATCTTCCATGACGGTGTCTGGGATGATCATGCGTCGAGTACTGGTCCAGTGGTCGCAACGTCAGCCGAAGCGTTCGCACGGTTGCGGCTCAAGGATGCAAAAGGATCGGTCGGTGGTGAGCCTGTGCCGACTTTGGCCGCCATGCTCGACGCCGCTAAAGACCGAATCTATCTCGAAATCGATTTCAAGACATCCGCTGACATGGAGACCGCGATCAATATGATACGCGCGCGCGATATGGCTGACCAGGTGGTCCTGATTGCGACCGACGATATGGAAGCCGAGGCTTTAGCGCCTTATGCGGGCGAGTTTCTAATGTCACTTCCACGTGCGCGGAAACGGATTGTCGCCAACGCCAAACAGGGGGTTTGGATTGGCGGGGGCTGGCGCGACGGCGACGAAAAGCGGATCCAAAACCGCCATTATGTGATCGGGGCGCAATGGAAGAAAAACCCGGCGCAGTTGGCGAAAGCGGCCCAGGCCCTTGATATTCTCGTGACTGATCAGGCCCTTCGCTATAAACCAATTGCGGGTCTGAAGACCACGGGGGCCTTCCGGGCCTGCCTCAAAGCAGGCACCGACGCAGGTTAATCGCTAATCGCTGAGTCAGCTTTTGCCATGTGAATGACGCGCTGCGGGAAGGGAATTTCGACACCCGCATTATCGAGCGTGCTTTTGATCGCGATGCGGAGGTCCGTCGCGCGGCGAAGCCAGTCATCGCCCGGTAACCAGCAGCGGCAGGACAGATTGATCGCGCTATCCCCGAAACCCATCACATAAAGCTCGGGCGGGGTCGGTGCCGAGTTCGATGCGTCGGCATAGTCATTCATCAGACCGAGGAGTAATTCACGCACGGCCTCAAGATCCGTGCTGTAACCCACACCAATATCGATGATCGCCTTTCGGTTCATATGACGGCCGAAATTTTGCACCCGATTGCCCCAGATCTGACTGTTCGGCAGGAAGATGGCGACGTTTTCAGGGTTACGAAGGGTTGTGTTGAACAGGCCAATTTCTTCGACCGTGCCCAGCACGCCCGCTAAGTCGACGAACTCACCGACTTTGAGCGGTCGAAGCACCAACAGCATGACGCCGGCGGCGATATTGGCCAGTGTATCACGCAGAGCGAGACCAATTGCGAGACCAGCGGCCCCGAAGATCGCGATCAGAGCCGATGGCGGAACGCCGAGCTTGATCAGCACGGCGTAGAGCGTCATCGACAGGATGATGTAGAACAGCACGCTGGCCAGTACAGGCCGCAAAGTCGCATCCAGATGACTACCGCCAAATTTTGATCGACGTAAGCGCTTGCTGAGCCCGCGCCCGACAATCAGGCCCGCGATGAAGATCAATATGGCGGAGACAACATTCCCGCCCAGCGTCAGCAGAATTGGAAATTGGTCCTGAGCGAGTGCCCAATATTCAGCGATCATATCCATGAGAGACTTTATCCTATGAGGATCAGGCGGCCCGGCGACGGGCGGCGAAATTAGCGAGGCCGAATAAAAGGCGCTCAGTCAGGGCTTCGGCAGGCGCGCCTGTGCTTTTGAGCTGGCGCTCTACCATTTGGCATTGTGAAAGGGCAGATCGGAGTGCACGCCCATTCCAGCGGTTGAGTGTATTGACGAACCCGTCTTCTGCCATGCCAAAGACGGGCGGACGCAGGCTTCGCGTCGCCGATAACGCGCTATCCCCCCGATCCATGCGGGCCGAGGCTTCGCACAACCGTAAGACATGGCGCTGTAGGGCAAAATGAATGGCGATGGGGCTGGTTTTGGCTTCGACGGCGCGTCGATAGCGCGCATCCAGACTGTCGATTCGTCCAAACAGCGCGTCCTGAATGATCGGGTCGATGGCAGAGCCCTGCGCGCCAGCGGCAACCGCGCGAACATCTTCAGGCGTGACGGTCGCACCGTCTTCTGTCCCGTAACCTTTATACAGCGCCATTTTTTCAACCTCACCAGCGGCGAGCGCATGATCACCCTCCAGCAGCGGCACCCAAAGATCGAGCGCGTCCGGGGTAATTGCAATCCCGATCCCATCAAGCTGGTCGCGAACTTGATCGCGGCGCGCTCGCGCCCCAAGCGGGTAGCACCCCAGCGCCCCAATGTGACGCGCGGCTTCGGCGGATTTGCGCACAGCAGAGCGTGTTGAAAGATCGCCCGCTTCTATGACGAGTTTGGCCTCGACGCGGCTTGGGTCTGCGTCGATCTGCTTGATGATTTTGGCGATGGCGGCGCCGGATCGTTCGTGATCAAGGCGGAGTCGGACCAGACGCGTTCCGCCAAGCAAGCTCATCGCGCTCATTTCATCCATCAGGCGGGCGGGATCACTGATGAGGTCATCGGATGTGAGGACAGTCGCGCCAAAGGCCGGATCAACATCCGGCGCAAGTGTTTGGATTAGCGCGGCTGCGCGGGTTTTGACCAAGCCCCGATCAGGACCGAACAGCAGCGCGCCGATAATATCTTGCGGCGGGGCCGATAGAAATCGGGCTTGACGCGCGCCGGTAATCTTTACCATGTCGGCCCCCTTAAGAGCGTCCGTTTTACCTTGATCAAGGCTACGCTGATCAAGGCTGAGAGGGGTCGGCGTCGGCCTGATCGATCAAGGCGAGCGCGATTTCGCTGAGCAGTTCGTCGGCGACTTCGCGAGAGGCGCGTTCAACCGCTTCGTCCGACGTGGTGAGCAGGCTGTAAGGGTCCTCATCAGCCGAATAACTGGCTGTGCGCTGGGCAGTGCCTGTTTTGATGACGGTTCCGTCCTTGATCCGGACCAAAGACCACTCCGCTATCACAATACTATCGAAGCGACTGGCGAAATCTTGTGCGGTTAGGCCGAGACCGACGCGTAGAGCTCCTGGGCGCACTAAGACGCGATATTGTGGCGTCGCGCTGGTGCTGATCCGGTCAGCCAGTCTTTGTTGGATCAAAAAACCAGCGGCCCGGTCGCCCTCATCCTCGCCATCATCAATCACAACATCAAGCTGATTAAACGCCGCCTTGCCGCCCGGGGTGGCATTGAGCGGCGTGAACCCAGCACAGGCTGTGAGCGTGGTTGACAAGGCGAGAGCGGCAGTGACGAGAAGATGTTTCATTGTGCGACTATATTCACGATCCGGCCCGGAACAACAATCACCTTTCGAACGGTTTGCCCGTCCAATGTGCGAACAATATTCGGCTCAGACAAAGCAGCCGCCTCAATGTCGTCTTTTGACAAACCCGCTGGCACGGTTATTTCGCCGCGTCGCTTACCATTGACTTGGATTGGCAAGGTCACTTCATCCTCGACCAGCATAGCATTATCGAGCTGTGGCCACGGGGCTGTCGCGACCAAACCCTCGCCGCCTAACGCGCTCCAGCATTCTTCAGACAGATGCGGCATGAAGGGCGCGATAGAGCGGATCAGAATGCCGAGCGCTTCCATCCGCACGGCGTCCTGCCCGTCATATTTAGACAGCGCGTTGGTCAGTTCATAAATCTGCGCGACGGACGTATTGAAGCGGAAGGCTTCGATACCCGCTGTGATTTTCTCAAGTGCCTTATGCGCGCTGCGGCGCAAGGCGAGGGCGTCGCCAGTTGCCTTCGGGTCGGACGCCGTTGGTGAATGATCCGGCACATCGGTCTGTTCGACAATGCGCCAGACTTTTTTCTGGAAATTCCACGCGCCGCGCACGCCGTCCTCACTCCATTCGACATCGCGTTCGGGCGGGCTGTCTGACAGCACGAACCAGCGCGCCACGTCCGCACCATAGGTTTCGATAATGTCGTTCGGGTCCACGACGTTCTTTTTGGACTTGGACATTTTGATGACGTCGCCCTTCGTCACGATCTTGCCGGTCGGCATATGGATCAACGCGCCGTCTTTTTCCGTCACTTCGGCCGGAACGACCCACTCTTGATCGCCAATGTCGTAAGTCGCATGCGTGACCATGCCTTGTGTGAACAGACCCGCAAACGGCTCGCCCGCCGGCAGGTCAAGCAGTCCACAATCGCGCAAACCGCGCGTGAAGAAACGCGAATAGAGCAGGTGCAGCACAGCATGTTCCACACCGCCGACATATTGGTCGACGGGCAGCCAAGCGGAGGCCGCCGCCTTATCAAAGGGCGATCCGTTCGGTCCGGCGAAACGGGCATAATACCAAGATGAGTCCCCGAATGTGTCGAGCGTATCGGTCTCGCGTTCAGCCTCACCGCCGCATTTAGGGCAGGCGACCTGTTTAAAGGTCGGGTGGCGATCCAGCGGATTACCGGGGATGGTCAGGTCAATATGATCATAGGGCAATTCGACGGGTAGCTGATCTTCCGGAACCGGGACGGCCCCGCAACTGTCGCAGTGAATAACCGGGATCGGGCAACCCCAATAGCGCTGACGGGACACGCCCCAATCGCGCAGGCGGTACTGGATCGTGCCTTCGCCCAGGCCAAGCTCTTCGATCATCGCGATGGCCGCGGCTTTGGCCTGATCGATTTCCAAACCATCAAGCGAGAATGTGTCCCGCCCAGCCACTGGAATGGGGGCCGTCGAATTAAAGATCGTGCCCGGACCCGTATAGGCCTCGTCTTCGACTGTGAAATCATCGCCCTCCGGCGTGACCACAGGCAAAACGGGTAGACCATATTTGCGCGCAAAATCCAGATCACGCTGATCATGGGCGGGACAAGCAAAGATCGCGCCCGTGCCGTAGCCCATCAGGACGAAATTCGCGACCCAGACCGGAAGCGTCTCGCCTGTAAACGGATGCGTTACGCGCAGCCCCGTATCGATGCCGAGTTTCGGCGCTTGGGCGATGGCTTCCTCGGACGTGCCGATCTTGGCGCAGTCTGCGCGAAACGCATCCAGCTCGGGCCGTGTCTCGGCCAATTGCTTGGTCAGAGGATGATCAGGAGACAGGGCAACAAAGCTCGCGCCAAACAGTGTGTCGGGTCGGGTCGTAAAGACTTCAATATCCGCATCGGAATCGGTGGCGGCTTCGAACCGCATCTGCAAGCCTTCTGACTTCCCGATCCAGTTGCTTTGCATCGTCCGGACTTTCTCTGGCCAGCGGTCGAGCGTTTCCAAACCTTCGAGCAGCTCTTCGGCATAGTCGGTAATTTTGAAGAACCATTGCTGCATGTCGCGCTGTTCGACCGTCGCGCCTGAGCGCCAGCCTTTACCGTCAATGACTTGCTCATTGGCCAGCACCGTATTGTCGACGGGGTCCCAATTGACCTTGGCGGTCTTGGAATAGACCAGACCTTTTTCCCAGAATTTCAGGAAAATGCGCTGCTGCTCGGTGTAATAGCTGACGTCGCAGGTTGCGAATTCGCGCGTCCAGTCCAGCGCAAAGCCGAGCCGTTTCATTGGGGCGCGCATCTGTTCGATATTGGCGTAGGTCCAATCCTTGGGATGGCCGCCGGTCTCGATCGCTGCGTTTTCCGCGGGCATCCCAAACGCGTCCCAGCCCATCGGGTGCAGCACCTCAAATCCTTGCGCCCGTTTATAGCGCGCGACGACATCGCCCATGGCGTAGTTGCGCACATGGCCCATATGGATGCGCCCGCTTGGGTAGGGGAACATTTCCAGCGCGTAGAATTTCGGCTTGGGCGAGTGGTCGTCCGCCGTAAAAACGTCGGCATCGTCCCAATGGGACTGCCACTTGGGTTCGGTTTCGGATGGATTATAGGCAGGCATGGCGGGCGGTTCGTTAGAAAACTGGAAACCGCGCTCTAGCCGGGTGAAGGCGCGGGGTTAAGGGGTTTTCTCGGCTGGCTTGAAATAGAAAAAGCGCCCCAGAGGGCGCTCATTGTAGAGTTGGTCCGAGCGGCTTGAGACCGCTCGGAGAATTATCGCGTTAGTCAGCCAACTTCTGCAGCAGATAGACATGCTGCAGCGCCAGACGTTTGGCAGTCTCTTTCAAATTGGCGGCTGCGCTGTGGCCGCCATCAATATTCTCATAATAGAGGAAGTCGTGACCTTGATCGTCCATTCGCTGCGCAAACTTCCGCGCGTGGCCAGGATGAACGCGGTCATCCTTGGTCGAGGTGATCAGGAAGACTTCCGGATAATCGACGCCTTCACGTAGATTATGATAGGGGCTGATCCGGCGGAGAAATTCGCCTTCGACCGCGTCATCCGGATTGCCATACTCGCCCATCCACGATGCGCCAGCCAATAATTTATGGAAGCGCTGCATGTCGAGCAGGGGCACAGCAATGATGGCGGCATTGAATAAATCAGGCCGTTGCGTTGTCATCACGCCCGTCAGCAGACCGCCATTCGACCCGCCTTCGACGCCCAAATGGTCAGGTGAGGTTACGCCGGCATCGATCAGATCTTCGGCGACTGCGATGAAGTCGTCATAGATGCGCTGACGTTCGGTCTTCAGACCCGCTTGGTGCCAGTTCGGACCATATTCACCACCACCCCGAATATTGGCGAGCACATAAACGCCGCCATTTTCAAGCCAGAGCTTACCGCGCGTGGCGGAGTAAGCTGGGTTGAGCGAAATTTCGAACCCGCCATAGCCATAGAGCAGCGTTGGGTTCTGGCCGTTCATCTCCGCATCTTTGGCGCGGACGATGAAGTAAGGGACTTTGGTTCCGTCTGCTGACGTCGCGAATTTCTGTTCGCTGACCATATTGGTCGCGTCGAACCAATCCGGCAGAGACTTGGCCGCGATCGGGGTCAGGTCGGCCTTGGATGTGTCGATCGTGTAAAGCGTATCAGGGGTGAGGAAATCCTCGGCTGATAAGAAGGCAATCGACTCCTTATTATTGGTTCTGCCGACACCAGCCGCGCCGTTTTCGGGAAGAGCAATCCGCGTGGATGTCCAGTTTTCACCGTCCCAATCAAACGCATGAACAGAGCCTTTAACGTCGGTCGTGGTCGACAGCAGGACTTTATCCTTGGTCGCGCCGTAACCACCCATCGAGCTTTTCTCGTCCGGGCTATAGACAAGATGCAAGTCGGCAATCTGGCCATCATCGGCGAAATCATCCCAAGCAAAGCTAACCAGATCGCCGGATTTAAAGTCGCGCCAATCTTCATTGAGGGACAGTAGCATTTGTCCTTTAAAGACAGAGCCGAGATTGGATTTTGTCGGGACGGGGAACTTCACAGCCTCGCCTACCGTACCGTCTTCGTTGCGCGGGAACCAGAATGTGTCAGTGTCGTAGAACGACGTCGATTGCGAGGTCATGATCTCGCGGCGACCATCGGACAGTTCGAGAACGCCCGGCCAATAGCCAACATCCGTCTGATTACCGCGCCCAATTTCTACTGAGTCTTCGAGCGCCTGCCCTCGGGTCCAGATCCGCGCCGTGCTCGGATAACCGGAATCGGTCATTGTGCCTTCGCCAAAGTCGACGGCGACCACCATCGTATCCGCATCAACCCAATCCATCGTACCTTTGGATTCGGGGGTGACGAAACCACCTTCGACGAATTCACCCGTCTCACTATTAAACTCACGACGAACCACGGCGTCCTTGCCACCGTCTGAGAGGTTGACGATACAGAGCGCGTAGTCGGGCGCGAGGCAGTTATTGCCTTTATAAACCCAGTTCTTGTCTTCGTCCGCCGCCAGCTTGTCGAAATCGAGCACGGTTTCCCATTCAGTGCTATCCGACAAATAGCTATCAAGGCTGGTTTTGCGCCAAACACCGCGCACATGGGTCTCGTCCTGCCAGAAATTATGCGCAGCACCCGCCCGATAAGACACATAAGGAATTTTGTCTTGGCTCTGCAGGATGCCGAGCGCGTCTTGATACAGAGTTTCATAGCGCGGGTCGGCCATCAGCCGGTCGAGCGACCCTTTGTTCCATTCGCGGACTTGATCCAGCGCCGCTTCGCCTTCGACCTCTTCGAGCCAAAGATGGTCCTCATCACGCATACCGTCTGCATCATAGACGACGGGCACATAGCTGTCGGCCACTTCAGTCGTGACGGTTTCGCTTGTGACGGTGTCGGGCGTATCGTTCACAGCTGTCTCTTTCGTGTCGGAACAGGCGGCCAATATCAGCGCCATGGCGCTGGTCGCCAAAAGTGTTTTGGTGGTCATGAAAGTCTCCGCAAATGGGTTTGGAGACGGTTTAGCGCTCTAGCGGCGCAAGGCAAGTGGGCGGCTAAAGGTTGACCCTCGGGCTAGCAGAACAACAATCACTCGGTTTTTGCGCTGTCGTCTAGAAGATCGGTTCCGTTTTCGTCTTGGCTTAATTGGGCCCGTTCTTCGGCGACCCGTTCAACAATGGTCGTTTCGGCATCCGTATCCAGCACTTCGCGCACGGTGGGCTTGGTAGGGGCCTTCTTCGTCATGCGGTTTTCTGGCTTCGAGCCCGTCGTTTTAGGGAGTTCAACGCCGCCATCGACCCGCAAGCGGTAGAGCGGTTCAGGCAGGGAGAAGCCGTCTGCCTCTAACACATCTTTGACGTCACGAATGGCTTGGCTTCGGGCTGTTCCAAATCCTGTCTCGCGCTGGTCGATCCAACCAAAGAAATCGATCAAAATTGAACTGTCACCCACTTCGACAATCATCCCACTGGGGGCGGGGTCTGTCAGGACAAAGGGCAGCTCTGACATGGCTTTGACCCCGACGGCGATGGCCGACACAGGATCATCGGCGCTGTCGACACCCACGCGAAAGGAAAAACGTCGTTCCGAATTGGTGCTATAATTCAAGATGTCGGCCTTGAAGACTTTGGCATTGGGAATACGCAGATGATTGCCATCCAGCGTCATCAGAATGGTGGCCCGTGTGTTGAGCCGGACGACCAGACCCTCATTGCCGTCAATGATGACATGGTCGCCCGCGCGAAACGGTTGACGGATCGATAGCAGCAGCGACGCGATATAATTCTCGACCGTGTCGCGCACGCCAAAACCGAGCGCGATCCCGATGATCCCTGCGCCGCCTAAAACCGTCCCGACCAAAGCGGTCGCCCCAAGGATATTCAGCGCCACGACAATCCCGATCATCACGAAAGCGAGACGAATAGCCGTTGCGATCAATTCGGCGAGAAACGGGTTGCCCGCCATACGTCGGATCAGTCCGGTCCGGCTGGCGAGCAAACGTCCGAGCAGGAAAATCGCGACCAAAGCGATCAAGGCGGCCGCGATTAACGGTAGAGCCCGAACAAATTGCGTACTCAATTCCGTAGTCCGGTCGACGAGGGGCGTGACATTATCGGTCACGCCCAGCGTGCGAATAATCTCGTCCTGAACCGCGACCACCCCATCGACACGCTGCGCAATGCGCACAGCGCGTTCGGCCGCTTCCGTATTCGCGGCTTCACCAGCCAAGGTGACGACGCTATTTTGTACTGTAACCGAGACCTCTTCCGTGTCTCCAAGCTGGCTGTAAATCCCGGTCAGTCGCTCGGCGATCTGGGCATCGGACGGACCATTCCCGACTGTAATGGCTGCATCCTGCGCAAAAGCGGAGAGTGGTAGCAAGAGCGTGAGAAGAAGGATCAGAGTGCGCATAGGATCTCAATGAATGGGGCGAGAACGAGTTCCACCTTATAAACATGAGTTCGTGATGAGACGACAGGCTTTCACGTGCTCTATTTCCCAACATCTATTTCAACGACTGGGCGGAATGCCTTCTCTCCTCTATATGGGCTCTATGGATTTTCTCATCATGAATGGGGCGGGCAACCGGTTTGCGGTGTTCGATGCGCGTAAGGCGCTCGATTTTGCTCTGTCTGATGAACAGGTAAAGGCTATCTGCGCGCCCGGCTCCGCCGCCATGGGCCCGCTCGGTGCCGATCAGTTGCTTGTCCTGCGACCGCCGAAATCACCAGAGGCGGATATTTTCATGGAAATCCGAAACCAGTCAGGCTCTGAGGTCGATGCGTGCGGGAATGCGACGCGCTGTGTGGCGTGGCTGGTGATGGAAGAGACGGGCGAAGCAGCAGCAACTGTGCAGACCAATGCCGCGCTACTGGCCGCGACGCGTACGGGGCCACTATCCATTGCCGTGGATATGGGTGAACCCAGACTCGACTGGTCGCAAATCCCGCTCAAAGAACCGATGCACACCCATCATGTCGATGTGAAGCTCGGTCCCATCGATAATCCCGTCCTGTCCAATCCCGGCGCGGTCAGTATGGGCAATCCGCACGTCGTGTTTTTTGTCGAAGATTTTGAGACAGTGAAGCCACATCTGGCGGGGCCGATGGTCGAGTTTCACCCGCTCTTTCCAGAACAGACCAATGTTGGCTTTGCCCGTATTGACGGCCCAAAAAATATTCGGCTCAAAGTTTGGGAACGGGATGCCGGTTTGACCCAAGCCTGCGGCACGGGTGCCTGTGCCGCCGTGGTCGCGGCCCACCGCCAAAAACGCGCCGATCGCGATGTGCAAGTGGACGTCGATGGTGGGACGCTACACATCCATTGGCGCGAAAGCGACAATCACGTCATCCTGAGCGGCCCGGTCGAATTAGAAGGGCGCGGGACGCTCTAACAATCCCTTGATTGTGACGTAAACAATGGGGTTTCCGCCCTGATCCGGGTCGCTCAAAATATGTTGTTGATGTGAGCTTAGCTGTCAGCCTCTGGAAATTCGATCAACGGTCCCAGGTTCTCGATCACCTGATGGGCGTCAAAGACATTTTCGGCCTTGGTAGGTTTCGGGCCATTGCCAAAACGGACTTCGGCTGTGGCACGATATTTAGTGATCTCGCGGACATTAAAATCGTCGAAGAACGGGTCATAAAACGGATCATAAAACCCGCGATAGCCAAAGCCGCGACGATGGCGGAATCCACGAAAGCGAGAATAGTGATAGCCGCGCGACCAACCGTAACGGGGCCGGAAGAAGCTATAGCCGAAATAAGGATCATAGGCAGAGGTAAAACCTGAGTTGACCCGTGTGCGCGTCTTCGCTTCAAGATCGCGTTCTTGCAATTCGAACCAGTCAAAGCCGCGTTCCACCGCTGTCTCAGCGGCGCGGAACAGCATGTAATTTTCAACTGTGTCGCGCTTGGTCAGCGAATTACCAGCAAAGGCGATCCGGGCACGATCCGCTTCGATCATTTGCTGGGAAAACCCGTCATAAGCGCCGGGCTCACTGGCGGGTTGATAAGGTGTAGCCGTTGCACAGGCGGTAAGCACAATAGCGCTCACACATAAAAGGGCGTGGCGAAGTTTATTAGAAGTCGCCATTTTTAGGGGAATAGACATATAAATCTCCTAATCTCGCCCGCTGCGATAGCGCGACAAACCTGAACGTCCCCTGTATGAAACATAAGCGTTTCGTATGATTATATAAGGCCTGCGTCACATTTACGCTAATCAAGTCTATGCGACCCGATTGTGAGCGATCACGGTTTGGCTCGCGCGCGCCGCTCCAAAATTATGGACACGATCGCCCAAAGACTGATTGGCGTCGCCAGCAGAAGCGGGAAAATTGTCAGCCAAATTGGCATCCACTCAGACGGTCGAGCCATCAGGCTCAACCCGATCCATGGCAGAGCCAGAACTAAGGTCCAGAGACCATGCACGGGCCGAAAACCATACCGCCACGCGGTCCATGCCAAACGCAAGATCACGGCCCCCGGAATAATGGCAAAGGCGCCAAGCCCTAGCGACAATAGCGCCGCCGAACTGGCCGCTGAGAAGCCGGGATCAGTTTCGTAAAAGCCGAGAAAGAACCAAAGCGTCGCTGCGACCGCGCAGAACAGCCAGATAGCGGCCAGTCCCGCCACGATCCGGTCCACGGGCCGTCCTTGAGCGGGCGGTCGTTTGATAATTGGCTCACGCGCAGTCATGGCACGGCGCTATCTGAGCCATGCGCTCCCGTCATTGATTTTCTACCACGTTCAGCGATTGCCCTTCTGTGATTGCTCTGAGGCCGCTATTGGTGAAGAGGGGATAGGACATGACGATTTGGAGGCCCTGAATATGCCGCGCCTGAGGCACGTATTGACCCGGCGGTTGGTCCTGTCCGGCCTAATGTTGGGGGCTGCCGTGACAGCGCCCGCTTATGCCATGGATGCCTTTGAAGCGGTTAAGGGGCCGCTCGATTATATCGGGAGTGTAGAATTCTTTCCTGAAGCAGGGGCTTTGTCAGCGGGTTGGACCGTGCGCATTGCGGAAGATGATCTTGATGAAATCTCCTTTGCGCTGAGTTCAGCTTTTGGCACGGCGTCTGTGGCCGGGGCCGATGTGGTCGATGTCACGACTGAGCTGGATGAACGTTTTGGCGGTGCGGTTCGGACCTACCGGATTGATCTCGCGCCCTCGGTCAATGGCGCGGACCGGATCGTCAAATTCGCCTATGGTGGCCCGCTCTTTCCAGAAGAGCTCCCGCTTCCGATTAATACGCTGGATTCTGACAAGATCGAACTGACGGTCGATAGTTTCTGGTTTCCCTTTGACGCTCGCTTTGATTCCGATCTGACGGCTCGGGTGCAGGTGCGCCTTGCAGGCGAATGGTCCGCGGTCGGAGTCGGGTCGGTTGTATCGACCCCAAAGGGATTTCATTTTGTCCAAGCCGAACCGGCGCTCGATATCGCTTTCTCGCTGCTCTCAAACTCAGAGGTTGTTAAGGCGGATGATTATGTCATTCATGATGCACGCTCAGAACCCGGCACAAAGCTCGAAGAACTCACAGGCGCGCTAGAATTTTGCACTGCATATTTGAACGGTTTGGCGGGTCCGGCAGGGCCACTGCCGCAGGCCTCGATCATTGTGACGGATCGTCCTGAAGGCGGTTATTCTCGCGGGACGTTGATCGCGTTGACCGACATTGAAGATGATGATGAAGAATATCTGCTTCAATTCATTTGTCATGAGTTGGCGCATTATTGGAGCAAGGCCAATGCTGGCGGTCCGGAAAACTGGATCAATGAAGGACTTGCCGACTATCTGGCCAATATGGGCGTGCGTAACGCGCTCGGCGAAACCGTGTTCGACGCCCGTATGGCGCGCTACGCCGAACAAATCGAAGGGCATGACCTGCCACCGATCTGGGCAGCGGAGC
Source organism: Algimonas ampicilliniresistens (assembly GCF_030159955.1). Classification (GTDB taxonomy): domain Bacteria; phylum Pseudomonadota; class Alphaproteobacteria; order Caulobacterales; family Maricaulaceae; genus Litorimonas; species Litorimonas ampicilliniresistens. The sequence goes on from NZ_BSNK01000002.1 coordinate 428,338, forward strand.
TAACCGAGCGACCGCCTTACCTAATCATGTACCGCGCCGCGCCGGTCGCGCTGCAGCATCTTGAAGAGCGTATGGGTCGCGCGACCTTTACAGCCTTTATGCAGCGCATCATGACCGACCGTGTTCGAACCACACCCGCCTTGCTGGCCTTGTTAGAAGAGATGGCAGGCGCGGAGATCCGGACATGGTTCGAGACGCGATTGGCGGATTAGAGGCAGGTTATTCTGATTATTCTGGGCTTTGACGTGTGATGAAATCCATCTGCAGGAGATCGCATATGCCATTGACCGCTCCGCATGTACCCTCTGCCTCGCTTTGGACCTTGATCGAGGGGTTGGGCAGTTCGGCTTTTTGGACGACGCTGTCAGTGATGCGCGGATCGTGCAGCTCGGTGAGAATACGCACGGCGTGAAAGACGACACAGCGTTGAAGACAGGCGCGATCCGCTATCTGCATGCCCAGATGGGGTTTGATGTCATCGCCTTTGAAAGCGCGGTCTATCAGTGCGACGAAAGCGACCTTCATCTGGCTCAAATGGCGGAACCGGATCGGGACCAGATTGTAGCGCGCATGACGTTGCGCAGTATGGCCGCCTATATTCGTCAGCAATCCGCGGACGCAAACACCGATCAGCGCGCGGTTCGATGTGCAAACGCCGCTTATCCAGATATTGCCAGATCAGTACGACGGCGTCGTAGTGATTGACACAGCGCACGCACGCGGCACTTTGAGTTCCGACCGGGTGGATAGAGCCGTGGCCCAACGTCCGATTGACGATAACGCGAGCCCGGTTACGTGCGATCTGTCGAGCGCACCCCAGCCCTAACAAAAAGGCCGCCCGGACGGGGCGACCTCAAACTCGGGTAAAAGCGTGTCAGCTCTAGTGAGCAACAACCGCCAATAGAAGCAGAGCGATGATGTTGGTGATTTTGATCATCGGGTTCACCGCTGGACCAGCGGTATCCTTGTAGGGATCGCCGACTGTATCGCCCGTGATGGACGCTTTGTGGGCTTCTGAGCCTTTGCCACCGTGATGGCCGTCCTCAATATACTTCTTGGCATTATCCCATGCGCCGCCACCGGCTGTCATGGAGAGGGCCAGGAAGAGACCGGTCACGATCACGCCCATCAGCATGGCGCCGAGTGAGGCGAGCGCCTGGCTTGTACCAGCGATAAACTGGATCGCGAAGAAAAGCACAATTGGCGACAGGATCGGCAGCAAGGACGGTTTGATCATCTCTTTGATCGCAGCGCCCGTAAGGAGGTCCACAGCCTTGGCATAGTCCGGGCGAGACGTGCCCTTCAAGATGCCCGGATCCGCTTTAAACTGACGACGGACTTCTTCGACAATCGCACTGGCCGCGCGGCCAACGGACTGCATCGCCCATGCACCGAACAGGTAAGGCAGCAAGCCCCCGATAAACAAACCGACAATCACATAGGGATTGGTTAGGCTGAAATCGACGGTGACACCGGACAATGGATTACCCGGCTGAGCCGAGAAATACAGAATGTCCTGATAATAAGCCGCGAACAGCACCAGAGCACCGAGACCGGCAGAGCCAATCGCATAGCCTTTGGTAACAGCTTTGGTCGTGTTGCCAACGGCGTCGAGCGTATCAGTCGTGTTGCGCACTTCTGGATCCAGCTCAGCCATTTCAGCAATGCCGCCCGCATTATCCGTGACAGGACCGAAGGCGTCGAGCGCGACGATCATCCCAGCCACGCCGAGCATAGCGGTCACAGCGATAGCGATGCCGTAAAGGCCAGCCAGGCTGAAGGTGATGATGATACCCGCCACAATGATCAGGGCCGGAATAGCGGTCGCTTCCATTGAGACAGCGAGACCTGCAATCACATTGGTACCGTGACCGGATTCAGACGCTTCAGCGACCGACTTCACCGGGCGGTATTTCGTACCCGTATAATATTCGGTGATCATCACGATCAGGCCCGTGATGACCAGACCGACGATGCTGCAAAGGAATAGATCCATGCCGCTGAATGAGGCCGCCGAGCCGTCCGCAAGAACGCGACCGACTTCATTGACCGTGCCCATGCCGTTATCAAGCACATAGCTCGTGACGAGATAGATCGCGCCAACGGATAAAACGCCGGTAGCGATCAGACCTTTGTAAAGCGCGCCCATAACATTCACTGAGCCCTTAGACAGGCGCACGAAGAAGGTGCCGAAGATGGAGGTGATGATACACGCGCCGCCGATCGCCATTGGGTAGAGAACGAGGTCCAATGCGCTTGGGAACAGAATTGAGCCGAGGATCATAGTGGCCGCGATGGTCACAACATAGGTCTCGAACAAATCCGCAGCCATACCGGCACAGTCACCGACATTGTCGCCAACATTATCCGCGATGGTCGCAGGGTTGCGAGGATCATCTTCCGGAATACCGGCTTCGATTTTACCGACGAGATCGCCGCCAACATCTGCACCCTTGGTGAAGATACCGCCGCCGAGACGCGCAAAGACCGAAATCAGGGACGCGCCGAGCGACAGGCTAACCAAGCCATCAATCACGCCGCGTGCATCTGCCGCCATGGGGCCTGTTAGAACCATATAATAAACGGCCAAGCCTAGCAGAGCGAGGCCCGCCACGAGCATGCCCGTGATCGCGCCTGCTTTGAAGGCGATGTTCAGGCCTGCGCCAAGTGAGCCGCGTGACGCTTCGGTCGTGCGGACGTTCGCTTGGACGGAAACCAGCATGCCGACATAACCGGCGATACCCGACAAGACCGCACCGATGACAAAGCCGACTGGAGCGATGAGGTTTTGGAACAGTAAAGCCAGCAGGATAGTCACGACGACGCCGACGATGGCGATCGTTTTATACTGCTTGTTCAAATAGGCTTTTGCGCCTTCTTGGATCGCGCCTGCGATCTCGTTCATACGTTCATTGCCAGTGCTGGCCTTCATCAGGCTGGCACGGGTCACGATCCCGTAAAGCACAGCGATCAACGCTGCGCCGATGATAAGATAGAGTGTCATGATTGATCTGGCCCCAACCCTTGGCGGTCGGGTCTCCCTCAGTTTTTGAGTCCTGAAGTTGGCCGATGGATAAGCCGTCCCAGTAGACCCAGGCTCAACATCCGTCGCTTCCCCTCGCGATATATGAAGTTGGCCGCTCCTCCTCCCCCTTATTGAGTGGTGGAGTAGCGCTTCCCTTCGCGATGGGGCGTCCTTGGCCCAATTTCATCGCAGTTTCAAGACATGGCAATGACGGCGCCATGACAGCTTCGTCTGCCGGTCAAGCGTCGATCAGGCGGGCCTTGGTCTCGTCGCGGTGTTTTTTGAGATATTTCATGAATGGTGTACCGCCCGTGCCGACATCGGGATCATTGCCGGCGCTGGTCTTACCCTGCTTCTGAATATAGCTGGCGGCATATTGCAGATGGCGCGAGCGGAAGTCGGCAACGGCTTGGATGATGGCGTTGTAAGCTAGCGTCAGGTCACGGTCACCCGCGCCTTCGACAAAGTGGCGCAAAGAGGACTGTGTCCGCACATCATCGATAAACTTACGGTGGCCCGGCGGACGGTAGATGTGCAGCTGGTCCAGATAGGCTTTGAGCGGATCATCCGCGTGACCAACCTGCATTAGCGCGTCCATGGTCGGCACGATGGAGGATTGCGATCCAGTCTGGCCGCGAAAGGCCTGCGGCTTGCCGCCAAAGGCCTCGACGCCTTCATAAATCAAACCGCCAGGCAGGGCAGGATTGTCTTTCCAGCCGTGAATGTAAGGCCGCACGCGGGTGAAATAGGTATGCGGGTCGCAGCGTTCCGGCATACGGTCAAACAGTGCGTTGATCGCGGCCCAGTGCGTGGCCATGCCTTCTAACTCAACCCGGACTGTGTCAGTGTCACCCGTTGCGATGGCGTTCAGAATTGTCGGGATCGCGGCCAGAACTTTCCCGGCGCGCGCTTCAATCGCGACATGGACCAGTACGAACCAGGCCTCGTCCTGCCCACCGAGGAAGGGTTGGATCATGAAAATATTGTCGAGGTCAATCGGACGGTCGGCATCAAATAGGCCCCAGTTATCCAGCACATAGCCGGAATAGGGCAGCAGTGGTTGCTGACCAAGCCGTTCGGCCAGAGCATGCATCGGGACGGCCAAAGCGCGCGGCAGCAGGGCCGGCGCGTCCGCCTCTCCCCAGACATAGGCTTGGATCAGGAAGCTATAATGTACCATCGCCATGCGGGCCTGCTCGTCTGTCAGGTCGGCAATATCGTCCGCCTCGACATTATTAGGCAGGTCACGCAGCATGAGATCCCGTAACCGACCCGTGACCAAGGTCTTGGGCAGGGCCATAGCCACATTGCGAACGGCGGCCATTTTGCCGTGTAGTTCGACATCGGGCGCGTCGTAACGGCAAAGAAAGCCGCGCTCGGCGGAAATATCGTAATCGCTCAGGGTCAAATGGGTCATGGGGTCTCGCTAACCGCTATTATTCACGCAAGAATAACGCGTATGATTTCGCATGAGCTTGCTTTATGGGTTTTATGGCGTAATTATCTGCAAGGAATGACGAAATTAGACCTGATTAACGCGCAAATATTGCAAGAGCTAGAAACGGATGGGCGGATCAGCAATGCTGAACTGGCCGATCGGGTTGGGCTCTCCGCTTCAGCCTGCCTGCGCCGCGTGCAGGAGCTTGAGCGGACGGGGGTTATCCAAGGCTACCGTGCGGTGCTAGATCGGTCGCGGCTTGGCGGGGCGGTCACGGTCTTTGTCATGGTCGGTCTATCCGCCCATTTACGCCGCGACGCCGCCGCGTTTGAAGCCGCGATGATGGCGGCGCCGGAAGTGCGTGAATGTCACAATGTCACTGGGTCCGTCGAATATTTGTTACGGGTCGAGGTCGCAGACCTAGTTGCTTACAAAGCCTTCCACGCGGACACGCTGGGCCGTGTCCCGCAGGTGGCGAGCATCACGTCTTATATATCGCTAGGCTCGGCCAAAGATATGCGGGCTTAGGGTCGATCCTCACGCTCTTGTTATGGAACCCGTCTGCAATTCGCGTATATGCGTAGATAGACCAGACTTATTTGGAGACTTCTATGCGCTTGCCTCTCGCTCTTTCCCTGACCTTCGCTCTCGCCGCCCCAGTTTTCGCTCAGACGACGGTCACAGGCACAGCCGGAACGACCCTGCAGATGACCGAGCTGGCGACCTTTGACGGCGCATGGGCCATGACGTTCTTGCCAGATGGTCGCGCGCTGGTGACAGAACAAGCGGGCTCAATCTGGCTGCTCAATCAATCGGGCGCCAAGATCGCGCGGATTGGCAATGTGCCAGACGTTCAAGACCGCGGGCAGGGCGGCTTAGGCGACATCATTATCGACCCGGACTTCGCGACCAACAACATCGTCTATATCTCTTACGTCGAACGCGACGCTGAGAATAATCGCCTCTCCGGCGCGGCAGTCACGCGGGCAACTCTGACTCTGACATCGAATGGCGGTACGCTGTCCGATGGTGACGTGATTTGGCGTCAATTCCCGAAAGTCACGGGCAATGGTCATTACGGGCACCGGATGGTGATCTCTCCTGATGGCTATTTATTCATCACCTCTGGCGATCGGCAGAAATTTACGCCGGCGCAGAATATGGACATGAATTTGGGCAAGGTGATCCGACTGAACCGGGATGGTTCTGTCCCCGAAGATAATCCCTTCTTTGGCCAAGGTGGTGTGACCAATCAGATCTGGTCGCTCGGCCACCGTAATCCGCTTGGCATTGATTTCGATGCCGAAGGAGACCTCTGGCTGCACGAAATGGGCCCGAAACATGGTGACGAGCTCAACCGCGTCCTGCGCTCGGAAAATTACGGCTATCCGGTAGTCAGCAATGGTGACCACTACTCCGGCAAGGAAATTCCGGACCATTCAACCAACCCCATTTATGAAAATCCAGCCGCCTATTGGGTTCCAGCAATCAGCCCGGCGGGTTTCACCATCTATGATGGCGATCTGTTCGAAGATTTCAAAAGCGACGGGTTTATCGGTGGTCTTTCAAGCCAAGCGCTAATCCGCGTCGTCTTCGACAGTGACAAGATCGAGGCGGCGAGCGACTCGCCGTCCAAGTCGGATCGTCGCGAAACGATTGCGGCGGAAGCCGAGCGGTTCGAATGGGGCAAACGTATTCGCGAAGTCGAACAAGGCCCGGATGGCGCGCTTTATGTGCTGGAAGACAATGAAGGTCGGTTGCTCAAGCTAACGCCGGGATAAGGTTTTGGGCGCATTTTCATTTAAAATGTGCGCCCGAACCGGAAGAAAAACCTCAAATCATTATTATTGCCAAAGGCCGTGCCGATGAAGGCTGGGCCAAGCGGCGTTTCTGCGCCCATATAGGCGGCCAAGGATAAGGCATCCTCTACGTCGTCCAAGCCGAGGGCCGAAAACGGAATGCGAGCATATTCAGCAAGGCCGCCGATATAAACAGGAATATCAACCAAGAATCCGTCATTGGATAGGCGCTTGAACACCTCCAATGACGCATAGTTCAGCCTTTCGACGGGCAGCGATCGTTCTCGAAACCCGCTCAACTGGCGAAACCCGCCCAGTTCAAATGTTGAATCAAAGCCAACAGTGACCCCATCTGTATTGAGCTTACCGTGCCGAAGGTTGAGCAGGGCTCCGTAAGATCCGGCGCTGAACGCTTGTAGCCAAGACGCTTCATATCGATTTGCATCCAGCGCGCCATCTTCAGAAATGTCGAAGAATTGCTGCGCGCGTAATTGTACTCTTCGCCCTCCTGTGGGCCAATCGGTCCGGTCCAACGTATCAATGCCGAAATAAGCCCCGACGGACCCGAAACTATAATGTTCAGCTGTGATGGTAGGGTCTATGGTGACAATTGGTTCAAACCGACCATCCTGGATTTCCCCTTCCAGCGCAATCAGCCCCCATGACGATAGTTCGCGGCCCAAACGGGCTCTAATCCCTTGGGTTTCAACCAAGAAGTCGCCAACGCGAATATCAATCAGGTCTAGTTCGCGTTTTTCACTGCGGATGAACAGTTCCGGTTGAATGAAGTAGTGAGAATCGACCCCGAGTGGCTGATATAATTCCAGACTCAGCCCCGTATTGGTCCCCAATTCAGCCGATAGGCTGACATCACCTCCTCTTGGGCCAATGGGTTGTCGGGTGAGTTGTGCTAATAGGGAAAACGATGCCGCCCCATCGAAATTACTGGCAACATTGGCCCCTATTTTCAAACGGGTCCGTCCAATCGAATTGGGGCTCACCGTAAGAACCGCTTCGCCACTACTATAGCCCAGATCAACTTCGCCGAAACTGCCAAAGGACGCCAGTTCGCGCAAACGGCGGTCCCGATCTCCAGAATCTTGGTCGAGAGACAGGATGTCGTTGACGCGTCTCTTGATCACATCATCAGCAATAAGCGAGTTGTTGACCAGCGTGAGGGTTTCAGGCTGATCAGGATTGGGTTTGAGGCGCGGTTTGCGCTTTGAAGGGGCCGCCAGATCGCGAATCCGAAGGAGTGCGTCTTTATGCTCATGCCCAACATCACGGCCAACCTTCAGGCCTGCGGCGGACTCAGTGTAGGCTGATGTGCCGATGTCGATCCGATTGGGCTCGACGTAAAGGTCGCGCTTGGACAGGGCCTGCTTTTCAAGCTGGGCATTTCTATAGACCATAATGGTTGAGACTTGCTGCAACGTCTCACCAATAGAATAACGTCCGTCTGACGGTCTCGGCGCGGCTGTTGTATCTAGGGCGATGATAATATCGGCGCCCATATCTAATGCGGTCTGAACCGGAAGATTAGAAGAAATTCCGCCATCAACATAGGGTACTCCGTCAATAATGCGGGGCGCGAACACACCGGGCACGGCCATACTGGCCAAGACCGCCGAGACCAGATCGCCCTCTTCAAAAGCGACAGCCCGTCCGGTTTCGAGATCCGTTGCCACGGCGCGGAATGGGATCGACAGATCGTCGAAATCGATCTCAACAGGAACATTTCTCAAAATGTCACGGTATAGAGTCTGTAAACCTTGCATCGAGTTTAAGGCGCTCGGCAATTCCAGACCGTCACGGCTCAACCCAATAATGTCACCGGAAAAATAGGTCTCCTCGCGCTCTTTCTGAATAAAGGATTTGTCGGTCCGTGGAATTGTGCCCCGAAAAGCCGCTCCCCAATCCTCATCAATAAAGATCTCGCCAATTTCGTCTGCCGAATATCCGCTCGCGTAAAACGCGCCGACGACCGCCCCCATACTGGTCCCCGCAACGCAGTGGATGGGAATGTCCAGTGCGTCCATAATTTGCATAAAGCCGACTTGGGTGCTGGACTTTGCGCCGCCGCCGCTGAGGACCAGCCCGACGTCGAGCCCGTTTTCATCGTCGAAATCGCAAGCGAGGGCTGGGCTGGCAGCCAGAACTGTCAGTGACAGCAAAGCAAGTAAATGTCGGGCCATGAATCGGGTGCTATCAATGTGCGTGGGCCTGTCAATTCATTGGTCGACACACTGGGTCAATGCCCTGCGCGACCGATCAACGGATAGGTCGCTTCAAGATCGTATCGATTGGGTCCGCGCTTTTGCTGCCAACTGGAATAGAGTCCGAACTGATCGATCAGGAATGGGCCAATCTCCGTATTGACGTGACGCTGCTCATAGGTTGCCAGCCGTTCCACATCTGGAAAGGGCTTGAGATAAGCAAGAGTGAGGTGTGGGCTAAACACACGCGCCTCCATCGGAATGCGCAGCTCTCGTGCGACGCGCCGACAATGATTATGCAGCCTAGTCAACGCGGCATTGGGCTCGACTTTCAAATGGATTTGATGCGGCTCGGCGCGGCCAAAATGGCCCGCCCCGCGGAGCGTCAATTCCATAGCGGGGAGCGGCCTGCGCGCCAATTCTTCATCTAATTCTTCGGCCAAGGCATCATGCACTTCGCCGAAATAGGCGGCAGTGATGTGAAGCTTTTCCGGCGCGCTCCACCGGGCGCCCGGCACACCTTTTTGGATGCGCCGAACGGCCCGGATAACGCCAGAGGGCGGGCGAATGGCCGCAAAAAGCTTCATGCAGTTGCCCTGACTAGCGACCGAGCGGGCAACGATAGACTTCGTGGAGCCGGCTGGCCTCCGCTTCCATCTCGTCCGTCCACTCAACATCATGCGCGTCGATATTTTCGCGCAATTGGTCCAGACTGGTTGCGCCAATAATGTTCGACGTGACGAACGCGCGCGACTCAACGAATTTCAATGCAAACTGAACCGGCGTCAGGCCCAATTCATGCGCGGTCCGATTGGCATCTTTCCACGTTTCATCGACTTTTCGATAATTATCCATGAAGCCGTCAAACAGCGCCATGCGAGATCCCTTCGGCGTCGTGCCGTCATCATATTTACCGGTCAGAACGCCCATGGCGAGCGGCGAATAGGCGAGCAAACCGACCTTCTCTCGCATGGCAATCTCAGCCCGGTCATAATCGAAGCGTCGCGCGATCAGCGAGTAAACGCACTGATTGGATTGAATCCGCGGAAGGTCATGGGTCTTGGCGAGCTCCAGAAACTTCATCGTGCCCCACGCGGTTTCATTGGAAATGCCGATATGGCGAATATTGCCCTTTTCGACATGACGTTGAAGCGCGCCGAGAATATCTTCCAGTGGCACCATATCGGCGGCGTTATAATCCTTATAATCATGCATGCCGAAGGGGGACAGACCCCGGTCCGGCCAGTGCAACTGGTACAGATCAATGTAATCGGTTTTGAGTCGTTTCAGACTATGCTCAACCGCGTAGTCGATCTGTGCCTGCGTGTGGCGCGTTGTCTCAACCGTATCGTCGCGCGTCCAAACCATGCCGGACCGACCGACAACTTTGCTGGCTAAGATAATGTCATCGCGCTTGCCGCGTTTTTCGATCCAAGTGCCAATATAGCTTTCGGTTCGGCCTTGCGTTTCACGCTTGCCGGGGACGGGATACATTTCGGCGGTATCGATGAAATTGATGCCGCGTTCCTCAATCGCGTAATCAAGCTGCTCATGCGCCTGCGCTTCGCTGTTCTGCTGACCCCAGGTCATTGTGCCGAGGCAGACCGAGGTCACATCAATATCGGTCGTGCCGAGTTTACGCAGTTCCATAGGTGGGTCCTGTAGATTGAAAAAGGGAAGTTTGAGCGTTGCTAGAGGATACGGACGGGTAGGACCATAGGTTTGGGACACTTGAGAACCCGGCCAAGGGCTAGCCTATCACGCCCATAGGAAAAATCTCTGGCGGATCGGTCCGGCTGACACGCTTGTCATTGGCAATTGGCGCAGATTGCGCCTATATTGGTCACAACCAGCTCCGACGCATGCGCGCCGGCACGCTGTCACACTAACGGAGTTCATAATGAACGAATTTAACAGAGGCGTTATCGGTGCTGATACCGACACCGATGTCGGCCTGAAGAGCTTTATGCTCGGCACTTATCGGTGGATGGCTCTGGCCATGCTGGTCACAGCAGGCGTCGCCTATTTCTTCGGCCAATTCCTGCTGGGTAATCCGCAGGTCGCGGCAATCGTGTTCAGTCCCTTTGTCCTGATCGGCTTCATCATTGCTATTCCGGTTATGTTTGGAACGGTTGGTAAAAAACTGCCGACCATGTCGATGGGCGGCGTGGTGACATTCCTGTTCACCTTCGCAGCCTTCATGGGCGTGTTCACGTCAGCGATTGCTCTGGCTTACAATCCGATGATTGTGGCGAAGATCTTCTTCATGACTGTGGCCATGTTTGCGGCACTGTCCCTGTTTGGTTATTCGACGCAGCGGAACCTCAGCACGTTTGTAAAATACGCGTTCGCGGCTTTCCTCGGCTATGTCGCAATCAACGTTCTGGGCATGTTTTTCCCGGCTCTGGCCCCAACAGGCCCGATGGATGTTATCATTAACGTCATCGCCCTTGGCGCGATCGCGATGATCACGGCGTGGGAAACACAAATGCTCAAGCGGGTCTATTACGGCTTGGCCGGTGATGGTGAGATGCTCGCGAAATATAGCGCTTATGGCGCCGCTTCGCTCCTGCTCGCTTTCATCAATATGTTCCAGATCCTGCTGGCGCTGTTTGGTCGCGACTAAGCGATTTGAGGGCTTTGCCCTCAAAATATTCGATTGATAATCGAATATAGCGCGTCGCCGCGAGCTCAAGCGAGCGGAACTCGATGTCAAAGAAACACGAAAGCCCCGCGTTTGCGGGGCTTTTTTTATGTTAGGAGTCGTCCACATAGATTTGAAGGGGCTGACTCGACTCGAACCTTACCGTTCTTATCCTGACTAAGACGCCCGATTCGTCGCTCGAACCAACCGCCAACTGGTGTTGGGGAAAGGAGGTGATGTCGATGGCTTGTAAGAAGGTTGTACGCCGTACGCGTACTGCTCCGAAACCGGGACCGAAAACGGTCCCGGTACGACCGCATAGACGGTCAAAGCCGAAGCCGTGCAAATAGTGTCTAGCTAGATTGTCGGATCGGGCGTCACTTCACTTAATGACAGTTGGATTCTTCGTCTAGTGTATCAAATGAATTGAACAGAATTTTTCTGAGTAAAAGCACTCGAAGCGCCTAACTCCTCATCCCACCCAACCGCTGATCAATGATCGCTTCGGCGTCAGACATAATCTGATCGATTAACTCAGCGACGCTGGGGATGTCGTTGATTAGGCCCTGCACCATGCCGGCGGACCAGATGCCGCCATCTGTGTCGCCCTCGCGCATTGCGGCGAGGCCGCGTTTACCGCTGACGAGATGCTGCACGTCTTCGAACTTAGCGCCGCCTTCTCGCTCAATCGCAACGACTTCCTGACTGACGGCGTTGCGCATGACGCGGGCCGTATTGTGCAGGGTGCGGAAGATGAGGTCAGTCTGACGCTCGTCATTCTCAACCATTTGCTGTTTGAAGGCCTCCGGGATTGGCGCTTCCTTAGTGACGCAAAAGCGTGTGCCCATATTAATGCCATCCGCGCCGAGCGCCAAAGCCGCGACGAGGCCGCGCCCATCCGCGATGCCGCCAGATGCCAGCATCGGAATTTTGACCTTATTCGCGGCGGCCGGGATCAGGATCATACCGGGAATATCGTCTTCGCCGGGGTGGCCCGCACACTCAAACCCATCGATGGAAATGGCGTCGACGCCCATTCGTTCGGCGGATAGAGCGTGGCGAACCGCCGTGCATTTATGGATCACTTTGATGCCGTGCTGCTTGAAATGGTCGACATGTTCTTGCGGTTTATAACCCGCCGTTTCGACAATCTTGATCCCGCCTTCGATAATGGCCTGGCGATATTCGGCGTAGGGCGGCGGCGTGATCGTCGGCAGGATCGTAATATTCACGCCGAATGGTTTGTCCGTCATGTCGCGGGTGCGCGCGATTTCCTTGGCCAGAGCCTCCGGCGTGGGCTGAGTGAGCGCGGTCAGAAAGCCAAGGCATCCGGCCTCGGCCACGGGCGCGACCATTTCGGCATAACCGACCCATTGCATGCCACCTTGGACGATCGGTTTTTCAATCCCGAACTCTTCCGTAAATCGCGTCTTGATGGCCATGAAAGTCTCTTTTCTATCTCGAAGTGCCGAAGTTGTGAGAATAGGGGCCTATCCGTCAATGCTCATTCCTGCGTATCAAGCATGCAATGAGCGTTTATATCCATGGGCTTTCAACCTGCGTGCCGCCCCACGCTTTGCCGCAAGACGAAGTCCGCGATCGTGCCCATGAGATTTTGGGTCCGCGCTTTAAGGGCTTTGATCGGCTTGCCCCTGTTTTTGATACATCCGGCGTGCGGATGCGCTATTCCGTCGCCCCGTTTGATTGGTTCGAACAGGCGGGCGGTTGGACCGACCGCAATAGCCGCTACATGGACGGCGCGACGGACCTTTATGTGGAGGCCGCGACAAAAGCTCTGGCGGATGCAGGTTGGACGGCGGGCGAAATCGATATTCTCGTCACCGTGTCCTCGACCGGTATCGCCACGCCGACATTAGAAGCCCAAGCTAAAGGCCGGATGGGGTTTCGCGATGATTGTTTGCGGGTGCCTTTGTTCGGGCTGGGTTGTGCTGGCGGGATTTCAGGCCTGAACGTCTCGCGCGAATTGGCGCAGGCTAACCCCAGCGCCAAAGTGCTGCTCGTGATTGTAGAGACCTGCACGCTCTCTTTTCGCAAGGCCCGCCCGAAAAAGGCCGACATTATTGCGACGATCTTATTTGGCGACGGTGCGGCGGCGGTTGCGCTCAGCGGATCGGAAAGCGGCGTGCGGGTAGACCGCGGGGCGTCGCGAACTTGGGATGACACCTTGCCGATCATGGGCTGGGAGGTCGACGAGGACGGGCTCGCCGTCGTGTTCGACCGATCGATCCCGGACTTTGTGAACGCAGAAATGCGCGCCGCGACGGATGCGGCCTGCGCGCAGATGAATGTTTCACGTGAAACATTGGGCCGCGTCGTGTCCCATCCGGGCGGCGCGAAAGTGGTCGAGGCCTTGGAGGCGTCGTTAGAGCTCGGCGAAGGCACGCTCGATATCGAACGCGATGTGCTGCGCGACTATGGTAATATGAGTGCTCCGACCGTGATTTTTGTGTTGGAAAAAGTGCTAGCGCGCGGCGATGCCAAGGGCTCGGGCAAGCCGTTGCTGGCTAGCGCGCTCGGCCCCGGTTTCTCCGCCGCCTTCACCCCGTTCTATGTGGACTGACCCATGGACATTAATCTTGCGATCAACTTTTGGGCCGCTCTCTTCCTCACCTATGTGATTGCTGAGCGGCTGATCGAATTGCCGATTGCGACGCGCAATACGAAGCGTCTGATCGCCCAAGGCGGCGTGGAACATTCACCGCGCCACTACCCGCTGATTGTTGCCGTTCATACGGGCTGGATTCTCAGCATGGTCTGGTTCGGCCACGATCATCCGGTCCATTACATCTGGTTGGGCGTCTATGCGGCCCTGCAAATCCTGCGCGTCTATATTCTCGGCACGCTGGGTAAGCGCTGGACCACGCGGATTATTGTCCTGCCGGGCGAGGCGAAAGTCACCAAAGGTCCATTCGCTCTGGTCCCGCATCCCAATTACCTCCTCGTGATTGCCGAAATTATGGTCGCCCCGCTTGTGCTCGGCCTGTGGGAGGTGGCGGCCATATTTGGCGCGCTCAATGCCGCCGTGTTAGTCATCCGTATCAGCGCAGAAGAACGGGCGTGGGCGGCGCGCTGATTGATAGGGTAATGAACTTCAAGGGAGTGTCCTGTGTCTGATCTGGGTTTTACGAAAGAGTCCTTCGACTTTCTTGCGGGTCTTTCGGACAATAATAACAAAGCGTGGTTCGACGAAAATAAGCCGAGCTTTGAGACGCGCCTTAAAGCACCATTTGAGAGGCTTCTCGAAGCGTTAAGCGAACGCCTGTCGGATGCCGACATCCCGATGCAGGGTTCGAAGAAAACGATGTTTCGGATGCATCGCGACATTCGGTTTTCAAAGGATAAGCGGCCTTATAAGACGAATACGGGCGCGCTGATGACACCGGATGGACGCAAGAATGAAAAAGCGCCAATCCTCTATCTGCATATGGACGCAGGCGGTGGGTTCGCTGCGGCGGGGTTTTACAAGTTTAAAGCGTCTGATCTGGAACCGATCCGCCACCGCATGCTCGACAAAGCGGATGAGTTTGATGCGGTATTGTCCAGTCTAGATAAGGCCGGGCTGAGCCTGACACGCTCCGATCCGCTCAAGTCCATGCCGCGCGGCTTCAAGGATGCAGACGGCCATCGCCACGCCGATAAGCTGCAACTGAAATCTCTGATCGTAGAGCAGGACTTGCCGAAATCCGTCTGGATTTCCGATGATGTGACAGATCAAGTCGAGGCCTTTGCGCGGAGCGCCATGCCGTTGCTGCAGTTCGGACAGAGGGCGCTTTAGATTTGACAGCTTGCGCTGCAGCCCTGAATGAAGGGCGCGAATAGCCGCGTCAGACGGCTGCCGCGCGGGGGGTCTTTTATGAAGCCGGAAATCATTGTCGTTCTGTGCATTTTCATGACGTTTATCGCCGCGGAAATGATCTTCACCAATTTCTTTCGCAAGCCGGGCCAAGTCAAAGGAGACGGCCTGGTCGAATTGATCGCGACGCTGATGCTCACCCTGATCACGCAGCCATTGGTCGTTGCCGGCGGCTTTGCAGTGGGGGCCTTTCTAGCGCCGGGTTCTGCGGACATGCTGAAGAGCTGGCCGTTCTTGGCCGTCTTTGCGCTCTTCCTGATCTTCGATGATATGACGCAATATTGGTGGCACAGGATTACCCACGCCACGCCGTGGCTCTATAAGCTGCACCGCCCGCATCATCAGGCAGAATATTTGTCGATCCGGATCGTCTACCGGAATAATATTTTCTATTACTTTCTCATGCCGGGCCTGTGGCTGTCGGGCGTGTTGCTCTATCTGGGGGGCGGCTGGGTCTATGCGGTCTATCTCGTGATCAAGATGACGGTGATTTACGGCGCCCATTCTGATGTTCGCTGGGACTTGCCGCTCTACCGGATCAAATGGCTCTCGCCGATCATGTGGCTGGTGGAGCGCACGATCTCTACACCCGCAACCCACTGGGCCCATCACGGCAAACATGCGGCGGACGGCGTCACCCATTATAAAGGCAATTACGGCAACCTACTGTTTTTCTGGGATGTGTTGTTTGGCTCGGCCAAAATTACGCGTCGTTATCCGGAACAGCTAGGCGTGGAAAATCTGCCGGAGACGAGCGCGGGCGAACAGTTGCTCTGGCCGCTCTGGCGGACGCGCCCAAGCGATGAAGTGACAGCGGCGGAGTAGCTCTAGTCGCGCAGCAATTCGTTCACGCCTGTCTTCTCCCGTGTCCGCGCATCAACCGTTTTCACGATGACGGCGCAGGCGAGGCTGTGACTGCCGTCCTTAGCGGGGAGCGCGCCGGGCACGACGACAGAGTAAGCGGGCACTTCGCCAAAGCTAGTTTCACCGGTCTGGCGATTATAAATTTTGGTGCTTTTGGAAATGAACACGCCCATGGCGAGGACCGCGCCCTCACGCACAATCACGCCTTCGACGACTTCTGAGCGCGCGCCGATGAAACAGCCATCTTCGATAATGGTTGGATTGGCTTGCAGCGGCTCTAAGACCCCGCCAATGCCTGCGCCCGCACTGATGTGACAATTCTGGCCAACTTGGGCGCAGGATCCGACGCTGGCCCATGTGTCGATCATTGTGCCTTCGCCAACGCGCGCGCCGAGATTGACATAAGACGGCATCAACACAGCGCCCGATGCGATATACGCCCCGCGACGCACGGCGCAGGGCGGCACGGCGCGGATACCCGCCTTGGCGAAATCGGTCTCGGTCCAGCCAGAAAATTTACTCGGCACTTTATCGAACCAAGCGCCGCTCGCGGGGCCGCCGGGCATGATCACATTGGCCTCAAGACGGAAACCGAGCAGCACGGCCTTCTTCAGCCACTGGTGGACAATCCAGTCACGCCCGACTTTCTCAGCCACGCGAAACTTGCCGTCATCCAGACCCATGATCGCCGCGTCCACAGCCTCTCGCCGCTCGCCCTGTGTATCGGGCGACAGAGCCGCGCGGTCGTCCCAAGCGGCTTCGATAATGGATTGGAGTTGGTCAGTGTTCATGGGCGAGGCGCATAAGGCGAGGGCCCTAACCTGGCAAGCCTGTCACGGGTCGGGATCGGCCGCGCTCGTAACTTCGCCGCGCTTGTAACTTCGAAGAGTGGGATTAGAATGAGGCGAGATCGGGGGCAATCAGATGGTCGAGTTTACGGGTAAAGTACGCTTGCGGGTGGTCGGTATAATCGGGCTGGTAGCACTATTTTCAAGCTGTGCGCCGTCATCGCCCGAAGCCCCAAATTCGCAAACGGTCGCTGACGCTGAACCGCCGTCTGACGTCTCATCACCAACCCGTCTGTCACCTGAAGCGTTAGCATTTGAGGCCAAGTTTAACGATCTGACGGCCCGCAGCCGAACAGCCGCAGAGACAGTGGGGGATGCGCGCGCGCTACGGGATGAATGGGTTGCCATGGAAGCTCTCTCGTCTGAGGTGGGCGACGCGGAACAAATCACGACGGCTGCAGGGAAATTGGCAGAGATTGATTTTTCTGTCGGCGATCTCGACTCTGCCTTGGCGCATACGGAACGGTCTATCACGGCGGCCAAAACCATTATCGCCACGCGTCCGCAGGACGTTGCAGCGACCTATATTTCCATGACGGCCATGCGCGGTGTGATCCTGTCTCAATTGGGACAGGCGGATGAGGCGATCACCAGCCAGCGCGAGGCTTTGGCGGATCTGGACACAATATTAAAAAAGGACCGCTTCACGTTTCGTCCGGGCACATCGGAGGCGTATAAGCAGCATGCGCTTGAGGACGTGTTCATGGCCAAGTCCAATTTGGAATTTGGCCTGTCTCAAGCGCTGATGCGCAATGGCGATTTTGAGACCGCAATTGTTCTCCAGCGACAAAGCCTAGCGACGCGCACAGCCGGATTGCCAGCAGAACACCCCGGCATTGTCGGGAGCCAGTATGGCCTCGCGCAAACCTTGATGAAAGCAGGTGATATGGACGCGGCGCTGCAGGAAGCACGCGGTGCGGTCGAACGCGCTGATCTTTATATGTCCGACTCCAGCACTATGTACCCGAAAGCGCTGGAAATGTTGGGTATTGTTCTTTCGCGCAGTGGGCGGACGTCGGAAGCGGTTCGGGTGTTGGACCGGGCGCTCCGTCTCAAAGGCGAAACGGAAGGCCGGGACAATCTCTACTTTGCGTATGGCTTGCACAATTTGGGCGGAATTAAACGAAATTTGGGCGATTACGGCCCGGCGCTCAACTTGCTGGAGGAAGCCGAGGTCGGCTTCACGACCCATCAGGGCGAAAACAGTCCGATGGCGGCGACGGCCCGCGCCTATCGTGGCTCGGTCCGCTATGCGCTGGGGGATATGAGCGGCGCACGCGCCGATCTGGAAAATGCACGCACCCGCCTATCGCGCGACGATGATACGATGCGCCTGACCAGTACCTTGCTAGCGGATCTTGCTGGCACTGTGCCTGACACGCCGCAGCCAGAAGACGACAGTGTGGTCAGTGCGCATGCCCGCGCGGTGCGGGCGCGGTTGGATGGCCGGGCGGACGCGCCGATCTTGCTTGACCGATTGATGCGCTCACAAACATTGCTTGATGCTGGGCGTTTGGATTTCCCGCACCGTCTCGCGGCTGAAGAAGCATTGCGGAGTGCGCAAGCGGCGGGCGATGATCTAGCCTTGTTGGAGGCAGCGTCGCTGCTGCTCAATACAGAAGCGAGCGTCGCGGCGACGCGCGCCCAGATGCGGAAACTGGACGGCGTCGATGCGGAGGTCGTGCTGCAGATGCAATCCCTGCAAAGGCAGATGCGGCGCTTGGACTCGTCCCGATTGGCGGCCATTGCCGCCGGCAAACCGTCACAAGATATGTCTGAGGCCCTGCAAGATGTAGAGGTCCAACTGGCGAGCCTGCGCACCAAGCATGGCTTGGACGACGAGCGCACAACTGTCGCCGGGTTCAGCTCGTTTCAAAGTGTCCGCGACGGCCTCAAGGATGATGAAGCGGTGGTAGCGATGATCCCGGCTCTATCTCGCCATTTTACCCTTGTGATTGACCGGGCGGGAGAGGCGTTGTTCGAGCATGATCAGCCGCGCGCTGAGATCGCCGAGGCCGTGACGGCGGCGCGCGCCGCGATCCTGTCAGAGGATGGGGCATCCCGCGATGCGGCGCTGCGTCGGGCGGGCCAAGCCTTGTTACCAGACACAGTTCTGGCTCGGTTAGAGGGGCGGTCTCGCCTACGGATTGTCAGCTCCGGTGCGCCCAGTACCGTCCCACTCGCCGCCTTGAAATTGGCAGACGACGGTTGGGTCGGCGATCGTTTCGCCCTGCGTCATCAAGCGAGCTTAGCGGGCTCCACGCCTACCTCGACCAATATTCCTCGCGGCGCGATGACCCGGTTCATTGGCGTTGCACCGCCTGAAGGGCTGGATGCAGACGGGGATGCGGGGCGTATTTTGGCCTATCGCGACAATGTGCAGCTCGGTCTGCCTAATGCGAAGACCGAGCTTGAAACGATCGCGAGCCGGTTCAAGCGTGCGGACGTGCTGAGCGGGGGGCGCGCAGTGGAAGCGCGCCTTAAGGGCGGTGCGCTATCCAGCGCCGATGTGCTAGCCTTCGCCACGCACGGACTCAGAGCCGGAGAACGCGGTGACGGCACGCAGGCAGCGTTGCTGGTTGAGGCGGGGCTGAATGAGGACGGTTATCTGGAGACGGATGAAATCGCCGCGCTCAACCTTTCTGCACGTCTCGTTATCTTGTCAGCCTGCGACACGGCGGCACCGGGGGATGGGTCTGGCAATGGCTATTCGGGTCTGGCGGCGGGCTTTCTGGAAGCCGGCGCGCAGGGTCTGCTGGTGTCGCATTGGCCAGTGCGCGATGACGCCGCCGCTGCGATCACGACGCGACTGGTCGAGCTGTCACAGGACCACGATATGGACGTCGCGCTGCAAACCGCGATGGCAGAAGTCCGCGCAGGGAATTTGCCGGGCGCGGGTAATCCAGCGATCTGGGCGCCCTTCGTTCTTTACACGCCCTAGGTTTTGGATCGCTTCATCCTTTCGACCATCAGATGTAGCGCTTCGAGAAAGCGCGATCGGTCGCGGTGTGAAAAGGGCGGCGGCCCGCCAATATTGGGCTGATCCGCTCCGTCTCGTAGATCGGCCATAATCGCGCGGACGGCAATCTGTGATCCAATTGTGGCGTTATCCATTTCTTTGCCGTTGGACCCTAGCACCCGCGCGCCAGCTTTGAGGCAGCGCTCAGCCAGCAGAATGTCCGAGGTGATCACAATGGCGTCTGCATCGGCGCGCTCTGCAATCCAGTCATCGGCCGCGTCAAACCCATCTGTGACCATTTGAAAGCTGATGCCGGGTTCTCTCGGCGTACGGATATAGCTATTGGCAACGACGGTCACAGGCACGTTGTGACGTTGGGCGACCTTGTAGGTTTCGTCCCGCACCGGGCAGGCATCCGCGTCGATATAGATATGTAAACTCATCAGTCGGTCCCTAAAAGGGACACGGCTCAGCAACAATCCTTTCATTCGTGAATGGATTGACAGGATTTCATGCGCCTTTATAGGGGTCGTATGAATACGAACTGGTCCGACTATCCTGTTTTTCTAGCCGTTGCAGAGGCGGGGTCTCTGACCGCAGCGGGCAAATCGCTCGGCATGAGCCAACCGACTGTGGGGCGGCGAATCCGTGCGCTCGAAGATCATTTCAAAACGCCTCTGCTTAAGCGCAAGGACGGACAGTTGATCCCGACCGTGTTCGGCCAAAGCATGCTCGATCACATTCGGCGAATGCAGGATGAAGCCGCCGCGATTGACCGCTCATCCGCGACGCTAGAAGATAGTCTTTCAGGCGTCGTGCGATTATCCGCGACGGAAGGGATCGGAACGGCCTGGTTGCCGGGCGTGATGCAGCGCTTCCGCTCTGAGCATCCCGACATTCTGGTCGATATCGGCATTTCGTTTCAAAGCTATAATCTTGCCCAACGCGAAGCCGACATTGCGCTGCGTTGGAACTCACCGGGTGAGCAAAATTCGCTGATCGGACGCAAGGTCGCGGATGTGTCATTTGGCATGTTCGCTAGCCCAGAATATCTGGCCCTCGCTGGGGCACCGCAAACTCTTGAGGATATGCCCAAGCATGACGGGGTTGTGGCCTCGATCATGGATGGTAAAATTCTCTGGATTTCTGATCCTGACACGGATCAGCCGATCCACATGCCGGGCCGAATCACCTTCAAAACCAATTCGATCTGGGCCTTTTATGAAGGATTGGAGCAGGGCTATGGGATCGGCATGCTACCGCTGTGCGGAACCGCAGCGCAGGGTCGCCATCTGGTCCGGGTTATGCCTGAATTGGAACATACGGAAGCGCTCTATCTTGTTGCGCATCAGGACTTGAAACGCTCGGCCCGTATCCGCGCCGTGTTCGACTACCTCGGCGAAGCCTTTCGTCAGGATAATGATTTCTTTGGTTGTGGCGGCGAAAGCGTGTTCTCGCCGGGCCGTTTCGATATTGCGCCGCCATCAGCCTGTCGGGTCGAACGGGAACATTCCCATCTGACAGTCGCAGCAGAATAACGCCGAGAATAACGCGAATTGTCAGTCGACGCGCCGCGCCCTCGCGCTAAAGCGGCTTATGACCGATTTTTCCTGTCCGCTCTGTGATTGCGCCCAGTTTGGAATGCTGGAACCTGAGGGCGATTGGCTCGCCCGTGCGGCGAATGCGGATGATGAGCGCGCCTTAATTGGCAAGATTGTGGAAGGCGATGAAAGCCTCGCCTTTGGCGGCATTGTTCGCTGCGCAGACTGCGGTCTTGCTACGGTTCAGACACCCCCCACGCCGGATGCGCTCGGTCGCTTTTATTCCGCCTATTATGCCTCGGCGAGTTACGGCACGAAACGTGATAAAAAGATCAAACGGGCGGCCAAACGGGTGAAGCGTGTGCGTCGACGCATCAAAAGCGGCGGGACGCGCTTTCTCGATGTGGGCTCCAATCTTGGTTACGCGGTCGAAGGCGCGCGTCTGCAAGGGTTTGAGGCCACGGGCATTGAGATCGATGCCGACGCGGTCCTGCAAGCGCAAGCCGACTTTCCGGGCGGTCGCTTCTTCGTCACCACGGTTGAAGACTTCGCACAGCGCGGCGAACAGTTCGATTTTGTCTATTGTTCTGAAGTGATCGAACATGCGGTTGATATTCGCGGCTTTGCCGACGCCTTGATGGATCTGATTGCGCCGGGCGGCGTGCTGTTCCTAACGACGCCCGCAGACGGGCATCGGGCCACACCCAAACCACTGGTTAGCTGGGTTCAGGTTAAACCCCCCGAACATCTGCATTGGCTTGCGAAAGAACATTTATTGCGCCTGTTCGGATGCGACGGATTTACACCGCGCTTCCAGTTCAACCCCAAGCCAGGCCATAAGCTGGTCCTGAACCGTGATCTCTAAGAGCCATGACCTCTAAGCAGAGCCGCGCGGTATTGTGACCTTGGCGAACCGCGCCGGCCCTCATATAGCCGCCTTGTGATGAGCGCGACAGACGACACAATTGATTTCGGGTTTGAGCAAGTCCGGACGGAAGAGAAGCAAGGCCGGGTTCGGCAAGTCTTTGATTCAGTCGCGCGCGATTATGACCGCATGAATGACGCCATGAGCATGGGCCTGCACCGGGTCTGGAAAGACATGGCGATCACCAAACTCAACCCGCAACCCGGCGAGCGATTGCTCGACGTAGCGGGCGGGACGGGCGATATTGCGCGGCGGTTTATTCAAGCGGCAGAGACGGTTCGGGATCGTCGGGGGGGGCAAGGTCTTCCGGACAAAGGGCCTGCTAGCGCTGTTATTTTAGACATCAATGATGAGATGCTGCTGGCAGGGATCGACCCGAATAAGGATGCGGGGCTTGATCTCACTCGGGTCTGCGCCAATGCGCAGGACTTACCGTTTGAAGATGCGCAGTTTGATGCCGTCACGATCGCTTATGGTATTCGCAATGTCACTGACCGGATGGCGGCGCTGCGCGAATTTCATCGTGTGCTTAAGCCCGGCGGCCGGCTCGGCGTGCTGGAGTTCTCAACGCCGCCCGAAACTTTGATCCGCAAATTCTACGACGCCTATTCCTTCACGGTTATTCCGCGTCTTGGACAGGCCATTGCGGGGGACCGCGACAGTTACCAATATCTGGTTGAGAGCATCCGCCGCTTTCCGAAGCAGGATCAGTTCGCGCAGATGATGCGCGATGCCGGGTTCGCGCAGGTCAAATGGGCCGATTATAGCGCCGGGGTGACGGCCTTTCATACAGGATGGAAAATCGCATGAGCGATGACAACAAAGTCTCTTTAGACACGATCGAAACGGCGAATATATCATCCGTCCCGGAAGGGCGCGGCGCTCATAATAGTTTCTGGCTCGATTTCGGACCACTGTTGGTCTTCTTCGTCAGTTTCCACTGGATCAAGCGGTCCAATCCCGACGATGCCATGCTTATTGCAGCCGGCATCTTCGCTGTGGCGGCAGTCATTGCATTGGCGATTGGTTGGCTCCGGCACAAAAAAGTGTCCGGCATGTTGGTCCTGTCGACCGCGATTATCGTGGTCACAGCAGCGCTGGCGCTGCTCGCGGATAACAAGGTTATCTTCTATATGAAGCCGACCATTGTGAACGCGCTGTTCGGGATTGCGGCGATTGGCGGCGTGCTGATCGGTCGTAATATCATCCGACTGATGATCGGCAGTGCCTTCACCTTACCTGACCGGATTTGGGATAAGCTCGCGATCCGTTGGGGTTTGTTTTTCTTTGCGATGGCGGCGCTCAACGAATTCGTCTGGCGCACGCAGTCTGAAGATTTCTGGGTCAATTTCAAAGTGTTCGGCTTCCTGCCGCTGACCATCATTTTTACCCTGACCATGATCCCGCTGATCAATCGTCACGGCGGTCTTCAGGGCCTGGAGAAATCCAAATCTGACTAAGGCTGAAGGTATATTAACCTTACCAAAAGGGTTAACTGGACCCCCGACTCCGCTCCGCTACCACGACTTTAATACGCGAATCGGCTCGTCCGTACTGCGCATATTTTTAAGGCTCGGGGGAGCGGAAAGTCGGGGGTCATGCAGATCAGCTCACTCAGGGTGGCACGCGCCCTTGCACAGCTCGACCTGAGCCAGCGTTATGCCAAAGCCAGCTCCAAAGATGCGGTCTATCTGCACCAGCTCGGCGCGGCGCAACGTCACGGTGTTTTTCAGCCCTTCGATGCGGATGCGCGCGAATTGAATGACTGGTTGCAGTCTGTTCGGGCGGGCCGGACCTTGTGCCGTGCGGCTTGGGATTGTTTTATCGCGGTAAACTCGGATCAAAGCTCAGATTCAGCCTCTGATCAGGCCTCGCAACAGCATAACAGCCTGCCTTAGACCCTGCCTTAGACATTGAACCAAGCCCCGTGGTTGTTATAAGCCGCGCCAACACCCCCGCGCGCTTATAATTAGGACAAGATATGGCATCCCTGGACAGTTTCAGCTGTGAACGCGAGCTCACCGTCGGCTCGAAAACTTACACTTATTTCGACCTGACGGTCGCCGAGGCCAACGGGCTGACCGGGATCTCAAAATTACCGCGCTCGCTGAAAGTCCTTTTGGAGAACTTGCTACGGTTCGAAGACAATAAAACGGTGACCAAAGCTGACATCGAAGCGATGGCCGCCTGGTTGACCAACCGGCGCTCCAGCCAAGAAATCGCTTACCGCCCTGCGCGCGTGCTGATGCAGGATTTCACCGGCGTTCCAGCTGTCGTTGACCTCGCCGCGATGCGCGACGCGATGGCGGCGTTTGGCGCCGACCCGGAAAAGATCAATCCGCTAGTCCCTGTTGATTTGGTCATCGATCACTCAGTCATGGTCGATTATTTCGGTACAGAAGACAGTTACGAAAAAAATGTCGCCCGGGAATATGAACGCAATGGCGAACGCTATGACTTCCTGAAATGGGGTCAGTCAGCCTTCGATAATTTCGCTGTTGTGCCGCCCGGCACCGGTATCTGCCACCAGGTCAATCTGGAATATCTGGCCCAGACGGTTTGGACCAAAGTCGAAGGCGGCAAGACCTATGCTTTCCCTGACACGCTGGTCGGTACAGACTCGCACACAACGATGGTCAATGGCCTCGGTGTCTTGGGCTGGGGTGTTGGCGGGATTGAAGCCGAAGCGGCTATGCTCGGCCAACCTGTTTCTATGCTGATCCCAGAAGTGATCGGGTTTGAGCTGACAGGTAAATTACCTGAAGGCGCGACCGCGACCGATCTGGTTCTTCGCGTCGTAGAAATGCTGCGCGAAAAAGGCGTGGTCGGCAAATTTGTCGAATTTTATGGCCAGGGCCTCGACCATCTGGCGCTCGAAGATTGTGCGACCATCGCCAACATGGCGCCTGAATATGGCGCGACTTGTGGCTTCTTCCCGGTTGATACGGATACGTTGCGCTACCTAACAGCGACAGGGCGCAAGGAAGAGCGCGTCGAATTGGTCGAAGCCTATAGTAAGGCGCAGGGCCTGTTCCGCACAGACGATGTGCCGTCCTTTACCGACACTTTGCATCTCGACATGAGCACGATTAACCCGTCCCTGTCTGGCCCGAAACGCCCGCAAGATCGGTTCGATCTGAAGGGCTCAGCCGATACGTTCAAACTGATCATGACCAAGGATTTCGAAAAGGCTGGCGATGCGTCGAGCCCAACGGCCGTTGAAGGCCACGATTTCACGATTGATCATGGCGACGTGATGATTGCGGCGATCACCTCTTGCACGAATACTTCCAACCCCTCTGTCATGATGGCCGCGGGTCTGGTGGCCAAGAAAGCCAATGAACGCGGCCTAACGGTGAAACCGTGGGTCAAAACATCTACGGCTCCGGGATCGCAGGTTGTCGGTGAATATTTGCAGCGCTCGGGTCTTCAGGACGAATTGGATAAGATCGGCTTCGATGTCGTGGGCTATGGCTGCACAACCTGTATCGGGAACTCCGGCCCGCTCGCCCCGCCACTGGCTAAAGCGATCGCGGATGCCGATCTCGTCTCTTGCTCAGTCCTATCCGGCAATCGCAACTTTGAAGGCCGGATCGGCCCGGACATTAAAGCCAACTTCTTGGCATCGCCGCCCCTTGTCGTCGCTTATGCGTTGGCCGGGACTATGCATCATGATTTCGATAATGACCCGCTAGGTCAGGATCAGGACGGCAAAGACGTCTACCTGCGCGATCTGTGGCCGACCTCGACAGAAATTGCCGAAACGGTTCGCGGCTCGGTGACGCGCGATCTGTTCGTGTCCGAATATGCGGATGTGTTCAAAGGCGACGAACGCTGGGCCGACATCACGGTCGAAGGCGGCAAGGTCTATAATTGGAACCCGGCCTCAACCTATGTACGCAACCCGCCCTATTTCGAAGGCATGGGTATCGATCCAGAACCCGTGCGCGATGTGGAAAATGCCAGCATTCTGGCGCTGCTCGGTGATTCGATCACGACGGACCACATTAGCCCGGCAGGATCGATCAAGTTTGACGGCCCCGCTGGCCGCTATCTGCAGGAACGCCAAGTCGCCCGCACCGACTTTAACAGCTACGGCTCACGCCGCGGCAACCACGAAGTCATGATGCGCGGCACATTTGCCAATATCCGGCTGAAAAACCTGATGGCCCCTGGCACAACAGGCGGTGTGACCAAACATGTCCCAACCGGCGACGTTATGAGCATTTTCGACGCGGCTCAGCATTATAAGGCGGATGGGCGTGATCTCGTCGTCTTTGCGGGTTCACTCTACGGCAACGGCTCATCCCGTGACTGGGCAGCCAAAGGTACGATCCTGCTGGGTGTGCGCGCTGTGATCGCGGAGAGTTTCGAACGCATCCACCGCTCTAACTTGATCGGTATGGGCGTGCTGCCTCTGGAATTCCAGAACGGCGATAGCTGGGGCGCACTTGGCCTGACCGGCGATGAGTTGGTCAGTATTGGCGACATCGACAATATTCGTCCGCTCGATGATATCGACGTCCACATCACTATGACGGACGGTTCGACCAAAACGATCACGGCTAAGATCCGGATTGATACGGAAAATGAGCTGGAATACTATAAAAACGGCGGCATCTTGCACTATGTGCTGCGCAACTTAGCGCGTGAGGATCGCGCGGCGGCTTAAGGAAAAAGCTGTCACTAGATTGCGAAAAGCCCGCCGAATGGCGGGCTTTTTTATTGCGGGTTTACGAGTTTCTGAGCGGAGACGTTCAGATCTATGCCTCTTCAGGCTCCCGCACGGCTTCGCGACCACCCCGATACATATCGTCCATGAACAGGGTGAAAATACGGCGTCCGGCACTCGCGTCGCTCAGATCCAGAGATTGCCGATGAATGGCATGGCTCAAGCTCGGTAACATGCCAGAGGGGACGGGTTCATAAGCCATCTTCCAATCATCAAAAGCCCGTTTCTCAATGTCACCTTCATGCAGGATTCGCATATTGGTGTGGCGTGGGTCGGACTGGATGGCGTGAAATAGATCCAAGATCACGTCGGTCTCGCCTTCAATGATCTGTAGAAATTGGTGGTTGTCGTAACAAAGCAGACCGGTAACGCCGTTCTCGGCATTCTTACGGCGGGCATGATCGAGCAGAGCCCGAACCTCATCCGGACTCATCGGCGCGGTCGTTTCGCTGCTATAGACGATCTCGAGAAGCGGTTCTTGGGTCAATTCTTACTTCCGAATGCGAGAGGCCTATAGCCTCACCATAAAACACATACGCAACAGGGGTCAGATAGGTTTTAGAGCCGTGACAATTTGTCAGTCCCCTTAACTTAGATGCCGGCCGAGATCGAGTGGGCCGAGCTGCGAAGATCGGGCCTGGCCTGATAGGCACCAGGTGACGAAATGCTCGCAATTTCGGACCAGAGGATTGTAGCGTTGACCCATGCGTCCGCGCGCGCGAACAACCACTTCAGAGCCAGACATGGGGGACGCATAGGCGATCATACGGATCGAGCGCCCGCCGGAAAAATCCGCCATATCAGTTTCCATCACGCGGCCAAACTTGGCGGAGCTATGGATCACCGTGCCATAGCCTGTTGCGATCCCGACATGATCGAACAGGCCGCGGACGCGGACGGCTAAGAGCGTTCCCGCGGGATAAATACGCGCAGCGCGCTCATAAGGATAACGGCTCATAGAACGCTGATAGTCTGAACTGTTCTCAAACGCAAAACGCCCGACTGCGGAAGCAGCCGGGCGTCAAATGCGATGCAGCGTTTCGCTCTATGAGCGGCGTTCGCCATTCTCATAGAAGGTCCGGCTCGTGCCACGCTCGAAATAGTAATAGCGGCGTGTGTTTTCGTCGAAATAGCGGGTCGACTTGTCGAGCATCGGGGCTTGCGTTGTTGGCGTACCCTGCTTGCCGTCCTTGCTGTGACCGTAAATTCCGCCCGCAATTGCACCAACACCGGCGCCAATCAGGGCGCCATCACCGGCATTGCTGTTGCCAGTATTATTACCGATGATCGCCCCGGCTACAGCGCCTGCAGCGGCTCCATATGCGGCGTTACGTTCGACATTGCCCGTTGTTGTACAGGCTGCGAAAGAAAGTGCGGCAAGCGACAAAGCGCCTGTCTTAAGAAGAGTTGTCATTAGAAATCTCCATAGGCCCAGATTGGGCGGCCCCCATTTGGCCCGTTAGATCCATAAACGTCGCAACGGGTGCTAGGTTCCTAGCCAACGCATGTTAACTGTAGGATGAGCCGAACATTACATTTTTGTGCGATTACGAAGGATACGCCCATGATTGTCGAGCCCATCCACCAGACCCTGCTCAATCTGATCAACTTGTCGGTCATGCCGGCTTGGGCGCTCTTGATTTTTGCGCCGCGATGGACCTGGACGGATCGGCTGATCCATAGCGGGCTCTATCCCGTCATTCTGGGCTTGGCCTATATCGGCTTTATGGCGGGGGCGCTGCTTTGGGGTACGAATAGTGAGCCGGTCAGTTTCAGCACGGTCGAAGGTATTGCAGCGATTTTCACGCACCCGTTCGGGGTTTTAACCGCCTGGGTCCATTATCTGGTGTTCGATCTATTCGTTGGTATGTGGGAAGCGCGGGATGCGCGCCGCCGCGGCATGAGCCATTGGGCGTTGGTGCCGTGCCTGTTGCTGACATTTATGGCCGGGCCGGTCGGCTTGTTGCTTTATTTCGTGTTGCGTCGGAAATGGTCGATCAATCCGGAAACGGCTTGATCATCGGCGGCGTAAGTCCGTTTTATCGGCAGAGCGCCTTGGTCTGACGTAGGGCCGCCGTGATCCCTTTAAGGCTGAAATTATAGGAGACTTCGGTGCCGCGGACAGACACGGCTTCGACCGTCATATTGGCCCCTTTACGCATCCTAGACACAAGTCGACGTTCATCGGCTGTTTCAGCAATGAACGCTTCATTCTGTGCGCCATACATAGAGATCGAGGTCGACCCGACTCGCGCTTTGGGCGCGCGCGCCGGTTTGAGCGGAAAGCCAGTCATGAGAGAGGGCTGTTCAAAGGCGTCGCCATTCGCCCAGTTCGACACAAGGAAGAAAATGTCGCCATGTTTCACATTAGGCGGCGATTGTGTCGTGGCGCGGGACACGGCGTAGCACATTTTAGCCTCCCCGCCGCCGCGCGAATAGACCATCCAATCCCCATGCTGGCCTTCAACACTGGGCGCATTCGCTTGTGCTGAATGGGGCAGAAGAGCCGGGCTTAGGCTCAGAGCGATGAGGGCTGATAAAAAAAGGCGTTTCATAAGGTCCGTATAGAACGCGAACAGGCTTAATTCTGGCTTAATGCTCAGTATCTTTTCAGACAGGTTTTAGTTGCCGTTCAGGCCGATGCCCGTTCTCTTTTTTCCAGGGTGAGAGCGGCTTCGTTGCACGAGTGGGCGCGGCGCGTGGCCCCCGAACAGGATAGATCGGTCATAAAGCGTCAATGCTGTGGCTAGGCCGACATTGATGCAAAAGGCCGTCGGGATTTTGACAATATGGGCGCAAGCATCTTGCACGGGTTGAGAGAGTGACCCTTTTTCCGGCCCCAGAATATAGGCCGCGTTGAGCGGATGGCGGAAGCTGGGCAGATCAACCGCATCATCCGTCAGCTCTACCCCGACCAAGACACATCCTTCAGGAAAACGCGTCGGATCGAAATCAGGCCAACGATAGTAGGGCAGATGTGTGGAGGACCCCGACGTATCGGTCTGTCGCACCGCATCCTCTTCCATCGGAGAGCCGATGGTGAAGGCGAAGCCGGCACCGAACGCATGCGCTGTCCGCAAGATCACGCCAAGATTATGCGGCTTGGACAGTCGCTCGCTACCGATACCGAAATAACCGCGCATTATTCAGTCACTCCGGGCTGCGGTCGTTCGACCAGTTTGATGGATCGATAGACCGCATAGGCGGCAACAATGCTGCTGCCGATCACGATAAGCCAGAAGGGCAGATAGGGTCCGAGCGCCAGAGCGCCGAGCCCGATAAGGCCAAAAGTCGTCAGATTGACGAACAGATTGAGCAAGACTGAGCCTGCACTCATCAACCGAGCGCGAATTTCCGGATCGGCCCGCCGCTGTGCCATCGCTTGAAGTGGGACGACGAAAATTCCGCTGCTGACCGATGCGCCGATTAACATGGTCAGAAAGAGCGGCATGGCCGGATCGGCGAAAAATTCGGTGACCGGGCCAAACGCCTCGCTCCCAGAATATTGCGGTGCGGGGACAGATATCAGGCCAAAAGTGAATATAGCGGCGCCGATAATGCCAAGCGTGCTGAGGCGCACTGCTTCTGGTCCCCAGATTTTCATATTACCGACAAAGAACACGAACAGCGATCCTACTAGAATGCTGATCGTCGAACAGGCCAGTAAGACCTGCAAGGCTTGTTCATTATAGCCCATCGTCTGGCCAACGAAATCCGGCAAAGTCGTGACGAAGACCGTCGACAGGC
Source organism: Algimonas ampicilliniresistens (assembly GCF_030159955.1). GTDB lineage: Bacteria > Pseudomonadota > Alphaproteobacteria > Caulobacterales > Maricaulaceae > Litorimonas > Litorimonas ampicilliniresistens. The sequence goes on from NZ_BSNK01000002.1 coordinate 458,950, forward strand.
CATAAAACCAGCTAATACCCAGCAGAGGCCGCAGAACATCTGGATGTTGGAAAGCCTTTTTCAGGACGCTGATCGTGGCTGTGACGGGTTCATAGTTGATCTTGAGTTCTGGCTGTGGCGCTGGGGCAGGGGGGCATTTTTCCGCTGCGAACCAGCCGACAAGAGCTAGAACGATGAGGACGGATGAAATCACGACTGTGCCCAGCGCAAGGACAAAGAGACCGAAAATAGTCGCGGCCAGAATCGTCGCAAACTGGAACCCGCTCATCAACGCGTTGCCCTTAATCAGCTCGCGTTCTGTCAACCATTGCGGCAGCACCGCGTTCTTGGTCGGAGAGAAGAATGCTGATTGCGCCCCCATCAAACCAAGCGCCACGGCGAGAATGCGCACATCCATGAGATAGAAACCGAGCGCGGCCAGCAGCATGATCCCGACTTCTGCGCGCTTGACCCAGCGGAAAATGACACCCCGATCAACCTTGTCGGCAATCTGTCCGGCGATCGCGCAGAGGATAGTAAAGGGTCCGGTAAAGATCAGCGCAGCGACGGGGACACGCATACCGCTGGGAAGATCTGACAGAAAGGCGACACCACCAAAGGTGATCAGGGCGATCAACGCGTTTTTCAACCCGTTATCGTTGAAGGTTCCAGTCTGAAAGAGAGTGAAGAGTGGCAGAAAGCGCCGAGTAAAGGTCAGACCCGTTTCGGGATGTCGGCTCATGCGGCGTTCTCTTTATTATGCGCGTCGGTTTGGGAGGCTTTGCGAGCTTCGCGCGCTTGCGCCACAGAATTCAGCGCGACTTGGCCGATGTCAGCCGGGTTGAGCGCGCCGGGATTGTCGAGGTCAAGCAATTCGATCGACCGGGTTTCAATCCGCGCCTGCAATAAGTCCATGAACTCATCTTTGCCGAGCCCGGGCGGGATCGGCTCCAGAAATTCGACATGGGCGCGACCAGGATGTTTGATCCAATCGGTCTGGTTCCAGCGCTGGCCGAGATTGGTCGCGACCGGCACGACGGGACAGCCAAAATCTTCCTGTAGATGCCAAATGCCTTTTTTATAAGGATGGTGCGTACCGACTTGGGAGAGGTGGCCTTCCGGATAGATCAGAATGCGCCGACCCTGTTCGCGCACGACGCGGGAGGTTTCTGCCATGCGCGCGCGGGTCGCCGCCCCGCCGCAGCTCTCCACCACGACCGCGTTCATCTTGGCGAGAATCACTTTGATCAACCAGAATTTCTCTAAATGATCGCCTGTGACAAAAGATAGATCATCGAATTGGTGAAACATGATGACGCCGTCGCCATAGGATTGGTGCTTGGCGGCGAGGATAACGGGGCCATCGGCCGGGACGCGTTCATGGCCCGTGACCTCAACCGTAATCCCAGCGATTACCCGCATGCCCCAACGAATAACCTTGGTGTAGCGGCGCAGACTGCCCATCAGCAAAGCCCGGCCCGGCACGAGGCTGAACAGCACGCCAATCAGCGCATAGAGGGCTGTAACGCTATAAAAGAACAGGTTGAAGAGGGTAGATCGCACAGGTGCACTTTAACGGGCGATCAGAATAAGACCAGCCCGCACAGGCTCGTCCACATAGGGGTGATGGCGTTAAGCTGTGATTGCCAGTCTGACTGTGTCTCGCTAGGTCATCAGGACAACTAAGAGGACTGGCATGAAGACAGCATTGATCGTGATATTCGGCGTGGTTGGCGTGTTGCTCGCCTATTTACTGCTTTGGCCCGTGCCGGTCGCGCCCGTGGCTTGGGAGGCCCCGGATGATCAAGGCTATGTCGGAGATTATACGGCCAATACCGATCTCGCCGGGTTGAGCTTGATTGATCTCGCACCGCATCACGGCCCCGAAGATATTGTCGCCTTGCCCGATGGGCGTCTGCTGACCGCGACGCAGGAGGGTTATATACTGACGGTCGACCCCGCGACCGGTACGGTCGATATACTTGCGGATACGGGCGGTGTCCCGCTCGGGTTAGAAATGGACCCTGCCACCAATCGCTTGATCGTCGCGGACGCGCATAAGGGGTTAGTGTCTGTCGGGCTCGACGGCTCAGTTGAGGTGCTGACAGACAGCGTGAACGGCACTCCGATCCTCTATGCCGATGATCTCGATATCGCCGATGACGGCGTCATCTATTTCTCGGACGCGTCTACGAAATTCGGGGCTAAGGCGAATGGGTCGACCATGGCGGCTAGTCTGCTGGAACTGATGGAAAGCGACGGCACAGGCCGTTTGCTGGCTTATGATCCAGCGACGCGTGAAACCCGAATCGTTGCCGACGGATTTGTGTTCTCCAACGGGATCGCCATCGCGCCGGACGGCGATATTTTGATGAATGTCACAGGTCGGTATCAAGTCTTGAAGATCAATCCCGATACGGGCGAGAGCCGCGTCCTGATCGACAATCTTCCGGGCTTTCCGGACAATATTAATCGTGGCCCGGATGACAGTTTCTTCGTCGGCATTGTCAGTCCGCGTTCCGAATGGCTCGACAAGAACTCCGGAAATGTGTTGGCGCGAAAAATTGCCATGCGTCTTCCCGCCTCCATGCGACCCCAAGCGCAAGCCTACGGCCTAATCCTGCAAATTGATGCCGACGGAAACGTGCTGCGCACGTGGCATGATCCGCAGGGTGGATATGTCACCCCGACGGGGGCCGTCCTGGTGGGCGATCGTTTATACATAACCTCATTGCTGTCGCCGACTCTCGGCTACCGCGCCTACCCATAAGCCCCAACTTGTAAGGAAACCCCCATGTCAGACAGAGACTATGAAATCGTCGTTTATGGCAGCACAGGCTATACCGGGCGGCTCGTCGCGGAATATCTGCACAAAGAATATGGCGACGATTTGAACTGGGCCATGGCGGGTCGCTCAATGGAGAAGCTCAAAGCCGTTCGGTCCGAAATGGGCTTGCCCGACAGTGTCGATCTAATCGTCGCGGATTCGTCTGACCCGGCGACGTTAAAGGCGATGTGTGAGCGTGCCGATGCCGTGATCACCACGGTTGGACCCTATCAGCTTTACGGCGAACCGCTGGTCAAAGCCTGCGTGGAAACGGGTACGGATTATGTTGACCTGTGCGGAGAGCCCGCCTGGATGGTCGACATGATTGACCGCTACAGCGAAGCGGCGGCGAAAAGCGGTGCGCGCATTGTCCATAGTTGCGGCTTTGATTCGATCCCCTTCGATATGGGTGTCTATCTGCTGCAGCGCGAAGCCAAGGCCAAACACGGCAAACCCTATGCCCGTGTTCGGGGTCGCGTTCGTAAAATGCAGGGCACGTTCTCGGGCGGCACAGCCGCATCTTTTATGGAAACGATGAAGCGCGCCCAAAAAGAGCCGCACATTCTCGAATGGCTCAAAAATCCCTTCTCTCTCGCCGAAGGGTTTCAGGGTCCGGCGCAGCCGACCGGACATAAACCGATCCTTGATGAGGATCTGAACAGCTGGGCCGCGCCGTTTGTCATGGCGGCGATCAACACCAAAAACGTTCACCGCTCCAATGCGCTGATGGGTCACGCTTATGGCGAAGACTTCACCTATGATGAGATGGTGATGACCGGGCCGGGCGAAAAAGGCGAGGCCGCCGCAAATTTTGTCGCCAAGCAGGACACGTTCGGCAAAAACCCGCCGAAACCCGGTGAAGGTCCGACATCGGAAGAGCGCGAGGCCGGATTTTACGATCTCGCCTTCATTGGAGGCACTAAAGACTCTGGGGGTGCCGATACAATGGTTGCTGTCGTTACGGGTGATAAGGATCCGGGATATGGTTCGACATCCAAGATGATCAGTGAGGCGGCGCTGTGCCTAACGCGTGATGTGGATCGTAAGACCACGCCTGGCGGCGTCTACACCTCGGCCCCGGCCATGGGGACAGCCTTGATTGAACGCTTAGAGGCGCATGCTGGACTGACTTTCAGAATAGAGGGTTAGCCTATTTCAGCAACGGTCACCGTATCGGGCAGGCCGCTGCGGATGATCTCTGCAACCCGCCCTGTCAGCGCGCGGCGCGGCGTGCTGCGCCTGATCGTCAGATTGATGGCGCGGGCGGCGCCGTCATCCTCAAGGGTGCGGTCTTCAAGACCAAGCTCATCGGACAAGCCCGCCATGGCCAGCGCCGGGACCAGCGTCACGCCTTGACCCTGCGCGACCAAGTTGATGAGTGTCTCTAGCGATGTCGCGCGCAACGATGTCTGTGTTGACTGCGCGTCACAAATGGCCAGCGCCTGATCGCGGAAACAATGGCCTTCCGTCAGCAGCAACATCTCCTGTCGGTTCACATCAGACATGCGCAGATGCGCTAGCGAAGACAGGTCATGCCCGTCCGGAAAGACCAACCGAAATGGTTCGGTATAAAGTGGGATCGCCTGCAGTGCGTCTGAGTCCGGCGGGGTGGCCAAAATGGCCGCGTCAATTGTTCCGGCTTCTAGATCGCGGATCAGCCGTTCCGTGATATCTTCACGGTAAATCACGGACAGGTCTGGCAGCGCATTGCGCATGCGGGCCACGAAACGCGGGATCAGATAGGGCGCCACGGTCGGGATCAGGCCGAGCCGGAACTCCCCCGCGAATGGATCCTGCGCGGCTTGGGCAATTTGGCGAATTTCAGTGGCGGCGCGTAGGGCGACCCGCGCCTGTTCCGCGACGGCCCGCCCGGCATCGGTCGGCTTTGCGCCGCCGCGACCGCGCTCAAACAATTGCACGCCCAGCTCATCTTCCAGCTTCTTGATCTGACCCGACAGGGTCGGTTGCGACACGTTGCAAGCTTTGGCGGCTCGCCCGAAATGGCCGGATTCGGCAACAGCCAGAACATAATCAAGATCACGCAGGTTCATGCGCGCAGCCTATCAACCTGTCGGGGCGGAGAGGCAAGAGGCGAAGGCGGCGACTGCGGATAGAAGGGCCTCTCCGTCATAATTTCGTCCTTTATTAACCCTAATTCGGGACAAGTTCGCACCCTGCCCCGGAGTTTTCGGCCATGATCACAGTTCCCCTGTTTCGTAATTGCGCGCTTATTCTGACCGCGTTTGTCACTCTGGCAGGATGTGCCACGGCCCCGCCCGACAATCCGAATAGTGCGACGGATATCCGCGCTGCACAGGAGCGCTCGCAGGGCCAGGCGGAAACCTACAATGAAAATGAGCTGGTCGCGGCTATCTCAACCCATTTGGGCGTGACGAGCGAGTCTGCGGCCACGGCCATTGAGCGCCTGTTCAAGGATCGCGGCAGACCGGTCGGTTACATTACCGGCGAAGAAGGCGGCGGCGCACTGACCATTGGGGCACGGTTCGGCAAAGGCACGCTGTGGATGAAAAACGGCGACACTATGCCGATCTATTGGCAGGGGCCGACGATCGGGTTCGATGTTGGGGCAGAAGCGGGCAAGGTTTTCACACTGGTCTATGGCCTCAAAGATATGGAGGACATTCACCGGCGTTTCCCCGGCGTGGATGGATCGGCCTATCTGATTGGCGGCATGGCGGTGAATTATCAGCGCACCAACGGCATTACACTGGCCCCCATCCGCACGGGTGTTGGCGTACGCCTCGGCGCGAATGTGGGCTATACGCGCTACACAAAAAAACGCGGCTTGCCCTTCTAGACAACCCCATGACAAATAAATCTATTCCGGACGGGTTTGCGCCGCACAAGCGGCGATCCCCGTTCACCGATCCGTTCGAACCGCTTTATGCGCGGCTGGATGACGGGCAAATGAGCCTCGGCACGGTGGTGCGGGACCTTCACTGTAATTCGCGCGGATTAGTGCATGGGGGCTTCATTGCCACGCTAGCCGATAATGCGATGGGGCTGACCTGCGGTCACGCGTTAGAAAAAGATGGTCGCAAAATTCTCGGCATGGTTACGGTCAATTTGGCGATTGATTATGTCGGACAGGCGAAAATTGGCGAGTGGCTGCAAACGGACAGTGAGATCGTAAAATTGGGCGGCTCGCTCGTTTTTGTCAGCACGACATTACGAACGGACGCGACCATTGTGGCCCGCGCCAACGCGACCTTTAAGATCAAGACAGCCTAACAAAATCAAGACTGGCTAATCGGCCCCAACCGCATCCGCGACGGACGCGAACCCGTCCGCTTTGAGCCTCGCGCTGAGGTCGTCGCAAATTTCCCGCACCAGCTGCGGCCCGTGGAACACTAGCGCCGAGTAAAGTTGCACGGCCTTCGCCCCAGCCCGGATCTTGGCGTAGGCTTGTTCACCCGATCCAATCCCGCCAACGCCGATCAGATCGATCCGGCCTTCGGTCGCGTCATAGAAGTGCGATAGAAGCCGGGTCGATTTTTCAAACAAGGGTTGCCCTGACAGCCCCCCCGCTTCGTCTGCCCAGCGTGAGCCAATGGAGTCCGGGCGGTCGATGGTCGTATTAGACACAATAATAGCATCAAATGCATAAGTCCGGACTTGCTCCACCACGCGCGGAACATCCGCCACGTCCAGATCTGGGGCGACCTTGAGGAAGAGCGGGTAATTCGGACCGCTTGCTGACAGTTTGGCCCGGGCTTGGGCGAGCCGTTCCAATAATTCGTCCATTTCGTCTGCGCCTTGCAGTTTGCGCAAGCCGGGCGTGTTGGGGGAGCTGACATTGATGGTGAAGTAATCGCATAAGCCCCAGAGGCGGCTCAACCCTTCGACATAATCCGCGACCCGGTCCTTGCTGTCTTTATTGGCGCCCAGATTGGCGCCGACCAGTCCGGGTCTGCCATGGCGCGCCCGAAGACGACGGGCGAAAGCATCAAGGCCTTCATTGTTGAACCCCATGCGATTGATAACCGCCTCATGCTCCGGCAGGCGGAACAGGCGTGGTTTGGGATTGCCCGCTTGAGGTCGGGGCGTGACCGTGCCGCATTCGACAAAGCCAAAGCCCGCGCCCAACATCGCGTCCGGCACCTCGGCATTTTTATCGAAGCCCGCGGCCAGCCCGACAGGATTGGGCAAATAAAGCCCGCCGACATGTGTGCGCAGCTCGGGCCGGTCAATGATTCCGTCTTTGGGACCCAGACCCGCGCGCAACAAACGCACCGTCGTCACATGGGCGGTTTCAGCGGGTAGGCGGCGCAACACACTGGTACCAGTCTTATAGATAAGGCTCATAATTGGGCTCTGACGGATGACGTTTTAGCGGGATAGGTTCGGCAGGGCATAGCCGCCGTCCGCATTCGGATGCAACGTCCAGTGCCGCGCAATCACCGACAGACTGAGGGCCTCATAAAGGTGCGGGAAGAGCGAGCCATCGCGCGCAGGCTCCCACCGTAGATCCCGCTGCTGCAAAGCGGATAGGGGAATTTCCGCCAAAACTAATGTCCCGGCGTCTTTATAGTGGCGGTCGAGCGTGCCTTGGAGTTGCGCGGTCGTGGAGAAATGGATGAACCCGTCGGTCTGATCCAGATCGCTGCCAGACGATTGCTCATCCCGACGCAAGACGGCCCATTCTTCGGGGGTCAGGATTTTATAGATAGTCCGGTCTGTTGGGATCGATGGCTGCATGGGCGCGCGCTAGCGGCTGCACAGGATGAGGGCAAGACGGCAAGGCGTGCGCACAAAGATTGCTCTCCGCCCTGCAATCCCGGCTCTGGCCCGCCCTCAAGCTCGCAGGACCGCCGCTTTTGCCTTTGGGTCTCCTCGATTGAACAATGGAGGGATCACCATGCGCCGATTAGGCTTTACATTAGGATTGGGGGCGGCCGTGGCCGCATTGCCCGCTGTCGCCATGGCGCAAGACGTCACAACAGTGATTGAGGCGGCCAATTCGACCGCCTTTATCTTCAACACGCTATTGTTCCTGATCGGGGGTTTCCTTGTGATGTGGATGGCGGCTGGTTTTGCGATGCTGGAAGCGGGCTTCGTCCGCACCAAAAATGTCTCCATGCAGTGCCTCAAGAATATCGCCCTCTATTCCGTTGCGGGTCTGATGTTCTGGGCGATGGGCTACAACTTCCTCTATTCCGGCGGGTCGGAATTTATCGGCATCGGGGCATTCGGCCCCTACGGAATGGACCCGGTTGGCCTTGACGCGGGTTCTGTCGAAGCCAGCGCGCAACTTGCCAGTGATCTGGTCGGGACCGGTTACTCGACAGCCTCGGATTGGTTTTTCCAGATGGTGTTCTGCGCCACGACCGCCTCGATTGTGTCCGGCACTATTGCTGAGCGCGTCAAGTTCTGGCCCTTCATTCTCTTCGTCGTGGTCTTGACCGGCTTCATCTATCCGGTTGTCGCTAGCTGGGAGTGGGGCACAGGCTTTCTTGATGATATGGGTTTCTCTGACTTTGCCGGGTCGACGCTTGTGCACAGTACGGGCGGTTGGGCGGCCTTGGTTGGTGCCATCATCATCGGGCCGCGTTTGGGTAAATATGTCGGCGGCAAAGTGCATCCGATCCCGGCCAGCAATATTCCGCTCGCCACTTTGGGTATGTTTATTCTGTGGCTCGGTTGGTTCGGCTTTAACGGTGCGTCGCAACTGGCCGCCGGGACGATTGCGGATGTCGCGGATGTCTCGCGTATCTTCGTCAACACCAACATGGCCGCTGCGGGCGGTGTCATCGCAGCGATCATCTACACGCAGCTCCGTTATAAGAAGATCGATGTAACGCTCGCTATTAACGGCGCGCTCGCAGGCCTCGTCGCCATCACGGCAGAACCTCTGGCCCCGTCTGTCGGTCTGTCGGTTATCATCGGAGCGATCGGTTCGATCCTGGCTTGTTTGACCGTGCCATTGCTCGACAAGTTCAAGATTGATGATGTCGTCGGCGCGATCCCAGTACACCTCGTCGCTGGTATTTTCGGCACACTGATCGTGCCGCTATCGAACAGCGATGCAAGCTACGGTGTCCAAGCGATCGGTGTCGGCGCCACAGCCGTCTTCGTCTGTGCGATCTCTGCCGTCGTCTGGTTCCTGCTCAAAGTGACCATCGGGCTGCGCCCGTCAGAAGAAGATGAAATCGTTGGTCTCGACCAAGCCGAGATCGGGGTGCCCGCCTATCCGGAATTCGTCCCGGGATAAGTCCTGGCTAGACAGAGTTTACGCTGCGCCTCAACTTTGATCGCAAGGCGCAGCGTTCCAAATCCCCTCGTGAGGCCAGGTCGGCTTCACACACCTTCCCCGCCCTGCTTTTCAGCAGAGGCGGGGTTTTTTCGTCGAAAGTTTGTGCGCGGATCGTCAATCCTCGACGCGTTCCCGTTCTCATCAGCGCATCTGACCGCACATCGTTAGGGCGTCCCGCAAGCGAGTCCCTGAACGAGGCTCTAATAATTTGGGGATGTGATGATGTTATCAAACATGAAATCTGTTGGGCTAGCGGCGTCTTTAGGCGCTCTGCTATGTGCCGTGGGTACACCGGCTCTGGCGCAAGAGGCCGCGCCGACCATCAACTCTGGCGATACAGCTTGGATTTTGACGGCAACGGCTCTGGTTCTGTTTATGACGTTGCCGGGGCTGGCGCTCTTCTATGGCGGCTTAGTCCGGGCGAAGAATTACCTCTCAGTCCTCATGAAAGTGTTCGCCATCGCGGCCTTGGCCAGTCTGGTCTGGATCGTGGCGGGTTACTCCATCGCGTTTGGCGGTGACGGCCTCTGGTGGGGGGGTCTGTCGAAGGCGTTCTCCAATGTTGGCACAGAATCAGTCTCGGGCACCATTCCAGAAAATGTCTTTCTTGCCTTCCAGATGACCTTCGCGATCATTACGCCCGCTTTGATTGTCGGGGCTTTTGTCGAACGCGTGAAGTTTCTGCCCGTCATGATCTTCACGGCGGTGTGGTTGCTAGTCGTCTATGCGCCCGTCGCCCATTGGATTTGGGGCGGCGGCTATTTGGCTCAGACGTTTGGTACGGTCGATTTTGCGGGCGGCCTCGTCGTCCACGCAACGGCGGGTGTCTCAGCCCTGATCTATGTGTTCCTGCTGGGTCCTCGGAAGGGCTTTCCTACGGACCTATCTGTTCCGCATCGGCCGGGCCTGGTCATGGTCGGCGCGGCCATGCTTTGGGTGGGGTGGTTCGGCTTTAATGGCGGCAGCCAGTTGGCGGCCGACGGCGGTGCAGGCATGGCGCTTCTGGTGACCCATGTCGCCGCGTCCGTCGCGACGCTCGTTTGGATTGCGCTGGAAGCCATGCAGTCCCGCAAACCGACCCTTGTCGGGGCGGCGACGGGGACCATCGCGGGGCTGGCAACAGTGACGCCAGCTGCGGGCGTGCTCGGACCTGGCGGCGCGATCCTGATGGGTTTGGCGGGCGGTCTCGTCTGTTACGGTGCGGTCAATCTGTTCCGCGTCCGTATGAAGATCGACGATAGTCTTGATGTTTTTGCGGTGCACGGCGTTGGCGGGATGCTCGGAATTTTGCTGCTACCCTTCCTGTCCGCGACGGTCTTAGGCGGGACGGGCGAGGGCGTGTTTGTCGATCAGCTTCTAAGCTTGCTCATCGTTGTCGCTTGGACCGCATTTGCGACCACGATCATTCTGCTACTGCTGAAGGTCACGCTCGGTCTGCGCGTCACGGAAGAGCAAGAATATGAAGGGCTCGATACCAGTCTGCACGGCGAAAGCGCCTATAACTAATCGGTAAATCTACCGCTTCTCGTTAAAAACGAGAGGCGGTAGGTAGATTTGTCGGCCCGGATGGGCGAGGGCGCGCAAGCGTCCTTTTTTGTATGAGCAGATCATTATGACTCGACTTAAAAACAAACACGCCGTCATCACGGGGGCGGCCCGCGGGATTGGTGAAGGGATTGCCCGCGCCTTTATCACCGAAGGCGCACAAGTCTTACTGACGGATATCAACACTGCGCTCGGCCAATCCCTTGCGAAAGAGATCGGCGCTGAGTTTATGAAACTGGATGTTCAGTCTGAGGCGGATTGGGACGCGCTGGCGACGGCACGCCCGCAGATCGACATCCTCGTCAATAATGCGGGTGTGACGGGGTTTGAAAATGGTGTCGGGCCGCATGATCCGGAAAACGCGTCGCTAGACAATTGGCGCGCTGTCCATGCTGTGAACACGGACGGCACATTCCTCGGTTGCCGCTACGCGATCCGCGCGATGCGGGAGTCTGGGGGTGGTGCGATCATCAATATCTCGTCGCGTTCTGGTCTGGTCGGCATTCCGGGCGCGAGCGCCTACGCCGCCTCCAAAGCCGCGATCCGGAATCACACCAAGTCTGTGGCGCTTTATTGCGCGCAACAAGGCCTCGATATTCGCTGCAACTCGGTTCACCCAGCGGCGATCCTGACGCCGATGTGGGAACCGATGTTGGGGGAAGGTGAGGCCCGCGAAGCGACCATGGCGGCGCTGGTGAAGGATACGCCGATGCAGCGCTTCGGCACAGTCGATGAAGTCGCCGCGCTCTGTGTCTTGCTGGCCTCTGACGAGGCTCGCTACATCACGGGCGCAGAAATGACGATTGATGGCGGCTTGTTGGCCGGGTCCGCCGCAACACCGGGATAAAGTCAGCCCAACCCCATTTGTTTGCTCTGCGCCCCTTGACCGCATAGGGATATAATCCTAGCTCTCTGAGCCTATGTTTTCTCACACGGATATCTGGAACGCGCTGGATCGTTTGGCGAATGCGCTGTCGACATCGCCGTCAGGTTTGGCGCGAAAAGCGGGCTTAGATCCGACCACCTTCAACAAGTCCAAGCGCCAGAGCCCGTCGGGCAAAGATCGCTGGCCGTCGACCGAAAGCCTGTCCAAAGTGCTCGCCACGGTGGAAATGACATTCGAAGATTTCGCGCGTTTTTCTGATCAGACACATGCGCGCGGGCCGAGTGTCCCGCTGATTGGCCACGCGCAGGCGGGTGATAGTGGTTTCTTCGATGATAGTGGTTTTCCCGTCGGCGGCGGGTGGGATGATGTCCGGGTACCGGGCGTCAGTGACCCTGGCACATATTGTCTACAGATTGCGGGGGACAGCATGTCGCCTGTCATGCGCGCAGGTGACCGGGTCGTGGTGTCGCCCAATGAGCCAGTCCGGCGCGGCGACCGGGTCGTGGTCAAAACGATTGAAGGCGAAGTGATGGCGAAAGAATTACACCGCCTGTCCGAAACGCAGATTGAGCTCATCTCGCTGAACCCGGACTATGATGACCGGATCATTCCACGCCAACAGATCGTCTGGATCGCCCGAATCGTCTGGATCGGGCAGTAGGGCGCTGATGATGTGCGATCGGTTGTGAGGCCGATCTAAGGCTTATTCTCGACCAACCATCCCGTCAAATCATCCGTTCTCGCATCGACCCAATGGGCCTCGCGCGTTGTGCCGGATGCGCGCGTGACTTTTGGTGTACGGCCCCAATCGGGTTCGTCGCCGACCAGTACGGTTGTCATGCCCATCTGCTTTGGAATTTCTAAATTGCGGACCGTGTCCTCGAAGAAGATCGAGGTCGTCGGATCGATATCGAAGACGGAATTGAATGTCTCATAGGCCGCCCGTTTGGGCTTGGGGATGTAATGGGCATCCTCAATCGCAAAGCCACCCTCGAACAGATCGAGCAAGTTCAGATGACCCGCGACATTACGGATATGCCCGCGCGAACCATTGGTAAAAATCAGCTTTCGTCCCGGCAAAGCTTTGATGGCGGCGCGAAGTGCAGGCTGCGGGCTCAGCACTGACAAATCGACGTCATGGACGTAATCGAGAAATTCCGCCGGATCCATGCCGTGAATATCCATCAAGCCCGACAGGGTCGCGCCGTAATCATGGAAATATTCTTCTTGTAACTCACGTGCATGGTCGGGCTGGAGCGCCAAATGGCGAGAGATGAAGGTCGTCATTTTCTCGCCAATATCGGCAAAGAAACTGACGTCAGCCCGGTAGAGCGTATTGTCCAGATCGAAGATCCAGGTGCGGATGTTAGCGAGATCCATAGAAAGTAAACTAGCGCCGTAAGCCGCCGGGCAGAGGGGCTGCGAAGTCGGCATCCGTTAATCGCATGCGTGCGCCCGGTTCTTCGGTCGGGACCGGGCGGAACGGTGCGACCGTATAGCCTTGCTCGAGGCACATATCATTGCCGAGCGCGTCAAACTTGGACTCCGCGATACAGAATTGCGCTGGCGCAGCGGCGACTGTGCGCAGGCGTAGGTCTGAGCCGTCTTCGGCTTCTTGGATGGCAAAGACGTGCGCCTCTGTTCCAGTCAATGACATATCTAGCGGGCGAGTACATTCCCCCGCTAGCGCCCGCCACCAACCACGGGAGCGCCATTGCCCATCATCACGCGTGGCGACCGCAGCCCAAACTGTTGCGCTGCTCTGATTGCAGACTTCAAGCCCAACCGTATCGCCGACTTTCTGGGCGGCTTCGATCAATGCGCGCATCAATGGCTCCCCAGTGAGCGTCGTGCTGAGACCATTATCGGACCGGAAGGTTCGCAGCAGGCGCGACGTCCGGCGTCCGGTCAGCCCGTCGATCCGAGAAATATCATAGCCTGCATCGCGAAGCAGACGCTGTTGCGCGGCGACCACGGCCTTATCCCGACCATAATCCGACGGTTCGACCAGTTTGGTCACAGGCTCGCCCGGACGGACGGCAAAGTAATTGCGAAAGGTTCGGTTAGCGAGGCGGCAATCCTCCGTCGCATCAGAGACGAAATCCGCCTCATCATCAACGCAGAGCGGCGTGGTACCCTTCCATTCGCGCACGCCGCCTTGGTGCAAATCGATACTTTCGGCGAACAGGAAGCGTGGTCCGGTGATCGGCGTGGTGACAATCAGGCAGGATCCGGGAAGCACTTCATCCCAGCCTTTAGCCGCCATCCGCGCGCCGCGCAGAAACGCGCTGGCCGTACGCAGAACATAAGAAGTTTCGTTGCAAATCTGCCATTCACGAGTTTGGCCGACCAGCGTCGGATCGGGCGGTATGATCTGAGACGCAGGGCGATCATCCGCATTCTGGGCAAAAGCAGGTAGGGCGAGCAGACAGGTCGCCACCGTGAGGAATGCCTGAGTAAGGATCCGAGCTGGTGGCGATCCATTAGGCATGGATGAGCGTCCCCGCGCCTTCGTCAGTGAAGAGCTCAACCAGCAGGCCGTGCGCGCGGCGTCCATCGAGAATGACGACCGCCTCGACCCCACCCGCGACGGCGTCCATCGCTGTCGTAAGTTTCGGAATCATGCCGCCTTGCGCAGTGCCGTCATCGATCAGAGTCTGGACATCCTGTCGCGAAAGGTCGGTCAGTAGACGCTTATCCTTATCCATCACGCCTTCGACATCGGTCATCAGCATCAACCGTGACGCGCCCAGAGCGGCAGCCAGTGTTCCAGCGGCTGTGTCAGCATTGATGTTAAACCCATCGCCATTTTCATCGGCAGAAATGGGCGAGACAACGGGAATGAACCCATCATCCGTCAATGTGGTAAGGACGCGCGTGTCAGTCGCGATCGGCACGCCGGTAAAGCCCAGCCCTTCGGCTTTGGGCGCAGCTGTAATCAGGCGCGCATCGCGACCGGATAAGCCAACGGCCCGTCCGCCCGCACAATTAATGGCAGAGACGATAGCCTTATTGATCGCACCGGATAGAACCATTTCCGCGACGCCGACCGTTTCCATATCTGAGATGCGTAACCCGTCCTTGAATTCAGTTTTGATATCGAGACGGCTCAGCATGGAACCAATTTGCGGGCCGCCGCCATGGACGACGACAGGTTGAACGCCGACTTGGCGTAACAGGACGATGTCGCGCGCAAAGTCGGCGGTGAGTTCCGGCGTGCTCATGGCATGACCGCCAAACTTGACGACGATGATGGCGCCGGCGTGGCGCTGGATAAAGGGCAGGGCGCGTGACAGGGTGGCGGCCGAGGTCCAGCCGCCTTCATTCTTACGGCGATTTTCGGCCATCTCTTGTTCCTGCGTCATTGGCCCGTCAATCATGGGCCGTCTATAGGGCCTCGATCGGCAGGGCCAAACTGGCAATTTCAGCGCGAAGCTCCGGCATACCGAGCCCTTTATCGGCACTGGTCAGCGCCACAACCGGGAAAGCGGCGGGGCGTTTAGCCAATTTTTTCGCCGTTTCTGCATGGACTCGTGCGAGTTGGCCTTTTTTCAGCTTATCCGCTTTGGTCAGCACGACCTGATAGGTCACAGCCGTTTCATCCAGCATGTTCATTAATTCTTGATCGACCGGCATCAGTCCGTGTCGGCTATCGACCAGCACAAACACGCGGCGAAGGGTCGCCCGCCCACGCAGAAAGGCGCGGGTTAGCTTATTCCAAGCAGCGATTTTATGCTTTGGCGCCTTCGCGTAGCCATAGCCCGGCAGATCGACCAGATATAGCCGGTCTTGGGCTGAGAAATAGTTGAGTTCTTGAGTCCGACCCGGCGTGTTGGACGCCCGCGCCAGCCCGCTTTGATTGGTCAGCGCATTAATCAATGTCGATTTGCCAACATTGGACCGTCCGGCGAAACAGACCTCGGTCAATCCCATTGGGGGTAATGTCTCAAGCGACACAGCCGATTTCATGAAGGTCACCGGACGGGCGAAGAGCAGTCGCCCATCCTCGATTTGCCCCGAATTATACTCGGCTACGATCGGCGTAAATGTTTTTGGATCGTCCATTACTCCGCCGTATCGACCGGATCGGGCCGACCGAAGATCTTGCGGAAGAACGCATCAACCGGCGTATCCACATCGTTCTTCTTGGTGATGTACCATTGCTGCAGGAAGGACAGAATGTTGTTCCAGACCCAGTAGAGCAGCAAGCCGGCGGGGAAGCTGGCCAAGATGAACATGAACAACCACGGCATCAGCTTGAAGATTTTCGCCTGTGTCGGATCACCAGTTGGCGGCGTCAGCATATACATCAAGCTCATTGATGCGCCGTAGAGAATGGCGAGCGGACCTAGCGCGATAAATGCGAGTATGCCTTCCGGACGTCCATTAAAGGGCAGGAAGCCGAAGCCGTTCAGAATCGAAATCGGCTCTGCCGCTGACAAATCCTGAATATAGCCAATGAACGGCTCGTGGCGCAGATCAATGTCGATAAACACGGCCTTATAAAGCGCGAAGAACACGAACATGGTCGGGATAATCGGGAGGCAACCCGCAGCCGGGTTGACGCCTTCCTTCTTATATAGGCCCATCATCTCCTGCTGAAGCTTGACGCGGTCGTCCTTGTAACGCTCCTGCATCTTCTTCACTTCAGGCATGACCTTTTTCATCTTGGCCTGGCTTTTATATTGCTTGTTAAACAGCGGGAACATGAGCAGCTTGATGAAGAAGGTCAGGGCTAGAATGCCGAGACCATAATTGCCGAGCATCTGGCCGAGTTTGGACAGCGCCCACATAATCGGGCGGACCAGAAGGCCCATGGCACCCCAATCGATGGCGCGGCTCATGCCGATGATGCCGAGATCCTCTTCATAGGCTTCCAGCACGGCGCGTTCTTTCGCTCCCGCATAGAGATAACCCGTCGAGGTCACGGAGGCGCCGGGTGTAATTGTCATCGCATCCGCGGTGTAAATGGCGTCCCAGACAGCTTTCCCGTCAATCAGGGAATGACGGTAATCGACAGTCGTGCGGCCATCTTGCGGCGCGATCGCGGCATGCAGCCAGTATTTATCGGTCAGACCGGTCCAGCCAGCTTCGCCTGATTCCGTCCAGCTTTTCTTGACCGTCTTTTTATAGGTTTGGTCGTGATAGCTATCGTCGAGAACCGAGATCGGCCCTTCTTGAATGATAAAGAAGTTGGTCAGGCCCAGAGGCATGGTGATCTGCCGGGCCACGCCGCGGCGGGCCAAAGTCACGGGTTGGCTGCCTGTATTGGTCAGAACATCATCGGTCGTGATCAGGAAGTGATCGTCGACTGAGAGAGTGCGGGTCACGTCGACGCCGCCAATATTCGTTTGCAGCACGACCGGGGTCGTCGGGGTTAGCGTGGTGCCAGACACCACAGCCCAAGCTGTATCGAGGCCAAGATTGTCCCCGGCCATACCAGGCATGGTCCAGTTATCGGCGACTAGCGAGGCGCGTTCTCCGCCGACCGGTGAGAGCAATTCGACCTGCCCATCCTCTGGGTTCAGCGTTTTATCATAATCGTTGAGCGTAATGTCATCGAGGCGCGAGCCCGTCGTCAACAAGCTGCCGCGAATGCCGGGAGCATCGATCTCAATGCGCGCGCCAGTGGCGACCAGTACTTCGCGTGGTTGATCAACCAGAGCGACTTCGGCTGATGCCGAAGGAGACGTCGCAACGGCTTGCTCAGCGTTAAGCCGTTCCATTTCCAGCTCAGCATCGGCGCGTGCCGCTTGCTGCGTCGGCAGGACGAAAAAGAAATAATAGGCCATGAACACAAGGCCCGACAGGACCATGGCCAGGATGAATCTGCGCTGGTCTTCCATAAGGGGTGCTCAGGCTGAAAAAGTGAATCGGAAATCGGCGCGAGAGTGCGCCCGACAGGGTTACGTTTGTGTGCGGTGTTGGTCGGGGCTTTGCCCCGGACTGGGGGCAGATTGCAAGACTGATTGCAGGGCGCGGCGTCCGTCTTGCAGTAGTTGATCCCAATCGCGGACCGGAGTCTTGTCGCGGGCGATTAAAACATAGTCGTGACCGGGACGTCCGAGGCTGGGGAGAAGCTGCCGCGCGACTTCGCGCAGGCGGCGTTTGGCGCGGTTGCGAATGACCGCATTGCCGATGCGTTTGGTTGCCGTCACGCCGTAGCGGATCGTTTGATGATCTGGATTGGCCCGGCATTGCACGACAATGGCTCCGCGCGCAGCATAGTCGCCCTCTCGGACATGCAAAAACTCGGAACGCTGTTTCAGCGTCCCGAGTTTTTTAATCTCGGATTGGGTCATGGGCTTGCGCCCGGACACTTAATCTACGCAGAAAGGACCTTACGGCCCTTGGCGCGGCGGCGCGCCAGAACGGCGCGGCCATTTTTAGTTGCCATGCGCGAGCGGAAGCCGTGACGGCGAGCGCGGACAAGGTTGGACGGCTGAAAAGTACGTTTCATCTGGCTACTCTAAGAAAAAGACGGCCCTTACGCGGTCGTAGGACGGGTCAAAATTACAGACGCGGCCATTATGGGCGCGCACGGATGAAGTCAAGCGAGGCTTTCAGACGTCTGAGCGTCAACTGACGCTCAGACTATTGAGCGGCAGGCTACTCTTCAGCGGTCATATCGTCATCTTTTTTGTCCCAACCGAGTTTTTCCGACAGGTTGAGGTCAAACTCTGGCATCGGATCGTCGCGGTTGGCGTCCTCGGCCAGATAGGTGTCCATCCAGCGCATCAGACGATAGGCGTAATCCGTCCGTGACGCCGCGTTACGATTGCCGTGTCCTTCATTCGGATAGAAGACGAGCCGGACCGGTGTGTCGGCCCGCACCTTCATGGAGCGGTAGAGCTCCATCGACTGGCTCGGATGGACGCGCGTATCTTTCTCGCCATGCATGATGAGGGTCGGCGTCGTTGATTTCCCTGCATGGAAAATCGGAGACCGTTCCAGCAAGTTCATCCAATTATCTTCCCATGGCCATTTCAGCGAATGCACCAGATGCATTTCGTTTGGAATGTCGCTAGTGCCGAATTTCGAGACCTGGTTGGAAATACCGACGAACGGGACGGCCGCCGCGAAGTGCTCTGATTGCGCCGTTGCGCCCCACATTGAGGCGTAGCCGCCATAGGACCCGCCTGTGATACCGACGCGGTCCTTATCCACGATCCCGGCCTCGACCAGTGCATCGACGGCGTCAGTGAGATCATTAAACTCAGCGCCCGCATAATCGTTCTGATGCTCTTTGGCGAAGGCGACGCCCCGGGCCGTTGAGCCGCGATAGTTGGGATAGAAAACAGCGTAACCGTCGCCCGCGCCGAACTGGCCAGGACGCGAATAGGCGGTCAGCCAACCATCGGAATCATGGGATTCTGGACCGCCATGAACGGTCATGATGAGCGGCCAGCCCCCCGCAGGCTTGTCGCCATTGGGCGTGATCAGCAGGCCTTCGATCTGGCGACCATCCCGTGCGGCAAAGGTGAAGGTCGTTTGCGGCGCGAGCGTGATGTCTTCCAGCCAGCTATTGATGTTTGTGAGTTTTTCCACGCGCCCCTGCTCAGCGGCAAAGACTTCGCGCGGATGGGCGGGGCTATCAGCCGTGAAGAAGAGTGCGCCGCCGCTGCCGACTTCCACATTGCGAACCACGATGTCGCTTGGTGTAGCGAACGTCCGCTCCGCCGTGCCTGTCAGGCTGTAGGACACAAGTGCGCTTTCGACGCCGCGGTGAGCATTGGCCAAGATGGAGTCATTATCTAACCATTCGACGTCAGTCACATGCTGAAGCGCGTTTGGCGTCAATTGCTGGAAGCTGCCATCACTGATGTTGGCGACCATCAGAACGCCGGTTGCTGTGTCGTGAATGTCTGTGCCGGCATTAAAAGCGATACGCTGATTATCCGGTGAAATGACATAGGTTCCCAGTTTGCCAGGCGTCGGAATTTCAACCCGAAGATCACCTGTTTTCGGATCGAGTACATGGAGACGGGTTTTCATCAACCCATCATCGACCAACGCTGTCGGCGCGGCGGCGACAACTAAGGTTTGGCCATTAGGGGATAGTTCCAAACTGGTGACATGTTTATCGTCAAAGAGTTTTGACGCCTTTTCGTCACCGCCTAACGAAGCGGTCCAAACGGCTCTCAGGGTCTGATCTTCTTCATAGGCGTAGGCATCAAAGCCCTTTTTCGCCAGCTTGGATTTGTCGTCATCCTTTTCCGTGGCTACAAAGAAGAGCGTGTCGCCATCGGGCGCGATGGCATAATCGCCCAAGCTTGTTTCATGCCGGAAAACTTGTGTGGCTTCGCCGCCGCTCAGAGAAATAGCGTAAAGTGCATTGTGTTTATCGTCACCGCGCCGGGTTCGGAAATAAACGGTTTGCCCGTCCGGACTAAACTGCAAACCGCTGACACTGCGTTCTGCGGTTGTGAACAGAACAGGCGCTGCGTCAGGGCGCATGATGTAAAGCTGGCTATTGGAACCGCCATCATCTTCGCCGGCATGCAGGTCTGGATATTTTGAAACCGTATAGGCGATGGTCTGCCCATCAGGTGCAACGGTCAGATTTCCCGCATTCTGGATTTTTGCAATATCATGAATTTCCATTGGCGCGGCTAAAGCCGGGGCCGTTGCGATAGCCAGAGCGGAGACTAATCCAGCAAGTGTGGAGATCGTTTTCATAACATGTCCTCAAGGTAGCATTGATGGTCTGTGCACCCCCTACACAGAAAACAGATGCGAACTCTAGTGGTCACAAGCGACATAAAGAAAAGTTGAACAAATAAAGATCGGGGTCGGGCTGGCGGCTCATCTCTGCGGAAGCGTGATGTAGACTAATTTATCGTCTATTGGCTCTCGCCAATGTGATCGGTCGTGTGCAGCCTGTTCATGTTGAGCGCGTTAGACACATCCGTGTTACACAGGAATATGACCCATGATCCGCAGCTTATTGCTCTCTATCGCGCTTGTGAGCGCCGCTGTTCCGGCCTTTGCCATGAATAGCGCTACATCCGATTATGCCGATGTGCTTAAACGGCACCTTTCGCCTGGCCCTGACGGGATATTGCTGTTCGATTACGCGGCTGTGCATGAGGGTGACGATCATGCAGTGATCGAAGCCTTTATTGAAGATCAAGCGGCGCGCGCGCCGTCTGAAATGGATGAGGCCGAGGCGCTTGCCTATTGGGCTAACCTCTACAATGCCGTGACGTTGGATGTGGTGCTGGACAATTATCCGCTCAATTCCATCCGCCAATTCGGCCTGTTCAACACAGGGCCATGGGACAAGGAATTGGTCACGGTCGAAGGTGAGGCGTTGAGCCTGAACAATATCGAACATGGCATCATGCGCGCGGAATACCCGTCGCCTTACATCCATTACATGGTCAATTGCGCCAGCATTGGCTGCCCGAACTTGATGGACCGCTTGTGGGAGGCCGAGACGTTGGAGGTCGATCAAAAAGCGGCCGCCGCAGCCTACATCAATAGCGACAGGGGGCTAACGCTGAGCAACGGCACGATCTCTATCTCGAAAATCTACAAATGGTATGCCGCTGATTTCGGCAGCAAGGATGATCTGCGAACGCACCTCGCAACCTATGCGACGGGCGAACGGCTCGATGCGCTGACGGGCGGTGATCGCTTCCGGGGGTCACACTATAGTTGGGATCTGAACCGGAAATAGTCTCTAAGACTATGCCGACTTTCAATCGATCCAAAACATTCGTCTATGCGGATGACAAAGCCCACAAGACAAGCGATGACGACCTTAATCATGACAGCTGAACCGACAGACACACCATCCTCCAAACCGCTTTGGAAGCGCCTGCTGCCGCTGGCTATAATCGCGGCGGCGTTAGCGGCTTTCTTCGCCTTAGGCGGGCCGGACTATGTGTCGATGGACAGTTTACGCGATAATCGCGAATTTCTTTCGGGGCTGGTGGCGGATAATTTCGTCCTCGTTCTGCTCGGCTTTATTGCGACTTATGCCATACTGGTCGCGATCAGTTTTCCGGGCGCCAGCTTCCTGTCCATTTTCGGAGGGTTCCTGTTTGGCGCGTTGGTCGGTGGGTTCGGCATCGTGGTCGGCGCCACGCTGGGCGCGACCGGGATTTTCCTAGCCGCGCGTTATGCATTTGGCGATGCGCTGTCGAAAAAGGCGGGGCCCTATATGAAGAAGTTCGAAAAGGGCCTGAAAGAGAATGAACTCTCCTACCTTTTCATCCTGCGCCTGATCCCCGCCTTTCCCTTCTTTATCGTCAATATCGTCCCGGCTTTGTTTGATGTGAAGCTGCGCAATTATATGCTGAGCACGTTTTTCGGCATCATTCCCGGCGCGCTAGTTTACGCCAGCGTCGGTGCGGGCATTGGGGCAATTTTCGATGCGGGCGGTGAAGCCAAACTTGGCGGCTTGATGCTGCAGCCCAAAGTAATCCTGCCGATCCTCGGTCTGATCACATTGAGCCTGATTCCCATCATTTATAAAAAAATCAAAGGCACGCCCGCTGGCGTTGCAGAAGGCTAATATGTCTAAAACGGTTCACGAGGTCGATCTCTGCGTTATCGGCGCAGGCTCTGCAGGACTTTCGGTCGCTTACGGCGCGTCGCATCTGGGACGGTCCGTCGTTTTGTTTGAGCGCGAAGATATGGGCGGTGATTGCCTCAACACAGGCTGCGTGCCGTCCAAGGCGTTGATCAAGGCGGCCAAAGTTGCGCATGATCGCCGCCATGGCTCGGAATATGGTATTGCGCCAGTGGAACCCGACATCGATTTCAAGGCCGTGAAAGCCCATGTTCAGGGCGTGATCGACCAAATCGCGCCAGTCGATTCGGTCGAACGATATGAAGGCTTCGGCGTCACCGTAATCACCGAAGATGCACGTTTCGAAGATGAAAAAACCATCGTCTCCGACAGCCATATTGTTCGCGCCAAACGGATTGTCGTAGCGGCTGGATCACGCGCCTCTGCCCCGCCTATTCCGGGCCTCGCCGATGTGCCTTACCTCACCAATGAGAGCATCTTTCAGGTCTCGACGCTGCCTAAACATCTGCTGATCATCGGGTCCGGCCCGATTGGTCTGGAAATGGGGCAAAGCTTCCGCCGTCTTGGCTCCAAAGTGACCATTGTCGATATCGCTGAACCGCTCGGTCGCTCCGATCCTGAACACGCCAAGACTTTAATCGAGGCCCTCAAATCCGAAGGCGTCGAGTTCCGCGCCCCCGTTAAAACTAAAAAAGTCTCCAAGACGGCCCGGACGTTCAAGATCGAGTTTGAAGATGGCGAAGCGATCACAGGCTCGCATTTGCTGGTCGCCGCTGGCCGCGCACCGAATGTTGACGGACTCGATCTAGAAAAAGGCGGCGTTAAATATGACCGCTCCGGCATCCAGACGGATGAAGCCCTGCGTACATCGAACCCGCGCGTCTATGCGGCGGGCGACATTGCGGCGGGCAAGGGCGGGCTGACCCATGCAGCGGGCTTTCACGCTGGCGCGCTGATCAAGAACCTCTATTTTATGCCGCCGGGATTGGGTGGGATGTTCGCCAAAGCGACCACCAACCGCATGCCTGCCGTGATTTATACACAGCCCGAACTCGGAAATATCGGCGCAGGCCATAACGACGCGGCCAAAACCTTACATTTCGATTTCGAGGAAAACGATCGCTCTATCGCCGAACGCGACACGGTGGGCGGGCTGAAGCTCTATCTCGACGCCAAAGGCAAAGTGATCGGCGCGTCCTGTCTGGGCAGCCAAGCCGGGGAGATCATCAATACGGTCAGCCTCGCCATGGCGGGTAAGCTCAAACTCAGTCAAATATCCGGGATGATCTCGCCCTATCCAACCCGGACCGAAGTGGTGAAACGCACCGCCTCATCCAACTTCACTGAGGCAATCTTTGGTCCCAAAGCCCGCGCCTTGGCCGGGTTTTGGGCCAAATTCCAATAACGCGTAAGCGGTCCGTAAACGCATTGTGGAATGCCACAAAACTTTAATGTCCGCGGGCCGTATCAGCGCTATAATGGGTGAATGTCTGCCCCTGCGTCACGACCTGCTCTGAGCTATACCTTCGCGCGCCAGCACGGCGTTATCGCTGTGCCGGGCGTGGATGGATCGGTCACACTGGCGCATAAAGCGTCTGCGTCGCGTGACGCGCTGATCGAAGCGCGCCGGGCCGTCGGCCACACTGTTTTACGCGAAACCCTGACACCGGAAGCCTTTGAGCAGCGGCTTAGCAGCATTTATGCGCAAGCCGATCTGGCGGGTGCGTCAGAAGATGCGCTCGGCGCACCGCAGGATTTGTCCGCACTCGCCGATGGTCTGCCGCGCACGTCGGACTTACTGGACAGCTCAGATGACGCGCCGATCATCCGCTTGATCAATGGAGTTTTGCAGGAAGCCATTCGGTCCCGCGCGTCCGACATCCATATTGAGCCGTATGAGGAGCGCCTGTCCGTGCGCTTTCGGATTGACGGCACTTTGTCGGAAGCTTTGTCACTTCCCGCCCGCCTCGCGCCCGCTCTGACCTCGCGTGTCAAAGTGATGAGCCGACTGGATATTGCCCAGAAACGCATTCCGCAGGATGGTCGCTTTTCACTTAATCTTGGCGAACGCGCGATCGATCTGCGCGTCTCGACCTTGCCGTCTCGCCATGGTGAACGGGTAGTGATGCGGATTTTGGAAAAAGATAATCAGCGCATGGCTCTCGAAGAACTCGGCATGGCAGAGGCCGTGCAAGAGGCTTTTGCCAGCGCATTGGCGCGACCCAATGGCATCATCCTCGTCACCGGGCCGACGGGCTCGGGTAAGACAACCTCGCTCTATGCGGCGCTGTCCCGGCTCAATGATGGGTCGCGCAATATTCTTACGGTTGAAGACCCGGTCGAATATGCGCTCGACGGGATCGGGCAGACGCAGGTCAATAATGCGGTTGGGATGAGCTTCGCCGCCGGGCTACGCGCGATCCTGCGCCAAGACCCGGACGTGGTCATGGTGGGGGAAATCCGCGATCCGGAAACGGCGGAAATTGCGGTGCAAGCATCGCTGACCGGCCATCTTGTCCTCTCCACGGTGCACACCAACTCTGCCATCGCCTCCGTTGCGCGTCTCCGTGACATGGGGGTGGAGCCGTTCTTGTTATCGTCAACACTGACCGCATTGGTCGCGCAGCGTCTGGTTCGCCGCCTCTGCGATGGCTGCAAGGACCCTTATACGCCAACGGCGGCTGAACGGGCTGAGCTTGGCATCAAGGGACGTGGCCTGACATTTTATAAGCCGGTCGGTTGTCCGAAATGTTCGGGCGTCGGGTTTTCGGGTCGACTTGGTATTTACGAAATTGTGCCGATGGACGAAACGATGCGCGGGATGATCCATGCGGGTGCAACCGAATCTGAGATGGCCACACATGCTTTTGCCAGCCGTCAGACTTTGCTGGCGGACGGGGCCGATAAGGTTGCGGCGGGCCTGACCAGTTCAGACGAAGTTTTGCGCGTCTGCCGCTCGGACGAGATCTAGCGCGTGGATGCGTTCGATTATGCCGCGCTCGACGCCTCGGGGACACGGCGCAAAGGCACGCTCATGGCCGGGTCGGCGCGGGCGGCGCGGGATCAATTGCGTGCGCGGCGGCTAACTCCGGTTGAGGTTAAACCGTCCCGCAAACGTGCTCGGTCGGATGAAACGGCAGAGGCGGGACGATCGCGCATCAAGCGCGCTCATATCACCCGCGCCGCCCGCCAGCTCGCCATTCTCATTTCTGCGGCGACCCCAGTTGAGGAAGCGCTGCGCATCACGGCACTGCAATTTGAACGCTCCCGTCTGCGCGGAGTTCTGCTCGACGCGCGCGGGCAAGTGATGGAAGGCGCAAGGCTCAGCGAAGCGCTGTCGCGTCATCCTAATGTGTTCGATCCGCTATTTACCGCCATGGTCGCGGCGGGGGAAACGGCGGGGCAACTGGGCCCCGTGCTAGAGCGCCGCGCCGACGATATGGAAGCCGCCGATGCTATCCGCCGCAAAATATTGGGCGCGACCATCTATCCATTACTGCTCATGGCTGTCGCCTTGATTGTGACCATTATCTTGCTAACGCTGGTTGTGCCGAAAGTGGCGGAGCAATTTGTCGTGCTCGGCGAAACCCTACCGCCTTTGACACGCGGCACGATTGCGGCGTCCGATTTCCTGAAGGCGAATTGGTGGGCGCTGCTGATCGGGATTGGTGGGGCTTACCTCCTCTTCTCGCTGTGGAAGCGCCGTCCGTCGGGTCGCAAGATTTGGGACGCGTTCAAGTTGCGTTTGCCCGTGATCGGGCGGATTATCCGTAACCTCGAAGCGGCGCGGTTTTCACGCACGATTGCCGGGTTGATCTCAGCTGGAACGCCAGCGCTCGCTGCGATGGAAACGGCACGCCACACGCTCCGCAACCGGGTCATGTTTGAGGCCGTCGGCGACGCCGTATTGCGCGTGCGCGAAGGCACCGCCGTGAGTGCGGCGCTTAAACAAACGCAGGTTTTCCCGCCGCTCGTCGTGCAAATGGTATTGGGCGGTGAGGCATCTGGAAAGACGGGACAAATGTTCGCTAAATCCGCTGACTATCTGGAGGGCGAGTTTGAAGCGGCGACGCAGATTTTTCTGGCGCTGTTAGAACCGCTCATCATCATCCTTTTGGGCGGGATCGTCTTGCTGATCGCGGCTGCTATTTTCTTGCCCATCTTGCAGCTCAATACGCTGAGTTTTTAAAGTCTAACTTTTAGGAGTGTTTCACGTGAAACAACCGACCGAACATTCAAGAAACCGGCAGCCCCGAAATAGATCGGCAGAAGATGGATTTACTCTAACTGAAGTGTTGGTCACGATGGCCATTATCGGTTTGCTGGCGACAGGCGTCGTGTTGGCGGTGCTGCCGCGACTGGGCGATGCATCAATTACCAAGGCGCGCGCCGATATCGCTTCATATGAAACGGCGATGGAGTTCTTCCGATTAGATCATTTCCGTTTCCCGACGGAACAGGAAGGGCTGCAAGCGCTCGTTGAAGCGCCCGCTGGTTTAAACGCGGCGAAATATCCAGCAGAAGGCTATGTGCAACGGTTGCGCGATGACCCGTGGGGCAATGCTTATGTCTATCGTAACCCCGGTGAATTCGGAGCCTTCGATATTCTGAGCTATGGCGCGGATGGACAGGAAGGCGGCGAGGGCGCCGATGCTGACATTGGCAACTGGCAGTAAAACCTATCGCGATGAGGGTTTCAGCCTCGTCGAATTGCTGGCGGTCCTCGCGATCCTATCTCTCATGGTCGGCGCGGTCGTGCTGAATCTGCCGCAACCGCGCTCTCAGACTGACCGCACCACGGAAGCCATGGCGGCGCAGCTAACGCGGTTTCTAGGTGACGGCGCGGTGGCGGGTGAAATGCGCGCCCTTGGTCTTGATGCTGAGACGCTGAGCCTGTTCCGGCATGACGGGACGCAGTGGGTGCGCAGCGCGGACCTGTCTTGGCCCGACGATGCCCGATTGAGCCTAGAGCGCGATGGTCAGCGCCTAGACATCCCTGAAACATCAGAGCCAATTTTATTGTTCGAGCCCTATGGCGTAGTGCCGGATTTCACATTCACGCTCAGTGCGCGTGATGCGCGCTATGAGTTGAGCGCCGATGCACGCGGTCAAATCGTTCGCACGGTTGACCGATGATCCGACAGACTCGAAAACAAGACGGATTCACGCTGGTCGAGGTGCTGGTCAGCCTCGCCATTTTCAGCCTCGCTATTGTCGGACTTAACCGCGCGGCGACCTTGGCCGTGTCGGGTACGGCCACGTTGCAACTTCGCACGCATGCGGGGTTCGTCGCCGACAATGCAGTCGTGCTGACCCGGATCGCGCCATTAGATCTTGGAACTGAGCGCAGCCAGGTCGATTCCGGCGGCATGGCATTTGATGTGGTCGTGGAAACCTCCGCGACGGACCAGACAGGGTTTTACGAAATCGCGGTTCGCGTGACCGAGCGTGACCAGGACCGCATTGTGTCCGAGCGTCGGGCCTTTCGCTATGTTCAGTCCGTAATCGCCCCCCCGCCCGATCAAGATAATGGCGAGACGTCAGAATGATCGGAGTAAAGACAAACGCTGATTGCGCCGCCGGCTTCACCTTGGTTGAAGTCCTCGTCTCAATGTTCATCTTCTCCCTAATTAGCGTCGGCGCTCTGATCGCCTTGTCGACCACATTGGATGCGCGCGAAGCGGCGGAAACGCGATTGGAGGAGATTGAGCAACTGTCCGCGGCACGCCGGCTCATGGCCGAAGATTTCGCGGAGATGATATACCGCAAGAATCGCGACGGGTTGGGCGGGTTTATCGACCGAACCCGCGAGGCGGCTCAGACGGATGGGTTTACGCTCACGCGCCGGGGTCGCCCGAATCCTGATGGCGTCTTTGCACGCGGTGATTTGTTGCGCGTGTCGTGGCGGGTCGAGAGTGGTCAGCTCATCCGGGCCTTCTTACCGCACGAAAACCCAGCTTTTGTCGAACCG
The DNA here is from genome assembly GCF_030159955.1 of Algimonas ampicilliniresistens. Taxonomy (GTDB): domain Bacteria; phylum Pseudomonadota; class Alphaproteobacteria; order Caulobacterales; family Maricaulaceae; genus Litorimonas; species Litorimonas ampicilliniresistens. The sequence goes on from NZ_BSNK01000002.1 coordinate 486,972, forward strand.
CCTATCGACAGGGTTGTTCTGGACGGTGTTGAATCGATTCTGGTGGAAGCGATTAGCCAACCGATCAATAACATTGCCAGCCTCCTCGAACAGGTGCGGCGCGATTATACGGCAGACCAAACATTGGGTGTGAAGGCGGTATCGATCACACTCATCCACGCGGACGGGACGACGACGCGCCATGTCTTCGGATCGCCCGATGCGTAGACCCCTCAATATGCGCGAGGACGGAACCGTTCTACTGAGTACACTGCTTGTACTCAGTTTGATGAGTGCGGTTGCATTGGCTTTGCTGACAACGCTGCGAACCTCTGTGACTCGGAGCGGGACATTGGACGCTCAGGCGCAAGTGGACCTCTATGCTCAAGGAGCGCGAGAGTTTACCGCCTCACAGATTGAAAGCGTCGCGGGTGAGGAACCTGCGACGCTCAACGCCCGTCTCGCTGAGCCAGAACCCATTATCCTGCCCTTCGAAAATGGATCGATGACCCTAGTTGTCAGCGACGGCACCCATTGTTTCCGGCTCAGCGCCTTATCGGATACATCCGGGCTGGGGTCGGACACGGCGCGACTGCGGTTCGAAGCGCTGATGGGCGCGCTCGGCATTGATCCGGGAACGGCGGGGAGAATAGCCGCGGCGAGTGTTGATTGGGTTGATGCAGATTCGCAAGCTTTGCCCGGTGGCGCGGAAGACGGGATTTATATGTCGAGAGCTCAACCGCACCGCACCGCCAATGTCCCGATGGTGTCTGTCAGCGAGTTACGGGCCGTTGACGGTATGGATGAGGTGCTATTTCAGCGTCTCTTGCCGCATCTTTGCATCGGTGAGACCGGCGCTCCCACACAATTCAACATCGAGACCGCCAACTCGGGTCATGCGCCCGTCCTCGCTGCGATTCTTGGCGGTGGGCTCGACGCAGAGCGGGTCGCGCTTGAGCTTATTGAGCAACGACCCTCGGGCGGTTACGGCTCATCCGAGACTTTGCTGGCATCGCCGATCTTGCAGGATTTCGACAATTCGGCGGCGCAATTTGACGGTATTGTCTTTGGTCCGCAGCGGATTGTGGTTGAAGCGATTATCCGGTTTGGACCGGTGCAGCGTGCGCAGCTTCTGGCCTATGAAGGGCTAGACAGTAGGCGTCCGAAACTCACATACCGGGTGTGGGGCAGCGGCGAATTTCCGTCATTGGCCTGGGCACGTTTAATTGCGGAGGAGACGGAACAGTGATCGACAGTGTCCTGATCCTGCCAGAGAGTGACGGCCATGAGGCTTTGCTGGCGCGGCGCTCGCGCGGCTCAATCGAGGCGTCGCGCGGCGATATTGATGCACTCGCGCCATTGCTATCCAGCCCATATGCGATGGTCCTGCCGGGCCAGCGTGTGCGATCCTTTCTCACCGATCTACCGGACAATATCAAAGGCGCTGAGCGGCTCAATATTGCGCGTTTTGCCCATGAAGACCGGATCGCGACCGATCTGTCAGCTCTGCACATCGTGGTTGGATCGGGCGATCCCGCGCCGACCTTGATGGTAAGCACAGATACGATGGATGCCGTGTTGGGACGGTTTAATCCGCATACGCTTCTGGCAGATTTCGATGCGCTGAGCGATCTTGCGGGCGACGATGTGAGAGTGCTGGGCCGCGTCGTGACACCCGGGCCGCAAGGTATGACCGTAGATGCCGATTGGGCGGATGCGCCTGTCACTGTTCTAGATGACGATACGCTTGCGCGCGCCATATTTAACCGGCTCGACAGTGGGGATGCGCTTGATCTGCGCAGTGGGACCTACCGTCGCCGGACCCAAATTCAGGCGGGGCCTTGGGCGCGCGTGGCCGCTGTCGCGCTGGTCTGCGGGCTCTTGGGATTTGGCCTTTCCTTCGCGGAGGCGCGCGCCACAGCCGCTCAGGCAGACACGCTGAGAAATCAGGCACGCACGCTTTACACTCAAGCGACGGGACAACCCGCCCCGGAAAATCTCGCGCGGATCGCGCGTAGCGTCGGACCCACGGACACGGACCCGGCGGCGTTTTTAGCGTTGTCCAACACGCTGTTTGCCGCCCTGTCCAATCATCCGGATATTGTGGTCGAGCAGCTATCCTTTGAGGCGCGCGAGAACAGTTTACGCTTGCGACTGGTCTATCCGGGATTTGGCGCGCCGAGCGCGCTCGAACAGACGGTTGCCGCATCGGGCGCCGTCTTCACAACTGGCGGCGTGCGTGAACAAGGCGGACGCTTCATCGGCGATGCGGCGATTAGCTTGGGAGGGGCCCAATGATCACCGCGCTGACCGGCTGGTGGGACGGACGCGAACCCCGTGAGCGATTCTTGCTGATGGGGCTCGGCCTTATCTTGATGGTTTTCCTGCTCGTCTTTGCCTTAATCTTACCGGTGCAATCGGTCCGGGCCAACGCTCAAACGGATCTGGATCGGGCTAAGTCGGAACTGGCCATCGTCTCGCGTATCGCGCCGACTTTAGGGGCGGCGGGGACCGGAGCTCGCGCGCCGTTTGACCGCTCCGTTCTGATCAATGTGTCGGGCACCCACGGGGTCAAGCTGACACGGGTGCAGCCCGGCGATGACGGGTCGTTTGCGGTCTGGATCGATGATGCGCAGACGGCCAGCCTCTACGGTGTGTTCGACGATTTACTGAGCGACTATGCCGTGACGATGGACCGCGCCGTGGTGAGCGTAGATGCAAACGGGCGGCTAAGTGCGCAGTTTACCGTTCGGTGATGGGTTGGAAGCTTAAGTACCCGCTGCGCTCCGGATAAATCCGGCTCAACGCGGCGTGACGGCAAGTCGGTCCACCAGACTGATTCTCACGTTACGCGTATTTCTCACCCAGATAAACGCGGCGCACATCTTTGTTGGCGCGGATTTCTTCGGGCGTGCCTTCAAATAAGGCCTCGCCCTGGAACAGGATTGAGGCGCGGTCGACAATGTCGAGCGTTTCGCGGACGCGGTGATCGGTGATCAGGATGCCAATGCCGCGCTGTTTCAGATAGAGCACCAGCTCGGAAATATCGGCAATGGCGATCGGGTCGATCCCGGTAAAGGGTTCATCGAGCAGGATGAAAGACGGACGGCTGGCGAGCGCGCGCGCGATCTCGACGCGGCGGCGTTCCCCGCCTGACAGCGCCAAAGCGGGCGATTTTCGGATGTGACCGATGTTGAGTTCATCGAGCAGCGCGTCGACATTATCGTCCCACTTACTGCGATCTTTTTCTGTGAGCTGAACCACTGCCTTGATATTTTCCTCGACCGACAGCCCGCGGAAGATACTTTGTTCTTGCGGCAAATAGCCTACGCCGAGGCGTGCGCGCTGATACATGGGCAGACCCGTAATATCCTGACCGTCCAGCGTGATTGACCCGCGATCCGCTTCGATAAGGCCCATAATCATGTAGAAACTGGTCGTTTTACCCGCGCCGTTCGGTCCCATCAGCGCGACGACTTCGCCGCGTTGAACCGTCAGGGTAATGTCTTTGACGACAACCCGCCCGCGATAAGCTTTGCCGATATTATTCGCGGCCAGTCCTGTGGCCGGCGGCGTAATGATTTCGGGCGCGTTGCCAGATCCACCGGCAGGCTGCTCTTCGCCCGCAATAGGATCGTCCACCGTTTGGCTATCAAGCGTCTCAGCCATGCCTAGCTATTGCTCGCAGCAGCATTTGCATCCGGCGTGTTCTTGATCAGGATCGCGACCCGGCCCTGACGCCCACATTGACGACCCTTACAGTCGGAAACGACGCGCGCTTTTTGTGAACTAAGCTCATAGATTAGCCGCTTGCCTCGAACGATGCTGTCATCTTGCACCAAAACAACATCGCCTGTGACTTCAAACGTGTCGCTTGAGGCCATATAGACGCCCATATTGCCGCGCACTTCCTGCTCGGGCGTGATGTAATAAAAATTCCCGGTGGCGACGATCCGTTCAATATCGCCCGCGACCGTGCCGACGGTCGGCCCCGCATTGTCGGCGGCCTTACTGTAAATCACCATCTGATCCGCCAGAATTCGGACCTCGCCTTGGCGGGCATCGACTTGTCCGGTCAGCGTCGTGACGCCTTTGGACGACACAGCGTCATCAGCGTAAAGTTCGATATTGCCGCCGGAGGAGCCCGCAAACTGCGCCAAAGCTGAGCTGGCAAATGCCAATGCGGCGAAAAGGCCCGCTATAAAGTAAAAGACGGATTTCATAGTCAGTCCTGACCTTCGAGAGTTATCGTGACGCGCCCGTTATTGTCGCAGGCCCGGCCTTGGCACTGGCCGGAAAAACGGATTGTCTCAGTCACTGTGTCATAGACGAGGCGGTCGGTCGAGACCGTGTTGCCGCCGGGTTGCACGACCGTGACGTCACCTGTGACGGTGACGCGGGATTGATCCCGCTCATAAACGCCGCGATCGCCGCGCACATCGTTCTCTTCGGACACATAGCGGAAGCTACCCGTGCCGATAATTTCGCGGACCGCGCCGAGGCGAAGCGATCCAGGGGACGCATTCACGGCTCTGTCGCGCAGAATTTTCATTTCGTCGGAATAGATAGTTGATCCGTCTTGAACCACGACGACATCGCCAACCAGATCCGTGGTGCCGCCATAATAGGTCGCCTGCTGCGCCTTCACATTGATCGGGCCGTCGCCGTCAAAGCCGAAAATCGGCCGCGCTTGGGTCGCATCCGTCTCTAGTGATCCGCGCAATCCGGCGGGATTGTCGCTGTCGCGATTAATGATCCCGTCCATGCCGTCCTTAAAGACGTAGGTGCGGTAATTATCCAAGATTTCGTAGGTGGTCCCATTGACCGTCCCGAAATTGCCCGCGCAACGGATCGGTTCTTCCCCGGTAATGCGTTTGTCACGCGCAAAGATGCGGGCATGGGTCGTGACGCAACGATAGCCATCATCCGTTTCCAGAATAACATTCTGCCGGATATCGTCGGCCAAGCTCGTATCGGTTCTCAGATCGAGGATTTTGTTGATGTCGTCATAGCTGCCGCCATCCGCCTCAACGAAGGAACTGGCCGCCCCGTCCGCGCGGATGAATTCCAGAACGGGTTTGATCAGTGCGACCTCATTGCGGTCTTCAAGCTGGCGCGTCGCCGTATCGGATGTGAGGTAGAAGGGCAGCCCGTCTGAGGTTCGGCCACTATAGCGCGGATTGATCATGCGCACGGATGTGTCTGGATCATCCGCGATCACCACTTCGCTGCTCTGGGTCGCAAAGTAAAACACCAGCAGCGCAATCAGGGCGACAGAAATGCCGATCAGCGTTTTACGCAGCAGCGCGATCCTCTGCGTGTGCTTGCGCGCCGCTTCTAAAGTCAGGGTGCGCTTTGGCTCCCATAGGCCCAGCGCGTCGCTCGCAGCATGGGACCGTATTGGCAAAGCAGGTTGTAAGGACAGATCAGCCATCTCGCGCGTGCCTATAAAGACCTGTGATCACTTTGGGTAGTGTTGGTGTGCGCGGATGAGGGGTTTGTAAGGGGCGGGCCTGCGAGTCCCGTCCACAAGGACGGGCACATAAATAGGAAAAGAGTCCTTTTCTTTTCTGTTCACTTTATGTTCTAATCCGATCTCGCTGGACTGACTTGTCTGCGCAGCCCGGATTGGGCCCGGCGCGTGGGCGGCTGACCGACCCTAAAGACGGACTCTATTGCTGTGCGCAAGCCCGATACGATTGAACATCTCTATCTCGACTTCGACAGCTTCTTTGCGAGCTGCGAACAGCAGCGCCGTCCGGAGCTGCGCGGCCGGCCTGTTGGGATCACGCCAACGACCGGTAATGACGGGATGGGCAGTGGCGGGGTGATTGCCGCGTCTCGGGAAGCGAAGAAGGCGGGGCTACGCAGTGTGGTCAGCCGTCGGGACGCGCTGAAAATCTGCCCTGATATGGCGTTCGTCCCGCAAGACCCGGCCTTTTACCGCGAAGTGCATCACGGCGCGCAGGCGTCGATCAAAACGGTGCTGCCGATTGCTAAGGTCATGTCGATTGATGAGTTGTCATGTGAGCTTAGGCCACAAAACATTGACGACCCGCTTGGCACCGCCGTGCGGATTAAGCGGGCCTTGGCCGAGGGGATCGGGCCCTATGTCACCGCCTCAATCGGTTTTGCGCCGAACGGACACCTCGCCAAAATCGCCTGTAAGGAAGATAAGCCGAACGGGGCGACCGTCTGGCGGCCCGAAGATCTGCCGGACGCCCTGCTCCACATTCCGCTCGGCGGGGTTCCGGGGATCGGCAAAGGCATGACGGCGCGGCTTGAACAAAACGGCATCACCGACATGGCGGGCTTGCTGGCGACCGGGCCGAAGCAGCTGCGTAAAATCTGGGGCAGCGTCGCCGGGGAACGGTTCTGGTACGCGATGCAGGGCCATGAGGTCATTACGCAGAAATCCAAGCGCGGCATGATTGGGCATGGCCGGGTTTTGCCTGCCAAATGGCGAGGCTTAAGCGAACCCTATGGCTGCGCGCGCATGTTGCTGACCAAAGCTGCGCGGCGGCTGCGGCGCGAGAATTTCTACGCCAACACGCTCTATGTCAGCCTCAAGATCCGCGCCCGTCCGGGGGAAGAGCCGCGACGCTGGGCGGATGCCACGGAGCTGCATAGCGCCAATGACGACCGCACTTGCCTGAAGGCGCTGGACCGGATCTGGCAACCGCTCGCGGCCAAGTTGGAGCAGTTGCCCTTCGTCAATATCGCCCATGTCATGATTAGTTTTTCAGGGCTGGTGCCGATCGGCGGCCGTCAGCTTGATCTCTGGGCGACGGAGGATCCGGAGCGTCAGCGATGGGAGCACGTCACCCGTACGATCGATCAGTTGAACGCCGCCGCCAATCGATCCCTGATCACGGTCGGGCCGTGGTCGCCGCCGCCGGGCGGCAATGCGGGCGGCAAGATCGCCTTTACCCGAGTCCCGCAAGCGGAGGATTTCTGGTGAGTTGGAAGTCAACGCTACAAATGTCAGACCTCAGTCCGCCAGAGCGGATCGAGATGATTTGCGGTGGCTGCGGCCATGTCACGAAAGTCTATCCGGGTGATCCGTTGATCGACCAATATGGTCATCTTTATCTGGATGAGCTGGAACGCCGCGCCCGCTGTCGCCGCACCGCGCTGAAGGGAAAGACAGGCGGGTGCAGCGGGCCGATGCGCCTATTGCTGTGTAGCGATGAGGAGACGCACGCCTTTCAGGCGGGCATCGCGTAGGGTCGTTAGTCGGCGCGGCGTAGACGGTGGGAGAAAATATCGACTTCGTCCCAACCCATCCGATCCAGACGGCAGCGTGTGTTGAGGAAATCAAAGCAGCTTTGTGCCACCTCGAGTCGGTCTTCACGAACCAAGCGGGCCGTGAGGATCGTGCGAAGCTGGTGCAAATAGAGCACGTCGGACGCGGCATAATTCATCTGTGCTTGGGTTAGCTCATCGGCGGCCCAATCAGAGCTTTGCTGCTGTTTGGAGAGATCCACGCCGAGCAGTTCGCGGGTGAGATCCTTGAGGCCGTGACGATCTGTATAGGTCCGCACCAGGCCCGAGGCGATTTTCGTGCAGAAAATACCCATTGTATCGACACCGAGGTCGCGCTGCATGATCGCCACATCGAAGCGGGCAAAATGGAACAGCTTGGTGACGTCCTCATTTAGCATCAGTGCCTTCAGGTTCGGCGCGTCATATTTATCGCGGTCCATCTGCACGATGTGGGCGTCGCCATCGCCAGCGGAAAGCTGCACAAGGCAAAGCTTGTCCCGCACGAGCGAGAGCCCTTGGGTCTCTGTATCAATGGCGACAGCGCGTCCAAAATCAATGCCGTTGGGGAGGTCGTGTTTATGCAGGTGTATTGTCATCCGCGCGGCCTATCGTTTTGCACCTTTTCTAACAACCAATTTTGGCAATGCCCGATTTTCGGCGGTCCGCAGCCCGGTGGCATGTTAGAGAACCTTATGTTGATGCTGTCCGAGCCAGAAATCTATCAGGCCTTCCTATCGCGAACAGATGTTCCGGGTGCGATTATCGGCGTGCGCACAACAGGCGTTTTCTGCCGGACGGGCTGCCCAGCCCGCGCGCCAAAGTTCGAAAATTGCGAGTTTTTCGATGGCGCGGAGGCGGCTCTCCGCGCGGGCTATCGGGCTTGCAAACGCTGCCATCCGGCAGGCGAAGATCATGCGCTGGTGCGCGCCGTCATCGCATTAGTCGAAGACAGTGAGGATGGGCGCGTCGATGAAACCGCATTGCGCGCAGCCGGCATTGATCCCTCCACGGCAAGGCGGCGGTTTAAGGACCGGCTCGGCATGAGTGTGGCCGATTATGCGCGGCTCCGGCGCTTAGGGCTTGCGGCCAAAGCAATGGCCGACGGCGCGAGTGTGATTGAGGCGCAGTTGGAGGCTGGGTTTGACAGCCCGTCAGGTTTCCGCAGCGCCTATGCCAAGACATTTGGTCAAGCTCCCGCAAAAGGAACGGCTGATCCGCTCTTTGTCGATTGGCTCGATATGCCCGTTGAAAATGGCGGCGGGCGCATGATTGTCGTGGCCGATGAGCGCGCGCTTTATTTGATTGAATTTGTCGACCGCGTGAAACTCCCGCGTCAGTTTGAGCGGCTGCGCCGCATTCATGGTCGCGCCATCGTGCCCGGACAGACGGCCGTGACGCAGACGATCCGCCGCGAAATGGAGGAGTATTTCGCAGGCGTCCGTCGGAACTTCTCAGTCGTGATCGAAACCGCTGGGACAGAGTTTCAAAGCGGCGTCTGGGATCAGTTGCGCACTATCCCATACGGCGAAACCTGGAGTTATGCTGACCTCGCCGTGGCCATTGGTAATGACAAAGCGGTCCGCGCCGTCGCCTCGGCTAATGGGGCAAATGGCCTTGCTATCGTCATTCCCTGCCACCGGGTCATCGCCTCTGATGGTGGGCTCGGCGGTTATGCGGGCGGCATTGACCGGAAGGCACGTTTGCTGGCTTTAGAACGCGCACATCTGATTTGATGAGTTGAGAGACACACGAACCGAACCCGCCGCTATACTTTCGCTGTCGCAGCCCCTATCTGCCCGGCCATGATCGACCCGAAAAATATCGACCTTAAAGATCTTGATCCCGAACATGCCAAAGCCAAGGCTTGGCCGTTCGAGGAAGCGCGTAACATCCTCAAACGGCTGTTCATTGAAGGGAAGCGCGGGATTAAGCGTGACGGCCCGGTCGTGTTTGAAACGGGCTACGGCCCGTCAGGTCTGCCGCATATTGGCACCTTTGGCGAAGTGGTGCGGACCAGCATGGTGCGTCATGCGTTCAAAACCATCACAGGTGGACAGATCCCGACGACCATTCTTTGCGTGTCAGACGATATGGACGGGATGCGCAAAATCCCGTCGACCGTGCCAGACGCGACCATGCTTGAAGACCACATGCAGAAGCCGCTGACCGACGTGCCGGACCCGTTCGGAACGCACGAGTCCTATGGCGCGCATATGAATTCAAGGCTGAAGGCGTTTTTGGACGGGTTTGGCTTTGACTATGATTTCCGCAGCGCGACCGCGCTTTACAAAAGCGGCGCCTATGATGCCTATCTGCTGCGCGCGCTGGAAAAGTTCGATGACATTCAGGCTGTGATGCTGCCAACGCTGGGCGAAGAACGCCGCGCGACCTATTCACCATTCCTACCGATCAGCCCGACCACGGGCCGGGTACTCTATGTGCCGATGAAATCCGTGGATGCGAAAGCAGGAACGATTACCTTTGATGATGAAGGCGGGACTGAGGTTACGATTCCGGTCACGGGCGGGAATGCTAAGCTGCAGTGGAAGCCTGATTTCGGCATGCGCTGGGCCGCGCTTGGCGTGGATTTCGAAATGTTCGGCAAAGACCATCAGGACAATGCGCCGATCTATTCCAAAATCTGCCGAATTCTCGGCGGCGAAGCGCCCGTCCAATATGTCTATGAATTGTTTCTCGACGAGAAAGGCGAGAAGATTTCCAAGACTAAGGGCAATGGTATTTCGGTCGAAGACTGGCTCACCTACGCGCCGGCAGAGTCGCTTTCACTGTTCCAATTCATCCGTCCGCGGGTTGCGAAGAAGCTCTATTTCGATGTCATCCCGAAGATGGTCGACGAATATTACCAGCATCTCGCCGCCTATGCGGGACAGGACGAAAAGGCCCAGCTTAACAATCCGGTCTGGCACATTCATTCCGGCAAGCCGCCGAGCTATATTCCGCCGCTGACCTATCAGTTGCTGCTCAATCTGGTGAGCGCGGCTAATGCGTCGTCCAAGGATATTCTGTGGGGGTTCATCACGCGCTATGCGCCGGATGCCACGCCAGAGGATAATCCAGAACTGGACCGTCTCTGCGATTATGCCGTGCGCTACTACCGTGATTTCGTCGCCCCGACGAAAGACTATCGCGACCCGACGGATCAGGAGCGTGCCGCGCTCGCCGACCTAGCCGGACGGTTACGCGCGGTTCCAGAAACGGAAGCGAAAGACGGTGAAGCCTTGCAAACGATCACCTTCTCGGTTGGCAAAGATCATGATTTCGACAATCTGCGCGACTGGTTCAAAGGCATTTACGAAGTCACGATGGGTCAAAGCCAAGGCCCGCGTTTTGGTTCGTTTGTGGCGATCTATGGCCCGGAAGAAACCGCCGACATGATTGAGGCACGGCTGAGCTAGTCGATCACAGCTGCACTCTCACACGCCATTCATAGTTTTGTGCTAAGGCGGTGGGGATGAAAGCCCTCTTCGCCCTCATACTCCTACTACTCGCATGGCCCGCACACGCGTCTGACGTGGCGCGGGCGCTCTTATATGATGGCCAGTATGAGCAGGCGCGCGCATCAGCTCTGGCTGAGGATACGGTCGCCGGGCTCAATATTGCCGCCGAAGTGATGGCCGCCGAGATCATGCTGATGCGGGTCGATGACGCTAAGGACCACGCCAAGGACGCCATCAAACTGGCGGACGATGCACTCGACCGTGATCCCGACAATATCGACGCTAAATTTATGCGCGCCCTGCATACGGGTTTTCGCACGCGAAGCAGTTCGCCGTTCGCGATTGTCATGAAGGGTTTGGTCGGGAAAACGCGCACGGCGATTGAAGAGTTTGAGGCAGCCGCGCCGGGTGACCCGCGTGCGGACGCGCTTTATGGCGCTTGGCATCTCGGCATTGTCCGGGGGGCGGGCGACGGCAAATTTGGCGCCTCGCTTAGTGAAGGTCTGGCGCATTATGACGCCGCCATTCTGGCCCGGCCCGACGACATAGTGGTCATGGGCAATTACGCATTTTCGCTGATCGTGATGGATGATCCGGCGCTCCTGCCACGGGCGCGCGCGCTTCTTTTGCAGATTGAGGCGACGGAGCCGGACGGCGCGACAGAAGCCGAAACACAGACGCGTATGCTCAGCTTGTTAGCGGTCATTGATGACCCCGACGCTCTGAAAGCCCGATCAAAAGGCCTGCTCAATACCGAAGAGCCAGCCTAGCTCCACACCGTCAGAATCTATGATATAGAGCTGGCATGTACACCGTCGAATTCGCCTGGTTCTGTCTTGATTTACCTGATCACGCCACGGTCGAGGCTTACACCTCTCCGCCCAACCCGCTCTTTCCAAATAGCCGCGTGACAACGCGGTGGGTGTTGTCGCTCGAGCGCTATGAAATGACCGCGCATCTGAGCGCGAGTCGAGACCTGTCGGAACTCAGCCGGATGGCGTCAGATAAGACGGGTCTTCGCGCGGAGCCGTTCAACCGCAACGGCATTCCGGGCATGCGCTACGGGGCTTATGATCTTGATCGCACCCAGATTGAGTGGTGGTTTTATCTGCACGGGCTGACCCTTTCACTGAGTCTCGCGGCCAAGGGTTATCCGCGCACGCTCCCGACTGAGATCGAACGGATGGAACATGAAACCATCATTGAAAGTGTGCGGCGGGCCAGCGCGACCCACTAAGCGCGCTATGATTTCAGCCGTTCCGCGTGCCAACGCACATGATCAGCCATGAAGCTCGAAATGAAATAATAGCTATGGTCGTAGCTGGGGTGCAGACCCAAGCTCAGATCAATTCCAGCCTCCGCGCAAGCGGCGCGTAAGGCATCCGGCTTTAACTGTTCGTCCAAAAACTGATCCGCCTCGCCCTGATCGACCCGCAGCGCGTCAACCCGCGCGCCATCTTGGATCAAGGCCACCGCGTCATAGTCTCGCCATGCGTTCCGGTCCTTGCCGAGATAGCCGCCCAACGCTTTCTCGCCCCACGGGCAATCGATTGGATGACAGATCGGCGCAAAGGCAGAGATCGATTTGAACCGATCCGGGTTGCGCAGCCCGATGGTCAACGCGCCGTGACCACCCATGGAATGACCGGTGATACCTTGCCGCGACATGTCGACGGGAAATTGCGCTGCGATCAACGCTGGCAACTCGGTCTCTATATAGCTGCGCATCTGATAATGTTGGGCGAAGGGCGCTTCCGTCGCATCGACATAAAAGCCCGCCCCCTGACCAAAATCATAGGCGTCATCATCCGGCACATCGTCCCCGCGCGGCGACGTGTCGGGCGCAATAAAGATGATTCCCTGTTCGGCGCATGTGGCGCGATATTCGCCCTTTTCCGTGACGTTGGCATGGGTGCAGGTCAGACCCGATAGATACCAAAGCACCGGGAACGGGCCGTCGCCATCTGGTACAAAGGCGGAAAACGTCATCGGCGTTCCCGTGGCGGCACTGTCATGGCAATAAACGCCTTGGGTGCCGCCACGGACGTGGTTGGTGGAAATCGTCTGCAAGGTTTAGCTGCTAGAGACGAAAGCGCAGATTTTGTTACCGTCCGGATCGCGCAAGTAAGCGCCGTAAGGATTGCCGGGCGCGCCGGAGCGGGGGCCGGGCTCGCCTTCACAGGCTCCGCCATTGGCACAGCCAGCCTTGTGAAACGCATCGACCTGTTCCGGTGTCTCGGCCTTAAAGCCAATGGTCCCGCCATTGGCATAGGTGGCGGGTTCACCATTGGCTGGATGGCCAACGCCAAAAGCGCCGCCATCGGGCGAACTATAAAAAGCGCGGTCGCCCATATTGCGCCCGGTAATGCCCAGCGCCCCTAACGCCGCATCATAAAAAGCAATTGATCGCGCGGGGTCATTCGCCCCAACCATAATGTGAGTGAACATAGTCTCTCTCCTTTAGTAAACGATAACGCTGCGGATGCTTTCGCCGGCGTGCATCAAATCGAAGGCTTTATTGATGTCGTCGAGTTTAAGGCGGTGGGTGATCATCGGGTCGATTTCGATCTTGCCGCTCATATACCAATCGACGATTTGCGGCACATCGGTGCGGCCTTTCGCGCCGCCAAAGGCGGTGCCTTTCCAGACCCGGCCTGTGACCAGTTGGAAGGGTCGCGTGCTGATTTCCTTGCCCGCTTCGGCCACGCCGATCACGACCGACACGCCCCAGCCGCGATGGCAGGCTTCCAGCGCGTCGCGCATCACGTCCGTATTGCCGGTCGCGTCAAAGGTGAAATCCGCGCCGCCATCCGTTAGCGCGACGAGGTGTTCGACCAGATTGCCGTCAACGGTCTTGGGATTGACGAAGTCGGTCATGCCGAAGCGCTCGCCCCAGCTTTTTTTGTCGTCGTTGAGATCGACACCGACGATCTGTCCGGCCCCGACCAAGCGCGCGGCCTGAATGACATTGAGGCCGATCCCGCCGAGGCCGAAGACAATCACGCTATCGCCCGCTTGGACTTTGGCTGTTTTCGTGACGGCGCCGACGCCAGTTGTGACGCCACAGCCAATATAGCAGCTTGTGTCGAACGGGGCGTCGGTACGAATTTTAGCAAGCGCGATTTCGGGCAGGACGGTGAAGTTCGAAAAGGTCGAGCAGCCCATATAATGATAGATGGCCTGGCCTTTGTAGGAGAAGCGCGACGTGCCGTCCGGCATCAAGCCTTTGCCCTGCGTGGCGCGGATGGCGGTGCAGAGATTGGTCTTGCCCGACAGGCAGCTTTTACATTGGCGACATTCGGGCGTGTAGAGCGGAATGACATGATCGCCGACCGCGACGCTGGTTACGCCCGCGCCGATCTCGCGTACAATACCCGCCCCTTCATGGCCGAGCACGCTGGGGAACAGGCCTTCACTGTCAAACCCGTCCAGCGTGTAAGCATCGGTATGGCAAACGCCCGTCGCCATGATTTCAACGAGCACTTCGCCGGGTTGCGGCCCCTGGAGGTCAAGCTCGACAATTTCGAGCGGTTGTTTGGGGGCAAAGGCGACGGCGGCACGAGTTTTCATACAGTGAGTTTAGAGGCGCATGGCGAGAATGGCCATTGCCGAAAACGCTTTTCCTCTCACCTTCGTGAGAGGATGGTTCAGCTTTCGGCCTTCGCCTCTTTCCGGATAGCGCTGGCTCGCTTTTTCTCGCTCTCGCTCTTCAACTGGCCACAGGCCGCCATAATATCCTCGCCGCGCGTTTTACGCACGGGGGCGGCGAGTCCGGCTTTTTTCAGCCGCGTCGCAAAGTCTTCAATCGTGTCCATATCGGAACAGACATAGGGGCTGCCAGGCCAAGGATTGAACGGGATCAAGTTGACCTTGGCGGGAATGCCTTGCAACTTGGTGATCAAATTGCGTGCATGTTGCGGCGTGTCGTTCACGCCTTTGAGCATGACATATTCAAACGTAATCCGGCGCGCATTGGACAGCCCCGGATAATCGCGACAGGCTTGCAGCAACACATCCAGCGGATATTTCTTGTTGATCGGCATGATCTTTGTGCGGGTTTCGTCATCCGCCGCATGCAGGCTGATCGCCAGCATGGTGTTACTCTCCGCGCCGACGCGGCTAATGTCCGGGACCACGCCTGATGTGCTGACGGTGATGCGGCGGCGGCCAATCGCAATGCCCTGATCATCGCTGATCGTGTCGATCGCCTTGATCACATTATCCGTATTATACAGCGGCTCGCCCATACCCATAAAGACGATATTGACGAGGCTTCGCGGTTCAAAGGCAGAGGGCCATTCGCCCAGATCATCCCGGCAGATCATAACCTGCAACACGATCTCGGCAGGCGTCAGATTGCGGACCAGACGCTGCGTGCCTGTATGGCAGAAGGTACAGGTCAGTGTGCAGCCGACTTGAGAGCTGACACAAAGCGCACCGCTGCGCGAGACGTCGGGAATGAAGACGCTTTCAACTTCGATGCCTGGCGCCATGCGGATTAGATATTTGCGGGTTCCGTCTTCACTAATCAGGCGCTCGACAATTTCGGGACGCTCTAGCGTGAAGCGTTCTTCCAGCTCGGCGCGAACGCCCTTGGCGATGTTCGTCATCTGATCGAACTCGGTCACGCCCCAATGATAGATCCAATTGAACATCTGGTTCGCACGCATGCGAACTTTTTTCGGCTCTATACCCATCTCGGTCAGATGCGCGGCGATCTCCTCGCGCGACAGGCCGGGCAGACGCACGCGACCATCCGCTGTGCGTCCGACGAGCGATGTCGCTGGCGTGGTATCAAGAAGGGTCGTGGACATGGTGAGCCGCGATATAGGGGAGGGGGCAGGTGAAGACCAGCCGCTCCCTCACTGTATGGCAGAAGGCTCCGCGGCATCGCTCGTCGGGGGCACCAAAAAGTCGCTCCCAGAGATAGCTCAAATGGGACAGCTCAATTTCAATTGGCCGATGCGGCTAGTTGAACATCGTGCCTTCATAAGGGCTGTCCAGCACGAACACGGGAATATCGATATCGTAAGCGTCGCCATTGTCAGACTCGACGCGGTAAGATCCGCTCATCATGCCGGATGGCGCAGATAAAGGCGCGCCGGATGTATAGCGAAACTGCTCGCCGGCCTTCACGACGGGTTTTTCCCCGATGACGCCTTGGCCGCGTACTTCCTGAACTTGGCCGCGACTATCGGCAATGTGCCAGTAACGGCCCGTGACGCGCAGATCATCGTCAGACTGATTGTCGATCTCGACCGTGTAGGCCCAGATGAAGCGGCTATCAGACGGGCTGCTTTGCTCGGCCAGATATTCCGGTTCAACCCGGACAATAATGTCTTTGGTGCGTTGTTCGAATAGGGGGGGCATGGTGGGCGGAACGGCCGCCGTCGTGCCAGTTTCGGATGAGCCGTGATCTGTAGGCTTGTCCATAATATCCCCTCTCCCATGTCTGGTTGGGATCGCCCCATCCCCTCTCACCAGACAGTTGCAAGCTTCCACGATGATTACAGGCTTGCAACCATTTTAGGGAGTTGAAACCCATCTTTTCGCAGTAAGCGCCGTCGGGCTCTTCTCGGCCATTGCGGAGGGCGCGACGCGAATATCGCAGCAAATTTGATAATTCGTCCACCTTTTCAATGGTCCCGCCGCTTGAGGGGGTCGGCTTGCGCGCATAGGCTCCCCCCATGATCCTGCCGTCTCAGCAGATCGCCGCGTTGATCGACGCTGGCCATATCCGTCTCGGCGATGAGGGGGGTCAGGTTGCGCATGACGCACTGCCGCAAACCCTCCAACCTGCGTCATTGGACCTGACCTTGGGACGCCGCGCCTACCGGATGCGCGCCTCGTTTCTGCCGGGAACCCAAGCGCGCGTGGCTGACGGGATCAAGGCGCTGTGCTTGCACGAAATTGATTTGGATTCAGGCGCAGTGCTGGAAACGGGCTGTATCTATCTGGTTGAATTGCAGGAAAGCCTCGACCTGCCGGACGTGCTGTCGGCGCTGGCGAACCCTAAAAGTTCGACGGGGCGGCTCGATGTGTTTGCCCGCGTCATCGGCGAAGCGTCAGATCGATTCGATGCGTTGCCCGCAGGCTATAGCGGACCGCTCTGGCTTGAAATTGCCCCACGGACCTTCCCGATTTTGGCCCGAACGGGGGACCGGGTTTCACAAATTCGGTTTAAACGCGGCAAGCCCGCACCACTGCGCCGTCAGACTGTATCCGTCGATCTGTCACCGGGTTTGGAAACGGTCGGCTATCGGGCGCGCCGCCATTCGGGTTTGGTTGATCTGCGCGGGATCGGCGCACATTCGGCGCTCGATTATTGGGAGCCCATTCGTCTGACCTCTATATCTGGTCAGGGGGGCGGCCTCATCTTAGAGCCGGAAGAATTCTACATCCTCGCCAGCCGCGAAGCGGTCGAAATTCCTGTCACTGAAGCGGCGGAAATGGCGCCGATCGACACAGAAATTGGTGAGTTTCGCGCGCATTATGCAGGCTTTTTTGATCCCGGTTTCGGTGTCGCCGAAGCTGGCGGATTGGGTAGTCGTGCCGTGCTTGAAGTCCGGGGCCGCGACGTCCCCTTCCTGCTCTCACATGGTCAGCCGGTCGCGCATCTGGTCTTTGAAGCGCTCGCCGAGCAGCCGACAGAGCTCTACGGTGCAAATGGCAGCTCCTATCAAGCGCAGGGCTTGCGCTTGTCAAAGCACTTTGCTGACTGACCGGGCATAGCCCAGGTTAAGACCTCTAAGATTGCAAAGCCCCTTGCTGATTGCTACGTTAAGTCGCAAGCGATTAGCCGAGGTCCTCAATGTCTTTGATGAAATCTTTTTGGGTCTCGGCCGTCGGGGCGATTCTAGGCGCGACCTTTTGCCTAACGACGAGCGCCACCGCGAAGCCAGCGCCGTCCCCCAGTCTTTTTGGACAACTTCCGACCGTTTATGACGCAGCGATCTCTCCGAATGGAAAAGAGATTGCCATTCTACAAAACAGTCAGGGGCAATATCTTCTCAATGTCGTCGATCTGGATGCGGCCACATCGGGCAAGGCTTTGGAGCCCCGTATTGTCAGTTTCGGAGACGGGGTGAAGCCGCAATATGTAAAATGGGTCAGTAATGACCGCGTCATGATTTCCGTCTGGCAATCACAAATATATCGGGGGATTCCGCTGAATTCCGGCTTTCTGCACACAATCGATACGCGGTCTATGAAGGCGAGGATTCTGATTGAAGGCGGCGGCGACGTCATCCGGCAGTTTAATAATGTCGTCTTAGATTGGCTTGAGGATGACCCGAACCACATCCTCATGGAATTTGCGGGCAAGAATGACGATCAGACTTGGCCCGACGTGCGTAAGGTCAATGTGAAGTCCGGCAAGAATACGCTCGTCAAGAAGCGCCTGCGCGGCGTTAATGACTGGAAAACAGATGCTGAGGGCGTTCCTCGGGTTGGCGTTGGATATCGCAAGGAAGGAGAAGAAGCCTTCATGTCCATCCAAGACCCGGTCACGGGCGATTGGGAACGGGCGGAGCATTATCCTGGAATTGATCCAGACTCCATGTCTGTAGTGGCCGTAACACAGGGCGGCAAAAGCCTCATCTTGTCCGCCTATAGAGGAAAAGATACGCGCGGGCTGCACCGCTATGACTTGGTCAATAAGACGTTCGCTGAGACGATTTACCAGAATGACGAGTATGATGTTGGCAATGTGATCCTGTCCAAGGATGGTAATGAGATTGTTGGCGCGAGCTTTGTCGCGGAGTCCACCGAACGGATTCTCTTTGACGCTTATGACAGCACTTATGAGGAAGCGCTGGCCCTGTTTGATGGGTTTGATGTCGCCTTCGTGGATCAGTCTGAGGATGCCAGCAAAATATTACTGCGAGTCAGCTCGCCCACCGATCCAGGCAATCTTTTCCTCTTTGAACGCGGCGGCAAGGTCACCCGCATTCTGAATAATTTACCGGGCTTGGATTCGGATGAGATGGGTCTTGTTATCGCCATGCGCTACACGGCCCGCGACGGCGCAAAAATTCCGGCGTTTGTCACACTCCCGCCAACCATCAACGATACACCCCAGTTCAAGAATGTGCCGACCATCATTCTACCGCACGGCGGACCCTATTCACGCGATTCAAAGCGGTTTGACTATCTGGCGCAGTTTTTCGCCACACGCGGTTACGCCGTCTTGCAGATGAATTTCCGGGGCTCAGAAGGCTATGGGAAAAGCTTTGCCGATGCGGGCCGAGACAGCTGGGTTGTGATGCAAGAGGATGTCGAGGACGGCATGCGTTGGATGTTGGAGAAGGGTTATGCTGACCCAGATAAAACCTGTATCGCGGGCTGGTCCTATGGGGGGTACGCCGCTCTGATGGGCGCGGCAAAGACGCCAGACCTTTATAAATGTTCGATTGCGATTGCTGCGCTCAGCGATATTCCCGAAGCTATTCAGGACGCCAAAAAATATAGGAATGGTGAAGCTAGGGCCGAACGGACGTTTGGAACGTTGATGGCCGATAAAGCCCTCATGCGGGCGAATAATCCGGTCGACCATGCGGACAGCATTACTATTCCCGTTTTCATGGCTCACGGAGAAGTCGATTCCGCCGTTGAATTTGATCAGTTCAAAACGATGAAGCGCCAATTAGAAAAAGCGGATGTCGACGGCACCTATATGGCGTTTGATGACGAAGACCATTACATGTCCAATCAGGCCAATCGACAGGCTATGCTAATTGGGATCGATGCGTTTCTGCGCCGGGTCAACGGCCCAAGCCCGTTTGAGAAAAAGTAGCGCGATCTAAGCCGAGCAGCTGGCCCCGCCGAGGACGCAGAATTTTGCACAATGCGGATGGTTGAGGCTGACGTCGCCTGCGGCCTCTTCTAGCGTTCCGCCCATATCGAACTGCACATCGTCCCACAGGAGTGTGCAGGCGAGGACGCGTGCTTTGACCTCCCCTTTGCGTCGCACGACCATGCGAGAACTGGCGCACATCATGCTGTTCGGGTTGACCGAGAGGATGTCCCAGCAAGCGGTCGTGATCTCCGGCACATCGACTCGCTCATCCATTTCTGGAAACAACATCACAGCCGCCGGATCATCCGCGTCGATGGGCCAGCCATGTGCGGCGATCAGGGCGCGGTAGCCGTCCCGCGCCTGCGCATCAGAATCTGAGAATAAAGCGCGCCCGGCAATATGCATGGCAAAGCCATGCTCCGACAACCAGTCGAGCCCCGGCAGTGCCTTTGCGAAAGCCCCGGCGCCCCGTTCCGTATCATGTCCGGCCGCGGTAAAATGATCGAGACTGACCCGAAGCGTCATTTGTTCGGGGAAACGTTGGTTGAGGTCCAGTAAGCCTGCTTTGACCCGCGGGCGCATCATGGGGCGCATCGCATTGGTCAGGATCAGCAGGCGGTGCCCACGCTCCAACGCCATTTCGCACAGACGGATCGCATCTGGGTTCAGAAAGGGCTCTCCGCCTGTAAAGCCGATTTCGATCGGGTCGGTTAGCTCGTCCAAAAACGGGGCCATGTCTTCGGGTGTCAGATAGATGAAGTGATCGGCGGTTGGGCTACTCAAAATGTAACAGTTGGCGCATTCAATGTTGCACAGTGATCCGGTGTTGAACCACAGGGTTTCATAGCCCCCAAACGACACGGTCGCGCGGGTTTCACCCTTGGCGGTGATGCGTGGGTCCGTAAATTTTGCGGGATCAATCAGGGCATTCATTACGGCGTCCTAACAGGGCATGTCGCGCGCGTCGCACACATTTGTGTTATTGAGGCTCGTACCCGTTTGGGGTCTGCCGAATGCGAAAGACATCGCGTAAAATGTCAGGCGTCAGGGCCGTCTCGAACGAGCCTTGTGCGACGATTTTGCCCCCGCTCAGCACGATGGCTGTGTCGCAATAACGTTGCGCCAAAGCCAGATCGTGCAGCGAAACGATCACGGTTCGACCGCGCTGGGCTTCTTGGCGCAGGGCTTCCAAAATACGCAGGACATAATGCGGATCTAGCGACGCGGTCGGCTCGTCGACGAGCAAGACAGGCGCGTCGACGGCCAAGGCGCGACCCAGAAGAACGCGGGCTTGCTCGCCGCCAGATAGAGTGCCGAAGCGGCGATCTGTCAGAGCGGTCAATCCAAGCTGTTCAATGACACGTGCCACGCGCCCCTCAGGATCTTGTCCGCCAAAGGGAAAGCGTCCCAGCGCAACAACGTCGCGCACAGAGGCCAGCGCCGGCCCGGTGCGAGTCTGTGAAAGATAGGCGAGCAAACGGGCGCGTTGTCTCGGATCGGTGATCGCCGTGCCGGAATAGCTCAGCCCGTTAATTTGCGCATCCAAAGCCCCGACAAGTGCCTTGATCAGCGTTGATTTCCCCGCGCCGTTTGGCCCGATGAGGGCAATCAACTTGCCCGCTTCAAATTGAATCGCGCCAACATCCACGCCGCCGCCGGACGGATAGTCTTTCACAATGCGGTCGACGGATAGTCCTGTGATGGCTGCCTCGGTCATGACCCGGTCCGCCGTAAGGCCAGATAAAGAAAGAAGGGCACGCCGATCAACGATGTGACGATGCCCAGATAGAGCGGTGTGCCGGGTCCGGCGCTGAGCCGCGCAATCGTGTCGGTGGCGAGCAGAAAGACGCCGCCCGCCAAGGCCGAACTGGTAATCAGCTTGGATGGATCAGGGCCCGTCACGCGCCGCATAATATGCGGCACGAACAGCCCAACAAATCCAATCGCGCCGGCCAAAGCGACACCTGATCCAATGCATAAGGCTGTGCCGATGACGATGGAGGTTTGAACGCGGGTCAGTGAGACGCCCAGGCTGGCCGCCGTATCCTCACCCAAGGCCAGCGCGCGCAAAGCCGGTCCGGTCAGGATCAGCGCGACAAGCCCGATCAAGGTCAGGGGCACAGCCACGCTCAGGCCGGCCATGTCGACATTTTCCAATGTGCCCATCAACCAATAAACGAGTTCCGATAAGGCCCATGGATTGGGCGCGAGGTTCATCAACAAGCCTGTCAACGCCGTCGCCAAAGCGCCAATGCCAATGCCGGCCAAGATCAACCCCGCCGCGCCGACCTGTCGTCGGGCCATGACCGAAATGACACCCGCTCCGATTAAAGCGCCAATAATAGCGGCGGGTAGGATGAAGCGGTTCAAACCGAAATAAAGTGCCGCCACTGCGCCGAGCGCCGCGCAGGCGGAAAAACCAAGCAAGCCCGGTGCGGCGAGGTCATTGCGCGTAAATCCTTGGAGCGCGGCCCCGGACGCGCCAAGACCAGCGCCAACGATGAGCGCACCAATCGCGCGCGGCAATCGGACCTCGCGCATGATGGCGGTGGTGGCGCTATCGGCCTGCCCCAACAGACCCGCCACTGCATCAGACATACTGATGGATGCAGGCCCAACTATGAGTGCCGCGATCAGGCAGACCAGTGCGAGGCCGACGAGACTAAAAGAAATGGAGATTCGACGGATCACTGTCTTAGTCCGTCACAGGGCCAAAATCGCGGCATTTATCCGCTGGGTGGCGTCGATCAGGCCGGGTCCGGCACAGGGCCACAGCTTGCCGGGAATTTCGAGCGTTGGGCGCGCGGCTAGGTAGCGGCGTAGAGCGCTATGCCGAACAGCGCGGTCGCTGACGCCGGCATAATTTGAGCCGAAGAAACTGGTGACAATCAGGTCGGGTTCAAACTGTAAGATGCGTTCGACGGCCGGTGTGTGCCAGCCCACCGTCTCATTCACATTGGTCCCGCCTGCCGCCCGGATAGCGGCGTCGACGAAAGTTCCGGGGCCGGCGCTGCCCCCAGATCGGCTCAAATAAAGAATACGCACGGGGTGGGTCGGTTTGGGGAGCGTGTCGAGCCGTTCGATCTGTTGGATCAAGTCAGAGACATCGATTTGGAAGCGCTCGGCGATCTTCTCGGCATTGTTAGCGACCGCTTCGAAATCTTCACCCCATTGCAATGAGACAGCCTCGGCGCGCCCAAATGTCGCATCACCGGGCCCGGTAAGCAGAGGCAGGTTTGTCTGTGCCAAAACTTCACGGCTCGGCCAAAGTCGCGGCAGGGCGTTCATCTTGGGATTCGCCGTCGAAAGGGGGCTACCCGCTTGCCAGGACAGGGCTTGTGCCCGTTCCGGGGCGAGCGTGATGAGGTAACTATCGGCGCAAAGAGAGGTGCTGCCGATAGCGTCAGCTCTGTTGGTTGAGTGCGCTGAGTCAGGCATGCAAGCCGTCAAAAAAGCCGTAAAGACGCAAAATTGGCCCAAGAAGCGCCGCATAGTTCTGGCAATGTGAGTTGCGTTGCAGCCCATAATAGCAATAGCAAACCTCTAAAGTGGGCACGCCCGCGCATGAACAGTGCGGGATTATTGCCTTCCTAGGGGTTTTAATGGCGCGGGGCCACCATCTTTGGACGCGGTTCATGTCCGTTTAGTTATTAGAAAGCCAATACTGGGCATCCTAGACCTACCACCCAGCGCGACGAGGAAAGTTTATATGTTTAAGCCTTATGATACGTCATCTTTGACATCAGCCGCCCGCCTCTACGGCTTTGAACCATCTTCGCTTGAAAGCTTTTCCGATAGTATGCAGTCCGTGCCCTTCAGCGGATCGAAGCTGATTAATCCGGTATTCTCGACGCAAGCCCCATCACTTCAGCCGGCACCTTCTGCGCCGGATTTGGGGGCCATCGCGGCCCTCTTTGAATCTGATCCGGCAACAATTTTTGCCCAAGCGCTGTTCACGGCCATGGTCGATAACGGCCATGTTTTCGAATCGCAGTCCAATGGCTGTGCGTGTTGTGGGCACGACCACGGGGTGAGCGCGAAAACGCAGATTATGAATCTGAGTGATCAGATTCAGCAGCGTCTAGATGCCGGCTTGGACATCTCTAACTTTAGCACGCTGATCGCTTCGATTTCAGAACTTGGGGACGTCGACGCGGATTTGTTTGCCAGCAGCCTAGTGGAGACAGCGAACGCATTCGCGAAAGCGATGCTCGATGCGGCCAATGAGCCTGCGGATGGCGACCTGCCTGCTGATGCGACAACAACCGGTACGATCACCATTGGCGGGTCTGCGTCTGGAACACGCGGATCAGCGACCGATGAGGATTGGTACGGGGTCGAGCTTGAAGCCGGTGTAACCTATACGTTCATCATGCTGCGAGACGGCGATAACCCGCATGAGGATCCGTTGCTGATCCTGTATGATGCGGCGGGGAATAAACTCCAAGAGAATGACGACATTGAGATCGATGGCGATACGTCCAGCGGCGAGAACCGCAACTCTTTCATCACCTTCACAGCGACCGAGTCCGGAACCTATTATCTCGGCGCGAGCGGTTGGTCGACGACGACAGGCGACTATACGCTCTATGCCGAAGAGGGCACCAATCGCCCTGATTTCACCCTCGAGCAATCAGCCTTCTTCTTGACGAGCCAATTCGACAATGAAGAAAAGTGGAACAAGACGGATCTGACCTATGATATTTCGGCTCTGTCCGATGGGGCAAAAACGCTTGCGCTGATGGCAATGGACGCTTGGGCCGAGGTTTCGGGACTCACCTTTACCGCCGCGGCCGCGGGCGCTGATCCCGATATCGATTTCAATGAAGATAATGGCGAAGATGACGCTACGCAGGCCTTTGCCAGCTCAACAACTTCTAATGGGTTCATCACATCGGTCACTGTGACCGTATCAGCGAATTGGGACACGAATTCTGACGGATCGGCCGACTATTCTCTGAATTCTTACCGGTATCAAACGTATTTGCACGAGGTCGGTCACGCCATCGGCCTGGGTCATGCCGGCCCTTATAATGGTCAGAACGTGGATGATGCTGGCATCAGCTATCATGTCTATAATCAGGACGCCTGGAACTACACAGTGATGAGCTATCGCGATCAGGGCGAAGCCGATTCAGGAACCCCCCGTCTCGTCTTGGCGCCTCAGGTTGTCGACATTATCGCCATTCAAAACTTTTACGGCGCGAATGCGCAAACACGCTCCGGCGATAACGTCTATGGTTTCAACTCAACAGAAACGGGCGTTCTTGATTTTGAAGGAACCTTCTTCAATCAAGGTATTCGGCCACCGTCTCTAGCGATCTATGATGCAGGCGGCACAGATACGCTCGATTTCTCAGGTTATTCAGCCAATCAGGTGATTAGTTTGGTCGAGGGGTCATTCTCCTCAATCGGCGATAATACCAATACGGCCTCCACCACAGATCCTTTGATCAACAATATCACAATTGCGGTTGGAACCGTGATTGAGAATGCGATTGGCGGCTCCGGCAATGATAGCTTTGTTGGAAATGGCGCGAATAATGTCTTCACGGGCAATGGCGGCAACGACACTTATGAAGGCGGCGGCGGTGACGACACGGTTGCCTTCGCACAGGGTCAAAGCAGCTATACGTTCACGCTCGACCAAACGGGCGGGCAGAATATTCTGGTCGTGACGAGTGCAACCGAAGGTGTTGACCGCATTAATCTGGCCAACGTCGAATATGTGAGTTTCAATAATGGCGCGCAATTAGTCGGCGCGAGCGCATTGGTTGGCCTAGAGCCGCCGACGCCCCCAGTCACCGACTCAACACCGCCCACGCCAACGATTCCGGCGGCCCCGACAGCCCCGACTGGATTGGCCGGTAGCAATCTGACGGAAGGCCCAGACTCGCTTGGTTTCAGCGACGCTGCGGAAGTCATTTACGGACTCGGCGGCAATGATGGTCTTGTGATGCGCGGCGGCAATGACATCGTCTTTGGCGGTGCCGGCGATGATACCATCTATGGCCAAGATGGAGATGACCAGCTCTTCGGTGACGCCGGTATCGATCGCCTGTTTGGCGGCGACGGCGATGATATTCTCGATGGCGGTGCCAGTGTCGATATTCTCGTCGGTGGGGATGGCAATGATACGCTCATCCTCGGCGATGGCAATGACACGGCCTATGGTGAAGGTGGGGATGACCTCATCTATGGCGGAGAAGGCAGCGACACCATCTTTGGCGGCGCCGGGAATGACAGAGCCGATGGCGGAGCCGGAGTTGACGTACTGATCATGGGTGACGGCAATGACACGGTTATCGCCGGTTTGGGCGATGATGTTGTTTATGGTCAGGCGGGCAACGACATTATTGATGGCGGCGATGGCAATGACACGATCTTTGGCGGCGCGGGCAATAACACTCTGTTTGGCGGTGCTGGGATTGATGTGTTGATCACGGAAGACGGCAATGACGCTATTTATGGCGGGGCCGATAATGACGTCATCTATGCGTTCGGTGGTGACGATATTGTCGATGGCGGCGATGGCAGCGATACGATCTTTGGCGGCGAAGGCAATGACACGCTACGCGGCGGCGCGGGCAATGATGTCATCGCCGATGTGTCCGGCAATGACACGCTTGACGGCGGCGACGGTAATGATGTCGTCAACGGCCTAGCCGGGAACGACCGGCTTACAGGCGGGAATGGCGATAACATCGTGCTGGGCGGTACGGGCGCGGATACCTTCTTCCAAGCGGGCACGGGCACGGACCGTATTCTGGATTTCCAAGTCGGCATTGATAAGATTGAACTGTCGACCTCGATCACGAGTTTCCAAGCGCTCATTGCGGGCGCGCAGGACATAACGGATGCAGAGGGCAATAATCTGGTGGTCCTGTCTAACGGCGATAATGGACAGTTCGTGTTGTCTAATCTGACAATTGCTGATCTGTCTGAGAGCGACTTCATCTTCACCGCCGTGGGCAATGCGGAAAGCGAGGTGGCGGACAAGTCCGGCCTATCCGCGCCGGTGTCTGAACGGCTGGACACGACTGATTTAGACGTGGTCTCGCATGATCTTGGTCTTGACCTTGAATCCGATTTCACCGCTCTGATGAGCCGCTCAGCGTTCGCGGATTACTTCGTGTCTGCTCACACGGATCTGGCCAATGGATGGCAGCAAACCAACCTGTTCGACTTCGGTTCAGACGACTGGGTCGACGCAGATATGTTCGCTTAGCTGCGTTAACCTCAGTTAACTTGCTGTAATTGCACCATTTACAAGATTGAAAAATCGATAAAGACAATCCCCTAAGGGGGGTCGTCATGACTGATATCGTAGGTACGGAAACCGCAAACTATCTCGAAGGGACGATAGAGTCCGACATTATTCGAGGGCTAGGCGGCAACGATACGCTCATAGGTTCGGGCGGCGATGACATCTTATATGGCGGCCTTGGCGACGATGTTCTGAATGGCGGTTTCGACACGGACATATTGTTCGGTGGCATCGGCAATGACCGCTTCATCTATGCGCATAATGGCGATGATCAGATGTTCGGTGGCGAGGGCGACGATTATTTCGAAATCATTGATCTGGTCGGGGCGTCATCCGCTCCGAATGTCCTGATTGATGGCGGTGATGGGGAAGACACTTATTACCACAATGAATCAGAGGCGATGAACGTCACATTCCTCGGCGGTGCCGATAATGACACGGCCCTCATCCTCAACGTCAATGAAGAGAGTCGCTTCGTCTTGGATATGGGCGCAGGCGACGATATTATTGTCATCGACGCTTTGGCGCCAAACATTGGCGGCGACGGCAATTTTACCCTGACTTTAGGGTCCGGGTCTGACCGGGTCGACTTAGTGGGGTTTGAGGTCGAGAGCACGATCACCGTCACCGATTTCGAAGTTGGTACGAGCGGCGATACGATTCGGATTGATGGGGTTTTACAGGACACGCAGTGGGATGGGCTGTCCAACCCCTTTGCCTCAGACATTCTCCGCCTTGTTCAAGACGGCGCTGATACTGTCCTTGAGGTGAATATCGGCTCAGTATCGAGCCCGAATTGGCAGAGCGCTGTGCGTCTGAATAATGTGACGGCCAGTGATTTGACGGCCAATAATATTGGCAATGGATTTCCGCTAGATGGGACAGCGCCAGCGTCTTTGGCCATCAATGGCGGCATTACGAATGATATTCTTGATGGCGGAGCCGGAGACGACAACATTCAGGGCCTAGAGGGCAATGACCGCCTGACGGGGTTTGCTGGCAATGATGACCTAGATGGCGGCTTAGGCAATGACATCCTGAACGGTGGCCTTGGCGCGGATATTCTGCGCGGCGGGGATGGGAATGACCTGTTCATCTACTCTGACAATGGCGACGATCAGATGTTCGGCGAGGCGGGCAATGACTATTTCAGTGTGACCGGCCTGACCCACGCCTCCTCCACTCCGACCCTTATGATCGATGGCGGCACGGGCAACGACACCTATTTCCACAACCTGTCAGCGGCGATGATCGTTGAATTTAATGGCGGTTCCGGCGTCGATATGGCGTCAATCCATACGCTCGCAGCCGAGAGCCAATTCACCTTAGATATGGGTGCAGGCGATGATGTTGTCTTGTTCCGCACAGTGGGGTCAGCGCAAGGCGGGCTGGGCCAATACATCGTTACTCTAGGGTCCGGCTCTGACCGGATCGACATCCAAGATTTTAATGTCGGCGGGTCCATCACCGTCACCGATTTTGAGGCAGGCGCGGGCGGCGACACGCTCGGGTTGGATGGTGTTTTGGCGGATACGCAATGGGATGGTCTGTCCAACCCTTATGGGAGCGGCTTCCTGCGATTGACCCAAGACGGGGCGGACACGGTATTGGAAGTCAATCTCGGCTCGGCCCTGAATCCAAATTGGCAAAATGCGGTTCGTTTGAACGGTGTTGAGTTGGCAAATCTGACCGCCGCGAACGTCGGAAATGGCTTTCCGCTCGACGGATCAATGCCCAGACCGACAGGGACCAATCTGACCGAGGGAGATGATATCCAGACCTTCTCTGACGCCGCAGATATTAT
The DNA here is from genome assembly GCF_030159955.1 of Algimonas ampicilliniresistens. Lineage (GTDB taxonomy): Bacteria > Pseudomonadota > Alphaproteobacteria > Caulobacterales > Maricaulaceae > Litorimonas > Litorimonas ampicilliniresistens. Next base: position 515,543 of record NZ_BSNK01000002.1, read on the forward strand.
TTACGGCCTCGGCGGTAATGATGGTCTCGTCCTGCGCGGCGGTGATGACAGTGTCTTTGGCGGCGACGGCGACGACACGATTTACGGTCAAGATGGCAATGATCAGCTCTACGGCGAGGGCGGCGTTGATCGTCTGATTGGCGGTGACGGGAATGACTTGCTCGATGGCGGTCTTGGAAATGATGTTCTTCTCGGCGGGACAGGTAATGACCGGCTGATCCTCGGCGACGGCAATGACACGGCCTATGGTGAAGACGGCGATGATTTTATTGATGGCGGCGCTGGCGGCGACACGATCTTTGGCGGCGCGGGTAATGACACGCTGCGCGGCGGGGCAGGGGATGATGTGATCGCCGACATCTCTGGCAATGATGATCTGGATGGTGGCGACGGCAATGATGTCGTCAACGCGCTGGCTGGCGATGACCGCGTTACGGGTGGGAATGGTGACAATATCGTCCTCGGCGGGACGGGCGCGGATGTGTTCTACCAAGCGGGTAGGGGTATTGACCGCATTTTGGACTTCCAGATCGGCATCGACAAAATCGAGCTATCGGCCTCGGTCGCAAGTTTTGCGGATTTGGTTGCCGCGGCGCAGGACGTGACAGATGTGAATGGCGATAGTTTCGTTATTATCTCCAACGGCGATAATGGGCAGTTTGTGCTGGCCAATCTGTCGATTGCGGACCTATCGGAAAGCGACTTCATCTTCACGACAGTCAGCGGCGCAGACAGTGCCGAGGCGGCGAAGTCCGACTTTTCGACAGTCGTGTCTGAGCATCACGATCTATTCGCACAGGATATAGGAGTCGATCTGACCTCTGATTTTGTGGGTCGATCCGTAGTGGCTGATCGCATTGGGTCGATGCCAACAGAGTTGACGGACATGATTCTCGAAACCAACCCATTCGATGTTGGTCCAGATAGCTGGGTCATGGAGGACATGTTCGCTTAATCGTTCAATTCAGTCCCGAATTACGCCTGTCATATAAGTCTTTTAAGAGGATTGTGCAGACTGAACATTTACAACCTAAGCGGCGCGGCGCAAGCTAAGGTGGTAGGAGACGATTATGATCATCGATATTTGGGGAACCCCCGGTCCAGACGTTTATGTTGGATCGGATGGAAATGACGTTCTTAGGGGGCAGGGCGGCAATGACACGCTGCAAGGCGGTTTGGGCGATGACTTTCTACTCGGCGGTGATGATGATGACCTGCTTGAAGGCGGCGCCGGGGATGACTGGCTCGGCGGTGAACGGGGGACGGATATTCTTCGCGGTGGTGACGGTAATGATCGGCTCGATTATGTCATTGACGGCGACGATCAAATGTTTGGCGAGGCCGGAGACGACAGGTTTACCGTTTCAGTCACTGTCGCATCGCCATCCACGATCCCAACAATTTTAATAGATGGTGGGGACGGGGACGATTTATATGACGATTATGGTGGGGACGACGCTAACATCACCTTCCTCGGCGGTGATGGGGCGGATCAGGCAAACTTCTTTCAAACGGCTCTAAATTCCCAATTCAACCTGGATATGGGTTCGGGTGATGACACCATCACGTTTGATCGAAGAACGTTTTCAGGAGAAGACAGCGGCGGCGGCGTTTTCCAGATCACTCTGGGTACAGGGTCGGACCATATACACTTTGATAGCTTCGATGTTCGCAGGTCAATCACGGTCACGGACTTCGAAGTCGGGGATAGTGGGGACTCTCTGTCAATAGACGGAATTTTGGACGATACGGAATGGGACGGTAATTCCAATCCCTATGGCACTGATATACTCCGCCTGACCCAAGACGGTGCTGACGCGCTTCTAGAAGTCAATACTGGCTCAGACGCTAGCCCGAATTGGCAACAGGCCGTGCGCTTAAATGGTGTCTCAGTCGGTGATTTAACCAGCGCCAATGTTGGGGGTGGATTTAACATTGATGGATCGCCACCCGCCCCGAATGAAATCATTGGCACGGAAGAGCGCGATGAAGAGTTGGGAAGCATATTGCCCGACATCATTCGGGGGTTAGGCGGTAACGACTATATCACGGGCCGCCAAGGCAATGACGATATCGACGGGGGAGACGGCGACGATCGGATCGAAGGAAATTCAGGGAATGACATCCTCAATGGTGGCGCTGGACGTGATTATCTGGTCGGCGGAACAGGCACAGATATACTGCGCGGCGGTGATGGCGATGACACACTTATTGACGACGGGGCTGGCGGGGCTCAACTCTATGGCGAGGCCGGAAATGATAAATTCATAATCGAGGGGTCCACGACCCTTCCATCCGTTCAGACGGTTCTGATTGATGGGGGCGACGGACTTGACTTTTATTCCCACAATGCTGCCAGCCCAATGAATGTCACGTTCTTAGGCGGTGCAGATAGAGATGGCGTGGCTGTCAATAGCACATTTATGGGTGAGAGCCTCGCTAACCACTTCACGCTCGATATGGGAAGCGGTGATGATAATGTTTATATTGGAGGGTACGGTCGTGGGACACATATTATCACTCTCGGCTCCGGGGCGGATCGTCTCGATTTGAATGGTTTCAACTCTGAGGGATCCGTAACTGTGACGGATTTCGAAGCAGGCGAGGGTGGCGACAGGATTAATCTCGATGATATTCTGTCCGACACATCTTGGGATGGCGAAGCCAACCCTTTTGCCGATGGAGGTTTTCTCCGCTTCGTACAGATTGGCTCCGATACGGTCATAGAGGCCAATATCCAATCCTCGGGTTCTTCAGATAATTGGCAGGAAGTTGTTCGTCTATCACAGGTAAGTGTAACGGACCTGGTTGACGCTAATTATGAAGGCGACTTTGCGATTGATGGAACGCCCCCCCCTCCCCCCCCGGTCAACCTCAGCCTGACGGAGGGCGATGACGTTGAGACGTTCGGCGATGGGGCGGATAGAGTTTATGCTCTTGGCGGAGACGATGTGATCAACATGACAGGCGGTGATGACTTTGTAGATGGCGGCGCTGGCGATGATGAGCTTTACTTAGGGGCTGGCAACGACCGCGCGAATGGCGGCACTGGAGATGACATTATCTACGGTGAGGGCGGTGATGATCGCATACGTGGCGAAGCTGGAAACAATCGGCTTTTCGGCGGTGATGGCGACGATGTTCTCACCGGGGATATCGACAATGATCTCCTCGTTGGGGGCAATGGGAATGACATACTACAACTCGATAACGGCGATAATGCTGCCTATGGCGATGCAGGTGACGACGCCATTTATGGCGGGAGTGGGAATGACACGATCTTTGGCGGTGACGGCGATGATTTAGGGTTTGGCGAGGCTGGCATTGACGTGCTCGTGATGGGCGATGGCAATGACACTGTCTCCGCAGGGGCGGGCGACGATGTCGTTTATGGTCAGGCCGGCAATGACGTGATTGAGGGTGGTGACGGCAACGACACACTTTTTGGCGGGTCAGGCAATAACTCACTCGCAGGCGGGGCTGGCATTGACGTGCTTGTCGCGGAAGACGGCAATGACACACTCCTTGGCGGCGCGGATAATGATTTTCTCTACGGCTTTGGCGGTGACGATATTATCGATGGCGGCGAGGGCGGAGACACGATCTTTGGCGGTGACGGCAATGACACGCTACGCGGCGGGGCGGGCGATGATGTGATCGCCGATATTTCCGGCGACGATGATCTGGACGGCGGCGACGGCAATGACGTTGTCAACGGCTTGGCTGGGGATGATCGAGTTACGGGCGGCAATGGCGACAATATCGTGCTCGGCGGTACCGGGGCTGACACTTTCTATCAGGCTGGCACCGGCATTGACCGGATTCTGGATTTCCAAATCGGCATCGACAAGATCGAATTGTCGAGTTCCGTGACGAGCTTTCAAGCCCTAATTGCGGGTGCGGAAGATATTACAGATACGAACGGTAACAGTTTCGTCGTTCTCTCCAACGGCGATAGTGGGATGTTCGTGTTGTCCAATCTGTCGGCGGCAGACCTGTCTGAGAGCGATTTCATTTTTGCTACCACGAGCAGCGCAGAAAGTGCGGAGGCGGCGAAGTCCGATCTATCCGCGCCGGTGTCAGAACATGATGATCTGTTTACGCAGGACCTAGCGACCGATCTCGAGACTGACTTTGCAGCACTGATGGGACGATCAGCCTTTGCTGATGACGTCGCATCTATTCCGGCGGCACTGACCGATGCCTTCTTCGAAACTAGCCCATTCGACGTCGTCCCAGACAGTTGGGTCGAGCCGGACCTGTTCGCCTAGCACTCTGTTCAGCCCAGAATTAAGCCTGTCATACACGTCGGTTCAGAGGATTGTGCAGACTGAATATTTATAAGCTAGGTGGCGAACCGCAATCTAAAGTAGTAGGAGATCATTGATGACAGATATCATTGGCACAGAAGATCCAGACACACTGACGGGCACGGAGGGTGATGACACTATTCGTGGTCTGGGGGGCAATGACATTCTGAATGGCTTAGGGGGTGACGACCTTCTTGAAGGCGGCTCCGGCGATGATCAAATCGAAGGTCGTGACGGAAATGACACTCTGGAGGGTGGTTCCGGCAGCGATTTTCTCGACGGTGGTTTAGGGACGGATATTCTTCGTGGCGGGGAGGGGAACGACCGCTTAACTTATGATCGCGACGGCGACGATCAGATGTTCGGTGAAGTTGGCGATGATTTTTTTTCGGTCAGCGTGTCTCCAATATATTTATCATCGACCCCGACAATTCTGGCCGATGGCGGTGAAGGTGCCGATACATTTTCCTTCTCAGGGTCTGTGGCAGCCAATGTCACTTTCCTAGGCGGCAACGGGGCCGACGTCGCCCGAGTGTCTGCTTTGGGTGCAGATCCACAGCTAACCCTTGATATGGGCGCTGGGGACGACATCGTGACTTTCCAGAACTTTTTCGGTGAGGGTGGAGGCGGCGTTTTTCAGATTACGCTCGGACCGGGCTCGGACCGGATTGAAATCGACAGCTTTGATGTTGATGGCTCCATCACGATCACGGATTTCGAAGTCGGGGCCGGTGGGGACACTGTTTCTATAGGTGGAATACTCGACGACACGGCCTGGGATGGTTCGTCCAACCCGTTTAGTAATCTACTACGCTTGGTTCAAAACGGACCCGACAGCGTTCTCGAGGTAAATCTTGGATCCGAATCTGCCCCGGATTGGCAGGAAGCTGTACGCTTGAATGGCGTGTCTGTCGGCGATCTCACAAGTGCCTCTATCGGCAGCGGGTTTGCGCTTGATGGCTCCGCAATGGCTCCGAATGAAATCATGGGCACAGACGGGCCCGAAATAATTAACGGCACAATAATGCCCGATATTCTCCGGGGCTTGGGCGATGACGATCAGTTGTTCGGGTTCCAGGGAAATGACGAACTTTATGGCGGTGTTGGTGATGATAGATTGTCTGGCGGGAGTGGGAACGACATTGTCGATGGCGGGGCCGGGGACGACAGCCTTGATGGCGATTTCGGCAATGACATATTGATTGGCGGAGACGGGGATGACCGCTTCCAGTCTTACAGTGGCAATGACCAGATGTTTGGCGGCGCCGGCGACGACACATTTACACTCGCGAGCCCCAGTGCCGTTGAAGATGTTTTCACCGTGCTAATGGATGGAGGTGAGGGCGACGATGGCTTCATCTATTGGGGCCTAAACACAGTGTTCAGCACATTCTTGGGCGGAGAGGGTTCAGATTTTGCGGCGTTACGCGGTGGATTTTTGGGGGCCCTCAATGACAGCGTCGTCACGGTTGATATGGGCGATGGTGATGACAATGTGGGAGTCGTGGACTTTGGTCAGACGACCTATGTGATCACGCTTGGTGCCGGTTCGGATGCTCTTAGATTGGGGAGCGGGTTCAATCCAGATTCGACGGTGATTGTTACAGATTTCGAAGCCGGGGTCGGTGGTGATACAATCAATCTCAGCGGCCTTCTTTCGGCGACCGAATGGGATTTCGTTTCGAACCCGTTTGCCAGCGATCTTCTCCGCTTCGTTCAGTTTGGTGCGGATACAGTTTTAGAGGTCAATATCGGATCCTTAGCCAACGCAAATTGGCAAGAGGCGGCTCGCCTGGAAGGCGTCAATGTAAACGATATCGTTGATGCCAATATCGAAGATGATTTCCCCTTACAGGGACCCTCTACGCCATCGACACCAACAATTGCGGCAGCACCCATCGTTCCAACAGGGTTGGCGGGCACAGATCTGACGGACGGGGACGACGTCCAAGGCTTCTCTGAGGCCCCTGGGGTTATCTATAGCCTTGGCGGCGATGATGGTCTGGTCATGACTGATAGTGACGACATCGTCTTTGGTGGTGACGGCAATGACATCATCTACGGCCAATTCGGCAACGACCAGCTCTACGGCGAAGCGGGTATAGATCGCCTGATCGGCGGCGATGGCAATGACATTTTGGACGGCGGGAGCGGTGATGATGTCCTGCTCGGCGGCACGGGCAATGACACGCTCGTGCTCGGCGATGGCGACGACACAGCCTATGCTGAAGGCGGTGACGATTTCGTCTATGGCGGGGCTGGCAATGACACAATTTTCGGCGGAGCCGGGAATGATACCGTCGACGCCGGAGATGGAATTGACGTCGTTATAGCCGGGGATGGTAATGACATAGTGGTCGCCGGGCTGGGTGATGACACCGTTTATGGTCAGGGTGGCAACGACCTGATCGATGGCGGTGAGGGCAACGACACGATTTTCGGTGGGGACGGGAACAACACGCTGGTCGGTGGTGCGGGCATTGATGTGCTCATTGCCGGAGACGGTGTCGACGCCATTTATGGCGGCGCGGGCGGGGACGCTCTCTATGGTTTTGGCGCGAATGATTTCCTCAGTGGCGGTGACGGTGGCGACTCGATGTTTGGCGGTGACGGCCACGACACGATGAATGGCGGCGCGGATGATGATCTTCTCTTTGGTGAGGCGGGCAATGACCGTCTTGATGGCGATGAAGGAAATGATGTCGTTAATGGGATGTCCGGCGATGATTATCTCACGGGCGGGAATGGCGACAATGTCATCTTTGGCGGCACGGGTGCCGACATTTTCTACCAATCTGGCACCGGGATTGACCGGATCTGGGACTTTGAGATCGGCGTCGACAAAATAGAATTGTCAGCCTCAGTGACAAGCTTCCAAGCGCTGATCGATGGGGCTGAGAATGTCACGGTCAATGGCGGGGAGTTCGTCGTTCTCTCCAACGGCGATAATGGGATGTTCGTGCTGTCCAATCTGTCTGCGGCAGACCTGTCTGAGAGCGATTTTATTTTTGCTGCCACGAGCAGCGCAGAAAGTGCCGAGGCGGCGAAGTCCGATCTATCCGCGCTGGTGTCAGAACATGATGATCTGTTTACGCAGGACCTAGCGATCGATCTCGAGACTGACTTTGCAGCACTGATGGGACGATCAGCCTTTGCTAATGACGTCGTATCTATTCCGGCAGCACTGACCGATGTCTTCTTCGAAACTAGCCCATTCGACGTCGTCCCAGACAGTTGGGTCGAGCCGGACCTGTTCGCCTAGCTGCCGAACGTATTTTTACAGGGTCGACCGCTGATCCTGAACAACATCGCAAAGCCGATACTAGAACGCCCCCTTACACGGATTAAGGCGGCAGGAGACGATTGATGCCGGACATTATTGGTACAGAGGGTGATGACGTACTTGAGGGGACTGATGGCGACGATACCCTTCAGGGCTTGGGTGGAAATGACTTCCTCGACGGTCTTGGAGGGGATGATGTCATTGAGGGCGGTGCCGGAGACGATAGGCTTCTTGGCAGCGCCGGTGAGGATACGCTCGAAGGGGGCTCTGGCGATGATATTCTCGATGGCGGCAACGGTACGGACATTCTTCATGGGGGCACCGGAAACGACCGTTTTAGCTATTTCCAAGATGGTGATGACCAAATGTTTGGCGGGGCTGGGAATGACATTTTTTCTATCGCCATTAGTTTCGGCCTGCAATCGCCACCGACAATTCTGATCGACGGCGGCGCTGGGGATGATAGTTATATTCACAGCGCCGGTCAGGCCGCAAACATGACTTTCTCAGGGGGCTCCGGGTCAGACTATATTAGTATCTCCAGTGACAGCGTAAACTCACGCTTCACTTTTGATATGGGTTCCGGCGACGACACGATTGTTTTCCAAGACAATAGTGGAATAGGCGCGCAAGGAATTTTTCTGATGACCCTCGGCACCGGCTCGGACAGGGTTGTCATAAACGGCTTTAATGTCATCGGGTCTATCACGATCACCGATTTTGAAGCTGGCGATGACGGTGATTTCCTATCGATCAGCGGAATATTGGCGGATACGGCTTGGGACGGTAATTCCAATCCTTATGGCAGCAATATACTCCGTCTAACCCAAGACGGCACAGATGCTCTTTTGGAGGTCAATCTTGGGACTGAGTCCAGTCCGGATTGGCAAGAGGCCGCCCGCCTCAACGGTGTTTCAGTTGGGGATTTGACAAGCGCGAATGTCGGAGAAGGGTTCGCCCTTGATGGATCCGAGCCGGACCCGAACGAGATTTTTGGTACCGAGTCCAGTGACGGAATTCGCGGGACATTATTGCCCGATATTATTCTAGGCCTAGGTGGACAAGATCAACTGTACGGCCTCCAAGGCAATGATTTTCTGGATGGAGGGGCTGGGGATGACTTACTGGAGGGCGGTCCAGGATCGGACATTTTGCGTGGAGGCGATGGGAACGACACTTTCAGATATAGGGACGGCGGTGGTGACCAAATGTTTGGCGGAGACGGAAATGATCGCTTCGAAATTACAGATTGGTCTCTCGTCCCGATAGTTCACTCTATTATGATTGACGCAGGTGATGGAGACGACACTTACCTACACCGAAGTCCTAACAGCATGAACGTTACTTTTCTGGGCGGAGACGGCTCTGATTATGCGCAGATCTTTAACGAATCTAATGACGAAGGCGTGCTGAGCAGCTTCATGCTGGATATGGGCGCAGGGAACGATGATATCCTCATAAGCGAATATGGTCGGGGGACATATGTGATTGCTCTGGGCTCTGGCTCAGACCTGCTGGCACTGTCTGGCGTCAACCGTGAGGGGTCCATAACTGTTACTGATTTCCAAGTGGGCCCGAATGGAGATCGACTTAGCCTCGAAGGCATACTCTTTGGAACACATTGGGACCGTGAATCAAACCCGTTTGCGACTGGCTTTCTCCGTCTTACTCAGGACGGCGCAGATACTATCATAGAAATCAATAAAATATCTTCATTTCCATCAAACTCTCCAGATGATTGGCAAGAGGCTGCCCGTCTATTGAATGTGAATGTCACGGATCTGGTTGACGCCAATATCGTTAATGATTTTCCATTGGATGGGTCGCCGTCCACAGTCGTGACCCCGCTGAATTTGACGGAAGGGCCGGATCTGCAGGCTTTCACTGATGGGCTGGATGACGTGTACGGTCTTGGTGGGGATGATGGTCTTGTCATGCGTGCGGGTAATGATCGCGCCTACGGTGGTGAGGGCGATGATATTATTTATGGTCAGGATGGCGATGATACGTTGAGCGGCGATGCGGGCGTTGACCGCCTCTTCGGTGGGCGTGGCGACGATCGTCTCCACGGTGGCGATGATGCCGACGTGCTTATCGGAGGCGCGGGCAATGATAGCATATTCGGCGACGATGGTGATGATACCATCTATGCCGAAGACGGTAACGACGCCATTTATGGCGGCAATGGAAATGATACCATCTTTGGTGGGGCCGGGGATGATGGAGCTTTTGGCGACGCGGGGATCGACGTCTTCATTATGGGCGACGGCCGAGATAACGTCCTCGCCGGAGCTGGGGATGATGTCATCTATGGCCAGACGGGCAATGACACCCTTGATGGGGGTTCAGGCAACGATACGATTTTTGGCGGCGGAGGCGATAATAGATTGTTTGGCGGAGCCGGCATTGATGTGCTGATTGCCGAAGACGGTGACGACATTCTTCTGGGCGGCGCGGATAATGACGTGATTTATGCGTTTGGTGGTGACGACATTGTCGATGGCGACGACGGTAGCGATACGATCTTTGGCGGCGAAGGTAATGACACGCTACGCGGTGGCGCGGGTGATGACGTGATCGCCGATATTTCCGGCGACGATGATCTGGACGGCGGCGACGGCAATGACGTTGTCAACGGCTTGGCCGGGGATGACCGGGTAACGGGCGGCAATGGCGATAATATCGTTCTCGGCGGGACGGGCGCGGATACTTTCTATCAGGCAGGCACCGGAATTGACCGGATTCTGGATTTCCAGATCGGTATCGATAAAATTGAGCTGTCGAGTTCCGTGACGAGCTTCCAGGCTCTGATCGCAGGCGCGCAAGACATTACGGACATGAATGGCAACAGCTTTGTGATCCTGTCCAACGGCGACAATGGGATGTTCGTGCTGTCCAATCTGTCGGCGGCAGACCTGTCTGAGAGCGATTTTATTTTTGCTGCCACGAGCAGCGCAGAAAGTGCGGAGGCGGCGAAGTCCGATCTATCCGCGCCCGTGTCAGAAAGCATAGGCCAAAGTGATCAGGCCGATACGGGTTTGGATTTAAATGTCGATTTCAGTGCGGACTTCGTGGCCCTGCTTGGCAGACAAGATCTGTTCGAACCCGGCCTAACCGATGTCACAGACATGATCTTCCGGGGTGATCTGTTCGACTTTGATGCGGGCCACGCCTTCGTCGAGGATGTGCTTCTCTAGAACTTTTCGATGCAGGCGAAATTGCGGGGTTAAGCGCCTACGGTCTGTGTGCGGTCAAGGTCGCTCTCTTGGATATCATCGCTATCTTGGACAGTCTCTACTGGCTTTGGACGCCTTGGCTTGAGCTGTAGGGCTGACTTCTCAACGAGATGCCAAGAGATGATAGCGAACAGACTTGTCGGAATCAGACTCATAAAGACGAAAAGCAGAAAGTTTTCGCGCAGGAATGTGGCGCCAAACAGAGCGATGATCCCTTGCTGTACTGGGAATGCATAGAGGTAGAGGCCATAGGAGTAATCGCCTCGATCCGTGATGGCGCGAAACCAATTATTGGCGGGCGCAATGAGCGCGAAGGTTAGGGTCAGATAAGGAATTAAAATGATTCCGGGCCAGTAGGAGAGGCCGGCCCGGTCAAAGGGGATCATGGCGAACAGCACGAATGTAACGATGGCCACGTCCATGCGTAGAAACCGTTCCAAGCGGTAGATCGCAACAGCCGACCCAATCCAAAAATAGGTCATGAGCTGCGCCGCGGCCAACCATTCCGAGCCCCAGACAATATGTTGATTGCGGATATCGATCGGAACGTCACGACCCCAGATATCCAAGCCCATCCAGGCGGCAATGAAGGCGACTATCAGTGGAAGCCCGATCCAGCGCAGCCGGCTTATAATGACTAGGGTTGGCGCCACGAAATAGGCAACAAATTCAACTGGTAGTGTCCAAAGTGATCCGTTCACCGCGTGTGCATATGGATTGTCGGCGAATACGAGCGGGAGAACATAGCGGGGTTTGAGGAAAATATTCCAGAAATAATCGCCATATTGCAGGTGCGCGAAATATTCTTGGTGTCCCATGGTTGTGAAGGCGGGACCGATCACCAGAGCCGTGAAAATGACGCAAAGAATGAGCGCTGGGAAAATGCGCAAACAACGCCGCGCGGCGAACCGGAACAGGTTCGGGTCGTAGCTCCAGCTTTGCGCGATCAGATATCCGGACACGACGAAGAAGATCTTCACCCCGAGCGTGTGCACGGACATATAGAGAGACGTCGATGCGGGTAGGCCCAGCAGCACAAAGGCATGACCCCAGATCACCAAGACGGCGCCAAACAAACGGATCGAGTCGAAATTATTTCTGAACGATCTCAGGGTGATGTCTCCGGTCAAAACCCGATCATTTTTAGGGGCGGGTGCGTTTCATTAGCCAGTGTTGGCGCGCCGCACAATCAACGATCCTTAAGCGCGATGTGAAGGATAGCGACTAGCCGTCCTATCGCCCGATCTGTTAGGCGGCCTCATGAGACTTATCTTCGCCGCTCTGCTTGGCTTCTCCCTCATCGCCTGTGATCAAGTGCCCGTCTCTGACGGGGCGGTGCGTAAGGTCGAAGAAGCGCGGGCACGCAACGATGCGCCTGCAATCTGGCGGGTGCAGGATGAGGACAGCACGCTATATCTGTTTGGGACGGTGCATCTTCTACCCCAAGGCTTGAACTGGCAGCGCGATGATATGCGCGATACCTTTGCCGAAGCCGGAACGGTTTTTTTCGAAGCTGATAATAGCGGCGCGGCGGAACTTCGGGCGCAGGCGTTGGCGACGCAACGCGGTCTGCGCCGAGACGGCCGCCGCCTGACCGATACGCTCGACAATTACCAATCTAAATTGCTCGAAGCGGTTGCCAATAATGGCGGTCTCGATCTTGCAGCGCTGGATTCGATGCAGCCTTGGTTGGCGAGCGAATTTTTGACCCTATCGGCGGCGCGTGCCGCCGGGCTGAGTGCAGATCTGTCTGCGGATGAGGCGCTGAAATCGCGCGCGGCGCGGTCTCGAAAAAATGTCGTTTATTTTGAAACGCCAGAAGATCAGGTGCGCCAGATCGCTGATCTGCCTGACGCCACACAACTCGAACTCCTGACGGACACGATGGAACGATTTGACGAAATGGGACCCACATTGACCGCGATTGCTCGGGACTGGGCTGTAGGCGATGTGGCGACATTGGAAACAATGTTGATCGATCCACTCGCCGCCGCGCCAGAGAATTATGCCAAGGTGGTTTTGCTGGACCGCAATGCGCGTTGGGCGGACCGGCTTGATCGGTTCCTAAGCGGCTCTGGCACGGGCTTTGTCGCTGTGGGGACCGGCCATATGCTCGGGGAGGGTAGTTTGATCGATGCTTTGGAAGCGCGTGGCCATGAGGTCACGCGCTATCTCGCTTTTCTGGGCGAGGATGTAATTAAACCCGCCGATCTCGATCTGCCGGATGTCCCGGCGGGATCGGACTAGAAGTCGAGGGCCAAACCAGCAAAGACGGCGCGGCCCGGCGAGGCGTAGCCGACCAGTTCTTGATAGTCCGCGTCGGTCAGATTTTCACCGCGTAGCGACAGGGTCACATGATCGCCGAGCGCATAGGCCGCGCGGGCTCCAACTAGAGTAAAGCTGTCTAATTCAACCAGTTTGAAGGTTGAAAAGTCCGTGTCCAGCTGGCTGCCAGTATGGTCGAGATAGGCCGACAGGCTGAGCTGATCCGTCGCATCCCACGTCAGGGTCGCGCTGCCGGTAAACTCCGGTCGGCGTTGTTCTTCAGTGTCCGCCTGATCCGTATCCAAGAATGTCGCCGCCCCGGTTAAACGGATGCGGTCGAGTGTGTAGCTGGCTTCCAGTTCGATCCCTTGTCGTATGGACTCGCGTTCCAAATTACGCACCGTCGAGACACCATTGAAAACGAACCCATCGATCTCGTTTTGAAGCTCAGAATAGAAAAAATCGACGGAGCCTTCGAAGTTTCCGATCTGTTGCACATAGCCAATATTCGCTCCGATGGATGTTTCGGGTTCAAGGTCAGGATTGCCAATGAAATTATCGGCGGGGAAGAAGCCGAATAGCTCGATCAAAGTCGGGTTCTTCACGCCCGTACCGATACTGCCGCGCAAACGTCCGTCCCACGCAAATGTGTGAGCGGCCCCCAAACGCCAGGTGACAGCATCCTTGAAGAGGTCATTGGCATCGTAGCGGCCCGAGGCGGTGAGCGAGGTGGCGCCGAATGTCCGGCGATATTCAGCTGCCAGAGCCCCGGTTTCATTCTCGGCCTTACCATTAGGGTCAGTGAAGTTCGGCGTGTTGGTATAGGTCTCGCGCTCATATTCAGCCACTAGCGTCACTGTATCCGTGTCGCGTGAAAGGCCGGCGGCCCAGCTTGCTTGGCTGCGTGTCCCGACGGATTGGCTCAGACCAAATGCGCCATCATTCTCAGTGTCCGTTTCAAGATGGGAGAGGCTGACCTTATGGTCGATGGCGCCTGTTTCGAAGCGCAGATCGCCGCGGGCGGTTGTCGTGTCGACCCGCAGGTTGTCAGACGTGTTGCGTAGCGGAGAGCCGCCATCAAAATCGGCTTCGAGAATAGACTGGCCGAATTTGGCGTCAAAACGCACGCCGCCAATCTGAAGAGCATTGAGCCCGAGATTGAGAGATTTGGACGTCGATCCGTCCTTTTCACCGTTCAAGCCAGAGATATCGAACCCGTCCGTCCTGAAAGCTGTGCCGTTGATCGAAAGCGCGGCGCGGCCGAGAGGAATGACGGCGCTGGCTTGGCCCTGTGCTGTACTGCGTGATCCACCCTCGACACTGGCGCGCCATTGCTCACGGGTCTCGCCCGCGCGCGTCACGATGTTGATGACCCCCGCAATGGCGTCCGATCCGTACAGAGCGGATTGTTCTCCGCGCAGGACTTCGATCTTGACGATATCCTGGGTGCGCAAGCCAGACAGGTCGAACCCGCCGTCGCTTGGATTGGCCATTTCGACACCATCAATAATCACCAGCACATGATTGGCTTCGGAGCCCCGGACCCGGATTTGTGTCAGCGTTCCGCGCGAGCCTGACGCGCTGACGGCAATACCCGGCAGGGACCGCAGTAGGTCGGATACATATTGTTGTCCGCGCGCCTGGATCTCAGTTTCGGTCAGGACAGATGCTGCGACCGTGACTTCGGCGGTGCTGAGCGCGCCTAGGCGCGCCGCGGCGACGATAATTTCGTCACTGTCAAATAGGTCGGTATTGTCGACATCCGCCTGCACTTGCGCCCAGACTTGGCCTGGAAAAAGGGCGGGGCCAGTTATCACGGCGACCAGCGCCGTGCTCAATATAAAGCGTTTCATCACGCACTCCTCATATGCATGCGGGTCTGAAGGCATCCGCATGTCGTTCATGGTTGGAGTCGTCATTGAAAGGACGGGATCATTCCCACCTCATCCATGCGCATCGGTCGGTCCCGCCCGCGCGCGCTGGCGACGTGTTCTGGCAGGTCTTCCGACTGATCGCTCAAACGGTGCGCCGCGCCTTCCCGGCCGTCTCTATAAGAGTTGGCCAGTGGCATTTTGCGGCGCGCCTCGCGAATTACGGCAGCGGGCGCTGTTGGGGACTCTCACAAATGTGACCACCCCATTCCCTGTTCGGCCTCGTTAAGAAGCACCAGAACGCGCCGCCCCTAGAGCGGCAAACAGGCTTTGACAAGGCAAGACCTGACCGTCATTGGGCAGGATATGCGAATTTCTTTATATGATCTTCTGACGCAGAAGCCGCTCCTACTCGCCGATGGCGCAACGGGGACGAATTTCATGAATATGGGCCTCGAGCCCGGTTTTCCGCCAGACATCTGGAATCTGACTGAGCCGTCAAAGCCGCAAACCCTGCACCAGCAATTTGTCGATGCCGGATCCGACATCATTCTGACCAACACATTTGGCGCCAACGCGCCGCGGCTAAAGCTGCACAAAGCGCAGGACGATACTTACGCCATCAATAAGGCGGGCGCGGAACTTGCGGGGCAGGTGGCCGAAGCGGCTGACCGTCCGGTGGTTGTCGCTGGATCCGTTGGACCGACGGGGGAATTGTTTCAGCCCATGGGCGAGATGACAATGGAGAGCGCGGTCGCGGCGTTTAAAACTCAGATTGAAGGGTTGCGGGACGGCGGTGCGGATGTGGTCTGGATTGAGACGATGTCGGCATCTGAGGAAATTCAGGCGGCGGCGCAGGCCGCGATTGATTGCGGCATGCCCTATGTCTTTACCGCCAGCTTCGACACAGCTGGTAAAACGATGATGGGTATCGCGCCGGGTGATATTCACGGGATCACTAAAGATTTGCCTGAACAACCTTTAGCCCTGGGATCAAATTGCGGTGTCGGCGCGTCGGATCTCTTGCTTAGCACATTGGCTATGACGGCGGCGGATCCCAACGCTGTTGTGGTTGGTAAAGCGAATTGCGGCATCCCCACCGTCCTCGGCAAAGAGACCATCTATTCCGGCACGCCGGAGCTGATGTATGACTATGCCCAACTGGCGGCGGATGCGGGCGTCCGCATTATTGGCGGGTGTTGCGGCAATGCGCCCGAACATGTGGCCGCGATGCGTCAGTCGATTGATGACTATATCGCCCGTAATGAGGCCGGTCCGCGCCCCACGCGTGAAAGCCTCGAAGCCACCCTCGGCGCCCTAGTCAATCCGCCTTTGGAAGCGGGTGCGGTCGGACGGCGCGGCGCGTCTCGTCGGCGTCGCTAGGCGGATTCCGTCTAGTCCTAGGTGAAAACATTGAAGATGGCCGCTTAATCAGGGCGGCCTTTTTCATATCATGACTAGCGGTTGTCGGTCCTTTCAACACTTCGCTAACCCTGTCGCTTAGCGCCATCCTAAGCCTTCTCCCCCTATGCACCGTCCCAAGTCGACCCGTTTACGAGGTTGGCATGGTAGGTTTAGGGTGAGGTGGGCCAATGGCGTTAGCGCCAAAGATTGTCGCGCGGCAGACGCAAAGTCTAGCCATGACGCCGCAATTGCAGCAGGCGATTAAGCTGTTGCAATTGTCCAATATTGAACTCGCAACCTTCGTTGATGAGCAGCTGGAAAAGAACCCGCTGCTGGAACGTGGAACAGGCGAGGAAAATCGCCGTGACGAAGATGTTGCGGAAGCTGCCTCCCCAGATGCATCCATGCAGATGGACGCCCCCGCTGCGGCCCAAGCCGATCTTGATGTGCCGGCCCATAGTGTCAGCGATGATAGCGCCAGCGACAACATAGGCGCGTCGGCGTCCGATGTCGGTGGAACGATTGATTTTTCTAAGGGCGCGGGATCAGGCCGACCCTTGTCGGAAGGCTATGATGCAGCCGCCAATGCAGTGGCCGAAGTTACATTGCAGGATTATTTACGCGAGCAATTTGCCCATCTGACTTTGTCAAAAGCGGACCGTCCGGTCGCTGATTACTTGCTCGGCGTGATCGACGATTCTGGCTATTTGCGTGAGGAAACCGAAGCGCTGGCGCTCTCTCTTGGAGTGACGCCGTCGCGGATTGCCTCGGTCATTACTCAGTTACAGACGTTAGAGCCTACGGGTGTCTTCGCGCGGACGCTCTCAGAATGTCTGGCGATGCAGCTGGCTGAAACGGATGATTTGGACGACGCCAATCAGGCGCTTCTCGCTAATCTCGATCTTCTGGCTCGGCACGATCTCACCAAGCTAACGAAATTGTGCGGGGTCGAGTTAGACGATCTGAAGGATCGTGTCCTGCATTTGCGCACGCTGAGCCCGAAACCAGGTCAGGCTTTTGGCGGCGGGGCCGTCTCAGGTCTGGAGCCGGACGTGTTTGTGCGCGAAACGCCGAATGGGGGTTGGGCGGTTGAACTGAATTCGGACACGCTGCCCCGCGTTCTGGTCAATAAGCGTTATTACCGCGAAATTCAGGCGGCCTCTGCCGATGATGAAACGGCACGGGAATTCCTGTCCGAATGTCATCAGAGTGCTAGCTGGTTAGTCAAAAGTCTGGACCAGCGCGCGCGAACCATTCTTAAAGTTGCGTCTGAAATCGTGCGGCAACAGGATGCATTCTTCGCTTATGGCGTCGATCATATGCGTCCGCTCAAACTTAAGGATGTCTCAGAGGCGATCCAGATGCATGAGAGTACGGTTAGCCGGGTGACGTCAGGAAAATTCATGGCCACGCCGCGCGGGACGGTCGAACTGAAATTCTTTTTCACGGCATCCATTCCGTCTACGTCGGGCGGTGAGGGGCATAGCGCGGAGTCTGTGCGCCACCGTATTCAGACATTGGTCGAAGAAGAGACAGACGTGAAGAGCGTCAAGTCGGATGACCGTATTGTCGAATTGTTGCGGTCACACGGTGTCGATATTGCGCGCCGCACAGTCGCGAAATATCGGGACGTGTTGGGAATTCCCAGCTCGGTCGAACGGCGCCGGATTATCCGCAATCGGATCTAACGGGACAAATGTCTAAGGCGACCGTGGGCCTTGGTTCTGATCTGATGCGACGATGCGGACTTTGACAGATCGCCCAAAAGCCGTGCAAACGCGTGGGTATGATTGCTCTTGTTTACCTAGCCCATATCGCCGTCATTATTTTCGGCTCTATTTCTGTTGTCTGGCTGATCAGCCTGCTGATGCGCGATGCCTCCATCATCGATATTTTCTGGGGCTTCGGTTTTGCGCTTGTCGGGGTTGTTTGCCTTTATCTTGCCAGTGAACGAGCGACAGTTTCGCCGTCTGCTTATGTCTGGCTGATGGGCTTGATGCCAATCTTGTGGGGCCTGCGCCTGACCCTTTATTTGGCCAAGCGTAATCTGGGTCACGGTGAGGATGGGCGTTATATCGCCATGCGCAAACGCTCCGGCATGACTGAAATGGCGTGGCGGATGCGGGCCTTGCTGACCATCTATTGGGGGCAGGGGCTGCTGATCCTGATCGTCTCCGCGCCGGTCTGGATCGCGATCGCGATGAGCCGGGTGCAGAGAGATGTTCCACTGGGCGACGGTGCGCAGCTAACTGAAGCGCTACCGACTCAAATTGGATTACTAGCCATCATCGGCGCGCTGATGTGGCTGGTGGGCGTGTTGTTCGAAGCGGTCGGGGATGCGCAGCTCGCCGCCTTCCTCAAACGAAATGCAGATTATGATGGTCCCTATGAAGACAAGCCTGTGCTCGACACGGGTCTATGGGCTTGGACCCGCCACCCCAACTATTTCGGGAATGCCTTGTTGTGGTGGGGAATTTTCGTTGCTGCGTGTCAGGTACCTTGGGGTTGGGTTTCGATCTTCGGTCCGATCATTATGACTTTGCTTTTACTTCGCGTGTCAGGTCGGGACTTGCTGGAACGGAAGCTGAAGAAGCGCCCCGCCTATCGTGACTATGTCGAACGCACGTCGAGCTTTATTCCCAAGCCTCCGAAATAGGGGCCTCCGAAGTAGAGGCCTTCAAAGACGGCGTCTTAGCGGATTTTGCAAGAACGGGCTGCGTCACCAGCCCCCGATCCGTGCCGCAGACTTTGTCCCAGAAGCGGAAATAGAGCCCGTAATTCCCGGTAAATTTGGTGTGGTGCAAATTATGATGGCTGGCCGTGATGACATGGCGGCCCCACCAGCCCTCGACCCAGCGCTTGGGATAGACCTCCCACCCCGCATGATTGAACACGGCGTTGACCGTCATCAACATCAGAATCACCAGCGCGGTAACCCAATGGATCGGGATAAACAGTGCCATGACCGGCAGTAACCAGGCCGAGCTGGCCGCCTCAATCGGATCGAATGAAAAACTCGCCCACGGCGTCGGCTGCACGCTACGGTGATGGCCCGCATGGGTGTGTTTGAACAGTTTCGGGTGGTGCATGATCCGATGAGTGACATAAAACCAGCTATCCTGCGCGAACAGATAGAGCGCTGCGCTGGCCGGGACCCACAGCCATGCACCGAGGCCGTCCGGCACACCGTCGTAAATGGCGGTGCCGCCCGCTTTCCACATTTCCAGCACGATGGCCGCAGGCAGGGCATAGATGACGGAACTGATGAGGGAGAGGCGGATCTCATTGCGGATGGTCGCGCGAGTTGGTTCGCGTTTCGACAGGCGGCGCGCCACGCGTTTTCGATTAAGGGACGGCGTGCGCTGCCACAGCGCCCAATGGATCGGCCAAACGATCAGAAAATAACGCGCAATAATGATGGCGGTGAGACCCACGAACGTCTCTACAAATCCCCAGAGCGGTATCGGCCATCCTTCCATACGGGCTCGCCTAACGGCTGGGATGCTCCTTCGCAACGATGTCCGGCTTGCCGCGCCGCTTTGGCGCGCTAAGGTCACACCATGTCAGATGTCATCCTCACCATTGATCAGGGCACAACCAGTTCCCGAACACTCATTGTCAGTCCCGCAGGCGAGATCCTGTTTTCTGCGCAAGAGGAGTTCCCGCAGCTCTATCCAAATGATGGTTGGGTCGAACATGATCCGGAAGCGATCTGGATGACCGTCAAAACGACACTCATGGCCTGTCATGATTGGTGCGTGCAGGAGGGGTATCGACCCGTCGCCATCGGTATCACCAATCAGCGCGAGACGACTCTGGTTTGGGACCGCGCGACAGGGGACTGCCTCTACAATGCGATCGTCTGGCAAGACCGCCGCACCGCTGCGGTCTGTCGCGACTTAGCAAAACAAATGCCTGTCGCCACGCTGCAAGCCAAGACGGGGCTGCTACATGATCCTTATTTCAGCGCAACGAAAATGTCTTGGATTCTCGATCATGTTGAGGGCGCGCGTGATCGGGCCGAAAAGAGTGAGCTTTGCTTCGGGACGGTGGATAGTTTTCTGATTTGGCGACTGACGGGCGGACCCGGAAAGTCGGCGGTTCATGCGACGGATGCGACCAATGCGTCACGTACCAACCTCTATAACATTCGCGACAATCGTTGGGACGAGGAGCTGCTGGATCTGTTCAATGTCCCGGCTTCTGGTCTGCCGGATGTGCACGACTGCGTATCGGACTTCGGCATGTGTTCCGTCTTCCCCGATAGTCCTTTCGGCGATATTCCGATTTGCGGCGTGGCGGGCGATCAACAAGCGGCCGCGATCGGTCAGCTTTGTTTTACGCCGGGCGATATCAAATCGACCTATGGCACAGGCTGTTTCGTGATCCTGAATACGGGTGAGGACTGCCTAACCTCGAGCAATAAGCTTCTCTCCACCATTGCCTACCGCATTAACGGGACAACGGCGTATGCGCTGGAAGGCTCAATCTTCATCGCTGGCGCGGGTGTGCAATGGCTGCGCGATGAAATGAAATTGATAGATCATGCCGCACAGACGCAGGCGATCTGTGAGGGGCTCGACAGCAATCACGGCGTCTATCTTGTGCCTGCCTTTACGGGGCTCGGCGCGCCCTATTGGGAGCCCGATGTGCGCGGCGGCCTGTTTGGCCTGACCCGCGATACGGGCCGTGATCATGTGGTGCGCGCGACCGTCGAGAGCGTGGTCTATCAGACGCATGATCTGTTCGACGCAATGGCGAAGGACGGCGCGCATCCGAAGAGCTTGCGCGTCGATGGCGGCATGGTCGCCAATGATTGGATGGTCGGCCATCTGGCCGATGTGCTTGACCTGCCTGTCGAGCGACCGGAGATTTTGGAAACGACCGCCATGGGCGCGGCCTATTTAGCGATGATTGGGGCCGGACTGGTGGATGATCTGGACGGTCTGACCGCGCTCTGGACCCGGGAACGCCTGTTCGAGCCGAATATGGATGCAAAGACCCGTAAGTCCCTCTTGGACGGCTGGGCGGACTGCGTTAGACGCCTGCTCGCCTAGCGGCGCGTCTGTGCTCTGGGGGGATAGCTCAATTGGTTAGAGCCACCCGCTCATAACGGGTTGGTTGGGGGTTCAAGTCCCTCTCCCCCTACCACGCACCCAGCGCCTTTGGCCTTCAACTCATGGATGGTGAGAAAACCGCCTACTAACGGGGGTTTGGCCGAGTCACTCCTCTCGTGAGACGCTAGGAGAGACCCAAATACAGCCGTTTTTTCGCCAATTTCACGAGGCGTCTCAGATGCCGGATTTTGAGATCAACTCGTTGGGTTGGAGATGCTTGGAGGGTCGTGGCTTAAGCGCAAACGCCCAAGAGATTCGCTTGATCTTGCCAACCGGAGGGTAGGTTCCCGGCACTCATTTTGAGTGATTGGACTGTCATCTCTGCTGGATGATCGCCCGCTACAATGGTGTTCACGATCTTAGGTGATAAAAACGCTAGATTTAGGACTCGGCTAACATCCGCCTTATCCAGACTATATTCAGCCGCAATCTGTAGCTGGGATGAATAACGACCGTCCTTTAATCCCTCATACCAGTCCCTCGCTTTCGCAATAAGATTGATGAGTTCTGGATCTGGCTCGCCGAGCGCTTGACCGCCAATGATGAGCTTCGTTTCAACCCCGCACGGCTTCATCTGAAGTGGATACTGTAGGGTGATCACCGTTTTTGCAGCGTCGTTGATCTTTGTTCTTGAAACTACGTTCGCGGGCAGCAGAGCACTTCGGCGGAGCATGAGCTTCATTTGAATTGGACTAATATGGATTCGCTGAACCAGATCAATAAGTGTTGTCCTTTGGGTTTCGGAACTTTTCGATGTGAGATCTACCGTCAGTTCGGTTGCACGGTCCTTTAACTTCGAGACTTGATACGGGTTCAGGTTTTGAAGGTCCGCAGCTTCCATAATACGCGAGGTACCGCAGAGTAGGTTTGTGATCCGGTCCAAAACAATCCCCTCGATTTGCTTGGCCGGAAGTCGAAGGGCGCTCCCATCATCCCTCTCGCCCTTGGAAAGCGAGGCTGAGATATAATAGCGGTACCGCCGACCATTCGGCTTTTTTGAATGAATCGGAGACAGTCGTTGATCATTCTGATCATAGAGCAAGCCTGTCAGCAGGCTGTTGGACGCGATGTTGATGGAGCGTCGCCGCTTGGGCGCATTGGTTTCTAAGGTCGCTTGAATTTTATCTCATAGAGACGTGGCGATGATGGGATCATGTTGCCCCGCATAGACCTCGCCCTTGTGCCTGATCTTGCCGATATAGATCGGGTTAGAGAGAAGTTTGTAGAGGTGGCCCCGGCTAAACGGCTTGCCGCCAAGTTGAGACTGTTTCTTCGTTGTTCGGAGTTTGGTGAGGTAGCCGTCTCGATCCAGTTCTCCCTTGAGCTTGCGGACGGAGCCTAGGTCAACATAACGGATCATGATGTGACGGACGGTTTTAGCTTCTAGCTCATTCACGACCAGCTGCTTGTTGATGTTGTCATACCCAAGAGGCGGTAGCCCGCCCATCCACTGGCCCCGTTTTTTGGACGCCGCGATTTTGTCTCGGATACGCTCCGCTGTGACCTCTCGTTCGAACTGAGCAAAGGAGAGCAGAACGTTGAGGGTCAGCCGTCCCATGCTGGTGGTCGTATTGAAGGCCTGAGTGATGGAGACGAACGAGACTTCATGCTTATCGAAGACGTCGACCAGCTTGGCAAAGTCTGCCAGTGAACGTGTCAGCCTGTCGACCTTATAGACGACGACAATATCGATCTGGCCCGCTTCTATATCCGCAATCATAGCAAGAAGGCCGGGCCTCTCCATATGCCCGCCGGAGATACCGCCGTCTGAATAAACCTGACCCGTCGAGGTCCAGCCTTCACCCGCTTGAGAGAGAATATAGGCGCTACAGCTTTCAGCTTGTGCATCGAGCGAGTTGAACGCTTGGTCCAAGCCCTCCTCCGTCGACTTGCGTGTATAGACGGCGCAACGCATCTTGGTCTGAGACATGAGTTAGCCCTTTCTCAATGAGATACTGTGCTTGTGTTCAGGCCGAAGAAGCGCGGGCCGGACCAATGCGCTCCCGTGATGTCCTTGGCGATGGCACTGAGCGAAGACCAGACCTTGTCCTTATAGACAAAGCCTTCCTCAATCACAGAGACAGTATAAGGCTTCCCATTCCATTCCCTGACAAGACGAGACCCCGGCACAAGGGCGATACGGGGCTTTGAGGGAGAGGATCGGGTCGTACTCGCAACGGACCCATCAGCGTCAGCGTCAGCGATATCGGTGATCGGGCTATCTTGTGTGATGGTATTACCACTCGATCGTGAAAGAACCTTCTGGTCTGCCTTGGACAGGCCCGGTGCATGTTTTGCCTGGAGCTCATAGGATAGCGCTCGCAGGAGGAAGAGCCGACTTGCGGCCTTGGGCGCAGAGCGGCTAATCTCCTTTTTCCACCGGGCCTTAAGGCCCGAATGGTCCAAGCTTTCCAGCGCGGCGAGGCCCTGTGCAACCTTGCGGGTCGCGTTCATGACGCGTGCTGATCCGGTTGGATCATATAGACGCTATCGCCAGTCTTGCGCTCTGTTCGAATGATCTCGTAGCCGCGTTTGCGCAGTCCCGTCATCGCCGCAGAAATGGTGTGCTTCTGCCAGCCAAGGCTCTCGCTGGCTTTTGCCAAAGTGACGCCGCTCTTGCGGGACAGCAGCGAGACCAGCTTGGCTTGCTTTGTGCCGTCGCGAGGCGGGGTGATGTCCGAGGTGTCAGTTGGTGTTTTGCTTAGTGTCTGTGTGATCATGAGTGTCTCCGTCAATTGCGCCCACACCCTGCGGACGCTCGTACCGAGACAAGGCCCTTACGCCGGGCCGTGGACACACTACCGCTTCCTATGCGCCGGAAGTCCAGTCATTCTTGGAAGAAAAGGTGAGATGATTTGGTGAGACTTCAGAGGCGTAAAACGCCCAAAAACGTTCGCTGGCTGTTTGTCAGAGATTAACTGCGTGAAGATAGCGCACGGTTGAACGCAAGTTCAATGTTTCGGCTCAACACTCATAGTCTGATACTATCGAGTATAAGGAGGCATTCGGGAGCATATGGAGGATGCCTTTAGATCAGAGGGCTCAGAAGAGTTGTAATCCAACAACTCGTTGTACTCCTCTACCTACACCCAAAACTCATATGCAAGGGTTTCATCAAACGCATCAAAAGTGTTCAATAGAATACCCTCTAACTGCACCATTTTCCATAATATATTAAAAATCCTATTTTTCACCCTCTCGAACATATAGGGTGTCGTGGGCCTTTAGATCGTTGAATTCATTGTGCAGGCTTGCCCAATATCCGAAAAAGTATATCGCTGCTATAGATGAGGAATTCACGAAGCCCGCTTGAATAAAGATGGAGACGTGGGATTTGGTCGTTAATCCGCTTCGAAGGCTGCCCAATGGTCAAACGCACAGGTAAGGTCACGCTTTGAAGAATAAGGAGACTCAGCCATCATCAGAAGCGCCTGAGAAATCAGGTGCAGAGGTTGCATCATCGAATGATGTTATAGAGAATGCTGACCCTCAACCGAGCCGGAAGAAGAGCTTTACCCTTAGATCTTTGCCGCCCCGAATAAAGGACGCTCTGTTACGGATTGTCCGAAGATTTTTCACACTTATCCTCTACCCCTTTATCGCTCTGGCGATCTTGCTTCGCGTTTTAGATGATAAAGTCTTATCTAGGGCGTCTATTGTAGGCGCGCTGATTGTTATCTTCCACTTTCTCACCGCGATATTTGATCCATTCCGTACTGATACGTATGGTGACCGGCAGGTCTCAGATTTTTTTGATGTGGTCTCGAGCCCTCTTTACGGCGGATGGGACCGCGTGGCTCAATCCGAAATCTTGGTAATCCTTATAACACCTGAAAATATGGAGACTCGGTTTGGCGGTGGCTTCTGGCCCCCATCCTATGATGCGCAGCTTGCTATCCTTGAGAAAATCGCGACCTATTCTCCGACAGCTATATTTCTCGACTTCTATTATTTCCGACCGCAGCAAGAAGCGGGCTCCAATGAGCTCGACCTTGAAGGCGAAGAAAACCTTTTAGATGCATTCGCAACATTGCAGGCCGAAGCACAAGGTCTCCAGTCAGTTCGGGACACGGTCAGCGTCGGTTCTGACATCGAAGCTTTTGCAAACGGCCTATCGCGTATTCGCTTTAGCGAGGATGGCGAAATCCCTATTTTCATAGGGCCGATCGGACGCCAAACACTACGTCCTGATATATTGCCTGCAGATGATGGGCTACAGCCCTTAAGGGACTATGCGCGTATCCGAACAACGCGACCACCCATGTCAGTCGGTATTAATGTGGATACAGAATCGGCGTTTATCTATCCTTCAAGCATACGCCACCAAAGCGGACTCGACCCCAACACAGAGTTAGATCAGGCCGCATTTGCCCTCTTTGACGTTTTCTGTGCTGACCGAGCGGGATCCAAAAATGTGCCCGCTTCTTGCAGTGAACGTGAAGAGATTATGGCGCGTTCATCAGGTATAGCCTTGCGGTGGGGATATGGCAGCCCTCTTCTTCCTCTCCCCGCGACTGACGAAGATAATGAAGCCGAGAAAAAGAAAGATGATGAAGAAGAAAAGAAAAAGGGCTGGGCTTACCTTATGACACAGTGTCAGACGGATGGAGGCGGCGACAGGATGGGTCATGCGCTTCGATTTGCCGTTCAGAATTTGACTTATGGCGTCAGTCGTCCGGGAGCAGGATCGTCGGCAAAATGCGCATACCACACCTTTATTGAGGCGGGGGATCTATTCTCAGGGCTTCCCGCTTCACAGTTGGATTCTCTTCTTAGGGACAAGATTGTTCTTGTCGGGGCGGACATTCCTTACCTCGCGGACAATTTTGATACGCCCGTTTATGGAAATGCACCAGGTATCTTCATTCATGCCATGGCGCTCGACAATCTTATTGAGATGGGGCTGTCAGCTGATGTTCCACCAGACAATGTCTTTTTCGCCATGGATGCGGATGACCTTATCAGCGGCCTTATCATGGCAATTGCTGTAATGGCTTTGATCTGGCAGAAAAAGCATAATCTTCAACATCCGTGGAAGCTGGCGCAGCCCTACCACATCCGATGGGCGAGTTATGCGGCCACTATTCTTGTCTTTGCCATCGGCAGCATGACGCTCATATCAATTTTGCGGAATTGGCCATTAGGCAACATTTTTGAGGTTGCGTTAAGTCTTTTGGGCATGATATTAATTTTAGAGATATTTGCCAAAGAACACGCTGAGCGTGTGGCGTAGATGTTTGAGTAGGGGCTAAACTATGAGGACGACACTGCGCTGGCTCGTGATGATTGCCGTCGCGGCCAATCTAATCGCGTCTCATCAGGTTTTTGCCGCACCACAATGTTCTGATGTCATTATTAAATCAAAAAACGGTCTGAAATCGCAGACCCTTGAACTTTACACGATTGTCGACGGTAAAGTTGTTAAGGCTCCTGGTAAATCGACCCTGAAAAGAGATGAAATTGCCTTTCCACTCAGGCTTCTCGATTGTGAAGATGGCCAGCATTACTTCTGGCAAAGACCAGAGGGGCCTGTTCTCGTTAAAAAAGCCAAGTTTGCGTGTGTCACCTCTGGAAGCGGGTCGGGTGGTCCGAGCCTTGGCGGTGTGCCCGGTTCCGGGACAGGCAATACAAGTTGCGGATAATCTCGCTCATGGGCCTGACTGAATGACATTCTGTCGGCAGGATCGGGATTAGGGATTGTGAAAGGGCGGCGCATGTCACATCTATCTATACGAGGCACGTTCAGTCACACGGTCCTCGCCTTGTTCGCGGTGTCGTCATACGCCGTTACAGCGGAAGCCAATCCGAAAATTCCAGAAGCCCGCGTCATGACGACCTATACAGTTCCGACCATTGATGAGAACGGTGAAGCCCTAGCAGCGGGTTCGGGTGTTGGCCGTCAATTCTCAATTGATGACCTTGCACGGCTTGACGCTACGACCAGAAATTATCCCAGCACTGTTCGCGATCTGGAACGAATTCTTTCGGAAATTCGACGGCGCAGTCCAGACCTCTCAGTGAACCCGAAGATCAAAATTAGTAACATTCCCAAGGCGTCTGCCTATGCGATCAATCAAGATCTTATCGTTGTCTCTGTGGGCCTTCTGCAAGCTCTGGCAGGGGAAGCGCCTCATGGTCAGATTCTCGACGAATATGAAGATTTGAAATTTGATCTCGACCCCGAAGAACAGACGAACGCGCTGGCATACATTCTTGCTCACGAATATGCGCACCTTCTCTATCGGCATCCTCAGGTCTACGCCAAGAAACAGAAAGACACCAAAATCTTCACTGACATGGTGGCGGCGGGATTTGCGGCTGTGCAGATCGCAAACCAAGTGAATGCAACCGTCGATGTCGGATTGTCGGACGAGATACAGGAAGCGAATGAGGCCTTGATGGTCGGCGCCGTGGCGTCCCCATGGGTCGAGGCTGAGCTTTACCGATTTGCTTATGCTCCCTTTACAAAAGAAGCTGAGCAATTGGCTGATTATATGGCCATAGATCTCTTATCAGATGTCAAAAATACGGATGCCGTTTTTCAAGCCCGTAAAGGCGCCCAACCTTTGAGAGGGCTCTACAAGGATTACGATGACTCTCTTGAAGGCAAGGTCAAAGCTTTAGGCAAAGAAGCGTCGAAATCTATGGAGGCTGCCTCTGAGCGCATACTCTCTGCTGCTCCTGCGACCCTCTTTAACGGCGGCAATATGGGAGGGCTTGTTAAAGATAATCTCAAACTTGCATTTCTGGACTTCGGGCTGAAACAGCTGATGGGGCGTCTCAATAAACAAAAAGTGCACCTCTACCATCGTTCCAGCAAACGTGTGGATGCCATCGATGAATATTATAGTATTTTCTACAAGGAAGCAGAGGAAACTGCCGATGCGGGCCTGATGGCGAGCTTTGCAAGCCTTATGGATAACTTTAGTCGTGAGAATACTCCCACGGCGGCCGCAGACCAAGCTATGTCCTTTCTTCTGCAAGGTGACCTAAAAGGTGCGAAAGAAGCGCTCGAAAGTGTGATCAGTGGGAACAAATATTCCAATACCGATTTCATAAGCGCATCGGGACATGTTGCTTATGCGGAAGGGAAATTCGAAGAAGCGGTAGGCCACTATAGTCGCGCCATTAGTAACGCCGATGTCGCGATGGATGTCTATTCAAAACTCGCGCATAGCTACGCCTTCCAAGATATGGAAGGGCCTGCACTCCAGACCCTCGACAAAGGGATGGAAGTCTTCGGGAAGGATGCTTTCATTATCGAGAAAATTCAGATGCTACTACGGTTCGACAAACCAGATGAAGCTCTCGCGTTGAATGGTCAGTGTCAGGCCTCTGAGAATAAATCCGTGCGGAAGGCATGCGAAAAAAGCATCGAACATTTGCTTGCCAAAGAGGATAATGGCCCTCTTGGACTTGGGAAAATTGTTGACCTCTAGAGATCCTTTCTAAATGCGGCGACGTGCTAAACTGAGCTGCATCATATTTCGCTCATCCAAGATCATGATGGCCTTAGTGTTTGCGCTCGGCAATTTTGAACTCAAGTTATTGGGTGGTTGCAGACATAACTTCCAACATAGGTAATGCCTTCAGTCATAAGGTTCATCAAAACTGCAATTCAAAATATGATTGCAAGGATACCTTGGACCGATTGAGTGCGAACGCGTCAGTGTCCTAAATTCGCCTCAAGTAGGACACTGAGCCAACGTCCGCTTTGGGGATGAAGCAACGATTTGCGAACTTCCTAAAGAGCCCAAAAACGGACGCTGGCAATGTTTGCGTAACAGTAACATTTGGAACTGTCTCGGTTTCTGAATACATCTGAGTATGATACCAAATCCACTTTGATTGAATCGAAATCGTCACCTAAAGCATTCGGTAGAAGGGGAGGTCATGGCTGCAATTGATTTTACATATCAATACGGATTTTTTTCCAAGGTTGCGGCAAATTCGAATGGTCGACCCGGTCTATCTTTGGCAACGTTTAGTGCGGACGCGACACAGCCTTATTTCTTTGATGGCCGCGCAAGAGCGCCCCGTGAACTGGGGATGATGATGTACACATTATCCGAGGTTGTGCGCACGCATTATTTCAAACCAATGCCAACTCTTCTAGACCCGGTTCTAACCAGTCACGAAGATTTATTGCGCCTGGAGGGTTTTTCCGGATGTTGCGGGGTTTATGCTCGAATTGATCTTCCAGCTGAAAGCTTTGACAGCACGCGACAAGGGCGTGGAACGACCAATGTTGATTTCAATCAACCTATGCGAAACGCATTGCTCCGTCTTCGAGATGGCGAAGATGTCGACTTCGCAGTCGGCAAAGACGAGGTCGCTCTGTCAAGGGGCGGAGACCGCGTCGTTGAGAAAAAAGTCAAATTGCCTCTTCGCTGGATCAAAAGTTTTTCTGAGGTCCAATCATATCAGAAACGTTTGAAACTAAAATTCGAAGTTCCGGCAGCAGAGGCTTTGAGGTTCTCCAGAAGTCTGCCGAAATCGTCTGGCCCGAAACAAGTAAGTTATGCTGTTCAAACAGGACGTAACCTACGCCTTTCTATGAGGCCTCAAAGAGGAGCCGTGAAGTTTACAGGCACTCACCGTGTTAAAGCGATAGAGTCGCTTTTACCACTAGCGCAAAAACTACGCGTCTGGGCGTCTAAGGATGAGGGAACGAGCGCTTGGGAAGTTGTTCTGTCTAGCGGCTCCTTCTTGTTGGTATTGTCTCCGGAGGTACATCGCGGGTTTTCCGGAGAAGGTCAGCTTTTGGAAGAATTGGCTCGTGCACCGGAAGAATCGGTGATTGCGCAAATTCGCGCGCAATTGGCGTGGGGCGCGCACATATCAACTGACGATGTTTCAAAGAAACTTGGAATGGAAACGCGGGTCGTTGAAGACGTAATAGCTGTTTTGTCGACTCGAGGTTTGGCTGGCTACGACGCAATCTCCGAAAATTATTTTCACCGGGAATTACCATTCGATCTGTCAAAGGTTGAAGCGATGCAGCCTCGTTTAAAAGGTGCTCGAAGGCTGGTTGATGAGAAAGGAGTCCAGATCAATGGTGGTGGCGTTTTTCTTGTACGCGGCACAGGGACAATCCATCAGGTTAAGCTAGATGATGACGGCAAGGGACAATGTACCTGTCCATGGTATTCCAAACATCAAGGCAATCGCGGGCCCTGCAAACATATATTGGCCGCCCAAATTACACAAGAAACTGACGCGTGACTCCAGAGGAGCTAGAACTGCTTGTCGTTGGAAAGGACTCTTTCGAACACTTTCGGAAGGCTTTCTCTGATCTTTCAGATGCAGAGCGCCGGAACCTCTCAAAGACTGCGCAGAAGCTATTTCGAGATATTCACCGATCGTCGAATGCTTGGGATTTTGAAGCGGCTAAAGGGGCTTCGGATCGACTGAATAAACTGCTAAAGAAAGCTCATAACGAAAGCGTTAAAAAGACGGCGACCGGGCATATATTCACTCGCCCCGATTGGGTGGATTCTCTACAAAAGCGTGCAACATTGGCGCTTGTAGCGGTTGCGCCGATTTCCGCTTTGAAGTCGGATACCGTTTGGTTTCGTTCAATTGAAGATCAAGTATTCCAAATAGTACAGGATAGGAAACCTGATTGGCTGGGCGAATGGATAGAACATCTTATTGCCGCAGAATGGCCGCGTGTGTCATTCCCATTCGTCGTAAAACTGATAGAAAACGATCTGATCCCGAAGCCAGAAACAGACAACTATATTTCTAGCTATGCAAATTGGCTTATGCGCACGACGAACGGCAGAAATGATAAACGCCGTGTTCCACCAATCAGTCAACAACTCAAATCATCACCCTTACTCATGGAGGATGTTTATCGTGTGTTTGCCGTAGAAAGTAACGCGTTCAATACAAACGGTTGGTTAAGAAAGGGTGCTGAATTAGACTATGAAACTTGGACGGAAGCTCTGTTGAAAATGGTCGAAGACGGAACTTTGGATCGAAAACGAGTCTTAGAGGAATCACTTGCAGCTCTAACGGCAGATTTAAAGTCCAATCAACTCTCAGGAATAACGAAGTTTCACAAACAGCTCAGAGCTTCCCCTGCAGAGTTAAAGGCGAATGAGGAAAACTATAGAGAGCTATTTGCAAGCCCTTTTGGACCAGTCGCAAGGTTTGGACTTGATCAGCTGGCGGTGCTTTACAAAGCCAAGAATTTGGACATGGGTCTATTTCTGAATGATCTTCCAACGCTGTTTTCACTACCCGTAAAAAGTCATCCAGTGGCGGCGATTAAGCTGTTGGGGCGAATGGCAAAATCTGACCCTAAGTTCATCGAAGATATATTTGGAGCATTACTGCCAGCCCTGAATCATGAAAATGTAGATGTTCAAACGATTGCCATTGAGATGTTTGAACTTCATTCCGAGAATCTCTCTCCCCAACTCCGAGAGGATATAGCTTCGAATAGTCAGTTTATTTCACCACATTTGACGAGTAGACTATCAAGCCTCTCTGGAAAGGATAATGCTGAAGCTGAAGCATTTGTTGAAGATTTGAACGATAGCTTGGAGGTGCTTAAAAATACCTCGGACTCTGATCGTGTGTCTTGGGGCTTAGATCTTTTGTCTGAAAAACCATTCACTTATCGACCTATCACCTCGGACATAATGCAGTTGCGCGTGCTTCATACGGTAGCTCCGATTGAACCCATTCAAACGCAAGACGAATTACTGTCAGCGATTGCCACATATATCGAAATGCCACTAGATAAGACTGAAGCCGAACGTATTGCGGATGGGATCGCGAGAATACCGCGGATCGAAGACGCTGATTTTCAGGCTCGAATTATCCCTTTAATGCATCGCTTAGGGATGAGTGAAGATGCGGAATATGAAGTCGCTCCTGGTGGACGGCAATTTGCAAATCTTGTCAAAACTTATCTCAGTTTGAAATTTAAAAGTAATATCGTTGATAGCGCGAGTGACTGGTATTCTGAGAGTCAAAGGCGGAAGCTAAGAGAGGTTGCGCCTATGCAGACTCATTTCAGATTGCTGACAAGTTTAATCGCAAAGGGAAGCACACCAGGAAGGCTTTGTGCACCTACGCATGAAAATGGTTGGATTTGCCCGCTTACATGGGTCGATCGGCTATCCGTCGTCCAAAACAGGCATGACATAGATGATATTGATCTAAGTTTTTCATTACTGCGTTTGGCACCAGATAACCGGCTAGAAGCTGCTGCAAAAACTCTAATGTTATCTGGCCGCTTTAGAGACCTTGCTGCTTTTGTGTTGGGCGCGGATGAGACGCCTAATATTTCTCGCAGTTTGAAAATAGAAGTTTGGATGAGCGCCGCCCGAGCAAGAAACCCTTTAAAGGATTGGTCTGAGGCGTTTGCCCATCTGAACCTTTCAAGCAATGTAGCTGGCTCAATTTCCCCAAGAAGCCTTGGCTGGAAAACTGAAAATGCAAAAATTTATGAAGATCGAATAGTCTTTGAGAACACAATTTTAGAACCACCCAAGAAAAGACTATTCAAAAGAGTGGTTTCAGTGAATGAGAAGAGGCTTCCAACCGGAATGTTGGGCCAACATCCCATAAGGAAGCGGTATCACTACGAAGATGTGACAGCGGAAGAGCGGCAGTGGCGCGCAACACTATTCCCACTATACCCAGCCATGTCCTATCGTTCAGCGATTAGGGGAATGATTTCACGTATTGATACGAAGTCGAATAGTTTTGAACCTGTGCATGGAGCCATGAATGCCTTGTTCCAAAAAAATAGGCCATGGAGTGAAATGGCATATCTGGTTTTGTGCCTCGCCCTTTTCGGTAGAGATGCGGATGCGCAACGGCTTTCGATTGATGCGTTGGTTGAAGGAATTGATAGCGGGCAACTCGACCCAGAGAGGTTTGTTTCTACACTTGAGCGCTTGTCTCGCACCGATTGGGTTAAGTTGAATCGTCCTGGACCAGCCATGCTTCAGGTCGCCCAAGTTTCGCCATTACATGCTTATATCATCGCGGATGTCCTTTCGAAATGGCTACCAAAACTAGAAACCAAACGTCGTGCATTAGGCGATCTGCTTGACGTATCTCTGCAATCTATGGCGTTGGCGAATAGTGGGGTCAGGCCCGTATTTCGAGTATATCTTGAGAGTTTTAATGGAAGTTCGAAAGCCGCCAAGGTTGCGAAATCAATTTTGAAATTACCAGATGTTTCGACCGAAGACCGTTCAGATCTTCGCTCCATGGCCATTAGATCTAGGCTGCGATACGTCTATAGCATGTAATAAAGAGGATTTCTTGACACCTATTTGGCTCGGTTCACAGAAAGCAAAGAAGCGGGTTTAGACGTCAAAGCCTCAGCATGCCAACTAAGCTTAGCTTTTGGCCCAAAGCAGTCTAAAATCGAGCGTTTTAAACTCGCATCATTCCGGAAGCTGACGCAGTGTCCGTTCTCGCTGTCTTGAATACCTCGATGGCAAGATGGCGATGGGGGGGCGGAGCAGAAAGCAATTCCAAATTAGGCCGTTGACCGAGTAGCGTTGTCACACCTCAGGGTTTTGTTTTTTATAAGACCGATCGAGAAGGCGCAAAACTGTCAGACTAAGGAGTACTACGAGCAAGTACCAAAGCAGGTTTGTCGTGGCGCTCAGATATATTGTAGCAAGAACGCAAAGTGAAATGACAACATGGACGGTCCTGAGAGTATAATAGGTTCGAGGCGTCATCAGAAACTCCCGCTGGCTAACTCGCGTTTGTACTTTCCCATCCGAAACAGACCTGAAGCCGTCAAGGGAGAGGTCTACAAATACCCAGCATTCAAATACAATCCAGAGTCCGAAATCTTCCCAAAAGCGCTTTTCTCGAGTAGAAGAGTAAAATGTTGCAAATCACGCAAGATGAATTTTGCGGTCTTCTTCTGACAGCCATTCATAATGAGACACCAGCAGAGGACATAGTATTGCTCAAAAATGAGGAAGCTTTGCTGCTCCATGACCTTCAACTGGATGCTGGTCTCTTCGAATATATCATGCTGGATGTAATCGGATTGATAAAGGAAACAAAAGGCACTCATCCTCCCGTCATTCAAATAAAATCTGTGATGCCATTTTTACCAAATAAAATCGGACTATTTGATAGGTTTTTTAGTAGAGTTGAGAAGAAGTACTATCCGAAATTCAAACCGATCAGTGTAAAAGAAGCTGCAGCCTTAATGTATCGAGATAGTTTCTAATCCTATGAAGGCATTCCCAGATATATCTCTGAAACTGAGCGTCCTTAAATCGCCTCAACTAAGACACTGGGCTAATGTCCGCTAAGGGGATATTGCCTATCCATCAAAAGTTTTTTGGTGTATGTGATAATCATTTATGGCCTCTCGAATGAAAAAGCGACGCTAAACGGTTCTTAGTTCATACTTTAAAAATGAGGTATTGTTGCAATCAATCTCGCCGACATATCTCGCTCCTAGACGATCAAACGCACTCAAGTTTTTTCGAGAAGGCGGCACTAAAAATTTGACGAGTTGAATACGATCATCCGCAAATGCAAACTCAATCACTCTTCTTGTAATTCGTGGGCCTAACCCAAAAATTTCTGGCCGCAAAACCAATCCAAAATCCCATTCACCTTCTTCTGATTGTAAGCCACCCCAACCAACATACTTACCGTTTAGTAATATTGCCCAATATCCAAGCCCATCTTTATGCCAGCATTCCTCTTTCGACGCGACAAAATCAGTAACCATATCCATCGTCCACTTCGAATTGAGAAGTGGCATGTGTTCCGCCACCCGTGGGTCAGTCATGTGATCAAGAATTTGAGACGCGTCGATCTCAGTTAATCTCACGAAAGTAATGTCATCATGCATTTAGTGTTCACCTTCCCATTTTGTTGAGCTTTATTGCCGAATGAAAGATTATAATAGCCCATGATCCACGTCTCAGTGTGTTACCAGCTAGGATCCGCTATGGGGATCTAGTTCAGATTTGAAATACTTCCGCGCCCGCGGTATAAACACATTCATTAGAGTTTACCCATGGATGACGAGAATATTGATAAATCCGTCTTAGCTCTATTATATTTAGGGCGACACAGTTTAAATCGAGAAGAGCATATTCGTAATTGGAAGGCGTCCGATTGGATGGTGATGGAGCGATTACATGCTAAAGGGTTCATTTCCGATCCCGTTGCTAAAGCGAAGTCTGTGGTGTAATCAAATGAAGGGTTAGAGAAGTCCAAACGGTTGTTTGAAGAATTACTTGCTAAATCTAAAGATCTCTGAAAATTTTAACCTTAGGTGTACGTAAGCGGATTTAGCTGCGCGATTTTAGGCACTCATTAGGGATAACTTCCCGTTGTGTAATCCAAGAGGAGCCAAGAGCAAATTATGAAACATTTCGGCCTTCTTGTATTACTTCTGAAAATCTCAAAAATATTACCAAGTCTCACGAAGGTTTAATTCCTGAACTCAATTTATTTTCTGCATCCAATTCCATCGTGTTTGATTCGATTGTTTAAAACTTCCAAACGCCCAGACTGGTAGTATTTAGAGATTGCTCGCTTTCACTAGCCAGACAGAGGCCTGCATATCAACGGTTCCGTCCGAATTGGATAATTGACTGAGGTTCTCGACTAAAGCTTCTTGAACTTGACCAAAATCTAACTCCTGTTCTTTCATAATTTTTGAAAGTAGTCCCATTTCCATCATGAAGGCTGCGGTCTCCCTCGCGTCTTCTCCTGGCAATCTTATATCACCTGTCCAGCCTGTAATCTCAATGTTTTTCCAGCCGGCATCCGTCAAAACTTCTGTCACGTATGACGGTTCTGAAAAGGCAAAGGGGCCTGGCGTCTTAGGCAAGGGCTGGCTGGGCATTTCTTTGAAAAGAGACATGGCAGCCTCTAATGGCGCTTTTGCCCATATATTGTTCAAAGGAGACTGCCAGCAAACAAACACTACACGACCGTCAGGTCTTACCTGCCGCCGGACATTCTCAAATGCTCCAACCGGATCCGAAAAGAACATGACGCCAAAACGAGAGATAACGACACTCCTCTTTTTCTCTAAGGAAATTTCTGACGCATCTGCCCGAGCGAATTGCACTTTATCTTCTAAAGCGGCTCGTTCCGAGGCTATATCCGTCAAAGGTTTGGAAATATCGACGCCGAGTACAGAATTTCCCAGAGGGGCCGCCATCAGGGAAAGTTCACCTGCCCCGCAACCAATATCGAGAACATCATCATTTGTAGATATCTCTGCTGCGGATAAAACTAGTTCAGCAAAAGGCAAAAGCATCGCGTCTAACTGATCTGCAAATGCAACCCAACGCTGACCGACCTCTCCATTCCAAAAGTCTGACTGTTCCTGATTATTCACTTTTACACTCCCTATTTTTTTTGCTCGTGCGACTCACAACCGTGGGGGGTTGAACGCCTGTAGCGGTTGGAATTTGTATCCTACGCGTATAAAATACGACTACCCCTATTTTTGGTCATCCAATTAATGTCATGACTCCGAAGGCTGACCCTATGCCTAAAAGATAAACCATCCCGACATAAAGCCACCCTCTATAAGCGCTTTCTCGAATTTCGGTTTCATCCAACCCAATTGCTATAAAAAATTTATCCATAAGATAGGTCATTGGGCTTTTCTTGAAATTATAAATACGGCATCGCTATCGATGGGATGCCAGCGGTGAACGGTTTGGAAACCTGCACTCTGCATTTGTTCTTCGAGTTCCTCATTCTTTAAGAAGGCAACAAAGGGAACCAATCCAAGCGGTTTGAGAAATCCAAGTATGGGGCGAAGAAATGCCTTTTTGTCTGATAGACAAACGGTGCTTGAAACCAAAACTCCACCGTCTTTAAGTAAGCCACTGCATTTATCTAATGCCCCCGGTAGATCGTCGACCAGATGTAAAATACTTAGCGCCAATACGACATCATAATCGGTACCGGGAAGCGGGCCCGTGGACACATCCCATGGCTCAAAAGTGACATTGTTTACCTTTGCGGCTGCGGCCTTATCTTTAGCGATCCGAAGCATCTCGGTCGATATGTCCGTGGCGGTTACCTGTTTCACATAGGGCGCGTGGGCAATGGCTGTCGTGCCAGTTCCGCATCCGAATTCAAAAATTGTGCTTTCCGAAGTGAAATATTCGCGAGTAAGATCCTTTTTAATTTGATAGACTTCTTCATTGGGGACGGGGCTCTTAGAATACTTTTCCGCCATTTTGTCCCAGAACTTCGCAATATTGGCCATGTCAGTCTTTCTGTTGATTATACGGGCGTTTGCGGGCCGAACAAACCAGGGTTCTATTGTTAAATGCGGGTTGGCGATGGGGTTTGGGAAATTGGATGTCCGATAGCCCTATTGCCTGCAACCAACGCCGGGCCGTTTGGCGATTAATGGCATGGGTACGCCATTTAAGTTGGATATGCCGTCCAAGCAGCGAGTTGCGCGTGATGCACAACAGCAGTCGTCCACCCGGTTTTAAAACTCGTGTCATTTCTGCAAGAGTGGCCTGTGGCTCTGCTAGATGCTCGAGCATATGGGCGGCCATAACTAGATCAAATTGATTGTCCCCATAGGGTAGGCTGCGAGCATCGGCGACGGATAGGTGCGGCGTCACGCCATAGCGTTCAAGCTGCTTTCGAGCACAACTGATCATTTCCGGTGAGATATCCACCCCGTGTAATTCAATCGGGTAAGGCGTCGATTTTATAAGTGCAGTCGAGAATGCTCCTGTGCCGATTCCGCAATCCAAAACCCGTTTAGGAGTATCGAGTGATTGCTCGCCCTGTGTGTCCAACGCGGTATGGATACGGTGATAGGCTTCTGGCACTCGCATTGAGGACAAACCATCGTCCCAATCTCTGGCTTGGACCTCATATAAATCGCATAACTCATCATTGCTATAATTGCGGCGGCGCAAGGAAATGCGCCAATTGCCAACCCATCCCTCAACAACTGGAATTGATTCGGGTTCGTCGGTCCTCCCAAGCGTTTGTGTGTGTGCAGTCACGTCAGTTTCCCTAATTCGAGGGCTAAAATGCCATACGAAAACAATAAGTGAATTGCCTAAAAACTGAGATCAGCTATACGAAAATCCATGAACTGGAATTCTGTACTTTTTGACTGGAATCACGTGCGCGGATTTCTCGCCACCGTGGAAGAAGGCTCTCTATCGGGAGGAGCACGAGTATTGGGCGTGACCCAGCCCACATTGAGCCGGCAGATCTCGGCCTTGGAAGCAAGCCTAGGCGTAACCTTGTTTGAACGGGGCCACCGTTCGTCAGAGCTTACCGCTGCCGGGTTGGAACTGGTCGATCATGTCCGTACTATGTTCAGCGCCGCCACCGATATATCTCTGACCGCGTCCGGACAGTCACAAACCATCAAAGGCCATGTAAAGATCACCAGCACCAACAATATGGCAACCTTTAATTTACCACCTATCCTGAAACGGTTGCGCGGAATAGCGCCGGAAATTGAAATCGAGTTGGTGACATCCAATGATGTGCACGATCTGAAAAAGCGGGAGGCGGATATTGCGATCCGGCACGGGCGTCCGGAACAGCCGGATTTGATCGCCAAGCTGATCGGGGAAACCAGCGCCAATTTTTATGCATCGACAGAATATCTCGACCGGATGGGCAGACCGGATTCGCCAGCGGACCTCAGCACCCACGACTTTATTGGATTTGAAACCGCGACCATGCTCATCCCCCATTACAAACAAATGGGCATAAATGTGATCCGGGATAATTTCAAAATTTATTCAGCCAGTGGTACGGTGGTTATCGCCCTCGCAGAACAGGGGCTCGGCATAATCATGATGT
Source organism: Algimonas ampicilliniresistens (assembly GCF_030159955.1). Taxonomy (GTDB): domain Bacteria; phylum Pseudomonadota; class Alphaproteobacteria; order Caulobacterales; family Maricaulaceae; genus Litorimonas; species Litorimonas ampicilliniresistens. Next base: position 554,861 of record NZ_BSNK01000002.1, read on the forward strand.
TTAAAAATGAGCTGGGACAGGTCAAGGGTATGGAGAAACTATTACCGGACTTTCCGTCCATACCTATCCCGATCTGGCTCGTCACCCACCGCGAACTCCATACCAGCCGCCGCATCCGTCTGGTTTATGATCATCTATCTGTAGAGTTGAAAGCATTATTGAAAAACGGTTAGCTTTCAACACATAATCCATTTTTAATTAGCGTCTAAAATAGCTCTCCTGAAACCCGTTGTGGAGACTAATACACTTTTCTTGAGTGTCCTTCTTTGGGCGTTTTAAGACACTCATTAACGTCCGCTAAGCCCCCAAACCGGACCTTAGCTCAGTGTCTTACTTAAGGCGATTAAAGGACGGTCGTTATTCATCCCAGCTACAGATTGCGGCTGAGTATAGTCTTGATAAGGTGGATGTTAGCCGAGTCCTAAATCTAGCGTTTTTATTGCCTAAGATCGTAAGCGCTGGCCTGACCCCGTGAGGTGCTCCACCCGCTAAGTTAGAGCTTGGGCGGTATTGAGCACGCTGATGGTGGGTTGACACTTTCACGCGCTGTCGCAAATTCAGAGGTCGCGAACAGGATTGCCTCGGCAGCTCGCACCACTGCTGTAGCCGCCGCCTACGCCTGAAAGGCACCAAGCAGCAAAGCCTAAACGTTCCCACACCTACCCGACTTCGGGCCATTTGGTGAACAGCTTATTTGGAGAGGTTTAAACCGTAATTGTCCAACACTGTGCGAAACATTTTTATCAGAGCTTTCGGGCGTTCATCGCCTGTAACGCTGTCGTTCCGGTCTTCAAACATACCAACGGTTTTCAAATCAATATAGCCATGCACCATTGACCACAGCCCAATGGCGATTGTGTCTCGGTCAATGTTTCGTCCAGAGGCTAAGATGTCGATTTCGTTGCAGATGAGCTCATAAATTACATCGGATCTGGACCGCATCATTTCGCTTTCATGATCGACCACATCATAACGCCAAAGTAGTGCGTAGCGATTTGGGTGACGGACACCATAGTCAATGAAGGCGGTTGCAATCGCTTCAATCCTGACAAAAGGGTCTTTGGGTGCAACCTTCAAACGCAAATCGATATCCGCGCGAACATCATCGATCAGTTCAGCAGTTAAAGCTGTGAGAAGAGTGCGTCGATCTTTGAAGTGATTGACAGGCGCAGCATGAGACACGCCGACTTTGCGAGCCACGGCGCGAACTCCGACGCCAGTTTCACCGCCTTCATCAAGAAGATCACGCGCAGCCCTGAGTAAGGCAGTTTTTAGGTCGCCATGATGAAACTGTTTGTTCTTCGTCATGAAATCATACTCGTGCTGTGAGCCTCAGTGTCAACGCTAGCCTGTAGGGAGAGCAAAAGTGGAACATCGACATGACCTATTGACAGTGTCAATTTGTTACCGGATATTGACAGCGTCAATAACTGTAAGATCGCCACGCCATGAGAAAGCTTCCCGTCATATCTGTGCTGCTCTCGTCCTTGGTGTTTGGTCTCCTAATTCCAATGCTAGAAATTAATCCGACCCACCTTCTAAATCCCGGATGGCCGCCCCATGCGCGGCTCCATGAAGCGTGGCAACTTATCACCAATGGCGCGATTTCCGTATTTGCCCTATATCTAGTCGCAACGAGTAAGGCGCCAAAGATCGCAATAGTGCTTTCCCTCATCATAAATGTTTCATTCCTCTCTGCCTTTGTTTTGGCAAGGAGTTATGGTGGCTCGATGTTACATACGGATGGCACGCAAATGGCTGTTGGTGGCATAAATGTGGCCGTATTGATTGTTATCGTCGTCATAACGATTCTTCTGTTTAGCTTGCGGCATGGGCGCCCAGAAGCAGCCCATGGAACAACCTAATATGGACTAACTATTCATGGCCGCCTGACTTCACCATTCAATCTAATGCTGAACGAGATTAGTGGCCGTGCTTTTGATTATGGCGCCGACGAAACTTCTTTTTAAAAACCTTAACGCTAAAAATGGAAAATTTAATGAAAAATACCACCAATCATGGGCGAGGAATAAAAATCCTCCTCACCATATTATCAGCAATGGTCAGTCTAGCGTATTTCGTCTTCAAGTTATTTGAACCAGTTTTTGTCTGGAATAGCGGCTGGCAAACTCTATCAAATCTAGATCGGAGTACGGGTGAACAAACCGTTATCCCTGAGGATTATACCGCTATCATTGCCATGGCCAATGAAAAGCTAGATCAAGCCATCACCGCTAATAACTTCCCAGCTGTTTCTATAGCCCTTGGTAAAGATGGTGAGCTCGTTTGGGCCCGAGCCGCGGGGTATCGTGACATCGACAATAAAGTACCAGCTATGCTTGATACAAAATTTCGAATTGGCAGCGTGTCGAAGGCTGTGAGTGCGACCACGGCAGCTAAGCTATATGATGAAGGTGTATTAGACATAGACGCGCCAATCAAAGATCTTGTGCCTTACTATCCGCAGAAAGATTTCGATATCACAACGCGGCAATTAATGAGCCATACGGCAGGTATTCGCCACTATGGCCCCTGCCTTTGTTTCCCCTTTGATGAGTACAGTAACAAAAAACATCATAAGACTGTGGAAAGTAGCGTGGGGGTTTTCTCAAAATCACCCCTTCTGTTTGAGCCAGGAACAGAATTTTCCTATAGTTCATATGGCTTCGTTTTAGCCTCTGCCGCCATGGAGGGCGCAAGCGGTCAATCTTTCGACCACCTCGTTGAAACTAAATTGACCATGCCGCTAGGCATGAAGAATACAGTTCGGGAAGGTTTATCATCTCAGGACTTTGCTGTCCCATACGCCATAAAAGATGGGCAGTATAAGAAGGCATTTCCCGTCGACAATTCCAACAAGACAGCAGGTGGCGGTTTTGTTTCCACGCCAACCGACCTTGTGCTAATGACGCAGGCGATTTTATCCAACGATTACGTTCATCCAGCAACTCGCGACATGTTGTTCTTCAAACCGCAAAAACTTGAGAGTGGTGAGGTCAATGAGCAGAGCTATGCATTTGGTTGGCGTAGCCATTTATCGAGCGAGACATTTAGCGAAGACCGTAAAGTGATGATTTCACATCATGGTGGCGTGGCCATGGGCGGCACTGCATTTTTGATTATGTACCCTGAACACAACTTGTCGATCGCCATTACCGTTAACCGTCAAATGGAAGGTGTCGGTGAGCTTTTCGAATTGGTTCAGGCTATTGCACATGACGTAATTCGCAAGGATGATTTAGGATAAGCGCTAGCCCCCTATTTTGGCAAGGGTTCAACAGAAAACTATCGAGCATTGACGGTTGTACCGCGAAGAAAATCCCCCGGGGCAATATCACAAAGCCGTCGCCTAAGTAACAATACCAAAGGTGAGCTAACCCTCGATTAGCTCACGCTCAAACTTATCTCATTTCATACGAGAACGGACAGTTAGAGAAATTCTGATCGATGAGCCAAGTCTATGCTGAACGTAAACCTTTCAACACTTGATCGACAGTTTCCAAATTGATTTCAAGAGATGCCTCGATGCTATCTTGAACAGAACTCCATGCTGGGAATGCAGACTTCAAAGCCTTCCGCCCTTCGGAAGTCAGTTCGTATTGAGACCGACCTTCGGACCGCGCGACAAAGCCCCGCTGTCCCAATAGTTTTAGGTTTCGTGAAAGAGTCGTACGTTCCATTGAAAGACTCTCGGCGAGTTTGGACACACTCGCTCCCTTGGCGACGGCCACGGCGTTCAACAAAGTGAACTGCGCTCCCGTCAGACCGAATGGTCGCATAGCGTCGTCATAACGACGCGCGATCGACCGGGCAGCACTCAAAGTTTTAAAGCCCAAGCAGCGGGATGAAACATTTATAGCGGAATCTTCTACCGTCACCATGTGTATATACATGCTTGACAGAAAACCTCAATGTGTATCTACACTACGTGTATATGCACTAAAGGTTCTTCATGTCCTTCTTCCACAAACTGATCCATTTGCGATGGCCGGTGATCGGGCTGGCCTTTATCGTCATAGGCGCGACAGTTATTGGCCTTCCGAGGCTCACTAAAGACACGACCGCAGACGCCTTTATCGACCCCGACAGTCCCGCACTCGTCTACAAAGCCAAGGTCGAGGAAGCGTTCGGGATAACCGACCCGATCGTGATTGCGCTGATCAACCGCGATGCAAACGGCGTCTTCGACCCGATCTCATTGAAAATCATTCGGAAGCTGACGGATGAGGTAGGCGCTCTTCCGTATGTTGATCCGGATCTAGTGGTCAGTCTCGCAACGGAGAATAATATTGTCGGAACCAATGATGGACTGATCGTGGAAGGCTTTCTGGAAGCTAACACGCAAGGCTTTCGTTCTCCTGTGGGCACCATGGCTCGAGGGGAGGAAATACGGAATGCTATTGCAGATTTCCCGCTATATTCCGGTTCATTAGTCGCGGAGAATGGATCTGCTTCACTCATCGTTGCCGAAATCCTCGATGAGGACCGCGCGCAGGAAACCTACGACGCCGTTATGGCCTTGGTCGAAGCGACAGCCTTGCCTAACGGCGTTGAATTGCACGTGGCTGGTGAAGGTGCGGTCGCCGGGTATCTTTCGACCTACATCGATGCTGATGCGTCTCGCCTGAATCCGCTTGCCGCCACTATCATTACATTGATCCTGATACTTGCGTTTCGAAGCATGCGTGCTGCCATTGTGTCGAACCTGATCGTGCTGGCGACCGTGCTAGGAAGTTTTGGCTTAATGGGCCTCTCCGGCACTTCTTTTTTCGTTATCACAAACGGCCTTCTCGTGAACCTGATCGGCATCGCCGTTGCCGACTCCATTCACGTGTTATCCGCATTCTACGCAGTTCGCCGGACCGCACCCTACATGCCGCAACGCGACGCCGTAGCAGAGGCGATGCGGCGCATGTGGCGACCCATCACGCTAACGTCTGGCACCACCATCGCCGGCTTCCTCGCCTTGTCCGTAAGTTCGGTCATGCCCCCCGTCAGCGCCTTTGGTTTGTTCGGTGCAATCGGAGTATTCTTGGCGTGGATATACTCCATGACGCTCTTGCCAGCTTTGCTTTCAGTCTGGCCGAGCCAACGCGTTCCAGCCATATTTCGGTCCAGTAGAAAAGCCGACACGTTCCAGCGTATTATGCAAGGCGTGGGTCGCCGCATCCTATCCGCGCCGTGCGTTGTGGTCGGCACAACACTTTTCGTTTTCGTTGTCAGCGTCATCGGCGCGTCGCAGCTTGTCGTGGATGAGGACAGGATCAATAATTTTCAGCGATCCGAGCCCGTTTATGTTGCTGACAAGGCAATCAATGCGGAAATGGATGGCATTTACGCATTGGACGTACTGGTCGAGGGTGCAGAGGCCGAAGCGCTATACCAACCGGAGCTTCTAAGACGCATAGAGGCTTTGCAGTCCTATATGGAGACGCTGCCAGGCGTGAACGGCACGAGTTCCGTTGTGGATTATGTCAAGCAGCTCCATCGGGCCGTGAACGAGGGCGACCCAGCCTTCTACACCATCCCTGACGACCCCGACCTCATCGCGCAGTTGTTCTTCCTTTATGGGGCTAGCGCCGATCCGACGGACTTCGAGGAAGAGGTCGATTATGACTACCAACGCGCCCTAGTTCGCGCTTCTGTCGACAACGGGCGACATACCAACAACAAAGTCATCGTGCCTGCATTGGAAGCCTACCTTCAGGACAAATTCGACAGCGATGCAGCATACGGTACGGCGACGGGTCGGGTAAGTGTCAACTACTACTGGATCGATGGGATCGAGCGGTCGAACCTCGCCTCGGTCCTATTGTCACTGGCTGCCGTGACACTTGTTGCGATGCTGATCTTCCGCTCGGCTGTTGTTGGCAGTCTGGCCGCACTTCCCGTGTTTTTCGCAGTCCTGCTCGTCTACGCAATAATGGGTTTCATGGGCATTCCTCTGGGCGTGGGCACGTCCATGTTCGCCGCCATTGCTATCGGCCTGTCGGTCGACTTCGCTGTACACACTATGGATAGGCTGCGCGAGATTGGTCGGATGTTCGGGCTCACGGTAGACACCTTGCAGGCCTTCTACCCTGAGACGGGTCGGGCACTGTTTTTCAATTTCATCGCCGTGGCGGGCGGGTTTGGCGTACTAGCCACGTCCAGCGTCCCCCCACTAGTAAAGTTTGGGAGTCTTGTTGCCGTCGCCGTGACGGTCGCTTTCCTTATTTCGATCACTCTTTTGCCGACCTTGGCAGTTTGGCTCAAACCCCGCGCCTTACAGGCGTGCCCTATTACGGAGACTTCTTATGCGACCGATCCTCACTCTGCTTAGCGTTCTCTTCATTTCTTCTCCAGCCTATGCTGCCGAACTGCCTGAGATGGATGCCGAAGCCATTATTGCAGCGGTGAACACTCGTGATGACGGACAGCAGCTAACCCGCAAGTTCAAGGTTGAGCTAACAAACCGCTCAGGGAAGACCCGGACCGAGGAGATGGTGGCCTTTCGCCGATACTTCGGGGACGAAAAGCGGACTGTCATCTTCTATACGGAACCAACACGCGTACGCGGTACAGGCTTTCTAACCTTTGATTACGCCGACCCAAAGGCCGATGACGATCAATGGTTATATCTTCCGGCCTTACGCAAGGTTCGGCGCATATCGGCATCGGACCGTGGTGATTATTTCCTTGGTACCGATTTCACTTACGAAGAAATCAAGAAGGAACAGAAGGTCCAAGACACAGACTATGTTTTCGAAAGTGTCGGTACAGGGATGTTGGACGGCTCGGAAGTCTATATCGTCAAAGGCATACCCGCCAATGATGACACTGCCAGAGAGCTGGGTGTGTCGTACGTCGTGTGGCGGATCGATCCCGAAATCTGGATGACCCGGAAAACGGAATATTACGACCGGAACGGTAATCTTGCGCGCACGATTACCTTGGAGGGCTACGATACTATCGACGGCTACCTGACCGCCACGAAACTTCGAGCAGAAAACCACAAGACCGGCCATAGCTCCGTCTTTACCTTCGACGACTCGGATTATGAGACAGATGTCTCGGATAGAATCTTCAGTCAGGCCCGGCTACGCCGGGGCCTTTGATCCCGCGGCGCGGCGATGGCCTCTGTTTCTCGCGCCCGCCAGTCATTGCTGCTGGCAGGGCTGACTAGCTTCGCCACGGTGCTTTGCGTATCCGGCGAGGCCTTTTCCCAATCCGTTGACCTGCGCGGAACGGCGATAGTCAGAATGGCCGTCGAACTGGACTCTGCGGACCTCCAGCTTGGCGAACTATTGGTCGAACCCGAGGCTTCGGGGCTGATTGGTGAAATTGCCTGGACGGTTATCGGCCGCGTGCGGCTGGATATTGCCGATACATTGGAGCCTGGCGAGCAGGAAGGCCAAAGTGCGTTTCGAGGTGCAATGAACCGTCGGCTTTTTCTAGGCGACGACACGGACCTAGAGTTGCGTGAAGCCTACGCGGATATTGTCAAAGGAAACTGGTTTATCCGCGCTGGAAAACAACAGGTCGTTTGGGGACAAGCAGACGGCCTTCATGTTCTCGACCGGATCAACCCTCTTTCGTTTCGGGAGTTCATTCTCGGTGATTTTGAGGATCTTCGCATCCCGACTTGGATGGTCAATGCGGAACGCCCTGTCGGCGATGTAACCCTACAATTTCTCTGGATGTTTGATCACACATATGACGAAGTTCCGCGCCTCGGCACCTTTGCCGTCATGTCGCCCCTTTTCGTTCCGCAGGTTCCGGATACATTCAACGGGGAGGTGTTTTTAGGTGAAGCCAACCGACCGGACCGTTTCGTTCGAGACGACGACTTCGGGGTGCGCCTGACAGGCTTCACATCCGGATGGGATTGGTCGTTAAACGCGCTTTACGCCTATGGCGATGGTCAGGTCTTCCGGCAGACGGAGGAGGCTGACCGGATCGACGTAACACCAACCTACGAGCGTAGCTGGCTATTCGGTGGATCCGCGTCCAACACTTTTGGCAAGGCGACCTTGAGGGCTGAGTTGGGTTGGCAGAGCGACGTGTTCTCTCTTCTCGAAAATCGTCTGGACTTGGGCGGCGTGGTCAATACCGACGAGATCAGTGGCGTTGTCGGTCTTGACTACCAAATGAACGCAGACACGTTTCTCAGCGCCCAGCTTTTTGTCAGACATATCGGTGAGGCCCCTGCAGGTCTTGTGCGCGATCGAACCGAGGCCACACTCAGCGGATTGTACAGACGTCAGTTTCGAAACGACACAGTGGAGGTTGAAGCCTTGATCCTTCAAGGCCTCAATCGAGGGGATGGCTTGGTACAGATTGATGCTTCCTACGAACTGTCAGACACGACGTCGATCGGCCTAGGAGTCGATCTCTTCTACGGCACGCTCGACGCCACGTTCGGCCAGTTCTCTAGCTCCGACCGTATCAGCGCTGTCCTATCCTATAATTTTTGATGTGATAGTAACATGACGGGCAACGTCAGCTTAAACGGCGATTGTCAGATTTCTAACAAATAAGCCTAGGCCGGCATTGTCAGGGGAAAGTTCTGTTGAGGTAATGTGCTGGGAGCGCTCCATGACCCAGAACCCGTTCCGCTATTTCAAAACATCCCGTGAAGTGATCCAGTTGGCCGTGATGATGTATGTGCGTTTCCCGCTCTCGCTCCGGAATGTGAAAGACCCACTGCATGAACGCGGCCTCGACGTCTGCCACGAGAGCATCCGCCTCTGGGTTGACCGGTTTGGCCCAGTCTTCGCAAAGATCATCCGATCGCGACGCTCATCTTATCTGCGCCAGCACACCCAATGGCAATGGCACCTCGACGAGGTGTTCGTGAAGATCAACGGGGTTCAGCATTATCCATGGCGGGCCGTGGATCATGAAGGCGAAGTGCTAGAGTGTTTTGTGACCAAAAAACGCGATAAACTGGCCGCCTTAAGGTTCCTGAGGAAAGCGATGAAACGGTACGGCCCACCTCGTGCCGTCGTCACCGACCAGCTACGATCCTACAGCGCTGCTATGCGCGATATCGGCAATCAGAACCGACAGAACACCACGCAGTATGCCAATAATCGAGCTGAGAATTCCCATCGGCCGTTCCGACGCAGAGAGCGCGCCATGACTCGCTTCAGGCACACTTCGACGCTCCAGAATTTCGTTTCAACCCACGCCTCAATATACAACCACTTCAACCATCAGAGAAATCTCGAAAGCAGATCTGGTTTCAAAGCAATACGTGATGCATCACTCGGCGAGTGGCGGCAGTTGATCGCGGCGTAAGCTGTCGCTACTCGTCTAGTCTAAATATTGAGACGTTTAAGCTGACAGTGCCCTATACGGGGTTTTTCTAGCCCTCATTACTTTTACTATCGACTTTCAAGCGGGTTATCGCGGAGGTTTTTGTAACGTAACAGGGTTTTCGAAAACATGGAGAGCGGCCCTCTTGGCGCTCATCATTGTGGGCATTAATGTCAGCATCAGTATAATTACGCAAATCATTGGCATCTTAGTCATCGCAGGAAAATACGGAGCCGTTCCGCCTGCATAACTTTACTCGGAAATAAGCGAGCGGCTTATTTTGGGCGGAAACTGCCTCAGTGGCCGCAATGAGGCGAGTTTAAGCCGCTGTACTAAGGCCCGCCTGCCGCGAAGGAATTGGACATGGTCTATTAGTGGACCATTTGAATTCTTCCAACAGGCAGACAGTAGACGTGCATCATGACAGCAAGCTGGAAAATCTCACGACAGGTTTCCAAGCATCAAGCGGGTTGCATCCCACCGAGATAGCCTAGCTCATCGCCCGAAAGTCCGTTTCCCTATAATTCTTAGAAATTGTCAGAACTTGGCCTCTTACTCAGCCATTGTCGTGCGAGTTCGAAATTCATCAGCACCTGAGCCAGGCTATACATCATGGCTCCGAGGGCACTCATGAAAAATAGATCCACCCAGGCACCCATACCGAGATCGACATAAAGTATTGGGAGCATCGCCGTACAAGCCAAAACAGTCTGCATGACGTCCTTTATCGGAACAGGCATGGGCAAGATTGATCGGGCGACACTTCCAAGCAGCAGACAGGCGATCGCATATGAGAGGGCTGTTGCCCAGACAGCCCCCATTAGGCCGAAGGTTGGAATAAGCAGTATGTTGAGCCCGATATTGACGACGATCGGAAACAGCATCAATCCTGCCCGCAGCGAGGTTCGGCGAGTAAGTTGGAAGCTTTCGGCAAAATAGATTGCTGCAAACCCGTTCAGAAGGCCGCTGAACGCGATCCATGGTATGATCTGTCGGGCGGCATCGCGAAGCGGTTCGCCAATCATCGCTTCAGAGAGGGGTCCCGAAACCAATGCAATTCCGGTAGCCACGGGCAATCCCACGACAAGAAGCACTTTTGCGAAGTCTCTCAAGCGACGTCGCAACTCGGAATTATCACCTGACTCGTAAGCCCTCATTAGAAGTGGCGTCATCGCCAGAGCGGCCCATCCCATGACGAGCATGACGGTCTTGTCAGCCACGCCATACCCCGCAGCATAGGCCCCAACGGACGCTTCATCCAGATAGACGGCAATCAGGAAGCGGTCGGCGGAAGACAGGATGAGGTCTAGTCCAAAAGCGAAGGAAGCCGGAATTCCAAAGATCATCCAGCAACGCAATGTCTCCCTATCCGTTCGGCCTTTGCGGCCTTTCGTAATGACGGACCGACCCTCAAGAGCAAGCCCCACGACTGCCCCGCACACCAGACCGGCGATCGGTGCCACCGCGCCCAATCCGCTCAGCCAAGCTAGGAGTATGCCGGCGAAAAACCCCATAAGGAGTTTGATGATCGCCGAAAATGCGTAGCGCCTAACTCGTTGTTCGGCGCGGTGCGCCTCCATAGCGATCTTCACCAGGGTATTGGCTGGCATTAAGACTGCGATCCAGGGCAGGAAGGCCCGGTATTGCGGTTGGTCCCAGACGATCACCGTAAGCGCCGCAGCTAGGACTAGAGCCATCAGGCTGGACAGGCCAAGTAGTGTCATGGCCGTTCGGAAATGGTTGCGGCGGTCCTCTTCAGTCCTGATTTTTCCACCGAAGCGAAAGGCCGCAGCCTCGACCCATGTCAGAGTAAGAAGGTGCAGCAGGGCCATGACCGAAAACATCAGAGCATAACGCCCATACTCGCTTGGCGAGAGTAAGCGCGTAAAGACGAAGATGCCGCCAAAGGATGTCAGTGCTGCTGTCAGTTTGACGGGTGCATATCCCCCCAGATGACGTAAAACAGTCACGAACTTTTGGGTGTTCGCGGGGTGGTCCAGGAGGAGGTCAGAATCAAAAGGTAGGTGAGCGCATGAAACGCAAACCACGAGAAGAGTCCCATGAATTTGGCGCTATCCTCAATAATAATGACTGTGTCGTCGATGCTGTGCAGAATGACATCAACGGCCAAGCTTGTCCCAACACCGAATGCGGCGAGGCCCAGAAGCCAGAACTCGCTCGACAAAAGAGTGCGCCAAGAGACTAAGCCGTAGATCAACGCGAGGATGAGATAAGACCCCAAGACCGCAATTTGCGGCACGCCCAGTTCTGGAAACGCAACTTCATGCAGCAGAAATGCGTCATCTAGACCTAGCCATCCCGACAGTATCCCCGCAGAAAGCGCAAAGCCGAAATATCGGCGCAATTGGGGAATCATTGCAAAGAGTACAGCGCTAAAAAGTGCGATCGCCGCCGTTCCGATCCAAAGGAAAATTCCGAGGTTTGAGACGAAGCCATAATAAATATGGCAACAATCATCTGAAAATTCCGCCGCCGTCAAACTGTCGAAAAACATCCATTTGGGCGCGACCCAGGGCTGCCCGATCACAATGAGCAATATTGAAGCCGGTAAGATGAGCACACACGTGAACAGCGCCAAACGAAGCGTCCATGAGCGAAGACGTAAAGCGCCAGTTTTCACAAGTGCGAAAATCTCATCAAACAGAGACAAGTTACCCTTTCGGGTCATCTGCAATGAAGGGTCTGAAATAAGAAGGGCCTCCCTAGTCCGGTCAGCAATGACTTAGCTCAGAAGTCTTAATAGGTAAGAAAGCCGAAAAACCTTGGTTTAAGAGAATCTTGAGGGTCCATTGCTATGATGACGGGCTATGCGGACCGACATCATATCGCTGCGGAACGAGGAGGTCCCAGTCGATCTCATGAAAGCCATGCATGACCTTCGGGATGGGCAATCTGACTATTCGACCCCATTTTTTAACCCTGACTTTGCGTGCGCTGTCTCATCCTCACGACCTGACGTGAAGTTGATTGTGCTGCAGGACCAGTCCGGCCTCGCGGGGTTTTGGCCCTTACATGTGTCACGCTTCAAGTCCGGTCGCGGAGTCGGCGCGGCTTTTTCAGATCGCAATGGACCTATTCTGCGCGAAGATGTCACGATAGACTTTCAAAAGGTTTTACAAGAGGCTGGCATTCATCATTACTTGACATCCGGCCTCAATGTGCCCCCGGCGCCCGACAACCAAGGTAAACTAACCGACGTCAAAGCCAATGTGACGCAAATTGGCTCATGCGCTGATACATTCTTCGAACAGCAAATCAGGGCCTACCCATCTCACTTTAAACGCCTGCGTCGGTTAAACCGGAAGCTCCTACGAGATGCATCGGTTGAATTTTACTTTCAGGATGACCGAGACACATCTTTTGAACAGCTCATTGCTCTGAAGCGCTCCCAGTATGAGGCCACGGGGCGTCATGACGTTCTTGCACCCAGCTGGGTGCAGTCACTGATCAGTATTTTAAGGCATAGGGAACATAGTAATTTGAAGCTCCGACTATCCACGCTCTGGGCGGATGGAGTGCTCATAGCCGGAGAGCTCAATCTCGAAGATCGTCAGACATTACACGGGTGGATTGTGGCCTATAACCCTGCCTTCGGAAGATATTCCCCCGGCCACCTTCTGACCGAGAGAATTCTTCGCGAGATGCCAAGTCATGGCATGTCCGTCTACGACAGCGGCGTTGGTGGCGACGACTACAAAAAATATGTCACCAACCATCATGATCGTTTATGGAAAGGCACCATCCATGCAGCGCAAAAACGGCTGGACGTTCGCCAAGCCGTGAGAAGCACTTGGAGTATGGCCGAGGCCCATGCGCCTAAAAAAATCGCACAAATTATGTCGCGTGGGCGACGACGCACAAACATGATCCTCGCTGCGGAAATCGATTTTCCGTCGCGCATGCGGGGTTTCTATCAGGCGTTGAATACGGAGATATGATGACCAACAGCCCGCATCATAACATCCTGCTATTGGGCGATGCGCGCATGGCCTTTCCAGTCATGAAGGCGATATCGCGGGCGGGGCATTCCGTCTTTGCGGGCGTCTCTGTCTACAGCAACTATATGGAATGGTCCCGCTATCTCACAGGGTCATTCTGGCATGACCCCCTTGAACCCGGTACGGACGCACCCTGGCCTGTCATTCGTGATTGGCTCAATGCAAATCCCCAAATCGACACAATTCAACCGGTCAACGAAGCCTCAATCCGTTTCGTGACTCGACATCGTGATTTTTTTGAATCCCGGGCAACGCTGATCTTGCCAGATCGCCAGACGATTGCCCTGTCGTTCGACAAAACAGCGATGTTCGATCTGTGCCAGGAAATCGACGGACCCGTCGCCCCCTACAGTGCAGTCAAGTCCCTGTCCGACATCGATGCTCAGATCGACAGGATCGGGTTTCCATTCATCCTGAAGCCGTCAAAAGTTGATGCGTATGTGTTCGACAGAAAGGCTCTGATCCTCCGTGATCGCGAGGACTATCACAGACAATTCCCCTATTGGCCAAAGCGCCATCCTGAGTTGTTGATGCAGGCCTATGTGAGTGGCCCCCGACATAGCGTCATTTATTCTGCCGATCGCGGTCGTTTGCTAGGCGCCCTTGAGATCAAGGCGGGACGGACCCATGAGGATGATGGAACGGGATATACGACATATGGCGTGACCGTCTCGCCAAACCCGACCATCAAGGAGAATGTAGAGCGCTTCGTCGCCCAACTCAATTATAGCTACACGGGATGCCTGCAATATATTGTGGATCCTGACAGCGGGCGCGTCACTTTCATGGAGCTCAATCCGCGCGTTAGCCTTGCGAGGTTGGCTGAAGCAGCAGGACTGCTCCACAGCCTGTGGGGGCTGGAACTGGCGCACGGACGCCCCGTCGCAGGTCGTAACGATCCATGGAGTTTTCCAACCGGCGTCGAATATGTATGGACGAAGGGGGAGTTGGGTCTCATCGCTACGCTGCGAAAGAATGGAGCGATAGGATCCCGCGGTTTAACGCGTCGTTTAGTCAGGGCAGGGTGGGATGCATTGCGGTGTCATCACGCTATCTTCGACCCAACCGACCCGCTCCCGGCAATCGGTGTCTATGCGAACCGTTTCATTCGCCCCTGGGTTGACCGCCATCGTCAGCAATCAGGATTTATGCCCGTGGAGGGCGTTGTTAGCTATGAGTAAGCAAACCTAACAAAGATATGCGCCGCGAATGATATCAGCCATGGTCGTGTGGCTAGCCTCGTCCTCTCTCGCACGGTGTGGCTATCTCGGTTGGAATAGTGCTGGCCGAGAACCTTCTATACATGGCCAGTCGAAGACAGGCTTTGAATAACCAAAAGACGTCAGTTCGAGCGTCCTATTTTGGGCGGTTTAGGCTCTGGCCTAAGCCATTATGTTCAGGCGCTGCATGTCAATCGCGGCAGGCAAGCATATCATTCCAGCCGTTTCTCCCTTTTGTGGGCTTGGAACATGGACTGAGGCTTTGTTGTTTCCCCGCTGAGCACTTCCAGCATCGGGATGATCTTCCGGCACTGCTCCAGCTCGTCGATATAAAATTGGCGAAACTGCTCCTCGACCTCATGCTCAAGGCCTCCAAGATATCTCGTGTGAGAATTTCCCCTACTAACGGGGACTTAGCCGGGAAAGGGCCCTCAAGAAACTCTACGTAAGACCCAAAAGGATCTAACTTTCCGGCTATTTTAAGACCCGTCTCAGATCGAGGAATTCCGCTCCAAGATATTTCTGAGCAGATGCGGTTTGCAGCGGGGAAGTTGGGGTTGGTTAGTTTTGCATCCCAAGGAATGCGCGTTGGTTTTTCCAATCAACCATGGCCCAAGAGCGGATCGTTAGATGAAAAAAGGGCGTTGTCAGGGGAAAGCGCGATTGCAGTAATCTGCTAGGGCTACCGTATGACGCAGAACTCTTTCCGATACTTCAAGACATCCCGCGAGATCATCCAACTGGCCGTTATGATGTATGTGCGTTTTCCTCTGTCGCTTAGGAACGTAGAAGATCTGCTTCATGAGCGCGGTGTCGACATATGCCACGAGAGTATCCGAATTTTGGGTCGATCGGTTCGGACCAATTTTCGCAAAGCAAACCCGGTCGAAACGATCAGTCTTTCTGCGTGAACATACGCAATAGAAATGGCATCTCGACGAAGTCTTTGTCAGGATCAACGGCGTCCAGCATTATCTATGGCGAGCTGTCGACCATAAGGGCGAGGTTCTAGAGTGTTTTGCGACCAAAAATCTGGACAAAATCGCAGCGTTACAGTTTTTGAAGAAAGCGATGAAACGCTATGGTCCACCGCGAATTGTCGTCACGGATAAGCTCAGATCTTACGGCGCTGCCATGCGCGCTATTGGCAATCAGAGCCGCCAGAACACAGAGCAATATGCGAACAACCGAGCGGGAAACTCACATCGACCAATCCGGGGACGAGAGCGAGGCATGACCCGGTTCAGGCGAACCTCTACCTTACAAAAGTTCGTTTCCACTCACGCCTCAGTCTACAACCACTTCAACCATCAGAGACATCTCGAAAGTAGGACTTCCTTTAAATCCATGCGTGACGCCTCACTCGCAGAGTGGCGGAAGCTGATCGTCGCATTGAGGCGAGCGGATTTGTAGGAAGTCAGGCCACAGTCGTTTGCGCTGACAATGCCGTGGTGCGAGCTGCCGAGGCAATCCTATTTGCGACCTCTGAGTTTGCGACAGCGCGTGAAAGTGTCAATCCACCGATCAGTGTGCTCAACATCGCCCATGCCCTGTCTTGGCGGTCCTCATCCGAGCCGCCGTCCAAACCATCAGCGATCAAACATACAATTTTTTTCATCTTCGCTTCATACGCCATGTGCAGTTCGGGATCGGCCCGCGCCACTTCGGGCGACAGGGTTGTCATCGCACACCCGCAGGCAAGATCATTCCGATGTGCCTCGCCTAGATAATAATCGACAAAAGCACCTATCCAATCAGATCCAAATTTTCTTTGAAAAGTCGGAATGCTCTCCATCACTTCGTTCATTCCGACTGCGAGAGCAGCTTCAAACGCGCCGTCTTTTGAACCGAAGTGAGCGTAAAACGCCCCTGATGTGACTCCGGCCGCCTTAGCAATCCCATCAACTCCAGTTCCTGAATAACCCTTGCCTCTGAAGCTCTGGCTTGCAGCGTCCAGAATGCGCGCGCGTGTCTGTTCTTTCTTCGTGGGTGACTGGGTCATCGGATGTCCTTTCGATATTTTATAGCGATCGTTATTTTTAGGTTGACGACATAGTGATCGTTATATAGTGATCGTTATATAGAAGGTTCCGCCAAATCGCAACCGTTCACACGGGCGATATCGTCACAAGAGAAACCAGATGAAGCACCCGACAAGGTCGTCAAACGAAACACGGATCAGCCGCCGCAAATTTAGAACGGTCGCAGCGGTGACTACCACTAATCGCGCCCTCAACTGACGCTATTACATTTAACCCAAACAAAGATCGGAAATTATTGTGCCACTCATTCAAGTAGACGCCCCAAGGGGTGATCTGGATAAATCGCAACAAGATGCTTTGATGTCTCAGCTTTCGAATGCCGTATTGAAGGCTGAAAGGGCCCCATTAGACAGCGCAGGCGCACAGTCGCTGGTTTGGGCTCACTTCAATGAAAAGCCAGAGGGAGCGTTTTACGTTGGTGGAACACCGCTTGAGAAACCCCCGTTTCGGATCGCTGTCACAACGCCGCAGGGCGCATTAAACGACGAAACCAGAACGAGCCTTGTCGCTGAAATTGGTCGTATCGTCGATGATGTTGTTGGTCCTTACGAGGACAGGCTCAATCACTGGGCCATGCTCTATGAAGTCAACGACGGTGGCTGGGCCGGGGCCGGGCAGGTTTTCCGTCTCGGTGACATTCAACAGGCGATGGATATCAAGGCCGCCTGAGCCACAAGAAACAATAGCTTCGCCGCCAAAACAAGCAGTTGGCCTTAAAACTGGGGCCAGCTCAGGCGGAGATCATCCGCCTACAATTACTACGATTTACCACAATTCATTCAAAGGAAAAATTATGTCTAAACTCTCTCTAGTTGCACTGGCGCTTGCTTCCGTGATCTCCCTTGCGGGCGCAACAAACGCTTCGGCCGGAACCGGTATCTGCTCCCCCATTGGTGGAGTCGCAATCCCGAACTTCTTCGGCGAAGGTGAAGGTAATCCCATCATTATCTCCGCCACCTTGACGGGCAGTGTGCAAAACGCAGCGGGAAAAATTACAGGTCAGCGCGAAACAGCTACAGGTCTGGAAATGGATATGGAGCATTATTTTGGTCGTGCCGATGGCGGCGCGTTCCAGACCAAAGACCTCGGAGTTCTGACGTCTGTGTCCGGCAAACCGGGACGTTTCATGATTGAGATCACTTATGACATCCAAGAGGGTACCGGACGCGGAACAATGGAAGGCGCCAACGGCTCTTTCAACAGCTATGGCCTGGTCGACTTGCGGGACCCTACTAACATGGAGGGCTTGGTCCGCTACAGCGGTGAAGTTTGTACTAAATAAGCCAAAGTTACTTTCTTTAGCCGACAAGTCACACGTCGTGACTTGTCGGCACTTTACCTCTCGCAAAGAGAATTTGAATGATCGAACAAACCAACCTTCCGACAAGCATTCTTTACACGATGGTACGCGTGGGCGATCTTGATCGCTCTATAGCTTTTTATCAGGACGCTCTGGGTATGCGCGAGATTCGGCGCGAGACCTTCCCCGAAGGCCGCTTCACTCTAGTATTTATGGGATATGGCGACGACCCATTGGCTCCCACGGTTGAGTTGACATGGAATTGGGACGAAACGAGCTATCAGCACGGTAACGGTTATGGCCATATCGCGCTTGAAGTATCGGATATATACGCAGCCTGCGAGCGTCTGACAAAAATGGGCGTTAAGGTGACAAGGCCAGCAGGCCCAATGAAATTTGCGCCCATTGAGACCGGGGAGAAAGAAGTTATCGCGTTTTTGAACGATCCCGACGGATATAGCATCGAGTTAATCGAAGCGGTAAAGTAGTATGCGAAAATCGCATGTCAAAATCTCGACGCGCCTGATGCCGCCTTAATAATTTGGCCGCTCTATTTGCGACGCGATAGGTCATATTCTACGTTATCCGCGGAGTTGTTTCCAGATTGCTTGCGCCACAATACCAACATCTTTGTCGCGCTTGCGCATTTGAAACAGCTGCGATTGGCGTCTTTGATAACCTTCAACATTGAGAATTACTAATTCGCCCCGAGCCAGCTCACCCTCGATCATATGCGTAGGAATTCCGCCCCAGCCCAGCTTGGCCTGTAATATCTCTTTTTTGGCAGCGAAGTCCGAAACGGTCCATCGAAAGCCACCGGGCAGCAAATCTCTGCTTTGTGTAAACTCGCCACTACCGCTGTCCGCAACGACCACTTGGGTATAGCTTTGCATCTCATTTATAGTTTTCATGTGTGAACTTCGGGCGGGTTCGAAGTCTGGATGGGCCACAGGTGCGATTGTCACCTGTGCAAAGGACAATGCCTCCACCTGTTCAACGGGAACCCCGTCCATCGTCGCAATAATGATGTCAGCGTCATTTCGTAGAAGCTGTTCGATCGGCCCCCCCATGCTTTCCCGTGACAAACGTATATGAGTGGCGGGGTATTCTTCCTTGATGGCGCCTATGATTTCGAGAATCGGCTTCAATGGAAACGTGGCGGTCACGGCCAAAAATACCTCTGGCTCCTGCCTAGCGTTCAGATTTCCTGCAACGATACTCAGTTCTTTCATCTGCTGCATGACACGCGTCGATTGGCGGTAAAACACTTCGCCTGATGGGGTTAGGCTTGGTCGGTATTCTTCACGCGATAGCAGAGTGATACCGATCTCGGTCTCAAGTTTCTTGAGCATATGACTAATGGCTGATTGAGATTTGTTGAGACGCTCGGCCGCGCCACGAAAGGTCCCTTCCGTAACGATGGCGTGCAGCACGACCAGTTGTTCATATGTCATCACAAAAGTCGATCCGTCGCTCAATATGATTAGTTTTGTAGATCGTTATAGTGAATAATCAATGCTATTTATGATTTATATTGATCGTTACCGTTCCCGAATTCGCACGACGAGTCTCTGAAAGGGAACCGCATATGAAACTTCATTACAAACCCGGAGCATGCTCAATGGCATCCCATATCATCCTGAACGAACTCGGCGGCTCGTTCGAACTCGACAAAACAGACACCGATGCGGGCACGACTGAAGCGGGCGAGGATTTCCGCAAAATCAGCCCGAACGGCTATGTTCCGGCTCTGATCACCGACGATGGTGAGATTATCACGGAAAATCCTGCCGTGCTGCAGTATCTGGCTGATCAGTCACCACATGCCGGGCTTGCACCGCCGAACGGTACGATGGAGCGCACTCGTCTTCAGGAAGCCCTCAATTTTGTATCGTCTGAGCTCCATACGTCCTTTGGTCCGTTTTTTTCGGGTAAGGAGCTTGACGGCGAAGCAAGGCAGAAGGCCGAGGCTGGCGTCAACCGCCGCGCCGCGCATATCGAACAGCGCCTTGACGATGGTCGCGCTTATCTCCTCGGGGACACATTCACTGTTGTGGACGCATATGCTTTTGTAGTGCTTAACTGGGCAGGTTTTGTCGGTATAAGTCTTGCCGCATATCCCAAAATTCAGGCTTATATGGCGAATATCGCGGCACGTCCTGCCTCGATCAAGGCGATGGTGGCAGAGGGCCTAATGGAGCAGTCAACATGACTGCATTTGCTGCAGTAGCCGGTGTGTTAGAGATCTATTTCGATGGTCTCTACCATGCCGACATTGACAGGCTGGCACACGCGTTTCACCCAAAAGCCATCTATGCAACGGCGGATGAAACGCCGATGCTATACCGTACAATGGAAGAGTATTTTCCGGTGGTGGCGAAACGCGTTTCCCCGGCTTCACGTGATGAAACGCGGCGCGACCTTATCGAGTCTATAGAGTTCGCAGGCGAGAATACTGCCTTTGCCCGTGTGCGCTGTTCCATCGGCTCGAAAGACTTTGTCGACTTGCTGACCCTTGTTCGAACCGATGGCGCATGGTCGATCATGGCCAAGATTTTCCAAATCACTGAACGCAAGACCTGAAAGAAACCGATATGCCCTATGTAAATATCAAGGTAACCCGCGAGGGTGTCACCAATGATCAGAAAGCTGCATTGATTAGCGGCGCTACCGACCTATTAGTCAGGGTTCTCGACAAGTCTCCGGCAACGACTTTCGTCGTCATCGACGAAGTGGACCTTGAGGATTGGGGGGTTGGTGGACTTCCGGTCACACAGTTCAGACGCGAAGTAGCGCAGCGAGAAAAATGACCCTTCGTACGCCTCTCTGCGACCTGTTCGGCATCGAGCATCCTGTTTTTCTTGCACCCATGGCGGGCGTTAGCGGCGGCGCTCTTGCCGCCGCAGTGAGTCGATCTGGTGGTCTGGGGTTGATCGGTGGAGGGTATGGCGACGCTGATTGGCTCGCTCGTGAGTTCGACGAAGCGGGCGATGCACGGATCGGAGTGGGCTTTATAACTTGGTCTCTGTCGCGCAAGCCGGAGTTGCTGGATCTGGTTCTCGACCGTGCGCCCGCCGTCCTGATGCTCTCATTTGGTGATGTCCAACCGTTTCTCCCAAAACTTAGGAACACACCGACGAAACTTATACTTCAAGTGCAGACGCTAGACCAAGCACGAGAAGCTTTGGACGCTGGCGTCGATGCCATTGTGGCACAGGGCACCGAGGCGGGCGGACACGGGGGTAGCAGAGCTACATTGCCTTTTGTTCCAGCGGTCGTCGATATCGCTAAGGGCATACCAGTCATAGCGGCAGGCGGGATCGCCGATGGGCGTGGTTTGGCTGCAGTTCTGGCTCTCGGAGCCTCGGGCGCATTATGCGGAACCGGCTTTTTCACCAGCAAAGAATCACTGGCTAGCGAGAATGCTAAGCAGGCCGCTCTACGTGGCACCGGTGACGATACCGAGCGCAGCTGCGTATTCGACCTAGTGCGTGGTCTCGATTGGCCAACCAACTGGAACATCCGTGCTATGCGCAATAACTTTACCCAGCGATGGAGCGAAGACATTCAGGGCCTCAGACAAAACCTTACCGAGGAACAAGCTCGTTTTGAAGCCGCCGGAGCTGAGGATGACACAGATATTGTTCCTGTGATTGTCGGCGAGGCTACTGATCTCATTCAGGCTATCGAACCAGCGCATGACACGCTTCACAGAATAGTTTCGCAGGCTGAAGATCATTTACGGCGCATCAACAGGTTTGTTGAGCGGGATAGCAAAGGATAGCGGTGATGAAGAAGATCAAGGGGTTCTGCCTATGCGGCGCCGTATCATTCGAAGTGGTCAATGCTTTCGAGAAATTGTTTCTGTGTAGCTGCGACCAGTGCCGCCAAATCACGGGATCGGCGTTTGCATCTAACCTGTTTGTGGCAATTGAAGCGTTCGAGTGGCTAGAAGGCGCGGACAATATTATCAGCTATCAGGTTCCGGGGCGCGATATTTCCAAGTCGTTCTGCCAGACATGTGGATCCGGTGTCCCTTGGGTGAACGGAGACGGCACGAAGATTGTCGTCCCGGCCGGATCGCTAAGCGCATCAGTAAATGTGGCCGAACGGCTCAGAATATTTGCGTCGGAGCAACCTGCATGGGCGTCTGAGCTGGAGCTTGTTTCTTCCCATCTTAGGTTCCCGTGAACCGAGAACGCAAAGCACATGAACGCCTCTTTGGGCATTGTTAGGGAAAAGTGCGTTTGAAGCAATATTCCAGGCTCGGTCGATGACCGAGAATGGCATTGCCAGCTCAGACTGGTAGCCTGTTCATGTAAACAAAAATGCCTGCCCACTTGCTCTCCTTCCCTGCTGTCGAAACACAATTTCCCTGATAAAGAGGATCAGGGAAACTATATGAGAACACGATGAATTCAGCGGTTTGTGGGGCGAAGAACAACAGATTCGTGACTAGATCGCTGGCGGTGAGAATAGTTCGTAGTAACGGGGGGTGGCCTGAGATCGCGGCTGAAGAGACGCTCAGAGAGATCAAAAGCAGCCCGATACTAGGCTGTTTTGGAGAGGCATCTCACATCCCTAAATTTGAGATCAACTCGTTTGAACGTAGATGCTGAGTGGTTGTCGATCGATACGTGGGAGGAACACACTTTCCCCTGACACCGCCCGACAATGCCCTTCGTGAAGATCAACGGCGCTGACGTCAGACATTTATAGGGTCTTCTTTGGCTGACCACCATAGGTCGTCATGACCTGAGTGTCGGAAAGTTCAGCGACTTTTGAATTTTTGCCTCTTATCAAATCTCTGAATGCGGCTGTGTAATATTTGAATGTGGCCATCCTCAAAAGGATAATCAGGCCTGTAAAGTCATAACGCGAACGCGGGACGACGCGGTGCGGCGCCCCAATCGTAGCGTCGAGATTTTCCACCTCATGCCACCACATGGTCGGATTGTAGAGGAGGTCGCCGGGCTGAAGTTCGACTTCGTACATATCGATCTTTTCGAACAAGGGGTATTGACCGGGGTCGTAATCCTTAGATGTGATGGGCGAAATGACGGCTGCCGACTCTCTTTGACGACCAAATGTCGGATACATAGCAAGACTGTTGCGTGGGTCGATCAGACGCCAGAGCTTTCGACCCTGGACCATGAGAAAATAATTGTCCGCCGGGGCAGCGTGGAAGTTTGATCCAGTCTTGGCCGCGCCGATAAAAAATTCATCCTTAATGATGTCGACCTGCGCGATCTTTTCGATTCGGGAGGTCTGAGTGTGTTCCGATAACTCAGGATAGGCCCCGAAAATTTCCGTTGCAGCTACCGTGTAGATGCTTTTCCCCGACTCAATATCTTCGATGACGTCCGCAAGCGGTCGGTGTGTCAGGGAACGGTAGATAGCCCCCGACTTCAGATTGGCATTGGGGTGTACAGGAACCATGGCGTTGCCGTAGTTCGAGCTTAAATTTTCGAGTGTCAAAAGGTCAGGATCGGCGAAGCCGCGAATGACGATCGGAAAGGTTTCGCGCCTCGACATCGACTTGATGATCGCGGCATCGAATGTGTCGGGTGTGAATTCTCGTACGGGTAAGACCCGCCCTTTGGGCAAGTCTCGCGCATTCGCGTGGAGGCGATCAAGGCATCGTTTTTCCCACTTGAGAAATAGGTTTTGCGTGTTAGCCAGATGACGACAAAGATAGATAAATCTGAGCGATAATGGAAATCTGATGAAGGCCTGTTGCGCCACTGTATTCAAGCCCACCAGTTAAGTGATTTAGACTGTCCAAGATCGGAGCATAAAACTTGCGAGTCGTAAATGCATGTTACCAATTTCTAGATTGGGATAGTGTTTTTTTTGGATTCCGCGTAGGGCAAGCCGACCTTTCCAAAGGGTCGGCAAGATTGCTGGATGACGCCTTGCAGTCTGCTCTGCGTGATGATGTGTCCCTGCTGGTCGTCCATGCCGACGAAGCGATCCGCGAAAAACTGCCCTATTCCATGCTCCTAGCCGACAAGCCCGTCACCTATGAAATCGATTACCGAAAGAATCATTTCTGGAAACGTCACATAGACAGCCCTGTCCGGGCCTATGCTGGCTTTGATAGCCGCGCGAAACTGGACAGGCTAGCCATGATGGCGGGGGAACATTCGCGTTATTATTTCGACACGCTATTTCCCAAGGCTGACGCGGACCGACTCTTTGTTACGTGGGTGGATCGCGCGCTGAATAATCCGGATCAGACGATTCACGTCGCGAGCGACCCGCTGGATGGGATTGTCGCAATGCTGATCTCGCGGGTTCTTCATATAGATGGCAGAACGGTCGGCAATCCGGCGTTGCTTTCCGTTGTCCCTGAATGGAGAGGCCGGAACTTCACACAACAATTCTGCAAGGCGTCGTGTGACTGGTTTCTGGAAAGAGACGTCACGTATGGACAGGTGGTGACTCAAAGCCGCAATCACGTGGCGCGCGCTATCTACGAGTCGCTCAACTGGACGCTAAGGTCGGAACGTTACTGCTATCATATCTGGTTGCGGCCCTTAGACCGACCACAGACTCGTGCGGCTAAATTTGAGGCGTACCCTGAGAAAGTCCGGTGAAATGAGGCCCTTTGGATTTTACGATGCAGGACGGTGGCGGACGAAATTTGAATGGAGAACATTCATCGCCTTAGTCACGATCCTCGTCGTGACAAATATTGGCTATCGTTGGTTAGCAATGCCACCGGAATACGAGTGGGGCCCCCTTTCATTTGTCATGAATCCGGAAACAGTCGACACTATTTCCTCCTATTGGGACACCAACTTCTGGCGACTTTTTCTGCCGATCGATATGGGCGGAAACCGCTATAGCTGGTCGCCAATCATGATCATTACAGCCACCTTCCTATGGAACACCTTCTCTCCGGCGACGGTTTATTTCATCTTCACAAGCCTGCATGTTGCGAGCTTTGCGACTGTGGCCTACACTTTTACTCGATCATTGCTTTTCACAGCTGTGCTGGGCTTCATGGTCAGCCTGTCGACCAGTCTGAATTACGGTATGGTCTACGGCATGGCCTCGACCATCCACTTGTTTTTAGCTTTTGCAGCGATCACGGCATTCGTTTCGATCCGGTATCTTACACACGCCTCGACCTCCTATAAATGGGTTGCCGGGCTTGTGCTCAGCTGGATCTTTCTGGCTTTGTGTTTCGAATTTTGGGTCAATCTGGCAATCCCGACCATTCTGTCGGCAATCCTGATCCATGTCTGGGCCCGCAGGACGGATCATGCCGACCTCAGAAAACGGTCGGCCATCGTGGCGCTTAGCGTGTTTGGCGTGTTGCTTGTCTATATCGCGGCGCGGCTCCAATTTGCCGGGCAGCATGTCATGCATGGACATGAAAACGAAATGGTCTTTAGCTATGATCATCTGCTCCTGGCGGTGGAGGATATGTTTATCAATTATCTGACCTATCTTCACATGGTGATCACATCGATCCTTCCTGGTTTTCTGTCCTTCTCTCCCAGCTACACCTATATCGGACCGGAGACGATCCTGGCGGGTCAGAATGGGTATCACAGCCTAAAAACCGATCTCGTCATTTTCAGCCACCTGACATCGTGGCGGTTTCTGGCTGGCGCCTATTGTGTCGGATTTCTGATGTTAAGCTATAGGATTCTGATCTCCGCTTTTTCGTCGCGGTCCGCGAATGCGCTCATCCCGTTGGTATTCGTCATCATAGTTCTTGCCGGCTTCGTGACTTATATTCCGATAAAGATGCGCCCCATGCATCTGACGGCGATGTTGGGCTACAAAGCGATCATATCGTCGAGCGGTTTCCTTATTCTCATAGCTTGGCTTTTCTACACAGCGCCAGCCTGGGCCAAATCCGAATTCATCCGCAAGGCCTTCATCATAGTTCTGCCGTGCTTCGTTGTTTTGGCGGCGTTCACACGTCCCGCCGTAGAGCGTGCCGGACTGGAAGCGGTCGGATTGGGCAGCGTCAGTGATCCGTTTTGGTGGCTTGGAGACCCGGCTCCAGAACCTGTGCAAGAACCTGCGTCAGGCCCGGCTCAAGAGCCCAATCCATGACGCGCGCGGCGCCCCGCCTCTGCCGGCTCTCGATCGTCTCGACACTATATAAATCGGAACATGGACTGCAGGAATTTCTGGACCGATGTCTGCGCCTGGGCAAAGCCTTTGGCGAAGCATTCGAGATCATTCTCGTCGATGACGGCAGTCCGGATCGGTCCGCCGACATCGTAAAGTCCTATATTCAGATCCACGATTCTATCACTCTGATCGTGCTGTCACGAAATTTCGGGCAACATCAAGCCGTTCGAACGGGTCTGGAACATGCATCGGGCGAGCTGGTGTTCGTTCTGGATTCCGACCTCGAGGAAGACCCGGATTGCTTTCAAGACCTGCACACGGCCATAACCCAGAATAACGCCGATCTGGCATACGGCGTTCGCGACATGAGCGGGACGGCCGCCCTGCGGAAGATCCCGTCCACGGCCTTCTACAAGCTGTTCAATTTCCTGTCCGCCCATCCGGTGGAACCAAACATGACGGCAGCTCGCCTCATGACACGTCCCTTCCTCGATGCTTTTTTGACGATGGAAGAACGATCGGCCTTTCTGCCCGGCCTATTCAGCTATACGGGTTTTACGCAGGTCACAGTCCCAATTGTGAAACCCGATAGCGCCACCACCTCGTACACACTGTTTCGCCGAACCTCATTGGCTGTGAAGGCGCTGACCTCGTTTTCTAGCCGACCTCTGCATTTCGTTCTTGCTATCGGGCTGTTGCTGTCGCTCGCCGTCCTGATTGCCGCTCTGGTCGTGTTGGTCACAGCCGTGGTGGAGAGACAATTGCCCACACTGTCCATGGCAATCCTTCTGTCGATCTGGGCCATCGGGGGTTTGCTGACGAGCACTATCGGCTTGGTCGGGCTCTATACGTCACGTATCTTTGACGAAATCAAGGCGCGTCCCAATACCATCATCCGGTCTGTGTACCGCAAGAATTCTGACTAGTGAGCACAAGCGAAGTCGGGCTGACCTTCACCGTCTATCTATGTGGATCGCCATGTAGGGATGGAACCGATCCGGAAGTGCCCTCCAGATCCTGTGCAGTCCCTTGGCCTGAACAAACCCGACAAGCGGACCTAGGATAGCGTGTCGATCGGCCAAGTGCCGGTCGGTTGCGAAACGGTCGAACATGCGGATCGTCGCGCTCCTGTCGAACGTCAGGTCGATCCCTTGTACGCGGGCGAACCGTCCGACCTCGGACGCCTTGATGAAGTTCAGCGAGTCCCACAGACCGTCGCACCGATGCTCCGCCTCGTATCGAGCTATGCTCCGCCCGAACAGCCGCCGGGTTGCAGTGGTCGATCCCAAGATCGGAATGCCGAAATGGGATTCGTAGGGGATGTTGTAATTCGGACATAGAATGATGGCCCTGCCCCCCGTCTTCAGCAGTGAGAGCGTCTTCAGCACCCCCGACCTCCAATCGTCCAGATGTTCGAATGTATTCAGCGACCAGATAAAATCGAACCCCTCTTCCGGCTCGAAGTCATAGAGGGTCGTGCGCTCGATCGACATGTTCGAAAGGCCCTGACGGCCGACAGCGTCTAGAATGGGTTCGCTGAGGGAAAAGGTCTGGGACAGGGGTTCGAGAGCCGTGATGGACGCGACCCTGCTCGCGGCCATGGCGGACAAAAGGCACGACCCTGCCCCGATTTCCAGACAGCGATCATTGGGCTTTACATACGGGCTAACCTCGTCCCAACCGAAGCGCGCTTCGGCTTCTAGAACATCGAGAACGGAAGTCGAGACCGCTTCGGTACGCGTCAACGCATCCAATGTGTCACGCAATGCACCCGGAAGACTGTCACAAAGGACGGAAGGAAAAGCGGAGCCTATGGTGTACCTCAGGGTGACGACATCAACGAACGGGCGAACATAACGGCCTTTCGATTACCGCGTCGCGCGCGTCAGTCCAGAACATTGCGGGCCAGGCGAAACTTCGTAGCTCAACTTAATAAATTCAGCCCTCGATTGCAATCAACTCGTCGGGCAAGGATGCTAGCGTGCCGGAAAGGGCTTACCTGTTTTCCGCCTTGATTCGACCTGGCTTGGCCTGCTCTGAGACGCGGGCGATCCTGCAACGAAGAAAGAACCGCTGTGAACCGAGTGGGTGACAATGTTAGTTACTACCTGACACCCCGCCGATATGCGGGTTCCGAACCCACGCTCTACGACATGAAGGGCTCTCGGACTGAGGCGCTGCTCAAGGACAATTTCGGCGCGATCCGCGAGGAAATCCTGCGCGAGTATGCAAGCCAATATGAGAGCTTCACCCTTGCCTATGGTAACGACGTGAAGGGGTTTACGGGATGGAAATCTCGTACGCTCGTGCTGTTTCGACTGAACAACCGGAAGAACATCGCCGACTTCCCCGTGCTGTACGCCGTGCTGAAAAAGATACCGCGCCTGGTTTTGGCGACGATTTCAGTTCTGGAACCCGATAGCGACATTCCCGGACATTACGGCGATACAGACGGTGTCATCCGGCATCATTTTGCCATCAAAGTCCCGTCCGGTTCGGACGATCTGGGCATGAAGGTTGGATGGGACAGGTTTTCCTGGACGGAAGGGGAGCTGGTCGCCTTCAACGCCATCCATCGCCATTGCGTCTGGAACAGAACGAAAGAGGTCAGGATTGTCGTGATCTTCGACACTGTCAGAAACAATATCGCCGACACGGACGCCCAGGTGGCCAGTCGTACTTTTGCCTCCTTGCTGACGAAATACGCCGCCCAGAAAGCGCCTTGGCTCAAAAACTGTCCGGACCCGGTCGTGTTGACGACCCACCGCCTGCTATCCGTCGGCATTCGAGCCGCCATCGGGGTTAAACGCGGCTTTGACAGGGTGTTTTGACAAACCCTCAAAAAAAGATGTTCGGTTCAGGCTAGGACAGGTCCCTCTTCAGTGCCAACCACCTGGCAAGAGACCCCGATAAATCGTCTTTACATACGAAAGGTGCGCCGGGATAATCAGGCGTAGAGTCGACCCTGCAAAGGTGACGATGATCGCATCGCATAGCGCAGGATTCATCAGTATTCATGTCACACCACCCCCGTATTCCGAATGCGCCGATACCGTTCAACCGTCCCTCGGTCGGACATGAGGAGCTGGCGTCGATCCAGTCGGCGATCGAATCCGGGCGCATTTCAGGGTCGGGACCCAACACACAGGTGTGCGAGAGCTGGCTGCAGGATCGGATGGGTACCGCCCGGGCTTTGCTGACGCATTCCTGTTCCGGCGCATTGGAGATGGTCGGCATCCTACTTGACCTCGGTGCAGGCGATGAAGTCATCATGCCGTCCTATACTTTCGTATCGACGGCCAATTCGGTCGCCTTGCGGGGTGCGACGCCTGTATTCTGCGACATCCGAGTTGACACGCTGAACATCGACGAAACGAAGATCGAAGCCCTGATCACGGCGCGGACCCGCGCTATCTGCGTCGTTCACTATGCAGGGGTTTCCTGCGAAATGGATACGATCTTGGCGATCGCAGACCGTCACGATCTGATCGTCATAGAAGACAGCGCGCAGGGCTATCTCGCGACCTATAAAGGACGACCGCTCGGTACAATGGGGCAGTTCGGGACGATCAGCTTCCATGCCACTAAGAACATATCCTGTGGTCAAGGCGGAGCCCTGCTGATGAACGACCCTGACTATATCGAAAGGGCACAAATGGTTTTGGAAAAGGGAACGAACCAGCGCGATTTCGAACGGGGTTCGATCGATCATTATACATGGTGCAACACCGGCTCGTCCTTTCTGCTGGGCGAGCTGGCAGCGGCCTGTCTTAAGGTGCAACTCCAGCGCGCCGCCGCACTGACGACCGACAGAATTGCCAAATGGAAGTATTATCATCAGTCCCTAAAAGCGCTTTCCGAGACAGGTCGGATCAGGCGGCCCGTCGTCCCGCCCCAGTGCGTGCACAATGGCCACATCTACCATGTTCTGATCGACCTCACACACAAACGGGACCAAGTTCTATCCGCGCTCAATGCGAAGGGCATTGAGGCCTCGTTTCATTTCGTTCCGCTCCACACCTCGCCGTTCGGGAAACAGGTGGGGCAGACGCGAAGCCGAATGAATGTGACCACAGATGTCGCAGCACGCATCATCCGCCTGCCCATGCATCATGATCTCTCGCTCCAGCAAATTGAATATATTTCCGAAACTCTGACGAATATCGTTGAAAGTTATTAGCCAACACCGAATTATAAACTGCGTCTGTGGCTTCACGAGACCCTCGAATTTAGGCCAAGACCAACTCACGCCTCAATTTACAATCATTTCAACAATCAAAGGCACTTCGAAAGCCGAGCTCGTTTCAAAGCCATTCGTGATGCATCACTCATGAAGTGGCGCCAACTCGTCGCCGTCTGAAACCATACTCGGTTCGAAATCAGGCTGTAAGCAATTCAGCTGACAACCCCAGGCTATACATAGATCTATAAACTGAACGGTGGGATTCCTCGCAAGGATAGATAAAGTGCGCGCATGCATGGGAGTAATGTGTTTTGATTTATCGCCGATTGACGCCTCTCCAACAGCTTTGGTTTGGGGTTCTGTCTTTCCCAATCTCGCTGGGAGTCGTCTCAGTTCTCACCTTTGCGCCGACTTACTATGCGATAGATTTAGGGATCGGCTTGACAGCTACAGGGCTAATATTCGCGGCCGGTCGGGTCATTGATGTTGTTACCGATCCCCTCATTGGTCACTTGAGTGATGAAACGCGGTCGCCAGTAGGCAAGCGATTGCCATGGATGATAATTGGCGCCATTATTCTGTGCCCAACGCTATATTGTGTGATGGTCCCAGCGGGAGACCCGTCTCTAATAGCGCTTGCCGCGCTCGTAGCTATATTCTTCACCGGCTTGACCCTCATTGATTTGCCTTATTCCGCTGTCGGTCTTGAGATATCTCCGTTCATCCACGAGCGCACAATGCTGGCTTCTGTCAAGGCGGCTTTCCAAATCATCGGGGCACTCACGGCTTCAATGCTAATTTTATTTTTTGCTAGCGATCAGGCGCTTGCACTTGAGATGACGGCCATCATCGTCATTATTTTCGTCGCCGTGGGATTGATCTGTTTCTGGAGGTTGACGCCCTATAAAAATCAGCAGGAAGCTAGTTTCACTCTAAAACTGTCAAGCGGCTTTTCACCTATAGTGTCGCTGAGGAAAATCGGCAGGAATACAGATTATAAACGGTTGCTATTGGCCTTCGGTCTGGCGCAGGCGGGCTCAGCAATGTCAGTTGGGCTAACGGCTTTACTCGTCTTGAAACAAATTGAGGCGCCTGAGCTAACCGGCGCTTTCATTGGAATTCTTCTCATTTTCACGGCGCTGGCTTTGCCTTTTTGGACCTATCTTTCCAAGCGGATCGGGAAAGCAGAAAGCTGGAAGTTGGGCCTCATGATTGGCTCCGGCTTGATGTTGATGTCATTTTTGTTCGTTGGAGGAAATATCTTTCTATTTGGCGCATTCTGCGCGCTTTACGGATTTGTGATCGCGGGTGATGTCATCCTCCCGACGACTATGCTGGCAGACATCGTCTCCGATAAACCAGATGAGAGGGTTCATAATCAGGCCGGGGCGATGCTTGGTTTTAAGAATGCCGTGTCAAAACTTGGCTTCGTTATACCCATGCTTTTTGCCTTTCCCATTCTCGGCGCACTCGGTGTTGAAGAAGCCGAGACGCTAAACCAGGTTCAGACAATTGCTATACTGATGCTTTATGGCTTTGTTCCTGCCTTGTTGAGAATAGCAGCATGGTGGGCCCTGCAATCCGCTTCATCGGCAAAGCGGTCTGATCGGCTATCGTGATCGATCTTTCCGCAATCCGTCTGGAGCAGGCAAAATATCTCAAAGGAGATGCCCGTCAGTCCGCGCTGACGGTTAGCGGGATCATCCTATATGTCTCGGTACTTTTACTGGCGGGGCAAAGATATGAATTGATGGCTCTTTGGATTGTGTCAGCGATGAGCATGATCGTGGTCACCTTGCTTTATGCACGCTTTGCAGCCCCGGAAGGGGTCACATCAAATAATTATCAAGCTTATCTAAAGTGGCATACGGTCATCACATTCTGCACGGGCGTCGTGTGGGGAATAAATTCACTTCTCGTGGCCGATTATGAGTCGCTCTATAGTATCTTTATTGCGGTTACGATTGCGACCTCGATCACGGTCGGCGGGATGTTTCCGGGCAATTCATATCGCCCAGCCTATATCGCGCTGGCAATCCCTACAATCCTACTTCTTGCAGCTTATATCACTATCACGGCACCACTTCCGATCCGCTATTTCGGGATGGGCTTGCTACTCTATTTTGCGTTTGCCTTGCTCAGTAGTGCGAAAGCAGAATTGGCCACACGGGATTGGATTATCTCTAAGACACAACAGAAACTGGCCGACTCGGTTGTTGCCTACAATGCTGAAGTCAAAGAGGTTTTTGACTCAAAAACACGGTTTCTGACAACGGCCAGTCATGATCTGTCTCAGCCCCTTCACGCTCAAGGCCATTATATTGAAGCCTTGCGGCAAACAGCGAAGTCGCCCGAGCAGAATGAACTGATTGAAAAAATTGCGCTGACCTGGCGGGCCCAGAAAGAAATGCTCGGTGATCTCGTCGACATGTTGCGACTAGATGGCGGAATGATCCAGCCTCGATTTTCGACTTTCGACATAGCCGTTATATTGCAAGAGCTCGCGAACCAGATTGCTCTGGAAGCAAAACGCAAAGACGTCGAAATAATTTCATATTTACCCGCGTCATTGATGATGTGTTCTGATCCAATATTCCTGAGACGGATCGTTTCGAACGCAATGACCAATGCAATTAATCATGCGGCTGGCGGCCACGAAATCGAATTACATTTAGAAAGAGCGGGCGATAATGTTTACATCGCGGTGAAAGACCGCGGGCCGGGCTTCCATGTCGAAGGGAATGTGCTCACAGCTCCGATCGAGCTTCGCCGGGACGGCGTTGGGCTGACGAGTATCGAAAACATGTCGAAATTGATTGCGGCCCAACCGTCCCTGTCGAATAGAACAGATGGGGCTGGCTCGATCTTTTCATTGATCGTTCCGCTGGATCATGAGGCGGGCGGAACTGAACTGAAAGACTTATCTGCGTCCTCTGTCCTAGTCATCGATGATGATCATAATATTCTGGACGCTATCACGGTGATGTTCACCCAATGGGGTGTGCTGACGTTAAGCGCCAATAGCGTCGAGGATGGGCTGTCGATATTAACGAGCACTCAAATGCCGATTGACCTTTTGATTGTCGATAATCGTTTGGCCAACGACATGGATGCCCCAAAAGCAATTGCGACTATTCGTGCTGCAACGCGGCAAGATCTGCCAGCGGTTGTGGTTAGTGGCGATGTTTACGCCCCGGCGAAGCTGTCTAGTTTGAAGGGTGTGAGCATTCTGCCCAAACCCGTCGATGCCCGTGATTTCAGACAATATTTCGAACGCTAGAGAATGCCGTAAAGCTGAGCTTTCTGAACGCAGGCCGTGCGACGGGAAACACCCATCGCCTCATAGATATGCTTGATATGCGTCTTTACTGTATTGGGTGAAATGGACAGTCGATCTGATATTTCTTGATTAGACGCCCCATTAGCTAAGGCGCGTAAGACTTCGAGCTGGCGTCCGGTCAGATTATTGATGGCCTCCAATTCGCCTTGATCATAGGGCTGTTCTGCCACTTCCGTCAGAATTTCATCTTCGTCAGGGAAATGGTCTCCGCCTGCGATTATTGTATTGATGATGCCTTCAAAAGTCGCAGGGTTTGCCGATTTATGCAGGAATCCTTTCGCGCCCAACGATATCATCTGCGCAATGGGCGGATCCATGGCGATGCCGGACATAAGAAGGACGGGCGTCGGGTCACGGCGAGATTGCAATGCCCCTAGAAAGGCCAAACCGTTCATGCCGTCCATAATAAGATCACATAGGATGAGATCAAAGGTCTCGCCCGCGTTTATTTGATCCAGAATGTGGGTGGGGGAAGTCGCGCTAATGACTTCAAACGTGCTGGACATACTGGCCAGCGTCTTCTCTAGCCCGTCCAAAATCAGAGTGTGGTCATCAATCAGACCAATTCTGCGTGGGCGGGACGGGGAAGTCATGAAAATGGGACTCTCATTTAACGTGTTTGGACCTCTTGCTTACGAAACAGATCTACGCCCGGTTTCTTTGATTGAAGTCCACCGGGCTGTATCCTGGTTTCTCTGCCTTCCTTAACCATTTTTCCGAATAAAAACAGCCGGATCGCGCCTAAAATCACCCGTTCGGGTGATTGTCGGTGGTTGGGCTTTCTGTCACTTCCCGTAGTTCTGCGCATGATCGGCGCAGGAATGGACGGGGTGCGCTGTGATTGTTTTCGATTATCTGAGTCAGAAACTGAAGCATACCTCTCTGCAGGGGCGGCATAGCCTCCTATCGCTGGGGCTAATTATCTTGGGTCTGGTCTTTACGACAGACGTCGCCCAAGCGCAGGTCAGCTGTCCGTTAATCTCGACTAGTGTCACGGCCAATGCAACCTCCATGACATGCTCCGCGACCGCCAGCTCTGACGCGCCATCCGTGCAAATCGCGAACAATATTGGACTCTCGTTTAATGCTCAGATCATACCCAATACGGGCGCTGCGGCGCCGGTCACAGCGACCTGTACAGGGGGCGGGTGTTTTGCTGCTCCTAGCGGAGGAACAATCAATTGTGATTCAACAACTCAGCCCTGTAATGTGAGTTATTCTTTTCCGGATGCGAACGGGGATACCGTCAGTGGATCGTTCACGGCCCCGGCTTATGGCGGCGGGGGGGCCACGATCTTGCCTCACATAATCAGCGGCGGCGTCTTCAACGCGGACAGCACGCCTCCGCCCGCCCCGGATCGCCCGACAATGACGGATGATACGGGATTTAGTGCCACGGATTATAATACAACCGATACAACCCCGACCTTTACCGGCACGGTCGAACCCAATGCGGCAGTGAGATTATTTTTTGGGGGCGCAACCATAGGTCCCGTTATGGCCAATGGGGCGGGCGAATATACAATTGCACTGCCTGCCCAGAGCGACGGCTCATATTCCTCGCAACTGAACGCAACGGATGCGGCGGGCAATGTGTCAGCTCCCTCGGGCCCTTGGCTCACAGTAATCGATACAAGCACGCCTGCCGCTGCGGGTGCGCCTGACCTCGCGGCTTCATCGGATACCGGCGTTAGTGATACGGATAATATCACGACTGACGCAACTCCCACATTTACGGGGACTGTAGAGGCAGGAACTATTGTCGCGCTTTTGCGGAATGGAGTCCAGATCGAGTCTAAAAACGCAAACGCTTCGACGGGCGCATATTCCATTACGCAGAATACTCCCATGTTGGGCGTCGCGACCTATGCAATTCGCGTATCAGACCGGGCGGGCAATGTTGCCGCCGATTCGCCTGGGACCGTCGTGACGGTCGAATCGGCTTTCCCGACCGAACCCTCATCGGTCGACTTGCAAGCTGGGTCTGATACTGGTCCCAGTGATACAGATGACATAACGCAGGATACGACGCCGGCCTTTACGGTCTCCGGGGTCAGCGGCGTTTCGAGCGTCAAACTTTTTTCCGGGTCCACTGAAATTGGCACAGCCTTAGTCTCGGGCGCGTCCGTCGATATTACGGCCTCGACGTTGAGCGGTGGTTTACAAAACATTACGGCAAGAACCGTCAGCATCGGCGGATATGAGTCATCAGATTCCCCGGCTTTGCCGATCACGATCGATAATTCAGCGCCAACTGTCACAAGCATCACGCGTGGGTTTCTTGGGGGAGGCCCCCAAATTCCAGAGACAACAGATGCAGACATTGTCTCTTGGTTTATTCTGTTCTCAGAAAACATCGCCCGGCCTGTCGCGGCGGACTTCTCTGTGACGGGGACAACCTCGTCTGTGACGATTAGCGAAGTGGGTCCGGATCAATATGAAATCTCTCTCGCTGATGGGGATATTGCAACGGTCAATGGCGCAGTGACGCTGAACTTCGCCGGCGGTCAAACCATCACAGATACAGCGGGCAATGCGCTGACCAATGTCACGCCATCCGGGGCGAATGATAATTCCTTCACTATGGTGAATAATACCGTGCCTGCCGCCCCGTCCGGCTTGATGGTCACACGCATTATCAATCCAAATCCTGGGAACGCGGCCGAGAGTCTCTTGAGCCTGAGTTGGTCTGTTTCGGCAGATGACGGAGGTGATGCGATCACCCGGCAGGACCTAACCATTTATGCTGATCCGTTTTGTGCCACAGACGTATTCACGGGCGCTATCGGGCTTCCGGCTGTTACGTCCGCGGATGTTGGACTGAGTCTGACCGCGTTTTCGGTTGGCGCACAACCCAGCTTTACGATTCAGGCTGTGAATTCGGTTGGATCATCGGCCTCGTCCAATTGTGTGTCGACAACCATTCCTGTGGCGGACAATACGGCGCCGTCGTTGACCAATGTTTCGATTGCTTCAAACAATAGCAATTCTGATCTTGCGAAATCAGGCGATGTCATAACGCTTTCTATCACAGCGGGTGAAGCGCTTGCGGCCGCGCCGACAGTGACAATCGCTGGGCAGGCCGCAACGGTGAGCGGAAGTGGGACGAGCTGGACAGCAACAGTGACGGTTTTACCATCGACCGCCTTAGGTGTATCCGCTATCAATATTTCATCTTTTCAGGATGCATCCGGAAACGCTGGAACAACTGTCACGTCCGTAACAGACTCGAGTTCGGTCACGATTGGCCGCGTTCCTGAAACGCCGACCAATCTTCAAATTACAGAAGTTTTGAGTCCGTCTCGAGCATTTTCTCCAGGTCCAACTGCGGCTACTCTTGTCGAAGTCGGGGTCCGCTGGACCGAAAACGCGCTGAATGGGTCTGCGGGCACGGTTTTTGCGCCCTATTCATTGAAACAATTTCGCAATGGAACCTGCTCGAGCCCACAGTATAGCGCATCAGGTTTCGATTTCGGGATGACGAGTATCGGGCCGCTTTTAAATCGAAGTGATTTTCCCGAGGGCACTACGGGTAGTATGCATTTGACCGCGACCAATGATTTCGGTGAATCCGCGCCGTCCAATTGCGTCAATTTCGTAAGTCCAGCCCTCGATTTGACCGCCCCGACCGTCACATCCGTCGTGAGAACGACGCCGGCGACAGAGAATACAGACGCGAATACACTCACCTGGACCGTGACTTTCGATGAAAGCGTGTCTTCGGTCGATAGTTCAGATTTTGAGTTCACCGGCACGACAGCAAACGCTAGCGTCACGATGCAAAGCCCTACGGTTTATCAAGTGACGGCCAGCGGGGGTGACCTCGCCACTTATAACGGTCAGGTCGGACTCGCGTTTGCCGCTGGCCAGAATATTGCTGATCAAAGCGGATTTAATGCCTTTACGAACACGGTGCCGACGGGGTTGAATCAAACCTATCAATTGACCAATGATAACACGCTGCCCACATTGACGTCGATTGTTCGTAAAACTCCTCTTGGTGAAAAGACGAACGCTGATAGCCTGACGTGGACTGTGACATTTAGCGAAGATGTTCAGAATCTAGATGCGGCCGATTTTAGCCTGTCAGGAACCACAGCGACAGTCGGCGTCATAGGCAGCGGAGCAGTCTATGATGTCACAGCGTCTGGCGGCGATCTGGCTGGACTGGGGTCTGGATTCGCCCCGCCGACCGTATCTTTGGCTTTGGTTGCGGGCCAAAACATACAAGATACATCAGGAAACGCTTTAACGAGTTTACCCGCTACGGGCGCGACAGAAAGTTACATCGTCAATAATGGGGCCTTGACGATCGCCTCCATCACACGCGTTGATTCCGGCACGCAAGCCCCCGCTACACAACTGACAAATGCAGATAATCTCGCATGGAACGTTCAGTTTAGCAGTATTACGGGCGAGTTTTCGCTATCTCCGGCAGATTTTTCATTGAGCGGCACATCCGCAACAGTCACGTCTATCTCCCGCTATAGTATTGGCTTCATAGTCCGCGCGTCAGGTGGTGATTTGGCTAATCTAAACGGCGATGTCTCGCTCAGTTTTTCCGCGACAACACCGACTGATGAGTTTGGTAATCCATTCACGAATAAGACGCCAAGCGGGGTTGGTGAGCTGACCTACACACTCGATAATGCTGCGCCGACCGTCGTGAGCATCACGAGAGGGTTCCTTGTAAGCGGAGGTCAAATTCCCGCGACAACAGATGCGGACATTGTCTCTTGGTTCGTAAAGTTCTCAGAAGACATCGCACGCCCTGTGGCGAACGACTTTGCCGTTACCGGAACAACCTCTTCCGTAACGATCAGCCAAGTGGGTGCGGACGAGTATGAAATCTCATTGGCGGGGGGTGATATTGCATCGGTCAACGGGACTGTGACACTGAATTTCGCGGGCGGTCAAACGATTGCAGACACGGCTGGGAATGCGCTGAGTATTGTCATGCCGTCCGGGGCAAATGATAATACATTTGTCATGGCGAACGACACAGTCGCCCCGTCTGTGACGATCACATCTGGAGTTTCTGATCCTGTAAGTGGTGCGTTCTCGGCGATTTTCACCTTTAGCGAAGATGTGACGGGTTTTACGATTGGTGATGTTTCAGTCGGTAATGGTGCGGCGAGCAATTTCGCGGCCATAAGCTCAACTGTCTACACGGCCACAATCACGCCGAGTGCAGATGGCCCTGTGACCATCGACGTCGCGGCGGGCGTGGCGCAGGATAGTGCGGGTAATACCAACATAGCGGCGACACGGTTCTCGATCACCAATGACACATCGGCGCCGACGGTCACGGCCTCGACACCGCCTTCTTCGGTGAACGGTCCGTTTGATATTGTTTTCAGCTTTACTGAAGACATGAGCGGCCTGACGGCGGATGATTTCGACGTCACCAACGGCACAGTGACCTTGTCTGGCGGGCCTCGTGTCTTCACAGTCACGATTACGCCCGATGGGAATGGGGATGTCTCTGTTAGCCTGCCGGCCAATGTGGCGACGGATCCAGCCGGGAACGGTAATGAGGCGTTCAACGCGACCTTCCAGGTTGAGTTTGATAGTACGCCTCCGACCGTGAGCGTCTCAACGCCTCCACCGTCAGCAAATGGTCCGTTTGATCTGATATTCACCTTCACGGAAGACATGACAGGGCTCACCGCGTCTGACTTTAACGTCGAGAACGGCACGGTCACGCTCACAGGCGGGCCGCGTGAATTCACAGTGACGATCACGCCGGACGGGAATGGCGATGTGTCTGTCAATCTTCCCGCGAATGTCGCCTTCGATCTGGCGGGTAATGGCAATGAAGCGTTTAACGCCGTGATCGAAGTTAGTTTCGATGTCATCGCGCCGTCGCTCGTCCTGTCGACAGCGACATCTGATGTGACAGGCCCGTTTACCGTCACAGCGACATTCTTAGAAGCTGTGACAGGATTCACAGCGGATGATATTGTGATCGAGAACGGCAGCCTGTCTGACTTCTCAGG
Organism: Algimonas ampicilliniresistens; assembly: GCF_030159955.1. Lineage (GTDB taxonomy): Bacteria > Pseudomonadota > Alphaproteobacteria > Caulobacterales > Maricaulaceae > Litorimonas > Litorimonas ampicilliniresistens. The sequence continues at coordinate 594,361 of NZ_BSNK01000002.1, forward strand.
CTCGGACGCGGTCTTCACGGCGACAGTCACGCCCGTGACGATTGGAGAGATCGTCATGACCATAGCAGATGGTGCCGCGAGTGACCTGGCTGGAAACGCTTCCACCGGGGATACGTTGAGCGTGACCGCAGGCGGCGGAAATGCTGTCGTTGAACTTGAAGTGACAACGGCAGTTCTGGACGCCTCAACCGTTGGTACAGAGTTCACGCTCTCAAACCCCGGCACGCAGCCAATCTTCTTCTCAGCTTCATCAGATCAGCCCTGGGTCGATGTCACCCCGGGATCAGGGAAGATTGACTCTCTCTCGAACATCGAATTCGATATCCAGCTCAATGATCTCATCGATGATTTGGCGCCTGGAACCTATGTCGCCACAGTCATAGTTGAGATTGTGGATGGCCCCACTGCTTCTGCAGGCGGTGTGTCTGCCAATTCGAATGCCATCACCCGAAACATTCTGGCGGAAGTTCCGATTACGGTCGAAGTCGAAGAACGGTTCGGTAACTTCGAACTCATCGTTCTGACACCCACAGGTCCCACGGCCGGTGCTTCCTTCCAGTACACGTCAGACATAACAGCCTTGAATGGCTTGTCTGTCGCGGCGAATGAAGGGCAGCGCCAAACCTCTTTGGCTAACCTATTGCAAGGCGCCTATACGCTCCAGCAATCGGTCCCCGATGGTTATTTCTTGAAGACCATCACCTGCTCAGGCGATAGAGATGGCGGCACGGTTGTCGACATTGAGGCGGCTAAGGTTGATCTGGATCTTGATGCATCTGAGTCCATCTCCTGTATCTTCGAAAATGCGCGAGATGAAGATGCCATCCGCATCGCGACCCAGCGTGCGATCCGTAATTTCATGGCTCGCCGTGGTGACCGCGTCCTCGAAGCAACGCCTGATTTGTCCAAGCGGTTTGCCAATCGTCGCCGCACGGAAGGGGGTCAGTTTATGGCATCGGGTTCTGAGTTCAGAACCAATATGGATTTCGAAACGTCTTTGTCGGGCCTCCGCAACAAGGCATCTGAAAAAGACGACGGGGCATGGAATGATCTGCGAGACCCGAAAGCGAACAAGTGGGATCTCTGGATGAGCGCAGAGTATACACGCTATGAGGATGAGCGCGCTGATAGCGGTATTGACGGTAAGTTCTTTGCCGCCCAATTCGGGGTTGACTATCTTCTCAAGGAAAATCTGATCGTCGGTGCGATGGTCCAATATGACTGGATGAGTGAACTCGACAAGGAACCCGCCGCAGGTCTGGGCACATCCGTCGGTGCCGATGTAGAGGGTGAAGGCCTCATGGCTGGGCCTTATGTTGTCTGGCAGGCAAAAGAACAGCTCACCATTGATGTGATGGGTCTCTGGGGCAGCTCTGAAAACACTGTCAATCCGCTTGGTTATTATTCAGATCAGTTCGAGACAGATCGTTTCTTGGTCCGCGCCAATGTGACGGGCGAGTTTGCTTCCGGACCCTGGCGTCTGCGTCCCCAAGTCAGCCTGTCTCATTACCAGGACAAGCAAGCGGACTATGTCGATAGCCTTGGTATTATCATTCCCGATCAGGTTGTGACGATTGGGCGTCTGCGGGCGGGTCCGGAAGTCGTCTGGACGCATAAGACTGAGAAGGGCTCACAGCTCGAGATTGGCGGCTCAGTCCGTGCGGTCTGGAACTATAATGGCGCGGGCCTGATGGATCAGTCCGGCTTTATTTCTAGCGGCAGTGATCCGGTTAGAGCGGATGGCGAAGTGAGTATCGGAACGCGTTTGGCCAATGGCATTAGCCTTCGCGCGACGGCAGGTTTTGACGGAATTGGCAAAGGAGACTTCTCCGCCCGGTCAGGTCGTTTAGAATTTGTCTTCCCATTCGGGGGAAAAGGGGGCGACACTTCAACGCTCGCGGCCAACCCGCTGCAACAGGCTGGTTTCCACCGCGCCTGCGAAACAGATGGGTTTCTTCAAAGTATGAACAGAGCTGTCCCAGCAGCCTGCCGTACTGAACCTAGGGCCAACCTGCTCGATACAAACATCGCAATGATGACTGCTAGATAAAAGGCACAAAGCAGTGTTTTCAAAAGGAAGACAGAACAAGATACTCAAGCGCAAGTGTGACAGTGCGCTGGAGACTTTCCTTCAGACGATGGAAGGTCAGCTTGTATTGGGTGAGGCGGAAAAAGCACGCCTGAGCTCGATGTTTGAAGCGGGCTATATGGCGGCGTCGATTGACGCACTCCTAAATGAGAACGTTTTGTTAGAGGCTGACCTCTCCTTGCGGTCTTCACCATTAACGATGAAAATTTGAACGATTGTGCTTGGCTCGTACATACAAAGTCAGGCTTCTGTGAGATCCTAGAGGAAGTCAAAACGCTGGAGGAACGATAGTTCCGAGCAGTTTTCCCTGTAAATTCCTTGTAAAATAGGGGATTCGGACGTGAGGCTAGCTATCGCCAGACTGCGTCCACTACCACGCACTCAGTGCCTTTGACGCTCAACTCATGGATTATAAGAAAGCCGTCTGGTGACAGAAGGTTAGTCGAGTGACCGCTCTGGAGAGACTCTTAGAGAGACGCAAATATAGCCAAAATTTTGGCTGTTTCGCGGGAGATACTTGGAGGGTCGTGGCTTAAGTGGAGATGCCCCAGAGATACGCTTGAGCTTGCCAATCGGCAGGAAGGTTCCGGGTCGAATTGTGAGGAATTGGACTGTCATCTCAGTTGGATGATCTCCAGTCACAATGGCGCTAACGATCTTAGGCGATAGAAACGCTAGATTTAAAACCCGGCTTACATATGCCTAAACTACCCGCCCGCCAACTTCATCCCTTCGCGTGCTGCAGAGTCAAGAGGGCTATATTTGAGCGCGCTACGAAACCACAGGCGGGCAGAATGGAGCTCATTCCGTTTAACATTATGATAGCCTAGTGAATTTGCAATCGGCACAGCGTAGCGCGTCAGTGTCTCGAGGTCTTCACCGCTCGTTCTTTGTATGGTTGCGTAGGCACGTTCGAACAGATTTTCCCATTCACCATAGCGTTCCTGCGCGATACGAATTTCCGCGAGATTAAGCATGACGGCCCAGTAGTCCGGATCTAACTCAAGCGCGGTAACGTAAGCATTTGCGGCTTCATCAAGTTGTCCCTTCGTGGACAGTACCAGCCCCTTGGCTTTCCAAGCTTCGGCCTTGTCGGGGGCGATACGCAGAGCTTCGTCAGCGTGATAAATCGCTTCATTTAGCAAGGAAATGTTCTGAGGTTCCTCCTGTCTCGTTTCGGCCACGCTAGCCAGCATCCCTGAGGATTCCCGTCCTTTTATTCTAAGGACGCTCTGCGCCAGCGCATTGGCAAGTCCGGTGTGTGCCTCGGCGCTTTGTGGAGACTCGTCGACGGCCCGACGGAACAGGGCTACGGATTGCTGAATGTCGTCAGGCGTCAGACGATCATAGTAGAAATTCGCAAGGTCTATTGTCTGTACTGACGGTTCAGGATCGTCTGACGACCCGTACCAGACAAGTGTCGCGATTGCTGCCGCCAAGCCGATGAATACCGCAAGATAGCGCATCGAAAATGTTCGTTCCGAAGGGATATCTCGCTCGACCGGAAAGTTGACATCAGCAATCAGTCTATATCCGCGTTTCGGCAACGTTTCGATGAAAGTCGGAGCCGTTGTCTGGTCTCCTAACCCCTTACGGAGCTTGGAAACCAATCGTGCAACGGAATCCTCGGCAACGACATTTCCATCCCAGATATGAGTTTCGATCTCGTCCCGGCTGAGAACGACATCAGAATTGCGAGATAGCAACGCAAGCAGCTCGATAACTTTAGGTTCCAGTCGATGATTGTGTTCTGGGCCCGTGACGTCTCCGGTGATCATATCGACCGTCAGCCCACCTAGGGTCAGGCACGCCGCGTGTTTCCCGAGTGATTGCGGAATCTCAGTCATCATATGTTGAGGTAACGACCTTGCTATTCTGAGACAACGGATGAGTTCAGCGGGCGCATAGGCATGTGATTAGCGAGCGAGAGGATTTCTGGAGGATTTCTGGAGCGCTTAGGCATGGTCTGTAGGCAGCATGCATCGCAAAAGTGCGGACCTATTCAAAAAAATGCGAGGCATTCCATGATTTTCCGTTCCGCAATCGCCGTGACCCTTTGCGGTCTCATGAGCGCGTGTGCCTACAGTCCCGCAGACGAAGTAAGCAGTTTAGAGTTTCCCGACTTGATACCGAGGGAGATACTGGTGGGGAACCCGGCAGTATCAATGGTGAGGGTGAGTCCGACTGGCAAGTATGTCAGCTGGCTTGCGCCCGTCGACACGATTATGAACATACATATTGCGCCTGTTGACGACCTCTTGTCCTCGAGAGTCATAACAACATCAACGGTTCGGGACATAACGAGCTATTTCTGGGCACCAAACGAACGTGACATCTATTTCTTTTCTGATGAAAACGGCAATGAAGCATTCAGCCCCTATGCTGCCAGTGTTGATTCAGGCGAAACACGATCGCTCTACGATGTTGCAAGTAATGCGCGCGCCATTCCTCAGGGTGTAACGTCCCGGCGTCCTGATGAATTGCTCATCGGTGTCAACGACCGAGATCCCCAATATTTCGACCTTGTGAGGATCAATACCGTCACGGGAGAAACGGTCGAGATCATTGAAAACCCGGGGTACCAATCTTGGATTATGGATGAGGATTTAGTCCCGCGTGCGGGACAGCGTGCGGCTGATGAAGGCGGTACGGAGATCGTGACGATGAACGGCGATATCATTACGACGGCCCCTGCCGAGGATTCCCTGTCGACCTATGGCATCGGATTTTCGAATGACGGCCAGACCTTCTTCATGCTGGACAGTCGGAACCGCGAGACCACGGCTGTCACGGCCATCGATCTTGATACGAAAGTACTCACTGTCATAGCAGAAAATCCTCGCGTCGATATTATCGACGTAGAGCGCGCGCCAGATACAGGTGAGGTCTTAATCGTTAAGACGGATTATTTAAAACCGGAATGGCGATCTACTGGCGACGATTTGGTGGATGAATTGGCATGGTTGTCGGAGCGACTTGGGTCGACGGCTGAACTCATGAATTGGACCGAAGACAGGCAGCAGGCGGTTGTATATTCCGACCGATCTGATCAGCCCGGCACATACTTTCTCTTCGATCGTGATGCGCTAACACTGACCGAATTGTTCAAGACCCGTCCAGCACTTGCCGACTATGATCTGGCGATCATGCACCCTAGGGTTATAGAGTCCAGAGATGGGCTAGAGCTTGTGTCGTACCTGACGCTTCCCGTCGGTTCTGACAGTAATCGCGATGGGGTGCCGGACGAAACTGTTCCGCTCGTTTTACTCGTTCATGGCGGCCCGTGGGAGCGGGATAGCTACGGCTATAACAGTACAGTACAGCACCTGGCCAATCGCGGATATGGTGTGCTGACAGTCAACTTCCGGGGCTCGACAGGGCTGGGGAAAAGCTTCCGCCGTGCCGCAGTCGGCGAATTTGGCGGAAAGATGCACGATGACCTGTTGGATGCTGTCGATTGGGCCATATCTGAAGGCGTCACCGACCCGGACACAGTCGCGATAATGGGGGCGTCTTATGGAGGTTACGCCGCCCTTGTCGGAGCCTCGATGACCCCCGATCGGTTTGCCTGTGCCGTGGACCTCGTCGGACCGACCAATCTGATCGATTTGGTTGAGAGTTTTCCATCCTATTGGGGCGCGTACCTGGAGGACACATGGTATGCCTATATCGGCGACCCGAGGGTTGAGGCTGACCGAGCACACATGTTGTCGCGTTCGCCCATTACGCATGCGGCGTCCGTCAATATTCCTATCATTGTCTTCCAAGGCGCGACGGATCCGCGGGTTCTCAAAAACCAGTCGGATAATTTTGTCGCCACCTTGAAGCGGATCGGGACCCCAGTGACCTATATCGTCTATCCGGACGAGGGACATGGTTTCGGCCGTCCCGCCAACTTCGAAAGCTTCTACGCCCTGACCGAGCAATTTTTGTCGGTATGTCTAGGGGGGCGAGCCGAACCCTTGGGCGACATTCTCGAACGTTCGAGCGCGCAAATCGAAGAAGGCGCAAACTTAATCTCAGGCGTGATATCAGAGTGATGAGGCAGGCTTCGGCGCGGCCTTCGCTTCCATCATCCTTTAGGGTCTCTACTGGAAAGGTTTGTCACGCGAAGGCACTTTGGCTTTAAGCGATTATTTGCGAATTTTGCTGGCAGGGCTTAGTTAAACCTATGACCCTGACCCGACGTGAAAACATATCCCTCTTAGCCGCTGCGATGGGGGCTGTGGCAGTGTCGGCTTGCGCCTCGACTGCCGACTCAAAGATCGTTCTGGACAAACCCGCGCCTCTGGGTGGTTTGGGGGTTATCGTTGTTCAGGATGGGCAGAGAGTTTTGGACCATGTGAGCGGTTTTGCCAGCGGTCTCGATGCGACCGAAAATCGCGCCAAGCGTCCTTTCTTGTCGAGCACGCCATTCCGGGCTGCCTCTATGTCGAAGGTCGTCGTGGTGATGACAGCGCGCGCCATGGCCAAGGCGGGCCAGCTTGACATGGATGTCGATATTAGTGGGCCAATGGGCATGAGCTTGCGCCATCCCGACTATCCAAATGTCCCGGTGACGCTGCGACATATTCTATCTCACCGCTCAGGTATTTCTGACCCAGCCGTTTACTGGACGATGCCGGACGGCGATATCCGGGCGCTTTTATCGACGGATATGTTCAAGGGCGGACGACCGGGCGACTGGTTTGAATATGCCAATGTCAATTATGGGATCGCTGCCACCGTCATGGAATCCTTGTCTGGAGAACGCCTTGACCAGCTGACCCAAAATTATGTGTTAGGTCCACTCGGGCTTGATGCTGGGTTTAATTGGGCGGGTGTTAGCGACGCCAAACGCCGAAGCGGCGCGACGCTTTATCGCCAAGTGGACGGCGACATGAAAATCCAGACTGACGGCCCGGATATGCTCGAAGGGACAAACCCTGTTTTTTACGGGGATAATGCGGATTTTGATATTAAGACCTATGAGCCCGGCAAGAATGGGACATTGCTGTCACCACAAGGCGGGTTGCGGGCCAGTCTCGACGACCTTCTTATTTTGGCTAAGGCGCTTGGAGATAATCCGGATTTGCACGAAGCAGACTGGATTTTTGACGGGCAAAACGGCGCGGCGGAAGACAGTCACTTTGTGAGTTTCGGACCGGGACTCTATGTCTACCCGCCGGAGTTGTCCCCCATTCCGGGGCAGTTAATGATCGGACATCACGGATCCGCTTATGGCCTGTATGGCGGGATGTGGCACTTGCCACAGATGAATGCGCAGATTGTTCATGTGGTCACCGCTACGCCGGAGCCGCCCAAACCCTATCACGCGGGCCCTCCATCCATCGCGGCGGAAAGTCGCGAATTACTGGATATGGCGATGGCGGCGCTGAACTTGTCGTAGATTATTGATCGGCGAGCGCGCCCAGCGCCGCCTTCAAACCGTCCAGCTTGCCGTCATATTTCTGCCAACGTCCGATGGAGCCAGAATAGAGGGGTTGTCTAACTTGCACGGAACTCGCCGTGTCAACGGCGGCGGCATTTTCGTGGAAGTTCAAGCAGGCAGGATCCCAATCAAGCTCACAAAAATCTAATAAGCGTCGGGTTTGCACCTCCTGATCGTGGATGATGTCTTCATAGCCGACTTCCATGAACCGGTCGTCCGGAAGGGTCTGCCGCCAATGTGACATCAAGCCATCAAATGCGCGGTAATAGGCGGCGGTGTCCTCCAGGTCGAAGGCGTAATCAAAGCGGCGGTCTTCAAGCGCAAATAATTGGCGATAATTTGACAGACAGGCATCCATCGCGTTCCGGCGAAGAGCGATAATGCGGGCATTCGGCAAAGCTTGATGGATCAGTCCCGTATAGAGAAAATTCATCGGCGTCTTGTCGATAAGATAGGTCGCGTCTTCTGCTAGCCCCGCGATCTGCTGGGCATAAATATCACCCAGCTCTTGAAGGTCGGTCGATTGTGCTGATGAGAAGAACGGCTCAGCGTTTAAGCGGCTGATCTGGGTTTCACGTTCAACAAGTTGAGTGAAGAGATCCAGTTCGCCCGCCGAAGCGACCTTGGCATGAGACGACACTATTCGGTCCACCAGCGTGGTTCCGGTCCGCGGCAGGCCAACAATGAAAATGGGCGTCACGTCATGTGCTTGTGATCGCTGTCGCGATTGGGCGGCGTGAGTGGCTGCGGCGAACATTTCTGTCATATTGTGCCGATTATAATTAATTCGTTTTTTGCGAGCCGCTTTCGCTTTTTCAAGCCAGTCAAGGCTCTCAGGGAAGCGCCCTAAATCTTCGAGTGTCTTGGCGATCGCATGACCGAGAAATAACCGACCGTCCGGATCTTGTCCGACCTTTGCGAATAGAGACTCCAGCTTAGTCAGATAATTATTATCAGAGGTTTGCGTTTCGAGTGAGGCCAGTGAAAACCAAGCCCGATAGAAATTAGGCTCTAGCGAGACGGCTTTCTTATAGGCCGACTTCGCCGTTTTAACATCGCCTGTAAACTGGGCGCACGCTGCGTGATTGAAGTGGAAGACCGACCATTTGGGATTGAGACGCACGGCGCGCCTAAACAGAGGCAAGGCCAGCGCGTGATGTCCAGTGCGGCTGTAAACGGACCCGATCATATCCGCGACAAAGCCATCGTCAGTTTTGAAGGCTGCCGCTGTGTCAGCGCGCAGCTTTGCCTCGGATGTTCGCCCGAGTGCCATCAGCGCTTTAGCGTGAAAGGCCTGATAGCGTGCATTTTTTGGGGCGTGCTCAGACGCTTTGGCGTGGAACTCTAGCGCTTTTTCAAACTGTCCGTGATCAGAGGCGATGATCCCTATGAAGAAAAAAGCCAGCGGGTCTTTTTCATTTTTTCTCAACGCCTCAATCGCAAGATCATAGACGGCTTGATGCTTTTTCTGCGTCAAGAGCCGCATCGCCGTTTCGAAAGTCAATAAAGCCATAGTGGGGCTTGCCTATAAGAGGGTTGCGGACCGAATTGTCTGTAACATGGTCAGACTGGCGAGCGTGTAAAGCCTAAAGGTGGCCGCGTGAGAACTCGACCGATTTGGAACGATCCGCAGTCGTAAAACAGCCATTCACAAGCCTCTGGAATTACCGTAACGAATCGCAAGGGGAGGCCGTCTATGGCTGAGAGTTTCATGTTGTTTGATTGGGTTGTCATCGCAGCCTATGTCGTCCTTTTAGGTGCGATGGGGTGGGTCCTGTCTCGCCGCAAATCCGCAAACTCCCGCGACTATTTCTTAGGTGGGAACACGATGCCGTTCTGGGTCGTGGCCGTGTCCGTTTTGGCGACGTCTCAATCGGCCGCCACATTTCTCGGCGGTCCGGACCAAGGGTATCGCGGGGACTTCACCTATTTGTCGACGAATATCGGAACGATCATTGCGGCGCTATTTGTTGCCCGGATCTTGATCCCGAAATTCTACGAAAACAAAGTCACGACCGTTTATGAACTGCTCGCGATCCGGTTTAGCCCGCAAGCCATGCGCGCGGCGGGCGGCATGTATCTAATCGGTCGGATATTTGCGAGCGGGTCGCGCTTGTTCTTGGCGGCGATCGCCGTGTCGATGATCCTGTTTTCCAACATTGATGCGAACAACATCATCATCTCGGCATTTTTGATGATGGCGTTGGGTTTTCTCATCACCTTCCTCGGTGGGATCAACTCGGTCATTTGGAGCGACCTGATCCAATTCCTGATCTACACAGCCGCCGCTGTGGCCGTGCTCTATATTTTGCGGAGCGCGATCCCGGCCGATATGGGGCAAATATTAGAAGGTTTGAAAAATGCGCCGGACGGTCAAAATAAGCTGGTCCTGTTTGACTTTAGTTTCGATTTTTCTCGACCCTTTGCCATGATTTCAGTGGTCACAGGACTGACCTTGCTTGGCATTGCTAGCTTCGGGATGGATCAAGATATGACCCAGCGGGTCCTGACCTGTAAGTCAGCAAAGGATGGTGGGCGCGCCTTGTTGATTTCGGCGGTCGTCGCCATTCCGGTCATCTGGGTCTTCATTTCCATCGGCCAACTTCTGCACGTTTTTTATGAACGCCCAGACTTAATGGGCGCGGATGTGCTGTCGGCAGAAAACCGGGAATTTAGCGGTGAGAAGATCACTATCTTCATGCATTACATTTTGAACGAACTGCCGGCGGGTATGCGCGGTCTAGTGACTGTAGGGGTTGTCGCCGCCGCGATCTCGACGATCAATTCGGGCCTCAACTCAATGTCCTCCGTGATTGTCGAGGATTTCTACCGACCGTGGAAAGAATCCAAAGGGGCAACGACGGACAAGCAGTTTGTCCGGGCCGGGCAGGTCTTTATGGGTGTGGTCGGGATCGCTTTGTTTTTGATGGCGGTGTTATGTTTCTATTGGCAGCAATATTCAGACATGCCGCTTTTGGATTTCGCGCTCTCTGTGATGGTGTTTTCTTATTCGGGTCTGTTGGGTGTTTACTTTACCGTGCTGTTTACTCGGCGCGGCTCCACGCTCTCCGTTATTTTGGCGCTGGCGGCGGGATTCCTGATTACCCTGTTGCAACAGCCCTATATCGTGGACAGCCTTGGCTTGCCGGAAGCCTGGAAAGGGCTTGCCTTTACATGGAAGCTTTGCATCGGGACGGCGGTCGCTTTCCTCGTCTGTGTGTCGGGCAATAAAAACACATTAGCCGAAAGGGCGCTGGCATGATGACCATACGCAATTTGATGACTGGCGGCGTGATGTCGGCGGTTCTGTCTGTCGGGATGTTAGCGACTGCGACTGCGCAAACCCAGTCTGATGTCGCTCCAGCCGCTATTGAGACTGGCTCGGAAACCCAACTGACATCAGCAGACATTCAAGCGCTCGCGACGAAAGCCTTAGATCAGTTCGATACGCCGGGCATGGCGATCGGCATCGTACATAAGGGCGACGTCACATTTGCGGGCGGGTTTGGACATAGTAACATCGATACGGAAGCACCCGTCACGAAAGATACGCTATTCCGGATTGCCTCGACGACGAAGGCTTTCACCTCGGCGGCGCTCGCCGTGTTGGTCGATGACGGCGTGCTGCATTGGGATGATAAGGTCATCGATTATCTGCCAGATTTTCGTATGTCCGACCCTTGGGTGACGCGGGAGTTCACCATCCGTGATCTGCTAACCCATCGCAGCGGCTTGGGGCTTGGGGCCGGGGATCTGATGCTATGGCCCGAACCGTCAGGATTTTCACGCGAAGAACTGATTCATAATTTACGATATTTGAAACCCGTCAGCAGTTTTCGCAGCCGCTACGCTTACGATAATTTGCTCTATATTGTGGCCGGCGAAGTCGCGGCTGCGGCGGCAGAAACGTCTTGGGAAAACCTTGTCCAAACTCGCATTCTCGACCCTCTGAATATGGAGTGTCACGCAGGCGAGGTTCCAGCATCTAAGCAAAACCAAACAGCCGTTCCTTATGGGCTGATTGACGAAGAGATCGCGGAAATTACGCGTAACCGGATTGAGAACGCATCCAATGTATCTGCGGCGGCAGGGGGATTAGTTTGCAATGCTGACGGCATGACCAAGTGGATGCTGACCCAGCTTTCCGGCGGTTTGGGGCCGAACGGCGTGCAGGTTTTCAGTGAAAAACAACGCGATGAAATGTGGAAGTCCCAAACCATCCTGCGCGTCGGGCAATCCGAGCGGGAAATGGATGGCACGCATTTCAAGACCTACGCGCTGGGGTGGCGCAAGGAAGACATGCACGGCTATGAGGTCGTGTCGCATACCGGGACGTTGTCCGGCTATCAGGCTTTTGTCGGTCTTGTTCCTGAATTGGACCTAGGGGTCGTGATCCTCAATAATGGCTCCAATTCTGGGGCTCGATCATCCATCATGCAGACGGTTCTGAAGTCGCATATGGGTCAGCCCGACATGGATTGGGTGCAGTATTATGCGGATGCGCAGGCAGAATGGGCCGCGCGACAGGATGATGCGCCCGAAGCGAGTAATGATAATTACCAAGGCTCAGGCACAGTGACGCTGCCGATTGCAGACTATGCGGGCCTTTATGAAGACCCATGGTTCGGCAAAGTCGATATTGCGAAGGTTGGCGACATGCTTCGTTTTCAGTCGCACAAGATGGTCAAAATGGTCGGGACGCTGACCCCGTTTGATCTCAACACTTTCGTCATCGAATGGGATGACCCAGAGTTCAGAGCGGACGCCTATATGCGGTTCGACATGGGTTTTGACGGCGAAATATCAGGGGCGACTGTGGCCCATGTCGAGCCAGACGGCGATTGGAGTTTCAATTTTCAGGATCTGGCCTTTATCCGCGTCGACAATTAGTCGCCGTCGGTTTTCCGCAAAGTTTTCCCAAAGACAGGCGCGCCGGACACAGCCATAATATCGGTCGGCTGGCCATTGACGATGACAGCGTCAAAGCCTGTGGGCTGCGCCATGATGTCGGACCATCCCGTATTCGCTTTGATATTGGTGGGATCAAAAACGAGAATATCGGCGGCGAGGCCAGGCTTTAAGAGCCCGCGCGTTTGTATTGAAAAGGTCTGCGCCGTCAGGCCCGACATTTTATGGATGGCTTGCTCAATCGATAAGCTCTCATCCCGAACCACATAGTCTTCGATGATTTTGGGGAAAGATCCGAAGGAGCGCGGATGGCGCATGGTCGGGCTGCCGTCCGATGAAATGGAGACGTTGGGATCGGTGACAAAGGCGTCTTGAGTGTCTTTGGTCATGATGAAGTGGGCCGTCGACGGTCCGCTATGGCCAAAATTAATAATCTGCTGTTCAGGGGTTACATCGTTGATCGCGGCGATCTCTCCCAATGTTTTTCCGGCATATTCGCCTTTTGAAATCAAGATGGCATCCGGGCCGTTCCGGCGTTCGATCTTGGCTTGCAAGAACGCTTCCAGTTCATTGCGGCGGTTTACGACGGCGTCATCAAACTCAGTTTTTCGCTTGGCCCATTCAGGGTAGAGGTAAATCAGGCTGCCATAGCTGGCCAGGTAGGGATAAACATCGGCGGTCACCGTCATGCCATCATCGCGGGCGGCTTGGATTTGTGCCAGTACCGCATCGCCCTGCGCGCGCGTTTTGCCGTAAACCACTTTGATATGCGTGATGTTGACTCGCGCATATTGGCCTTGCTGAATGACTTCAGCGACGGATTGCTCGATCTTATCATCGTCTTCATTGCGAATATGACTCGAGATCAGACCGTCCTGAGCGCCGACGATTTTCGCCAGACCGTTCAGCTCAGCTGTGTCTGCATATCGTCCTGGCAAATATTCAAGTCCGGTGCTGAGGCCGTATGCGCCCTGTTGCAGACCTTGCAATAAAAGCGTTTCCATCGCCTCCTGTTCGCCAGGTGTCAGCGTGTCTTTTTCCCCGCCACCGGATTGCGCGCGTAAGGTCCCGTGGCCGATGAGGGCTGCGACATTGGGGCCAGAGCCTTTGGCCTCAACCGCGTCCAACCAATCTTGGATTGTTTGACCGTTTCCGGGACTAACGCCGTCCTGCCCTAAAATGACTGTCGTCACGCCTTGTCGAAGAAAGCTTTTCAGTGCGTCATTATTGTCCGCCAATGGGTTGCCGTGCGCATGGGCATCAATGAAGCCGGGCGTTACGATTTTACCAGACGCGTCGATAGTTTGGCGGGCGTCTATGCTGTCCGGATCCGTGTCGCCGATGTAAGCGATCGTGTCTCCCGCGACCAAAACGTCCGCTACAAAACTCGCTTCGCCGCTACCATCCACAATTGTTCCGCCGTGAATATAGAGGTCGTAAATTGGCAGTCCTTCAGGTGCAGCACTCTGTTGCGAGCAGGCACAGAGTAAGGTCGCAAACCCTGCCGCCACAGAATGACGGATTGCCATTATCGGACCGTCTTGATCGACAGAATACGGTCGACGTAAGATTCGGTCGAATTGAATTCTAACGGCAAGATCGGCGTGATGGAGACACCGTTCAGCGTACCGGAATAGAGTGTGCCATCAGGCAGTTTATAGCGCATGCCGTGGACGTCATGGATCGCAAACGGCTGTCCATCTGACTGGCCCAGCACCATTAAGACATGCCCCGGAATATAGACGAGATCACCGGGCGACGCTTGTTTTAGCCGTTCGATTTTGGCCGCTTGGTCTTCATTCTTTTTATAGCGGTCATTGATGCCGATATCTCCGTCGCGTTGGTCGCCAGAATTTCTCGGCATGACGATGCCAAAGGTGCGGTAGACTTCAGACACAAACCCCGTGCAGTCCCGACCATGATAGCGGTGTCCCCAACCATAACGTTCGCCGAGGAACTTAAAGGCTTGCTTGATGATGTTGCTCTGCGTGTAGGGCAAATATCCGACGTGGACGTCGGCCTTCCGCTGGATCAGCGCATGTTTAAAATCGAGCGCTCCGGCGGCGTCCCGAACCGGCAATAGGACCATGTGGTTCAGATATGGGTTCTGGCCGTAGAGATTGGTGCTGAGTGCGTCCGGGCGAGAGAGCGGCACGCGAACCCCCATATCTAAAGACAGTTCTGAGACCGCCGGGACTTCGGGATTAAAAACCGTCGACACTTTGTCCCCGGTGATCAACAGGAAGTTGTCAGCGTCGACATAGTCAAAGACACTCTCACGCGGGCCGATGGCGAGATCCGATAAGGGTGCCCAAGCGGTGTAATTATAAGATTGAATTAGGGCCCATTTCCCGTCCGCACTCTCATGCAAAACGGCGACAGCATCGCCAGGGAAAAGCGTGGATTCCTGAAACCGCTCAATATCTCTGTCTGTTGCGTCGTGGCTAAACAGAAGATCATCGGTCGGGTATGTGCGAATGGATGTGCGCTTGACGGCTAAGGCAAAGCGCACAGGGTTGTCGGCCGTAATCCCGTCCAAATTGAGCGACGCCTCATAGCGAGCGAAATCGGACTCTGTGACTGTTGTGCCGTCTGTGTAGATGCGGGGGTAGCCCGGTATTTTGCTGATCGATCGTATGTGGCTGAGGAGGTCTTCCCGGTTGAGCGTGTCGGACATCGCCCGAACGTCATTGAGCGTATCATCGGCTGCAATGTTCTGCGCGTTGAAGGTCTCAATCTGAGCCGCCGTCAGGATAATTTGGTCGGCGTCCGGCTTGATCCAATAGGCGGGTGACAGATGTTTTTCTTTCACGTCGATAACGTCCGACACAAAACTATCCTCAAAACTAAACCCGTTCTCTGCGGGTGCTGAAGGGGTGGTGGTGCAGCTAATGCAGCTCAGAGCTGCGACAGTATAAATGAGGCCGAGTGAGGTTTTCATTGAGGGGCTCACAGTAAGGAGGACAGAATTTTACCAACCAAAAGACCGCCGCCCGTGCCGATAATATAACCGAGCATGGCCATGAGAACCCCAATCGGAATGAGCGCGCGAGAGTAAGCGGCCGCCAAAATAGGCGCAGAGGCGACACCGCCAATATTGGCGAGCGAGGCGACGCCGCATGAGAACAAATCTAAGCGGAAGAGTTTGGCCGCAATCACCATGATCAGGCCGTGAATACCAAGAATGATAAAGCCGGCAGCGATGAACAAAGGGGCTTGGGTGAGTTCGGCAAAATTGGCCCGCGATGCGATTAACGCAACGATGCCGTAAAGCAGAACGTTGCCGAGCTCGCTCGATCCCGCCACGCCGCCGAGGCGCGTCATCGCGCCGATGACGCCCATGACTGTCACAATCAAAACCGTCCACGTCGTTGCGGAGAAGAAGTCTGAGACAGGCAGGAATCCAGCCAGATATTGCGCCAAGGCGGCGGCAGCGAGGCCAGCACCGATAAGGAAAGTCAGTGAGGCCGTATCGATTTTGGCGTCTGGGTTTTTCGCATTGGCTTCGATCTTGGCGCTGACTTCATCGATCAGCGCGGTGTTGCTCTTCGTCCACGCATTAAATTTCGGCGCGAGCGGCACAAAGGCGAGCAGCAACATCACCCAGATGGCGTAATCGATGGAGTCCATCAATAGGGTGTAACCCATACTGGAGTCGGGAATGCTGAGCGCCCCTTGCACGGCAACCATATTGCCTGTGCCGCCCATCCAACTACCGCTTAGCGCGGCAAAGGTCATCCAGGCCGTGTCTGGGAGCCAGGATTTCATAATCAAAAAAGTCACAACGAAGCCAATGCCGATGCTGACGCTGGCCGTCACAAAAGCCAGGATCATCTTAGGGCCAAGCGCGGCGATTTGGCGAATGTCACCCTTTAGCAAGAGCAGGAAAATCATTGAGGGGAGCAGATTGCCCTTCACCGCGCTGTAGGTCGAATTGATGCTATCCGTCTTCGTCCAGAGACCAAAGGTAGAGAGCAGCATGATCGCAAAATACAGGATCACAATACCCGGAATGATTTTGAAAACCCGGTATTTTTCACGGCCCTCCAAAGCCGCAATCGTGCCGCTGATCAGAAACAAGATAGCAATGTAGCTAAAGCCGGTTGTGATCATGGGCTTGTGTGGCTCTCAGCGGTGTCCAGAACGCGACGTAAATTGCGGCCCCAGATCATGTTTATGGCGCTTGCTCATAGGAAAGCAGGTCGTCCAGTTCATTCGCGCGATATTTCTCGATCAACGCATAGAGGATCGCTACAGTTTCCGTCGACGGCTCGCCCGTGATTTCCGAGGGTCGGAAGTGAAGCTGAAACGCTTGGATCACATTGCGGGTTTGCGTGTCTAAAACGCCTGTTTTTTCGATTTTGTATCCATACGCACTCAGCGCCATTTGAACGTTTGTAATAGGAACGGGATCGGCCAAGAATCGATTCCAATATTTAATCGCCACATCATCATCGAACCAAGCACCATAGCCGAGCTTATAAAGACGGTGCCATGGGAAGCGCGGACCGGGATCGATTTTACGATCCGGGGCGATGTCCGAATGGCCAACAATCTGTGTCGGCGTAATGCGTGGATGGCGCTTCAAAATCCCGTCAATGAGGGGAACCAATATCTCAATTTGTGACTCCGGAAAGTCGGGGTAAAAACAAAACCGTTTGGCGGACCGGACGTTCAGGGCTGAGCTGCTCTCGGCGCTTGGTGCGTCTGCTTTGACGCAATAAGTTTGGTTGACGACTTCAATGCCAATGGAGTCATCATTGAGAGCGCTCTTCCCGTTCCAATAGCTGCGCCCGGCATGCCAAGCCCGCTCTGACTCGGGAACCAATTCATAAACTTCCAGCGTATCCTTCTTGTAGGATGTGTCACTCGGGTCAGGGACCAAGTAATGGGAGCTGACAGAGTTAGATGAGGGCTTGGTCAGGATGTTGACCGAGTCTTCAAAGTTTGCCGATGTGTGATGAATCACAAGGACGCTGACGCGGCCATTATAATTCTCGGAAGGAATGGTCTGCGTCGTTCCGGCTGTCGTACTACACGCTGCCATCAAGGGGAGCGCGAGGCAAACAAGAGCTGTTTGAGCGGCGCTTTTACAAGCCTTAAAATAGTCTCTTCGGCGCTGCGGTTGCATAAAACTTCATCCTAATGGGGCAAAAACGGACCAAGACGTCTCTAAAACACAATTGGCGATAGGCTCCCGGATGGTTTGAGGCAATGAAAACCTAACCAGAAAACGCAAAGTGATATTAAAGTGGTGTTACCCGACCGTCGTGTTTTCGTCAAATTATCGCCTATTATCGATAAGTTTCGCAAAATTGGTATTTGACAAGGGCTAAAATTTGCCCATACCCTTGTTACGGCTTTGTTATGTTTCGGCATAACCGGAAACCAATGGGGAAAAGCATTATGGCTCAGCGTTCGTCTACATCTATTAAGTCCAATTTGAAGTATAAGGGGCTCGTTACCGGGTTTGTTCTGCTGGCGACATTAGGCGGAATGAGTTCGACGGCATTGGCCCAGCAGGCCGGGGCTGTCATCGGTACGGTCACGGAAGCTAGCGGTGTGGTGGCGCCCGGCGTTACGATTGAGGCCCGAAGCCCAGTGCTTCCTGGTGTACGCACGGCGACGACCGATGAAAATGGTCGCTACCAATTACCGCTTCTGCCACCCGGAGAGTATGAGCTTACATTTACCGACCCAGACGGCACAGTAACAACGCGCTCCGTTATGGTTTTGCTGCAGCAACGTATCAATTTTGATGTCGAGTTCAGTAGTGGTGACGAAATCATTGTCCTCGGACAGAAGTTGCTCGTCGACACAGGCTCTGGGTCATTGAAGAATACGATTGGCGTTCAAGCCATTAACAGCGTCCCAGTTGGTCAAGAATATCGTGACCTACAAAAGCTAATCCCCGGCGTTCAATATTCGGAAGAGACTATTCGCGGTCCAAGTGCTGGCGCAAGTGGTCAAGACAATGGCTACCAATTTGATGGTGTGGATGTGTCATTGCCATTGTTCGGGACACTGTCGGCTGAACCTTCAACGCATGATATTGAGCAAGTGTCTGTCGTTCGCGGTGGTGCCAAAGCGATTGGCTTTAACCGGACGGCTGGTTTCTTGATCAATACCTCGTCTAAACGGGGTACAAATGAGTTCAAAGGCGAAGTCGGGTATCAAATTCAAAGCTCAGGCATGACCGCTGACAGGAAGCAGGGCGCTCAGGTCGATCTTGATAGAGAATGGATTACGGCGAATGTCGGCGGTCCTATCTTGAAAGACAAATTATTCTTTTACGGGTCCTATTACCGCCCGACAGTCACAGGCGAGAACTCAAGTAACGCTTATGGCCCTGTTGGTGATTTCAAAAGTGTGCGCGATGAGTTCTTCGGCAAGCTGACTGCGGCGCCCACTGATAACCTTCTATTTGATGTCAGTTACCGGACGTCTGAACGGAATGGTGAAAATGAAGGTATTGGTGAGTTTGAAGCCGCTACGCTTGGTGAAGGTAGCGACGCTAGCCAAGACATCATCATTGCTGAAGGCTCATGGATCATCGATGATAAGAGTAGTTTGAGCTTCAAGTTCACAGATTTCAGCTTCGAAACTGCAGGTGGGCCTGATACCCTATTTGATCTCACAATTGGTGCGAATGATCCACTGCCTGTTGGGAACCTTGGCGCTATTGGACGTCTGAATGTTCCGAGCTTCAGGACGGGGACCTTAACGCCAGAAGATATTGCCTTTAACACCTTCATCACGCCCATCGTTAATCAGTTTAGCTATGATCCAACAACGGGCGGCGGGGCCGTCGGTGGTGCGACAACCATTAACAGTCAGGACTTTTACCGGACGAATTTTGAAATTGCATACGACCGCACTTTTGAAATTGGCGGATTGTTTCATGACATCCATATTGGCTACCAACATCAAGAAGTTGAAGAGATCCTAGCGCGTACCTCTAATGGTTACGGGGCTATTTCGGTGCTGGGGGGCGACTCATTTGCATCGGACGGCGTGACGCCCGTCTTCTACCAAGCACGGCTTAGCCAAACGAGTATTCAAGGGGGCGGCGGTACATTGGCCCCGCCATCCATCGATTCCCGTTCTATTCTTCAGAGCATCGAGATCAATGATACGATCGAGTATGATAAATGGACGTTCGACGTTGGTGTTATGATCAGTAAAGATATTTTGTACGGTCAAGGCTTACGCGAAGTATCTGGCAATCTCTCCGGCTTTGAATTGGCACCCGGTAACGAGTACAAAATGTACACGGTGGATTGGGAAGACATGATCCAACCTCGCCTTGGCATCCGTTACGATTGGACAGACCGAGATACGGTCTATGCAAACTTTGCTAAGTATAATGCACCAGCATCATCACTCGCTCGGGCCGCGTCTTGGGACCGGAACTTAAACCGCGATATTCGTATCAACTATGACCAGAATGGTAACTTCATCGAAATTGACCCAGTTCGGTCATCATCCGGTAAGTTCTTCCAAGATGATCTTAAGCCTCGTTACACCAACGAATATTTGGTTGGGTGGGACAAGCAGGTCAATGAAGATCTGACGATGCGCCTTCACGCGCGTCACCGTTACTCATCCAACTTCTGGGAAGACACGCCTAACAATGCGCGTCTGAGCCCATTTGCGCCTTCTGAAATTCAACAGCTAGGCTTGTATATTCCGAACTTGGCCGACGTTCGCGCCGAAATCGGTGGGTCCAGCTATGTCATTGCGCAACTGGACACAGCCTACACCAAATATTGGGAAGCAGGCCTAGAGGCTCAGTACAGTGCCGATAATTGGTATTTGCAGGGTTCTTACGTGTGGTCGAGCTATCGCGGTAACTTTGACCAGGACAACACGTCCAGTGTGAATGACGCCAACCGCTTTATCGGTTCATCCAGTATTGCTGATGGCGTTGGCCGCCAGCCATGGAACAATAAAGAAGGTAAGCTTCGCGGCGATCGTCCGCACCAGTTGAAAGTTTACGGCTATTATGACCTGCCTTGGAATGGTCGCGCCGGTTTCTACACGGCATGGCAGTCAGGCCAACCATGGGAAGCTTGGAGCAATTTGGCCTATCGTCCACCAGCAGGCGGCGGTGTTGCTCTCTTGCCAGGGTCTCCCGGCTATTACTTTGGCGGCAGCAGTACGATCCGTTATTCGGAACCTGCAGGGTCCAATCGTTCGGATAGCCACTTCCAGTTTGATCTCAGCTACACTCAGAACTTTGAAATTCTGAACGGTAAGAATATCGAACTTCGGGCGGATTTGTTCAATGTGTTCAACACTCAAACCGGGTATAATATTAACCCGTTTGAGAGCAGCAGCACATTCGGTGACCCGCGTAGTTACTTCAATCCACGCCGTTTACAGCTCTCAGCGACAGCCTCATTCTAAGAGGCTAAGCTAGCGAATATTATAAGCCCGCCTTTCCGAGGCGGGCTTTTTTTATACGGCAATTGGACTTAAAATCGGCGCGGATGTTAGCCGTGGCTGGTGACGTTACGCGCTACCCATAAGGCTCCGTCCAACGCATCCCCCTTTGCCGGACTAAGTTTCAAACGAATATCCGGGGACATCCAAGGTTCGACACGTTGGGCCAGTCCTCCGACGAGCGTAACGCGCGGCACGTCAAACCCGAATAAGGCACGGACCATAATTTCAATATGCCAGGCGGCATGGGACGTAATCAGTCGCCCATGATAATCACCCGCCTCGGCCGCGTTAACGACCTCGGGTGCCATCGTCGCATATTCAGTCGCTGTGGCGCTATCCATCCAATTGACGATGGCTTGGGTATCGCGATCGAACTTCTCAAAGACCGAACGCGTGAGGTCCGAGTGCTCTAACCGTCCGTCCGATGCACGCAGTGTAATGCGGATCGCCTGAAGGCCGATATAAGCCCCGCTTCCTTCATCTGAAATTGGGAAGCCATATCCGCCAACGCGAATATCTTTTTCCTTCACACGAGCGATGCCAATGCTGCCGGTGCCGATGATGACGATCCCCCCATCGCCGCCGGCATGCGCACCAATATTGGCGATCCGGGCATCATTGACGATTATGGTGTTCTGGAACGGGAAGGGTTGAGCCTCTAATTTCTCCAACCCACCCGGACGCCCTAGGCCGGCGACGCCCAATCCGGCCCGAATGGTCGCGACTTGATCGGATGACAGACCAGCGCTTTCAATGGCTTGCGCGTAAGCGTCTGAGATTGAGGCAAAAACCTTGGGGGTTCCCATGCGAATATTGCCCGGACCCGAAACGCCCTCGCCAATGGTCGCGCCTGTTCTATCCGTAAGCCGCGCTTTCGTTTTCGTGCCGCCAGCGTCAATTCCTAAGAAGTACATTCACACGACCTTACGGTTATCGAGATATACCATTTATCACGCAAACGACATTTGCCGACAATGGTATTGTTATGCTCGACTGTAGAGACGCATAAATGGCTGAAACATAATGACTTGCCAAGAGTGGTATTACATTGGCATTGATGTGTTCAAGAGGTATGCTGGTAGGTGATATGATTCACTTAATTGAAGACCAAACCGCTATGTTTAAGGAAGCTGGGAGCGCCCCAGCGAGAGTTGAAACTCAGCTCGACCTCAATCAAAATAGCCTGCACCGTCTCGGCCAAAGACTGCGCCAGAATTGCCCAAAATTTGTAATGATCTGTGCCAGAGGCAGTTCGTCCCATGCCGGCATTTACGCGCGCTATATGATTGAAACGCGACTCGGAATTCCTGTTCTGCCAGTGGCGCCGTCCCTGAGTTCAATCTTTGCCGTGAAGCAAGATTTAGACGGCGTCTTGTTTTTAGCCATATCTCAATCTGGCCAAAGCCCGGACATTCTTTCGGCCGCACAGGCCGCAAAAAATGGCGGTGCTTTTGTTGTCGCCATCGTCAATGATGAACATTCGCCCCTCGCCCAATTAGCGGAGATGGTTGTCCCGCTTCATGCTGAACTGGAAACCAGTGTGGCCGCCACAAAAACCTTCATTTGTACTCTGTCTGCTATCGCGCAGATGGTCGCTGAATGGGCGCAACTCGACAGTCTCACTACGGGTCTTCATAGTTTACCCGGCCAGTTAGAGGGGGCGTTTGACATGACATGGGACGAGGCGGTTGAAGCTCTAAAAGAAACGCAGTCCCTATTCACGATCAGCCGGGGCCTAGGTCTGTGCATTGCCAAAGAAGCCGCTCTTAAATTTAAAGAAACCTGCTGCCTGCACGCTGAAGCTTTTAGCGCGGCCGAAGTTCGGCATGGGCCGATCGCCCTGGTCAAAGACAACTTTCCGGTGATTATATTTTCGACGGGGGATGAAACACAAGCGAGCATTGATGCTGTCACACAATCCGTCACATCTCGCTCGACGAAGATCTTTGTAACGGGGAGGGCCGACAAAGGTGCGCGCTTGCTTTCCACGGTTTCAAGTGAAGTTCCAGAGCTTAGGCCCATTCTGGCGATCCAATCCTTTTACCGTTTCATCAACGCCCTGTCCCTGAGCCGTGGTCTGAACCCGGATGCGCCGGACCATCTAAAAAAAATCACAGAGACTCTGTAGTGAAGACCGCTCTGATCAACGCCAATGTCTTGACGACAGACGGTTTCAAAGACCGACAGAGCGTATTGATCAATGCCGGGAAAATCGTCGGTATCTATGATGATGAAACATGTCCGACGGGGGCCGACACAACGCAAGATATGGGCGGCAACATGCTGCTCCCTGGGTTTCTTGACTTACAAGTGAATGGCGGTGGGGGCGTCCTATTTAACGACAGTCCAACCGTTGAGGGCATTCGCGCCATCGGCAAAGCGCACCGCGCCTTTGGTACAACGGCTTTCCTTCCAACGCTTATCAGTGATGATCATGCGGTCATGGCGGCGGCTATTGGTGCCGTTGATGCCGCTATCGCCGAAGGCGTTCCCGGCGTGGTTGGCCTTCATTTAGAGGGTCCCTTTTTGAACGCCGAGCGGCGAGGCGTGCATGATTCGTCAAAATTCGGATCGATTGGCGAGCGTGATATCCATCTAATGTCGAGCTTGAAGCGCGGCAAAACGCTTGTGACTCTTGCCCCTGAAAAAACGACTCCAGACGCCATCAAGTCCCTGACCGATCGTGGTGTCATCGTTGCAGCGGGCCACACACAAGCCAGCTATGATCAAACCCGAGAAGCTTTGGACGCTGGGTTGACGGGGTTTACACATTTATTCAACGCCATGAAGCCGATGCAAAGTCGAGACCCGGGAATTATTGCCGCTGCGCTCGAAGATAATCGCGCTTGGTGCGGGATTATTGCGGATGGACATCATGTGCATCCGGCTATGTTAAGATTGGCGCTCAGAGCCAAGATTGGCGAACAAATTTTTCTCGTGACAGATGCCATGCCGAGCGTTGGTTCCAAGGATAAACAGTTCTCACTGGGCGATCTTAACGTCGAGGTGGTGGACGGGAAATGTGTCACGACATCCGGGACATTAGCCGGGTCCGATTTAGACATGCTTAGCGCGGTTCGTAACGCGCAAAACTTTCTAAATATATCCTTGGAGCGGGCCGTGGGTATGGCGAGCCGAATTCCGGCAAAGTTTATGGGGCTTGGCGATCAGATGGGGGATATCAAAGTTGGCCAGCAGGCGAACCTTGTCCTGATTAATAAAAATCTTGATGTTGAAGAGACTTGGATAAACGGCGTCTCAGCCTAACACGGTTGAGCTATTTTGAACGAGAGGGCGGTTTAGTTGAGCTGCTTATTGCCTAGGTCCATGACAATATCATATTTATCGCCATGATAAGCGGACCGTGTTAGCTCAACAGGGGTTCCGTCTTGTAAAAAGGACCGGCGTTCAATGCGAAGGACTTCGCTAAATTCTTCGACGGCCAGCAAACCTGCTTCTGTCGGGTTCGCCAGAGACGCCCTGACTTTCTGAGTGCCTTTAACGGGACGGTTGCCCTTCATTTCCAGCGCTTGATAGAGAGACTCTTTAATGTCGTCGATGTCAGGTAAGAGTCGGGCTGGAACGACCGCATGTTCAATGGCGACCGGTTGGTTCTCAACTTGGCGAACCCGGCCAAGCCGAACGACTTTATCATCTTCCGCTATTTGTAAGATAGCTGCCTCTTCCGTGGTGGGCGTCCCGTAGGCTTTAACGATCCAGATCGCTTGCGGGTTATGCCCCTTGGTCTGAGCGTTGCTTGTAAATCCATTGAGACTCGATCCGAGATGTTCAATGCGTGGCAGAACATAGGTCCCAGATCCGTGTCTGCGTTCAACAACCCTATTGGCGACTAAAACATCGAGCGCTTTACGGATCGTGACGCGGGACACGCCGGTAATCTGGCACAGCTCTCGCTCAGACGGGAGGGCCTCGCCGGCTTCCGTATCGCCATTTGTGATTAAGGCCCGAATTTTCTTTGCGATTTGCAGGTAATGCGGAGTCGCAACAGATTTATCAGGGCTAATATTGATCACGTTTGGTCTGTTAGCCTTACCTTGTTGTTCGATACGGTATTTAGAGCAAACGTATTGGTTCTAAAGACAGTGAACGCTATCACTTATATGGCGGTGTGGAAAGTCAGCTGCAAAGATCATAAGTCGATTAATATTGCCGCGGCAGACCTGTAATTCTCGAATAAAGCTCCGGATATTCCATTGCCTTAGAAAACAAAATCCCTCTCAAAAGCCACACACGAAAACATCATGGCCATGTGTCCAGTCTAGGTGAAGCTAAGAAGATAAATAGGTCGACATCAAGGCCGACAAACAGACATGGTTTTGACTCCGGTAATGATCTTACGCAGCTTCAAGACTGACTATGGTGAGAGATCTACAGTTTCGCCAAGGCCTGACGTAGATTTCCGCCAACTTGATCCAACAGGGATGCGCTATCGGCAACGGTGGCGCCAGAGCAGACAAGGATAGCTTTCTTTATGTTGTTTTGGGTCTCGTGGAGGGCGGCCCTAGCGACGTCTGATGAGCAATTGGCGATCTCGCTCACCATCTTGATGGCGCGCGATTCCAGCTTGTCGTTTGACACCACCATATCGACCATAAACCCATCATAGACGCGGCCCAAGCGGATCATAATGGCTGTCGAGAGCATATTGAGGATGATTTTCTGCGCGGTCCCAGCCTTCATTCGGGTTGATCCGGCAATAATTTCACTGCCCGTTTCCGCCAATATTGGGAATTCTGCTTCGGTGAGTAATGGCGTGTTTGGATTATTAGCGATGCCGATGGTCATCGCGCCCCGAGATTTAGCCGCTTTCAGAGCGCCGAGTGTGAACGGCGTGCGCCCACTTGCGGCCACACAGATGACAACGTCATGGTGGCCGGTATTTACCTCTTGCACCCAACGCTGACCATCTTGCGCAACGTCTTCTGCGCCCTCTTGGCTTTGTATTAAGGCATCGATCCCGCCCGCCATACAGAATACGATCCGCTCAAACGGCCAGCTATAGGTGGGTCCTAACTCGGACCCATCAAGCACGGATAAACGCCCGGATGTCCCAGCGCCGACATAAATAAGACGCCCTGTTTCACCAAGCCGTTGCGCTGCGATTTCGGCCGCTTTGGCAATATCATCTACGGCGGGCTGAACAGCTTTAAGGGCGTCGACTTGACCTTCATACATAGCCGCGACCGCGTCTCGAACGGGCCACACATCCAGACCCGAGTATTTCTCGTTGATCTCTTCTGTCATGTTGGTCTTATCCCGTTAGATATGAGGCCGTCTGCATCAAACGCGCTATTATTTATAGATGAGGTATTTTTCTCTCACGGTCTGAAATTGCGTGAGGTCAGCTTGCCAGCTTAGTTTAATATCATCGGCGCTCAGGCCGGCCTTAATCTGTGTCATCAACACATCATTGCCAGCGAGCTTATGAAAGAAATTATTGGCCAGAAAAAAAGTCTCTTTGTCTGGAAGTTGGGCATAAAAATCAATGATCCAGTCCAATGAGAGCTGCGCATCAAGCGGGGCGCTGGATGAATCATGCTTGCGTAAATCGAGGCCATAGCAGAGCTGACCGTTCAGTTTTGGCGACATCGCACCGGATACGGGGCGGGGCGTGAAAGAGAATTCTGCATTCGGATAATCAGGGTGACCGACAATTTGAAACGGTACGTCTGTACCGCGGCCAATACTAACGGTCGTGCCCTCAAACAGCGCCAAGGATGGGTATAAATAGACCGCGTCCATGTTGGGCAAGTTGGGCGAAGGTTTGATCGGTAAACTATAGGGCGTGTCGTGCGAATAGTTTTCGAGTTCAATAATAGTGAGATCGCACTGGACGCCTTTATCTAACCACCCTTCGCCATTGATCATCTGAGCATACTCGCCAATCGTCATGCCATAAACTAATGGGACTGGATGAAGCCCGATAAATGACGAATATTCAGGCTTTAAAACGGGTCCGTCGACATAATGAGCATTAGGGTTGGGTCGGTCGAACACGATCAGGGGCGTGTCAGTCTCGGCGCAAGATTCCATCACATAATGGAGCGTGCTCAAATAGGTATAAAACCGCACGCCAACATCTTGGAGGTCAAAGACCATGACGTCCACATCGCTTAAGAGCTCAGGCGTCGGTTTTTTGTTGGTGCCATAGAGTGAGATGATCGGCAGGCCGGTCTTGGTATCGATTTCATTATCGATGGTTTCACCCGCATCTTTTAGCCCGCGAAACCCATGTTCAGGCACGAAGATTTTGCGAATGACGACATCGTCCTCTAGCAGCGCATCAACTAAATGTTGGTCGCCCGCAACGGAGGTTGCATTGGCGACAACCGCAATGGATTGGCCAGATAGTAAGGGCAGATAGATGTCTGACCGCTCAGCGCCGACCAGAATTTTCTGTGTTGTCAGATTAACCCCGACGCTTTCGGGTGTCGCTGATGGCGCGTTCTGTCTGATGTCTGACTGACAGCCGAGAAGACAAAAGCTGAGTATGAAGAGTGGTATGATTTTCGAAAAATACATGCCGTTAAGCTATGCTCAAAACCGCTCTAACTGTCCAATTTTCTTATAGGTTTTATGGGGGTGCGTTGCCCTAATCAGGACGCCATCAAGTGAAATCAGATGACGTAGGCCGAAGTTCGCGAAGCAACGCGAAAACTTCGCTTCAAGCGATGCTAGAAACCGGGCCTTCGGATCATTTAGAGGTCAGGGCTCCGCCCACGTTAATCGGACGAGACGCTGTATAAGGACGCGCCTCAATGCCCAACAGGTAGTTCAATTGCGATCTCAGAAAGTCGGCCATGTTGGCTTTATCGATGACATAATCGACCCCATGTTCGACGGGGTCGGCATGGCTGAATGACGTATCGTATTTCGACATGATCGCAATCGGAGCCAGTTGGATGGCCGCCTTAATCATGGGTACTGAAAATCTAGCCGATATGCGCTGCGACAGCTGCTTTTCAAGCAGGACAAGTTCGTAACGCCTCTCTCTGAGTAAGCCGAGCGCCTGACTACACTTTAAAACGTGATCGATGGAAAAGGGCGCATCCGTCAAGCTTTTCAGAATAGTCCGAATCGTCTGCGTTTCGGACGTATCCTCGTCGATGAGGAGTATGCTGAAGATTGAGGGGGTGTTGTCCATTCAGAGCAGATAACGCCGAACGTCATGAAGGCGACCCTTTGACGCAGCCCAACTACATAACATGGAGCAAGAATGGGCAGGGGGTCTTCGACCCTAATCGGCCGAATTGGTGTGAGGCCGGTTTGAAACCGTACAGAGGTTAGGGTTTATCCCTCTCAAACGGGTTTTGAGCTTATAGGTGACCGCCCATCACCCCTCCCCAAAAGCGTATTTATCTGTGATCTGAGGAAATCGATCATGTCCTTCTTGTCGACGATGAAGTCCACGCCGAGTTCGGTTGGGTTTTGTAGGTAGGTAGGGGAGATATCATGCGAGATGATTGTAAGGGGCGCACTTTTTATGGCGGATTTTATAATAGGCACTGAGAATTTGGCTGAAATTCGCTTTGACAACCGATTGTCGAGCAGAACGAGATCGTAGGTTTTCTTTTTTAGCAGGGCGAGAGCTTGGCTGCACCGCTCTACATGATCGAGATGGAAGGTAGTGTTCGTCAACGCTCGCAGAATGCGCGTGACCGTCACCTTCTCGGTGTCATCGTCATCGATGAGCAGAATGGTGAGTTTTGGGTCGCTAGGGGCCATAAGGGTTCACTACCCTAAATAGCTTTCTTAAAAAAGATTAAAGTTGAGTGATCGCTTATTAAAAGCAGACTCTAGGCACTGCCACCAAATGCGGAGAGCTGTTCGGGGCTAATGCCCATGCGTGCCAAGGCTTGTGACCATTTTGCGTCCAGATCCTCACTAAAGACAAGCGCATCGTCGCCGCCGACGATAAGCCATGCATTATCGGCAATTTCGTCCTCAAGTTGTCCTGCTCCCCAGCCGGCATAGCCGACCGCGAGCACGGCGCGTTCCGGCGCGGTTTCCGTGACCAAGGCTTCTAACGCGTCCTTGGTCGATGTCAGCCCCAGCGTCTCCGACACTTTGAGCGAGCTTTCTTCGCGGAACCAATCGGCGGAATGCAGAACAAAGCCTCGATCTATATCGACAGGGCCGCCTTCGAGAACAGGGGCGTCGGCAACGCGCACGTCTCCATCGACACCAACATGATCGAGAAGATCGGAAATAACGAGATCATGTTTAGGCCGATTGACGACAATCCCCATCGCGCCGGAGGCATCATGCGAACAGAGAAAGATCACGGTTTGGCGGAAACGCGGATCGCCCATAGCGGGCGTCGCGATCAAATATTGACCCGCATAAGTTTGGTATGGGCCATCATCTTGAATTTCAATTTTAACACTCGGCATCCCGGTCACATGGGGATTATTCGGCGAATTTCAAGAATTGCCAAATGCGGTTATCGCGGGCATCTTATCGACCAACGATAACTTTTTTGACGAGAGACCCTATGACTATCCAACCCGGCGCAAGCGTTCCAGACGCGACTTTCATGACTATGGGACAAGACGGACCGGCGCCGATGAGCGCATCTGATCTGTTCGCTGGCAAGCGCGTTGTCCTGTTCGCTGTGCCTGGTGCTTACACACCGACCTGTTCAGCCAAGCATCTGCCTGGCTTCAAGGAACATTCCGCTGCATTAAAAGCTAAAGGCGTCGACACAATTGCCTGCACATCAGTCAATGATGTGTTCGTTATGGACGCGTGGGGAAAATCGCAGGACGCAGACGATGTTGTCATGCTGGCTGACGGCAATGGCGCGTTTGCTAAAGCGGTCGAGCTTGAAATGGATGCATCTGGTTTCGGCATGGGCATGCGTAGCCAGCGTTACGCTATGGTCGTGAATGACGGCACAGTCGAGCAGCTCTTCGTTGAAGGTCCGGGCGAATTCAAAGTCAGCTCGGCTGAGCATGTGCTCGACAATCTATAGGCGAAAACACGCTGAAGAATATGACCGCTGAATACATATAAAAGGAGACGATAGATGGGGTTTGGACAAATTTTGGTTTTGCTGGCGGTCGCGCTAGTTCTGTTTTTCGTTTTCCGAGCTGTCAGAATCGTGCGGCAAGGTTGGGAATATACGGTTGAGAGTTTTGGTCGGTATACGCGTACCCTCAAGCCCGGCCTGACTTTTCTGATCCCCTTTTATGAGCGTATCGGTCACAAGGTGAACATGCGCGAGCGCGTTATCGATGTGCCGAGCCAAGAAGTGATCACTAAGGATAATGCCATGGTGACCGCGGATGCCGTGGTTTTCATTCAGGTGATCGATCCGCGCAAAGCGGCTTACGAGGTCAATAATCTTGATCATGCGATCCAAAATCTCTGCCTGACCAATGTCCGGACCGTTGTTGGCTCGATGGATTTGGATGAGGTTCTGTCCCGTCGTGATGAGATCAATGCGCGGCTTTTGACCGTGATTGACCGGGCAACCGACTCATGGGGCACTAAAGTGACGCGGATCGAGATCAAGGATCTGTCACCGCCTGCCGACATCACTCAGGCCATGAATAAGCAGATGAAAGCCGAACGCGAAAAACGCGCCGACATTCTGATGGCCGAAGGACATAAACAGTCTCAAATTCTCAAGGCGGAGGGTGAGAAACAATCCGCTGTGCGTGAAGCCGAAGGTCGCCGAGAGGCTGCCTTCCTCGACGCTGAAGCGCGCGAACGTGAAGCCGAAGCCGAAGCCAAGGCAACCACTATGGTGTCCCAGGCGATTGCCAAGGGCGACGTCAACGCGATCAATTATTTTGTGGCGCAAGATTACGTGAAGGCATTCGAAAAACTCGCCACATCGCCTAATCAGAAAACCTTGATCGTGCCCGCTGAATTGTCCTCACTGGCCGGGACGTTGGCAGGGATCAAGACGTTGATCGAAGGCGGAACAACACCGAGTGGGAAGGGCGGCAAATGATCGAAATTCTGTCGCAACTTACCGCTTGGCATTGGCTCATTCTTGGGGTCGTCTTGCTGGGTCTGGAGCTCGTCTTGGGTTCAACCTATATTCTTTGGCCGGCCGTCTCCGCGCTAATCGTGGGTGTGCTGCTCTTCATCGCGCCAATGGGATGGGAGTTGCAGATGATGCTGTTCTTCCTGCTGTCCATCACAACTTTAGTGTTGGGTCGCACCCATTTGCAGCGCCTCGTAAAAGGTGGCGAGCCGTCTGATCTCAACGATCCGGGCCAAGCGCTGATCGGGCGTCAGGTCAAAGCGGTAGCGGACTTCACGGGCACAGAGGGCCGGGTTGAACTGGGCGATACGCAATGGTCCGCGCGGCTGGAAGTGGGGACGGCTGTGTCGACGGTTCGCGCGGGTGACTTACTCAGAGTCGAGTCTGTGATGGGCGCCACGCTGATTGTTGAGCGCTAGCCGAAGTTTCCAAGCGCTTCGACTACAGTTGTAGTTTTTCTGTTGACTACAATTGTGGTCGTCATTATCGAATGACGCATGATCTGTCTTCGACCTTTTTACATTCTCCCAGCTGCTGTTCTGTTGTCAGTGTGTCAGTCGGTTTCAGCGTCACCCAATACAGCTTGCGTCCATGCCGAACTTCCCTGTGCCGCAACTGAACGATTTTCTGTCCTATCTGAAAATGCAACTGAACTTGAATCTAAACTACTGCACGAAGTGACGGAGTCGGCGGCCCGTGATTTTCAGATGAAGTTCGGTGCCATGCCGTCTCCAACGATTATCGTGCCTACTGGAACCATTAATGCCGATGTCCAGTCACGTCTGACGGCCAATGGGTATATGACGATCATGCCTTGGATTTCTCCTGCGGAACGCGTCGAGCTTCGAAATCGGGATGTCATTAGGAAGGTTGAAGAGCAGTTAGGGGATCGTCCCCAAGTCGTTAAAGATGCAGCGATTGCGTCTGCGCTTGCGCAACTTCAATCCCAAACAGCCGCCAAAATACCAGCCACCAAAGAAGATTTCACCGACCTCAGTGCTCTGTCGCATGAGCTTGGTCACAAGTGGTTTGTGGACCGGTATCCAAGCGAAGACACAGAGCAAACCGAGCATGCTTATGGTGGCTGGGCTCCCGACTGGTTGGACGAATCGGCTGCTATCGCGATGGAGTCAGAAGACGGGAAGCAGCGACGGCGTGTAAAATTCAGCGAAATAGAGCCCGAGAAACGAATTCCGCTCGCTGAATTCCTCACAATGGTTCACCCAGCGGCCCAAGCTGGTCGCGATCTTGCTGAGCGCCTTAGAATGATCCAGTTACCGCAAACTGAAGGCAGCGAGACAAAGCGAAAGCTCATTCGCCGTGATGTTGCAGAGCTCCCTGATGCGACTGAACGGACCCAATCACCTCGCACAGAAGTCAGCAAGACTACGAGTCGGGTCATCCGTCTGAGTGGGCAAGAAGCCGAGGACTTTATTGCGCAATCGGGCGGGGATCGCGCCCCCAATTTTTATGCGCAAGCCTTGGTTTTTTCAGATTATCTGGAAGATCGTTCAGGGACCGACAAAATTCTATCGCAAATTGCTGCGCCTTTGGCAGAGGGCAAGAGTTTCACGACTTGGCTGTCGAGCAACACAGTCGGTCTGCCGAAAAATATGGATGCGCTAGACCTAGATTGGTTGGAATATATTAGTCGCCTTTGATCGTTCGCTAGAATCTAGTCCGCTCCGCGATCAGGGCGTGGATGGCCGATCAGTCGTCATCCTCGCTAGCAAATTTAGCGACGGTTTTCGCGTCGGGGCTTGGGCTCATCCGATATGTGTCGCCTTCGATCCGAACGCCGTCCGCGCCCATATCCTCTAAAGTATCGACGGCAATCATCCGCGCGCCGTCATAAAGCTCGAAATCCGGTTCGCCGATATCCTGACCGTTGGCCGTCGCAAAGACTTTGGGAGGGGTGGTTTCATCCTCGCCTGACACGGCGATATGAGTGAACTTAGGCACCATGAACCCCATGGCCCCCACCATCTTTTTATAATGTGAGCGGCCATCTTTCAGACCTTCTTCAATCTCAGTGAGTGAATGCGTGCCGGGGGTTTCTTTGAAGCGGACGCCGACACCGAAATCGACACTGTAACCAATGTCTTTGCCAAAACGCTCAGCGCGCGGAGGATCCATAACGCAAACGCTATCCGGTGCCGCCATGGACCGTAATTGGTCACTTAGTCCGACGCTGCGGCCTTGGTCGTCAAACATAACCATGCGTGCTTGGTCGCCTTCGCGCAGTTCAACCCGTTCCGGCATCAACTCGCCGTCTTCGAGCTCGAACTGCATAGCAATCTCCGCCCCGACGACATCGCGCTTTTCAGGTTTCAGACTATCAAACTTACCCAGCGTTTCACCGATGCCATCGATTGAAAAACAAAACTCGTCACCAATCGGCTGCGGGGCGTCTTCAGCCATTGCGGTGGGCGCGGCGGTCAAGATCAGGACGGATAGGGGCAGGAGCGTGTGTTTCATGCGCGACTATTGACGCGACGGACGCCTGACGAAAAGTGAAATAGGTGTCACATGGACAAAGGTTACAGGACGGGTTGATCCACTCTCCATTCTGACTCGACGCCTGCGTGTGTGCAGACTATGCGAGGGCATGACTCGTCTTATGCTGATCGTGCTTTTACTCGCTTTCGCGGCGCCTCTGTCAGGCTGCGGCATTAAGGGTGGGCTCGACACGCCGCCGCCGCTCTGGGGTGAAGAGGTGAGCACTGACACACCTGCCGATGCGCAAGCGCGGGATGAGGATGAAGATGAAAACGAAGGTGTCGGCTATGGCGTCGATGTCGCGGACCAGCCTTAGACCCCCACAATGCGTCATTTCGATTTTAAAAACGGTGAGCTGCACGCCGAAGATGTGGCCCTTTCACGGATCGTCGCAGAGGTTGGCACCCCCGTCTATGTCTATTCAAGCGCCACGTTCGAGCATCATTACCGCGTGTTTGCTGAGAGTTTCTCCGGCATTGACGCGCTGGTCGCCTATTCGGTCAAAGCCAATTCGAACATCGCTGTTTTAGCGACACTCGCTAAACTCGGTGCGGGCGCTGACGTTGTATCCGGCGGTGAGTTAGCCCGCGCTCTGATCGCTGGAATTCCGGGGGACCGCATCGTCTTTTCCGGTGTCGGTAAGACCCGGGCCGAAATGGCCGACGCGCTCGATGCGGGCATCAAGGTCTTCAATGTGGAAAGCCTGCCAGAACTTCGCGCTCTGAATGAAGTGGCGCTGGAAAAAGGCTTGATAGCCCCGATTTCCTTCCGGGTTAATCCGGACGTGACGGCCGGTGGGCACGAAAAAATCAGTACCGGCGCGAAAGAAAACAAGTTCGGCATCGCCTGGAGCAGCGCCGAAGATGCCTATGCCGAAGCGGCGCGCCTGCCTGGCATTCGCGTCGTGGGCGTAGATGTGCATATTGGCTCTCAGATTGATGATCTCGCACCGTTTGAAGCGGCGATTCGCAAAGTCGCGTCGCTGATCGGTCGCTTGCGGGCGGCAGGCCATAAGATTCACGCCTTCGATATTGGCGGCGGTCTTGGCATTCCTTATGGCGATAATAGCCGAACGCCGCCGCCGCCGTCTGAATATGGTGCGCTCGTCAAACGGCTCACTAGCGATCTCGATGTGCAAATGATCTTTGAGCCTGGGCGGGTGATCGCCGGGAATTCCGGCGTGCTGCTAACCGAAGTTCTCTATGTCAAAGAGGGCGAGGACCGGGCGTTTCTCATCATCGATGCGGCTATGAATGATTTGCTGCGTCCGGCGCTCTATGACGCGTTTCACGATATTGAACCCGTCCGTGCGCCGGGTCCGGATTTCCAATCCACGACTTACGATATTGTCGGTCCGATTTGTGAAACAGGGGATACATTTGCCAAGGGTCGGGAGATGCCGACCGTCGCTTCGGGCGATCTGCTCGCTATCCATTCGACGGGTGCGTATGGCGCGGTGCAAAGCAGCCAATATAATACGCGACCACTCGTCCCTGAAGTGATGGTTCGCGGCGAAGCTTACCGCGTGATCCGGGAGCGCCCGACCATCGCTGACATATTGAAAACTGAGCGCTTGCCGGATTGGTGATGGATCATTGAATCCACCGCTCTGAGCTTTAGCGAAGCACGGTTGTCCCTGATGGCCCACGTCCTTGTCCAGGATAATACAGGTGAGTTCAAAGAAACTCACCCCAATCCATCCCCGCTTATCATTTCCATGGTTTCTTATCCTCACCCGCTCCGGACACGAGAGAGTGCATAGCTTTCGGGAAGAACAGACTCCCTTGGGAGTTTGGCGGGGTTCGGTGGGCTGGGCGGTGTGCGATCTTATGCGGCGTGCATGGCTCCATCTGGCGAAGCGATTGATGATGGTTCGGGAGCGCGAACGAGTCGGCAGCGGTAAGACCCGCCCGATGCGCCCCTTCCGAAGCAGGGGGCAGGCGGGTGTGCGTCGAAAGCGCAACCCTCGTCTAACCCCCTCCCGGCGTGTGCTCATGGTGGGCCGTCGGTAGACACGACGCTTTTGATCGGGTGCGCCGACCGAGCGCGCGGACGTTCGTCTGTCGTAAAACGGTATTTCATTTGTCATCCGTCGATGGGTGGCGTCCGCGCTCGTGTCACTTCACGGGATTTGCAGACATTGGCCGACCCCGTGATGGGCGGTGGGACGCGGGCGTGTGGCTGCAAGGAGGAAATCCTTAAAACCCCTCTAGAGATGCGGTCCGGCCAAGAGTGACTGATATTTTAAGCGACAAATATCGCATGGCTGCGCTAGGCGGATAACGTGCCGACTGCCACGACAGCTTTGCCCACACGTCTGACGCGTCTTGCGACGCTGGCGCGTCTGCGTTTGTTCTGGGAAATCTATGCGCCTGTGCTGGCGCTGCCCGCGCTTGTGCTCGCCATCTATTTCATTTTGACGGTGTTGGGGTTGTGGGAAGTGGTGGGCGATCCGCTACGTCTGCTCGCGCTGATTGCCACAGTCGGCGTGATTGTGCGGGGCGGACTCGCTGCCAGACGCTTGCGGATGCCGACCCGATCAGACGCGCTACGTCGGTTGGAAACAACCGCTGGGTTGGCGCATCGCCCGCTCGACACACTGCAGGATCATGCCGTGCTCGCGCCCGATCTGTGGCCGGCTCATGTCTCAGAAGCACGGACCCAAGCCAACACAATCCACCGGGTTGGGCGTAGGCCAGCGCTCTCCCTAATCGACCGATATGGCTTACGCATCCTGATGCCGATTGCTCTGGGTCTGGCGATCTTCATGGCGTTTGGCGTGTCATTAGAGCGGATGCGTCAGTCGTTGAGCCCGACTTGGCTCGCCCCGACCAACCCTTATGCTGTGACGTTTGAGGCTTGGGTTGATCCGCCGGACTATACGGGTCGCCCGCCTATCTATGCCCAAGGCGATGCGGTCATTCGCGCGCCGGAAGGCTCGACCCTCGTCGTGCGCGCATCGGGCGCGTCAAACCTGCCGCGACCGCGCTATATTAGCGAGCGGGGATCGCGTTTTCTGGACCCTACCACATTAGGCCGAAATAGTGTCGAAGTTCGCACGCGCATTGAGAGTTCCGGCCAACTTGATTGGCGCATTGGTCCGCGGCGTCAGCAATTTTTTGTCGACGCCACTCCCGACCAAAAACCCGTTATCACGACCAAAGAGCCGTCTGAGATTGATAAGCGCGATCGGCTCGTTTTAGTGTTCGACGCTAGCGATGATTACGGCGTCGAGCAGATCCTACTGGAAATGGTCGAGCTATCTGACGGTCTAAATGATGCGACGGCCTTCGATGCCAATGTGGCCGAGTTTGATACGGAGAGCGGTGGATTTGTTGAGGCTGAGCGGCGCTCGCTAAAGCTCGATTTGACGCGTCATCCGCTCGCCGGGAAGAAAGTCGTGGCGCGACTTGTCGCCGTGGATGGGGCAGAGCAGCGCGGCACGACCGAGCCGTTCTACATCACAGTTCCGGACAAGATTTTCGTTGAACCTCTGGCCAAAGCGATTGTTGAACAGCGCGCTCTGCTCTTAGCGGGCGATGGCGATTACGCAGATCCCCCGAAAACTCACCCCGATATGGATGCATCGGATGGCACGTTCGATACCTATCAGACGGCTTGGCGCTTAGGTCGCGCGCCTGCGCCGGTGCAGCGGGCGACAGAGTTGATCGAAGCCGTCACAGATTATCCCGATCCGGGCTTGTTTAACGACCCGGTCGTATATGTGGGTCTGCGCCATGTCGGAAAGACCTTGCGTTATGCGCGATCGGCAGACGCCATTATTGGCCTGCCAGAGCATATGTGGAAGCTGGCAATCCGCGCAGAATTTGGCGTGTTGGGAACCGCGTTGCAAGAAATGCAAGAAGCGCAGGAAGCGCTCCGCGAAGGCATTGCGCGGCGCGCGCCGCAGCGCGAGATCGATACGCTGTTCGCGCGGTATAATCAGGCGGTAGACGCCTATATGGAAGAGTTGCGCAAAAACGCGACCATCGTTGAAGGCAATGGCGAAGGCGGAATGCAGGCAATGGGCTCTGCTGATGAAATTCAAGCTTTGCTCGACGCGATTGAGGAAGCGAACCGGGTTGGCGATACGGAAGGCGCGCGGCGCGCACTGGCTCAGCTCGCAGAGCTACTCGAAAATATGCAAATGCAGCTCACGCAGGGCGGCGGGGGCGGTGATACATCCGGCGAAGATGAGATGAGTGAGGAGATGCGCGAATCGCTGGAGGACCTGGCTGAATCGTTGGGTGAGCAACGCGAACTCGACGACCAGACTCGACAGGCGGAACGTGACGCGATCCGGCGTGAATTTGGTGAAGAGGGCAGCGGTGAGAGCCTATCTCCGCAAGAGCTGTCAGAACGCCAAGCAGAGATCGAGCAACTCATCGAGGGCTTGCAAAGGCGATTATCCGAACAGGGCACGGAAGTGATGCCCGGCGAGGGTGAAGGCGAGGGCGAAGAGTCTGGAGGCGGTGAAGCTGGCGACACAGGCGAGGGCCAAGGTCAGGCTGACGGCGATCGCTCTGGGGGCGGGAATGGTAGCGGCGGTATTGATAGTATTCAGGACTTGTTGAACCAAAGCAGAGACGGCGACGGTCAAGCTAGGGGCGGCACGTCGGGTGAGGCCTTTAGCCGCGCGCGTGATGCGATGCGGGAGTCTCAAGCCGCTCTCGGTCAGGGTGAACTTGGCCGATCAAGGCAGGCCCAGTCAGAGGCGATCCAAGCTTTGCGAGACGCTGGCGATGCGCTGGCCGCAGAGCGGGCTGGGGATGGTGCTGAACAAAATGGTGACGCGGACCCGCTCGGACGTGGTGAGGACGGTTTTGCGTCCGACAATGCTGAAACCGACATCGATCCGAGAGATAATGCGGAGCGTTCACGCGAAATTCTCGAAGAGCTGCGTCGCCGCGCGTCTGAAGCTGAACGGGAACAGCAGGAACAAGATTATCTGGATCGGTTGCTCAAGCGCTTCTAGCGCTCAACACAGGCATCGTGTTAGTCGAATGTCTGCGCGCCCCATAGCACAGTTTTCATAGCAAACCCCTTCACCCCGCTCTGCGTGCGCACACGGCAGAATGCCTCGGATGGGCAGTCTTCCAAATGCACAAGTGCGCCGCGCTCAACGCGTGCCACGGTGCGGCTATTGCTATCGGCTTTGCTGTAAAGGCGACTGTCGGTGCTCAAAACCGCGTAACGATCGCCCGACAGAGCGGGCTTGCGGACCCAGGCTTCATCCCCGTAAATGTCGCGGACTTTGCGCCACATTTCGGTCTCCGCTACCACGATCAGTGGCAAGCCCCGGCGTTGGTACTGATAAGCGACTGGATGATTGCGCGAAGGGCCAGTCCGGGCATTGACCTTGCCGAATTTCAGGCTGACGAAACGGGGCACGTCGAACCCAGAGGGTGTCTGGTTGCCACTGACACGGTAAATATCTCGTAGGGCCGTGACCGTCCCCGTGGTCTCAGTTTGGGCGATCTGCGCTGATGGGGCTGTTGGCTCGTTCGCGTAAACGGTCGGTGCTGTGAGCGAAAACCCGCTAACAATCAGGCCCATGCCCAGCATAGCGCTGAGGCGGGACCGAAGAGGCAAAGTCGATGTAAAACTGTGCGGCATAAGGACAGTCAATTGCCCGGTAGCGTTAAGTCGTCGTTAAGTGAGGTGAATTTGCTCGAATTTCTAGGCTCTTTCGGCAAGGCGAACCCTTGCGTTAGACCCTGTGATCGCGCCACAAGAGACCATGCCGAAGAGCCAGACCGATCCCGGACAGACAGAGTCCACCCGCCCACGCGTTGTCGTGACGCGCAGGCTGCCAGATCAGGTCGAAGCCCGCATGACAGAACTGTTTGATGTGGTGTTACGGACGGACGATGCCCCGATGAGCCATACGGACCTTAAGGCAGCGATTGCGGACTGTGACGTCTTCGTGCCGACTGTGACGGACATCATAGATGCTGACATTATCGCTGCCGCTCCCCAACGTTTACGACTGATCGCCAATTTTGGTGCCGGGACCGATCATATCGACGTGGCGGCGGCCCATGCGCGCGGGATGACGGTCACCAATACGCCTGGCGTATTGACAGAAGACACGGCTGACTTGGCGATGGGGTTAATCCTCGCTGTGCCGCGTCGGCTGGTTGAGGGTGATCGTCGTTTGCGCGCCGGAGAATTTACCGGATGGAGCCCAACCCATATGCTAGGCCACAGAGTGCGCGGAAAACGGCTTGGTATTCTGGGGATGGGGCGGATTGGCAGCGCCGTCGCCCGCCGCGCCCATGCGTTTGGACTATCCGTTCATTACCATAATCGACAGCGCGTTCCGGATACGATGGAACGGGCGCTAGATGCACGTTGGCACGATACGCTTGAAGATATGCTCACTGACATTGATATTCTGTCAATCAACGCTCCGCTAACGCCGTCGACCCGCCATTTGATCGATGGACGGACCTTGGCGTTGATGAAGCCGGACAGTTATCTGGTGAACACGTCGCGCGGTGAAATCGTTGATGAGGTCGCCTTGGCTGACGCACTCGCGCATGGACGTCTCGCGGGGGCCGGGCTGGATGTTTACGAGAATGAGCCCAAGCCGCATTCTGCGCTGCTGGGTCTCGAAAATGTGATTCTCGCTCCACACATTGGATCGGCTACACATGAGAGCCGGCGGGAAATGGGTGAGAAAGTCCTGATCAATATCCGCGCGCATATGGATAACCATGCTTGCCCCGACCGTGTTTTGCCACCCGGAACGAGGCTTTCTCTGGCCTCATAAGGGGGCGGATATATTACAGGAAGACTGACATGACCAAGACGACCCTATTGCTGAGTGCCGCCCTGCTGATGTCTGGTTTCGCGCATGTCCCTGCGAATGCGCATGATCAGATCGCCCACAAAACTGAGCGCACCGCACCGAGCGATCCCAAACTGACCGTTGAGACGATCACCGACAATCTGCATGTTCTGTTTGGCCCTGGCGGCAATATCGGTGTCAGCTCCGGTCCAGACGGTGTGGTCCTGATCGATGATAAGTTCTCCCGCAATGCCGAGGAGATTCTCTACCATGTTTCCGAGATCGCTGGTGAGAATGACGAACTACTCTTTGTCATCAACACCCATTTGCACGGCGACCACACGGGCTCTAACCCGGAAATGAAACAGGCTGGCGCGCTGGTTATGGCGCATGATAATGTACGCGCTCGCATGGGCACAAGCTATATGAACAAAGCGTTTGGGCGCATGAATGAGGCGAAAGACGAAGCCTTCTGGCCAGTTGTGACCTTCTCTGATCAAGCCAGCTTGCATTTCAATGGTATCACGGCGCGTGCGGTTCACACACCATCGGCGCATACGGACGGCGATTCCATTGTGGTTTTTGAAGAACCCAATGCCATTCATATGGGCGACAATCTCTTCCTCGACATGTTCCCTTTTGTGGACGTGGATTCTGGTGGCTCAATGCAGGGCATGATTGCGGCGCATGATGTTGCGTTAGAGCTGGCCGATGATGAGACCGTCATCATCCCGGGTCATGGCTCAATAACGGATAAGGCCGGTCTCCAAGAGACGCGCGACAACTTACAGATCATTCTCGACCGCGTAAGCGAACTTAAAGAGGCTGGGAAAAGTTTGCAGGTGATTATTGAGGAAGATCCTCTGGCAGACATGTCTGAAATGGCCAATTTTATCCAGAAAGACGGAATTATCACGGCAGTTTGGCGCTCACTCGGCGGTGACATCGACTAACGA
Organism: Algimonas ampicilliniresistens; assembly: GCF_030159955.1. Lineage (GTDB taxonomy): Bacteria > Pseudomonadota > Alphaproteobacteria > Caulobacterales > Maricaulaceae > Litorimonas > Litorimonas ampicilliniresistens. The sequence continues at coordinate 635,503 of NZ_BSNK01000002.1, forward strand.
AGTTTGGCTGCTTCGGGCCTTTCCTCGACGATAGGAAAGGCCGCACGGCTCTTGACCATGCCATAGGCGAAGCTCGTGTCGATTGAGCCAATGCCGCCAATGCGCTGCAACTCGTTCCGAACGAAGCGCTCATAGTCGCGCAAATCTGCGACCATGACCCGCAACAGATAGTCCCATTGGCCTGTCATGACATGGCATTCGACAATGCTATCATTCGCCTGAACTTTGGCCTCGAACGCGTTGACCGTCTCCTCGCCATGGCGCTCTAGCCGGATCCGAATAAAAACGGTGACTGGCAAACCGTAAAGATCAGGGTCCACCTCTGCATGATAGCCACGAATGACGCCGGACTGTTCCAGCGCCTTAAGCCGCCGCAGGCAGGGTGAGGGGGATAGGCCGACATGGTCGGCCAGCTCACGATTGCTTAGCCGTCCATCACGTTGCAGAGTTCTGACTATTTTTCGATCAATTGGGTCCATATTTGACACATAATGCTAAGTGAGAGCGATTCATGTGATCAATAACACGATAATTCTAACCGAAATAGCATAGTTTGATTTTACGAAAATGGGTCGGGAGAGAGATCTGTGCGTCATTCAAACACACTAACAGGCTTCGCCACACGGGCGATCCATCATGGCTATAACCCACTCGATCACGGCGGGTCTTTGGTGCCGCCTGTCCATATGACGTCGACATTCGTGTTCGAAACGGCGGAAACTGGCGGTGCGATTTTTGCAGGTGAGGCGGCGGGCCACGTCTATTCGCGCATTTCAAATCCGACGTTGGATTTGTTGGAGCAGCGCATGGCGAGCCTGGAGGGCGCGGAAGCCGGACTTGCGACGGGGTCTGGTATTGGCGCGATCACGGCGACGCTCTGGACCTTGGTTGCACCCGGCGATGAGGTCATCGTCGACACGACCCTTTATGGCTGCACTTTCTCTTTTCTCCATCATGGTCTGGAGCGATTCGGGGTCACCGTGACTCATTGCGATTTGACGAATCCAGACGCGCTTAAAGCTGCGATCAGTGAGCGGACAAAGGTCGTCTATTTTGAGACGCCAGCGAACCCCAATATGCGGCTGGTGGATATTGCTGCCGTGTCTGAGATTGCAAAGATGACAAGCGCGCTAGTCATGGTCGACAACACGTATGCGACGCCCGTTCTGACCCGACCGATGGAGTATGGTGCGGATCTGGTTGTGCATTCGGCGACAAAATATCTGGGTGGGCACGGAGACTTGGTCGGCGGAATTGTCGTGGGCCACCGAGAGTTGGTCGACCGAATTCGCCTGTATGGGCTGAAAGATATGACCGGAGCCGTAATGGCGCCAATGACAGCGATGTTGATTCTTCGTGGGCTGAAGACATTAGAGCTGCGGATGGAACGTCATTGCGCCAGTGCGGCCCGTGTGGCTGAAGTGCTCAATACGCATCCAGCCGTGGCTACTGTACTGTATCCCGGCCTGCCGAACTTCACGCAACGGGCGTTGGCCGAGCGCCAGATGGCCGCCCCGGGCGGCATGATCGCATTAGAGCTTCACGGCGGCATGGATGCCGGGAAAGCTCTGATTGACGGCCTGTCCATGATTCATTGCGCGGTGTCACTGGGCGATGCCGAAACACTGATCCAGCATCCAGCCAGCATGACTCACAGCCCCTATACGCCAGAAGAACGCGCCCGGCACGGCATCTCCGACGGGCTGGTTCGATTGTCAGTGGGGCTCGAGGCGCCAGACGATATCATCGCCGATCTCGTCACCTCGCTGGATCGCCTTTCGGGGGGCCAGCTGCTCGACGCGGCGGAATAAGACTTTACCGTGTTGGCGCGTGGAAGTCTGGCGGTTTGTTCGCCAGCCAGCGGATGAAAGCGGCCATATCCGGATAGGCCTTCAGCATGTCGATAGAGCCGAGCGCGGCCAGTTCAGCGTTCGTAAAGACGCGGTGGATCTTGCGGTGGCAGATCGGGTGGACCTCGACCACTTCACGCCCACCTTTGGATTTTGGGATGATGTGATGACGTTCGCGTTTTCGTCCGAGAGGACGATCGCAAACAGGGCAAATATCCGAAAGTGCGCCTTGGCTCATGGTTCTGCAAATGGGCTCACTGGCTCAGCAGATAGTCGACTAATGCTAGCGCTTCTTCACTGGCCCAATCCGCTTCGCCCGGTAATCGGGCGAGTTCTCGACCATTTCTGTCATAGAAGATCGATGTCGGTAGGCCCGGCAATTCTAGGTTCGCATTAATGGCGAAGGTGCCGTCGTGGATCAGCGGCAGATTGGATAGCTCGGTGCGGTCGTAGAAAGCTGCGGCTTCCTCCAGACTTCGGTCAAGGCTGACCGGGACGACCGCAAAATCATCACCGCCGCGCAGCCGCTCCAATTCATCTAGACTTGGCATTTCGACGACACAGGGCGCGCACCAGGTCGCCCAGGCATTCACGAGTATAACCTTGCCTCGATAATCGGCCAAGGTGACCGTGCCGTCCGGCGTGGTCATGCTGAGTGTGGGTTGTAATGGTGGGGCGTCCAGCGACGTCAATTTTGAGAGCGATCCGACCGCAAATCGATCAAGCGCGCCTTCTGGCGCTTGGCAGGCCTTCACGACGACCATGCCAAGCGCTAGGAGGCCGCCAAAGATCATCAGTTTGATTGCATTGGAAAGACTAAACATGGCCAGCGAAATAGAGCGCGCGAGCGGTAAAGGCCAGAGCATGTGGGGGGGGCGTTTCAGCGCACGACCGTCTGACATCATGCAGGCCATCAATGCGTCCATCGGGTTTGACCAAAAACTTGCGGCGGAAGACATTGCCGGATCCAAGGCGCATGCCACAATGCTGGCGAAACAGGGCATCCTCTCAGACGCGGATCGCGACGCGATCCTGTCTGGATTGGACGCTATTCTAGCTGAGATCGAAGCAGGCGAATTTCCATTCTCCGAAGAGTTGGAAGACATTCATCTGAATGTCGAAGCGCGGCTCAAGGATCGCATTGGCGAAGCGGGGGGTCGCCTGCACACCGGTCGATCGCGCAATGATCAGGTTGCGACAGACTTTCGCCTATGGACGCGAAAATCACTAGACTTGTTCGATCATCTTCTGACGGACCTCATGACGGCCCTGCTCGATCAGGCTGAGGCTCATGCGGACACCATCATGCCGGGCTTCACGCATTTGCAAAGCGCACAGCCCGTGACCTTTGGCCATCACATGTTGGCCTATCTGGAAATGTTTGCACGGGATCGCAGCCGGATGCGCGATTGCCGCGTTCGCATGAACGAAAGTCCGCTCGGCGCGGCAGCCTTGGCGGGCACGCCTTACCCAATCGACCGTGATATGACGGCTGAGGCGCTGGGGTTTGATCGACCGATGGCCAATTCACTCGACGCGGTGAGCGCGCGGGACTTTGCCTTGGAAGCGCTCGCCGCCGCGTCAATCTGCGCGACCCATTTGTCCCGTTTGGCGGAAGAGATCGTGATCTGGACCAGCGCACAATTCCGTTTCATCGCTTTGTCGGATGCGTTTACCACTGGCTCCTCCATCATGCCGCAGAAGCGCAATCCAGATGCGGCCGAATTAGTCCGGGCTAAAGTCGGTCGGATCATGGGCAGTCTGACTGCGCTGATGATTGTGATGAAGGGCCTCCCACTCGCTTATTCCAAAGACATGCAGGAAGACAAAGAGCCCGTTTTTGAGGCGTTCGAATCGCTCGAACTGGCGCTGCGCGCCATGGCGGGTATGGTCCGAGATATGGCCCCTAACGAAGCGAGGCTGGCAGAGGCCGCAGGCGCAGGGTTCTCGACTGCGACCGATATTGCTGACTGGTTGGTTATGCATTTGAATAAGCCGTTTCGCGATGCCCACCATGTCACCGGCCGTATTGTGGCACTGGCGGAGGAAAAGGGCCTGACCTTAGACGGTTTGGCGCTATCTGACATGCAAGCGGTGGAGCCGGGCATTACGGACGAAATTTTCTCCGTGCTCAGCCCGCTTGCCTCCGCCACCAGCCGGATGAGTTATGGCGGAACCGCGCCAGATCGTGTGCGCGAGCAGGTGAAGAGGTGGCGATCTCAACTCACATAAGTTAAGGGAAGCCCGCGATCTCAAGTTTGCGAATAATTCGCATTTACATTCCTTTAGAGAATGCTATTGCGAGTCGTTCTCAAGTTTGAAGGGGTTTCTTGTGTTTTTCAAATCAGTCTGCGTCGCGACAATTGTCGCGGTGCCAAGCTTCGCCGTGGCGCAGAGCCAATCGTCGGATTATCAATTTGCCCAAGAAGACGAAATTATCGTCCAAGCTGCACGCCGGGCGATTCCAGTCGAAGCGTTGCCCAATACGGTCCGGTTAATCGATGAGCAGGCCATCCGCGACCAGCTTCTGATTTCGACGAGCCTCGTCGATGTTATCGGGTCGCGCGTGCCGAGTTTCTCGCCCAGCCGCCAGAAGCTCTCAGGCGCTGGTGAGAGCTTCCGTGGCCGCGAGCCGCTCTATCTAATTGACGGCGTGCCGCAATCAAACCCGTTGCGAAATGGCTCACGCGACGGTTTCACCATTGATGCCGCAGTCGTAGAGCGGGTTGAAATTCTCTATGGCGCAAACGCTATTCAAGGCGTGGGCGCGACAGGCGGGATTGTGAACTATGTCACGCTCTCGCCCGCTGCCAACGGCCTTGGGGAAATTCGCGCCGAAGCCGCAGTGACGGCCGATACAGACTTTAACGGCGATGGCTTTGGCTATCGCGGCGTGCTGACGGGATTGAAAGATCTCGGCGCCATCGATTTGGTCGCCAGTGCGGCGTTTGAGACTCGTGGCGCTTTTTATGACGGCGATGGCCGTCGCATTGGCGTGGACGGAACTCAGGGCGAAATTCAAGACAGCCAATCGCTCAATCTCTTTGCTAAGGTGGGTTTCGAGCTCAAGCCGGACATACGTCTGGAAGTCATGGCCAATCTGTTCGAGCTGGAAGGTGATGGCGATTATGTCCAAATTGCAGGTGACCGCGCAACAGGCATGCCGGCAACGTCGGTACGTGGGCAGTCCGAGGGGCAGATACCGACCAACACGGTCAACACGCTGTCTGCCAGCCTTACGTATGACGACCTCCTAGGGGGGCAATTAGAACTGCAGGGCTTTTATCGCGAGTTTGAGTCCGTATTTGGCGGCGGAACATTTAACGGTTTCTTCAATACGGGCACAGAGCCCGCAGGTGTTGAGACGTTCGATCAGTCCTCCAACATTTCCGATAAATCCGGCGCGAAGCTCACTTATAGTCATAGCGATCTGGGTATTGATGGGCTGACGGTCACGGGTGGGTTGGACATCTTGAAAGATGATAGTTCCCAAATCCTAGTGCAGACGGGACGGTTTTGGGTGCCCCAAGTCGAGTTCACGTCAGTCGCGCCATTCGTGCAGCTCGACCAGATGTTCTTGGATGATCGCCTGTTAATCTCTGGCGGCATTCGTCAGGAAAATGCGACCCTTAAAGTGGACGACTATGTCACTATTTTCTCGTCTGGATCGACAGCTGTCGGTGGCGGTGAACCGGACTTTACGAAGACTTTAGTCAATATTGGCGGTAGTTTCGAAATCACAGAAGGCCTGACGCCTTACGTTGCCTATTCCGAAGGCTTCACCATGCCAGATGTTGGGCGCGTGCTGCGGGCTGTCAATGCGTCGGGACAGACGGTCGAGACACTCCTCAATGTCGAACCGATCATTGCCGATAATATAGAGCTGGGCGTTGCCTTTGAACGGGGTGGTTTCCGGGCCAATGCGAGCTATTTCGAATCCGAATCCGCCTTTGGTCAAAGGCTGTTCTCTAATGCACAGGGTATTTTTGAAGTCCGTCGTGAGCCGACGGAAATCTCAGGCTTCGAGCTCTCAGGCGAATATGATTTTAGCGACGCTGTTACGATCGGCGCAGGCTATGCCAATCTGGAAGGTCAGTCGGATCAAGACGGTGATGGGTCCGTGGATGAAGATCTCAGCGCGGAAAATATCAGTCCGGACCGACTGACCTTGTTTGTGGCGGCGTCCCCAATGCCTCAGCTTTCAGTCCGCGCTCAGCTCTCACATAATTTCGACCGCAGCTTCAATGACGCCGCGACGAACACCGACTTTGACGGCTATACATTGATTGATCTGAATGCCGGATACACCACACCGGTCGGTCGATTTGATTTAGGTGTGCAGAACGCCTTGAACGAGGATTACACCACCTATTACAGCCAATCCTCCCCGGCAGCCGTCAATCGGGACAACCGCTTCTTCCAAGGCCGAGGCCGGACGCTGACATTACGATGGTCGACAATCTACTAAGAGAGACGCACCACACGGCAGCGCGCCGTGTGCGCCGGGGTCAGGCAACCTTGCGCAACCTGCATGGCTGGGCGGGTGCGGGCGTTTCTCTGATCCTGGTCGTCATTGCAATCACGGGCAGCCTGCTGGTTTTCAAAGACGATTATATTCGCATGACGGTGCCAGAGGCGCGGCAATCAGTGGATTTATCTCTCTCAGCGCTGGCGCAGGTGACAGAGATTGCTGAAAAGACCTTCGGGCCAGATCAGCTTCGAGCGCTCGTCTATGGGACGCAGGATTTCGGTCTGCACAAAGCCTATCTGACAGAACACCACGCGGCCTATCTTTCGTCCGACGGCACTGTCATCGCGGAATGGGAACAGAACGGTCGGCTTGAAGATTGGCTCTTCGATTTGCACCACCGTCTACTGACGGGAACGGTCGGTTTGTATGTTGCTGGGTTCGCCGGAATAGCCGGACTTGTTTTGATCGTAACGGGGCTGATTGCGGTCTGGCCGATGCGCCGCGGCTGGCGTCGGGGCTTGAAGATCCGCTCGATCTCGCGCGGTCAGCTTCTGTCGGTTCACCGTAATCTCGGCACCTTTGTGGCAGCCCCGCTAATGGTGAGTATCGCGACAGGCGTGATGATGACATTTCCTAATCAGACTCGCGCTGTGTTTGATCAGTTTGGTAGCCCTGAGCCTGTCGATGCCCCGACCTTCACGGCTGGAAAGACAGATTGGCTAAACGCTTTGTCTCAGGCCGAAACGGCCTTCCCCGACGCGACGCCCCGCATGGCATTGTGGGGTCGGAATGATCGGCCATCATCGATCCGTTTGAAACAGGCTCAAGAATGGCACCCGAATGGTCGCACGCTCGTGGTAATCGATCCGGGCACAGGCGCGCTGCTCGGTCGCAATGATGCGCTTAAAAACGGGGTCGGCCGCGAAGCGTACAACGCGGTCTATCCAATCCATGCCGCCCATATTGGCGGACGGATTTATGATACGATTGTATTTCTGACAGGTCTGGCGCTAATGGTGTTGGGGCTGTTTGGCCTCCTTGCCTTCTCCCGACGATTTATACGCCACTAGCCCATTTATTTGAGGCAGGTCTCGTAGGCCGTTTGTCAGCTTGCTTTGGGCGTAAACCAGACGGTCGAAAGCGGCGGCAGATTGATCTGCAAATGCTGTGGGTGGCCGTGCCAATCCTCAGCCATCGTGTCTCGCGCGCCAAGATTGCCAACGCCGGAGCCGCCATAGTGGTTGGCATCTGTATTTAGAACCTCAACCCATCGACCCGCATTGGGCACACCGATGCGGTAATCCATGCGCGGCACAGGTGAGAAGTTGCAGACACACAGCAACGGTTTTGACCGAGCTGCATCCCAGCGCAGGAAGGCCATCACATTGTCCGCTTGTGCGCCGCCTTCAACCCACTCAAAGCCTGATGGATCAAAATCGAGTTCGTGCAGAGCGGCGATGTCGCGGTAGCGATGGTTGATATCTGAGACCAATTTTGAGACCTGCTCATGCGGCTCAGATTGGGCTTGATCCCAGCTGAGCTGGTCATCGGCTTTCCACTCACCCCATTGCGCAAACTCACAGCCCATAAAGAGCAATTTCTTACCGGGATGGGCCCACATGAACCCATAATAGGCGCGCAAATTAGCGAATTTCTGCCAATCATCGCCCGGCATTTTAGAAATTAGACTGCCCTTGCCATGCACGACCTCGTCATGGCTGAGCGGCAAGAGGTAATTTTCGCTAAAGGCGTAATCGATCCCGAAGGTCATTTTATGGTGATGATAGCGTCGATTGATCGGGTCCTCATGCATATATTCCAGCGTGTCGTTCATCCACCCCATGTTCCATTTATAGCCGAAGCCGAGTCCGTCATTATCGGTTGGTTGGGATACACCGGGCCACGCCGTGCTTTCCTCTGCCACGGTCATCACGCCGTCGAGCGTCAGGTAAGCGTCCCGGTTCATCGCCTGTAAGAAACGGACGGCGTCCCAATTCTGATTGCCGCCGTCGGCGTTGGGGATCCACTCGCCCTCTTCACGCGAATAATCGAGATAGAGCATGCTCGCGACCGCATCAACGCGTAGCCCGTCCAGATGATATTCTTCGAGCCAGAAGCGGGCATTACTGATCAAATAATTGACGACTTCTTGGCGGCCGAAATTGAAAATCAGTGTGTTCCAATCGGGATGGAAACCCTGCTTTGGGTCGGCATGCTCATACATGTACGTGCCGTCAAATTGACCCAGCCCGTGCTCGTCAGACGGGAAGTGGGCCGGAACCCAGTCGAGCAACACACCGATATCGGCTTTATGAAACGCCTCAACGAACGCCCGAAATTCAGACGGCGTCCCAAAGCGCGATGTCGGCGCGAATAAACCAATGGGCTGATAGCCCCAACTGCCATCAAACGGGTGCTCCGTGATGGGCATCAGTTCGATGTGAGTGAAGCCATGTTCTTTGACGTAGGGGATCAACCGCTTGGCGATCTCAGCGTAGCTAAGATAATGATGTGGTTCATCACGCTGCCAACTGCCGAGATGGACTTCGTAAACTGAAATTGGCGCGTCGCGGCGTTGTTTCGGTGCCCGGGACTCCATCCATTTTTTATCCGACCAGTGATGACCGGACAGGTCGCGCACGACGGAGGCAGAATGCGGCCGGAGTTCTGCACCAAAGCCGACTGGGTCAGATTTGTAAGGCAATTGATGACCGGCTGCGTCCCGAATGGCGTATTTATAGGTCGTGCCTTCGCCTGCACCAGGAACGAAGAGTTCCCATATGCCGGAACCGCCGCGCGACTGCATCGGATGTTGTGTGCCGTGCCAAGCATTGAAGTCAGCGACGACCGCGACGCCGCTGGCATTAGGCGCCCAAACGGCGAACCGCGTCCCGCTGACGCCGCCCCGTTCCATCACATGCGCGCCGAGCACGCGGTAGAGGTGTTGATGCCGTCCTTCAGTCAATAAATGTAGATCGAGATCACCAATGTCCGGGGAATAGGCATAGGGGTCCCCGCTACGATGCCGCAGCGTTCCGTAATGGGCGATATAGTCGTTTTGCTGACCGAGTTTGGATGTCTTGATCCGCCCTTCAAACAGGCCGTCATCGCTCAGACGGGTCAACTCCAAGATCGTTTTTTTTCCGCGGGCTCTAATCAGCTCGACACGGTCTGCACCGGGTTTGAACGTGCGAATGATTGTCTCCGCCCCGTCCACATGACGGCCGAGCAAGGCAAAAGGGTCGCTTAAAGTTCCAGCGTTGAGCTGATGGATAAGCGTCCTGTCCATGCTTTAAGGGCCTGACGTTTTGTGCGGCGCGCGCCAGATCTGATCCGCATAGCTCCGGATTGTTCGGTCCGAACTAAACCAGCCCATGCGCGCTGTGTTCAGGATCGTTTTCTCTGCCCATTTTTCGGATTGGCCGTAAAGCGCATCAAGATGACGTTGCATGTCCCAATAGGATTGGAAGTCCGGCACAACCTGAAAATAGTCATGCTCAGTGACGTTGGATAGGAAGTCCCGATAGCGATCCGTATCGCCGTCTGAGAAGGTGCCATCTCCGATTTGGGTCATGACCTGTTGTAAGGCGGGTGAGGTCTTGATGATTTCGCTCGGCCGGGCGCGGCGATGTTGGCGCTCGGCTACCTCGTCTGCATTCATGCCGAAGATGAAAATATTCTCTGCGTCGACATGCTCCAACATTTCGACATTGGCTCCGTCAAGCGTGCCGATCGTCAGTGCGCCGTTGAGCGCAAACTTCATATTGCCTGTGCCGGAGGCTTCAAATCCTGCAGTCGAAATCTGCTCTGACAGGTCCGCGCCGGGGATCAGAATTTCTGCCATGGAGACGTTATAGTTCGGTAGGAACACGACCTTGAGCTTATCGCCAATATCGGGGTCATTATTCACGACCTTCGCGACATCATTAATCAGTTTGATGATCAGCTTGGCGAAGAAATAACTCGGCGCTGCTTTGCCGGCGAAAATCTTCACGCGGGGCTGCCAGTCGCCATCCGGGTTGGCCTTGATCGCATTGTAGAGCGCGATCGTCTCCAGAATATTCATGTGCTGACGCTTATATTCGTGGATGCGCTTGATCTGCACGTCGAAGATCGCGTCTGAATTGAGGATGACGCCCGTACGGGTCTTGACCATGTCAGCCAGACGCTGCTTGTTGGCCGCCTTCACCGCCATATAGCGCTGTTGGAAGTCGGCATCGGTCGCAAGCGGTTCAATTTCTTTGAGTTGTTCCAGATCATCAATCCAGCCGTCACCAATCTGCTCTGTCACCAAATCCGAGAGACCCGGATTACATTCCAGCAGCCAGCGCCGCGGTGTGACGCCATTGGTTTGATTGATAATCTTGTCTGGATACATGGTGTGGAGATCATGGAACACGGTCTGCTTCATCAGCTCTGTGTGTAGCGCCGAAACTCCATTGACTTTGCGAGACCCGATGAAGGCCAGATTGCCCATGCGGACCCAGTCTTGCTGGTGCGGGTGGATTGCCTGAATGCCAGCGATGATATGATGGTCGAGCCCCTTCTCAATGGCTTCACGATAGAAGGCCCCATCGATCATATTGATGATCTGCAGGTGACGCGGCAGGATTTGCTCGAAGAGATCGCGCGGCCACTTCTCAAGCGCTTCGGGTAGAAGCGTATGGTTGGTATAATGCAGCGTCTCACGCGTGATCTTCAGCGCGTGATCGAAGTCATAACCATGATCATCCATCAGGATCCGGATCAGTTCCGGCACAGCGATGGCGGGGTGTGTGTCGTTGAGCTGAACCGCGACATGATCACCGAGCGTGTCGAGATTGTCGTAATTGGCGAAGAAGCGACGCAGCAGGTCGTGCAGGGACGCCGACGTAAAGAAGACTTCCTGTTTGAGCCGTAACTCCCGCCCTTGCGGCGTGTGATCCCCCGGATAGAGAACTTTGGAAATCGTTTCAGCCAGAACTTGTTGCCGCGCGGCGGCCATGAAGTCCCCATCATTGAACGTGTCGAGGTTCATCATTCCGGATTGGCGGGCGCTCCATAGGCGGAGCGTGTTGACGTGATCCCCTTCCCAGCCCGCAATTGGCATATCGAAGGCGACCGCCTGAACGGATTCGGACGGGTGCCACGTCGCCTTACCGTCCTCATCATGAGTAACATGGCCACCAAAGCCGATTTCATAGACAACTTCAGGGCGGCGGAATTCCCAGCTATTGCCCGCAAACAACCAGTCTTCAGGCTCTTCAACCTGCCAGCCATCTTCGACCGCTTGGCGGAAAATGCCGTGTTGGTAACGGATGCCATAGCCCATCCCGGCGACGCCTGTTGTGGCCATCGAATCCATAAAACAGGCGGCTAGTCGCCCCAGTCCGCCATTGCCGAGAGCCGCATCCTGTTCGGCGTTGATGACGGTAGTGACGTCCAAGTTTTGCGATTTCAGGAAGGTTTTCGCTTCACTCAAAAGTCCAAGATTGGTCAAATTATCTTCGAGCATTCGCCCGATCATAAACTCCATGGATAGATAATAGACGCGCTTTTGCTTGTTCTTATAGATACGCCGGGTTGTGTCGATCCAGCCTTCGACCATACGGTCCCGCACCGCCAGTGACAGAGCGACGTTCCAGTCGCGCGCATCAGCGTGGGCTTTGTCCTTACCGACAGAATAGATGAGATGGCGCAACACGGATTCGCCGAGCGAGTCCTCATGCAGCTCTCTCGTGTCATCGATCTTGTGAGGCATGGCGTTCATGACCGCTCCATACGAATAAATTCTTGGGATTGGTAGCAGAGAGAGAGAGAAATTGACAGCGCTGTCAATGATCTTCACAAGGATAATATAAGAATGTCGATAAAGTGTGCGTGGTGGCGATTGTCTGGTCATCGGTCAGATAGCCAAAAAACTTTGGATCATGAACCGCGACCATGCTTAAATAGCGTATATTGGGGAAAGTGAGGGTGTGTGGTTCAGACAAAGGCTTTCGGGGGACATCGAAGATTATCAGCTAAGACGCTGGCCATGGTATTGGCGGGCGGGCGCGGCTCACGCCTTAAAGACCTAACTGAAATTCGCGCCAAGCCGGCCGTCTATTTCGGCGGAAAATTCCGGATTATCGACTTTGCCCTATCCAACGCGATGAACTCCGGCATCAAGCGGATCGCGGTCGCAACCCAATATAAACAGCATAGCCTGATCCGGCATTTGCAACGGGGGTGGAACTTTTACCGCGCCGAACGCAATGAGAGTTTTGACATCATGCCTGCGTCTCAGACCATGTCTGACGATCGTTGGTATGAAGGCACGGCAGATGCTGTTTTCCAAAATATCCCAATCATCGAAGCCTATGAGAATGTCGAATATATCGTCGTTCTGGCCGGAGATCATATCTACAAAATGGACTATGAGATCATGCTCGAGGAGCATGTGAACTCAGGTGCAGACGTGACAGTCGGCTGTTTGGAAGTCAGCAAGAAAGAGGCGCGGGCCTTTGGGGTCATGCATGTCGACGATAATGACGTGATCACGGATTTCCTTGAGAAACCTGCAGATCCGCCGACGATTCCCGGTTCGACAGACACGTGTTTGGCCTCAATGGGTATTTACGTTTTCAACAAGGAGTTCTTGTTTGATCAGCTTAAGCGCGACGCGGCGGATCCTAATACGGATCGAGATTTCGGTAAGAACCTGATCCCCTACATTGTTGAAAATGGGAAAGCCCAAGCTCATCGATTCACAAAGTCCTGTGTCCGATCTGAGGGTGAGGAAGAAGCCTATTGGCGCGATGTCGGGACGGTTGATGCTTACATGGAAGCCAACCTTGATCTGTGCTCGTTTGAACCCGCTTTGAATATGTATGATCGGGATTGGCCAATCTGGACCTATTCAGAATTGGCCCCATCGGCTAAATTTATTCATGATGAGGTTGGGCGCCGCGGTCATGCGGTTAATTCTGTCGTCTCGGCGGGATGTATCGTGTCAGGCGCCCGCGTGGATCAATCCCTGCTTTTCACCAATGTCTATGTGCATAGCTATTCCACGCTGAAACGCGCCATTGTCCTGCCCGGCGTTGATATTGGTGAGGTGACCCAGCTGACCAATGTTGTGATTGATCGCGGGGTTAAAATCCCGAAGGGCCTGGCAGTCGGCAATAACCCTAAGCTTGATGCGAAGCGTTTCTTCCGCACCGAAAATGGCGTTTGTCTGATCACCCAAGCCATGATCGATAAGCTGTAAAGCGTCGACGATAGGTTCCCATGCCGCGCCCATCCCATAAGCGTCGCGTCCTGCATGTCGCGTCCGAATGCTACCCGCTGATTAAAACGGGCGGACTGGCTGATGTGGTCGGCGCGCTGCCTATCGCGCTGGATGAGACCGGCGCGGTTGAAAGCACGGTCTTTCTACCGGGGTTTCCGGCTGTATTGGCTGGACTGACCGGGATCAAAACATACGCTAAATTGACGGCCCTCGACGGATCGCCCGTGCGGTTAGTCAGCGGAACAACACAAACAGGCTTGTCGGTGATCGCGGCGGATTGCGACACTCTGTTTGGCTATGACGGCAATCCTTATCAATTAGCGGACGGTTCGGATCGCCCGGGCAATGGCATCGCCTTTGCGAGTTTCTCCAAACTAGCGGCGCAGATTGCGACGGGTATCAACCGAAAGCGCGGATTTGATGTGCTGCATGCGCATGATTGGCAGGCGGGCTTGGCGGCGGCCTATTTGAAGACAGAGGGCGCGGATGTCACAACTCTTTTTACGATCCATAACCTCGCCTTTCAGGGTCTCTTCCCGAAAGAATTACTGGCCAGCACAGGTTTGCCCAATTCTGTCTTCACTGAAGAGGGGCTCGAATATTGGGGTAAGTTAAGTTTCCTAAAATCCGGCGTTACCTATAGCGATTGGGTGACGACGGTCAGCCCGACCTATGCGCTAGAAATCCAGATGGATGAGGACGGAATGGGGTTTGGCGGTCTGCTGCGCAGTCGGTCTGATCGACTTCGGGGTATTTTGAATGGGGTTGATCAAACCGTCTGGGATCCCGCGACCGACCCAACAATTTTTGCGCCGTTTTCTGCGTCTGATTTGTCTGGAAAAGCTAAGAATAAAGCCGCTTTGCAGGATGAGCTGGGCCTATCTCGCGCCGCCGAAGGGCCGCTCTTCTGCGTGATTTCACGCCTGACTGGGCAGAAGGGTCTCGATCTCGTTCCTGATATGCTGGACGGTATTGTGGCGCGCGGTGGACAGATGGCGCTGCTCGGGTCCGGGGACGGCGTGATCGAGCAAGCCTTTCTGGCAGCGCAAAAGCGACACCCGGATCACGTCGCGGTGAAAATTGGTTATGACGAACCCTTCGCTCACAGACTGCAAGCAGGGGCAGACGTCATTCTGATTCCGTCCCGGTTTGAGCCCTGCGGCCTGACCCAGCTTTGCGCCATGCGGTACGGAACGATCCCGGTCACGTCTCGCGTGGGAGGGCTAATGGATACGGTGATCGGTGCGACGCCCGCGACGCAAGCTGTCGGCGCAGCGACAGGCGTGACCTTCCACCCGGTCAATCCGCACATGCTTTGGGCGGCCATCGACAAGTCAATCGCTCTATACGCGAACAAGTTTGAATGGTCACAAATGGTGGCTACAGCCATTGCGCAGGATTTCGGCTGGACTGCCCCAGCGCGCGACTATTTGGAACTCTACCAAACATGAACGATTGGTCTTTCGGGGCAACCCTGACTGAAAGCGGTGCGCAGTTTTCTCTCTTCTCAGCGAATGCGACCGCCGTCACGCTTTGCCTGTTTGAAGGTGAGACAGAGACAGACCGGATCGCATTGACGCGACAGGGCGATATTTGGTCTGTCCATGTTCCCGAGGTCTATGCCGGACAGCTCTATGGCTACCGCGTCGACGGTCCCTATGCGCCCGAGGAGGGCCACCGTTTTAATAACAATAAACTACTGATGGATCCCTATGCCAAAGCGCTATCAGGAGAAATTATCGAACATCCGTCGCTATACGGTCATGTGGGGGACGACGATCTATCTTTTAATAAACAAGACAGCGCCCCCTATGTGCCTAAAGGTGTCGTAACCGGGCCGGGACAACGCACCCGATGGTCACGCCCCGCCACAGCTTGGTCGGACACAGTCATTTATGAGGCCCACGTCAAAGGCCTGACAAACCGCCACCCGGACGTGAAGCCGGACTTGCGCGGCACAGTCGACGCCCTCGCAGATCCAATTGTGATTGAACATTTGACCGCGCTCGGTGTCACCGCGTTGGAACTGCTGCCAATGCAGCAATTCCATTCTGAGCCGCGCCTTACCGAGATGGGGTTGAACAATTATTGGGGCTATAATCCTATTAATTATTTCGTCCCTCACGCGGCTTACCTTGGGCCGAAAGGTAGTGAGGGGCTGCGCCGCAGTGTCGGGGCGCTCCACGCCGAAGGGATCGAAGTTATTCTCGATGTCGTCTATAATCACACGGCTGAGAGTTGGCATTTCGGCCCGACCCTGTCCTACAAAGGCATCGACAATGCGTCCTATTATGCCCTGCAAGAAGATCGTCGTTTCTATGTGAATCATACGGGCACGGGGAACATGCTGGATATGCGCTGCGACGCCGTTCGAAATTTAACCCTCACCAGCCTACGCCATTGGGTCAGCGAATATGGCATTGACGGTTTTCGCTTCGATCTCGCGCCGACCTTGGGCCGCATGGGTCAGGGGTTCGACGCCTCTGCGCCGATGCTCGAGGCCATCGCTAGCGATCCGCTTCTCTCAGAGGTTAAGGTAATCGCCGAACCTTGGGATATTGGTCCGCACGGCTATCAGCTCGGCAACTTTCCATCGGGTTGGGCGGAATGGAACGATGAATATCGTGATGCGGTGCGGAGTTACTGGCGCGGCGATGATTATGCGCAAAAGTCACTCGCCGGTAAGCTACTCGGCTCAGCAGAGCGGTTTGATCATGAGGATCGTGAGACATGGAGTTCTGTCAATCTCATCGCGGCGCATGATGGCTTCACCCTGCACGATACGGTCAGCTTCAACGACAAGCATAATGAAGCCAACGGTGAGCAGAACCGCGACGGTCATGGTCATAATCTCTCTGATAATCTTGGGGTTGAGGGCGCGACAGACAACCCGCTGATCGATGCGGCGCGACGTAACCGCAAGGTCGCCATGCTCGCCACCTTATTGCTTTCACAAGGCACCCCGATGTTGCTGGCAGGCGATGAGTTTGGACAGACTCAGGGCGGGAACAATAATGCCTATTGTCAGGACAATGAAACGAGCTGGCTTGATTGGTCGACCGCAGACACGGTTCTAACGGAACAGGTTCGCGCGCTGACAGCCTTGCGTCGCACCTACCCTCATTTCCGTCAGTCCAATTTTCTACATGGCCAGTCGGTTGAAGGCTCTGTCCTCCCGAATGTGCAATGGATTACGCCTGACGGTGAATTGATGACGGTCGGAGATTGGGAGCGATCTGACCAATCTTGCCTGGGTCTCGTGCTTGCTATGGTGGGCGAACCGACCTTGGCCGTTTTCTTGAACCGTGGGGCTAAGACAGACATCCGCTTATCGGACGGATGGCAACCTGTCTTAGGAAGCCGGTCTTTGCAGGGTGATAGCGTCGTCGTTTTCGAGTTACCCGCTGGGCAATTGCCCGAATGGCGGTATGCGGAACAATTAGACGTGCAGTCTGAAGCGAACGGATTGCTATCAGGGTTTCGCGATGTGTCAGGTCATTGGCACGGCATAACGGACGAGACTCGAGCCGCTATTCTAGGGGCGCTCGGCGTGGACCTTACGGCTCCAGCCCGTGCGTCTGAACCCGTTAAAATTCCAATCAAACCCGTTTTCGGGGCGGACCAGCTTGAACAGCAAAATGGTGTGTGGGGCGTGACGACCGCGCTCTATGCGCTGCATAGCGAAGATAGCTGGGGCATCGGCGATTTCGACGATCTGGCCCGCTTGGCAGAACATCTCGCTCCGACCGGGTGCGACTTTATCGGTATCAATCCCGTCCATGCGCTGTTCCCCAGCGCGCCGCATCTGTTTGCACCCTATTCGGTTTCCTCGCGCCAGTTTTTGAACGTGATGCATATCGCGCCGCACAGGCTGCCTGAATGGACGGGAAAACGCCCGGATTTCAAGTTAAGCGAGTTCGTCGATTACGAGGCTGTTTACAGGGCAAAGACAGACGCGTTCGAGACGGCTTTCTCAGCCTTTCAAAACTTGCCTCATGATCACCCCCGTCGAGAGGCCTTTGCGACGTTCAAACGAGAGGGCAGTAATGCCTTGCGACAGCACGCGGTCTATGACGTTTTGTTCGAACAGCTACCGAGAGAGCGTCAAACTTATCAAGGCTGGAAAAATTTCGCGCCCGAATTTCGCGATCCCGATGACCCCGCGTTGTGCGCCTTCGCCCACGATTATGAAGACCGGATCGACTACTACACTTATTTGCAATGGAACGCGGCGCTCCAGCTAGAGGACGCGCAGGCCCGTGCGCGTTCGGCTGGCATGTCAGTGGGGCTCTATCTCGATCTGGCTGTGGGTGTGACCGAAGGCGGAGCCGATGTCTGGCGGAATCGTGAGGCGTTCGCCCACGGCATAAGCCTTGGCGCACCGGGGGACGCGGCCAATCCAGCCGGACAGCGTTGGAATTTACTACCGCTCCGCCCGGATCGGTTCGCAGACGGCGAGGCGGCGGAAATGCTATTTCGCGCGGCGTTGAAGGCTGTGATGCAACTCGCCGGAGCAGTGCGTATTGATCATGTGTTGGGCTTATCGCGCAGTTTCTGGATCCCAGACAACGCGCCAGGCGGCTATGTAACTTACCCGTTCGACCGGCTGATGCGGGTCATTGCTGAGGAATCCGGCGCCGCGCAGTGTATTGTTTTTGGCGAAGATCTTGGCACGGTGCCTGACGGCTTTCGCGATCGCATGAAAGAGCATCAGTTGATGGGCTGTTCTGTCCAGATGATCGAACGGGGTCAGCACAGTGAGCTACTGCCACGTGAAACATCTCGGCATCTCGCGATGAATGCATGGTCTAATCATGACTTTCCGACAGTGGCAGGCTTCTGGACCGAACGCGATCTGGAGTGGCGTGAGGCCTTAAGTATCGGCATAGAAAACTTGGACTGGGAACGTGAGCAGCGGGCGCGTGATCGGGACGCGATGGCCAATCTCGCTGAGCTCAATGGTGCGCCGAACACACTCAGCGTCAACGATATGGCCCGACTGCAAGCCTATTTAGCGGCGGGACCATCACTCGCCTACGCCGTTCAACTGGACGACCTGCTCTTGTCTGAAAACCAACCCAATGTGCCCGGCACGACGTCGGAGCAACCCAATTGGCGTCGGCGCGCGGGGCTCTCGATTGAGGCTCTTGTCAGTGATCCGGACGTTCTGATCATTCTTGATGCCATTGACGCAGCCCGACCTAGGGGAAAGAAAGCCGAATGACCGAAATAAAGACGACGCCGTTTGATGATCAAAAACCAGGCACCTCTGGCTTACGCAAGAAAGTCGGTATTTTCCAGACCGCAAACTATCTGGAGAATTTCGTTCAAGCGATTTTTGACACGGTGCCGGACTTGAACGGTGGCTTGCTTATTTTGGGCGGTGATGGACGTTACCATAATGATGTTGCGATCCAGACTATCCTGCGCATTGCAGCCGCCAATGGCGTGGCGCGTGTGATGGTCGGGCATGGCGGTATTCTGTCGACTCCAGCCGCGTCTAACATGATCCGGCAGTATGAAGCCGTCGGCGGTATTGTCCTCTCGGCTAGCCACAATCCGGCCGGGCCTGATGGTGATTTCGGCATTAAATTTAATGTCGCCAATGGCGGCCCAGCGTCCACGGCTGTCACTGATGCGATCTTCGAGCGCACAAAAATGATCGACCACTACCGGACCGCAGAGGGATCGGTTGACCTAGACGTGATTGGCGACTCCGCTATCGGCGATATGCAGGTCACAGTCTTTGATCCTGTCGCGGATCATGCTGATCTGATGGAGCGTCTATTCGATTTCGACGCAATCCGAGAGATGATCGCCAGTGATCTGAGCCTATGTTTCGACGCCATGCATGCTGTGACCGGACCTTATGCGACAGAGGTTTTTGTCAATCGCCTTGGCGTGGATCCGGACGGCATGATGAACGTGCAACCCTTGCCTGATTTTGGCGGTGGTCATCCTGATCCCAACCCCGTTTATGCCAAAACCTTGTTTGCCCGTATGTTCGCTGACGATGCCCCGGACTTTGGCGCGGCCTCGGACGGGGATGGGGACCGTTATATCGTGCTCGGTCGAGGCATCTATGTCAGCCCGTCAGATAGCCTCGCAGTGATCACGGCGAACGCCCATCTCGCTCCCGCTTATAAAAACGGCATTTCCGGTGTTGCCCGGTCTATGCCGACCAGTCGCGCCACAGATGTTGTCGCCAAAGCCATGGACGTGGACTGTTTTGAGACCCCAACGGGCTGGAAATATTTCGGGAATCTGTTGGACGCAGGCCGAATTACGATCTGCGGTGAAGAAAGCGCAGGGACTTCATCCGATCACGTGCGCGAAAAAGACGGGCTTTGGGCCGTGCTTATGTGGCTCAATATTCTGACCGTGCGGCGGCAGAGTGTCATGGATATTCTGCGGGATCACTGGGGGATATATGGTCGCCATTATTATAGTCGTCACGATTATGAAGAGGTCGCCAAAGACAAAGCGGAAGCCGTCATGGCGACGTTGCGCGATCAGCTCGCGGACCTACCGGGCCGTCAATTCGGATCAGAGGTCATCAGTGATGCTGATAGTTTCACCTATCACGATCCGATTGACGGTTCGGTCGCAGAAAACCAAGGTTTGCGCGTCATGTTTGAAAGTGGATCGCGTTTCGTCATGCGTTTGTCGGGCACTGGAACGGCGGGCGCGACATTGCGGCTGTATCTAGAGGCTTATGAGCCAAAAGATGGGGTGCATGATGCTGATTTGGCAGAGCGTCTCGCGCCGATTGCGGCGATCGCTGATGAGATCACGAACCTGAAGCAGATTGTGATGAGGGATGGGCCGTCATTGGTTTCTTAAACCCTGCTCGTTGTGGGTGAAAAATGTAGATTTTGTGATCTGCAGCACGCCTTGGGCTATGGAAGCTCGCCTTGCGGCGATCAGATGAATAGGGTGTCGGGATATTTGGAGTAAAAAATGAAACCAACTGACCCCACATTGTCTGATGCTGCAATTGAAGGTCGGTCCATCGACGGTAAGCCTAATATCTTCCCTGAACTCCACTATGACGAAGACGCCATTCGCCATGCCTTTGAAAGTGGTGAGTACCCATACGACACTAAAGTGACGCGAAAAGTCTATGAGGCCAAAAAGGTCGAGCTTCAGACAGAGCTGCTCAAAGTGCAGCGTTGGGCGAAAGAAACCGGTCGGCGTTTCGTCTTAATCTTCGAAGGTCGTGACGCGGCAGGTAAAGGCGGCGCGATTAAGCGCTTTACCGAACATCTAAACCCCCGTGGCGCGCGCGTGGTGGCCTTGGAAAAACCGTCAGAAGCCGAGCGCGGGCAATGGTATTTTCAACGTTACATCCAGCACTTACCAACGAGCGGTGAAATCGTTCTGTTCGACCGATCCTGGTATAATCGGGCGGGTGTTGAGCGGGCGATGAATTTCTGCACACCGACCGAATATCTAGAATTCATGCGCCAGACGCCGAAGTTAGAGCGGATGCTGACCCGGTCCGGAATCTACATGTTCAAATATTGGTTCTCTGTCACGCAAGAGGAACAACGCAAACGTTTCACGGCTCGCAATGAAGACCCACTCAAACATTGGAAACTTTCGCCGATAGACAAAGCCAGCTTGGATAAGTGGGAGGATTATACTGAGGCGAAAGAGGCGATGTTCTATTACACGGACACAGCCGACGCGCCTTGGACCATCATTAAGTCGGACGACAAAAAACGCGCCCGGCTAAACTGTATGATGCATTTCCTGCATAACCTCGATTATCCGGACAAGAATTTTGAGGTTGTCCGTCAGCCGGACCCTCTCATCGTCGGCAAAAGCGCTCACGTCATTCACGGCAATGAACAGCTTATCGATAAGGCAATGCATCCCGACCATCGCCGCAAGTGAGGTGAGAGTAGGAGCAATCTAAGGCTGTCGTGTCCCGCCCCTACCAAAACGCATTACAGCGCTCCGATAATTCGGTTCCACTCACGCCTCAGTAATAAAAACAGGCGGACTAGATAACCGCAGCTTCCAGTAGGCGCACGGTTCCTGTGTCGGAGTCGATCTCAGCTTCAATACCAACGGGTATGGTGAACTGATCAGACATATGTCCGAAAAATGCACCATGAAAGGCCGGGACGCCCAAAGGCTTAAAGTGCTGTTCCAGAACGTCAGCCAACTCAAACCCGCTACCGCCCGAGCTCTTACAACTCGTACATTGACCGAACACAACGCCTTTGAGGCCACTTAAAAGGCCAGCTAGACCCAACTGCGTCAGCATGCGGTCAATACGATATTCAGCCTCGTCTATGTCTTCCAAAAACAAAATGCCGCCATCTGTGTTTGGCATATAGGGCGTACCCACAAGAGCCGTCATGACGGTCAGATTCCCACCGATTAGATGACCCCTTGCTTTGCCGCCTGTAATCGTTTGTGTGCGCCATTTGCGCTGTACAAGCCGGCCATCTTTCAAAACGGGATTCTTGAAAGTGGGCTGCGCGCCATCAAATAATAAGGGCTTAAAATATTCCAGTGTTCTTTCACCCCAGGCGCTCGCTGCATTTGGTCCGTGAAAGCTAACAAGGCCCGTTTTGGCCTGTAGCGCCAAATGAAGGGCGGTGATATCGCTATAGCCGATCAGCGGCTTAGGGTTAGCGCGGATCATATCATAATCAAGATAAGGCAGGATCCGCGCACAGCCCCAGCCCCCGCGCACAGCCATAATAGCCTTCACGGACTTATCGGCAAACATCGCATTGACATCGGCGGCGCGCTCTTTGTCCTGTGCTGCTAAATAGCCAAAATCCTTACCGACATATTGACCCCGTTTTGGCACGAGGCCGAGCGCCGTCACGACCTCTTCGGAAATTTGATACTCAAACCGCTCCAAGCTTTTGCTAGCTGGAGAGACTAAGCCGACCGTGTCGCCCTTTTTCAAACGCGGCGGTTTTATCTTGGTTGTGCTGCTTGATTGCGAAAAGGCTGGCGTTGCGGTTCCCACCAGGCCTGCAAGAGCTAGTGATCCGGATAACGCCATTAAATGTCTTCGGCCGATGTCCATGTTCCGCACTCCCTTTGACAAAATGAATGCCAGAGATCGCGGAGGTGTAAAGTGAAAAATCAACTGCCCTTTGGGCGGCCCTTAAACGTCTATCACGACACGTTAGATCAAACTTCGGGACGGCCCTACTTCTTCCAAGTTATTCAGGATGTTTGTAAGGCAATGGACCCCGATAACGCTATCGGGAAAGCCGATGGTGCGGTTGAGACGACTACGAATCTACTTGTAAGTTACTGAATAGTATCATTTAATCAATGGCGTTATCTCTCAGTCCTTACCAATATGCCTATTTGAGACTTTCGGACAAGGGTTCGATGGAATTGGGATGGTGAGTTATCCCTCACTCGAAGCTTGGGTCGAGTTGAGGTTGGGCCGATGAGCGCTTTAGGCGTTTCATTTGCCAGATGGTTCGCCCTCTGCTGCATGAATTCTCTATGACGTTCGAGAGACATTCAGTTGGAGCTCGGGCAACTTTTGAATCGCTATGAAAGACGAGTTCAATTTGCCTTAGTGACGGGTCGCCATCATTGTCGGCTTGTTGCGGGTTCCCCCCATTGGCGTGATTATTGTTTAATCGATTGTGTTTTCTTGGGAAAGCGTCCAACGCGCCCCTATGTTGTTCTCCCAGCGAATTTGCGCTGGAACTTCCCGAAAAAGAAGCAAATGCAGCGCCCGGAAGGCTGGGAGATGTAAAATTACTTAGGGTTCCAATGATGTTTGATGATATTTTCGGATCTGATCCAGTCTCTGAAGATTTCGCTAAACTTAAGTTTAGCCCTGTTCACGGTGAGACTCCTTCGTTGCTATTCTCTGCGCCTGCTACGCAGCCCACGATTACGCTTCCACCCGCCCCCACAGCTCCCACTGGCGGGGTTGGAATCACCCTGACTAGCGGTAATGATGGCGTTGTTCTGGGCGGCGCGGACGACATCGTTTTTGGCGATGACGGCAATGATGAGATTTACGGTCAAGGCGGCGATGATCAAATCTTCGGTGAGGACGGAATCGACCGCCTGATCGGCGGCGACGGGAATGATGTTCTGGACGGCGGAGCAAGCTCTGATGTGCTTATTGGCGGAGCGGGGGCTGATACACTGGTCCTCGGCGATGGGAATGATACTGCTTATGGTCAGGACGGCGATGACCTAATCTTTGGCGGCGCAGGCAGTGATACGATCTTTGGTGGCGCAGGGGCTGACCGGGTTGACGGCGGCGCTGGGATCGATGTGATTATCGCTGGCGATGGGAATGACATGGTTCTGGCCGGGTCGGGCGATGATGTTGTGTATGGCCAGGTGGGCGATGATCAGGTTGATGGCGGCGGGGGCAATGACACAGTCTATGGCGGCATGGGCAATGACACGCTGATTGGCGGAGCCGGGCTTGATTTGTTGGTCGGTCAATCTGGCGACGACAGTCTCTTTGGCGGCGACGGGAATGATACGCTCTACAGTGGGGCCGGCGACGACTTCATTGACGGCGGAGCCGATACGGACACAATCTTTGGCGGCGATGGCAATGACACACTGTTCGGCGGGGCAGGGGATGACTTGCTGTCCGGTGAAGACGGTCAGGATGATCTAGACGGCGGTACTGGCAATGACGTGGTTCACGGCCAAGCGGGCAATGACCGAGTCACGGGCGGAGAGGGCGACAATATTGTTCTCGGTGGCACGGGCGCGGATGTCTTTTATCAGGCGGGCACGGGCATTGACAGGATTCAGGATTTTCAACTCGGCATTGATAAACTCGAAATATCAAAATCTGTCTCAGACATAGCGGCCCTGCTTGCGGGTGCGCAGGATAATATTGATGCCAATGGCAATCAGACTGTGATTATTTCCAATGGCGAAAGTGGGTTCTTTGTTCTCTCCAACCTTTTAGCTGCTAATCTATCGGTCAGTGACTTTGTCTATGTGAACGACGCGCCTGTGGTCACATCTGGCCCCACTGTGACCGTCGTTGAGAACCAGACGACAGCCTTCACGGCGAGCGCGACGGACGCGGAAGGTGCGACGTTGGCTTACAGCCTGTCTGGCGCGGATGCCGCCTTGTTCGATATTGAGGCTGCTACAGGTGTCGTAACCTTCAAATCCGCCCCTGACTTTGAGGCGCCCGGTGATGCGGACGCAGATAATGTTTACGACGTCATTATTACAGCGAGTGACGGCACGAACAGGACGAGTGAATGCGTTGCAATCACCGTAACTAATGAGAATGATCTCGCGCCAGTATTCACCTTCAATCAAACGGTGTTTGTAACGGAAGGTCAGACAGAGGCCCTCATAGCGCAGGCCCGTGACGCCGATGAAGATATGCTGACTTACAGCCTGTCCGGCACGGATGCGGCTTTGTTCAATATCGACGCTGCGACGGGCGCAGTGACGTTCAAGCGCGCACCAGACTTTGATGCCCCAGGCGATGCGGACGGCGATAATGTGTATGACGTGATTGTTACGGCTAACGATACACTCAACTCTACCGATCAAGCAGTTACGATCACGGTGACCAACCAAAATGATAATGCACCTGTCTTCTCATCAGGCGCAGCTGTCTCCGTTCTGGAAAACCAGACGGCGGCTTATACAGCCACTGCGTCCGACGCGGACGGCAATCAGATCTTCTATAGCCTTTCAGGCCCTGACGCGGCGCTATTCAGCATTGACGTTAGTACAGGCGTTGTCACTTTTAACGCCGCTCCGGACTTCGAGATACCAGCCGACGCAGGTGCAGACAATGTCTATGATATTGTCGTGACGGCCGATGATGGCGTCAACCAAACCGACCAAGCCGTAGCCATAACTGTAGAGGATGTGGCGGAGACCATTGCCCCGATCAATCTCGGCGCTTTGGGATCATCCGGCTTCCGCATTGACGGGGCGGTGGCACGCGACACTTTGGGTTACTCAGTATCCTCTGCGGGTGATATCAATGGCGACGGCTTTGATGATTTCATCATTGGGGCACCATATGCCGATAATAATAGCCGCAACCTTTCAGGTTCTAGCTATGTCATCTTTGGCAGCGCGGGGACCGCACAAACGGATATTGATTTGTCTAATCTCGGCACAACCGGCTTCCGCATCGATGGGGCGGTTGCAGTTGACCTTGTTGGTATCTCCGTCTCTTCTGCTGGTGATGTCAATGGAGACGGTTTTGATGATCTGATCGTCGGCGGGGCTTATGCCGATAATAATGGTCGCAGCAAATCAGGTTCCACCTATGTCATCTTTGGTAGTGCGGGAACGGCTCAGGCGGATATTGATCTGTCCAATCTCGGTACAGCCGGCTTTCGCATCGATGGGGCAGCAGTGGATGACGTGTTTGGTTATTCCGTTTCCGCGGCGGGCGACGTCAATGGGGATGGTTTCGATGATTTGATCATTGGGGCGCGGGGCGCTGACCCCAATGGACTGTCATCAGGCTCCAGCTATGTTCTTTTTGGCGATGCGGGGATCGAAGAGGTTGCTTTTGATTTGTCCAATCTCGGTGGAGCCGGCTTTCGTATTGATGGTGCAGCGGCGGGTGACTTGTTTGGCTTCTCCGTTTCTTTGGCAGGCGATGTCAATGGCGACGGTTTCGATGATTTGATCATCGGGGCAGAGAATGCTGCTCCTAATGGCGTTTCTTCAGGTTCTAGTTATGTCATCTTTGGCAGTGTGGGGACCGCACAGGCTGACATTGATCTGTCAACGGACATTGGCATGGCCGGGTTCCGTATTGATGGGGCAGAGGCATTTGATCGATCGGGCGTCTCTGTCTCTTCTGCCGGCGATGTTAATGGCGATGGGTTCGATGATCTGATTGTCGGAGCTACCGGTGCCGGCACGAATGGTGTCCAGTCAGGTTCCAGCTATATTATCTTTGGCAGTGAGGGGACGGCACAGGCGGATATTGATTTGTCTGTTAATCTGGGTTCAGCCGGCTTTCGTATTGATGCGGCAGGGGCACTTGACCGCTTAGGTAGCTCCGTCACTTCGGCTGGAGATGTCAATGGTGATGGTTTCGATGACCTGCTCATCGCAGCGCGTACCGCTGAGCCCAATGGAGTCCGATCAGGTTCTAGCTATGTCATCTTCGGCAGTGCGGGCACGCACCAGGCGGATGTCGATCTGTCAGCGGATCTCGGCCTGACCGGGTTTCGGATTGATGGCGCGGCGGCGCGGGACTATGCGGGCTTCTCCGTTTCTTCGGCTGGCGACGTCAATGGTGATGGCTTTGATGATCTGATCGTTGGGGCAAGAGGCGCTGATAATAATAGTCGCGACACTTCGGGCTCCAGTTACATTATCTTTGGCGGCGCGACGGGCACAGAAAGCACGGTTGCTGTTACTTCCGCTGGTTCAGTGTCAGTGGATAATTTCACCGGAAATGCGGGAGATGACACATTCACAGCTATTTCCACGGGCGATGTCGTTCGTGGTGGCGCGGGGGATGATCGCATCACAGTCACGTCGCTCGACTTTGCCGACATTCGCGGTGGGACTGGCGTCGACACGTTGGTTTTGAACGCATCCGGACTTAACCTTGATGCGACAACAGCGGGCAACGCCTCGCTCGGCTCGATCGAAGTGTTCGATATCACGGGGTCTGGTGACAATACGCTGACTCTGAACGCACAAGCAGTGTTCGATTTGACCGAAGAACGGTCCGACGGAACGGCGACCCTCGATGTGCTGGGCAATGCGGGTGACCAAGTGACGATCCTAGGCTTTACGGCTGGGGCACAGGTTATTGAAGATGGTGTAACCTACAACACCTACGCAGATGGTAATGCGACGATACGGGTGCAGGATGGTGTGGCCGTGACGACTGTGGGGATTGCAGCCGAGCCGTTGAACAATGCGGACACCGAAGTCCTTGCTGCGAACCCTACCACGGGCACACGAACTGTATCGGTTGAGCAAATTGCTGATCCTGATAGCAGTACGTTGACCTATGCGTTTGACGAAATCCCAGACTGGTCTGATTTTCTAACGTTGGACGCGCTGGGGCAAGCTAACTTTGAGGCGCTTACGACGGGTACCAAAGCTTCGTCGGACCCAGTCTCAGAACCGGAGTTCTTTATTGAGGCTATCGACGCGAAAGCGACGCTGACACCGGTTGCCGAGAACACAAGCATGGAAGAGGTAACTCGACTTTCGATTGCCGAGGATATCGCGTTGAATAAAGTTGACGTTCTGGTGATTGCGGAAACCAATGGGGCGGATGATGTCTCAGTCGATAGCGTCCTATTATTCGATGATCATCAGTCTTGGGGAAATGTCTTCACATCACTGAGTGTCGGCCGCGATGGCCATCTCAGAAAAGTGTCCGGCCAGGCAGATGACATGATCAATGATCTTTCGTTCAATGACGTTGATCAGAGTCTCTATGGTCTCGATGAATTCAAGTTTCTTTCAGTTGATTACGTTAGCGAAGGGCAAGAACCTGACTCTGCCTATTCGACCGAATCTACGGGCTCTGATTTCAGTGCCGCTCAGGTTGACTTGACACTTGGTGTGGATGACGGAGCCTTTCTTTAAGACCATTCAGCCTGTCGGGTACAGGTTGGGAGAGAAATAATGGCAGATACCACCGCCGCAAAGCCTACGAAGTCTGACGTCGTTTTTGGCGTTGATCTGTCTCGAGGCTTTACAGAGTGGCTCACGAGTAAGAATGTGAGTTTAGCCCTGACGACCTATCAGGTCGGCAAATTGATCTTGTTTGGCGTCAAAGAAGATGGCGGGTTGTGGACTTATAACCGGACCATTGGCCGTTGTATGGGTTTGGCTGCTGATGAAACTGGGTTTTGGGTCACTAGCGATACGCAATTGATCAGATTTGAGACGCTTTTACAGACGGGCCAGCTAGGCCCCGATAACGTCGACGCTCTCTATGCTCCCCGGTTTAGCTATTTTACGGGTGATCTGGATGCGCATGATGTGGTTATCCAGGCGGACGGAGAACCGATCTTTGCCAATACCCTCTTCAATTGTGTGTCACGGCCCAGCCGATCTCATAGTTTTGAGGCCGAATGGATGCCGCCTTTTATCTCCAAACTCGTCGCTGAGGATCGATGTCACCTAAATGGTATTGCGAAACGCGACGGTCACCTTCGATACGCAACGGCCGTCAGCCGCAGCGATGTCTTTGATGGATGGCGGGATCACCGTCAGGACGGGGGTATTGTTCTGGATACGAAAAGCGGCGAGATTATCTGCTCAGGCCTTTCCATGCCGCACTCGCCGCGTTGGCATCAGGGTCGTCTCTGGCTTCACAATAGTGGCCGGGGTGAGTTCGGATATGTTAATATGGAAACAGGTGTATTTGTTCCCGTTGCCTTTTGTCCAGGCTACCTTCGCGGCCTCGATTTCATCGACGACAACACAGCGGTCGTTGGCCTATCTTTGCCGCGCGACAATAAAACATTCTTGGGTCTCGCCCTGGACGCCGCCCTTGCGGATAAAGGCATCTTACCGAAATGCGGCCTATATTTCGTTGACCTGACGACCGGCGCTATCATCCATTCAATGGAAATCTCCGGAGTCGTGACGGAACTGTACGACATCGTCGCGCTCAGAAGCATTAAGAAGCCAGCCCTTTTGGGTCCAACGTCGACCGAATTAAAGCGGACACTGTCCGTGCCCAGTTTAGATTAACCGTTGCGAGGAACTATCTCACTACGCGCATGACGGACGGATCCGTAGGGAAAGCTCACCGCCGCTACTGTGTCATCCTAGATTGCGCGGAGCCTCGACCCGGGTTGCGGTCAGCTTGTTCAAAGTGCGGCTCATGAGAGAACCAGAAGCAGAAACGTAGAAATGAGGCGAGCATAAGGTCCGCAGAGAGATCACTGTGAAGAGGGGATGATGACGTGGTCCCCGCCGAGCTCGCGACTGATGGGCGATTAGCCCAATTCCCGGGCCTACTGGCAGGCCTACTTTCGGGCCTACAAATGGTCATACTTTAGCGATGTTATCGCCTGTCATGCCTTGACACCTCTTGTCCGCTAAACGCGGTCAAATCACTGGTATCATTGAGAAAAATCCACCTCTGACAGCATATGGTCAGTGGTGACAAGGGTTAGTGGTGCGGCTGAGAAGACTCGAACTTCCACTCCTCTCGGAACCAGAACCTAAATCTGGCGCGTCTACCAATTTCGCCACAGCCGCACAGCTTAGGCAGCGCGGGCTTTGGCGAAGTTGACCCTATAGGTCAATGTGCGGGCTCAGTTTTTATTAGCTTTTTTTGGCGCTCATCGGGGCTTTGTTCAGCGACCAGTAGCGCGCGACAAGGCCCGATATGATATTGGCAGCGGCAACGCCGATGAAAGAGCCGGTCAAGCCGCCAAGCCAAGCCCCAATCGCGACCAGAGGCGCATAGAGGGCGAGGCTGCGCAGCAATGTGAAAATCAGCCCATAGATCGGACGACCCAACGCATTGAACCCGGCGGCTGATACAAAGACGAAACCATAGGCAAAGATGGTGATGGGAACGATATAGAAATAGGGCACGGCCATTTCGATCAGCGCGGGATCGTTTGAGAACACATTGACAATGGGTCGTGCGAAGAGGGCCAGAACGATGGCCATACCTGTGCCCCAGACAAAACAGATCCGGTAACAGACGCGGAAGGCTTCCGCGACTCGATCTGTTCGCCCCGCCCCACCATTTTGTCCTGTGATCGCCCCAATACAGGCCGATAGCGCATAGAGCAGGCCAACGCTGATGAGCTCGGCCCGACTGGCTAAGGTGAAGGCGGCGACACCGACTTCGCTGGTCGTGTAGGCAATGGCGGTCACGGCGAGAATGGTGCCGAGCGGCACGACGCAATTGGTCAACATGGCGGGGACGCCGACGGCAGCTACGGTTGCCCATGCGCTGCGAATTGAGGATACCGTCATGTGTCGGAAATCGACGGCATTGCGGATATAGCGGACAACGATGAGCCCGTAGATGGCGGCAATCGAGTTACCTAATACGGTGGCCAAGGCCGCCCCGGCCACCTCCATGCGCGGGAAGGGGCCAATGCCGAAAATCAAGAATGGGTCGATGATGATGTTGAGGATCGCGCCCAAAATCATAATCGAACTGGGCAACAGCGCTTCCCCATTGGCGCGTAGGATATTGTTGCACATCATCGCCACGGACGTGATGACCAGCCCCGGCAATGAAATGGCGAGGAAAGACAGAGCTTCAGTTCGAGCCTCCCCCGTTGCGCCCATCAAAGATATGGCGAACGGCATGAGGGCGTACATAATCAGGACGAGGACGGTCATGACTAAGAGTGCGAACAGGATCGCGGCCGCGCCGTGACGGTGAGCGCGGTCCATATCGCGTTGGCCAATAGCTCGGGACACGGCGCTCATCGTGCCAGCACCAAGGCCAATATTCGCGGAATTGCCGAGGAAGGTTAGCGGAAAGGCGAAACCTAGAGCAGCCAAAGCGAGTGTGCCGGCCTCGGGGTTTTCCTTGCCGCCAAGATTGCCGAGATAAAAGGTGTCGACCAAGCCCGTGCTGATCAGCGCAATAACGGCGACGGCGAACGGGCCGAGCATACGAAAGACATGACGCTGGATAGACCCTTCGGTCAGATCAACCTTCGCACCTGATCGCTCAGCTTCGGGCGTACAGTCGGGGGTATCCATTTCTGAGGGAGAGCTCACGCTTCGCATTGCCCCGAATGCGGCGCAGGTGAAAGCCCGAAACACTGAATATTAGCCCGTTGACACCCAAACTGTGACAAATTTCCGTGAGCAATGGTCTTAAGCGCTTCGCTTTGGTAGGTGTAGAGTTGAGGGGGGCGAAAGGTAGACAGGATGGACGACGCCAGCGGTACGCGCCCGAACTCAGCAGCTGACGTGATCGACAGCACGCCCCTAATGGGTGCGGACCATATTACGTCCCGCGAACAACTCATCGGAATGTTGGGCGAAGCCGCCGAAGTCGAGCACACGCTGATGTGCACTTATCTTTATGCCGCCTTCAGTTTGAAAACTGAAGAGAGTGATGGACTGACTAAGCCGCAGCGCGAAGCAGTCAGTCGTTGGCGCGCATCCATCATTCGCGTTGCTGTCGAAGAAATGGGCCATTTGGCCATTGTTGCTAATTTATCTGTCGCCATTGGCGGACCAGCCCATTTTAATCGCTTGAACTTCCCCATCGAACCGGGACCGCTGCCAGCCAATATGAGCGTTCGTTTGGCTCCATTTACAATGGATACGTTGCAGCACTTTATTTTTTTGGAGCGTCCGCGCGAGTCTGATGAACCAGATGGGGACATGTTCATCTCGACACGGAACTATGAGCGTGGACCGCTCGAACAATCTCGGCTGATGCCAACCACATATGATTATGAAACGGTCGGTGATCTCTATGAGAGCATCTATAAAAGCATGGAGACGCTCTGTGAGCGTTATGGCGCCAGCCACCTTTTCGTTGGCGATCGATCGCGGCAGATCGGATCGGAGATCACCCCCCTTCCGGGCCTGATGACAATCGACTCAGTTCAAGATGCGCGCCGCGCGATTAATGTAATTGTCGAGCAAGGCGAAGGCGCAGCAGCCTGTGATGGGCAGGGCCATTTTGCGCGCTTCCGGGCCATCCGCGACGAATGGAAAGAGTTGTTAGCGGACGATCCGGATTTCGTCCCGGCACGCCCGGTTGCGGACAATCCCGTCATGCGTCGCCCACCGACACCCGATGGAAAAGTCTGGATCACCCATTCGGACGGCGTGCGTGTTCTTGATTATGTGAATGCGCTTTACGTCCAGCAATTGCGCCTGCTCAGCCAAGCCTTCGGTCGACCGGGTGAGGCCTATGAAAAGCAGGTTTTGGTCAATGCAGCGACCGATCTTATGTATGCTATGACTCCCGCGGCCGAAGCGCTGACCACCTATCCTGCGCAGGACGATATGGGCGCGGGATCGGCCTGTAATGCGGGCATGACCTTCGCCATGGTGCGTGGGATGAGCCCGCTCCCGATTGGTACGGAATGGCAGGTTCTAAACTGCCGCTTCAACGAGTTGGTCGAAGAAGGGGCGCGCCTGCGCGGCCTACATAATAAGGTTGATCGTTCATTGGATATGCTGGCTGGCGTGGCGGCCACTTTCGCACGCCATGTCGAGCGCATCTGTTCTGACCCTGAAAGCGAGTGTGATTGATGAGCAAGAATGATCAGATGCCAGCCATCCAAGATATTGTGAGTGAGGGTACGGAGCGTGTCGAAGGGGACGACGTGACGCTCTATTTTGATGGCAAGCGCTGTATCCATGCGCGCTACTGTGTGACGGGTGCACCGGATACGTTCGTGGCCAATGTCGAAGGCGACTGGCTCTACCCGAATAAAACTGAGACAGCGCATCTGCTTCACGTTGCCAGACAATGCCCTTCCGGCGCGATCCAGATCGACCGTAAAGACGGTGGTCCTGAAGAGACGCCGCCCCAAGTCAATACGGCCCGGGTCTATGAAAACGGCCCATATGCGGTTCATGCCGAAATTATTCTAAACGGTAAGCCAGACGGTACTCGGCGCGTACTGTGCCGCTGCGGCCTGTCCTCATCCAAACCCTATTGCGACGGCAGTCACAAGGGTGAGGAAGAGGGCGTCGATCCCTTCATAGCCTCTGGTGAACCAGAGACGCGCGACATGACGATGATGGATGAACGCGGTGGGGTGCTTCGGATCGATCCGCAGATGGATGGCCCTTTGATGGTGTCCGGTCCCGTTGAAATTATGGCCGGAACGGGCCGCGGTATTGAACGGACGCAGACTTGCCGATTATGCCGCTGTGGGGCGTCGAACAAGAAACCCTTTTGCGATGGCAGCCACGCCAGGATTGGCTTCCGAGCGGATTAGACGCGCATGGCCACAACGGTCATCGGTGATATTCACGGCGAAGCCGATCTGCTGCGCGATCTCTTGTCCCGTATCGATTCGTCGGATGCATTAATCTTCGTGGGCGATTTAATTGATCGGGGTCACGATAATCGCGGCGTGATCGAAACGGTTCGGCCCTTGGTCGAGTCTGGACGTGCGATCTGTCTGATGGGCAATCACGAACTGAACGCTGTCTTGTTTCACACCCTAAATGCCGATGGTGTCCCTTTACGGGACCGTACAGAAAAGCGTGTCGCACGACATGAAGCCTTCCTGCGCGATTATCCCATCGGTGATCTAGCAACCTATGATGTGATAGAGTGGTTCGCGAGCTTGCCAGTTTTTATCGACCGACCTGATTTGCGCGTCGTCCACGCTCAATGGGACGCCGCCGCAATTGACCGTATCCGCCAAGCCGGGGATGAATGCGGTGGGCTGCCTAGCAATTGGACGGATCGTTGGCAGTTTGACTCCGCGTTTCGGGACGCGCTGTTCACGTTGCTGAATGGGGCGGAGCATCCGATCCCCGATGGGCAGACAGTGCTCGATAAGTCTGGCCAAGACCGCAGCTCTGTTCGTTTGTCTTGGTGGAACGGGCGTATCGGGTCGCGATTATCTGATCAAATTGCCGGTCCAACAGCGCACCGGATGCAATTCTTCGACCATCCGCCGACCCATATGCCCGATGGCTTATACCCAGCGGATACTCCGCCCGTCGTGTTCGGGCATTATGGTTTTGATGATGACCAAGCGTTGCGTGCGCCGAACGTGATTTGTGTCGATCATACCCGTCGCGCAGGCGGCCCGCTCACAGCGTGGCGGACCGACGGGACATTTATTCAGGTGCGTTAGAGAAGCCTGCTCACCTAGTCATCATGTGTGGGTGCGTAGGCCGCAAGGGTCGCCATTTGCAGGATTTCAGACGCTGCAGCGCCGAGCGAGCAGATTTGAACCGGCTTTTCCAATCCTGTCAGGAACGGCCCAAGGACCGTCGCTCCGCCAACTGCGTCGAGTAATTTGGTCGAGATCGAAGCAGAATGGATGGCTGGCATGATCAGCACATTCGCCGCACCCGTCAGGCGTGAGAATGGGTAGGTCAACGTATGCAGCGGGTCGAGCGCGACGTCGGCGGCCAGATCGCCTTCATATTCGAAGTCGACTTGGCGTTGATCTAGAATGGAAACCGCTTCGCGTACTTTTAGCATGCGCTCACCAACCGGATTGCCAAACGTTGAATAGGACAACATGGCGACCCGAGGTTCGAACCCGAAGGTCTGGGCGAAATGGGCTGTAGTTTCGGCGATATCCGCCAAGTCTTCAGCGGTCGGCAGTTCGGTAATGTTCGTGTCCGAAATAAATAGTGTGCGCGCTTTATTGACGACGACGGATACGCCCATTGTCCGCTCTCTTTTCCGGTGGCTCAGCACCAACCGGACATCGCGTAGGACAACATCGTAGCTCCGCGTTACGCCCGAAACCATGCCCTCAGCCAGACCGTGATGCATTAGCAGAGCCGAGAAGACGTTCCGGTCATTATTCACGAGCCGCTGCGCATCCCGGCGCAGAAAACCGCGTCGTTGCAAGCGCGAATAGAGATATTCCGTAAACTCCGCATTCCGATCAAAGAGGCGGGCATTGAGCACAGTCAGACTGTCCGGTTTCTCGATGCCAAGCAGTTTCATATTATCGTAGATCGGCTTCTCGCGACCGATCAGGATCGCTTTGCCGAGCCCGCGTTGTTGGAAAGCTTGTGCGGCGCGAATGACAGCAGGCTCTTCGCCTTCGGCAAAGACGATGGTCTTTGGCTCATCGACGACCGAGGCCGAGATGCCTTGAAGGATAGCGGCGGTTGGATCCTGACGCCGCGCAAGACTGCGCTTGTAGGCGTCCATATCGTCGATCGGGCGTCGGGCAACGCCTGTATCCATGGCGGCTTGCGCCACATAGGGTGGGATTTCACTGATTAAGCGCGGGTCAAATGGGGCCGGAATAATATAATCTGGGCCATATTTGGGGCGATTGCCATGATAGGCGGCGGCGACTTCTTCCGGCACATCCTGACGGGCCAAATCGGCCAGCGCATGGGCGCAGGCCAGTTTCATCTCTTCATTGACGTTATGCGCCCGCACATCCAACGCGCCGCGGAAAATATAGGGAAAACCGAGGACATTATTGACCTGATTTGGATAGTCTGAGCGACCTGTCGCGATAATGGCGTCATCACGGACAGCCTTAATCTCTTCTGGCGTAATTTCTGGGTCCGGATTGGCCATCGCGAAAATGATCGGCTTAGGCGCCATTGAGGCGACCATGTCTTTGGTCACAATGCCAGCAACTGATAGGCCGAGTAAAACGTCTGCGCCGACCATGGCCTCTGCCAGTGTACGCTTATCCGTATCGACCGCATGCGGCGCTTTCCATTGGTCCATATATTCTGTTCGGCCCTGATAGATGACGCCTTTACTATCCAAGACGAGACAGTTCTCGTCCCGCACACCGAGTGATTTGATCAAGTTAAGGACAGACAGGCCTGCTGCGCCCGCGCCGGAGAGTACGACCTTCATGTCTTCAAATTTGCGCCCTGTCAGATCGGCCGCGTTGATCAGGCCGGCTGTGGCGATAATGGCGGTGCCGTGCTGGTCATCATGAAAGACTGGAATGTCGACGAGATCGCGCAACTCTTGCTCAATGATGAAACATTCAGGGGAGCCAATATCTTCGAGGTTGATACCGCCGAAACTATTACCGATGCGCTTGACGCATTCGATGAAGGCTTGAGCGTCTTCTTCCTCAACCTCAATATCGAAACTGTCGATATCGGCGAAGCGTTTGAATAGGACGCTCTTGCCTTCCATGACGGGTTTGGATGCCGCTGCGCCCAGATTGCCGAGGCCAAGAATGGCCGTGCCGTTAGAGATCACCGCGACCGTATTGCCTTTGGAGGTATAATCGTAAGCGAGATCAACATCGGCGGCGATGGCTTCAACTGGTACGGCAACGCCCGGGCTATACGCCAATGACAAATCGCGTTGTGTCGCCATGGGTTTGGTCGGCAGCATGGATATTTTGCCGGGTGTTGGATGAGAGTGGAAACGAAGCGCCTGTTCATCTGTGATGTAGGGCTTTTTAGGCGGGCGGGGTGTCAGCTTTTTCATGATGATCTCCACCGGGTGAACTGCAGTCGCGAACAGCCGGTTTGTGATAGATGTGCGTGTTTTTTCGCACGAGAGAGTGACCTTTCAGGTCAAGATTTTGGCCGTTTGGCGCCACGGATGAACTGCAGTCGCGAACATCCGTGTGCTGTGCGCCGACCCGGCCTCGATGGTCGAGCTTTACTCCACTGAAAGCCCCGCGCAATCCCCAAATCGGCCTGGTGCTTTATGGGTCACAGCCGGAAATGCTCAAAATTTCGCCTAACAATTCATCACGTGCTTTTAGTAATGTTGAAAATATGTGCGATTTTCAGCCTTTTCGCCGCGGTTGTCCTATAGACATCGGGACTGGCTCGACTCAGGCTGATGCAGGTCGCATGTCAGGTCTGACTTCTGCTCCGCCTAGCCTGTCAGGTGATCGGATGCATATCGACTGGAAGGGACCCTCATGAAAAAGATCGAAGCCATCATCAAACCGTTCAAATTGGACGAGGTGAAGGAAGCCCTGCAGGCGATCGGCCTCCAAGGCATGACTGTGCTCGAAGCCAAGGGTTTCGGACGCCAGAAAGGTCACACGGAGCTGTATCGTGGCGCAGAATATGTCGTGGATTTTCTGCCCAAATTGAAGCTCGAACTGGTTGTGGCTGATGATCAAGTCGAGCCCGCGCTAGAAGCGATCCAGACGGCTGCCAAAACCGGCAAGATCGGCGACGGTAAAATCTTCGTTTCTGATGTTGCGCAAGCGATCCGTATCCGGACCGGTGAAACAGGCGACGCAGCGCTTTAACGCACTTGTCGTGCGTCAACGACACGGCAATCAATTTTTCAATAACTAGAACCTTTCGGGAAAAGGACGACCACAATGGGCGATAAGGAAACGAGCGCAAAAGACGTTCTCAAGAAAATTAAAGATGAGGAGATCAGCTTTGTTGACCTCCGCTTCACCGACCCGAAAGGGAAGATGCAGCACGTCACGTTCCATTCCGATTTGGTGGATGAGGATTTATTCGCTGATGGCACCATGTTTGATGGTTCGTCTATCGCGGGCTGGAAGGATATTAACGAGTCCGACATGGTGCTGATGCCTGACGCTAGCACCGCCAAGATGGACCCATTCTATCAACAAGATACAATGGCGATCTTCTGCGACATTCTCGAACCTGATGATGGCTCGGCTTATAATCGTGACCCACGCGGTACGGCGAAGGCGGCTGAAGCTTATATGCGGTCGGCCAATG
The DNA here is from genome assembly GCF_030159955.1 of Algimonas ampicilliniresistens. GTDB lineage: Bacteria > Pseudomonadota > Alphaproteobacteria > Caulobacterales > Maricaulaceae > Litorimonas > Litorimonas ampicilliniresistens. The sequence goes on from NZ_BSNK01000002.1 coordinate 673,382, forward strand.
TTGGCGATGACGTCTATTTCGGCCCTGAAGCGGAATTTTTCGTGTTTGACGATGTCCGTTGGGATACGGCTCAGAACAAAACGGGCTACCAGTTCGACAGCACGGAAGGGCCGTACAATACTGGCACTGAATATGCGGGCGGCAATATGGGGCACCGTCCTGGCCCGAAGGGGGGTTATTTCCCAGTCCCGCCGATTGACAATGAGCAGGATATGCGCTCGGAAATGCTCTCCATCATGGGTGAGCTTGGCCTGCGTCCTGAAAAGCATCACCACGAAGTTGCCCCGTCGCAACACGAGTTGGGGATGCAGTTTGATACGCTCCTAAAGATGGGCGATAACATGCAGCTCTATAAATATGTCGTGCATCAAGTTGCTCACGCCTATGGCAAGAGCGCGACATTTATGCCCAAGCCCGTTCACAACGATAATGGCACAGGCATGCATGTTCACATGTCGATCTGGAAGGATAAGCAACCGCTCTTCGCGGGTGATGGCTATGCGGGCCTCTCAGATGCTTGCCTCTATTACATTGGCGGCGTTATCAAACACGCCAAGGCCATCAACGCCTTCGCCAATGCCTCAACCAATAGCTATAAGCGTCTGGTTCCAGGGTTTGAAGCGCCGGTCATGCTGGCTTATTCCTCACGTAACCGCTCGGCTTCGATCCGTATTCCGTGGACGGCTTCGCGCAATGGTAAGCGCCTAGAAGCGCGTTTCCCAGATCCAGCAGGTAATCCTTACCTGACCTATACGGCTCTGCTGATGGCAGGTCTGGACGGGATCAAAAACAAAATTCATCCGGGCGATCCAATGGATATGGATCTGTATGAATTGTCGGCTGAAGAAGCGAAGGACATCCCACAAGTCTGTGGCAGCTTGCGCGAAGCGCTCGAATCTCTCGATGGAAACCGTGACTTCCTGAAAGCTGGCGGCGTGTTCGATGATGATCAGATCGATGCCTATATCGAAATGAAGATGGAAGAAGTTCACCGTCTCGCGATGCATCCGCACCCGGTGGAATTCGATATGTACTATAAGTGCTAGGATCGTGCACCCGGTAGGGTCGACAGCGACACGGTTGCTCGATCCTCCGAATTGAGATCAAGTCTAGACGCCGTTCCGGGAAACCGGGGCGGCTTTTTTTTCGCTTTCAGAGAGTTGATTTGATTATTGGGCGTGTGTTCGGGCAGAACCGCGATGAAGGAGTTTGCTCATGCGCTATGTTATCCTGTCCTGTCTTTCGGCCTTGCTGATGAGCGGCTGCGCGTCGATCCCGATGTCTGAGGCGTCTCTTCCCAATGAAAGGGTCAGCGATTTAGCGGCTACGCCGGGTGCAACACTCGGCATGATTGCGGCGGATCAGGCCAGTCACACTTATGCGGCAGAACAGGCGCAGCTGCGCGACATACGAAATGCTGAGGCGCGAGTGAGCTTGGCCCGGGCGCGGCTGGATTTGGCGACAGTACGGAACAAGGGGGCGGATGATGGCGATGTGCGCGAATTTCTGAATGCTCGCCAATCCTTGCGCCGTTTACGCACGGTCTATGGTCCGACTGATACGGGCTACCGTGATCAGTTTTATGTTCCGGTTTTCCCTTATGGTCGTCATTGGCCCCGCCGGGGCAAGCGTCACTCCACTGAGCCGGTCGGCATTGCTGGATCTGCGGGGCCGAATATTGGCAATGCGAAGCCGCTATCGGGATTGATACGCTGATAAAAGCCTAGCTTTCTTACACCTTTCGGCAATCATGCCGGATCATGGACTTCCAACCTTGTTTGGTCTGTGCCTCTGCCGCCCAGATGAGGCCATCATCAGACGGCCAGAACCCGAACCGAGCCAGACCGGACGGCATGTCAGCGTGAAATCCTTTCGCGCCGTCTGCCATGTCGGACACATCAGCGAGTTCGCCATAGGATTGCCCGCCATCGCTGGTAAACGACCAGAAGGCAGGCACCTTGTCGGCATTCAAACCGTAATGGGCGATTTCCCGATAGGTCTTTTTCCCGCCGCCAATGTCCCAATCCGCCTGTAAGCGAATGAACTTGCCGTCGAGGATTTTTTCATAAATTCGAACACATTCGACCCGGCCCATTGGCGTGTCAGGGTCGATGGCGATCCATTGCCCGATTAGGGGGGTCATGAACCCCATCTTGCCTCGTCCAGGCTTCCAGTTGTCGCTCATTATCCGGCTCCATGGCTGCAGGGGCGATAAGCCCAGCGGCTCTCGCGGCTACCATCAACCTGGGAGGCAATGGCATTCAGACCGCTGGAGGAGGTTTCATAGATGACGCGCTGCGGATAATCATGGTTTGGCGCTTCAAAAGTTACGCGTCCTGTGCCTTCCGATGTCAGTTTAAATTGGGTCGGTCCGCGACCCAATGGGTAGGCATAGAAGGCCATACTATCATCTTGCGCTTCGATCCTGAGCTGTTCAAAGAAAACGGCCCTGCCGTCTTTTGTCGTCACGCTGTGGCCGAACATCAATTGTTTCCCGGCAGACTGCCACGTTTCAGTAACGCCTCCATCCTGCGTTTCCCAACACCCAACCATCCATGGAACAGGGGCGGAAATAGGTGCGGGTTTCACATCAGGCCGTAAAGTCGTGGTCGTGCAAGCCGTGAGGAGAAGGACCGACATGTAGACCGCTGATCTGGTTGCTCTTGATGAGGAGAGATTCAGGTCGGAAACAATCATGTTTCTCTTTCTGACCGGAGTGCTTTCAGGCGGGCTTCATACTCCGCCTCAAGCTCATCATGCCGGGTAAAGAAATTCGGCGCCATTTGCCGGGACAGGCGACATTCGAGCAGTTCTAGATGAGTGTGCCAACCGGCGGCAGAGCCAATCAAGTCGCTCTCACGAACGACGCGTTCATGGATCAGTTCAAGGTTAGTGCCGTCGCCATTGGGAGTGAGTGTTATTGTAATGAGACTGTCTTCGAGATCGCCAGCACTGGGCCATGTAAAAGCGAGTTTATGATCTGGATCGTAGGTGACGACCTGTCCTTCAAACTCTGCAGTGTATGCGGTCGGTGATTTATCCGGGGGGCGGAATTGCCCAAACTCTTCCGGGTCGAACTTGAACTCGATACGTCCGCCTGCGTGCGGTTCGACCAAACCCCGGCAAAGCCATTCGCCGCGCTTTTTGTCTTCGACTAGGAAGCGCCAGACGGTTTTAGGGGGGCTAGGTAGGTGGCGACGAAAAACCAACCGCCCTTTGGCTTCAGATAGAGTTTCACTATTCATCATCATATCGGCTCACCGCCGCCTCCAATTCATCCAGCCGAGCAGTCCAGAAGACGGCGTAGCGATCAAGCCAATCACGGATCTCGGCAAGGGGTTTCGGATTGAGTGAACAGACCTGTCGACGCCCGACCTTCTCCTTTTGAACGAGCTGTGCGCTGACGAGGATGCCGACATGTTTCGATGTTCCCGCAAAACTCATATCGAGTGGGGCGGCGAGATCGCCAATGCTGGCGGGACCATCAGATAATTGGGCAAGAATGGTGCGCCGGGCGGGATCTGCCAGCGCTTTAAATATGGGATCAAGACTGGACTGTTGTTCAACCATAAGGTTGAGTATCAGATCACAAAGAAATATTCAACCAAATAGTTGAATTTCTGAATCGAAAACGTCAATCTACCGTTTGTTTCGCCATTCTGCGTGGCGATTAGCGATGAGAAGGCTGACACGGTAGGACTGTTCCTCACCCATCTCGGCCATGATAACGCCCGCTCGAGCACTATCGATTTCACGCAGGAACCCGGCGGCAAAGGCCGGATCCATCCGATCAAAAATAGCCGCCGCATTCTTTGGCTTCATGGTCGAATACATCTCAACCAAATGCGCAATGTCTTTGTCGGCGACAACATCAAGTCGTTCGGTCATGGCCTGCAAGCTCGCGCGCGTGGCTTCCATGTCGGCCAGGCGCGCTTGGATCGTTGTTTCAAGATCTTGAAGCTCGGCCTGGCGGAGATCAAGTTTTGCGCTGCGTTGATCAAGTTGAAGCTGGCGGGGTTCAAATGCGGCTGCAAGGGCAGGCGTTAGACAGGTTTTGTCAGTCGCAAGGTGGGCGCGATTGGCCGCGAGTTTTAATCCTGCGGCACTTTCGGGTTTGTTCGCAACAGCTACCTTATCCGCAATAGCCTGAGTGTCAGCTGCATTCCCGCTTTTGGCGTCTGGGTTTAGTGCGGCGACTTCGAGGGCGCCAAAACCAGCAAATCCGACCGCGAGAATTATGAGGAGCGACGATTTCATGCGGCATCCTGATTATTAGCCGCGTCCGGCGTATCGGCAGATTTGGCGGGTAAAGACGTATTCAGGCGCTTTAGGTCGGCCACCACGCGCAAAAGACTCTCGGTCGTTTTCAGCGCTTTTTGTCGCGCTTTAGGAACGTCGGTTTCAATAATTTTTTGTAGCGCGGCATTTGCGCGTTCAGTTTCGACAATTTTGGCTTCGGCGTCTGTCATAGCCGCCTCAAGACGTGAGGCCTTGGCTTCAGCGTCGGAGAGTAATCCTTTGATTTCATCGATCGACTCGAACAACTCACCACGGGCAGTTGTCGCGGCGGCGTGCGTGCGCTCAATGGCTTCGGTCAAGGTCACAATAGACGCGCCGACACCGCTTTTGAGGTCGTTGAGCTTCTTCAGACGATGGGACAGCATCCAACAGTAAAAGGCAGACGCACCGCAAAGTGCAATCAACAAGACGTCTTTGATGAATTCGATTTCCATGGCGGCCGTCCTAACTCGTCAACAGAAAGTCAGTGATGAGGACATCAGCAATTAGGTCCTGCCCAATGACGACCCGTGCGCGATGCAACAGCGCGCGTTTGAGGCGCACATGAAAACTCGGATCAGAAAGTTGAGCCGGGTCTAAGGCGCGCAAATAGGTCGTGAAGGCATCCTTTAAGCGGGGAATATCAATCTCAGCGTGATCGTCCCAAACTTCGATGGCTAATCCAATCTTTAAAATCTGACCTTGCGATCCTGCTGTGATGGTCAGCGGATCAAGTGCAACGGTCGATGCTGCACGCTGTGGAGACCAGTCAGCTGAAAACGCAGCCACGGTCTTGTGAGCCTCCTGATCTTCAGGCGCTTCTACAATGACGGGCGCGCCGACCCCGGCAACCCAGCTTGCGCCAAAAGCTGCACCGAAAACGAGAACAGGGGCCAAAAGACCCAATAACTTTCCGCCGCCTTTAGGCGCAGGGACACCCTCCGCAGGTGCGGGTGTTGCGGGTGAACCTTTCTTTTTGTTCTTCAGCAGGGCCATTCAGGGCGAGCAGCTTTCTTCAAGTGGAAATTATACGGACTCGAAACTGCCTTGCTGCGTTACGGTAAACACTAGATTAACGAATTGGGCTTTAGACCAGCAGCAGGTGGTGTGCAGGATGCACGTTTAGCGAGCTCAGGATGAACCCGATTGCCGTTCTACGATCTATGTCGATGCGACAGAAGGTCATTTCTCTAGGGGCTGTCGTTGCGACACTCTTAGTGTTGGCCATGATTGCGCGACAAGTGTCTCAGCCGACCCTGTCTCTTCTCTATGCTGATCTAGAGCCGCAAACTGCGGGCGAGGTCATTGCGCGTCTGGATACATTGGGAGTCAATTACCGAGTTGAGGGCGGAGCAATTTATGCGGATGCCTCGCGTCGCGATTCGCTCCGACTTGAACTCGCCCGCGAAAACCTGCCGCGCCAAGACGTCGTGGGTTATGAATTATTCGACGGAATGAACAGTTTTGCCATGTCGTCCGATATGTTCGACACGGCCTATTGGCGCGCCAAGGAAGGCGAGCTGGCCCGCACCATTCTGTCTATGCCAAACGTTCGCGCAGCCCGCGTCCATGTGGGCCAAGGCGCTGGGCGCGGTCTGACCGCGCGGCGCCAACCCGCGACAGCGTCTGTTACCTTGACGTCAAATCCCTCTATCGACGCGCGCCGTGCGCAAGCGGTTCAATATCTGGTCGCGTCGGCTGTGCCGAACCTCAAACCTGAAGACGTGGCAGTCATCGACACGCGGGCCGGTCTTATCGTGGGTCCAGGCCTCGAAGATGCAAACACCGTTGACGCATCGGGCGAACTGGGCCGGGCGGCTGCGATCAAATCTGAATTACTGAGCCTGCTCGAGGCCCGGGTCGGACCCGGCAATGTCCGCGTTAATGTTGCGCTCGATGTCGAGACTGAAAAAGTCAACACGACCGAACGCCGTTTCGACCCGGAAAGTCGGGTGATGCGATCCAACACGGTCAGCGACCGGAGCGATCAAAGCGACGGCACGACCGGAAATGTGACGGTGGCATCCAACCTGCCTGAAGGTGCAGCGGGCGGCGGGAATTCAAGTAGCGAACGGACAGAAACAAGCGAAACGACTCGATATGAGATTTCGGAAATTCTAACGACGACGGAAAGCCTGCCCGGCAAAGTGACGCGGATGAGCGTCGCGGTGTTGCTCGATCATAAGCCTGAGACCGCTGAAGACGGCACAGTGACCTATGTGCCGCGCACTGAGGATGAACTGACGGCGTTAGCAGAGCTCGCTAGCGCTGCAGCGGGTCTTAATACAGAACGCGGGGACGTGCTGCAGGTCGACACTTTGGCCTTTAACCGGCCGGATATTGGCGAGATGATCGAGGGTCCTGGCGTGGGCGAACGATTTATTGATCAAAATGGTGGCCGTTTGGCGCAATTATCCATTCTCAGCCTGCTCGCGATTGGCCTCGGTTTCTTTGTTGTGCGTCCGCTGATGCGAGCCTCACGCGGCGGGGTCGGTGCACCGCCCGCCATCGCTGGCGGGGCTCTATCTCCGATGAGCTTGGATGGCCCGATGGCCGGCGCTGAGACGGCGCAAGGACTTGAAATGGCCGCGCTTAACGCGTCTGGCGGCCAGGCGATCGGTCTGCCAGCCCCGGATCCACGCGCCGAATTGAATGATGTCGTTGGCGAAAATCTCAACGATGCAGCCGCCTTGCTAGCAACTTGGTTGGATGTTGATCCAGCAGCCCCGAAAGGGAACTCTCAATCTGGTTCGACGGCATCAGGACTCGCCGCATGAGTACGGTCGTCCGCCTTCACGTTCCGCCGTTTGAGCCTGCTGCGCCAACTTCACTGGCCGCGCTTCGTCGCCCCCTGATCCAAGCCGAGACAGTGCATTGCGAAGCGCAATGTCAGCCTTGTCCTGTTTGTGTTGCGAAACAGGCCGCCGAAGTTGAAACGGCCATGAAGCTATCGTCTGACCTGGGTCTGCGGGTGTCGCAATTGGTTGAGGATGCCTTGTCCCATCATATTGCCCGCATCGAGGCGCAACAGGCTGAACTGATCGCATTCGTTTTGAACGGTGTTCTGCCGCATCTGGCTGACGCTGCACTCAGAAGTGCGCTGACGGATGAACTGTCTGACGCCGCCGAACCTCTACGGACCGAACCGCTCCGCTTACGCAAACATCCCGAGCTCGATCTTGGTCCATTGGCGGACGACACTAGGTTGGAGATTGAGGACGATGCATCGCTAGCGCTGCATCAAATACAATTGCGTGATGGCGAGGGAGTGACTCAAATTGACCCCGATCGCTTGATCACCGCTTGCTTGGCTCGCCTCGGCCAACCCGCTCCGGAGACTCGCTCATGACGACCGACCCACAGAACACTGAACCCAAAGCGGCTTCAGCCGATATGGACGCGAGTCCCAACGCAGGATTGCCAGATCCGAACGCCTCAGCAGGGGCAGGAAAAGGCCCTGATGGCGCGTCCGCGGCCCCAGACGCCCCTATACTTGAGCGGCGCGATGAGGCAGGCGGCGCCAAATTTAAACGATCTATCTATGCGCTACCCGTAACAGTGGATGTGGTTGTCGGATCCGCACGACCAACAGTAACCGAATTGCTCGGTCTGGACGAAGGCAGCCTTCTCGCGCTTGACCGCGGGATTGAGGATCCCGTCGACCTTTGTGTCGATGGTCGCGTGATTGCGCGCGGTGAATTGGTTGAAATGGAAGATGGCAGCGGCATTGGCGTTCGCATCACTCAGGTGGTTGATGTTGCGGAAGACGCTTTGGCGTGAATCTATCGCGGCTGACATATGCCGTTCTTCTCGGCATGCTGGCGCTCTGGTTTGCCCCGGATGTTCTGGCTCAGGTCGCTCCGGACGCGGACTCCGTCTCCGATGCGCTAACCAATGGCGTGCGGGACGCTGCGGACGCGCCGGTCGCACTCGATGTCTCCATTGTTCAGCTATTTCTTTTAGTCACGGTACTCAGCCTTGCGCCGGGCATCGCCATGATGGTGACGTGTCTGCCACTGATCGTGATCGTGCTGTCATTTCTACGTCAAGCGCTTGGCCTGCAACAGACACCCCCTAATTCGATGATCATGGGCTTGGCCTTGATCCTGACTTTTTTCATTATGGAACCCGTCTTTGCTGAGAGTTGGGCGCAGGGCGTTCAGCCCTATATGGACGGTGTTCTCGATGAGGCGATGGCGTTCGACCTCGCTATTGAGCCCTTCCGCGCTTTCATGACGGGCCGAGTCGATGCGGAGACCATTCAGCGTTTGGCAGATTCACTGCCAGGTCGGGAATGGACGCCCGGTGAGGAGCCGTCCCTCGGCCTCCTAACCAGCGCCTTCATGCTGTCCGAGATTAAGACCGCGTTTCAGATTGGTTTCGCTATCTTTCTTCCTTTCCTCGCGATCGATCTTGCTGTTGCCTCTGTGCTGATGGCTATGGGTATGATGATGGTTCCGCCTGCCGTGGTCTCGTTGCCCTTTAAGCTCGGCTTTTTCGTCCTAGCGGATGGATGGCTCAAAATTACCGAAGCGTTGCTACAGGGGTATGCCCTATGACTGCCGTCTCAAGATTGACGCCTGAACAACGCGCCGCCGTTGTGCTGGTCTCGCTTGGCCCAGACCATGCGAAGCCCCTGGCTGAACAACTGGGCGTACCCGCCATGCGCCGCGTCCAAGCCGCCTTGTCTGATCTGCCTTACGTGTCTCAAGAAGAGATGCTCGGGGCTTTTGCCGAATTTATCACTCAGCTGACCGCTTGGAGCAATGGTATTCGAGGCGGTGATCGCGAGGCGATCGAGCTACTAACAAAAGCCCTTGGCGATGCCCTTGTGGAGCAAATCAAAGGCCCTGTCGTCTATGTTGAACCGCCGTCCGATATCTGGGCCGAATTTGGCGGCTTGGCCTCAGACGCGATCGCCGATTTCGTCGGTGAACAACATGGGGCTGTGGCCGCGCTGATGTTGCACCGCCTTCCGTCTGATCGAATTCCCGAAGTACTTGGCTTGATGCCAAAGGACAGCGCTGTTGAAGCGATTGGTCTGCTCTCGCGACCTAATGACCCGTCGCCGGCCGCGCTGGCAGTGGCCGAACGAATGATCGAGGAAAACCTCCTCGGCTCAATGACCGATCCGATGAATGACCCGAAGATTATCATGATCGGGGAGACGCTTGGCACTTTGCCGCGTGATCTACGCGAAGCGGCGCTAGCGCGTTTGGAGCAAGAAGACGAAGTCCGGGCGGCCGCCATCCGTGCAACATTGTTGCGGATCGAAGATATTCCAGCTCGGCTCCCAACCCGCTCGGTACAAACTGTATTTCGCGAAATGGAACGCGATATTCTTATCAAGGGCTTGGCTGCGGTTGCCGATACGACACCGGAAGTCTCAGAGTTCTTGTTGGGCAATATCGCACAGCGCATGGCCGATGGATTTCGCGAGGAGATTGCAGCGCTGCCAGAGATGGAAACCGCCGCCAAGGACCGAGCCATCGGCGCTTTGGTTCGCGAAATTCTGGGTCTCTCTCGTCGGGGCAGCTTAACGCTGTCGACCGTGACGGCCGAAGACGCTTAAACGTTTATTGCAAAACCAGTTCAGCGTGGAGCGCGCCCGCGCTTTTAATCGCTTTTAGAATGTCGATCATTTCGCGCGGTGATACGCCCAGCGCATTTAGCCCTGCGACCAGATCCGGCAAAGTCACCGCCTCATCGACAATCGCAACCTGACCCGGTTCGCCGTCTGTCACTTGAACCTGTGTGCGCGGCAGAACGACCGTATCGCCAAAGCCGAACGGGTTGGGTTGCGACGCGACCGGGGTTTCCGCAATTTTTATTGTGAGGTTACCTTGAGCGACTGCGACCGATGAAACCTTCACAGCTTCGCCAAGGACAATCGTGCCAGAGCGTTGATCAATAACGACACGCGCAATTTCGGCAGAGCGGAGTGTCAGGTTTTCAAGACGACCCATGGCGTGGGCCGGGTTGCCGGGCATGCCGCGCAGATCGACTTCGATCGTGCCGGAGTCGAGCAGCGTTGCGACAGGGCGACCGACAGCTTTATTGATGCTTTCTTCGACACGTCCAGCGGTCGTGAAGTCTGGCATACGCAAGGCAAGACGAACAGTTGTCTGCGCCCGGAAATCATACGGGATTTCGCGCTCGACACGGGCACCATTCGGGATTGCGCCTGCCGTGGGAACGCCTTGTGTTACGCTCGCGCCATCGCCTTCGGCCTCGAACCCGCTGATTAGAAGATTACCCTGCGCGATGGCGTAAATGTCGCCGTTCGGCGCGGAGAGGGGCGTCATGACGAGTGTGCCTCCGGCGAGGCTGGACGCGTCGCCGATTGAAGCGACATTGACGTCAATGCGCGAGCCTTCTCGCGCGAAGGGTGGCAAAGTGGCTGTAATGAGTACGGCGGCAATATTGTCGGGCCGGAAATTGCTATCCTGAACATTCACGCCGAGTCGTTCGAGAATATTGGTCAGCGCCTCTTCTGTATAAGGTGAGTTGCGAATGGTATCGCCGGTACCGTTCAAACCGATGACCAAGCCGTAGCCGACCAAATCGTTACCGCGCACGCCTTGGACGTCGGCGATATCTTTGATCCGTACCTCTGCGGCTAGGGTCGTGACTGGAGCCAAAGCAAGAAGGCTGAGCACGAGAGCAGAGAAGGTGCGAGATAAGAAGGAACGGGGCATCATTACCTCAGAAAGTTTGCAAGTGAAAGGGAGCCAAGGCGTCCCGTGACGGTGTAGCTCGCTTCGAGCTGTCCCTCGAGGGCTTGTAATTCAGCTGCGGCGTCGAACACGTCTCGGCCAAGCATTTTATCCAGTGCAGAACTGACGAGAGCCGCCTCAGTTTGGAGCGAAGTGTCAATGCGCTCTATACTCTCTTGCGCTGAACCCAATCTGCTTTCCATGGCCAACACACCGCTCAACGCTGTGTCGAGTACGGCCAGACCTTCTTCCATCAACGCGTCCCGATCAGTCGTTGTTACGGCATTCTCTGCCCCGGCAATCATGGCAAAGCCGCGCATTATATCCCGAAAGATGGGGTCATCGCCTTTAGGTAAAGGGTCATAACTTCGTGTGTCGGTGACATGAAGGCGTGGCCCCTCTTCAACACTACCCTGATAAATGTCAGTTTCGAACCCACCGCCAGCTATATTGAAATAGTCGTTAACCGCTGTGATAGCGTCTGTCGCATTTGGAGCCGCAGCAATCTGCGCATTCACGGCCGTCATCAAATCCGCCGGGACGGCAAGGGGGCCGCCAACCGTGTGAGTGCCAGAGAAAAGATGTCGTGTACCTTGACGTCGGCTTAGCGCCCCCATGACCTGTTGTAAGGTATCGGACGCTTTTTCGCCCAGTAAGGCAATGTCCGACGGTTGACCTTGTGCCAATGTGTTCCGGCTTTCCGGGGCGAAACTAGTCAAAATTGTACGGATCGTGCTGACAGAACTCGCGGCACCGTCAAGGCGTGCGCTGGCCAGGTTTGCGGTATCGCGCTGGCGTGTAATATCGAGCGCCGCTTTCTCGAGCAGAAACGCATCTCCGAGCCGCCCACTTGTGGCTTGAACTTGATCGCTGCGTCGTCCGGTGATGGCTTCTTGGCCGACGGTCTGCAAACGGGCGCGTAGGTCGGCGTTCAGGCGGGCCTGGCGGGTCTGGAAGAGTGTATCGGGCGTGAGCGAAAAGCGCATGATCAGATCCTCGCCAATGTATCGAGCATATCGCTGATAGTTTGGATAACCCGGGCATTGGCATTATAAGCTTGCTCAATTGCCAGCAGGCTCTGGAGTTCATAATCTAAATCAACCGCACTAAGTTCAGCTTCCGCTTCGCTGAGCGTGATTTCCCGCGCCAAGTTTCCTGAATGGATGCGTTCAGCCCGCAAAGATGTTGTTGAGACGTCGCTGATGACAATGCTGAGCTTATCAGAGAATGGCGCGAGCGTGTCGGCCAACTGCGTTAAGAGCGTATCATTGCCCGGTGCGCCCGGAATGGCGGCCGCAAGCCCATCACGTAGACGCGACGGAACGCCACCTCGGCTAGGATCGACCAGCGGGTTGACGGTCAATCGTTGCGACAGACCGAGCACATTAAGAGGATCAACGGGGGCCCCATTGTCGAGCAACAACGGCTCGCCCAACGCGTCGAAGGCCGAAGCCAGCTCAAGCGCATAGGCGTCAAGCGCTTCTGATTGTTTCGGAAGGGTTGTGTCCCGCAGTTCGAGATAGGCCGCAATCCGGCCTTCGGTGACGGCATGTGCGCCAGATCCTGGCGCGATCGGTTGACCATCAATGGTCGGGATCGACAAACGGCCACCCAAATCTGTTGTTGTATCAAGCGGCCCAACCTTGTTGGCGGGCGTAAACTCGATCTGATTGACTGTAGCTCCGACAAGGATAAGTCCGGATCCCGTCCGAACCTGAACGGCGCCCGTATTTTCGTAGATTACATCAAAGGGCAGTTTTTCGGCAAGTTGATCGAGTAGTTGGTCGCGTTGATCGAGCAAAGCCGTGGTGTCGCGCGCATTGGCGTCCGCCGTGCGAATATCGCTATTCAGCTCGAAAATGTCACTCGCAAGATCGTTCGCTTGGGAAATATCGGTTGCCAGCCGGGCATCCGCATTGGTGCGTTCGAGTTGAAGGTCTTGGGACGCGTCCGTCAGTGCTCTCGTTAGATCTTTGAGCGAGTCCACTGTGATCAATTGTGCGGCGTCCGATTCTGGCGTGCTTCGCAGTGCCTGTAGATCGCTTTCTAACTGGGTGAAGGCCCCAAATACGCCGCCTTCGCTACCGGGTTCGCCAAAGGCGGACAGCGCACGCGATAGAACTGAATTGATAACTTCTGACCGAGCACTCTGGGATTGGGCATCGCGGCGCGATTGCACCAAAATACGATCTTGTGAGCGAGATACATCGGTGACGGTAACACCGGTTGCCCCGCTCTGGGACAACACAGTTTCGCGCCGGACATAGCCCGGCGTCGAGACGTTCGCGATATTGGAGGACGCAGTCTGAGCCCGCGCACCCGTTGCGGACATTCCAGCCCGAGCAACAGAGAGACTACCAAAGAGTGACATGGCGCGTGGGTCCCGCCGCTAACTTATCGTTTCAGGTTGGTCGTTTCCTGCAACATCTCATCGACTGTCTGCACAATCTTGGCGTTGGAGGAGTAAGCCCGCTGGGTTTCAATCAGACTCGTGAGTTCCGCAGCGATGTCAGTATTACTTTCCATTAGCGAGTATCCGACTAGTTCGCCGGACGGACCATCGCCTGCGTCCCATAAGTACACATCGCCACTTTCACGTGACACGCTGTAAGCCTGATTTCCCCTTGCTGTCAGACCGTCGGCATTACTGACAGCGGCAACAGGGATTTGGAAGATTACGCGGCGCGCGCCCGTGTTATAGATGGCCTCGAGCGAACCATCAGGAGCGAATTCCACGCTTTGAAGTTCACCTGCAGGTGATCCGTTAGCCGAGACGTTTTGAGTCTGGAACCCAGACCCGATCTGGCTGAGTCCACCGGACGTGCCCGACGTCCCAACAAACATCTCAATAGGCCCGCTTGGTAATGTCAGAGACACATTGCCGCTGGTCGTATTGTAGGCAGCGCCTGCGCCGGGCGTAATCGTGTCGAGTGTTCCGTTCGCATTAAATTGAACGTCGAATGCTGCGACTTGAACGGGCGCACCTGTCGACCGATCATTAATGACAACTGACCAGTCCCCTGCATTACGCGTGAAGTTGGCATTGAGTGTTTGCGGCAAACCGAGTTGATCAAAATATTCAATTGGGAGATCGAACGTTTCCCCGACGGGTGCTAGGGATAAATCTCCGGGTAAGTTGAGGCTGAGATTGATCCGGTTGGTGACTTCCGCAGCGAATTGACCGGCCGTTGTGTTGACAGGAACCAGGCCAGTGGTGCTGCTGCGACTACCCGTGACGGGATCACCGTTAGCATCCATTTCCCAACCTAATAGGTAAAGTCCGCTTTCAGTTCGTAAGTAACCTTCAGCATCGGGTTTGAAGGCACCCGTTGGAACCATCATAAAGTCGCGTTCGGCGCCAGGTTGTGTCAGTCCAGACACATTGGTTACGGGTATCATTCCCCCGCCGTTGACGGCGATGTCGGTGGCGCGGCCCGTTGAGATGAGACTGCCTGCATCAGACACGTTTCGGATGGCTTGTGCTTGGACGCCACCAGCGGAATAGACGCTGGCGCTCTGATTTACGACCAGCGATGTGAAGTTCACATCGGCGCGTTTATAGCCATATGTCGCGGAATTCGCAATGTTGTTGGAAATTGCGGCGAGCCGAGTCGCGTTGACGTTCAGGCCCATAACGCCCGCATTGAGCGAGGAAGTAATTGTCATCGTTTCAATCCTTGAAACCGACCCCGGCCACGTGCCGAGTTCGGGGTTCTCTGGAACCGATGATGACGCTAAACGCGCAGCCTTAAGAAAGTGTATAGGATGAATCAGGCCTTACCAAAGCGGTAGGCGCGAGCCTATTTAGGGGACTGATCTAGCCATCTGAACGCAACAAAGTGATGGATATCCGTCGATTGCGCGCATCCAGAGGATTATCAACCAGCGGCATGGTGGCTGCGCGGCCAGACACTTCAGTAATACGGACCTCTGGTAGTCCAGCATCCTTTATAAGGCGGCGCGCGACATTGGCACGGTCACTGGATAGCTCCCAATTACTGTACCCGCGCGGGGTGGAGTAACGGCTACTATCCGTATGCCCGACAATCTTCACGGAGTTTTCGACATCGTCCAAAGCCTGAGCCACGGCGATCGCCAAACGTCCCAGAACAGGTGACGGGTCCGCGCTGCCAGAGGCGAATAGCGGACGGCTGTCGCGATCGGTCAATTCGATGACCAAACCTTCAGGGCTCATGCGGATGCTAATATGATCGCTCAGTTCCGCAGCTTCACCGACGAGCGCCGCTTCCAGGGCTTTGCTCATATCATCTTGGGGACGACCCGCTTCACGGTCGGATGTCTGTTCGGTCCGGCTTAGAACGGACAAAGCGGGGGCGTCCTTCATGGATTCGCCATTCAGAGCGTCAGCGCCGCCGCCGGACACCGCTGCGATCGGAATTGCGGGACTAAAATAGTCGGCCAGACCGCGCCGTTGATCTTCTGTCGTCGCGTTGAGCAGCCACATCAAAAGAAAGAACGCCATCATCGCTGTGACGAAATCGGCATAAGCCACTTTCCAGGCCCCACCATGATGGCCGTCGGCCTTTACGATTTTCGGCCGCTTGATGATGATTATGGGTTGTTCTGCGCTCATGATTTTTTGAATTCGCTAACGTCTCGGTGGACTGATTTGAACCAGCTATAAACGAGAAGGGTTCTCAAAATCGTTCGGGACATGGTTGATAGATGATGAATTTCGATCAGACGGTTCTTTGATCGGTCAACCTTTGCGCAACCTTTTGATGAGAGCAGTGACGAAACGCGCAAGATCCAGGATGGATCGTGAACGAAAGAGTCGTCTTGACCGTCATTGCCAGAAAAATCGCATTCGCTGTAAATTCAGGCCCGTCTCGTCCAGAACCGGAAGCTGTCGCTCAGCCTATGCTGGTCGATATCGGCAACACGCTCGCAAAGTGGCTCTCAGTCGACGACCTGATCAGACACGACGTGTCAGTCGTTTGGGCGCGAATTGATGCGTCGAAACTTCCTGACATTATAATGACAGCCAAAGGGTCAGCAAAAGATAGTCGGATGGCTGTTGCGCTCTCTGGCCCCCTTGCAGCGCTCGCCAGTTGCAGGCTTTTAGGGATAGATCAGCAGAGTGATGCGGCGAGCCGTGAATCCTTAAAGCCGTTTGTCGAACAGAACATGCTGGATCTCGGGCGTCAGCTTGGCGGGACACCTAGCCTTGCTTGTTTTAGTGATACGGAGACATCGTGGACGTTTGAGCCAGCCAACAATCTGGCGGATCAGTTTGGCGAAACGGAAGTTCTCCGGATAGAAATTGATTGCAGCGAAGACGGTCAAGACGATCATCGGGCCGTTTTCCTTCTAACCCCGAATCTATTAAACGCCGCAGGGCCGGAGGGTGATAAGGTCAATGATCTAGATGCCGCTAATGATCGACGCCTGTCACCACGGCTCGGACCTTGTCAGATTGATGTCAGAGCAGTTGCGGATCGGGTCCGTATGAGTGTGGCCGATTGCTCTCGGTTAGAGATCGGGCATGTCGTCGCCTTGCCTGGGCTCCGTTTTGACCAGCTCGAATTGACGATTGAGATGGGTGAAGGCCAAGTCCCATTCGTGGATGCCGCGCTCGGCGCCGATAAGGGGCAGAAAGCGGTTCGGCTCAACCGAGGCCTAGACCCATCCTTCCGAATTCCGCCGTCCGATATGGCGGCCGTGCCACAATCTACGCCCGTGCCAAACTGATGCGGCCTGTTCCCGCGATACGTTTAGCGTTGAATTAACTCCTGTCGGTGTAACGCAAAGTTATGAATTCCATTATCGGCATCGTTCTCACAGTGTTCTGCGTCTTTGGCGGATATATGATGGCGGGCGGTAAGCTCGAAATCATTCTACATTCCCTGCCCTATGAGATGATGATCATTGGCGGCGCTGCGATTGGCGCGTTTCTGTGCGCCAACGATATGCATACGGTCAAATCGACGCTTTCAGACGTCATCTCCGCATTCAAAGGACCAAAATGGAAACGTCAGGATTATTCTGATCTCCTTTGCTTGATGCATGAATTGGTTCGTTTGGCCGAGCAAAGCCCCGTCGAGCTTGAAGCGCATATCGAAGATCCAGAAAACTCCGCTCTGTTTCAGAAATATCCGCGCATTCTGTCTTCAAAAGATTTCGTCGAGCTGATTTGCGACACGATGCGGTCAATGCTGATGAATTTCGACAATGTTTATCAGGTTGAAGAGCTGCTCGATAAACAATTGGAAACGATGAAAGAAGAGCGTCTGCACGGTAGTCACGCGCTGAGTAACATCGCTGATGCATTGCCTGCCCTGGGCATCGTTGCCGCCGTTCTCGGCGTCATCAAGACGATGGCCTCTATCGATAAGCCGCCGGAAGTCTTGGGCGAGATGATCGGGGGGGCTTTGGTCGGGACCTTCCTCGGTGTTTTTCTCGCCTATTCATTTGTCGGCCCACTGGCCAACCGGATTAAACAAATTCGCGATCAAGAAGCCTATTTCTACTCGCTAATGCGCGAGGTTCTTGTGAGTAGCCTACATAAGAACGAAACCACGCTTTGCATTGAGGTGGGTCGTCGAAGCGCCCCCCACGGATTTAGGCCGAGTTTTTCTGAAGTCGAGGACGCCCTTAAGGCGCTCAAACAGGCCGCATGATAAGGCGAGCCCTCATACTCACGACCTGCCTGAGCGTTTTCACGCTCGGGCTTTCGTCGTTTGATGACGGGAGCTTTGGCGATGCCGCTTTTGCGGCTGAAGACCCCGCTGAAATTTCTGGGCAAGCCAAAAACCTCCGAAACCTGTTCGAGGTCGCGGGCCGTAACGGCCTCGTTAATATGCGCGGTCGTCCGGGTGAGAATGAAGTAACAGCTGCAGACGCAACTGAACCTGCCTCCGTTCCCGAATGGACCGCTGATCCGGCTGATTGTCAGACGCTCACGCCCTTGTTTGGGGGCGGCCAAGGTGATTTCGCCTTGGGGCTGTTCACTGAGTTGGCGACTGATGGAACGGATAGAGCCGCGCTGGCTAGCGCGCTCGCTGACTTGATCGATCTCTCTTACTCTGGACAGCGTTTGCCGGTCGATCTTCGAAATGCCGCTGAATGCGGTCCATCCTTTTTACCCTGGCAGGCTTTGGCGGATCCCGGCCGAGCCTTAGGGCCTGCGGATGAAGCGACATTGGCGGTCTGGCTGGGCAGAATGAGTCCGCCGCTGCGTCGTCAGCTTGGTGTTCAGATTGCTATTCGAGCCGGCATGGCTGGCAATATTCGATTAGCGCGCCGGATCGCCGACTCGCTGTCTGATTCAGGACTGCATGGACAAAGCCGCCACGATTACGACGTTGAACATGTCCTCCTTGATGCCATTCTCAAAACGGCGCGCGATCCTATCGGTGCCCGCGCCCGACTGGCTTGGGTCGCCGAACGGGATGGGCCGGAGCAATTATACGCCATTGACCTTATGAGTAAGTTAGATGCAGCCCCGGCTGCGAAGACAGCATTGACGCGCTTGTCCAATAGCCCGGATCCGGTGTTACGGTTGAGTGCACAACAACGCCTCTTGGCCCGAGCCATAGAAGACTCGGATATTGAATTGGTCGCCGAACTTGTGACCACAAGAAATAATCTCACTGACGACGCTGACAGTCTCGCTCGCCTAACAACACGGCTGGAAGAGGCGGTCGGGTCTAACGACCCTCTAAAAGTCGTTCAGGCGCTTGATGTGATCGAACGTTTGGATGCCAATGGCGTTGTTTTTGACTCTGAGTTGAAGTCGAAAGCCGCAGAGCGCTTGAAGGCTTTGGCTGTGGGAACGATACCTGTGCGCGCGACCGACTTCGCGTCCACACTGGCGAAAACAACCGCTCCTGAACATATGAGCGGACCCGCTCTCACTGACTATCTTGGCGAGTTGTCGTCCGATCTTGAAACCTTTCAGGAGGTCCTAGGCCGTGGATAATGCAATCTACACTATGATCACCCGCCAATCCGGGTTGATGCGTGAATTTTCTACAGTGGCGAACAATGTCGCCAATATGGGCACGACTGGCTTCAAAGCTGAACACGGCGTGTTCTCAGAATATATCAGTCAACTTGAAGGCGGTGCTGGTGCACCGGACCACGCGACAAGCCTGTCGATGGGTCGCCTCGGTGCGCATGCGACTGATCTGTCAGATGGTAGTTTGCGCGCGACAGGCGGCGCACTTGATATGGCGATTAACGGTGAAGGGTTCTTTCAAGTTCAAACAGCTGCAGGCGAACGGCTCACTCGCGCGGGCCACTTTATGCTCAATGCCGAACGGATCTTGGTTGACCCAATGGGGAATTCTGTTCTGGGTGTGGGCGGCGGCGAGATCGCCATTCCTCTGGAAGCTTCGAATATTCAGGTCGCGCGTGACGGCACAATCTCTTCGGACGGTATCGAATATGGTCGTATCGGTGTGTTTACCGCACCGATCGGAAACATGTCTCGCGAAGGCAATAACTTGTGGCTCGCCCCCGGGGCGCAACCGCTCGAAAACCCAATGATTGCATCCGGGTTTTTGGAACAAAGTAATGTCAATCCGGTCTTGGAAATGGCGCGGATGATTGAAGTCCAACGTCATTATGATGCCGGCCAATCGCTGATGGATCTCGAAGACGAACGTATCCGCAGTGTCGCAAAAGCTGTCCAACAAATGGGTTAACCACGAAAATTTCACCCCAGAAAGATTCACCAGGGAAAAGGAGGCTTCAGGATGAACGCCTTGAAAATCGCCGCAACCGGCATGGCCGCACAACAAATGCGGGTCGACGTTATTTCGAACAATATCGCGAATATGAGCACGACGGCGTATCAGCCGCGCGTCGCCGAATTCGCAGACCTCATGTATCAACAATACCAGACTCCCGGTACGTTGAGCTCTCAGACGGGCGCGACTGTTCCTGCAGGTATTCAGATCGGCATGGGCGTCCGCCCGACAACCGTTTCCATGGAGATTGTCCAAGGCGGCTTGAGCGAAACGGGCGGCGATTTTGACCTCGCTATCGAAGGCCGCGGCTTTTTCGAAATCATCCAACCGAGCGGTGATTCAGCGTTCACAAGGGACGGCAAATTCTATCGCGACGCAGATGGGCTGATGGTCAACTCAGATGGTTATGCGCTGGCCGATCAGATCACTATTCCCAATGATGCACGTCGCGTCACGATCTCGCCAGACGGTGAAGTAGTCGCTTACTTCAACAATCAGCCAAACGGACAAACGATCGGCAGCATTACCTTGACCGTATTCGCAAACACTAAAGGTTTGGAAGCGATGGGCGGTAATCTCTACCGTGAAACTGAAGCGTCGGGCGCGCCCATCAATGGAACGGCAGGCACCGAAGGTATTGGGACGATGCGCCAAGGCTATCTCGAAGATAGCGGTGTCGATGTTGTTGAGGAAATTTCTGAACTGATTGAGGCTCAGCGGGGTTACGAGTTGAACTCCAAGATCATTACAGCCGCTGACGAGATGCTCGCAGCGACGACACGGATCAGATAGTGATGAGCCGGTTTTTCTTTATTATCAGCCTCTTACTCGCAATGGTGTCCGCCCCGACTATGGCTATGGCCGCCACCGTGACGCAAACCGATCAAGTGACGGCAACACGCGCTTTGCAACGCGGTGCCGTCATTCGCGAAGGCGATCTGACCGGGCCATTCGCGATGGAAGACTATCTCGGCCAAGAACTCACGCGCCCAGTTCGCGCAGGCGCCGTCATGACGCCGCGCCATGTGCGCACGCCCCTACAGGTTAAACGCAATGAGACAGTTTCACTGATCTTTCGGCGCGGATCTTTGACCATGGAAACGACGGGCCGCGCGCTGGGTGAGGGCTCAACTGGAGACCGGATTTCGGTTATGAATTCGACGTCGCGCAAGCGCGTTATGGGCCGGATTGTCGGCCCGGGACAAGTGGAGGTCACGCCGTGAGCCGGATGCAAGCGACGACAAATAAAATGAAACCAGAAGCGAGTCGCTTTGTCCGCTTCGCGATCGTTCTGCTGGCAGGGTCAGCCCTGTGCGCCTGTGCAACAAGCGGTGCACCGAAACGCGCTGCGCCGATACAGACGGCTCCATTGGCCTACGCTCAACCCGCGCCCGTCATACAGGCGACCCATCAATCCGCGTCGCTCTGGAGCCACAGTCCCAATTCGCTGTTCGGTGACCGCCGTGCGCGCGGTCCAGGCGACATTTTGACCGTGCAGATCGAGATTGATGATCAGGCTGAGATGCGGGGGTCGGTCGCGACGGATCGGTCTTCAGGTCAAAACCTGTCTCTGTCGAACTTTTTTGGGCTGACAAGTTTGATTGAAGATATTCTTCCAAACGGATCGACGCTCGATCCGGCTGTCGATATTCAACGCCAAACCAATGTCGATGGTAGTGGTCAACTCCGTCGAGGCGAAACATTGTCACTTACGCTTGCGGCCCAAGTCGCCGAAGTGACGCCTAATGGCGACCTTGTGATTATCGGGCGTCAGAATGTCCAAGTCGAAGGCGAAGCCCGGACCCTGTTTGTATCCGGCATTGTCCGGCGCGAAGATATTAGTCGCCGGAATGTGATCACGCTCGATAAAATTGCTAACGCCCAAGTCGGGTATGATGGCAGCGGTGCAGTTGCGCGCTCGATCAATGATCGTGTGGGTACACGTGTGCTTGATACTGTGATTCCGTTTTAGGAGTAGTGCGATGAAAGCCGTTCTCTTTCCGGTTATTTTGGCCGTGAGCGCCGCAGGCGGTGTGCTCGCGGCTGATTTTGTACGCGGGACGGTGGCCCCTACTTCTGCCGAAGCGGGTTCCCATGCTGCCGACGGCGACGCGAAGGGCGCAGCCGATGAAAAGGGCGGTCATAGCGACAAAGGTAAGAAGGCGAAAGCTTCCAAAGGCCATAACGATAAGGGCTATGAAAGTGATGGAGACGAGATCGGATTCATCAAATTCAAACGTCAATTCGTTGTGCCGGTGCTCGCCAATGACAACGTTCAAGCCTTAATTTTGCTAAATATCGGTCTGGAAGTACCGGGCGACAAACGCGACGACATGTTCCGCCTAGAACCGCGCTTTCGCGATGCCTTTATTCGCGAACTGCTTCAGCTCTCAGATGCGGGTTACTTCGATTCAGAATTAACGTCGCCTGACACTTATGAAGTGTTGCGTGAAACGCTGGCCCGGGCTGCCCGTGAAATTAGTGACGATGGGATCAGCGACGTCTTGATCCTCGATCTATCCCGTCAAGATCGCTGATTGATCTTATACGTCAGGCGTCGTTGGCGTCGCCAATTGTTGCGCCAGCATGGATGCAATGCTCTCCAGAATCTGATTGTTCTTCGCTTGTAGCTCCAGATTGGAGAAGGTGGCGAGCTGTTCCACAAATTGCGTCGAATCCAGCGGGGCTAGCGGGTCCTGATTACGGATCTGTGCCGTCAGCAGGTTCAGAAATGTATCAAACTGCTCCGACGTATCTGATTCTGTGCTGGTCGTTGTGTCAGACTCGGTTGTTTCCGTGCCTTCATTCCGGAGCGTATTTGTGGCTTTGGCCGCATTTACGTTCGATGACTGAGTCAATATCGAAAGGTCCATAAGTCTGTCCTAGACAAGGATGTGAAGGCGAGTGCTGTCGCCATTGGCAGCCGCCTGTGCGAAACGTTGCAGCTCAACAAGGGCGCGATCGTTTGTGGATTGATGGCCTTCGGTCACCCCTCCGGATGTGTCGGCAGACTGTTGCCCGCCTTCACCCATATCGGAGTTTGCAGCATCGCCGCGTTCAGCCCCGAAATCCTGTGATGATCCGAGTTTGACGTCAATTTCGCCGCCTGCTTGTGCTTGCAAGCTGGCCGTGATGGACGACATGCGTTCCGCAAGCGCGGCCCGCGCGGCATCAGTCTCGGGGGTCAAGGTCACCACCGTGCGGCCTTGAACGTCGAACTGATAATCGAGTTGGATTCGACCAAGCTCCGGCGGATCGATCTGCAAGGTCGCACTGCGTGCGGTCAAAGCTACCGTAACGACAGCCTGCGGAATCTTGTCCAATGTAACGGGCACATTCATCTGCGTTGAGTGCAGAATGGTGGCGGCCAATCGGTCACTCATTCCCGCAAGTGGTGTGACTGCGGGTGTGATAGGAATGGCGGGAAGGCTCTTTAGCGGGGTTGTGCTGTCGCCAGCCATCGTAGTGGCGGTTGGGAGTGCCGCAAGGTCGGCCGTACGGAACGGATCGCTGCCAACGATTGGCGTTTTAACGAGCGCAGCCCGATCAGAGGCGTCTACGGCCTGTTCGGCTATGCGTGTTGGAACAGGTTGGTCGGGATCAATTGTCGGAGCCTGCCGACTCACGAGAGGGGCGACGGGAACGTCATCGGGTGCTGCTGCCGCCGCTGAAATATTCGCTGCTACAGCTAGAGTGCTGGCTGGCGCGCCACTGGCTGTGCCCGAATCGCCAATTAAAGGTATCGCCGTGGGTAGAGGGGCATCTGCTGTCACTACTGAAGGGGCCGTAATGTTCGCTGTGGCGACTGCATCAGTTGTCACCAGCGCCGCGGCGGGTTCAATTGGAATAGCTATGGCAATTGGGGCGGCGGTCTGGTTTGTTCCAGAGCCATATTGAATTGTCTGTAAATCTGGCGTTATCGTGGCTGGAGCCGAGCCAAGTCCGGCCGTTGGGACTGTGGCTTGCCGGAAATCCGAATTGGTAAGTGTCAGAACGGCCTCGGCTTCGGGGGTATTCATTTCGACATCGAGCTGTTCAGCTGCGCTCATGTCAGGCGCAACATCGACATGCAGACGGTGTTGCGAAATAGGAAAGACCTCAGGGTCGACGTCAGTCGGCGGGCGTTGCGATCCGATATCATCGGTCTCTGCAATCGGGATAAGTTCAGATTTTTCGCCTTTCGCATCAATCGTAACGTCGTCGGATTGCGGTCTGTCTTGTTCCGGTTCAGATTGCTGCTGCACGGCGTCTTCAAAACTCTGAGTCGGCGCATCGCCAGACGCATTGCGAGGCGCGTCACGGGATTCTACAGATCCACTCGCAGGGGCTAGAGCCGTAAGCGGCGAAGACTGAGGCGCAAGCGCATGAGGTAGGGCAGGCATACCCTCTCACTAAAGCGAATATGGTTTACCTATAGTTTACGGCCATGCGTCATCGAGACTTTATGATGGTCCCTATTTCGCCAACCCAGTCTCTGGTTTCACCACAACGACCCGTCGCACAGACAGCGTCGTCCGCCACCGAACCTCAAAACCAAGACGCGCTGAAAGCGGTCGCTGCCGATTTTGAAGCGGCTTTTATCGCGCAAATGCTGACCCATTCTGGTTTGGCGGATGCGTTGACATCGGGTGAAGGAAAGATGGCCTCAGCCTTTGGCAGTTTCTTCGTCGAACAGTTGGCGGAGCAAATGTCGGAAATGGGCGGGATCGGTATGGCAGACTCTATATATAAACAGCTGAGCCGCTACGAGCAGGGAGAGACGTGATGAACGATACTCGCATTTTAGACATGCTGGCGCGGATTGATCGGGCTTTGTTAGCCGAGGTCGAAGTGTTGCAGGACGGTCGCTTTCAGGATCTCCGCGATCTCCAAATTGAAACCGCGAATGCGATGAAAGGTTTGGACACGCTTGGAAACGCTATCCGTCTGCCAGGTGTCGATCGGACAAAAGTCGAAACGGCGATGACGATTATTAACCGACGCGCAGAACAGGCGCGTGGACTCGTTGCTGCCGCATTGAATGGCGCGCGGGACGCGCGGGTCAGGCTTGAGGGTTTGGGCCGCTCAGATGGCCAAGTGGGGGCCTATGACCGGCAGGGGGGACAGCTTGTGATGAAGTCTCTGGCTTCGCCCTATAATAAAACGATTTAAGTTCACCACTTGTTAGAAACTTCTTGATTATAAAAATCATAGCTCAGGAGAGCGCGGTCGGAATTCCGGCCACATTGTCAGGACGACTTGGTCACCTTCGCCCGCAGATCTGAATGGATCGGGCCGAAGTCATTTCAACGCGGCAAGTAAGCCCGCTCATTAGGTGAAATCCAATGTCCAGTATTAATACAAACATCGGAGCGATGGTCGCTCTAGACACCCTTAAGGGTATCAACAAGAACCTCGGTCAGGTTCAAAATGAAATCTCGACAGGTAAGTCGATCAACTCAGCTAAAGATAATGCTGCGATCTGGTCGATCGCAACTGTCATGGAAACTGATGTTGCCGGTTTCGAGCAGATCAGCAACTCGCTGAACCTCGGTTCTGCAACTGTTGGTGTGGCCCGCGTTTCATCAGAAGCGGTGGTTGGCGAGCTGCAAAGCATTCGCGACAATATTATCGCCGCTCAGGAAAGCAACGTCGATCAGGCCAAGATCCAGACCGACATCAACGAGTCTATTGCGCAAATCACGTCCACTGTCGCTGCTGCACAATTCAATGGCTTGAACCTGCTTGATAACGGCGGTTCCATTAACATCTTGTCTTCTTTGAACCGGGCCAGCGACGGATCTGTCACAACGGGTCAGATTTCGGTCACGGGTGCTAACCTCACAACCAACGCAACTGGCGTGACTGCTGGCGGTGCAGTGACTGGCGCCGCAACGTTTACAGCGGCACAGGATGCTTCGGGTGGTTCTGCATTGACGAACAGTACGGCGATCCAAGTTGATGCCGCTGGTGGCAATCAGACCTACGCCTTTACAATCGACGGTGAAGCTCTGACTTACGAGACTTCCGCAGGTCAGGATGCTCAAGCGATCGCAACGGGTATTGCAGGTGTTATCAATGCTGCTGTGACAGCAGGCGACATCACGGCTGGTCTAACAGCAACCGCGACCGCTGGTGGGGCCGTACAGTTTAGTGCAGCTTCAGGCACCGCGGACTATTCATTGACCGGGACAGGTGTCACATCGACTGAAACGCAGGCTGTTGGTGCCTTGGCGGGTCTGGATACGATTGATGTTACGACAGACGCTGCTGGCGCTCTGACCGCAATCAACACGATCCTCGACAGCGCTATCGACGCCGCCGCTCAGTTCGGTTCCAAGCAGGGACGCATCGACAACCAGATCGATTTCGTGTCCTCGCTCGGTGATAGCCTGAAAGCAGGTGTCTCAACACTGACGGATGCCAACCTCGAAGAAGCATCCGCGCGTCTGCAGGCTCTGCAGGTTCAGCAGCAGCTTGGTGTTCAGGCTCTCTCGATCGCCAACCAAGCGCCACAGGCTCTGTTGGGTCTGTTCCGATAGGACCAGCTCTAAGCCTATAAGATTTCCCCTCGGCCTTCCGGGCCGGGGGACCTTTAAATTCCCGGTAAACCATCCAAGGCGATGCCGGACCGATAGCCTCGGTAGCACAGGATTTCGCTATGGCTCTGATGACCGCTCACGCCTTCAATGCGCACAGCGCATACCACAAAACGGGCCGCGCAACTGGATCAGATCGCGAAGTCGAAGTTCAGGTTTTTCAGAAATCCATAGCCAGCCTTCGCCCTTTTACCGGCCTCGACTTCAAACTCACGCCCGACGCCGCCACCGTCCTGTCCGAAAATCTAAAACTATGGGATATGCTGATCGTTGATTTGGTTCATGCCGACAATCAGCTTGATGATGCATTGGCCGCGCAATTGCTCAGCCTGGGTCGCTTCGTTCGCTTCCACACACATGGTTTATATAGCGGGACAGGCACAGTGGACGTTCTCGTCGAAATCAACACCGCCATTCTTCAAGGACTGCTTGGGCGTCCGAGCGAGACTGTCGACAATTCTGAAGCCGCATAGGGACGTTTCATGGCCGGTCTGCTTATCAGTCTAAAACCGAACGAGAAATTTCTCGTCAATGGTGCGCTTCTATCTAATGGCCCTAAACGCGGCCAGATTTGCGTTGAAGGCGAAGGCATCAATGTACTTCGCTTATCTGATGTGATCCATCCGGATGATGTTCGCACGCCTGTCACCCGGCTTTACTATGCCGTCCAAACTTTGCTGTCCGGGGACGCGGCGGGTGATGAAGCTTGCGATTTGGTCGAACAACAATTCCGAACCTTGACTAGTGTCTTTGAGAACACACCGCTCTCGGACATGTTGTTGAAATCCTACAAAGCTTGGGTGGATGGCCGCACCTATTCGTCGCTGTGCCGTCTAAAACCGCTGGTTCCGATTGAAGCCGAATTGCTGGGCCTGACCTCCGTATCAGACAGTAATGTGCAGGCTGACATGGCCGTCGCGAGTTAAACCATGCCGATTGCGCCCAGTCTTATCGGGGGTTCCCTGCCGGGTTGGGCCTTCTTGCAATCGACGCAAGAGAGCCAACAAGCGACGTTTGAAACCTCAAGCGACATTCAGCGAAATGTCGCCGGCATGCGCGAAAAACTCTCTGAGCCCTTTTCCCTAGATGACCTCATGGGCGATCGGCAGCTCTTGCGGCCGGTCTTGCAGAGCTTCGGCCTTGAAGGGGAGATCGATAAGGGCGCCTTTGTTCGTCGTATCATCTCCGATGGTCCAGACGATCCAAGCGGGTTCGCCCGCCGTCTAAACAATACAGATTTTATTGAATTGGCTCGTGTTTTCGAAGCTGACAGTGACGGCCTGATCCGCCTCACCAGCAGTAAAGTCGATGAGCTTGTCCAAAATTATCAGGATGAAGCGTTCCAAGTTGCCGTGGGTGAACAAGAGCCCGATCTGCGTTTGGCTCTTAATTTTGAGCAGGATATTGGCGCGCTCGCTCGTGATAGCGCATCGGATCGCTCTTTCTGGTTTAAGGTCATCGGCAGCGCGCCTCTGATGGAAGTGTTTAGTGCGGCCTTCATTCTGCCAGACGGTTTCTCCAATTTGGATGTCGATAAGCAGGCTGACTATCTTCAGAAACGTGGCGAGCAGCGATTGGGATCTAACCCCCGCGCAGCCCTGGCCACTGACGATGGTATTCAGTCGACGATCCGTGATTTTATTTTGCAGCGGCAACTTGAGAACGGGCCTGATGCATTGACCCCAGGGGCGAGTGCTTTGACCCTATTGAGTGGGAATAGTGGATTAGGGTCTGCGGGCCTGTTCAGCTTGCTAATCTCGAACGCCACTTAGGCGACCACGGCTTTTAGAGCGTCAAAGCTCTCCTCAATTGTTGCCTCTGATCGTGTCTGCAGAAATGTATCCAGTTTAGGCTGACACATGACGGCTTGATCCAGCAATGGATCTGTTCCCGCCGCATAGAGCCCCGACTGTACCATCAATCGACCATCCTCATAGCGACGGATTAAACTTCGCGCGCGTGATAGAACCGCATTCTGCTCATCACTAGCAGCAGCCGGCAGAGACCGCGAAATACTCCGACCAATATCGATGGCGGGATAACGCCCGCCTTCCGCAATCGCCCGGTCAAGAATAACATGACCGTCGAGGATACCGCGCACCGTATCTGAGATGGGCTCTTCCATATCTGAGCCTTGAACCAGAACAGAGAAGACAGCGGTAATATCGCCGTGTGTGCCTTCTGTACCCGGTCCCGCCCGTTCGCAAAGCTGGGCCAACGCAGGGAAGGTTGAGGGTGGAAAGGCGCGCAGGGCTGGGGTTTCACCGACCGATAAGGCCACTTCACGGTGGGCTTGAGCAAAGCGAGTGAGGGAGTCGAACAGAAACAGGACGTGTTTTCCCTGATCACGAAAGCTTTCTGCCGTCGCCATGGCCAATCGCGCCGCCCGGAGTTTGGCGGCCGGGGGTTGATCGGATGTAGCCGCAAAAACGACGGTGTTTCGCATCGCTTCTGAGCCGACGATTTCATCGACAAAGGCGCGGACTTCGCGGCCGCGTTCACCGATCAAGGCAATGACCGTAATGTCGGCATTACTGCCCTTTGCTAGCCCACCAAGGAGCGAAGTTTTGCCGACCCCGGACCCAGCGAACAGGCCGACACGCTGACCGCGACAAATCGGCAAGAACGTGTCGATGGCTGAGTAACCCGTGCAAAGGCGTTGGCCGAGCGTACGGCGATGGCCAGCAGGCGGCGGGGATGCGTTTATATTGGCGGGAATGTTGCCGGGGCGCGGACGGTTACCAGATGCATCGCGACCATCAAAGTCGAGGACTTTGCCAAGCCAATCCGGACCGGGGCTCAACGGTTTTTCAGGGACAAGCTTCGCATGCATCCCAGAGGTGAGGCCCTGAGTTGAGCCGTAAAGAGCCACCGTAATGCTTTGTCCGTCATCCGCGATAACATCACCGCGCTGTCGACCATTGATCAGAACGCTCGTGCCGATACCAGCCTTCCCGCACAGCCCTTCAACTTGAACAGTCTGTCCCGCGCAGGACAAAACTCGACCTGAATAGGTGACCAGGCTGGGCAGCGGGTCATCAAAAGCGGCTGTGAGTTGTGAGAAGGTGGACATGTAAGCGCCCTTCCAGGGCTCAGGAGTATTTGGGGCTTTAAATCGTTACAGGCTTGTTAACCATTGGTTTAACCATCTGTCCTAAATCTCAACACAGCATTAACGTCTCTTGCAAGGATTGCAGATCATGGCGCCCCCGGTTTCACAGCCTGTTTCGATGTTGGCCTTGTCGTCCTCTATGGCCCGACATGCGGCCACACGACACGCTCTTATCTCTCAAAATATCGCGAATGCGGACACGCCGGGCTATAAAGCCAAGGATATTGCCGACTTTTCCGCTGTGCTGAAAGCGCAAGCGATGGGTCAAGGCGAAGCGAGCTTGGATCCAATGGCCGTCATTGAACGTCCGACTGTCGGCTCGCCAAATGGCAATTCCGTCAGTCTAGAGGAAGAGCTGATGCGTGGCGCTGCCGCCAAACAAGATCATCAATTGGCGATCTCCATGTACCGCTCCACTCTTGGCCTCATGAAAACGGCGGTCGGAAAGAACCTCTGATCCCCCCTAATATCACCGCCTGCGTAGAAAGGATTTCTCGCTGATGATCGACCCACTCTCCCAAACAATGAGCGCCGCCTCTTCCGGCATGCGCGCTCAGTCCCAGCGTCTTTCCGTGGCGTCCGAAAACCTCTCCAATGCCGATACGCATGGATATAAACGCAAGATGATGAGCTTTGCTCAGCGCGTTGACCTTGAAACTGGCGCGTCGACCGTGAGCGCTTCGCGGCCCTCGCTCGATCAGTCTCAGGGAGAACTGATGCATGACCCCAACCACCCGTTGGCAAATGCAGAGGGCTTTGTTGAACTCTCTAATGTCGACATGATTATTGAAATGGCGGATGCCCGTGAGGCCGGCCGTAGTTTTGAAGCCAATCTAACAACCTTCCGACAAGCGGGCGAAATGTATCGTGGCCTGCTCGGTCTGCTGAGCCGCTGATTATGGATATTTCCTCAAGTTCCGCCGCGCTTTCAGGTGCGGCTCGCCATTACGGAACGGCCAAGCGCGTCACCGCCCCGACGGCTCTCGATGCGCCGAAGCCCAATGATGGCGGGATGCTCGCCAAAGGGGTGGAGAGCTTTTCTGAAGTCATGCAATCTGTCGAGACCACGGCTACACAATATGCGGCAGGCACGACGGACGCCCAATCTGTTGTCGAGGCACTCGCCAATGCAGAAATGGCCTTGGAAACAGCCGTGACCGTCCGAAACCGTGTGGTTGAAGCCTATCAAGAGCTACTGCGGATGCCGATCTGATGGATCAAGTCGAGGTTCTCAACCTGTTGCGTGAAGCCCTTTGGGCGACCGCTTTGATGGCGATGCCACTCCTGATCTCAGCGCTTGTCGTGGGTCTGGTCGTGGGCCTAGTTCAGGCGTTGACCTCGATCCAAGAAATGACATTGACCTTTGTGCCGAAACTCGCGGCCATGCTGGTTGTGATGTTTCTGACCTTGGGCTTTATGACGAATATTTGCCTGTCTCTATTCGATAATCAGGTTCTGCCTGCCATTGTCGGCGCATAGGGGCCGGATCGGGGAATGAGTTCACGCCGCGCCACTGTCGGGCTTGCCGTCGGCCTTATGGCGGTCATCGTCATGATGATCTTGCCTATGCCAGCGTGGGTGCTGGATATGGGCGTGGCGATTTCCTTTGCCTTTGCCATCCTGATTTTCACCATGACGCTGTTTGTCGAGAAGCCTCTCGACTTCTCGGCCTTTGCCTCGGTTCTGCTGGCCTCACTCCTGCTACGCCTGTCGCTCAACGTCTCATCGACCAAATTGATCATTGGCGAAGGCCATACGGGCACAGACGCCGCCGGGTCGATCATTGAAGGCTTTGCCATGTTTGTCATGGGCGGCAATATTGCGATTGGTCTGATCGTCTTCGCGGTACTCGTTATCGTGAACTTCATGGTCATCACCAAAGGGGCAGGCCGGATGGCCGAAGTTGGCGCCCGCTTCGCCCTTGATGCGATGCCGGGCAAACAGATGGCGATCGATTCCGATCTCGCCGCCGGGGCGATCAGTCACGAAGAAGCTAGCCGTCGCCGCGAACGTGAGCAGGAAGAAACGGCCTTCCTCGGCTCACTCGACGGCGTGTCGAAATTTATGAAGGGCGACGCGATCGCCGGTATTCTGATCACCTTGCTCAATCTCTTTGCCGGCATGGCAATTGGTGTGGGCGTTCACGGATTGTCATTTGGCCAAGCGGTGTCCAACTATGCGATCCTGACTGTCGGCGATGGCTTGGTCAGTCAGATCCCTGCTGTGATCATTTCCATTGCTGCGGGTCTGTTATTGTCACGCGGACGCGGTGACGGCGCGGTCGACTTGGCCCTGCTGGATCAGTTCGGTCGCCATCCGGCCGCCTTGGCCGCCGTTGCCGGCATCATGATTGTCTTCGCGGCCTTCCCCGGCCTGCCAATGATTCCGTTTCTGATCGGTGCGGCCGGTCTGGGTACGATGGCCTTCGTCAGCTGGCAGAAGCAATCCACTGAGGCCAAGCAAGTCGAAGAAGATGCCGCCGTGCCGGAAGCTGTGCCTGAACCGACGATTGGCGACATGCTCGACCTGGATGAACTGTCCGTCGAATTATCGCGCGATCTTGTTGGCACGGTTATGGGCACGGAGTTTGGCGTCGATAAAAGGGTGCAGAAGATTCGCAAATATATTGCGACGCAATATGGGTTCATCCTACCGCCGATCCGCCTGTCGGATGACGCCTCCTTGCCGCGTCATAGCTACCGCATCCGCTTGCACGGTGCGGATATGGCAACGCAGACTTTAATGGCTGACCGCCGTCTGGCCCTGATTGAGGCGACTGAACACGCCCACATTCCAGGCGACACGACGCAAGAACCGGTCTTCAAAGCGCCTGCGCGATGGGTCGATCCAGAGAGCGAGAATGAACTCACTCTATTGGGTGTCACCACAGTTGCGCCGGTTGAAGTGCTGGCAACACATCTGCTTGAAGTCATTCAAGATAATTTGCCCGCTTTGCTAACGCGCCGTTCCCTGCGCGAAACGCTGGACGCGTTTAAAGGGGTTACCGCGTCTGATCGCGCCGATGGTAATAAACGGCTGATGGACGAATTCTTCCCAGACAAAGCGCCGATTGAATTACTGCACTCCGTAATGCGCCTGCTGCTGGAAGAGCGGATTTCTGTTCGTAATCTGCCTTTGCTGCTGGAAACGGTCGCTGACGGAAAATCGGCGAACCTCAATGCTGAAGCGATTACTGATGTGGCGCGCCAGCGCTTGTCGCGCCAGTTTGTCGGTCAATATAGGAACGAAACCGGGCAATTACCGATCATCCGGATCGGGGATACGTGGACGACTAAAATTGGCGAACGCGAAACGCGAGACGAGGCCGGGCGGTCTGACATCGCTTTGTCACCGGATGAGTTTAATCAGTTCGCCCACGATGTCCGCGCCCAGCTTGATACGGCAGCGCGGAGCGGTAGCTATGCTGTGATTGCTGCGCCCGGTCACTGGCGACGGTTTGTTCGATCTGTTCTCAAGACAAAAGGCGTAAAAAATCCAGTCCTCTCCTATGCAGAGATTGCCGCGAACGAAAAACCGCTTATCCTTGGCACGGCTTAGCCCGTGGGCGGGTCAGCAGAATTGCTGGCAGGACTGGCGGAGGCTTTCGGTCCGTTAGTTGAAATGATCTGGCCAATTTTCGGTCTGTTCGCGCGTCTGTCGCTCTTTTTCATGCTGGTGCCTGTATTCGGAGAACGCGCAGTTCCGGCCCGGTTTCGTCTTGGCATTGCCGCGA
This sequence comes from Algimonas ampicilliniresistens, assembly GCF_030159955.1. Lineage (GTDB taxonomy): Bacteria > Pseudomonadota > Alphaproteobacteria > Caulobacterales > Maricaulaceae > Litorimonas > Litorimonas ampicilliniresistens. The sequence continues at coordinate 706,513 of NZ_BSNK01000002.1, forward strand.
TGACGGCCTTTCTTCTTTATCCGGTTTTGCAGGACGATCTGGCGGCCCTGCGCGACGCTGGCGTCGTCACCCTTCTGGTCTCCGAAGCCATGACCGGGTTCGTGCTGGGGTTTGCCTTACGGATGGCGATCCACGCGCTGCAAATTCTCGGCATGATTGTGTCCCAGTCCTTGTCTCTGTCGCAGGTCCTGGGTGAGGGGATCGCAACTGAACCAAACACGACGATCAGCACCCTGCTTATGCTCGCAGGCGTGACGCTGCTTGTCTCCATGAACATCCATATTGCCCTAATCGGTGTGTTGGCCGACAGTTTCAACGATATGCCGGTGGGAACGATGCTGGACCTTGAGGCCTCAGCCAATTGGGTGACGCAAATTATGGTCGGATTGTTGCGGCTGTGCCTGTCGCTGGCGCTACCCTTCGTCATTCTGAACTTTACCTACAATCTCATTCTCGGTTTTTTGAACCGTGCCATGCCGCAACTACTCGTCTCTTTTGTTGGTCTTCCGGGCATGACAATGGCGGGCCTGCTTCTGCTCGTGATCTGCGCGGGCGCGATGATGACGGCGTGGGTCGACTCCTTCATGGCCCTGATGGTGGAGGCGGGATAGCGCGATGTCAGAGGGTAACGATACAGGCCAAGAAAAGAGTTTTGAGGCGACCCAGGGCAAGATCGACGATGCCCGTAAGAAGGGCGATATTGCCAAATCCTCCGAAGTGGCGTCTGTCGCGCTCTATATCGGGGTCGCGATCGCAATCATGACGCTGGGCGGGACGCTCGGCATGAATATGCTGTCCCAGCTCTCAGGGTTGCTCGAATATCCGGAACGGGCTGGCGAACTAGTTCTGAAGGGCGGCGCGGCAACGGATCTACTCGGAACGGTCGTGTTTGCGTTTGTACCCCTTTTGCTTGTGATGATGGCGGCGGTGCTTGCCGCTCTGGTCGTGCAGCGCAGCATCATCTTCGCACCTGAAAAAATACAACCCAAACTCTCCAAAATCAGTCTCATTTCCAATGCGAAGCAGAAATATGGTCGGGACGGAATGGCGGAATTCGCGAAACGGGCCGCTAAGCTGATCATCGTTTGTATTGCGTCCGGCGCCTATCTTTACCGCCTCGTCAGTGAAGTCAGTCATGAGATCGGCCGCCCCGAAGGCTATCTCTTCGCCAAGATGGCGCAAGAAAGCCTTTTGCTGCTGGGCTGGATGATCGCTGCGACCTGCTTGATTGCGGCAATCGATCTACCCTTCGCTAAATGGTCTCATCTTCTGAAACTTCGCATGACCTTTGAAGAGGTAAAGGACGAGAATAAGAAGAATGAAGGCGACCCGTTCATGAAGGGTCAGCGCCGCGCGCGCGCGCGTGAAATTGCGAACTCGACCATGTTAGCCGATGTTGCAAAAGCCAATGTTATCATCGTCAACCCGACCCACTATTCTGTCGCGCTGCAGTGGGACCGGGCGGCGGGCGGTGCGCCGATTTGTGTTGCAAAGGGTGTCGATGGTCTCGCCTTCGCCATTCGCGAACAGGCCAAAAAGCATAACATTCTGATCCATTCCGATCCGCCTTGCGCGCGGGCGCTCCATGCGACGGTGCCGGTCGGTGATCAAATTCGGCCCGAACATTATGCCGCCGTCGCTTCGGCAATTCATCTGGCCGAGACACTCTCACGCAAGGGCGTCTATTAATGGCAAAGACGACAAGGATCAGGAGGTTAGACCATGTCGGTTCGTAAAATACTGGCCCTCAAACGGGCGGCTATCCAGTCGCGCATCGACGCGGTTGGCATGCGGGAAACCAAACTGACGCACCGAATCGATGCGCTGCACGCGCAGGGCGATGGGCTTGAGGCTGATTCGGAGATTGGACGGTTTCAGGTTGCGGCCATCGCTGGGACCACTACCCGATCTATCAGCCTTCACCTCGAACGTGAACGCGATGGGTTGCGCGAACAAAGGCAGTTATTGGCGCGGGAACGCCTCTCGCTCGATATTGCCGATACGCGTCTGGAAACGGCAGAGACCGCCGAGGCTCGACTGACGGCTAGCCGCGCCGAAGACAAAGTCTAATAGATCTCAATCAACCACGCTTGCGCATCAGTGCCGGCGGCCTATCAAGCTCTATGTCCGGTTCGCCTCCTACACCCTCACCATCCGTTCCGCCGCGTCTTCCGGCGATGCAGTTTTGGGGTCTATGCTTCATTGTTTATATGGTGATGCAGTTTCCGCTGGTGCGTCTTCCCGTGCTGTTTCTATCGACCTGGGCGCATGAATTCGGGCATGGGCTCGGCGCGATTATTACGGGCGGAGAGTTTATCGAACTGACCGTTTTCCCAGACTTTTCCGGCGTCGCTCTAACGGCAACAAGTAGCGGTTTTTCGCGCGCTATGGTCGTAGTGTTCGGCCTACTCGGCCCCAGCCTGTTCGGTGTTTTGATGATCGTGATGACACGGGCCTTCAGCTTTTACCGATCTGCAATTCTAGTCCTTGCCGGATTACTCGCTTTGTCGCTGATCTGGGCCGCAGACGGATTTACGATGACGACGTTAGGCGCGGGCGCGGTCATTATGGGATTAATCGGTTGGAAGCTGCCGCGCCGCGCCCTCCAATATATCGCCTATATTGTGGCGATCGCCATGTGCCTGACGGCGCTAAGCGGATTTAGTTATTTCTTTATCGGCAATGCCGAAGTGGCAGGCGATTATTACCGGTCCGATACCGGTATATTGGCCGATATTTGGGGTGGCCCCCACTGGTTGTGGGGCGGATTACTGACCCTGCTCTCTATCATCATCCTGTTCGCTGGTGTCTTTCTATCAGACCGCTGGGCGCGAGGGCGCTCAACTCAATAGCGCGTTACTTTTTTGGTGGTTTTGGCGCCGGGGACCCAAACAGTTTCCGCCAGAACCCTTGGACTTGTGTGCGCCCTTCGCCGACTGTTTCGCCGACTTCGCGCGCGGCGTCACCGACACTATCGCCGACCTTGTCCAGTGTCGGATCGATCCGCGCGGCCTTGAAGCGCCGAATAGTGCGCCAGATCCAGAACCACAGACCGAGCAGAAGGCCGATGAAGACGATATTGAACCAAGGGATCAGCAGGGCGTCAGGTCCTGACACGCGCTTGATCGAGGTTGCATTGGGGAAGATTGAGAAGAGTTTGATCCGCCAGCCATAGTGGCGCACCGCAACCCAATCACCATCACCTTTGGCGAGGCTTTGGGCCAGCGCTGTGACGTCACCACTGTCAAATTTGAAATAGGGCGGAAACCCCCAGCCTGTATCCTCATTGCGATAGACCCGCGTTCGGCCATTTTTGTCTTGCGCATTGATGAAGCGAACGTCGCGTGTCGCGCCTTCGACCGTTCCGATATCGGCGCGGTCCCAAAAGGGTGCGCCCGTTTCAACGTCGATCCGTTTGACTTCTGTCCCGACGATCTGAACGACATCGCGGTCAGGCAAATAATAATTGAGCAGAACAGCGCCAACAACGAACAGGATGAAGGCTGGAATATGTCGCAGATATTTCATGACGTGTCCTCTTAGCGGTCGGGTCTAACCATATTGGGCGAGCCAGATCAGGCCAAAGCCGATCAGGGATGGGATGATGAAAACGCCGAGCAAAAGTTTGGGGCGGTAAGAGCGCGTATAGGCTTTCATGCCGCGCGCGACGAAATCATCTTCACTTTCCGCCATTTTGTCGAAGTCTGATAGCGTTTCATATTCAGCTTCAAGAAGCCTTCGATGTTTGAACCGCGCGGTGAAACTCAACACAGCATAAACGACACTGAGCAGTAGAAAAATAATCACGATATTGCGGATAAGGCCGAACATCTATTTCCTCCGTTTCCTGCCTTTGGTCTGGCTCTTGGATTTTTCAGCTTCCCGCTTGCGTTTATCATAGGCGCGGCGTTCGGCGGAGCGGTGACGCCAGTCGTCATCATAATCTATATCATCGTCGTCATCTTGGTCTCGGCGGTTTGATGATTTATCTGGGTCCCACGGATTGCGTTTTGAAGATCGTCGCTTGGGTTTCCCGCGCGAGATCGGCTCCCTCATGCTCGGTTCTTTGCCAAACAGAGTTTCGCGTGCGCCCGCCTTGTCGATCGCATATTCTTCTTCGAGGAAGCGGACGACAAAGTCTTTTTTGGTATCTGACCAGTCGCGATAGGCGTCGTAGAATAGGGATTTGTGGCAGATAAAGAGCTGGCGGAAATCCAGCCGCGACAGGTCGGATAGCAACATATTGACCAGATCGCGGTCGCGATGTTGCGACCCCCGCAGGGCGTAGAAAAAGGCCGGATGCTTGGGGCCAACTTTTGGCACACGACCGCCCATCGATGCCCAGCGCCAGACGTCCATCAGCCCAGTAAATTCAGGGGGTAAATCATTGGCATAGTGGCGTTCAAGCTGACGCATGTTCTGGCGCGACATATCGGATAGATCGTGGCCCTTATCGCCTGCGGTTGAGGCGACGATGAAGTCCATTTTCTGGCGGATCACGAGCGCGCTATCTTGATTTGGGCGCTGCACAATCAATTCGGTCAGCCCTTCTTGGTAGAGCCAATCGGAAATCGCTTCGCGATCATCAAGGGTCAGGGTTTGCGGAATATCCAGCGAGTCCAATCCGGGAATTTTGGTTCGCGCAATCACGGTGGGCGTATCCGCATCGCGGAACACATAGACGCCCCCGAAATGGGAGGTGTAATAATTGCCTTGTTGGAAGACCTTGCCGTCGAGCTTGACCGGGTTGCGCTGAATATTGCCCGTGCGTTTGGCCAGCTCAATCATTTCCGCAATCAATACATCGTCCCACCACGCATCCTCTTCCGTCATGAAGCGGTCGATTTGCTTGCCGAGCGTTTCGGCCTCTTTGACATGGGCTTGGGCGGTGTCTGCCGTGACTTCGATCTGGTTGATGTCGAGTAGGTCAGCCGGTTCACTGATCTTAAACACGGAATCAAGCAGCTCGCCCGCCACCGCTTCGCGCGCGGTCAGGGCAAACAGCTGATCTTCGTTCTCATCAATATAGCGGCGCAGGATAGACCGTGAGGTCGAAAATTGTGAGCCGAGCAACGGCGCTGTCTTCTGGTCCGTCGAGAGCAGAATGAACATTTGGTTCGCCCCGTGCGGGTTCAGATAAAGCTCGTCATCAAACTCATGCGCGATTTCTGGCGAATACCCAGCAATGTCGATATGAAATTCGGTCAGCTCAGATTTTTTACCAATCAAATAATCCAGCGCCCGATTATACCGCTCGACCATAGCGGGCGAGGACACCTCATAAAGGTTCCCAAACATGAGCCCGGCTTTGACGAGGCGCATCATGAGGAACGGCCTAACTTCTCTTGGAGATATTTTTCTGCGCTAGACTTTTTCTCTTTATATACTTGAAATAAACCACCGTTCTCAAAGTAGTTACCTTGGAAGGACTTTTTATACTCATCAGTAAATAATGGGTCTCGGTTGCTGTGTAGATGGTCTTCAATCTGATCTTGGTTTTCATACAAGACGGTTTTGATTTCGCTTATAATGCGTTCAACGGATCGAACGCGATTAAGTAAGTCACGACCCCAAAGTATCTCCGCATGAATGCTTAAAGCAGATATTTCATCGAGCACAGTATCTACTTTTCTCAAGTTTTGAAAACGGGCCCATGTCTCTGCAAGCATAGGGTGTTTATGCTTAAGGTCGCTGGTGCCCTCATTCTCAAAAAACGGATTCCAAACAATCACGTCTACAACTGCAGAGTCTAGCTCGGCAAATTTAAGAAGAAGCTCTTTTGCAAGTTTCGTATTTTCTTCCCAAACCTTCTGATGTTTCCAAGACGTTAGACCTTGCCAAGCAACCCACGATGTAAAAACCGCTGCTCCAGAAAGAACGTAATTCCGGATTATTTCGGCCCAATCTTTAGCGGATATTTTAAAAAATATATCCTCCACTATCCCTTCCCCTCCAAATAACGCCGCTTCGCCTCTTCCTGCCGTCCGAAATCGCGGACCATATTGTCAATCGCGACTTCATCGCTCTTATCGGCGTAGCGGAACTCGCTATCGGCGTAGCGATTGATTTCTTGGATCACCATATCGACTGTGATTTCGGTGGCGAGGTCGGCGATCATGGCGCGTTTGGTGTCATAGTCTTTGTCGAGGAACAGGGATGTGTCTTCCATCCATTCATCTGGGAGTTCGAAGTCCATGGCGCGGACTTTGACGGCATCGGTGATATTCTTGACCGCGCGTCCGGTGAAGCGCGGATCGGCGGCCTGAATGGCTTTCAGATAAGTGCCGAGCTTGGCGATGGTGTCGAGCTTGCCTGTGCTCTTTTTGACGGCATCAAAGACGGCTTCGAGCGCTTCTTCCTTGGGCCGAGCATAGGACTCATAGCTGGCTTTGACCGCCTTCTTAATGGCCTGCGCTTCGAACAGATCATGGTCGCCCACAGGGATGTCGTGGTTCTTACCCATCAGTAGGTGCAGAATATCAATATAGTCGTCGCGCGTTTGTGGCCCATCGACGAGGAAACGAGCGGACGCCCGTTGGCGCAGCGCGTCGTCCACTTTTTCTGGATAGTTGGAAAACATCCCGAAGGTGCAATTGCCGCGCACGACCGTATTGGCCCCGGCGAAACTTTCCATGAGGACCGCCGTGATCTCTAACTGCCCGGCAGAACTTTGCCGGTCTCCACGTATACCGGCCAGCTGGTCGATATCATCGATCGTCCCGAAGCCGATCACGTTCGGATCAATAATCTCACGAATGAAGGCCTTGGCATTCTGCGCCGACTTGCCCTGATAGCTATCGATGCTTTCCGTGGACAGATTGGCGTAGCGGAACGGATAGCCCGCATTTTGGCAGTAATCATTGATGAGACCCGCCATCATCTGGATCAGGATCGTCTTACCCGTGCCCGGCAGGCCGTCGCCCATAAAGGTGAAGATGAACCCGCCCAAATCTGCAAACGGATTGAGCTTGCGCTCAAAATCATAGGCCATCAGCATTTTGGACAGTTTCATAGACTGATATTTGGCGATGTGATTACCAACGACCTCGTTCGGTTTTTTGAACGTCATGGTCAGGGTGGTGGAGCGGGCGCGCGATGCCGCCTCAAAACCCCGGATCTCAAAATCATCTTCCTCGACGCGGTAGGCGACAGACGTGAACGCGTCGAGCCGGGGGAGGTTGGCGGCGCGCGTTGCGGCCTTGTCCATCAGCTGCTCAAGAAACGCCGTGACGGTCGGGATCAGCTTGGTGTCATCATCGGCGAACAGAGCTAACGTCTGGTCGAGTTCCCACAGCGCCCCGGTCAGGGCGAGCTGCGGATTATCAGTCAGCACTTCCTCGACATCACCAACATCAACGGACAGTTCGCCCGCTTCATGCAGGGTTGAGAGCCGGAAGCTCGCCATATTGGCGAAGACATGCAGGGCGATGACGGAGGCGGCGGCAAGGCCTTCAGAGAAGGCGGTCGATTGGCTGCTCGCCAACTTGCCTTCTAGATTATCTTTCATCAACGCGGACAAGCCCGTCGCATCGGCATATTGATCGACAACGGTGAGGGCCGTGGCTAGCGCGCGGCGTAAGCCGTGCAGCACGCCCGCCTGAACCGGGCTCATCAAATCATCATCGTCGCTGGTCGCTTCGACGCGTGCGATCAGGTTGACGCCTTCGGCGCGGGCCGTGCTTTGGGTGACGAGGCCGGGCGTCGTGGAACGGAAACGGCGACGCCCCGGAATACCCGGCGATCGCCCGGATGAGGGCGCAACGTCGCGCGCTTTGGCCAGACGCGGCGTATGGTCGAACCCATCTAGCATGGATTGTGCGCTCGCGATCTTTTCGCGGATCGCGCTCTCTTTGATTTCCATGAGGTCAGATGGGTTGGACATGAGGCCTTACGTATAGCTGAGGATGTTGTCGTTATGACCGACGACATATTTGCGGATGCCGTCGAAACTGCCCGAATGTTTTTCTTCCATCACCTGATAGGCGCGGTGCGGCAGGATGAGCGAGCGGTTGATGTCGGTATAGCCATCGGTCTTGCCGTCGAGGCCGTAAGCATCGAGCTTATAGACCTGTCGCCAGGCCGCGTTGAACACGCCAGTTTTGACCCATTTCTGACCTTCAGATAGCAGTGTTTCCACAGTCCAAGCCAAAGCCCAATCTAGCCCCGGTTGTCCGCTTGCCTCTGCCAATACGTCGCGGATTGGGCCGTGTTGTTCGGTGAAGGCGTGGCTATGCATCGGGCCGAGATGGAAGCGGCGTAGCGATTTGGGATGAATGTTGGAAAAGTCTTCATCGAAGCCTTTGGCAATAGTGAGGAGTTTCAGCTCCGACACAGCTTGCGCCATCAGCGCGTCTTGTAAACGCGGCCAGCGGCGCTCATCATTGGGTAGGGCACGCGATCCTGTATCATCCAGCTCCATCAGGTAGACGACCGGAATATTAGTCTTTGAATCATAGACCGCCCAATGGACGATATAGCGACGTTTGCGCTTTTTCAGATCCTTGCCGACCCAGACGGCTTGCGGATGGTTCTGGGACAAAAAGAGCGGTTGGCTGTCTAACGTTTCGTAATAAATACGTTGAGCCAGCGCATATTGCAGCGCTGTCGGCGCGGACTGTTCGGTCAAGATATGGCTGACCATATCCTTCTTCATACGCTCCTGATCAGGCAGGGATTTTAGGTGTTTTTTGGCCTGTGTGGCGTCAGATGCCAGTTGGATAATTTCCGAAAATATCGGGAATCCAGACTCCGTTTTATCGATGCTGATTTTGCCGGAATTTTTGGCCCGGTTAGTCATCAGATATTTGTAGGATAGAGCGGTGAAGCTGTTGTTCAAATCGACCAAATACTGACCAAGAATATCGCCTTCTCCCTTACTGAGCTGTCGTTCTTCCACGGAGAGTTGTGCGACCGAGCGCAGATGGCCGATGATGCGCTCGAATTTGGCGAAATAACGCCGTGCCGCGCGCGCATTGTCGAGCACGCGGTGCGTATAGGTGAGGTCGAGATCCATGGAGGTGCTCAAATCTGAGACAGTCCCTAAGAGCTTTCGCCATAAGCATTGGCATCATGCTTCTCGACGATCTTCTCAAACCGTCGGGCGAACCGTTCGTCTGCTTTGGCCTTTTCTTCCAGAACTTTGCGCGCAAAGACGATATGCTCTTCGTGGCTTTCCATCATTTCGGCCATTTTATTGTTTGTGGCGGCCCCGATTGCAGCCATCGCGACCTGCGCTTCCTTATCCGTCGCCACGCCGATTTCGTTGATCTTATGTGCGACATCCTGCTGCTGCGCGGTCTTCAGTGATTTCGATAGCGCATCATAAAGCACGACCCGTTGTTTGGTGTCGGTTGTCAGCTTGTTGAGCAGAACCATCTGGGTTGCGATCTGGTTCTGAAGGCTGTCCATCCAGGTCTTACCCTTCTCGATGTAGCGTTCCAACGTCTGGCTTTCGGACAGTTTGACCTGCTCGAGCTGCGCCAACTCATTATGACGTGAATTGACGGTCGCGAGTTCGGACTCCAACTGCGCGCGTTCTTTAGGTTCTGTGGAGACAGAGAGTTTGTTCTCCAGCTCGATAATCTGCGGATCGAGCGCCTTAATTTCGCTTTTGATTTGTTCAAGTGTCGTGACCGCCGCTTCGCGGTCAGCCAGCGTGACCTGCAAATTGGCTTCGACCTGGCCCTTATGGCGACCCAGCTCATTGAGCTGTTCCTGCAACATCGCTTGGATCGTATTGGACTTGGCAATCAGGTCTTGCAGCTTATCCTCGATCGTGGCGGCGCGAATGCGCTCTTGCCGCAGGCTTTCCGAGCGCTGTTTGGAAAAGACGCCCACAAACTTTTCCCACCCGGTCTTGGACCGCATGGCATCAAAATCTTTGGAAAATCCAGCCGTGACGTCGTCCAGACCCATAATGAGTTCGGCAATATTGGCGTTCATCAGGTCGGTGTGAGCGTGGACATCGTCGAGCGAGGCCGTCTCAATATCAAGGCTGATATCCGTGCCTTCACTCATCTTGGACCGGGCCGTGTCGATCTGCGACGACAGCTCAGAAATCTTGCTCTGTGCCTCGGCGACTTCTTTTTTGGATTGCTCAATCTGGGCTTCAAAAGTTGGCATCTACGTCCCTCTCCTCAATGTCTACGTCAGTGTCCTATACTAATGAGGTAGGAACGCTCTTATTGTTATTCAATAAAAATCGTTCCAGATTATCGGAAAATCGACAGAGTCTGGTTTGAGGCGGTCTGCGTCTTGTTTGAAGCTGTCTGCCCGCCTATGTCCTCGCTATGCTGATCCAACGCCGCGACCGGACCGTTCTAAAACTGTCAGGTGAAGGCGTGCGGGACTGGCTGTCCGGTCTGGTGACCAACTCGCTTAGTGCGCCCGTGACCTTCGCGGCTCTGCTGACACCGCAGGGCAAGATTATCGCAGATATGTTTATCACGGATCGCGGCGATTACTTGCTGCTTGATGCTCCTCAGACCATGGGTGAGGCGCTGCATAAGCGATTGAAGATGTACCGACTTCGCGCTCTAATTGAGATTGAGGATGTGTCGGACACTTTCAATGTCCACTGCCTCTGGAATTGCGATGATGACTGCGAGGTCGGTGATACGGACCCGCGCTTGCCTGCCCTTGGGCGTCGGTTAATCTCGAACAACAAAAAGGCCAGCACGGGCGATTGGGACGCGCACCGCCTGTCCCTCGGTGTGCCTGACAGTGAATGGGATTTCGGCACGGCCAGCACATTTCCGGCCGATGCCTGTATGGATCAGCTGAACGGCGTGGACTTCCACGGCGGCTGTTTCGTCGGTCAGGAAGTGGTCTCGCGCATGCGGCGGATGACAACCGTGCGCAAACGGATGCGCGGCCTTGTTTTGAACGGGCCTGCGGAGGCTGGCGACAAGATCAAAGCTGGTGAACGCAGTGTGGGACAGGTGCTCCATGTAAGCGGTACGCAAGCGATGGCGCTAGTCCGCCTGGACCGACTACGCGAAGCCAGCGTCTCGCCAGAGGTTCGCGGTGAACGTGTCGCTGTGATGGATAGCGTATTAGGCACGGATGATTAGGTAGTCGTTGACCGACTTCTAACCGGAGGACATTATCGACTTATGACCCGTCCTGTCGAAATCCACCGCAATGACCGTTCCGCTCTGCCGCGCTTTGCTGCGCTAAACGCGGAATGGATCGAAGACCTGCATGTGTTGGAAGAGTCCGACAAGGCGATGGTGGCCACACCGGAGATCTATCTCGACAATGGCGGTCAGGTTTTTTCCGCTCACATAGACGGCGAAGTTGCCGGCGCGGTTGCGCTGAAACCCCACCCGGACGGGCGGTGGGAGTTGACAAAGATGGCCGTCGATCAGCGCTTTCGCGGTCACGGCATTGGTCAAAAACTGATGGATGCTGTGCAAGATTATGCGCGGGATATTTTAAAGTTGGACTCGATATTCTTGCTGTCGAATACAAAGAATGAAGCGGCTTTGCGGCTCTATGAACGCAATGGTTGGACGGTGAATCATGAGGGCACACATCCGATTTATGCGCGATGCAATATCGGAATGGAGAAGCGGCTGTGAGCCACGACTTTGTTCTGAACGGGAAACGGTTCCGGCCCGTGTCTAATTCGAAAAGCGGTCGGGTTGCCAGCGACGCCCTATTCACATTTTCACAATTGGGCGAGGCGTTCAGCGCTACATATTCAGGTGCAGGCTTTACTGACGGACATCTGATCGGCCAGATGACGGGTACTGATCAGGCCGTCCTGATCTATCATTCTCGGGCCGAAGATGGCTCGCTTGAAGCCGGAGAGGCCACGGCGGTCTTCTCAGAAGTGAAAAACGGATCAATCCTGATCGATATGGACTGGCGTTGGCTCAATGGCTCTAAGGCGTTCGGCACATCCCAATATCAAGAGATCGTGAATGAGTGAGTTTCCTAATCACGACCCGGATCTGCCGCGTTGCGGTTGGGTGTCGCCGACCGATGCACTTTATTGCCACTATCATGATGCGGAGTGGGGGCGTCCGATCCGTGATCCGAAGGCCTTGTTTTCAAAACTTATCCAGGACGGGCAGCAAGCCGGATTGGCTTGGATTACAATCCTGCGCAAGCGCGACAATCTATTGGCCGCCTATGACGGGTTCGATCCGGATGTTGTCGCGCACTATACGGATGCGGATCGCGCCCGTCTTCTTAGTGACCCCGGCATTATCCGCTCAAAGTCTAAGATTGACGCCACTATTGGCAATGCCAAAGTCTATCTCGACATGCGCGATGACGGGATCGATTTCTCTGATTATCTCTGGGATTTCGTAGGGGGGAAACCTATCGTCAATGAATGGGCGCAGTTTTCTGACGCGCCTGTGAAAACCTCTGAGTCTGAAGCGATGAGCAAGGATCTCAAAAAACGCGGCTTCAAGTTTGTCGGCCCTGTCATTGCCTATGCTTTCATGCAGGCGGTTGGAATGGTGAATGATCACAGCCTAGACTGCCATGCGCGCTTAGCCTGTAAGGAGACCCGGGCGATATGAAACGCTTTGTCCTTTGACGCGCGTGTCAGCATCGCTAAACGGGCCGCTTAGCTGCGCAGGATGTTACTCGTGAAAGCCGTTATCTCCTCCACTGGCTTGTGGACTCCGGACCAGTCGATTTCCAATGAGGAACTGGTCGAAAGCTTCAATGCTTATGTCGACAAGTGGAATCGTGAGAATGCTGACGCAATAGCGGCAGGAGAGCGTGATGCGCTGGCCCATTCCTCGGCTGAGTTCATCGAGAAAGCCTCCGGAATTAAGAGCCGTTTTGTGCTCAGCAAAGATCCGATTTTAGATCCTGACACGATGGCGCCGCGTATTCCAGCGCGTCCAAATGACGAACCGTCCGTGCTGGCAGAAATGGCAGTCAAGGCCGCCGAGAATGCGCTGGAACGCGCGGGTAAAACGGCGGCTGACGTGGACGCCGTGATTGTCGCCTGTTCCAATCTTCAACGCGGCTACCCCGCTATCGCGGTGGAAGTGCAGGACTTGCTCGGTGTTCAAGGCTTTGGCTTTGATATGAACGTGGCCTGTAGTTCCGCGACCTTCGGTCTCGAAGCCGCGCGCGGCCTCATTTATGGCGGCCAAGCGAAAAGCGTACTCGTCCTCAATCCGGAAATTTGCACGGCCCATCTGAACTTTAAAGATCGGGACAGTCACTTCATCTTTGGTGATGTGGCAACCGCAATCTTAGTGGAGCGTGAGGATGTGGCCCCGGCAAGCCATTGGGAAATCATTGGTGCAAAACTGGTGACCCAATTCTCCAATAACATTCGCAACAATTTCGGCTTCCTCAATCACACCGCGCCCGAGGATAACGGGATGCAAGGCGACCGTGGTCGCAAGGGGCTGACAGATAAGCTGTTTGTTCAAAATGGTCGCAGCGTCTTTAAAGAGGTCGTGCCCTTGGTCGCGCGCTTGATCACGGATGAAGCCGAAGGCCTAGGCATCGACCCCAATGACCTCAAGCGTCTGTGGCTGCATCAGGCTAACCTCAGCATGAATGTTTTAATTGCGAAGAAGGTGCTCGGCAAAGACGTGAACATTGAGAAAGCGCCCGTCGTGCTGGACGAATATGCTAATACGTCGAGCGCGGGCTCAATCATCGCCTTCCATAAACATAGCGATGATTTTCAAGATGGAGACACAGGGCTGATCTGCTCATTTGGGGCGGGCTATTCAGCGGGTGCAGTCTTTGTCCGCAAAGTTGGGTAGAGCGGACGATCTTAGCCCATAAAAAACCCGGCTTGAGCCGGGTTTTTAAATTCGTTTTTTATTCGAGACTAGCGTTTCGTCCGGGCCTTACGCGCCGCATATTTAGCGTCACGACGAGCTTTCTGCGCGCGGACCATTTCTTCTTTCGCTTTCTTTTTAGCGACTTCGGCCAGCTTCTTCTTACGTTCGCGTTCAGCTTTTTCGGCTTTCTCGTTTTCGATATTAGCGGCCTTCTCTGCGGCACGCTGTTTTTCGCGTTCTTCACGGGCGGCGTTTCGGGCCGCGCGTTCTTCCATCAGCCGTTCTTTTTCGGCTGGATCGAGTTGCTTTTCCTGCGCACGTTTCAACATGGCCAATTTGGCCTCTTTTTGCGCCTGAAGGCGGTCGTTAAATGTCTGACCGGGTATGCTCATAAATTAGGGTGCTCTTAGACTTGTTCGTGAGAAGCGCGCTATATCGCGACACTTCCACCATAAATCAAGCCAAAGGCGCTGTATTTACCGTGAAAGGCCGACTTAGGAGGCGACCCTCATACGCATCCTAGAAATCGACACTGACCCCGGCGAAGAGTTCGCGCGGTTTTCCGGGGCGCAGACCATAAGGTCGACGGGCCGCAATGTAGGTCTCGTCAAACAAGTTCTCCGCTTTCACCCGCAGCCGGACAGTCTCACTCAGCTGATAATAGGCTGACAGGTCCACGATCGTGCGCGCGTCGATCCGCTCATCTGCTGCAACGGATCCCTGACCCGCAATATTGCGGGTTTCTGAAACAGTATTCAGCAGCGCGTCCAACCCCCAGCTGTCGCCTTCCAGGCCAACGGTCAGGGTAAATTGATGGGTTGGAACGTAAGGTAGGCTGTCGCCTGCTGAAACGTTGCCGAAGAAACTATCCGCGAATGTACTTTTGATCTCGGTTTCAGTCCATGTGTAGGTGGCGGATACGGGGATCCGTATGTGACCCGCTGTAAAAGCGTAATCGAGCGTGGCTTCCAGTCCGTAAACATCGACTTCGCCGGCATTGAAGGCATCGCCGATCTCACATTCCGAGCCGCCCGCACTATTCGTGCACTCGCCGAGCAAGTTGGAATAATCATTAAAGAAGCCGATCGCTTCCAACCGTAAATTCCCGGGCCGCGAATTCCCCTGCGGCGCATATCGGAAACCGGCTTCCCATACCGTGCTTTGTTCGGCGTCCGTGCTTTGACGCGAAGAGACGGACGGGGCGGAGAAGCCGCGGTGTACGCCGCCCAGAACCGACAGGCCGTGGTCGAAATCATAAATCGCTGACAGAGCCGGTAGCCACTCCGTATAGTCATTGTCGCGCTCAGAATCTGGCGTGAGGCTGCGATCTGGCGTGTTCCAGCGACGTTGCTCGGTGCTGACATCTTCCACGCGCAGGCCGGCTGTGACCGATAAGGCCCCGATTTCGGTTCGGTTCTCTAGATAGGCGGATAGGGCTTTGGAGGATGACAAACGGTTGGCCTGTGTGCCGGGCGCGTTGTCGGTGGTTAGAATTAGTGCAGTATTATCGATCCGGTATCCGTCCTGATCTTGAAAGCGGTCGACCTCATCCTCGTGATAGCGCAGTGACGCGGTCAGATTATGTGTCAGGGTTCCTGTCTGGACGGTCCCTGCAACCGCGGACTGGATGCCTTGCGTGTAATAGGTACGGTTGTTGGCCCGTAGCTGTAGGGCGTCATCCGGAGAGACATAGCCGGGTGCGCCTTCTAGCACTTGGAATTCTTGCGAACAGGTCAATGGATCGCGCAGGATTTCATCAAGGCTGTTGCAGGCGCCGTTGCCGGAGAGTTGTGAATTGTCGAACCGGTCGAGCTTGACCCAATTGCGCGAAAAATCGGTCCGGTAGGCAATGGTCGTCATGTCCCAGTCATTGCCGAGACCAATGGTGTGGGTCAGTTGGTAAGTCTGGCGGTCATTATCCATTCGGTCCAGCGCGGACGCATTGTAGCGGCGCAGGGGGTTGGCATCGAAGTCAGCTTGGCTGAGACCAAGATAAGTCTCGTCGCCGTCCTCATCCTTGCTTTGCAGCTTCAACTCGAAGGATTGATTGGGAAGATAGGCACCAAGTTTGACGACATAATCCTGCAGCACAAACCCAGTGTCGCCCGTATCTAACTCCTTGAATCCATCGGTGCGGTCTTGAAAGGTTTCGACCAAGGCGCCTAGGTCAAACCCGTTGAAGGCTTTGCGGCCGCCAACCCAGGCATGGGTAATAAGGCGATTATGATCGGATAAGAGTAGATCGATATGTCCTGATGGTTCTTGCGGAATGGGGGTTGAGAAAAATTGGATCGCACCAGCCGTCGTGTTGGGGCCATATTTAATTGTCGCAGGGCCCTTAGAAATCTCGACCGCGTTCATCCGGCCCGTGACCGGGAAATAATAGGCGGCGGGCGCAGAATAAGCGGCCGGTGCAGCCAAAACACCATCTTCCAAGATGACAATTTTGGATGATCGATCCGCCCCGGATCCACGTAATCCGATGTTGGGACGAAGGCCGTACCCATCTTCTTCTTGAAGATTGACGCCGGGTACCCGACGCAGCACGCGGTTGATGTCGGCGTAAGTTTGCTCAGCGAGGGCATCAGCGCCAATGAAGGTGACCGCGCCCGGAATATCATTGGCGTTTCCAACCGTGCCGACGACAGTGATGATGTCGAGATTGTTCAGATCAGGATTGGTCTGCTGAGCAAAACTAGGGGCGGCGAGAAGGCTTGAACCGATTAGCAGTGTCGCGGCAAGAACAGGTCTGCGTGCGGCTTGATGGCCGAGGAATAGGGATGGGGTCATGACTTAGACGTATTTCTGTGTCTGCACGGTCATCCTGCAATGGCGCGTGCCTCATCATATGTGCGTCCGCTGCTTGGGCCAGCAGCCGGGCAAGATGGGGTCCGGGCAATTGCAGGATCATTCCCGCGCTCTCCTGCACCTGCGAACCATTCGCAAGTTCTATGGCGGCTATAGGAGGCGCATATAATTTTGGCAACTGCAAATCATTCGCAAAATGCAGTTAATTTTGAAACTGTCTCTTAATGACTCTTTTCAGGCTCAACTAAGCCGGATCGATCTCGGCAATGCAGTCGATTTCGACAGCGACATCCAGCGGCAGGCTGGGTGCGGAGACGGCGAAACGAGCATGTCGACCAGCGTCGCCGAACAGGGCGACCATGAGGTCGGAGCAACCATTGATAATTTGAGGAATGGCGGCGCCAGTGGCCTCCGGAGTGGCCTGAACAAACCCACCTAGCTTTACGATGCGCCGGACCCGGGACAGGTCGCCTCCGCAAGCGGCTTTCAGTTGAGCGACAATGTTGAGGCCACATAAGCGCGCCGCGTGCTGACCGTCTTCAACTTTTAGGTCTTTCCCCAGTCGGCCTTGGATCATGATCTCGCCAATCTTACTAATTTGACCGGAGATAAATACCTGATTGCCGCTGATCACATAGGGCACATAATTGGCCACTGGAGCCATCGGCTCAGGCAAGCTCAGGCCCATCTCAGTCAGTTTGGACTCAATTGACATTTTTACGGCTCCATTTCTGTGCGATTTGCGTATGAAGTTCGCGACCCGCCGTCCAGCCCGAGGAGTTTTTCATGCCTGATTCTTTTCCCCTTCCTGCTTGGAATGAGGGGGTTCTGGATTTTCTTGCTAGCCGACGAAGCAATCTGGCAAAGTCGATGAGTGAGCCAGGGCCGGATGCAGAGACTCTTGAGACGATTCTCGAAATCGGGACTCGGGTTCCAGATCACCGCAAGCTAACGCCGTGGCGATTGGTTGTCTTTCAGGGCGAGGCCCGCGCAGCCTTCGGGGAGGTGCTTAAAGCGGTCCACCGGGACGATTACCCGAACTATCCAGAGGATCGGCATCAATTTGAAGCTGACCGTTTCTTGCGGGCTCCAATCATTATCGCTGTTATTAGTGCGCCGAAACTCTGCCCGCGCGGGACGCCAACTTGGGAACAGCAACTGTCGGCAGGTGCTGTTAGTTTCAATCTTTGTCTCGCTGCGCAAGCGTCTGGGTTTGGCGCGCAATGGTTGACGGAATGGTACGCCTTTGATGCGAGAATCAACGCCGCACTTGGTATGAGTGAGGGAGAACAAGTAGCCGGGTTTATTTATATTGGAACGCCAACACAGCCGGCAACGCCAAGAATGCGTCCGGACCTCAGCGACGTCGTGCGGTTCGCTTAACATAGGTTATATGAGTGTGCTCAACTCCGGTCATTCACAGTCAATCACACCAATATGAGGTGACAGAGACTGACTGCGATATTATCTAGATTTCATGGAAGGGCCTTGTGCCCGGCCTATCGTCCCTGGTCTCCATTGCGCCCCGTGAGACCGGGGACCTTCTGGCCCAGTACGCCTCTCTGCGACATTGCGACATGAAACGGATCGTCCCTGCGGGGCGTATCAATTGTTCATTCCTGTTTTAGAAATACCTTATCGCATGCTCTATCGATCCATCACAGTCTTGCTGCCACTCCTGACCTTTCTGGCCTTAGGCGTGGTGGGATGCGCGGCGTCTGCACAGGGGACGTCAGGGGATCGCATCACCCAGAAAGACTGTATCATGAAAATGGATCTCTCCGACTCCGACACGCTCAACGCTTGGCAAGTCGTCAATGATGGGGTCATGGGCGGCCTGTCCCAAGGCGCAAGGTTCGCCGAAGAGAATTACATGGTTTTTCGCGGTATTATCAACACAAACGGCGGTGGTTTTTCGTCAATCCGAACAGCGATGCGGCCCGGACAGTTGAGCGACGCAGAGGGGATCCGGTTGCGGATCCGGTCAGACGGCCGTGACTATAAAATGACATTCCGCACATCAGAACGCTGGCGGGGGCGTTCTGTCTCTTACCAGGCTGCCATCCCAATCACGCCTGCGGGTGAGTGGGCCCATGTCCTCGTGCCGTTTGATGCACTCGACACAACCGTCTTTGGACGCCGCGTAAGAGTCGACCCGTTCGACAAATCCGACGTGCGTGAACTGGGTATCATCCTCGCCGACGGCCGCGACGGCCCGTTCCGATTGGAGATCCGAAGCTTGGGGTGCGCGACCAAAGAAACGTAGCCGCACGACCCTTACCGAGACGTGTCCATCAACAGTCCCAAGCGGCGCACTTCGGATGTGATCGCTCGGCGATTTAACTGCATGTTGAACCAGAGTTTCAAGGCGATCTGCGCCTGTCCGAAGAGTAGGGCAAAGACGCCTAGCCGGATCAATTCGGCCAAATCATTTGTGCCAAACATTTTGAACAAGCAGATGATAAGCCCTGCCGAAAAAAAGATAGCGCCAATGATCGCGCCAATACGCAAGACGCTGCCCGGTCCTTTGAAACTCTCGAACGCTTCTTTGTAATACCCAGTCTGGTCGATCGGATCACCGTCCAATTGACGGAAGGCTTGGTCTATCTGTGTGTCTATATCGGTCATGGTCTACTCCTTCAGATGTGTGGGTGGGTCGAGTTGGTCTCGCAGGCGTGCCCGCGCCGTGTGTAGTCGCGACTTTATGGTGCCAGTTGGCACGTCAAGCATGGCGGAGAGATCCACCAGCGACAGTCCTTGAACATGAAACAGGGTCAGCAAGCGCCGATCTGCCTCTGACAGTGCATAGAGCGCTTGTTTCAAATCGATGATGGTCTCGCTTGGTGCCGAGTTGCTATCGTCGACTTTGATCTGATCTTGCAGATTTCGTCGTCGAATTGCGGCGCGCTGGCCATCAGCTGCACGGCGGGCGACTATCGTGAAGGCCCAAGACCCGAAACGTTCCGGAGTCCGCAACCGCCCAATATTGCGGGCCATGGTCAGGACAGCGTCTTGGACCACATCTTCTGCTATATCAGGTACGCGAGACTGTGCGAACCGCATCATGCGGGGATGCCAGAGCCGTATCAGCCGGGCAAAAGCGTCGCGGGCTTCCGGACTAGTCTTGTCGGATGCGATCACGGCCAGATAGGCCGTTTGTCGTTCCAGTGCTGTTCTTTTCGCCTGCTTCATGATCGTTAGTCGTTAGGGGCGAGAGAAAGGTTCAATCTATCGTCCCAAATTCTTATGTCGCATATCGGGATGATGGGCGGATCAGTTATCGCGCCACCAGGCGGGAGAGCGTCCAGGTTGAAATTGGCCTACATCTCTATCTGTATTGACGTCAGGGTGGGGCATGAGAGGCCGTCGCTGCCGGGCGGATCTCATCGCATCGTTGCTCACCGGACCGACCACCGTGTAACATTGTGGGGGGGCATAGGCGACACAGTCCTTTTCCGTTGAGCCGGAAACAATGACTCCGACAACAGATATTTGCGCGCCATCGACGGTAATCACCGGACTGCCTGACAGGCCGGGATAGGCGTCGAGATCGGACGTGACCGCTGAGACAAGTCCCAACCAGCGCGCCTCGAGTTGCGTGAAGGATTGTGCGAAACACGTCATTGGATGGGCTTCGGACAGAAAATCACAACTTACTGCCGCAAGTGTAGACTGGCTATCGGTGAGCGCTTCAGCATCGAGATCAAGCGGCCTCAACGCAGAGATGGGAAGCGGCCGAACGCCCGGATCAACCGTGATAGGGATAAGAATGATGTCATCGATATGTGTAACGAAAGGGAGGCCGTTACCGAACCTACGCTCAAGATTTTTACCAGACAGGGCCAAAGGTTTTGCGTTGGGGTCCGTGCCAAATACGATCAAGTCAGGGGCTCTTAACCGGCCTGATGGGGGTCGGTACAAAGTGTGAGCTGCCGTCAAAATATAGGTCGTGCCATCTTCACTTAGCAGGGCAAGGCCGACCCCCTTGCCGTATGAGAGTCGGTTTTCGATGTCATAGGGGATAAGCTGGACCACCGCTTCCGCGACCCGGTGTTCGGCGGCGTCGAGGGAGAAGCGTAAACTGTCATCCCCGATGAACAGGACCTTGTCCCGAACATCCTCCAGCCGCTTGTCTAGCGCGGCGCGCAACTCGCCCGTGCTGTCCTGCATCGGAATTAATGAGGATTTGTTACTTGTCGCGCAACTCAGCAGACACACCGCCAGGACGGTGGCACCGACAGAGTGAGCGGATTTCACAAAGAGTGATTTACGCCGTTTCGGCAAACAATTCTCTTCCGATCAGCCAGCGGCGAATTTCACTCGTGCCTGCGCCGATTTCCATCAACTTAGCGTCGCGTAACAGGCGGCCCGTGGGATAGTCATTGATATAACCATTCCCGCCCAAAAGTTGGATCGCATCGAGCGCCATTTGCGTGGCTTTCTCGGCGGCGTAGAGGATGCAGCCGGCGGAGTCCTTGCGGGTCGTCTCGCCGCGATCACAGGCTGCCGCGACGGCATAGCTATAGGCGCGAGCTGTCGAGAGACTGACATACATATCCGCCAGCTTGCCTTGGATGAGCTGAAACTCGCCGATGGATTTTCCGAACTGTTTGCGCTCGTGAATATAGGGCAGGACCACATCGAGACAGGCCTGCATGATGCCGATCGACACGGCAGACAGCACAACGCGTTCATAGTCGAGGCCGCTCATCAGGATTGCTGCGCCTTGGCCCAGTTCGCCGACAACATTCTCTTCCGGTACGAAACAGTCTTCGAAAACCAGCTCGCATGTGTCTGAGCCACGCATACCAAGTTTGTCGAGTTTCTGCGCCGTGGAAAAGCCATCGAAGCCCGGCTCGATCAGAAAGGCGGAGACGGATTTGCTGCCCGCGCTAGGGTCGGTCTTGGCGTAGACCAGCAATGTGTCAGCCGTCGGCGCATTGGTGATCCACATTTTATTGCCATTAAGCAGATAGCCGCCCTGCGCACTCTCTGCCTTGAGCTTCATGCTCATCACGTCTGAACCCGCGCCGGGCTCACTCATGGCAAGGCTGCCGAGATGTTCGCCAGTGACCAGCTTGGGCAAATATTTCGCTTTCTGCTCGGCGTTGCCCCAGCGCTCGATCTGATTAATGCAAAGGTTGGAATGCGCCCCATAAGACAGACCGATTGAGGCTGAGGCGCGGCTCACTTCTTCGATAGCGATCATATGTTCTAGATAGCCGAGCCCAAGTCCGCCCTGTTCTTCTGAGACGGTAATCCCGTGCAGGCCCAACTCACCCATTTCGGGCCAGAGATGGCGCGGAAAGACGTTGGTTGTATCGATCTCTGCCGCGATGGGCGCGATCTTGTCCTGCGCGAATTGATAGACCGTCTCGCGAATGGCCTCTGTCGTTTCAGAATGACCGAATTGCAGTGTCGGGTAGGGGGTGGTGGACATAGTTATTTATCTTCCTCAAGACTGACGAGCGCATCGCCGTCCGTGACCAGTTCGCCGGTCGTTGCATTGACCTCTGCCACTACACCGTTGCGAGGAGATTTTAGCGTCATTTCCATTTTCATCGCTTCGAGAATGATCAGCGGTTGGTCGGCTGTGACCGTGTCGCCCACTTTCACAAGAAGGGAAATCACCTTGCCCGGCATGGGCGCAATGACTGTGTCCGCGCCGAGCGCCGCCGCAAGTAAATCAGCCGGCGCGCCGACAATGGCTCCCCGATTTCCAGTGCGTAGATGGCCGCGGTTGACTCCATGACCCCGGCGCAAGGGCAGTTCCACCACCTCACCATCAACATAGGCATGATGCACGGTTCGCGGCGGTAAGTTAAGCCGCCAACCATCTATCTGACCGAAAGGCCCGATACCGGGCTTAGGCCCAAGAGACTTCGCCAGAGTGTCGACACGGTCGGATAGGACGGTGAGATCATGGGTCGCAATAAAGGACGTATCAATCTTGCCGACGCGGAAGTCTTGATGATCTAGACAGGCTTGCAGGAACGCCGCGTTGGTCTTGACGGGCAGCGTCGCCGTCTGAGCGCAGGCCGTAGAGAGGGCCCTAATCGCGGACTTTCGATTCTTTGCATGAATGATGAGTTTGGCGATCATCGGGTCGTAATGGCGAGAGACAAGGTCCCCGCGCTCAAACCCTGTATCAACCCGCGCTGATGTTGGAAGGCTGAACAGGTGCAAGCGCCCCACGCTTGGTGTGAAATCGGCGTCCGGGTCTTCGGCGTAAAGGCGACCTTCAATCGCATGGCCGCTCATCGTAATATCATTCTGGTCGGGCAGAGCTTCACCTTGCGCGACGCGAATCTGCCATTCGACTAGATCCAGACCCGTGATCTCTTCCGTTACTGGATGTTCGACTTGTAGTCGCGTGTTCATTTCCATGAACCAGAACCCATCTGTGCGCAGCGCGCCAGACCCATCGACAATGAACTCGACCGTGCCTGCGCCTTGATAATTCACGGCTTGCGCGGCGCGGACGGCAGCGCCAGTCATCGCGTCTCGGACCGCGTCGGTCATGCCGGGGGCCGGGGCTTCTTCGATGACTTTCTGGTGGCGGCGTTGCAGCGAGCAGTCGCGTTCGAACATATGGACCACATTACCAAGCGCGTCGCCGAAGACTTGGACTTCGATGTGGCGCGGCGACTGGATAAATTTCTCGATCAGAACGACATCATTACCAAAACTGCTCGCCGCTTCGCGCTGGGCGGAGGCTAGGGCGGCTTTAAATTCGGCGGGCGCTTCGACCTTACGCATCCCTTTTCCGCCGCCCCCAGCGACGGCCTTGATCAGAACCGGATAACCGATCTCTTGCGCTTGTTGCGCCAGATGATCCGTATCCTGATTGTCGCCTTGATAGCCGGGTGTGACCGGCACGCCGGCTTTCGTCATCAGATCTTTGGCGGCATCCTTCAGACCCATCGCTTCCATCGCCTCCGCCGACGGGCCAATGAAGATAATATTCGCGGCCTGACAGGCGCGAACAAAAGCGGGGTTTTCAGAGAGGAAGCCATAGCCCGGATGGACGGCGTCAGCGCCGGTTTCTTTTGCTGCGGCAATGATTTTGTCGATCACCAGATAGCTTTCCCCAGCCGGAGCCGGGCCGATATGAACAGCCTCATCAGCCATACGCACATGCAGCGCATCGCGGTCGGCGTCGGAATAGACCGCTACCGTATTGATGCCCATCGCGTTTGCTGTTCGCATCACGCGACAGGCGATTTCGCCGCGATTGGCAATCAGGATTTTTGTAATCTTGGTCATTGAAAAACTCTCTCGATCACATCCGGAAAACGCCGAAATCCATCTCTGGAATCTCTGCGTTCGCGCTCATGGCAAGCCCAAGACCGAGGACCATGCGTGTGTCTTCGGGTGCGATGATGCCATCGTCCCAGATACGGGCTGAGGCGTAATAAGGGTGACCTTCTTCTTCATATTTGTCGCGGATCGGCTTCATGAAGGCTTCGCGCTGCTCTGCGCTCCAACTGTCACTGTCGCGGGCCACATCGGCGAGCACATTGGCTGCTTGCTCTCCGCCCATGACGGAGATGCGCGAATTGGGCCACATGAACATTAAGCGCGGCTCATAGGCGCGACCGCACATGCCATAATTCCCGGCGCCGTAAGAGCCGCCGACGACAACCGTGAATTTCGGCACTTGGGCGTTGGCGACAGCATGGACCATTTTCGCGCCATGTTTAGCGATGCCGCCCGCTTCGGCTTTGGAGCCAACCATGAAGCCTGTGATATTCTGTAGGAAGAGTAGCGGAATTTTGCGCTGGCAGCATAGCTCAATGAAATGCGCGCCCTTCATGGCGCTCTCAGAGAACAGCACACCATTATTGCCGAGGATGCCGACGGGATAGCCGTGGATTTCAGCAAAGCCTGTGACCAAGGTCGGGCTGTAAAGCGACTTGAATTCGGTGAACCGTGATCCATCCACAATACGCGCGATGATTTCCCGGCAGTCATAGGGCTTGCGAATATCAGCAGGCACGACGCCGCCCAATTCGTGCGCCGGATAGAGCGGATCATCGCCTGTGCCCGTTGGCAGAAAGTGCGGGTCCTTCGGTTCCAAAGTTGAAACGATGTCGCGCACAATCGACAAAGCATGATCGTCATTGGCGGCCAGATGATCGACCACGCCGGACTGGCTTGCATGCAGCATGCCGCCGCCCAGCGTTTCCGCGTCAACATCTTCGCCCGTCGCGGCCTTCACTAAAGGCGGACCGCCGAGGAAAATCGTACCTTGATTGGCGACGATAACGGCTTCGTCGGCCATGGCGGGCACATAGGCACCGCCCGCTGTGCAGCTGCCCATAACGCAGGCGATCTGAGCGATGCCGAGTCGCGACATTTGCGCCTGATTGAAAAAGCTCCGCCCGAAATGGGTCTTGTCGGCAAACATTTCGGCCTGACGTGGTAGGTAGCCGCCGCCACTATCGACGAGATAAATAACCGGTAGATGGTTCTCCAGCGCGATGTCTTGCGCGCGCTGCTGCTTTTTCCCGGTCATCGAAAAATAGGTGCCGCCCTTCACTGTCGGGTCGTTGCAGATGATAATGCATTCGCGGCCTGACACGCGACCAATGCCGGTGATGATACCCGCGCCCGGCACTTCGAACTCATACATATTGTGTCCCGCAAGCTGGGACAATTCCAGAAAGGGTGAGCCGGGATCCAGCAAGCGCTCAACCCGTTCACGCGGCAGAAGCTTACCGCGGGCGACATGTTTATCCTTTGCGCGCTTTGATCCGCCTTGCGCATAGTGAGTGACCAATTTTTGCAAGTCTTCCGTCAGCGCAGCCATTGCGGCGCGGTTTTCGGCAAACTCCGTCGAGGTCGTATCGATTTTTGTGGGCAGGATAGGCATAAGCGCGTGGTTACGGCGCACTTAAGGGCAAGGCAATGCGTGAATCCGTATGGTCTTGATCCGAAATAGCCGGAATCACGCTGCAGAGTACGCAAGTCGCCTAAAGCTATGGCTGAAGCGCATACTCCAGACGTCTCGTCGGGAGCCTATTCACCCATCGCATCGACATGCGCCGCGGTGTCGGTATATTGCTGAAACGTTGTGAGTTTCCCGTTCTGAACGGTCCAGACGTGGACAAACGGAGCATCCATCTCTTTGCCTGTCGTTTTGTGCTGAGCCTTATAGTGTCCAAGTGCGACAACACGCTCTCCGTCGACAATGAACTCTTCGGGGGTCGCGTGGAAATAGTCCCACTCCCCGCCGAGGCGAGAGAATAATCCGCTGAGAATTTTGTCGGGGCCGATATACGGATTCAGATCGGCGTAGGGATTGCCTTGGGCTTCGTTCCAAACAATGTCATCCGCCATGACGCTCGTGACCTTGGCCATGTCGCCCTCAGCAAAGCCATCATAGATCGTCTGAATAAGCGTTTTTGTTGCGGGTTTCGCCGTCATGGTGATCGTTTCGGTTGGTGTATGTGTGCATGCGACTACCGCAGACCCGCAGGTAGAGATCATCAGGATTGACAGAAGGGTTTTCATGGTTGCGCTCCGGTTGGTCTTTTTGACGTCAAATGATGACGCACGTCTCAACCGAATGGAGGCAGGGCCTAGGAATCGCAAGGGACT
This sequence comes from Algimonas ampicilliniresistens, assembly GCF_030159955.1. GTDB lineage: Bacteria > Pseudomonadota > Alphaproteobacteria > Caulobacterales > Maricaulaceae > Litorimonas > Litorimonas ampicilliniresistens. Next base: position 732,696 of record NZ_BSNK01000002.1, read on the forward strand.
AGATAGAGGATCGATGCGCCCTCCATGGACATTGAAAGGAACCAACCTAAGACTTCAGGGTTAGTGATAAGGTTACGGGACAATTAGGATGACAAAAATGAACGGAATGATGCGCGCGGGACGGCCACTAATCGGGATTATGGCGGCCTTGGTTGCACCGACAATATTGTCCGGCTGCGCGACCGCTGCGTATGAAATCCAGGAACGGTTCGGGATCGAGAAGCGCGATATTCTTGTCGACCGTGTTGAAGATGTCGCAAAGTCCCAAGGTGAGGCCAAAGAGGAATTTGAGAACGCACTAGAAGCGTTTCGTGCGGTTGTCGATGTAAACGGTGGTGAGCTTGAAGCGACCTATGACAGGTTGAACCGGGCCTATGAACGCGCTGACAATCAAGCGGATGAAACGCGGTCACGCGTCGCCTCTGTGAAACGAGTTTCGCGCGATCTATTCAAGGAATGGGAAGGTGAACTGTCGCAATATTCGGATGCGGGGCTACGCCGGACGTCCGAACGCCAACTGCGTGAGACGCGGCAGCGATACGATGTCCTAGCTGACAAGATGGATGCCGCGACTGCGTCTATGGATCCGGTATTGTCCGTCTTCAGCGACCGCGTTCTCTATCTCAAACATAATCTCAATGCGCGGTCGATTGCGGCGCTGAGTGCGGAAGCGGCTGACCTTGAAGGGGATGTTGCGCGCCTGATCGCTGAAATGGAGCAATCCATCTCTGCCGCTGATGCCTTCATCCAGACCATGCGGGGCTAAAAACTTCTGAGCCCAGGCTCATCTATGGCTGACGCCGCGCCCTGTGCTGGTCGCATCTGATGTAGAATACATTGCATGGTCGATAAGCGTGGAGTGCCGTGGACGGCTCCGCACCGTGCCGCTATGCAAGCCGCATGAAAAAACCCGCCATCTTAAAGTCCAAACGGCCCTCCACTCCGCATGACGCCTCGCTGCTCCCCGAAGGCCAGGGGCGAGACCGAAGCTCGAAGATGCTGGAATTTATCACGGACGAAAAACCACAACCGGGTGAAGTGCGCGAAATCGCGGACGGCGTGTTCTGGCTACGCTTTTCCCTGCCCATGACAGGACTCAATCACATCAATCTCTATGCGATCCGCGACGGGGATGGCTGGGTGGTAGTCGATACGGGCATCGCCATGGCGGAGAGCAAGCGGCAGTGGGAGGGCCATTTCCGTAAGCTGATGGGCGGCCGGCCCGTCAATCGCGTGATTTGCACTCACCTTCATCCTGATCATACGGGTCTGGCGGGGTGGATCTGCCGAAAATTTGGCGCGCCGCTGTTAATGACGCGCGGCGAGTATTTTCTCTGTCGTCTGCTGGTTGCCGACACGGGCCATCCCGCCCCGCAAGCGGGCATTAATTTCTATCGCAAGGTCGGTTTCACGACGGATCAGATCGAGCTCTACAAGAAACGCTTTGGCGGCTTTGGCAAGGCTGTCAGCGAACTGCCTCATGCCTATGATCGGTTGACCGATGGAGAGTGGGGCAAAATTGGCGGGCGGACCTGGCGCATTATTATTGGTTCCGGTCACAGTCCGGAACATGCGTGTCTCTATTGTGAGGAATTGGGCCTGTGTTTGACGGGGGATCAGTTGTTGCCGAATATCAGCTCTAACGTTTCCGTCTGGCCCACGGAACCGGAAGGCAACCCGCTCGATGACTGGATCTCATCCTGCCATAAGCTGATCGCTGAGCTGCCTGAAGATACGTTGATTGGTCCCGCGCATGGCATCCCGTTTCGCGGTGCGCATCGCCGCCTGAACAAGCTGATCGAACATCACGAAAAGGCGCTCGACCGTCTCTATGAATTTTGTCGCGAGCCGAAAATGGCGACCGAAGTTTATTCCGTTCTCTTCCGCCGTCCAATTGATGACGGAAACCGGATCATGGCGGTGGGTGAAGCCGTCGCGCATTTGAACTGTTTGAAGGGGCGTGGGCTGGTGTCGCGACGTCTGAATGACGCCGGGCAGTTTACCTATAAATCTCGCGTGCCTAGGGTGGCTTAGCTCGTTTTAAAGATGGAAATGATAAGCTTTCAGGTCTGAGACTAGGGTATTTTCAATGATCAGAATGTCATTTCCCGGAAGCGTAATCCTAACATGTGCAGCGTCTTGAGCCATCAGACTCTGCAAGACACTGAAGCTTGCGATTTGAAAAGTCGATAGATCAACTTTGTCAGATGAGGCGACTTCAAAGTCCATGATTTTGTCGATGCCGTCACCTGGACGCATTTCGAATAGGTCGTCCCCCGCGCCGCCCCACATCTTGTCATTATCAATCCCGCCATGGAGCGTGTCTGCGCCAGCATCGCCGTAGAGACGATCCGCGCCTGCGTCGCCCTGAAGATTGTCGGCGCCGTCTCCGCCGCCCAGGGCGTCATTGCCGTCTCGGCCAACAATTGTATCCGCGCCGGCTTGTCCACGTAGAAGATTATTGCCGCTGGATCCGTAGATTTGATCGTCAAAGAGCGATCCGTCGATGGATTCGATGGATATCAAAGTATCGAAATCCGCATCACCGCCTGATGCGACAGGTGTCTGTGCGCTAATATCTATCGTGACGCCCGCGAAAGAGTGGAAATAGTTGACGGTGTCAATGCCAGCCATTCCGTAGAATGTATCCGATCCTGGCCCACCAAACATGCGGTCATTCCCGTCTCCGCCATCGAGAATGTCGTCTCCAGCTCCGCCGAGCAGCGTATCATTGCCGCCAGCACCCGTCAGTTTATCGTTCCCCGCATTTCCTTCCAAACGGTCGATCCCATCAGCCCCTCGAATGGAGTCGTCGCCGGAGCCAGAAATGATTCTGAAGGTTTCAAAAAGGTTTGCCGCGACAATAGCGGCGGCAAAAGGAGATTGGCCGTCTGGATAAACAATAAAAAGTTGCGTCCCGACAGCGGTCTTAAGGTCGTCGGTAATGTGGTTCAGGGTCACATTAAGATGATCTGTGCCATTTCCGCCATGCGTCTGATGTCTGTCATCGATCGATTTAGGAACAAATTTGACCTTATCATCACCGTCCCCAAGCTGAAGATTACTGATCCGTTCAATATTGGATACAACAGTGCCATCCGTCAGAGTAAAGTTTGCCCCATTTGCCAAAAGGAAATTCAGGGTGATGTCCTGCACGTCTGACAGGCCAGAGCGCGGCAGCTTGAGCAGATGGTCAAATCCATCACCCCCATCGATTGTGTCCGGTCCAGTATCTCCAGCGAAACCTCCGACAAAGAGCCTGTCATCCCCAGGTCCACCTAGGAGCGTGTCTTCGCCAGAATCGCCATCAAGTTCATCGTCTCCAAGGCCACCATCTAACTCGTCATCAGATGTGTATCCGGTCAATGTGTCATTTCCAGACCCACCGAGAATCTTGAATTTCGTGAAACCCTCACCTTTGACCAGAACTACGGGCGGATCCGAATGCGTCATTTCGTAAGTTGAGTTGCCCGATGTGGTCAGATCAGCTGTGAGTGCGGGGGCTTCGATTACGAGCGTATTTATCCCTGGGCCGCAATCAACATGATGGTAATCTCCAAGGCTGGTTAGAACGACGATGATCATATCGTTGACGCAAGACATAGGGATCTCTTTAAATCTTATGGTTGTATGTTTGTGTATTACATATCATATAACCGTCCCGATTTCACCCCGCAATACTAACCGATTTGCCTTTGAGTTTTTCGCTCTTCATGGCTTCCGGCTCCAACCAAAAAAGCCGCGCCACCAAGGGAGGGGTGACGCGGCGTCTTGACCCGCCGGGGACAGCGGGCTGGGGGTTTATTGTCTAACCTACCAGATCAAACCGGTCGGCCATCATGACTTTGTCCCAGGCCTGGACGAAGTCGTTTGCGAACTTCTGCTTATTGTCGTCTTGCGCATAGACTTCGGCGTAGGCACGCAGGATCGAGTTAGAGCCGAAGACGAGGTCGGCACGGGTCGCCGTCCATTTCACGTCACCGGAAGCGCGGTCGCGGATTTCATACATATCGTTGCCGACTGGATGCCATGTATTGCCCATATCGGTCAGATTGACAAAATAATCCGTCGAAAGCGTGCCCTCGCGGTCCGTGAATACACCGTGCTTATTGCCGCCATGATTGGCACCAATCACACGTAGGCCGCCTAGCAGCACAACAAGTTCTGATGCCGTCAGACCCATAAGCTGTGCGCGGTCCAAGAACATCTCGTCCGCTGATCCGGCAAATTGCGCCTTGGCAAAATTGCGGAACCCGTCGGCGAGCGGTTCGAGCGGTTCGAAACTCTCAGCGTCGGTCATCTCGGCCGATGCATCGCCGCGGCCCGGCGCGAACGGAACATCCACATTAAGACCGCCAGCCTTAGCAACGGCTTCAATGCCAACATTGCCGGCCAGAACAATGACGTCGGCAATGGAGGCACCCGCCGCATTGGCGATGGGTTCCAGCACTGACAGGACGCGGTTCAGCTGTTCAGGCTCGTTGGCCTCCCAGCTGCGCTGCGGGGCGAAGCGGATACGCGCGCCATTCGCGCCGCCCCGTTTGTCTGAGCCGCGGAAAGTGCGGGCGCTGTCCCAAGCGGTCGCAATCATTTCAACTGGTGTCAGGTCGGTCGCAGCAATCTTCGCCTTGAGGGCGTCCACGTCATATGATGCCGAGCCTGCCGGGATCGGGTCCTGCCAAATCAAATCTTCATCGGGCACGTCCGGGCCGATATAGTTGACCTTCGGCCCCATGTCGCGGTGAGTCAGCTTGAACCAAGCCCGGGCGAACGTGTCGCGGAAATAGGCCTCATCAGCCATGAACTTTTCGCAAATCGCGCGATATTTCGGATCGACCTTCATCGCCATATCGGCATCGGTCATAACCGGCATGGTCCGCGTTTTGCCGTCATCCGGGTCAATCGGCATGTCGATGTCTTCGATATTGACAGGCTTCCACTGCTTTGCGCCCGCAGGAGAGGTTGTCAGCTCCCACTCGTGACCGAAGAGCATGTCAAAATAGCCCATGTCGAATTTGGTCGGCTCCGTCGTCCAGGCGCCTTCGACGCCGGACGTGACGTGACTACTGGCTTTGCCGTCCGCATTCGGGTTCATCCAGCCAAAGCCCTGATCGTGGAGTTCGCCGCCTTCGGGCTCTGCGCCTAAAGCGCCCGCATCGCCATTGCCGTGGGCCTTACCCACAGTATGGCCACCGGCGGTCAGAGCGGCAGTCTCTTCGTCATTCATCGCCATACGGGCAAAGGTGACGCGGATATGTTCCGCTGTGCGGGCTGGGTCTGGGTTGCCGTTTACGCCTTCAGGGTTGACGTAAATCAGTCCCATATGGACGGCCGCCAGATTAGGGCCAAGCGTATCCGGTTCCTCGAGGTTTCCGTAACGTTGCTCACTCGGGGCAAGCCATTCCTTCTCCTCGCCCCAGTTCACGTCGATCTCCGGCGCCCAAATATCTTCGCGACCAAAGCCGAATCCGAATGTCTTCAAACCCATATTTTCGTAAGCGACCGTGCCTGCGAGCAACATAAGGTCGGCCCAGCTGATCGAATTCCCATACTTTTTCTTGATCGGCCAAAGCAGGCGTCGCGCCTTGTCAAGATTGCCATTGTCCGGCCAGCTATTGAGCGGCGCAAAACGCAGATTGCCTGTCGATCCGCCCCCGCGACCGTCTGAGGTGCGGTAGGTGCCGGCCGCGTGCCAAGACATGCGAATGAATAATCCACCATAATGACCCCAGTCGGCTGGCCACCAGGGCTGACTTTCGGTCAGCAGGGCGTTGAGATCTGCTTTCAACGCGTCGAAGTCCAGCGCCTTGACGGCTTCGCGGTAGTCAAAGTCAGGATCCATCGGGTTTGAACGGGCATCGTGTTGGTGCAGGATTCCTACATTCAGGGCTTCCGGCCACCAATCCTTGTTGCTGCGTCCGGAAAAGCGTGTCGCGCTGCCGTGCATGACGGGGCACTTGCCTTTGGAATTCACTGACATCTCGTTCATGGCTGTCCTCTTTTGTCTAAGTCTGTTTGTGAGTCGCTCTTTTGGCGCTTAGTCTTACCCTATGGCGTGGCTTTTCATTCGTCCAATCGTTCATTCCAAAGCCTACCATCGGCAGTGCCTATGGAAAAAGTGATGTGTTCACCTTGCATTCACGCAAAGCTCGTCAGTCGAACTCAGGCAGTTTGGGTGACGCATGTGGGCTTGCCCGGTCATCGTGCTGGTCATGGGGGTGATTGGTGCGGCGGTTATAATCTGCCGAACCCGGCTTTCCGTTTTTACGGGAAGCCGGGTTTTCTACTTCTTAAGGCCGTGCTTTCTCAGCAGCCCTCTGAATTGATGATAGGATAGGTCCAGTCGCTCAGCAGCCTTGCCCTGATGATCATTCGTCGCCCGAAGCGCCTCGTCGATGAGGCGACGTTCGAAAGCTATCACGCGGTCAGAAAAGCTCTCCGGTATTGGACCGCTCTCTATAGATTGCGGCGCTTGTGGCTGAACCTGTGCTGAGCTGGGCATAGCATTGGTGTTTTGCGTCATGGGCGCGATGATTCGGTCCTGCACTCGATAGGGACTGTCGAACGGATCAATATCAAGCGTGTCGATCGGCTGAGATAGACTTTCATCTTGGAGGAAGGCCTGCACCGCGCTGCGTTCGACGATCAGTTTCAGTTCTCTTACATTGCCGGGGAAAGGATGGGCGCGCATCGCCTCCTGGGCTTCTGCGGTGAAGCCAGGAAACTGTTCAGCCTCAAGTGAGCGCGCCACTTGTCGGCCGAAATGATCGACAAGAGCTGGAATGTCTTCAACTCGCTCGCGCAGTGGCGGCAAAGTAATGACGTGAAAGGCGATACGATCGAGTAGGTCACCGCGAAACGCACCCCGCGCGACGGCGGACGGTAGATCTACGGACGTGGCGGCAACGACGCGAACATCAACATCTTCCTCATATAGCTCGCCCGTAGCCTGAACTTGACCATGCTCGATCGTATGCATGAGCTTTTCCTGCAAATGCAGTGGCATCTCTTCAATACTATCCAAGAATAATGTGCCCTCATTGGCCCCGAAGACCCGACCATTTGTGTCTGAACGCCCATCCATGAAGGTTTGCCCAAACAGTTCGCGGTCCAAAGCCACATCATCAAAAGCTGCGCAATTGACCCGGACATTGACCTTTTCCCAGCGCGGCGAGAGGAAATGCAAGCGCGAGGCGATCAGTTCTTTGCCAGTTCCGCGTTCCCCCACGATCAGAACGGGGCGTTCTGTCGATGCCACATCGGACACGCGGTCCATAAGACCCATGAAGGATTCGCCTGAGCCAACGGGTTGAGTACGCATGGGCATGATTTAGCGTTTATAGCCAATTCAATTTAGTAAATCTAGCCAAAATTATCGTGTAATTCGCCACTCAATTTACCGATCAACGATATGAAAATCATAAACATCAATAAAATCAATGGTTTAGTTTTCCGTGACAGGAGACCCCCTTTCAGCCAATTTGATCTCACAGAAGCGGAGCACAAAGCTTCGCCCCAAACAGCCCGATATCCGGGCCGAGACTAGAGAGAGATGAAAGGAGACGATGATGACATATCGCACCATCGATAATGACTTGAACGCTGTGAACGGAAATTCTGCTCCGTCGCGCTCTGTTCGTCGGGCCCGCCGCCGCCGCGGTTTCGCTGCGATGAGCGTCCGCACAGGCAATACTTACGGCTTCATGCCAATGCATGGTTCTGTGAATACCTACGAAGAGATTCTATAATGGATCACTTCGACCGCAACGAAGATAGCTGGCGCACTAAAGGCGCCCGCTTTGTTCAATACCTCACCACGCGTGACAAGGAATGCTGGGGCTTCTTCGCCGCAGGCTTTCTAATCGCAGCTATCCTGACCTAGCGGTCAGATTTAATCGCCGGCCTCAGCCAAGAGGCCACACCATTGTCAAAGGAGACGAGAAACATGGGTATTTTTTCCCGCATGGGCGACATCATCAATTCCAACCTAAATGCTATGATTGAGGCCGCCGAAGATCCGGAAAAGATCGCCCGGCTAATCATCCAGGAAATGGAAGATACGCTGGTCGATGTCCGCACTGACGCTGCCCGTCATATTGCTGAGCGCAAAGAGATGGTGCGTCGCGAAGAAGATTATCGCAAACGGGCCGACGATTGGGCTGCAAAAGCTGAGCTGGCAATCACGAAAGATCGTGAAGACCTGGCCCGCGGCGCCCTAACCGCTAAACGCCAAGCTGAAGACATGGCCGACGTTGTCGGTAAGGAAATCGCGGTTCTGGACGAAGCCATCGGGAAAGCCGATATGGATTTGTCAAAATTGCAGACCAAGCTCGACGAAGCTAAGGCCAAGCATAAGTCGCTGACAATGCGCAGCACGGTCGCCAAGAGCCAAGTCAAGATGCGGACCAAGCTTGTTGACACACGTGTCGATGACGCGCTGTCTAGATATGAGCGCATGGAACGCAAAGTCGATGAATTGGAAGCCCATGTCGAAGCTTTCGACCTTGGTGAAGGCGAGAGCCTAGAAAGCCAGTTTGCCGCCTTAGAGTCCGATGAAGAACTCGAAGACGAACTTGCTGCACTGAAAGCTCGCATGAGCAAGCCGAAAGCAGCGAACAAATCTGACAAGCCTGCCAAAAAGGCGAGTTGATCTAACTGCCGAAAGGCTAAAGAACGCGCCCGGGGGAGACCTCCCCGGTTGACCGGATATACCCTTCTCCGTTCGCCACACCTCCCGGGCGCACTCAAACCGATCAACGTAACAAAAAGAGAGACCTATAATGCTCAGGCCCGAAATTCTGGTCTTCATGATTCCCATCGTAGCCATCGTCATGGGCGTGGCCTCCTCGATGCTGAAGACACACTATGAGCACAAGGAACGCATGGGCGGCGGCGGGACACCGGAAAACGGAACCCACCGCGCCGAACTCGAGCAGATGTCGCGAATCGCTGACATTCTCGACCAGCGCGTGAAAGTGCTGGAACGCATCCTTGACGATGAAATCCCGAACTGGAGAGACAAATCATGACCCGCCGGAAACGTACAGAACGCTGGGAAGATGAATACGGCACCTGGGAAGAAACGGTAGAGACTGGATATGATCACGGTCGCCGTCCAAAGCTCCGTCGCAACAAGATTGACGGTATCCTAGGCGGCGTCTGCGCCGGCCTCGGTGACTGGCTCGGTATTGACCACGGCCCGATGCGTATCTTCTTCGTGCTGGCGGTTATCTTCACCGGCTTACCGATCTTGGTCTATTTCCTGATGTGGCTGTTTATCCCGTCAGACAAGCGAGCGCCTTATGTTCGTGAACGGACCGAACGGAATAGAGCCCAGCGCAAAGCGCGTCGTCGCGACCGCCATCACGGCTACAGTGAAGCTGCACCGATCGATACGGTCAACTATTCGGACGTCCGGTCAAAATTCCGCTCAGTCGAAGAGCGCATGCAAGACCTAGAACGCTCCGTCACCTCGCGCGAATGGAAACTGCGCCGCGATTTCCGCGACCTAGAGAGCTAGGCCGGACCTAACTTAAATCTGCCGGAGACCAACGCCTCCGGTTCACACAAAAGGGAGAGACGAAAATGAATATCATTGCCACCGCATTCATCGCCGGCACCTTTGCCGCCATGCCATTACCCTCATTGCCCTCCAACCCGATTGATGGTTTATCCATCTGCGCCGCCGGGATTGCCTTGGAGCTATCCGAAGACGGAATGGAAACGCACGCAGCCGAGACAACGGATTTCGAAATCGAACTTCGTCTGAAATCTGGCTCACCTATCCGAGTGAGACTCTAATGAAATATTCGATCCTGACTGGCGCGCTGCTTTCAGCCACGCTGATGACCCCAGCTTTTGCCACCGATATTACGGTGGAAGATTTTGTTGGAAAAATTACGATCATCGATGGGAATGACGGTGTTGAGGTTGTGCGAAATGGTAAGCAGTCGGCCGACTATCGCGAAAATGGTGACACAATCATCATTGATGGTGGTTTGTCGCGCAAACAGCGGGATAAAGCCTGCAAGGGTGGGGGCCTCTCATGGGACCTCGATTTCAATGGGCGCGAGTCTAAAGGCAACACCAAGCTGCAAGACTATCCAGAAATCCGGATCAGCGTGCCGCGCGGATCGGACTTGACGATCCGAGACAGTTTTGTGCGACTGGATAGTCAGCTTGCTCTGGGAGTTGCAGACCTTCATCTAAGCGGTTGCTTTGATGCAAACCTAGCCGATGCCGACGAGATCATTCTGGAAAAGTCCGGTTCCGGCGAAATTACCATTGGCACCGTTGGGTCCCTGAAGATTGAAAAATCGGGGGCTGGTGATCTGGAGATTGAAAAAGCGGATCGATTTAGTCTGGATCAATCCGGTTCAGGCGAAGTGGAAATCGATCGTGTCGATGGACCGGTCGAAATTGAGAAGTCGGGCTCTGGTGATATTGAGATCGGATATATCGATGGGATACTCAGAATCGATAAGTCTGGTTCCGGTGATGTCGAAGTGGACGGTGGAACAATTCCAGAGCTATCCGTCCATATTTCGGGTTCAGGCGATGTCCAGGTCCATGCCGCTGTTGGCGATGCCTATATCAGGGCGTCAGGATCTAGCGACATCTATGTTAAATCGATTTCGGGTTCCGTCGACTCATCCGTCTCAGGATCTGCCGATTTTAATCGGGGCGACGACTGAGTTTATCCGAGAGCGAGTCTGCTAAAGGCGATGGCTCTCCGAGATAGGCGCTGACCAGCGCTTCGCCTAGAAGGGGCGCAAAGACAAACCCCCGTGACCCGAGGCCGGACAGGATCCACAAATCCTGCTCGGCCTTTGTCGTTTGGGTCCGGACCAATCGCGGCAGAGTGTCGGCTGTCGTGACACGGACACTGGCGCGAAAGGATTGTACGTCAGGGTCCAAATCTAAACCTTGGCTTATGGCTTGTGCCAGATTGGCGGCATCGTCTTCTGCTCGCAGTTCAAATGCTGTGTCATGATTCTCAATGCGGTCATGGGTTGCGCCCAATAGAATCTGACCTCTGATAGGAATCGCATAGCCGCCATAGGTCACGGGTCGCTCTATCCCGCCACTGCCCCAGCTCAACTGCCCGCGTGAAAATCGAAAGGCGGCGTCTGGCAGTAGGGTGCGAACGCCATACCCTCCGGCAAAAATAATCGGTCCTTTCAGGGAGTCCAGACTATCCACGCGTCGCGCTTGCACGTCTGCCCCTGCCAATAGGGATGTGCGTGCCGCTTCTGTGTCGATCACCAGAGAACTGTCCATCTCCAACGTTTCATCCGTCCAACGCAGATGGTTAGCCCCCAAAGGCATTTGCGCGGCGATCCGAGCTAAGCGAACGGCTTCCGAGTCCGTTTTCGGGCAGTGGACCAGCCCTTCATAGCGTGTGGCACCGCGATAGATCTCGCGTGCATAGAGGAAACTCGACAGGAAAAAACGCGACTCCGGTCGATCCTGCAGATCAAGGCGGGGCTTAATCAGCGCTGCGCCATTCTCGGACGCAGCAATGTGATCCGGATCGAACAGGACGGTGGGGTTAATGCCACGACGCAGAAAAGCTGCCGCTATCGATGCTCCGGCGATGCCCGCCCCGATGATCGTCGGAGCCTGAGGTCTCGTAGGCGCGGTGGCTTGCTCCGGAAGTCGCGCTTCCAGTCTCTGGCGTTTGCGTCCGAATCCTTCCTTTTTCTCAACCTCGAAGCCAGCATCGCTTAATGCGCGGCGAACGGCGCCAGCGACTGTAAAGGTGGCCACTCGCGCGCCGGGGGCGGACAGCCGGGCAACGTCCGAGATAATTGCGGGGCTCCACATGTCCGGGTTTTTGGCGGGCGAAAACCCATCGAGAAACCAAGCGTCGGCCTGAAAGGACTGATCTGCGAGAGCAGGCGCAACGGCGTCATGTATCAAGGTCAGCGTGATAGAGCCAAAATGGCGTCGATGCACACCGCGTACAGGGCCAGGCCAGCTCTCGATCAGAGGTGTCGCCAGCTCTGCCAATTCTGGAAAATGAGCTAAAGCGCGGCTCAGGTCGCGATGCTCGAACGGGAAGGCCTCGACTGAGATGAAATGCAAGCGGCCCGTCGCTCCACTGTCGCGCCAAGCCTGCCAAGCGGCTAAGAAATTCAGGCCAGACCCAAAGCCTAGCTCGGCAATGGTGAAGACCTCTCGGCCCATCCAATTGTTCGGTAAGCCACACCCTTCTAGGAAAACGGCTCGGCTTTCTGCCAGACCGCCATCGATAGAAAAATAGATATCGCCAAAATCTTCAGCCGCCGGCGTGCCGGGCTGAGAAAAATCGAGCGATGGGGCAGGGGTGCGGGTGAGCGGCACCGGGGGCGGCATCAGAGTATCCTATCGCTCAATCATCTTGCGCACTGCGTCTATCGACCCGGCGCCATGATCCGCGCCAGCAAGCGCTGTTCGACATAGCCATCGGCCGGAAGACCATTTGCGCTTTGCCAAGCCCGGATGGCGCGGCGTGTGGCGGGGCCGACTTGGCCGTCAACACCGCCCGTATCAAAGCCCTTGGCTGTGAGGGCCTTTTGCATATTTTCTTTGTCCTTAAAGGTTAGCGGCTGGTCGTCTTCGGGCCAAGGGTTACGGATGGAGGTTTGACCGCCCAATGCCTCGCCAAGGCTCGCAATGCCCATCACATAGCTGGTCGAATTATTATACTTTTTGATGACGTCGAAATTCTTGAAGACGAGCAGCTTTGGTCCACGCTGCCCGGCTGGGGCCAGTAATTTGGCTTCTAGCTGGTTGGCCGCAGGACTGAATTGCAGACCGTTCGCGGGACGCGCGCCAAGCGCGGTCCAAGCTGCGACAGTCTTTTTCGTGCTCTCAGATTGTGAGTAGTCAAAATCGACGGGCACGACGACCTCCGCCATAACGGGCTCATTCGGTCGCCATCCAGACCGGGTTAGATAGTTTGCGGCGCTGGCGAGGGCATCCGCTTCTGAGGTCCAAAGATCAGTGTTACCATTGCGATCAAAATCGACCGCATAGTCACGGAAGGTCGTGGGAATAAACTGGGTCATGCCCATCGCCCCGGCCCAAGATCCTGTCAGCTGTTCCACCCGTACGGCACCGGACTGGATCAGATCAAGCGATGCAAAGAGTTGCGCTTCCCCAAATTTGGTGCGCCGTCCCTCAAAGGCGAAGGTGGCCAGACTATTGATGATGTCATGATTGCCAAGAATGCGCCCATAAGAGGATTCCAGACCCCAGATCGCTGCCAAGATTTGTCGCGGCACGCCATAGGTTTGTTCCAATTCATCGAAGATGGCGGTGTGATCAGCCAGTTCGGCCTGACCGCGCTCGATCCGCTCTGGGCTGGCGGCTGACTTGATGTAGGACCAGACGGGCCGGGTAAATTCAGGTTGTGAGCTATCGCGCTCTAGCGCCCGCTCGTTCATCGTCGCGCGTCCAACCGTGATGGCCAGTAATTGCGGCGAATATCCCTTCGCAATAGCGCGGCGTGTAAAATCATCTTTCCAATGAGCAAACCGTTGCGCTTGGGCCATCGCAGAATCGCCTTGGCCGGTCGCGGCTGTATTCAAGACAGCTGTGGGCGGTGTGACAGCTTCCGCCGTCAGCAGAGCCGCATCAGACAAGTTTACCGCTGATTCTGATGTCTGAATATCGACTTGCGGGGTTGCGCAAGCGCTTAATAGAATGGCGAGGGGGAGGAGATAATAACGCATAATCCTAGACTACCAGTGGTTGACCCATTCCGATAGGGTCGGTTTATGACGGTTCAGCCAGACTTTATGATCGATTAAGACCGATCTAGGCTGCGGCACCGGATTGACTTCGTATCGCGCCGTCCATATAGGCCCGCTTCCGCTGAAAATGCGCCAGAATTTGATTTAGAGGACGTTGAGCCATGAAAGTCCGCAGCTCGCTAAAATCGCTGAAGAACCGCCACCGCGACTGCCAAGTCGTTCGCCGCAAGGGCCGTCTTTACGTGATTAACAAAACAGACCCACGCTTTAAGGCCCGCCAAGGCTAAGTGTGTTTGGCGCGTATTTCGCGCCAGCCTGAAAATTCAATAATGTATCGGCCTCTTGCCTTACCGGGCGAGGGGCTTCATTTTGCGTGGGTGACACGTCCATTCATATTTCTTTTGGCTTCATTGGCTCTATGGGTCGCGTCGCCAGCTATGGCGCAGGTCGAGGAAGCAGACCCGGACCGTCAGTCCCCGCTTATCATAATTCCAGAGTTGCAACTCGAGCCGCCAGCCTTGCCGACTCCTGACCCGGACGATCTGCCTGCTCCTGACGAATCCATACCCGAAGCGCCGATCCCTGATATTGACGCGCCCGACTATTCACGTCTGTCTTCAAATGAAGAACGTGAGGCTCGGCTAGAAGATATGTTTGAACGCCTCGCTTTGGCCGAAACCGAAGAGTCCGGTGATTTGATTGCCGAAGAAATTTGGGCGGTCTGGCTCGACAGCGGTAGCGGGTCAGTCAATCTGGTGCTGCGTCGCGGCGCAGAAGCTCAGGCGCGCAATGACAACGCAATGGCTCGCGTCATGTATGACCATGTCACGCGGCTACAACCCAATTATGCAGAAGGCTGGGCGCGGTCTTCAAGACTGGCCTTAGAAGAACGTGATTTTGCGCGCGCAGTCGGCGAAGCTGTTCGCACTCTGACAATAGAGCCGCGCCATTTTTACGCGCTTTGGACACTCGGCAATGTTTTGGAACGCCTCGGACGTCCTGACGAAGCCCTCGATGCCTATAATGAGGCTAACCGTCTGCATCCGACGCTGGAAACTGTCGCTGACAGGGTCGCAGCGCTAGAGCTCCAGCTCGGCGGCGGCGTTCTTTAATTTGTAAACACGCCGTTGGCACTCAACCGCGCCTCTATACCCGCTTCGCTAGTTGACCAATGATCGAAGGCTTCGGGGCCGCTCAGCCCGGCATCTCGCGCCAACGCGGCAATTCGGCCTGCACCCGAGAAGCGTGTTTCAGGTAGCTGATTCGCAATCGGATCAGCAAAGGCTTCGTCTGGATCAATGATCGTCCAACCATCGGCTCTCAGAGCCGTGACCATCTCGACTGTAAACGAAGCGGCTAGATCATTCTCATGGAGCAAGAGCACGTGCGCCGGGCGGCGGCCCAGCACGGCTTGACCCATCCGGTCATAATGGTTCGCTGCATCGACAACCATGTCGACATAGAGTTGGGCGAGCGCTGCCCTGTCCACCGTCATTCCGTCACGCACGGCCCTTTGCCACAGACTGTCTAGATGCCAGTCATAAGTGTCGACGGTAACATACCCGCTCATCAGATTTCGATCGGACAAGGCCTCTCTCAACCGGTTGCGTTTGGCCAGCGCGATCTCCTCATCTCCATATCCGCCCTCATCGAGATAGGGAAAACGATACCAAGAGCGTCGATTGGGCAGCCCGTCTAGAATGGCTTCGGCTTGCTCTATATCGGCAATGTATGCCTCTGTGTCAGTCCGGCTAGCCCAGTTATGGGAGTGGCTATGATTGGCAATCATATGTCCAGCATCTGCGTAGGATTGAATGCGCGCGCGCCCTTGATCGTCAGTCATGCCTTGGGTTGTTGCGAATATGGCGACAGGTCCTGTCTTGGCTGTTTCCCAAGCCTCAATCATGGTCTGGGTTCGCTCTATGCCATCGAACATAAGTCCATCGCCGCGCGGGGCATCGTCATAGGTCAACGCAATGCGTTTTCCGGGCATGACGGATGTTGGGTCGGCGGACGCTGTGCAGCCCGTTAAGATCAGCAGACAGAAGAAAATTGGGACAAGTCGCATCATGAACTCTCCCTAATCCGGGCAAAGCGTGCTGAGCAATGCAGAAAAATAAGGCCGAAAGGCATAATCATGCGCTAATATGGTTGCGCCACACAGATACGCCGCTACACGCCCGCCCCATGCCCGTCCCTACTCTTGTCCTAAATTTCGGCCATTCGGTTTTGAGTTCGCTGTCCGATTACACGGAAGCCGCGTCAGAGATTTATCGTCATTACCGCCGCGGCTACAATATTGTGGCTGTCACCTCGGCTCAAGGCGATCAGACTGACATGCTGATGGCGGAAGCCCGCCGGATCGGTCCGGAGGGCGGCACTAGAAATCTGCCGGAACTTCTGCAGCTTGGCGAACGCCGCTCAGCCGCTTTGCTGGCTTTGGCCCTAGAGCGGATCGGCGCGCCCGCTTTTGTACGGCAAGCCCGGGATCTGGGTTTGACAGCGACTGGCGATCCAATGAACGCTGTTTTGACGGGCCTGAATACAGGTCAGCTCATGCAAGACCTCAAGGATCACGACATTGTCGTCATGCCAGGCTTCGTCGCGATTGGCGAAAAAGACCGGGCTGTGTTGCTCGGGCAGGGCGGCGCTGATCTGACGGCTCTTTATGTTGCGGATCAGCTCGGGGCTCCGGCTTTGCTGCTCAAGGATGTCGACGGCGTTTATGATCGCGATCCAAAACAGGGCTCAGATACGCCCGCGCGGCGTTATCCGCGCGTCTCCTACGCCGATGTGCGCCGCAAGGCTGCACCGCTGATCGCGTCACGGGCGCTCGATTATGCAGAAAGCGTCGGTCAGCGGTTTCGCATCGGTGCGCCCGGCGTTGCCGGATCAACTCAGGTTGGCGACGTATCCGAGCGCCCCATAGACGCCCAAACGCCGCGTAAAATGCGGATCGTCATGATGGGACTCGGAATCGTTGGTGGTGGGGTGTGGCGACGGGTCGCCGAACATCCTGATCGGTTCGAAATTGTTCGCGTTATGGTCCGCAGTCCCGACAAGTATATCGATCAGGGTTATCCGGAAGATGTTCTGACTACGGACTCTTCCGATCTATTTGCGGCAAAGCCGGACATTTTTATCGACGTCTCTGGTCCAATTGACCCCGCGCTTCAGCTAACTCGCGATATGTTGGCAAAGGGCGTTCATGTCGTTTCGGCCAATAAACAAGCGATTGCGACGGGCGGGCAATCTCTACTCGATCAGGCATCGCCTGGCGCGCAGCTTCTCTTCTCCTCGGCCGCTGGGGGCGGCATGCCTGTTTTGGAAATGTGCATTCGCGAGAGGGGGCGGATCGCCCGCGTCGAAGCGTTACTCAACGGGACGACCAACTTCATGCTGGGCGAGATGGATCGCGGCATGTCTTATGAAAATGCACTCAAATTGGCGCAAGACCGGGGCTATGCTGAAGCTGATCCGACATCGGATGTGGATGGTCACGATGCGGCTGCCAAGATCCGCCTCGTCAGCCTGCTCGGTTTTGGCGAGGAGCTAACGCCCGAGCAGATTGCTCGCGATACGCTCGCGCAAGTTGGCAATAAACCCGAACCCGGCACGGTTCTTAAACGGGTTGCCCGCGTGTCCGGGGATACAGGCGAATTAGTCGCGGATCTCCGTCTCCGGGCTTTGTCTCCGAATAACTTCTTGGCTAAGGCTGAGGGCGAAGATGCGCACGCCGTGTTCGATTTCACAGATGGCGATCGTTACGTGATCCGGGGCAAGGGCGCTGGTCGCTGGCCGACGACAGAAAGCGTGATGGCTGATCTATATGATCTGTCAAATTCGAATGAAAACGCATCTAACTGACTGGGTTTTTTCGCCTCGCGCGGAACCGTAACCTTACCCTAAGCGTCAACTAACCGGAGCTGCTACCGGAAGAGACGTCATGACTAAGTGCGATCAGTACGGAAATACCTATGACCGTACGTTTTTCTGCGCGTCATGTCCGAGATGGCCGGCGCGAAATCCGAGAGCTAGGTCTTGACGAAGGTGCCGGAGGGACTGGCGGTAGAGACTCGCGATGCGGCGCGTGCCCAACAAAGACAGATACTCAAAAAAGTTCAGAACGGATTGAAAAGCCCGTGGTTGATCGGCGTGATGGTCATCGGGCTGCTTGTCGCCCTCCATCTTGTCGCGCCCTATTCGGAATGGCGCGAGGCTTTCGCTCAGGCTGAGCCGTCTTGGTTGCTATCGGCTGTCCTATTGGTCCTCCCGCACGAAGGCCTCAAAGTTTTGCGGATGGAGCAGCTGATCCCCTGCGTGAAACCACAGCGCCTCCTTCACACAAAGATCGTTTACGGCATGTCCTGCGTTGCTCAGCTTCCAGTCGGAACGGTCGGCGGCGATGTCTACCGTGTCATGCGCTTGGAAGAGTGCGGATCATCGGCAGAAGATGCCGCAGCCGCAACGTTTCTGATGCGACTGATCGGCTTCGCGGCGACATTGGCCATATCGGGTATTGGCGGGATGTTCGTGCTGGGTAGTATCTTTCCAATCATCGGTCCCATCCTTGGCGGGCTGATCCTGCTTCTTCTAGCAATGTCCAAAAACCCGCCCCGCTTTCTTGGGCGCTTGGTTGAGCGTGCGGATGACACGCGGCGCGGCGCGTTCGGAAGATTTCTGTCCGTTGCAGCGCGTCTGTTAAGACATGTATTTCGCGAAGCCGCAGCCCTGACCCGAAAGCAAATTGTCGGCGTGCTCGGCTTTACGATGGCGCTTTATGCTGTGCGCGCCGTGATCGTCTGGTTCTGTCTGTTGGCTCTGGATTTGGACGTTAGTTATTTCGCTGCATTGGTTGCGTTGGCGGTGGGCAATCTCGCGAGTTCGATCCCAAGCCCTGCAGGGAATGTCGGTCTGCGGGAAGGCGGCATTGTCGGTGTTCTAGCCGGACTGGGGGTCGCGGTCGCGCCTGCCACGATTGGGGCGCTGCTGTTCCGAGCAGTCATGATGGTGGGGGCTGGTCTGGGACTGATAGTCGCGACGCTGGCCTATCGATTGTTTTCGCCAAAGGTCGCGCGCTAGACGAACACGGCGATGGATTGCATCCCTTCGACGACCATCTCACCGCGCGAATTCCAGACCCGCATCACTTGTGAACAGTAACCGTCCATAGCGGCCGTGAGGTCGGCTTCAACCTGATACCAACCTTCGTCTGTTTCTGGCGCGCGCAGAAAATTACATATCCATGTCATGGAGCTGACCGGCCCGAATTGCTGCATAATGGGCAGGGTTGAGGGTGGCAAAATATCGGCGAGACATAGAAGTGCGGCCTCTCCCTCGCGAGACGCCTCATCTTTATGTCGCGACCAACAGCGAAGATAGCCGCGCGTTCCGCCCGTCATGGGGCGTGTCCCCTCAATCAGGCGCGTGTCAAAATTGCGCGTGAAGGCTGGGATAAAGGACGATTCCTGATCAATGAACGGCTCACATGCGTCCGGCGAAGGGGCGTCGGGGGCGGGACAGTCAACATGAAGATGGCTGTCACGGGCCGCACCAAATGAAAACGTGGCCGTGCAGACGGCTTGGCCATCATTGTCAGCACGCGACGCGATTGTCGTCACGTTCCGGCCTTGGCGTAAGATGTCGCTCGATAGATCAGGCGACCCTGTGACGGGTCCGGTGAAGTTGACGAGGGCTGACCTCAGAGGCGGCAAGTCAGATCCGGTCGATTGCGCGTGGGCCAGAAGCAGGGCAGCGCTTAGTCCGCCATAAGCGGTTCGGCCTTGTTTCCAATTCTCTGAAATCTCTGGGGCTTGTGTCTCAGCCTGCTGGGCCAGTTCGGCAAATGTCATGCTCATTCTGGGCGCTTAGCGACTGAGCAATTTGCGTTCTACCCTCATCACGGTTTGGCAGAGCTTCACGCGTGAAGCCTGCTCCGACTTGTATCGCCTAGGCTTTGCCCGCACAGTCCGCTCATGAACCAAGGCGTAGCACTCATTATTGGAGCCGGGGCCGATACGGGCGGCGCTATTGCTCGGGCCTTCGCCGCAGACGGCTATCATGCCTGTCTGACCCGTCGTCCTCGCAACCTCAATCAACTGGGTTTACTCGCCGATACGATTCGTGACGCCGGGGGCACGGCGACACCGTTCGGCGTTGATGCCCGTAATGAGACTGAAATGGCGGCATTGGTGGCACGCATTGAAGCGGAGGTCGGGCCTATTGAGGTCTGTGTTTTCAACATTGGTGCAAATGTCCGTTTTGGCATTGGTGAAACCACGCCGCGTGTGTTTCGAAAAGTTTGGGAAATGGCGTGTTTTGCGGGCTTCCTGACGGCGCATAACGTCCTGCCGCGCATGGCGGAGCGGGGACGCGGGACGATGATCTTCACCGGAGCTACGGCCAGCGTCCGAGGGGCTTCTGGATTTGGAGCCTTCGCGTCGGCCAAGGCGGGCCTGCGAAACCTCGCGCAATCGGCGGCACGCGAATATGGCCCGCAAGGCGTCCATGTCGCCCATACCCTGATTGACGGCATGATCGATTCGACCTTCATCCGAGACAATGTTCCTGGCGTCGATGCCCTGCGGGACGAAGACCGGATTCTGAACCCTGACCATATTGCGTGCAATTATGTCCATCTGCACCGCCAGCCGCGCGATGCTTGGACCTTCGAGTTAGACTTGAGGCCTTATGGAGAGAGTTGGTGATGAAAACGATAGAGTTCTACTACGATTTTGGCAGTCCAAATGTCTATCTGGCGTGGAAGGCCCTATCGCAAGTTGACGGGCTGACGCTGGATTTGAAACCCGCGCTGATCGGCGGCATCTTTAAAGGGACTAATAATCAACCCCCATGGCAGGCCTTTGCCGGAGTTCCGGCTAAAATGCACTATATGATGGCTGAGATCCGGCGCTTTGCGACGATGTACGGTTTGTCGGACTTTAAGATGAACCCACATTTTCCGGTCAACACGTTGCTTGCGATGCGCACCGCTATGGTGGCGCATGCGGACGGGGTCGAGGATCGCTTTTTTCCGGCGGTGCAGATCGCCATGTGGGAAACGGGACAAGACGTCTCCCAAATGGATGTGTTGGCTGGCGTCCTAAATGATGCGGGTTTGCCAGGGACCGATATGGTGGCCCGCACGCAGGGACCGGAGATTAAGCAAGCGCTGATGGATGCCACGCAAGCCGCCATTGATCGTGGGCTGTTCGGTTTACCGACTTGGTTTGATCAGGCCGATATGTATTTCGGCAAGGATAATTGCTGGATGTTCGGCGCTCAGCCGACAAATCGCTAAGCGCTTATGATGGCGCAATCTCGCATCATTATTTTCGGGGCCGGATCGATCGGCTGCTATCTCGGCGGACGGATCCTGCAAGGCGGCGGGCGGGTGCGTTTCATCGGTCGGGACCGTTACGCCCAGGCGATTGCCGAAAATGGGCTGTCACTGACTCGTTATGACGACCCAATTGTGCGCTTAACAGATATTGATTTCCAGACGGACCCTACTGGATTGAAAGGCGCAGAGATCGTCGCACTATGCGTCAAAAGCGGAGATACACGCGACGCGGCGCGCATGATCCGCGACTATGCGCCCAAGGCTTGGATTGTGTCGTTTCAGAACGGCCTGTCCAACTTGCCCGCGCTTTGCGACGAGCTTCCCAACAATAAGATTAGTGGGGCGGTGGTTCCGTTCAACGTCACCTCCCCCACGTCTGGACAGTTCCATCAAGGCACGGCGGGTGATCTGATCATTGGGCCGGAGGCCCCAGAGGCTTTGACCGGATCACTGCGACAGGCCGGCGTCGGGGTTCAAATCGTGGATGATATTGATGGACATCTTTGGGCTAAGCTTCTGGTCAATCTCAATAATGCCTTGAATGCGTTATCCGGCGGACCATTGCGCGATGGGCTGATCCAACGCGATTATCGGCGAGTGCTGATTGCGATGATCGAAGAAGGTCTGGCCGTGGCTAAAGCCGAGGGCGTTGCCGTCGCGACGTTCAATGGGCGCGCCCCACAGGCGCTCCTTAAGATCATGTCGAGACCGGACTGGATTTACCGGATTATCATGGACCGCATCGTGAAGATCGACCGCACAGCGCGGTCCTCCATGCTCGATGATCTGGAACTGGGCCGTTCATCGGAATTGGATCATCTGCAAGGAGAGATCGTCCGGCGTTCGGATCGGATGGGTGTTGATGCACCCGTCAACCGCGCGGTTATGGCCGCTGTGGAGCAGGCCTTCGCTCAAAAGAAATCGCCCCGCCTAAGCGGGGCGCAAATGGTTGAGCTATTTCTGCGATGATGTCGTCTCAACCGAGTTCGCGAGGCGAAAAATGTGCGGCGCCATGTGACTGGGAGGGGAGTAAGCACACGGCGCCGCTTTTTGCGGTCGGCACACCTAAGGGGGAGGAAGGGGGCCGGTTCGCTAGTCTCTATTTAGGCAGCCTTTCGCTTGCCGCCAGTTTTCGAGGTGATTAATTTTTCGCCACGTGCAGCTG
The DNA here is from genome assembly GCF_030159955.1 of Algimonas ampicilliniresistens. GTDB lineage: Bacteria > Pseudomonadota > Alphaproteobacteria > Caulobacterales > Maricaulaceae > Litorimonas > Litorimonas ampicilliniresistens. The sequence continues at coordinate 754,942 of NZ_BSNK01000002.1, forward strand.
AGCCAATTTCGATGCGTCTCGGCTTAAGGGCTTCCGGCAGCTCACGTTCCAAGGAAATCGTCAATAATCCATTGGCAAGTTGCGCGTCTTTGACGAACACATGGTCAGCCAATTGGAAGCGCCGTTCAAAGCCGCGTTCGGCAATGCCGCGATGCAGATAATCGAGCTCGTCATTGGCGCTCTTATCGTCAATGTTGCCTGTGACGGTCAGGCGGTTTTGCTCACTCTCGATCGATAGATCGGCGTCAGAAAATCCTGCGACAGCCAGTTCGATACGGTAGGCGTCGTCTGATAGTCGCACAACATTATAGGGCGGATAGCTGGTGTTGCTCCCCGCTTGTGCCGTGGCAGCGTCGATAAGGCCGGCCATACGGTCCAAGCCAACGAAAGAGCGATAAAGGGGCGATAGATCGTAGGCCCCGGTGGTCGTAGTTCTCATGGGTGCATCCTCTTCAAGCAATGCGGTTTCACGTTAATGCACAACCCGTTAGGCATTGTGCGACAGGGTAGGTGGGAATATCTTCCTGCGAGTTCAAGAGGTCGCGAGAGGCTTGTAATCCAGCCCGTCCCGGCTATGGAAACCGGAACAAAAATTGGAGATACTCTTGATGAAACGATTGCTGATCGGTGCTGCCGTCTTAATCACGGCTTGTTCGGGTGGTTCATCTGAACCCGCAGCAACGGCTGATGCGCAGGTTGCGCCTGTCGCAGACGTGCAAGCTGTTGAAACGCGTTTGACGCTTGCGGACGCCATTGCGCATCCACGCCGGGCGGAAGACGCGGCTCGTGATATGTTCCGCAATCCGCAAGAGACATTGGATTTCTTCGAAGTTGGGCCAGGTCAAAGCGTCGCAGAGATTTGGCCGGGCTGGTACACGCCGATTCTGGCGCCTTATATGGCAGACAATGACGGGACTTATGTCGCGGTTCTGTATCCTGATGGTGTGTCCGAACGGCTCGATAGCCGAAACACCGCATTCAAAGACCGGTACGCCGACACGGAAACCTATGGTGCGATCCAATTTGATAGCTTCAGTGGCGATACGGGCCTCTCAATCGCCGATAATTCCGTCGATACTATTCTAACGTTCCGTAACGTCCATAACTGGATGGGCGGCGATTATGCTGAGACAGCGTTTGCCGAGTTCTATCGGGCATTGAAGCCGGGCGGCATGCTTGGTGTTGTCGAGCACCGATTGCCGGAAACTCAGTTGCAGGACCCGAAAGGCGGGACGGGTTACGTGCAAGAGAGCTACATGAAAGCGCTGGCGTCTGACGCCGGGTTTGAATTTGTCGAAAGCTCTGAGGTCAACGCCAACCCATTGGACACAGCCGATCACCCAATGGGTGTCTGGACTTTGCCGCCGCGTTCAGCCCAGCCTAAAGAGGGATCAGAGGAGGCGGCGACCTTTGATGCAGAGCTATATCGCAACATCGGCGAGTCTGATCGAGCAACGCTCAAATTCCGTAAACCTGAATAGAGAGTCGGATTTAATCCGTTTGTGAATGGCGAGCGCGCTAATTTAAGACTTGGCGTGCCCGCAGCCCTTCCCCATATAACCCAAACACGCAAACCTGCTGGAGTTTCCCATGGACAATGACGCAATCGCCACCCGCATGACAGAGGCGCTGGCAAAGGCCGGTGGCCTTGATAAATCTGTTAAGTTTGATTTTGGTGGTGAAGGCTCTGTCTTTGCCCACGGCACGACGGCTGAAGTCGATTCAGACAAAGAAGCCGATTGCACGATCAGCGTCGACAAGTCTGACTTTATCGCGCTGGCCGAAGGTAACCTCGATCCCATGATGGCCTTCATGTCTGGCAAGCTTAAAGTTGCGGGCGACATGAGCGTTGCTATGGGTCTGCAGAACATCTTCTCGAACATGTAGGCCTCTATCGCGGCTTCGTTGTTTCGGAGCTGCGGTGTTTCCCATGCTAGATTTTGACAGGGCGGATTTGGTCCAGCCGGGCGGTCATTCCGTGCCGGATGGTTTGGGCCCGCGACTATCGCTCTATTTCCTCGACCGACCGGCCGGGGATCACGGCCCGGCGCAGAGACTGCGCGTTATGCTGGCCACAAATGGAACAGACGGCGAGCCCCGTGGGACGATCTTCTTTTCACCGGGTCGCACCGAATTCATTGAGAAATATCTCGAAACCGTCGACTCGCTGACCCAGCGTGGATTCTGGGTCGTTATAATGGACCCGCGTGGCCAAGGGCTCTCAGGGCGAATTCTCGAAGACCGCCTCAGATCCTATGTCGAGACTTTCCAAGACTATGCCGATGATCTTGGCTGGATTTGCGATACGCTCGCCCCGCATTGTCCGAAGCCCTTTATCGCGATGGGGCATTCCATGGGTGGAACCATTGTTCTTCACGCCGTGCTATCAGCCACGCTCAGTCCGTCAGCCGTGATCTGTTCGGCCCCCATGTTGGGGTTGGTGGATGTCGATAACGGTTTGATGCGGAGCGGAATTCGCGCTCTGTCGGCTCTGGGTTTGTCTAAGAGCAATCTCCCATTTCAAAAGCAACGTGGCGGTCTACCCGTCGCTTTTGCGGATAACAAACTGACCTCTGACCGAGACCGTTACCGCCGCTGGGCGTCTTTTTTCCAAGACACGCCGCGTCTTCGGGTCGGGGAGCCGACCTTTGGCTGGATTGCGGCGGCGCTGAATTCGATGGCCTTTATCAATCGCAATGCGCCGCAACTCGGTATTCCGGGGTTGATGGTCGCTGCGGGCGGGGACCAGATTGTCGACCCTGCGTCGATTGAACAGTTCGCGATGAAGTCGGGCTGTGACTTCCACGTTGTCCCGGGCGCGAAACATGAGCTGTTCCTAGAGAGAGACGTGATGCGGAACGAGTTTCTAGGTGTTATCGACCGCTTCCTTGAAGAGCAGGCGCTCTGAGCGCCACTTAGGCTAGGCGAGGACTCAACCCTTGCAAAATTCACCCAGCCCTTGAAAATTTAATGACCACCCGCGCCCCTCATATTGTCATCCTCGGTGCTGGCCTGATCGGCCTGTCGTGCGCTGATGCGCTTATAAGGGGCGGTGCGCGGGTCACCGTCCTGGAAACACAGGCAAGGCCCTTGCATGGGGCCAGCTTCGCGAATTCTGGCATGATCCACCCCTCCCAAGCCTGTCGTTGGGTCGGCGCAATGAATGATCCAGAGGTCGACGCTGCCGTGCATGAGTTGGCCATACGATCACGGGGCTTGCTGATCGGCCGAATGGGCGATCTGGGCCTCAAATCAATGCGATCGCGCCCAGCGGGTTGTTTTCAAATTTTTGAGACTGAGGATTTGGCGGATCATGCTCAGTCTCGCTTGATCGCACGGGGCATAATGACGGAGCGTCGCGGGCCGGAGTCAAACACCTTCAATCGTCCGAGCCTATTCTTCCCAGAGGATCGATCCGGTGACGCTCTAGCCTACGGGCAAGCCTTGGCGAGAGTGATTGAAGGTCAGGGCGGTGTGATTCGGACCGGGGTTAGTCGTCCGATTCTTGGGCGCGACGTAGATGGTGTGATCACCGTCGCGGTCGAAGGTAGGCCTATAGAGGCCGATCACGTGGTCGTGGCCTGCGGGTCTCAGACTGCGGAGGCACTCAAACCTGTCGGATTGGATGTGCCTATCCAATCGATTCGCGGTTGGGCGGTTGATTTTGACAAGCCCGAATCGGTCAAGCTGCCGATTCAACCTGTCATGGATGCAGCAACACGGTCTGCGCTGACCCCATTTGAGGATTGGTTTCGCCTATCCGGAACATGGGGAGAGGAATCTGAAGGCCTTTTGCTGAGTCGTTGGTCAGAAATAATGCCTGATGTGATGTCGATCTGCACAGAGGTGCGTCAGATTTGGTCGGGCGAACGCCCTGTTTCTGCTGAAGGGCGACCTTTTATTGGCCCGACTCAGATTCCAAATTTATGGATCAATGCCGGTCATGGCCATATGGGTTGGACCTTATGTGCAGGATCTGGCGATTTAATGGCGGAAATGATCCTAGAAGGCCGCGTGGAAACCCGCTTCGCACATCAAAATTCAGCGCACTGAAATCATCCGAAAGCCTAATGATTATTGGCTTTAAGGTCGTTACTCACAACTCTATCCACACCCTCTTGCGGGTCCTACATGTAGTTTAGTGCAGACAGCGCTTGCGTTCACAGCGGATGGCCCTACTTAGCGCTCGTCACTTGGCAACGCCGAGTGGCCAACCACTAGTCTTCTAGACGGATGCCGCTTCGGCGCGCTGAACTCTTCTGCGGAAACGCGTTGACCGGGCCCTTGAAAAACTGGCATAGGCGCTTCCCCGTGAAGCAACGGTTTGTTTTTCTCTGGTATTTGTAGGGACTGACGCGAAAGCGACAAAAACTGCAGATTGGCGAAAAAAAGTGTTGCAAAGGAAAATTCATTTTCCTAAGTAGCGCGCCTCGCTGAAGAGAGACACTCTTCACGGCGAAAGCCAAAGTGAGGGGGTCTCCTTCGAGAGGCCTTTTGTTTTGGGTAGAGAACTCGTTCTTTATCCGAGCTGTTTGACATCGTGAATATTGGGAAGAGAGACGCAGGCGGCGTTTGGCGGCGCGCAGATCTGGTAACAGACTGCACACATTGTCAAACGTCACATGACGTTTCTTTTCATGAAGTTACGATCGCTTGGTCGGTCTTTTGATCGACTTGAGCACTCGTGATTTCTTTGAAACGCACAAACGCTGTAGAGCTTCGGCTCTACGACGTCAGTGAATGAATGTGACGGTCAGACACTCTCAACCTGAGAGTTTGATTCTGGCTCAGAACGAACGCTGGCGGCAGGCTTAATACATGCAAGTCGAACGAGACCCTGGAGCTTGCTCCAGGTGACAGTGGCAGACGGGTGAGTAACGCGTGGCAACCTACCCTTCGGTGGGGGACAACAGTTGGAAACGACTGCTAATACCCCATACGTCCTCCGGGAGAAAGATTCATCGCCGATGGATGGGGCCGCGTTAGATTAGCTAGATGGTGGGGTAATGGCCTACCATGGCGACGATCTATAGCGGGTCTGAGAGGATGATCCGCCACACTGGGACTGAGACACGGCCCAGACTCCTACGGGAGGCAGCAGTAGGGAATATTGGACAATGGGCGAAAGCCTGATCCAGCCATGCCGCGTGAATGATGAAGGCCTTAGGGTTGTAAAATTCTTTCGCTAGGGAAGATAATGACTGTACCTAGTAAAGAAGCCCCGGCTAACTCCGTGCCAGCAGCCGCGGTAATACGGAGGGGGCAAGCGTTGTTCGGAATTACTGGGCGTAAAGCGTGCGTAGGCGGATCAGAAAGTATGGGGTGAAATCCCAGGGCTCAACCCTGGAACTGCCTCATAAACTTCTGGTCTTGAGTTCTGGAGAGGTAAGTGGAATTCCTAGTGTAGAGGTGAAATTCGTAGATATTAGGAGGAACACCAGAGGCGAAGGCGGCTTACTGGACAGATACTGACGCTGAGGCACGAAAGTGTGGGGAGCAAACAGGATTAGATACCCTGGTAGTCCACACCGTAAACGATGAGAGCTAGTTGTCTGCAAGCATGCTTGTAGGTGACGCAGCTAACGCATTAAGCTCTCCGCCTGGGGAGTACGGTCGCAAGATTAAAACTCAAAGAAATTGACGGGGGCCCGCACAAGCGGTGGAGCATGTGGTTTAATTCGAAGCAACGCGCAGAACCTTACCTACCCTTGACATGCCGGTCGAGATTTCCAGAGATGGATTTCGTCAATTCGGTTGGACCGTGCACAGGTGCTGCATGGCTGTCGTCAGCTCGTGTCGTGAGATGTTGGGTTAAGTCCCGCAACGAGCGCAACCCTCACTTTTAGTTGCCAGCATTTAGTTGGGCACTCTAGAAGAACTGCCGGTGCTAAGCCGGAGGAAGGTGGGGATGACGTCAAGTCCTCATGGCCCTTACGGGTAGGGCTACACACGTGCTACAATGGCGCTGACAGAGGGTTAATCCCTAAAAGGCGTCTCAGTTCGGATTGTCTTCTGCAACTCGAAGACATGAAGTTGGAATCGCTAGTAATCGTGGATCAGCATGCCACGGTGAATACGTTCCCGGGCCTTGTACACACCGCCCGTCACACCATGGGAGTTGGTTCTACCCGAAGGCGCTGCGCTAACCAGTTTACTGGAGGCAGGCGACCACGGTAGGGTCAGCGACTGGGGTGAAGTCGTAACAAGGTAGCCGTAGGGGAACCTGCGGCTGGATCACCTCCTTTCTAAGGATTTTTCTTGAGGATCTTCGGCTTCGGCCACGCATCCTTTCGAAAACCTAGAATATACTTAGGTCCGAGGGCTCACGCCCAACCTCTTTAGTGAGGATCGGATCATTAGCGGTCAGACGCCGTCTTCGTTTCTCTTCCCATTTGGTTATTGTCGCCCGTGAACAATTTGGTTCACAATAGACGGTAACTGTTGAGACGGTTGCAACTGGAGGCCGGTAGCTCAGCTGGTTAGAGCGCACGCCTGATAAGCGTGAGGTCGGAAGTTCAAGTCTTCTTCGGCCTACCAACTGCGGCGTTCCTGGTTCCCTTTAGCATTATGTCTGTGAGGGGCCTTAGCTCAGTTGGTAGAGCATCTGCTTTGCAAGCAGAGGGTCATCGGTTCGAATCCGATAGGCTCCACCAGGACCTTAAAACCATCTCAACACGGAAACGAATTACCACCTACATTGTAGGCTGGTAGGTTTTTGACATCGTAAATGGAGGGCTCATCCGCCCAGAGAACCGGACATCAACATTTGTCTGGCTCAATTCTCTTAGGATGGGCTTTGAATAGTAAAGATATCGTCTGGCATATGCTCAGACGCGAGCGTTTCAGTTACATCGACTGGGCAATCCTCGCGCATGAGCGCCAAACATTGAGGCCGCATCATCTTCTGGCGATGCGGCCCTCTCGAGATCGAAGAATCAAGCGTTACAAGGGTTTCTAGTGGATGCCTTGGCGCACAGAGGCGATGAAAGACGTGGTACGCTGCGAAAAGCCTGGGCGAGGTGCGAACAACCTTCGACCCCAGGATCTCTGAATGGGGAAACCCAACTCTACAGATTCTGATATTCTTCCGAGCTTAGGTTCGGGATCGTATCGGAATTTGAGAGAGTTATCTTAGTCTGAATACATAGGACTAAAGAAGCAAACCCGGGGAACTGAAACATCTCAGTACCCGGAGGAAAGGACATCAACCGAGACTCCGTTAGTAGTGGCGAGCGAACGCGGATCAGGCCAGTGGCTATTTGTATCTAAACCGAATGCGTTGGGAAGCGCGACCAAAGTGGGTGACAGTCCCGTAGGTGTATTGCTGCAGATGGTCCTTGAGTAGGGCGGGACACGTGAAATCCTGTCTGAACGTGGGGGGACCACCCTCCAAGCCTAAGTACTCCTGTGCGACCGATAGTGAACAAGTACCGTGAGGGAAAGGTGAAAAGTACCCCGACGAGGGGTGTGAAACAGTCCCTGAAACTGGAAATCTACAAGCTGTCGAAGCCTCCTTGCGGGGCGACGGCGTACCTTTTGTATAATGGGTCAGCGACTTGGTCTCACAAGCAAGCTTAAGCCGTTAGGTGTAGGCGTAGCGAAAGCGAGTGTTAATAGCGCGAATGAGTTTGTGGGATCAGACCCGAAACCAGGTGATCTAGCCATGTGCAGGTTGAAGGTGAGGTAACACTCACTGGAGGACCGAACCCACTTATGTTGAAAAATGACGGGATGACATGTGGCTAGGGGTGAAAGGCCAATCAAACCTGGAGATAGCTGGTTCTCCGCGAAATCTATTTAGGTAGAGCGTCTGATGAATACCCTAGGGGGTAGAGCACTGGATGGGCTAGGGGGACTCACCGTCTTACCAAACCTAACCAAACTCCGAATACCTAGGAGTAATATCAGGCAGACACACTGCGGGTGCTAAGGTCCGTAGTGGAAAGGGAAACAGCCCTGACCGTCGTCTAAGGTCCCTAAATAATCACTAAGTGGTAAAGAATGTGAGAGTGCTTAGACAACCAGGATGTTGGCTTAGAAGCAGCCATCATTTAAAGATAGCGTAACAGCTCACTGGTCAAGCGCTCCTGCGTCGAAAATGTACCGGGGCTAAAGTGATTTACCGAAGACACGGACGCACATTTATGTGCGTGGTAGCGGAGCGTTCCGTAAGCCTGTGAAGGTCGACTGCGAGGTCGGCTGGAGGTATCGGAAGTGAGAATGCTGACATGAGTAACGATAAAAGGGGTGAGAGACCCCTTCGCCGAAAGATCAAGGTTTCCTGCGCAATGCTAATCAGCGCAGGGTTAGCCGGCCCCTAAGACGAGGCAGAAATGCGTAGTCGATGGGAACCAGGTAAATATTCCTGGGCCATTGGGTGGTGACGGATTGCGTGTATTGTTCATCCTTATTGGATTGGATGGGCAGTGAAGCAGTTCCTGGAAATAGCCCCCATATATGACCGTACCCCAAACCGACACAGGTGATCAGGTAGAGAATACCAAGGCGCTTGAGAGAACTATGCTGAAGGAACTCGGCAAATTACCTCCGTAACTTCGGGAGAAGGAGGCCTCACCAGTGGGCAACCATTGGTGAGGGGCACAGACCAGGGGGTGGCGACTGTTTATTAAAAACATAGGGCTCTGCGAAGTTGCAAAACGACGTATAGGGTCTGACGCCTGCCCGGTGCTGGAAGGTTAAAAGGAGGGGTGCAAGCTCCGAATTGAAGCCCCAGTAAACGGCGGCCGTAACTATAACGGTCCTAAGGTAGCGAAATTCCTTGTCGGGTAAGTTCCGACCTGCACGAATGGCGTAACGACTTCCCCACTGTCTCCAGCATAGACTCAGTGAAATTGAATTCCTCGTGAAGATGCGAGGTACCCGCGGCTAGACGGAAAGACCCCATGAACCTTTACTACAGCTTGACAGTGACATTTGTAACAATTTGTGTAGGATAGGCGGGAGACTTTGAAGCGTGGGCGCCAGCACACGTGGAGTTGTCCTTGAAATACCGCCCTTGTTTTTATGAATGTCTAACCGCGGCCCGTTATCCGGGTCCGGAACATTGTCTGGTGGGTAGTTTGACTGGGGCGGTCGCCTCCTAAAGAGTAACGGAGGCGCGCGATGGTTGGCTCAGACCGGTCGGAAATCGGTCGTTGAGTGCAATGGCATAAGCCAGCCTGACTGCGAGAGTGACAACTCGAGCAGAGACGAAAGTCGGTCATAGTGATCCGGTGGTCCCGCGTGGAAGGGCCATCGCTCAACGGATAAAAGGTACTCTGGGGATAACAGGCTGATGACGCCCAAGAGTCCATATCGACGGCGTTGTTTGGCACCTCGATGTCGGCTCATCGCATCCTGGGGCTGGAGAAGGTCCCAAGGGTATGGCTGTTCGCCATTTAAAGCGGTACGTGAGCTGGGTTTAGAACGTCGTGAGACAGTTCGGTCCCTATCTACCGTGGGAGTAGGAGTTTTGAGAGGATCTGCCCTTAGTACGAGAGGACCGGGGTGGACATTCCTCTGGTGGAACTGTTGTCGCGCCAGCGGCATTGCAGTGTAGCTATGAATGGAACGGATAACCGCTGAAAGCATCTAAGCGGGAAACCAACCTCAATACGAGAGCTCCCTTGAGAGTCGTTCAAGACTAGGACGTTGATAGGCTGGGTGTGGAAGCATGGCAACATGTGAAGCTTACCAGTACTAATAACTCGATTGGCTTGATTACTCGATCTCGTTGGCGCTCATGCGCGTGGCTTGCCAGCTACGTGTGTGGAGCACGGTCAGACGATATCTTTACTATTCAACACACGCTTGACGTGGCCTGCATTAACCGGGTGGTTATTGCGAGAGGTCCCCACCCGATCCCATTCCGAACTCGGTCGTTAAGCTTCTCAGCGCCGATGGTACTTTGTCTTAAGGCACGGGAGAGTAGGTCACCGCCCGGTTTATCCAGGCCACGATGAGCGTGTATCCTCCAATTACAAACGACATCAAAGCCGCTTCGAGCAATCGAGGCGGCTTTTTTTTGTTTGTTTACGGTCTATATTTGTGACAGATTTTAAATGAGGCGAATAAGACCTATTTTCCGAACATAAACCGACCACGGACGTACAAGGGGATCCGATGAAAAGAAATTTTGCCGCCATCGCCTTGGCGGTTTCGATGGTTCTGTCCGGATGTGCAACAGTCATTGCTCCTGTGCCGCTTACCCGCAAGCTTGATAATGACATGAGAGTCTCAATTAGCGATATACCAGTCGCGATTACAAAGAATGATGGCGTCGTAGCGGCTTGGACATCTGCGGCCTACGCACCAGACGGATCTTATGCGTCGGTTCCGACTTATGCGATACCAGCGGGAAGCGGTCCATTGGCTGCGGGAGTTGGTGGCGCCATCGGCCAGTCTATTGCTGTCGCTATTATGGATGCAGTTCCATCTGCGCGTGCGCGTCGATCCGTTGAGGTTCTGAACGCCGATATCGACAAAGCTGCGTTGGATGCAGCTTTGACAGAGAGATTAATAAACGCAGCTGCGGCTTCGGAGATTAATTTTTCATCTATTGATGTCGTTGAGACTAAACGGCGGGCCGATCCGATTGATGGTCAACTCTCAATAAAAACACGCTATGCATTGGCCGAGGATGCAAGTGCCGTTCAAGTCCAAGCGACTGTTGAGTATTATGACTCTGCGGTCCCGTATTCAACGCGTTACGTTTTTGAATCGAAACCACCGCGTTCGGAAATGAAAGGCCCGCACTACCGGAATACCTTCACATATCATTCTGATAAGTTCGAAGCTCCAGAATTAACAGATGAGGTTCGGGAAGCTTTGGTCTTTGCTTTGGGCGAAGAGCGAGAGGCTCGCATTCGCGACATAAAGGATGATTACAAGCAGGCGTTGAAAGATGGTTTGTCTGATCGAAAGCTGGCTCGCGTTAAAAAGGGATCCCAGAAAGAACTGTCACTAGCAAAGAAAAATCATGAAAAAGGCCTCAAATCTGCTGAGGATGACAAACTTTCTAAGACTGAAAAAGCTGTCCTAATCATCGGTCAATGGCGGAAGGGTGAACAGAGTTCACCGCTCGAAACCGCCCTCAGCGAGGGCCAAGACTTCATTGCGAAAATGATTGTCGCGGATTTTATTGACCCAACTATACCCCCAATGGTTCTACCGACACTTCCAGAGAAGAATAAGGAGCGACTCGCACTTATCGAAAATCGCGGAATAGGCATACTCGGTCTGCAATATAATAAGGTTTTAGAAGACTACGGGGATAGACAGGTTATTCAGATTACCTCTGGTCTGACTTCCGGTGCCTATCATTCGATTCCTGCATCTGGAACTGCGAGTTACGGAAACACTTTTAAGGTTGCTGAGTAAGCTGCTCTACCAATTAGAAGATTTTAAGTTCATGAAAATTAGACATTTCCGAAATCACAGAAGCTGGGCGCATTACGAATGTACTTACCTCTTGCACCTCCGATTTCGCTTCCATATATGCCTGTTCTCTTGGCGCGGGGTGGAGCAGCCCGGTAGCTCGTCAGGCTCATAACCTGAAGGTCGTAGGTTCAAATCCTACCCCCGCAACCAAGTCGATGATCCCGCCGCAAGGCGGGATTTGTCGTTTCAGGACCCTCAATTTCGGCGTCTTTCGAAATGCGACCGCGCTCCCATTGGGGCGGCCGGTCGTTCGTTATTCCTCATCAGAACGTTCGCTGTGATGAAAGTTAGCCTGTGATCTGCATAAAATAGGAATATGTTCTTGTTTTGTTCGTTAATTCTGCTTGTTTAAGGTTATGCAGTTTTTTCTGGATATGGATGGGCGAACAGAAGCGCTTCGAATGATCCATAAGCGTTTAAGGGATCATTTTGTCGGCTTCCCGCCGCGTTACGTCATCCTTGATCCGGTCAGTCAGCTGGTCATGAGTATGTTGGGAGGGCATACTTATAGTCATGTTTCCAAGGCGGCTCATGCCGATCTTGTCAGGAATTATCGCAATTGGTCCGATGTGCGCGCTGCCCCTGTTAGGGACATCGAATACATTATCCGAAACGTGACCTATGCAGAGGTCAAGGCATCCAGGCTGGTGCGGGCGCTAGCGCTCATATCGGATGAGAGCGGACATCCTAGTCTCGACCATTTGGCGGCAATGTCTGTTGAGGCTGCGCATGACTGGCTAGAACGACTTCCCGGTGTGGGGCCTAAGACAGCAGCCGCTGTGTTGAATACGAGCTATTTGCAAAAGCGGAGCCTGGTGATCGATACGCATCACCTTAGAATTCTTGAACGGTTGCAGATTGTCAGGCCAAATACGAGCATCGCGCAGGCCTACAGCCAAGTCATGCCGTTACTACCAAGTGATTGGTCTGCTCACATAATGGACGTGCATCACATGCTGTTCAAAAAACTAGGGCAAGTTATCTGCCGCGTTCATATCGCCCATTGTGAGGATTGTCCGCTCAATCAACTCTGCCCCTATCCCGATAAATCTGACGAGGGCAAAGCAACGCTTGCAATGATAACGTCACACTGACTTGCTAGCGCGTCTTTCTATGGCGACCCCGAACTATACTAAGGCACAGAAACTCTTTGCTGAATGGCTGGGCAGCCTCTTGCTCGCGGGCGTGGTGGTCGGGTCCGGTATTCTAGGCGTCGCCGTGTCGGGGTCCAATGACGGGATCGCGTTAATTGGCAATACGGCGGCGACGGGCGCCATTTTGTGGGTGCTCGTTGCCACGCTCGCGCCGATCTCGGGCGCGCATTTTAATCCAGCCGTGACTCTGGCTTTCTGGCTCCGAAAAGAGATCACGCCGGGACTGGCCGGACTTTATGTTCTGGTGCAAGTTTTCGGATGTGTTCTCGGCGCGTGGCTGGCCCATTTGATGTTTGAACTGCCCGTGATCCAAATTGCTCAGACGGACCGGTCTGGACTGGCCAAAATTCTGGCGGAAGGCGTCGCGACCTTCGCGCTCGTCTTCGCAATATTTGGCGCTATTCGACATGCGCCGCGCGCGGTTCCAGCGGCTGTCGCTCTGACGATTGTCGCGGGCTATTGGTGGACGGCGTCGACCAGTTTCGCCAATCCGGCCATTTCTATTGCGCGATCATTGTCAGACACGTTTGCTGGCGTTCAGCCTGCCGATCTTCCGGGGTTTGTCATTGGACAATGTCTCGGTGCGGCGCTGGCGACAGGGGCGGGCGTAATTCTTTTTAAGTCTGATCCACAGAGTTAGGCCATAATTTGAGTCGATGAAAACTCATCCTCATCCCTTAGAATTGAGTCTGCATCCATAAGGTCAAAGCTAATTTGCAGTGATGTGGGGTAGAACTATTTTCTATTAAAGGTAGAAAGGTCTGATGTTCATGATTTCAAATCGTGCCCTTCTGGCATCGTTCGCATCTTTTGGTTTGGTGAGTTGCTTCGGGAACTCGTCCGATTCTTCGTCACAAAATTTTACGCCCGAACCACCGGTTAATCAGGCTCCATCCGCAAATATTTCTGCAAGCGCTGTATTGGTAGAAGAACGCCAAACCTTCACATTGACGGCGAGTGGTTCAACCGACCCCGACGGCGACGCGATCACCTATCAATGGAGCCAAACGGCGGGCGCGGCGGTCGTGATCGCTAACCCAACGCAGGCAGATTTGTCGCTGACCATGCCTGAAACACAGGCAGACGATAGGTTGCAATTCACTTTGCAAGTCTCTGACGGCAGCCTGTCCGACACGACAACTGTCGATATCACTCTGGCCAACATCGTGCTGGCGCCATTGAATACTGACTTTCAGCCGGTGATGCTTGACGATGCATCAGCTGTCACAATGCCGACCAATCTCAATGTACGCCGATATAACATACTAGCTGGGTCCTTTTGTGATGGGGGTTTTCGACCAGTCTACAGAATAGATATTCTTGGGCAGAATGGGTCTGGTCAAAGAGCTATTGGAGAGTGGAATGGATCTAGCTCGGCTTTGAGTGTGTCCTCAATTGCTGGAGCTCCTGTCTCGACCGCAGGTTTTCTGACTAGCCTAACTTACCCGGTGATAACATCGTGCGTGGATCCACTTGGAGGTGCAGGGTCAACATTTACGCAAGAAAACGGCGTAGCTACGATCCACTTTCCGGACGATGATACCGTTTTTCAGCAGGGTCTCGATCAGAAGATTGATGATCAAACCGATGTGTGCGCTGCGCGTGGTGTTTACGATAGAAATGGACAATTTCTGCACTATCTCACGGCAAAAACCGCAGGTGGTATCGAATCGCGCCCTGTCACTGTCGATGCAAACGGTGTTTTGACACTGGGTGCGGCAACAACACTCGTGGCATCAGGTGGCTTCTGCCAATTTTGGACCGAGGGTCGGCAAAGCTACAGTTCGGGAACGGTGGCTAGAACGAATCTCTTTGCGGTTGATAAGGCGTCTAAAGAGCTTGTCATGTATCAGAGCCAGGAAACACAAACGCTGACCCAATTTACAGAAATCGAGCGCATAACACTCCCTGATGCTAGTGGGACGTCGTCAAATATTGTCGCTGTTGATTTCTATAGTCCACTTTCTTTTCGGGGCATCCGAAGCAATGTCTATGCGGCGGTTATCTTATCGGACGGCCAGCATCGTGGTGTGCACCGTCTGTTGATTTACGAAAACGACATTGCCGGATCATTTATCACACCGGATGATTATCAGGGCTTCACAATAACTACCGATATTGCGTTGTCTGGCGGAATTCCGAAAGCTGTCGAGCTAACAACCACTGGCGTGTCGATCATCTCTGATACGGTTCCCTACATCGAACATATCGATTGTAATGGGGGTGTTTGTGATGAAGCGACCCGCAGCTATATCGAAGTCGGCTTCGATGTCGCTGATATTGCCGCGCTGAATTCGGCTATTATGGTATCCAATCCAGATGATGATACGGTTCAAGCCTTCACCCGCTGACCACCGTTACGAGTCCCTTGCGCGAATTTGATCCGCACGGCAAAGCGCTCACATGATACTTCGTGTTCTTCTGTTCTCGACCGCTCTTGTCTTGTCTGCCTGTCAGGGGGGTATTGCTCCAGAAGTTAAACCCGATGCCCATCAGTTAAAATCGGTCGATTTCGGCGGCGGCATGGTTGCTGCTGCCAACCCGTATGCGACAAATGCGGGGGCGGAGGTTTTGCGCGCGGGCGGTTCTGCCGTTGATGCGGCGATTGCCGTGCAGGCTGTGCTTGGTCTCGTTGAACCTCAAAGTTCTGGACTGGGCGGCGGCGCGTTCATGGTGGTGCACGATCCAAAGACAAATGAGACTTGGACCTATGACGGACGCGAGACGGCACCGTCGGCTGCTACATCGGCCTTATTCCTTGGGGATGACGGTCAGCCTTTGCGCTATTTTGACGGCATTGCATCGGGTCGCTCAACGGGTGTGCCTGGCGTTGTCGCCATGCTGGGTCGGGCGCATGAGGATTACGGTACGCTGGCTTGGGCCGACACGTTGGACTCTGCGATTACGCTTGCTGAAGACGGGTTTGTTGTCAGTCCGCGTATGGCGAACCTTGTCGCTCGCATGGGGCAATATGTCCTGCCGCGCGATGATAATGCTCGCGCCTATTTCTTTGTTGATGGTGATCCGTCGAAGCCTATTCCCGAAGGGTTTACCCGGAATAATCCTGCCTATGCCGCGACGCTTCGCGCTATTCAGGATAATCCTCGCGCCTTGCTCGAAGGTCCGATCGCCCAAAGTATCATCGATAAAACCCGTGAAAATCCACTGCCCGGAACACTCAGCTTGGCGGATATGGCCAATTATCAGCCCAATAAGAAACCCGCGCTGTGTTCAGCCTATCGCGATTATCGTCTTTGCTCTGCCCCGCCGCCTTCATCCGGCGGTGTTGGGGTTCAGGCTATTCTAGGCCTGCTGGAGCCCTTTGATATGGCGGGCGTCGGTCCAACTGTTGAGGGTTGGCACTATTTTATCGAAGCGAGCCAGCTCGCCTATGCGGACCGAGATCGGTATGTCGCTGATCCTGATTTTGTCACCGTTCCGGTGGATGACATGCTGGATCGAGGTTACCTCGCGGGTCGGTCAGGGTTGATCAAACCGAATGCAGCGCTCGCAACTTACCTAGCGGGCAACCTCGGCCCAGCCGGAGAAGACGCCACGGCGGAAGTGCCCGGCACATCTCATTTCACTATCGTTGATCGTGACGGCCTTATCGTCTCAATGACGACGACGGTTGAATCTCCATTTGGCTCGCAACGCATGGTCGGCGGCTTCATGCTCAATAATGAATTGACGGACTTTTCTTTCCGCCCAACCGATGATGAAGGTCGCCCCGTCGCCAATCGGGTGCAACCTGGCAAACGGCCGCGTTCTTCCATGGCCCCGCATATTGTCTTCGCGCCTGACGGGTCCCTCGCTTTCACAACGGGTTCACCCGGTGGCAATTCTATCCTCGCCTATACGGCCAAAACAATTGTCGGTCTGATTGACTGGGATCTGTCGGCACAAGAAGCCATAGAATTGCCGAACGTCATCGCGCGAAACGGAACGGTCAGGTTGGAAGCGAAAGATCTGCCCGAAGAGGACACGGACGAAATTCAACGCGCGGGCCCGGCCAAAGAATTCGGCCTGCCTTCGGACCTGATTGAGGGGCTAGAAGCGATGGGCCATGATGTGGTGCGGTCGCGCGGTGAAATTAGCGGTCTTCACATCATTCGCGTATTGCCAGACGGAACTTTGGAAGGCGCAGCCGACCCGCGCCGTGAAGGCACGGCCGTCGCAGTCACTCAAGACTGAGTCGGGTCTTCCGTTAGGGGGAGACCGAGAATAAAGGTGGTCCCATCCGGGCCAGTCTCTAGTAACTCTAAAGACCCTCCCATTCTTTCCGCCAGTTCTTTGGATATAGATAAGCCAAGGCCGGTGCTGCCTTCGCTGTGACCGCGCGTGAACGGCAGGAACAACCGGTCTTCAACACTGTCCGGCAGGCCCGGACCATTATCTTGGATTCTAGTGATAACGGTATCGGCCATAATTTCGGTAGAGAATTCTACCCGGCCATTTGACTGACCCGTCATCGCCTGAGCCGCATTGCGGGTGAGATTGGATAAGATCCGATGTAACTGCTCGGGGTCAGCGGAAATCCAGACATCGCGACCAATGCGGTTGCCAATCCAGACGCGCGGGAAGGCCACGCGCAAATCGACTTGAACCTCAGCAACGATGCGGCCCAGCTGAACGGGTTCAAGAACCGGTTCTGGTTCTCGAGCTGACGAATACTCCAAAACCTCTTCAGTGAGACCGACGCCACGCTCCACAGTCCGGGTCAACCGTTCGCCCATCTCAGCGAGTTTTGGATCTTCATGCATCGACAGTCGATCCGCCATAAGCAGCGCTGTAGAGAGCACGTTGCGCAGATCGTGATTGATCTTAGTGACGGATAGACCGAGCGAGGCCAGACGCTCTCTTTGTCGAAAAGCCGATCGCAACGATTGTTTCACCTCGTGAAACTCACGTTGCAACTGACCGATTTCGTCGCCCCGGTCTGACGGCGGCCCAGCGCGGCGGCGGCGCTCCGGGGCTTCACGAAAAGCTGTCATATCGTCGGCAAGACGTTGCACGGGCCGCACAATCAAGCGCAACATCGATAGATAGATAAGGGCCCCGACAAAGGCTGCGATCAAAAGACTGAGCAGAAGTATGCGTCCCGCATAGGCGCGCAGGTCTGCTCCGATGGCGGCACAAGGCACCAGCATTTCCAGCCGGTCCTGTCCGGCGATGGGGGAGGCGACGATCAGACGTAGATACCCATCACCGCGTGCAAAGAAGTCCATGGCTGTGGCAAAGAAATTGGGCAGCCGACCCTGATTTCTCAAATCGGCCGTCGCGATTATCCGGGCCTGTGGAGGGTCACCCAAGATCAAGAGGGTCTGACCATCTTGAAATGCCGCGAGGAAATCAGCGTCCGTCTGCATCATGAATTGCTGTGCCAGCATTTCTGACGCTTCGCGGGAGGGGTCTTCGGATGTCTGGTTCATCAAAGCTTCGGCGATCAACCCGGCGGATCGGGCGCGCATCTCCAACCCTTCCTGACGAAAGAAGGCGATTGATGGAACGAACAGCAGCGTTTCCGCCATCAGCACAAAGCCGAAGGTCAGCAACAGCAGTCGAGCTGAGAGAGAGCGTGAGAAAAAGCGGCGCACAAAAAAATCAGTAAAGAAAAAGGCGCGCCCGGCAAGGCGCGCCTGTAAAACGTGATGTCTGTAGGGCGCGCCCTAACGGATGCGTTTGCGTGATGTTGGAGCGGGTCCAATGCTGATCATCTTGCCCGATGAATTGCGCCGACGCGAGGGTTGGTAAGCGACCATGGAATGGGCTGTGCAATAAGGTTCGTCTGGATCCGTAACGCGACCACAGAACCGAAACTCATCGGCTGTAGGATCGCCGATTGGAAATTTGCACATATGATCCGTCAGGGTGAGGATCGTCGCGTAACTGCCATCCTTTAGCGGTTTGGCTTTCAACGGCGGCTCGGTCGAGGCCGGAAGCGAAGTAGAGGCCGGTTTTGTTTTGGTTGATGCGGATGACTTGGCCGTCGTTCGCGCAGGCTTCGGTTTCGGCGTAGGCCGTGGCGCGGACTGAACTTTGGCAGGCTTTGGCCGGCTCGGTTTCGCTCGACCTGACAAGCCGAGACGGTGAACCTTGCCGATTACGGCATTGCGGGTCACGCCGCCTAATTGCTTAGCGATCTGTGACGCAGAAAGGCCATCGGCCCAGAGTTTACTTAACGTTGCGACGCGGTCTTCGGTCCAAGCCATGGACGATCTCCTTCGGTCGGCGGGCGGGTTTATCCCGCACACCATATCTAGTTGTCTAATTCGTAAATCTTGTAGCAAGTCGTTTCAGAACCACAAAATATAGCGGCCTCCTATCCACAAGAAACAAGATGTTGTGGCAGGTTCATCCACAGCTTACCCGCTGATGGCACCGAATTCCGACTAGGCTGTTGGTTGGACAGGGGGGCGCCCCCCGTTTAAAGCGCGTTCCATGCTCGAACAATTGCCTCCAACAGCTCGTCATCTCGGCCCGATCAATTGGATGGGTTTGAGGACTTTATATATGAAGGAAGTCAGGCGCTTTATGCGGGTTGGGCCGCAAACACTGCTTGCGCCGATTATTTCCAATCTGCTTTACATGACGGTCTTTGTGCTCGCCTTCTCGGCGCTGCGGCCTGATCCACAAAGTTTTATGGCCTTTCTCGCGCCGGGTCTTGTGATGCTCGGCATTCTTAATAATGCGGCCGCCAATTCCAGTAGCTCGATCATGACGGGCAAGATGATGGGGTCGATCACCGATGTGTTGATGCCGCCGCTCTCCCCGACTGAGCTGGCCTTGGGTTGGATAGGCGGCGCGGCCACACGCGGCGTACTCGTAGCAGTCGCGACCGCATTGGCGCTCTCTATATTTACGCCGCTTATCCCTACCCATGTCTGGGCTGTGTTTTATTTCGGTCTGTCAGCGGCGGTCATGATGGCAATGGTTGGAGTCCTATCGGGTATTTGGGCAGAAAAATTCGACCAGCTCGCCGTCGTCAATCAATTCATTATTCTGCCACTCTCCTTCCTGTCTGGTACGTTTTACAAGATTGACGTCTTGCCGGGTATTTTCCAAGACCTCATCAAAGGCAACCCGCTCTTCTATCTGATCGATGGATTTCGCTACGGATTTACGGGCGAAGCGGACGGAAATCTTCTCATAGGGGTTGTCTTTATCGCTGCCTTGAATATCGCTCTGTTTCTTACCGTCTTGTTGGTGCTTCGCGCAGGCTGGCGGATCAAATCCTGACTAAGCAGGAGGCCAATGATCATGGCCAAAGGTAACCACCTTTTCGATTGTTACAATCCCCCCGACATCACTTTTGAGCGCGGCGAGGGGGCCTATCTCTATACGGATAAGGGCGAGCGCTATCTCGACTTCATCGCAGGTATTGCGGTCAATTCACTCGGCCATGCGCCAAAGGACGTCACTGACGCGGTCACAGAACAAATGGGCAGGGTCTGGCATTTGTCCAACATGTTCAAAGTTCCAGGTCAGATAGAGCTGTCCAAACGTTATTGCGATGCGCTGCCGTGGGCTGACAAAGTTTTCTTCCAGAACTCAGGCACAGAAAGCCTAGAGCTCGCGATGAAGACGGCGCGGCGTTATCAATATGGCGAAGGCCGTCCTGAACGCGTTGATATTATCGGCTTTGGTGGCGCGTTTCATGGCCGCTCTTTTGCGGCGATCAATGCAGCCGGTAATCCGAAATATCTCGAAGGGTTTGGACCGCGCTTGCCGGGCTTTATCAACCTGCCGTTTGGTGATCATGATGCGCTGAAAGAGGCCGTTGGCCCGACCACGGCGGCTATTCTTGTCGAACCTGTTCAGGGCGAAGGTGGCGTTCGTGCGCTGCCGCCGGAATGTCTGCGCGGTCTGCGAGAGCTTTGCGACGAAAACGATGCCTTGCTGATCTATGATGAAGTCCAATGCGGCGCATCTCGAACCGGGCAGCTTTTTGCGCATCAATGGGTCGAGGGTGGAGAACCCGACATCATGGCTGTGGCCAAAGGTGTCGGCGGCGGTTTCCCGCTCGGCGCTGTGATCGCATCGGAAGAGGCGGCCAAACATATGGTGCCAGGCACGCACGGCACGACCTATGGCGGCAATCCGCTCGCTATGGCGGCCGGTATGGCCGTGTTTGACCGGATCAGTCAGCCAGAGTTTCTCGAACATGTCCGCGATATATCGAACAAATTCCGTCAGGCGCTTGCGGGTCTGAAAGATGAGTTTCCTGATCTGATCGAAGATGTGCGCGGTAAGGGCCTGCTCATTGGTCTTAAGATGCGGGTGGACGGCGATAATTTGAAAGCCAAGACCATTGCCCTGAACCACAAGCTCATGGTGGGAACAGCCGGCAATAATGTGCTGCGCATGGCACCGCCCCTTGTGATCGGCGAGGTCGAAGTTCGCGAAGCGATGGAAACTCTCAGGGTCGTTTTACGAGAAATGAGCGAATAAGATTTCCTACGATAGAAAAGAAAAAGCCCGCCAAATTGGCGGGCTTTTTTATTGGGACCAAACTGATTTAGTTCAGGCCTTGCTCTTGGGCACGGCGCATCATTTCTTCGCGGAACATGCCGGCGAAGTCAGGGATATCGAGCATGATCGGCATATGGCCACCGTCTTGAGTCATGTCGGCCAGGATCTTGCGCGCGAATGGGAAGAGAATGCGCGGGCATTCGATCATCATCAGTGGCTGGATTTGCTCCATGTCGACATTCTGGATCTGGAACAGACCTGCATAATCTAGTTCAGCGATAAAGACAGTTGTCTCACCGCGCGTAGCGTGGGCCTTGATCAGGATGCTGACTTCAAGCGTATTGTTTTCGCTGACTTGCCGGCCGATGCGTAAATCGATGGAGACTTCGGGCTGAGGATGGCTTGAGCGCAATGAGTCCGGCGCGTTTGGATTCTCGAAGCTCATATCTTTGACGTATTGAGCCAGCACATTCACCATCGGCTCACCGACAGTGTCGGGTGTCGGCTTGGCCCCTGCAGCGCCGTCTGTAGGCGCTTCAGTCGGAGCGGGCGCACCGTCTTCAAGGGCGATGTTTAGGCTGCTCTCGTCAACGGCCTTGGCCTCTTCGGCTTTGGACTTGTCGGTTTTGGTTTTTTTGGGCGTTTTCGCCATGATGGTCTCGCAGCTTCTATCAAGTTGACGGGTGAAACGAATTGTCGCGCGCCCGCTATCACGGCGTGGAAGTGCGGCGCAACGCCAAGATGCGCTTAATGAGCGCATGATTGCATGGAAATGTCGGCTTACAAATGGTCGCTGCGTCCCTATATACCGCTTATGTTTGAAGTCGTTCTCTACGCCGCAATCGCCGCTGTGATCTGTGTGGCCTTCTATTCGGTGCTGGGTAAGTCGGTGGGCCGGGGCCCAGACGATGCGTTTAAACCGGATGAAGCCTTTGGAAAGCCGGACGCCCCGACCGTCCGAGACGGCGAACTTGGCTTGGTTGCCGATGAGGCTATCGAGGATGAAATCGGCCTAGGCGCCATTGCGCGGGCCGAACCCGATTTCTCACCAGCCCGGTTTATTGATGGCGCAAAGACAGCCTATGCGATGATTTTGGAAGCTTTTGCTTCCGGTGATCGCGATACGCTGCGAGACTTGTTAAGTGACGATGTTTACGACGTCTATGACGCCGCTATCACAGATCGCGATGCGCAATCCTTGACTCAGGTGACGGACCTCGGTCGGTTGCGGACGGGTCAGATCAAAAGCGCACGGATCGAAGACGGTACGGCCTATATTCGAGTTCTATATGAAGCCGACATCGCATCCGCTCTGCGTGACGCTGAGGGTGAGTTGGTCGAAGGGGATCCGGACACGCTCGCCTCGATTTCTGAATATTGGACATTTGAGCGCGTAATTGGCTCAAGCGATCCGGCTTGGCGACTCTCGGATGTCGAGCCGTCAGAGGGGGATGCTCTGCCCGCTGACCCGACGCCCGATACGTCCACACCTGACGCCGAGACATAAGCATGTTTCGCTTTCGGAGTGCTCGCGCCGCGTTAAGCCTATGTGTCGCGCTAACCTTATCAGCCTGTGCGACGACGAAGGGCCCGATTGAGCTTGATCCTGATGGGATCGTGATTGCCGAGCCCGTTCCGATTGCCCCGCCTGCACCGCCAATTCCTGCCCCACCACCTGCGCCGAGCGAGCCGCCGCCAGAGCCCATCGTTGAGGCGCCAATTGTCGAGACTCCAGATGCATTCTCATCCTTATCGGGATGGGCAGAGGCGGATCTCGAGCCCGCATTAGCCGCCTTTGAGCGCAGCTGTGAGTCCATGTTGCAAGCGGATCCGGACGCGCCGCTCAATGCGAACCTGCCGCATTATGGATCCTATGGTGACTGGGCCGAAGCCTGTGAGGCGGTTCCGCACGCGACCAATGCGCGGCCTTTTTTCGAATCTCTATTCACACCCGTGGTTTTGTCGACAGAGGAGTCGGATGAGGGCCTACTGACCGGCTATTATGAACCAGAAGTCGACGTACAGATCGAACCAGACGCGATTTTCTCCGAACCCATATTGGCGGTGCCCAAGTCCAAAAAAGTGCAGCGTCTGCCCCGCGCTAAACTCGGTCCGAAAAGTTCGCGAGTGATTGCCTATGGTCGCCCGATTGATGTCTTCTTTCTGCAAATCCAAGGTTCAGGTCGTCTGCGTTATGCTGATGGTCGCGTCTTGCGCGCAGCCTATGCAGGAAACAATGGGCGGCCTTACCGGTCCATTGGTCGAGTTCTGATCCAACGTGGAGATTTGAGCCGTGACCAATCAGCGAAACGCAATATCGAAGCTTGGATGGCCGATGTCGGGCCAGAAAAAACGCGAGACCTGATGAACGAAAATCCGCGCTATATCTTCTTCTCTGAACAGGCCATCGCGCCGGGCGAGGGCCCACGTGGGGGTATGCAAGTGCCTTTGACGGCAATGGGATCCATCGCTGTTGACTCCCGCTCTCATCCCTATGGGACGCTGGCTTGGCTAGAGACACGACTGCCGCAGGCCCCGCGTGATTATATTGGGGAGCAGACCGGGCTACTGGTCGTGGCGCAGGATACGGGCAGTGCCATTACGGGCGCGCTACGCGGGGATTTATTCTTCGGTGCGGGCGCTGATGCAGGCGCATTGGCTGGCGTAATGAAACATCCTGTGCGCTGGACCATACTCGTACCCAAGTCGCTCATCCCGACACCGTCTTTGAAACCTGACTCGATCTCTTGACCCGGTCGCTCGACCCGTCTGAGCGTCTGGTCTGGAACCGGGTCGCACGGACGGTCAGCCCACGCCGCCGCCCGCATGGTAAGGGCGCCGCGCGTCCCACGCTCGCTCCCGGTCCGACGCGAGACGACTTTAGTGCCATGATGCGTCTGCCGCTGCTCAAGCCACAACGCTCAACACCCCCCTCAGGCCCTGTCCCATCTGCAACAGATCGGGGCGTGCGTCGGGGTAAGGTCGAGATCGACTCAAGGCTTGATCTCCACGGCATGACGCAAGTTCAAGCTTATAAGGTCCTATCGACATCCATCTTTCGCGCGGCGAAACGTGGAGAGCGCTGCCTGCTTGTCATCACAGGCAAAGGTCCCCGGTTGGAGGGCGTGCTGCGCACCCAGTTACCGGCTTGGCTGAGCGGCGCCGAATTGCGCCCGATGATCGCGACTTATGCGCCCGCCCATGCGCGACATGGCGGCGCGGGCGCATGGTACGTCTTCCTTCGCTCTTGATGCCGTCCCCAGTTCCCGGCAGGGATAGGGTATGAAAAATCTTTACTTCGCTTCCGCCGCCGCTCTCTCACTTGTGGCCTGTTCCCCCACTGCGACAGTGGACCCATCCCCTCAGCCCGTGGTTCAGACATCCGCCGACTATGCGGCTACCGGGCTCATGGCTCAAAGTTTGCCAGAATTGGCGATTATGCTGGATACGGGTGAGGCGACGGCCACTGAGCTAACACAAGCCTATCTCGACCGGATCGATGCGATCGACCGGAATGGTCCGCGCTTGCAGTCTGTGCTCGCGCTGAACCCAGACGCGATGGCACAGGCGGAAAGCTCAGATGCGCGCCGCGCTGCGGGCGAAACGCTCGGCCCGCTCGATGGTCTACCGATCTTGCTTAAAGACAATATCGAAACATTGGATCCTGTCGCGACGACAGCGGGCGCATTTGCGCTGCAGGGTAACATCACGGGACGCGATAGTCCGTTGGTCGCGGGTCTGCGCGCGCAAGGTGCCGTCATTCTCGGCAAGACCAACCTGTCGCAATGGGCTAATTTCCGCTCTAACGATTCCGTTTCCGGTTGGTCGGCTGTGGGCGGACAGGTCCGCAACCCGCATATGCTAGACCGCAGTCCTTGTGGCAGTTCGTCCGGGTCCGGGGTTGCTATGGCAGCAGGTTTGGCGGCTGGCGCGGTTGGCACAGAGACGAATGGCTCAATTATCTGCCCGTCAAACGTAAATGGCATCGTGGGTTTCAAGCCGACCGTCGGCGTTGTCAGCCAGCAATATATTGTGCCGATCAGCTCGACCCAAGACACGGCGGGGCCGATGACTCGTACGGTTCGCGGTGCGGCTATGATGTTGGATGCAATGGCGACGGATGGTAGCTCAGGCTACGCCGCCAGTCTGGACGCGGGCAGCCTGCAAGGCAAACGGGTCGGCGTGCTACGCTTCTCGCAAGGCAGTGCTGATATACAGTCCCGCTTCAATGCAGGTCTAGCCGCGATGGAGGCTGCGGGCGCAGAGCTGGTTGAGATTGAGGAGTTTGAGCGTGAGGGCGAGAATTATGGCCGGGACTCGTTTGGCGTCCTGCAGTGGGAATTCAAAGCGACGCTCGATGAGTATCTTGCCGACAGCCCAGCTGACATTCCGGTGCGATCGCTCGAAGACGTGATTGCGTTCAACCTTGCCGACCCGCGGGAGATGGCCGTGTTTGACCAAAGCATCATGGACAGTTCCAATGACCGATCGGGTCTTGATGACCCGGATTATCTAGCGGCCAAAGCCAATATTCTGCGCGCAACTGGTGAGCGCGGCATTGACGCCATGATGGCTGAATACAATGTCGACATGCTGGTCAGCCCATCCGGCCCGTTATCCTCGCGGGTCGATCCCGTTAATGGCGATACATGGCCGTCCTGGGCGGGCGCAGGCTATCTTGCTGCCGTCGCAGGTTATCCGCATGTCACGGTGCCGATGGGGGCTGTTCACAGCGTCCCGCTCGGCTTCTCCATCATGGGCAGTGCGGGTCAGGACAAAGCGATCCTGAGCTATGGTTATGCGCTTGAGCAGGCGACGCAGGCGAGGGTTGAGCCGACCTATCTGCGCGACGCTTATGATGTGCCGGAATTAAAGGCTGCGTTAGAGCCTGGGCGCTAACGCAGCCGTCCAGGCTATGACCGGGTGACGGTGAAGGCCTGATAGAGAGAGCCATCGCCATAATCCGTTTGGTCGATCTGGGACAGCCGCAGCGACGCGCCGTCCTCGCCAAACAATCGCGTGCCGCCGCCCAGCAAAATATGCGGGCGCTTCAGGCGCAGCTCGTTGATCAATCCAGCTCGCGCCAGACTGCCCGCTAATGCCCCGCCACCACAAAGATAGATCGATCCTGTCTCGTTCTTTTTTAGGTCGCGCACAAACTCACAGGCCTCCGTGCGGATAATCTCAACGGCGGTATCGTCAGGTAATGTAATCGACCGGGACAGCACGATAGAGCGCATGTTCGGGTAGGGGTTTGCACCGGCCTTTAACCCGAACGCATAGCCGAATTCATAGGTCGCGCGACCCATTACTGCGATCGTGTAACCAGACAGTCGCTCGAAGTAATCGTCCACCATCGGACTGGAATGCGGATATTGGGAGACGTCGCCGTCTGGCCCAGAAATATAACCGTCGATAGAGACGGAGACATCGTAAATAAGTTTAGACATGAAAAATCCTGCCCATGCGGTCATGGGGTCAAGTGGAAAGGCGCACGGCTCCACGCTCACGCGGCCGTATCGGTATGGCTTTCCGTTAGTGGATCACTGTCAGGGCACTCCTTTAAAAGGGCTTGAAGATAGGGTCACGAGGTGAGGGGCGCTAGTGCGCTCACAAAATAAACTTGCTCAAATCCTGATCCTTGGCGAGCTTGCCGACTGTCTCTTTGACATAGTTCGCGTCGATCTTGATGGTTTCGCCGTCGCGGTCTGTGGCGGTGAAGCTGATCTCATCGAGCAGGCGTTCCATCACCGTGTGCAGGCGTCGCGCACCGATGTTTTCGATACTGCCATTTACCTGCGCACTAATTTTGGCGATCTCGGCGATGGCGTCTTCGGTAAAGTTGAGGGTCACACCTTCGGTCGCCATCAGGGCGGTATATTGTTTGATCAGGCTGGCTTCGGGCTCGGTGAGGATGCGCACGAAGTCGGCTTCTGTTAGGGCGCGCAGCTCGACGCGGATGGGGAGACGACCCTGGAGTTCGGGGAGCAGGTCGGACGGTTTGGCGACGTGGAAAGCCCCGCTGCTGATAAACAGAATATGGTCAGTTTTGACCGGACCATATTTAGTCGAGACGGTTGTGCCTTCGATCAAGGGAAGCAAGTCACGTTGCACCCCTTCGCGGGAAACATCTCCTCCGCGCGCGTCAGACCGGGCCGTGATTTTGTCAATTTCATCGAGAAAGACGATGCCGTCTTCTTGTGTCAGTTCCACCGCCTCGCGCTTGATCGCGTCTTCATCGATCAGCTTGTCGGCTTCCTCACTGAGGAGCGGCGTGTAGGCGTCGCTGACTTTCAGCGTCACGGTCTTGGTCTTACCCATCTTGCCGAACATGGCGGACAGATCGATCATCCCCATACCACCGCCAGGCTGCCCCGGAATATCCATCGACTGGAACGGGGAGGATGTGTCGGACAGTTCCAACTCAACCTCTGTCGCGTCGAGTTCACCTGCCCGCAGTTTGCGACGGAAGGATTCGCGCGTGCCTTCGCGTGCATTATCACCCGCCAGGGCGTCGATGATGCGATTTTCTGCGGCGGCTTCTGATTGAGCCGTGACGAGCCCGCGTTTTTCATCTCTTAAGAGCGTGATCGCCGCTTCGACGAGATCCCGGATGATTTGTTCGACGTCGCGGCCAACATAGCCGACTTCGGTAAATTTGGTCGCTTCGACTTTGAGGAAGGGCGCTTTGGCCAATTTGGCAAGGCGACGGCTGATCTCGGTTTTACCCACGCCGGTCGGGCCGATCATCAAAATATTCTTGGGTGTGACCTCTGCGCGTAAGCCCGGATCGAGCTGCTTCCGCCGCCAACGGTTACGCAGTGCAATGGCGACGGCGCGTTTTGCGTCGCTTTGCGCGACGATATGGCGGTCGAGCTCAGAAACAATTTCGCGGGGTGTAAAAGCAGAAGCGTAGTCAGTCATGCTGCGGATGTGGGGTCTGCCCCCAATCTATCAAGTCTATCAACTCGCAACTGCGGTTTGAGGCGGTTCATAAGGCGGCGGGAAGATACGCCAGTTCGGCAGCACTCGGATCAGTTGGTTGCGCACCGGATGCCAAGCCACGCCCAGCAGCACGATGGCCGCGCCAAGCAGGATTAAGGTGACGGATAGGGCTGTGCCGAGGCTGAGACTGGTCTGACTGACAAGGAAACCCACGGCCACGCCTGCATAGCCGAGTGCAGACACGATCAGTGCGCGGCGGTTAATGGCAAGCCCAATCACGGTGATCACAGCCATCCCGATCAGGATGATGATCGCATCGCGTTCCGTGAAGGCCAGGACCGGAATGAGATCGAACAGCAACTCTGATTTCGACATAACGGCTTGTCCGACTAGTCCGTGGATAAGCAACGGCGCGGCGAGGAAATGTAGCCAGAAAGCATTGTCGGCAAAGCGCGTGCGTCGATGGGTGTCTTGCGTGTCATAGGCGAGCGCCGCCGCAAACACGGCTAGCCCAGACAGGATCAACACGACACCGATCCGGTCACGCAGCAAGTCTGGCGCGATCTGGGCCAGAACGGCGAATAATAAATAGATGAGCGAGACGGCGATCAGCGCAATGCAAAAGGGCAGGCGGATACGGGCATAGAATAACGCCATCGCCGCAACCGTAATCAGCGCTGCCACGATCCCGCTTAAGCTGGCGAGCCCCTCCAACCCGGTTTGCACGAATAGGAGAAAAGCGAGGGCCGTAATCAAGGTTGGAAAATGGGCGCGTTTTCGCCGCCCGAAATATTCGGCCATGACGAACGCACCGACTGCGGCGAGAAGAAAGACCGGACCGCCCCCGACGAGGGCCATGATAGCGCTGACGCCGAGCGCGAGTAGGATCAGACCGACACCGATAAAGACATCGCCGAAGCTGCGCAGGAACCGTAGATCATCCTCGTCCCCAATTACCGCGTCTGTTGCGGTCACAGGCGGTGCATGGGGTTCGGTGACGGCCAACTCCGCCCGCATGGCACGGGCTTGTTTGGGTGTCAGTATCCCGGCGTCTTCTGCCTGATCGATCTGCTCCCGGCTCATGCGTGTCGCTTGGTTCATTGTTGGACTGTGACGTAGACGGCGCCGTTCTGCAAATACCCGGATTCGGTGTGGCACTAAAATTAGGCTATCGTCTTCTCGCCTATTGGGCCGGAGGAGCCACCATGCCGAAAGACAGTGCCAAATCAAAAAGTGCCACCATGGTAAAAGACACTCCTGGGCCTAAGAATATTATTATCTGTCTCGATGGGACGGGTAATGAGATTGAAGAGAACATCTCGAATGTCCTGAAAATCTATCTGACCCTCCGGAGCATTGGCGGGCAACCTGTCTATTACTCGCAAGGGGTCGGAACCTTAGTCGAAGTTCGTCCTTGGTCGCGGATGTTGGATTGGTTTCGCGACAAACTGCTCGGTAATCTGTTCGGCTATGGTTTGGATCGTCGGGTCCAAGAAGCCTACCGATTTATCGTCCGTCATTATGAACCCGGCGATCATATCTTCATTTTCGGCTATAGTCGCGGTGCCTATATGGCGCGAATACTGGCTGGGATGATCCATGCGGTTGGCGTTCTGAAACCCAATCAGGATAATCTCGTCGGTGCGGCCTACGCGGCCTATCTGGCCAAACCCAAAAGACGACGGCCCACATACTCTGGCGAAAACGTTCCGGATTTACTCGATAAGGATGACGGCGAGGAAGAGGAGAGCGAGGGCAAAGCTGCCCCTGCCGAGGAGACCCAGTCAGCTAAGGCGGTCACTTTTCGGCGTGTGACCCAAGCCTACACCGTTCCGGTCCATTTTCTGGGACTATTCGATACGGTGGCATCCGTGATGGCACCGGGTTTCAGGTTGGGGTCTCCCTTTCCTCTCACGCTCAATCCCTATCCTCACACTTTTCTGAACGAGTCGGTGAGACGGGTACGTCACGCGATCTCGATTGATGAACGGCGTCAATTCTTCCCCGTCAGCCTGTGGCCCGCTGATCAGAAACACCGAACCAGTCGGTATGTCCCAGACGAAAAGGCCTCTGAACAAGATCTGGAAGAGGTCTGGTTTTCTGGCGCGCATGGGGATGTCGGTGGCGGCAATATCCGAGACGATAGCGGTCTGTCGCAAATTCCTCTCAATTGGATGATGAAAGCGGCGATAGAGCCGACCGAATTGAAAAACGACATAGTCGCAGAGCTGAAATTGAACGGACGGATGCTCCGTTATGTCACTGGCGAAGAGCCCTATAATGCCCACACGGAATATCTCTATCCCGAGGCGGACTCAGCGGCGAAGCTCCACCCGTCTTTCTCGGGGTGGAAAGGGGTGTTCTGGTATCTTTTTGAACTTGTGCCGACTGTCTGGCCGAAAGTGATCCGGATAGGGAATCACTCTCGTTGGCTGCGTCTCGGATTAGGGTCTCGTCGTAAACTACCGCCCGAAGCTACGCTGCATGAGAGTGTCTATGAACGGATAAAACAACGCCCAGACTATCGGCCATCCAATATTGAGACTGGAAAGGGCGCTTGACATGTAAAGGGTGCTTGTCTAAGTCAAGGTAACTTGACAATTCTAGGAGTTCATCATGTCGCAAGCCCTCATTCGAAAACGCTATCTGCGAACCTGTCTGGGCGCGGGGGCGGGATATATTGGCGCTGTTTTCGGCGTATCCACACAGCTCGATGATGGCGATCCGCTCACCGCAATCAATGTTGGTTTGGCGCTTGTGCCCGGACTGTTCATCCTGCTGATGGTCTATTCCATGTGGGTTTATTTTCGTGATGTTGATGAGGCGGCACGACATTTTATGGTCAAGGCCATGATGAGCGCGTTATTCGTGGCGCTGTCTATCTCAGGCGTATGGGGGTTGGCAGAATTATTCCTCGACGCCTTGCCGAAGCTACCTGTTTTCTTTGTCTTCCCGATCATCATCGGGATGTTCGGCGTATTCACGGCTTTTGGCCCAGCGCGGAAGATGGGCTGTGCATAATCGGCTCAAGGAACTGCGCGCTCAACACGGGTGGTCGCAAGCTGCGCTGGGCGATCAGTTGGATATTTCCCGGCAAAGCGTCAACGCGATTGAGACGGGACGCTATGACCCGTCTCTGCCATTGGCCTTCCGTATTGCCCGATTGTTCGGTGAACCGATCGAAGCGATCTTTGACGATGGTGAAATAAGTCAGGCCGCGGAATAGTCTCGTTTTTATCCCGTTCCTGCTGAGTAAGGCTAAGGCTTTACCACATGTGCGCGTCGATCTAACGGCGCGCACATGAGCATACTCGACCAACTTCCGGTTATCATCGGCGCGGGACAAGACAGCCGTCCGGTCCCTGAAGATCTGGATCAGGCCTTTGGCCCGGTCGATCTGGCGGGACAGGCTTTATCGAGGGCCTTCGAGGATGCGGGCATTGCGCCGCAACCGCTCGACGTCTGTTTCGGCGTCCGTCTGTTTGGTGATAGCGGCCCTGTCTTCCCCAATCCGTTTGGGGGATCGTCCAACTTTCCGGCCAGCGTTTGTACGCGCAGCGGTGCGAGCGCGAACCGTTATATCTATGACCATGTCGGCGGTCAGTCTCCACAGACATTGGTGGCAGAAGCGGCAAAACTTTTGATAGAAGGTGAGGCCGAGACCGTGGCTATTGTCGGGGCGGAAGCTGCTGCCAATATACGGGCCGCAGGACGATCTGGCGCTAAGCCGACCTGGATCGAAGTGCAGAATGAACCGCTTGATGATCGCGGTCCTGTTCCACTCACCAATGATGGACGATCAGGCTTTGGTGGGTTTATGGTCCACGTGCAGGCTATAACTCACCGTATCCCAGCACCGATCTATTATTATGCGTTGATGGAAAGCGCTCGCCGTCGGGCGATGGGGGAGAGTGAAGCTGTCTACCGCGAACGTATGTCGTCGATCTGGCAAGAATTCTCTGCCGTGGCGATCGCCAATCCGTTTAGTTTCGTCCGGCAAGCGGTGCAGGGTCCGGAGATTGTTATGCCTAGCCCGGCTAACCCGATGATCACCTCTCCCTACACAAAGGCGATGGTTGCTCGTGATGGCGTCAATCTTGGCGCGGCTGTTATTTTATCGACTTATGGTGCGGCCAAGCGGATGGGTGTGTCGACAGATCAACTGACCTTTTTGCACGCGCATGACCAATGTTCTGAACCGCCCCTGTTACAACGCGCAAGACTCGACCGGGCTGAGGCCCAAAGGCGTGTTCTGGACAGCACGGCGCGTGGTGCGGACATGTATGACCTCTATTCCTGTTTTCCGGTCGTCCCGCTCGAAGCAAGTCGCATTCTGGGCCTCACGGACGAACCACGCACTCTGACAGGCGGGTTGCCCTTCTTTGGCGGGCCGGGGAATAATTACTCCCTGCACGGGATCGCCGAAGCTCATCGACGTGTTCGTGGAACCGAGAAAACGGCTGTTGTCTATGCCAATGGCGGCTTGTCGACCAAACATGCGGCCGGCTTCTATTCTGGCAAACCTCCCTCACAGGTCACGCTGCGCAAAAGCCCTGATCCAGAGCCGAGTGTTGCGGTTGAAGAGGGCGAAAACCCATCCGGCACGATCGCCGCTTACACGGTAGAACATCGACGTGGAGAACCGACAGGTGTGCTTCTGATCGGCAAAACGGATACTGGCGCGCGCTTTTATGCGCGTGGCGGGACCGAACTGACGGGCCGTTTCATAGAGGGTGATCCAATGGGTGAGCGCTTTGCGACAGAAACGAAGGGCGGCCAGAATTTGCTAACCGGGATTTAACCCGCTTCCGATACGACCCCGTCATGTTTCGATCTGGCTTCATTCTGTTCTCTGCTATCATCTTGTCAGCCTGTGGTGGGGCCTATTATGGCCCCCCACCGCAAACGATTGGCGGCCCGGCGATCAGCAGTCCGTCGATTACTCGACAATCGACCCCAATACCGCGACAAAGTTCGGGTTCGCCGTTTTTGACCGACAGGGCCATCTATTCCCAAAAAGACCCACGCTGGGGTCAGGACAAGCTGGGTCCGAGCAACGGCAGTCTCGCCAAAGAGGGGTGTGTGGTGACGTCGGTTGCCATGGCGATGACCAATCTCGGTTACGAGATCGACCCGGGCGAGCTTAACCGTCGTCTTATGGAAACGGGAAATTATACGCCCCGCGGTTGGCTAATCTGGAACGGCGTGTCTGAAGTCAGTGGTGGCAAGGTCCGCGCGCAATTTTACGACACGGTCAGCGAACCCTTGATTCAGTCCTGTCTCGCCAAAGGCGATTATCCGATGGTACGCTTTTTCCTGCCGAATGGACGGGCGCATTGGGCGATGATTTTGGGACGGACAGATAAGGGTTATATGATGCGTGACCCGCTGCGGGTGTCACGCAAACCTCTGATTTTCCCGCGTGATTCCTCAGCCTTCAAATCGCTTCGCTGTATTGGTCATGGCTAGTCCAGCAAGACGCGTTTTAGCAGTTTTCCGCTTTCTGTACGCGGCAGGCTCGCTACGATTTGGACTTCGCGCGGGGCTTTCACATGGCTGATCCGGTCGCGTGTAAACGCGATCAACTCGCCATCCAGCCCGTCTGATTTAGCCCCCGGCATGAGTTGAACAAAGGCTTTCACGCGTTCTCCCATCTCTTCGCACGGCACGCCCAGTACGGCGGCGTCGAGCACGGATGGGTGCTCCAGCAGAACATTCTCTGTCTCTTGCGGATAGATGTTCACCCCACCTGAGATAATCATATTGGCTTTGCGGTCGGTCAGGAACAGATAGCCGTCATCGTCAATATGGCCGACATCGCCCAAGGTGGAGCGATTAGCGTGGTGGGCATGATAGGCGCGCTGTGTTTTGCTGGCATCGCCGTGATATTCAAAATTGCTCTGGCCCTCGAAATAAACCGTTCCGGTCTCACCCGGCGGTAAGTCTTCGCCGGTTTCAGGATCGCAAATATGCACGGTGCCAAACACGGCTTTGCCGACGGATCCGGGTTTCCGTAGCCATTCCTGCGCACTGATGAAGGTCAGCCCGTTTCCTTCACTACCCGCATAATATTCTTGCACGATGGGGCCTAGCCAATCGATCATCGCGTGCTTGGTATGAACGGGGCAGGGCGCAGCCGCGTGGACGACGCAGTCGAGTGAGCTGAGACTATAGCGCGTTCGAAGCGTTTCGGGCTGTTTGAGTAAGCGCACAAACATAGTCGGGACCATCTGTACGAAGGTGATGGCGTGACGCTCAATTGCGGCGAGGCACGTTTCCTCGCGAAATTTATCCATGACAAAAATATGCCCGCCGAGACGTTGCACGCTGATGCAGTAAGCGAGCGGCGCTGCATGGTAGAGCGGCGCCGGTGAGAGGTAACGGGTTTGCGGCGTGACTTTAAATAAGGCGCCAACCAAAGCGACGAAAGGAGCCGGGGCCTCTACGGCCTCATCCGGCAAGGCGACCTTTACCCCCTTGGGGCGGCCGGTCGTGCCGGAACTGTAGAGCATTTGTGACCCGGCGCTTTCGTCGTGGATCGGTGTATCTGGATAATCGGCTGTCAGCGCGTCAAAGTCCGGGGCGCCATCAAGCGGGTAATCTGTCCAATAGATGCGGCCGTCGAGCATAGCTTCATCTTTTAACCGACTGACCACTTCTGCCGCCTGTCCAACGGCACCGTCGGTGATCAGTAGCTTTGAACCGGAATCACGGATGATGTAGTCGGTTTCGGCGTAAGACAGATGCGTCGCGACGGGACAAATCAGCAGTCCCGCGCGTTGCGCCGCCCAATATAGTGGCAGGAAGGACAGGCTGTTCCGCTTCCAGATCGCAAATCGATCCCCCCGGTTAAGCCCTAATGACCGCAGCGCGTGGGCATAGCGATTGGCGCGCGCCTCTAGCTCAGCATAGGTCAGGCTCGCCGTTATGTGTGCGGTTTCGTCCAACAGTGATATGGCGGGGGCGTCCGGTGTGGTCCGCGCGAACTGTCTTGGATGCATAGCACTCTCCCTTTAGGGCTGTGTGGCCCTTTGACACTGTGTGGGATGAAGCGAGACAGTCGCGCAAGACCGACGCCTCCTGATCAGAGATATGGACAAGAATTGCTGATACTTATCATAAAGTTCTTGATTTGTTCTCACAACTCTGTTTGCTTAGAGCTGCGTTGTGGATAGCGCGCTCGGTACACGGGAACAGTCTATGGTCGCTCGGATCAGCACGGTTGCATTTGAAGGCGCGGAAGCGCGCCGGGTCGATGTACAAGTGCAGGTCGGCACGGCTTCACGACCGCATTTCGC
Organism: Algimonas ampicilliniresistens; assembly: GCF_030159955.1. Classification (GTDB taxonomy): domain Bacteria; phylum Pseudomonadota; class Alphaproteobacteria; order Caulobacterales; family Maricaulaceae; genus Litorimonas; species Litorimonas ampicilliniresistens. The sequence goes on from NZ_BSNK01000002.1 coordinate 790,250, forward strand.
CATTGTCGGTTTGGCCGACAAGGCGGTGGCGGAAAGCCGCGAACGGGTGGTGTCGGCGTTCGCGTCGCTGGGTCTGTCCCTTCACGGCAAACGCGTGACGGTGAATTTGGCACCTGCCAATCTGCCGAAAGAAGGCGCACATTATGATTTACCGATCGCGCTTGGTTTGATGGGGGCTCTTGGTGTCGTCCCGGTGGACGAAATCAGTGATTACGCCGCCATTGGCGAACTGGCGCTCGACGGAACTTTGGCAGCGGTGCCAGGCGCCCTGCCAGCGGCGGTTATGGCGAATAGTCATGGCCTCGGACTGATCTGCCCTGAGCCCAATGGGGCAGAGGCGGCGTGGGCAGGGGACCTCCCTCTGCTCGCGCCGCAGACGCTCATCGGGTTGATCAACCATTTCAAAGGCACGCAAGTTCTAGCCCGTCCAGAGGCGGGCCAATTGCTCGATAGTCGAGACGATATTCCGAATCTACGTGATGTGCGCGGACAAGAATCTGCCAAGCGAGCGCTGGAAGTCTGCGCAGCAGGCGGCCATAATTTGCTGATGGTCGGCCCGCCCGGTTCCGGTAAATCCATGTTGGCTGAACGACTCCCCGGCTTGCTACCGCCGCTCGATGCGCGCGAATTGCTGGATGTGTCGATGGTTCACTCCGTCGCCGGACTGTTGGAGCGGGGTCAATTGACCCGGGCTCGCCCATTTCGCGCCCCGCATCATTCAGCGTCCATGGCGGCACTAGTTGGTGGCGGCGCCAAAGCGCGACCGGGCGAAGCGTCACTGGCGCATCGTGGTGTGTTGTTTTTGGACGAATTACCGGAATTTGCGCCGCAAGTCCTCGATAGTCTGCGCCAGCCATTAGAAACCGGCAAGATCGCTGTCGCCCGGGCCAATGCTCACATTACCTACCCGGCGCGTTTTCAATTGGTTGCGGCGATGAATCCGTGCCGCTGCGGGACGGCGGGGGCGGACGGGATTGCGTGTCGACGTGGCGCGCGTTGTGCGGCGGATTATCAAGCGCGCGTGTCCGGACCGTTCATGGATAGGATCGATATCCAGATTGATGTGCCTGCTGTCACGCCTGCAGACCTAGCTTTACCGCCATCCGCAGAGGGCACGGAACTGGTCGCCGCTCGTGTAGCAAAGGCGCGCGCCGTTCAGATGGACCGCAATGACGGGCTTACCAATACGGAATTACCGCAAGCTCAGCTTGATCAGGTGGCTGAACCGGATGCGGAAGGGCGGCGGTTGCTCATTCAGGCGGCGGAGACTCTGGGGCTGACCGCGCGCGGCTATCACCGAACTTTACGTGTGGCGCGTACGCTGGCTGATCTCGCCGGGTCAGACCGGGTCCACCGCCTGCATATTGCCGAAGCTCTGTCGCACCGTCGGGACCGCCGTCCAACAATGCCTCAATCCGCGCCTAGCCATCGCGGCGCGCGGAACCCACTCTATCGATAAATCGTAAGGGCAAACCACCCTCTGAGAGGAGGTTGCCTCAAACGACTCTCTTAACCTTGGCTGCGTTTTTCCGCGTTTGGGTAAGATGAAATTAAGGTTGTATCGCCAGTTTCCAACTCCAGATCGTACGCTTTTACGTGCTCGGTCTGAATGAGGACTGAGATGAACCGATCGCCGGACGATATCTTCGCTGCCCAATTCTGGGCTTGGCCTGATCCCGCGCTCAAGCGGGATGCGCATGGTCGTGTCTTGTTCGTCAACGCCGCCTTCCTACATTTATTCGGCGGTAGCGTCGACGCATGGCGCGGACAGGTCGTACAAGGTTGGTCGGCCCCGCAACCCGGTCCCGCTCCGTCACGCTTTGAAATTCGAACACCCGCTGCCGACGGTTATCCCGAACAAATCTATGATTGGCTCGAATCCTGTGGAGCTGACGGAACCGCGTTTGCGCTAGCCCGCAATGTGACGGCCTTTGCTGAAACACAGCCCGTTACACCTCAACCCATTGATGCCGCACCGGTCTATGATGCGACCCAAGCGGCAGCCCAACCTGTTGCAATGGCCGCTGCGGCGCCTGACCCCACGCCAGTCGTCGCGCCGCCACCGGCTGAAATGCTTGACCCGACTAGTTTCGCCGCAGCCGCGCCCGAACCAGCCCCTCAGGTTGCCCCTCAAGCTGCCCCTGTGGAAATCGTGCCGGCTCCGCCTCTGGCTGCACCCCATGCATCCCTCGAGACCGTTACGCCTCAAGCTGCCCCTGCCGCAGCTCAAGCTCCTGCACCGCACGCGTCAATTGAAGAGCCGGTTCGCGACTTTGAACGTCGCGCCCTTCCGATTGAAAATGATGAAGCTGTCCTTGGTAATAATTGGCGTGATGCCGTTATCGCAAAAGCCATTGGCGGCGGCGAAGAGGCTGATGCGCCGACTCTGCAACGGGGCGGTAAGGCCTCTCACGCGCAGAAACCGGGGGCGATTCGCATTTTGCTGGCCGAAGACAACGCGATCAATGCTTTGCTGACCCGCACGCTGCTTGAAGCTGATGGGCATACTGTCGAAACAGTCGAAGATGGATTGCTGGCCGTCGAAGCCATGAAGACACAGAATTACGACATGATCTTCATGGATATGCGCATGCCGAATATGGATGGGCTGGAGGCAACCCGGAAAATCCGTGGCCTGCCCAATGTGTCCAAGGACCTTCCGATCGTTGCACTGACGGCCAATGCTTTTGATGATGACCGAAACGCTTGCTTTGATTCCGGCATGAATGATTTCATGACAAAACCCGTCAGCGCCGAAGAACTATCCGAAATGGTTGTGCGTTGGACAGGCGCTGAAGAAGAGCAACGAATGGCTAGCTAGGTTTTTCGCACTGCGATTAACCGACTGGGCGCTTGCTCGCGCCGTCGTGCCGAGGCAAGCGAGCTGAATGAGCGATACTCCGACTCTCGCGACGACTGCCAAGCATCGCTGGGTAGACATTTTCCGAAATTATCTGCGTCCCCGCATGCTCGGCATGTTGTCGCTCGGCTTCGCATCGGGCCTACCCTACATGCTCATCTATTCAGAGCTGGCCTTCTGGATGAAGAAAGAGGGTGTCGACCTATCGGTCATCGGCTTCTTCGCGTGGATCGGCATGGCCTACACATTGAAGGTCCTCTGGGCACCGGTCGTGGACCGACTGGAAATCCCATGGTTGACCGCCCGGATGGGACATCGCCGTTCGTGGATGTTGCTTGCCATCACTGGTACGGTAATCGGCATGTTGGTCATTGCGTCGGCCGATCCCTCAACCTCGGTCATGCGACTCGTCATCGGCGCCGTGATCTTGGCGACCTCTGGCGCAACACTGGATATCTCCATTGATGCTTGGCGGATTGAGGCGGCTCCAACTGACGAACAGACCAATATGGCGGCCAGCTATGTGCTTGGCTACCGGCTGGCGATTTGGGGCTCTGGCCTATCCTATATTGTCGCGGGGCTATTCAATTGGAACATTGCCTATGTCTTCATGGCCGCAGTGATGGCCCTGAATGGTTGTGTGGTCTTCTTCATTCAGGAACCGTCGCGCGAGCTTCGTAAGCGTGCGGCGAATGCCAAAGAGGCCTTGGTCGAAAATATTATCCGGCCCTTTTTCGGATTTGTAGAACGGCTCGGTGTCTGGACGCCTGTCGTCTTCCTACTGGTCGCGACCTATCTGATATCTGACAAGACAATGGGGCCGATGGCAAAACCCATGTACCAAGCTGTTGGCTATACGGAGATCCAAGTCGGGCTTGTCTCGTCAATGTTTGGTCCTTGGCCCGTTATTATCGGTGGCTTTGTCGCCGGAGCCGTCAGCCTTAAACTGGGTTTGATGCGCTGCTTGCTGATCGGATCTGCATTGATGGTCGTGACCAACGGCGCTTTTGCTTGGCTATCGACAGTCAGCGAGCCGAAGACCATCTATTTGTTTGTGACGGTCGGGGCCGATAATCTTGCGGCTGGATTCGCGGCGACGGTCTTCATCGCCTACCTATCGTCGCTCTGCGATTTGAAGTTCGCAGCAACACAATATGCCTTTCTGTCCGCGATGTTTAACTTGATCGGGAAAACCATGTCGGGCTTCACTGGCATGATTGCAGAAAAAATGGGTTTTGAAGGGTTTTTCATATTCTCTGCCCTGTTGGGCGTACCGGCTATTATATTGGCTTTGATCCTCTTATTTTTCGGCCCGGATGGCGCAAAGGGAATTCGGAACGACCCGCCCCTTGAGCCGTCCACCGATTAGCGCCACAACCCTGATCGTGAGCGCCAAAACGACCGACAAACCCACACCCATGATGGTGCAATATTTGGCCATCAAGGATGAGGTCGGGGCCGAAGCCCTGCTGTTTTACAGGATGGGCGATTTCTACGAGATGTTCTTTGACGATGCCGTGCGCGCCGCTGCGACGCTCGACATTGCGCTGACAAAACGGGGCAAACATGCGGGGCAGCCCATTCCCATGTGTGGCGTGCCTGTCCATGCCGCCGAGGCCTATTTGGCTCGACTGATCAAGGCGGGGTTCCGCGTTGCCGTCTGCGAGCAGACTGAAGACCCGGCAGAGGCGAAGAAACGCGGGTCTAAATCCGTCGTTCGCCGCGAAGTCGTGCGCTTGGTCACACCCGGCACTCTGTCAGAAGATACGCTGCTCGATGCGCGCGATGCTAATATTCTGGCCGCCGTCGTAACGGGACTTTCGGGTGACGCGGCCTTGGTTTGGGCGGACGTTTCCGATGGTAGCTTCCACACATGCGCCCTATCACCGGATGATCTTCTGGCTGAAGTAACCGCCTTACGACCGTCCGAATTATTAATACCAGAAACGCTTTACGCCGATTGGGCTGATCAAGGTTTGACCCTGACACCGCTGGCCCTGACTAAGTTCGACAGACGCGCGGCGGAACGGTTGCTCGGTGAGCGCTTTGATGTCGCTTCGCTAGACGGATTTGGCGACTTTTCACCCGAAGAAATTCGCGCGGCTGGGGCGTTGATTGATTATGTTGAACTAACCCAAGCGGGTGACCGGGCTGCGCTGGCTCCCCCACGGCGCACGGTTCGGTCAGGTTGGTTGTCGATTGATTCAGCGACTCGCGCCTCTTTAGAAATCGACCGGACCTTGCAGGGTAAGCGCAAAGGTAGCCTGCTGTCTGTCATCGACAGGACGGTGACGGGCCCCGGTGCCCGGCTCTTGGCTGCACGGCTATCCCGCCCGTTGATGGACGCGACAAGCATCCGGGCGCGTCTCGACGCTGTCTCGCAACTGCATGATGAGGCTGAGTGGCGCGGAGACTTGCTCGCAGTGTTAAAAACGACAGGCGATGCGGCGCGCGGCTGTTCGAGGTTGCAGCTGGGTCGCGGCGGACCGCGTGATCTTCTCACGATTGGCGCGGCCATCGCTGCAGGTGAAGCGATTAATGCTGGATTGGTGAAACGTCCTACGCTGAGCCCGGTCGCTGAGTTGGAAGCGCAGCTATCAGCTCTGTCTCTGTCGGATAAACCGCAACTCGCGCAATTGGCCCGCGATTTGGCCAAGGCAATTGTCGAAGATCCGCCGATGCAGGCCCGCGATGGCGGGTTGATTGCGACGGGTTGGTCCGCTGAAATTGACCGGCTTCGCTCCCTTCGAGACGAAACGCGTCGCTCTGTCGCCGCCTTGCAGGGCAAATATGCCGTGGCTACCGGCATCACCGCGCTTAAGGTTAAACATAATAATGTCCTCGGCTATCATATCGAGGTCAGCCCGAAACATGCTGACACAATGTTAGGCCGCGACGATTTCATCCACCGCCAGACGCTAGTTTCAGGCGTGCGGTTTACGACGACAGATCTGTCCGCGCTTGATCGTGAGATCGCAGGGGCGGCCGATAAGGCAAAAGCGTTGGAGCTGGATGCATTTGAACAGTTTCGGACCCGTGTGGCCGATTTGGCTCAACCGATCCGCGACGTGTCGAACGCACTTGCTGCTCTGGATGTTCATGCCGGGCTCGCGCTTTGGGCTTTGGAGAGTGGGGCCACCAAGCCGATCATTGATGACGGTCTCACGCTCGATATTGATGCGGGGCGGCATCCCGTGGTAGAAGCGGCACTGGCGCGCCAGTCCGCCACACGGTTCACGCCGAACGATACACGACTTGACGGCGCTGCCGATGACGCGCCTCGGTTAGCCCTGATTACGGGCCCCAATATGGCCGGTAAATCAACCTATTTACGCCAGACCGCTTTGATTGTTCTGTTGGCACAGGCGGGATCCTTCGTGCCGGCGAAACGTGCGAAGCTCGGTCTCGTCGATCGATTATTTTCGCGCGTCGGCGCATCGGATGATCTGTCGCGGGGGCGCTCAACATTCATGGTTGAAATGATCGAAACCGCGGCCATCCTCAACCAAGCGACAGAGCGCAGCTTTGTCATCTTGGATGAAATCGGGCGTGGCACCGCGACGTTTGACGGTCTGTCCATTGCTTGGGCGGCGGTTGAACATCTCCATGCCGTCAATCGCTGTCGCGCTTTATTCGCGACACATTATCATGAACTGACTGAATTAGTGGCGTCGCTTGATGGCGCGCAAAACCTATCATTACGCGCTCGCGAACATGAGGGTGAGCTGATTTTCTTGCATGACGTCAAGGAAGGCGCAGCGGATCGATCATATGGAATCCAAGTAGCAAAGCTGGCGGGCCTGCCGCCTGTCGCTGTCGCCCGCGCCCGCGCCGTGCTCGACCGGTTGGAAGCAGAAGGCACCGACCTTGGGATTGCCGACCTGCCTTTATTTAATGCTGCGCCTCCCGTGTCCCAACCCAAGCCGAGTGCTGTGGAGGATGCTCTTGCTGCCATTGATCCCGATACGCTATCCCCACGGGACGCGCTGGACTTACTCTATGCGTTAAAACGAAAATTACAGGCGATGTCCTGATGCCCCGTAAAAGTCTTGTTATCCCAGACCGCGTGAGTGCCCCGCATACGGGGATCGATTCTGAGGCTCTGCGTGAAAAGCTCACGGAAGCTGCAGAGACGGGTGGGGGCCGGACGCAGGCGCTCTCTATTCTTGGAGCCGCGCTGGCGCTGGCGATGACCCATGCCCAGAAACGATTTAATCATGGTCGATTGGACGGGCTCGAAACGGCGCGTCTCATTTCAGCGATCCACGACGAGATCGTGATGGCGATTTGGGATTATGCGACCCAGCATGAAGTTCGGGCGTCCAATCCGACCGAGAGTGAGCGCGTCGCGCTCTGCGCTGTTGGCGGTTATGGCCGCGCTGAGATGGCGCCGTTTTCGGATCTCGATCTTCTCTTTCTGACCAACGACAAGAAAACCTCGTCCTATGTCGAACGGCTGACGGAATTCGTGCTCTATATGCTTTGGGATTTGGGGCTGAAAGTTGGGCATTCGGTGCGCACCGTTGATCAATCAATCAAGCTGGCCAAAGATGATTTGACCATTCTGACGGCACTTCTTGATCTGCGTTTCTTGCGCGGCGATGAGGCCTTGTCGGCTGAGCTTTACACCCGGTTTCGACGCGAAGTCACCAAAGGGTCGGGTCGCGCCTATATTGCCGGCAAGCTCGCCGAACGCGATGATCGGCATGAACGCGAGGGCAATTCGCGCTATGTGATTGAGCCCAATATCAAAGAAGGCAAAGGTGGGCTGCGCGACCTGCATGTCTTGTATTGGATTGCGCGCTTCCTCGACCAAGAAGGTCAACTCGTCGATCCGCAGCGGGCCGAAGACTATGTCGGCATGGGGCTGTTTGATGAGCAAGCGGCAACCCGGTTTCGTCGCGCGGCGGATGTTCTGTGGCGGGCGCGGCATAATCTACATTGGATGAGCGGCCGCGCGTCGGAAGTTTTGTCCTTTGACCGCCAAGTCGAAATGTGTCGCCTGATGGGACATGCCTCGGGCCCGGTCGAAGTCGCAGTTGAACGCTTCATGCGGGAATATTTTACTAACGCCAAGGACGTTGGTGCGTTGACCCGGATCGCGTGTTCCAAGCTGGAAGAACGCCGGGCGATTAAAATCCCTAGCCTTTACAATCTACTGCCGGGGTCGCGGCGTGATTTGAAAAACCCCAATCTGACGATCACGACGGGCCGGCTTAACTTTAAGAACCCGCTCGAAATCAAAACGGATCCCAGCGTCATTCTGCAACTGTTTGAAACGGCTGGGCGGCGCAATCTCGACATTCACCCTGATGCGTTGTCCGCGATCAATTTTAGGCTCAATTTGATCGATTCCGATTTTCGTCGGGATCCGGATAATGCGGCTTTGTTCCTGCGTTTGCTGGGCTCGGCTAAGGCTCCGGCTGCGACCCTACGCATCATGAATGAGGCCGGGGTTCTGGGTCGTTATCTGCCGGAATTTGGCGGAATCGTTGCGCGCACCCAGTTCAATATGCATCACGCCTACACGGTGGATGAGCATACATTACGACTGGTCGATGAAGCGGATAATCTCATAGCGGGGCGCATGAGTGAAAAAACACCCACGCCGAGCGAAGTCGCCATGGCGCTGACAAAGCAAGAGCGCCGGATTTTGATGCTCGCCTGTCTGCTGCACGACACAGGCAAAGGGCAAGGCGACCAATGTGTCGAAGGCGCACAGCTTGCTCGCCGGGCCTGCCGACGCCTCGGTCAGCCGCGTGAGGTCACGGACACAGTCGCTTGGATTGTCCACTCGCATTTGGATATGAGTGAAACCGCGCAACGGCGCGATATTTCGGACCCCGAAACCATCGCCGAATTTGCCTCCCTCGTCGGCAATCAATCGCGGTTGCGTCTGCTCTATGTGCTCACCGTCTGCGATATTCGCGCGGTCGGGCCGGGTGTCTGGAATGACTGGAAGGGGACTTTGCTGAAGTCGCTCTATCTGACAACGCGCGACTATCTTGAAGGTCGGGCCGATCTTGATCGTCCGTCGCGGGCTGCCTCCTTGCGCGAACAATTATTAGAGCGGTTGTCACTCGATATTGCCAACAAAATTGCGCCGACTGTGGATCGATTGGGTCCGAATTACTGGCTCTCCTTTGATATGGCTGACTTGACCCGCCATGCGCGGTTTATCGATAAGCTGAAGATGTCAGAGCGAGGTCTCGTTGAGGGCGTTCATACGCGCGTCGACCGCCCGCATGATGCGACTGAACTCTGGGTGATGTGTGCTGACCGCAAAGGTTTATTTGCTGATCTTGCCCGCGTGATCGGGTCATGCGGCGCATCGGTAGCGGGCGCGCGCCTTCATACTGGCCCTGTCGGCGATGATGGTAAGGCTCAGGTTCTCAACGTTTTTTATCTCCAAAACGCAGACTGCAAAGCGTTTGGGTCCAGGAATGAAAATGCCCGCAAGACGCTCATGGTTCGCGCTCAAGCCGCGATTGAAGGCGATACAGACACCTTATCTATCCCGGCTGCCTTAGGGTCACGCCGCGCAGAAGCCATTCCGGTTACGCCGCGCGTTCGATTCTCCGATTCAGCCTATGGTGAGACGACGATTATTGAAGTCGAAGGCCGCGACAGACCAGGCCTGCTATCTGCTCTCGCTGCTGTGCTGCGGGATCATGATCTTGAGGTTCTGTCCGCGCATATTGAAGGCTTAGGGGAGAAGGCTATTGATGCCTTTTATGTCCGTCGTCAGGGAGAAGATGCCCGTTTGCCAGAGCGTCTGAGACGCCGAGTTCGGGCTGATTTGGTCGAGGCCTTATCTGATCCCACTGAGATGGCGGCGTAGCCCGGGCATGCGCTTACTTCGCTCCACCGCGGTGATTGCCTCGCTCACCTTGGTGAGCCGGGTTCTCGGTTTGATTCGTGACGTCCTAATCGCGAAATATCTCGGCGCTGGAGCCGTTTCGGACGCATTCTTCACCGCGTTCAAGCTGCCTAATGTCTTTCGTCGTATGTTTGCCGAAGGTGCCTTCAACGCGGCCTTCGTGCCGCTTTACGCTAAACGGATCGAGCAAGAGGGAGAGCCTGCTGCGGATGCCTTTGCGTCTGAGGCGGCGGCTGCGCTGGTTGCGATGGTGGCCTTGATCGTCATTATTTTCGAGCTGACGATGCCAATCTCGCTCAACATAATCGGCTTTGGGCTCGACCGCGCGGTCAATGAGAACGGTATATCACCTTACTATTTGGCGGTTCTCTACGCCTCAGTCACCATGCCCTATCTGCTTTTTATGTGCGTGACGGCACTGTTTTCGGGTGTGTTGAATACGCGCAATAAGTTTGCCTTGGCGGCGGGCGTACCGATCTTGCTCAATCTGTTTATGATCACAGCTCTGCTGCTGACGCCTCGGCTGGGATGGGGGCAGAGAGAGACCGGGATCGCCTTGACCGTGGCGATTACATTGTCCGGTATTGCTCAAGCTGGGGCAGTAGTCTGGGGCGCAAAACGATCTGGCATGACACTGCATTTCAAGCGGCCCCGTCTGACGCCGGGGGTAAAACGACTGGTCATCCTTGGTATTCCGGGCATCATCAGCGCCGGGATTACCCAGATCAATTTGTTGGTCAGCCATCTGATCGCGACCTTTCAAAGCAGTGCGGCCAGCTGGCTTACCTATGCGGATCGTCTCTATCAACTACCGCTTGGCATGATCGGGATTGCCATGGGGGTGGCGCTTCTGCCGTCCTTATCTCGCAGTTTGCGGGCCGGGGACGAAGCATCGGCAATGAGTTCGATGAATCGCGCGATCGAACTGTCTATGCTCTTCACTTTGCCCGCCGCTGTCGCTTTGTTCGTTGTGCCGGATGTGCTGATTGCCGGCTTGTTTGAACGCGGTGAATTCACCTCGACCACAACGATGCAGGTGGCCAAGGCGCTCAAATTTTTCGCGCTGGGCTTGCCGGCTTTCGTTTTGCTCAAAGTTCTGACGCCGGCCTTCTTTGCGCGTGAAGACACACGGACGCCGATGGTGTGGGCGGGAATCTCCGCTATTATCAATATCGGCGTGGGCTACACATTGTTCCGGACGATCGGCTTTGAAGGCCTCGCGCTCGCTACATCGATGGCGGCTTGGGTCAATGTGGCCGGGCTATCCACCTTGCTGACCCGTAGCCGTCACCTCGTTATGGATCGCCGCTTGATCATCCGCATGCCAAGGATTGCTTTGGCAGCGGCCATCATGGGCGGCGCACTGGCCTGGGGCGTCCGCTATGTCCCAGACCTTGGCGAGACGGGCTTGATCACAGATATGCTAGCGCTCGCTGCTCTTACGGGAATGGGCGGCGCTGTCTTCGTTCTTGCCGCCGCAATTCTTCGCGCTTATGGCCTCGCCGACGTGAAAGAGGCATTCCAGCGGTCATGAGCACAAACGATACATCCAATTCAGACTATAAAGGCCCCGAACGGGTTTTCTCAGGCGTGCAGCCGACAGGCTCGCTGCATCTGGGCAATTATTTGGGCGCGCTGAAAAAGTTCGCGCGGCTCCAACACGACCATGAATGCGTGTACTGCATCGTTGACCTGCATGCGATTACCCTGCCGCAAGACCCGTCCAAGTTAGCCGATCAGACGCGGCACATCGCAGCGGCGTTCTTGGCGGCGGGTGTCGAGCCGGACAAGGCGCTAGTTTATGCGCAGTCCGCCGTTCCGGCCCACACAGAGCTGGCTTGGTATTTCAACTGCGTCGCCCGTATGGGCTGGGTTCAGCGCATGACGCAATTCAAAGATAAATCCGGCAAAAATGCCGAAGCTGCGAGCGTCGGCCTGTTCACCTACCCTGTCTTGCAAGCCGCTGATATTTTGGCCTTTAAGGCAACCCATGTGCCTGTTGGCGAAGATCAGAAACAACATCTGGAACTGTCGCGCGATATAGCGGCTAAGTTCAATCATGACTTCGGCGCGCCGCAAGGGCAGCCTAATTTCTTCCCCCTGCCGGAGCCTTTGATCGACGGACCAGGTGCGCGGGTCATGAGCTTACGCGACGGCACGAAGAAAATGTCCAAGTCTGATCCATCGGACGCGTCGCGTATCAATCTGACCGATGATGCGACGGTCATTGCTAAGAAAATCCGCAAGGCCAAGACAGATACAGGTCATGTGCCGGGCACAGTCGAAGAGTTGGACGGACGCCCGGATATTGCCAATCTCGTCGGTATCTATGCGGCCTTAGCCGATATTTCCGATGCTGACGTTCTGGCGCAACATGACGGCTCGCAATTTGGACCGTTCAAAAGTGCGCTCGCCGATGTGGCGGTTGAAGCGCTCCGCCCTGTCTCAGATTTGATGCGCCGTTATCTGGCGGATCCTGATGAGCTGGACCGTATTCTAGCGCGCTCAGCCGACGCCGCTCGGACGATTTCTGAACCCATCCTGACGGATGTTCGCCAAATCATTGGATTTCACGGGAGCCAATTATGAAACACGTTCTGATCTCCGCCCTGACGGCGGTGTCTTTTGCTCTGACAGCCTGTGCTGACGGCGATGCCGAGACGATCGACGCCACAGAAACGGTGGCAAGTGGTCTTGATATCACTAACGCCTATATCGCGCCGCCCTTCAAAGGTCGCGACGTGGCGGCTGGGTTCTTCACGGTGACAAATAATGGGACCGATGATCGTCTAGTGTCTGCCGCAAGTCCGATTGCGAATTCGGTGGAGATACACACTCATTCTGAGGTTGATGGGGTCATGGCGATGCGTCAAGTCGACGGTGTTGATTTGCCAAATGGCGTGGCCGTCGAATTTAGGCCGGGCAGCTATCACCTTATGATGTTCGGCGTCGAGCTGGCTGACGACGTTACAGAAGCGCCGCTAACTCTGACCTATGAGAGCGGCGAAGAAATGACATTGAGCGTGCCGATTGAGGGGCGCGGTTAGGCGTCAGACGCCAGGGCCGAAACGCCCTTCACTGAACGGCTAATCTGACGAAGCCGTCGGGCCCTGCGTTCAGGCGTGCCAGCGCCTGTTCCAGATTGTGTAGCCGGATTTCAACCGGCGGATGGGTCGCGCTCAAAGACTGACTATCCCGGTGGATTTCGATGCCGACCTCCCAACCGGCAACTGTCGCGTCAATGTCGTAACCGGCGTTGCGCATCAGGGTCAGTGCATCGGTGTCTGCTTGCAATTCGGCGACCCAGCGCGGACCGTCCTGACGATGGCCGCGCAATACATGGCTCATTTCATGCGCAATGATCAGCGCTAAAGCTGCGTCGTCTCCGACCTGTTCTACCAAAGCGGTCGATAATTCGATCTCGCGTCCGTCTGTTGAGGCGTTCGGGCGAGGTGCGTTGATGACAAAGGCCGGGGCAACACAAGCTGGTTCTGGCGTAATCGCAATCGGGGCGGATCCGAAGCCATCATCAATGACCAGAGGCCTGTCGGGCTGGATCGGCCAGCCAGAGATGATCTCCTCACCCGGCCGTATGTCGGCTTGATCAGCGGGCGATCCGGGCACGATGGCGCGAATAAACCGGCCATCCTCGCCTAGCGTCATGAAATGCAGCGCGAGCGGACGAATATCCGGCGGGTAGTCATCAAGCCGGTGTGTAGACAGACCGGCGTCCAGCCGCGTGACATCGCAGAGTGGCGCGTTAGCGACCCGCAATCGCCGACTGATCCGGGCCACCCTTTCCGACATCGCTTGATGACGCGCTACTATGGCGGCGAACTCGGTGTAATTGTCCATTTCAGGGGCTGGGGCGGCAACGTTTATCGTGGCGTGCGGCAGCTCGTCTTCATTGACCGCTGTTTCGGCAATCGCATCCGAACAGCCCAGAAGTGCGAAGGCGGCGAGGGTGAATAATAGCGGCCTAGCCATCGGTCTCTTTATCCCTGAAGTTTGGATCCTTAAAATTCGGGATGAGCGCCGCACCGTTCGCCATTTTGTCGTTAATCTCGTCTCGCGCTGCGGCAATCCGTAAATACCGGTCCGGGAAGGTTGGGTGCGTCTTGGCGCGGTTGACTGAGCGTGGATCAACATCAGCTAGTCGACGCCAGAAGGCTTCTACCCCGTCAGGATCAAAGCCTGCGCGCACCATGTAATAGAGCCCGACATAATCAGATTCCAATTCAAACGGGCGGGTATACCGAGTCGCGAAACCCGACAGGATCAGATTACCAACCACTTTGCGAATATGGCCCATCGTATTGTGGGCCAGTTCATGGCCGATAATCATGGCGAGCTCATCATCAGACTCAGTGAACTCCATCATGCCGGTCGTGACAGTGATGTTGCGGCCATTTGCAAACGCATTGATGGCCGCGCTGGGCCGTAAGCGCAGACGTGAGTGGCAGACCGTCTCTGGCTCGACTGTCACCGTCAATTGTTGGGCGTTTCGGGTTACGGTCAGCTCAAGCTGATCCGCTTCCATGGCCTCTCGCAGGGCTTTGCTGCCGGGGGCAACGGGGAGCCCATCAATTAAGATCACATCACCACGCTCAAGCCCGGCGCGCGCAGCCGGACTATCCGGAGCGACACGAAAGATGCTGGGCTTTTCGCCCGCGCCCAACTGGCGCCGCGCCGCGATCCGTAGCTCCTTTGGATAAGTCTCTTCGGAGTGGATCAGCACTCCGAGATCGCGGCGTGACTTTGGACAGAGCGTCGCATTGGCCAGCATCACGCGGCGACCGATGCGCAGCAAGCGTTCGGAATGGGCCGCTTGTGTGGCCAAGGCTTTGTTTTCTTGCAGAATTGATTCGGCGCGGAGAGCAGGCTCACTGATTGTTGGCAGACGCGTGGCCGTGCTCGCACACCCGCCCAACATCATCGCTGCAGCTAAGGTCGTTAGAATGGGATGACGTATTTCCATCAAACCACCATGCCGAATGGTGCGGGCGGGTCAATGCGTTGAAGGCAGGCGGAAAAGGGTAGGCAAAAAAAATGCCAGAGGGGATGAACTCTCTGTGAGGCCCTGGCTGACCCCCTTGCGACAAGAGGGCGTGCGCGCCACATAGAGCCTATGTTTATCCAGACCGAAGACACGCCGAATCCGGCGACCCTGAAATTCCTGCCTGGCCGGGATGTGACAGGCCCTGGCTCTACCCCCGTCGAATTTACGCGCGGCGCCGATATATCCGGTGCGCCGTTGGCCGAGATGTTGTTCATGATCCCGGATGTATCGCGCCTCATGTTTGGCAGCGACTTTATCTCCGTGACCAAGTCGGAAGACGCGCAATGGAAACATCTCCGCCCCGCTGTATTGGGCGCGATCATGGACTTTTTCGTCGCTGGCGGCGTGCCGCTGAACGAGCAGTTACAGGCGGGCGAGGTCGATGAGCGCGTCTATGAAGGTGAAACGGCTGAGATCGTCGAACAGATCAAAGAATTGATCGAGCTGAGAGTCCGTCCTGCCGTCGCACAAGATGGCGGCGATATCGTATTTCGTCATTTCGACGAGAGTGACGGCGCGGTCTATCTGGAAATGCGCGGCGCGTGCGCCGGCTGCCCATCTTCAACCATGACGCTGAAGCACGGGATCGAAAATCTGCTGAAACATTATGTTCCGGAAGTGAACCGCGTCGAACAGGCTGCTGCTTAGGTTTCATGAGCGCTCCGGCATGATCATTTTGGGCTTGGATACGACCGGGCCGGACTGTTCTGCCTGTCTGATCAGAGGCGAAGACAGTCTAGCCTACAAAACTGAGCGTATCGGACGAGGTCACGCGGAACGTTTGGCGCCGATGGTAGCGGATGTTCTTGCCGAGGCGGGTGTTACGCCTTCCGATATTGATCGCGTCGCGGTTTGCACGGGGCCCGGCAGTTTTACCGGGCTTCGCGTGGCGCTGTCTTTTGCCAAAGGCTTCGCCTTGCCGCGTCGAACCCCTGTGCTGGGATTTGATGCGCTGCACATTATGGCCCATCAATTAATAGCAGAGGGGCGTGGCGCTGACGTGACCGTTTTTCGCGATGTGAAACGCGGCGAAGTCTTTGCCGCGCGTTTCAAAGACGGCGTTCCAATTGCGTTGCCGCAGGCAATGACGTTGGACCAAGCTCAGGCATTGTCGAGTGATCCACTCCACCCCGCAGAAACAGCTGATGTTCGCGTGATGGCGCGTATGGCGATGGACGCAAACCCTGAGGGTTATGTGGCGGAACCGCTCTATTCGCGCGGCCCAGATGCCAAATTACCGGGCGGTGTGACCCTTTGATTGTCAGAGCGTTAAACGCGCGTGACGCCGATGCGATGGCGCGAATTCATGCGACCAGTTTTGATAAAGGGTGGTCTCCACTCGATATGGCTGTGCATGTGTCCCGCGACCTATGTCTTGGGACGGGCGATCCACTGAGTGGTTTTGCGATTCTCAGACGGTCCGACATTGATGCAGAAATCCTCACGGTTGCGACCGATCCGGCCTGCCGTCGACGGGGACACGCCGGGGCCTTATTGGAAGCTGCTCGCGAACAGTTAAAGCGCGACAGCTTGCGTCACATCTTCCTAGAGGTGGCCGAAGATAATGAGGCGGCGCGGGCGCTCTATGAACGTTTGGGCTATCAGCCTATCGGTCGTCGTCCGGCCTATTATGCACGCCCCGACGGGCGCGTCGCGGCGGTAACTTACGCGCTCGATCTTTCCGGCAATCGTTCAACTCATCCTCCGGCTTCGCTGGACGAGGCCACGACAGCCCGCTAAGGCAGAGCTATGCCGCACACAGAAACTTGGATCGAAAAGAAATGCGTTGAGCGCGGATTGCGTTTGACCGAGCAACGTCGCGTGATCGCGAAAGTGCTGTCACGCGCGGAGGATCACCCCGACGCGGAAGAGCTTTATGCCCGCGCGTCCCGGATCGATCCCAATATTAGCCTGGCGACAGTCTATCGTACCGTTCGGCTGTTTTCAGATTCCGGCATCATTGAAACGCATGACTTTCGAGATGGTCGGGCGCGCTATGAAACGGCGGACGCAGAACATCACGACCATCTGATTGATGTGCAGACCGGTGACGTCATCGAATTTGTCGATGATGAGATCGAAGCGCTTCAACACCGGATCGCCGAGAAGCTCGGTTATGAGCTGGTCGACCACCGCCTAGAGCTCTACGGACGTAAAAAGAAGAGCCCATAAGGCTGGCGCTCTAAGCTTTATTCCCTCCCTCACGACAACTGCCATTTGGCCAAGTAAGCTATCCGCGTGATTAGTTTCCCCTTGAGAGGTCATGTGACAAACACAACAAACAATCTTCTGAAAGCGGGCTTTGTGGCCTTGCCTGCTTGGCTTGGCATTACGACTGTGGCTGGTTTTCTAGCAGCCGGATATAATCCGATAGAGTCGCATGTTAGCGTTATGACCCTGACGGAGGGTCTTTCGCATAGTCTTGTGAACATCGCGGCTTGGTTGGCCGGCGTGACGCTCATACTCTTTTCGATTGGGGTTTGGCGTCTATCAGAACGTCGGATTTCGGTAGGTGCTATTTGTATGATCCTATTCGGCATAGCGATGATCACGAATGGAACATGGCCGATGGGGTCAAGGTTGCATGGTTTCTACATTATCGGCATTTTCAATATCATCGCGCCCGCACTCTGCTTGCTGGATATTCGCGATAATGATTTGCGACGAAAACTGCACGCATTCACAGCGTTTGTGAGCGTGTCAGCGGTCTTTTACTTATGGTTGATTCTGACCGGGTTTGAGCCGGAAGGCTATAGTGGTCTGACCCAGCGCATCTTCGGATCCATCAATTATGCGTGGCCATTTATGTTCGCCTTGATGGCCCTGAAGAAACAACCTGCGACTTGATTGCCTTGCGGGTTTAGCACGCAATTTATAGGTTCGGGACGCTCAGGCGTCTCAGCGACTCATAGCTGTCCAGGCAGCCTTCATAGATTAGTCGGTGATCTGGTATCACGTCGGGGAGCGCGTTACGCGGCGCTCCGAACCCAGTGGAAGCCACGACGCTATCATACCAATAAGCCCCCCACGGACCGTCTTCGGGCCGCGGGCCAGCGGGCCATTTCAACATGGTGCGGCGAAAAGGTATGTTGAACCCGTCTTCGCACATGGTCTTGAGCATGACTCGCGGACGCGCGAGAATATCGTCGCTATCCATGACCATCGGTGCGCGGCCTGTGATATCTTTGAGTTCGGCATAAAGCGTTCGCAACCGGGCGAAGCCAAGGTCATCGGCAGTAAAATTCGGACGTCCTTTGGCGTAAGATGCAATGACGCGCGCCGGGTGACGCAAAAGCAGTACGTGCCGCGCATCCGCCGTCCACTCCATCGGCATCCCGGCAATCATATGGTGCGCCATATGTTTCTGGAAATGGTAGCGTGTCTTAACGGGCGCGAGAATGCGGTCCACGATACGGTCTGGATCAGTTTCGCAGGCCGCTAATGTTTCATCGCGTCCCGGATGCGTCAGCCCCGTTTGCTTTAAGTAAGCCGCAAAGAAGGGTTCATCCCAACAAGTCACATCAGATTGTGATCCGAAACTTCGCATCATCGCTGTCGATATATTGCGTGGCCCGGACCAGAGGCAGAGTATCTTAGACATATGTCACGCTCAGCTCGTGTCTGTGTCGATCAGGGTGAGATAGAGCTGTTGCAACCGCTCCACAATCGGGCCGCGTGTGCCGGCGCCGATCTGTCGTCCGTCAATCGATCCAACAGGTGCGAGCCCAGCGAACGTGCCCGTGGTGAAGGCTTCTTCGGCGGCGTAGCAATGGCGCAGAGTGAAGTTACGCTCAAAAACGGGAATGTCGTTGGCTCGGCACAGATCAATGACTTTGCCGCGCGTAATCCCGCCGAGGCAGTAGTCCCCGGTCGAGGTCCAGACTTCGCCCTGTCTAACGATGAAGAAATGCGTCGAATTGCAGGTGGCCACGAAGCCGTGCGGGTCGAGCATAATGGCTTCGTCCGCGCCGGCTTCGATGCCTTGGATACAAGCCGTGATACAGTTGATCTTGGAATGTGAATTTAACCCCGGATCTTGAACATCTGGACGTCCGCGCCGGGTTGCGACGCTTTGCAGAGACAAAGGACGTTCGGCCGTCGCCGGGTCCGGCTGTTTATATTCTGGCGCAATCACGACCGTGGCGGGTGAAATGACAACACGAGGGTCCTGATAGGGCGTGGATCGTAGGCCGCGCGTCACCATGAGTCGGATATGGACATGATCGGTCATGCCATTGGCGGTCAGGGTTTCGGAAAGGCGCAACGTCAGCTCTTGCCGCGTGAGACCAATATCAATCTTTAACGCGGCGAGCCCTTCCCACAGGCGATCAAGATGATCGCTGAGAAAAGCAATTTTACCGTTATGGACGCGCAGCCCTTCCCAGACGCCGTCGCCCAGCATGAAACCGCTGTCGAATACATTCACCACAGCCTTCTCACGCGGGACGATTGCACCGTTGAGATTGAATAAAACCGACGCATTGCGTTCATCGGCGACGTAGGCATGTGTCCCAAAGCTCATGGGAGGGGATTAGCAGAGATTGAGTGTGATGGAAGCTTTACTCGGCGGGAACGAGCCCAGTTGGTGTGGGCTCAGCCAGGCCATATTCGATCCGGTCGCGGATCACCGCAGCGTGTGGCGCAAAATGCAGGATTTCCCAGCGTCCGTCAAAATGCTCGACCAGCGCCGTGCAGCTCTCGACCCAATCGCCCGTATTGCGATAATGGATGCCATCAATATCGCGCTGTTCAGCGACGTGGATGTGCCCGCAAATCGCCCCGTCAAAGCCTTTGCGCCGACAATAATCGGCGACATGACCCTCAAAACTCTGGATGAAATTCATCGCGCGTTTGGTTTTTGATTTGAGCGTCTTTGACAATGACCAGTAATCAAGGCCAAGCCGCCGACGCACGGCGTTCAGCTTCGTATTGAGTGAGAGCAGCAGATTATAGGCGCTATCACCCAGATGCATGATCCATTTCCGGTCTGTGCGCATCAGCCCGTCGAACATATCACCATGGACGACCAGATAGCGTTTGCCGTCGCGACCTTGGTGAACGGCGCGATTCTTAACGGCGATATCACCGAACATTAGGCGGAATTTCATGAAACCACGCAGGAATTCGTCGTGATTGCCGATGATATAAGTAACGTCTGTCCCCCGTTTGGCGGCGGTCAATATACGCCTCACAACATTGGTGTGAGATTGCGGCCAATACCATTTCTTGCGCAATCGCCAGCCATCAATGATGTCGCCGACGAGGTAAAGCTGCTCTGACGTATGCTCTTTCATGAAGACGCAAAGCGCTTCGGCTTGGCAGCCTTTGGACCCCAAATGGAGGTCCGAAATAAAGATGGAACGATAATGCGGCATTTGCGCCGCCCGCTAAGGGGGTTCGGTGTCCATCATGTGACGACTAGGTTACACAAACATGACGATTAGAGCGCCTCGGACTCGACCAGAATGAGGCTCACGCCGATCCCAGCAGCGCATAGTGCATATAGCATCCAGTCTGCGGACGCTGGCCATGTGATTCCCAGATCAAACCCCATGTCGGGCAAGCTGACACCGCTTCTGCTCCATAGCAAACCCGCCGTGATGCCCAAGACCAACGCCACGAGCCAACTGCGCCAGACCCGACCGGGCCGGGCGGTCAGTGTATGAATATCAACCAGCGTATCTTGAGCTTCAGCTTCCAGCGTTTTCATAATCGCCTCGGAAAAGCCGCCATCTTCAGTTGGAGCTACGTAATCGGCTAGCAAGTCTTTCAATGTGTCATCAGTCATGAGGTCGATCCTTCATAAGCGCGCAGACTCTCCCTTAGCGCAGTTTTTGCGCGGGTGACATGCGACTTGACCGTGCCCAGCGGCAGGTCAGTAATTTTCGCGGCGTCGGCCTGGCTATGACCTAAAGCGAGGCAGAGCATGGCGCAGGCTCTCCGTTCTGGGGGCAAGGCGTTCATTGCCTCAGTAATATCGAGCTGTGTCCCAGTGTCGGCGACAGGCGTCTCATCCGGGGCAGACTTATGATCGCTTAGATCGCGTCGCCGGGTCTCTTGGCGATAGTCATCGAGAAAGCAGCGATAGGCGATGCGCATCAACCATGCCCGAACATCCTCGACGCTTGAGAGGCGGTCTCTGACCCGGAAGGCCTTGAGAAACGTATCCTGCGCCAGCTCATCGGCAAGGGCACTATTCCGACAGAGCCGGCGCAGAAAGGTACGGACCGCGCCCTGATGGGCGCGGACGATCGGGTCAAAATCGCAGACCCGGTTCAAGATCAGTCTTCGTCTTTGCGGGTTATGGCGAACCACAGAGCTAGAAAAACGAGACCGACCAAGAATGGGAAAGACGCGATAGCGGCGAAAATCCGAGCAGCTTCTGCATCATCCACGGCGCCCCCGAAGATGACTGTCGAGACTGCGACGGCAATCAAGATTAGTCCAAGACGAAGGTCGGCATGTTTCGGTTTGCGGCGCACACCCAGTGTTTTGACGAGATCGGTCGTGATGGGTTCGCCTTTATTGGCCATCGTATCCAACAGGCTGATGGTCTGAGCGTGCGATTTATAGCGATAGGCGCTGACAGCCCAAACGATGAAGGGGATGATCGCAAACAAGGCGATCGGGACGAGAATGTCTTCCATGTGTGTCTCCTTTCAGACGGGTTACATTAAAGCAGACGTGATGACGGAGTGATTTGGATGCACTGCTATCAAATTTATTTGAGAGTGCCTGCTGCGCTTGACCCCGATGGGTCGCCCGACCACATGAACCGTCGTGACCTCCGAACCCGACATAAATGATGTTGACGTCATAACCCTAGGCTGCCGCCTAAATGCGTCGGAATCCGACGCTATGGCGGCTTTGGCCCGTGATGATGGGCTGCGCAATGCCGTCATCATCAATAGCTGCGCTGTGACGAATGAAGCCGTGGCGGAAAGCCGTCGTCGGGTGCGTAAGGCGAAACGCGACCGACCGGATGCTAAAATTATCGTTACGGGTTGCGCGGCTCAGATCGATCCGAAAGCTTTTGCGGCGATGCCGGAAGTCGACCAGGTCTTGGGTAATCACGACAAGATGTTACCAGGCGCGTTTCTAGACCATCACTTTGGTGAGGGTTCTGAACGTATCCGCGTGAATGACATCATGGCGGTTCGGGACAGTGCACCTCAATTTATGGGGTCTGACAATTCCCCTGAAAAAGCGCAGTCACGGACACGCGCGTTTCTGCAGGTGCAAAATGGCTGCGACCATCGCTGCACTTTTTGTATCATTCCATATGGTCGCGGCAATGCACGCTCTGTTCCCGCAGGTGAAGTGGTCAGCCATGTTCGGTCGTTGGTGCGGCAAGGCTATCGGGAGGTCGTGCTGACGGGCGTTGATCTGTCGAGCTGGGGCGGGGACTTGCCAGGATCACCGCCGTTGGGCGATCTGGTGCGCCGAGTGCTCAAATTAGTGCCAGAGCTGGCACGCTTGCGCCTATCCTCCATTGATCCGGCGGAAGTCGATCCGATCCTGTTTGAACTGATCGTGAGCGAGCCGCGCATGACGCCCTATCTGCACTTGTCGTTGCAGGCTGGTGACGACATGATCCTCAAACGCATGAAGCGCCGTCATACGCGCCAGCAAGTCGTTGAGCTTTGCGCAGCGCTGCGTGCGCGCCGATCGGACATTACCTTTGGCGCGGATATTATCGCGGGTTTCCCCACAGAAACGGACGCGATGTTCGATAACAGCCTGAGCATTGTGTCAGAGATCGGCATTCCATGGCTGCACGTTTTTCCTTATTCGGCGCGCGAAGGCACGCCCGCCGCAAAGATCCCGCCCGTGGATGGCAATATCGTCAAGGCGCGGGCCAAACAGCTCCGCGATGCGGGTGCTAAGGCCAAAACAGCCCATCTGAAATCAAAGATTGGTCAGGCAGATGTGGCTCTGTTTGAGGAGACCGGGCCTGAAACAAGACTGGGTCGCTTGCCAGATTTCAGCGTCGTCCGCATGGACAATCCACCACCAGCGGGTTCGCTTGTCGAAATCACCGTGATAGGTGCGACGGACGACCACCTCACGGGAACTCTGAATGTCTAAGGGACAACATGGCTGAGCCGAAGAAACGCGGTTTTCTTTCCAAACTTGGATTTAAATCCAAGGATGAGAAGCTGGCCCTTGAAGCCGCAGAACGCGCGACACAGCAAAAGCTGATCGATGAGCAAATGGCCGCGCGCATGGCCGCGATTAATGCTGCGGCGCTCGCCTCTGCGCGTGCGCAAGATGCAGACGCTGCAGAAGTGTCTGATGAGGAAAAAGCGGCACAGGCCGCAGACGATCAGCGCCAAGCCGAAATCCAAGCCGCGCGCGATGTTGAACGCGCCAAGCAACTCGCTGAAGAACAGGCGCGTAAAGCGGCGTCTGAGGCGGCTGAGCGTGAGGCCGAAGCAGATCGTCAGGCTGAAGCAGAGCGTCTGGCGAAAGAGCGAGCCGCCAAAGAGGCCGAAGAGGCCGCGCGTCTCGAAGCCGAAGCAAAAGTACGCGCCGAAGAAGAGGCACGGCTCAGAGCGGACCGTGAGGCAGAAATTGCTCGCGCGAAGTCTGAAGCGGAAGCTGCCGAGCTCAAACGGAAAGCGGATGCGGACGCTGCCGAGCGCGCGCGTCTTGAAGCGGAGCGCCTCGCGGAAGAGGCGCGTCTGGCTGAAGAGCGCCGGGTTGCCGAGGCCGCCGAGGCCGCACAACGGGAGGAAGAGGCGCGCCAGACAGCGCAGGCTGAACGGCTTGCCCGTGAAGCGGAAGAGGCTGCGCGCCGGGCCGCCCGCGCCGCTGATCGCAAAGCGCGTGAGCAGGCCGAAGACGAAGAACGCGCGCGCATTGCGGCGGAACGGGCCGTTCAAAAGGCCAAAGAACAACCCGAGCCCGATCTCGACGTCACAGCTGATGGCGGGTTCTTGGACCGCATCACCAAGGGCCTGCGGAAATCGACATCGCGTATGTCGGGCCAAATGGCGGCGAGCTTCAACCAGCGCACGCTGGACAGCGACGCGTTGGAGGATCTGGAAGACATCCTCATCATGGCTGACCTGGGCGCGGATGTGGCCGGGAAGGTCAGTGCGACGCTGGCCGAAGACAAGTTCGACAAAACGGTCACTGATCTGGAGATTAAGGTCGCATTGGCCGAAACTATTTCAGACATTCTGACCCCACTGGAAACGCCCTTCGTGCTGGGTCTTGCTCGGCCACAGGTAATTCTATTCGTTGGCGTCAATGGCTCTGGCAAGACGACGACACTGGGCAAAATCGCCAAGCGCTTTGGCGATCAGGGCAAGAAGGTCCTGATCTGCGCGGCCGATACGTTCCGCGCCGCGGCTGTCGAACAGCTCACGGTTTGGGGGGAACGCGCGGGAGCGCCGGTCATGTCTGGCAAGCCGGGCGCAGATGCGGCGAGCCTCGTTTACGACGCTATGAACCGGGCGCGGGATGAGGGCTTTGATATTCTGATGATCGACACGGCGGGGCGTTTGCAAAACCGTACGGAATTGATGGACGAACTGGCTAAAATTATCCGTGTGATCGAAAAGACAGACCCGTCAGCCCCGCACCATAGCGTGCTCGTGCTCGATGCCACTGTAGGTCAGAACGCGCTGTTGCAGGTCGAAGCTTTCAAAGAGACCGCGAATGTGTCGGGTCTGGTCATGACTAAGCTCGACGGCACTGCGAAAGGGGGCGTGCTTGTGGCCCTGTCCGAAAAATATGCGCTGCCAATCCACTTTATTGGCATTGGAGAGCGGATCGAGGATCTAGAGGCCTTTTCTGCGCCTGTCTTCGCCGCCGCCTTATCGGGCGTCGCTGACGCGGTATCCGCCTAACCATAGATCGGGTCTTGTCCCGCCCCCAATCGCGCCATAGCAGGACGCGAAATTTTGAACGGAGTATTCCCATGAAACTCAATAATTCCCTCTCAGCGATTGTCACGGGCGGCGCGTCTGGCCTTGGTGAAGGCACGGCCCGGATGTTGGCCGCTGCGGGCGTCAAAGTCGGTATTTTCGATATGAATGAAGATCGCGGCCAGATGGTCGCCAAAGAGATTGGCGGCGTGTTTGTGAAAGTGAATGTGTCTGACAATGCGTCTGTTGATGCTGGGTTTGAGGCTGTTCGGGCCGAAATCGGTCAGGAACGGATCATGGTCAATTGCGCCGGGATTGGCGGCGGGATCAAGACCGTCTCGCGTAAACGCGATACGGGCGATATCGTCGCGCATGATCCGGAAGCGTTCATCCGCATTATCAATATCAACCTGATCGGCAGCTTCCTATGCGCATCGAAGTCGGCTGCCGGCATGATGGCGCTGGACCCGACGCAGCCAGACGGAGAACGCGGCGTTATCGTCAATACGGCATCGGTCGCCGCGCAAGACGGTCAAATCGGGCAGGTTGCCTATGCGGCGTCAAAAGGCGGAATTCTCTCCATGGCGCTGCCTATGGCACGTGATCTTGCGCGGGAAGGCATTCGCGTGAACACGATTCTACCCGGCTTTTACGAAACGCCGATCTACGAGCAGATGAAACCGGAAGTAAAAGAGAATTTGCGCGCCCATGTGCAGTTCCCGAACCGCTTCGGGCAGCCGGACGAATATGCCGATGTCGTCAAGTTTATGTGTGAGCACGCCTACATCAACGGCGAATATATCCGCACCGACGCCGGTGCGCGGATGCCCCCGCGCTAGGCTGCACCTGAGGTGGGCGTATGAGAAAGCTGCCTTCCGGTTATTGACAATCATTCGCATTCGCTTAAATCGAATGCGTGATCCATTGCATTTGCAATAACATCAATACGTCCGCCGTGGATGCCGCCGCCGCCAAAGGTGCGGAAAGCGCAGCCTGTGTTCAACGCGCGTGTGGCTCTCGGTTTCGTTGCGGCCAATGCCGCACGGATATTGAAGAGCGACTGCGCTCCTGGCGCCAAACACGACCGATGCTCGACGCTGCGGAGTAGTTTTCGGCCTGCCGGCGTGCAGGTCATTTGGGCCACGACAATTTTTTCTGCGAATGAAAGTCGCTTACCTGCTTCGCGTTTGACCCGGCTTAGCGCGCTGCTTAGACTTCCCCTATGAAATCTGATCCTGAAGTTATCGTCTGGCTTAACCGCGCGCTCAAAGCTGAGCTGACGGCCATCAACCAATATTTCCTGCATTCCCGCATGCTCAAGGATTGGGGCGTCACACGCCTCGCAAAGAAAGAGTATGAAGAATCGATCGAGGAAATGAACCACGCCGATGACATCATTGAGCGCATTCTCTTTCTGGGTGGCCTGCCAAATCTACAGGATTTGGGCAAACTTCGCATCGGTGAGACGGTCCAAGAAATTCTCGAATGCGACATGTCACTCGAAGAGATGGCGATCCCAATGTATAAAGACGCGATCCATCATTGCGAATCTGTGCGTGACTACGTGACGCGCGACATGCTGCAAAAAATCCTAGTTGAGGAAGAAGAGCATGTCGACTTCTTGGAAACTCAGTTTGATCTGATCAAACAGATCGGAATCGAGCGCTATATCAAGTTGCAGAGCACTCCGGCGGATGAGGCGGGCTAGACTCTAGCCTTTCCAAATGACTGAGGGGTGCAGCCTATGGGTGCGTCGCAAAACTGTCACTTGGCTTGTATGATATGCGCCGTGTATCGGGCGGAAATCCTCGCGCTTTCTTAGCGTCGAGCCATATTTAAGCGTGTTCAGGAACACATCCCACAGGGCCTTATATGTCTAGTATTGAGATATTGGGTGTCATCGGATTTGCTTTGGCGGCCTATTCAGTCGTCGCAAATGACGCGATTCAGACACTCGGGACTTTTCTAAGGTCAAATCAGAAGCGTCCTTGGTGGATTTTGTGGCTCTATGTGGCGGGTATTTTCGTTGCAGTCCTAGCCTATGGATATTTCACGCAGGCCGGGGATGTTGCCTATGGCCGATTGAATACGATTCCATACCCTGATGGCGGCATTCAGTGGTATCACATCATTCCACCAATCGCTTTGATAGCGCTGACCCGCCTCACAGTCCCTGTTTCAACGACTTTCCTCGTTTTGACCATGTTTGCCCTGACGGGCGGCGCGGCGACAGAGGGCGTGTTGGGCAAAATGATGTTGAAATCGGCGCTCGGTTACGCCGTGGCGTTCGGTGTTGGTATCGTTGTGTACGCGATGATTGCGCGGACGTTCTCGCGCTGGGTGCACAACACAAGCGATCATGACCCAGCGAAGGCTTGGTACACTCTGAAATGGTTGACGACAGGATTCCTCTGGACGCAGTGGTTGATGCAAGATTTGGCCAATATCTTTGTCTTCCTGCCGCGCGAGACGGTGGACGGCGTTGTTGTCGTTCAACCCGGCATCGCTTTTCTTGGGGGCGCGCTAACTGTCGCTCTGCTCGGCTATATTTTCTATAAACGCGGCGGTCGTATTCAGGAAATCGTCAACAGCAAAACAGGGACGCAAGACCCAAGAGTGGGTGTTCTGGTCGATTTGATGTTCGGTATTATCCTGTTCGTCTTCAAAGAAATGAACGATATTCCGATGAGCACGACCTGGGTGTTCTTGGGTCTGATCGCGGGTCGCGAACTGGCTGTCGCCTATATTGGCGGATTGCGTGATCGTTCAGAAGCGATGCGCGACGTGACGCGGGATGCGGGGCGTCTGCTCTTTGGCCTGACCATTTCCGTCGCGATCGCCTTCTTCGTGCCGTGGGCGGCGACAGGCAGTATGCCGACCTTCTAACGGATGCATTATCCACGCAAAAAAAGCCGGCTCCCTGGATCATCAGGGGGCCGGCTTTTTTGTTCTAGGTTCGGGCGGTGTTACTTGCCGATATAGTTCGCTTTCTCTTCGTCTGAATTGAAGCGCGAGGCGCGTTCCATCAGCGCTTTCATAGCGGCCCCGGTTTCAGGCAGGTCTTCACGGGCCACATCCATGTGATTGACCGGGAATTCCTGCACATATTGCTCGATCACTGGCATGGTCACATCGACGGCAAAGTTTGGGATACGGCGACCTTCACGGAATTCCGCAATCGGGATTTGAGCCTCGATAATGTCGTCCTCGACCAAGCTCGGCGATTTAGCGATGATTTTGCCCTTATTGTCGACGATGATGGACTCGCCCGCATTATAGCCGGGGATGTCAAAGGCGATGTTAGCCATGGCGGAGTAATAATTATTCTGCGCGGCTGTCGCTTGCACGTCGAAATCCGCAAAAAGGGTGGCGGTTCGTAACATGATTTCTGTTCCGCGCATGGCAAAGGCCGCGAAGACGAACGGATCGAACTGCACTGTCGAGACGGCGAGGTTACCGAACTCGGTCTTCACAACCGGAAACTCCTCCTCTGGGCCATACATGGCGCGATATTTGTCGCGCACTGATTCGATGGTCGTCGTTGTGATCTCCCGATCCGGGTAAAGCCGTTTGATGTTACGTGTTTTCCAGAAGCGCTCAACCAGCTCTCCGTCTCTGTTGATGACTCCGTTCAGGCTGAGAATGTGGCCCGGCCAGTCTGGGTCCGTCGCGTAAGATCCAAAGACGATATAAGTGTCACAGTTCCGCGCAATTTCGCCCAGATAGTCCGTCTCCGGGCCGGGCATCTGCACCGTATATTTCAGCTTTTCCGTGCGCGTGCCGGATGAGTAACCTGTCAGGGGAAATTCGTGGAATAGCAGGATGTCGGGCTTATTGCCCGTTGTGCAGGCCTTGTCCGCCATCGCTTTCATATGCGCTAAATTCCCATCCAGACCCTCTTGGATTGTTGGATAGTCGGACAGGTTCTTCACGGTCGTTTGCATGACTTTCAGCGTGATGACGTCTTTTGCTAGCGGGACTGTTTCGTAAGATCCGTCAGGCTGAACCAGCGTCTGCGATACCGAATGGGTGGGGCCGTCTTGGGCCGATGTGCCGGGTGCGGTCGCGCAGGCCGCTAGAAGCGCCAGTGCCGAAATTCCAAGATATTTCATGATGTCCTCCTCATTTCAAAAACGAGGCTGGAACAGGATACAGATTATCGCCTTGCGTTGCCGCAAGCCGCGCAACGCGTGGTTTCACCCTCGCGCGACGATCACTTTCGCAATCTGAGCGGCGAGCTCGTCAAATTTCTGTTGGGTCAGATTGAGGTGCGAGCCGTCATTTGTCGCGATGACGATGGCTGCATTACGCTCGGGTAACAGGACGAGAACCGCATACCACATAGTGTTCGATCCATTATGCCAGATGACGGGCTCGTTGCCCTCGCCAAAGTCCCGGCTTTGCACCACCCAGCCATAGGCATAGTCGTTCAGGACTGGCGTATGCAGTCGATCAAATGTGACTGGGGAGAGCAGGGCGGTTTCGCTTTGCCCCGCATCCAGATGGGCACGGCCATAGGTCAGCAGATCATCGAGGCTCATATGCATGGTGCCCGCCGCCGCCATCCAGGGCGGATTGTCGGCATTCTCTGCCGGGTCCAAAGCCATTTTGATCCCGGCCAGTTTACGGTGTCCCCACGGGACATCGCCCGTCGGTGCGCCAAACCCGAGCGTAGAGAGGCCCAAGGGCTGAGCAACCCGCCTGCGGATGATGGTTTCCCAACTCTCGCCAGTAGCTTCCTCAGCCATGAGCGAGGCGAGCATGAAGCCTTCATTGGAATAAGCGAAGGCCGTGCCGGGTTCGACTGTTGGAGGGTCCGCTAGCATTGTCGCGGCGGTTTCGCGACGGACCTCGGCTAACCGCTCAGCTTCGCTGACCGAATTCATCATCGCCGTGATCGGCGCACGGGGTGCGCTAGCCGTATGCGTCAGGAGTTGGGCGAGGGTGACGTCGCGCCAGTCTGCGTCCATGGGTATGTCGGTTAAGCGGTCGCCCAACCTATCATCCCATGCCATCACCCCATCCTCGACCAGTGTCGCGATCGCGGTGGCGCTCATAGACTTCCCGATGGAGCCGACATGGAACAGGTCGGAGACGGAGAGCGGATCAGTTTCGTCCTTCGTGCGCCAGCCTGTGTCCGCTTCCGCGATGATGGTGTCGCTGACCATGACTTTAGCGGCGATGCCTACCAGCTTCCGTTCTTCGGCAATCCCTGCAATCGCGTCTTCAAGCCCTTGCGATGTCAATGCAGCGAGCGGTTCGGCTGTCGGTCCCGGTCGGTTCGACAGGGTCGTCGCAACCACAACGCCGAGAACTAACAACCCAAAAAAAGCAAAGATGCCAACGATGATCTTGAGGAAGAGTTTCATCGCCCGCGCCCAGCTTTGCCATTTTGATCAAACAGCTCCGCCAGCTTTTCGGTCATCGCCCCGCCGAGCTGTTCGACATCCATGATGGTGATCGCGCGGCTATACCAACGGGTGACGTCGTGACCGATGCCGATGGCGACGAGTTCGACCTCTGAGCGGTTTTCGATTTTATCGATCATTAGGCGGAGGTGGCTCTCCAAAAGCCCGGTCTTGTTCTGGCTCTGCGTGGCATCATCGACGGGTGCGCCGTCGGAAATCACCATAAGGATCCGGCGTTGTTCAGGCCGCGCCATCAGGCGGCGATAGGCCCAATCAAGCGCTTCGCCGTCAATATTCTCTTTGAGCAGCCCTTCGCGCATCATCAGGCCAAGATTTCGTTTGGCGCGCCGCCACGGCATATCCGCGCTCTTATAAACAATATGTCGCAGATCATTGAGGCGGCCGGGTTGCGCGGGTTTACCCGCTGCCATCCAGTCTTGGAACGACTTACCACCCTTCCACGCCTTGGTCGTAAAGCCGAGGATTTCAGCTTTCACGCCGCATCGTTCCAGCGTTCTGGCCATAATGTCCGCACAGACGGCGGCCACCATGATCGGACGCCCGCGCATCGAGCCGGAATTATCGATCAGAATCGACACGACCGTGTCGCGAAAGTCGGTTTCCTTCTCTTCTTTGAAGGTCAGGGCGGACATGGGATCGATAATGACGCGGGTTAACCGCGCTGTGTCCAGCATGCCTTCTTCCAGGTCGAACGTCCAACTGCGTTGTTGCTGTGCTTGCAAACGCCGTTGCAGACGATTTGCGAGGCGGGAAATAACCGACGACAGACCTGCCATATGGCCGTCGAGATAACCGCGCAGCCGCTCCAGTTCGTCCGTTGGGCAAAGATCTTCAGCCTTAATCACCTCATCATGACGGGTCGAATAGACGCGGTAAGGATCGGGCAGATTCCGCGGTTGAGGGCGCTGTGACGGCGCGTCGGGCGACTGTTCTGAATCGTCGCTCTCGCCATCAACATTTTCGGCATCGACAATGTCTTGAGCGTCGTCTGATTCGTCTTCGAGCGCGTCTGCATCTGAGACTTCGGTCTGACCCTGTTGTTCTTCATTGGGCGAATCGGCAGATTGGTCTTCCTGTTCCTGCTCGTCTTCTTGGCTGTCCTCATTCTGATCGTCATCTTGCTCAGGATCGGCATTGTCCCGGTCGAGCGACAGATCAGCGATGAAGTCATTGACCATGCGCCCGAACTGATCCTGATCGCCAATATGGTCGAGTAAAGCCTTAATCCGGCCTTTGCTGCGCTGGCCGATCTCCTCACGCCAAGCCTCCATAATGCCTTTGGTGGAGGCAGGCAGATCACGGCCTGACAGCCGCTCGCGCGCATAGAGGCCAATCGCTTCGGCGAAACTGGTGTCGTCTTTGGCAATGTCAGCTTTGTCGAACCCGCGTTTCGTTGCCCGTGCCGAGAGCGCCGCGCTGAGGTTGTCGGCTAGCCCCGCCAAATGCTGCCCGCCCAGAGTCTCAATGCGCGCCTGTTCTAGCGCTTCAAAAACGGCGCGAGACGCACCGGATTTCGGCATGTTGGTCGCGTGGACCTCTGCGTCATGCAGCGCAATTCGCAGGGCTAGCGCATCGGCTTCACCGCGTGCCTTTGCGATTTGACCCGGTTTGGGGCGCGGGGGCAGGCTCGGTAGCATCACCTGATCGCGCACCAGACCAGCCACGTCTCCGCCATAAGAGACTTCGAGGTCTTCACGCGCGGCAATGGCCTTCGTCGCGGCGCTTAGGGAGCGCTTGAAACCATCAATCGGTTGAGTGCTGTCATTTTTCATCGCGATCTGTTTACGGCGCAGCGACGCGGATGTGTAGCGCGGATGTGATCAGATTATCGCGAGATTATCGAAACATTTCACGCCGCCTATCCGTATTCACGTCATGACCGCTCTTTCTCCCTCTATTGTCTGGTTTCGAGATGACCTTCGCCTCGGTGATCATCCGGCGCTGAATGCCGCTATCCATCGCGGTGGACCGCTCATATTGCTGTATATCCGAGAAAAGGATGCGGCGCGGAAACCGGGCGGGGCAAAACGCGTGTGGTTGCATCATTCATTGCAGGCCTTGAAATCCGATATTGAGGACCGAGGCGGCGCGCTGATCTTGCGCACGGGTGTGGCTGCGGACGTGATCGATGCATTGATCAAGGATAGCGGCGCGAGGGCAGTTTTCTGGAATCGGCGCTACCATGAACCGGATCGCGACCGCGACGCTGCAATCAAAGAAGCGCTGACCGAACGCGATGTGGCCGTTGAGAGCTTTAAGGCCAATCTGCTGGTCGAACCGTGGGAGGTAAGAACCAAGGCTGGCACGCCGTACAAAGTTTTCACGCCGTTCTGGCGGGCGGCCAAGGACGGGATGGAGGTTAGCGATCCGCTACCTGCACCCAAGAAGTTGGAGTGCGTTGATAAAGTTTTGTCCGCCGCGCTCGATGATTGGAGCTTACTGCCGACCCAGCCTGACTGGGGGTCAAAAATGTTGAATCATCACACGCCCGGCGAGGCCGGGGCGATCGCCCGACTGACTGATTTTCTCGACGGCCCGATTGAAGACTATGCACAGGGTCGGGATCGTCCGGACAAAGCGCTGACCTCAAAGCTCTCGCCCCATCTCGCCCACGGTGAAATTTCGCCGCGCCAGATTTGGGATGCGTGCAAAGACAATGAAGTCACATCGCGCAAATTCCTGTCCGAGATTGGCTGGCGAGAATTTTCCTACACGCTGCTATTCTACAATCCCGATTTGGCGACTGAGAATTTCGCGGACGGGTATGAGGCCATGGAATGGGATCATGATGATCAGGCGTTTGAGGCGTGGACGAAAGGGCAGACGGGCTATCCTTTTGTTGATGCCGGAATGCGCCAACTCTGGGCGACCGGGTGGATGCACAACCGCGTGCGGATGGTCGTCGCCAGCTTTCTAATCAAACACCTCATGATTGACTGGCGCGACGGCGAAGATTGGTTCTGGGACTGCTTGCTCGAAGCTGATCTCGCGTCGAATGCTGCCAGTTGG
Source organism: Algimonas ampicilliniresistens (assembly GCF_030159955.1). Classification (GTDB taxonomy): domain Bacteria; phylum Pseudomonadota; class Alphaproteobacteria; order Caulobacterales; family Maricaulaceae; genus Litorimonas; species Litorimonas ampicilliniresistens. The sequence continues at coordinate 823,362 of NZ_BSNK01000002.1, forward strand.
CAATGGGTTGCCGGAACGGGTGCCGATGCCGCGCCCTATTTTCGAGTTTTCAACCCGTTCGGTCAGGGCGAAAAATTTGATCCGAATGGCGACTATGTTCGACAATGGGTGCCGGAGCTTAAAGATCTTCCGAACAAGTATATTCAGCAGCCATGGACGGCACCGGATAAGGTTCTGAACGCGGCAGGTATTGAGCTCGGCCGCGACTACCCCGAACCGATTGTAGATCACAAACAGGCCCGTGAGCGCGTGCTGGAGGCGTATAAAACAGCCCGGAATAGCGCGTAACGCAAACCTCACCGCAAGTTCATTGGAACCGGAACCCCCTCAATCTCATAGTAGTATTATGAAACATTCATTCCTCCTGGCCTCTATCGCCGCCCTGACCCTTTTATCTGCCTGTGCGGACGCACCATCACGCGTCCAATCGGATAGCGAACAGTCTGAACCCCAAGCCGAACCCAAGACGATGGTCGCGGCTGCCGTATCGGGCCCTCAAGCGCCTTATGTGTCGGATGCGCCTGACGGGTTGGAGACTGCCATTTTCGCGGGTGGGTGTTTCTGGTGCGTTGAGAAGGATTTCGAAGGCGTGCCCGGCGTGATCGAAGTTCTGTCCGGCTATACGGGCGGTGAGCTCGACAATCCGACCTACAAACAGGTCAGTTATAAAGAGACGGGTCATTATGAAGCCGCCGAAGTCCTGTTCGATCCAGAACAGGTGAGTTATCGTGAGCTTGTTGATTTTTATTGGACGACGGTCGATCCAACCGATGCGAGCGGTCAGTTCTGCGACAAGGGTACATCCTACCGCACCGCCGTCTTCGCGACAGCCGAACAGCTCCCAGATGCCACGGCTAGCCTCGCCGCCGTGCAAGCGAACAAGCCGTTTTCAAAAACGATCGTCACGCCGCTTGTGCCTGCTGTGACCTTCTATGACGCCGAAGATTACCATCAGGATTATTATAAGAAGAACCCGATCCGTTACCGCACCTACCGCGCGGCTTGCCGCCGCGACGCGACGCTGAAGAAGCTCTGGGGTGATGCGGCGCATGGCGGTAAATAGCACGCCTTAGTCACGATAAGCTGGACCCTTATACCCTGACGCAGCGTAGGTTTTGAGCGCACGGACTTTACCACCTCCGAGATCAATATTGATCTCGCCCAGTGGGATCAGTGTTTCAAAATCCTGCGCAAAATATTCTGTGTAGGGGGCGTAATAAGACACAAGCAGAACGGATCGGTCGTCCTGAGGGAGCGCTTTGGTCAGCTCAGCATGATTATTGAGGCGCGGCTCATACCGCCACATAAAGAGCGGCGCCGTCTCCTCCATTTCGTAATAGAGCAGATCATAGAAAAGCAGCCGGTTATCGACGGCAATGGCGTCAAAATCTCCTTGATCATATTCAGCCCGAATCGCTTCAACCGTTTCTGGCCAGCTCCGTTGACGCTTCACCGCATTGGCAAACCCAAGCCGGTCAACCAGCGTAGGTGATGTCATTACCAGACCTGGCCCAACGCCGAGCAGAAGGTTAGCGATCAGTCCGGCCGCCACCCACCGCATGGCGCGACGCAACTGGATTGTCCACCCGGCGAGCAATATGGGCGCGCTGGCATAGGCGACGGCGGCCCAATTGGCGTTGGCGCGGCTGACCACGGCCTGAGCGCAAATAATCAGCAGTGGCGTCAGAACGAGCAGGATGAGCCAGAGATCGAAGGATCTACGATTTCGCCGCATTCCCCAAATCGCAATCAACAGTAGAATGAACGTTACGGGTCCAAACACGCCCAGTTGACCAAATAGGAACTCCGCCAGCTCGTCGACGTTAAACTGCGGCCCGTCTTTCAGATTAGCATTGTCAGTCGTGTGAACCATGGTCGCGAAATCATTGCGCGCATTCCACAGAATGTTGGGCAGGATGATCAGACCGGAAAGCAGCCCAGCTACGACCCCACGTAAACTCAGCATAGCTTTGCGCGTTTTTGCCTCGAATAAAACAGCGAGACCAAAAGCGGGGAGAACATAGGTCATGGCATATTTGGCCAGCAGCCCGAAACCTAGGGCCGCACCGATTAGGAGCGCCCAGCGCCAGCTCGGCTCTTCGCGCACGCGAACCCACGAATATAAAAATAGGGCGACAAAGACGAGCAGTGCGGCGTCCGTGCTGATCAGTGAGGAGGACAGGGCCACGCCCGGCATCAAGGCGTAGAGCGCCGCCGCGACTAATCCAGCTTTTGCGTTGTAAAGCCGTCGCGCCGTCAGGAAGCACAATATGGCTGTAAACGTGTGGAGAATAGGCGAGGCGAGGCGTACCGCCCATTCCGCATCCCCAAATAACGCCGTGGTCGCCCAGATGATCCAGGCGATCAGCGGTGGTTTGGAATAGTAACCAAAGTCCGGTTCTTGTGCCCATGCCCAATATTGGGCTTCATCCCCATGTAGACCGGATGGGTTGAGCCAGAGTAGGACCACACGGAATAATAGCAAACCAGCGATCAGGGCCGTCGCCCAGACACCGTAAGGCGTGTTGGATTTGAGTTGCGGATCGCTCACAGAGGGTCGCTAAGCTGACATTTGCGCAAAATAAACCTTATTCGGGTCCATGTTCAGGTCATGATTTTGTCCTATGACGGCCTGTGACCCTGTTTCGCCCACAATCCGCCCAGCATATCCTGGTTTTTGACTCCGGAGTTGGGGGGCTGTCTGTCAGCCGCGAAATTCGCGCCGTCCTGCCGGATCTGCATCAGAGCTATCTCGCCGATGATGCCTTCCGACCGTATGGTGAGAAGACAGAAGAGCAGTTACGCGCGCGGCTACCGGAATTACTCGCGCCGATCTGCGCCATGCTGTCGCCGGATATTGTCGTGATTGCCTGCAATACGGCGTCCACGACAGCGCTTCCATCCATTCGTGCCGCGCTCGATATTCCGGTGGTTGGTGTGGTTCCAGCGATCAAACCGGCGGCCGCGATTTCAAAAACGAAAACGATTGCGGTTCTGGGCACGCCTGGCACGGTCCGCCGCGCCTATGTTGATACGCTGATCGACCAATATGCCAGCGACTGTGTGGTGCGGCTGCGAGGGTCTGTTTCCCTCGTGGAAGAAGCAGAACGCAAGCTGCGCGGTTTGCCGGTCGATATGACGCGAATCCGTGCCGAAATCGTGCCGTTGTTTGACGGCCCTAGTGGTGCCAACATTGACGCCGTCGTTCTCGCCTGCACCCATTTCCCGCTCTTGCGGGATGAATTGCAGGCAGCGGCCAATCAACCTGTGACGTGGGTCGATAGTGGGGAGGCGGTCGCGCGGCGCGTAAAGAGCCTGCTACGGGCGAAACTGGAATCGCCGAGCCATGCCCCCATAGAGGAAACCGCGTTTTTGATTGGCCCCGACATAGACCCGGCCCGACGCGCGACCTTCGCCAATTACGGGTTTAACCGCGTCGTGAGTTTGTCGACCGTTTAACGGTTTAGTGCAGCAGAGTTTTGTACGCCCAATAAGCGGCGGCCAGTAGGACAAACAAGCCCGCCGTGAACCAGCCAAACCGTTCCTTCATGATCTGCTCGGCCTTAGGGCCAAATGTCTTCACGATCCAAGCGACGAGGAAGAACCGCAGCGCGCGGGATAGGACTGACGCAATCATGAAGACCGCGAAGTTGATCTTTAGCGCGCCGCTCATGATGGTGATGACTTTATAAGGAAAGGGTGTCAGCCCAGCTCCGAACACGGCAATCGCGCCATATTCTTCGACCCGGTGAGAGAAATCCGTCACGGCCTCTGCCTTGCCTAAGCTCTCCAGCACAGGCATCGCCAACGCGTCGAACAAAAACAGACCCAGTAGATAGCCGAATACACCGCCCAAGACAGAAAAGATCGTGGCGATCGTTGCTAATCGCCACGCTTTCTGAGGCGCGGCCTGAACCATCGGGATCAGCATCACGTCGGGCGGAATTGGAAAGACGGAGCTTTCGATAAAACAGATGCCGGCAAAGGTGCGCTCAGCATTGGGATGCCGCGCTGCGGATTTGACGCCTTCATACCAGCGTTCGAGAAATGCGAGACGACCTTTCATCCGGTCGGGCTAGTGGCGATAGATTAGGGTCTGGTAAAGGGCACAAAGTGACCATCCTGAGTGATCTTGCCCGTTGACCGCCGCTATTTGCGCAGTATGACCCCTTCCGCGCGCCGGTGTGGTGGAATTGGTAGACACGCGGGATTCAAAATCCCGTGTCCCTAGGACGTGTCGGTTCGAGTCCGACCACCGGTACGCGCCTCTCCACCCTTCTAGTTATAGCTATTCTACCGACCCGTACGGGGGAAGCGGTCTATCATACGGCTTTGCTGAGCCAGTGATAGAATAGTCGTTTTTGAAAGGTGCCGCGCAACAGTGACTGGAATAAAAGCCATAAGTAATCGGCTAGCTCGCACAAAAGAACACAACTTAAAAGTGATTTATAACCTAAGTTAATCTATAGTTGTTTTAAATATTTAGTTGTGTTAATGAATTTATGCCCGTTTAAAGTGTAAATCATATCGCTTGCATTTTGAAGGGTGACGATTTCATCGCTAAACTATTGAGGCTGCCAGTGACTCTTCAAGACATGACCAAAATTGATTTATCCACATTGACTGATGCGGATGTGGCCCCGGGTTTACGCTTTGATAATCCACAGTCGCAATTTGCTCCTGATGGGATGGTTAGCCCTATAACTGGCAATAAACCAGTCAATGACACCACAACCAAAAATCTGAATATACAGAACTATCGCATGGGTAAATTCATGCGGGAGTATTCAAAGACGCCCTTTGAAGACTTACAAGAGGTTCCCCAATCCAATGGAGATACAGCCTGGGTTATGGACGCGGCGATCGATAATCAGGATTATAATTTCTATATTACCAAATCAAATATTCTGAGTAGCGTAACGCTGACAGAGGTGAAAAGTCAGCAGGAAATCGATGCGGCTGCCAAAAAGTACAAGATTGACCCGACACAAACCTATATAACTATTGATGGAAAAAAATACTTCACCCGTATGGATGTGCCGCTCCATTTTGGCACGGGACAAAACAACGATACATGGATTAATCTTGGCGTCTTTGTTCTGGGCGACGGTATCTTAGCGTCGGCTATCGCAGGGGTTATCGCGGCATTCGGTATTGATGCATTTAAAGACGCTCTCAAGAACATCGCCAGCGGTGTTATGAAAACACTATGGGCGGTTACGTCAGGTGCGGTCAAAGCGGCTTACCGATTTGTGAGCACTTTCATTGGACAATTGGTTGATCGCGTCGCCTTTGACGAAGCTGTTGCCGCTGCACGTACGGCAGCAGGCGAAGCCTGGGCGGAGTCGGTCGAGGGAGTGACGTCAACAACGATGAAATACACTGTTGTTGGAGTGGTCATCATTGTCGTCTTACTTCTGATCATTGAATTTGTCCTGCACGAATCCTATCAGAACGTATATTTCTATAATTTAACAGAATACGATATAGAGCTTGATTTTCCCTACAAGGACGAAGGGGACTATCATAATCTTCCAACGAAAGATGTTGTTGCAGCAAGTAAGCGAACTGGCCCAGGCGGAATTGATTTGGGTACGTGGTATAACGGCGTCGCTTTCCGCTATCAAAGCGACTCTGAATTTCATGGCCTCGGCTACACAATGCGGTTCAAGTTAAAAGATCCTAAAACACAAACCGTTGTCAAAACATTCTCCTGTCTGTTTGATGTGCCCTTTGACGGTGATAATTCTCTATTTGCGTCAACCTCAGAGCCAAAGAGTTACAGTGACTATTATTCATCGAACAGTGGCGCTCATAAGGTAAAGCAATATTCGACTAATGATGGCAGTCAGGAAATAATTGTTACCTACGACTATTTAAGCGGAAAGCACGAGGATCCTCAGACAGGCAATAGCCTGTACCTCTATAGCTCACTGGTTATCATCCGCGACGTCGTTTGATCCAAAACCTTATCGGGTTCGAGAATAGTTTCGATCACCTTCTAGCAATTAGATCAAAGGAATGGTCATGGCCGTAATGGTATCAGCTGATATTGGAAATCAGGTAAGAGTCGAAAGCATTACCTCAAGCTACCCGCAGAATACAGCTGAAGGTGGAACGACGCGAGTGGGTAACATCGCGCTCGGTGCTAACGTCAGTGACGCGACAACTAAGACGCTTGCGCAAATCGCGTTTAATCAAGGTCAGTTTTACAAAGCTGTTTCAAAAGTCGACTTCAACAAACTGGCAACGTCTCAGAAGAGCAATGGCGATGAGACCTTCACCTATACCAAGACAGTCAATGGTCAGTCTCATACGCTTACGATGCGTAAATCTGATATGCTCGAAAGTGTGGTTCTTGAGGAAGTTAAAAGCCAGTCGCAAATCGATGCTGTTGCGAAGAAATACAAGATCGATCGTGAAACAACGTACATTACAGTGGACGGTAAAAAATACTTCGTCCGTTTGAATATTCCGATGCACTTCGGGGTTGGTAATCAAAATAGTATTATTATCGATACCGTCTTGTTTGTTGTTGGGACAGAAGCACTTGGAGCCGCCGTTGCCGGTGTGATTTCGTCGCTTGGTATTGGTGCGTTTGCCGCAGCGCTAGCCAGTATCAATACAGCAGTATTCAAGGTTCTCTGGTCCGCTGTCTCGGGCGCGCTTCAAATGGTCTATGTCTTTACGCAGGCATTTATCGGGGGTTTGGTGGCCGAGGGCGGCGGAGTCGCAGCTGCTTGGGCAGCAGGTGTCGCCGCTGTGGGTGAAGCAGCCGAAGGCGCTTTCGTCGCTATCACTGCATCCGCGTTAGCATACACACTCGTCGGTGTTTTGGTGGTTGCGACGATCTACTTAATTCTAACCTATGCGCTTCATTATACCTATCAGAATGTCTACCTGTACAACTTGACGAAGTACGAACTCGATTTCGATTTTGGGTATATTTACGAGGGCAGCGATCATAACGTTCTTACCAAGACATTGGCGCCCTTAAAGTCCAAAACGGGCCCTAATAATATCAATTTGGGCGAATGGTATTCTGCCACAGCTTTTCGGTTCCAGAGCGACTCTAAATTTCATGGCCTAGGCTATGCTATGACGTTTAGTTTGAAGGACCCCAAAACGGGCGCAATCGTTCAGCAAATGGCCTGTATGTTCGATATTCCGTTCGCCGGAAATAATAGCTTGATGACCTCTGCAACATTGCCGTCAAATATAAAAACCTTTTACTCGAGTAATGAGGGGAAGGTTAAAAAGACTCAGCATTCCAGTCAGAATAACAACTTCGAGATCATCACGACTTATGATTATCTAAGTGGTAAGCATCCAGATCCAGAAACGGGGGATAGCGAGTATTTATACAACTCGCTCATCATCATTCGTGAAAAAAGCAAGGTTTTTTCGATCAACCCATCCGCTAAGTTAAGTGGCAGTGGACATCTTTCTGTTCCGTCGAACGCAGCCTATGAGTTCGGAACTGGAGATTTCACATTACAGGCTTGGATAAAACCAACGCGTGCGGGAACGATTTTTGGGAAGAAATCGACTGCGGGGGGTAGTGGCGCCAATGCTGGGTTGCTTCTCGTTCTGCAACCTGATGGAAAATTCAAACTCGCGACGGATAATGGGTTTGGTTACAGCCAAGTTGTTACAGATGCGTCGAACGTATTTGACGGTGACTGGCATCACGTTTCAGCTGTTCGGTCGGGATCATCCATGACCGTTTTTGTTGATGGTCAGCAGATTTCGGCGACCTTATCAGGCAGCTTGGCGTCTCCGCTTAATGTCAGCAATGACTTACCCCTATTGATTGGGAGTGTTCAGCAAAACCAAGAGCCCTATATTCATTATGAAGGTTCGATTAGCCATGCGCGCGTTTGGAACATTGCTCTTGACGCCGCTAAACTCCGCCAAACGATCAATAGTGAAGTGAGTTCTTCATCAGCGGGTTTGGTGGGGGATTGGACGCTCCACACGGATGGCAGCGATAGAAGCGCCACTCACAACAATGCAAGTGTGTCCGGATCTGTCAGTTTTGGAGCTCATTAGGGATGGCTCCTGCCTAAAACCCCTAGTCGTTGTGGGCGCCGTTATGCGCGTCTACTTCGACAGGTGAGACCGGGCCCAACAAATCATCGAACAAGACCTCGCGAATATTACGGGTCGGGGCATCGCCGTAATTGCTCAGCATGATAATCGCTACGTCTCGTTCGGGAATAATACCAAACCATGAGATATAGCCGTTGCTACCGCCCGAATGACTGAGTGTTTCCAAGTCTCGGGTTTGTGTAATGAACCAACCCGGTATGACGGTTGTCGCGTCGCTGACTGTTAAAGTCTGTGCTCGGCGTAGCGCTCGGCTGTCGTCAGAGAGAAGCCGACCATCCGACAAAGCCCGATAATAATTGATCATATCCGACGCAGACGCATGGACGGCGCCTGCACCTTGCTGAACAAAGGAATAGCTGAGCGTTTCTGTACGCGCGCCGGCCGTGCCGTTATAGCCTTGGATAAGACCGTCATCTGGCACGGCGACCATATCACCTGCCTTGGTATCTAGCTGTTCCATATTGGCGTGAACCATTCCAGCGGGTTCAAACACGCGCATACGGACCAGCGCGTCAAACGGCTGACCCGAAGTTTTTGCTGCGATCACAGCGAGCATTTCATAACCAAAATTATTGTAAGTCCAACTCCCGGTGCCCGACGTATCGGGTGAAGTCTCGGCCGTTGAGATGGCCAATTCTACAGCGTCTGTGTGCTGCACCACCCCGGATTGGTACTGTTGCAAGAGACCTAAAGTAAGATCGGGAATTCCAGAACTGTGAATCAAAAGATCTCTGACGGTGACGTCATTCCAACTTTGCGGAGCTTCGGCGAAGAAGTCCGACACAGATGTTTCGAGCGACAGATCACCGCTTTCTATAAGCTGCATAATCACCGTCGCCGTGATCTGTTTGCTGGTCGAGAAGAGCTTGAAATTTGTGTCGCTGGTTATGGTGGGGTCGTCAGTTGCTCCGCCGTTACAAGCAAAGCTATAAATCATGTCTGTCGGTGTCACGATTGTGACAATTCCCGAAAACACATCTGTTGCGCAGGCTTCCGTCAGCATTGTGTCAGTCGCAGAGAAATCCGAGCCGAGTTGTGATGTGGAAGGGATTGCCGACGTGGCCAGCTCATCTGGCCCTTCATTGTCCAGTCCTTGAGTGCAGGAAGCCAGACAGGCAGAGAGGAGCAAACCAGCAATAATCTTAAAGGTCATATTGTGTTCCGTTCCTCAGTCTAACGTTTGTCTACGGTCTGACTGCGGTTTCTTCAAGCGTATGACCAGCTTGCCCTTAATGTCCGACCCTCAACTGTTGATGTCCGCCCCTTGAATCACCTAGCTTCCCCCGCTAGATGGTCGCCACGTCCCCTGACTGCTGTGCCCCAACGGACCGGCTCGCGGACGCAAGCGACGAGGTCTTCCTTGGACGTCTTTCGCCTAGCCACCCCTGATGATGCCGAAGCTATTGCGCGCTTTACGAGTGCTGCAGAAGCGGGGCTGACGACGGTCCCGCGCACACGGGAGCGGGTGGACGCCTATATCAATGCCACGCACCGCTATTTGGGTGGAGAGCCGGAAGCAAACCGATTGCTCTTCGTCGCTGAATGCGACGGCGCAGTGATGGGGATTTCCGGGATTATCCCTAAACTCGGCGTGGATCGCCCGTTCTATTCCTTCAAACGATCGCGCCATGCCCGGCTGTCCTCACAAATGGATCTGCGAACCGAATATGAGACGCTGCAACTGACCACAGATTTCGATGGTTATACCGAACTGGCCTCAATCTTTCTGGCACCAGAAGCACGGGGTCGAGGGGTTGCGCGGCTGCTCTCGCTTGGCCGGCTTTGCTTCGTGGAATCGCATCCCGACATGTTCGATCGTCGCCTGATGGCGGATATTCGCGGTTGGGTAGATGAGGCCGGGGTCAGCCCGTTTTGGGAGCATCTGACCTCCAAATTCATCAATACGGATTTCGCCATCGCCGATCGTCTGTCTGCCTCAGATGGGCGCTTCATCATGGAATTGCTGCCAAGCTTGCCGATCCTGATGAACCTCTTGCCGGATGCGGCGCGGATTTGCGCGGGTCGACCCCACGACATTTCACGCGGGGCAATGAACTTGTTGATGGGCGCAGGTTTTGAGGAGACGGAACTGTGCGATATTTTTGATGGCGGTCCCGCGATCCAGTGCCGCGCTGACGCGACGCTGATCGCTCGGACGGTTCGTGACATTGTGGATTATAAGGACGGTCCCCAACGGCTGTTGGCGTTTGCTGGAACAGGCACGGATTTTCGCGCCACGCTGACGACGGGGGATATTGCGTCTGGCTTCATTTCTGATGTGGCCAAACCTCTCGGACAAGCGCGGATCGCACTGGCTCAAGATAGGCGGCACTCATGACAGATAAAACCACACAAGAAATGAATTTTGATGGGCTGGTTGGCCCAACCCATAATTATGCGGGTCTGTCGCGCGGCAATATCGCTAGCGCCTCGCACAAGGGCCTCGTTTCCAATCCAAAAGCGGCCGCGCTTCAAGGTTTGACCAAAATGGAACGGCTGATTGATCTCGGCATTCCGCAGGGCGTGCTGCCGCCACATGATGGGCCGCGTATTTCCGTGCTGCGCCAAATGGGTTTTACGGGATCTGATGCCGATATTCTGCAACTGGCCCTGCGCGCCAACCCGGCACTGCTGGCCAATGTTAGTTCAGCGTCGTCTATGTGGACGGCGAATGCGGCGACCGTGTCCCCCGCCGCAGACACGAGCGATAGCCGCGTCCATTTCACTCCGGCCAATCTGATTTCCATGCCGCACCGCGCGCTTGAGCATGGGCTGACGCAACGCATTCTATCGCGCATCTTTGTAGATGACGCTCATTTCAAAGTTCATGACGCCCTGCTGATGAACCCTATGCTGGGCGATGAAGGCGCAGCCAATCACAACCGTCTTTGCAAGTCCCACGGTGAAGAAGGATTGGAAGTGTTCGTCTACGGCAGGGCGGCGCTTGCCGCACGGGATGATGACCCAACATTCCCAGCCCGCCAAACGCTGGAAAGCTGTCACGTCTTGGCCAGCCATCACGGTCTTAGCCGGGCGCATTTCCTAAGGCAGAATCCGGCGGCCATTGATGCAGGCGCGTTTCACAATGATGTCGTATGCGTCGTGAATGAAGACACAATGCTGTATCACGCGCTGGCCTTTGAAACTCCGGATCAGATGGAAGCAGACCTGACGCGCGCCTGCGATCCGCTCGGCTTTGCGCCGCGTTTTGCTCGTGCTGAGATACCGATTGAAGATGCGGTGAAGTCCTATGTGTTCAACTCGCAGCTTGTGTCGCTTCCGGCTGGCAGCATGGCGATGATCCTACCGACGGAAACGGAAGAAATGCCGAGCGCGAAAGCCTATGTCGACAGCTTGCTCGCGGATGGGTTTATTCAAGACGCGCATTATCTCGACCTGCGACAGAGCATGAGCAATGGCGGTGGTCCGGCCTGTCTGCGACTGCGTGTTGCGATGGGCGCGGACGCAATGGGTGCGGTTCATTCCGGCGTGGTGATGACGAAAGATAAAATCGCGGCGCTCCGGGGCGTTGTGTCCAACCATTATCGAGATCGCTTGACGATTGAGGACATAGGCGACCCGCAATTCCTGACGGATGTTCGCGAAACTTTGGACGCGCTTTCTGCCGTTCTGGACCTCCCCAATCTTTACGATTTTCAGAAGGATGCCGCGTGACGCAATCCGTGAATTTGGCTGATCTAAACGCAGCGGATCGCGCAGCGCTCGATCATGCGGCAACGCGGCAAGACGCAATGCTCGACCGTGTGCTTGGTTGGGCTGCCGTCAATACGGGCAGTTGGAATGCAGACGGGCTGAAACAGCTAGCCCCATCCATTGCAGAGGCGCTACGCGAAACCGGAGCCGAGGTCGAAATTGTCAACGCGCCGCCGATTGAGAAAATCAACGCAAAGGGCGAGACGGACGCCTTTCACACAGGCCCGGTCCTGCGGGCCGTGCAGCGTCCTGACGCGCCGATACAGATTGTTCTGACCGGGCATTATGACACGGTCTTTCCTCCGAATAGCTTCACTGACATTACGGATATTGGCGACGGCAAGCTCAACGGTCCGGGCCTCGCCGATATGAAGGGCGGGATCACTGTGATGATTGAGGCGCTGAAGACCTTCGAAGCGCACGGCGAAACGGATCAACTGGGTTACACAATCATCCTGACTCCCGATGAAGAAACGGGCAATTTTGCCTCCGACACATTTTTGCGGGACGCCGCTAAAAAAGCCCATGTCGGACTGACGTTTGAGCCTGCCATGGAAGACGGCGCGCTGGCTGGGGCGCGCAAGGGCTCAGGCATTTGGGATATCATCTTTCGGGGTCGCTCTGCCCATGCTGGCCGTGAACCGGAAAAGGGACGATCTGCCATTTGGGCAGCGTGTGAGATGGCGCTTAAGGTCGAAGCTTTAATGGGCGTGCGCGACGGGGTCGTATTTAATGTCGGGTCCGTCGATGGCGGTGCAGCAGTGAATATTGTGCCCGATAATGCGGTGCTGCGGGTTGGGTCTCGGGCTCCAGATCCAGAATCTGCCGAATGGGCGGAAGCGCAGATCATGACAGCACTTGATGAAGTTCTCAAACGTGACGGCATCACTGCACATACGCATGGTGGTTTTTATCGCCCGCCAAAACCACGCAATGCCGCGCAAGATCGATTGATCGGTGATGTGCGGGAAACTGCGAAAGGGATCGGCCTCGATTTGGTCTTCAAGGACACGGGCGGTGTTTGCGAAGGGAATAATGTCTTCGCGGCTGGGACGCCCAACATCGATACACTAGGTGTTCGCGGCGGGCGTATTCACTCATCCGACGAATTTATGGTGGTTAGCAGCCTGTCTGAACGAGCTGGACTGTCCGCGCTCCTTCTCAATCGTTTGGCGGATGGTCGTATGGACGGCCCCGCGATCAAGGCCTTGATGTCATGAAGTCTACCAATCCTATTACAGGTGCGACTGTCTGGGACGGCGCCGCCGCGTCGTCAGAGGCGGTGAAGGGTGCTGTTGCGGCTGCTCGTGAGGCGTTTCACAACTTTTCGATGACGCCCCTATCCGAGCGTATTGCGATGATGGAGCGTTGGGGCGAGGCTATCTTGGCTCGTAAGGAACAGATCGCGCGGGCGATCTCGGACGAAATCGGAAAACCCATGTGGGAAGCCCGCACCGAAGCTGGGGCCATGGCGGGCAAAGTTGCGCATTCGATCCGAGCGCAGGCTGAACGCGCGGGATCAACCGCTTCAGACGCCATGTCGCTCAATCATAGACCGCACGGCGTCATGGCGGTCTTTGGACCGTTTAACTTTCCCGGTCATTTGCCTAATGGTCACATTATTCCCGCCCTGCTGGCCGGGAACACGGTTGTTTTTAAACCGAGCGAATTGGCTCCGAGCGTGGGTGATATTTTCGCAGATCTGGCTCGAGAGGCAGGCTTAGCCGACGGTGTATTGAACATCGTTCAGGGCGGACGCGACACAGGGGCTGCGCTCCTAAATGCCGATATTGACGGACTCTTATTTACCGGAAGCGCCGGAACAGGGACGTTTTTCCATAAGCATTTCGCGGGGCGTCCGAATGTCATTTTGGCACTGGAAATGGGCGGTAATAATCCGCTGATCATTCACGATGCCGCCGATATCGATGCCGCGGCCGATATCGCGACTGTGTCGGCCTTTATATCTGCCGGCCAACGTTGTTCCTGTGCGCGCCGCCTGATTTTGCCGACCGGGGCGTTTGGTGATGCTGTTCTCGACCGGATCATGGTGCGGATCGCTGCGATGGCTGTCGGCGCGCCGGATGAGGATGTATTTATCGGCTCAGTCGTGTCTGAGGATGCTGCCAAGGCTGCCATCCAGTTTGAAGCGGACTTGATGTCTAAAGGCGGGCAGACGCTCGTCGCTTTAGAGCGCAACGGCGCATTTTTACGTCCCGGCCTTATGGATGTGACACAGGCTAACGCGCCGGACGAAGAGATTTTCGCGCCTTTCCTGCAGGTTTATCGCACGGACGGCATAGAGGCTCAGATCGCGCTCGCTAACGATACTCGGTTCGGTTTAGCGGCAGGTCTGGTCAGTGACGATGCGGCGCTTTGGGATCACGCGCGGCCGCGCCTGCGGGCCGGGATCGTTAACTGGAATAAGCCGACAACGGGGGCCGCCAGTTCCATGCCGTTCGGCGGTCCAGGTCTGTCTGGGAATTTCCGACCTGGCGCTTATTATGCGGCGGATTATTGTGCGTGGCCGCAGGCCAGTCAGATCGCGGCTGTTCCGACGTCTCCGGCTTTGCCGAATTTCTAGTGAGCCCCGTCTGAGCTCAGCCGACTTGCCACGACCCAACCTCTGCGCCAATAAACGCGCTTGAATTGCCTATCGGAGCCCTTGCCATGAACGCACTGAAAACTCGCCGACTGTTGATCAATCTACATCTGATTTTTGCCGGTTTAATGGCTCCGGCTTTCATTTTGGTTGCCATTTCTGGTGGGCTCTATCTGATCGGCAATAAAGGCCAAACGGTGGACACGCCCGTGGTGTTACCGGCGGGCTCGATGCTCGATTTCAGCAGCGATAGTTTAGAAGCTGATGTGCGCGCCTTGCTTTCACAGAGCGGCATTGATCACTCGTTCGAATATATCCGTGATCGCGGCACGACGATCGAGCTACGCCCAACGTCTCGGACTTATCTCTCTTTGTCTCAGACGCCGGATGGACTCACCGCCACGCGCCACAACCCAAACCTACAAAAATCGATGATCGAACTTCACAAGGGTCACGGTCCAAGCCTGTTCAAACTCTATCAAAAATTCGTGGCTCTGTTCTTGATCGGTGTGGTTCTGGGCGGCGTTCTCGTCGGGCTCCTGTCCAAAGCCTATCGCGGCAAAACCATTGTCGCTCTGAGTATTGGATCCATTCTGTTTCTCTTTCTCGCGCTTTTTGCATGACGCAGCGGATCGCATCATGACAGCGAAACTGTCGTTTCAGTAAGAATTTATTGGCGTATATATACTTGACAAACCCAGTGTGATTAGGCACTAGGATGGTATGTCTATCCTGTCCAAATCCTTCTTTCACAATGAAGCTGCCGCCTTCGCTTATCTCGAAGAACTGATCTGGCAGGGCCAGCCTGTCTGTCCGCATTGCGGTGAGGCTGAAAAGGTCGGCGCGCTTAAGCCTGTGACCCCGCGTCGTAAAGTGAAAAACGCTGACAAGTCTTTGAAGCTGGACGCTAATGGCAATCAGGTCTGGAAATACAGCCCAACCCGCTACGGCATCAAGAAGTGCTACGCTTGCCGTAAGCAATTCACCGTCACGGTCGGTACTGTGTTCGAGTCCAGCCACGTCCCGTTGCACAAGTGGCTTCAAGCCGCGTTTCTGATGATGAGTTCTAAGAAGGGCATTAGCTCTAAGCAGCTAGAGCGCACGTTGGAAGTCACCTACAAAACCGCGTGGTTTATGTCTCACCGCTTGCGTGAAGCCATGATGCAAGGCGATCTACCGCCTATGGGCGGTGAAGGCGTTGTCGTGGAAGCTGATGAGACCTATTTCGGCAACCGTATTAGCCTCAAAAAGAAGAAAGCGGCTAAGCGTCGTGGCGTTAAAGGTCTGGGCGGCGGTCCCGGCAACAAGTTCCCTATCGTTTCTCTGGTTGAGCGCGGCGGCTCTGTTCGCTCTTTCAACGTGGACCGTGCGAACAAGCATACTGTGTCTAGCATTGTGCGTCAGAATGTGGATCGTCGTTCCCGCCTCATGACAGACGAAAGCTTGCTCTACAAAGACGTTGGCCCTGAATATGCGGGCCATGAAGCCGTGAACCATTCTCGCGGCGAATATGTGCGCGGTGAAGCCTACACGAACACGCTAGAGGGTTATTACAGCATCTTTAAGCGCGGCATGAAGGGCGTCTATCAGCACTGTAACGAGAAGCATCTGCACCGCTATCTAGCGGAGTTCGACTTCCGCTATAACAACCGTGAGCGCCTTGGCGTGAATGATATGGGACGGACGGCAAACGCCCTGCAAGGTATCGTAGGCAAGCGTTTGACGTATCGATCAGTTGACGGCCAAGCCGCCTGTTAAGGTTGGGTTTCAGTATGGGTTTGATTTTACGTCTGCAGGCCGATAGAATCTGATTGAAAGGTCAGTAAGTTGGTACGTGAAGTTAAAGAAATAGACTTCAAACTTTATGGATTGCGCCATGAAAAAGATGGAGCGGTCAGGGCGGATGTTTTTGCCAAAAAATTGGCTGATTTTGTCAACGGACTGAAAGCTGCTGATAAGCACGTCAACGGCAAGAAGGCTGTAAACCACCTCATAACAAATTTAGAATACGGCAGTGCTCTAGCGAGAATATCCGAGGAGGTTTACAGTCGCAAGGTGAGTTTTAGCGCTTCTGGCATTGAGTATTACCAAGAAATTGCAAATGATATTGCAACAGGCGGCCCTATAAAACCTGACACACCGATCCAAGTTTTAAAGAGTTTGGCAGCCTTGGGCGATGGCGCAGATAAGACTTTCTCTCACGGAGAAATGCAGATGCCTGAGAATAACGATAACATAGTCAGGTTCGACACCTATTTTGATAAACAGGCTGGTGTAATATTGGATAAATTTACGAAACCCGCGCGGGAAGATGCCTTCTATGAGGGCACATCCTTTGGGGAGTTTGACGGAACTATAAAAGAAGTCGATTTGCGTGGAAAAATCCACAGCGCAAAACTCATTCTGTCTGCGGGTAATGTAGAAATTGACTGTATCTGCAATTCCGTGTCTGTGACAAATTTGAGGGAAACCCTTGATAGGCGAGTCATTGTTCAAGCTGCGGCAAGCTATGACGGCACAAAGAGACTGCCCACGCGATTAGACATTAAGTTGATCACGCCAGTGGCTACTGATGGAGACCTATTGCGGTGGTGTGGGGCTTTTGATGTTCCTCCCATTAGAGATGGGGATTTGTGGTAATGTCTGTCAGCAACCTGTTTTGGGACTCCAACGTATTCATAGCCTTTTTGAATGACGAAAAAGATATATACGACATTCCAAGTATAAAACAGTATTTGGAGGACGCTAAACTTGGCAAATGTAAGATCTACACCTCCTCAATAGCATTCTCAGAAGTCACTCCAAAGAGGCTCGTTAGATCAGAGTATGGAACATTTAACGACTTTCTCGCCGATTTTAGAAGCCAAATCATTACCGTAGGTAACGATCCAAATATTGGCGCATTATCTGCTGAGTTAAAGGATCTGCCCTACAAGAAAAATAATTCCACAAAGCGTATTCTCACTACAGGGGATGCGATCATGCTCGCTACTGCATTAGAACTAGAGCTAACATACAAGGTTAAACTTGACGCTTTTCATACCTTCGATAACGGCAAGGGGCCTCGTAGCCCAGAAGGCGGGAAAGCTATTCCCATGTTGACCTATGAGGAGTGGTGTGAGGGTATAGAAAGTGACCCGCTCGCATCAAGGGTAATTCAGCTTAACCGATGCACGCCAGTTCATCCATCGCCTACAATGTTCAACAATGCCTCCTAAGACCCAACTCGACAAATTCAAGCAGACCGCCCGCGAACTCGAATGTGATGAGTCAGAGGAAGCGTTTGAGCGGAAGCTGAGGAAGATCGCTAAAACCGATAATAAAATGGATAGCGATTGAATAAACCTATGATTGGTTGTAACATTAACCCATGTTCCAACATTCTAGTAATTGCGCGCTTAAGAAAATTCCAGCCAATCGGCCAAGATGGTGTAACTGCAACGTTATAGCCGAGCGAAGACTTGCGGCACCGCCGGGTCGTTTGGGTTATATCCGGGTCTTGGACCTGAGAATGTTTGTCCACTTTTGCAAAGCATGGATAGAATATCTAAGTGAAAATTGCGGAAGTCTTGGCCACTACCGCCGGAAAGCTGCCAAGCGTTTAGGGATGGATGCCCTTTTGTGTCGATCCCATACATATGAGGCTCAACCCGACGCATCCGACCCTTGTAGTGAAACTCCAAAATTTCACGATTCTGAATTGCTGAAATGATAGTTTGGTTCATCCAAACTTGATGACCCGATTCGTGGGTTTGTCAAAGACACATACGCCAATTTATTCCTTGAAAATCCCGTTTGTTCTCTCTATGTTCTAATTCTGGAACGTAGAGATTGAGCATGACCAAACGTTACATCAATGTGGCCTATAAGGATCGGGAGATCGCCAAGCGGCTTGGCGCGCGCTGGGATGCGTCGGTGAAGCGTTGGTATTGTCCACCCGGATCGGCTCTGGCCAAGGTTTATAGTTGGCGCAAACCCTCTGGACGCGACGTGTCCGACCCGTTTGGACCTGAGGGGATGGTTTCGCCGTCTGTTGCGGCCAATTCCAATATTGCCCGGTCAACTCAGGGCGGCGATCAGCTTTCATTTCTGGCCTAGAGTCCCGATCAATCTAGAGTCACGTTCACACTCTGTGTGACCGTTTATCGGAACCCGAAGAGTTTTCGAAACGTAGTGTCAGTCAGCCCTCTCACGATTGTAGGATTAGACGATGACTGAAACTGACAAACAGAAATCTGCCGCTAAAAAAGTTCGCGATGAGGCGAACGAAGCCGACATGACGAGCTCCCCCGCACTCAATGATGATGCAGAAACAGATGGCGGTCAGGCTGGCAAACAATCTCTGCCGGATGGCAATCGTTTCGATTGATTATTGAACCCGACTTTACGTTGTCCCGAGACATGTTTGCTGAGTTTTGAGCCAACAGAGTCAATTTTCGTCTCGCTAATCTGTCGCCCGTCACACTGTGATCAGTTTGTAATAAGTTATCTGGAACAGAACCGCTCGTGCAGGCGTTTCTTGATCAACACTTACCATTAACTACTTTTATCAGAGATTGTCATATCACCCGCCTAACTGCGACGATTCCGGTTTTAACTTCGAGTTCAGATCCCGTTCTGGGCCGTTTGCCACCTGCATTGGTTAGCGGGTTACAATTGGCAAGCCAGCGCCGGATTAAAATTGCGCGAGGCGATGCTATTGTCGACACAGGCTACCCAAGAAATGCAATTTATTTGATCTCTGAAGGGTGGGCGGTTTCAAAACTGTCGATTGAAACGGGCAATACACAAATCATCGATATACTCGGTCCGGGCAGTATCGCAGAGATGACGAGTCTCAATGACCAGAGCGCAGAAGGTTACTCAACGGTCGCACTTCAAACTGTGTCTGTATACCGAATTGAAATCGACACGTTGCTAAGGCTTTGCGCCCAGGACGAAACGCTAACAGCTTGGCTTTTCGAGACTCTCGCAGGGCACACTCGTCGTGCCTATCGCCATCTAACAACACTTGGACAATTATCAGCGCGTCAGCGACTGGCCTTCGCTATGCTTAAGATCATTGATGTCGCCCAACAGACAGACCCATCATCAGTCGGGAAGACCGTTCACCTTCCAATGACCCAAGAAGAGATCGGCAACATGCTCGGTTTGACGAATGTCTCAATCTCAAAACTGATGAGCGCTTTTCGGAGAGAAGAGCTGATAGATTATGCGCGCAATCGTATTATCGTCCAGGATGTCGCGGCTCTCTCTCAGATTTGCGGTATGCGTTTAGAGTCGGACTACACAGACGCGGAGCCAACCCGGCTTGTTGCCAATCTGTAGTCACCTGCGCTGCCATATTAGGGACGAAGAATAGAGGCTCTGAATTTTGCGGATACGGGCAGGTGATCGGAAAATCCGGCATCTTCAACTTCGACCCCATGTTTGTGCGCGTGATCATCACTCAGGATATGATCAAGCCCTAATCGAGGGGCCCAAGATGGGTAGGTTTTATGCGGCCCACCAGTGAGGGGGCGTGACCCTGTCAGGGTCGAAAAATGCTTGATTGGCGCAGAATTAGCGCTGCAATTGAGGTCTCCACAAACAATCGTTCGGGCGCGACCATAACGCGGTAAGTTAAGGTGCTTGGCAAGGAATGCGAGCTGCTCGGTTTGATCTTCGAGCCCAAGAGACAAATGAACGCAGGCCACAACGGTGGCGGGTTCCATATCGAGTTCGACCACCAATGCGCCGCGCCCACCAATCCGTCCCGGTAATTTCAGATCTTCGCAATTCTTGATCGCGACACGCGACAGGATTGCGTTCCCATGACGGGAAATAGCGCGCACAGATCGATTTTCCTGGAATACATGGTGGGGGTGCTGACTGGCCTGACGGAGCACATCACCCTGATTGGAAAATCCCGCGCGACGACCACCGGGATCGACTTCTTGTAGGCAAACCACATCATATTCCGAAATGAATTTGCCGATGGAGCGTAATCGGCGCTCTTTCACCTTTGTGCTCATCAGCTGATTGTGAGCGCGCGTGACATAATGATGGGCCCGTTGGGTCCCGATTCCGGCCTGAATATTGTAGGACAAGACAGAGAATTTTTCGCTCATCTATCTGCCGTCTCCATTCTTGTCAGTCCGCGCGTGCAATGTAAGGAACCCCTGAAGGCCCCAGCCGTTCCTTTATTAGCTCGATGAACAGGCGTTAAGGCACTGCGGGGCCGGGGAAAAGATAAATGCTGCCAACCAGTCCACTTTTGATACTCGCGCACATTATTGTAACGGTGATCTTGTCGCTGATGATCATAAGTCGTCGGATCAATGTCTCCACGACGCTGTCATGGATCATCCTGCTTTCTGTTCTGCCAATTGCTGGGCCTATTATGTATTTCTTGTTCGGGAGTCAGTCTCTCGGGCGGAAGCGGCTCAAAACTGGTGGGGCGATCCGGCAATATTATCAGCGTGATTTCGGAATAGGTAAGCGCCGCGTCGCGCGCGAAGACTTGCCCGTCGCTGACTATCTACAAGAATTATCGTGGATGTTGTCCATTCAGACCGGGTTCTTCCCTGCTGCAGGAAACAAGCACAAACTCTATTCTGAGGCGCCGCCGCTGATTGAGGCCATAATCGCTGACATTGATGCGGCGAAAGACAGCGTCTATCTGGAATTTTATATCGTCGATCCGCAAGGCCTGATCGTCGATGTTCTCGCTGCGCTGGAACGGGCTGCAACCCGCGGTGTTGATGTGCGGCTAATGGTCGATGATTTTGGTGGCCGACCCTTTTTTCGATCGGAATGGGATGAGCAGCTCGTGGCTGCGGGCGCCGAAGTCATCCATTCGCTCTCAGTCAATCCGATCAAAGCTTTTTCCAAACGCACCGACCTTCGCAACCACCGCAAGGTCATTCTGGTCGATCAGGAAATTGGCTACACAGGTAGCTTCAATCTGACCGACCCCGTCAAGTTCAAGCAAGGCAAGGGGTTTGGTGAATGGGTTGACGTAATGCTGCGGCTTGAAGGTCACATTGTCTCTTCGCTCTCATGCATGTTCAACACGGACTATATTTTCGACAGTCAGGGTATGGACCATACGGATCAGGATCTGGCCGAACTGTCAGATGATGGCGACGCGGCTCCGCATTTTTCGGAAGGTATGGCGATGCAACTCGTTCCATCCGGACCTGAGATGCAGACCTCAATCATTCATGAGTTGATCGTCGCATCGATTTTTGGTGCGCGAAAATCAGTCACGATTGTGACGCCATATTTTGTCCCTGACGAAACGCTCCAATTAGCGATGACCAACGCAGCCCATCGCGGGGTCAGCGTCCGGCTGATTGTGCCCAAGCGGGTCGATTCCATCATGGCGCGCCATGCCGGGGAAAGCACATTTGACGAGTTGATTAGGGCTGGGATCGAAGTGCACCGCTTTATAGGTGGTATGTTGCATACGAAACTGGTTCAGATTGATGACCAGATGACGCTCATCGGCACAGCCAATATCGATATGCGGAGTTTCTACCTTAATTTGGAAATGACCCTGTGTGTCTATGACGATACGTTCGCTGCGGAAATCAACGCGCTCGTCGATAGTTATATCGCCGCGTCAGAAATGCTGGATCCAGACAAATGGGAACAGCGTGGCCCGTTCCTACGTTGGAAAGAGAACATCCTTCGTCTTGCGAGCCCCTTACTTTGACTTGTCAAACACTACCTAGAAAACCCGTCGTTCTCACAAACCTATCCTCGTCTTCCTCGGAGGATATTTCGAGCCAGTTGGGGGCTATTTTCGAGCGTTACGGCTATGGTCAACCAGACCTATTCGTCGGCGAATCGTCCGACATGAAATCGATGATGAGCAAAATGCGAGACGCTAAGGGCGATCTGCTGATCGCATTTGGCGGCGACGGAACGGCGGCCGCAGTGGCCTCAATCGCCCGCGATCAGAACGTCCCCTTCATCGCTTTGCCGGGCGGAACCATGAACATGTTGATGCAGGGCCTTTATGGGTCCGACGTCTGGCAAGATTGTTTGATCCGGGGTCTAGCCGTTGCGAGCCCACGACCCATGACGGCCGGTATTGTGCGCGATGAAAGCGGGCAGACAGGCACCTTCCTGGTCGGGTGTATGTTCGGGAAGCCGACCAAAATGAGTGAAGCGCGGGAAGATCTGCGCGACGGAAACGTTATGGATGCCGCCAAAGGGGCAATCGAGACGATGAAAACGACTTCAGACGCGTCGCCCATACGGATCGCCTTACCAGATCGTGACTATGACGAACGGTCAATGGAATTGATCAATGTAACCTGTCCTTTCATGGACGGTGAAGCGCTGGATCCGGATAGGCTCGACCTAACCCTCTTTGACAAGGTCACGGGCGGAAGCACTTTGTCGCTTGGTGTGGCGGCATTGATGGGAAATATCCGTCAAAGCCAGGCCGTGGAAAATGTGAAGACCAAGCAGTTTCGACTTCGCTCTGACTCTGCGATTGAAGGCTTACTCGACGGCGAACCAATGACGTTCAAAGGTGAAGTCACCGTTGAACTCGACAAAAACCATGGGTTGGTTTTGGCCCCTTGGCCTGCGATGAGTTTTCCGATCTCACGGGAGGCATAGGAACGCCGTGACATCAATTTTACACTTCGCCGATGTTCATTTTGGGGTTGAGGATGAAGCCGCGCTCGCGCGCCTCGACGCAACAATCGAAAGTCTCAAACCTGATGTTTCAGTGATATCGGGGGATATTACACAGACTGGATCAGAGGCAGAATTCGAAGCGGCAGCCCGTTGGATTGAACAACTGTCTGGTCCAAAAGTTATTACGGCCGGCAATCACGACACGCCCATGTACGGGATCGTGGACCGCATTCTTAAACCGTTTGATCGCTACGCTGAATATATCGATCCGTTTGATGAGGGGTTGTTTGAAGATGAGAATGTAATCATCCAATCCATGAATACGGCCAGAGGCGTTCAGATGAAGCTCGACTGGTCGGTTGGCGTGGTCAATCTCGATGATCTCGACCAAAAGATTACGCGGTTCCAACAGAGTGATTGGGGCAAGCTGCGTCTGCTTAACGTCCACCACCCCTTTATCTATCCGCCTGAAAGCCCGCTGCAAAAGACAACTGATAACGGCCCCGAAGGGTTAAAGCGGCTGGCTGACGGCAATTGCGATATGGTGCTGAGCGGCCATGTCCATGTTCCGTTTGTTATTGAACGTAAGCCGGGGGGGAGCGAGCTGCTCTCCGTGTCTTCAGGGACGCTCTCGACGCGCCGCCGGGACAACAAGCCAGCGTTCAACCATATTCATGTGGACGCGGATGAGGTAGCCATCACCATGGTTGAGTTCTCAGACGATAATTATGTCAGAACCGAGAAGTTCCGTAAGAAACGGAACGAGCTGTCAGGCTGGCGGCGCGAGGGCCACACGCAGATGCGCACGGACGCCGTTGTGTTGGATACGCAGCGTTAAGGCATGAAAAAAGCGGCCCCGTGGGAGCCGCTTTGAATGTCATTGAGGTTACCTCAGAAATACGCGCGGGGCGTTTATGAGAAGCCTTTGAACTTGTCTTTAAACTTGCTGACCCGTCCGCGATCGCTGATGCGCGCTTCGCCGCCTGTCCAGGCTGGGTGTGTTTTTGGGTCAATATCGAGGGAGAGCGTGTCGCCCTCTTTGCCCCAAGTGGAGCGTGTTTCGTAAGTGCTGCCATCGACCATCTTGACGTTGATGGTGTGGTAATCCGGATGTCCGTCTTTTTTCATGAGTCTTCTCTATGTTCGGTACGGCTTTGCTTGGTCCACCGCTAAGCGGCGGCCTATATTGGCAGCGGCGATGGGAATCAAGAGACCTAGGTCACTCGATCCTTCAACATTGGCAGCAATGTGTCGTTGGTAACGATAATGTCGCCCGTATCCATGACGTCGCCGTCGGATAGGCTTTCAACCTGTAAACCCGCTTCGCGCGCGATCAAAACGCCGGCGGCAATGTCCCACGGTTTGAGGCCGCGCTCCCAGAAACCATCGTAACGACCAGCCGCCGTCCACGCGAGGTCGAGTGACGCTGCGCCAAAGCGCCGAACGCCGGCGCTAGTGCCCATGACTTGATGCAGTTCCTTGAGGTATTTCGCGTGGCCGGGCTTACCTTTAAACGGGATTCCAGTGGAGAAGATGCAATCTGAGAACAGATCGCGCTGCGAGGGCTTTAGACGACGATCCGCACCACCGCGTGTGCCGTCATTGATATAGGCGCCGCGGCCTTTTTCAGCGAACCACATATCGTCGGTGATCGGATTATAAACCAGTCCGGCAACGAGTTCGCGTGGGTTACCATCGATTTCGCGCTCCAGCGCGATGGAGATGGCGAAATGCGGAATACCGTGCAGAAAATTGGTCGTGCCGTCGATCGGATCAACGATAAAGCGGTGGGACTTATCCGTGCCTTCAATCTCGCCAGCTTCTTCCATTAGAAAGCTATAACCGGGACGGGCATAGGAGAGCTGTTCATGGATGACCTCTTCCGCTTTCTTATCGGCACGGGAGACGAAATCGGATGGGCCTTTACGGCTGATTTGCAGAGTTTCGACTTCACCGAAGTCGCGCTGTAGACCGCGTGCGGCCTTGCGGGCGGCGTTCTGCATAACGCCCATAATTGCTGACATTCCGCTCATGGGTGTTTCCGTTCGAAGTATTACAGAGTGTCCGACCAGATGTCGGGGTGTCGTTACCGTGTTGACGGTGCGGTGGGTCGCCAGCCTAATCCAGTATTCTGTCTCATCCAGCGTTTCGCGCCCTATAGCAGGTCAGAGCGTGAGCGCGACCGTCTTCTTCACCGGGCCGACTGCGTCAGCTTTTGTCACGCTTATAGCCCAGCCATCCACCGGCGAACCCGCCCACGGGCGCTAAGACCAGTAGCAAGACATTGCTCGTAAATCCGGCCTCAGGATCTCGAAAAAAGAAGAAGATGAATACCGCGATAATCAAACCCGCGACCCCACCGGCCAGGGCTGTTTTGAAACGCTCGTTCATCGATCTACCCTGCATGGCAACGCCTTAGATGGTGGTCTTAATTAGCTAGTTGTTGTGATCTTCACAATTCTGATTGTTCGATCTGATAAGCTGACCCAGTAAAGACCCTAGAAATACGCCGCAGGCTATAACTGAGCTTAGCTTGGCATTTGCCAACAGAGGGTCATCAGAATTTCGAAATAACGCAAGGTAGATTAGGCTGACGATCAATCCTATTAATGCTGCAAATACAGCCTTTTTAAGCTGCTCGCCCACCTTACTTCCAAAATCGCATCAGGGCGATCCGAACGAGGATCGCGACGACAAGAGCGATACCCGCGCTGAGCAGCCGGTCCAGACCAAAGAGATGGTCCAACCCAAACGCCAGTGCGATCAAAATAAGGATCGGGATAAAGCGCAGAATGGCAAGACGCCTGCCGAGGTTCTCTGTCACGCTCTTCTCCCAATCTAATGTTTTTATAATGCGGTTCTAGTCTGCCCGGGTCACGTAGCTACCGTCTTCCGTATTGATCACCAACCGTTCGCCCGTGCCGACAAAAGGTGGGACGGCGGTGCGGACACCATTGGAAAGAATGGCGGGCTTAAAGCTGTTGGCTGCCGTCTGACCCTTCACCACAGGTTCGGTCTCAATGACTTCAAGGGTCACTTGATCCGGCAGGGAGACGCTGATCGGTTTGTCTTCGTAGAATTCCAGTTCCACAGCCATGCCGTCGGAAAGATACACAGCGCGGTCGCCGATGAAGTCCTTCTGCAAGTGGATCTGCTCATAATTCTCGGAGTTCATGAACACAGCCGCGTCGCCATCATCATAGAGATAAGTGTGTGGTTTTTGGTCGAGGCGAACCCGCTCGACTGTCTCTGCCGCGCGGAAGCGCTCATTCAGTTTGCGGCCATCCAGCAGGTTCTTCATCTCAACCTGATTAAACGCGCCGCCCTTACCAGGCTTCACGGCATTACATTTCACCGCAACCCAGAGCGTATCCTGGTGCTTGATGATGTTGCCGACCTTAATTTCGTTGCCGTTCATTTTCATGGGGCGTGGGTCCTATGTTAGTTTTCGCGCGCCTAACAGAGGGGCGGGACCGGAGCAACAGAGGCGGACGGTAGGTAAGTTTATCAACGAGGCGTCATTCGGATCCCGCCATCCATGCGGATACATTCGCCGTTGATATAATCATTCTCGACAATCTGCTGGGCCAGCATGGCAATCTCGTCGGGTTTCCCAAGGCGGTTGGGGTAGAGAACTGAATTTTCTAGCGCTTCGAAAATGTGGTCAGGCAGCGTGTCGAACAAAGGTGTGTGGATCAGACCTGGCACAATGGTATTACAGCGCACGCCGATCTGTGCCAGATCGCGCGCAATCACAATCGTCATGCCGATGATGCCGCCTTTTGAGGCAGAATAGGCGACCTGTCCGATCTGACCTTCATAGCCTGCGACGGAGGCCGTGTTGATGATAACACCGCGCTGGCCGTCATCCGTCACCGGTTCTTGTCGCGACATTTGTTGGGCGGCGAGACGCGCGACATTGAATGTGCCGATCAGATTAACGTCCAGAACGCGCTTAAACGTATCAAGCGGATGCGGCGCGTCTCTCTTTTTGTCATAGGTTTTATGGGCGCTACCGATGCCCGCATAATTATTGCAAATATGCAGACCGCCAAAGGTCTTGGCGGTGTCTTCGATGATCTCAGCCACGCGTTCTTCGTTCGTCACATTGCCGTTGAAATAGCGTGCGCGGTCGCCCAGTTCCTTGGCGAGCGCGTCGCCGCGCTTATCATTCATATCGAGGATTGCGACGTTCACGCCCTGTCGGTGAAAGCGCCGGACTGTTGCTTCGCCGAGACCGGACGCTCCGCCCGTGACCAGCGCGGTTTTGCCTTTGAGCTCCATCGTGTGCTCCTAATTCAACATCGATTGATAGGTTTGGGAAAAGATATCTCGTCCGATAATCAACTTCATGACTTCGGAGCTCCCGGCGAGGATACGGTTGATGCGTGATCCCGTGAACATGCGGCAGATAGAATATTCATCCATATAGCCCGCGCCGCCATGCAGCTGGACCCCTTCATCCATCATTTTCCACTGGATTTCGCTGCCCAAAAGTTTGGCTTTGGCGGCCGCGTTGGCAGTCAGTAAGCCCTGATTATGCTGGTAGACCAGATGGTCGACATAGACTTGCAGCATGTCGATTTCGCTATCCAGTTCCGCCATTTTGAACTGCGTATTCTGCATCTTGGAGAGAGGGCGTCCAAAGACCTGACGGTCCATGACGTAGCTGCGTGTTAGATCGAAGGCATGTCGCGCGGACGCGGCATAGCCAGTTGCGGCGATCAGCCGTTCTTCGGCCAAGCCTTCCATCAAATGAATGAACCCCATCCCCGGTGTGCCGAGCACATTGTTGCGGGGGATCACGACTTCGTCGAAAAACAATTCGGCCGTATCTTGCGCCGGAAGGCCCATTTTCTTCAAGTTTTGTCCGCGAGAGAACCCGTCCATGCCGCGCTCAACAATCACCAAGGCCATAGCGTGCGGGTTGGCGGGTTCATCCGCGCCTTCGGCGATATATTTCCCCGCCACGATGACCACGTCGGCGTTAATGCCGTTGGAGATGTAGGTTTTGGATCCGTTGAGGATCAGGTGATCGCCCATGTCGCGGACCGTGCTGCGCATACCCGACAGGTCAGACCCGGCCCCGGCCTCGGTCATGGCGACGGCTAGAATGGTTTCACCGGATACGCATTTGGGCAGGAACCGCGCACATTGCTCCTCATTGCCGATATTCTTGAAATAGGGGCCAACAAGGCGCGAGTGCAGGGTGGCGAAAAACTCGCCCGTTTCCGCGCGGGCGCTTTCTTCAATGATGATCTGATCCCAGCGGAAATCGGAATCGCCAAGACCGCCATATTTTTCGTCTGGCCAGATCATCAACATGCCGCGTTCGCCCGCTTTGCGAAAGGCCGAGCGGTCAACGATCCCGGCTTCGCGCCATGTGGCCATATTCGGCTTGATCTCTTCTTCCAGAAACTGGCGATAAGAATCCCGGAACAGGATTTGTTCTTCTGTAAACTGGCGCATGACGGTATCCCCCGACGGATCGTTTCATCAAGGGGTAGGGGAGAGGCATCGCCGTTGGGAAGGGTGCGTCACGTCACAGGACGAGTTTATCACATGACGGATTGGAACTCACCTGTCCCTGACGATAAATGCCGGGGACGGTTTACTGAAGAAGCTGTCTAGGAATTGGGATCGGCATAGCGGCTAAAATCTGTCCAAACGACTTACCCTGCGCATCATTGCGCACGCTCGCTATGCCGCCGCCGCCCAGAGCTTTGTCCATCAAGATGTTGAGGCTGTGCGACCCCGGTAAGTACCAGCGTTCAATGTCGCCATTGACGAAATGGGCGAAGCGTTCACGTACGGCGGCTTCGGTCACTGCGGCCCAGATATAGGGTATGAAGTCCGGCTGCCGTGCGATCACGCCAATATTGCTTTTGTCGCCCTTGTCGCCGGATCGCATCCAAGCGAGCTGAACCAGCGGGACCTCCGTGTCGGGATCAAATGTGGGGGGCTTGGGTGTTTCACGTGAAACAGATGAGGGCGCCATAGGCGGCGCGGGCACGAAAGCTGTCCCATTGATGCGAATGTCTGGAAGGCTCTTATCGATCAGGGTTGAAAACAGCCGCACGACGGGCTGTGGCTTGGAGCGAACGCCAGAAAACGGCACGAGACCCGGCGGTGTCGCGAGGCCAAAACCGGACGCTTCTTTCAGGAACAAAGCGCAGGCTGCGGCGCTGTCGTGACGGACTGACATGCGAAAGGCGACTTCCCGGGTCTGAGCAAATTGCGCGAACGCGCCGAAATGTGATTCAGGCCCCGCCAACTCTAACTCGGTTTGGCTGTAATCGGGCAGATTACGGTCGCGAAGTTTTCGCCGCGCGCGAGCTAGTGTGGCGTCGAAGACAAGTTGGGCTTTCTCAGACGCGTCCTCACCCACCATGAAAAAGAGCAAAGAGAGGCGGTGTCCGTCCGTGACGGTGACGCTGGCCTTGTAATGGTCGGGGACGCCGATGCCGCGCGCGCCGCTGGCTCTGACTTGGTTGGGGCCAACCTGTTCAATCGTAACCTGAGTGAAATCGCAGATCACGTCCGGCAACAAATAGGCGGCTGGGTCGCCAATCTCATAGAGCATTTGCTCGCCGAGCGTACCGCGATTGACGATCCCGCCTGTCCCGTCTGGCTTGGTGATGACGCAAGCGCCGTCTTCACTGACCTCTGCAATGGGGTAGCCAATATCAACCAACGTGTCGGCGACGCTTTTCCAGTCAGTGAAGTTTCCGCCCGTCACTTGTGGGCCGCACTCGATTAAATGCCCGACCAGCGACCCTTGCGCCAAGCTGTCCAACTGATCGCTTTGCCAGCCAAATTCATGGATCAATGCGCCGAGCGTGACGGCGCTGTCGACGCAGCGTCCCGTGATGACAATATCTGCCCCTTCGCCAAGGGCCTTCGCGATTGGGAAGGCACCGAGATAGGTATTGGCGGACACGATCATTTTCGCGTTGGGGAGCGGGTCGCCGGAGAACATCTCTCTCGCCTCTTCAAGCGAGTCCAGTCGGTCCATAACATCATCACCCGTGATGACCGCGACATTGAGATCCAATCCAGCTTTGTCGATGGCGGCCCGAACGGCAGCCGCGCAGCCATCAGGGTTGACGCCGCCGGCATTGGAGCAGATTTTCACGCCTTGGCGCGCAATCTCAGGCAAGTGCCGGGTTAAGTCAGAGACAAAATCCGTGGCAAATCCAGCCTCGGGGTCGCGAACTCTCATCTGCGCCATCAAGCTCATTGTGATTTCGGCGAGATAGTCGAAAACTAAGTAATCGAGGCTGGGCTCCGCGGCCAGTAACTGACCCCACGCCATATCGCTCTCGCCCCAATAACCCGAAGCCCCGCCGATCCTGATGGTTTTGCTCATGCATGATGGATGACCGCCTTAAGGCGGCCCGTAAAGGGCTTAGACGATTGTGATCGCGTCCATGCGACTGACGATCTCGATACCGCCTTGCGCCAAGACGCCGCTTTCGTCCGGGTCATAGCCGATTACTCTCATCTTCGCGGCAAGAGCGCCTGCAATCCCGGTGGGGCTATCCTCGATCACGATGCAGCGCGTTGGCGACACGTTCATTTGAATGGCCGCATGCAGAAACAGGTCGGGGGCTGGTTTGGGGTTAGCCACATCACGGGCGGAGAAAATCCGCCCTTCAAATTGATCCCATAGGCCCGTCAGGCCGAGGCTGATCGCCATCTTTTCGTGGCTTCCTTGTGAGGCCACACAGCTATGCAGTCCCGCAGCCTGCACGCGCGCGATCAAGTCATTCACGCCCGCGACAACGGTTAAATCCCGCCGCATCCGCTGCTCCTGATCGAGATGGAAAGCGGACGTCCATTTTTTATCTATCGGCTTACCAAGTCGGTCTTCGATCGCGCAGTGAACCTGCGCCATGGTTTTACCTTTGAAGAGACGGATCGATTCGTGGCCCTTCATGGCCCAGCCCAGGCGCGTGATGTGTTCAGCCATGACCGCGTTGGAGAGTGGTTCAGAATCGACCAGAACGCCGTCACAATCAAAGATGATCAAGTCGGTCTGATCTGTCGTTATCAAGGGCATAGAGGTCGTTGATCAAGGGGCAGGAAAATGCCTTCTCGTGTCAGCATGGTTAACGCCGCCCTAACCCTTTGACGGCATGGCCAGATCATGGCCTTCACAGCCCCATCACCCGGCTTCAGCCACGCCGAACTCCAGCAGCGCAATTATGCACTGATCGGACTGGGTCGCTTTTTGGAATCCGCCATTTGGGTCTTGGTTCTAGTGTTCTTCTCAGGGGCCATTGTTGGCCTGACGTTTCCGTCTGCTGAAGCACTAGAAGCGGGCGATAGCCCGCTGGCACGTCTGCTCTGGTATCCAATCTACGGCATTGTCGCGGGCATGACGCTGATGAATTTTGCCAAGGTCTTACGACTGGTCTCGCGCAACCCGCTGATTATCATGTGTGTCCTTTGGCTCGGCTTGACCTTCTTCTGGTCGATTGATCCCGGCGTGACGATGCGCCGATCCATCGGTCTGTTAATGACGACAATGGCCGGATTGGCCTTTGCGGCGCGCTATGATTGGGGCGAAATGGTGCAGCATATTGGCGCGGCCGTGCTGATCCTGTGCCTGATTACACTGATGCTGGTTCTGCTCAATCCAACGCGCGGTATCATGCAGGAAATCTATCCCGGCGCGTGGCGCGGTCCGTGGGCGGAAAAAAATTATCTAGGCGGGATCATGGCGAAGGGGTTTGCGGTCATGCTCTGCGCCTTTGCGATGCGCCCCAAACGCATCTGGATATGGGGGCCGACTGCAATGCTCTGCCTCTTCATGATGTTGATGTCAGGATCGAAAACAGCGTTACTGGCGATGATGGGCTGTTTCGGTATTTTTCTGGTGGTACGAGTGTTCCGTCGGTTCCCGTTTCTGCGCGTTCCCGTCATCTGGGCGGTGATTGCCGGTACGGCGGGTCTCGCCCTGATCATGACCGTCGGGCTAGAGTGGGCGTTGGGCTTGATCGGCAAAGATCCGACCCTGACGGGTCGAACGGATATTTGGCAACTTTTGGCCATGGCCATCCAGGATAAGTTCTGGCTCGGTTACGGGTACGGCACCTTCTGGATGGACCCGTTGGGGCCGAGCTATCAAACGCGCGAAGTGCTGCAATGGTCAGTGCCGACAGCGCATAATGGCTGGCTCGATAGTTGGTTGTCGGGCGGCGCCGTAATCATCATCCTATTCGGTCTATTGACGCTAATGACGGCGATCAAAAGCCTGACCCGGATCAAGACAGGTGGTGTGGAAACCTATTGGGTTGTCCTGTCGCTATTCTTCTTCTTGCTGTTCTCGATCTCTGAATCCGCGATTCTGCAGCAGAATGATATTAGCTGGTTCCTGTTCACCGCGACCACCGCAAAACTCTGGGCCAATGATCCAGCTTGGTGGCGTCCGGGATCGCGCGGGGAACGCCGCGGCACCGTTGCGCGCGTCGGTATTCACCGCGCGCCTGGCCAGCGGAGCCTCTACTGACGCGTTTTTGGCTTAGCTCGCTTTGGGCGTCACGATATGTGCGCCGAACCGTTTGCGTAGCGCCACGAATTTCTGCTCCCAAAAATAGAAACTGAGTGCGGTGATGGCAAAGGACGCGATTAACGCCACGATGATGGTCGCGGCTTGTGACCACGCCATGCGCTCAACCAGATCCAGAACCGGGAAGTGCCATAGATATAGCCCGTAACTCACTCGACCGATCCAACGCAGCGGCGGCAGCTCCAGCACCGGAAAGGCCCACGTAAAGGCGCGTCCAAAATAGAGGTTCAACATCAACACACCGATGGCCACACCCTGAACCGAGAAGCGCAGGACTTGCCGGAACATCTCGTCGCGAATGACGAAAGTGGCGAGCAAAGCTAAAACGGCCAGTCCCGCTGGAATCCAGCCGATCAGCCAGCGCAGTTTTGCCGGATCGCTCAGCTGGTGCAGGCCGAGCGAGAACAGACACCCATAAGCAATGCTGTCGATCCGCGCGTCCGTCGCCATGTAAGTGTAAAGCTCAGCCGTCTCAGGCCAGATCAGGCTCACCGCCAATCGCCACAGTGGAACCAACACGATCAAGGCGAGCAGAACAGTCGTAATGCGCCGCCAATTCAATCCCGTTAGCATCAAAAGCGCCGGGAATAAGAGATAGAAATGTTCTTCGACCGCCAGCGACCAAAGCGGGGTCCAACTCATATAGGGCGCGTGGCCTGCGGCCTGCTCGGCGATCTGATAATAGTTGGTGAAATAGAGGTTGGCGGCTGCGAATTCCCCGGCAACGGGGGCGCCTAGTCCCAGCCACATATGGATGGCCGTGGTGACAAAGGTCATGCCGATCAGGGCAGGAAAGAGACGGATGGCGCGACGAATATAGAAATCCTTCAGACCGATCCCGTCCTTCTTTTCGGCTTCGGCAATCAACAGACGTGTGATCAGAAACCCGGAGACGAAGAAAAACACGGTGACGCCAAACCCGCCCGGGACCAAATGGCCGAGCCCAAAATGGGCGACCAGGACGATCAGCACGGCAATTGCGCGCAGACCGTCCAGCCCCGGAATATAGCCGTAGCGAGCCTTGGCGGTGATCGCTTCTTCATGCGTTCGCGGCGGCTGCCCGATCTGTGACGTCATATCCATGACGCGCGATTAGCAAAGGAAGATGTAGCAACCGTTTAACGAGCCAACTGCCGGACATTATGGTTAGCAGAGCCTTAAAATGTGTCGGCGTTAGTCCGGTCAATGCAAGTTTGTCATAAGGACAAACCCGCTGGCATTGAACGAATTTAGCTGGTTAATTAGAGGCAATTTGAACAGGGCGCGCCTGATAGGTTTGTGCCTTGTGATAATCCGTGAGAGCAGTAATGTTCACGCTCTGAACAAACTGGTCGACTATGTCATTGGCACATTCCGCAAGAGACTGGTCCAGATATCGCAAGGTCGCTTTGTCGGCCCTGCAAAAAGACATCGCGCGTTTTTCTAGCTTGGCATAGATTTTTTCTGGTCCTTGCGGAGCGCGAAGTTCAGTCAGGCTAAACTTTACACTGACGGTCCTGTCGACCAACAATGCCCCGTTTGCGAAAGCGTTCGGGGCGATGGCGCCTGTGGCCAGAGCTAAAAACCCAAAAGCAGATATTGCGACTTTCTTGACGCGGCGCGCCGCAAAATTCATGGTGTCGTTTCGTTTGGTGGTCATTGGAAGAATCCTTTCCAGTTAATTTGTCAAGCGACAGGCGACGAGGTCACACCCTCGTCGCCACTCTGCTCGCATAGGTTCTGAATGATGGGAACCGCCATCCGTGCGGCACCTGCTATGCAATAAAACATAATGAAAACAGATGCTTATGTTACGATTTAGGTAGGGGGAAGTGCTCCGCCATAATGCCTGGTTGTGACATCAAGTCGGTCGTCTCTAACTGTGCCATTGGCAGGTGATTCTGCACCGTCAATGCGATTGCTACCCAACTCACTCAATTGATCACGTCTGAACAAAAATTGGTCTGAAATGTGCGGATTTTGGCTGAAGATGTCGCAAGCCATTGCATAGGCTTTATTCGATCAACGGGCTGACGGGACGGGGTGGGCCGTGATAAGCGCGCCTCATGCACACTCTATTGGTAAACCGGACCGACCCGGCCGACATCACACTTTTCAAAACCGACAGCCCCGCGCTGCAAGACGGGGAGGTCCGCCTTGCCATCGATAGCTTCGCGCTGACGGCCAATAATGTCACCTATATGATCTTCGGTGATCACATCGGTTACTGGCATTATTTTGATCCTAAAGCCTATGGCTTCGGCGAAGACAATCAGGGCCGGATGCCGGTTTGGGGGTTCGCGACGGTGTCAGAATCCAAATGTTCTGACGTCCCTGTTGGTACGGAAGTCTACGGTTTCCTGCCTGTGGCTGACGAAATTGTCGTGAAGCCCAGCAAGCTGTCGCCGCAAGGATTTCAGGACGTGGCCGATCACCGCGCGCCGCTCCATCCTGTCTATAATGGCTATTCTTATACTGCCGCTGACCCGTCTTATGCGGTCCAGAAAGCAATCCAGCCCGTGCTGCGTCCGCTGTTTTTGACCAGCTTTTTGATCGACGATTTCGTCTCCAGCGAAAAATTCTTCGGTGCGGAACGGGTGGTGATCACCAGCGCTTCGTCCAAGACCGCGCTCGGCACGGCCTATTGCCTCAAACAGCGCGGGGGCGTTGAAGTGCTGGGCCTGACATCGGAACGCAATCGAGCCTTTGTCGAAGAGACAGGCTATTACGATACGGTCGTGACCTATGAGATGATCGAAGGATTGGACCGCGTGCCGACCGTCATCGTCGACATGGCTGGCAATGGCGAGTTATTGGCGCGGATCTACGCCCATTTGCGCGACAATGTGAAATATGGCTGCGCCGTCGGGAAGTCCCACTATCAGGGCGATGCGGCACCAAAACCTGATGAGGGCGCGCCGATGAAGATGTTCTTCGCGCCGGATTACGCCAAGTCGCGCATTGCGGAATGGGGCGGGGGCGGGTTTGCCACACGCCTGGCTGAACGCTGGATTCCGTTTCTCGGTGATGCTGCGGGATGGATGAGTGTCGGAGAACCGGCAGGCGTCGAAGCGATGCTCACCACCTATAAAAATCTGCTCAACGGGACAACAGACCCAACGCAAGCCGCGCTATTTTCGTTGAAAGGCTAATCATGGCTTACGAATGTTTTGACGTTTCGATTGAAGATCAGATCGCCCATATCCGGCTCAGCCGACCAGAAAAGCGCAACGCTATGAGCCCGTCTTTCTGGGCCGACCTACCAGAAATCGTCCGCGATATCGACGACAATGCCAAGGCACGCGTGATTGTTATTTCTGCCGATACAACGGGCGAGCGTCCAATCTTTTCTGCTGGAATTGATGTGTCGATGTTTAGCTCTGGCGGCGTGTCCGGCAATGATAAGAACAATCCGCAGCACGGCGCGGTCTTCTATCAGAATGTCCTCCGATTGCAGGATAGTTTCACGGCGCTTGAAAATTGCCGCATCCCGGTCATCGTCGCGATCCATGGCGGGTGCATTGGCGGCGGGGTTGATCTGATTACGGCCTGCGACATGCGCTACGGTACGTCGGACGCCTACATCACCATCTATGAAATCAATGTCGGCATGACGGCAGATGTCGGGACGTTCCCGCGCATTCTCAACCATATGCCCGAAGGCGTGGTACGCGAGTTGGCCTATACAGGTCGCCGCATGGACGCGGAAGAATGCGAGCAGCGCGGTCTTTTCAATGCGACCTACGAGAGCGATGAAGCGATGATGGAGGCCGTCATGGCGACAGCGCGCCAGATCGCGTCCAAGCCACCCTTGGCGATCTATGGCTGCAAACGCATCATCACCTATGCGCGCGATCACAGCACGGCGGACACGCTTGACCAGATCGGCGTCTGGAACATGTCTATGCTCATCCCATCGGAGATGATGGAAGCGATGATGGCAAAGGGGCAGAAGCGGGCGGGAACGTTCGCCGATCTGCCAAAAGTGGCTAGGGATTAGTCCCGATTATAGGTCATCACCACGTCTGATTTGGGGTCGCGCAGGACCAAACGATCTTTGTCGATCGATACGATTTCCAGAGTCGATGTTTCGACCGTGCCCATCATATTCGTCAGGCCGGACGCCATTTGTAAAGAGTCCGGATTAGAGTCGACGGGCATGACCGATAAATTGGTCGTGGTTTCGCTGAGGGTCGATCCGTTCAGCACGTAATTGGCCGTTGACCTAATCCTGTAAGCCGCAATTTGTGCGGGAACGTCTTGGAAGGTCAAAAGACCTTCGCTGTCACTTGTTCCGTTTTTGTAAAAATCCAGTTCGCCATCTGTCAGGCTCAGTGTGGACCCATTCTGCGAAATTACGACTGGTTCAGCCTGATCCCATTCACCGATTAGAAGCTGCGCCTGTGTTTTAGGTGCGCCGGAGCCGCAGGCCGTTAGCAATACGGCAGCCGTCAGAGTGGTGAGAGTGAAATAGCGCATGAGACCCCCCAAGATCGATCGGACGCGCCGCAAACATTACGACGGTGCTCGATTGATCTTATTCGCGGACGCGCAATTTGTTCCCGGCCAGAGTGTGTTTGAATCTAAAGACTATTGGCGATCATAAGTCAGGGTCGTACCCGTATCGACGTCCAGCAAGGCCAATGTTTCCGCGTCTAAGGTTTCGATAATCAATCGTCCGGGCGGGCTGTTTCGGTAGGCATTTTCGAGCGCCCGCGCGAGTTCATCGGCTTCTGGTGTTGAAATATCCGGTGTGACTTTGACGTCTTGCAACGTCCGGGTCAGGACAGTTTCTTCTAAGGTCCAGCCGACCGTGGCGGCTATCGAAAATCGCTCCGGAATGCCGTCATTTTCTGTGATGATCATGATGCCGTTAAAGGTCGACCGCCCGTCTTGTGCATAGGTGATGACAGCGTTTTCAACCACTAAAGTTGGGTCGGTCTGCGCTGCGCCTTGCTGCGCCCAAGTCCCGATCAACAAGCTTTTATCGGGCCCGACATCGCCCTGACAGGCTATGATAATGAACGCGCCGATCAGGACGGTAAAGGACTGGATTAAACGGCTCATAAATCCCCACGCGTCGCCGCGCCCCAATAGTTGTAGCTGAGGACTTTCGGTCCCGGAATGTACATCTCATCAAGACGTGCAAGTTTCAGGCCTGCCTGCCGGAACAGTGCTGGAATGTCGCGGCCCGTCTGACACCCGCCGGCGATATGTTTCCAGATCGGATCGATGCGTCTCTGCCAGCGCGCGACATTCAGGTCCGGCGCACGGCCATGTTCAGTGAATAAGATCTCTCCGCCGGGACGGAGCACACGACCCATTTCGCGCAAGGCGGCGACCGGGTCGGGAATGGTGCAAAGCGCATAAGTGACAACGACGGTGTCCGCGCAGGCGTCACCTAGTGGCAGAGTTTCGCCCGATAGGCCGAGCCGATCGACCGGGAAATCGCAGGCTGAAGCCCGGGGTTCGGCGCGGTGCCACAAGCCATCATCCGGGTCGATGCCGGTGATGCGGCGAACCTTAGCTGGGTCATAATGGGGTAAATTGAGACCTGAACCGATGCCGATTTCGACGACGTCGCCGCGCGCTTGCGGGATAACCTTCTCGCGCTGTTTAGCGATTGGCTTGGTGCCACAAGCGAGGTCGAGCACTTTTGGCAAGATCGTCGTGTTGTAGAAACCCATACGGATCGCCTAGCGCGCTTGACGGCGGACTTCCAGAGAGTTGATTGTCGCGACGTGGAGTTTCGGAATAGGAGAGCACGATGTCTAAGACTGATGACCCCAAAACTGAATGCAGGACTCCGGCTGAGGGCCGCGATGGGGTGACCCGAATTCCGAGCTGGAAGTATGATTGTTTGCGCGACGTTATTGTTGAGGTCGTTAGGGAGGCTGGATCTGATGGGTTCGTCTTTTCAAAACTGACTGAGGCGGTGCGGCCTCGCTTAAGCGCGGACCAACTGGATAAAATTGGCTCTCTTGGCTGGCATGTCACGACCGTTAAACTGAATATGGAAGTCGAGGGCGATATTGCTCGGTTGTCGGGATCACCGCAGCGCTTGGTTGTCCTAAGGTAGTCAGCGCGTCTGGCAGGCTAGAAAGATAAGACCCTATGGCAAAAGCATCATCTCATACGCGGACACGCTTGCGTGTTGCCGTCGCGCAACTGGCTCCGGCCTTTCTCGACCGAGCGGCCGGGACAGACCGTGTTATTGCTGCAATTACTGAGGCCGCAGATCAGGGCGCGGACCTGATCTGCTTTCCTGAAAGCTACCTCCCCGGATATCCGTTTTGGCTATCGGCAGGCGACGGGGCGCGGTTTAATGATGCGCGCAACAAAACGCTGTTTTCGCATTATTCCGATCAGGCTGTCACTATTGAGGATGGGCATCTGGATACGATCTGCGCCGCGCTGCGCACGACTGGGATGGCGGCGTGGCTCGGTATTGTTGAACGTCCGCGCGATCGTTCCGGTCACTCGCTCTACTGTTCCTATGTCTATATTGATGCGAGCGGCGAGGTGCAGTCCGTGCACCGCAAGCTGCAGCCCACTTATGAAGAACGTCTGGTCTGGTCACCGGGCGACGGGAACGGATTGGTGACGCACCGGCTGGGCGCTTTCACTACGGGCGGGCTGAATTGTTGGGAAAACTGGATGCCGCTGGCGCGCGCCGCGCTCTATGCACAGGGCGAGGACCTGCATGTGGCAGGCTGGCCGGGCAGTCGAAGCAATACGGAAGACCTGACGCCGGTTCTGGCCAAGGAAGGTCGGTCTTATGTGATCAGTGTCAGCTCTGTGATGCGCGGCTCTGACGTGCGCGACGACATGCCGGAGGCTGAATTTGTGCGCGACGCGATTGGTGAGTTAGCAGCGGATGGTGGCTCATGCATTTGCGCGCCAGACGGAACGTTTCTTATGGAGCCTTGGGTCGGAAACAATGGGGTTGGAGAGACCGGAGTTCGTACCGTTGAGATCGATATTGCACGGGTGCGCGAGGAACGACAAAACTTCGACCCGTCAGGCCATTACTCCCGCCCTGATGTGACTCAGCTGATCGTGGACCGGACTCGGCAGGCCATCGCCACCTTCAAAACAGATTGATCGTGTCCTAGTCGAACGCAGCGTACCGGCCGGGCTCGGTCTGGCTCAGGGCGTCGAGCTTGACATGCAGACCTTCGGACAGTCGGTCGAGTTTGTCGCCGCGTAAATCGGTTTCAAGCTGTGCCGTCGGGCGGTCTGTATTAGCGGAAAAATGCATCCAGTTCGTTTCTTGATGCTGCGGCCATTCGGGTAGGCCTGGTGCATTAGGATCGCCATTTTCGGCAAAGCTCGCCCAATATCCGATCATCTGATCCGTTAAAGCATCGTCCTGATCGGTCAGACCTAGAACGGGTTCGTGGCTGCCAAAGACGAAGGGGATCTCTGCGGCGTGAAACGCGCCCATCGTCTGCTTCTTGGAGGGCGGTACGCGGGAGAAGAAGTAGGTCCAGCTCGGTGCGCCCGTCTTGGCGGTCGCTTGTGCCGCAAAGCGGATATTCACGCCGAAAATCTCGTCACCCATCATCTGTGTGCCGCCCGCCTCGAAATCTGTGTCGAGCTTGTAAAGATCGATAATCTCTGCGGCTTGGGTCGGGAACGGATCCGAGAGCTGTGCGATCAACATATCGCGGCCGCCTCGCTCCAAATCGTTGAGCCAGACTGTGGGCTGCGGATCGTCTGGGAAGAACAATGTGCCTTCATCGGAATTATACCCCGCGATCATGGGTACAGAATGGATTTGGCCGCGGTCAAAAGCTTGTCCGACATTGTGAGGGAAGACGACGCCGTCACGTATATGGTGGAAGCCTTCCGACAGGGTTTCGGTGACAACGGCCTGGATTTCATCCGCAGGAATGGCGCGTAAGTCTGCCGCGCTGGGATTATTGAGGCCGAGCGCTTCGGCAACGGCCCGTCCGGTATCGTGCCCGGATGGCCACCCAAGGCCGTCTCCCTCCAACTGACCCAAGTGATAGGTCGAGGCGCCGGATTGCAAAATCGCGCCATGGAATAAGCCCTCCGCTAGCGGTGTGCTCATTAGTTCCGTTACTGACCAAGCGCCGGCGCTTTCGCCAAAGATCGTCACGCGCTCTGGGTTGCCGCCATAAGCGGCGATATTATCGCGAACCCATTCTAAAGCCGCGACCTGATCCAACGTGCCGTAATTGCCGGACACACCGCGCGCATCATCCGAACTGAGCGCCGGATGCGCCATATAGCCGAAGGCACCGAGCCGATAATTGATGGTGACCAGAACGATGCCGCGTTCGGGCAGGGCGTTGGCTTGATAATAATCGAAATCACTCGATCCAAACTGATGACCGCCGCCATGAATCCAAACCATGACAGGCGCATCCTTGGCATCGATTGGCGCGCGCACATTCAGATAAAGACAATCTTCGCTGACAGGCGGTGGGTCCATCGCGGCGACGACACGTTTAATCGCAAAACTCTTGATCCAAGACAGGCCGTGCCCGTCGATCAATCGGTCAAAAAAGTCGCCCTCCGTATCTGTCGCCTGCATGCACCGGGTTCCAAACTGACTGGCGTCACGCGCTTCCGTCCAAGTCGGAGCCGGTGCGGGCGGCGCCCAACGCAGATCGCCAATTGGCGGCTCGGCAAAGGGAATGCCTTGGTAGGACGCGATCGCAGGATTGTCGGTGATAATGCCCTGCACCGGGCCTTGCGGCGTCGACAGTATGGCGGTGGAATCTGGCACGCTTGAGCAAGCGGCAAGGATGAAGGCAGAAACGAGAAGGATAGAACGCATAGACATTGTTACGAGCGACTAACCCCGATGGTCAAATCGCTCCGTGGCAATCGTCTATGTGATGGCCGGTAATCCAGACGCGATAGCTAGAACAGCGCACCTTGAATGCCGTCCAGCACGAATTGCGCCGCCAGCGTCGCGAGCAGGACACCGAGCACGCGGGTCAGTACATTGGTGAAGGTCTTGCCCATTAGCTTGATAAGACCGCCGGCCAGAAGGAAACTGACCAGTGTAATCAGCAGAACAGCGACTAGGGCGGTCATGACAGCAATCTCGCCAGCATGATCAGGTTGGTCGCCCATCATCAGCAGTAGCGAGGCCATCGTGCCCGGTCCGGCGATCATGGGAATACCCATCGGGAAGACAGAAATATCTTCTGGATCAGCAATGTCTTCGAGCAGGTCCTCGGCGCGGTCTTCGCGTTTTTCTGTGCGCTTCTCGAACACCATGTTCAGCCCGATGATGAACAGCATGATACCGCCCGCAATACGCAGTGCGTCCAGTGAAATGCCAAGCTTGGAGAACAGCCATTCGCCGACAAAGGCAAAACCGATCAAAATGACGGATGCCACACCGACACTTTTATAGGCCATCCTCCGACGATGGGATTTGGACGTACCTTGGGTCAGCGTCGCGAAAATGGGCGCGCAGCCGGGCGGGTCCACAATCACGAATAGCGTCGTGAAAGCCGACACGAAGACGGCCATGTCGAACCAAGATGACATGATTGCAGATTCCTACTTTAAACGCTTATAGCTAAGAAATGTGTATTCGGACAAAGATATGGTTTACTTCTAGGGCTCGAATGAATGCGGAGAGAAGATACAAAACCTATAACAGTATTTTGAATTGGCTTGTTATTTTTTATGCCTTTTCCTTAATTGCTATCGCGCTCGTGGCGCTTGG
The DNA here is from genome assembly GCF_030159955.1 of Algimonas ampicilliniresistens. Classification (GTDB taxonomy): domain Bacteria; phylum Pseudomonadota; class Alphaproteobacteria; order Caulobacterales; family Maricaulaceae; genus Litorimonas; species Litorimonas ampicilliniresistens. Next base: position 865,695 of record NZ_BSNK01000002.1, read on the forward strand.
CACAGGCGAATCTCTATTTGAAACCCCGTTAATACTTCTCTTGAATATTGCTACATTTACAACTGCTTGCATGACCTTTGCCGGAAACTTCAGCGGCAAAGCTAGTGAGCATCGTGAATGTTACCTTCGTCTAGACCGTCTTAATTCAGATACATCTCAGGATGTAGACAGCAAGTACCATGAGTTACTGGCTGGTTATCAAAATCATCATCAAGTCGATTACCTTAAAATTTTAGTCGATGAAAAAATCTTGAGAAAGAGAACATGCACTGACTCTAAAGGCGTTGTGATCAAACTAAGTCGGGTCGCATATTTAACTTACTTCCTTAGAAAGGCATGGTTTTGGTTGGTTGTAGCTGTTTGCTTTGCAATTCCATTCTTGATCATTGCCCGCCTTATCGTAGCATTGTTGTTCCAAGGAGATTCATCTTAGTCGCGTATATTTGCCTAATTTAGCAAACAGCCATGTCGAACCAGGCGCTCATCACGGCGCTTTAATCGCCGCGTCAAGGCGCGGCAAGTCTAGCGACCCGTCATGCTTGCATGGCAGCCCTCTCTGTGATGCAAGGGGGAATGACCATACGATATTTGCTTCCACTTGCTTTCTTGTTGGCGTCTTGCGCGCCCGACGCCACGCAAACAGAGGTGCCGCCAGACGCAACAGAGGTGGTGAAAACCGAACCTGCGCCGCTCACCTACATGCAGCCCGTGGCCAGCGACGCGGATCTCGATAGTGCCGTCGCGCCTTATGTGATGGCGCGCGGGGCGGGGCCGTCGCGTCTGTCGCCGGATGGGACCACTATCGCCACGCGCCTGTCCCTAACCGGTGATCGGCAGCTTTACGTGATGGATGCGAATGCCGACGACCCAAAAGAAACGTTGCAACAACTCTCCTTCGGGTCTGGCATCACTTTCTTTGAGTTCTCGCCCAAGGGCGACTTGGTTTTCGGGTCGGACAATAATGGCGATGAGCGGGAAAATTACTGGCGCGTGTCCAAAGTCGATGGTGTTTGGGGAGAGCCAAGCTTGATCTTGGCGGCGACTGAGCAAGGCTTCCGGCAATTTGGAGGCTTTACGAGCGATGGCCAGACTATTGTTTTTAGTTCGACCGAACGAAACGGCGCAGATTTCGACATCTATAAAGCGGATGTAACAAGCGGAGAGGCCACTCTGGTCTATGAAGGTGTGCTTGGGAATTACGTCCAAGCTGTCGGCCCTGACGGCCGCACGGCCATTATTAGCGAGACCGTTGGTGAAGATAGCGACAAACTGTTTGCGCTTGATCTAGAGAGTGGTCAGCGGACAGTTCTGTCTGATCCGACACCGCGCGCCAATCACACCGATGCTGGAGTAGAGTATCTATCGGCAAATTCAGTGCTTTTGGCGACGAATCGGGGCGGCGAGTTTGCAGCTCTGACACTGTTCGATGTCAGCGGAAGTGAGGCGGCGACCCCCTTTGTGCCAGCAGCAGACAGAGACGTGGACGGTTTCAGCGTTTGCGGTGGCAGCACATTATACACGGTCAATCAGGACGGTTTCTCTGAGACACGTGTGGTGCGACCCAATGACGAAAATGTCGCTGTTGAGGGATTACCCGCTGGGGTTCACTCTGTCGACTGTGCGGGCAGTCAGGCGCTCGTCCGTGTGTCTGCTTCCAACATTCCAGGCGATCTTTACCACGTCGATCTCGAAACACTGGAATCGCGTCGCATCTTTACCTCCGACTATGACACGCTTGATCCGGCCTTTCTGATCCAGCCTGAATCGGTTCGACTGAACGCGCGCGATGGCGTTGAAGTACAGGGCTTGCTCTATCTGCCTCGCGGGGCGCTCGAAACGCCGCCGGTTGTTTTTATGGTTCATGGCGGTCCGACCGCACAGGCGCGTCCTAGCTATAACGGTACGGTCCAATATTTACTGTCGCGCGGTATTGCCGTGTTCCAATCCAATGTGCGCGGCTCAACCGGTTTTGGCCGAACTTATGTCACGCTGGATGATCAGCGGAATCGTTTGGATTCTGTGCGTGATCTGGTCGACATGCTCGATCATCTAGAAAGCGATGGCCGCGTGGACACATCCCGTGCCGCCGTAATGGGCGGATCTTATGGCGGCTATATGGTCAACGCTGTGCTCGCGGATTATCCTAACGTTTTCGACGCAGGTGTGGCCCTCTTTGGTGTCGGCGATTGGGTCACGGCACTGGAAGTGGCGAGTCCGGGCCTGAAGGCGGCGGACTTGATCGAATATGGCGATATCAACGATCCTGAATGGCGCGCCTTTTATACGGAAATCAGCCCCATCGGGAAGGCGGACCAAATCCGCGTGCCTGTCCTATATTCACACGGCGCGATGGACCCTCGTATCGATGTGCATGAGACAGAAGTGATGGTCCGGGCGTTACGTGACAACGGTATCCGCGCTGACTATGTTTTGATGCCCGATGAAGGCCATGGTTGGCGCAAGTTGAGCAACCGTCTCTATTATGAACGAGTCCAAGCCGACTTCCTTGCCGAGGTTCTCGAGAAATAAGTATTTTTAGGCTCAAAAATTTCTAACTGAATCAACTCGCTACCTCGGTTGCGGGTTTTTTCATCTCGACAAACGATAAAACGATATCATATTGATATCATAATAAGTTGAGAGGAGAGACTGATGAGTGAAATAAGAGAGAAAGATACGGGCTCACTGCCAGGCATACCCATGCTGTTGGCATCTTTGGCTTTGATCGTGGCAGGCGCCTACATGTTCATTGCCTTGATCCGCGCTGACGCGGGAATCGTTGCCATTGGCGGCATTCTGGCAGCTCTGATTGGGCTTGCGCTCATGGCGGGTCTCTACACGGTCGCCCCGAACCAATCCGCGGTTCTGTCTCTGTTTGGAAAATATGTCGGTACGGTTGATGAAACGGGCCTGCGCTGGAACAATATTTTCTACACGAAGAAGAAGATTTCCAAGCGTGTACGCAATTTCGAAAGTGGCAAGCTGAAGGTCAATGAACTGGATGGCTCGCCGATCGAAATCGCCGCGATTGTGGTCTGGGAAGTCTCAGATTCGGCTGAAGCCGTGTTCAATGTCGACGACTATGAGAGCTTCGTCCAAATCCAGTCTGAAGCCGCCATTCGGGCCATGGCGACCAGCTATCCTTATGATCAACATGAGGATGACCAGATCAGCCTGCGGTCTCACCCGGATGAAATTTCGGAGCGCCTCCGTCACGAGATCCAAGAGCGTTTGGCCAAGGCGGGTATTCACGTCATTGAGAGTCGTATTTCGCACCTCGCCTATTCGCCTGAAATTGCCGGAGCCATGCTGCAGCGTCAGCAGGCCGGGGCTATCATCGCGGCGCGTAAGAAGATTGTCGAAGGCGCTGTCGGTATGGTCGAAGACGCTCTGGCAGAGCTGCAATCCAAAGACATTGTCGACCTGGACCCAGAACGTCGCGCAGCCATGGTCAGCAATCTTCTGGTCGTGCTCTGCTCGGACAAGGCGACCCAGCCGATCGTGAATACCGGCAGCCTCTACTAACGAGCTATGGCTGATAAAAAGTCATATCCCTTAAGGATCAGCGCGCCGGTGCTCGACGCCATGCGCCGCTGGTCCGATGATGAATTGCGCTCTTTAAATGCGCAGATTGAATATGTCCTGCGCGACGCGCTGCGAAAGCAAGGTCGTTTGTCACGGGACCAAGCGGACGATGGAGACGACACATGAGACAAAAGTGGGAATATAGGATTGTTGAAGGTGGGAAAGGCATGACCGGCGGAAAAATCCGCGATGCCAGCACTGATATTCTTAACCGGCTCGGACTGGAAGGCTGGGAATGTTACGCCGCTCACTTCAACACAGCACCGACGGTTTTTTACCTCAAACGCCCGCGATAGGAAACGGTCATGCGATACGAATATAAAGTCATCACACTCAAAGGCAGCGTCTGGGGCGGGAAGCCTGAAAAGAAGGACCAGCAATTTCAATCTGAGCTTAATCAGCTGGGTATGCTGGGCTGGCAACTGGTTGGCGTCACGCCCATCGCCCAAAATGTGCAGGCCTTCCTTAAGCGGGAGAAATAGGTCGTCAGAATGCCCTGATTGGGGCCATGTCTCGCCATGATGGGTGCGCCAAGACTGGATGCAATGTTGATGGAGCGAGATAGAATGGATTTGGCGATTAGAACGGACGGACTGCGGCGGGCCTTCGGCTCTGTGCAGGCCGTGAATGGAATCGACCTGCATGTGCCGACAGGCAGTGTGTTCGGCTTTCTCGGTCCGAACGGATCCGGCAAGACAACAACGATACGATTATTGCTGGGTTTGATTCGCGCTGATGCGGGGTCAGTCTGGATCAATGGGGCCGATATCTGCACGCAACGCTCGGTGGCTTTGGCCAAAGTCGGCGCCATCGTGGAGAATCCGGCGCTTTATCCAAACTTGACGGGCCGAGAAGTTTTACGAATTTCGACCGTGCTGCTCAAACTCGACACGTCCGAAATCGCCCGCGTGTTAGAGATTGTCGATCTACGCCAGGCCGCAGATCGGCGCGTGCGGGGATATTCGCTCGGCATGCGCCAGCGCTTGGCTTTAGCACGGGCCCTGATGGGGCATCCGAAACTACTTATGCTGGACGAGCCAACCAACGGACTCGATCCGGCGGGCATCGCGGATATGCGGCGTCTCATCAAGACACTGCCAGAGCAATCCGGCACGACGGTTTTTGTTTCCAGTCATCAATTGTCGGAAATGGAACAGATGACGGACCATGTCGCCCTGATCAAATCTGGGCGTCTTCTCTTCCAAGGGCGGCTCGACAGTTTGATGGCGCAGACTCAGGCGGCACTAGTGATCGATACGTCTGACATAGAGGTGGCGCTCGCGACGGCCACATCTATGAAGCTGGACGCGAAGGCTGGGCCTAACGGTATCGTGGTCACCTCACCCATCGATGTGAAAGCGCGCGCGCGCTTGATCACAGCCTTGGTTGAGGTCGGATGTTCCGTCAGCCAAGCGCGCCTTGTCGAACCCAGCTTGGAACAGCTCTTCCTGACCCTGACGGCGGATGCTCAAATGCCGACAGACCGCATGGAGACGATGTCATGATCGCCTTATTGCAGGCTGAATGCCTCAAACTGCGGCGCTCCCTCATCGTTTTGCTGATCCTATCGATCCCGACCATGGTCTTCCTGCTCGGTGTAGCTGCCATCGCGACCGGAAATAGTACCGACCAATGGAACAATATGGCGATGAGCGGCGCGGCCATTTGGAGTTTCTTCTTGTTGCCAATGTCGGCGACAGCGTTGACCGCCTTGATTGCGCAGCTTGAACATGGCTCGCGCGCTTGGTCCTACACGCTGGCATTGCCGTATCCTAAATGGGCCGTGTTCACCGCGAAGGCCGTCATCATTGTACTCGTCATGGCCGTGATCAGTGCGCTCATTGGGGTCGCAACGATTATGAGTGGAATCGTTGCTGGCTGGATCGCGCCAGAGACGGCGATGCAGGGCGATCTGCCCTTGGCGCTCATGGGCGGTATATTGTTCAAGATGTGGCTGACCGGTTTGTTGGTTGTCGCCATTCAGTTTGCGGTCGCGATGCGGTTTGAAAGTTTCGCTGTCCCAGTCGTGGTCGGCATTGCGGGCACTTTCGTGGCGGTTGTCGCGACCAGCGCTCAGGCGGGCCTGTATTTCCCGTGGCTGATGGCGACGAATATTCTGAACTCCGACCCTGAACGGGCGCAGCAGGCACTTCTCATGGGGAGTCTCGGCGGCGTGCTACTATTCGCACTAACCATCGCTTGGCTCTCACGCCGAGATTGGCACTAACGCACACTCTTTCCGCGTAGAATTCGCCAGAGCCTCCGGGTTTCGCGGCGAATAACATGCAGCGGGCTGCTGGCGATCTTGCCGAGACGGCGGACCCGGCGCCAGCGTCTGCGGGCATTGGGTTCATAGACAGGAGTCAGATGGTCGAAGAAAATATCGGTGGCCGCGTCCCAGCTATACCGTTCCGCATGGCTGCGCGTGTCTTCCCGGGACAGGTCCAACGCGTCCAGACACGCTGTCTTCAAATCCTCTGCGACAATCCCGGCTTTTGAGTCCGGGATGATGTCGATGGGACCGCTGACCGGATAAGCGGCGACCGGTGTGCCTGTGGCCATGGCTTCTATAATGACCAAACCAAATGTATCCGTCTTTGACGGAAAGACGAATACATCCGCGTCGGCGAAATGCCTCGCGAGATCGACGCCGAACTTCGCGCCCGTAAAGATGATGTCAGGATAGCGTTTTTTAAGCGCGTCCATTTGTGGACCGTCACCGACCACGACCTTGGAGCCCGGCAGATCGAGCTCAAGAAAAGCTTCGATATTCTTCTCAACGGCCACCCGCCCGACATTAACGAAAATGGGGCGGGGCAGATCCGCATAAACGTCATCCGGCGCATGGCGTTTATCGGGATGGAATAAGTCGGTGTCCACGCCGCGCGCCCACACGCCGAGCCCGGTAAAGCCGCGTGTGCTTAGAAACTCCGCCATGCTCGGCGTCGTGACCATGGTTCGGCCGCCCGAATTATGAAAATCGCGCACGAATTTATAGGTCAGTGCCATTGGAATGAAGGGTACGCGCGCTTTGATATATTCCGGAAATTTGGTGTGATAGCTGGTTGTAAACGGCATGCCCCAGCGCAGGCAAAGCGACCGTGCCGCCAATCCCAACGGGCCTTCGGTTGCGATATGAACCGCTTCGGGGCCAAACCGGACAATACGTTGTTCCACATCATGTTTGGCAAAGGGGGCCAGGCGAATGTCTGGATAGGTCGGCAGCGGCATCGTCCAATAACCATCGCTCGGCGCAATGACCTCGACCTTGTGTCCCCGAGCGCGGAGTAATTCCACAGTCGTATCAAGTGTGCGGACAACGCCGTTCATCTGCGGATGCCAAGCATCCGTTACGAGCAGGATTTTCACAGCGCCCTCTCCGTTCATCCACTCTTGGCAAGATCAAAGAGACCCTTGCAGAGCAGCCCTATACGGTCGTCCTACCGCTTCCAATGCCCGACCGACCGGAATAGACAAGTATGCAATTTATAGTCTTTTACTGCGTGAACGATTCGCCCGTTGAGTATTTCGACGCTTCTTCTGCAAAGAATGAGGCATTTTCTTAAAGCGGAATAACTTCGTTTCGCCCCAATCGGCTCTCTTACATATGGGTTACTGATTGCAGCGGTGTTCAATGCGTGTGCCTGTGTAAGAATCGTTGCGCAGGCGGGATGGTTATACAGCCCCATCCACAATCATAGACAAGGCGCATGGTTTCGTTTCGAAATCGATTCTTTGAAACACTTCAAAGACTTAGCCGAAGGCGGTCTTTGACCTGCGCGACAATCGCGTGACGTCGGCACGAAATATTTGTCGCGAAACCAAGGCCTTAACGAGTTGTTAAGCCTGTCTCCCCCATTGGAACCACACAAGGTGTTGACGTATTAGCGGTGAGCGACACTATATGTAGTTAGAAGCTCCCTGCTTCGTCTTCACAACTTCAACGAAGGCGAGCCCGACTTTACCGCCGGGCCGCAGGGACGTTTCGGTCTGCAAAGACCCAAATTATGGGGGAAGAGAGCACCGTGAATATGAGTGAAGCTGAGTTTGGAAAAGAATTGGATGTGGCCGAATTGGAGCATGCTGAAGAGGCTGCCAGTCAGCTGATCGCGCGCGCCATTGCGCCTAAAGGCGGCGATTCACGTAAACGCCAGAAGCCGAAGGCTGCTGATCAAAAGAAGCGCGCTCGAGCGCCCAAGCAAGATCGGTCGCGCGACGCGCTGTTGACCGATTTTGGCAAAAAGACACTCGTTGACCGCTATCTTCTGCCCGAGGAGAGCTATCAGGACATGTTTGCCCGCGTCGCCGCTGTCTATGCCGACGACGATGCGCATGCGCAGCGCCTGTACGATTACATGTCCCAGCTCTGGTTCATGCCAGCCACGCCAGTTCTCTCCAATGGGGGTGCGGGTCGCGGTCTGCCCATCAGTTGTTTCCTCAACTCCGTTGATGATAGTCTCGAATCGATTGTCAGCACATGGAATGAAAATGTCTGGCTCGCTTCGAATGGCGGCGGCATCGGTACCTATTGGGGTGGTGTGCGCTCTATCGGTGAGAAAATTGGTCGTGCCGGCAAGACGTCGGGCATTATTCCCTTTATCCGCGTGATGGACAGTCTGACTCTGGCGATTTCCCAAGGCTCGCTGCGCCGGGGGTCCGCGGCTGTCTATCTTGATATTCACCACCCAGAGATCGAAGAGTTTCTGGAAATCCGCAAACCATCTGGCGACTTCAACCGCAAATCACTGAACCTGCATCACGGCCTGAATATCACGGACGAGTTCATGGAAGCGGTGCGGGCCGGCGAGGAATTCGGCTTGATTTCTCCGGCTTCCGGCGAGGTGATCAAGACCGTCGATGCGCGGGCCTTGTGGCAGAAAATTATCGAAATGCGCCTGCAAACGGGCGAGCCCTATCTGATCTTCTCAGACACGGTGAACGACAAATTACCGGACTATCAGCGCGACGCTGGCCTGAAGGTACAGCAGTCCAACCTTTGTGCCGAAATCATGCTGGCCACGGGTAAGGATCAGTTTGACCGGGAACGCACGGCTGTGTGCTGCCTCTCGTCGATCAATGCCGAAACATATGACGAGTGGAAGAATGTCGATGGCTTCATCGAAGACATTATGCGCTTCCTCGACAATGTGTTGCAGGACTTTATCGACCGCGCGCCAGACGGCATGTCTGACGCCGTCTATTCCGCCATGCGCGAACGCTCTGTCGGTCTCGGTCTGATGGGCTTTCATAGTCTGTTGCAAAAGAAAGGCGTGGCCTTTGAAAGTGCCATGGCCAAGTCGCTGAATATGCGCTTGTTCAACCATATTCGTAGCCAAGCTGATGCGGCGTCCCAGACGCTTGCAGAAGAACGGGGAGCTTGCCCTGATGCAGCCGATGCGGGCCGTATGGAGCGGTTCTCGCACAAGATGGCGGTTGCGCCGACGGCGTCGATCTCGATCATCTGTGGCGGCACGTCAGCGGGCATTGAGCCTATTCCAGGCAACATCTACACGCATAAGACACTGTCTGGCAGCTTTACCGTTCGCAACAAGTTCCTCGAAGAGGTGCTGGAAGCGAAAGGGAAGAATACGGATGGGATCTGGGCAACAATCCTAGAGAATGAAGGCTCTGTCGATCATCTTGATTGTTTGGACGACCATGAGAAAGACGTCTTTAAGACAGCCTTTGAAATCGACCAGCGCTGGGTGATCGAACATGCTGCGGATCGTGCGCCATTGATCTGTCAGGCACAGTCGCTCAACATCTTCCTGCCCGGCAATATCGACAAATGGGATCTCCATATGCTGCATTGGCAAGCCTGGGAGAAGGGCGTGAAGTCGCTTTATTATTGCCGTTCCAAATCGGTACAGCGGGCGGGTTTTGCGGGTCAAACCGAGGATAAGAGTGCAAAATCGGAGATTGAAGTGGCGATGGAAGCGGCTGCTCCGACCGATTATGAGGAATGTATCGCTTGCCAATAGTGATATTGTGCACGTAGAGCGTGTATATATTTATCGAAATAAGGGCTCGGAGCATCGCTTCGGGCCCTTTTTCATCGCTTACATTGCGCCATGTTAAGAGAACCGTGACCTTGTTGCCACATTTTCGTGCCAAAGTGATCCTAAGGGCCTTTCGGCACAACACTTGCTATTGAAGTGTTAGGCAAAATACCGCCAAAGTGGTTTCACGTTCGGGAACTGTTCAGGCTCGAAGGGGTAAAAGACGCGTCGGCTGATCAGAAATGATCAATCGGCAAACAGGAAAAGGATCTCCGATGTTGGCAATGTCCAAACATCGCAGAGTCAAAAAGATGGCTCGTCAGACCGCACACCGCGCGGCGACGTTGACATTTGGCCTTCTGACAGGCCTCCTGCTAGCGGTCCCTGCTCACGCTCAAGATCCGAAACCGAATATCGATCTTCAATCGATCCAGCTTCCCTCGACCCCGCCAGCCTCTAACGGATTGTCCTATAATTTACCGACAGGGCCATCACGCGCCATTGATAGTTTCGACAATCTATTCGTGCCAAGCTTGGATCTTCCGGTTGATGCGGTTGGCTCCACTCTATTCAAGCTCGATCTTTCAAATCCAAACTGTCTAAGCGGTTCAGCAAGCTGTGCGCGACGATCAGGCAGTGTTGATGTGGGGATTTCCAAATTCATTGCGGCCAAGCAGGATAACGGCATTGACCTTGTCCTACGTCCACGGGCGAGCTTCCGCTTCGATGATGATAGTAGCTCGGCTTTAGTCGGTGCCGTCGTTGAGATTGGTGAAGATTTGCGTCGCGGCTCCGAAATGGGGGCGAACACTTGGTACCTCTTTGCTGGCGCAGACGCCGAAGCGCTGACCTATTCACCTGATGGTGTCCGCCAACTCTCTTCGGGGCAATTCCATCTGCAAGACCGCATCATCGTTGGTGATGCTCAAGCTGGCCTTGGTTACCGGATCGGCGATGCGGATGTTTCGCTGTCCTATCTACGCCGCGAAGCCAATGCAGAGGGCTTTAGCTACAATGAAGACGCCGCGGCTCTGTCCTTCACCTGGAAACGTTAAGCGCAGCGACACTGTCGCGCTGACAGTCAGCAAACGACACAATATCGAATCCGTGTGACCGCTTGAACATCCATGCGCGGTTGCGCATAGGCTCGCGCCATGACCTTAGATGATCTCAAGTCCCGCGCAGTCTCCACGCCGTCTATCGCGTCCTTATTTGATGACGAACCAGACCGGCTTGATCGGATGTGCCACAGAGTCGGACCTCTACGGGCGGATTTTTCCAAACAGCATGTGAGCGCGGACGATCTTGAGGCTTTGATTGCCATGGCGGACACGCTGGATGTGCCGGGTTGGCAACAGCGTCTATTCGCGGGCGACCCGATCAATCAGTCCGAAAAGCGAGCGGTTCTTCATACGGCCTTGCGCGGTGTGGGCGGTAAGGCTGTGGCTGATGACGTCGCTGCTATGCGCGCGCGCATGGGACGTTTCGCGACAGACATTCGGTCTTCAAACAGGTTTGATGATATTGTTCATATTGGCATTGGTGGATCTGACCTTGGGCCGCGTCTGGTCGCTGATGCCTTTGCGGCCACTCTGACGGCGTCACCGCGTCTGCATTTTGCCAATAATGTCGACGGCGCATCCGTCAATGATGCCATCCGGGGATTAGACCCGAAACGCACATTGGTGATCGTGGTGTCTAAATCCTTTGGGACGCAAGAAACTAAGATGAACGCCGAGTCGGTTCGGGATTGGCTGACGGCAGCAGGATGCTCTGCGGCCGATCATGTTTTAGCAGTGTCGGCCAACCGTGACCGGGCAATCGATTTCGGGATCGATCCGGATAATATTTTCGATTTTTGGGACTGGGTCGGTGGACGCTATTCCATCTGGAGCGCAGTTGGTCTGTCCTTGGCTATTGCTTACGGGCCGGATGCCTTTGGCGAGATGTTGGATGGTGCGGGCGCGATGGATCGACATTTCCGCGATACGCCAATGGCGGAAAACATCCCCGTTTTGATGGCGTTAATTGGGGTCTGGAACCGCAACGCACATGGTTATGATAGTTTGGCGGTGATCCCTTATGCGCGGCGTCTGCGGAAGCTAGCGGCGTTTCTACAGCAGTTGGAAATGGAGAGTAATGGCAAAGGCGCAACGCGCGACGGGGGACAGGCGGGACTTACCTGTCCTGTTATCTGGGGCGATGAAGGCACGAATGGTCAGCACGCATTCTTCCAATGGCTGCATCAGGGCACAAGTCATGGTGGTAATGGCGGTGCGCCTGTGGATTTTGTGGCTGTACTCAAAGATCACGAAGATCGTCCCGATCACCACCTTGCGCTCTTAGCCAATTGTTTCGCGCAATCCGAAGCACTCATGCTCGGCAAGGGTGAGGCTGTTGTCCGGCAGGAAAATGCGGACCGCGAAGACATTGACAGTCTGGCTCCGCAAAAAACCTTTCCGGGCAATCGTCCGTCAACGACCCTCACACTAGATGCGCTGACCCCATCGGCTATTGGTCACTTGATCGCGCTCTATGAACACAAGACGTTCGTGCAGGGCGTAATCTGGGGGCTGAATAGTTTTGACCAATGGGGTGTTGAGCTTGGCAAAGTTCTAGCGGAGACGATTTTGTCAGAGTTGGAGAGCGGTGAGGCTGGTCAACATGATCCATCAACAATCGCCCTCATTCGCATGGCGCGATAACCCATGTTATTGGTTGCTCGATTGAAGTAGTTTAAGCGGCCACAACATATTAAAGCTCAATCGGATCTGGACGGAACCCGAGTTGAGTCATGGTTCGCGAAGGGGCCCAATTTGACCACCGTCTTCACCGGCGATGTTCTGATTGTCGAAGACAATTTTATCATCGCCATGGACGTCGAAGAGCTTGTAACTGAGCTTGGAGCGACCATAGTCCATATTGCTAGCTCGTGCGACCAAGCTCTCAGCGCGATCAAGTCAGCCGAAATTACGGCAGCAATCCTCGATTTCAATCTCGATAATGATACATCTGTATCCGTTGCTGACGCGTTGCAGGAACGCGGTATCCCGTTTGTTTTTGCCACGGGTTATAGTGATCTCTCGATCCTTCCAGAGCGTTATCAGAGCCAGCCTCTGCTAAAAAAGCCTTACACGCGTGAGGATATCGCCATAGCATTTGGCCCAGTTAGTGACAGCCCATCCGATAGCTAGGCTTGCCGCTCCTCGCGCCGCCCGCTAGGGGCGCGGCGCTATGGCCCAGAAATCGAAAAAGCAGAATAAACCTTTCCGCCCAAAGGCACGCCGACCGCGTGGATTTGAGGATCGCCCGGCAGATGTCATGCGCGCGGAAGCTGCGCTCGTCGCAAGTGCGTTCGCGGTCTATGATTCTTTTGGTTTCGAGCCACTTCAAACGCCTGCTTTCGAATATGCCGATGCACTCGGAAAATTTCTACCGGACGAAGATCGCCCCAATGTCGGGGTTTTCGCTTTGCAGGATGATGATGAGCAGTGGTTATCACTGCGCTATGATCTGACCGCCCCGCTCGCACGCTATGTGGCAGAAAATTACGATGGTATTCCGAAACCATTTCGGCGCTATCAGGCTGGCTCTGTTTTTCGGAATGAGAAGCCTGGCCCGGGTCGCTTCAGAGAATTCACCCAGTGCGACGCTGATACGGTCGGCGCGGGTGGTGCTGTTGCCGATGCAGAAATGATCATGGTCGCGGCTGAGGTCGCGCGGGCGGCTGGCCTAGGGGATGATCAATATGCTGTGCGCGTGAACAACCGCAAACTCCTTGACGGTATTCTTGAAGCCTCGGGTGTTGCTAATACAGAAGAGGGCGCGATGCAGCGCTTACAAGTTCTGCGCGCGATCGATAAGTTGGACCGGCTGGGCGAAGATGGCGTCGAAGCTTTATTGGGTGAAGGCCGCGAAGATGAGTCCGGCGACTATACCAAGGGGGCAAAGCTGAACCCGGCTGGGATCCGCGCTGTTCTCGGTTTCACCACAGCGTCAGACCCCGACCGCGAAGTCACTTTGGCAACTCTGTCCGGATTGGTCGGCATCTCTGATCGCGGCAAGGCGGGCGTTGATGAGTTGGCGGAGATCGACCGATTGTTGACAGCGACTGGTTTCGGTCCGGAGCGCGTGAGTTTCGACACATCGGTTGTTCGCGGTCTTGGCTATTATACCGGTCCCGTTTTTGAGCTGGAGTTACTCGCTGAAATTACCGACCGTAAGGGCCGCCCAGTCCGGATCGGCTCGATTGGCGGTGGCGGTCGTTATGATGATCTGGTCTCGCGTTTTCGTGGCCAAGCGGTTCCGGCAACGGGCTTTTCCTTTGGCGTGTCGCGGTTCGTGACCGCATTGGAGCGCATGGATGCGCTGGTTGCTGCCGCGCAACCACCTGTTCTAATCACTGTTTTCGACCGTGCTTTGCTGCCCAACTATTTCCAACTTGCCTCTGAGCTTCGGGCGGCCGGCATCCGGGCAGAAGTCTTCACCGGATCGGGCAATGTAACCAAGCAGCTGAAATATGCGGATCGCCGCGGCGTGACCTTAGCGGTTCTGATTGGGTCGGATGAGGCGGCAGCCGGCGAGGTGACAATCAAGGATCTTGTCCTTGGCGCGGAAATGGCGAAAGCGATTGAGACAAATGAAGAGTGGAAGTCGGCACGACCCGCCCAACAAACGGTCAGCCGTGATCAAGCTGTCGCCACGATCCGAGATATGATGTCAGAATAAGTGTGAGCCACCCGAAAAGGGGGGCAGCTTGCGCGTTCGTCAGGGGAGGGAATGGCGCAAGCCGCCCAGTTAAGGGATGATCTTGCTTAACCCCTCAATCGTGACCTCAGCATGACGATTGGCTGACATGTTTGTGAGAGAATGCACCTCGCGCAAAAAAAAGGCCCGAACGCGAACGTTCGAGCCAAGTTGAAAAGAGAGAGACCGCGAACGGCCTAATGACGGAGTAGGATGTTCGCTCTGAACACTCCCTGAATGTCCATTTTGTCATGCACGGCGTTGACGTAGCTCTCATTGCCCCCGACATGGGCGCCATGCTTGAACTTAAGATCATTCCCGTCACCCCGTTCCAACAAAATTGTTCTCTGCTCTACGATACGGAGACGATGAAGGGGGTTCTGATCGATCCGGGCGGTGAAGTGGACCGCTTGCGCGCTAAGCTACAGGAATTCGGCGTCACCCTAACTGAAATCTGGCTGACGCATGGCCATCTCGATCATGCGGGCGGGGCGGATCAGCTACGCGAGGAAACGGGTGTCCCGGTCATCGGTCCGCATAAGGACGACCAGTTCTGGATGGATGAGATTGGAGATCACTGGGCACGTTATGGCCATCCTGGTATGGGCCGCGCCGTGGTCCCGGACCGCTATCTGGATGAGGGCGATCAGTTAAAACTCGGCGATATCACCTTCGATGTCTCGCATACGCCCGGTCACACGCCGGGCCATGTGGTGATCCACAATCAAGACATGAAGATCGCCTTTGTCGGGGATGTCCTATTTGAGGGCTCAATCGGGAGAACGGATTTCCCCAAAGGTAATCACGCGCAGCTGATCGACAGTATCAAGACCAAACTTTTCCCACTGGGCGATGAGATGCGGTTCGTGCCAGGTCACGGGAATATGAGCACATTCGGACAAGAACGGCGGCACAATCCATTTGTCGGGGAAGGCGCGACATCTGGGCCGAACACAAGTGGACCTGGCTAAGGCTGACTGTCGGTCTGCTGCTGGCTGACGACCGATGCGACGATCCGCTCTTGTAGGCCATTCGGATTGAGACTTCTCGCGATATTGAACAACTCGCCCTCGACCGTGATAGCGAACTGAAACGGAACACCGTACAGCACTTCAGGGTTGGAGCCGGTAAACAGAACGCCCATTTCTATGTCGCCATCCAGCGGTCCGTCAATTTCGAGAAATAGAGCCTCGTAATTGAAATCTTCGAGCGCTTTAATAGCTTGTTGTGCATACTCATTCGGTAGGGCGTCGACTCCACCCTGGCTCTTGAAGCGGATGGTGCCCCCATTGCGGACTTCAAGCCGCCCATCATCCACACGTACATCGATACCACGCACGAGGACCGGAATTGTGCCGACCAATGTGCCTGTTGCGGATAGTCGGCCATCGCCAATGTCTTTCAGGAACTCACCAATTTCGACCTCGGCAACCCTGAGAACAACGCGGTTTTCCACGGCACTATAAACCCAAGTGAATGGATCGAACGAAACCTGACCCTCACCAAAGGGGAAAACCGCTTCGGAAATTTCAACACCGTCAGCCACCAAGGCATAAACGAGTTCACCATTCTCCAACGGAAAGCCCGGATCGAAACTGCGAATGCGCAAACGCTGGTCGGGGGCTGTGACAATCGGAAAGAGTGAGGTGAGTTCAATTTGTCCCGACAGGCCCGTGATCGGACCAGGTGCGGTGCCGAGCGACATGTCAAAAATTTCAATGGAGCCCGTGCCGGATGGCGGCGTCTCACCGCCAAATAAGATATGGAGTTTGGCATCAACGATGCCATCGACCCGTGCAATCTTACCGCGCAGGGCTGGCGCCATCTCTTGCGGTTGTAAGCCACCAGGTTTGAAACGAAGGCGGTCGATCGTGACGTCGGCTTCACCCTGACCGTCGATCATTCGGTAGACGATATTAACCGGTGTATCTGGCACACGGGGCAGAAATGTTAGCGCCTGTCCGGAAAAGATGCCCGCGTCGACGGTCAAGTCACCAGATACTGGCAGAACCGGAAGCGGTATCGCATCCTCCGTCTGCGAGATCATGCGCACCCGTCCGCCACTATAGTTCATTGTATAGCGCTCAATCGTGCCTGCTGCATCCACAGCCATGCCGCGCACGACATAGCCGGGCGTGATCAGTGTTGATGCAGGTGCAGTCATGGAGAAGGATAGCGGGGCATCAGCTGACAGACCGACCGTCAATTCACCCTCTGGTAAAGTGAGATCTGTGCCGATGACAGGGAAGGTTTCCGATTTGACGCTGACGTCGGAAAATCCGACGTCCCAATTTTGGGCTATGTTTTGGACCCGACCCGCGATCTTGGCGCTGCCAACCTGTAGAAAGAGCGTGGCGACATCTAACGAGTCAGTTGCGGGTCTGACGGCGGAGAAACTTGCATCGCTGAGATTGGTCTGGATCGTAGTGATAGCCGATGCGGTGCGCGCGTAAACCGGCGAGCGTGGGGCGATAGATCCGGAGAAATTTTCAACACGCCAGTCAGACGTTGTTTCCAGCTTTGAGAACGTCAGCTTGCGGTCAGGTTTGTAGTCAAGTTGGGTCCGACCCGCATTAAGTCGCATGTTCAGGACACCCCCTGCGGTCAAACTTTCAACATAACCCCCGGGAATGTCACCGTTATAATCGACGGCCCAGCGGAGCATCAGGCGAGAAGGGCTGTCCAATGGAGCGTCATACTCAAAACCGACTGATAAAGGAGCGACCCGCGCGGGCCGTCCCGCTCGGGTCGTGGCACGCCATGGCGCGTGTGTTTTAAACTGTCCCGTTGCGCTCGCTATCCCGTCAATAGTCAATCCATCGTTTGACCGAATGCGGACATTCAGAGGGTTGAGCGAAAGAGGGAGGGGGCGAGAGAGATCGATCTGAGTGTTGAGCGAAAACTCGCCTGAATTATCCTGATAGCGGTAGAAAGCCATGTCTGCGACAGGCGAGAGAATAGCGGTTGTCTTTTTCGTCTTCACGGTCATTGGCCCGCGCAGAGACAGCTGTCTTTGTTGTTTGTTGAGCAAAAGTGATACGGATGCGTCCAACTCAGCGCCGATGAGTAAATCTGCGACCGGACCCACCAGACTGGGCGCGAAATTTTTTGCGACAGGCGTATCTGACAACAGGTCAGCTAAGCTGAGTGTCCGCGAGAGAGATTTGCGTCGGTCTGCATTTGTCACGGTTAAGTCCGTGATCTGTGCATCAATGTCCGCGGTGGCAGACCCATCGACCCATCGTCCGTCAATCGTTACCTTCTTTAGCTCGCCAGCCAGACCCGCAGATGCGTCGAACGCGCCGCCTTGCAATCGGGCGCGACCCGAGAGCGAGCTATCATCTGGATTGAAAATTGCTGTGGTAGACAAAACTGTGTCGCGCACATTACCGGATGGATGATTGAGCGTCAGTCGTGTCTCTGGGGCCTCTACAGACACGGGTTTGCCCTGCCGCTCAATCGAAACAGGTCCGGCCGCAGTCACACTCACGCCGTCGCGGGTTAGCGTGGTTTCTGCTAACCTGCCGTCGAAGGTGAAGGCCTCAAGGCTCTTAATGGTGGCGTCTCCCGAAACGGGAACGTTGCCGAAGGGCGTTTTCAACAGGATTGTGCCGCGTTCGACCTCAATCCCATCAGGGGGTAACGCAACGCCACCGCTACCTGTCGAGGGCGGACGCCAGCCATCAACAATTTGCCCAGTCTCATCGACCGTGATCGTCGCATCTAATCCCGTGAAGACGAGGCGTTCTACGGCCCCGTTCAGAAGCTCTCGCCATTGGTATGAGGCTTGCAAGCGATCAATAGTAAGAAACGGGTCGTCCTCATAGGACAGGCGGATGTTGCGAATATCTGCTGATCTACCGTTTGCGGATCTGATTTTCAGGTCCGCGTCAATGCCGAGGGAGCCGAGATAGGTGATCGCTTGACGTTCGACCAACTCATATCGATTGGACCAGGCCCAGGCGGCGGCCAGCGCAATAATCAGCAGCGCCGTCGCAACCAGCCAGGCCAGAATACGGAGCGCGCGCTGAAGGGGTTTGCGCTTCTTGTTTGCATGGATGGCCGCGCTCATGCCAGAACACTTACGCGGGCTAATCTGAACCCACCATAAAAAAGCGGTAAGGTGACTGAGTTCGACAATAGAGTTAACACTTTACGAAGGGGAGGCGGGCACAATGGGAAGCAAGCCAAACCCAGTGACACATTCCGACCCTGACACAGTGCCCAAGGACGACACGACACATGACTGACACTTTCAAAAACGAACTGTCTGTCCGAATGCGCGCTTTTGCGGGATATAGTTCGACCCAAATTCCGACACGAAATAAGCTTAAAGCTTTGGTGGCAGGTGGGGCGCTGACTTTGATTGCATTGATGGCGCTGCCGCAATCCCCCATCAATGACGAAGCCGCCGATGTTGCAGAGTTGGTTAGCGCAACGCCTGCTCATGATTTGTCCCGCTTCGACATGGCTTTATCTGATGAGTTTATCGTGCCTCGACGTGAAATTCGTGAAGTCACGCTAAAGCCCGGCGACAATCTAGGGCCAATGTTGCAACGCGAAGGCCTGAGCGGGTCCGATGCGCATCGTTTCGTACAAGCATTTTCCAAAGACTTCTCACCGCGTCGGTTGCGAGGCGGTCAGACTTTTAATTTACATCTTCAAGACGGCGTTGTGAGCGATGTGACGTTCCGGCCATTTGCAGAACAAACGATCTTTGTGTCCCGTAAAGGGGAAGACTGGTTATCTCGCGCTGTGGAAGCTGAGTTCCGCTATGAGACCTTGTCGGTTCGGGCGACGATTGAAAATTCGCTCTATGTTGATGCGACTCGCCTTGGTGCGCCGGACAAAGTCGTGGCGCAGTTCGCCAATATCTATGAATATTCTGTCGACTTCCAACGCGACATCCAACCTGGCGATGAATTTGAACTCTTCTTTGAAGTCGCTCGCGATCATAAGGGTAATATCGTCAAAGCCGGCGATCTTCTTTATACCTCATTCTCACCTCGAGGACGCACGCTCGATTATTGGCTGTTCGAAGACAATGACGGTCGAGAGAATTTTTATGATGCTGATGGCAAAACCGCCAAGCGTAAATTGCGCGCGACACCGATTAATGGCGCGCGCCTATCCTCATCTTACGGCAGCCGGAAACACCCAATTCTTGGCTATCGAAAAATGCATTCGGGCGTAGACTTCGCCGCGCCGCGTGGGACCCCAATTTTGGCCGCAGGGTCTGGCGTAGTCGAACGCGCGAACCGGTATGGCAGCTTTGGTAATTATGTCCGTATTCGTCATACGGATGGATACAAAACGGCCTATGCTCACATGAAAGGTTTTGCGCGAGGAATTAAAGCTGGCGCGCGTGTGCGGCAGGACCAAGTTATCGGTTATGTGGGTACGACGGGTCGCTCAACTGGCCCGCACCTACATTATGAAGTCATTCACAATGGCAAGAAAATTAATCCGCGTCGTCTGAGCCAATTGTCAGGCAAGCCGCTCTCTAAAGATCAATTACCAAGC
The DNA here is from genome assembly GCF_030159955.1 of Algimonas ampicilliniresistens. Taxonomy (GTDB): domain Bacteria; phylum Pseudomonadota; class Alphaproteobacteria; order Caulobacterales; family Maricaulaceae; genus Litorimonas; species Litorimonas ampicilliniresistens. The sequence goes on from NZ_BSNK01000002.1 coordinate 885,548, forward strand.
TTTGAGTCTCGCCGGGCTGAGATCGAATCCCTTCGTGCCAATGCGACGGTTGTGCAGCCAGCGCAGCCTATGGCAGTCATGTCGGCCGAAATTCCGGGTTAATTCACACGTTAATTCCGCCGATATTTCTTTATCCGATCACGCCTTAGGGGTTTTTTGGCGTGTAAGTATTATTTGATTAACTTTAGGTTGGTCGAACAGACCAATTCGCTTGCGTATCTATTTCAGTCTGGTCTATCGCTCCCGCTAGATTTTCGACTTCACCGGTAGATATTCCCCATGAAAAACCTGCTCAATTTCTTTTTCTCTTTCGACAAATTGTTCAAAGAGAAGCTCATTGTCCCATTTTTTTGGCTGGCTCTCATCGTATGGGCACTGGCCTATTCTGCTGAAGCGCTTGATACAATTGCGCTAGATCCACTTGCGAGGCTGATTGAATTTGTCGGCTTCTTTGCCGAAGTCCTGCTCGTTCTTGTCACGATCCGGATTGTGTCGGAAATTTTTGTCGCAATATTTAGAATTAACGACAATCTTTCGCCGGATGGTGGAAAAGCGGAACTGGCCGATATTGATCCGGTTGGAGAAGCGCTTAAAGCCGCTGAGCATGCCACGGCTCGGACGCGGGAGATAACTAAAAGTGCCACGGATAAGACTCGTCTTGTCACCCATACAAAAGCACCTTCGATGACGTCCAAGGAAAAGACCGAAGCTGTTATGGGTAAAGGATCTGTCCCAGAAGCTGGTGATGAGCCAACACCCGTGAAGGCATTAGAGCCATCTGCAGTCGACTCAACCACCGTTAAGCGTGGTCGCGGGCGTCCAAAGGGTTCCACGAATAAGCCTAAAGCTGGCACAGCATCTGCAGCCAGCGCATCCGCGCCTGTCAAACGGGGCCGCGGTCGTCCTAAAGGTTCGACTAACAAGCCGAAGACAGAGGCAAAATCTGCAGACGGCACGACACCTGTGAAGCGTGGCCGCGGTCGTCCGAAGGGCTCTAAGAATAAAACAACAGCCGATGCAGCGACAACTGCCGCGCCCGTTAAACGCGGTCGCGGTCGTCCGAAGGGTTCAAAGAATAAATCCACAACCGGGACTAAGCCGGGGCCGAAAAAAGGGGCACCAATCCCACGTGACGCAGATGGTAATCTGCTCAAGAAAGACGGCACGCCGCGCAAAAAGCCTGGACCTAAATCCAAATAATAGGCTCCAGCCTCAAGAATTATGAAAGCCCGGTTCATTGAACCGGGCTTTTTTATTTGGTCGATAAGACTGCGATGTCTTTAGAAACTATCGTCAATATTGGCTCTATTAGGGCTGAGCGTCGAGCGCGACGGACCCCAAGACGCTCAGACGGATTTTGCCGCCAGCAGCGTCGATCTTGATCGTATCGCCGTCATGAATACGCCCAGCAAGAAGTTCACGGGCGAGCTCATCTTGCACTTGTTTTTGAATAACGCGTTTGAGCGGACGGGCTCCGTAGCTCGGATCATAACCCGCCTTGCCCAAATGCTCACGTGCCGCGTCGGTTAGTTCGATCGTGATCTGTTTGTCACGCAGCCACCCTTGTAGGCGCTTCATCTGAATATCGACAATCGCGCCCATATGTTCAGGCTTCAGTCTTTCGAACAACAAGATCTCATCAATCCGGTTGAGGAATTCGGGCCGGAAATGTGCGTTGACCTCTGCCATTACGCCAACTTTGGCTTTCTGTACGCTTTCTCCGTCGCCGAGATTTAGCAGATGCTGCGCCCCGATATTGGATGTCATGATGATCAGCGTATTGCGGAAATCAACCGTACGTCCCTGACCATCAGTCAGGCGACCATCGTCGAGCACTTGCAACAATACGTTGAAGACGTCCGGATGAGCTTTTTCAATCTCGTCAAAGAGAACGACCTGATAGGGACGACGGCGGACGGCTTCTGTCAGCGCGCCGCCTTCCTCATAGCCTACATAGCCGGGCGGTGCACCGATCAGGCGCGAGACGCTGTGCTTTTCCATATATTCCGACATATCAATACGGGTGATCGCCTGATCACTATCGAACAGAAATCCAGCAAGCGCCTTGGTCAGTTCGGTCTTGCCGACCCCAGTTGGGCCGAGGAACATGAAGGAGCCGATTGGTCGCTGTGGATCACGCAGCCCTGCGCGGGCACGACGCACCGCGTCTGACACCGCCTCAACTGCACTGTCCTGGCCGACGACGCGCGCGCTCAGTAGCGTCTCCATTTCCATCAGCTTATCGCGTTCACCTTCCAGCATCTTTTCGACGGGAATACCGGTCCAGCGCGACACCACAGCGGCGATCGTTTCAGAGGTGACGGTTTCCGAGTCCATCACGTCAACATCGCTATCTTCCAACTCGGTTTCTCGAGCCTCTAGTTTTGGAATCTCGACATGTTGCAACCGGCCAGCGGCTTCATAGTCACCCTGACGCACAGCGTTCTGCAATTCGAAGCGGGCTTGCTCCAACTGTTCCTTCACGTCTGTAGCGGAGGCCAATTTGCCACGTTCAGCCTCCCAAGCCGCCGTCATCTCGTTGGATTGGGTGGTCAGGTCTTTGATCTCGGCTTTCCGTTTCTCAAGCCGATCCTTAGACGCATCATCTTTTTCCTTTTTGAGCGCTTCGACTTCGATTTTCAGCTGAACTAGCCGTCGGTCGATCTCGTCCAACGCTTCTGGCTTGCTATCGACCTGCATGCGCAGGCGTGAGGCCGCCTCATCCATCAGGTCGATGGCCTTGTCGGGTAGAAAGCGGTCGGTGATGTAACGGTCTGACAGTTTTGCCGCGGCCACAATGGATCCGTCCGAAATGCGGATGCCGTGATGGACTTCATATTTATCCTTGAGTCCGCGCAGGATCGAAATCGTGTCTTCTACGGTCGGTTCACTAACGAACACGGTTAAAAAGCGGCGGGCGAGCGCCGCGTCTTTTTCCAGGTGTTTGCGGTATTCATCCAGCGTGGTCGCGCCGACGCAGTGAAGCTCTCCGCGCGCGAGCGCGGGTTTGAGCAGATTGGCCGCATCCATCGCGCCATCCGTTTTGCCGGCACCAACCAGCTGGTGAATTTCGTCGATGAACAGAATGATCTGTCCATCTGCGTCTTCCACTTCCTTGAGCACAGCCTTGAGCCGTTCTTCGAACTCACCGCGATATTTTGCACCTGCGACGAGCGACCCCAGATCGAGGGCGAGCAACCGTTTGTCGCGGATCGATTCCGGCACGTCCCCTGAGACGATGCGGTTAGCGAGGCCTTCTGCAATAGCGGTTTTGCCGACGCCCGGTTCGCCGATCAGCAGCGGATTATTCTTACCGCGTCGGCTCAGCACTTGGATTGTTCGGCGAATTTCCTCGTCGCGCCCGATAACAGGATCGAGTTTGCCATCGCGAGAGGCTTGCGTCAGATCGCGCGCATATTTGGACAGGGCGTCATATTGATCCTCGGCACTGTCAGATGTCACAGGGTCATCCTTTCTTACGCTTTTAATCGCCTCAGTCAGGCGAGATATGTCGACGGAAGCGGCATCCATCGCAGAGACTAAGTCTTTATCGGCATTTAGAGCTGTGGCCAGCAATAGGCGTTCAACCGTGACAAAGGCATCACCTGCTTTCTTGGCGGTCTTTTCCGCACTGGCAAAGGTTTTTGCCGCCGTTTGGGATAGGGATAACCCTGACCCGCCCTGAACTTTGGGCAGACGGTCTAACGTACGCTCAACATTGACCTGCAAAGCTTCAGCGGACCCACCCGCCATTTGGATTAGGTTGCGCGGTAATCCGCCGTCTTCCATCAGCAAAGCCAACATGATGTGGCTAGGCATGATCTGTTGATTGTCACGCGTTACAGCCTCGGTTTGCGCCGATTGAATGACTGCGCGGCCGCGTTGGGTATAGGCTTGGATATCCATTCTACCGTCCTCGTCTCAAAATTCTTTGGATGTGCAATAGCGCAGATCGCCAGTGCATGATGCTGAGTCTGAGATAGGAATGATGTCCTAAAGTGTAAGGGGTGGATCTATATTATTTTGATCGGTTAGTTTCGGCAGTTTGTCTCTCTACAAGCATTCACTCACTCCCATGCTTGTAATCGAACAAAAGCAGCGGCAAGGCGGCGATGATGACTGCGTCCGTTTCTAATCGCCCCAGCGCGGCCAAGCGCAAACGTCTCTCGCCTGAAGAGAGGCGCTCGCAATTGCTTGAAACGGCGGTCGACGTGTTTGCAGAAATGGGCATTGAGCGCGCTGGTCATGGGGACATTGCCAAGCGGGCCGGTGTATCAACACCGACCGTGTTCAACTACTTCCCAACCCGCGCCCGTCTGGTCGAAGCGGTTTTAGCCGAGATCGAAGGGGATGTGGCGGAGATGTTCGCAAGCGTTCCTGTTGAGACGCCTGAGACAGGCAATGTTCGGCGCCACCGCATTCTACAACTCGCGACGGCCTATCAAAATATGGTCGAACGCAAGCCGGGTGCGGCGAAGACCTTCCTGAAATGGGGTGTGTCATTCGATCCGGATATTCGCCCGACTTATTTGGCGTTTCAGACGCGGATGCTTGATTTTCTTGTCGCCTATTTGCCGGACAACCCGGAAGATCCGGCCAAGGCGCGGGCTGAAGCACGCATTTTGTATGGTGCGGCCAACCTGTTGGCGGCCATGGCGTTTGATAATTTCAAACCCGAAGAAATGTATGATTATGTGGGCCGTATCGCCGACATTTTAAGCCAGCCTGTCTAATGCGCTTTGCTGTGATTATAACCGCCGCCATCTTCGCGGCAACGTCCGCTTATGCGCAAGATCCGGTCGTAGACGAAGTCACCGTCACGGACCAAATCATGCGGGTGAATGACCGGCCAGAGAGCATCGATATCATTCCGGCAGAGGCAGCACGTGCGTTCGTCCATCCGGCCGAATCGCTCAACGCGGTCGCGGGCGTAAATATCCACCGGGGTTCAGGACAAGAACATCTGACGGCCATTCGCTCACCTGTTCTGACCGGCGGCGCTGGGGCCGGGAGTTTTCTATTTCTGGAAAACGGGATTCCGTTGCGCTCGGCAGGCTTTGCCAACGTGAACGGCCTATTTGAGGCAGGAACTGAGTTTGCGGAACAGATCGAAGTTTTCAAAGGGCCGGGGCCGACGGAATATGGCTCCAACGCCGTGCATGGCCTAATCAATATTGTGACACCCGAACCGGGGTCCGGCTCCACAACCACCATTATTGGTAGTACTCGCGGTTATGGCCGTGTCATCGTGGGCCATGATTTAACGGACGATCTTCGCGCCTCTATCAGTCTCGCTCATGATGACGGCTTCCGCGACGAGAGCGGGTTTGATCAACAAAAGGCAGAATTGCGCTACCGCACGGATTTCGGCGTTTGGGCTGTGGACGCCATCGCGGCATTCAATAATCTCAATCAAGAGACGGCTGGCTTTGTTCAAGGGACAGACGCCTATGTGGACGATACGCTACGCTTCACCAATCCCAACGTGGAAGCCTTTCGCGACGGGAAAAATTACCGGGCACAAGTCCGACTGTCGCGGGATCTGGGCGAGGCCGAGCTGGTCATGACGCCCTATGCGCGTCGGGCAGAGCTGCGCTTTTTACGCCATTTCGTGCCGGGTCAAGCTCTAGAGAAAAACGGCCATACGGCCTTTGGTGTGCAGACGGCGCTGATCGGCGACGATTGGTCTGTTGGGGTTGACGGGGAATGGACGGACGGGTTCCTCTATGAATTCCAAGACAACCCCACGCGTTTCTCATTCGTCCAAGGGCTGCATTTTGATTATCATGTCAAAGCTCTTGTTTTAGCGGGCTACGCGCAAAAATCTTTCGAGATGGACCGATTACGCCTCGATGTCGGTGCGCGAGGCGAATATACGCATTATGATTATGACACGCTGGCTGCGCCAGGTGTGTCGGGACGTTTCATTCGGTCGCCAGATCGAACCGATGACTTTTTTACGCTGACGCCGAAACTTGGTCTAACCTACGTGGCGGCGGATGATATCACGGTCTTTGCCCGCGCTGCGCGCGGGTCACGCGCACCGCAAACGACCGACCTCTATGCGGTCGTCCAGAACCAGACTCCTGGTGAAGCCGATGTCGAAACACTCGATAGTCTGGAGGGCGGGGTTCGGTTCGGGCAAGGGGAGACCCGGTTTGAGGTTACAGCCTACACAATGTGGAAAGATAATTTCTTTTTCCGCAATGCGGCGGGTTTTAATGTGGTGGATGGAAAAACGCGTCATACGGGCGTTGAATTTTCCTTCGCCGCGCCACTGACGGGTTGGCTCTCAGCCTCTGGTGAATGGGCTGTGTCCGATCAAAGCTACGCCTTTAATGATGCCAGTAGCGGCATACGCGACGGTCTCGCCGTGGACACCGCGCCGAATACACTCGGTACGATGCGATTAAACGCAGATTGGGGTCACATTGGTGCCGGGATCGAATGGCGTCATGTCGGACGCTACTACACAAATGAAGCCAATACTCAGACCTATCCAGGCCACGACATCTTTGTCGCGCGCGCGTCTTATGACGTCTCAGATACAGTCCGTGTCTTTGGGCGCGTCGATAACCTGTTCGATACGCGCTATGCGGACCGTGCCGATTTCGCCTTCGGCAATGAACGCTATTTCCCCGGACGACCAAGAACGCTGTTTGTCGGTTTGACGGCGAACTATTGAAAGCCTAGCTGACGCGCCATGCACATTCCCGATCAAAAATTAGCTCAGGTCGTCGACCGCTTTGAGCAAATCGAAGCCCGCATGGGCGCGACCACGGATGGCGAAGAGATCGTCCAACTTGGCAAGGATTATGCGGAGCTGAAGCCGATCGCTGAAGGTGTCCGAAAATTGCAGGACGTCCGTGCCGAAATGGCGGATTTGGAAGCCATGATGGATGATCCGGAAATGGCCGCGATGGCCAAAGACGAATTGCAGACGCTTAAGGATTCACTGCCCGATTTGGAACACGAAGTGTCCCTGCTACTCTTGCCTAAGGACAAAGACGATCAGGCGGCTGTGGTGCTAGAAATCCGGGCCGGGACAGGCGGTGACGAAGCGGCGATCTTCGCAGGCGATCTGTTCGCCATGTATCAGCGCTATGCCAGCTTGCAGGGTTGGCGCGTCGAGATTGAAACCTCGGCTGAAGCTGACATGGGCGGATTTAAGGAAATCTCTGCCAGCATCAGCGGGGCGGGTGTCTATGGGCAGATGAAGTTCGAAAGCGGCGTCCACCGCGTGCAACGTGTGCCTGTCACTGAAACGCAGGGTCGCATTCATACATCGGCGGCGACTGTCGCGGTCCTGCCAGAAGTCGAAGATATCGATATCGGTTTTTCCATGAATGATGTGCGCGTCGATACGCTGCGCGCCTCTGGGGCGGGTGGACAGCACGTCAATAAAACCGACTCCGCCGTGCGCATGACGCACGAGCCAACCGGCACTGTCGTCTTCTGCGATGCCAAATCCCAGCACCAAAACCGCGCCAATGCCGAACGGCTTTTGAAGTTAAAGCTCTACGACATTGAAAAAGCCAAGCAGGATGCAGAACGTTCTGAAGCGCGGTCTGGCCAGATCGGCTCGGGCGACCGGAGTGAGCGGATCCGCACTTATAACTATCCGCAGGGCCGGGTGACGGACCACCGAATCAATCTGACGCTCTATAATCTCGATAAGATTGTTGCGGGCGATGCGCTGGACGAAGTGATCAACGCGCTGATTACGGAAGACCAGGCGGCGAAGCTGGCGGAGATGCAGTAAGCATTTCAGTCTTTATCCGGCATCCTGATTTGATAAATTTGCGCTTTGCGACACTCTCAGTCATAGTTTCTCTATGATCAAATATTGTCTCCCACTCGCCCTTCTAACTACCACTGCCGCGCCGGCCATTGCGCAGGACGCTATGTGCGAGGCCCAGACCCGCTTTGCAATCATTGTTCACGGCGGAACCTCGTCAGGCGAAGCTCGGCCCAAACGTCTGGCTTTTATTGAAACCATGCTGGCTGACCGCCGGGCGGAACTCAATGCAGGCGCCAGCGCGATCGACACGGTCGAAGCGGCCATCGTCGCGATGGAAGATTCAGGCCTGTTTAATGCAGGCAAGGCGGCGATTACTAATTCGGCGGGCTATGTCGAAACCGACGCTTCAATTATGGATGGCCGGAACCTTAACGCCGGGTCAGTCGCTTCGCAGCGTGCGATCAAGAACCCGATCCGGGCGGCGCGTCTGGTGATGGATGAAACCCGGCACGTTATGATGGTGGGTGATCGGGGCGAGGTGGCGGTTACGGCGCTCGGTGCAGAAACTGTGGTGCCGGAGGAATACTTCACGCGGGCGACCAAAAAAGCCAAAGAGCCCAAGGAACACGGCACTGTCGGCGCGGCCGTGCTTGATCGTTGTGGCGACTTGGCGGCAGGCACGTCCACGGGCGGTTATGGCAGTAAAATTCCGGGGCGGGTTGGCGATAGTCCTATCATCGGGGCTGGAGTCTACGCGCAAAACGGTGTGATGGCGGGATCAGCGACCGGACATGGCGAATATTTCGTCCGCCACACGGCGCTGCGATCTGTCGCCGCGCGTATGGATTACGGCAATCAGACCCTATCGGATGCCGTTCAAGCCGTGATCGACGGGATGGACACAGCTGGACCGGGTCGTGACGGGCAGGGCGGGATCGTGTCCGTCGACGCCAACGGTAATTTCGCCGCGATCCATTCCACCGTTGGTATGATTCACGGCATGACCAGCGACCGGATCGCGCCCATAGCGGACCAGTAAAGGCCGATCAGTGGGGCAGGCTGATTTACTGTTTCCGCATCAAAAGATCGACCAGTTCAGCCACCTTCTGTTCGCGCTCATCTAAGTCATCGCTGGCAACTGCCGCGGCCAGACAGTGATCGGCGTGATCTTTTAGAAGCTCGCCTTCGACTTTTTTCAGCGCGGCGCTGACGGCCTTCACCTGTGTCAGCACATCAATACAATAGCGGTCATCCTCAATCATTTTGGACAGACCCCGAACTTGGCCTTCGATCCGCGCGAGCCGTTTCGAGACATTCGTGCGGCGTTCTATCCGTGTGGGTGACGTTTTAGTCATTCTGTTTTTTCCATCTTGCGGACACTGCAAACACCCTATACCCCTATAGGGTATGTTGTGTCGAGCCCTTCTCCCAGTTTCGGTCTGCCTGATGGCGACTGCTGCCCATGCGCGACCCGTCTCCTATCAAGGCGGGTGGACGCTGATCGCCGAGTCAGACCGGCAATCAAGCTCGGCGCTTGTTCATTATACGCCTGATCCGGCCTATTCAATTGGATTGCGGACTGAATGGGATCGGGTGGACGATCTTCTCTTCACAGGCGTGCAAGGAACGTGGCTCGCAAAACGCTGGTTCGGTGACAACTACCAAGCCAATCTCTATTTCTGGGGCGCAGGCGGGGTGGTCGACGGTGTGGATGGTAATCCCAGCGATGCACGGGCCGGGGCTATTATCGGTGTTATGGCGGATTGGGAAACACGGCGATGGTATCTCGGCTATCGCGCGCGGGCCAATGATTACGGATCACTAGACCGTTCTGCCATGCAGGGCGCGCGTATCGGTTGGGCGGCCTATGAAGGTGATACGGGTGATCTTCATACCTGGCTCATGTTGGATGTAGATCATCGACCTGACGCAGAAAACCCGACCGACGTCACCCCGCTGCTGCGGTTCTTTAAAGGCTCAGCTTTATTCGAAGCGGGTTACAGCTTGCGGGACAATCAACCGCTCATCAATTTTCAATATCGCTTCTAGACGGAGAGACCCATGCTTAGATCCCTCACCATAATTCTTGCCTTCAGCGTGGCAGGCCCGGCTTTCGGCCAAATGACCGACCATGATCAAATGACTAGTCACGATATAAGCGGTGATCATGAGGTTCATGATCATGCCAATATGGATCAGGCGTCCATGGAGACGCCCTCCAATATCGATATGGCCGGCTTGAGTTTGGCGACCACGCCGGAATTACAGGCGGCATTGGAGGCGGGCGGCCAACCGATAGTGGCTAAAGTGCTGGGCGCCGTTTGTGATTTTTGCGCCATGGCCATGAACAAGACATTTGGGAAACGTGATGAAGTCGCCGCAACCCATGTTGATCTCGACGCGAAGACGCTCAGCCTCGTGTTAAAACCAGGCGCGGAACTTGATGACGAGACACTCCGCAAAGTCGTTAAGAAAGCCGGCTATCAGGTTGATGTGATCGACCGTGATCCGGCTCTCCCAACCAGCTAAACTTGCAGCGAACTAAGCCATGACACAGCCCATGACAAAAAAGGCTTATCTGGCCCCGACACTGTCTTTGTTTGCCAGTACGTCGACCTTGCTCTGCTGTGCGCTGCCAGCTCTGCTGGTAACGATCGGGGCGGGCGCGGTCATGGCTGGACTCGCCTCAAACGTGCCGGGCTACATCTGGCTGACTGAACATAAGGTCGGTTTGTTTCTCGCCAGTGGCTTTATGCTGGCGCTGGCTGCGATCATGCGCTGGCGATCCCGCAACGCCCCCTGTCCCATCGATCCTGACCAAGCGCAGGCATGTCAGCGCATCCGCCGCGTCAGCGGAATTATGCTCTATGGCTCAGTAGTGATTTTGCTGATTGGCGGGTTTTTTGCCTTCTTTGCGGCGGACTTACTGCTCTAGGATTTGAATCCCGCTGCGATTACCCTATCTTGGTGCCATGTATTGCATCGTCTACCGTTTCAAACTGATTGAGCCGACCCAGGCGACTGAAGCGAGGTTCGTCGAAACCTGGTCCGGGATCACCGACTATTTGAAACGAGAATGCAAAGCGCATGGCTCGCGCCTACATCAGGGTGAGGACGGCGTGTTTTTCGCTTACGCGCAATGGCCGTCCCTCGAGGTGTTCGAAGCCTCTGCCGCGCATGAACCCAAACTTGAATTCGTGGAAATGCGTCTCGATTGGGCGGATCTCTGCGAACCGACCGAAGTTATATTCGCCGGAGACTTACTGGCCGATCTGTCCAACGGTTGATGCCTATGCCATAGGCCCTGCCATGGATCTGAGACATTTAACGCTTTTCTGCACGCTTCTGCTGACGGCTTGTGACCAGACGTGGACGCCTTCTGTGGTGGGTGAAGCCCCAGCTCCCGCCACAAGTGAACCTATCACACTGGGACAGTCCTATACGCTGATGTCGGATGTGTTTGGCGGTCCGCGCGAAATCAATGTTTACGTGCCTGATTTACCGGGTTGGGCGGATGGTTATTTTGATGACCCTCTACCCGTTCTTTACGTCGTTGACGGCGGACTGGAACAGGACTTCATCCATCTCGCGGGATTGTCGCATCTTCCCTTGATCAATGCTGAACGAAGTCCAGCCATTATCGTCGGCGTTAAAACGGACGACCGCTACGGCGAGATCACGCCTGAGCCAACCGACCCGCGTTATATCGCTGAGTTTGAAGGCTATGGCGGCGCGGACACGTTCAGACGCTTTCTGCGCGACGAAGTTCAACCCTTTGTACGGTCTCTGGGCCACACGGGCCGTCCCGCTTTGATAGGTGAGTCACTGGCCGGATTATTCGTCTTGGACACACTCGCGGCGGAGCCGGATTTGTTCGATGACTATATAGCAATTTCGCCCAGTAGCTGGTGGGATGATCGCAAGCTTGCAAAGTCAGCGACTGAGACTTTGGCCGACACGCCGATAGGCAAGAGACTGGTGCTCGCCATGGCCAATGAAGGCGGGACAATGGAGATGGGTACGCTGGCTTTTCGGGATGCGGCTGCCGCCGACCCAGCGATCACGCTGAGCTTTCTCGATCGATCGGGTAGTGAAAGCCACAGCACAATCTATCACGACGCTGCCCGCGATGCGCTGATCCTGCTGCACGGCATTGCGGCAGAGCCTTATGGCGACATGCCTTGGTATCTGATCGAGGGCGAAGAGCCGCCGACGGACACGCCGTAACTAGGCTTGCGCATCACGCACTAACGCTCGGGCTCCATCCGCAATTTCCGGGTGGGTGAGAGCGTGTGCTAAGACAGCTTCGAAATAGCCAAGCTTAGAGCCGCAATCATAATCCTGACCCGCATAAGCGAAAGCGTGAAAGGGCGACCCCGAATCCATTGCACGGGCCATCGCGTCCGTGAGCTGGATTTCACCCCCCGCACCGGTGTCTTGTGTCGCCAGCAGGTCCATGACGTCAGGCTGCAAAATATAGCGCCCCGTGATCTTGTAGCGTGACGGCGCGTCTTCGATGGCGGGTTTTTCAACCATGCCGGACATGGCGATCAACGGTCCGTCCAAACGGCCCTTCGGGGCTATGACGCCGTATTTTGACACGTCCGCTTCGGGCACTTCGTCAACGGCGATGATATTTCCGCCGACCTCAGAATAGGCAGTCATCATCTGCTGCAGGCAGCCAGTTTCGCCTTTAATGATGACGTCCGGTAGCAGCACGGCGAAGGGTTGATCACCGACAATATCCCGTGCGCACCAAACGGCGTGGCCGAGCCCGCGCGCAGATTGCTGCCGCACGAAACTCATCGTGCCTTCTTTCGGTCGTAGACGTTTTAGCTCGTCGGCAATCTCTGTCTTAGCTTTAGCGTCCAGTGCGGCTTCCAGCTCATAAGCTTCGTCGAAATAGTCCTCGATCGCGCCTTTGTTTCGCCCAGTGATAAAAACAATATGTTCGATCCCGGCTTCTAACGCTTCATCCACCACATATTGCAGGGCCGGGCGGTCGACGACCGGTAACATTTCCTTCGGGACTGTTTTGGTCGCGGGTAAAACGCGAGTCCCGAAACCAGCGACAGGCATAACAGCGATACGAACGGGTTTCATGATCAGGCACTCTCGTTAGCAGGCACCGCTGGATAACCGATATTGGTGTAGGAAAAGCCAAGAGCGCGCATTTGCTTGCCGCGATAAATATTGCGCAGATCAATCACGTTTGGCGCGTTGAGGAGTTCTTTGACCCTGCGCATGTCGAACGCGCGGAATTCGTCCCACTCCGTGACGATGACAACGGCATCTGCGCCGTCGATGGCGGCGTAGGGACAGTCCGTATAGGCAATATCGGGCAGGTGCTTTTTCGCTTCCTCCATCGCTTCGGGATCGTAGGCGACGATCTCTGCGCCCTTATCGACCAAGCGCGGAATAATGGTGAGCGACGGGGCGTCGCGCATATCATCCGTATTGGGTTTGAAAGCGAGGCCGAGGATGCAAATGCGAAGCCCGTGAACGTCGCCCCCCAAAGCTGCGACGATCTTATTGGCCATCCGGCGCTTACGCGCTTCGTTCGCGTCGATGACGGACGAGACAATCGAGAGCGACACATTGGCTTCTTCAGCCGTTCGCGCCAGCGCCAACGTATCCTTGGGAAAGCAGGAGCCACCATAGCCCGGCCCGGCATGGAGGAATTTGTTGCCGATGCGTTTATCCAACCCGATGCCGCGTGCGACTTCTTGCACATTCGCGCCGACCGCTTCGCACAGATCGGCCATTTCATTGATGAAGGTGATCTTGGTCGCCAGAAAGGCGTTGGCGGCATATTTGATGAGTTCTGATGTGCGGCGCTCGGTAAACACGATGGGTGTCTCATTCAGATATAACGGGCGGTAAAGCTCCCGCATGACAGCTTCGGCGCGGCTATCCTTGGTGCCGACCACGACACGGTCGGGCCGTTTGAAATCATCAATGGCCGCGCCTTCGCGCAGGAATTCGGGATTGGAAACGACTTCAAAGGCCGCGCGGGAGACATGTTCAGCCATGATCCGTTCGACCTCATCGCCTGTGCCGACCGGAACCGTCGATTTGTTGACGACGACAGTAAAACTATTGTCTCCTGTCGGAATCAGTCCGGCGATCTCTTCTGCGGCGGCATAGACATAAGACAGGTCGGCATAGCCATCACCGCGCCGCGACGGTGTGCCTACGGCGATAAAGACGGCATCCGTTCCCTGCATCGCGGTTTTCAAATCCGTCGTGAAAGATAGGCGCCCCGCCTTCACATTTTTGGCGATCAAGTCTTCAAGGCCCGGCTCATAGATCGGAACCCCGCCCGCATTGAGCGTGTCGATCTTGGCGGGGTCTTTATCCACACAGACCACTTCATGGCCGAAATCTGCGAAGCAGACTCCCGACACCAGACCGACATAACCCGTACCGACCATCGTAACTTTCATGAGAGCCGCTTAGCCGGATCGCAGCCGAACGTCACCCGCCTGCATTGACAAAATGCGTGACAGAGATGAGCTAGGCTTGCATATGGAAACAGAACTCTCATTTCCGATGATTTTAGCTTGGGCGGCCCCGTTCTTTGTCGTGACGGTTGCGCTGGAATGGTGGCTCGTTGCGCGCGGTAAACTGGGCGGGCGTTATGAATGGCGCGATGCGGTGACATCTATGACAATGGGGCTCGGCAATCTGGTGACCGACCTGCTGTTTGGCTTCATTAGTCTCGGAATCCTCGTTTTCTTTTGGCAGTTCCGTCTGATTGATCTGGGCGTCAGCCTGCCGATCATCCTCTTGGCTCTCGTGGCGCAGGATTTCGTCTATTATTGGAAGCACCGCGCCAGCCACCGCATTCGCTGGTTCTGGAGCGCGCATGTGGTTCACCACAGCAGTCAGCATTATAATCTATCGACTGCTTTGCGGCAGCCCTGGACCAGCAACTTCACTGGTTACGTGCTGCTCTCATCGCCGCTAGTATTGATTGGCTTTCATCCATTGCTGATCGGTTTCGTGGGCGCGATCAATCTGCTCTACCAGTATTGGATACATACCGAAGCGATCAAAAAGTTCCCGCGTTGGTTCGAGTTCATCTTCAATACCCCGTCCCATCACCGCGTACATCACAGCACTCACCCGACTCATCTTGATATGAATTATGCGGGCATCTTCATCGTCTGGGACCGGATGTTTGGTAGCTTTGTGGAAGAGCGTGATGATGAGGTGATGACCTATGGGCTGGTCAAGAATATCGAAACCTACAATCCTGTGCGCGTTGCTTTGGCGGAATGGGTCGCGATTTTTCGAGATGCCTTCGGACCGGGCCTGACGCTACGTCAGCGTTTTGGCTACGTCTTCGCCCCGCCAGGCTATAGCCATGACGGGTCAAGGCAGGGCAGCGAAGAGATATTAGCGGAGTGGAAAGCTCGCGAAGACGCCGGCTAGCCCAGCCCAGCAAACAGCGCGCGTTGCGCGAGGCCAAGGCCGCGCGGCGCCCCAATCCGGAGCGTTTCTTTCCCGTCCTTACGGCGCGGTTTGACTGAGAAACTGGCGGCGCGGAACGATCCGTAATCGCGTGTATTGACGCTATCGATGGCATGCATGGTGATTTTACCAGACTTACGGCCCAGTTCGACCTCAACGAAACCATTGTGCAGCGCGTTGTAATAACGTGCATCGTCATTCTCCCGGGTCAGCAGCAAATTATGCTGCGCCGTGGCATCGCCAAGATAGGCGATCAGCGTCTTGGAAGACACGGAGGAGGTGACGAATTCCGCCCCCATATGAGTGCCGTCGTCACGGGTTAGGCGGTTAGCCCAGAATTCATGCGCGTCACCGGTCACGACCAGAACGTCATTAACGCCAGCGTCGTCCAACGCCTCAAAAAACCGCTCGCGCGCGAATGGGTAACCGTCCCAACTATCTGGATAGAAGGGCAGATTGTATTTGGATAAGGTCAGGAAATCGTGGATGCCGGGCCAGTCTTTCTCAATTGCGGTGGTCGCTTCTTCGGTCACATAAGGTGTGAAGTCCGGCGTCAGTAATCGACCGAGAATGACTTGGTTTGCCAACATGCGCCAGGACACGCCGTCGGCCTTCGATTGGGCGAAGGTTTCGACGATATAATCTTGCTGCTCTTTGCCGAGCATTTCCCGGCTCGGATCGTTCAGATATTGATCCCGAAATGCATCAACGTCGGCGATAATCTCTTCGACAAACTCTTCAATAATGAGCGGCTCAGCACGGGCTGTCAGACGTGTTTCAACCCCGACGAGTGTTAGCAAATCACCGAACTGGAAACTACGGTAAAACGCCTCACGCGCCCGACCCGGGACGGGTTCGCGGACGGGCATCCATTCATAATAGGCACGTAGAGCGGCCTGTTTGCGTGTCTCCCATTCGCCTTCATCTTCGTTGTGATTTTGGGCTCCACCACGCCAGCTATCATTGGCCGTCTCGTGATCATCCCAAATCGCGATCATCGGCATTTCGGCTGTGGCCGCTTGGAGGTTGGGATCGCGACGATATTGCGCGTGACGTGTGCGGTAGTCGTCGAGTGTTATGATCTCGTGTGCTGGTTCGTGGATGCGCCCTTCAGGCTTATCCGGTGCGTCATAGACGTCGGCACCATATTCATAATAATAGTCGCCCAGATGCAGCATGGCATCATAGTGGTCGCCGCCCGCACTCTTTTGTTTCTGAGCGATCAAATCATAGACATTAAAAAAACCATGTTCGTAATTCGCACAGGAAACGACGGCGAAACGAACCTGTTCTGGACTGCCTTCAGGCAGAGTTTTTGTCTGGGCGGTGACGGATACGTCGTCCTCAGTCTTAAAGCGGTAGTGATAGACTGTACCGGCTTGCAGGCCGGTGGCTTCCACTTTGACCGTAAAGTCCTTGGCCGCCCGCGCTTCGATTTCGCCGCTTATCGGGTTGGAAAAGTCGGCATCAGTGTCGATTTCCCACACCACTGGGACGACACCGCTTTCATTCGGCGTGACCCGCGTCCAGAGAATAACTGACGTCGCCATCGGATCGCCGGACGCGACGCCGTGATCGAACGTTCCGCTCGCAGCGACATCGCCGGATAAGGTGCGCTCAACTGTCGGCGCACAAGCGGCTACACCCCCGAGGCCAAGCAAGGATAGTGCATTGCGTCGGGTCGGGCCGACTCCGGATTTATGACGCGGTAAGTCTGACATAGTGATTCGCTAGTCGATCTCGGGGATTGCGTCTATAGCACTGCATGAGCCGGAAATGTCAGGGCTTCGACTTAGGGGAATCTAATGGAAGCTGATGAGCTGGAGTCCGGCAGCGGGGATTCGATCAATCGCGTCGATCTGCTCTTGATCGGCCTTGGGGTCGCGCTGATTGGGATATGGGGAACGTTCGCAAGTCTGATCGCGAGTCCCTCAAAATTGTCACCCTATCTGATCGGACGAGCTGCCGATGCGAAGAATGAAGGAAAGCCAAACCGCTATCTTGGTCCCGGGCTGTTTTTCGTTCTCAGCCTGCTGATCTTTATCGTCGTCATGTATTTGCTAAAACTTCAGGCTGTTCCCAGCGCTGAGCCGAGAGACGTAAGTGAAATCGTGCAGTCCAGTGCAAGCTATAAGGTCGGCTATGCATTAGCACAGTTGATCGATATGTTCGAACAACGTGTGATGTCAGGTAATATCTGGAGCGCCATTGTCATCGTGGTGCCAGTCTATGCGTTTGCTATCGCGCTGGCTCTGATCAACCGAGTTCTAATGGGCTGGATTGCACCGGGCTGGACAGCGGCCCATGCGGTCGGGGCGGCGCTTTATAACATTGGGACAATCATCCTTTGGATGGGAATGACCGTGCTAATCAGCACCATCGCATCTAGTTTTCTGCCAACGCCTATATTGGCTGGTTTGACGGGTCTGGCGTTTCTGACGGTCATCGGATTGACGGCCGTTCAAACCTATCAATTTGCAGCGGACGTCACCGATGAGGCGGATTACCGTCTTGGTATTCTATCAGCCGTCACGCCCGTTGCTATTCTAGGCCTGATTGTCGTCTTCGTCATATTGCTGGTCTAAGATAGTGATTGTCCATCATCCACGGTTGTAACGGTGCCCGTGATCTGTCGGGAGTGATCGGAACACAGAAATAGGACGGTGCTATCCAGCGCGTCCGCATCAATGACCCGGCGTCGAGGCCATTTGGCTAACATGGAGCGTCCATAGTCCGTCTCGAACAGCCCATCATTTATCTCCGTCTGGATATAGCCGGGTGCGATCATATTCACATTGATGCCCATGCGCGCCCAATCATACGCCAAGACCCGACCCATTTGTGAGACGCCAGCCTTTGTCGCTGAATAGAAAGTGGAATGGGGGGAAATATCGAAACTGGTGATGGAACTGATCAGAACGATGCGCCCGTGTTCGCTCTGTTTCGAACCGGCTGCCATCATCCGCTTGGCCCCTTCACGCGCAGTCAGGAAAACGCCTCTCAAATTGACCGCATAGGTCGTGTCGAAATCTTCCGGTGGGTTGTCAGTCGCACGCTTTAGATCTCTCGCAATACCCGCATTAGCAATCACCGTATTAACCGGGCCGAGCGCTGCTTCGACGGCGTCATAGGCGGCGATGGTCTGTTCTTCGGACGCTACGTCAAGGTTGACGGCAAAAGCTGTTCCGCCGTGATCCTCAATATCGCGTTGGAGCTGGGCGAGGCGATCAACCCGCCTTGCGGCTAAGGCGACCTTCGCCCCATGCGTCGCCAACACTTTCGCCATCCGTGCGCCCAACCCCGATGAGGCCCCCGTGACCAACACCACCCGGTCAGACAAGTCATAAGTAAAGGGAGAAAAGGGATCGCGCATTCTAAGTGTTTAGACGCTTGATCGCCTCATTGTAATGGTTCGAGTGATCACCACCGTGATTGTCCATGCCAGGCTTGGTCAGGCAGCCTTTAGGCGCGACGTAACTGTCGATCCGTCGGGCTGGATTTTCGTGCCATCCAATGTTGAAAGCACAGAGCTTTGGATAGAAGTATAGCGATCCATAGGGCAGATGATCGTGGATCCACCATGCCAGTGATTGCCAATCCTGCGTACGATCAAAGTAATCGATGTATCGGTTCACAACCACAGTTGCGAGTGCGCCTTTGTGACCGTTTGTGTCCGGGTAATCCCAGATGTGATGGGCGTAGTTCGCTGCGTTGCTAGCGCAGCTATAACCCGATTTTCCGTTTTTTTGCTTTTCATTGCAGAAGGCGTTGACGCTTGGGCTTCGGTAAGCGGACCGAATGCTAATTTTACCGAAGGTCTTTTGCAGCGGCTCCAGAAGCTCTTGGCAGAGACGCGATCCCGTTTCGATTGCGATGTCCGGAAAGTCAGGAACATTGGGCATTCCGTGATGGTTCGCCACCTCAGAATATAACATGTCGCGCATGAAAAAATTGTCGGAAAGCTGAACGCGTCCCAATTCTGTGAGGCTCACAACAGATTCAGGTTTTTTCATCACTCAGATTTTCTGGTCGAACGCTCCGACCTCAGAGTAGGCGGCCAAGCGTCGTTCAATATCGCGAAATATACCAACCGTGTTCTCTTTCGCCGTCGGGCTTTCGACGACGACGACGAGGTTAGGTGTGTTGGAACTCGCGCGGATCAGACCCCAACTGCCATCTTCGAGGGTGAAACGCACGCCATTGATCGTATTTACGTCGACAATGGATTGGCCGATAATCGTCTCGCCCGTATCGGCGGCGTGTTTGATCTCAGTGATGATACGGTCGACGACGCCGTATTTTTCCTCATCCGAGCAGTAGGGACTCATGGTGGGAGAACCGTAAGTCGTTGGCAGGTCACGGCGGAGATCGGCAAAGCTCTTGTCCGGATTACGATCAAGCATTTGCAGGACCGCGACAGCGCTGACGAGGCCGCAATCATAGCCCCGGCCGATTGGTGCATTGAAGAAATAATGACCGGACTTCTCAAACCCCACCAACGCGTCTAGTTCGTTGACACGGCGTTTGATGTAGCTGTGACCCGTCTTGTAATAGTCGGTTTTTGCCCCGTTGGCCTTCAGCACCGGGTCGGTGTGATAGAGCCCGGTCGATTTCACATCGACGACAAACTGTGCGTTAGCGTGAATGGCGGAGAGATCGCGCGCGAGCATGACGCCGACCTTATCTGCGAAAATCTCTTCGCCTTCATTATCGACCACGCCGCATCGATCCCCGTCGCCATCAAACCCAAGCGCAACATCGGCGCCGTGTTCTAACACGGCGTCGCGCATAGCGTGCAGCATTTCCATCGCTTCGGGATTCGGATTGTAGTGCGGGAACATGTAATCGAGATCGCACTCAATCGGGATAACCTCGGCGCCAATGCGTTTCAGTAGCTCCGGCGCAAACGCCCCCGCCGTGCCATTGCCACAAGCTGCAATGACCTTGATCGGGCGGGAGAGTTTTACGCCTTTAGCGACATCGTCGATGTAAGCGTCGCGGACGCCGTCCACATACTCATAGGATCCACCAGGGCGGGCTTTGCCTTCGCCATTCAGAACGATGGCTTTCAACCGGGCCATTTCGTCAGGTCCGAAAGTAAGCGGCGGTTCGATCCCCATTTTCACGCCGGTCCAGCCATTGGAGTTATGCGAAGCCGTGACCATCGCGACACCAGCGGCGTTGAGATGAAATTGGCTGAAATAGGCCATCGGTGAGAGGGCGAGCCCGATATCGAGCACTTTGATCCCGGCATTCATGAGCCCGGCGATGAGTGTCATCTTGATGCCCATATTGTAGTGCCGGAAATCATGTCCGACCGCGATGACCGGATCGATGCCACGTTCATGCATCAGCGTGCCGAGCCCTTCGCCGAGAGCGCGCACGCCATAGAGGTTTAATTCTGGATCTTTGCCGTCTCCCGGTATGCCGAACCACCAGCGCGCATCATATTCGCGAAACCCCGTTGGCTTAACCAGCGCTGTGGTTTCAAAGGCGTAGCTATTGGGCGCGATTTGCGCCTCGGGTTTGCGTGACATGGAGAGCCCCTGCTAGTGTCTGAGGGCTTGTTAGCGCAATTTCACCAACGCCTTATGAAGACCGGACACGATTCCGCCGTTCAGTCACGGCGCGCGGGTTCTTGATCAGGACGGGAAGAATAGTGGTGCTGCCTTTGGGGTAAGACCGACGTGACGCCAATATGCTGGGAAGCCCCTTAATGCCATGCCAGACACCGCGTGCGGTGGCGCGAAAACGCCCGGATCGGAAGGCGCTCCAGACGATAAAAGCAATCGTTGCACCGAGGTGAAGCGGCAATAGACCGATCATAAGACCGATTGGCATCGCCCCAAACCAGGTCCACATCCGGTTGCGGGTTCCGTGATAGACCGCGAATTCAGACTCAGTGCCGCTGATGCCGGATCCGACATGATGAACCACAGCATCGTGAACCTGCATGGCTCGACCACCCAGACGACGCATCTTCAGGGCTATTTCGACATCTTCGTGATAGCAAAAGAACCGCTCGTTAAATCCGCCTGCGGCCTCAAAATCGGTTCGTTTGTAAGCCGCGGCTGCGGCGCAGGGGCCAAAGACGGGAAAGTCTTCGCTGACTGTGCGAACAGGTTTGCCGTACCCCGCACGGTACGCCACGCCGAAGATGGAAAGCTCATCGCCCGTGCCATCGAATTTTTCCGGCGTTTCAGCGGCGATTTGCATAGACCCCAGCATGGTCACGAAAGGATGGCGTTGAGTGGCTCTGTGTAAGGCTGCGAGCCAATCGGGCTTGGCGAAAGCGTCGGGGTTCAACATCACCAGCCAATCTGCCCGCGCTTGGAGCGCGGCGAGATTATTAGCTGCTGCAAAACCGAGATTTTCGCCCGCTTCTATGATGGTGAAACGGTCATCAAGATCAGGTAAGGCCGCCATGGACCCGTCCGTGCTGCCGTTATCGACAATAAAGGCTTCGAAGTCTGCCAATGTCTGGCTGGCCAACGCCTTGACGGCGCGAGGTAGATAGCTGCCGCCATTATAATTGACGATGATGACGGAAAAAGTCGGAATTTTGGATGGAATCGAGATGGAGCGGTCCTAACGACGCGATTGGGGTCAAGCAATGACCCGAAGCCATGTAAAAACGCATATAAAGAAATTGTTATATCGTCTGGAGTGGTTTATGGGGCGCGCGACTTTCATATTCCATAACACCTTCGCAAAAGGCCTCAGTCATGAGCGCACACGACTACATTATTAAAGATATCAAGCTGGCCGACTATGGCCGCAAAGAACTCGATATCGCTGAAACTGAAATGCCGGGCCTTATGGCGCTGCGTGAAGAATTTGGTGAATCCAAGCCGCTTGCAGGTGCGCGGATTGTCGGATCGCTGCATATGACGGTCCAGACAGCCGTTTTGATCGAAACGCTGACTGCGCTCGGCGCAGACGTTCGCTGGGCATCATGCAATATCTACTCCACACAAGACCATGCGGCCGCTGCGATTGCAGCGTCCGGCGTTCCCGTCTTCGCCATCAAAGGTCAGACGCTGGAAGAGCATTGGGATTATCTCGACAAGTCGTTCCTATTCCCAGAAGGTGCGAACATCATCCTTGATGATGGCGGCGATGCAACCCTTTACGTTCTGCTTGGCGCCCGCGTCGAAGCTGGAGAGACAGACCTCATTGAGGGCGAGCCGGGTTCCGAAGAAGAAGCCGCGATCTTTGCACAAATCAAAAAACGTCTGGCTGCGAGCCCGGGTTGGTTCACAAAAACACACGACGATATTGTGGGTGTTTCTGAAGAAACCACAACCGGTGTCCACCGCCTGTATGAACTGCAGCGTGAAGGCCGTCTTCCGTTCCCAGCCATTAACGTGAATGACTCCGTTACCAAGTCGAAGTTCGACAATAAATATGGCTGTAAAGAGAGCCTCGTCGACGGCATCCGCCGCGCAACGGACACAATGATGGCGGGTAAAACCGCTGTTGTCCTCGGCTACGGCGATGTCGGTAAAGGCTCTGCCGCGTCGCTTAAAGGCGCTGGCGCCCGCGTGAAAGTCACCGAAGTTGACCCGATCTGCGCGCTACAAGCAGCCATGGACGGGTTCGAAGTCACAACATTGGAAGATGCGGTTTCAACTGCGGATATTTTTGTCACTACAACAGGTAATAAAGACGTCATCCGCCTCGAGCATATGCGCGAGATGAAAGACATGGCGATTGTCGGCAATATCGGTCACTTTGATAATGAGATCCAAGTTGCGGCGCTCAACAACATCCAAATGACCAACATTAAAGACCAAGTTGACATGTACACTTTCCCCGGTGGCAAGCGCATGATCCTGCTGTCCCAAGGTCGTCTGTTGAACCTCGGTAATGCAACGGGTCACCCATCCTTCGTTATGTCTGCCTCTTTCACCAACCAGGTTCTGGCGCAGATCGAATTGTGGGAAGATAGCAAGGCGTCTTCCAAGAAATACGCCAACGAAGTCTACATGCTGCCCAAACATCTCGACGAAAAAGTCGCGCGTTTGCACCTAGAGAAAATCGGCGTGAAGTTGACCGAAATGACCAAAGAGCAAGCGGATTATATCGGTGTGCCGAAACAAGGCCCCTACAAGCCGGAACATTACCGCTACTAGTCAGTCAATTCAGACAAATCTCATTAGGGCGCGGGGCATCCGCGCCATTCATTTCCAGGCTCCGAATAATAATAAAAAGCGCAGAGCCTTAAAATCCTGGAGCCTATTATGAGTCGCGAAACTTACGAATTCACCTCCGAGTCAGTCTCTGAGGGCCACCCCGATAAAGTCTCTGACAGAATTTCTGACGAGATTGTGGATCTCTATTTCCGCGAATCGATTGCTGACGGCATGTCGCCGTGGGATGTTCGCGTCGCGGCTGAAACGCTGACGACGACAAACAAGGTGGTCATTGCGGGTGAAACGCGGGGTACGGACCGTATTACACACGATATGATCGAAGAGGTTGCGCGCGCGGCGATCAAGGACATTGGTTACGAGCAGGAAGGATTCCATTGGAAACATGCCGACGTGGACGTGCTTCTTCACGCTCAATCCGTCGATATTGCACAAGGCGTCGATAGCGGGACTGGGCTGCATTCTGAAGAAGGTGCGGGCGATCAAGGCATCATGTTTGGTTATGCGACGTTGGACGTGCCAGGCCACCTGATGCCAGCTCCCGTTCATTACAGTCACAAAATTCTCGAACGTCTCGCCAAGGCGCGCAAGCATGAAGGTGAGACATGGCTTGGCCCGGACAGCAAATCTCAGGTTACGGTCCGCTACCATCATGGTCGCCCGGTCGAAGCCACCGCTATTGTTCTGTCTACTCAGCATCTGGACGCTAGCCTCGACTCTGCCGATATCGCAGAGCGGGTGAAGCCCTATATTCACGAAGTCCTTCCGGCCGGATGGATCACGGATAATACGATCTGGCACATCAACCCGACGGGTAAATTCGTCATTGGCGGACCCGATGGGGACGCTGGGCTGACGGGTCGTAAGATTATTGTCGATACATATGGGGGTATGGCTCCACATGGTGGCGGCGCATTTTCTGGTAAAGATCCAACGAAAGTTGATCGTTCTGCTGCCTATGCGACGCGTTACCTCGCCAAAAACCTTGTTGCTGCGGGCGTTGCGCCATGGGTTGAAATTCAGGTCAGCTATGCCATCGGTATCGCCGCGCCGACATCAATTTATGTCAATGTTGATGACCATAACCCGATCAAAGGCGATAAGATCGAGACCATTATTCGATCTGTCATGGATTTGACTCCACGCGGTATCCGTAAGCACCTTGACCTCAATAAGCCGATCTATGCGCCGAGCGCGGCCTATGGTCATTTCGGTCGTGATCCGGGGGCGAATGGGGAATTTTCGTGGGAGAAAACGGACTTGGTCGATGAGATTAAGTCGAGGCTCCAATGACAAAGCTTGCGCTCACCTGCGTGGCCGCTGTCGCGGATGCTCATGGCGTCCACGGCAATGTCAAAATTAAGTCCTTCACGCGTGATCCAGCCGCTTTTGCGACTTATGGGTCACTGCTGGATCAGACCGGCGAAAAAATCCTGACTCCTATCAAGGCCCGCCCGGTTGGACGGTTCTTCAGCCTGTCGGTTGAGGAAAAAATGACGCGTGAGCAGGCCGAAGCGCTAAAATCGACCAAACTCTATGTCTTGAGGTCGGTTTTACCAGAGCCAGATGAGGACGAATTTTACTATTCTGATCTGATTGGACTGCAGGTCGACAATCAAGACGGCGAAACTGTCGGAACGGTCCAAGCCGTGCATGAATTCGGGGCGGGTGACACGCTGGAAATCAAACCATCCCAAGGCCCAAGCTTCTACCACCCGTTCACGCTCGAACATGCGCCGACTGTGGATATAGCAGCCCGGCACATCATAATTGTGCAAGAGGAAGCCGAAGAAGCCCGCGGAGACGGAGCGCCTGCACAATCTGCTGACGAACATTAGCCCGTTTTAACCTCCTTCGTCCGATTGATCCTGACAGGACCCCTGTTGGTGCGCTAAGCAGCTCATAATGAGCCTTACTCCAGACATAGTCACGACCCCGCCGAAATTAATGCGGGCCATCCGCGCTGCAATGGCCGGAACAGAGTCGGTTCAGGTCCGCTTGGATGACTTCGTATCGGCGATCAGTTCGTCGATGCGGGTGAATGTGGCGTCGATCTATCTCTTGCGAAAAGGCGATGAGTTGGAGCTTTCTGCCACGAAAGGCTTGAAGCGCTCTGCCGTGCATAAGACACGGATGAAGCCTGGTGAAGGTTTGGTCGGCCATGTTGCCTTGACGGCTCGTCCGCTTAATCTGGCCGATGCACCGTCCCATCCACTCTTCTCATACCGACCGGAGACGGGCGAGGATCCATACAAGTCTTTCCTCGGCGTGCCGATTTTGCGCGGTGGCCGCACGCTGGGTGTTCTTGTGGTTCAGTCCAAGGAAGACCGCATTTTTTCTGAAGATGAGGTCGAAGACCTACTGACCGTAGCGATGGTGCTGGCCGAAATTATCGTTGATGACGAACGGATCGGCGGCAAGAAGGCGGCCCTAAAAGGTATCCAACTCACCCAGATCAAGCCCGAGAGTTTGACTGGCAAAGCTTTCTCGCCGGGGCTCGCGCGCGGTCATGCTGTCTTGCACCGCCCGCCTGTCGCACCGGCTAATTTGCTAGCCGAGAATATCGCACAGGAAGAAATTCGTCTCGAAGACGCGATTGCTGAGCTTCGCCGTCATGTTGACGCTATGGTCTCTGGCGAAATTGCGGCTCTGACCCGGGCGTCCAAGGAAATTTACGAGGCCTATCGCACCTTTGCCTATGACCGGAAATGGGTCGGTCGGTTACGCGAAGCGGTCCATTCAGGGCTGACAGCTGAGGCTGCCGTAGAGCGCGTGCGCAACGAACATCGCGCTCGTCTGATGAAAGTGCGGGATCCCTATTTGCGGGCGCGGCTGCATGATCTCGAAGACCTCGCCAATCGCATGCTGCGTCTCTTAGCTGGTGAAAGCACCACGCCAGAAATTCCTGATGACGCTATTCTGTTTGCGCGCGAACTCGGCCCGGCTGAGTTGCTGGACTATGACCGCAAAAAACTGGCGGGGTTGGTTCTGGAAGAAGGATCGGCATCATCCCATACCGCCATCATCGCGCGCGCTCTGGGCTTGCCCCTGATTGGCCGGGTGAGCGGTGTGCTCGACCGGATTGAGACCGGCGACGATGTCCTCGTGGATGCTGAAGACGGTAATATCCATCTTCGGCCGTTGGAATCGCAAGTTTCCGGCTTCCAGTTGCGGCTCAATATTCGCGGCGAGATGAGCCGGGCTTATGACCAGCTTCGGTTTAAAAAAGCGGTCACGCGGGACGGCATTGAGGTCGATCTGATGCTCAATGCCGGGTTGCTTGTCGATCTACCGCAGTTGGACTTGGCTGGCGCAGATGGCATTGGCCTTTTCCGGACAGAATTTCAGTTCATGGTCAGTGATTTCATGCCGCGGTTGGAACAACAGACCGACCTCTACCGCAAGGCGATCTTGGCGGCAGGGGACCGACCTGTCACCTTCCGGACCCTTGATCTCGGGGGCGATAAGATCCTGCCCTATATCGACCCGGTGCCAGAGGAAAACCCAGCGATCGGCTGGCGCGCGATCCGCATTGGCTTGGATCGACCAGGCCTGATGCGCTATCAGCTTCGTGCCTTAGTGGCAGCGGGCGCAGGCCGACATTTACGTGTCATGTTCCCGATGGTGACGACGGTGGAGGAAATGGTCGCGTCGCGCGCTTTGTTTGACCGCGAGATCGAACGCGCCAAGACATTAGGTCGCGAACTGCCGGCCAAGGTCGAAGTGGGGGTGATGTTGGAAACGCCATCGCTGGCGTGGCAGGTCATCAGCGTGTGCGATCATGCTGATTTTGTCAGTGTGGGCGCGAATGATCTTATGCAGTTCTTCTTTGCTGCTGACCGGGACAATGCTCGTGTGTCAGACCGTTATGATCCGCTCTCGCCTCCCGCTCTGTCGATCTTGAGTTTTATTGCGGAGAATTGTCGCCAAAATAATACGCCCGTCTCCGTGTGCGGAGAAATCGCTGGTCGACCGTTGGAAGCAGCCTGTCTTGTCGCCCTTGGCTTTCATACCTTGTCGATGTCGGCCACCGGGATCGGCCCTGTGAAGAGTACACTCATGGCACTTAATGCCGCCGAACTACGAGAACTGATCCTGCCAAACATCAAGGTCACGTCGCGACTATCATCGCTACGCGAGACAGTGCGAAACTATTGTATCGACAATGGTGTTCCAGTTTAAGCAGGCCGATCTGAAACTTGCCGCACAATCCATGCGTAGAGACCTTATGAAATATGCTCGTCTAATATCTGTATTCGCCCTTGTCCTAACTGCCTGCGGTAATTCCAGCGACGTGAGCTCGGTCGAAAGTCCGACTGAAAGCTCGACTGCTGAAACGCAGATGGACCTTGTGAGCCTCGATCAACCCTCTAACATTCCATCGTCAATGGATGCTGACGGCAAAGTTCTGATTACGGTTGAGCGACTGGTGCCTGAATCCGCCGCCTGTCTGGTCATGATGTCTGTCGTCAACGGCACAGACGAAACAGTGAATGCGGGCCTGTTCGCATTTAACGTCACAGGCAATGGCGAGACGGCAGGCGCGAATATGTTTCCGCAAACAGCCGAGGCGGGCGTGATAAAGACGGCGCAGATTGTCTTGCCGGGCGCGGATTGTAAAAATGCTAAGCAGATCGACGGCGGGCAGTTGAATTGCCGTCTGGTTGATTCTGGCGAAAGCTGCATGGACGTGACGGAGCTGCGCGACGGGATTGTCGATTTCACGGCTAATGATTGATCCGCATGTCTGATGCGACGGCTGTGACGGCGCGCTTGCTGTCACGAATATCGGAGGTTGAGGCTGAGGACTGGGACGCGTTGATCCCGTCTGGCAATCACCCGTTTTTGAGCCATCGCTTCCTGCACGCACTCGAAGCGTCAGGCTGCGCGACCGTGGAGACAGGTTGGGCCCCGCACCACGTCTGGGTTGAAGGCCCGGACCGCAGCGCTATTGCCGCCGCACCGCTTTATGCAAAAACGCATTCGCAAGGCGAATATGTGTTCGATCACGGTTGGGCTGATGCGTTGGAGCGCGCGGGTATTCCTTATTATCCCAAGTTACAATGTTCGGTCCCGTTTACACCCGCGACAGGGCCGCGCTTGCTGGCTCCCACGCGTGAAGGTCAGCTAGCTGCACTGGCGACGATGGTTCAGGCTTGCCAACAGCTTGATTGTTCGGGGGCACATCTGACGTTTCTGTCTGAGTCGGATCGCAGCGTGTGTGATGAAGCCGGGTTTCTTCACCGCATGGATAGGCAGTTTCATTTCATCAATCGTGGCTATCCGGATTTCGATGCGTTTCTCGCCAGCCTCGCGTCACGTAAGCGCAAAAACATCCGCAAAGAGCGGAAAGCCGCGCAAGACGGCGTGACGATCAAACGTCTCACTGGTGACGACCTTAAAGCTGAGCATTGGGACATTTTCTATCGCTGCTATCTCGATACGGGACGTCGAAAATGGGGAAACCCTTATCTAAACCGAGAGTTTTTCGCGCGCATTCATGAAACGATGGCGGATGATATCGTCTTGATCATGGCGTGGACGGACGGCGATCCCGTGGCCGCTGCACTTAACTTTATTGGTTCTAACGCGCTCTATGGCCGCAATTGGGGCGCGCTTGTGCATAAGCCCTTCCTGCATTTTGAGCTTTGTTATTATCAGGCGATCGAAGCGGCCCTTGAGCGAGGTTTGCCGCGCGTCGAAGCGGGCGCTCAGGGTGAGCATAAGCTCGCGCGGGGCTATGAGCCCGTGACCACTCATAGCGCCCATTATCTCGCGCATCCGGGCCTGCGAGACGCGGTCGGCGACTATTTGGAACGTGAACGTAACGCCGTCGATTTCGATGTCGCTGTGCTCGGGCGGCACACGCCGTTCAAAAAGAACAACTGATCGGAAACATTCTATGGTCGAGGCGTTGTTTTGAAACAACAATGAAGGACGATCCAATGCAAGACTGGTTCATGATGGACCCGGACAAAATTATCTGGGTTGCTCTCAGCGCCATACTCGGTGTGATAATACTCATCAGCTTCAACCGTATGTTCGGTTTGCGAAGCTTTTCCAAACTGAGCGGGTTTGACTTTGCGATCACGGTCGCATTCGGTTCGATCTTAGGCGGGGTGGTGATGTCCGAGAACCCGTCGGTTCTGCAAGGCGGCATCGCGCTGCTGGCGCTATTCGGCGTTCAATCTATTTTTGCCTTTATGCGCCGCAGGTCGGATCGTTTCGCGCGCCTTATCAACAATGATGCTCGGCTTGTTTATCGTAACGGCGAGTTCCTAGAGGACCAGATGAAGCGGGCGCAAATAACGCGGTCTGACATTGTTGCGAAAATGCGTGAAGCCAACGCCCTTCGGCTTGAGGATGTTCTCGCGGTTGTTGTGGAGACGACGGGCGATATCTCTGTTCTACACAAGACGGGTGATGATCGTAAAATCGACACGGTGCTGATGGAGGATGTGTTGGGGTGGTCCAACAAGGCCTGAAGCGTATCTCACAAGGGGTTTGCGGGGAATGGTTGATGGGGGTGGTTGATCGCAGTTTTTATCTTATAGAGGCCCCATGTCCCTGCACGGTAATTACGATCCTGAAAACGTCTTTGCGAAGATATTGCGCGGGGAAATTCCGGCAGCCGTGATCGCAGACGAAGGTCACGCCATTGCCATCATGGATGCTTTTCCACAGACGCGCGGCCATTGTCTCGTCATTCCCAAATCTCCATCGCGCAATCTTCTTGAGGTCTCGCCCAAGGACTTGGGTCGATTGTTTGGGCTAGTGCAACGGGTTGCCAAGGCCGTGGAAACGGCCTTGAAGCCAGATGGGATCATCATTTCGCAATTTAATGGTGAGCCGGCCGGGCAGACGGTCTTCCACACCCATGCTCATATCATTCCTCGGTATAATCTGTCGGACATGTCCGAACATGCCCAAGGCAAGATGGCCGATAAAGATGAGCTTGATTCATTGGCAGAGCGCATTCGCGCCGCCCTCAATTAATCGGAGATATTTTCATGAAACATTGGCTTCTCTTTGCCTCAGCCACCGTGCTTATGGCCTGCTCAGGCGCTTCCGAATCGGATGTTGCCGACACGACTGAAACCGAAGTGGTCGAAGTCCAGGCGCAGCCATTCTACGATGTAGAGGGCCAATATGCGAAGTTCGCTGAAATCCGGATGGACTCCGACACGTCCTTTCTGACGGATAGCGAACGGGCCGTGGCCAATAAGTTGATGGAAGTGGGCCCGCTGCTGGACGAAATATTCCTATTACAACGCAACGCCGATAATCGCGCCATCCGTACGCGCATTGCCTCGACAGGTGACGCGGATGCGCTTGCCATGTTTGATTTGCATTTTGCGCATTGTGACGGGCTGGAAGGTGACGCGCCGTTTGCCGACGGTCTGGGCGATTGCCCACTCGGGGGCGGCTTCTATCCGGCGGATATGAGCAAGGATGAGTTTGACGCGCATTTGGCGGTCAATCCTGACGACCGCGACGCGTTCACATCGGGCTACACCGTGATCCGTCGTAATGAAGACGGCGGCCTCTACGCCGTGCCTTATTCCGAGGCTTACGCTGACCAACTCAAGCCAGCCACGCGCCTGTTGCGCGAAGCTGCTGCATTGAGTGAGGAGCCAACGCTCAAGCGTTTCTTGAGCTTGCGCGCGGATGCCTTCGAATCCGATGATTACTTTGAATCCGAACTGGCTTGGATGGATCTGGAAGGTCCGATCGAAGTCGCGATCGGTCCTTACGAAGTCTATGATGACCAGCTATTTGGCTACAAGACGGCGTATGAGATGTTTCTAACGCTCAAAGATCCGCAAGCTTCTGCCGCGCTAGACAAATACAAAGCCTACCTCCCGGACATGGAAGCTAACCTGCCCGTCGACGACCGCTACAAGAATACAACGCGTGGATTTGAAAGCCCAATTGCGGTGGTCGATCAAATCAAAGGCGGTGGCGATAATTCCAACGGCGTGCAGACCATTGCGTTTAACTTGCCGAATGATGAACGGGTGCGCGAAGCCAAAGGTGCGAAGAAAGTCATCCTGTCCAACGTGTTGGGCGCAAAATATGACCGTATCCTTGCGCCGATTGGCGAACGCGTTCTGGTCCCACAACAAGCTGAATTGACCGCCAAAAAATGGATGAGCAATAACACACTCTTCCACGAATTGTCACACTCGCTCGGCCCTGGCAAAATCACGGTGAATGGACGTGAAACCGAAGTTCGACTTGAACTGAAAGAGCTTTATTCCGGGCTTGAGGAAGGCAAGGCCGATGTGATGGGGGCCTATAACATCCTTTACATGATGGACCGGGGAGAGCTGGATCCAACGGATCGTAATGCGTTCTTGGCGACTTATTTTACTGGAAAATTCCGCTCTATGCGGTTCGGCGTGACAGCCGCCCATGCCAAAGGCGCGGCCTATCAATACCGCTATTACCGTGAAGTTGGCGCCGTCGAATGGTTGCCGGAAGTCGAGCGCTTCCGCATTGATTTCGACAAGTTGGCAGAAGCGATTAGCGACCTGACAGGTAAGGTCGTGATGTTACAAGGCGACGGCGATTATGATGCGGCGAAAACCTTCATGGACACTTACGCGGTCCTTGATGCTGAGGCCGAAATCATCCTTAGTAACCTCGATGACATCCCGTACGATATTCGGCCGGTCTACCCGAACAAAATCTAATGTCCGGCGTCACCCTAGCGGAACATCAGGCTGACTTACGACGGTCTTATTTAGGTGGTGGTCTCGGTGCAATTGTTTCGGGATTGGTCTGGTTGGCGGCTGCCATCACAGCATCCCGCGCCGGGATAGAGGTCGGTTACACCGCGCTCTTCTTTGGCGGTTTTCTGATATTCCCGCTCGCCACGTTGATCGGAAAACTGTTTTTCAAACGTCCGGCCGTTCGTGCCGACAATCCGGGCGGTGCGCTGGCGATGGAAACGCTGCCAGCAATGATCGGCGTACTGGTGATCGGCTTCCTGCTGCTGAATGTGAAGCCGGATTGGGTGTTTCCGCTCGCAGCGATCGCTGTCGGCGCGCATTACTTTCCGTTTCGAACGGCATATGGCGACAGGACTTATTGGGTACTGGGTGCGCTCATGATGGCGGTCGGTTTTGCCAGCCTTATGATGGGTTTGTTTGGCGGAATAATAACCGCCTATGCCATTGCCGTGATCGAAATTACGTTCGGTATTTGGCTCACGGGTTGCAATCGCAAGATCTAAAAAAGCCCGCCCTGATTGCTCAGGACGGGTGTTAAATTTGTCGTCCGACTAAGCTGTTCGCTAGTTGGTATCAATATCGATCCCGCTTTCGCTGACATCGATCGACAGATCAGGTTCGTTGGATTCTTGAACCATAAAGAAGCCAACCGCGATCACGGCGACGACAATCGCGCCGATGATGAAATACATTGCGTTTCCGCCGGATTTATTTGCCATGAAGTCTCTCCTATGAATGGCTAAAGGCTAACACAGAGTGCGACAATCTGTTCCATCTTAATCAGACTTAATTTCCAACCCAGATGGCACTGCTCCACGCACGGTCCTGTAAAGTCGTCAGCATTTTTGGACTAGGTGGCGTACCGGCGCGCAACGCGTCCCATGTACTCCAACGACATTTAGGTCGCTCAAGGACGCGTAAGTAATACGCCGCGCGTTCGCCGTCACGACTGTCAGGGTCATCCCACAGGGCGGATAGTTCACCCGCTCCTGCGCCGCTTGACGCGCAGGTCGACAGATCGACTTCGCCTTCCGGCAAGGTGCAGCGATGCGTGTTCGGATTAATCGGAGCGCCGTCGGCGCAGGCAACATCATAAATCATTTCCGACCCATCTTCGCGTAGAGCAATGATCTGCATCCGCTCTAATGGTTCGCCCTGTGGGTCAGCATAGCCCAGCGCCATGAGTGTTCCCGTCACATCCGTCTTAGTGCCCATCGGCACACCAGAAGCATAGGCACGCTCTAATAGGTCCGGTGCGGTTAGGTCCGTGATACTATAATCGCCCATGAACAACCGTACCCGGATGCGCGGGCCAGAGGTCGCAAAGGTTTCGCGCGCACGCATGGCACTAAAGATGTCCTCGCGCGTATTGGCTTCAGCCCAAACCCCCGCCAAACCGGACGCCCCATATTGCGGAGCAGAAATCAGCTCCTCGTCGGCTTCAGTCTCGGCTGCCCATCCGGCTTTAAGGTCACTGGGTACGGACCGGCGCATCACATTGTCCATATCATGTGAAAATTTACCGAAATGATCTTCTTCGGACAGGGACGGCGCGCCCAGATGAGTGTCAGAACTGCCAATAACACCAACTTCATAAGGATTGCTGACCCCACCAGCACCGAAGCCAAGTCCACGCGCGAGCGCGTTTCTCACAAAACTACCCGGGACGATGATGGAGGCTTCATTCGATCCGATAAGATTCCGATATTGTTCGAAATTGGCCCACTCATCATTGGGCGCGAGTTGCGGGTGAGTTTCTGATGTGCCTTTGAGCTGAGTAATTTCGACCAAGGGCTCGTTGCGCATGCGTTGTTCGACATACGGGGCGCCGATGGGCGATCCATCTGTCTGTGTCATCGCGAACATCATGCCATTACTGGCGTTACTATTGTGCGGAATTGTGAGTAGATCGTGACCCGTGTCGCGTTGGTTATCCATCCAGTCCCACAGATCCTCCGGGTTGGTGCTATCCAATGTTGTGAACAGCCGATCAGGCGTTGTGTCTTTAAAAATCACATTGCGGTGGAGGTTGGCGGCACCCGTCTCTGTCGCTTGCATCATGGCTGTGTATTCATAACCTGCAAAAGTCGTGAATGTGCCAGGCGCATTGTGACGCTCCGCCGTCGCAACCGTGTCGGACCAGACACTGTCCATGTGATCCCGGTCATAGACATCCATGATGGGTTCGCCTGAAACGACGGTTGCGCCGACCCTGAGAAAATTGGCGCGGCGATCTTGTGCAAACAGACCAAAAATCGACTTGGACGTTTCCGTTTTGGACAAGTCGGAACCGCGTCGTTGCATTTCTTTGATAATACCGAGATATTCGCCGTGATCCGTTACGGCGTAGAAGTCGAGCGGAGGACCAGAGAGGGTGATTGAAGTCCCGGCACCATTGTCGATCGTGGCCCCGCGCGCGAATGCATAAGCATCGTCCGGGGTAGCCCTTGTTCCAAGAATGTAGGCGTCGAAACTGTTGGCTGTATGAACATGTAAATCGCCGAACAGAGCCACTTTAGTGGGTGTGCGAGTGATTTCGGCGGCGGGCACTGCGACGGGTGCGCTCGGTTCAGCATTGTCCGATGCAGCTCGACATCCGACCAACGCGATCAATGTTGCACTGAGCAATAGATGTTTCATGCCGACTCCTCATCTTTCAATTAAATTGAAGATTGCGCAGCGTCAAAACGGGCTCCAACTTATCAGGGAGTGGATATGAGGCGGTTGGTTCGGCTGGTTAAAGGAATAGCTGCGTGGCCGGATTGTCTGTTTCTTCCCAGACCGGGAAACCGATTGCGCTTAAGCTTTCTTCTAAGGCAGATTTATCATCCTTGGGCAGTTGAAATCCGCAGAGGACATGTCCTTCGGCTGCGCCGTGATTGCGGTAGTGGAACAGGCTAATGTTCCACCGTGCATCCAGCGCGCTGAGGAATTGCCCCAAAGCGCCGGGACGTTCCGGAAACTCGACGCGGTAAAGGACTTCACGCATGGTCGTGTCCGGGTCTCCGCCAATCATATGACGAAGGTGCCGCTTGGCGAGACGATCATTGGATAGATCCAGAGCGGCGACGTTGGCGGCGTTCAGATCATTCATGACATTGTCGCGTTCCGCCCCGGATTTGATCTTCAGTCCGACGAGAAGATGCGCCTGTGCGTCATTTTGGTAGCGGTAGGAAAATTCTGTCACGGCGCGGTGGCCGAGAGCTTCGACAAAGCGCTGAAATGCACCGCGTTGTTCCGGGATCGTCGCACCGAAGAGCATTTCTTCGCCTGCACCCAGTTCGGCCCGTTCAACCATATGACCGATCCGGTCGAAATTGACGTTGGCACCGGATACAGTCACGACACAGTCACCATCGGGCGCGCGCCCATCGGCCACGTCGCGGCGCAAGGCCGCCAAGGCTACGGCACCCGCCGGTTCGACAACGGTTCGTGTTGCCTCGAAAATATCCCGGACTGCCGCGCAAATTTCATCGTTGGTGACAGTGACGCAATCATCGACCACGTCGCAACATAGCGCATAGGTCAACGTTCCAATGCGCCGAACGGCCACCCCGTCCGCAAAGCCGTCAACGTGGTCTAGATCGACGGGCTGCCCGGCGGCCATCGCAGCCTTGAGCGTAGCGGCCCCGAGGGGCTCAGCGGCGACGATACGTGTGTCTGGCGACACAGATTTTGCGTAAGCCCCGATGCCGGAGACTAAACCACCACCGCCCGTACAGACATAAATAGCGTCAATTTTCCGCGTCGCTTGCTCAAAGATTTCTTTGGCGACGGTGCCCTGACCCGCAATCACGTCCAGCTCATCAAACGGGTGAATAAAGATTGCGCCTGATTTTTGTGAATGCTCGATGGCGGCGTCGCAAGCCTCATCATAATTGTCGCCGACCAAGCGTGTTTTGCCGCCCAGCGCTTCAACAGCCGCAACCTTAATCGTGGGGGTGGTGACGGGCATGAAGATCAATGCATCAATGCCGTAATGGGCTGCGGCCTTGGCCACGCCTTGCGCGTGATTGCCGGCACTGGCGGCGCACACACCCTGTACCCGTGCGATTTCGCCTAAGCCCGCCATCCGGTTGGCGGCGCCTCTGATTTTGAACGAAAAAACGTCCTGCAAATCTTCGCGTTTGAGCCAGATGCGGCGGCCCAATTCACGGCTTAGCTTGGGAACGAGCTGAAGCGGTGTGCGGTGCGCCAGTTCATAAACTTGTGCGGCGTCGATGCGCGCGCGTAGATCATGGATGTCATGTCGCACGACGGACCCGATCTGCGATCTGCGATCCAACCTGATCGGTGGATAGGGTTCCACCCAGATCACCGGTCACGTCGCCAGAGGCCAGAGCCTGTTCGACCGCGGTTTCGATGGCAGCGGCTTCTGGGTTCAGTCCGAAGGACAAGCGCAGCATCCAAGCCGCCGACAGGATCATCGCGAGCGGGTTGGCCTTCCCTTGACCCGCAATGTCGGGCGCGCTGCCGTGGATCGGTTCGAACATGCCGACGACCCTTTGGTCCTCTCTGGCATCAGAAAGAGAGGCTGACGGGATCACGCCCATCGACCCACACAGGACAGACGCTTCATCGGTCAAAATATCGCCGAACATATTTTCTGTTAGCACCACATCGAACGCCGTCGGCCGGGTCAGCATATGCATGGTCATCGCGTCAACGAGGAGGTGTTCCAATTCGACCTGTGGATACCGGCTCGCCACGCGTTCAACCGTTTCGCGCCAAAGGCGGGAGGTTTCCAACACGTTGGATTTGTCGACTGATGTGACCTTCTTGCGGCGGGTCATCGCCAGGTCAAACGCCTTAATCGCAATACGCTCGACTTCGGACTCAGAGTAGCGGCACTCATCATAAGCGCCTTCCGCATCACGACCTTTTTTGCCGAAATAGATGCCCCCGGTGAGTTCGCGCATGACGACGAAGTCTGTCCCTTCCAGCCGGTCCCGCTTGAGCGGGGCGCGGTCGAGCAGGGCTTCATAGGGCTTGCAGGGGCGGATATTGGCGTAAAGGTTCAGGCGCTTTCGTAGCGGCAGAAGCGCGCCCAATTCAGGCCGATCCGCGCCTTTGAGATGATCCCATTTCGGACCTCCGACCGCACCGAGCAGCACAGCTCCTGTGCGCTGGCAGGACTCAAAACTTGTCTCGGGCAAGGGTTTTTCGCCGGCATCAATCGCCGCCCCGCCAACGAGATGGTGTTCGGCCTCTAACGTATGACCAAATCTCTGAGTGGTCGCTTGGAGCACAGCCATCGCTGCTGCGCCAACTTCCGGACCGATCCCGTCACCGGGCAGATAGGTGAATTGGATATTCATTTGCCGAGCCGTTCTTCGTAATCGGAAATTGCGCTCACTTGTCCGTCTAGATAACCAAGTTCGTCCACGCCTTCGATCAGGCAGTGGGCCGAAAAATCATCGACATCAAAACGGTACGTACCGCCATTGCCGGGCAGGCGGACTTCGCGGCGGATCAAATCGACGGCCACATCTGCGCCTGGATGATCGAGCAGCCATTGATGTGCGCCTTTTTCGATCACGATGGGCAGCAGTCCATTCTTCACTGCATTTGAGCGGAAAATATCGGCGATTTCGCTGCTGATGACAACGCGAAAGCCGTAATCCGTCAGCGCCCAAGGCGCGTGTTCACGCGAGCTGCCGCAACCGAAATTATGGCCACCGACGAGGATTTGCGAAGCTTTTGCGGCTTCACCATTCAACTCATGGTCTGTTTCCGATCCGTCCTCAGCATAGCGCCAGTCATTAAAGGCGTGTTTGCCGAGGCCGTCGCGCGAGGTGACCGTCAGGAACCGCGCCGGAATGATTTGGTCCGTATCGATATTCTCCGCCGGAAGAACAACCGTGCGGGAGGTGAGAGTGGTGAGGGGGGCGTTGCTCATGATGCTAACCCCGCAACACTGGTTACAACGCCGGCGATAGCGCTTGCTGCGGCTGTCTCCGGGCTGGCTAGAACGGTGCGGGCGCCGGGACCTTGACGGCCTGCGAAATTGCGGTTGCTCGTGCTCACCACCAGCTCGCCCGGTGCAGCCTTGTCACCATTCATAGCGATGCACATGGAGCATCCCGGTTCGCGCCATTCCGCACCGGAAGCCATGATGATCTCGTGTAGACCTTCAGCTTCGGCCGCTGCTTTGACGCTCTCACTGCCGGGGACAACAATTGCGCGAACACTTGTCGCAACGGTCCGGCCTGACAGAATGTTCGCGGCAGCGCGCATGTCTTCTAGGCGGGCATTAGTGCAAGAGCCGATAAAGACACGGTCAACACGTTGCCCGGCCATGGTCTGACCAGCCGTGACTTGCATATAGCTGAGCGCTTTTTCGTCAGCTTCATTGGCAGGGTTTGGAATGGGCGCGTCAATCGGCGCAGCCATGCCGGGATGCGTGCCATAGGTCGCCATCGGACGAATTGTTGCAGCGTCCATGCGCACGATCTTGTCGAACGTCGCGCCCTCATCGGTTGTCAACTTACGCCATTGATCGACAGCCGCATCGAAATCCTCTGGTGAATGCGGTCTCCCGCGCAGGAAATCGAACGTTGTCTCATCCGGCGCAATCAAGCCGCAGCGTGCGCCCGCCTCAATGCTCATATTGCAGACGGTCATTCGGCCTGCCATGCTCATTTCTTCGAATACAGTACCGCGATATTCCAAGGCATAGCCCGTACCGCCGCCGACACCGATTTCGGCAATGATCGCCAAGATTACATCTTTGGGCGTCACGCCGTCGACAAGCTCACCCGTCAGTTCGATCGCCATTGTCTTTGGTTTGCGCATAAGCAAACATTGCGTGGCCAGCACATGGCCGACCTGGGTCGTGCCGATGCCAAAAGCGATAGCCCCAAACGCGCCATGTGTGGAGGTATGGCTGTCGCCGCAAACAATGGTCATGCCGGGCTGCGTCGCGCCAAGTTCTGGCCCCATGACGTGCACAACCCCGCGATTGTCACTGTCCCAACCATGCGTTTCGACACCGTGCTCTGCTGTGTTGGCGAGTAGGGTCGCGACCTGAGTCTTGGCTTGCGCGTTGACATAAAGCGGCGCGCCGTCCTCGTCCTTCAAGGTCGGCGTCGAATGGTCGATTGTCGCGAGCGTCCTGTCAGGGCGACGCACGGGCAGGTTCCGGTCGCGTAAGACGGTGAAGGCCTGCGGGCTGGTGACTTCATGGATCAAATGCAAGTCGATATAGAGCGTCGCCGGATTGGCCGCCGCTTCCGGCGTCACCACATGCGCGTCCCAGATTTTGTCGAAGAGCGTTAGAGGGTTACTGGCCATATCAGTGCTGCGCCGCGATGGAGGCCTGACGCACGGTGCGCCGCTCGACGCGGTTGATCACGTCCAGATAGGCCCGGGCCGAGGCGAGAACGGTGTCCGTGCTGGCGCCCCGCCCCTGATAAGTTTCAAACTCGGTTGCGACGCGCACGGTGGCTTCAGCCATCGCATCTTCACCGCCCGACACGGAGGTCACAGCGTAATGTTCTAGCGTCATTGGTGTGTCGGTAATCCGGCTAATCGCGTCGAACACGGCGTTCATCGGCCCGGCCATTTCGGAGACATGCGTTTGGGTACGTCCATCCTTGTGTTTTAATGCCACCGTGGCCTTGGGCATACGGTGCTCGTCCGATCCAGCGGAGACATAAAGGCTCTCAATTTCCCAAGGGCCAACGGACCCAACCGCTTCGCCCAACACCAACGCTTCAATATCGCTGTCGAAGACTTCCTTCTTGGCATCTGCCAATTCTTTGAAGGCGACGAAGATGGATTGAAGCTGATTGTCCGACAGGGTGAAGCCGAGCTTTTCAGCCCGGTTCTTCAAGGCGGCGCGTCCGGAATGTTTGCCGAGCACAAGGTTGTCCGTGGATACGCCGACATGTTCCGGCTTCATGATCTCATAGGTTTCGCGATTGGCGAGCACACCATGCTGGTGGATACCGCTCTCATGCGCGAAGGCGTTTTTACCGACGATGGCCTTGTTGCGCGGGACGGCATTGCCTGTGATCGCGGCGAGGAGTTTGGACGCGCCGTAGATCCCCTCGGTGCGAACCCGTGTGTCGATACCGAAAAAGTCGCGCCGCGTGCGTAGCGCCATGACGACTTCTTCCATCGCGCAATTACCTGCCCGTTCGCCGATACCGTTGAGTGCGCATTCGACTTGGCGCGCGCCGCCGCGCACAGCAGCAAGGCTATTGGCAACCGCCAAGCCCAGATCGTCGTGGCAGTGGGCCGAGAAGATCACATCATCTGCGCCTTCGACTTCGGTCGTGAGGAATTGGAACAAATCGGTGATTTCTTCCGGCGTTGTGTACCCGACCGTGTCCGGGATATTGATCGTGCTTGCGCCCGCTTGGATAGCGGCTTCGACAACGCGTTTCAGATAGTCGCGTTCTGTGCGGATCGCGTCTTCACAGGAAAACTCGACATCATCCGTATATTGCCGGGCGAGTTCAATCGCGGCGATGGCGCGGCGGACAATCTCGTCCTTATCCATCTTCAACTTGAACTCGCGGTGCAGCGGGGAGGTCGCAATGAAGGTGTGGATGCGGCCGGATCGGGCAGGCTTAATGGCTTCGCCCGATGCCCGGATATCGCCCTCATTGCAGCGCGCAAGCGAGCAGACGGTGGCTTCCGTGACCATTTCTGCAATGGCTTTGATGCCCTCGAAATCACCGGGAGAAGCGGCGGCGAAGCCCGCTTCAATCACGTCTACGCGCAGACCTTCAAGTGCCTCGGCCATAGCGAGCTTTTGTCCCGCGCTCATGGAAAAGCCAGGGGCTTGCTCACCGTCGCGCAAGGTCGTGTCGAATATCTTTACGCGATCGGTCATGCCCGCTCCGCCCGTTTTCGACGTCCAACTTTCTCTGCGCTGACGACATTATAAAGCCGTTCCAATTGTTTGCAGAGAATGTCGAGATTGCGCGGTCCGCCAATATCCTCGATCCGTACCAGCAAATCGAAATCCCCATCGACGCGCTGCGTACAGTGGACATCGCGATAATCGTAACCACGCCGTTCAATCGTGCCGAGTGTTCGCAGCAGCGTGCCAGAGACATCATGCAGCACGACCTTGAGCGTGCCTGACACGCCGGAGGATTCGAAGGTTTTATCGCGTTGAAGTTCAGTCATTCTACCGCTCCATCATGTCGGCATTGGAGCGCCCTGGCGGGACGAGCGGCCAGACATTTTCCATTGTGTCGATTTTGACGTGCATCAGGATCGGGCCGTCTGCCGCCAGCAGGCGATCAATGCCAGCATCGACTTCGCTGCGCTCACGCACGACAAAGCTCTCAACCCGGAAGGCTTCAGCAACCTTGGAGAATTCCGGATTATCGTCCAAATTCACTTCGGAATAATTCTGTTCGAAAAAGACTTCCTGCCACTGCCGCACCATGCCGAGCGCGCTATTATCCAGGAGCACAATTTTGAGCGGGATTCCGTAGCGGTGCAGCGTTTGCAGCTCTTGGATATTCATCATGATCGAGCCGTCACCTGAGACGGTGATCACAGTTCGGTCGGGTGCGCCAAGTTTTGCGCCGAGCCCAGCTGGCAGGCCGAAGCCCATCGTGCCGAGGCCGCCGGATGTGATGTGATCTTTCGGGTCATCGAAATAGCAATGCTGCGCGACCCACATTTGGTGCTGGCCCACGTCGCAGGTGAAAATCGCGCTATCGGGTGCGCGGCGCGATAGATCATGCAGCAATTTGGGCGCGTAAACACCGTTGCCGGGCGCGTCATAATCCCACTCATACATGGACCGACGCGAATAGCAGAGCTCTCGCCATGGTTCGATCTGCGCTTTCTCATAGGGCTCGTCTTTGAATGGATCGAGCGCAGAGAGGTTCTTTTTCAAACTGCCATCGAGGAACACATCGGCGCGGCGTAGCTTATCGATTTCCGCCACGTCGATATCCATATGGATGACTTTTGCGCCCGGCGCGAATGTGTCGAGCTTGCCCGTGGCACGGTCATCAAACCGTGCGCCTGCGACGATCAGTAAGTCACATTCCTGTACCGCATAGTTGGCGGCTTTAAGACCATGCATGCCGAGCATGCCGAGATAGTGCGGATGATCTGACGGCAATGAGCCCAGTCCCTTTAGGGTTGAGACAACAGGAATTTCGGTGCGTTCGACCAACTCGCGCAGCTCCGCCACGCCGTCGCCTTGGGCGATGCCGCCACCAATATAGAAGAGTGGACGTTCCGCCGCGCGGATCAGAGTTTCGGCGCGCGAGATATTTTCCGACGTGCCCATTTCTGGTTTGACCTTAGGATAAGGTCGCCAGCGATGACGCTCGGTCGTGACAGCATTGGCGACGTCTTTGGGCAAGTCGATCAGCACCGGACCGGGACGACCTTCGCCCGCGATAAAGTAGGCTTCCGCGACCATGCCCGGAATATCCGCCGGGTCGCGCGCAATATAGCTATGCTTCACAATCGGCATGGTGATGCCGACAATGTCGACTTCTTGAAACGCGTCCGTGCCCATCAGATCGGACGGGACCTGACCGGTGATAAAGACGACCGGAACCGAGTCTAGATAGGCGTCCGCGATAGCGGTGACGAGGTTGGTCGCGCCCGGTCCTGATGTCGCCAGCGCCGTGCCGACCTTGCCCGTTGCCCGCGCATAACCGATGGCTGCCATGCCGCAGCCTTGCTCATGACGGCAGAGAATATGTGTCAGGGACGTGCGTGGCAGCACATCATAGACAGGCATGATCGCCCCGCCGGGATAGCCGAAAATCAGATCGACGCCCTGCGCCTCGATCGCTTCGAGGAGAAGCTGCGCGCCGGATTTCGGCGCACGATTCTCAAAGATCTCGGTCTGTTGCTTGGCGAACTGGGTAGCAGTCGTCATTTTATCTTCCTGTCAGGCCTTGGGCCTTCCGCGCCTTTGCGATCATTCACAAAGGGCGAAATTTCAACCGACTAGTTCTTATCCTTGTCGATGATTTTGTTGGCGGCGATCCACGGCATCATTTCGCGCAACTGGCCACCAATCTGTTCGATCTGGTGCTCTTCCATGTT
This sequence comes from Algimonas ampicilliniresistens, assembly GCF_030159955.1. Classification (GTDB taxonomy): domain Bacteria; phylum Pseudomonadota; class Alphaproteobacteria; order Caulobacterales; family Maricaulaceae; genus Litorimonas; species Litorimonas ampicilliniresistens. Next base: position 928,693 of record NZ_BSNK01000002.1, read on the forward strand.
GCGGCGGCGGGCGGTCATGGATGGATACCCCATGGCGCCTTCGATGATGAAGTTCTTGGCATAAGTGCCGTCTTGAATGTCCTTCAGCGCCTTGCGCATGGCAGTGCGAGAGCTTTCATTCACAACCGCTTCGCCGGTCACATATTCCCCAAATTCCGCATTGTTGGAGATCGAGTAATTCATGTTGGCAATGCCGCCTTCATAGATCAGATCGACGATCAGCTTGGTCTCATGCAGGCACTCGAAATAGGCCAGCTCTGGCGGATAACCGCCTTCGACCAAGGTTTCGAAACCCATCTTAATCAACTCGACAATACCGCCGCAAAGCACGGCCTGCTCGCCGAATAGATCGGTTTCAGTTTCGTCCTTGAAGGTGGTGTAGATGATCGCTGTGCGACCACCGCCAATAGCCGAGGCGTAGGACTTCGCTGTCTCAAGCGCCGCTCCGCCATTGGCGTCTTGCGCCACAGCGATCAGATCGGGAATGCCGCGGCCATTCGTGAATTCGTTGCGAACCGTATGGCCGGGCGCTTTGGGCGCCACCATGATTACGTCGAGGTCGCGGCGCGGAATGATCTGGCCGTAATGGACGGCGAAACCGTGACCAAAGGCGAGTGTTGCGCCTTCCTTGATATTGGGTTCGATATCTTCGCGATAGATTTTAGCCTGCCATTCGTCCGGCGTCAGCACCATGACGACGTCTGCGCCTTTGACAGCATCGGCTGTGGCGAGGCTTTCGAGACCGTCCCGCTTGACCTTTTTATTGGTTGCGCTGCTCGGCTTCAGGCCGACAACGACATCGACGCCACTATCATTCAGGTTCAGGGCATGGGCGCGGCCCTGACTGCCATAGCCCAGCACGGCGACGCGCTTGCCTTTGATGATATCAACGTCGCAATCTGCGTCGTAAAAAATTTCAATGCTCATGGGAGTCTAGTCCTGTTGGAATGGGAAAGAGGTGACCGCGCCTTTGGACGCGCTGCCGACGAGTGCGGCGAATTTTGCGTAGGCACCGACTGTGTCGCGCGGGAGCGATGGTGCCCATCCCTCCGCGCGTGCTTTCAAGTCAGCGTCGACATTTATGGTTTGGGCTTCGACATCAATGGTGATGAGATCGCCGTCTTGGACGAAAGCAATCGGCCCACCGTGAGCGGCTTCAGGGGCAACATGACCGATAACGAAGCCGTAGCTTGCGCCAGAGAAACGACCGTCGGTAATTAATGCGACATGGTCGGCCAGATCCTGCCCAACGAGCGCCGCCGTCACGGCTAACATCTCGCGCATACCGGGTCCGCCGCGCGGGCCTTCATTGCGAATGACGACAACGTCGCCTTTGTTAATGCCGTTATTTTGGACAACCTCGAAACAGGCTTCTTCGCTTTCGAATACGCGGGCGCGGCCTTCAAAATAAAGCGCCCCGTGACCCGCGAGTTTCACAACACAGCCTTCGGGCGCGAGATCGCCATACAGAATACCGTAACCGCCCCGCGATTTGACGGGATCGTCAAAGGTTCGGACCACATCCTGTCCGGTTTTTTCGTCTGCGGCGGCAATTTCCGCGAAGAGTGAGAGGCCGCTGACTGTTGGTTGATCCGTGATCCGATCATCCGCGACCAAACGCTGTCCGATCAGGCCAGACCCGCCAGCCTCATACAGATCAAACGCCATATATTTGCCGCCTGGCTTCAGATCGCCAATGACGGGTGTGGTGCGACTGACATGGTCAAACGCATCAATGTTGAATTCTTCAACCTGCGCTTCGCTGGCGATAGCCAGAAGGTGCAAGATCGCATTGGTTGACGCGGCTGTCGCTGACAGCGCAATCGCTGCGTTCATCAGGCTGTCTTTGGTGATCATCTCTCGCGGCAAGCGGTTGTGTTTCACGCAATCCACGACACACATACCGGCATCATAGGCCGCGCGGGTCTTATCTTCATGCACGGCGGGAATATCGTTTGTGCCCATGGGCGACAGGCCCAAGAAAGTCATCGCCATCGCCATACTATTGGCGGTGAACTGACCGCCACACGCACCTGCGCCGGGGCAGGCGGATTTCTCGATTTCGGTCAGTTCCTCTTCATCGATCAACCCTGCTGCGCAGGCCCCGACCGCTTCGAAGACATCCTGAACTGACAGGTCACGACCCTTGTGACTTCCCGGCATAATCGAACCGCCATAGAGCACGACACCCGGCACATTCATGCGTGCCAATGCCATGCCCGCCGCTGGAATGGTTTTGTCGCAACCGACCAAAATGATGACACCATCGAGTGAGTGGCCGCGCACGGCCAACTCAATGGAATCGCAAATGACTTCGCGGCTCATTAGTGAGGCCCGCATGCCGTCGCTACCCATCGTGATGCCGTCGGACACGGCGATGGAATTGAAATCGACGGGCGTGCCGCCTGCAGCCCGGATCCCCGCTCGAACAGGGATAGCCAGCTTATCCAGATGCATGTTGCACGGGCCCATATTGGTCCACGTATTGAACACGGCGATGATCGGCCCTTCGAAGGACTCGTCCGTCATACCGGAAGCCCGCAGCATGGCCCGCGCCGCAGAACGGTCTCGGCCAGTGACAATCGCGTCGGAACGCTTGCTCATTTCCATCCCCTTAACAGCCAGATGAACGCAATAAAAAACCCGCCTCAAATGGGGCGGGTTGCTTGCTGGCTTAAGATACTCGCCTACAACCCGCTCAGCACCCCAAGAAGGAGTACAATAAGACCAACGATTAGTACGAGTTCGACATTCGCGCTCGACGCACGGGTCTCGACCTTCACTTTAGGCTCGTCTTTATGAAACGGGTTCATGTGAGCCTTAAACCGTAAACGCGGCCTAGTCTCAAGAGGAAAATTTGCCGCTGATTTGCAAAAAGCTTCGAAGAAGCTGTAAAATCATGCCCTAATTATTGTTAAATTGAGGCAAGGGCTGCCTCCAGCGCTGCGATGAGGTCCTCTTTCGCTTCGATTCCGGTCGACACACGGATCAATGTTTCGTCCAATCCTGCTGCGGCCCGTGCCTCTGGTGCCATACCGCGATGGGTCATTGTCGCAGGTTGGCAAATCAGGCTTTCGACCCCGCCAAGTGAGGCGGCCAAGCGGAAGAGTTCTATGCTCTCCATGACCGAAGCAGCGGCGGCTGCGCCGCCTGCCACACGGAAAGACAACATCGCGCCCGGGCCGGACTGTTGCTTTACGGCCAAGCCAGCGTCCGGGTAATAGACATCCGTCACTTTATCATGGTCGCGTAAGACGGCGACGATGGCTTTGGCATTAGTTTCTGCCGCGTTGATGCGCAGAGCCAGCGTCCGTAGTCCGCGCAGGGTCTGGTAGCTATCGAAGGGTGAGCCTGTAAGCCCGGCGGCATTAGCCCACCAAGCAAGCTTTTCAGCCAGCTCTTCCGTGTTCGCGACTACGACGCCACCAACCACATCACTATGGCCGTTGAGGTATTTAGTCGTTGATTGCAGAGCCATATCCGCGCCGAGCGTAAGGGGTTGCTGGCGCAGGGGTGATAAGAACGTGTTGTCGACGACGGAGAGCGCGTCGGCGGCCCTCGCAATATCACAGATCGCTGCGACGTCGCTAAGGCGCATCAACGGATTGGAGGGGGTCTCGATGATGACCATCGCTGTTTCACGTGAAACAGTCGCGCGGACCGCGTCGAGATCGCCTTGGTCAATAAAATCGACGCGGATCTGACCTTGATCATGACGGGCTGTGAGCAAGCGGTGCGTGCCACCATAGCAATCATGCGGCGCAACCACATGTGCGCCCGCCGACAAGAGGTTGAGCACTAGATCGATTGCCGCCATGCCCGAACTGGTCACGACCGCGCCTGCGCCGCCGTCTAGCTCGGTGAGGGCGCGGCTCAGCAGATCACGGTTCGGATTATTGGATCGCCCATAATCATACGGCCCCTTTTCATCTACAGACGGCCAGACATAGGTCGACGACATATAAAGCGGCGGCACGATGGCCCCGTAGGCCGGGTCCCAAGCAATGCCGGATTGGACGAGTTTTGTGGTCGGTGAGGTCATTCTACAGCCTCCTTCATGAATGCGGTCAACCTGGGCTCCATCGCATCATACTCCTTCAAAAAGGCGTCGTGTCCATAAAGAGAGGTGAAGGTATAGAGCTCACTCTTGCCAGAGAGCCGGTCGCGTAATTCGCGCATATCAGGCAGCGGTGCGAGCTGGTCGGAAATGGCGCTCATCAATAGGGTCGGCGTGGTGATGGCTTCCGGTTCGACGCGGTGTAGATCGATTGACTCTGAGAGCGCGAGGAAGCGCGATGCATCCATCTGCTCGGCAAACGCATCCCCGCGACTGCCGAGATAATCACAAATATCGAAGCTGGACGGATTGGACCGTGTTTCAGCCAGATCAAATCGGTCAGCGAATTCTTCTGGCGTGCGGTAGGTCGTCATGGCGAGTTCACGCGCCAGCTTCAGCCCCTCTTCGGGACGGCCAGCGTCTATGCCGAGCCGAACAATCCGGCGTTGAATACCGCGCCAACCGACACCAATCGGATAGGGTTTGTGGGCTGCGCCGATGACACAGAGATTATGCAGAGCTTTTGGATAGTCACGGGCAAAAGCGAGGCCACACATGCCGCCATAGGAACTGCCGATTAAGGCTGTGATGGGGCCAAGTGCGTGCGCGTCGATGAGGGCCTTAAGTCGCTTCGCTTGATCGCCCGTTGTAATGGTTTCAGGACAGTCCGGTGCGCCGGCATTGGGTGTGAAATCCAGACCGAGAACTTGCACCGTGTTGAGATCAATGGCGCCGCCGCGCCGCACGAGCCGTGACCACCAGCCTCGACGCCTGCCTTTTTTGTCTGTGGGGTCGCCGTCCGCCACGAACCGTGTCGCGGAGATACCGCCAAGCACAATCACAAGCGGCGCCCCCTCCGGCCCATAGAGACGGCCGCGCACGACATCGCCGCGCATGTCGCAGCCGCGTTCCAGCGTCCAGTCACCCAGTTCAGTTTCGATGTCACGACCCTGCACGGTCTACCTTTCTAGGGCGGGCCAAGCACAGGTTTGGAAGGGGAGGGCGCTCGTTTGAGCCGAATGGGCTCAGCGCTCTCTCATCTTCCGGGCGAACCCGCAGGACTTGGCACCTGATGCGAAATTGCTTTCGCCGGTTGCCCCGGCGATCAAAGGGCCTTGTCCCTCCCGCCGGTCTTGATGAGTGCGCGGCATATGGCGGGAAGTGGAGAAGGCGTCAAGCCGATGGCTATTCAGAGAGCGTTCCTATCCGGAAGTGGGCGCGCCCTTATCCCAGATGATGGCCATGAACAGACCTTTTATCGGCTGAAGCACGGCAAGGCACAGCAGGACGAGCAGAAGGCTAAGTCCTGTGATCGAGGCCCAGCCTGGAATATCCGTCTTGAAAACGACCCAGTGAAAGACGGGCGCAGTTAGATGTCCAGCAACAAGCATGGATGCCCAAGCGGGTCCGTCATCGGCACGAACATCCCCCCAATTCACACCGCAAGATGGGCAATGCTCGACGGGTTTGAGAAAAGCCCGGAAGAGTTTGGCATCCCCACAGCTCGGGCATTTCATCGCCAAGCCGCGCTTGATCTTAGGCCATAAAGGTCCGCTCGGTTTAGGTCCTGCAGTCATGGGATGCAGATAGGGTCCGCCGTCTCAAGATGCCAACCATATTACGCTTTTGCGAGGGTTCGTAGCGTTAAAAACTAACTCGCCTTGACAGCTTTCAGGATTCCGTGAATCTCATCTTTCAGCGTCATGCGCTGTTTTCGCATATCGATCATATGTTCGTCTGTTGTGGGTTCAATATTGGTTTCAGCCCGGTGAATCGTCCGGTTGATGTCATGGTACTGTTCAGCAAGTTTCTGGAAATGGTTATCGCGAAGTTTCAGTTTATGCAGTTGATCTACAAACTCCGGGAAGTCTGCAGCCAGTTCGTGAGGTGTATGGCCCATATGGCGGCTCCTTAGCAGGCAAGACCCAAAAGTGAGAATGGGTCTCGCGGTTCGTCAGATCTCATGTCTCAAAGGAGCAAATCTATTTGGAGGGGTAGAGAATAAATTGACGGTCGTCATAAAAGTCGAGATGAGTCGTACGCTTGCGCTCCTAGCCCGCTTTTTATGGACGGGTTGGCGTTATGCTAGGCGTTTCTCTTCGGATGTTTAAGCCGCAAGATTATTACCAACAGGCTGGCCCCATAAGAACGATCATGCTCTTGAATGGCCCGACATGGTGGGAAGGAGTAACCCCGATGAAAGACCGATACGAACGACATCGCCAAGCTTGGACGCAGGCTGAAATCCAAAAGCTACATATGCTCGTGGCAAAGGGGATGAGTTTGAAGGCGATTGCCAAATCTCTGACGCGCTCTGAGGAATCGACCAAAAGTAGAGCGAAGCAAGACAAGTTGAAAATCCAGAAAAAGCGTTGACGCGTGTGGCAGCCCGGCTGGGATATTATTGCGGGATGGCTCTAACTGGTATCTTCCACCGTAATCCCAAGAACGAAGCAAATTTGTGCCTTTCTTTCGTCCGCTACGACCCTTCAACCACCCTTTATTCCCCTCTACCTCATTGGAAACGCAATAGAGGGGAACGGATCAATGAGCGCTATTCTACACTTGGCTATTCCAGCAGGCGATCTTAGCAATACGGTGAAATTCTACACCGATATATTGGGGTGCAGCCTTGGCAATAGCGAAGAGGGCCGTTGGGTCGACGTCAACTTTTGGGGCAATGAACTGACATTGCATCAGAGTGAAGAACAGCTTCCGACCGTGCGTCATGACGTCGACATGGGCGCGGTTCTGGTTCCCCATTTTGGCATTCACCTGACCCAAGACGACTTTGACGCCATCAAAGACCGGATCGCAACGGCGGGCCTAAAATATATCGATGAACCCTATCGCCGTTTCAAAGGTGATAAATATGAACAAGAGACGTTCTTCATCTCAGATCCGAATAGCAATGTGCTTGAGATCAAATGTATGAAAAACCCCGAACTCTTATTTCCTGAAGTCTAATCACGCTGCCAAGAGCTGTGCGACTTGTTGAAGGTCACTGACTAAATCCGGATAGGCTGCCGGCCGATCCTCATGCCGCTGTACCCGTAAGACATATGCGGGATGGGTGGTGATAAAGAAATTCAAACCATCGGGTCGGGTCAGGACATGGCCGCGATTCTCTCCCACCTTGATGGGGCGACCATTGACCGCGCGGGCGGCAGAGCCACCCAGACAGATGACGATTTCAGGCTTCACCAGCTCGATCTCGCGCTCTAGCCAAACATTGCAGGCTTTGACTTCCGATGCTGTTGGGTTTTTATGAATGCGTCGCTGGCTTCGAACTTCATATTTGAAATGTTTCACGGCATTGGTGACATAAGCCTGATCACGAGACAGCCCAGCCTCAGTCAGCGCTTGGTCCAGAAGCTGCCCGGCGGGGCCGATAAAAGGCTGACCGGCGAGGTCTTCTTTATCGCCCGGTTGTTCCCCGATAATCATAATGCGGGCGTTACTCGGACCGACGCCAGCGATGCCTTGAGTTGCGCCATTCCATAGCGGACAACGACGACAGCCTTCCACCTGCTGCCAAAGGGCAGAAATGTCGGTGGGACTCAAATCTTCATCGATGACATCAGGTTGATAAGTGGCTTTCTCTGCAATGGGATTGGGCGCGTGATTGACGCTGCGCATTAGGGCTCGCTCGCGATCCTTCGCGCCTTGTATCAAGGACGGAATGAGCGAGGCTTCCGGCAAATTGTTCCAGTACTTGACCGGCATTTCGGCCTTCATGGCTGAGACTTTCAGTCGTGATGGATTAAAGATGGAGGCGAAATAGGTTTTCCATTGTTCCTCCACCACATCCTCTGCTGGGACATCTTCTTTCCGGCCGCCAGAATCGAAGCGTAATGCGTCTCCGGTCCAGATAGCGCTCCGGTAGGGCGTGATGATCGCCCAATCCATGTTGGGGAATCGGCGTGTGAAGAAAGGTGTGGCGAGCTCGACAATGAAGTGGCTCGGCTCAAACCAAGCCATAAACTGTTCACGGCCTGCCGCGTCTTCGCCCACTTTTCGAAAGCGTACAAAGGCGTGCATTTTGTGACGATCGCGCTGAACAGCCTTATCGGCTTCGATGATCCAACGAACATCATCATCAACACTATTACGCATCAGGCTCGGCTGGTCCTGCAGACGCCACAATATTCGATAGAGTCGGTCATAACGGGACGGATCGTTATGGCAGACGACCCGTTCAGCCCGGTCGATGAAATCTTTCGATGCGATGACCGTGCGCTCGCTATTCGCCTGATCTGTTGTGCCAAAATCAAAGGCAGCCTCCCCCCGATCGGGTGGAACAAAGCGGACTTGCGCGGGCACAATACGGGCCGCACACAATGTCCGCGCCTGCGTTTGCCAAGCCTTAAAATCGGCGTGGTGATCCAGATGAACGATCTGCATTAGATTGCGAAGGCTAACTGCTCTGGCGGCGGCGCGAAGCGGGCTCGCAAATTCTCCGTATCCGTCAAATTACCCGGCTGATAATCCGCTGTTTGAATAAAGGGCATGGCCTTCTTGACCGTTTTAGTCAGCTTAGCGAGATCGCCCAATCGCACCGCTGTCATGCGCCTAGCCGCAATCAGTCGGTCAACCGTCTTTGCTCCGAGCCCCGGAATACGCAGCAAGAGCTCGCGTGGCGCTCGATTGATATCGATGGGAAAGCGCTCGCGGTGACGCAGCGCCCAAGCGAGCTTTGGGTCGATATCGAGATCGAGCATACCGTCTGTGGAGGCGGCCTCAATCTCTTTGCGCTCAAAGCCATAGAAACGCAGCAGCCAGTCAGCCTGATACAGACGGTGCTCCCGCATAAGCGGGGGGCGAACAGGCGGTAAGTCGAGCGAGGCATCCTGCATGGGCGAGAAAGCGGAGTAATAGACACGGCGGAGGCCGTAGCCGGAATAGAGCTCAGTCGATGTTTTCAGAATGTCGCTATCCGTACTCGTATCAGCGCCAATAATCATCTGCGTGCTCTGCCCGCCCGGCGCAAAAATGGGGGCCTTGGCCTTGCGAAGAATACGGCTCTGCTGTGCGTCCTTCGCATCATCAAGCCGGACTTTTACCCCCGCCATAGCCCGACGAATGACAGGCTGAGACTTCTCCGGTGCAAAGTGGCCGAGGCTTTCTTCCTTGGGAAGTTCGACATTGATCGACACCCGATCAGCTAGTTCTCCGGCGCGCTCAATTAGGATGGGATCGGCTTCAGGTATGGTCTTGAGATGAATATAACCGCGGAAATTATAATCTTCGCGTAGGACACGTGCCACTTCGACAAGCCGCTCCATTGTATAGTCAGGCGATTGGATAATGCCCGAAGACAGAAACAGGCCTTCAATGTAATTGCGTTTGTAGAAATCAAGCGTGAGCGTGACGACTTCATCGACTGAGAAACGCGCGCGTTTGACATTGCTGGACACACGATTGACGCAATAGCGGCAATCAAAAATGCAAAAATTGGTCAGCAGAATTTTTAGCAGACTGATACACCGACCATCTGGCGCATAAGCATGGCAGATGCCCATACCTTCGGTGCTGCCAATGCCTGCTTTCCCTAAAGAACTGCGTGTCGTTGTGCCTGAACTTGCACAGGAGGCATCATATTTTGCCGCATCGGCGAGGATAGCAAGCTTGTCGATGAGTGTATGTCGGGTCATACCAACGATTGGAACAAAAACAGAACATAAACAAGTCTGAGATGCAGGGTCGTCTATAGAATTGGAGTGTCTTTATGACTCTATCCGGACGTAGCTGCCTTGAAGCCTGACATGCTCAATCGGCAAGCGGCGACCGTCGGAAAGTTCGATCATGGCGACGCGCTTTGAGTCAGGGTCGACCAACATGTCTTTGACAGTTAGATCTGCATGGCCACCGTCTCCAAGAACGAATCGGCCTCTCAAATCGAGGCTTTCGTCGACGAGAAAATAGTCTTCCACAGGGACGTATGATCCTGTGCTGGGCAGGACGTGCATGCCGGTCTCAGTCAGTGATGTGATTCGTTTCATGCTGATCTCAAAGCTCTAGTCACAGTTGATTAACTCTCTGGTCTTGTTCCGGTTCCCTCCACTATTCAGTAAGATTTGGGCGATTTTTGGCCCGTCTCTAGTTTTCTTTGCGGGAACCTATTATGGTTAACGCACGTTGATATATTTCAGCGGACTTGTTCCGACCTCTAAGAGGAGACGATATTATGAGCACACTGATCAAAACGACTTTAGGCGTAACTGTAGCGGCCTTGTTTTCCGCGAACGCACATGCCGGCATTACGTCTGGCACTCAATCAGCAGACGAGACCGCAGAAGTGCCAGTTTCACAAACTGTTAAAACGATCGATGCCGACGGACAGGTCGGTCAGTTGACGCTCTATCGAGTCGATTCCGATCCGCGCAAAGTTGCCGTGCTGGGGGCTTTGGAAGAACAAACAACGGACGCTTATATCGTTCAAGACAATGAGGGTGAGCTTTACATCAATCACTTGGTTCCGATTGAAACTCTGCCGGATCCCACGCTCGAAGTCGAAATCGTCGACACTTATACGACTGAGTATCGAGGCTTGGTGTTCACCAATAAGGTTCTTGACGAGCAGTAGCTCAATCACGACTAATCAATAGTAACGGGCCCTTGAGGCCCGTTTTTTATGCGCAAAATTATGCTGGAGTCTTTCCTATGGCTGGACCATCATTTGATTCAGGGCCTGTGCCAGTGATCTCAGAGGAGACGCAAGATGCGCTGTTGATGCGCCATGCGTCAGAACGGGTTCTGCTTGAGCGTGTAGAAAGTCTTGCCAAGACCATGGATGCAGCCTTCACCATTCCTGGCACAAACATTCCTCTGGGCGTCGATACGATTGTCGGACTTGTTCCAGGCATTGGAGACACGGTCAGTCTGGGCATTGCCGGGTATATTGCCAGTCACGGCCTAGGACTGGGGGCGCGTAAGCGGCACATGGTGCGCATGGGCGGTAATATATTCATTGACTGGTTGATCGGTCTGGTGCCGTTGATTGGTGATATTTTCGATATTGGGTGGCGCGGTAATTTGCGCAATGCGGCGCTTCTTAGGAATATAACGGAAGATCGCTGGGCGGACGAACGCGCCCGTGCGGGAATCATTGATCACGCGTAAAAGTCTATCTTTTCCATCGCGACTGGAATCAATCAACCGTTCGTCGTGATCGCCAAATGGACATGAAAAAACCCGCTATCCGAAGATAGCGGGTTTTCTTATTTAGCGTGGTGTCGGAAACTTAGTTTTGTTCCGGCTCCATTTCGACATCAACGTCGGCGTCAACACTGACGTCAACATCAAGATTGTCGGCTAGATCGTCAGCCTCTTCGCCCTCTTGTGGCGGGGTAATATCGATCGTTGGAACTTTTACTTCGATTTCCTTCGTGCCAACATCAATGTCGGCAACGTCCATATCAATAGCTGGCATCTGGCCACCTTCAACGCTGACTTCTGGCAATTCAGCGGTCTGAGTCAGGTCGATGTCTGTCAGATAGATAGCGGCTGCGCCGAGGGCGAGTAGAGCTACACCACCGATGATCCAGCCAGCAGCACTCTTCTTTTCAGTACCTTGGTTATGATAAACTTTGTTGTCGTCGTTAGTCATGAGTTTTTCCTTTGAATGGGAGTGGGGTTTGAGGTCGCTTACGCGATGTTCTTGTTGGCCTTGGGTCCAATGAAGAACCAAAGGATGAGGCCGATAACGTTGAAGAGGATCAGGCCAATCGTCCAAAGGACTTTTGCCAGAGTTGACTCTCCAGACTGCCAGACATTGATAAGAGCCCAAATAACGAGGGCGAGAATTACGAGACCTAGCAGATACTCCATCGAACTTTCCTTTTCTGTGCCAAGGCCGAGTTGCCTTGCCCCTACACAACACTTTGCTTTGATCTGCGTTCCAAAAAATCTTGCTCAAAATTAAAATGGTCCAACTTTTTGCAGTTGGACGCCAGTCAACTTGTCGCATCGGGGAACGGGAGGTGCGGTTGGCGCGATGATAAGGCGTATCAGGACTATGCGTCCGCTATGTTGAGTGTGCCTTATGTCTGCGCTGTCCATCTGTTTGCGACATTCCAGTCAGGACGAAGCTGGTTTGTCACGCCGAAGACGTGGTCGCGGTTTTTCCTATCACGACGCTAAGGGCCGCCGGATCGAATGCTCTAAAACTCTTGCCCGTATCAAAGGGCTCGGACTGCCGCCGGCCTATAGGGATGTTTGGATCTGTCAGGACGCTCATGGACATTTGCAGGCTGTCGGCACGGATGCACGGGGTCGGCGGCAATATAGATATCACGCAGACTGGCGCCGTATGCGCGATAATCAGAAGTTTGACCGCCTTGAGGATTTCGGACGGGCGCTTGTGCGGCTGCGCGAGCAAGTAGAGCATGATATGCGTCGCAAACAGCCAGACCGGATACAAGTGAGCGCCGCCCTTGTGCGATTGATTGATAGGGGCGCCCTTCGTGTCGGTTCTGAACGTTACGCTGAAGAAAATCGCACATTTGGAGCGACCACACTGCGGTCTCGGCATTTAAAGCTCGATGGTCCAAACTTACGCCTTTCGTTTCAAGCCAAAGGCGGAAAAAGGGTCCGACAACAGATCAAGGATGCGACGTTGGCCCGGATTCTGGGTCGAATTGACGACTTGCCAGGTCGGGCCTTGTTTTCTTGTCTTGATGTTCAGGGCAATTGCTATCCGGTTTTGTCGGACGATGTGAATGCGTATATCGCGGACGCTAGCGGAGACCCCCGTTTCACGGCGAAGACCTTTCGGACATGGCATGGAACTGTATCAGCGCTAGAAACCGCTATTGATGATCCTACCGGCCTAACGATTGGCCGTATGAGCGAAGCGGCGGCCGAGCGGCTGCATAATACAGAGGCTATTGCCCGGAAGAGCTACATTCACCCTCACATTATTGAACTCGCCAAGGTCAGTGATGCGGATCGGACCGCACGACTGGCCGCTATTGACCTTCGCCACGCCCCGCAGGGTCTTCCAAAAGCTGAAAAACAACTGATATCTTTACTGAGCCAGTCGCCGGCAATGGAACTTGTCGCGCCAATTGACCGTTAAACACATGACACAACACTGACCAAGAGGCCCCTCAATGTTCCGCTTTCTCATTCGTACTATTCTTGCTGCCGCTCTATCCTTTGCCGTGAAGCAGTATCTTGAGGCTGAGGTAGAGGACAACAATAAGAAGCGGGTCACGCGATAAACCAGGCTGGCAATCCTAAATAAAAAAGCCCGCCATTTGGCGGGTTTTTTGTTGGGTTTGGATTGATACTAGCGGTTCGTCCACGTCACGGACTCTCCGTATAAAGGGACCGACGCGATGCTCATCTTCGCTGACCCATCAACAATGCGGCGTGAATAGACGAGGTAGACGAGGGCATCATTGTCCGCGTCATAGACCCGGCGTACGGATAGTTTCTTGAAGATAATGGACTGACTCTGGCGGAAGACTTCTTCGCCTTTTTTTCGCGTCTCAATGTCGCCAATAGTGATGGGGCCAGTCACGCCGCAGCTGATCGACCCGTTAGATGGGTTTTCGAACCAATCACCTTTGCGCAGCCGATCAATCACGCCACGATCAAAATGCGCCATATGGCAGGTTACCCCCTGAACTTTTTCATCATTGAGGGCTTCAATTTTGATCTCATTGCCCGTCCAATCATTATTGATTTCGGCCACTTCGGCGCCCCCACCGCCACAGGCCGATAAGACCAAGGCTGCTGATGAGATGAAGAGTAATCTGCGCATAGGTCTTCCTTAATTCCAACCTGGTATAAGCTTAACGAAATACTACGTGCTTTTTGTGTCACGGTTCCGAACATTCGGCAGCTCATTTGGAACGGCTGGTCAAATACCGCGTTGTATGAGGGACTATGATGACTGAAACGAACAAAAAACAGAGACTTCGCGTTATTGTCGTCGAAGACGATGCCTTCATAGCGCTCGACATTGAGGATGTTCTCCTTGGTGCCGACTTTGACGTGATCGGTTGCTTTTCCAACGTGAATGATACGCTGGCTTTGCTAGATCAGACGCGTCCAGACTTTGCTCTTTTAGACTATAATCTTGGTAAAGAGACCTCAGTACCAATCGCGAGACGATTGCTGACGCTCTCTATTCCGTTCATGTTCTTATCAGGCCAGACACGTGACGTGGTGTTGGAAGATTTTGATGACGAGTACCCTGTCATGGGTAAACCGTTTCGTCCAAGTCAGCTGATCTCAGAAGTTGAGACACTGGTCCAAACTTAGGCTGAATAAGACGCCTGACCTCTAGAATTGATAGGGTGGGGCGCTGCTGAGGCGGGCCTTCTGGGCATCTCCCATTGACGATTGTTGGATGGCAACTTTTAGCGTTTCAATTTGATCGCTGATCACGCCCTCAAATGTCTCACTGGTCCGGCTTTTAAGCTGATAGAGAACTTCCAACGTCTCGCGAGATGCGTTCTCATCTTCACAAATATATTGTCGAGATTGACCAAAAAGTGCGTCGTAAAGACGTTTGACGCTAACCGGACGGGCCCAAATCCGTGGAGTCCTATCCTCCCCTAAGACACAATCTGGGGCGGCTGGCGCATTCATCATCGCGAGACATATGTCCCCATATCGATGGATGCAATTGATCGCTGTGAAAGGGTCATTGACGCCCGGCGATAGAGCTCTTGCCGCAATTTCGACCAGCTCATCTGATAAGAAGAGCAAGTTCTGAAATTCTGTTCTCTCACGACCTAATGCAATGAAGCTGAGAAGGTCTTTGGCAGTCTCAGTCTCAAACACATTATGATCAAAATCGGCGGTGACGTCGTCGTTAATGACATCCATGACGGCCTCACCAAACATGACGAAGTCCCCAGGCACGCGTAATAAACGTATGCGCATCTTATTCTCGTCGGCCCATTCAACCAGCCCGCCCAGCGATATCGCCTCAACATAGCCGGAGGATCGACTGCGAACGGATTGGGTCAATTTTGGATCAAACGGATCGCCAAGCGACTCAACATTCCCAACGTCCAAATTTTCGCTGGATGGAAACCGGCCTTGTTTGATCTGATGAATGAGTTGGCGCGAAACCTTTCCGGTTAGAGTGCCGACATTGAGTGTTTCCGGGATGTGGTGGACGAAGAAGATCAATACACCAACACTAATCAAGGTCAGGATTAGGGCGACAAGGACTGAAAGGCTTGGCGTCAATCCAACCGTGCTTTGCGCATCAATAGTGATTTCTTCAGACACGGATTTCAGCACAACAATGCAATAGAGGAAAGTCGAGATGAACATGCCCAGCGTCACCTGATTAGCCCGGTCGCGCATGAAATTTCCGATCAGTCGCGGTCCATATTGACCAGCCGCTGTTGTCACAGCGACCATTGTCAGTGAGAAGGTGACAGCGGCCACGCTGATCATTGATCCGGCTATGACCGTGAGGACGGACCGAGCGCTCGTCACGGTCGAGGCGAAGAACCAGCCCAGCAAGTCCCGAATTTCAGCTTGAAATTTTAGATCAATAATCGTTGTCAGAACACCAAGCAGGATTGCGCTCAACCCCATCAACGTTGGGATGAAATAGTAGCTGGCGCGCAAGCGCAGCCATGATTGGATGATCCAAGCGCTCATGAAGAGGGTTTATCCATTATGGTTATACGATCAGAAAGTCGCTTAGGACGTTTTATCGGCCTCTGACACATCTGAATTTTGTGTGTCGTGACTCGGCTCGGTTTCGCCGGGTGATTTGATCGTGACAAGGTGAGGGTAGGGGATCTCAATGTCCGCCTTATCGAGGGCGAGCTTAATGGCCCGTACCGCGAGACCCCGAATGCGCACTTGCTCCGACTTCTCTGCATTAGTCCACCAACGCGTTAGAATATTGACGCTGCTATCCGCCAGTTCCCAAACATGCGCCTCTGGCGCTGGATCGTCGACGACCTCATCGATCTTGGAGAGTTCGCCGCGGATCAGGTCGAGCGCTTGATCAATATCCGCATCGTAAGAAATCCCGATGGTGTAATCGCCGCGGCTGAGATTTGTCTTCGTTTTGACCAACACGGAGTTGGTATAGAGTTCGCTGTTCGGGATGATGGCGTGTTCGCCATTATAGGTCTTGATGATCGTTGCTCTGGTTTCAATGGATTGGACCGTGCCTTCAAATCCAGCGGCTTCGATTTGATCACCAATCTTGAAGGGTTGGCGCAGCAGGATGAGTAGACCAGACAACCAATTCTGCAGAATATCCTTAAAGGCAAAGCCGATCGCAACAGAGCCAACGCCGAGTGATCCAACTAATGTACTGAGCTTAATAGACGGCGCAATGATGGCCAGTGTGATGGCAAAGCCAACAATAAGAACGGCGATTTTGGCTAGTCGCCCCAAAGCTATACCGAGGCTTGGCCGTTCATGATCGCGAAAACGTTTCACAAATTGCGACTTCACGAAGCTGGATGTGAACCAGAAAATTATGAGGACCAGAAGACCGATTCCGAGATTGGGAAGCAGGGCAATGAAGCCGTCAAGCCATGCATCAAGTCGTTCGACGGCGGCTTCGGTATTAAAGTCGACTATTGTGTCATCTGCACCCTGGGAGTTGGGCTGACTTTGGGGGGAGGTCTGCATGACTGTATCCGTCTATGCTTTTGACACTTCAGAGTGTGATTTTAGGACGCGGTCTCCATCGTCCTGCTCAATCAAATAAGCAGGTTCATCAGAACTGGCATTCCGTGTGACTTTGTTGCCCTTAATGGTGCGAGTGACGTCGTCTGTGAATCGTTCCGTGATTTCACCAGTTCCGGTTCCGTTGCCCCAATTCCATTTGACTTTCGTGCCTGTCTTGTAGCCCGGCATATTATCTTCCTCATCCTGTTAGAGCGCTCTTGTCAGACTCAACGGCGTGTTGCTGCGCAAGTTCCGACCCAACCGAAAAAGGTTCCAGAATAATGACGGGAACCGGACGCGTAGTCCGGCATTGATTAGAGGAACGAGGATTAACTATAATGCTACGCTTACTCTTTTGCACCGCCGCTATTGTGCCAATTGCCATTATTCCATGGATGACGTCGGAAGCAGATACGCTGCCTGTACAGGTCGAAGACGCGACCTATGCCGAGCTTGTGACGGATCCGAACCTAGATGCTCTATCAGCGTGTGAAATGGGCGAATTACCCGTTTTCTTTCACGACGCGCTCGTTACAACACACAGCGCCGAGTTCATCGCCGATGGTTTACGGTCTGCCAAGGGCTGCGGGGACGTCGAAGTCACTATCATCCCAATCCTCCCAGAATATGCCGATGAGGATGATCTTGAAAGTTCAGTCGAGCGGACCACCGAATTAACGGCCTATATTCAAGCGGCGGCAGAGGTCACAGACACAACCATCGCGATCGAAATTGTTAACCAACCCGTTAAAGACGACATATCCACCTTGTATATTAATGGCCGCGCTGCCATTCTGCGCATCACCCCACAAAGCGCTATCGGCTAATTCGGTCTAGCGCGGACGAACCCGTCACAAGGGGATTACAAGCGGGATCAAAGCGTTGGAGAAATTTGTTCGGCGGATGAAGCATTATGTTGAGATTGGTGACACCGATCTCGCACCGCTTCTCGATCTTAATCATAGAACGGTCGATTTTCCGGCTGGAAAAACCATTGTCGCGCTGAATGAGCCCGTCGATAAAATCTATATTGTTACGTCTGGCTGGTCATTGCGTGCGCGTTATCTTGATGACGGCCGTCGTCAGATCATAAACTTTCAACTGCCCGGAGACTATTTTGACTTAATGTCACTAGTCGGCGCGCGGTCTGATCACACAATTTCTGCGGCGACGGACACGACCCTGAGAATTTATAATGGGCAGGATTACCTTCGGGCGATCCAAAGATCGCACCGTCTGGCGGCAGCATTTTGGTGGGTGACTGTGCAGGAAGAAACAATCTTACGTCAGCAGATCGTGCGTATCGGTCGGATGAGCGCGCAAGAACGGATTGCTAACTTTATCCTTGAACTTAACCGTCGCCAAAACATCGCCGATGGTGACCGAGATGACTTCGTTCCGTTGCCTGTGCCACAAGCTTTTTTGGCTGACGCCCTCGGCTTATCCGTCGTCCATATCTCGCGGTCGCTGACATCACTGAAAGCCCGGGATCTGGTAAAAACCAGCCGCCGCGGCATTGAGATTATTGATCGCGATAGCCTAGTAGAATTGGCGGAGTATGACCCGGCCCTTTTCGAGCCGAAGCCGGTGCCGCTCGCGGCGCAATAGACGCTGTTAAGCCTGCGCTACTACGCCGCTTTAGGCTTAGCCTTTATGGAAGAAAAGCGCCTGGCTAATCGCCGCTTTCACATTCGATGGTTTGAATGGTTTGGAGATTAGATAGGCGGGTTCAGGCTTGTCGCCCGTCAGCAACCGCTCTGGGAAGGCCGTGATAAAGATCACGGGCACATCATGCTCGCCAAGAATGTCATCTACGGCGTCAATGCCGGACGATCCATCTGCCAACTGCACATCGGCTAATACGATACCAGGCTTTCGATCTCCCGCCATTTTGACGGCGTCTGTCCGAGTGGCCGCAATACCGTCGACACTATGACCCAAGCTTTCGACCAGTTCTTCAATATCGGCAGCGATGATCGGCTCATCCTCAATAATAAGAACGTTCGTCCGAAGCTCTTTTTCGATATCGGCTTCAGCTGTTGCCAAAAGGTCTCTGGCCTCATCTTCCGATACAGTCATGACGCTTGCGATTTCTTCGACGGACAGGCCCTCAAGTGCAGACAGCAGAAAGGCTTGACGTGAAACAGGCGGTAGGCGGCGAATGCGATCAGAGGGGGCGTCGTCACCCGATTCAAGGCTTTCAAGTTGAGCGCCTGTAGAGCCCCAAATTCCTAGAAACATCCTGTAAAGAGCTGTTCTTGGATGGAGACCATTTTCGACTGTTGCGTCTCCGGCCACCAGCGCTTCTAGCGCTGTACGAACATAACGATCGCCTTCGCTCTGAGACCCTGTCAGCGCGCGTGAAAACCGTCTCAGGTACGGCAGGAATGGTGCATATGTATCGACTAGACTCACGTCTTATCCCCTTTAATTCGTTCTAGAACACGGATGGAACTTCCGATCTGTTACAGGTAGAAGCTGGCTGTTCAAGCTGTATAACTTGCGGGAACCCTTTTGGTTCCCAGACGTAATCATTCAATCGAACCCGGATAATAAGGCGGCCGAAAAACCGATGACTGACAATAAGAAACATCCGACCCTCAAGAGTAAGCCCCGGCTTAGCGACACGGATTCTTTCGATAAACAGCCTTTGCCCGATAAGATCGGCCACTCCCTGAAAAACCTCTATAATGAAGTCCTAGCGGAAGAAGTGCCGGATGATTTTCTGAATCTCCTGCGCCAAGCTGATGCTGCCACGGATGAAGGCGAGGCCTCCAAGTGAGTTCTGTTGTTCAAGACGTCGCAGCAGACGAAGAGGTCCCAGTCTTTGACGAAGAGGTGTTTCGCCAAGAACTGACCGCGCTCATTCCCCACTTGCGAGCTTTCTCACGCTCGCTGTGCGGCAATGCAACGCTGGCTGATGATGTTGCTCAGGATGCGCTGCTTAAAGCTTGGAAGGCGCGCCACAAGTTTAGGCCTGGGTCGAACCTCAAGGCATGGACTTTCACGATTTTACGCAATCAGTTCTACTCGATCAAACGTCGATCTTGGCGCGCGACATCATTGGAGCCTGAAGTTGCTGAACAGACGATTGTTGCCAACACTGACGCTGAACAGTCCGTGCACCTTAACGAACTCCGGCGTGGGCTCGATATGCTCAAGGATGATCAACGCGAGGCTTTGATCTTGGTTGGCGCATCAGGTCTGTCCTATGAAGAAGCGGCGGAAATTTGTGATTGCGCGGTTGGTACAATCAAAAGCCGCGTTAGTCGGGCGCGTAAATCATTAGAGACGATCATGGATTCAGGACGTTTTGACGACGAACCCGATAAAGTTCGCGCTCTCGACGCCATGTCAACGATCCTCCAAGAAGCGGATACGATTGCGGGCAAACCTTAATCCTGTTCGGGTGGCTAAGCCTGAACGTTTTCAAATCGCCTGTAATGAACACTGAACATTAAGTCTCAGAGCTGTAAGATATGACCGTGAGGGGCGACGAAACCACAGAAAATGGAACCCCGGTCAGGCATGATACGCGGTGGTGGCAGAGTGTGCGCCTGCGGTTTGGCCTCTTACTCGCCTTAGCACTTTTACCGTGGCTTTTACTGTCAGCTCTCGAAACCTATGCGGAGCTTGATCGCGCCCGAGTCTCGCAAAGCCGTCTGGCTGATATTGTGGCCTCCTCAACGGTCGCAGAAGTCGGGCAGACACTTGAAGCGGGCCGACTTGGCCTTGATGCAGCGCCTCAGATCATCGCTGATTTAGGATGCGAAGCGGGTTCGGCTGAGGTTCTAGACCGGCTCGGCGTCTACACAGCCCTCATCGTTAAAGACGCGACGAATGCTGTTATCTGCCAGAATCCGTCTTCCGTCTCAGACTTGGTTCTAGAAAACCCAGATGCGTTTTCAGCTGACAAGCTATTTCGGATTGAGGCTGGACTTTTGGGGACAGGCGACCAAGCGCAGATGGTCGTCGTGCTGCAGACGGTTATCCGATCAAGTGGTCACACATACACGCTGATCCTTCCTGAAAACTTGGGCCGCCGCGATGTCTTAGACGTAACGCTTGGTGCCGGATCAAGGATCACGCTGACAAAGCTAGATGGAACAGGCATTGTTGGACTGGACAGATCTGAAGAACGAAATCAGTTTTTTCTAGATCGGATCGCCGATGCTGACGTGTCATTGCTCGATTACACGAATAGAAATGGTGAAAATCGGCGGAGTGCGGCGAGATACTTTAAATATCTGGGTATTTATGTTTCTGTCGGTCGGCCTGTCCGTTTCGAAAACATTCTTTCGCTCATCAATCCCTACACATCGGTCATGCTGCCTATCTTAGCATGGTTGGTCGGATTTGGACTGATCTGGATTGGCACACGGTCTATGCTGCTAGCCCCGATCAGCAAAGTCAGGCGCACGGCTCGGCTTTTTGCAGGTGGCAAGATGGACTCGCGTGTTAGATTGTCAGATTCTGCGGCGGCTGAAGTTCAGGGATTGGCCTATTCCTTTAACAGTATGGCGCATCAGCTTCAGGAACGCGATTTACGTATCGCTGATAATATGGATGAAAAAGACACGCTGATGCGGGAGATCCATCACCGCGTGAAAAATAATCTACAAATTATCATTAGCCTTCTTAATATGCAGGAGCGCAAGGCCGTCGGCGCGGAAGCCATCGAGGCCATTTCTGAGACGCGAACGCGGATCAATGCGATCGCAATCGTCCATCGAGGTCTCTACGAGAGCACCGATCTGCGGGGCATTGATGTCGCTCCGTTCATTTCCCGGCTGGTTGCATCGATCAGTGAAAGCATTGGAGCCGAAGAAGCGGGCATTAGCGTCAAGCAGTCTGTTGCGCCCTGTCACCTGTCAGCCGACCATGCGATCCCGGTCGCGCTGTTTATTGTTGAGGCCATCAGCAATGCAGCAGAGCATGGGGTTGAGCGCGGCGGCACTATCCATATCGACATACAGTGTCCTGAAACGGGTGTCTTGCAGATCGATGTCGCCGATGACGGTCGAGGCGTCGGTGATCCGGATGCTATGCGCGGTATTGGGACGCGCTTGATGAAAGGCTTCGCCCGTCAGCTTGCAGGGACACTTGTGTTTCAAGACAATGCGCCAGGCCTGACCGCAAGGCTGACGCTTCCAATCGACGACAGTCCTGAGCAACCGTTTCAGGTAAGCCAGAAGCGTCGCTAGGCGTATCAAACTTACCCTATCGGAAAATGAAAAGCCCGGACGCCGTGCAGGGGAAGAGCGGGGGTCCGGGCTTATGAAACACCGGGATGAAGGGGAGTTACCGGGTGTTTTATGCTGTTGTTAAAGTGAATACGCCCGAGCTTTAAATTCGGTTCCCAACAAAATAAAAAAGTTTTTATCTTGTGATATCTGGTTTTGGTAACCGGTCTGATTATGTCGATAGCTGCAAACAAACACGACTCTTTTGGAACGAATCCAGGGGTCTTGTCGTTGAATTGATGAACGCGCATCATTCGGATGCGCCCGGACAATCAACCCCGAAGAAGGAGCCCCATCATGGCGACCGTCAAGACAACCACTCCCAAAGTTACAAAAAAAACGACAACAAAAGCCCCAAGCGTTACGACAACGAGCGCCAATGTCGTCCCAATGACGAACGATATTTCTCAGCAACTTGAAACGCTTCGTAATGACCTAAAATTGCTTGCTAAGTCTGTTAAAGAACAGACTCTTGCAAAAGTTGAAGGCCGCACTGAAACGGTTAAAACTGTCGCTGTTGATCAGAAAGACGCTGCTGTCGCTCGTTATGACGAGCTGACCACAAAAGCTGAAATTCAGATCCGCGAAAAGCCTCTTACTTCGATGGCTATTGCCGCTGGTGCTGGTCTTGTGCTCGGCGCTATCTTACGCAAATAGTTCGCCCATTTTTTGCCCGGCGCCAATGGCGCTGGGCTTTTCTTTATCGATAGGAGAGTGGAGTGCTGAGATACGCAACCATTATTGCTCCACTGCTGATGCGCAAAGGGACACCCAATCCGGTCAGGGTTCTGACAGGCTATATGGGGGCCCTTTTTATGACGTTGTTTGCGGGGGTTTTCTTCCTCGCAGCTTTGTTCACCTGGATCGCAACCAATTTCGGCCTGGATGTCGCTTTTCTGACAATCGCGCTTATCCTAACATTAGGTGCGATTGGCCTGACGATCATGGCGCGTGTGTCCAAGACCATTGAACTTAAAAAGGTCGAAGACCGACACTTGCGCATAAAAACTATGCTCGCTTCCAAAGAAGATCCTTTATCTGATCACATTCCGGAAGATATTTTGATGCATCCCTTCACCCAGAAAGTTCTGGCGCAGGTTGAAGACAAACCTTGGATTGCCAGCGCGACGGCACTTGGGCTGGGTATGATGCTCTCGCATCAATTTCTGGACGCTGTCGAATAATTGAAAACTTATAAAAACCGACAAGACGAAAAGGACAGACCGATATGACTGATCTTCACACCGACGACCATCCCGCTGATCTCGATCCTGTCGAGGCTCAAGCCGGAGAACGCTCACCAAAATTTTGGTGGATGTTCGTTGTCTCAACAGCTTTGGTCCTAGTCGCCATGATTGTCATCTTCATGACAGTGGCCATCTAGGTAGTATTTAACGCAATCATATAGACCTTTAGGTTGACACAAAAACGCTCGGAACTCCTCGTGAGACCGGGCGTTTCTTATATATGGAACATACAACACTCACTCTGACCCGAACCCTCATTCTTGCAGCGGCCGCCACTGCTTTGACACTCGGCGCAAGCCAAGCTCACGCTAGCGACAATACGAATACGCTGAATGCGTATGAAGCCCAGATATGGGTTTATGAAAAGCTAGCCGTGAGTGAGACGCCCAAGGTCATCCGCCATTATGAGGCTCTGCCAGAGCTTGTCGTGCCTCTGAATACAGACATGCAGATGAATGGTCTTGCTGGCGCACACGTGATCCATAGATCAAGTGAGTTCAAGTCTGACACAGATCTTCGTAACTTCGATCTAGTCGAAGATAGCCCCGTGTTTATCGGGACGTCCGGTCAAACGGAATTCGATACACGCGATGCTCAACGCGACAGCGGTGCTTATCCTGAAGCGCTCGGTGTTGACCCGCTCTATACGGTTGCAGGTGCTGGCGTCTCGACCTCATTCTAGACGCTAAGAAGTAATTGCGCGTCCTTTGACATACAAGCTGATTACCTAATTTCACTTGTAGGCACTAAACTTAGACTCCTCACTTACAAATACTACCAGTTCGTGAGGCATCCTTCGTATCATCCCCAACACTCTCACCCGATCACACTGTTGCAGGCAGTCAACAAGACGCACGGACAATAAGACTGTCCGCGTCAGAGCTATTCACCAATGCAAAGCCAATCTCTCTCTGAGAGCCAGCTTTAAAGTTGAATTTTCTGACGGACGGTCCAGTTAAGATCGTAATGAATGCGAATGAGGTATTCTTGAAGTGTCTCTGCCCAAAAAAAAGCCAGCTTGAAAGCTGGCCTTTATACTCATTTATAGCGTTATTGATTAGCTGAGATCGATGGTCTGGGTCATCCGACCACGCGGCAGAGAGAAGCGAGTTTCTTTCCACTCAGGGGCGCTGAACGGGTCAGATGCGTTGTTGGAGAAGCCGTATGACTCCGACGGAATTCCCATGAAGTTTGTATTGAGTTCACCGTCGCTATTTTCGTCATGGAAAACTTTAAACGCATAACGGCCCACTAAAAGATTGTCGAAAACGACTTCAACGACTGTATCGTCGACTTTCACAGTTTTGCCGATGAGTTCTTGATCAGTTTTGTAGCCGTCCTCAGCGTCATATAAACCAATGAGCAGTTGCCCGTCAGAGCTGGGGAGGCCTTCAATCCGCAAAACGAGTTTCGCGTGAGCTGCGCCGCCTTGGCTTTGTGCAGCAAGGAATTCGGAGGCCTTAGCCGAACCACCGATAGGAAGGGCGAGCGTTGCAGCGAGGGCGCCGGCGAGGGCAATGAAGCGTTTGGTATTCATGTCATTCCATCCTTATCTGGTTCGGCGAAGCCGGGAGGTGGCCTCATAAGAAAGGCCAATGCTTTTGTTCACCAGATGAACGCGCAAGAGATCGAATGCGTTCCAATAGAAACGAATAAAAAGGTAATATATTCAGATGTTTATGGAATTTTAAACGTGCGGAGACGGCCTGTGTCGATGAGTAGAACCGACGAGCACCGAGATGGGAATAAAGTTGCCCGTCGGCCCTCTTAATCTATGCGTGGCGACCCATAAGGTTCCCGACGGCAGCCATTTGTACTGACTTTTCAGCGGGTCTTGGGTTAAGCTGCAACCAAATCTGCTTCAGCCTCTGCTGGTGACGTCTCTTCTAATATTTGTTTGGGTGTCGCAAAGGGGCCGAGTTCGCGCAGCCGCGCAACCTGTGCCCGTCTGTCCGGTAAAGCCGCATAAGCGCGGGCTTGAGAAAAATTGATCACACGTCGGAAGAATGCGGCACGGACAGCCGGATCGAGCCGAGAGAGGGAGAGAATGTCTCGGACGCATTGGTTTGAGATACAAAACCGATCAGCCATCTCTGTGACAGAGGCGCCGTCATGGAACTGGCTCAAAAGCGCTGCAAACAAATCGCGGTTGGAAACAAGGATAGGAACGCGGCGCTCTGCTGCGGTCATCTCATCCGTCAGCAGGTAGGGGATATGCGTCAATGACCGGGGCAACCGGTCTTCAAATGCAAGGCGTCGGATCGCTGCTATACGTTTCCGTCCATCGACGACAATGAAATGACCCGCTCTGTCGATCGCGACAATTGGGGAAAGTAAACCAAACCGGATAATACTATCTTGCAGCGCTTTAACATCGCGTAGTCGATTGCCAGTGAGTAAGCGTCCTCGTAGTAGTTGAAACCTATCCACAGGCGCGTGACGCGGGATCTGCGTTTGTGCTGTGCATAACATATGTAGACCTCCAACCGACGTGGTTAATGAGTCTTATATGTTGGGGAACATGACAGGGTTCCGAATATTAGATTAAACCCTGCCCAGTGTGATTAACGAGGCATTAATTTTTTGTTGCGGAAATTTTGATGCCTTAAGTATCCACAAGTCATCAACAGGTCGTCCACAAAGCCCAAAAAGTTATCCTTGGTCATTGTAAATGGCATTGAGTAGATTTTGTTCTGTGGTTTGTTTTGATGATTTTACGATCACCTTACAGATGTCATATTCAAGGGTGAGAAAGACGATTTTCGTTTAAAATCTGTTTTGGAGTCGCCCCTTTGCCGAGCCGCATCAGGCAAATATCCTGTTCGTAAGGACTAGGAATGGCGGCGTAAGCGCGCGTTTGTGGAAGATCGATCGAGCGATCAAAAAAGGCCATACGAACCATGGGAGACAGACGTGAAAGCGACAGGATATCACGCACGCACTGACGAGAGATCTGGAATCGATCTGCAATGGTGCCGGTAGATGTGCCGCGCTGGAACTCAGCTTGCACGGCATCAAATAGGCTTGAATTGGAGAGAAGAGCCGATGCAATGGGCTCAGTCTTCTCTGTCTCGTGGGCAAAAAAATACGGTAACCGTGAAAGTGAGCTTGGCAAGCGCCCTTGGAATTCAAGCCGTCTGATTGCAGTTAGCCGTTTGCGCCCATCAATCACGGTTAAGCGCTTAGATTTTTTAAGGGCGATAAGTGGGGAAAGCAGGCCAAACCGGGCAATGCTATTTTCTAAAATCTGAATATCGCGAAGACGTCTGCCCAACAAAACCTGCCCGCGAATTAGGTCAAATTCATCAAGACTAGCATGTCGTGGAATATAGGTCTGAGCCTTAGTTGACATCAGAAATCCTTTAACCGAACGGGCTGGCAACTGTTCAATTTGTCGCATGCCAGATGTGGTTAAGAAACTAAAACACACTTTCCAAATAGGGTTAACTAAGACTTAAAATATTTAGGGACGAAATTTCAGAAATTAGTTTTTCTACGACTATTATTGGGTATTAATGGTCATCCAGGCTTCACCGCAGAGGTGACATAGTTAATGGATGTATCGTCATTTAGTCGCCAGCGTTCGGTCATTGGGTTCAAACTCATGCCTGTGACACGCTCGACGTTCAAACCTGCTAGGTTGAGATAAGCCGTCAATTCTGACGGACGCACGAGCTTGTCATATTGATGGGTTCCGCGGGGCAGCCAGCGCAGCACATATTCTGCACCGACGATGGCGAAGGCGAAGGCTTTGAGAGTCCGGTTGATGGTCGAGCACATCATGATCCCGCCTGGACGGACCATCGCCGCGCAGTCTGCGATAAAGTCGCGCGGATTGGCGACATGTTCGATCACTTCCATGTTGAGAACGACATCATAAGGCGTTTCGCCCGCTTCAACCATTTGCTCGATCGTGCCGTGACGGTAGTCCACCTCTATACCGCCTTGCTTGGCGTGTGTTTTTGCCGTTTTGACATTTTTTTCTAACGCGTCGACTCCGGTCACGGTCGCGCCCAGTCGCACCATTGGTTCACAGAGCAGGCCGCCGCCACAGCCAATATCGAGAACGCGGAGCCCCTCTAAAGGTCGGTCTTGATCAGGATCGCGCAGAAAGTGGTCGCAAACCGTCTCCTTAATCAGCGATAGCCGCGCCCCATTCATGACGTGCAGGGGGCGGAACATGCCGTCTGGATTCCACCAGTCATGCGCCATGCGGGAGAAGCTCTCCATCTCGCGCGGGTCAACAGAAACTGAGGTCAGATGTTCGGGAGCGTGGGTCGTGTCGTGTGCCATAACTCTACATACGCGCCTGAGCGCAATTCGGAACCGTAAAGGCATGTGCGCCGTTTAATTTTCATATCCCACCCCGAAACAGGAGACAGACTATGAAAAGCGAACATGTCAAAGCTGGCGCCA
Organism: Algimonas ampicilliniresistens; assembly: GCF_030159955.1. Classification (GTDB taxonomy): domain Bacteria; phylum Pseudomonadota; class Alphaproteobacteria; order Caulobacterales; family Maricaulaceae; genus Litorimonas; species Litorimonas ampicilliniresistens. The sequence goes on from NZ_BSNK01000002.1 coordinate 956,322, forward strand.
ATGACCTTAAAGGCAAAGCCAAAGAAACGGTTGGTAAGGCGACGGATGACAAGAGTTTGGAAGCCGAAGGTAAAGGCGATCAACTCAAGGCCAAAGGGCAAGACTTCATTGGCGACGTCAAGGACGTACTAGACTAGGCCGCACAAAAACCAAGATACGTTGAAGACCGGGCTTCATGCTCGGTCTTTTTTTTGCCAAATGATTGAGGGGGACGGCTTTTAGAGGCAAAACTTTGCCTGTCATGCAATATGGATGTTTCTAAAGGCAAATCATCCCGCCTTTCCCTTTGCTTGCAGAGACGCCTTCCCCTACAGGGCTCGCCTTAATCTGAAGGAGCTGAGCGCAGATGGGGCGCATTGTCATGAAATTCGGCGGCACGTCAGTCGCAGATCTGGAACGGATCCGGGCGGTCTCGGCGCTGGTCGCGAAGGAAGTCGATGCGGGCCATGAAGTTGCCGTGGTCGTCTCTGCCATGAGCGGAGAGACGAACCGTTTGGTCTCGCTGGTCGATGCGCTGGATGCTGATTGCCCGCCGGGGGAAGATAAATGCGGCGGCGATATTCACGATGAGTATGATTCCATAGTCGCCTCGGGTGAACAGGTTACGTCCGGCTTGCTGGCTATTGCGATGCGCCGCCGCGGCATTCGCGCCCGGTCTTGGCTTGGTTGGCAGATCCCACTGCGCACCGATATGGCCCATTCGAAAGCTCGGATCGCAGAGATTGAAAGCTCCGCCATTGGCCCAAGCCTCGCCGACGGCAATGTCGCTGTCGTAGCAGGATTTCAGGGTATTAGCGATGATGGCCGGATCTCGACATTAGGGCGCGGCGGCTCGGACACATCGGCCGTGGCTCTGGCGATCGCGCTGAAAGCAGACCGTTGTGACATTTATACAGACGTCGACGGTATCTATACGACCGACCCCCGCATTGTGCCTGAAGCTCGCCGCTTGAACCGCATCGCGTTTGAAGAGATGTTGGAGCTCGCTTCGCTTGGGGCCAAAGTTTTGCAAGTCCGGTCTGTCGAACTGGCCATGAATTATAATCTACCCATCCGGGTGCTGACGTCGATGGCCGTTGAGGGCCAGGACAATCCCGGCACTCTTGTCTGCCACGAGGACCAAACCATGGAAGAGCGCGTCGTTTCCGGTGTCGCCTATTCGCGCGACGAAGCTCAGATCACTCTGTTAAGGCTCAGCGATAAACCAGGCATGGTTGCCAAGGTTTGTAAGGCGATGAGTGACGCTAATGTGATTGTCGACATGATCGTCCAAGGCATCTCCCGATCTGATAACGCCGCGAACTTAACCTTCACGGTTGGCGAACGAGATCTCGATATTGCTCTGGCCGCATTGGAGGCTGCGCAAGAGGAGATCGGCTTTAAAGCGATCAAACATGATCGCGACGTCACCAAGGTCTCCGTCGTAGGGATCGGCATGCGGTCGCATACTGGCGTGGCGCAAACCATGTTCGAAGCCCTCGCCGAGCGGGGCATCAACATTGAAGTGATCGCAACGTCAGAGATCAAGATTAGCGTGTTGATTGACAGTGAATATACGGAGCTGGCCGTCCGCGCGCTCCATAACGCGTTTGATCTTCATGAGACAAAGGCGCCGCCTGTCACTGCACCCTAGATTGCACCTTCACCCCATTTCGGCTTAAATGACCGCAATTGCGGTCAAAATAGGCTGTGTTGCGGTAACCATCATATTTAGGCCTCAATTAAGAGAGAGCCGACAGTCTGACTTGGGGGTATCCGCCAAAGCGGACCTGTCGGAGGGATCTATGGGAATGATGCGTGTGATGGCCCCCGCTCTGGCGGCCCTGATCCTCGCGGCCTGTGGCGGTGGGGGCGGAGGCGGCGGAACCGCACCGCCCGCAATCATTGTCACACCGCCCCCGCCCCCTCCGCCGCCGCCAACACCTTTGGCAGAACTAGAAACCAAAGCTGAAGCCGCCGCCTTTCTCCAGACCGCCGGACTGGCGACCAAAGCCGCCGATGTGGACGCCTTAACGGGGAAGAATGCGTCGAGCTGGATCACTGAACAATTAGCCAAACCAGAATTTGGCTATGAGGCGCTGATGCGGGCCCGTGTGAGCATAGACGACGTCTCACGCAGACAGTCGTCTCAGTCCATGTGGGAAGCGATGATCACGTCAGACGCCGAATTACGGGCCCGGATGACTTTCGCGCTCTCGCAAATCACGGTCATCAGCAACAACCAATTTTCCAGCCGTGTACGGTACGGTCTTGGTACGTGGCTTGATGTGCTTGATCGTAACGCGTTCGGGAATTACCGCGATCTGATGCAGGAGGTCACCTATTCGCCGATCATGGGCGAATATCTGACCTATGCCTATAATCGGAAAGGCGACCCGGATACAGGGCGTCAACCGGACGAAAATTACGCTCGCGAGATCTTGCAGCTCTTCACCATCGGTCTGGTCGAGCTGAATATGGACGGCACGGCGAAGCTCGACAGTAATGGCAATGAGATCGAGACTTACAATAATGAAGATGTGGTTGGACTGGCCCGCGTCTTCACGGGACTGGCGCATGCCGGGACCGATTTCCGCTCAGGCCGCCGGGGGGTCGATGCCTATCACGTGCCGATGGAGATGTATCAGGACTTTCATTCCACATTGGAGAAGAGTTTCCTGGGCACGACCATTCCGGCGAATACGCCCGGCACGGCATCTGTTGATCAAGCGCTGGACGCTATCTTCGCCCACCCCAATCTGGCACCCTTCATATCCCGCCAACTTATTCAACGCTTTACGGCAAGCAGCCCTAGTCCTGCCTATGTCGGCCGCGTTGCTAACGCGTTTGAAACCGGCGCTTACACAGCGGAAGACGGCACGGCATTCGGGACGGGTCAACGGGGTGATTTATCGGCGACACTGGCGGCGATACTTCTGGACGACACGGTTCATGACGGTGTTCAGGACGCGACCGAAGGGAAGCTGCGCGAACCCGTTTTAAAATATGTCCAACTCGCGCGAACCTTTGCCAAACCGGACTCACTGCGCCTGACCATCCCAGAATATAACGTGTTTGCGGATACGTCCGATCCAACGCGCTTGCTGGGGCAATCGCCCCTGAAAAGCCCATCGGTATTTAACTTCTATCGACCGGGCTACGTCGCGCCGGGATCAGAGACCGGCGATGCGGGGTTAACCGCACCGGAACTGCAGATTGTCAATCAGGCGTCCGCGCTCGGCTATCTCAACTTTATGACTCGGTTTTTGATCCAAGGGGATACGGACCGGGTTGGTATCCCCGTACCAGACTTGTCTGAGGAACTCGCCATTGCGGCCGATGCCGCAGCTCTCGTTGATCTGCTTGACCTCAAGCTAACAGCGGGCCGGATGAATGCCACAACTCGCACCGCAATTGTCGAAGCCGTCGAAGCCTTACCGGTACGAGATACGAATTCTCGCGATACGGATATCCGTTCTCGTGTGCGGATCGCCATTCTTATGACCGTCGGCTCTGCCGATTTTGTCGCGCTGAATTAGGGGACGAGATCATGACCAATTATAATCGACGTCTCTTTCTACAAGCCTCCGCGGCGGGTTTCCTCGGCGCAACGGGCGCGCTGGCGGGTCTTGGCCGTCAGGGGGCTTTTGCGGCTGACACGGGTGGCTACAAAGCCATGGTTGGCATTTTCCTTAAGGGCGGCGCTGACATGTTTGATGCGCTGCTGCCACGCGATCAGGCCAGTTATGACGCCTTAGTCGATGTCCGTCCGGGGATTGTGAACCGCTATGGAGACGGCTCGCGTGCTCGCGAAAATCTCTTAGCACTCAACCCACTCGGACCCGACATGTTCAGCGGTCGTCAATTTGGCCTAGTCCCGGAATTAGCGCCGCTGAAGGCCATGTTCGACGCCGGCGAAGGTGCGGTCGTCGGCGCGGTTGGGCCGTTGCTAACGCCCACATCGCGCACCGGTATGGCGTCCGGAACGGATGCTTTGCCCAAGCGGCTCTTTTCTCACAATGACCAGCAATCAACCTGGATGGCGCTCGAAACCGAGGGGGTCCGTCGCGGTTGGGGTGGGAGTTTCATGGATGAGATGATTGCGAGCGGTTCCGGGGTCGGTAATCCCGACTTCTCGCTGATCACGGCGGGGAGTGGTGATATTTTCTTGGCCGCAGAGCGGGCTCTACAATTTAAAGCCCCGGAAAATCCTGAAAATCTCGGCATTGATATGAGCGTCCGAACGAACCTGACCTCAGGCAGTCACGGCGCTGCGGCGCGCGACAAGATGGATCAATTTCTTCGTGATGCCACACATGGGTCTAGCAATCCGTTCGCGCGGGATGTCGTGGCCGGTCAGGCCCGTGGGATCGAGAATATGCGGGATTATCGAGAGGCGTTTGCCCAAGCAGGGTCTGTCGGCACACCTTTTCCGAATAGTTCATTAGGCCGACAATTGTCGGCGATTGCCAACGCTATCAATCTACGCGGCGTAATCGGCAATTCGCGGCAAATATTCTACGCGGATACAGGCGGGTTCGATTCTCATAATAATCAGTCAGGCAGTATGCCCGGTCTGCTCGGCGGTTTGGCGCAATCCATCGCGGCCTTCCGTGACGCGTTGATTGCCATGGGGGTGTGGGGCCAGGTCACAGTCTTCACCATGAGTGATTTTGGACGCACGCTCGGGGATAATGGCGACGGCACGGATCATGGTTGGGGTAGCCACCAATTCGTCTTTGGTGGATCGGTGCAAGGCCAACGTATTTATGGCGACATGCCGGAATTGGATCCAGATGGGGAACGCTTCACCAGCTCGCGCGCGCGTCTGATCCCGTCCGTGTCCGTTGATCAATATGCGGCGACTCTTGGATCATGGTTCGGGTTAGACGGCAGCGAAATTGACCGGGTCTTACCCAACCTCAGTCGGTTCAACCAACGTGACCTCGGCTTCCTCAGCGGAACCTCAGCCTAGTGTTTAGAAGTTAGATCGAGCGCCATGAAACGAGAATCCATCGGATTGTCGTAATAACGGTCGATATCAACAAAACCGAGCCGTTCATAAACGGAGTTGGCATGGGTCAGACCGCGGTCCGTATCGAGTAAGAGGCGGACGTAACCCTGCTCACGCGCGCCTTCAATACAGGCTTGGCAGAGCGCTTTGCCGACGCCGTGTCCACGGCCTTCTGGTGTAACCCAGAGGCGTTTGAGCTCCCCCGTACACTCATCAAATGGCTTTAGCCCGACGGCGCCGACCTGATGACCGTTGACCTCAGCTAACCACAAGGCATCGTAAGTCTGGGGGAAATCTGCAAATTCCCGCTCCGTCCCCTGAAAGGAGAGGGTCTGGCCGAGATAGGCTTCGATGAAGTGCAGATAATCAAGAAAGAGCGCGCGGACGTAGGCGATCTGTTCCGTTGTTTCAGCGCGACGGACTTGCAGGCTCATAAGGTGACTATCGCCCGGCTGAGCGGGTGAGTGCAAGCGAGAAGCGGTTTAGGAGCCTGAGGCCTGTGCCAAGCGACTGACGAGTTCGCGGCTAACTTGACCGGTTTCGGACAGCCCATTGGCGCGCTCAAATTCGACGATTGCGGTTCGGGTTCTTGATCCCATCACGCCATCCGGGGTGCCGACGGAATAACCCATTGAGGCGAGTAGGGTTTGAGCCTCTAACACTCGGTTATTGCTGGATGAGCTGGCGCTCGTCACCCACGGAACATTCGAGAATATGCCGTTTGCGGCTTCATCAATCGGGCGCGGTGTGAACGCTTGGATGCGGTCATCAATCGCAGTGAGCCGATCGGCATCCAGACTGGCGCGGAGCGCATCACGTCGCGACACGGCAAACTGATCGCCTTGGCTAGCCGCGATAGAATACCAAAATAGAGCTTGTTCCGGATTTGGGGTCGAGCCGATTTCACTGCTTTCGGACAAGACGGCGAGATTGAATTGCGAGTCGACGACGCCTCTGCGCGCGGCCTGTTCAAACCAAGACTTTGCGGCGTTCATATCTAACTCAACGCCGCCGCGACCTTCTGTATAGAATAAAGCCAGATCATGCATGGCAATCCGGTTGCCGCCTCGGGCGGCCCGTTCGATCAACTGACGCGCCATGACATCGTCTTGAGGAACGCCTTCACCCGATTCATAGAGCTTGGCGAGGCGATAAAGCGCAGCAGGTTGGTTGGCGCTGGCGGCCTGACGAATGAGTGACGCGCCGTCTTCGGTCTCGCCTGCGTCAAGTTTAGCTAGACCCATCTGGAATTGAGCAATGGGATTACCCGCTTCAACGGCTGCTTCGAGCGTATCGAGCTCAGCACTATCAATGATGACGGGCTGAGTTTCGGCATAGTTGCCTATCGGCTCAGTGGACGGACCCGCAACAGCCCCCGTACCGATATTGGCATCAAGGGTGTTCGGGGTTTGGGCCCCATTATTGAGCGGGAAAGAGTTGTTGGGTGATGTCGTTGTCACGACAGGCGGCTGACCACCCTGAGCTAAGGTTGAGTCAGGATTATCGCCTGTACTCAAAATCATCCGTCCGGCCATTAAGGCGACCACGGCAACGCCAGTCGCTAATAGAGCAACACGGACATTCCGACTGGATAAAGACGGCATCGAGAAGCGCTGGAGCGGGCTAGTTGAGGCGACACGCACCGCCATGGGCGATTCAACCCTTGAACGCGCCATGAGGCCCGCGCGCATATTGACGTTCTCCGCATAGGCCGGATTGGAATAAACTTCTTCGGGCAGAGGGGCCGGTTGGAAATCTTCTGCGGCCGGCAAAGGCGGCAGAGATGTCGGCATTTGGAAAGGTGGCAGAGGTGGCGGACGTGTTGCGTCCCCGTGAGGTTGGACTTGGAAAGGTTGTGCGGGCGGTGCTGCCTGTGGAACCACGGGTGTTGGAACAGGCTGGTCCAGCGTTAAGGGCGCTTGGGTCTCTAACGCCGCCGCATAAGGATTGGATGGGTCTGCTGATCGGGCGGGCGCGGGCACGAGTGTCGGAGCGGCTGCGGGCGTGCGGAACGTCGTGAGGCGGTCTTTTAGCGTCTGAATCGGATTGGGCGGCAGATCGGTCTCGACCATGTCCGCAAGGGGTTCTCTTAAGTTCGTCACGGACGATGTCGATGTGTCGGGCAATGGCGGGAGTGGCGCTAGGGCCATGGGCGGGGTAGCGCCTGATCCGCGTTCAAGTTCGATGACGCGGCGCTGTAGCCCTTCAATTTTATGATCAATGTCTTGGCTGACGCGCTCAACGACACGTTCGGCTGCGCCAGTGCCAACAGCCAAGTGTCGCGCCTCGACTTCCTTTAACCGGGCGTCGAGTTCAGCCTGTGTTTGCAGGGCCAGTTCATTGATTTTCTCCGCAACACCCTCGCTGGATGACTGACGCCGCTGTTCGAGCCTGTTATGGATTTGCTCGATCGTCGCGCCGACACGGTTGAGCGCTTCGGCGCTATCGCGTTCGACTGCGGTGACGCGCTTTTCAACATCATGCTGCGAAGTCGCAATAGCGAGTGTCAATTTTTCAGTCAGCGTGTCGAGTTCAGCTTTACGGTTGCGGCTTTCCGCCTTCATCCGGGCGTCAACCGCGCGGGCAATGTCGGCGAGGTGTTTATTGACCTTCGTGATTGCGTCGGCTTGTTCGATTTCTGCTTTATCAAGACGCATAGAGGCGCGTCCAACGGCGGCGTCCAGATAATCCAGCCCGCCTTCCGAGAGGGCGGATTTGAGTTCTTTACGAATAGCCTCGCGCATATCAGTTGATTGCTGGTCGAGCCGGGTTGTGAGGTCGCTGACATGTTGCGTCAGTCGGCCTTTCTGGGTCTCGGTCGATGTTTTGAGGCTGGCCTCCAGAGCGGACACCACAGTTTGTAGCGAGGCTAAACTGCTCTGTGTCGCTTCATCGGCGCGTTTCAATCGCGCTTCCAATCGGTCGACATCGGCCTTCAGAGATTTCGCTCGCGCGGTCTTAGCAGGAGTCGGTTTGCGGCGGCGGGTCGCAGGAGTCTGCGAGTCTGAACTTGTTTCCTGTGTCTTGGCCTTTGCGGGCTCAGACGTCTTCGCGTCGGATTGGCTGACTTCAGACTTGCTGGACTGAGTTTGCATCGGTTCGGTAGATTTTGTGGTATCAGTTTCGCGCGCAGCCGTATCCGACCCGTCTGACGGGTTGTTTGATTTAGGAGCGTCATCGGCAACCCGACTGACCATAGCGCTCGCGTCCTTCTCACAATCCTTGTGTCGATTGGTCCTGCCGGGATTCCCCGAATCAGTTAGGCCAAACGGGACCGGCGCCCCGATCCAAGTCTGTCCATCGCCTCTCTATGGTTAAGAGGCGGTTAAACCGTTAACGAATCAGATTTCTGTTTACCTTGACGTTAACGTCAACTTATGCCACCAAGCTAATGTGCTCGATGGTATGAACATTCACAAAGGTCAGAATAAGGCCTCCAAAAGTGACGTTGCAAACGCGTGGACGATCCGCGAGTTTGCCGACATGTTTGGCGTCACAACCCGGACGGTTCGTTTCTACGAAGATAAAGGGCTGCTTAGCCCTGAACGGATTGGCCAGAGCCGAACCTTCCATCGTCAAGATCGGGCTAAGTTCGAGCGGATTTTACGTGGCAAGCGTTTAGGGTTCTCTCTGGATGACATGCGAGCTGTGTTCGACGTGCTTGAAGGGCGCATCACCGATGCGAGCGAGCTGCGTCGTCGGCGCGATAATTTCCAAGCCGTGATTGATGGGTTGGCGGATCGTCGCCGCGATGTCGAACAACTGGCCGAGGATATGGGCGAGATCGTCGCGGTTATCGATGCCCATCTCGAAGATAATTCAGACGTTACCAATCAGGACGTCTCCACATTGGCTGACCGATATCAGGCAGCTTTCAAAAACCACCTTATTGCTCAACAAGGATCAATTTAATGCCAAGCTACAAGGCTCCCGTGCGGGACATGCAATTCCTGCTTCATGAAGTCCTCGGTTTTGAGGATCTAACGAAATATGACGCGTTCTCAGAGGTCGACGCTGATCTGGCAGATGCTATTCTCGTTGAAGCGGCCAAGTTTTCTGAAGATGTGCTCGCGCCGCTCAACGTGGTTGGTGATCATGAAGGTTGTACCCGCCATGCGGATGGCTCTGTCACCACGCCGACAGGCTTTAAAGACGCCTATAAGCAAATGTCCGAAAACGCTTGGTCGGCGCTCTCGATGGATCCGCAATATGGTGGGCAGGGTATGCCCGGGATGCTGGGCATTGCCGCGTCTGAGATGTGGACGTCATCGAACATGGCTTTTGCTATGTATCCCGGCCTGACTGGCGGCGCGATCAAAGCGATCAGCGTGGGCGGATCGGATGAGCAAAAACAGACCTATTTGCCGAAAATGATGTCCGGCGAATGGACGGGGACAATGAACCTGACTGAGCCGCATTGCGGCACAGATCTCGGCATGTTGAAAACCAAAGCGGTTCCGAACGCTGATGGCTCTTACAAAATCTCTGGCCAGAAGATTTTCATCTCTGCGGGTGAGCACGATATGAGCGACAATATCGTTCACCTCGTCTTGGCCCGAATCGAAGGTGCCCCCCAAGGCACAAAGGGCATCTCGCTCTTCATCGTGCCGAAATTCAAGCTCGACGAGAACGGAAACCCCGGCGAGCGCAACCCTGTGTCCTGTGGCTCCATCGAAGAAAAAATGGGTATCCACGGCAACTCAACCTGCGTCATGAATTATGACGAAGCCGAAGGCTATCTGATTGGTGAAGAGAATAAGGGTCTGCGGGTCATGTTCGTCATGATGAACGAAGCCCGCATCGGCGTTGGCCTCCAAGGCTTGGGTCAATCCGAAGTCGCGTACCAGAACGCCGCTATTTACGCGAAAGACCGTATTCAGGGTCGCGCGTTGACCGGACCGAAGAACGAAGACAAGCCCGCTGACCCGATCATCGTCCATCCGGATGTGCGTCGTATGCTGATGGAAACCAAAGCCTTCAACGAAGCTGGCCGTGCGCTACTCTATTGGGCGGCGAAACATGAAGACATGGAAAAGCATTCCGGCGACGAAAAACTCGCGGAAAAATGCGATGATTATCTCGGCCTGCTAACCCCCGTCGTAAAAGGCTATTTGACCGATATGTCGATGAAGACGACGATTGATTGCCAACAAATTTTTGGCGGCCACGGTTTTGTGGAAGAATGGGGCATGTCCCAATTCGTTCGCGATAACCGCATCGCCCTGATCTATGAAGGGGCCAACGGCGTGCAAGCCCTTGACCTTGTCGGTCGGAAGCTCGCTCGCAATGGCGGTCGCGCGCTGATGACGCTCAATGCTGAAATCGATCAGTTCGTCAAAGACAATAAAGACACGGATGGATTATCTGAATTTATGGATGGTCTCGCTGATGCTAAAACCAAGCTGACTGAAGCAACCATGTGGCTGATGCAGAACGGTATGAAAGACCCGAATAATGCGGGCGCTGGGTCGACCGATTATATGCACATGCTCGGCCTTGCGACGCTGGCCTATATGTGGGCCAAAATGGCGGTCGTGGCACAAGCCAAGATCGACGATGGATCGAATGAGGATTTCTATCCGAACAAGCTGATCACGGGCCGCTATTTCATGCTGCGCATGCTGCCGATGATGGACAGCCACTTGGCCAAAATCAAAACCGGTGCCGAGCCCTTGATGGCGCTGGATGCAGCGGCGTTTTAAACCGCCCATCATCCACCTGATAAGATCAGCCCGCGACGTTTTTCACGCCGCGGGCTGAGTTCGTTTTCTGCTAAGCTGATCCTACCCAACCTATCTGAAGGACGACCCCATGGCCGACGTGCTCGATTTCAAAAACCCTGATTGGTATCAGGAAGAAGACATCAACATGTTCCGCGATGCAGTTTATAAATTCTACGCCAATGAAATGGCGCCGCATTCGGAAGAGTTTCGCAAGAACAAAAAGGTTGATCGCAAGTTCTGGAATCAAGCTGGGGAGTATGGCTTGTTGAACTGCGCCATCCCTGAAGAGTATGGCGGCGGTGGCGGCGATTACCGCCATGAAATGATCATCATGGAAGAACTGGAACGCGCCGAAGTCGACGGGTTCGGCCTCTCGCTCCATAACGCGATCGTTGCGCCTTATATCCTGCATTACGGCACGGAAGAGCAGAAACAGAAATGGCTGCCGCGTATGGCGTCAGGCGAGCTAGTCGGCGCGATTTGCATGTCCGAGCCGGGCACGGGGTCCGATCTGCAAAATGTCAGAACCAACGCCAAAAAGGACGGCAACGGCTGGATCATCAATGGCTCCAAGACTTTCATCACCAATGGCGGCACCGCCAACCTGCTGATTATCGTTGCCGATACAGGCGGCGAGGGCAAACACTCCAAATCACTGTTCGTGGTTGAGACGGATGATCTCGACGGTTTCCGCCGTGGCCGCATCCTCGACAAGGTCGGGATGGAAGCTCAGGATACGGCTGAATTGTTCTTTGATGATATGAAAGTGCCGGCCGACGCGCTTCTCGGCGAAGACACAGGGCAGGGCTTCATCCAACTGATGACGGAACTGCCGCAGGAACGGCTGAACATTGCCGTGCAAGGCGTCGCCGCTATGGAAAAGGCGCTGCGCCACACCATCGAATATGTGAAAGATCGCAAAGCGTTCGGACAACGGATTATTGATTTCCAGAACACACAATTCGAACTGGCTGAACTCAAAACCATCGTCACGGTCTGTAAAGTCTTCACCTATGACTGCGCCGAAAAACATCTGCGAGGTGAGCTTGATACGGTCACGGCGTCAATGGCGAAATATTGGGTCACGGACCGCGAATGTGAAGTTATGGATCGCTGCTTACAACTCTATGGCGGATACGGCTTTATGAATGAATATATGATCGGTCGCCAATGGCGCGCCAGCCGTGTGCAGCGCATCTATGGTGGCACGAATGAGATCATGAAACTGGTGATTGCTCGTTCATTGTAGTCCTATCGAACACAGCCAATGCAAAGCGCCCTTCGCGGCGCTTTTTTATACGCTTTGCTGTGCGCTGGCACATATTCGACAGACGCATGCTGGACGTTTAAAGGCCTATTTCGACAAAGGGCTCTGTGCGGGCGATTTCGAAGGTTTTGTTAGATGCATATTGTCAGTAAAGTTCTGATCGGCTTAGTCGCGATCATCCATAGCTACATTCTGGTCTTCGAAATGTTCTTATGGGAAAGTCGCGGGCCAAAAGTCTTCACGAGTTTTGCGCCAGATTTGTTTGCGCCCACCAAAGTGCTGGCGGCTAATCAAGGGCTTTATAATGGCTTCTTGGCGGCGGGCCTGTTTTGGGCGCTTTTCTTTATCAAGGACGTGAGTTGGAAGCGGAATGTCGCTTGCTTTTTCTTGGCCTGCGTAGCGGTTGCCGGGCTTTACGGCGCGATGACGGCGTCCATGAATATCATCTTCGTTCAAACCGTTCCGGCGGTTCTGGCTCTATTGAGCGTGACGCTTTTAAAGCCGAGACAGCCGTAATTGCGCGGCACAGGATCAAAGGTTGGATATGATCATTGTAGTCGGCTCAGCGACCGCTATTCTTGGACAAGAAGGGGCGGTCCGCGCGCTCAGCTTGGCGCATGTCCGGCGCTCGCGAACCGAACCCGGCTGTATCGCGCATGATGTCACCACGGATTGCGAAAATTCTTCCCGGTTCGTGTTTGTCGAATATTGGCGCGATGTGCCGGCGTTGATGGATCACTTTGCGCTTGACGACTCGAAAGCGTTTGTGCGGGCGCTCAGACCCTTACTATCAGAAGATCCTGACATGAAAATTTTCCATTCCGAGCCTGTCCCGATCTAGAGGCGTGGTGAGGGCTTCTCAGCCAGAATGACCGTCATGGAGCCACAGTCCGGATCGCGGGTCACGTAAACCAGACTGTCAGTCCATCGATGAACAGGGCGTCCCCGTTTCGTCAACTTCAATGACGGGATATCCTAAACTCGACAGCCCGTCGAACACGTCGGCCTTGCTTCCAACGATGACGATGATCTGCCTCTCTATATTGAAGATGCTCCGCGACTTTTCGTTCAACGTGTCGACGGTCATTGATCGGAGAGCCTCGGCTTGTTCATCGAGATAGTTTTGATCCAAGTCGTAGAGCGCCAATCGGGATAATAGAAATATCTTCTGCGCGTGTGACTCGAAATTCAGAGCGTTGGATTTCGTAAAGTAGGCTTTCGTGAAAGCCAGCTCCCCGGCCCGTAGACCCGTATCGGCCATCTTTTCCATTTCCGCGATGATTTCGCGAAGGGCATCGACGGTCGCGTCTGTTCTGACGCCAGTATCGATCCGAAACCTGCCATAGTCACCATTGGCAGACACTCGCGAATGGATGCCGTACGTATACCCTTTGTTTTCACGAAGGTTCGAATTCAGTCGGGAATTGAAATCAGCGCCGAACATGTAATTCATGACGCGTGCTTTGTAATGGGCGTCGTCATGATCAAACGCGCTACCCGCCCGGCCTACTCGAATTTCCGACTGGGTCGCTCCGGGTTTGTCGACGAAATAGATGACCGGCTTTGAAATCACTGGGAAGGGCTCAACCGTGAAGGATCGGTCCGGCGCGACTTCCGTATCTTTCAAAGGCGACAGCACTTGCGTCAACTCTGATTTATCGAGGTCTGACGCGGATAGAATCTGAATGCGGTCGGCCGTGTAGTGGGTTCTGTAGAACGTTTTCAAATCGTCCAGACTGATGGCCTCTAGCGTTTCGGGTAAGCCGGCGCTTGGATAAGCAAAGGCGTTGTCGGAACCATAGACCAAGCGGTTGAACAGGGACGAGGCCAGATATGATGGGCGCTTCAGTGAGGATTGCGCGTTGGATATGGCTTGTCGTTTAGCCGTCTCGAACTCTTCCGGATCGAATTTCGGCGCCAGTAGATGTTCCGCGACGATCATCATGCTTTGCTCTGCATGACGCGACGGTGTCTTCAATCGAAGTGCGGACAGGGACTCTCCCACGCTGATGTTGAGGGAGGCTCCCAGCGAATTCAGGTGCTCGGAAAGTTCGTGTGCGGGCGTGTAAAGTGACGACTCTTCGAGCATGGCTGTCATGAGTTTGGCCATGCCGATACGATCTATCGGATCGTCCTTGCGACCAATGTCCATCAGGATTTCGATCGTCGTTATCGGCGCTTCGTCACTTTGCGTCAGAAATACAGGGACGGTGTTGGCGAGATTAAACTTCGTAAACGACGGAAGTCTCGTTTTCTCCACCGGTCCCGGTTCAGGTTTTACACTCCGATCAAAATCATCCTCCGGCGCCTGCCATTCGGGTCGGGAAATGCGGTCCAGTGACGGTATTTTCCGCCCGGGATATACATAGTTATCTTCGGGAATAATGAGGTCAGTTCGCCCGTTTGGAACGACCCGGGTGATAACCGCTGAGGCGTCTTTGATATGTTGGGTGTATGCCTTTGCAATATCGTCAGGCGTCACGGACATATACCGCTGCATATCGTCTTCAAAATAATCCGGTTGGCCCAAATAGGTTTCGTGCACCGAGATATAGTCGACCTTTTCATGAACGGTTTCGAGGTCGTACAGTTTGTCGGATGTGATGCCGGTTATGACGCTCTGTACATCCACATCGTCCAGAGGGTTGGACATCATGTCTTGTAGCGTTTTTTCGATGAGAGCCTCTGCATCGGCGAAGGAAAACTCTTCGTTGGACCGCATCAGAACTTCAATGGTCATGAAACAGCTGAGTTCGCGACAGAAATTCTGCACAACCACATTTTCGGTCAGGCCGGACTCTACCAAGACCTTTTGCAACGTCGAAGATTTGCGAGTTCCAGCCAATATAGACCAAACATCAAGTGCGGCCTCGTCCTGTCCATAGGCAATCAAATCTAGCGGATAGTCTATTCTGAGTAGGGGCAGTTCGATATTATCTTCCATTGAGATATATCGGTCCGATGGCAAAGTTATTGTGGGGATAGAAAGTGGGGCTACCTCAGGTCCGGAAGGGATAGATCCGAAATATTTTGAAATCCATCCAAGTGTCGTCTCTCTATCAAAGCTTCCACCGATCGTTAGGACTGCATTGTTCGGACCGTACCAATCTTGAAAGAAAGCCGTCACATCGTCCAAGGTGGCAGCGTCAAGGTCATCCACATAACCGATCCTGTGCCAGGAATAGGGATGCCCATGCGGGTACATGGCTTCGCCAATTCGCTCCATGACAACGCCATAGGGAACGTTGTCGAACTTCTGATCCCGTTCATTTTTGACGGCGTCTCGCTGCGTCTCGAATTTTTCCTGAGTGATATCGGCGAGCAGGAATCCCATACGATCGGCTTCAAGCCAGAGCATGGGCTCCAACTCGTTGGATGGGACTGTCTGATAGTAATTTGTCCAGTCGTCCGTGATCTCTCCGTTTGCAGACCCACCGGCTTCGGACACAATCTTAAAATGTTCATCATCGCCGACATGTGCCGAGCCTTGGAACATCATATGTTCGAATAAATGCCCGAAACCGGAGCGGCCAGGCTCTTCACGGTTTGAGCCAACATGGTAGCGCACATCGATATGGACCAACGGATCCGAACGATCCTTGTGCAAGATGACTGTCAGCCCATTGTCCAATTCGTATTTCTCGAACCCGATGCCAGGATTGTCGGTCTCTGGGCTATAGGTCTGAACATGGCTGATGCCTGAGGGTAGACTTTTTGAGACGGACGGTGCAGCCGTTTCGGCGCAGCCTGCAGCGGCCAATGCAATGACAGAGCTGAAGGATAGGATGAGGGCTTTCAGCGCGGATGAATCCGAACGATATGTCATAAGGTTTCGTCCAGTGTCATGATTTGGGAGAGTCTGGCCTTTAGGGGCGCGTCCGTGAGGGCTTCTTGCGCGGCGAGCATAACTGCACTCAGATCGATCCCAATTTCAGCATAGAAAGCTTTGTAGGCACGCGCGATCTGACTGAGGCATATTTCAAGTCGGTCTGCCTCGGCGCGCCCTTGTTTTGTTAGAATGATCTCGCTCCGACGGCGATCCTTGGGGTCAGAGCGCTTTTCGATCAGGTGGAATTTGTCGAGTATTCCTAGATGTTGGGCAATGGTCTGATGCGGGTGTTTGAGGATTGTGGCGACATCAGCCATCGATAACGGTTCGAACGCGTGCAGGGCCATTAAAGTGGACGAGACAGCGACTGGGACGACGATGCCGCTGTCTCGATAGACGGCTCCAGCCTGTGAATCGAGCAGACGAAGCAAGTCTGACAGTTGTTTTCCCAAAAAAGCGGTCTGGGCTAGTTCAAGGTCGAAGAAGTCGTGTTCCAAGTCTTGTACTCCAATGCTCTGTATATTGCGCAATATATAGCGTATATATTTCCATCAAGTCCTTTTTGCTGTGCACAGGCTCAGCCTGATATATGTGATGCTGTCGCAACGCCTCCGAGCGAAACCGATTTTTTGGGTTCAAAGCTGCAGGTGTAAGCTGTGTGAGACGATTCCAAGCTCATGCTTGCGACTCGCTTCCCATCTCACTAACAGACGACAATTTGCTTTTTCGCTGTCACGGATCGCGACCCTATGCCCAAGCGTACCGATATTCATTCTATCCTCATCATCGGGGCCGGACCGATCATTATCGGACAGGCGTGCGAGTTTGATTATTCCGGGGTCCAGGCCTGTAAAGCGCTGCGCGAAGAGGGTTACCGGGTCATCCTCGTCAATTCCAATCCCGCCACGATCATGACGGATCCGGATATGGCGGATGCGACCTATGTCGAACCGATCACGCCAGAGATTGTCGAGAAGATCATCGCCATTGAAAAGCCGGATGCGCTGCTGCCGACCATGGGCGGGCAGACCGCGCTGAATTGCGCGCTTGCGCTGGAACAGATGGGTGTTCTGGATAAATATGGCGTGGAGATGATCGGCGCGAAAGCTGACGTCATCGACAAGGCCGAGAACCGCGAGAGATTTGCCGAGGCCATGACCAAGATCGGGCTGGAAAACCCACGCGCGACCATCGTCACCGCGCCAACGCGAGAAGACGGCGAGGTCGACATTACGGCTGGTGTCGCTGAAGCCATGGCCGCGCTCGATTTTACGGGCCTACCTGCTATCATTCGTCCAGCCTTCACCATGGGCGGCACGGGCGGCGGGGTCGCTTATAACATCGAAGAATATCGCGAGATTATCCGCTCTGGCCTGTCCGCATCTCCGACTAATCAAGTGCTGGTTGATGAGAGCCTGCTCGGCTGGAAAGAATATGAGATGGAAGTCGTGCGCGACCGCGCCGACAATTGTATCATCATCTGTTCCATCGAGAACATCGATCCGATGGGCGTGCATACGGGCGACAGCATCACCGTCGCGCCCGCTTTGACGCTGACCGATAAAGAATATCAGATCATGCGCGACGCCAGCATCGCCGTTCTACGCGAAATCGGCGTAGAAACAGGCGGGTCAAACGTTCAGTTCGGGATCAATCCCATCGATGGCCGAATGGTCGTGATCGAGATGAACCCGCGCGTATCGCGTTCCTCAGCGCTCGCGTCTAAAGCGACCGGGTTCCCGATTGCCAAAATCGCAGCCAAGCTGGCCGTAGGTTATACGCTCGACGAACTCGATAATGACATTACCGGCGCAACGCCTGCGGCGTTTGAGCCAACGATTGACTACGTCGTCACCAAAATTCCGCGCTTTGCGTTCGAAAAATTCCCCGGTGCAGAATCCGTTCTGACGACCGCGATGAAATCAGTTGGCGAGGCGATGGCGATTGGCCGGACTTTTGCTGAAAGTTTCCAAAAGGCGCTCCGCTCCCTCGAAACCGGGCTGACTGGACTGAATGAAATTGACTTCGACGATAGTGACCCGGATGCGCTCAAGGCCGCGCTGAAGGCGCGATTGTCTATCCTCGCGCCGGATCGTTTGCTCGTCATTGCACAGGCGTTTCGTCACGGCATGAGCGTCGAGAAGATTTTCCAATACACCTCGATCGACCCTTGGTTCCTGCGCCAGATTGAAACCCTAGTTAAGGCTGAGAGTTGGCTTGCTGAGACGGGTCTGCCCAAGACCGAATCTGAATGGCGCGCGATCAAGGCGGAAGGATTTTCCGACGCGCGTATCGGCGAGTTGACTGACACTAAGGAATCGAACGTTCGGAAAGCCCGACAAAAAGCGGGCGTCCGCCCGGTCTATAAACGGGTCGATACATGCGCGGCGGAATTCGCAGCGAAGACGCCCTATATGTATTCGACTTATGAAACGCCCAGTTTTGGCGGTGTTGCTGAGAATGAAGCGCGCGTGTCTGACAAACAGAAAGTTGTCATTTTGGGTGGCGGTCCCAACCGGATCGGGCAAGGCATCGAATTTGATTATTGCTGCGTTCATGCCGCTTACGCGATGGCCGATCTCGGCATTGAATCGATCATGGTCAATTGCAATCCGGAAACCGTTTCGACCGATTACGACACATCCGACCGGCTTTATTTCGAACCGCTGACCGAAGAAGATGTTCTGGAGTTGATCCAGGGCGAGATGGCCAGTGGTGAGTTGCTCGGCGTGGTCGTGCAATTTGGTGGTCAAACCCCGCTCAAACTTGCGAGCACGCTGGAAAAAGCGGGCATTCCCTTGCTCGGCACACCGTCGGACGCGCTTGACCGGGCGGAAGACCGGGAACGGTTCAAGGCGTTGGTTGAAAAATTGGGTCTTCGTCAGCCGAACAATGCCATCGCCCGAACGGTCAAAGAGGCCAAAGAGGCGGCGGCCACAGTGGGTTTCCCGCTGGTTCTGCGTCCCTCTAACGTACTCGGCGGGCGTGGTATGGAAATCGTGGATAATGATGCGGAGCTAAACCGTTATGTTACTGAGGCCGTCAAAGTATCCGGCAAGTCGCCATTGCTGATCGACCAATATTTACGCGACGCGGTCGAGGTCGATGTCGATGCGATCTGTGACGGCACCGACGTCTTTGTTGCGGGCATCATGGAACATATCGAAGAAGCTGGCGTGCATTCGGGTGATAGCGCCTGCTCCCTGCCGCCCTACACCTTGTCAGACGATATTCAGGACGAAATGCGCCGTCAGGCGCGCCTGCTCGCGTTGGAACTTGGGGTTGTCGGGCTGATGAATATCCAGTTCGCCGTGAAAGGCGATCTCGTTTACCTCATCGAGGTCAACCCGCGCGCCTCCCGGACGGTACCATTTGTTGCCAAGGCCATTGGTCTGCCGGTTGCCAACATCGCGGCCAAGGTGATGGCAGGAAAGCCGCTCTCCGAGTTTGATCTGAGCACGCGGCCGCAGAAATATATTGCGGTCAAGGAAGCGGTCTTCCCGTTCGCGCGCTTTCCCGGTGTCGACACAGTGCTCGGCCCGGAAATGCGCTCGACGGGTGAAGTGATGGGCCTTGCCGATACGTTCGGCGTGGCGTTCGCCAAGTCACAATTGGGCGGCGGTGTGACCCTGCCAGACACAGGCACAGCGTTCATCTCGGTCAAGGAAGAGCATAAGCCGCTGATGGCAGAACTTGCGCAAGATCTCATCGATATGGGCTTCTCGATCATGGCGACGGGCGGCACGACTAAATATCTGCGCGCGCAAGGGATTGAGGTCGATTACGTCAAGAAGTTCCATGAAGGCCGCCCCAACATTGTCGATGCGATGAAGAACGGTAAGGTGCAGCTCGTCTTCAACACGACCGAAGGCAAACAAGCCCTCAAGGATAGTTTCTCCCTGCGCCGTACTGCGCTGGACCAGAAAATTCCCTACTTCACCACCGCCGCCGCCAGCCGCGCTACGGTCGAAGCGATCAAGGCGCTGAAAGCGGGTGGTTACGAAGTAGAGAGCCTACAGAGCATTGCGGCTGGGTGACGGAATGGTATCTGTTGAATAGATGTCGACGTGTAACCATCATTCAAGATGGCCAATAGCTTTGTAGAAACTACAAGTGCAAAGGTCCGATGCTATGAAACATATCGGAATATTGGGACATAGCGCCGAAGGGGCTGGCCTGTGTTTTCAAACGATAGTCCGTGAGGCTGCCGAATGTCTTGGTGAGCAAAACCACCCCGTTATCACGATGAATATTCGCGCTATGGGCCCAATGATGCCTTTGTGGGAAGGCTTCGAGTTGTCTGAATTATCAGAAATTTTTCACAGCAGTCTTGAGTCACTTGAACGATCGGGCGCAGATTTTTTCATCTGTCCTGACAATACAGCTCATCTAGCGATCGCGGCGATGGAGGCTGATTTTCCTATCCCAGGAATCCATATTGTCGATGTCGTACAGAACGAAATGATACGGAATAATTTTCGGTCGGCAGGGCTGCTCGGAACGAAATGGACCATGACAAGTGATCTCTACAAACGCAGCCAAGAGGATGGTGGCCCCGCTATTCTTATCCCTGAACAGGCTGAAAGAGATTACGTCAATTCAGCTATCTTCAACGAATTATGCAATGGTCAATTCAAGGCCGACACACGGTCGCGCTTTACAGACATTATCCAAACGCTGAAAAATGACGGAGCTGACTGCGTCATTCTTGGGTGCACGGAAATCCCTCTTCTGATCGAACAGGCAGACTCGCCTTTGCCAATCTTGGATTCTACTCGACTGCTAGCGCGATCCGCTATCGCGCACGCAATCGGGGTAGGAAAGCGCAACGGATCGTTGCGTCAGCGCTTTTAAGGACGAACGCCTAGGGCCGTCATTGTTGCCTCTCAGCTCCGTACTTTCGAAGCCATCATCAATGGCTGCGGCGGCATTTTGGGGGCGTAGAGCTTGCAGAATAGTGCCGCGGGCTAATCTGCCTCGATAGTGACGCGAACAAATGTCCCGCCATACCAATTGCCCGTTGGCTCATCGTCAGCGTTAAATTGGCGCGACATCATTGTGTATTCATCGTCTGAGACCCAATCATACTCGTAGATACGATAGGTCCCGTCTGGTTCATCTGTGAACGCAATGCGGTTTATCAGATTTCCTTCTGTGTCGATCTGCCCCGTACCAACGCCCGTCCGACTCTCGCCGAAATGGGATAGGTGATGCAGGGTTTTATGCGCGGGATCGGCCACCCAGAAAATTTGGCCTTTAAACCCGCCAGCATCGACCGCGCAGGAAACGCTGCTGAATGTATTGGCCGTCGTGCAGTGGGTCAGATGATTTGGAATGGACAGCGTCTCAACCGTATCGCCGTCCCAGACTTGCTGGAACCGGTCATCTTTCAAAGTCCAAACCCCCAAGAATTGAGAGAAGCCGGACTCTGCTGCGTCTCCGGCCAGCGCCTGCGAGCCCGGCGAGAAGCCGAGCCCGAAACTGGTGATAGCGGCGAGGATAAGAGGCAGACGTATCATTCACTTGCTCGCTCAAGCGTGTTCAAAAGACAGCGGGATTAGCGCACACCCAGATAAGCCGTCTGGCCATCCCGTTCTACGACCAGCGCATAAGGGCCATCATTATCTTCGATAAAGGTTTGAAAGCTCTTCAGATCCGTGAGTTTGGTCCGATTGATACGGCGGATAATGTCGCCGCGCTGTAAGCCCGCCCGTGCCGCACGGGACGCCCGGCGAACATTGGAAATATAGACACCCTCATTGCCATCTCGCAGATCGAGATCATCCGGAATCCCCGTAATCGTGGCGCCGGAGAAGCTCTGCATGGACGGAATATCGTCGGCGACAGAGGCGTCCAATACGTCATTATCGTCCTCAATAGCTTCGAGCGTAATTCGTGTCGTGCGGCGTTTGCCGTCGCGAATATAGGTGATGTCAGCCTCAGCGCCCGGTGACAGCAAGCCAACCGCATTGCGAAGATCAGAGCTGTCTTCCATCACTTCGCCATTGAAGGCCACAACTACGTCTCCGCTTTCAAGGCCGGCTTTTTCGGCTGGGCTGCCTTCCGTCACATTAGATACAAGCGCGCCGCGAATGGACTTAAGATCCAAACCTTCGCGCAGTTCCGGTGTCAGATCACCAATCAGCACACCAATCCGTCCACGTCTGACTTCGCCAAATTCTGTGAGCTGCCCCATGACAGAACGAATGATGCGGGTCGGGACGGCAAAGCCGATACCGGCGCTGCTGCCGGAACGAGACACGATGGCCGTATTGATGCCAATCAGCACGCCGCGCGAATTGACCAGCGCTCCGCCGCTATTGCCGGGATTAATCGCTGCATCGGTCTGGATGAAGTCCGAATAATTATCCTGCGACGCCCGATTATCCCGACCCAAGGCCGAGACAATGCCGCTGGTGACGGTGGAGGACAAGCCGAACGGATTGCCAACAGCAATCACATAGTCGCCGACCATCACATCGTCTGTGTCAGCAATGTCGAGCGCTGTGAGATTTCGAGCGTCAATTTTGAGTAGGGCTAAGTCGGTCTTCGGATCAGCGCCAATGACTTCGGCCATAAATTCGCGGCGGTCCTCGAGTCGAACTTCAATCTCATCAGCGCCGTCAATGACATGATTATTCGTCAGGATCAGACCTTCGCGCGCATCAACAATGACGCCTGAGCCGAGCCCGGCCCGAGGACCCCGGCTGCGCGGATTCTGACCGAAAAAGCGCTCAAACAATTCGCGCTGATCGTCATCCATCTGATTGCTGGGACTCTCAGTGACTGTATTGATCGAGACAACAGCTGGGGTCACTTTGGCCAGTAAGGGTGCCATGGTCACGACGCCGCGCCGAGAATCGAAGGTCATAGATGAGTTGTTATTGCCGAACAGCTGAACGGGCTGGAACGCTGGGGCAGATTGATCGGGCGTATCCACAAGCACCTGGGACATGGCGACCGGGGTAGCGATAAGGCCGATGGCGGCCACAGACAGAATAAGAGCCTTTTTCAAGGGAAACTCCTTCGCGAGACGAAAATTGGTAATCTTATGGAAAGATATGAAGCGAAGGGCCTGAACCGCAAGTGTATGCGACAGAAAGTGGCGAAGGTTTAAGGTTGTTCAAACTTTCGGGATGTCGAAATCAGCCTGATCTCACCGTAGTCCCTGATCTGAGCATAACCCAAGTCTAAGTCATGGCCCGACCGAGATAGGTATAGAGCTCAGGCATCAAGTCCGGTGAGCCGCAGGCCACCAACCGTGGGCCATCCTTCGGATTGCCGCCATGCCAATCTGTAATGACACCGCCCGCGCCGATCACGACGGGCATCAGGGCCCGCACATCGCAGGGCTTCATCTCCGCTTCGATCACCAAATCCATTCGTCCCTGCGCGAGCAGAACATAGCCGAATGCGTCGAGGCCGAGTCGGGAAAAGGCGACCCCGCTTTGGATGATTTTATAGGCGGCCAATTCTCCGGGTCCGAACATGCCAAAAGGTTGGGTGCAGCCAAGGCGCGCGTCGGAGAGCCTCTCTATGGTGCGCACCGAAAGCGGCGTCGATGTGCCGTCGTCCCGGATCAGAGTTGATGTCGGCTTGTTCGAAAGATCCCCTAAGGCACGGATTCCCATCGCGGGTAGGTCAACTAAACCCAGTACAGGCTGGTCGTCCTGCGATAGTGCGATCAGCGTGCTCCAGACGGGAACACCCGCGACGAAGCCGCGCGTGCCATCAATCGGATCAAGCGTCCATGAAAAGGCGTTGGAGCCAACATGGTCTGGCAGTTCTTCGCCTTCGATAGAATCATCAGGAAATTGCGCGCGGATCAGGCGGCGGAGTTCGCGTTCCGCCTCAACATCGGCCTGAGTGACCGGATCATATCCGGGCTTTCCTTCCGACGGCGCCTTGTTCTGCGCGGAAACGCCAGAGCGAAACAAAGGGAGGGTGATGGCGCGCGCAGCGTCCGACAATGTGTCGAAGAAGGCGAGGCGGTCAGAAATAGCGGTCATGTAGAGCGGTTAAGCCGACATCCGCTAATTTGTAAGCCCGTCCTCAGATTTTTCCGAGGACGGCTATCGTACTTATTGAACGACCAGACGCAGAGCTGGTTTCGTTGCCGCTTCTAAGGACTTGGCGAGGTCGAGCAGATGTTTGCGCGGCGCTTCACCCATGGAATAATAGGCCCGCACTAAATCCATCGTCTCTTTCTTCGACAGGACGTCGGAGGCGATATTAGCCGGGTCTTCCCCCAGATAGGCGTCACGGGCCGACAGGCCTTCGTAAAAATACTGTACCGGAACCGAGAGGGCTTCGGAGAGTTCAAACAGGCGAGCTGCCGAGACGCGGTTGGCCCCGCATTCATATTTTTGGATCTGTTGAAACCGAATGCCGACTTGTTCGGCAAGTGTTTGTTGGGTCAGCCCTAATAGGCGGCGGCGGCGGCGTAAGCGCTTGCCGACGTGAAGATCGATGTCGCTGGTCATGTTACTATCCTCGAATTGCGTCTCGCCTCTTAGGAGAGCAATCGTCGTGCCAGCATCGCCCCGGTTGTTCGCCTCATAAGGGAGCGATTTCGGCCATTCTGACTCGCCTAACAGGGTTAATGACCGTCAAATCGGCTCAGTTAACGCTATTCTGTGTCGTTTTCGGACAGGTCGGGGGTGTAACATAGCTCTTTTACTGGGCTGCCAGCGCTTGAGGGGCCCGGCTGTCGATAATTTGACGGACAATATGAGACATTCGGTCGGCTAAGTCATCATAGCCGCGCTTTGGGGCGAATGTGATCGGATTGAGATAGAGATCGCGATTGATTTCCATCTGGATCACCTCGACGCCTGTGTCGGGCTTCCCATAATGTTCCGTCACATATCCGCCCGCATAGGGGTAGTTTACGGCGACGGATAAACCCTCAGCCTGCAAGATTTGACGCAAGTTGAACAGGGTTTCAGGATGGCAGGACTGTCCGAAGCGATCGCCGAGAATAACGTCCGGTCGTCGCGATCCCATCGGCGCAAAGCCTGGCATAGAATGGCAATCAACCAATAAGGCCTGACCGAACCGGGACTGGGCTTCATCAATCAGCGTTTTCAAGGCTGCGTGGTAAGGGTGGTAAAGCTGATCGACCCGTGCCCTCGCATCGGCGCGACTGGGCGGACGGCGATAAATCGGTGTGCGCTCGCCAATATGGGTGGGGACAACACCAATCCCTGCTTGGGCGCGGGCGCTTTCTTTAATGGGGCCATCGCTCCAGACTTCTGGGAGTTCATCGGGGGCCCGGTTCACATCGACATAAGATCTGGGAAAGCGCGCGCTGAGTAGAGGGGCCCCGGCCGCCACAGCGCCTGACACGAGCCGATCAACATACATATCTTCGTTTCGGCGCAATTGCGCCGACGACAGGATCGACGCGTTGCGAAAGGCTTGCGGATAGATATTGCCGGAATGGGGTGAGGCGAAGATGACGCCAGCGCGCCAGTGGTCGGGTCGGTCAATGTCATGACCCGGCGTCAGCGCGCGCAAACAGTCACGGGCTTCGGCGCTGAGCGCAGCTTTTCGCGGGTACGGGCTCTTCATCATCCAATAACCCTAATAGAAAGATTGGCGCTTAGTCAGGGTTTTTTAAGTCGCACCAGCCTATTCAGCGACGAACATGCGTCAGGATCGCGACCCAATTATGGGATGATCAGTTGGCGACAGGGATATGATTTGGCGCTCGCAGTTGCGCCTATTTTTGGGTAACCTTCGACTGACGAAGGGTTGGGATTAGACTATGGCGACGATTCTCTATGCCGAAGACGATGCGGATATGCGCCGTTTCTTCGAAAAAGCGTTGGAAAAAGCGGGTCACAGTGTGATCGCCTGTTCCGACGGTGAGCGGGCCTTACGAGCCCTGAAATTTGCGGATGGGGCGTTTGATTTGCTTCTGACCGACATCATGATGCCGGGTGTCGACGGAATTGAACTCGCCAAACAGGCCGAAGTCTTGTCACCGGGCATCAAAGTCATGTTCATCACAGGCTTCGCCGCTGTCGCCATGAGCGACGCCCGCGCCGCAGAACAGACCGTCCTGTCCAAGCCCGTGCATCTACGCCAGTTGGTCAGCGAAGTGGACCGCCTGATCGCGGCCTAATCAGCTGTGCTAACTCAGTACGCTTGCTAGAAAGCGTGCAATCGATCCCGCTGAGATCATTTTGCGCTTAATCGGCCCCGCGGCGACCGTGTCGGCTATATCCGATTAACTGGCAATTTCAGATAAATATGGCCGTCATCTTCTGCGGGCGGCAATGCGCCGCCTCTTATGTTGACCTGCAAGGACGGCAGTATCAGCTGCGGTACTTGTAGTGTTTTATCTCTGGCTTCGCGCAGCGTTACGAAACTCTCTTCATCGTGATCATGTAGGTGGATGTTCGACGCTGATTGCTCAGCCACTGAACTTTCCCATTCAAACGTGTCGCGATTTCTTGGAAGGTAGTCGTGCCCGACAAAGATACGGGTTTTGGGTGGCAAGCTGAGAATTTTCTGAATCGATTTATATAAGGTCCGGGCATCACCGCCCGGAAAGTCGGCCCGTGCGGTTCCATAATCTGGCATAAACAATGTGTCGCCGACGAAGGCCGCGTCTTCGATCACATAAGTCACGCAAGCGGGCGTATGGCCCGGTGTATGCAAGACATCTATGATGCTGGATCCGAGTGGAATTTGATCGCCATCTGCAAATAACGCGTCAAAGCATGATCCACCCACACACACATCTTTTGCATTGAAGATGGTTTGAAACAGGGTCTGAACCTGCCTGATTTTCTGACCCATGCCGATTTTGGCGCCAGTCTGCTCACGTACATAATCGGCCGCTGAGAAATGATCTGCATGTGCATGCGTATCGAGTACCCATGTCAGATTTAATCCGCGCGAACGGATGTCTTCGATAATCTTATCAATAGAGTGCGTGCGCACAGAGGCACTATGCGGTTCATAATCCAAGACAGGATCAATCAGGACAGCGTCTTTGGTCGCCGGATCGTCGACGAGATATGTCACCGTATTGGTGGTGGTATCAAAATAGGGTTCAATATTTATCATAACACGACTCCTAGGTCTCTATATATTCATACTTGCTAATTTAGCAATAACTAATATATAGAAATTATGATGAACACAGTCGAATCCCTGAATCCACAGATGTTTGAGAGCAAAGCGGATGATGCCGCCGCTTTGCTGAAAGCAATGTCCAACCCGCATAGGCTCATAATCTTATGCCGTCTTGGTGCATCTGAAGCGTCAGTTGGTGAGCTGCTGGTTGATAGCGGCCTGTCCCAATCCGCTTTGTCCCAGCATCTCGCTGTCTTGCGTCAGAAAGGCTTGGTTGAAACGCGCCGGGAAGCTCAAACAATTTATTACACCTTGGCGGACCCGGCTGTTCGCCAAATTATAGAAACACTCATGAAAATTTTCTGTCCGGAGATGTTAAAATGACAAGCCTTACAAAACTCAAACCAAATATCGCAGCCGACAGGCTTAAAGCGGGGAGCGCAATCTTAATCGATATTCGAGAGCCCGATGAATATGCACGTGAGCACATTCCTGGCGCTATTTCCCTGCCAGTTTCTGCGCTTCATGCCGCTGATCTGACTTTGGAAGCGGATCAGCATGCGATCTTTCACTGTAAGTCTGGGCGGCGCACAGACACGCACTGTATCCGTCTGGCGCAACATGTTGAGGGCGACGCATTTGTATTGGACGGTGGTTTGGAGGCTTGGCGGGCTGACGGTTTGCCGATTGAAAAAGACAGTAAAGCTCCCCTTGAAATCAACCGTCAGGTCCAGATCACAGCGGGGAGCCTGATCCTACTGAGCACCATTTTGGGCTGGTCTGTTCACCAAGGATTTTACGGCATCGCCGCTTTTGTTGGGGCTGGGTTGACGTTTGCAGGGTTGAGTGGCTGGTGCGGCATGGCAACCCTATTGGGCATCATGCCGTGGAATAATCAGAGCGCTGCTCAGTTAGCTCATGATTGAGCTGACCCCGAAATCATTGTCCTAATCGTGTTAAATGGCGCAATCGTTGAGTTGGCGGCAAAGATATTGGGACAGGCGGGAAGTAAACTGTGTCTCGTCTATACGAGCTAATGAACATTTATCTGGGAGCGCCCATGACCGACAGGGCGTGTTGGATGTCGATTTCCATGTGGACGACATTGCCAGCGGCGGTGAGCGTGCGTCCACCCAGCCATTTGAACAGAGACAAGGCCGCTTTGTTCTCGCGCAGGACGTCGAATTCGGCGTGTATGAAACCGTCGGTCAGGGCGTCGGAAAATAGGCATTGCATGAGGGCGCGCGCCACGCCCTGATGGTGATAGTCATCCAGAACGGCGATGGAGAAATCGCCGCGTGTGTCGGGTAAGGTGTCGGTTCGGATGATATGCGCGGCCGCGATGGCCGGCTTGTCGTCCAGGCTTGCATCGACAGCGCCCCAAGCCAGATGATCCTCATCGAAGTCTGTCAGGAGGGTCAGCACAGAGGGCGGCGCCTGTTTGAAGCCGGAGAAGAACCGCAAATAGCGGGACCGGTCTGACAAGGCGATGATGCCTGCTTCAATCAGGGCGGCATCGCCGTCTTGTAGCGGGCGCAGACACAGCGCGCGACCATCAGTCATTTTTGTGTGGATCGCCGTCATTACAGTGCGCCTTCGTTGATTGGTTCCTGACACATTGCCGATGATATGACTATGGCCCGCCCCTAGCCTATCATATCGAGCCCGTCATATAGCGTCTGCCAGACCGCGACGCGCCGCCGCGCCCGCACATCTACGCGTTGACCTTTCCGGTGCCCGGAGTAAACACACCGCCAAGCTGGAAGGAACTGATCTTACATGTCTTCTGAATGGAATGATCCGCGGCCAATGTCGCCGCATTTACAAGTTTGGCGTTGGCACGGGGCGATGCTCAGCTCGATCCTACACCGGGCGAGCGCGATCATTTGCTATGTCGCGCTGACCATTGTGTCGCTCGGCATCGTTGGCATGATGTTGACGGGCGGTATTCCACTGGCGCGGCTCATCTTTAGCCCCTTGGGGGCCATCGGCTTGTTCGTGTTTCTGTTCGCTTTCATGTTCATGGCGCTGGCGCAGTTGCGGCACGCGGTTTGGAATCGGGGTGAGCTGTTCGACCCAGAGCTGAACAATAAACTATCTTACGGCATGATCGTGTTGGCGCTGATCCTCGCTGCGGTCCTGACCTATGTGGGAGTGGCGTCATGAGCGCGCAGTCCGCCTCGCACGGCACAAAACATTTTAAGATGCACAGCCTGTCGGGCTGGGGCGTTATCATTGGACTGCCCTTTGCGGCGATCCACGCGGTCATGAACGTGCAGTACGGTGCGCACGGTATCAAGATGTGGCTGTCCAGTCCGCTTGGTGCGCTCGGCATGATCGCGTTTCTGTCTGCGGCTATCCTCTACTGCAAGTTAGAGATGGACGAGGTCATTATGGATTATTTCAGCGGTGGCCTGCGTCGTTTCGGCCTCTGGAAAAACACCGCCGTCGCCCTCATTTTGTGGCTCGCTAGCGTCGTCGGACTTGTGTCCGTCGCTTTCCTTTAAAGGACCCCCGATGACTACTTTCATCGATCACGAATATGACGTCGTCGTTGTCGGCGCGGGCGGCTCCGGCCTCCGGGCAGCACTCGGCGCGGCGCAAGCAGGGCTCAAGACCGCTTGCGTCACCAAAGTCTTCCCGACACGCAGCCACACGGTTGCGGCGCAGGGCGGTATCGCCGCCTCGCTCGGCAATATGAGCCCGGATGACTGGCGCTGGCACATGTATGACACGGTCAAGGGCTCAGACTGGCTCGGTGACCAAGACTCGATCGAATATCTCTGCCGCAACGCGCCAGACGCCGTGTATGAGCTGGAACATTGGGGCATGCCGTTTTCGCGCACCGATGAAGGCAAGATTTATCAGCGCCCCTTTGGCGGCATGATGCAGAATATGGGTCAAGGCCCAGAGGCGCAGCGCACTTGCGCCGCCGCTGACCGCACCGGCCACGCCATGCTGCACACGCTTTATGGCCAGAGCCTGCGTCACGAGACCGAATTCTTTATCGAATATTTCGCGCTCGACCTGATCATGGAAAAAGGTGTCTGCCGCGGCATTACGGCGTGGAAGCTGGATGACGGCACGTTGCACCGCTTTAAGGCACAGACCGTGATCCTGGCCACGGGCGGTTATGGCCGCGTCTTCTTCTCGGCAACGTCTGCGCATACCTGCACAGGCGACGGCAATGCGATGGTGCTGCGCGCCGGACTGCCGCTGCAAGACATGGAATTCATCCAATTCCATCCGACCGGCATTTACGGCGCGGGCTGCCTGATTACCGAGGGCTCACGGGGCGAGGGCGGTTACCTGACCAACTCTGAGGGCGAACGCTTTATGGAGCGCTACGCCCCGTCGGCCAAAGATCTGGCGTCCCGCGATGTGGTCTCGCGCGCGATGACGATTGAGATTCGCGAAGGGCGCGGCGTCGGCCCGAACAAAGATCATATCTATCTGCATCTGGATCACCTTGACCCGGCCGTGCTGGGTGAGCGTCTGCCCGGTATTTCCGAGACGGCGAAAATCTTCGCCGGCGTTGATGTGACCAAGGAACCGATACCGGTCCTGCCGACTTGCCACTATAATATGGGCGGCATCCCGACCAATTATCACGGCGAAGTCGTGACCAAAAAAGGCAAGAACCCGGACGCGGTTGTGCCCGGTCTGATGGCGGTCGGCGAAGCGGCCTGCGTGTCAGTCCACGGCGCGAACCGTCTCGGCTCTAACTCGCTGATCGATCTGGTCGTGTTTGGCCGCGCGGCGGGGATGCGCTGCGGCGAAGTGCTGACAGCTGGCGCGGATAAAAAGCCGCTCGCCGATGATGCGGGCGAAGCCTCCATTGCCCGGCTCGAAAAGTTCAAAGCCGCTGATGGCTCCAAAGGCACGGCAGAGATCCGGCTCGAGCTACAAAAAGCGATGCAGGCCCATTGCGCCGTGTTCCGCACCGAAGAGAGCCTGGCCGAAGGCGTCGAGAAAGTCACCGCGATTGCCGACGGCCTGTCCGATGTCTCCGTCGCGGATAAGACCATGGTCTGGAATACCGACCTGATGGAAACGCTAGAGCTCGACAATCTGATTGCGCAAGCCCGCGTTACTATCGCGTCGGCTGACAACCGCAAAGAATCACGCGGCGCCCACGCCCACGAAGATTATCCAGATCGGCTCGACGCAAAATGGATGAAGCACACGCTGGCTTGGTATGATGACGCCAAGAATAAGGTGAAGATCAATTACCGCCCCGTGCATGATTACACCATGACGGACGGGATTGAATATATTCAGCCGAAGAAACGGGTTTACTGATCCATGCTCCTCGCGATTGCCGGATATCTGGCGATCGCTTTGGGGGTCGTGCATTCCATCCTTGGTGAACGGCTGATCTTTTCACGCTGGCGCAAGACTGCGCCTGATATCCCCCGGCAACATCGCGGCATTATCTGGGCTAGCTGGCATGCGCTGACCCTGTTCGGCGCCATAATCGGGATCATCCTGATCCGCGTCCGGCTCGACGCCCACACGCTCATGATGATGGCCGCTGCGATAGCGTTCTCTGCGATCTTGGTCGCATACGGGACGCGGTGGCGGCATCCGGGATGGATTGTGCTGAGCGTGATTGGCGGACTGGTGGGGATTAGTGGGTTGGGCTGAAAGGCGGGTGAGGTTTGCGTGTCATCGCTTATCTGGAAGGCTACCCTTCCGCGGGGGGCAGAGTGTCACCCATGCCGCCAGAGTCGGCTGAATGGAAACGCACTAGCTTCCTAGTCCATACGAAACACTTTCAAAATGAAGTGCGGGTCGAATCCGTGGGGTGTTTGCAATGTAAAGCAAGGGGTGGAGGCCCAACTTGGGGGGGGCGACTTTTTGGTTTGCAGTGGCATCCAATTATCAATCATATTTCGGTCCGCTTTGGGGGCAAAGCGGACATTGGGTGAGTGTCTTAAAGCGCCCAAAATCAACCGTTGCAACAGAGAGCCATATCAGGCCAAAGTGAGCAAATGAATCTACCAGAAAATTAATAAGAAGTTGGGGCGCAGGTCCGTTTCAACCGCGTCACAAAACGTTGTTGTGGAAACTACTCTTCATGAAGAACTAATCGTATGAGCCTGACAACAGCACTTGCCCGCGCTAAAACCGAGGAAGACGTCAAGGACGCCTATATCGAGACGCTTGGCCTCAAAGGTGTATATAAGGGACTGGTCGATATCCAAACCCCTGAAATTTGGTTCGAGGCCAAAGAATCCCCTACGCCACCGCTGCTAATGTTCGCGCAATTGCTGGTTTACGTTCGTGCTGCGTTCAAACGTGGCGAGGCGATCCCAGGATTCCTTTGCGTCATGGACCGCGAGAAAGCGGCGCTGATGGCAACAGAGCATGCCCTACCGCTAATTAAAGACAAAAAACTTGACTGGCCTAAAGCCGCTTCTGCGGCTGACATGACGCTCGCAGTTCAGATCGCCCCAACCATCGAAACGCATTTTATTATCTACCAAATCGACGATTATGAAGCGGAGTTCATCAAGGCGACTAAGGACGCGATCAGACAAGGACGGATCATCCGCACGCCAATCACACCCGACAACTTGCGGCAGGTGTTCGACAGGTGGGTGGATATGGTTGGCGTTGAACTCGGCGTAGAAAACGAGGCAGATTACGCAGTTCTGTTCTTTGCCGACATCATGCATGACGGGCGCGATGAAGCGATGCGTGACCTTCCAGCCCGCCTCTTGTTCAGCGGCAATAAGCCCGTGTTCATCATCGGGGCCGACCAATACGAACTTGCCAGCGAACGTGGCTATCGCAATTTCTGGAACATTTACCACCGCCCACCTGAAAAGAAGCATCGGCATTATTTACTTGAACGACGCGACAGCCTGCTGCCGATGGACGAGCAAAAGTTCAAGGGCGCCTTCTACACCCCCTTACACATCGTCGACAAAGCCTATGACCAGCTGACCGCGACGCTGGGAAAGAACTGGCAGAAAAAATATATCGTGTGGGATATGTGTGCGGGCGTCGGTAACCTTGAGGCCAAACACAGCAACCTGCGCAATGTCTACATGTCCACACTGGATCATGAGGACGTGACAATCATGCGTAGCAACCCCGCTTTCGCAGGGGCTGAGATTTTTCAATATGATTATTTAAACGACGACGTAGATGATTTTGGTCAGATTGACTACGATTTGTCTGGCAAGCTGCCGCAGGCGCTGCGCAAAGCAATTGCCGATGCGCGAGAGGGGAAAAAAGGCGCGAAGCCGATCCTCGTGCTAATCAATCCGCCCTATGCAGAGGCGACGAACGACAACACCGCGAAAGGCGTGGCGAAAGATGGTTCTGGTGCAAAGAAAAGTGTTGCAAAAACTCGCATAGCCGCAAGCCTCAAGGCTGACTACGGCAAGGCCACGAACGAGCTATTTGCTCAATTTGTTGCGAGAATTGATCTTGAATTACCCTCGGCAATTCTTGCGATGTTTTCGACGCTAAAGTATGTGATTTCTCCGACTTTACAGAAGTTTCGAAATACTTGGCGAGCGCGACTCCTTGACGGTTTTGTGGTCCATAGCCGAGCATTCGACAGCGTTCCGGGAAACTTTCCCATCGCGTTCTTAGTATGGGACACCTCAGTCAACTCTGAAATCACTGATTTTGATGCGCGAGTTCTTGACAAAGACGGCCAAGAAGTATGTGAAAAATCGTTCGTCGTTAGCACAGGTCGAAAGCTATTGACCAAATGGATCGAACGCCCTCGCTCAAATCGTGAGGAGGTAGTTCCACTTAAGAATGCCTTAACAACCGCCACCGCAACAAAAGACCTGCGCGGCACTCGATGGTCAGACAATGCGATTGCATACATGTGGTGTAACAGCAACGACTTACAGCAAGCGAATAAGACGGCTCTGTTCTCATCCGGATTCAATGGCGGGCACGGAATTTTCGTTACCGAAGAAAATCTCTGGCAAGCCGCCATTGTCTTTTCCGTCAGGCGCTTAATCAAGCGAACATGGCTGAACGACCGTGACCAGTTCCTGCAACCCTCACAACCGCTGACTGACGAATTCAAATCGGATTGTCTTGTCTGGATGCTGTTCAATGGTAGCAATCTCACAGCAGGTGCTGACGAACTGCGCTGGAATGATCGGGATTGGTCCATCACCAATCACTTCATCCCTTTTACCGAAGGCGAAGTAGGCGCAAAGGCTCGGTTTGAAAGCGATTTCATGGTAGGCTACATGGCAGACATGGAATTCTCGGCCAAAGCGCAGGCCGTCCTCGACGAAGGCCGAAAGCTATTCCAGCGCTTCCAAGCAACCAGCTTTCCAAACAAGATCAGGCAGGAATTTAAACTGGGACGCGCGGACGCAGGTTGGTATCAAATCCGCCGCGCGCTCGAAGCCTACAGCGATACGGAATTAACCGACTTCGGTCCCTTCAAAGCTGCATATTCAGACCTATCTGCGAAGCTGCGTCCACAAGTCTTCGAGCATGGGTTTTTGCCAAGCTAGGTGATATTGCATGCCCGATGGGACGATCATGTTCCGGTCACCCTCAGCAAGGACGCTTTGGCTATTGCTCCATACTCTGGAACTGACGGCAACGGGGACCGATTAACTTGCACCTAGTCGATCTCCGCACATATCGATTTTAAGCCCATGCCCGAAATATCGAGTGGCGTAAGTCGCCTCAAGTAAGACTCTCGGCTAATGTCAGCTAAGAGGATTTAATGCCCAAAAACCAGATTAATTATTAGGTGAAACGTCTGCTTTGGTCTTCATCCCAAATAGCCCGTGCCGTTCGGCGTTTCCCTACTGTGAATCCCTTGGATTGCATCTCAAACTCCAAAACCAATCCACTCCCTCCCAACCCCATGGTAAACCCGTCCACCTCACGTCCCAAGGCATGAGGGGGACACATCAACCCTGAGTTCGGGACGGGAGAGACGGCGCGGGTGTGTCGGGTGGGTCGGGGTGACAGCTGACCAATGATTGGATGGGCTGATCTTTGATCTCTCAGCCAGCGATAGCCCGGTCTTCTGACCAGCGGCAGGTGATGTGCCTGCGGTCTGGCTCGGGTCCCGTGGGCGCTGGATCGAAATGGGTCTATGCCTAAGGGCGAGAGCCAAACATCTCGGAGAGGTTGCCCCTCACAGGGCGACGGTCGCTTCGGGTTAGGCCGCTCGGATGCCGGGCCTCGGATCGATCTGGCGTGTTGCGACCGCTGCGTCTGTCTTGATCGCGTGGGCTCTGCTCTGCGACGAAACGGTTATCTTACTCTATCCCGGTCACGGGACAGAGCCCACGCCTCATGTCCTTTTGGGTGGATGAGGAGACACTTTTTAGAGTGATGCTGACGACCGCCGTCAGTCGCAGGATGGTGTGTGGGCAGGCGATCCGTCATCGTTGCTTTCCCGCATCGCCTATCCACGCTACCCCGTCGCCATGACTTCCCTGTTCGAATCTGCTGGACTGTCTGACGGTGCGCCGCAGCCATTGGCCGAACGGTTGCGCCCGGCTGAACTGTCCGAGGTCATCGGGCAGGATCATTTGCTGGGCGAAGACGGCCCGATTGGGCGGATGATGGGGCAGGGGCGTTTATCGTCCATGATCCTGTGGGGTCCGCCGGGCGTTGGCAAGACGACGATTGCGCGGCTGCTCGCGCGCGATGTCGGGTTGGAATTTGTCGCGCTCTCGGCCGTATTTTCGGGCGTGGCGGATTTGCGCAAAGTGTTCGAGGCCGCCCGCGCACGGCGAGAGACCGGGGCCGGGACGTTGCTGTTCGTGGATGAGATCCACCGTTTCAACAAGGCGCAGCAAGACGGCTTTCTGCCCTTTGTCGAAGAGGGGGTGGTGACATTGGTTGGCGCGACAACGGAAAATCCGAGCTTCGAGCTTAACGCCGCGCTTCTGTCACGCGCGCAAGTGTTTGTGCTCAACCGATTGGATGCGGCGGCGCTAGAGGGATTGCTGGCGCGGGCGGAACGGCTGCTGGAGCGCGCCTTGCCGGTGACGCAGGATGCGCGGGCGCAGCTGATCGATTTTGCCGATGGGGATGGGCGCTATCTCCTGACATTGGCGGATGAGGTGTTCGCGCAGAAGGCAGAACTGGACGCGGCGGCGCTGGGCAAATTTCTGCAAAAGCGCGCCCCGGTGTACGACAAGAGCGGGGAGTCGCATTACAATCTGATTTCCGCGTTGCACAAATCGATGCGCGGTTCGGACGTTGATGCGGCGCTATATTGGCTCGCGCGGATGATCGATGGCGGCGAAGATCCGCGCTACCTCGCGCGGCGGATCGTGCGCTTTGCAAGCGAAGACATAGGCGCGGCCGATCCCGTCGCGCTGATGATTTCGGCGGAAGCGGCCCGGACCTATGAGCGGCTCGGCAGTCCGGAAGGCGAGCTGGCGCTAGCCCATGCGGTCATCCATTGCGCCACCGCGCCGAAGAGCAATGCGGTCTACACAGCGTGGAAAGCGGCGAGCGCACTGGCGAAGAGAACGGGCTCAGTCGCGCCGCCCAAACATATTCTCAACGCGCCGACCAAAATGATGAAGTCGCTCGGCTACGGCGCGGGCTATCAATATGATCATGATGCAGAGGACGGGTTTTCTGGCGCGGATTATTGGCCGGACGAGATGGAGCGCGTGGCGCTCTATCAGCCGAAACAGGCGGGCCGGGAAAGTGCGATCGCGGACCGGATGGCGCGCTGGCAGGCGCTACGTGAGGGCCGCAAATAACGC
The DNA here is from genome assembly GCF_030159955.1 of Algimonas ampicilliniresistens. GTDB lineage: Bacteria > Pseudomonadota > Alphaproteobacteria > Caulobacterales > Maricaulaceae > Litorimonas > Litorimonas ampicilliniresistens. The sequence goes on from NZ_BSNK01000002.1 coordinate 992,956, forward strand.
GCGTCAAAAGACTGTCATAAAGGAAATAGACCCTATAGATGGAATCATGACCGCTTTGTCGTCATCATCTGCGCATCCGATTGTGCCGCAAGGCAGCACGCTGGATCTGCTCAAGCATGTGCTCGATGTGCTGCCCAACCCGGTCTATGTGAAAGACCGAAGCCATATTTGGGTTGAGGCCAACAAAGCCTTCTGTGATCTGCTCGGTCGTCCGCGCGACGCTCTGCTCGGTAAGTCAGATTATGATTTTAACCCGCCCGAACAGGCGGATATTTTCTGGGCCATGGATGATGAGGTGTTCCGCACGCACGGCAAGAACATCAACCAGGAAGAGACTGTGAACGCTCAGGGTGAGACGCTGTGGGTGCAATCGCAGAAAAGCTATTTCTGCGCTGAAGATGGTTCTGAATATCTCGTCGGGGTTCTCACCGATCTGACAGACATGAAAGCGCATGAGGCTGAGTTGGCAGAGGCTGAACAGGATGCGTTGGCGGCTGCGCGAGCCAAATCTGAGTTCCTCGCCAATATGAGCCATGAAATCCGTACCCCGATGAACGGTGTTTTGGGTATGACCCAGATCCTGCGCGGCACAGAGTTAAGCGAGATGCAGTCGGAACTGGTCGAGACTTTAGGTCGATCGGGCAATGCGCTGCTGAGCTTGATCGACGATATTCTCGATTTCTCAAAAATCGAAGCGGGTCAGTTGCAACTCTCGCCGGAGCCGTTTGAATTGCGCAGCATGGTGGACGATGTGGCGGTGCTACTGGGGACAGTAGCGCGCGACAAGGGGCTGGACCTGTTGGTCAAATTTGCGCCGGGACTGCCCGATATTGTTATCGGGGATGCTGGGCGGTTGCGTCAAATCATGATGAATTTGATCGGCAATGCCGTCAAATTCACAGACGCTGGATATGTCTGTGTGGAAGTCGACGGGCAGATCAACGCTGACATACTGCAGCTGTCGGCCAGTGTGTGTGACACAGGCATTGGCATCGCTGCGGATAAGCTTTTGACGATTTTTGAGAAGTTCCAACAGGCGGATGGGTCGACCACACGCCTCTATGGTGGCACTGGGCTGGGACTCGCAATTTCTCGCGACTTAGCATTGCTGATGGACGGTACACTCACGGCGACATCTGTGCCGGGCGAGGGCGCGCGATTTACGCTTAATGTGGCTCTACCCATCGTGGACGGGGCAGCGGCTTGTGCTTTGGAGACCCCCGTCGACCCATCGCTGGAGAGATTAAAAATACTCGCCGTCGACGACATTCCTCTTAATCTCGATATTATCAAATCTCAGCTTGAACAGTTGGGATTATCTGCGGATGTCGTCGCGTCTGCTAAAGACGCTGTCGAACACCTCGTTGCCGCAGAAAAAGCCGGCGATCCCTACACGCTTTTAATCACAGATTACCAAATGCCAAATTTGGATGGATTGAAACTGGCGCAGTCTCTGCGTAAATATCCGCGCTTCGCCAGTCTCGCCATTATTGTCATGTCGTCGGTGAACGATGCGACCGTGAAGGCAGGATTTAAATCCGTGGGCGTCGAAGACTATCTCGTAAAGCCGATTGTGATGACAGACTTTAACCGAATGCTCTCGCGGCTAAGCAGCGGTTAGGGAGTATCTCCTAGCGATCTCTGAGAGAGTGCTCTCTGATCCCCGGTTTTTCCAGCCATGCTAATAAGAAAGCGCCGCCGCCCGGGGAGAGACGACGGCGCAGACAGCCTAGTGATGAGGACGGGTGTGAAACCCGGGGACTAGGCCGCTTGACGAACCTCGTCACGGCTCCAAGCATTTGGTTGGAAGGCCGTGTCTAGCGGCGTGCTCGCGATATGGTTTGTATAGTTGGACAAGACTTTAAACGCCGTGCCGAGAACGACTTCGAGCACTTGCTGTTGACCATAGCCAGCCGCGAAGAATGCATCGAGATTATCTTGAGTTGGCCAGCCGCGAGTCTCATTTACGACGCGGGCGAACGTGCGTAGCGCTTCAAGCTTCGCCTCAGCAATCGGCGTATTGGTGCGAAGGCTTTCGATGACGTCAGCGGGAACGCCAGTCGCTTGGCTGATCGTCGTGTGGGCGGCCATGCAATAGTCGCAGCCATTGAGCCGGTTGTTCGTCATCAGTACGATTTGCTGCTCGGTTGGGGAGAAGCTGGTCTTGTTCAAAAGTTCACCGAGCTGAGCATAGGCATTCAGCAAGGATGGGGCTTCGGCCATGGTTGCGAACAGGTTCGGGATAAAGCCAAGTGACCCTTGCGCGCCTTTGAGAGTCGCTTGGGCGGTTTGCGGGGCGGAGTCGACGGTGTGAAGTGTGAAGTCAGTCATGATGGTCTCTTTCGTTTGGGTCTGGTCGACCCTGCGATCGGGTTAAGTGATTAGTTTTAGACCGTTCGGTCCATTTCTATTTGGACCCACTGGTCCAGTATTTCAAATCACAACGCATCACGTCCGATCACAGCCGTGTGAGCATCCGACTTTTGATGAGGCAATGATCGCGTGGACGCGACGGAGGCGGGCGGTTAGTCAGGATTCAAAGGAGACCATCATGTCAGACATCGTTCTATCGTCCCGAGATTCAGACGTCGGGTCCGTTGCAATTGTCACGCTGAACCGGCCCAAGGCGATGAACAGTTTCAACATCGCGCTGTTCCAGCGGATGGTCACAGTGTTCGACGAGCTAGACCGAGACGACAGCGTTCGGGCGATTGTTCTAACGGGGCAGGGTCGGGCCTTTTGTGCGGGCGCGGACATTTCGGATGGATTTGGCTCGGCTGGGTTGGATTTTGAAGCGGAACGAGTGGACGGTGTGCCGCGCGATACAGGCGGCGTGCTAAATTTGGCGATCGCTCGTCTCGATACGCCAGTGATAGCCGCGATCAACGGATCCGCTGTGGGTGTAGGTCTAACCATGACGTTGCCGTGCGATATTCGGATCGCCGCGCGGAAAGCGAAATATGCGTTCCCTTTTGTCCGGCGCGGGATTGTCTTCGACGGGGCAGCGAGCTTTTATTTACCTAAACTGGTCGGGTTTTCCAAAGCGACGCAATGGTCCCTCACCGGGTCTTTCATCGATCCCGAGGATGCGCTGAACGCGGGTCTATTCTCTGAATTACATGACAATGAGGCCGTCTTGCCGCGCGCGATGGAACTGGCGCGGGACATTGCCATCAACTGCTCACCGGAAGCTGTGTCGCAAAATAAACGCCTGCTCCGGGCTACAATGCTGGGGCACGGCACACTCGCGACCGAACCCTTCACAGCGCATATGGCGGAGAGCGATTTGTTAGAGCAGATGTTTGTCGCGCCAGATTGCGAAGAGGGTGTGCGGGCGTTTTTGGAAAAGAGAGCGCCACGCTTCGCTGATCGTGATACGGGTTAGGAGACGCTAGAGTATATTAATGTTTGTAAGGCTGTGGTTGCGATCGTGAGAAGGATAAGATCATGAATGAAAAGCAGAGAGCGAACTGGTTAAATATTCGGACCAAAGGTTACTGGCACTTTGTCATCGTGAGAGGCGTTTTGTTTTGGGGTATAGTCACGGCCTTCATTTTCTCGGCACTCATGTCGGTTTTCAATGAGCCCAGCTTTCTCTTTTATCTACTTCTCGCCATTCCAACCTTCATGATCGGAGGGCTTTTTTGGGGTATGTGGACTTGGGCGTCGGCTGAAAAATCCTATAAGATACGTCAATCACAAAAGAGCCCGTCATTATGACTCAAAGTCGAAAATTTGACCGACGTTTCGTCCTTTTGGGCGTTTCGGCTCTGTCCCTCACCGCGTGCGAAACCCTCGACCCAGCGCTAATCGAAAGCGTGCTCGGATCAGGCGCGTTAACGGAAGGGGATGCGGCTCTCGGTATTCGTGCCGCGCTCGACAATGGCGTCGGGAATGCGCTGAGCAATCTTGGGCGTCGTGACGGTTATTTCGGCAATCCCACTGTCAAAATCCCGCTTCCCGGCGTGTTGCAAGACTTACAGGGCTATCTGGCGCCGATCGGGGCAGATGGATTGTTGGTAGAATTGCAGCAGCAGCTGAACCGCGGGGCTGAGAAAGCCGCCCCTATTGCCCGTGATATTTTCATCGATGCGGTGCGGGGCCTGACGATTCAAGATGCGATCAACATTGTTCGCGGTCCAGATACTGCGGCGACGGATTATCTCCGTGACCGGACGACGACCAGCCTAATCAATCTGTTCTCGCCGATTATGGAGAGCGCTCTAGCCGATACGGGGGCGCTGCGATTGGTCGATGATATTGATCGGCAAGTTCCTGTGGGACTTCTCACAGGGAGTGGGGTCGATCTGAAATCTGACCTCATTGGCCACGGCGTCGACTATGGGTTGCGCGGCGTTTTCCACTTCATTGCCGAAGAAGAAAAAGCCATCCGTAAAGACCCGGCGGCCCGAACATCCGCTATTCTGAGACGTGTTTTCGGTTAAATCAGCTTAATTCGGTACCGAAACGACCTAAAATCGATGGTTAATGCATTATTAACTTTCGTCTCCTGCCAATCTGTGATGACTATAATACCGGGTAGCGTTGACCCTCCCCTTTGGGGTCTACGTGTGGGGCGTAGACAGGTTTGGGGAGAACCATCTTGGCGACATTTGGGAAATTTTGGAAATCAGCAAAGCGGCGTCCGAGCGCACGGATCGACATTATCTTCGATGATGCCGATATCCCTGATCTATCAAACTCCGGAATGTTCATTGCCAGTGGTCTTCGCGCGGCGCGCGGCGCGCAAACGTCCCTTCGTCGCACGATCCTCAATGACGTTGCGAATGTCCTGCAATGCAGCCCAGATGAGCTGGGCTTTCTATTTATGGACCCAGTGATTGCTGCGAATGATAGTGATCCTGTCATGATGCCGGATTTCCACGCGACATTACAGAGCGAGACACGCGCGGCTGTACGCTGAGCCTTGGACTTGCCGCCACATGGTCGCAGTCTGACCTTGTTCAGCCATCATTCGGCCTAAGCTATTTATAACGACCTCCTGAGATTTATTGCTAGGAGGCTGTCATGATCAACCGTTCTCAATCCCCGAATCCGAGTTCGCCGCCGGGATCAGGCTCGCGGTCACTTGGGCTGAAGCTCATCGTGATTCTGGCGCTGATCGTGCTCATGGCTGTGCCGGTCATGTTCATATCATTCATCAGCTTTGAGCGGTCATCCCGCGCCGATGAGGTAACCCGCGAAGTGAGCCAAACTTATGGTGGTGAACAGCGATTACTGGGCCCCGTCCTCGTTGTGCCTTATCGTGAAACCCTGCACAACGGTGGAATTCGTGAGGGCGATTACATAGTTTCGGCTCTGATGGGTGAGGCAGTTCTGGACGGCGTCACAGTCGAAGAGAAAACTCGGTCTCTTTATAAGGTTCCGATTTACACGGCGGACGCAACATTCTCTGCGACTTTGCCAGATTTGAAAGAGACCTTGCCTCGACAAACGGGGCTCACCTTCGACATGGAGCAAGCCAAAATTGTCGTGGGGATTGGCGATGTGACGGGTCTCCGGTCCGACGCGAGTTTGACGGTTGGTGGCCAGACACTGACGTTCGAGCCATATTCAGGCGCAGCGCGCTTTGATGGATCCGACAGGATGTATGAGGTGGAAGCTGCGCGAAGACACACTCAGCAGCAATCAACAACGCCGCCCATTATTTATGATCGGTTAGATTCGGGCGGCGTAACGCTGCTCTCTGTTCCTGTGTCCAATTTGTTCAGCGAAGGCGAGACGACCGTCTCGGCACAAATTGCTTTTACAGGTGCGAACCGGCTTTCTGTTTTACCTTATGCCAAAAGTACGACGTTACGGATGAGTTCAGATTGGCCGCATCCGGGTTTTGCGGGCCGTTTTCCGCCCGGAGACCGAACAATCACGGAGACGGGGTTTTCCGCCGAATGGACCGTTCCATATCTACGGCGCGGTTTACCATCTCAAGGTCGGGCGGGAGAGCTGATGGGTTTGGTCCACGGCAACTCGGATATGCAGGTCAATTTCGTCAGCCCGCTCAACCCATATCAAACCGTCAATCGGGCGCTGAAATATGCGGTGCTGTTCATTGGTCTCGTCTTTCTCGCCTATTTCCTCATGGAAACCTTACTCGGTGTAAGAGTTCATCCTGCGCAATATCTGCTGATCGGGATCGCCCAGGCCGTGTTCTACCTGCTGCTGCTCGCCTTCGCTGAACATATCGGGTTTACTCTGGCCTTTCTATTGAGCGCCACCGCGACCGTTGCTTTGACAGCGGGCTATGCAGGCGCTGTCTTCGGGCGGGGTTTCATCTGGAAATCAGCGCTTGTCTTTGGATCGGTTTACGCCTTGCTTTTCGTGCTGATGCGTATTCAGGACTTTGCATTGATGGTCGGCGCACTGGTCAGCTTCGTCGCCGTTGCCGCGACCCTGTATCTGACGCGGAATTTGAACTGGTATGGCGACAAAATGCCTGACCTAGAACGGTGAATCCAATCGACTAAGGACTTCGTTTCTTACACAGACCCCGCTATAGAGCGGGGTCTATAGGAAAAGGATGTCCACATGGTTCAGCTCACGCTGCCCAAAAATTCTAAGATCGGCAAAGGCAAGGTCTTCAAGTCTGAAGGTGCGAGCGCAAATCTGCGCACGTTCAAGATCTATCGTTATGATCCATCGGATGGTGGTCAGCCGAGCTGGGATAGCTATCAGATCGACCTGAGCGAATGTGGACCAATGGTTCTCGACGCGCTGTTTAAGATCAAGAATGAGATTGATCCGACTCTCGCCTTCCGTCGATCCTGTCGCGAAGGCGTCTGTGGATCCTGCGCAATGAATATTGGTGGGCGGAACACGCTGGCCTGCACCCGCGCGATTGATGATGTGCCGGGCGGTGATGTGACAATCAGTCCATTGCCGCACTTGCCAGTCGTACGTGATCTCGTTCCTGACCTATCCAACTTTTACAAGCAGTATGCATCGATCGAGCCTTGGCTGCACACAACCGAAGCGGAACCCAAGGAAGAATTCCTTCAGACGCCTGAAGACCGAGAAAAACTAGACGGTTATTATGAATGTATTCTGTGCGCGTCATGTTCGACGTCTTGCCCGTCCTATTGGTGGAATGGCGATCGCTATCTTGGCCCCGCGGCGCTGTTACAGGCTTACCGCTGGTTGGTGGACAGCCGCGATGATGCCAAAACCGCACGGCTGGATGAATTGGAAGATCCGTTCAAGCTTTATCGCTGCCACACGATTATGAACTGCGCCAATGTTTGTCCCAAGGGTTTGAACCCGGCGAAGGCGATTGCTGAAATTAAGAAAATGATGGTTGAGCGCGCGTAGCACTCACTAGGCGGCGTGACGTGGTTCGCCAATCTCTGCGCTGACTGTGGTGTCGTCGATCATCGGCAAAGCTAAGGTGAAGTAGAACACGGTCCCTTTGCCAGGTGTGCTGTGGAGTTCTAGCGTCCCACCCATCATCTCCGTCAATTCGCGACAAATGGATAGGCCGAGTCCGGTTCCCTTGGCTGTTGTTGTCTTGGCGGATGCCGTCTGTTTGAACCGTTCGAAGACTGTGCCTTTTTCGTCGTCCGAAATACCAACACCCGAGTCCTGAACATAGAATTGAACTCCGGCGAGACCGTCACGAATGCCGACCAAGCGCGCGCCAATACGAACGCCACCCAATTGTGTGAACTTCAGTGCATTCCCCACAAGATTATTAAGAACTTGGCGAAGGTGAGGGGCATCACCGATCAGCTGTTCCGGAATGCCCGGCCCGATATCTATGCCGATCCAAAGGTTTTTCTCTGAGGCTTTGACACCGAAAAGATCGCTGACATCTTGCAGTAATTCCCGCGGAGTAAAAGGCTCCGCAATGGTTCGCACTGTGCCATCTTCAAGTCGCGCCATGTCCAAGACTTCGTCGATGATCTCCATCAGACTATTCGCGCTCACTGTGATGAGGTGCGCGTAACGACCCTGTGTTTCAGGGAGATCAGACTGTGCCAGCATGTCTGATAATCCGAGAATGCCGTGTAACGGAGTTCGGATTTCATGACTCATTGTCGCCAGAAACTCGCCGCGCGCCCGCTCTGCCGTTTGAGCACGGGAGACGGCACTTTCTAATTGCGAGAGATTGCGAAATACTATGTCAGCTGTGATCGCGCAGATCGGCCCCGCCATCAGGACTGCAACGCAGGCTTGAACCGTCCGCTGCCAAGCCAGAATGGCATCGACACCAGTCGGACCAGATGCGGCTGTGATTTTGTACATGATGCCGATCAGAACCAGGCTCGATAGAATGTAGAGCGTTGAGATCAGGCGAGTTCCGACAAAGGCGATGAAAGCCGCCGACGCGCAGAGGACCGGTAAAAGAGCAGTGTTGATGCCATATGGAGGCACGCCGGGTATCGTCTCAATCGACGCGGCAACGCCGATCGATGAGAGGGCTAGGACAGAGTAGGCCAGCCCGAAAAATACTGGGGACTTCGTAAACCGGACTGCGACAGTCAGACAGGTGAAGACGATGCAGGAAAAAACGGAAATATTATGCTGGGGTGTCCAGCCGCCATAGACGACGGCCATCGAAATCATGTTGAGAAGTTGTACAGTCAGGAAGATGAGACCCATTCCATAGACCATGCGCGCTCGGGCGCGGGTTGCGGCGTCCAACGTCTTGTCGATCTTGAGAAAGCTCTCAAAGCTTTCGCCGAAATGTCTGAGCCCCTTCAGCATCGGGTCCCCATAGGCTGCAAATCTTTCCGTAAGCTAAAGCTTGCGACAAAATGATCCGAAATTATGCGGCTGATTCTACGGTCGTTTAAGCTGCGAAAGTGGTTGCTTGACGTCCAGCGTCCGGAAGGACGAGCGTGAAATAGAAGGCTGTTCCAACCCCCACATTGCTGTCCATTTCAAGGGTCCCGCCCATGGCCGTTACCAAATCGTTGCAAATGGCAAGGCCAAGGCCGGTGCCGTCGGCCTTAGTCGTTAGACCGGACGCGCTCTGGCCAAAACGTTCGAATACACGGGCTTTGGCATCGTCCTCAATGCCTACCCCAGTGTCCTGAACAAAGAATTGAACAACATGATCAGGCCTATGAGCATCGACCAAGCGGGCCCCGATACGAACGCCGCCTTGATGCGTAAATTTGACTGCATTCCCGACGAGATTGTTGAGGACTTGCCGCAAGTGTGGGGCATCACCGAGTAAACTGACCGGCAGAGCGTCAAGACCATAAGTCCCGACCCACAAGCCTTTTTGAGATGCGTTGGCCGTAAACAAGTTGCAGACTTGTTGAATTAAATCACGTGGGTCAAATGGCTGGCTGTTGATCTGAATCGCATTGCCGTTCTCATCACCCAGATGTTCCGAGCGGGCTCTGCCCAATGACTCATTGACAATAGTGAGCAGGTTTGATGCGCTAATGCCGATAATATCGAGATAGCTCCGCGTCGTTTCGTCATGCTGACGTTTATCCAGCAAGTCAGAAACAGAGATGATGCCATTAAGGGGTGTGCGAACTTCGTGGCTCATAGTTGCGAGCAGTTGTTTGCGAGCATTTTCGGCCCTGTTGGCGCGCTCAACAGCACATTCAAGATTTTGGAGGGTCGAATAGATCATCTGGCTGACCGGAACCATAATGCCGAGCGTGAGGAGGATGGCGGAGCTGCGTATCACGACGCTCATCCGGTTCTGTTCGAGAATTGCGGGGGCAAAGCCCAAGGCGACAGTCGCCAGATAGAAACCGATCAGTGTTGCGATGCATAGGCCAGCATAGAAAATGGCGGCTCGGCGTGTTCCCAGCAAGCAGACGATGACAAGGATGGCGACCATATAGGGCGAATAAGCCAAGCCAATACCTGTCGTTTCAGTTGCTGCGGAATAATCGATATAGGCGGACAGCCACCCACCCATCGTCGACATGATAGCAAACACCCACGTGAGGGCGATTGGGTCCTTAAACCGTTTGAGGAGCAGCATGAACATCACGCCAGAACAAGCGATAAAGAAAGACACCATATGCTGAGGAGCGAATAGGCCCAAAGCCCAGGTCAGGCCGATAAAGTTGATGGATGCCGCGACTGTGAAGCATAAGCTGGCAATGCAGAATAGACGGACCCGGATCTGATCTTCTGAAGGCAGATCTTCAGGTAGGTTCATCCACTCCATTAACCTGGAGAGGAGAATATTCGGTCTCGTCCACATGCGTGCGGTTTAACGGTCAAGACTTATAAGAGGCTTAACCTTGAACGCGTTTCTAAAGGAATAGGGCGGGTCTAGGCTGCGACGGGTTTTGTGCTGTCGACCGCGATAGGTATCGGTAGAGTGAAGTAGAAGGCCGTCCCAACGCCCACGGCGCTCTCCATTTCAAGCGTTCCGCCCATGGCGGACACTAAATCATTGCTAATCGCGAGGCCGAGTCCGGTTCCGTCAGCCTCGGTCGTCAGGCCTGACGCGCTCTGTCCAAATCGCTCAAACACACGGGCCTTGGCATCGTCCTCGATTCCTACGCCTGTATCTTGGACAAAGAATTGGACGGCATTGTTCTCCTCGGTAGAGCCGACCAATCGGGCCCCGATGCGAACGCCGCCTCGATGTGTGAACTTGATCGCGTTCCCGACGAGATTGTTGAGAACTTGCCTTAAATGTGGGGCATCACCGAGCAGATTATCCGGCAGAGCCTCAAGACCGTAAGTGCCGATCCACAAGCCTTTTTGAGATGCGTTGGCCGTGAACAGGTTGCAGACTTGTTGTATTAAATCACTTGGATCAAATGGCTGGTTGCTGATTTGAATGGCGTTGGTGTTCTCCTCGCCAAGATGTTCGGATCGAGCTCTACCGAGCGATTCATTGACGATGGTCAGAAGATTAGAGGCACTCATCTCAATGATGTTGAGATGGTTCTGTGTTGTTTCGCTATGATCCCCTTTTCCGAGCAGATCTGAGACGGAGATGATGCCGTTGAGGGGCGTACGGATTTCGTGGCTCATGGTGGCTAGCAATTCTTTGCGGGCCGCTTCGGCACGGGTCGCGCGGCGGAGTGCAGATTCGATGTTGGCCAATGCCGAATAGGCTAATCGGGACAGGGTGAAGGCCGTAATGCCGAGCAAAGACACGGCGACGGAGATCTGCATGGACCGCAGTTCAGTGATCACGCTGAATTCGGCGCTCATCGGTGCCACGCCGGACATTCGGTTCAACCCGATCACCAAGCCGAGGCAAAGGACGGCGTAGAGCATTGTTGTCAATCGCGTGCCGACGATAGCTGCAAGAACGATCCCGACACAAAGAATAGGCAATGTCGGTGTGTGGATGCCGCCGCCCAACATTTCTGAGGTCTTGGCCGCCACGCTGTGCCGAGCGGATATCCAGACGGCTGACAAAGGGAAAACAGTGAAAAACAGGCCATAGACCGTTGCAGATTTGGTCCAGCGCACCATTAGAAGGGCCAAGGCCATGATGACGCAAGTCGCGGCCAATATAGGCCGTTTTAACGCGAACCCGTCATAACAGACCATGAAATAGATTAAATTTGTGATGAGTAACGCCAAAAAGCCAAGGCAGCTCAGATATATGACGCGTGCGCGAAGTCGTTTTTCCGCGCTCATCTCGGGACTGATCCGAAGGAAGCGCTCGAATGCGTCTTTATGATGCGACCAGTTCCCGATCATCCGAATGGGCTAAGGGAAAGAGGTTAAGGGGGCACTACAGGCTGGTGACTATTTTACGTAACTGCGCCGTCGCTTCGTCCGCATTATCGGGTATCTCGCCGGGCGGAATGAAATTGCCAAAAGTCAGACGAAATAGACGGTGTTTCTTGTTCAGAAGCTCATGGAACAAGGTGATATCGCGTAGCTCTCCACTGACGCGATGGAAGAAGTAATATAGCATTGAGTTCCGGGCCTGAATGCGGAGTGGGATCACTGGAACATTATATTTTTTGGCCACCATAGCGGCCGAGCGTTCCCATGATTGATCAACCAGACCATGCCATGTCATCCGCGCCAGACGACCCGCTGGGAAGATGACAATGCATTTCTCTTCTTTGATGGCCTTTCGCATGGCAACCATCGTCTCGCGCGTTTTGGCGAGACTGCGTTTTTCTTTCACCCATTCCACTGGAATGATGATGTCTTCGCCTTCTGGGATCACGCGGAGCGCATCGGCATTAGCAAGGAAGACATGATCGCGGCGTCGATCACGGATCGCTTGAAATACGGCGAGCCCATCGGCGAGGCCAGTGGGGTGATTGGCGATAAGGATGCACGCGCCTTTGCGCGGGATGTTCTGAAGCCCCTCGACCGCTGTCCGTGGTGAGATATGATGTGCCACCATCCGAAATGCCTCGTGACCGCTCATGGGGCGCACGGCATTGGCGAGGAACACCGCCGCATCATACGCAAGGAGTCGATAGAGCAGGGGGCGAACAGCCCGCCAGAGCCGTGGCCGGCTGACAAGTTTAGGCGCGCGTTCGCGGATCAGCTGTTCGACGATATGCACGCCGCGCGTCTTGACCGGGGTCGGCCCGGTTGGCAAGCGCCGGACTATGTCTGATCCTATCAATGTTCTGTTTCTTTGCACGGGGAACTCGGCCCGCAGCATCCTATCGGAAGCGCTTTTGAACGATTTGGGAAAGCGGCGCTTTCGCGCATTTAGCGCGGGGTCTCAGCCTTCAGGCGTTCCGCATCCTGATGGTTTGGCAGAACTGCGCCGACGCCGACATTCGACAGAAGGTTATCGCTCGAAAAGTTGGGATGCTTTCTCAGGGGACGATGCGCCCGCCTTCGATATTGTCATCACCGTCTGCGATAGTGCGGCGGCGGAAACATGCCCGGTCTTTCACGGCCCTGGTCTTCGCGTTCATTGGTCGGCGCCAGATCCCGCCCATATTAAGAACGACACGATCCGACGGCAGGCATTCTCGGATGTCTATGATCTTTGTCGGTCCCGCATTGAGGCTTTAATCGCGCTGCCTGAGACAGCTTTGACTGATCGGCAAGCTTTGCAGGCGATTGCGCAATAAAAAAGCCGCCTCACTTGGAGGCGGCTTTCAGATTTGAAGTCAGCTTGGGAAAACCAATTGAGACTAGAGTTTCGGCGGTGTCTTGCGACGCGGAGCCGGTTTCTTCGTTGCCGGCTTTGTTGCTGATCCGCCCATATCCTTGGGTGGGAACATTTCCTGCAGGACATCACCCGCCCAGTCACGACCTCCCAAGCCGAAGGCGAGGGCTCCAGCAACAGCGGTGCCAATGACCAGTGCGCCAAAAGCGGTTGGGATGATATCGCCAGCAGGGTCCAATGAGGACAGTCCGAGGAAGACGAAAATCAGAACCGCAACATAGCGGAAGAATTCCGCGATGCGTGGGCTGATCACGCCGGCCATGATTCGAGCGATAAAGTTCGCTAGGAATACGCCGATCATGATGAGGACGGCCGCGCGCAGCAATTGTCCACCAAAGGCGACAATGTCATTGAACGTCTCTGACAAGAACTCGATGCCGAGAATGTCGAGTGCCGCGGTCAAACCCAGAACAGCGATAATCAAGAAGGCTAGATTGCCAGCGACGGATGACGGCGAAACCCGCAGGCCTTGACCATCATCGACGGACATCAGTGTGTTGACTGAGTTGTCGAAACCAAGCGTCGGCAAGAAGCCTTTCAAGAAGTTCGAGACAAACTTACCAATGAAGATCGCGAGGCCAAGGACGACAGCAGCACTGATCAGCTCTGGAATAAAGTCCAAGAAGTCCTGCAGCAAGTTACTCAGTGGAACAGAAATCTCTTCAATATCAAGAATACCGAGTGCGCCGATCGCGACGGGGACGATGACAAGGATAAAGACGAGTGTGCCCGCACCATTGGCCAAAGACCCTGTTGAACCAGTCGCGTCATTAACACCAAAGCGCGACATCAGATTGTCGACTTGAACAGCTCGTAATGTGGTGGATGTGGCGTTTTGCGCGATCTTGGCAATAACGAAACCAATACCGAAGAGTAGCGCTGCACCAATCAAATTAGGCAGGAAGGCCGCAATGTTGCGGAACAGGTCATCGACCGGTTGCGCATATTCGCCGAGATTGAGGAAACCTAGGAAGGGCGGCACAAAGAATAATAGTGTCAGCCAGAAGCCTGCGCGACCGAGCGCGATACCGATATTGCCCCCTGTTGTCTTCGCTTTGGCGCCGAACTGAGTCTTGTTGATGACAGTTGCAACAACGGCTCTGATGATCAGAGCGATGAGTACGGCCACGATGGCGGTGATGACGGCGGCGAGCCAGCCAGGCATGGTCGCCATGAATTCGTTGATCTGGTCCATAATAAGGGTCCCCTCCTATTTCGGCAAAGTAGCACCGATACCGTCGACTCAGTGTGAGTCGATGGCCGAGTGACCTTACCTTACAGTAAGTTAAACGTGGCGTGAATGGACTCGTTCCCTCTTGAGTCGTTAATTGGTTCGAATTTGTTGACGAAGATAGGGCGAATGGCCGAAAGCCGCGCCGTGACCCGCCCGACTCGATCTGATGATGCCCCTGATTCGGTGCCGCCTATTCGCCGTCCTATCCTGTTGTATGCCTCGGCAATGGTGGCGTTTGGCCTCCTTGGCGCGGCAGTTCTGGCGCTCCTGCTTTGATCGTTCGGCCAACGTCTGTAAGCGAATGGCTGGCGGCGAAACGCTCATCGGGCGCTTTGACTGATGATGCTGTGCAAACGTTGGCAGCGGCTGCGTTGGATGCCACCTTGGACCGCCTAAGAGATTATGACCCTGAGCCGGGGTTGCTGGGCCTGTTCGGCCGTGACCCCACGCCGAAAGGGCTTTATTTGTGGGGCGGCGTTGGACGCGGCAAATCCATGCTGATGGATGTGTTCTTTCGTCTCGCGCCGACCCAACCCAAGCGCCGGGTTCATTTCCACGCCTTCATGATCGATGTGCATGACCGTATCAATGAATGGCGCAAGCTTGACCGGTCTGGTCGGCGAGCCAGTCCACATCATAAGCGAGGCGATGGGGACGATCCGATTGTCCCTGTCGCGCGGTCCATCGCGGCTGAGGCGACGCTGCTCTGTTTCGACGAATTTCACATTACGGACATTACGGACGCCATGATTTTGGCGCGCCTGTTTGAAGCCTTGTGGGCGGAAGGTGTCGTCGTGGTTGCAACATCGAACAGACCGCCGCGCGATCTCTACAAAAATGGGCTTAATCGCGCTTTGTTCGAACCCTTTATCAAAATGATGCCGCAGCACTTAGTCGTTTTCGATTTTGACGGACAAACGGACCATCGTTTGCGGCAGCTGAGCGCCGCACCAGTTTATTATGCGCCGCTCAATGCAGATACACAGGCGGCTATGGACATGGCTTGGGCTCGAATAACGGGAGAGGCTAAGATGCGGCCGACGACCCTGAGCGTACAAGGCCGTAATCTGACCTTAGCCCGGACAGGTTCCGGCGCCGCGCGTGAAACATTCGAAGCGCTGTGTGATCGCCCCTTGGGCGCGGCGGACTATCTGACCCTCGCCGCAACCTTTCATACGCTTATGCTCGATGACGTGCCGCAGATGAGCCGGGACATGCGAAACCAAGCGAAACGGTTCGTGGCGCTGATCGACGCGCTCTATGAAACGCGCACAAAGCTGATCGTTTCCGCCGCCGCAGAACCAAGCGATCTTTATCCATCGGGAGATGGCGCGTTTGAATTTGAACGAACAGCGTCTCGCATGATCGAAATGCGATCAGACGAATATCTGGCAAAGGCGCGAAAGGCAGGTTCGGATTTCACCCGCTAGACGCGGGTCAGTCCCAATAAGCGGCTTTTTGATTGGACCGACGAGCTTTGCCCCAATCCTTACCCTTCGGACGCTTTGTTTTCGGGGTCTGTAGATCGGCAACAGGCCCTTCACTCATGACGGTCTCGTCAAACATACGGTTTTTGCGGTGACGCTTTGACATGGTTATCTCCATCAAAGCTGGTGGAACCTGCGCTCTTAATACACTCAAACATATTCGAGGGCACGCAAAATTTCGTGATCAGGCGAACGCTTTGCGGAACTCATCGACAAAGCGCGGAAGATCGGCATCTGACAGATCGTCAATGCCCGAGGCTGCGGCCCGTCCACCGCCGCCAAACTCTGTCGCCAGTTTTGCAGCCGACCCGCTTTCACGACCGCGGGGCGCACGGATCGAGACGCGGTAAGTCGAGGGATTGCCGCCCAATTCTGTCAGCACTGCAAACGCCTTATGTGGTTCCTCATCGACGAGCGCATTACCGAATAAGCCGCTGACCCGGTTGGAGGCAGATAGGGCTGGCAGGCATAAGATGTCACCGGCGTCCGACACATCGATCTCACGGGCGCTTTGCGCCACATCCCAGTCACTGTGAAAGCCCGTCTTGAGCGTTGTGAAGATTGGATGCGCATCCTCTAGAAACTCGACTGGACCGGGATAGGCCAGAAGGATCTCGAACAGTGCTGCCGGGTGGATGTGCAGATCGTCCAGGCTCAACCCATAAGCATTATAGTTCACTAGCTCGCCCAATTCGCGCAGCCGACCCATCGGCACAGCGAGATTGCGGGATGTGGCGATTTTGTCTGCAAGATCTTGGAAGTTATCACCGTAGGCACCGCAAACAGCCCAGGTCGCCTTGGCTCCGTTGAGGTGACGATCCATAAGATAGGCCGTGCACGTTTCTTTGGCGTCATCTGTGATGACGGTGAGATGATCGCTTTCCGGAATAGTGCCTGTCGCGTGATGGTCGACATAGAAGACCTCAGCCCCGTCTTTCAGAACTTGTGTCAGGCCCGCTGTGTTCTTGGCCATTGAAATATCGAGCGCGACGACGCGGTCGCCTTTGCCGGCTCGTCCCGCGATGCGTGGGAAGAGGGCGATCTCTCGCTTTACGCCCGTAATGTATTCGGCATCGGGTCGGGGTTCGACCTGTCGTAATTGCAGCAACGAAAAGATGCCGTCGGCATCGCCGTTAAAGAGATCGAAATCAGCCATTAGATGCCGCCGCCGTCACGCATAACGAGCTTTGGATCGTCTAATCGGAAACGCGATCGCAAGAGATCAAGCACCTGTTCAGCGGCATCCGCTGCGGACGTTACCGTCGTGTCGATACGAAGATCCGGTCTAACGGGCGGCTGATACTCTGAATCAATACCCGTGAAATTCTTAATCTCACCGGCTCGTGCACGTTTGTAGAGGCCTTTCACATCTCGATCTTCGGCGATGGCGAGCGGTGTGTCGATGAAGATTTCAAAAAACTCATCTTCTTCCATCAGATCACGCACCATTTGCCGTTCTGCCCGATAGGGGCTGATAAAGCTGCACATGACGATCAACCCGGCATGGCTCATCAGCTTCGCGACTTCACCAATGCGCCGAATATTCTCGATCCGGTCTTCCTTAGTGAAACCCAGATCGCGGTTCAGCCCGTGCCGGACATTGTCGCCGTCCAAAGTATAGGTGTGGTGGCCGCGTTCGAACAAGGCTTTGTCGACCAGATTGGCAATGGTTGATTTGCCTGACCCCGATAGACCCGTGAACCAGAGCACGGTCGGTTGCTGACCTTTCTGGGACGCCCGGTCTGTGCGGTCGACGATCAAGTCCTGACGCACGATATTTTTAGATCGCCGCAAGGCGAAATCTATCATGCCAGCCCCAACGGTCCGGTTGGTCAGACGGTCCACAACGATGAACGCTCCGGTTTTTCGATTATCCGAATAGGCATCAAAGGGAATGGCTTTGGAGAGGGAGAGAGTCACAACGCCAATTTCGTTTAACTCTAACGTCTTGGCGGCGACTTCACTGAAATCTGTGACATTGATCCGGTGTTTCAAGGCCGTGATTGACCCCGTGACCGACGTATTCGTCGAGCGGAGAATATATTGGCGTCCGGGAAATAGCGCATTGTCATCCATCCAGATCAGATGGGCTTGAAACTGGTCAGCGATGTCGACGGGATGATCTGTGCGGCAAATCATGTCGCCGCGTGAAATGTCGATCTCGTCTTCTAAGGTCAGCGTGACGGCCTGATCCTGCCGTGCATGTTCTAAATGCTGCGTATGCAGGATGATGTCAGCGACGCGTGAGCGTTTCCCCGACGGCATAGCGATAATCTCGTCGCCTTTGGAGACCGTGCCGGACGCGATGGTGCCGGAAAAGCCCCGAAAGTCCAGATTGGGGCGGTTGACCCATTGGACAGGCAGACGGAACGGCGCTTCTAGACTCTCCCGGTCAACTTCGGTCTCCTCTAGGAAGTTGAGCAGGCTTGGTCCTTTATACCAGT
Organism: Algimonas ampicilliniresistens; assembly: GCF_030159955.1. Taxonomy (GTDB): domain Bacteria; phylum Pseudomonadota; class Alphaproteobacteria; order Caulobacterales; family Maricaulaceae; genus Litorimonas; species Litorimonas ampicilliniresistens. The sequence continues at coordinate 1,011,229 of NZ_BSNK01000002.1, forward strand.
CGGCTTTATCCGATCGGGTCGTGACATTGTCGCCATTGAGCGCACTCACCGGAATAGTCATGATGTCGTCAAAACTCAGACCGTCGGCAAACGCGCGGAAGTCGACATCAATGGCGTTGAAGACACTCTGATCGAAATCGACGAGGTCCATTTTGTTCACACAGACAACGACTTGAGGAATGCCGAGCAAGCTTGCGATGAAAGCGTGGCGACGAGTCTGCTCGACCACACCGTGCCGCGCATCAATCAGCAAGATCGCGACATCGGCCGTCGATCCGCCAGTCGCCATGTTGCGGGTGTATTGTACGTGACCAGGCGTATCGGCGATGATGAATTTGCGCTTATCGGTTGAGAAAAACCGGTAGGCGACATCAATGGTGATGCCTTGTTCGCGCTCTGCCGCAAGACCGTCCACCAGCAGCGCCAAATCGGGACGCTCGCCCGTTGTGCCGGAGGCTTTTGAGTCGCGCTCAATCGCCGCCATCTGGTCTTCATAGATGAGTTTGGAATCGTAAAGCAGCCGCCCGATGAGGGTCGACTTGCCGTCATCGACAGAGCCGCAAGTGAAGACGCGTAGAAAGCTCTTACGCGCTTGGGAGTCGAGATAGGCTTTAATGTCAGTCGCAATGAGGGGGTCGTGGTGAGCCATTAGAAATAGCCCTCCTCTTTCTTCTTCTCCATCGATGCGCCGGAGTCCGAGTCGATGACCCGGCCTTGACGCTCAGACGTGGTTGCGAGCAAAGTTTCTTGAATAACGCCTTCTAGCGTCTTGGCTTCAGACTCGACGGCGCCTGTGAGCGGGTAGCAGCCTAATGTTCGGAATCGGACCGAGCGCATTTCTGGCGTTTCGCCCGGCTCCATTGGCATGCGGTCATCATCAACCATGAAATAGGTGCCGTCGCGTTTCACAACAGGGCGTTCTGAGGAAAGATAGAGGCCGGGGATTTGGATGTTTTCGCGGTATATATACTGCCAGATATCAAGCTCGGTCCAATTGGAGAGCGGGAAAACCCGCATGCTTTCGCCCGATTTTACGCGCGCATTATAAATGTCCCAGAGTTCTGGACGTTGGTTTTTGGCGTCCCAACGATGATGCTCATTCCGGAATGAGAATATGCGCTCTTTAGCGCGACTCTTTTCCTCATCGCGACGCGCGCCGCCAAAGGCTGCGTCAAATTTCCCGGCATTGAGGGCCTGCTTTAACCCTTGGGTTTTGGTGATGTCAGTATGCGTTGCGGAGCCATGAGTGAACGGACCGACATCCTGCGCAATGGCGTCAGGATTAATGTGAACGATCAACTCCATTCCGGCTTCCTTGGCGCGGCTGTCGCGGAATTCGTACATTTCCTTGAACTTCCAGCGTGTGTCGACATGGAGCAACGGGAAGGGCGGCGGAGACGGGTAGAAGGCCTTAATAGCCAATTCCAGCATCACCGAACTATCCTTGCCGACGGAGTAGAGCATGACGGGATTATCGCACTGCGCGACGACCTCACGCATGATGTGAATGCTCTCCGCTTCAAGCCGGTCGAGATGCGAGAGTTCGAGGCCGAGCGGCCCAGCCGCCTCTCTCTCTAGTTCTTCGAGACGTTCGCAGGCTTTTTCCAGCGTACGTGGGGTGAGTTGTCCGCCCTCGCGCAAGCGCACGACCGTTTTGCCATCATTGAAGAGCTTGCGCGATAGGGTCGAGACAGATTGACCGCTACGTTGAGCGAAGTCCTCTAAGGAGGAAAGAAGAGATTGTGTATTCATGTGGGAAAAATCCCACGATTAAGTCTGCGCGTCAATAGAAGAGTCGACTGAGCTCATCACGCCTTCGCGATTTCTTGCCGAAATGTCTCGACGGTGCGGGCTAAGCCGACGTTCAGGGGTATGGATGTTGCCCAACCCATTTTGCTGAGTTTCGATCCGTCCATCAATTTCCGCGGTGTCCCGTCCGGCCTAGTTCGGTCGTGAGTAATCTCCCCCTGGAAGCCGATGGCATCCATGACTGCCTGGGTTAGTTCGAGGATTGTGACATCGTCTCCTGCGCCGATGTTGATCGGGTCTGCGTCGGAATAGTGCTTCAGGACGAAGATGGCGGCGTCCGCCAGATCATCGACATGCATAAATTCGCGCCGCGCCGAACCTGTCCCCCAGATTTCCATACTCTCGTCACCCGCTAATCGTGCGGCTTCGGCTTTGCGGATCAGGGCGGGAATAACGTGGGAGGTTTGCAGGTCGTAATTGTCGCCGGGGCCATAGAGATTGGTCGGCATGGCTGAGATAAAGTCGCAGCCATGTTGAGCCCGATAGGCTTGGCAAAGCTTGACGCCCGCAATCTTAGCGATGGCATACCATTGGTTAGTGGGTTCCAGCGGCCCAGTCAGTAACGAGTCCTCACGGATCGGCTGCTCGGCATATTTGGGGTAAATGCAGGATGAGCCGAGGAAGAGGAGCTTCTTCACGCCCGCTTGATAGGCCGCGTGAATGGAATGACTCGCGATCATCAGGTTTTCATAGAGGAAGTCAGCAGGGGCGCTGTCATTCGCGACGATACCGCCAACCTTGGCCGCAGCGATAATAGCCACGTCCGGCTTGGCGTCAGACACCCATTGGTTCACCGCTGCTTGATCGGTCAGGTCGAGCTGATCGCGTCCTGCCGTCAGAACGTCCGCGACAGGTTCAGTGGCAAGGCGGCGGAGCAGGGCCGATCCCACCATACCTCGATGACCCGACACCCAGACGCGTTGGCCGCATAAATCAAATTGTGGATCAGCCATGACCAATATCGTCGAGGGCTGCCGTCTGGGCGGCGAGTTTCAGATCAGCGTCGACCATTTCTTCGACTAAGTCTGCAAAGCTGGTCGTGGCTTCCCAGCCGAGATCCGCCTTCGCTTTGGACGGGTCTGACAGGAGTAGATCGACCTCTGCCGGGCGGAAATAACGCGGGTCGATTTGCACTAACGTGTCCCCCGTCGCCGCATTTCGGCCGACTTCATCGACGCCGTCGCCAGACCATGCGAGCGTAATCCCGGCGCGCGCAAAAGCGAGTTCTGCAAATTCGCGCACGGAATGGGTTTCGCCTGTGCCCAGCACATAATCGTCCGCATGATCTTGCTGCACGATACGCCACATGCCTTCGACAAAATCGCGCGCATGACCCCAATCGCGTTTGGCATCAAGATTGCCGAGATAGAGCCTGTCTTGCAGGCCATGATGAATGGCGGCGACGGCGCGGGTGATCTTTCGCGTCACGAAAGTTTCACCTCGGCGTGGACTCTCATGATTGAACAATATCCCGTTCGAGGCGTGAATGCCGTAGCTTTCACGGTAATTGACCGTGATCCAATAAGCGTAGAGTTTCGCGGCCCCATACGGACTACGCGGATAGAAGGGCGTGTCCTCATTTTGCGGCACGGCCTGAACCTTGCCATAAAGCTCGGATGTTGAGGCTTGGTAGAAGCGTGCTTTGTCTTCCATCTTCAGGATACGGATCGCTTCGAGGAGACGGAGCGTGCCAATCGCGTCGGCGTTGGCCGTATATTCCGGCGTCTCGAAACTGACCATGACGTGGGACTGGGCGCCGAGATTGTAAATCTCGTCCGGTTGGGTTTCCTGCACCACCCGGATTAGATTGGTCGCATCCGTCAGGTCGCCATAGTGAAGGTGAAAGCGGCCATCGCCCTCATGTGGATCAACATAAAGATGGTCGATGCGGGACGTGTTGAAGGACGAGCTACGGCGCTTGAGACCGTGAACGACATATCCCTTGGCGAGCAGAAGCTCCGCCAGATAGGCGCCGTCCTGTCCCGTAATACCGGTGATCAACGCGGTTTTGCTCATGGGTTTCTGGCCTTTAAAAGGGGCGTGTCGCCGTGACGGGACAGGCTATACAGCTCCCGTCACGCCGTGCAACATAGCGCCATGAGCGAATCCGAAACGCCATCACCAACCGATCTTAATGCCGTAACATTGGCTGAGCGTATTTGTGATCTGATCCGAGAAAACGGGCCAACGCCGGGGCATCAACTTTCCGAGTGGTTGTCGGATATTCCGCCAATCGATCTCTGGCGCACCTGCTATACGTCGAATCAGATCCGCGTGCGCAATTGCGCGCGTTACTATCTGCGTTACGATATTAAGCGCGACAATACGCTTCGCCTGTCGCCGTCCATTTTGCGCGATTTTCTGACCTTCAGCCTGATTTATCTACCGGAGCAAAGCGTGGCCGCAGTCGAAGGCGGGACGCTGATGGCTAATAAGTTCAGGACCATTTCCTTACGCAAGCTCAGCCGCGCGCGTCAGGCTTTGCTGGAACTAAGTCCGGATTTGCAAAAAGAGTTGAACGATCATTGCGTTGTCTTCCTGTCGGGCGACATCGCCTATTTTCTGGCGCATGATACACGCCGAATGCATGCGACGCTGGATGTGCCAGTCAACGGGTCCGACATCGATATTGTCATCGTCACCAATCATGCCGCTGACCCCAACAAGATCGAAGCGATCGAGAAAGAATTTTTGAAGGTGAAGCGCCTGTTCCTGATGATGCCATCGGTGCGTGAAGAGCTCGATTTTATCGTTAAACCGGTCGACAAAATGCTGGAACAGCTCGCCTATCGCGACATTCATGAGAAGATTGCATCAAAGATCCTGTATGAAAGCTACTTCCTGATGGGCCGGGTGGATATCTACGAATCGCTGATGCGCAATCTCGAAATCCGGGGGACTCGCGCCAAGATTGAGGCCGACTTTGAAACCGCCCTCGTCGAGCGCAAACAGACAATCCGTACGATCCTGTCTCTGCCGCCAGAAGATAGCGTCAAAGATAGCGAAGTCGCGTCTCTGTTTTTCGCTTCGCAAGAACGGTTGGAGTTTCAGTAGGCGCTTTAAGCGCCCTCTGTTATGCACCCTGGCTGACCCGCGCGTTCACGACTTCCAATACCTCTAGCACCGCATCCGGAATATTTGTGCCGGGAAGGAAGACGGCCTTGGCGCCCATCTCGCGCAGTGTGTCCATATCTTCGGGTGGGATTACACCTCCGACAATGATGAGGATGTCAGAGCGTCCTTGCGCGGCGAGGGCATCACGCAAGCCCGGCACAAGCGTCAAATGACCCGCGGCGAGGGAAGAGGCCGCAACAATGTCGACATTATTTTCGATGCCGAGCGCCGCGGCTTCCTCAGGTGTTTGAAAGAGCGGCCCAATGACCACTTCAAAACCAAGATCGGAAAAAGCTGTGGCGACGACTTTCTGACCACGATCATGGCCATCTTGGCCCATTTTGGCGATCAGGATACGGGGCTTGCGGCCCTCTAGCTCAGAGAAAGCCTGCACGCGCGATAGCGCCTCAGCATAGGCCGGGTTTCGCGCATCAAAGGCGGATGAGTAAACACCCGTCACACCTGCGGGCTTGGCCTCGAACCGGCCATAGACCTTTTCTAGTGCATCAGAAATTTCGCCGACCGTGGCTTTTTTACGGGCCGCATCAACGGCAAGGGCTAGCAAATTACCGTCGCCTGTTCCCGCCGACTGCGTCAGAGCGTCGAGCGCATCAGCGACCTCACCCGGATCGCGGTCTGCCTTTAACTGTTTAAGTCGGGCGATCTGTCCTTGTCGGACGGCGGCGTTATCAACCTTCAAGATCGGAATTTCGCGGTCATCATCCGTAACATATTTATTGACACCAACAACGGTTTGCGCGCCGCTATCAATGCGGGCCTGAGTGCGCGCCGCGCTTTCCTCGATCCGCAGTTTCGGAATGCCCGCTTCAATGGCTTTGGCCATGCCGCCCAGTGCTTCCACTTCGCGAATGTGGGCCAGTGCCTTATCCGCCAGCTGATGGGTCAGGGCCTCAACATAATAGCTGCCGCCCCACGGATCGATCGTCTTGGTATGTCCGCCTTCAGTCTGGAGGAAAATCTGCGTATTGCGCGCGATCCGGGCCGAGAAGTCAGTCGGAAGCGCCAAGGCTTCATCCAGAGAATTCGTGTGCAGGCTTTGCGTGTGGCCATCAACGGCAGCCATCGCTTCGATATGGGTGCGCCCGACATTATTGAACACATCCTGCGCGGTGAGTGACCAGCCAGACGTCTGGCAATGTGTACGGAGCATGGTCGATTTGGGATTCTCCGCCCCGAATGGCGTGATCAGTTTCGCCCAAAGTAGACGCGCGGCTCGCATCTTCGCGACTTCCATGAAGTAATTCATGCCAATGGCCCAGAAGAAGGACAGCCTTGGCGCGAACCGGTCAATATCCATTCCGGCCGCTAGCCCGGTGCGGACATATTCCAGCCCGTCGGCAATCGTGTAGCCCAACTCAATATCCGCAGACGCACCCGCTTCCTGCATGTGGTAGCCGGAAATCGAGATCGAGTTGAACTTTGGCATATACTCAGATGTATGTGCGAAAATATCGCCGATGATCCGCATGCTTGGCACAGGCGGATAGATATAGGTGTTCCGGACCATGAACTCTTTGAGGATATCGTTCTGAATTGTGCCTGAGAGTTGGTCCTGCGCGACGCCCTGTTCTTCGGCGGCGGCAATGTAGAGGGCGAGGATCGGCAGGACAGCGCCGTTCATCGTCATTGAGACGCTCATTTTGTCGAGCGGAATTCCGTCGAACAAGACCCGCATGTCATAGATAGAATCGATGGCTACGCCCGCCATGCCGACGTCACCTGGCACACGCGGGTGGTCTGAATCATAGCCGCGATGCGTTGCCAGATCGAAGGCGACCGACAGGCCTTTCTGCCCGGCGGCAAGATTGCGGCGGTAGAAGGCGTTGCTGTCTTCCGCTGTTGAGAACCCCGCATATTGCCGGATGGTCCACGGCCGCTGAACATACATGGTCGGGTAGGGGCCGCGCACATAGGGCGCGAGGCCGGGGTATGTGTTCAGATTGTCTAAGTTGCTGACATCGTCGGGACTGTAAGCTGCGGCGATGGTAATGCCTTCTGGTGATTCCCAGGCCTCCCCAGAACGATCAAAGGGTGTCGCGGACCCTAGCGGGATTTTGGTGAAGTCGAGGGTCATTTGCGAACCTCCGGCGGGGTCATGTCGCTGCTGGGGTGGAGGGTGACGCCAAGGATTGGATCAGAGCGATTGTCTCGTGCTTTGGCCGCATTATCGCAATCGGCCTTAAACGCCCCGCTCATCAAATACGGTTCGATCCCGCCATCGCCTTCGATCTGTTGGAACTTGGCCCAAGCCGCTTGCGCGAGGTCTTCGGTTAGGCGCTCATGAAAGTAGCTCCCATAAGCGGCGTCTTGAACCTGACCGAGATGACTCTCTTCCATCATTAGTAGCTGCTGATTGCGCGCGACTCGGTAGCCAAAAGGCGTCGCGTTGCCGAGCCGTCTTTCACTAGGCGTGTCCGTAAACGGACGAAGCGTTACATAGTCCGCCCCGCCCGCCACAGCGCCAAATCCAGCGCTCATAGTGCGTAATAGATTGGTCCAAGCATCTTCGTTCTGCATCATGCGGAGGGATGATATGGCGTGAACGGGCAGGGACGGGTCTTCGATCCCGAAGGCATTGGCGATACTGGTATAAATCCGCCGGGCCGCGCGGATTTTCACAATGTTCAAATGTGCGTCCGTTCCAAGGCTGAGCAAGACACTCATATGCGCATGGACGCTTGGCCCGTGCCGACGAAACGTTTCCGCCATCGTGGCTGCAAATCCAGCCAATTCCAACCTATCAGTGCCGCCTGCCTCATGGATCGCGGCGGCGTTGGCGGTGAAAGCGCGCCATTCATTTGGGCAATCCGGTTGCTCTCCGAGTGGATCGAGACCGAGGGTTACGGGCGTGTTGGTTAGCTCATCCATTTGGAGGACGAATTCTGCTGCATCGCTGCCAGGCGCGATGATCAGTGGTACGAGATCAAGATGAACGCCTTCTAGCACGCGTCTGACCTCGGCGCGGCGGGTGAAGCCGGACCGCGTGATTCGCACCGCGCTGGCACCGCCTTTAAGGTCGGCTAAGACCTGTTCATTGGCAAAGGCCAGATCCGCGTCGCTGATAGCTGCGCATATATGCCAAGGACGACCTTCCAGCAGCGGAGCGCCTCGACGTGGGAGGGACGCATGATCGACAGGCCGATTGCCCGCATCAAAGAGGGGCCCGCGCGTTAGAATATCCTCTGTCTGGCTAATCAGTGTATCGAATTCGGCGCCGCGCAGGCCGCCCTCCGCCAGCGCTTGCCAGTCATCGCGGTGATAGTCAGGGAATTCGGTTTGAAGTTGCAGCTCAGTCATGGTGTGTTCTTAACGGTCCAACCCGGTGGCGTCTTGAGTTAGGTCCAAAAAAACTCCGTAAATGGTCCTATCGGAAACGTGATGGCCCAGCGTGGTAGGTGTTCTGTATAAAGAACAGATGTTCTCTATATCAGTCATTGAATCAGCGTTGATGTCCCGCTAGAGGCCCCGCGCTGCGCATACTTGCTCCAGAAAGGCGTCTTTCAATGTCTAATTCTCCTACAGAGGAAACTGTGCTCGACGTTGAGCATTTTACGGATCGTCTGTTCGCCTTTTCAATTACCCGGCCGCCTGCCTTTCGGTTTCGCACGGGTGAGTTCATCATGATTGGTTTGCCCAAGACTGAAGACCAGAAACGCCCAATCATGCGGGCCTATTCGATCGCTTCACCCGCTTGGGACGACAAACTCGAATTTTATTCGATCAAGGTGCCAGATGGTCCGCTGACTTCGCGCTTACAGAAAATTCAAAATGGGGACACGGTTCTGCTGGGTCGTAAGCCGGTCGGTACGCTGGTCCTTGATGCTTTACTGCCCGGAAAGCGGCTGTGGATGTTCTCGACGGGCACGGGCTTTGCGCCTTTCGCTTCGCTTGTGCGCGACCCGGAGACCTTTGAGCGCTATGATGAGGTCATCGTGACTCATACCTGTCGCGAAGCTGACGAACTGCAATACTCACAGCGCTTGGTTGCTGATCTGATCAACGATCCACTGGTCGGCGAAATGGTGGTCAATGAGGACGGGTCGCCGAAGTTGAAGCTGATCACCTCGCTCACTCGCGAAGATCATCCGCTTAAGGGTCGCATCACGACATTGATTGAAACTGGAAAATTGTTTGAGGCTGCGGGCACACCGCCACTCGATCCCGCCACTGACCGGGTGATGATTTGCGGATCTAAAGACATGATTGATGACACAGCGGCATTAGTCGCAGGCTTCGGGCTGACCGAAGGATCAAACTCTGATCCCAAAGAATTTGTTATTGAAAAAGCCTTCGTTGGCTAACCAGCCAACGATAGGTGTCTAGTTGCTACCTAGGTCACCTAATGTCGCAAGGGTAAGCCGGATGCCGATCGTACTGTCGTTCCGGATCACGTCATTATCAAAATCTTGTTTCTGGAAATAGATTTCGACCAAGGTGCAATCATCCCGATAACCCAGAGTGGCTCTCTGTGTCCGGGTCACGTCGCTATCGAAATCATGGACGGCACTATAGCCGACGGACCAGCCACCAAACGGTCGGACGGTGATGTCGCCTGAAATTTCTTCTTGCGGCGTACCAGGGACGATGGCCAGTGTCGGGAGGTCCAGCGTGTAATAACGGCCTGTCAGGCTCACGAACTTTGTATCCAGACTTACCGTTGAATCGATCCGAGAAAACACGTCCCGGTCCTCGTCATAGCGGACCCAAGTGTTGGATTTGAAGAAACCGCCGAGATTAAGATCCAGTTCGGCAACATATTCCGAATTGTCATTCGATAAGCCTGATTCCGGATCAAACCGATCTGAGACCCCATCGCTAAAGCTTCGACCCGCAAAAATAGCGGCTTCACTCGGACGCCCAGCCATATCCCAGCGGGCAGCAAATCGCGCACCCAAATTAATCCGTCTGCCTTCTTCAAAGAAGTCATAACCATCAGCTTTGTTGGCTTCAAACAACAACGCCGAGTCCAAATCGGGTGAACTTCCGTCTTCGATTAACAAAGTGCCGTCAGCGGGATCAAAAAACTCATCCAGTTTAGAGTTCCCAAAGCTTTCCGTATATAAAGCCCGGGGTTCGATGATCAGGTCGACTGACTTCCCGCGACGAATGAATGGATAGCGAAGATCGACCCCCGCTTGACCGATAGTGCGGCTAAATCCGATCTCGGTCCCGGCATTACTTTCAATGTCGTAATTGTCGAACCGACCCCAGACGAAAGGTTTGACCTCCATCCCGCCTGGCGCGATCCAAGTCTTGGAATATTCAGCGCCTGCGGTGGCGCGCCCATAATCACTGCCAGTCTCTCGCGTGAGATAACTTGCATCGCCGAAGAGACGGAACCGTCCGCCAAGCGCGGGATCATTGATGTAATACTCGCCCTGCACCCGCGGCGCGATGATCGGTAGAACCGTGTTATCGTCCCGGAATAAAGAGATGAGTTGGGTCGTCTCATCTTCAAAATATTGCGATCTGAGGTCCTGAAACCCAACCGCGACGGCCGAGACGCGGAAATTGTCGCCTTGGCCCGCAATGAAGGCCTGAGTCGTATTCCGCAGCGGTTCATTTTCGATCAGACCATTGGTTTTAAATGTCGTATCGAGGCCGTATCGCCGCAGATAGGTGTCATCGGTCTGGAGCATAACGGTATAACCGTAACTCCAAATGTCAGACGGCTTGAAATAGCCATCGACAAAGAAGTGGCTCGAAATTTCTGCGCCGCGTTCCGCATCCCCCGGGAGGAGGAAACGGCTCGGATCGTCGAGAGGGTCACCATTACGGTCAAATAGAGTTCCACGTGTTACAGAGCCGGCGAAATTCAGCTCACCCGTATGAAATTTCCGCCGCGCTTCAATATCGAGCAGCGGATTGACCTTTGAGAAGATGTGCGGCGTGATGGTCGCTTCAGTATAATCATCAATTGCCCAGTAATAGGGCAAGACAGTCGTAAAGCCGCGAGATCCGGAATTCCCAATCGTTGGAATCAACAGCCCTGATGCCCTGTCTTGGCTGGGGTCAGGGTGGGCCAAGTAAGGCGTGTAAAAGATAGGAAGGCCGAACAACTCTAGGACGGCATCATTGTAGCGAATGGTGCGGCTCTCTGCGTCTTGTTTGACGCGACGGGCGCGCAGCCGCCAAGTCGGGTTCTTGGTCTTACCTTCACTATTCTTGCAAAGCTCGCACGCCGTGTAGGTGACGTTGAAAAGCTCGAACTCGCCGTCCTCGTCACGGGTCACGAACCGTGCGGCTGTGGTCGCGCCTGTGGCCAGTCTTGCGGTGAAGTTCGCGGCAGTCCCGGCCTGAAGTTCGTCGGAAAGCTCTAGCTTATCCGCATATTGCACGTCGCCCGTTGCATCGATTAGCACGACGTCGCCGATGGCCAGAACTAACCCTGTATTGAGATCATATTCGACGCGATTGGCGCGCAACGTTCGGTCCTGATAGCGGCCTTCCACTTCGCCAATGGCCGTCAGCAAGTTCGCGGCCTCATCATTGATGAGTTCGTCCGCTTCAAGATAGATGACGTCGGGATCGCGAAAGGGGCTGTCGGGTGCAAGCTTGAGCGCGCGGCCAGACATTGCAGCTGTTTGATCAGGGGCCATTTGCGCTAAAGACGGCGTCGCGAAACTCACGAGCGCAATCGCTGCCACCGTGAGCATAGGCGTCAAAGCCGCACATGCCGTTAAGCGCGAGAACAGAGTGGTCGGCCGTTTTGTAAATGAGGCGGTCATGAAGGGTTGTGAACAGTTCCTTGCCAGACATCGACCGGGCCTCCAGAACCGAAAAGGTTCGAAGAAATCCCTGCCTTTAAAGTTCCGCCTTAGCGCCTCGTCCGCACCGGGTCCACGGTCACACGGGTAAAAAAGACGGTTGTTTTGCATTAATTTTCAATAGGGAGTCGCCGCTTTACGGCAGGACTGAATCTGAGAGCGCTGGCTGAATTGCAACTTTGCAACCGGATCGACTGACCCCTAAGGTATTGATCCGGCCTGTAATGATGCAGCCCGGACAGATCGGGACGATCAATGACGGCAGGCAAGACGGTTGATAAAGCCCGACGTTCGGGGGGCGATGCTGCTGACCGCACGGGGTTGCGCTCGCCTGTTGGCGAAGTCCTCACGCGTGCGCGGTCCGCTTTTGTCGGGATTGGCGTGTTCTCATTCTTCGTGAACCTGCTCATGCTGACGGGCCCAATCTACATGTTACAGGTCTATGACCGCGTCTTGATGAGCCGCTCTATGGCGACGCTGATCTTTATCTCGGTCGCGATGCTGCTGCTTTATTTCTTCATGGGGCTGTTTGATTTCTGGCGGTCCCGCGTGCTGGTTCGCGTCGCCGACGAGTTTGAAGGGGTCATGACGTCTAAGACGTTCACGCCCTGGTTACGACAGTCGACGGGTGGCGGGGCGGCGGCCCGGGCTCAGCCCATGTCCGACATTAGCACGCTACGCCAATTTCTCTCCGGCCCAGCGCCGGGGACGTTCTTTGACTTGCCATGGGCTCCCCTCTTCATTTTGCTGATCTTCTTCCTGCATTGGACACTGGGTGTGCTCGCAGTGATCGGCTCGGCCATCATTTTTACATCGGCTTGGATTTCCAGTCGTCGGACCGAAAAGCCGATGATGGAGAGCCTCAAGCTGAGGCGTGCTGAACAAGCCTTCGCAGGAACGGCTCAGCGTAATGCCGAAGCCATTCAGGCGATGGGCATGGGCGAAAATGTCCGCGCCCGATGGGCTCAGTTTAATGTGGAGGGCTCGCGCGAGACTGTGGCGGCGGCAGATCGGTCCGGCGGCGCGTCGTCTTTTACCAAAGCATTTCGTATGTTTCTTCAATCTGCCATGTTGGGCGCGGGCGGCGCGCTCGCAATCCAACAGATTATCAGCCCCGGTGCGATGATTGCTGGCTCTATCATTTTAGGTCGCGCCTTAGCCCCCGTTCAGATGATTATCGGCCAATGGCGCAATATCGGTCAGGCGCGGGATGCCTATGATCGGTTGAATGATTTCCACTTGCGGGAAATCGACCAGCCGCAATCGACGCGGCTTCCCGATCCGACAGGTCATATTACGGTGGAAGGCCTCACAGCAGGTCCTCCGGGGGCGCAAAAAGCGGTGCTGTCAGGCCTGAATTTCTCAGTTCAGCCGGGACAAGGGCTCGGCGTGATCGGGCCGAGCGCGTCGGGGAAGTCTACCCTTGCGCGCCTGCTTGTTGGGGTTTGGATGCCGCAGCGCGGGTCCGTCCGTCTCGATGGCGCTACGTTTGATCAGTGGGACCGGGAAACTGTCGGGCGCCATATTGGCTACCTGCCGCAGATGGTTGAGTTATTCGATGGAACTATTTCCGAGAATATTGCCCGTTTTGATCCTGCAAAGACGGATGAAAGCGTGGTCACCGCCGCAAAGTGGGCGGGGGTGCATGACCTAATCCTGCGCTTGCCGGCGGGATATGAAACTCAAGTCGGTATCGGTCGATCCGTGCTGTCGGGTGGCCAGACGCAACGGATCGGGTTGGCGCGTGCTCTTTACGGATCGCCGAAGCTGATCGTGCTGGACGAGCCGAACGCCAATCTGGATCATGAGGGAGATCAGGCGCTGACCAAGGCCATTGCGACCGCTAAGAAAAAAGGCGCTAGCGTGATCGTTATGGCGCACCGCCCATCCGCTATTGCTGCCGTTGATCTGATCTTGAGCCTGCGCGACGGCAAGCAGGAAGCCTTTGGTCCCAAGGATGAGGTTCTAGCCGCCTTGCGCGGCGCGATGCAGGAGAAAAAAGCGGCTAAGGCAAAAAAAAGTAAACCATCAAAGCCCGCCATATCTCCGATCTCTTTGAAGGGGACAGGTACGGGGCCGCTTGTGCTTGGTCAGTCCGCCGCCGCGAAACGCTCCGGTGATACGTCATGAATGCGCCACTGCCTCCGGATTTTTCGGCCCAGTTGAGCGGCGCGTCGCCTGCACAGCCGCCTGTCTCGGATGATGGTTATCAGCGCTACCTGCGCATTGGTTATATCGGTGTCGCTATGTTGGTTTTCGGCCTGTTTGGGTGGTCCGCAGTCGCCAAGATCAAAGGGGCCGTGATTGCGCCGGGTTTTGTCGCGGTCGAAGGTAAACCCGCCTTGATCCAGCATCTCGACGGCGGCGTTGTCGGCGAGATTTTTGTGCGGGACGGTGATAAGGTCGAAGTGGGTGACCCGCTAATCCAACTTGATCCAACTGAAATCGATGCCTCGCGCGAAATCGTTCAAGTTCAACTGAATGAAACCCGAGCGCGGGTCGAGCGGCTCAAGGCCGAGCGGGATGGTCTGGCCCAAATCGATTTTCCCGATGATTTGCTTGCGTCGGCGGCATCTAATCCGCGGGTCCGTAGTGCTGTCGAAGGGCAACGCAACCTGTTTGCTGCCCGTCGCGCGGCGATGTTGGGACAGGTCGGGCTCTTGCAGCAACGACTAGGTCAGTCGGAAAGCCAGATCACGGGGCTGCGCGCGCTGATCGATTCTAATAAATCACAAGTTGGCAAGCTGATCGAGGAGCGCACAGCCAAGCAGACACTCGTCGATAAAGGATTTCTCGGTAAACCTGCCGTATTGGCGCTGGAGCGCGAGCAGCTTCGTCTTGAAGGCGAGGTGCAATCACGACAGTCCGAGATCGACCGATTGCGCGGACAAATCGTAGAAACACGCGGCGAAATTGACCAGCTGGAACGCGATATGCAGGCCGAGGTTTTAACTGAGTTGCGCCAGACCGAAGCCGAAATGGCGAATTTTCGCGAGCAAATGACGGCGGCGTCCGCTCAGGCAGGCCGGGTTCTAATTACCGCACCCGTTACGGGGACTGTCCATAATCTCATGATTACGACCACTGGGGGCGTGGTTCAGTCGGCGGCTGAGCTGATGCAAATTATCCCGTCTGAAGCGCGGTTGATCATCATGACTCAAGTCCAGCCGGCCGACATCGATCAAATCTATGTTGGCCAGTTGGCCACGGTGCGCCTATCGGCTTTCAATGCGCGCACTACGCCGGAATTAAACGGATCGATTGTCCGCATTGCCCCGGACCGACTGGTCGATCCGGCCACGGGTTTCCCATATTATGAAGTGCAAGTTGAACTGCCAGCAGACCAGCTGTCGCGCTTGTCTGACACGCTTACCTTAGTGCCCGGCATGCCAGCAGAAGCTTTCATGCAGACGGATTCGCGCACAGTTCTAAACTATCTGATGAAGCCCGCCATCGACGCCATGCGCCGTGCCGGGCGTGAAGAATAAGCCTTAATCCAGCAGGCTGAGCAGATAGCGTCCATAATTAGATTTCGCCACGGGCTCTGCGGCGCGCGCAAATCCGGCATCATCAATCCATCCCTTACGCCATGCCACTTCTTCCGGACAGCAGATCCGGCGGCCCTGACGTTCCTCGATAATCCCGACAAAGTTAGATGCTTGCAGCAATGAACGGTGCGTCCCTGTGTCGAGCCAAGTCGTTCCGGTGCCTAATGTTTCCACGCGCAATTCGCCCCGGTCGAGATAGGCTTGGTTGAGCGCCGTGATTTCAAGTTCCTGACGGCCTGATGGGCGAACTGTGCGTGCATAGGTCGGCGCATGTTCGTCGTAAAAATAGAGACCTGTTACGGCAAAGTTGGATTGAGGATTGTCAGGTTTTTCCTCAATCGAGGTCACGCGACCATCATCATCAAACCCTAAGACGCCATAATCTTTGGGGTTTTTGACGTGATATCCGAAGACCGTAGCGCCCACATGCGGCTTATTGGTTTCCAGAAGTTGATCGTCGAACTCGTCACCAAAAAACAAGTTATCGCCCAGCACGAGCGCGGACTGATGACCGTCGAGAAACCCCTCATCCTCACCAATGACAAGGGCCTGGGCGATTCCTTTTGGTTTGGCTTGAACGGCGTAAGTGATCGAAATGCCAAGCAGTGATCCATCGCCGAGTAGGTTGCGAAACGCGTCTTGATCGCGGGGGGTCGTAATGACGAGAATCTCCCGCATACCTGCACTCATCAGTGTGCAGAGCGGATAATAAATCATCGGTTTGTCAAAGACTGGCATGAGCTGTTTGCTCACGCTGATCGTGGAGGGGTGTAGGCGCGACCCAGTGCCGCCTGCCAAAATGATACCGCGTCTATTTTCCATCTGGACCGCCTAGCGGGTCTTGTTGCCTTGGCCAAGCCGTTGTGCGGCTTGATCCGTCAGCGCCTGCCACCAATCGCGGTTCGACAAATACCAATCCACTGTGGCTGACAGGCCGTCGCTGCCATTGGTGCGTGCGGTCCAGTTAAGTTCGTCCCGCATCCGCGACGCATCAATCGCGTAGCGGCGGTCATGGCCGGGCCGGTCTGTGACGAATTCAATCAATGCAGCATGGTCGGTTCCTGGCGCGCCGGGGTGAGCGTCAAGCTGGCGGCATATTTCGTGAACTAGATCGATATTGGCTTGTTCATTATCGCCGCCAATATTGTAAGTTCGGCCCGGCTGCCCGCCCTCCAGAACGGTGAGTAGGGCGTCCGCATGGTCATCGACATGCAACCAGTCACGGCGGTTTGTGCCCTCACCGTAAACCGGGATTGGGCGACCTGCGAGGCCGTTGAGAATGACAACAGGGATCAGCTTTTCCGGGAACTGGTAGGGCCCGTAATTATTCGAGCAATTGGTGATCAGGATCGGCAGACCGAACGTCCTATGCCACGCGCGCACCAGATGGTCTGACGCGGCTTTGGACGCGGAATAAGGGCTGCTGGGCGCGTAAGGCGTCGTTTCTGAAAAGGCGGGGTCATCTGGGCCAAGATCGCCGTAAACTTCATCCGTGCTGACATGGACGAAGCGAAAATCGTCTGATTTTCCAATGGCTTCCCATTGCGCGCGGGCGGCTTGCAACAAAGTTGCCGTGCCCATGACGTTGGTGTCGACAAAGGCGGTTGGGCCGTCGATGGACCGATCGACATGACTCTCAGCGGCGAGATGCATCACGGCGGTCGGTTGATAGGCCTCGAAAATGCGCGTCATGGCGTCTGCGTCACGAATGTCCGCATGCTCGAAACTATAGAGCGGGCTATCCGCAACCGGCGCGACATTGGCCGGATTAGCGGCGTAGGTGAGCGAATCCACATTTATGACGCGCAGGCCGCGCGACACAGCCATGCGGCACACGGCTGAACCGATGAAGCCGCACCCGCCGGTGACAAGAAGCGTTGGGTCGTTTTTCATGGGGCTGGCCTATCGACGCTGGCGCGCGCTAGGTCCAGCACTTCCGCTGCAGATCGTCCACTCTCTCGCAGTGATCGGATCGTTTGTGATCCTGACCGCTTGCTCATTTTCCGGTCTGCCGTCTCCATCACCAGCGCATGGTGATGGTAGCGCGGCACCGGCCACCCCATCAAACTTTGGATCAGGACGTGAACGGGTGTTTTCTCATAGAGGTCGCACCCACGCCCAACATCCGTGATGTTTTGCAGCCAGTCATCATGCGTCACCGCAATATGATAGCTCGTGCCAATGTCGCGCCGTACTAAGGTTTTGTCCTCAAGCTGGGTTAAGTCGATTGGGATTGTTTTCGACCCTTCCTGAAAGCTCAACTGATCCGTGCCGAGTGCTTTCACGGCGCGTGCGGTAGAGAGTTTGATCGCAGGTGGGAGGTCCCGATTTTCCCGCCCGGTTCGGGTCGTATAATCTTCATAGAGCAAGCCGCGCGCATTTAAGGCCTCGATCACACCTTGATAGTCCGCCATGTGGTCACGCTGGACCCGCACTGGCTCAGGCCAATCAAATCCGAGCCATCTCAGATCCTCATAGATGGCATCAACCAATTCAGGGCGAGATCGGGTGTTGTCGATGTCCTCCATCCTGAGCAGGCACGGCCCAAGTGAAAAGGCTTGCTCGGCTGCATAGGCGTGGCCCAAATGGAGAAATCCCGTTGGTGATGGAGCGAAGCGGGTCAGCATTATTTCTGTTTCGTGTGAAACATGGGTGAGTGCGTTAGCGCCGCATCATCCCGCCGAGAATACCGCGGACCGCATTGCGCATGGCCCGCCGCATGATCAGCCGCCCTTCGCGTTTCATCTCCCGTTTAACCTCTTTGACCAGCACGCTCTCTTTTTTCCGTGATGTGCGCTTGCGCGTCGTCGTGGCGCGTTTTGTCTTCGCCTTTTCCCGCTCAAGTCGCTTGGCTTCTGCGGCCTCTTCCCGGGCGCGCTTGTCGGCGCGAGTTTCCAGCGTTTCGTAGGCGCTTTCTCGGTCGATGGCCGTGTCGTACTTCTCGCCGATTGGGCTATCAGCCTGCACAGCCTTCCGCTCTGCCGTTGTGGCGGGGCCAAGGCGCGATGAGGGTGGGCGGATCAAGGTCCGGCCAACAATGTCAGGGGCGCCGCGCTCATTCAGCAAGCTGACTAGCGCCTCACCAACCCCCAAATCGGTGATGACCTCTTCCGTATCGAAGGCGGGGTTTTCCCGGAAACTAGTGGCCGCCGCGCGGACGGCGCGCTGCTCTCTCGGCGTATATGCGCGCAAGGCATGTTGAATGCGATTGCCAAGCTGACCGAGCACACTGTCGGGAATATCCATCGGGTTTTGCGTGACGAAATAAACGCCCACGCCTTTCGAGCGGATCAGACGGGCCACTTGTTCAATTTTCTGGATCAAGGGTTTGGGCGCGTCGTCAAAAAGGAGGTGAGCCTCGTCGAAGAAGAACACCATGACGGGCTTGTCGGGGTTGCCGACTTCTGGGAGTTCTTCGAACAGTTCGGACAGGAGCCAGAGCAGGAAAGTCGCGTAAAGAGACGGGCTGTTGATCAACTCGTCGGCGGCCAAAATGTTGACCATGCCCATGCCGTCCTCACCGACTTTCATAAAGTCTTCGAGCTCTAAGGCCGGTTCGCCGAAAAAGGCTTCTGCGCCCGCGCGTTCCAGCTGCAGCAAGTTGCGCCGGATCGCGGCGACGGATTGGCCCGTGACATTGCCATATTCGCGGCTGATCTCATCACGATTCTCAGCCAGATGATTGAGCAGGCTATTGAGGTCCTTAAGGTCGAGCAGCAGCATGCCGTTATCATCGGCAAATTCGAAGGCGATCGTCATGATGCCTTCCTGCGTTTCCGTCAGGCCCATCAGACGAGACAGTAAAACCGGCCCCATTTCCGAAATTGTCGTGCGGACTGGATGGCCCTGTTTGCCGTAGAGATCCCAGAAGATCGTCGGGAACGCCCGGTAGCTGTAACCCTCTAGCCCGATCTTGCCCGCGCGACTGATCAGCTTGTCGTGTAGTTTGTGTGTTTCCGATCCGCTTTGCGAGATACCGGAGAGATCGCCTTTCACATCGGCGGCAAACACGGGAATGCCGTTTTTAGAGAAACCTTCCGTCAAAATTTGCAAAGTCACTGTCTTACCGGTGCCGGTTGCGCCCGCGACCAGACCATGGCGATTGGCCTTATCGAGCCGCAATTCCTGCCGCACGCCATCCGTGTCAGTGCCAATGAAAATTGTCTCACTCATAGTTCGTTCTCCTACCCGCTGAGACCGGGTGATTAAAAACCGTTATGAGCCTCGCCCCTTGAATGCAATATAAGGACTCTATGACTGTTGATACGACTATACGATCCTCACTCCTCGTTATTGCGGCGGTCGCCGTATTTTGGACGCTCTACGTAACGCGCGACCTTGTCGCGCCGTTTGCGTTGGCACTCTTCTTTTGGTTGGCGATTGATGCGCTGGCGCGATGGATCGACAATCTGTCTGATCGCATTCCCTATTGGTTTGCGCTCACAATTGCGTCGTTGATTACGGTTGGCCTGCTGGCTGGACTGGTTGTTGTGGTCGCCGATACAGTCAGCGGCGTTGTAGATGAAGTGCCCCGCTACCAGGCCCGTATCGGAGAATTGTTCGCATGGGTGGGCGAGCTCACGGGGCAGGATATTTCCTTCTCGGCGTTGAATGAACGGTTTGCCCTGACGGATCGGCTCGAAGGTGTAATCGGTGGGTTCGCCTCAACCATTCAGGGGGTTCTGTCGGAATTCGTCCTGATCGCGATCTATGTCGTCTTTCTGTTTCTTGCTCAGGCCAGTTTCCCAAGTAAGATGGACAACCTCTTCCCAGACCCGGTCCGCCGGGCGCAGGCGTCGCGGATCGGCACGTCCATTCGTCATTCTATTGAGCAATATATTTCTGTGCAGACCCTCGTCAGTCTGATGCAGACCGTGATCTCTTACATCGCCATGGTCGCTTTGGGGCTCGACAATGCCCTGTTCTGGGCCTTGGTGATCTTCATTCTGAATTATATCCCCATCGTTGGCGGATTTGCCGCTGTGGCGATGCCGGTTCTGTTCGGCTTGGTTGAGTTCGATAGCTTTGGTCGTGTCGCAGTGCTCGCCAGTATTCTATTCGCCGCCCAATTTGTTGTGTCCAATACGATCCAACCTAAGATGATGGGTGACAGTATGAACATGAGCGCGCTCGTCGTCGTATTATCGCTAACCGTTTGGGGGGCATTATGGGGCGGGGTCGGCGCGTTTCTATCCGCACCAATGACCGTCATTCTGATGATCATCTTGGCTCAGTTTCCGACAACCCGATGGATTGCAATCCTGCTCTCAGCCGATGGTGATCCCGATATGGACGGTGATGGAAAGCCCGACAAAGCGCCAATACAATCTCTCTAACGATCAACGCTTCACCGCAACGTGATGCAGCCGTTCATGGCAGGTCAATTTGCTCTGGCGTATGAGAGATTTATGAAATCCACTCTTCTTTCCGTATTGGCTATCACTGTGTGCGCGGCACCCGCAGTAGCCGCGACAACATCGCAACCAACCTCTGTGGTCGAGCTGTTCACGTCGCAAGGATGTTCGTCCTGCCCGACAGCGAATGCTTTCATCGCTGGTCTCGACGCAGATCATCCGGACGTTCTGGCTCTGTCTTATGGGGTAACCTATTGGGACTATTTGGGTTGGAAAGATACGTTTGGTGACCCAGCTTTCACCGCGCGTCAGCGTCAATATGATCAAGCGCTCGATTCCGGCGTTTATACGCCGATGATGGTTGTGGGTGGTCAAGCCCACGCGCCGCGTATGCCCATCGACACGGCAACTCGCGCAAACGTGCCAGCATCAATAGCGCTGGTACGCCAAAGCGGTGAGTTATGCGTTGAAGGAAAGCTGCCGAAAGGGTCGAAATTGGCTCTGATTGGCTATGAGCCCGGCATACAGGCGGTCAACGTGAAGAAGGGTGAGAATCGCGGTCATACGCTGACTCTGGCGAATGTTGTGACAGACTTGGATTATCGTGAGTGGAGCGGACAGATGGTCTGCGGCCTTCACCCGAAAGCGGGTCTCGCTGTGCTTGCGCATGATGCGACCACGGCGGCGATCATCGGTGCAGCGCGGTTCGAGCCTTAGCGTTTCATAGATAAAACGGGCCGGCCCCGGGGCTGAACGAGGTCGACCCGCTATTCGACCCCTGCTATTTGCCAAGGCCGATCCGGGTGCGGATCAGGAGAGCGCAACCCGAATTATTAGAGGACGTTTGCCTCTGAATTTTGGGTGTCGAGAGAACAGCGATGTTTTCAACTTGGGGGCTGGGGGGCTGAAAATAACCAAGCCAATCCCGCCGCCATCCTCCCGACATGGCCGCTATCCCTGCGAACCATGCCTGAAAATTGTCTCAAATGTGGTGAAAGTGAGGCACGACCATACGGTTTGTGCAGAGAACAGCCATAATCGCTGAGGCTATTTTTGAGGCTTTAAACCTTTTGCCATGAGCTATGTTCAGAGGCTATGTAGGTTGTAATGAGCAACGTCGTTCGGATTGGCAACGGACTCAGGTCCCCGTCTCAGGTCAGTTTTGATCGGCGTGAACTGTCCTTTATCCTCAATGTCTATGGCCAGATGGTCTCGAAGGGGGATTGGAAGGATTACGCGATCGACTTTCTGCAGGATCGCTGTGTGTTTTCAGTCTTTCGGAAAGCGTCCGAACATCCACTCTACCGAATTGAGAAAGTGCCCGCGCTGCGCAATCGCCAAGGGCAATATGCAGTTGTTGCGCCGGGTGGGTTGATCCTGAAGCGTGGTCATGATCTGACGCAGGTCCTAAAAGTTTTCGACAAGGCGCGGTTCCGCGCAATCTGACATGAACATCAAATCTCTTTCAATCGACGGGTTACTCCTGTGCGAACCCATGCGCCACGGCGATGACCGAGGCTGGTTCATGGAAAGCTATCGTAAGGACGCGCTGAATGAAGCCGCCGGACGGACAGTTCATTTTGTTCAAGATAATCATTCTTTGTCCACGGCTGTCGGCACGCTGCGGGGCTTGCATTATCAGGCACCTCCTTGCGCGCAGGACAAGCTCGTGCGCTGCATTGCCGGATCGGTTCTGGATGTGGCCGTCGATGTGCGGCGCGGCTCAGCGAGTTACGGACAGTGGATTGCCGTGGAGCTATCGGCACAAAACGCCCACCAACTCTTCGTCCCGACGGGCTTTTTGCACGGCTTTGTCACGCGAGAGCCCAATAGCGAGATCGCTTATAAGGTCAGTGCGCCCTATTCGCGCGATCATGACGGCTCAGTTTTGTGGAAGAGTGCTGGTGTCGATTGGGATCTGGGCGCGAGTGCTCCCATCCTGTCGGGCAAGGATGTGGATGCCCCCGCCTTTGCCGATTGGGTCAGCCCGTTCGACTGAAGCTTTCGCGTAATGTGTCCCGCCAGTCGGGCAGGGGACCAATCTCGCTTTCAAATTTCGATGTATCGAGCACAGAGTAGGCTGGTCGCTTTGCGGGCGTCGGATAATCGGACGTCGGTATCGGCACGACATTGATGGTCTTACCCGCTGCTTCGAATATCTCTTTCGCAAACTCGGCCCAGCTGACGGGATCACCTGTTCCGGAGACGTGGAAAATGCCCTCATGTCTGATGGCGGCGATGCAGGCTTTGGCGAGCACATTCGCGTGGGTGGGTCGGCCAATTTGGTCACAGACAATGCGGAGCTCATCGCGTTCTTCGGCCAGTCGCAACATCGTCGTGACAAAGTTTTTTCCCTGCAGATCATAGACCCAGGAGGTTCGTAGAATGGCGGCCTTTTTAGCCGTATTGAGGACCCCGCGCTCACCCCCGAGCTTGCTCTCACCGTAAAAATTGACTGGGTTTGTCGGATCGTCCTCACGGTAGGGCCGTGTGTTGGTTCCGTCGAAGACATAATCGGTTGAGACATGAACGAAAGGCACCGAATGCTGATCGCAGAGTTGTGCGATCATTTCCGGGGCGGCCGCGTTGATCCTATCAGCGAACACCTTGTCTGATTCAGCCAGATCGACCTGTGTGTAGGCGGCGGCGTTAATTACAGCGCGAATGCTCTGTCTGTCCAGAAGGTCCCCAAGAATTCGAGAGATTGATGCGCTATCTGATATATCAAGCGTCCTTCGAGAGAGCGTGATTGCGTCAGGCTCCAGCCTCGACAAAGCACGAGCGAGCTGGCCAGATCGACCAATAACAAGAAGCGGAGCCGTCACGAGGGCCGCCTATTCAACAGTAACGGATTTTGCCAGATTACGGGGCTGGTCGACGTCGGTGCCAAGCTCCACGGCTGTGTAATAAGCGAGAAGTTGCTGGCCGATGGCCTGAACGATCGGCGCGGTTAGTGGCGTGGCTTCTGGTAGTACGACGATGTCGTCGGATAGCGATTTTGCCGCGGCTGCCCCTTTAGGGTCAGTGAACAAAATGACGCGTGCGCCACGCGCGGCGACTTCCTGCAAGTTGGACACGGTTTTTTCGTATAGCGCATCATCTGGCGCAATCACGATCACGGGCGTTCCGTCTTCAATCAGCGCGATGGGGCCGTGCTTTAGCTCGCCCGCCGCGTAACCTTCAGCATGGATGTAGGAAATTTCCTTGAGCTTGAGCGCCCCTTCCAAGGCAATTGGGACCATGGCTCCGCGTCCCAAGAAGAACGCTGAACGCGCGGTAACGAGGCCTTTGGCCGTTTTGGCAATTATCGTGTCAGAGGATAGCGCTTCGGTAACGCGCTGCGGCAATGATGCGAGATCGCGACAATGGGTGGCGGCGGCATTGTCATCGATACGCCCAGTCTGGAAAGCCGCGCCAACGGCCAGAGCCGCCAAAGCACAGGTTTGCGAGGTGAAGGCTTTGGTCGAGGCAACGCCGATCTCGGGTCCGGCCTTGATCGGCATAGCAATATCGGCTTCGCGTGCCATCGTTGAGGTCATGACATTGACCAGAGCGGCCGTTGTTAGCCCGTGCTGTTTTGCATAGCGCAGAGCCGCAAGCGTATCCGCCGTTTCGCCAGATTGCGATACCACGATCATCAGGCTTTTTGGGCTCAAGACGGGATCACGGTAGCGGAATTCTGAAGCGATATCGATATCGACTGGAATGGCGGCAATTTGCTCGAACATATATTTTGCGACCATGCCGGCAATGAAGGCTGTGCCGCAGGCGACGATAATGACACGGTCAATTTCGCTGAAATCAAGGCCGTCAGGCATATCGACCCGCATTTCGCTTAGATCAAGATAGTGGGACAAGGTCCGGGCGAGTGTTTCAGGCTGCTCATAGATTTCCTTGAGCATGAAGTGCGCATATTCGCCCTTATTCGCGACTTCGTCCACGCCTTTAACGTCGGTGACAGGGCGGTCGACGGGCGCGTTAGTCTTGTCAAAGATTTCGACTCCGTCGCGCTTTAAAATGGCCCAATCGCCTTCTTCCAAATAGATCAGTCGGCTCGTCAATGGCGCCAGCGCCATGGCGTCGGAGCCGAGATACATTTCTCCGTCACCAAGGCCGATAGCGAGTGGTGAGCCGTGACGGGCGCAGAAGATTTCGTCATCCGCACCTTTGATCAAGACACCCAGTGCGTAGGCCCCGCGGAATTGTGCCAGCGCAGCGGCAAAGGCCTCGCGCGGAGACTGCCCGTTTTTGAGGGCTTCATCGATCAGATGAGCGGCGACTTCAGTGTCCGTGTCAGATTCATAATTTCTCGGGGGAAGGGCCTCGCGAATATCGGCATAATTCTCGATAATCCCGTTGTGAACGAGCGCCACGCGACCCGCATGGTGCGGATGGGCGTTAGTCTCTGTAGGCGCACCATGGGTGGCCCACCGTGTATGGGCTATGCCGGAATGACCGTCGATAGGATCGTCATTGAGGCAGGCCTCAAGATTAGCAATCTTACCCCTTGCGCGGCGTCGATGGACGGTATCGTCATTGATGACGGCAATACCGGCACTATCATAGCCGCGATATTCCAGACGTTTCAGGCCCGAGACCAAACGATCCGAGACGGGTGCACGTCCAATGATGCCGACAATGCCGCACATTCTGCCTACCTAGGGTTTTGCAAATTTTTGCCTAGGTCGCGCCTAACAGTGGAAGTGAGATGCGACAAATGGATTATTCTGCGGGGTGAGGGGATCGGACAAGCCTCGCGCATCACCCGAGTGCTTGACAGCTTAACTTATGATCACCACTCGCGCCTTATGAAAACCCTGATCACAGGCACAGCAGGCTTTATCGGCCAGAATTTGGCATTGCGGTTGCTTCGCGATGGCCACGATGTTTGCGGTATCGACTCGATCACACCTTATTACGATGTGTCGCTAAAACATGACCGGCTGGCCCAGCTGACGCCGTTTGAAAGCTTCACCACGCACCAGATTGCATTAGAAGATTTCGATGCGATGTCGGCGGTCTTTGCCGACTTCAAACCGGACCGGGTTGTCCACCTCGCCGCGCAGGCGGGCGTGCGCTATTCGCTCGAAAATCCCCGCGCCTATGTCGATACGAATGTGACCGGCAGTTTCAACGTGATCGAATTAAGTCGTGAACATGCGGTAGAGCATTTGGTCCTAGCGTCGACCAGTTCTGCTTATGGCGCGAACGATCAATATCCCTTTGTTGAGACCGATAAGGCCAGCTTCCCCCTGACCATTTACGCGGCGACCAAACAGGCATCTGAACTCATCGCGCACAGCCATAGCCATCTTCACAATTTGCCGACCACTGTGCTCCGTTTCTTCACAGTTTATGGACCTTGGGGGCGTCCTGACATGGCGTTTTTCCTGTTTACAAAGGCGATGTTTGAAGGTCGTCCGATCAAGGTTTTTAATGAAGGTCGAATGGCGCGCGACTTCACTTATGTCGACGATCTGACGCGCTCAATTGAGCTTTTGCTGGACTGTGCACCGGTTCGTGGAGCGCCCGTTTCGGACCGCGATTCACTGTCCCCGGTGGCGCCCTATCGGCTTGTGAATATCGGAAATGCAGACCCGGTTCCGCTGATGGACTTCATCGCAGAAATCGAACGCGCGGTCGGGGTAACGGCCGAAAAAGAGCTGCTGCCGATGCAGCCAGGGGACGTGACGAAGACTTATGCCGACTCTGATTTACTAGAGGTTTTGACAGGGTATCGTCCGTCCACATCGGTCCGTGACGGTGTCCAAGCCTTTGTCGACTGGTACCGCGATTACTACCAGGCCGGGACTTAGCGGACCCGTCACGAGGGCTAAAAGCGAGGGCCTCAGTCTTAGAGGGACACCGCACGGCGCTGTCGATCCAACTTGGTATTGGCGCTGTATTGATGCGACTTAGCGAATTCTCGATTCGGAGCTGCAGGCGACTTTGCGAAGGTGGCGTGCATGAGTATAAGCAGGAGCGATGCACCTATGACGGTATTCCGCTGAGGCGATTTCGATAGGTGAAGCTTATGTCGTGCAAAAAATTACCCACTGCACTGCGACGACTCTCGTGACCGATATTGTAGTATCGCCTTTTTTTATGCCGGAACTGAGACCTTCGCAAACGTGGCGCTTGGTGCTTGGTGCTTGGGCTACGGAAACTGAGTGCGGTAGCAACAACTCGACATCACTAAACACGGGCACACATAT
Organism: Algimonas ampicilliniresistens; assembly: GCF_030159955.1. Classification (GTDB taxonomy): domain Bacteria; phylum Pseudomonadota; class Alphaproteobacteria; order Caulobacterales; family Maricaulaceae; genus Litorimonas; species Litorimonas ampicilliniresistens. Next base: position 1,038,057 of record NZ_BSNK01000002.1, read on the forward strand.
ATTGTGACAGACCTTAGCGACTTTGAGCGTGCCGCCAACGATGCCTTGCTAATACGGCTCATATCGGCCGAGACGGACATTGAAGCCGCTGCGACGGATTTGGAGCGGACAACCATTCTGCGCGAATGGGTCTATGCCAACACGAATTTTGCCCTGCATACATACCAGACCTTCAACATTGTCAAAGACTGGCACAAGCTCGTCCACCCCAGAGACGGGACGGTCTCTGTCGGCGCTCATATAGGTGCGCATATCCGTAATGAAGTCGGCGATATGTGCGGCCATATCGCGTGGGTTCTGCAACGGGTTTACGAGCTATGGGGTTATGAGGCGGGCATAGGGGACTGGAGTGTTCCGGGCTTGGTCAGTCACACCTATACGGTTGTGAAAATCAAGAGCGAAAGTGAATGGGTCTGGCAAATTCAGGACTCAACCTATGATTTTGCCATCCTGCAGAACGACAGGCCAATCGACATCATTAAGGTGCTCGCCGAGTTGTGTGCTGGGCAAGCCGACGCTCTCACAGTGAAAACCGGATCGAGCCATCGGTCGCGGAAAGTCCTGCTACACCCTGAAGAGATCGACAATGTGAGCGAGAACCCTAATTTCTACGTCTCCAGCACGCCAAAACATGCTGGCGACACACTGCTGGTGTTCGAATCGGGGGAGAAGTGGGCCGATATCAGTCAGGGCGATTTGGGCCGTCAGATCGGCAAATACATCGCCGATAGTTTCGGCTTGCCAGCTGACGCGATTTACGCGATGATTCTGTTCGAGACTATGCCGACCGAGGAAATAACCTCCTTGGCGGGCGAAATGCTCCGCCTGCTATTTGAAAAAACCGGTTACAAATCACCCACTTAAATTTTATTTTTTCTGCGGCGACCAGACAGGCAAACGGAGCGCGACATTGACCAAACGTATTGGCATCCTACTCGGCGGGTTTGTCATCGTTGCAACGGCGTTCTGTGCAGTCTTGTGGTCAGTTCTATGGTTGGACAATCAGTCGAAAGGCGCAGAGGCTCGTGTTTTCATCGACACAATATCCGAGGAGCCTAGGGCGCTGCTGGCCGAGGTCGCCGATTTACAGACGATATTGGAGCTCTACAATCCCAACTCGACCCTAATCGATAATACGCGCTTTGCGCTGTTCGATATCGAGATGACGGCGACCACACCGTTCAGATATATTGTCTGGGCCGGATATACTCGGTATGACGAGGCCGGTGAGATTACGGCTGTGCGTGATAGTCACTACCAGCTTCTGACCACGCGGCAGCCCGAACCCGGTAGCGATCCCCATGAGCTCTACCGCGAGCTCTATTCCAACGTCCTGCAACTCCCTGATGTCGAGACTTTCACCATTTCGCTCGGCGTCAACCAGTCTAAACGGGACAATAAAGCAAAGTTCATGCAGGACATTGGCCTGCGCGACGTCAAAGTCTTCGGTAAGGACGTCGACCGGCAATTCGTTCCGACACAAACCGGACACGCCCTTACCCGCACCCCGATCACTTTGAACGGCAAGCAGGTCGGCGAACGCCATGCTGTGGAGTTTCCCGCTCTCGCTCGGCCGCGCGCCGACATTGTGAATCGTGGCTTTTTGCACGAGATTGCCGACGTGAAGAGCATTACCCTAGTCTCCCGCGATCATAGCTTAAAACCATTAGCCCAAGGGGAGCGATATTTTTTAGGCACTATGGCCCCACAAGCCTTCGGGCTGACACTGAATAGCGGCGAGACGCGCGTCGTGTCGTTTACAGGGGCGGACGGGGTTCAGATGGAGTTTGGCGCTGACGGTAAGCTTCGGCTGACGGTATATAGCTACAATCTTCGCGAACGAACGACGCGAGGATCAGATAGTAGCCCTGATGAAAACGGAACACGCGAACATGTCAATCATGGCGTTACGAGCTCACTCCCTTCTTCAAATGTTGTCATGCAAATTGTCACGAGTGACACGATCGCATTCCCGACTTTGCAGCCAAGCGGCTACTTAGCGAGCTTCGCGATTACAGAGCACGCCGACTATAATGGAATCGAGCAAGATAATCTGGTTATGTATGGCAATCTTGAAGGTCGGTATGAGGCCGGATCTGGCTTCATCGGTCACGGTGTCCCCGTCACTAAAACCATGTTCCCGACTGGGAACGACGCCGAACTCAGCATTGCAAATTCTGAGACGGGCGAAACTTTTATGATCCGCCAGTCCAATGTTGAGGATCATGACGACTACCGCCAGCAGCTATTGGAATATGCTCAATACGGTACGGTTGACATAGGGCTGCATTGCGGTGGTCTGATGCGAAAGCAGGGTAAGACAACCGAAGGCATCACGGAAGTCGTGACGGATATGACGCGGATGTTTGGTTCAAACATTTGGGTCGATCACGGAGGGCGCGAATGCTTGTGGGAGTCGGGTTGGGATCCAGATTCTGTCGCCTATGTTTTACCCGCGCTAAAGTCTAACGACTTTCGGTTTTTGAATGTCCGCGATGACAAGTTTGGGAGCAAGCTCACTCTCGTAGAGGACGGTCAACCGGGTAATATTCTGTTTCGTGCGCCGGGGTTCGACGATGATGTGAGCGATGATTGGGTGCCCTATCACTTTACCACCAGCGATTTTGTCCCCTCCGCCCAGACGTTCTCAGCAGAGTTTTTAGACTCCATGATCGCGGAACGATCGTTTCAGAACATTCACGCCTATCTGCCTATTTCAACCCTAACGGTGCGCGATGGCATGCTGGTAAAGCACGATTGGTTCGAACCCGGATTGGCTGAGTTAGCGGATCGGCGGGATCGGGGTGACATCTTTTTGGCGACCGTAGAAGACTTGCTGGACCATGTGCTTTTCGTGCGTGCGCTGGAAGTCCACGCGGTCGGTGACACCCTCCACGTGGCGGGCGCGGACGCGCAGACGCTACGTGAGCGTCAACCCACCATCGCCTTAATTCCATTCGGCGAAGCTGTTTTGGTCAGCCAGCCAGCCCTCATTCCGGACATGCCGTTTGCCTCTCGCGAGGATGCGGGCGTGACTTATCTCTATCCAGAACAATGACTGGTCTCGTCTCTATGGAATTGGTAAGATAAAGAGCGGTATGGGGAACCGGCCGCGGTTTGCTACGACTTAAAAACGATTTTCAAACTTCTAGGCCCTTCGATGAAATACCGATTGATCGCATGCCTCGCATTGCTTCTCGCCGCGTGCGGGGGCGGGGGCGGGGGCGGGGACCAAGCAAGCGTTCCGATTGCAGGGAGCGGCGAAACCGTCAGCGCTGCAGACTTCGAGCTATCAAATGCCAACCGCGTCGTCTCCAGTCTGTCCAGCGACGATCTGCGCGTGCTCGTTAATGTCGAGGAGCTGGGCAACCGTTTCGCCGACCTTGGCAACGACGCGAAGATCGGGCTGATGAAAGAATGGCTGGGCGAAGAACTCAATCTCGTCATCGCGCGCGGCGAGCAGAACCTGCTTAAGACGGTCGAGCTGGCCGTCGTCTCGGTCGAGGACATGAACGAATACGGTAGTTCGGATGAGCCATTCGAACTGATCGCGTTGATCAACCTGGTGCCGGACGGCGACCAGTTGGTCGTCCAGACGGCCGAGTCTAACCTGCGCGCGCTGGAGCCAGCTTTGCGCGCAATTACCTTGTCATTGGAGTCAGAGGATGGCGGGGTTATCAAAGACGCCGATTTCCTGACCAATTATGTCGATACCTACTATCTGGTTGAAGGGCAGCCGCAGCAATTCTTCTTCGAAAGCTTGGTTCTTTCCGAGGCGGTCGATCACAATTACTACATTGTCGATCAGCGCAACCTTCCCTTCAAGACCACAGCCCGCAACCGTTATGTTGAGCTGTTCCCGCAGGCCGGCGATGCGGGCACCTATTCCATGCGGATCAACATGTATACGAGCGAGAACGAGTATATCGGCCGCCATGCCGTCAACCTAATCGTGTCTCCGCCGACCTGCGAAGTTCAGACGGATCTGAACGCGCTAACCATCGGCCACAGTGTCTCGACGTCTTGGCCTGTCCTGTTCGCCGATCGGATGCGTAATCTGGAAACGGTCGACCTGACGATGAACGGCACGCAGGAATTCGTTTGGCGGCTGCCAGGGACAGATGAGAGTATCTATGAAGGTGTGTTCACGGAATCGAGCTCGGCCTTCAATCTATACAATATCCTGCGCACGGGTGAAAATCCGCCCGGATACGATCCAGTCGCGTCAAAGCAGCATGTTCGCAGCCCGTTCGTATTCAAGAACGAGGCCGGAGACTTCGCCGTCGATATGGCGCGCTACAAGCGTGACGTTCTGGGCGGAAAAGATATCGATCTAGTTATCATTAATCTGGGCGACAATGACGCGTGGGGCGCGAACCTGGAAACTTGGGAAACGCGTATGGAGCGGGTCCGCAATGATGCCAATACATTGATCGACCACGTTAAGGAGCTCGGGCCCGATGTCGTCGTGGGCTATATGATGCCACTTAATTACAGTCATAACCAAAATAATTGGAAGCTCGATTACAAAGGTCGATACGACTATTGGGAACAGAAGCAGAAGCGTCATATGTTTATCAAGACCATCCGGGCTTTGGAGGCAGAACGGGGCGACTTCTCGGTCATTCCAACTGATTTCTCGCTCGATGGCGCCAACGATTACCCGAACTTTAGCGCGCTGCATCCGCCGACGGATCCGACACGCGACTATGTCGAACAACTCGTCGCCTGGTCCCTGCACCATGGTTGTGCGCCGCAGTAAGGCCGTATTACTGCCTCTTACTGGTAATGTGCGGGGTTCGGTCTATGAGCCCGATGAAAGTGTCTGAGTCGGTTAGCCATGAATCGCTTGCGCGCTGCGGGAAGCGCGTTGCCGGGCGTATGTGCCTTTCATTGGGGAACGGAAGTGCTAAAGAGTAACGAAACCGCACCAGATTAGCGCCTAACCATGACACAGTTTGAAACTCTAAACGAGGCTGCAGACAATCTGTGCCTTCGTATCCATTCGGTTGCCCAACGTCACGGTAAGCTTGATGCGCTCTGGGTAAAGGGCAAGACGCTCAGCTATGCGGAGCTCCACTCTCGTGCGTGTGCAATCGCCAATGCATTACGGTCCCACGGAATTAAAGAGGGTGATAGGGTAGCTCTGTTTTCCCACCGCACAGAGATGCTCTACATCTCCGTTTTAGGCGTACTCTACGCCGGAGCGACCTATGTCGCGATGAACCCGCGCTATCCCGCAGCGCGCAACCGTATGATCTTGGAGCTCTCAGGAGCGCGGGGCTTGATAATCGCCGAAGCACTACTGTCCGATGCGCCGGATTTGACGGACGGCCTGAACGACCTGCGTGTCGTAATCGCGCCAGAATCTGAGACGGGTCGCGGACTTGGTTCGCTGACCACTATTGGCAAGGAGGGTCTGACCGAAACAGATAGGCCTGCGTTGCACGATGTAGACTCAGATAGCCTCGCCTACATTATGTTCACGTCAGGCAGCACGGGCAAACCCAAAGGCGTGCCGATCAGCCACGGCAATGTTATCGACTACGTCACCAATGTGGTTGCGTTGGGCGGGCCCGTTGAACCAGGAGAAAAGGTCATTCAGCTTGCCGACGTAACGTTCGACATTTCTGTCCACGACATGTTTTACGCTTGGACGCAGGGCGCTTCGATAATCTCTATTCCGGAAAATTCCGGCCTTATGGCCACGCGTTTTGTCGAGGAGCACGGCATCACCCATTGGTTCTCGGTCCCGTCTACGGCAAGACTGCTAGGTGAGGCGGGCGTGCTGAAACCTGGCAGCCTTTCTACCATTCGATGCTCGTTCTTCTGCGGAGAACCGCTTATTGCATCCGTCGCAACGCGCTGGCGCGAAGCGGTCGGCGACGAACCGGTCTACAATCTCTACGGCCCGACCGAGGGCACAGTGGCAATTTCAGGCCGCCGTTTCAGGACTGAGGATTTCGATCCGCACGAAGTCGTGTCACTCGGCACAGTATTTGGTGACAATCGGATGGAGCTGTTCGATCCGGAAACCAACGCCGCTCTTACCGACCCGTCCGCTATTGGTGAAATCTGCCTTTCAGGTGCCCAGATTACGCCGGGCTATTGGCGCAACGACGGGCTCAATGCGCAGCGATTCTTCACCGACGATTGCGGTCGACGTTGGTACAAGACTGGCGATCTTGGTCTTCTGACGGATGATAAGGGTCTCGTCTTTTCGGGACGGGTTGATCATCAGGTCAAGATCCGAGGATACCGGGTTGAGCTATCGGAGATCGAGGGCGTGATCCGGGAGTCGACTGGCGCGGGTTCCGTCGCGGTGCTGCCATGGCCGTTATCCAGCGACGGCGCGCCGCTAGGTTGCGTCGCCTTTCTGCCGATGGCAGAATCGGACGTGCTACGCGCGAGTATCCGCAAGGCCTGCGACGAAAAACTGCCCGACTATATGAGGCCATCAGAGGTTTATTTCTTGGACGAGTTGCCCCGCAATGCCAATGGTAAGACCGACTACAAGGCGTTGGAAAAGAGCCCGCTTCTTTTCTAAACTATGCAAGCTGTAATCCTGCGCAGCCTATGGCTGTGCTTGTGGCCAGATAAAGCTTATGCCATAGAAAGCGCTCTATTTTCCTTGGGTCGGCGAAGGGACGTGGCAGTCCCTTTATTGCACCGAACCTCTTTGAAGACCGCGCATTGGGCCGCTCTCGTCCCTTATCTAGGATAATTCGCATGACCACTCTCTCCAAGATCGAGAGCATTTTCCGCGACACTTTCGAGGACGACACGCTCGTCATCACGCACGCGACCAAAGCCGACGATATCGATGAGTGGGATTCACTGACTCATGTCGGGCTGATTTTGACCATTGAGGCGGCTTTTGAGACGCGCTTCAATACGACCGAGATCGCCAGCTTGCAGAATGTCGGCGACCTCGTAACACTTCTGGAAAATCGGGGGGCGGCGGCCTGATTGCATAGGGTTCCAACCTTGCAGGGGGCACAAGTTATGTTGATACCAGCTCGGCAACATCTGGACACGGCTGCCTGTGCCGAGCGGATTTATCAGTCACTCGACAGGTTCTACGACCGTCTGCCTCTCACACATAACCAGCTAATCGAAATTCTCGGCTTAGAACTTTCCGAGGACGGAACCGAAGTGGAGCACAGCTACGTCATTGGTAATAAAACTACTGACGCATTCGCTTCGGTCTATCCTCTTGACGAGCTCAAGGCCCGCCAGATGGGCAGCACTTTTCATCTAATGCGCGCGACGCCTGTGTCAGAGCAAAAGGCCATGCGCGCAGAATTGAGTGCACACCAAAAACGCGTTCAATCCGATGTGCAAGATTCCGACGTACCCACGACCTATCTCGCCCGCATCGCAGTTGCCAAGGATCGGCGGGGGCAAGGTCTCGGCAGGGCGATTTTGCAGGGGATGCGTAACGAAGGGCTCATCGAAGGTGCGATGGCGCTGCACGTCGCGGCGGACAACACGCCCGCGATCGGTTTCTACCGTAAGCTCGGCCTAGAATTCGTAGGTGAAAGCGACAAGCCATTCCGGCTGATGGTGGGCACTCTTGTTCTCTAGTGCCCCAAGGCCGAAACGTGGAGTCGTAAGGTTTGCCTGATTTGGCCTTTATACCTGATCCCATCAATGTCGCCTCGTTCGAGTTCGCGCTGATCGTGCTGGTCGTGCTGCTCATCCGTCTGGTGGGCGGTGAGCGGACCTTGCCTTACACGCTTGCCGCGACGGGCCTTTTTATGGCCGCGACATGGATCGACATGAAGGCACTGATGGTGCTGATCGCAGCCCTCGTGCCGCACTATTTTATTATACGTTATTTCTGGGGGCAGCCGGAGCGGGCGCGGGGTCACGTGCTGACCGCCGCAATCCTTTGGCAGATCGCTGTGCTGACCTCGACCAAGATCACGGGTCTCAGCGTGCAGTGGGGCATATATGGCGTGATTGGTCTGTCTTACATGACCTTCCGCCAGATAGGCCTATTGCTGTCAGCGGCACGCCAGAGCGCGCCTTTCCGGTCTATCGATTGGCTGTCATTCATGCTCAACCCGTTCACCCTCGTGGCCGGGCCAATCCAGTCCTGGGGCGAGCATGTCGACCAATATACCGATACGAAGTCGCAAACGCGCCAAAGTCGGATCACGGCTGCGCATCTCATCGCGACAGGTCTGATCAAAATTACCGTGCTGGCACCGATCTTCGCTGGGCAAGACGATTTTGCCAAACTGGCGACAGCTAACGCCGACGCGCTTGACTGGTTCATCAGCTATTTCAGCTACTATATTTTCCTCTATCTCGACTTCTCCGGCTATGTCGACGTGGTCATGGGGTGCGGAATTTTGTGCGGCTACAAATTGCCTGAGAACTTCAATAGACCTTATCTATCGACCAATTTCCAAGACTTCTGGAACCGCTGGCACATGACTTTAGGTGTCTGGTTTCAAGCCCATGTCTTCACACCCATGCTGGTTACACTTCAGCGGTCGCGCCGTTTCAAGAGCACGCACACCTCAATCGTGCTGGCCTTGGTGGCGGTCTTCCTTCTGATCGGTGTCTGGCATGGGATTGCGTGGAACTACGCGCTGTTCGGGGTCATTCATGCATTGGGCGTTGTTGGAACTTATATGCTAGGACGCAGGCGTTTGAAGCTCAAGAAGGCGGGTAAGCTACGCGAGCTCTCTGATGGCATGGCCAAGCTCTCTTTTGGCGTGCGGTTGGTCGCCTTTCAGATCTTCGTCGCAGGGACGTTCGTCTTGCTGAACAACGATGTTTCCACTGTATGGGAGGCCTTAATCCGTGGCTGAAGCTGAGACGACACCAACCTCTGCCAGCGCGCTTTCGCTGCTCTGGCTCGCCGTGAAGATCCTGATTATAGTCGTTCTGGGTAGCACGGAAGGTATCATTCCTGTTTATCAGGGATTCTAACCGGTCATGGCATCACGATTTCTCGGATATGCAGGCGTCGCAGCCACCGTTTTGGTGGGGTTGCTGGCGGCGGAATGGGCCGTGCGGCTAGACAGCACATCGTCCTATGTCGCCTTTCGCCCAGCGGAGATGACGAGCGAGGATATTCTGAGTGCCAAGCTGAACGCATTGTCTGATCAGAGCGGTCCAACGGCGGTGCTGGTCGGCGATTCAGTTGCCTACGGTGGGATCATGGCCGATCACGGCTATGATGACTGGCGCGAGCGCGATCTGTCCGTCGCGATCAATGCAGAGCTAGAGATTGCGGGTGAGGAATTACGGGTCGCGAACTTCGCCACGAACGGGCTGACCCCTGCTGACACGGTACAGGTCGTGGAGCGGTCGCTGAAGGCCGGTGCAGATGCGGTTATTATCGTAGTGGGTTTGCGAGGTTTCTCAAACTCGCTCAATGAGCCAGACGCTCGCTATACCTATAGTTGGGGACGCCCCTTAATGGGTCGCGAGGTCTCCCGCCAGGCCAACTCCGTCTGGTGGACTAAACCTACAACGGAATTCTTGCTCTCCGCCGCTCTCGACGGCCCACTCAAAGATGTGTTGACGCGGTTGCGCGCGTCCGACCAGACCGAAGGTCCAGTTCTCGGCACAATCCAGCTTCTGCAAGTCAAACGACGCCTAGCCGAACTTTCTTTCGATCCGGAGCAGTCCTTCCAGGCTGAGGCCTTTTCCCGGACGCTGTCTCTGGCAGAGGCGGCTTCCGTTCCCGTCGTGGTGGTCTACGCGACTGAGAACGAGCGGGTGCGCCCATCTTTTATTGATGATGCGCCCTTGGCGGCAGCCCGCGACTCATTGGAAGCGCTGATTGACGATAGCCGGCCCCAGATCACCTATCTGGGTCCTAATCCCGCGCTCTCGGCAGACCTTTATGTCGATCACATGCATCCCACGCCCGATGGCTACAGCGTCATGGCGAAAACTGTGGCGCCAGCTCTCATCAAAACGCTGCGTCGCGGGTCGTGATGTCTTTGACTGTCGTCAGGTCTCCTTGAACGTCTGTCTTAGAGAAATTAATGCCCTAAAACATTGTAAATGCTAATTAGTGGTCGTGTTTTCAATTGTTGAAATTTATGACGCATACTCGTATGTCGCCTATGATTTCGGTTCTATCGAGGCGCTTCGAGACCCGCATGAGCGCGGACTTTTTTCTATAATTTGGTGAATATGATGAGCACTCCCATAGTGGCTGTTTTTGGCTGCGGCCATTGGGGCAAAAATTTAGCCCGAAATTTCGCCGAGCTCGGCGCACTGCGCGCCGTCGTTGACCCTAATCCGGAAACAGCCGCCAAGCATGCGAGCATGCACGGCGTCACCGCGATGACAAAAGACGAGGCGCTGGCCTCGGACATTGACGGTGTCGTGATCGCGGCCCCGGCCGAGTATCACGCTGCACTCGCGCTGGAAGCCGCCGCTGCTAGCAAGCATGTTTATGTTGAGAAGCCGATCGCCCTGACCGAGGCTGATGCGCTATCCATGATCGAAGCGACTAAGAAGGCGGACCGCATCCTGATGGTCGGCCACCTTTTGCAATATCACCCGGTTTTCGTTGCCCTCCGAGACATGGTTCGCGCCGGCGGACTTGGCAAGCTGCGCTACGCCTACAGCCACCGCCTTTCGACTGGAAAATTTCGGGTTGAAGAAGATGCATTCTGGAGCCTGGCTCCGCACGATGTTTCCATGCTCCTCGCTTTGTTTGACGAAGCGCCCAGCCATGTCAGGCAAAGCGGTCTGGATTTCGTGACAGATGGAATCGCGGACGAGACTCGGCTCGACATGGTGTTCCCATCAGGCGGACGTGCGCACGTCTTCGCGTCTTGGCTGCACCCGTTCAAGGAACAGCGTCTCGTTGTTGTTGGCGAAGATGCCATGGCTGTCTTTGACGACGTCAAACCGTGGGAAGAGAAGCTCGCGCTTTACAAGCACGTGATCGACACATCCGGCCCTGTGCCCGTACCCCACAAGGCTGACGTCGAATATGTCGACGTGCCCCAGGGTGAGCCGCTCAAGTCCGAATGTCAGCATTTCCTCGATTGCATTGCGAACGGCACCACGCCTTTCACTGACGGCGAGGAAGCCCTGCGCGTGCTGCGTGTCATGGCTGCCGAAAAGCTCCCAAAACCGATCTAGCTCAGAAATACCGCGCTGAAACGGACGGTCACGCAGTGTGCGCTGCCAAAGCGCGCCAAACACGATAACCGACCGCGCGATCACATACACGGAAAGCCAATTTCATGCAGTTTATCGACCTTCATGCCCAGCAGGACCGCCTGCGCACCGAAATCGAGGGCGGCATTGCCGATGTGCTGAAATCTGGGCGCTATATTCTTGGCCCGCAAGTGGCGGAATTCGAAACTAATCTGGCCATGTTCGGCGATGCCCAATTCGCGACCGGCTGCGCCAACGGCACGGACGCCATTCTGCTGCCGCTGCTGGCTTGGGGTGTCGGTCCGGGCGACGCGGTGTTCTGTCCGTCTTTCACCTATTGCGCGACGGCAGAAGTGGTTGCCCTCGCAGGCGCGACGCCGGTCTTTATCGACATCGACCGCGACACCTACAATATGGATGTGAACAGCCTGAAACAGGCCATTGCCGATGTGAAGGCAAAAGGCGAGCTGAATCCCAAAGCCGTCATCGCCGTCGATTTGTTTGGGCAAAGCGCCGATTATGATGCGCTGAACCCGGTCGTGCGCGAACACGGCATGAAATTCATTTCCGACTCCGCGCAGGGCTTCGGAACGACGCTGAACGGTAAACACCCGCTGCACTGGGCGGATGTGCAAACCACCAGCTTTTTCCCGGCCAAACCGCTCGGCTGTTACGGCGATGGCGGCGCGATCACGACCAATGATGAGGAATTGTGCAAAGCCCTCGACAGCCTGCGTGTGCACGGCAAGGGCACCGACAAATACGATAATGTCCGCATCGGCATGAACTCACGTCTGGACACGATACAAGCCGCGATCCTGCTGCCGAAACTGGCCGTATTCGCCGACGAGATCGAAAAGCGCAATGTCGTTGCGACCCGCTACACCGAGGGCTTGGCGGGCGTTGCCGACCGCATTCCGACCGTCATGGACGGTGTGGTCTCGACTTGGGCGCAATATACGATCGAAGTGCCGGACCCATTCGCCTTCGCCGACGCGCTGAAAGCCGAAGGCATTCCAACGGCGCGCTACTATCCGAAGCCGGTTCACATGCAGACCGCCTATGAACATTATCCCGTCGCGGGCAATGGCCTGCCTAATACGATGGACTGCATCGACAATATCATCAGCTTGCCTATGCACCCCTACTTGTCCGAAGAGGATCAGGCGAAGGTGATCGCCGCGGCCAAGTCGGCGCTGGCCTAAGGCCGGAAGAAGGGGCGCGACATGTGTGGAATCGTCGGAGCCACAAGCCTGAACCGGGATCCTATCCCGAATATTGACAAGCGCTTGTCGGCGATGAGTCAGCTTATCGAGCACCGCGGCCCGGACGGTCACGGCCAATGGAAATCTGACGGAGACGTGACGGGTCTGGCGCATCGCCGCCTGACCATCATCGATCTGAGCGAGTCCGGCGCGCAGCCCATGCACGGACCGAACGGCACACACATCTGCTATAATGGCGAGAGTTATAATTATATCGAGTTGCGCGAGACCCTGAAGGACGGTTGGACCTTTCGCGGCACGTCCGACACAGAAGTGCTACTCGCAGCCTATGCCAAACATGGCCGCAACCTGCCAAGCCAGCTGCGCGGCATGTTCGCCTTCGCAATCTGGGACGAAAACAATCAGTCGCTCTTCTGTGCGCGCGACCGGTTCGGCATCAAGCCGTTCTACTACACGATCCAGGACGGTGTGTTCTACTTTGCGTCCGAACCCAAAGCGCTGCTGCCCATGCTGCCGACCATTGATATGGACCGGCAGGGCTTCTCCGAATATCTCACCTTCCAGTATCCGATTTCCGAGCGCACCCTGTTCAAGGGAGTCCACCAGCTCATGCCGGGTCAGCAGCTGGTGATCGAAAAGGGCGAGATGAAAATCTCGACCTATTGGGACGTTAAATATGAACACGACCATTCGCTAACATTGGAACAGTGCAAGACCCGCGTGCGCGAACTGATCGCGGATTCGGTCAATATCCATATGCGCGCCGACGTGCCGATCGGCTCCTATTTGTCGGGCGGAGTGGACAGCTCGCTCATCGCGATCCTCGCGAACGAATTTTCGCCGGAGAATAATCAGTCCTTCCACGGGCGCTTCGTCGATTTTCCGGGGTATGAGAATGACCCCTACGCCTATGATGAAAGCCGCTACGCGCATGAGGTCGCCGATAAGATCGGTAATGACCTGCATGTCATCGACATCAAGGCCGAAGACTTTATCAATCACATTGGCGATGTGGTAAAGCATCTCGACCACCCGGTCGCGGGTATCGGTTCCTTCCCGCAATATATGGTATCCAAGCTCGCGTCCGAGCATGTGAAGGTCGTGCTGGGCGGACAGGGCGGAGACGAAATTTTCGGCGGCTATGCCCGTTACATGGTCGGTTATCTGGAGCAGCTTATCTCCGGCGCGCTGGACGGCAATCTCGACAATGGTGATTACGGCGTCAGCTTTGAGAGCGTCATTCCGAACCTGACCATTCTCAAGAAATACCGCCCGCTGCTCAAGACGTTCTGGAAAGAGGGGCTGTGGGAGAGCGCGGATCAACGTTTCTTCCGCCTTATCGACCGCTCTACCGATCTCTCTGATGAGATCGTCGAGGGCGCGGTGGATCACGAGCATGTCGCCAAGGTCTATTCGGACGTTTATAATGACCGTTCCGTTATTGGCGAAACCGACTATCTGAACGGCATGTCGCGCTTCGATTTCAAGCGTCTGCTGCCGGCTCTATTGCAGGTCGAAGATCGGATGAGCATGGCGCACGGGTTGGAATCTCGCGTGCCGTTCCTTGATCACCCGCTGATCGAATTCGCCGCGACGATCCCGCCGGCGCTGAAATATCCGGGCGGACGGCTGAAGGAACTACTGCGCACCAGCTATGAGGACAAGCTTCCGACATCGCTGTTCCAGCGCGAAGACAAGATGGGTTTCCCCGTCCCGTTGACGCAGTGGTATGGCGGGGAAGTCGGAGACTTCATCCGCGACACGTTCCATTCGGACCGGGCACGCCAGCGTGCCTTCCTGAATTCCGACAAGGCGATGGAAAACTTCAGCTCCGACAGCACATATTCGCGCAAGACCTGGGGGCTACTGAACCTTGAACTGTGGCACCAGACCTTCTACGATCGTGCGCACGAGTACCGGGCGATGATTGCCTAGGACACATATCTATTCACATCACTGACACGCTTTCGATCCATCGGAACGAAGAAAAGGGAACGAACCCATGAAAGCTTTCATCACAGGCGGCGCAGGCCAAGTCGGTTCACACGTCGCGGAAATGATGCTTGAGCGCGGCGACACGGTCGTCGCCATCGACAACTTCGCCACCGGACGCCCTGAGCACTTGCCCGAAGAATCTGATAAATTCACTTTCGTGAATGGCGACATCGCCGACAAGGACCTGATTAACACGCTCATTGGCGACCTCAAGCCCGACGTGATTGTGCACACGGCGGCGGCCTATGCCGACCCGGATGACTGGTACACCGATACACAGACCAACACGGTCGGTGGTGCCAATCTTGTTAAGGCGGCCAAAGAGCATGAAGTTGGGCGCTTCATCTATTTCCAGACTGCGCTCTGCTACGGGACAGACCCGCAGGAGTCTCCGATTACGCTGAACCATCCTAAAAACCCAGCCAACTCTTCCTACGCCATCTCCAAGACAGCGGCCGAGGACTATCTGGAATATTCCGGCATCAACTATGTGACCTTCCGCCTCGCCAACGTCATCGGCCCGCGCAACGTCGCTGGTCCGCTGCCAATTTTTTACGGCCGTTTGAAGGATGGCAAAAAGTGCTTCGTCACACCCGCACGTCGCGACTTTGTGTATGTCGGTGATCTGGCCCGCAATGTCGTCCGTGCTGCCGACGGCGTCGGTTCCGGTGCCTATCACTTCTCGTCTGGCACCGATATTCCGATCATCGAGCTTTACGACGCCGTGGTCGAAGCCATGCAACTCAACGAATATCCCGAACCCGATCAGTTGCCTCTTGGTCCAGACGACGCGGCGTCCATCCTGCTGGATCCGTCGCGTACCTATGCCGATTTCGGTGAAATCGAGTTCACGCCCCTCAAGGAGTTCGTCAAGAAAGCTGTCGATTATTACCGCGAGCATGGGACACTGGGTGAGTACACCCACCTGAAACTTGAAGGCGCGGACAAGCAATAATGACCATGCGTCTACTCATCACGGGTGGGGCGGGATGCCTCGGTGCGAATATCATTGATCACGTGATTGAACGTGACGGCGTCGAAGCGATCGCCGTCATCGACAACTTCGCAACGGGTTACCGCGAAAGCCTGCCAGCGGACCATAAGAAGCTGACGGTCGTCGAAGGTGACGTTGCCAATAAGGCAGCCGTGGACGCGCTGTTTGCTGATTTTCGTCCGACCCACGTCATCAATTCGGCTGCCGCGTATAAGGATCCTGACGACTGGACGGAAGATGCGCGGACCAATTATCTCGGCTCGATCAACGTCGCCAAGGCATGTGCCGACCATGATGTGAAGCGGCTGGTAAACTTTCAGACGTCGCTGACCTATGGCCGTCCGCAGACCGTGCCAATCCCGAACAACGCGCCTAGCGCACCGTTCACATCTTACGGCGTATCCAAGACAGCCGGCGAAGATGCGATGCTGTCCCTGTTCCCGAACACGGCCAGCCTGCGCCTGTCCAACGTGACAGGACCGCGATTGTCTATCGGTCCGATCCCGACGTTCTACACCCGTCTGAAAGCGGGTAAGTCCTGCTTCTGCTCAGACACCTATCGTGATTTCATGGATATGAGCGACTTCCTCGACTTTCTTGATCTTGCTCTGGTGGAAGGGGGTCCGACCGGTACGTTCAATGTCGGCACGGGCGAAAGTAAATCGATCAAGGACGTGTTCGATCAGGCGGTCGAATATCTCGGCATCACGCTAGATGAACCCGTGCCCGTAGTCCCGGCTGGCGACGACGATGTGCGCGAAATGGTACTAGACGCGTCCGAGACCGAAAGTGCCTTCGATTGGTCTCCCAAAGTTTCTTTTGAAGACACGATTCGTCGCATGTATGAATGGTACGACAAGAACGGCGTCACGGCGATTTTCAGCCATGTCAAAACGCCCGATAGCGTCAGGTAGGCTTATGTTACGCTCTGTGCTTTTCGTTTCCGGTTTTATCGGTCTCGCTGCTTGCACAGGTGACGTGGCTGAGCCGCAGCCTGAGGCGCTCGAGTTTCCGGCCCTGACCTTGACGGACTTCTCCCATGAAGGAACATCGACGGCGGTTTTGACGTTCAATCATGATGCTTTGGGCGAGGTGGCCTACCGCCTCGACGGCGATGACCCCCGCATAATCGCGTCCGAAGACGGCATTGTGCGCATCGACTATTATGCGGACGCGCCGGACGGCGATGGGGTCCTTGACGAACAAAGTTACGTTCTAGAATTTCAGGATGCCAACGACCAGCCTCACTCTATCGAGTTGATCCGTCAAAGCCCTGGGGAGCTTCTGGAGGCTTTTGAGTTCGACAAGGTTGATGGTTACACCATTCTTGGATCTAATACGCTTCTGTTCTCAAATGGCGATGTCGACTCGGCACATGTGCTGGATCGCAGCTATTCGGAAGACTTCACTGTAAATGATGCGGTCGCCAATGCGGACCTCATCTACCCCGAACTCCACATTGCCGCAGATATTGTCGGGACGCTTTATGCTCAACCTTTATCATTCGGTCCGAGAGACCGTGGCGGGGCGAAGAGTCTGATCGAAGAGATCGAGAACATCCGAAATGGTGCTGACGGTATTCAGTGCGCGGGTTTCCGCGAATTGTGGGGTCATGCCTCGGAAGACCACGGCCTTATATTTCGGTATGTCGGCCTCTACAGCTACGCGCCCTATTTCGATGACCTGACACCCTATAGTCATGCCATCGCAGAGGTTATGACGGACGACGGTTGGAAAGCTATCGACCCGTGGAATAACGCGGCCTTTCGCGTGCGAGAGCGTTACGTGTCCGCCGAAGAATTGCGCCAAGCAGTGAAACGTGAACCGGCGACGGTCGAGATCGTGATGCTTAATCCAGGCCTTGAAAAGATCATTCTGGGGGCTGACGGATCCACGACGTCGACATTGATTAAATTCCCGGAGCGAGATTTCTACTTCAACTATTTCGGCGCCATTGAAACAGTTGATGTAACGTTCACTAGTGGATAATCGGAGGCAGCCAGGCGTCCTCTAACAACCGGACCGTTAGAGCGATATTCTGATACGGGGAAATATAATGTTTTCATCTGCCTGTTTGTTTCGACGCGACACACTGTACCTGACAGGCGTGTGTCTCGCCGCCCTTGCAATTGGATCGTGCGACGCACTCACGGGTGGGAGCGACGGCGCGACGGCAGATAATAATTATGCGGGCCAGTCCGTTCCCATCATCCCCGTCGAAATCGTTGACGAGCCTGTGGTAAACTTTGCGCGCATGAGCGGTTTTACCCATCGCGGTGCGGAGGACGCCTTTATCGGTGTTGAGAATGTGAACGGTCCCGCGACTCTGCTCGATAATCCGACTGGCGAGACGATCAGTATTCCTTATGACGGTGAGGGTTATCTGATGACCTTCCTGAATCAGGAGGGAAACAACAATGGCCGACTGGACAGCCGGAGCTACACCCTAACGTTCCAAGGCGAGGATGGAACGGGTCACAACCTCGCTCTTGTTCGCCAATCTCCTGAGGAACTTGCCGAAGGCGGCGTGGACAAGCCGGATGGTTACACCATCCTGTCTGTCAATACGCTGGACTTCAGTGACGCAGATAGATTCAGAACTATTCCGATGAGCCCTGACTACGCCTCGGGAGTTGTGCTTCCAGAGGCTAAGGCCACACAAGACGGTTTAGATATCGCGGCTCGCGCGTCGGCGTGGATCAATGCTCGGGCACTTCGGTATTCAGGCCCCGCGAGCCGCAAGGCTGAAACTATGGATGTGCAGATGCGGGCGTTGGAGCGCGGCGAAACGGCTCTACGCATTGCGGGTTTTCGTGATCTCTGGTTGAATCTCGCCCATAGTGCGGGCGGGGAAGCCCGTATTGTGGATTTCGTCAGTTACAGCCCGCAATATGACGACTTGACACCATACAGCCATCAATTAGCCGAATTTAACGTCGATGGACGATGGGTTGCCATTGATCCCATCAATAACTCCCTGTTCCAGACTGAGGGCAAGTTACTTTCGGCTGTCGAATTGCGCGAACAGCTTCGACACGATATCGACTCTGTATCTGTGGTTCCATTGGTTGACGGTCAGACTCGCAACGTTCGCGGACAAGGGTCGCAAGCAATCGCTTTGGTGCCGCTTTTCAGGATTGCGCGGAGTGCGGGCGTGATCCAAACCTATGAAATTGATTGGACTGACGCGCCCTGATTTCGATGTCGAACTTGACTTCGGGATCAATTATTTTTTCGCCCGACGTCATTTAGACACGGACGAACGTTTCACCTTTTCCGACCCTATCCGGTCTATTTATTCTATTGCGGGTATCCCGAAATGACTAATCCCACATTCAAAGGCGTAACGGTCGCCATAGCCGGCGGTGCCGGTTTCGTTGGCTCCAACCTCGCAAAAATGTTGCTGAAGGAAGACATCAAGAAACTTATCTTGGTGGATAATCTTCTTTCTGCCGATATGGCCAATGTACCGAATGACCCGCGCGTGGAGTTTATTCCTCGGTCGATCACAAACCCCGAAGTATTGGAACGTCTGCCCGACGATCTGGATTATGCCTATCAGCTGACGACGTTCCACGGGAACCAGAGTTCGATCGCTGATCCGATGCGCGACCACATGCACAACAACTACACCTCGCTGTCCATGTTCCACCGGCTGTCCCAGATCAAGAACCTGAAAAAGGTGGTTTACGCAGCCGCAGCCTGTGCCGTGGCAGAAAAGACCTACGGCGAAGCGACCGCGACCGATGAAGAAGCTCCCGTATCGCTCTTCCACGACAGCCCTTATTCAGTCTCCAAGATCATTGGAGAGCTTTACGGCAACTATTACTGGAAACAGGAAAACCTACCCTTCGTGAAAGCCCGTTTCATGAATGTGTATGGTCCTGGCGAAATTCTCGGTGCGGGACGCTGGCGCGGGACGGTTCATACGATCTGGCGTAACGTCACCCCGACTTTCATATTTAAGTCTTTGCACGAGGAAGCGTTGCCCCTCGACGATGAAGGCCGGACATCGCGTGACTTCATTTTTGTGGAAGACATGGCGCGCGGTCTGATGGCTGCGGCGCTTCATGGCAAACCGTCTGAGGCCTATAATCTGGCGTCGGGTAAGGAAACGACTATCCGCGAACTGGCTGAGACCATCAACCGCTTGACGGGAAACCCAACCCCGGTGGAGCTTAAACCTCGCCGTCCATGGGATAGTAGCGGCAACCGCTTCGGTTCCGCCGCCAAGGCCGAACGCGATCTGGGTTTCAAAGCCGAGGTTGGGATCGAGGATGGGTTACAGCGCACGGTCGAGTGGACCCGCGAGAATATGGATGTAATCAAGCGCTGCATGGCGCAGCATGTTCATTTTGTGCCAGACGCCCAACGCTACCTCTAATTTGTAAGAGCGGCGGATCTTGCAGATAGCTAAACACCTACGAACGATCGGGCATTGCCTGATCATTTGTGCTGTTGTGTCAGCATTAGCCGGATGCAGTTTGGAAACGAAGCCCGCTGCGAAGGGCTCCAACGCTTTTGTAACGCCCATACCCAAAGCCGGGCGAGCCGCCGCGCGCGACTGGCTGAAACGAGAGGGCATTGCGTTGGACGCGCTGCAGTCTTTGTCCGTCGCAGAACGGGCCGCGCGTCTCAATCAGGCCGTCTATCGTTTCTGCAATAACGGAACGGCCACAACGCCTGTCGACATCAACGATTTGTTCGAAGACTGCGAAACTGCCTGTGGTGGCATCTCGTATGTCCTTCGCGGTGTATTGGAAGCAACCGGCGCCCGTACGCGCTACGTCCATCTTCACAACATCCCTAACCAGGGCAACCACACGGCGGTCGAAGTTGATCTGGGTGATGGCCGATGGGCGTTCTTCGATCCGACTTTCGGTGTCTATTTTGTAAGCTCGAAGGCCGGATCGCTCTCCAAAGATGTCCTAAGCCTTGCGGAGATCGCGGGAAGCGCCAGCGATACGGTCCTGAAAGACAGAGTGCGACAAGCGCCAAAGGCCAGTCGTGAAACTCTCTCTGCCGATCTGTTATCCCTTTACGATGCGCGTTTTGATCACCCCTATATGAGCCTGAGCAACTACCGTATTGCGGAAGCGCTGTCCTATGATGACCCGCGCGAATGGATGGTTCTGGACGTGGATTTGCGCCTGTCGCAAGGTAGGGCGTCGCTGGGTGATGCGAGCGCTATGCAAATGGACGGTTTATCAGCAGCGTGGCTGGCGGATACTAATGCGCAGCTCCTCAATGAAGACCTGACCGACGATGTGTCCTATAATGCAAGCCGCCTTTGGGCCACCCGACCGCACCTGACAACCGTGACTCTGCGGCCTTTAACCGTTGGAAGCACGGGGGTCATTGAGTTCGTGGTCTGGAACCAGACGGATATCGATGCCGAGTTGCAGATCATGCCGCTGGGCAAGACCGTACGGCTGGATTTCGACAGACGTGTCAGATTAAGCCCGGGCAAAAATCAAATTGCCATAAACCTCATCGCCGAGGAGGATCGAGCGCAGATCGGGTTGAAAAACCTCGGGCCTGTTCCATTGGTTCATCTATTCGGAGTGTCAGTCGATATGGATATCGTCGATTAGACTTGCCGCATTCGCAGTTGCCTTCACGGCGTGGCTGGATAGGAAGGCGTACGCGCGTGGACCCGAATTCGGGACACTTTCGCCGACTATTTTAATCGCTTTGAAGACCTGCGAGTCATGATCCAAACCAAGACAATCCATACTATCGTCGGCGCGCGGCCGCAGTTCATCAAGGCTGCGGCACTGAGTCGGGCCATTGCCGCGGATGTTCGCTTTGACGAACGCATCATCCATACCGGCCAACATTACGACGCGAATATGTCGGATGTGTTTTTCGACGGGCTGGGTATTCCTGCGCCCGCCCATCGGTTGGAATTTGGTGGATTGTCCCACGGCGAAATGACCGGGCGCATGATCGAAGCGCTGGAAGGGATATTCAAGGCGGAACAGCCCGATGCCGTTCTGATTTATGGCGATACGAATTCGACTCTGGCAGGCGCGATCGCGGCAGTGAAGCTTCACATTCCGGTCATTCATGTCGAAGCGGGGCTCCGCTCATTCAACATGCGGATGCCAGAAGAGATCAATCGCGTTCTGGCGGACCGCGTGTCGGCGCTGTTGCTGTGCCCGACCCATCAGGCCGTCGAAAACCTGGCCAGCGAAGGCGTCACGGACGGGGTCCACATGGTCGGCGACGTGATGCATGACGCCACATTGCACGCTATTGAGATGACGCGCGATCGCAAGGCTCTACGCGAGACGCTCGGTCTGGACGGACCCTATGCCGTCTGTACGCTGCACCGTGCGGAAAACACCGACGACACGGACCGGTTCAACCGGGTCCTCGATTTCCTAGAAGCCGAAGCTGCCAAGCGGCCCGTCGTCCTGCCGCTGCACCCACGCACAAAGGGTGTGATGGAGCGGATCGGACGCAAGCCCGAGGGCGTCACCCTGATCGACCCGCTCGACTATTTTGAACTGGCCGAATTGATGGCTGGATCGGAATTGGTCCTGACGGATTCAGGTGGATTGCAGAAAGAGGCCTATTTTCACCGTGTGCCCTGCATCACCATTCGCGACGAAACCGAATGGGTGGAAACCATCAAGGCGGGCTGGAATCGACTCTGGACGCAGGACGATTGGGCGACGCCACGCCGCGACATCCCCGAATATGGCGACGGTCATGCAGCAGCACTCTGTGTTGACGTCATCGCCGATTACCTCCTGTCGTAAGCGCTCCTGTCAGATCGCCGCGCCGAGCGGCACATCCCGCCAATCGCTACCGTCACTGACGAGAAGCTGGAAAGACGCGCCGGATCCTACCGACCGCAAGGTTCCCGCGCCTTCGCTTTCAGCTGCGGGCAGGGCGGCGATCGTCGATGGAACCGGGCGGATGCCGCCTGATACTGTGAGATCCGTCGTTGCCTGAATATCGCCAACAGCGACTCTGCCGTCCCCGTCGATGATCACCCGGTTTTCATCGTCCGTCCTCAGAAATAGCGAATCCGCAGTTCGTGTTCCCATCAACATGGACGTGTTTGTAATCGCGTAGAGAGCGCCGGCGCCGTAGAGTTGGAAGCGGAAATAAAAGCCGCCGTTGGCGTTCAGCCGGATATTGGAACTGGCCGCCGGGTCCGTTGACATGTTGGAAATGACCACCCCATCGGCTCCATCCCGTTCAGCGCTGACATCAAGTTTGAACTCATTTGCTGCGTCCGCGCCAATGCCAACATTGCCTGTCGCGGTGTCGATGGACAGGGGTGTCCGCGCCAAGCCATTATCGAATGTCTTGAGCCTGAGCGTATTGTCCCCGACAAGCCCGAACTCTGCGCTCGCCGTATCAGCTGTTTTGAACAATAGGCGCACGTCATTAGATGGATCATCCCGGTTCATCGATAGATCGACGCTGCCGCTATCGCTGGCTTCGGTGCCGGGACCGAAATAGACCGACGGGCTGCGCACGGATAGCCGGTCATGAGGATTGGCTTGCGTGCCGATGCCTAGTCGGGGAACCGTATCGACCGTTCGCTTCAAAGCCTCCCATCCGTTCTGTGTCATGACACATACACCATCCGCATCGGAAACATGCGCAATCCAACCCAGGTCGGGGCGGGTGAATTTCCAAGCGTGTCCGGACCATTCTGCAATGCTGCCCGATTGCCCGGACCAGTCTTCGGTCGCGTTTTCGGGAATGCCGTATCGATCACCTATCGAAGGGACTAATGGTGGATGGACGATTGTCACCGACATCAGACGGATGTGTAGTCGACGGTCAATGGCTGACAGGGCTTCGTTGACTATGATGTGTTTGCGCGCTTGCGCGGGTGCCATAAGTGGCAAGGCGTTGTGCTGTGTTTCCAAGGTCGTCATTGAAGGCTCCTCGCTTGACCGACCTGCAAGGTAAGGGCAGATAGAAAAGGCGCGGATCATATTTCTTTAAACCGAGGACGAACGACCCCGCGGCGTCTCGTTTCGGATTTTTTCGGTGCGCTTACCCCGATGGCTCAACGGACGATTCTCGTTCTCTACTATACGCGCGGCGTTTTCCCGCTGCGCGACACGATAGAGCGCCATCTCTATTGTTGGCGGCGGTACAGTTCGCACCGTGTGGCCTATGTTAACATCGCAATGGGATTGCCTTGGCGATTTATTGAAGGTCTTGATCCTGATGTGGTTGTTTTGCACACATCGCTGTGCGGGATGCGCTGGAGCGAGGCCGTTTTCCGCCGTTTCGCACCGATTTTGACCCCGCTGAAAACTCACCGTAGTCTCAAGATTGCTCAACCACAGGACGAATTTATTCATACCGACTTGCTCGATAAGCTGATCGAGATGACAGGAACGCGCTTGGTGATGAGTTGCGCCAGGGCGGATGCGCGCGCGGTCATCTATGCGAATGCTCCATCTGAAGTGGCTTATGAGCAGGTTTTGACAGGCTATTTGGATCCAGACACGGTCGCTTATGCAAAGGCGTGCCACCGTCCAATCACAGAGCGTCCTCATGGTCTGACTTACCGGGCTTGGCGCGCGGCGGACTGGCTAGGATCACTTGGGCAGCTAAAAGTACGCATCGGTGAAGTCTTCGCCGCCGCCGCAGTTCGAACTGGAATCAAGGCCGATATTTCGCTTGATGACGAGGATACAGTGTCTGGAAAAGCGTGGATCAAATATCTCGCGGACAGCCGCGCCGTGATTGGCGTGGAGGGCGGAGCGTCAATTCTTGATCGCGACGGATCATTGAAACAGGCGGTCGAAGCGTACCGCGCAGATCATCCAACGGCCACATTCGAGCAGGTACGCGACGCCGTATTTCCTGACCGCGACGGGGAATTACCTCTCCGCGCGCTGTCTCCGCGTCACTTGGAGGCCGCGGCGACCCGCACGGCACAATGTCTCGTGCGTGGAGCCTATAACGGTCTGCTGGAGGCTGACGTCCATTACATTCCGGTTGAAGAGGATTTCTCCAACCTAGACGCAGTGCTGGTCGCCCTGCAGGATGACGATGTTATAGACGCGGTCGCTGATCGGGCCTTTCGCGATATTGTGGAGGCTGGCCGAGCCGCCTATCCCGATTTTGTCGACGAGTGGGACCGTCGGTTAGAGTGCGACACGCCGGAACCGCCGCGTTGGACAATCGACCGTGCGCGCAGACTTTGGACGCTGAACGTCCGCGATCGTCTGTTCTGGCGGTTCATCGCCTGGGAAGTTCGGCAGCTGGCGTCCGATAATCCCTATGGCCGAAGGTCGCGACTGCGCGAACGGTGGCTAAGGCTGTTTGCAGATATCCCGGCATGAGCGGAACGGGCGAAAGCCTTTGGGTTGTTTGTGCCCACCCGCCCCATGCCGATCCGCGCATTGGCTGGTCGGCCGACTTCGCGCGCTCGCACGGCTATGACGTGCATGTCTTTGGGTTGGACCATCGGGCGGAGCCAACGCCGTCCGGACCCGGCGAAACCGTCATTCCTGCGCCCGGCGGTCGTGTGGGGTGGGCGAGGGGGCTAATGCATCTGCATCGACTCGGTCTTCGCTTGCACCCGCGTGACGCGGGTGCTCTCGGCGCGCTCTTTCTTATCCTGTCGCCGTTCCTGATCGTCATTGGAGTGCCGCTACTCTTTATCATGATAATCGTGCGGAGCCTGAGGATGGCTGCGCGTTTGATCCGGGCTGTCCTGCGCCGAATGGATGTCGGCCTACGCGCCCTGCCTAAAGGCGAAGGTGTGTCCAACCGGTTGCGTCATGCGGGGCGAGTGGTCCGGAATCGTTTTTGGCAGCCTCTTATTGCGCTCCTGTCGCCTTTATCGGCGCAGAGCGTGTTTCGCCGTGCGTTGCGTCAACTGACCAAAGGGCGGCTGGGCGAAGCATGGATCGCGCTGGAAGGTTATCGCTGGTATCTGCTGGATCATGTGTTGCCACTGGCCGATGCTCTGGTCGCGCAGGCGCGGGAAAATCCACCGCAAATCATTCACGCCCATGACCCGGACGGTCTGCTGGCGGCCGTGGCGCTCAAGCGCGCTTGTGGGGCGCGGCTGGTCTTTGATGCTCATGAATACGGGCCGGATGCCTATTTGCTACGCCCACGCCCGAGGCGTCTGTTCCGCATGATAGAACGAGCCGGCGTCTCCCACGCCGATGCGGCTTTGGGTGTGTCCACGCCGCTGATAAACTTGTGGCAAGCGCGCTTTCCGACTGTGCCCTTCGCGTTGCTTCCCAATGCTTCGCCGCTAGCTGAGATCGATTTTGATCCGCTTCCCCCGCCGCATCAAACCCAAGGGCGCGAGGGACGGCTCAGCGTGTTGTTCCAAGGTGGTTTCGCGCCGGAACGCGGTGTGGACCGTGTTATCGAATCCTGGTCGAGTGTGAGAGGGGCGGATCTATATTTGCGCGGCCCCGACGGCACACGCCGAGACGCGCTTTTAAAAACGGCCCATG
The DNA here is from genome assembly GCF_030159955.1 of Algimonas ampicilliniresistens. Taxonomy (GTDB): domain Bacteria; phylum Pseudomonadota; class Alphaproteobacteria; order Caulobacterales; family Maricaulaceae; genus Litorimonas; species Litorimonas ampicilliniresistens. Next base: position 1,063,880 of record NZ_BSNK01000002.1, read on the forward strand.
CGTCAGGCCTTTTAGACAAATCGATCTTCTTTCTTCCTAGCTTGTCCGAAGACCAATTAATTGCAGGGGCGGCCTTCGCGGATATCGGTTTGATCCCATATGCCAGCGACGTGGAAAATCATGCGATTGCTTGCCCAAACAAGCTCGGCCAATTCATGATGGCTGGACTAATGATACTGTCGACGGATCTGCCTTTTGTCGCCGAGATAATTACCCAAGGTGAGTGCGGCCGAATATATGACGACCGCACCATTCACGACCTCTCGGACACCGTAAACCAGCTTGCCACGGACCGCGAATTCGTGAATAGGAAGGCGCTCAATGCGAGCCGTCATGCTCGTGATGCCTATCACTATGAAGCATATGCGTCGGCTTTAATATCCTCATACCGAACGCCGAGCCGACACACGACCAAGGATCATTGAACCATCCATGTCTTCACCCGATTTAAAAGTAAGCAAACGGGAACGCCGTAAGGCGGTTGCTGGGCGGGAGATTTTCATCTCTGATGCCCGTCGTCCGGGCGCGGCGACTTGGGCGGATATTCTGTCTATTCGGCATCGATGGCGTACCGTTTTCTCTGATGGTGTTGAGGATGTTACCACGCGGTACCGGCGTTCCGTATTGGGTCCATTTTGGAACCTTGTCAGCACTGTTGTCTTCGTGCTCGGGTTTATGGCGCTCGGAAAATTACTGCTCAATATTCCTGCTGCGGAATTTCGTGAATATGTCGCTTACGTTACAGGCGGTGTTGTTTTGTGGTCGTTCATTTTCAGCATTCTTGTGGAAGGTGCGAACATGTACACCACACCGGTCACAACAGGGTTTCAGCTCTCTTTTGCGGAAATTCCGTTCCGTATCCTTGTTCGTAATTACGTCATGCTGGCGTTCAATCTGGCGACGCTGTTTTTGGTCGCGCTTCTCTTTATTGGTCCCAACATTTCGATGTTTATGGTGATCCCAGGCTTAGTACTTATGGGCTTTGTCTTGCTGCCTGCGGGAATTGTGCTGGGTATTATGGCGGCGCGGATGCGGGATTTGGGTCCAGCCGTGTCTAACCTGATGCAGTTTGGTTTCTATCTCAGCCCAGTTTTCTGGCGTGCGCGGGACATTCCAGAAACCTATCCGGAACGTCTTTTTCTTGAGCTTAATCCGTTTTACTACATGCTAACTTTGGCGCGCGATCCGCTCATGGGGAATATTCCAAGTGCCAAGATCTACATCGTATCTGCGGCGCTCGGCATTGTGGCCTGGATTATAGCTATCATTGTCTTCGCAAAATACCGGCGCAAGCTGACTTACTGGTCGTAACGGCTCATGTATCCACCACGTCTCTCTGCAACCGACTTACAGGTCGCTTTTCCGCTCGGTCTGGCCGAAAGCCGGACGTTTCGTGCGTCCGTAGGCAATATGCTTCGCGGTAACCCTACCAAGGATCAATTCAAGCTCGGTTTGTATGATGTCAATTTTACGCTGCGAACCGGCGACCGTCTCGGCATCGTCGGGGCCAACGGTGCGGGGAAATCAACCCTCATCCAGACTTTGATCGGAACCTATGAGCCGACGAAAGGCCGGGTCATCCGAATTGGTCGCGTGGCCGGCTTGATTTCCGCCAAGACCGGAATGGTCGTCGATGATACGGGCATGTCCAACATTTACAGGCGCGGACGACAGGCTGGTCTGAGCCGCGAAGCGATTGAAGGTTACCTCCCTAAGATCCTCGATTTCGCGGCGTTAGGTGATGACATTGACCGGGCGGTTCGTACTTATTCTACCGGTATGTCCGCGCGGCTTGGTTTCGCAATCGCTACGTGCATGAGCGCGCAAATCTATATCATGGATGAATGGATTGGCGCTGGCGACGCACGGTTCGTCGACAAGGCGCAGCAACGTATCGAAGCGATGTTCGATGAGGAACATATTTTGGTCTTGGCAACACACGTTGACGCACTTATTAAACGTTGGTGTAATCAAGTCTTAGTGTTGCATGAAGGGCGACAGATAGCCTTGACCGATGTTGCAACAGGGCTCGACATCAAGAACCGCATACTGAAAGACGAAGCCGTCAATACAGTGCTGGCCTCTCACAACCTACCCCCGATTCCCGACTCGGACGCGCTAAACAAAACGCGTATCGTCAAGCTCTGAACAGAGCCTAATTCGTTACCCTATCAAGGACATACCCATGGATATCAAAGGCAAGAAACTTGTCGTCGTCGGCGGCGGCGGACTTATTGGGTCGCACACGGTTGATGCCCTGCTGCGCGAAGATGTTGGCGAAGTGCTTGTCTTTGACAACTTCGTGCGCGGTCGCGTGTCCAATCTCGAAGGTGCGCTGTCAGATGACCGCTGCAAGATCTACGATATTGGTGGCGACATCCTCCAATCCGATATTCTGGCGTCGGCCTTTGACGGCGCAGATGGCGTGTTTCACTTCGCCGCACTCTGGCTCCTACAGTGTCAGGAATATCAGCGTTCCGCATTTGATGTGAATATTCGCGGTACGTTCAACGTGCTGGAAGCCTGCGTCGAAAAAAATGTGAAACGATTAGTTTGGTCCTCCTCCGCGTCTGTCTATGGAGACGCCGTGCAGGAACCGATGACCGAAGATCATCCGCTCAATAATACCAATTTTTACGGTGCGACCAAGATTGCGGGTGAAGCCATGCTGACCGCGTTTGCGCACCGTTTCGACCTGCCCGCAGTCGGGCTGCGTTACATGAATGTCTACGGCCCGCGTCAGGATTATAATGGCGCGTATATTGCCGTTATCATGAAGATCCTCGACAATATCGACAAGGGTATCGCCCCGGTCGTCTATGGTGATGGATCGCAGGCTTACGACTTCGTCTATGTCGAGGATTGTGCCGCTGCCAATGTTTGCGCTATGAAAGCGGACACGACGGCCAGCTTCTACAATGTTGGAACGGGGAAGCGCACATCGATCAAGGCATTGGCCGAAATGCTTCTGGAGCTCACTGGTACTGACCTGAAGATCCGTTACGAGCCAGCAGGCCCGACTTTTGTCAAAAATCGGATCGGCTGTCCGAAAAAGGCGACCGAAGAAATCGGTTTTGTTTCCAAAGTCGAGCTGCGCAATGGTCTAGAGCGTGTCATTGAATGGCGTCAGAACAATATCAAGGAAGTGGCCCTGCGGCGCGACAAGCTCCGATCCGCATAGCTGTCTGCGGCTTGATTAAGGAGCGTAGACGTTAATGTGCGGCATAGCAGGTATTTTCAACCGAAGGGGGCGCCCCGCGACCGTCAACGCGCTTGCGCCCATGGTATCGGCTATCGTGCACCGAGGGCCGGACGGCTTCGGTCATTTCACAGATGGGCCTGTCGCCTTAGGGCATCGCCGCCTCTCGATTATCGACCTTTCTGACGCCTCAAGCCAGCCCTTCCATTCGCGCGACGGACGCTACCACCTCACCTATAATGGTGAGCTATATAACTATCGTGAATTGCGCACGGAACTCGAAGCCAAAGGTGTGGTGTTCGAAACTGATGGCGACACGGAAGTCTTACTGCAATCCATGATCTTATGGGGTGATGCAGCCCTCAAACGTTTCAACGGCATGTTTGCCTTTGGACTATGGGATTCTGTAGAGGAACGACTGACGCTCGCGCGCGACCGTTTTGGCGTCAAGCCGCTTTACTGGTCCAAGCAAACTGACGGGACCTTGTTGTTTGCTTCGGAGGTCAAAGCGCTACAGGCCTATCCGGGCTTTCGAACGTCTTTGGACCAGAAGGCTCTGGTTGAGTATTTGACGTTCCAGAACATATTCACAGACCGTACCCTCTACCAAGGCGTCAGCCTGATGCCACAGGGGTCAGTCATGCACGTGACCCGCGACGCCGTCCCTGCGCCTGTGCGCTATTGGGACTTTGATTTTCAGGAGCCGGAAAATCCGCCGTCCGATGCGGAGCTTTTCGAGGAACTGGATTACTTGTTCAGGCAAAGCGTTTCGCGCCAGCTTGTGTCGGATGTCGATATCGGGTCGTATTTGTCGGGCGGTGTCGATTCCGGTTCGATCACGGCGCTGGCCGCGCGCGAATTGCCTTATATGAAGACGTTCACCGTGGGCTTTGACATGAGCTCCGCCTCAGGCGTTGAGCTAGGCTATGACGAGCGTGCCAAAGCAGAGCGCATGTCCTACCTGTTCAAGACCGAGCATTATGAAGCTGTTCTGAAAGCTGGCGACATGGAGCGCGCCCTACCGCTCATTGTCGGCCACCAGGAAGAGCCGCGTGTGGGGCAGTGCTACCCGAACTGGTATGCAACCAAACTGGCGAGCCGTTTCGTCAAGGTCGTCTTGTCGGGTGGCGGCGGTGATGAGCTGTTTGGAGGTTATCCATGGCGTTATTATCGGGCCGCCACTAAAACTGACTTTTCGAGCTACGCTGACACTTACTATGATTTCTGGCAACGGCTTGTGCCCAATGAGGCATTCGATGCGCTGATCGGACCGCTGGATGCGTCGGCCCATGTCGACACGCGCGAAATCTTTCACGGTGTTTTCGATCAGGTTCAAACTAGCGGGCGGTTGCGGGCGGAGGACTGCCTGAATTTGTCCCAATATTTCGAGGCCAAGACGTTCCTGAATGGATTGCTGGTAATGGAAGACAAGCTGTCCATGGCTCACAGTCTTGAGACACGCGTGCCATTTCTAGATAATGATCTTGCCGATTTTGCTATGCGTCTGCCTGCCCATCTGAAGGTTAAGAACCTCAAGGAAGTGGTCAGAATGGATGAAAACAAATCCGCTAAGGGCGAGAAATATTTTGCCAAGACCAAGGATGGTAAACTGGCGCTGCGTGAGGTTATGTCGCGCCATGTTCCGGACGAGATTGCCAATGCAGTCAAGCAAGGTTTTTCCGCACCCGATGCAAGCTGGTTCAAGGGCGAAAGCATTGATTTTGTGCGGCGCAAACTCCTCGAAGACGAACCCGCCATTTCAGAGATCGTCGATACAAATGTCATGGGCGATCTCGTGGAGGATCACCTCAATGGCGAAACCAACCGTCGTCTGTTGATCTGGTCACTCCTCTATCTGAATGAATGGATTCAGAGTCAGGACCTGCAGCCCGCAACGCCCGAACCGGAAGCCCCGAAAGCAGCGGCTTAACTGTGGAAGCCTCCGCAAAGCCCAAAATTCTACTGACCGGTGCAACTGGGTTTATCGGCCAGTCCGTTATGCGCCATCTATCAATGCATGCCGATCTCTATCCTGTGGTAAGAACAGCCGGGCAGGGTGGTTCGAACGCGGTTGTTCATGATCTCAACACGCCTTTGTCAATCGCGGTCTTGCCGGAACAGATTGATGCAGTGATCCATATGGCGCAATCTCCAAATTATCGCGGTTTTCCCGATACGGCTTCAGAGGTGTTCGGTATCAATGTCCGGGCTATGTCCGAATTACTGGATTATGCTGCAAAAGCCGGTGCGGACTCGTTTGTGCACTGTTCCACTGGGTCTGTGTACGAACCTTATGACGGGGTTTTAGCCGAGAGCCGGGCGCTGAGCCCGACTTCGCTCAATGGAACAACGAAACTTGCCGCCGAAGCTATTAGTCGGACTTATGAGTCACAGTTTGCCGTGTCCCGTTTGCGTTTTTTCATGCCTTACGGCCCCGGACAGTATGACAAGCTATTACCAGCTATCATAGACCGGGTCGCCAATGGGCGCGCCGTTGACTTGCAAGGTGGAACCGGGCCAACATTGGCCCCGATACATGTCGAAGATGCTGCCGCCATTATTGCGAGCGCCGCGCTGAAACGCTGGTCGGGCACCTATAATGTGGCTTCGCCGGAACAGTTTACACTTGCTGAAATCGCAGAAATGATTGCGGCTCAGATGGGGCAAACGCTGTTGCAAAACGCTACGGACGGAACACCCGCCCGTCTTGTTCCAGAGATCGAAAGGCTCGCCGCGAAATGCCCGGATCGAAAATATATTCCGTTCAAGGTCGGATTGCGCGATACGATTGATGCTCAGATCGGAGGGTCAGATGAAGCGTAGCATTCTGGTTCTATCCTCCCTCTACGATTACCATCAGCTGACACAGTTCGTTCAGTATTTGTCGGCCTATCCGCGCCTTTCGCGCCATGACTACTACTTCCATAATTTTGTTTATGACTTCGATCCTGAACAGGTGGATTTTGACGATTTCGATGCCGTCATGGTGCCGCATAATTTCTGGCCCCTGTACCTGTCCGATGAGCAAATCGAGGCATTTGCAGAGACGCGTGCCCTGAAACTTGTCTTCCTGCAGGACGAATATCAGGAAGTGAATACTGTGGCGGACATTCTGGGTCGAATGAAGGTCGATCTGGTTTTCACATGTGTCAATCCGGAAGATCACGACGTGTTTTATTCCAAGCGCCGCATTCCGACCCTCAAAGCCGTCAATCAAGTTCTGACGGGCTATGTCGACGAAAAATTGCGTAAGCCCGGCCTTTTTACCTTGGATAACAAGTCCATCGACGTGGGTTTTCGAGGCCGGATATCGCCATTCTATTTGGGTGAATTGGGTTATCAGAAACAGAAAATCACGGAGATGTTTGCCGAGCCTGCCCGAAAAGCAGGATTGTCCGTCAATATTTCCATCAATGAGTCCGATCGTCTATCCGGCGATCGCTGGCTTGGTTTCCTACAGAGCTGCCGTACCCAATTGGGTACACCCAGCGGATCTAGTGTTATTGATTTCAACGGGCGCATCATTAAGGAAACGGCATCCTATCGCAGGGCGTTTCCACGTGCTGATTTCGACACGGTTCGCGACGATGTTTTCCGCCGCCAAGACGGTCGCTACAGTATCGACACGATTTCACCGCGCATGCTGGAAGCCGCCGCGACGGGTTCCGCCATGGTGCAATTGGAGGGTCGTTATGGCGGTTTCATGAGCGCAGGCGAACATTATATTGAACTGAAGAGTGATTACTCCAACATTCCGGAGGTCATTGCGCAGATCAAAGATAAACGTCTTGTGCGTGAGATGGCGCAGCGGGCTTATGACCATTTCATCACGTCTGGAAAATTCGACTTCCAGCGCCACATCGATAAATTCGACAATTTGATCGACACGCATTTAGCTGGAACAGAGGCAAGTCAACCGCCGTCGAAGCGTGCCTTCTATCAAAACCAGATCAGCCGCCATAAACAGAATTTCACGGTGGGTCGCGACGGTGTCACCTGGTTCGACACGCTTCCGTCGCGTCAGATGCGGCGAGCTAACGCTGAGCGCGACGCTTTGCGGGAACACAAGCTCTACGGACCCATGCTCAAAAGGGCGGGGGGCGATCCGATCATCAAGCGGGCTAAGGCGGGTGTCGCGCTTGACCTCGTTCGTGCTTATCCGGCGTACCGAAATTTATTGCTGGCAGGTCTCTGCCTGCCGGGCATTTCAGTGGAAGATATATTACGCGAAATTTTTATCTTGGGAATTATACAAGCGAGCCGATTGGGTCTGTCTCCCACCGGTGCCGCCCTGAAAGCGACCCTTGTCAATCATCCTGATGGTGACGTGGTTATAGAGACGCGCAATATTGGCTACCCATTCGGTTCGTGCCCGGTCATAGCTCCGTCTGATGTCAAGCCCTCCAAACTGGCTCCTGAAGCGCTCTGGGTTGATTTTCGAAAGACGTTTCCGATCGGCAATGCCAACAGCACGCTCATCGTTCCGGTCAAAATCGGTGGCGATTGGACGGATATCCGGTCCGATCCATCATTCCGCTATCCACTGTATGCCACATGCAAGGTCGGGAATGTGCTTGGATCTGTTGTTCGCGCGGCACTGAAACAGGCCATAGGAACAACCACCGACAAAAAAGTGGATGTCGAGGCATTGCGACACGCTTTCAAGGAAGTCTACGGCCTCTGATACGAGGCGCCTAACGAATTCTGGACCAGTGCCGGGATTGCGTTTGAGCCGTTTTAGGCTGTCGTCAACTGGTCCAGAGGGCTGGCGTAATAGACCAACGTCGTATCCAGGCTCGTGGACGGATCGATTTCCCAAGCTCGAAATACGCATTCGCAACTCGCGGGCAGGTCGCTCACGCTGCGAAAGCCGATATTTGCCAACAGGCCACTCAGATTGACATAGGCTGTTGCCAGTCCCGATGCCGCTGCAGCTCGATAATGCTCAACGGCAGCCTTGATATCGGTCGGTCCTCCCAAACCCATCTGCTGCAATGCGCCGAGATAAAGATGGGCCATGTTATTTCCACCGTCAGCGGCTAAATCATACCATTTGCGCGCGGCTTCGTAGTCCACATCACACCCCATGCCGAGCTGGTAGTAAGTGCCGATGGACATTTGCGACGCCGTCACACCTTGTTGCGCTAATTCCATATGCGCTTTGAAAGCAGCTTCGTTTTGTCCCTGACTCTGCAACGTATTGGCCGCATTGACCTGCTGATCAATTTCCGGACCCTGCACAGGAGTATCCCGTATTTCAGCCTGCAGGCGGTTAGATAGGCGTTTAAATAGACTAGATTTAGGGTTTTCAGGGGTTCCGCCAGATTTATCAACGCCAACACGCGCTTGGTAACCCGGCGATATCCGGTCGAGTCTTTCACGCACTTCGGCGATGTAAGCGGCTTTATTCCCGCGTTCCAAAAGACTGGTCGCATACTCGACATTGATCTGGTGGATATCGTCCGGGTTCAGGCCGGGGCCACCGCTCTCGATCAGAGCATCATAGGCGGCACGGAGTTCGTTGTGGCAGCACTCACGGCCGGAGGCCCGTACAGCTATGCTCCGGAATTCGAACCGTGTTCTTTGGTCCAAAGCATCGTGTTCAGCCAAGGCCTTGAGCCGGGCAATCAGCGCGCTCAAGGCTTCGGTTTCTTCAGCCTTGGATAAGGTATCCAAGGCTGCAAACAATTGTTCTTGATCGACGGCTTCCGGATCGATGGAGCCTTGGTCCGCACCGTTCCACAGCTCATCAAGTTGCTCATTCGCATGCTCAATGAGTAATGAACGGGTCTGGGTGCCGTCGCCGAGTCTATCGGAGACGGCAATGAGCTCGAGAAGCAAATTTCCTCTAGTTGATGACTTCATGGTTGCCCCGACACCGAATTGATCCACAAACACGAGCCGTGAAAGCCGTGGTGGACATAAACTTTATGTCATATTATTCCCTCACTTTCTACAGGCCACATGCATTAGCATTCTGCCCTGTAAATTTACGGGAGTCGCGCCATTTCCACTATGCTCGAAAGACGTGCTTACAAAGACAGTCTGGGCGCAAATTCCATGTCTGAAGATGCGTCACGCCTTTTCGAACGTGCTGGCTATAATTATCTTGATATTGACCCCGACGCGGAACCTTATTCGCTGCTGACGCCTGCAGAGTTGGCAGACGGGCTGTTTCATATGTCCCTTTTTATGGATGTTTCAGGTCAATGGGACCGGACAGCGGAATCGATTTTAAAAACCGTCCGATTTGTCAAAACGCTTGAGAGCCAGGAGGTGCATCCCATCTGGGTGCGGCTTTTGCGCCACGCACACGCCGCACCGTGCGCGGATAAACGCGATGCGCTTCTGGAAGAATCCATTATACCCCGGAAGCTTTCATCCAAGCGCTGGCCGCGGTTTTCACCGGCGCTTCGCTACGAAACCTTGGCGGCAGAGATTCAATCTCAGGCACCGGTGGATGCGGTTCTCAAGACATGGGACAGATTTACGAAGTTCTTCCCGGAAGAATCCGTGCGTCCGTCGGCGCTTTGCGCGGCAGCATTACAGGCCCATATGGCGGGTCGTGCTGAGCTAGCTGAACGACTGCTCGACGGACTGAAAGAGAGCTATCCGAAGGCATATGAACTCAGCGATGTTCCTGCCAATCTCTGTGCCCGGATATTCTACCTGCGTAACCTTTTTCCAGAGCATTCACCGAACTGGAACAATCGCGTTGACTATTGGCAGTCCGCCTTGTCGCCCTTCGATTCAAGACAGATCGGTCTGCGCTACCCTGAACTGCGGGCGATCTATCATGACTTGATCTCTGACGCAGATGCCGACGCAAACCGGCTTCAAGACATTCATGAAAAATGGCAGAGTTTCCTGATGGAGGCGCTGGATCTTGATGTGCTCACACCTGCAGCCGACATCCCGTCTGACGGTGATGCCAGCCTAGCGGATCACGTGATCCAGGCCGAGGGCCTGTCGTGAAGCGCATCCTGATACTTCACGATCTAAGTGTGGGTTCACGCCGCACCAACCGCGATCACGTTTACAATTTCGCCAAATACGCGAAAGGAAACTTCTACCTTTTCCACGCGGCTAATGCTCCGCAGAGCGACGCAATGCGGAATATCGCTTGGGACGGGGTAATCATCAATTACTGTTTTCTCGGCTACCGTGCCTCTACGCTCTATGAGCGCGTGCGCGCAGATTGGGCGTGGCTGGTGGATATTGACTGTCCGAAAGTCGGCATCGCGCAGGACGATTACACGGATAGCGGCCATCTTGATGATTGGCTGCAATCCATCGGAACAACGGTGATCTACAGCCCGGTGACGCAAAGCCTGGAACAAATATATCCTAAAAACTATGGCTGGACGGAAATACGCGAAGGTCTGACAGCCTATGTGGACAGCAAGCAACTCACGGAGTTGGCGACGTTCGCGACATCATGGGACGAACGCACAATCGATGTGGGGACGCGGGTCCGTTATTTGCCGCCACAATTCGGGCGCTACGGTCGACGTAAAGGCGAAACAGCCGAGGATTTCCGCGACTCCGCCGAACAGCAAGGGTTCGCCGTTGATATTTCCACGTCGCCGGAGGATGTGATCTTTGGCAATGACTGGTTGCGGTTTGTCGGAAATTGCAAGTTTACGCTCGGGTCACGAGGTGGTTCCAGCATAAACGATCCGGACGGCAGCATTCGTAAGGCGATATCCGCCTATATGGTGAATCATCCAAATGCGGGTTTCGCGGAAGTCGAAAGGAAGTGCTTTCCTGGCGTTGATGGCGAATTCGTATTTGCTGGGATCAGTCCTCGATTGTTCGAGTCAGCCGCGCTGGGCACCTGCCAGATTCTGATCCGTGATGAGTATGTTGGCGGGATCGAACCTTATATTGATTATATCCCTATGGAAGACGACTTGTCCAATCTGGACGAGGTCTTCACCCTGATGCGGGATGAGGCGAAGGTTAAATCCATGATCGCCAGCTGTCACGCCAAGCTCGTGGCTTCCAAGGCATTCGATTACGAGAAGTTTGTCGCAGAAGTTCTCGACATTTTCCCGGATGGAGACGCTGTATTGAGCGATAGGGATGTCGAGTGCATCCACGCCCATTTCAAGGCTATTGAGCCGTTTCTCGCTATCAAGAAGCAGCGTTCCAACTTCTATGAGCGCGGTTGGAGACGAACGCTGGCCAAAATGTCTTACGGGCGCAGCCTTAGCCACGCGAATGCCATATTCGGCATGGATCCGTTGCTACGCGGCAGTCCGGCCTTTGTCTCAGCCATGTTCCAAAGCTTGCCGCCAACATTAGCCTATGAGCTTACGGCGCAGACCTTGGCGGAGCTTCCACCGGATTCGCCGATACTGTCCAGTATGAAAGCCCTGACCGAGTGGGCTGTCGACGAAGACAAAAGCTTCGAGGATCTCGATGTGTGGTGGGATATGTGCGAGTATATCTATGAGCCGGAGGAGACGCAGAACATCGACCTATCTGGTGAAAACGGACCCACGTCGGAAAAGGTCATGTCGTGAGCCGCATCTGCGCTATACACCAACCCAATTTTTTTCCGTGGATGGGGTATTTTGACAAGATCCGACGTGCGGATACTTTCGTGTTTCTGGATGCGGTTGACTATCCGCGATCTGGGTCGGGCGGCATGGGATCATGGTCCAACCGGGTCAAGATCGCCGTTCAAGGAGAGCCGGCTTGGTTCGGATGCCCCGTTGACAAGAAGACGTCCGATGGCGCGATTATGGATGTCTGCATAGCGGCTGATCCGCGCTGGAAGAAGAAAGCGCTAAAGACCATACAGATGAACTATGCGAAATCGCCGAATTTTGACCGCGCCATGTCCTTAGTGACTGATCTGATCCAGCAGGACACGCGCTCGATTGCCGACTTCAACATCCACGCCGTTGAGACGATCGCGCATGTGCTGGGCTTAGAGACGCCATTCGTTCGCCAAAGCGCGCTTGATACGAAAAACGCGAGCACGTCTTTACTGATCGAAATATGCGATGCCGTGGATTGTGATACCTATCTCGCTGGCGGCGGAGCCGGGGGATATCAGGAAGATGATTTGTTCGAGCAGGCTGGTATCCGCTTGGAGTATCAAGGGTTCACGCCACATCCCTATGGGGATGAGAACCAGTTCCAGCCCGGCCTGTCGGTGATCGACTATCTGTTCCATGCTGAGGGTATCGAGTTCGACAGGTTCAAGGGCAACCGATCATGAGCGAGTCGACCGAAGAGATCACTGAGGAAGAGCGCACATCCCGCTTTCGTGCCAAGTTACTCGACCGTCTAGAAACGGACAACGTTCTGTCGAATTTGCGGTCTTTCACGCCTATGAAAGAGGATGTCACTCCGCGTGCCGGTGATATCGATAAAATCATCAAGGGCTTGGCCGACCCGGCCATGATGCCCTTGCAAGCCAAGAACGATGCGCAGGAACTGGGGCACCCTGAAATCCCACCGCCATTTGAAGGGGTGACAAAATTTCACCCTTTAACCCTCAAAAAGCGCTGGCAGCGCCGATTGACCGAACGGGCCAAAGCGCGTGCTCTGCATGATATGGAGCCACACAAGCGTAAGTTCAATTACGTGCCGACGTTCGAACCCAAAGGATATCGATCGCCGGTCGGCGGCTTGGTCGATCTCCTGGCTCCCGATCCTGGGCAGACGCGTTCTGTAGTGTTTCTCCACCACTCATATTACCATTTCTATTATCTGGCACAGGCGCTTCGACGCCGGGGCTGGAATGCGTGGAGCTTGTCGACGGAATCACCATCCAATCCCAACCAGGCCTACTACCACGGCGAGGATCTGAGCCTGTACCATCCCGACCCGGCGGTACAGAAAGGCATACTCTACGAACTGGTGGATGCCCTGCGACTCCACTTTGATGTGTTGCACATGCACGGAGACGGTATTTTGTCGATCTTCGACGAAAACAAGTCCGCCAATATCACACGCAACGGCGTGCCCTACGACCTGATGGAGCTCCGCGCTCTGGGCGTGAAGTTGGGCCTGTCGATGTCAGGTTGCGTCACCGCGCAGCGCGCGTCGGTCTTCAATCAAGTGACGGGCGGCGTCTGCAATACCTGCGTGTGGCAAGGCAATCGTTCCGTATGTTCCGAAACCGCGCAATATTTGTCAGGCCAACGGATCGAGACACTGATCAATCTCTATGCGCTTGAAGGGGACTGGCCGGCCGATTTCTCTCGTCTCAACCGTGACCTTTGTTTCTATGAACCTCTGACCTATTGCGTGGATGACAAGCTTTGGACACCGGATCTGCGGTTGCCACAACGGATCGAACGGTTCGAACGCGAACCCGGTGAAATTTTGGTTCTGCACTCGGTGGGCGGATATAATGAGCGTGAAGCGGGTGGGCGCAATATCAAGGGCACCCCGGCTGTTATCGATGCTGTGAAGCGTTTGAATGCTGAAGGATATAAGGTGCGCCTGATCTTTAAAACGGGCGTGCCGTCACGCGATATGCGCTATTACCAGATACAGTCAGACATCGCGGTGGATCAGCTGAATTATGGTCGGTACGGGGCGACCTCGCGCGAATGCATGGCATTGGGGCTACCGACCCTGACCCGCCTTCACCGCGAACAACCGCATGGGCTGCCCGTTTCACCATCCCTTCAGGAATGCCCATTGGTAGATGCCAGCGAAGCGACCGTTTACGATGTGCTCAAAGATCTGCTCGACAATCCCGAAAAGCGTAAGGAAATCGGCCGTAAGTCGCGTGAATACGCTCTCAAATGGCATTCATCAGATTCATGCGCAGAGCGTTTCGAAAAGGCTTATGACCGAGTGCATAACGGGGAAAACGTCATTGATGTACCCTCCATTCATGCGCCAACGCCAAATGAGGGCGCAGAACCCGACCTATGAATGACGAGCTTGTCGCCGATGTTGCCGTCATCGGAGCGGGCGTTGTCGGCTTAGCCTGTGCGCGGGCGCTGGCGCAGGCCGGCCAATCCGTATTTTGCCTAGAGGCCGAGCCGAGCTTCGGCACCGGGATCAGTTCGCGCAATAGCGAGGTGATCCATGCTGGACTCTACTATCCGGAAGGCTCGCTAAAGACGACGCTGTGTATCAAGGGGCGCCGGGCTCTGTACGATTATTGCGACGCGCGCAGGGTGCCTTACCAAAAATGCGGCAAACTGATCGTCGCCGTGACTCCAGAAGAAACCGAGCGTCTATCCACATTGGAAAAACAGGCTCTGCGTAACGGGGTCGAAAATGTCGACGCTGTCACGCCTGAGACGGCACGTGCTATGGAGCCGGATGTCACGAGTTACGGCGCGCTCTTGTCACGCGAAACCGGCATCATAGACTCCCACAGCCTGATGCAGGCCTATCTTTCTGATGTCGAGGCGGCGGGTGGTATGGTTGTGTTCAACAGCCGGATCAGCGCTGTCCGGCGTTCTAGCGATGGATATGAAGTTGAGTTGGAAGGGGAGGCCGAGCGCTTTCGGTTCCGGCGGCTCGTCATCGCCGGGGGTCTGTCGGCCCAGCACATCGCCGGAACGCTGATCGCAGAGGATGGCGCAACCGACTCTGATCATGCAGCCATTCCCAAGCTTCATTACGTGGCAGGACGCTATTACGGCTACTCCGGGCGCCACGCGGTCCGTCACTTGATTTATCCGTTGCCAGTCGATGGTGGTCTCGGTGTTCACGCAACACTCGATCTAGCGGGGCAGTTGCGGTTTGGACCCGATGCGCGTTGGGTGGACACGGAGAACTATGATTTAGACCCTATCTGCCCCCCCGAATTTGTGAATGCGATCCAGCGTTATATGCCATGGGTCAGTGCTGAGCGGTTGCACCCCGCCTATGTCGGCATTCGTCCCAAACTGGCCGGACCGGGAGAGGGCTTCCGGGACTTCGAAATTCACACGTCGGATCAGCATGGGCAGGAGGGTCTGGTCTGCCTCTATGGGATCGAGTCGCCCGGACTTACAGCGTCTCTCGCTATTGGCGACGTTGTGACCCGTGAACTAAGCTGACGCCGGGTAAAACGCTCAAACTAAGTCCGGATATTTTCCCGCCCGCTTCGTGCAAGGTGGTCATCATATTCTTTCATGATCCAACGACTATGTTCGTGCAATGCGGCTTCGATCCGTGGGCGCGGGGCCATAGCTTCATCCGCCCACCAAGCCGGATGCGTCAGCACATGCAGCCTGTCATGCGCCGGATCGGATAGCACCTCTGGAATCGGGCGGTGACGCCAGTGTCCGTTGGAATCAGAACAGTATTCGTAGTCGCGCTGCAAACGGGCCGAGTAGCAATTGACCATGCCTGACATTGTGTCAGCGTTGAAGTCTATCAGCCCGCCTGCCGTCGGGTCGTGATAGCTGACGACATCCACAGGTGCCTCCAGAAGGTCGGACAGGATCGTGCGGTCTTGCTCCATTCGAGCGGATAATTCCTCTTCGCTCCATTTCTCAACTCGACGAGTGTCGACATAAAAGTGAAGTCCGGCCCGGTGTCCCAATGCGATGATCTTGCGTGCAACGACCTGCAGATCATAGTCTAGGAGATTGTAGAACGGAATGTTCAGCATGAACATGTGGGTTGTCCGCACACCTTCGTCTGCTTCAATCTCGGCGAGTTTTAAGGCACGGTGTACTGAATAGTCGATGTCGTGACGCCACAGCACATGGGGTTCCAAGGGTCGCTCATCATAGGTGGCGAAGTAGAACCGCTCCTTGGCCGTGCGCACAAGTGCTCGGTATCCATCCAACGTCCATGCACTCCAATCCGATGTTCCGGTCATGGCGTGGCCTGTTTTTTTTGATAATCTTTGCGTAGCATAGCCATGAGGATTGAATCCTCCCACTCGCCCGCAATAAAATAAGCTTCACGCAGAACGCCTTCAGTTGTGAAGCCGGTCTTTTCATAAACGCGCCGAGCGCGTGCGTTGGATGCGAAAACGTGCAGAAAAATCCGGTTGAGGTGAAGGTCCTTAAAGCCGAAATCCAATAAGTCTCGCACGGCACGACTGCCCAGACCTTTGCCCCGAGCGCTGTCCTCGCCAATCCTAATTTGTAATTCGGCGCTGCGGTGGATATAGTCGATATTCCGGAGCGAGCAGGAACCGACTGGCTGTTCAGATTCGTCTTGAATCGTGAAGATTTTCAAATCCGACCGGTTGCCGATGCTAGAGAACCAGCCTTGATGCTGAGAAAAAGATGTCGGCGCGTAGTTCGCATTCAGGCGAACGAGTTCGGGATCGTTGATCCACCGAAAATAAGCCGCGCTGTCGCTTTCCCGGAGTTCTCTCAAGGTCTGCAGCATAGTCGTCCCCCGTCATTTCAAAATGCGTCGCCGGTCTTGCGTTGTCCCAATGTGTATGCGACCCGCCAGTCCGAATTGGAAGTCAGGAACCTCATGTCACGGCATAAAAGAATTGCCCTGCTTGGCAACCGGGCCATGGCTATAGAGATTGGCGAATATCTTCACGCCCAAGAAGGCGTGGAGTTGCTGATCGTTCTCAATCCTGATGACGACGGACGCGACAGGGGGCAGGCTCTATCCCTCTCCAAACGGGCCGCCGATTGGGGCGTGAGGACGATCCAACCCAAAGGTCTCCGCAAGCCTGCCCAGATAGCCCTTTTGGCGGATTTCGACCCCGACCTCATTCTGTCCTGCTCTTATGCGCGGATTATCCCACAGACCGTGATCGATCTTGGCCGTGAAGGCTGTTTGAATATTCACTTTGCCGATCTTCCGAAGAACCGGGGCTGCCTCCCCGTTGTCTGGACGTTGGCGCTTGGCGCGCCTGATCTGGTTGCGACGCTTCACGAGATCACGCCGGGCATCGATGACGGTCCGATCCTGATGCAAGCCCGTTCGCCTGTATCGCCCGGCACAACGGCTGAAATCGCGACCGGCATTTGCGCCAAGCTCGGAGCTGGCCTGTTCAAAACCTATTTCGATGCATGGATGCGGGGCGATGCGCCGTCTGCGGTGGCGCAGGACGAAAGTGTCGTCACCTATCATACTATGGTTCATCCATATGATCGCTATCCGCCTGTTTGGCTGAACCCGACGCGTGTGGCCAATACGATCAACGCCCTGACGTTCCCGCCGCACCCTGCGGCACGATTAAATCAGTCGGACGCCAACGACGAGCTCGTCTTGCGCGGTCCTGCCAAACCTGTTGATGGTTATGACGGCGGCCCGATCGGCATGATCTCGAAAACCGATGACGGTTGGATCGTGGTGTGCCAAGGGGGTGCAGTCCTGTTCTCCGCTCTCGAAACCGATGACGGTCAACCCGTTGTGACCGACGGTCCGTTTTTCACAGATGTTACTCCTGTTCCGGAATATGCTCCATGATCTGTCTGTCCTTCGATACCGACCATATGAATGCAGACGGAATGCGCCGGTTTCTCGATACAGTCGAACTACCCGGTCGTGGGACCTTCTTCCTTTGGCAACCTTTCCCCGATTTCGATTGGGGTATCCACGAAGCCGCGCCCCATCCGCATTTCGAGGATGTGCGCGATCCGGTCGGACACTTTACGGACTATTTTATGGAACTGGATATGGCCGTGGGCAGCGATACGGCTCCCGTTGGGTTGCGCACTCATAGCTGTGTCACCTCGCACATGATCAGTTTGGCGGCCGCGCAGGTGGGGTGCCGTTACACCAGTATGACCACACGCTTGGGCGAATCCGGCATCAAACCATATCGCGAGCCTTGGGGTGTTTGGGAAATGCCGATCTATTATATGGACAATATGGATTTCTGCACGGCAACGAACTGGCCGCGCAGCGGTCATACGCCTTTCGATGAAACGCTGCTGGACCGTGCTGTTCAGGACGATGCCCTGTACATTTTCGATTTTCATCCGCTGCACATCGCCCTGAACTCACCCGATTTCGAGCATTATCAATCCGTGAAGGAGCATGTCGCGATGGGACGCGGTAACCCGTTCGATCATGCCCATCCGGGCTACGGAACGCGAACATTCTACGAGACCTTGCTGACAAAGATGAAAGCTCAGGGATTGGAAAGCGAACGGCTAGATATTCTGACGCCGCCCAAGGTCTAGGCTTTGATCCGGCGCGCGGTAGTGCAGATCTATTTCTTGGGTTCGAATACTGCGAAAACGTCCTGAATGCCGTCGGCGGCCCATGCGGAAACGTGGTCGAGCACTCGGAAGTGCTGCTCCATCATCGGCATGAACCAGCTTTCATCGATATGGAACAAATGGAATTGATCGATCGGGCCTTTATAGGGGCCAGTGGGATCCTTGGAGCCCTCCACGTTCGCATACCACGCGATGAACCGCCCGCCGCTGCGAGTGACCCGAGCCGTTTCCGCAATTGCGTCAGGCAGATCGATGCAGTGATCCAGTGCCGTTGAGTTGACCACTGTGTCGAACGCGTCGTCTTGAAACGGGATGTCCTCGTTAAAGCCCATATGGACTGGAAAGCGCGTCTCCGTCTGCATGGTCAACGGCTCCAGCCCGGTTAGCCAATGTCTATCAATTCCGCGCAGGTAGAGCGGGTCACCATAAGGGCCGCAGCCGATGTCCAGCATATTACCGCGACCGTGAATGCGCAGATAGGATTGAAATGCCCAAGCGCGGCGCTCGCTCCAATGCGCGCAATTATTCTTGGGCGATTCAATATAAATTTCCCCCCCTTGATCATAACATTCTCGCCAATCGGCATAACGATCCGGATAGGCTTTTTTTAAACCGTCGAATTTTTCATTCCGCGTTGTTAAATCGAGCGCGCGTGGACGACGGTTAATGAGGCGGCGCCAGTGGGACTTGCGATCAAGGAGGCGGTTCGGGCCGGACCCGCTTTGCCGGATGAGCGCGAACTGCAAACCTACATCATTGTCTCTTGAGAGCTGTGCCAAGGATTGAAGGGCAATGGCCAAATTGTTGGCCTGCTCAGCAATCTGCAGGAGATTGAGCCGTATTGGCTCAAGAAGGTTGGACGCTTCAATTTGCACAGCCCGACTTGCTTCCTGAAAGGTTGCAGGCCTCGAGGCACTTTCAAAGGCAAGGAGATGCGCTTCGATTCCAGAGACCGCTTGCTTCAGAGGTTGAACGATTGTCCCAACTTCGGTTTGCACAGCAGCGCTAGATTTCTCGAAGATGGTCTGAGGAAGGGTCTCAGATGTGTGCGCCAACTTCTCAGACAGTGTCTTAAAGCTCTGCTGAGAGCGTTCGTTCGCTTGTGTGCTTTCCACTTGGACGGCGCGGCTTGTTTCTTCGAAGACTGATTTGCGTAAACTGTCTTGGTTCGCGTTGATCTGACTTTCGACACGACTCAGCGCGTCCTGAGCCGGGCGCAAAAGCGATACGACTTCAGTCTGAACGGCCGAGCTGCTTTCTTCGAATACCACATTCCGAATGGAGTCCAGTTGGTCTGCGACCAAGCCTTCAAGGTGACGGATGCTGGCGTGCAACGGTTCGAGATAGGTATGAACAGTTTCAAGTGTCGGCCCGACGATTTGGTTGGGCAAAGCGGACATCTGGGTACGGATCGCCTGCAGCTCGGAATCCATATCTGTATCATTTTTCATAGCGGCGCCGGATTCATCGGGTTCCGTCGTATCATTATTACTGCTCATTATTACCCATTACTGTTGATTATTACTAATTATTGCTCAATTCGCGGTTTGCAAAATCGTCCTGTCTGCACAGTTGATTCTGTAAATGAACGGCTCGGGCTGACTGGAAACGAGGAAGCAACTTTCGGCGCGATGCTGTGTGAGCCTGAATTTCGAGTTTTGGACGAAAAATGTTGCTTGCCTTCTTACTAGAACGTCCCGCTAAACAGACGTGATCACGAGGTTTTCAATAATGGCCGAAACCTCCCCGAGTGTGGAAATTTTGAAGGTCGACCCCTCTGGGCGGACCGGAAAGCGCCAATGAATCCAGCCATCTTCGCTCTCGGTTCTATCGACCGTCAGGGCGGCTTCTGAGAAGTCCAAAACCGTATGACGCACCCCGCCTACAATCCGGTCTAGCGGGGCATAGCGGGTCTTGAGCGAGACCTGGACTTCGCGCTCCGCATCTGGACGGAGGTCGATGCTCAGGCTGGTTAGCGGCCCGCGCCCATGCGACAGACCCAAAGTATTGGCATAGGCCACATAAGTCTGGCCGTAGCCTAGATCGAGGTGAGACTTTTGAAGGTCTATCTCACTCAGCTCGATTTGGGTCGTTTCCGTCACGGGTACGGCCATTTCGGACACGAAAGTCCCCGTTTCATCTTCTGGAACGATGTCGCTGTAAAGGTATGACTCGTACGGCTTGAGAATGGGCCATCCTCCCGTTGCATGATTCATCGTGCCGCGTGGCAGAACCTCGCTGTTCGGGCTGACAGAGCGAAGCCACTTCCCTTGATAAGCGGGCGTCTTGGTCCGGCGTATTTCTACGTCTGGAAAGCGCTTGCGTGCATCGTCGAGCGAAATCGGGATATTCGGCTCAGCTATAGCAGCAATGAACGTACCGAATGTCGGGTCGAAAAATCTCCATTCGCCATCAATCCACACTTCGGTGCCGACATGCGCGATCTGGATCGGAATATTATGAAATCCGATGCGGCGACTTTTTAGGTTCAGCCGATCGCAGACAGCCCTGAACAAGATGTCCCTGTGCCCGCAAGCTCCGTTCAGCTTGTCCAAGCTTTCCTCGGAGCTTTCGCTGTTCCGGTCCTTTACCGACAGAGACAGAGACCCGTATATCCAGGCATTTAGGAAGACACCTTTAAGGACTTCTGGGCCCCGAAGCTTTTGGACCTGTTTCGTAAGTTCGTCCAAGGAATTCATGTAGACGGGGCCATTTTCTTGAAGATATTAACCGGGAAGGAAGCGTAACATTTGCAAAGAAAACCGTGTCAGCGACGGCCGACAATTCGGTCCCAAAGATTCCGACGCTTTGCATGATAGTCAGGTTGGCGCAAGCTTGCAGAGGTTCCTTGACCGGTAGCACCATAAAGCGCGGACAGCTTCTCCAGAGCGGGTTCATGTCCCAGCTCCCAGGCTTGCTCATAGAAAGGCCGAGCCGAGGCCGCGTTGCCTCCGTCCAGTAAGCCGGCTTCATGCAATATGCCGAGGTTAAAGGCTGCGACTCCGATTCCCCCATTCGCCGCTTTGACATACCATGCGGCAGCCGAACCATTATTCGCTTCACGGTCTCCTAGACCCATCTGCTCAATGACGCCGACGAAATGCGCCGCCATGGGATGAGTGTCAGATAGGCGAACCAACGGGTCGAATGCCGCAACATAATCGCCAGAAAAGTAGAGTCTGCTTGCAGCGTCGAATTCATTCTGACTTCCGTCCTGTGTCGGGGAGCTCATGGGGCGGTCTTGTTTGAGTGGCCGGGTTGCAGAGCACCATCTTTGGTCAATGCTTTGCGAATGCCGGATAGGAACAGACGCAATCTTGGACGCTGTCCCAACCAGACTTCAAACCTGACACGGCGGGTCAGATAGCGATCGCGTCTTTGCAAATGCCTTATCAGAGCACCATCAGGACGCTGTTGCGCGTCGGAAGCCGGGGCGTAGGGACCACATTGGAGCGCGACTTTCTCAACGAAGTCAGAATATCGCAGCTCGACGTTCTCCAGAATCCGGCGCCTGGCCGAGTCCGCGATTTCTTGAAGTCTGCTTTTATCGGAGATTTGCAAGAGTGCCTGGTCGAGATCGGATAAATCAGTTTCAACCGGTATATAGTCGCGTCCAGCGAGGAGTGCGCCGTTGAAATCTCCTTTGATCAGTATCTGACAGCTTCCCATTGCTGCAGCTTCAAGATGGCGCGGGGATAGGCACTTCAAGTCTAGTGAGCCTTCCGCGCCGGGAAAGCAGGCCTGTTCCAAATCGGTGAAGTTCGCCCCAGGGTGATCTTTAAGGTATTTTACTCCGCAATCTCTGAAATGGCCCACAGGATCATGGATGGAAGCGCCGCCCTGAACTCCGATTACGGCCTTGCATCGGCTCAAAAACTGCAACCATCCGTCTCCAGTCCTGACATCGGTCGGGTCCAGAGAGATATGCGCTTTCAGCGTCGTGGTGATCGGGGAGCGTCGCGTTGCCTCGGCGATTTCGACCTTGAGTCTGGCGTGGCGTCCCAGCCAAGGCGTCGCCCTCCAAGCTAGATAACCTACATCGACGGGTCTCGCCGCAATCGGTCTGACTTTCCGTGCTATTTCAAGAAGGCCCTCATCGACATACCCCGTCAGCACCGGTCGAACGGCAATATTACGTTCGGATGATTCAGGATACAATTTCGTATGTTCGTGTTCTGGCCCGCAACTGAGGATTAGGCTTGCGCCGATGTCCACGGCGAAGCGGTCCACCGCCACGGTATCGACGAATTCATCTTGCGGCCTCAGAATCTTGGCGGCGGGTAGATCGCAGAGCTTTTTCCGAAATTCAGCATCCGAGAACAATGCCGGATCGCGCCAGCGAAGCTTCATGAAGGTTGTATCAAAAACGATATGCGATGGATCCAGCGCCTTTAGACGTTCAGCCTCCAAACCGTATGCCGCATTAATATAAATAACGGGAGCAGGCGCGTGACGCCCCCAGCTTTCGAGGTCCACGCGACTGGAACGTCGCGGTGGCCAGCTGCCTCGTAAGTGGTGATACACCACCCAAGGGCGTAGATCAGAGCGCCGTGATAACACGATTAACTTTGCTGAGAAGACGTTCGATTTTCTGCGCCGGAATAAACTGCATCTAGGCCACCGAGGAGCCTGTCATGCGAAATTCGGGAGAAATCAAACAACCTTCGATCCAAGTCTTCGTCGCGTCGAAAGCTACGAATTCGGGCCGTCATGATTGAGAAATCGGCCGCGCCATCGGATGTGTCTCCACCCCATGCCGGCTCGTCCAATACACTGCCGATGCCGTGGGTTATGATAGTATTGTGAATTATTGGAAGGTCACGTGAGAGTAAAGGTACTCCCGCACATGGAAACTCGTACAGTTTGTTTGGTGTGGCTATTCGGTGATTGGCTATATCGGTCTGATAAGGAATTAATCCCGCATCCGCGCCGGACAGCCAGGCCTGCAACTCCGTAGGCGCAACGGCGTCTATCAGGTGGACGTTCGAATGGGCGTTGGCGTAGGATTGTATTTCGTCCGTCAGCGGTCCGTAGCCCATAAAGGCCAGATGTGTGTGGGGTTGAAGATCGCTGGCGCCCCGCAACAGTGCCTCAATGCCGCGGCAACGATTGAACGCCCCTGAAAACAGTAAGACGATGTCTTCAGGCACCACGCCGAGAGTTTTGCGCAAGGGGCTGGCGGTGCGTTGGACTGGGCGAGATAGATCCCAATCTGGTACGTTGCCGAACAAGTAAGGGGACGGCCATTCGGGATAGCTATCCGTATAGAGTTTCGACAGGGCTTCGCTGGAGCATACCCACGCGGATAATTCCGGGCCGAATTCGCTCAATAATGCTTGGATGTAACGCCCTGTCGCCGCATCGGCGGCGGCCGTGCCGGGGAACCATTCGCAGGCATCAAAGATGATGGCTGTGTCAGCGCCGCTCTGGCGTTTCCACAGGACTGCAACCTTGAGAGCGTAGGGATCCATGACATGCAGGGCATCGGGCAATACGGCGTTGAAATGCCTGAAGACGTCTTTCAGAAGGCTGCGGAAAGCGATGGGTCTGGCCAATGATGACGGTACAACCTGCAAGAGTTCTAGAACCAACCGACTTGCATAAGCCTGGAGATCTGCCCCTGGATCGTCTTTGCGGAAACCGTTGGCGCGGGAATGTAGATGTAGGCGCATGACCTGTACGTCTGCACCAAGAGCGTTCAAGCGATGACGGGTTTTGACGATCCTGCCGTTGAAGGACATGGCATCAGAGCCGACGATCAGGACTTTCAAACCGAGTGCCACCTTCAGATGTTACAACGAACAACCGATGCGTTATACTACACCCTTAGAGGCGGCAAAGCTCAAAGATACATAACTGATACGACGCTTATCAGGCTTCTTGAAATCCGTTTCAATGTAAGTAGGATGATGTCGCGCACTTTTCCACACTTGCGCCGAGACTTTTAGTCAATTTGGATACTCTTACTATGAGCAAAACGAAGGCGACCGACTCAGTCGGCAATCGCGAGCACGAAGAAACGCCTTCTGAAAACGGACCTCAGGCTGCGGCATCCGGGCAGGCTTTGCGGGACACACTTGACAGAATGCAAAAGGGTGACCTGAGCGTCGCGATACTAGGCCTCGGCTATGTCGGTATTCCGCTTGCGGAAGCCTATGTACGATCCGGTGTCAGAGTCCTGGGGGTCGACGTCAATCAAAGCCGGGTTGATATGCTCAATAACGGCACGTCCGGTATGCGCCACATCGACGATGAACGCATTCAGCGCATGGTCGACAGCGGAAAATTTCGTGCGACAACGGATGCATCTGCCTTGAGTGATTATGATGCCCTAATCATTGCGGTCCCGACACCTCTTGACAGGTATCACCACCCTGATCTGTCCTATGTCGTGGCGACCTGCGACACCATTAAGACCGTTCTGCGGCCTGGACAGCTAGTGGTTCTTGAATCCACGACCTACCCCGGCACAACACAAGAAATCATGCGCCCGATTCTTGAAGAGAGCGGTCTGAAAGTCGGTGATGACTTTGCGCTGGCTTATTCGCCCGAACGCGAAGATCCGGGCAATATCGATTTCGAAACATCGACCATTCCGAAACTCGTCGGCGCAGATTCGGCCCTTGAACGCGATCTGGCCAAGGCCGTCTACGAGAAGGTTGTCACGACGGTCATGGTGCCAAATACCCGCACAGCCGAAGCCGCGAAGCTGACGGAGAACATCTTCCGCTGGGTCAATATAGGGCTCGTCAATGAGCTGAAGCTTGTCTACGATAAGATGGGCATTGATGTCTGGGATGTCATTAAGGCGGCCGATTCAAAGCCCTTCGGCTTTATGGCCTTTTATCCGGGACCGGGCGTGGGCGGTCACTGCATTCGTATCGATCCCTATTACCTGACTTGGAAAGCGCGAGAGCACGGTGTGTCGACGCGCTTCATTGAGCTCGCAGGCGAAGTCAATATCGCCATGCCAAACCACGTCGTTTCGCGGTTGATGGAAGAACTCAATTTACGTCATGGCAAAGCTTTGTCAGGCGCGCGCATTCTGCTTTGCGGCGTGGCCTACAAAAAGAACATCGACGATGTGCGCGAGAGTCCGTCACTTGAAATACTGTCGTTGCTAGAACGTCACGGTGCCAAGGTCGATATTTATGACCCCTATGTTCCGATCGTGCCCCGGACGCATGATTATCCTGAGTTTGAAGGACGCAAGTCAATCGAATGGAATTCTGAGATACTGGGTGAGTTTGACGCGGCGTTGATCGCAACTGATCACAAATTTGTTGATTATGCGATGTTGGTGAATGAGGTGCCTTTGGTTGTCGACACACGCAATGTCACAAAAGACTTGCCTGAAGAGCTTCTGAAGAAAGTCTCTAAGGCTTAGCTTTGCTGGCGACCAATATGGTTTTCGATTGAGAGAGACTGCATAATGGGACACATCCACGAAACAGCTCTGATGGGCGATGGTGCTACAGCTCACGAGTCGGCTTATGTTGATGCCAACACTCAAATTGGTGACGGGACAAAAATTTGGCACTTTGCGCACATTCTTTCCGGAACGACGATCGGGAAGAATTGCTCGCTCGGGCAAAATGTTATGGCTGGACCCGATGTGACGATTGGTGATGGCTGCAAGATCCAAAATAATGTGGCGCTCTATAAGGGCGTGATTTTGGAAGATGGCGTGTTCTGTGGCCCATCGATGGTCTTCACCAATGTTACGACGCCTCGCTCTGAAGTCAGTCGCCGGGACGAATATGCGGAAACACTTGTCCGCAAGGGCGCAACGATCGGGGCTAATGCAACAATTGTTTGCGGTCATGAGTTAGGCGAATATTGTTTTATTGCAGCTGGGGCAGTGGTTACGAAAAATGTTGTTCCACACGCGGTTATGGCTGGCGTGCCCGCCAAGCGCATTGGCTGGGCCAGTCATGCAGGTGAAATGCTAAAAGCTGATGCAGATGGCGTTTTGATCTGTCCGCGTACGCAAGATCAGTATGTGGAGCGTGACGGACGCTTGCACCGATCCTGAAGTTCACGACTTTTGTTCAGACCGATATCGGCGGCAATTCTATGAAAGGGTCATCAGGAATTGCACCAACTCATCAGCTGCGGCGGTGGCGCTAAATCCGGGTGGGCAAGACGCTGGTGCCCGAGCGCCTTTTTCTAGCGACGCAAGCCCCTCCCGCAGGGGCAGTAAACTGTCTGGCGCATCGACGAGCGATAGCCAATCCCCGCCTCCGAGATACAGTATCGGTAAGTTCGTTTGACGATACTCCGCATATTTTCCGGGGAGCGCGTGACTATTTTCGGGCGTGTGTAGCAATAATGCATCGGCTCCGGCTTGAAGTCCTCGCGACCGGGGGAGGGAAACCTGTCCATGCATTGTTACGCGCGCCATTGACGGATCATCATTCGACCGTGTTTCCAACATTTGGCGCTCCATCGGACTAAGCTCCCCGGCGATATGAAGATGGATGCGTCTATCACGCCTTTGTTGGCTTACTTCGTCCAGCACTGATAATGCTGTCTCTAATTTTCGATTTCGATCTGAGAGTATGAAACCGCCAGAATGTACAATGTTCAGATCATATTCTGGAAGTTGGACGGGTGCGGGCGGGGCATCTGAGAAGTGGCCAATAATGTGTTCGGGAGTTCCGGGCGGCGTATAGTTCCGGATCTCTGACAACACTGCGTCGGACACGCCCGTGACAGCATCGACCCCTCGTAAACATCGCCGGGCGAGGAGCCGCTCGACGCCACGGCGCAAAGCAGATTGGGCGAGAACAGCGCGATGAGGGGCTAGGGTCCATGTATCTCGGAATTCAGCAATCCAGCGGCAATCAAGGGCAGTCTTGAGCATCGGACCCACAATGTGAAGACTCTCAGGTGGGCTGGTCGTAATGACCCAATCGACGGACAGGTCAGCCGTCTCCAATTGAGTGACTGCACGCCTTGCCCAGCGGATTTCGGGATCAGGCCAAAGCAACCAATTCCGGGCTAAATTTCTGATGGGCGAATGACGCGAATAGTCCAAGCTACCGACGGTAACCGTCTCTGGATCAGCAGTCTCTCTATAGCGGTCTGTGACCATGTGCGGGACAACGATATGGTCTGGATGATCTAGGGCGAATGGGCTGACAACAGTAACGCGGTGACCCGCGGAACGAAGCGCATTGGTAAAGAGATAGGGGCGTCGAGCACCGCCCGATGACTCGGGCGGATAATGTCGCGCGATAATACAAATGTGGATATGCCACTCCAGTTTCGTCATCCCAACGTAACGACAAAATCTCTCAACACCAGATGGGAAGCGCCTTTCTTCCACAAAACATCGAGTGCAGTTTTACAAAAGGTTTTATTTGGATTGAAATATTGTCTCAGCCAGCAAGGTCGCTAGGACGTCGTTACAGCGCCACCACGAAACATAAGTCATTCGGGACGGGGGAGCCTCTTGGGCCCTTCCCGAATATGGATTGGCTCGAGGGTCTCAACTACCCGAACGGTCCAGCAATAGCGTCCATGAAAGAGAAAAATCTATGGTGGACAGCTTGCTGAGAAGTGGAGAAGAGCGCTCATGACTAGCTATGTCCTGACCTTCTCTTGTCTCGACCGCCCTGGAATTGTTGCCAAGGTTACGTCTCTTATTGCCCAACACAGTGGGAACATCACATCGGCACAGCAATTTAATGATCCGGCAACAGGTCGTTTTTTCATGCGTGTGGTTTTCGATATGGCGAATGTTGAAACGTTTTCAGCATCGCTATCTTCCATCGCTCAGGAATTATCTTTTGACTGGCGAATGCGAGATGTCGCAAAGCGGAAACGCGTTTTGATACTCGTTTCTAAGTTCGACCATTGTTTGCTGGACCTTCTTTACAGGGTACGAATTGGCGAGTTGAGAATGGATGTAGTGAGCGTGGTTTCGAACCATTCCCGCGAGTCTCTTAAATTAAGCAATCTCCACGGCGCCACCTTCCACCATTTGCCCATCACAAGATCGACGAAGCTTGACCAAGAATTACAGCTGCGAAATTTGATTGAAGAGACGGGCGCTGATTTCGTTATCCTTGCGCGATACATGCAAATCCTCTCCGACAGCATGGCGCAATGGTTAGAAGGCAGATGCATCAATATCCATCATAGCTTTTTGCCGGGATTTAAAGGCGCTCGACCCTATCATCAAGCGCACGAGCGTGGCGTAAAGATGATTGGTGCGACAGCCCACTTCGTCACAGGGGATTTGGATGAAGGTCCGATTATTGCCCAAAATGTAGAACCCATAACCCACCGCGACACCCCAGCAATGTTGATCGCAAAGGGCCGAGCGATCGAGCAGCGTGTGCTCGCATCTGCTGTCGGCGCACTCATCGAAGATAGGGTGTTTCTCAATGGGCGACGAACAGTCGTGTTTGACTGAAATCGTCGGTGAATATCTCACCGGAAGTAATGGCCGCGCCCACCATAAAGCCATGCCGGGTATCCTGCGATTATCAGCATAGCTCTCAATTAGAGCTGTTCAATTATTCTACCAAATCGATGAACTGTTTTCCTAGCATGGGGGGCGTCTTAGCTCGCTTCGTAAAACATCAAAGTCATCTCGAAATCCGCCTTCGCTTTATGTTGCCCCGGGCATTCGGCGATCATGGAGTGGTAACTATTCATCGAAGCGTAATAGTCGGTTGGCTCAGTTTAATCTGACAAAATCGCGCCGAGCGCTTGCCCGAGCCTGAGGATAACGGCATCACATATCTCAAGATCCCTCTCAATATGGCAATGGGCTGACAACATGGAATATAAAAAGATCGACGATCGGCTGAGTGTGTCAGGACAGCTGAGCCCAAACGACCTCGCAGAACTCAAAGCCAATGGCGTGTCTGTTGTTATTAACAATCGACCAGACGGCGAACAGGCGGACCAGCCCGCCTCAGATGCTTTGGCGGCCGCGGCACGTGAGCTGGGCTTAACTTACCATTATATTCCAGTCGTTCCGGGGCAGGCCAATCTCGCTGATGCTCAACGGATGACCCAAATTGTCGAAGCGTCCGGTGATTGGGTCCACGCATTTTGCCGTACGGGCAACCGTTCTTCCAACCTATGGGCCATGGGACGGTCGCAAGGTTGAGCCCCATGCAGTCACCAATTCTGCCGTGGGCCATGATGTGAAACTTGCTTCTGGAATAAAGCGTTTTTTCCCTATCTTACAATGGGGACGGGATTACCGCGCCGATACATTTGTCAATGATGGACTAGCGGCGCTGATCGTGACCATCATGCTGATTCCGCAATCGCTGGCCTATGCGCTGCTGGCAGGATTGCCGCCTCAGGTCGGTCTGTATGCCTCTATCCTGCCTCTCGTCGCCTATGCGGTTTTCGGGACGAGTCGCGCGCTAGCTGTCGGTCCGGTCGCGGTCATCTCGCTGATGACGGCAGCCGCCGCCGGAAATCTAGCGGCTCAAGGGTCACCGGAATATTTGGCAATCGCCATCCTGCTCGCCTTGATTTCCGGTATTATGCTATTGTTAATGGGCGTTTTCCGGATGGGTTTCGTCGCAAACTTTCTGAGTCATCCGGTGATTTCTGGATTCATCACTGCATCCGGTATTTTGATCGCCGTTAGTCAACTCAAGCACATTTTGGGGGTTCAGGTTTCCGGCCATAACCTGATCGAAATTGGATCCTCACTACTGGCTAAAATCGACGACACAAACCTACCGACCTTGATCATCGGGGCCGTGTCGACCCTGTTTTTGTTCTGGGTGCGGGGCAATCTGAAACCTCTATTCATGAAAATCGGGCTGTCAGAGAAATCGGCCAACATAGCCTCTCGGATTGGACCGGTGATCGCTGTGGTGGTCGCAATTTCGACCGTTGCATTGCTGAGACTTGACACTCAGGGCGTGGCGATTGTTGGCCGTATACCTGAAGGGCTCCCGCCCCTTACCGTGCCCGACTTTGACATGGGTCTTTGGATTAGTCTGCTCGGTTCATCCTTCGTAATTGCGTTGATTGGTTTTGTAGAATCTGTGTCAGTCGCTCAAACACTTGCGGCTAAGAAGCGCCAGCGCATCGACCCGGATCAGGAACTCGTCGGTCTTGGTGCAGCGAATGTGGCAGCGGCCTTTTCGGGGGGCTATCCTGTGACAGGTGGATTTGCGCGCTCAGCCGTCAATTTTGATGCAGGGGCAGAAACGCCAGCGGCTGGAGCGTTGACAGCGATAGGTATAGCATTGGCGACGTTGTTCTTAACGCCGCTGCTCTATTTCCTTCCGATTGCCACCCTTGCTGCGACGATCATCGTGGCCGTTCTGTCTTTGGTGAATATTGGCGATATCCGGGAAGCTTGGACCTACAGCAAGAGTGATTTCGCTGCCATGACAGCAACCATTGCGATGACATTGTTGGTCGGAGTGGAAGCTGGTGTGTTTGCAGGTGTGATCTTGTCAATCGCGCTGTTCCTCTACCGTTCGTCTCGACCACATTTCGCTATTGTTGGCCAAGTCCGCGATACAGAACATTTCCGCAATGTTGCGCGTCATGATGTTTGGACCAATCCTCGTTTGGTCTCGATCCGCATTGACGAGTCACTCTATTTCGCCAACGCACGCTATCTAGAGGACACGATTTACGATTTGGCCCTATCGAGTGACACAGTCGAACATGTCGTCCTGATGTGTTCTGCGGTCAACGCGATCGACCTGTCCGCGCTGGAAAGCCTCGAGGCGATAAATGATCGCCTGCAATCGGCGGGAGTTTTGCTGCATCTGTCTGAAGTTAAGGGGCCTGTGATGGACCGGCTAAAGCGCTCGCATTTGTTAGAGCGCCTGAGTGGAAAGGTCTTCCAATCGCAGATGGATGCAATACGTGGGACCACAGATACGGCACATGGAACAGTCCTAGACTATCACCTTTGAACTACGGCCTTTGTTCGGCTGCCGAGTTGTTTAGGTCCTGACGTGCCCATTAAGTGGTTCTTCATAGGCGAAATAGCCAAAAGCCGGAACATTCATGATAGGCCACTTTTAAGAGTGACGCTCGGTCCGAAAAGAATACTCGAAGCTTATGCAATGCGAGCAACGCTCGTTTGTACGCTGTCTACCACGCTCCACTATTGAGACCGAATTGCTGAAGTTCTTGCAACGGGTTTCGTAAACATCTCTAACATGTCTCGTCTCGTCTCGACGATCTGTGGATTGGGTGCATGAATGCCGTATGAGCTAACGCTCGCGACACGTGACTTCTCGTGGTTTCCTTTTTCTAAGGTAGTAAAGTACACTTTGTATTTCTCGTGGGCATGGTTCTGAAATTAGAACATGAGGAATTAAAGCGAGAGAACACTTAGACAAGTTGACGGTATAGAGGTTTAAGAAAACCTGTAGTCACATGCCGTCTATATGGGCATGCTAAACACGATGAAATTTAAATATGAGGTCGCGATGAGGTTCTGTACTTTACTTAGTTTATTCGTGGTTGTGTTGCTGACATCATATTCTAGCTCAGCACAGACATTCTCGAGCAATTCTGTCGATCAAATCGTTGAAGAATATCGTGGAGATGAGACGCCTGGACTCGCGATAGGCATCGTGCGTGATCAGCAAGTAATATATGAGCGTTATATTGGTTTGGCCGACTTAGAACATCAAGTACCGATTAAAAAGGCAACGCGTTTTAATATAGCGTCAAATGCAAAACAATTCACGGCTCTTGCCCTTCAGGTTTTAGTTGAAGACGGAAAGGTGTCCCTTGATGATGACATAAGGATATTCTTTCCTGATCTATACAAGAATGTTGATGATCCAATTCTTGTTCGGCACCTGCTGAACCATTCGAGCGGTATCAGGGACGTCTATGATCTGTGGGCCATTTCGGGCATCACATGGTGGCAGGAATTTATCGGTAATGCGGACGCGATGGCGCTGTTAACGCGACAAAATGATCTAAATTTCGAACCCGGAACTCAGTTTCTATACAGCAATTCGAACTACATCCTACTCGCTGAGATTATAGCCAAAGTTTCCGGTAAAACGTTTTCGAAATACGCAGCCTCTATGTTTGAAGCGCTTGAGTTGAGAGACACAGGATTCACTGACAGCTATATGGATGTCATTCCTAATCGTGCTCGCGGTTATGGCAATTTCGGTCAATGGGTCGCTTTTCCAGCCGTAACAAACTTTTCCGGTGACGGTTGGTTGTACACAACGCTGGAAGATCAGCTCAATTATGAGATTGCCTTGCAATCAAAGGGGATCAAGGCCTTTGACGATCCGTTGAGGCAGTCCCAGGCTCTTGTTCCGGGCAGCACCATAGATAAATATGGTTACGGATTGGAACACTCCACTTACCGCGGCACACATCACATCTATCATGATGGCTCAACAGGGGCTTTGAACGCTAGTTTTTCTCGCTTCCCTGAGGAGAATCTCAGTATTCTCGCGATTAGCAATAACGGTCAAATTTCAACGCGAAACATCACTGATAAAATTACGGATGTTGTTCTAGGCGAGACACTAAGAACGTATCCAAAAAAATGGAATCCTGAGGCACTTTATAATAGGCCCGCCAATAGTTCCGTTGTTGGATACTATGACAGTAACACAAGCCGCCCACTATTCCATATTGTCGAGCGGAATGGCGAGTTGTGGAGAGAGATGGAGGGTCTCAATCCAGTGAAATTACTGCATCAGACAGGCAATATTTTCTATTATGAAAGCAACCCTGACTGGCGCGTGGTTTTCGATAAAAATGAAGATGGAACCAAACGTTTTACTATTTATTTCGTTTCTAGTGACCCCTTGGAAGCTGTAAATGTGGATGTGTCTTCAAATACCTTGTCGTATAAGCAGATGTTTGTTGGTGCCTACGCAAACCCTGAAACAAGTGCTGAGCTTACAATAGAGCTGGATTCAAATAACGCGCTCATTTTGCATGCTCTTGGAAATCAGATGCCTTTGGACATGAAGATTAAAGATTCGTTCCGGGCTTTCGGATATCGTTTCAAAGTGAAGAGAGCGGATAACGGCAAGGTAGATTCAATTCTCCTTAATAATGACCGACTTAGAAACGTGCGTTTCTCTCGACGTTAACGCGGCGCTTTATTGCGTATGCTTTCCCATTCATAACGATCAAGGCGAGTTGATTGCCTATTCCGGGTGATGGGCGAGCGATGATCTACCGGAGGACACATCGCGCCATCTTTCGCCAAAAAGGTTTGAGAAGAGCAAAGCGCTTACAGTCTGCGCTGTGTCCTGGAGTAAGGACGATACAGTCGTAAGTGTTGAAGGGCTCTAGTCGGCCATGCGATTACACGTCGCCGACATCCCTTGCGTTTCGACGTTCGGCGATAGCGTTTCTGAGGCGAAAGCCATCGGCTCATGAACACAACATTGATGAGGATGAATGCGGTCGGGCCGGGATGACCTCATCGTTGGTAAACCCGCCGCGATGAGCGACGAGATCATGGACACGCTGCCGAGCTATCAAGGTAACCGTAAAACGACTGTTGAATCTCCCATTGGGGATCTCTTTTTCATCCGGTGCTCACCGAAAGTGTTTCGGAGTCTTCGCGCCTAGCAATCTGAGAAAAATGGTGCCCCCACACGGACTCGAACCGCGGACCCCCTGATTACAAATCAGGTGCTCTACCAGCTGAGCTATAGGGGCTGACCAGGAGCGCGCCAATAAGACGCGTTCCGAAGTCTGGCAAGCCCTCGTTTCAGTCTTTTTTCAGATCTAAACGAGGGCAACGCAGTTAGGCGTCGACGGCGTCTTTTCCGCGGAAGGCAGAGTAGATGGCCGCCATAATCAGATAGCCAACCAGCATATGACCGAAGTCGATCAGAAAGCCCGTCAGTGAGTAGCCTGTGTAGATGCAGGCATAGGCAAGAACCGGTGCGACGATTGTGATGACCAGCCAGAATGCGGTCTTCAGGCTAGCGGGCAGGCGCTTCACGCCAGCTAGGTTCAGAACCATGAGTAAGCCGATGGCTTGGGCGAGTGTGATCAGCAGGGCATAGAATAGCCACATGGCCATACCCATTTCCGCCATTCGCGCTTCTGCCATAGCTTCTGTCACACCAGACGCAGCCTGCCATGGGTCGGCAAATAACAGTCCATACCAAAGCGAACCGAGTATGAAGAAGGCAATGGTCGCGGCAATAACGGCGAGCCAGGATGTGTTGAAGATTTTCGGCATTGGTGTCCCCCTTTGTGACCGAGGGTTAACCATAGCAGAAAGCAGGATTTAGTCGAATCAGGCGCTTGCGCGCGACATTCTTGCTCTGTAGCGCGGACGCTGATGAACCAGCCACAAATCCCCCAAATTCCTCTGAGCGATGTAACGCGCTATATATTCGCGCCGCGATTTCTATCTCAACGCCATGCTGTTGATGCGGCCGGATTACGCCACTTAGTACAGCTCTTATTCGCGTGCCTCTTCATCATGCTCATCTTGAGTGGTCTGGTTGGAGTGATTATTTCGAGTGTTCTGGGGTCTGTGCCGGACAATGTGAACCAGACACTGGGGCAGAGCGATCCACGCATGCTTCTCCTAATGGGCATCCTCATCGCGCCCGTCATCGAAGAGTTGATGTTCCGAAGCTGGTTAGGGGGACCCCGCGCTGCGATCTTGGGTCTGCCGATCTTGGCGGCTGCACTGGCCGTGCTCGCAACGGTGGGGGTCGATCTACTGCCGAGCGTTTCGTTCGGATTAGCGATCGTGCTGGCGTTACTGATCTTAGCGGTCGCTAGACAATATGCGTCCCAGACAACCGAGCGGCAGTCCATAGCGAGGCGGCACCTATTCCCATATGCGTTTTACGGGTCTGCCATCTTGTTCGCCTTGTTGCATTTGTCGAATTATGAAGGCGGTCTGTCCTCGCCAATCATGCTGCTGGCCGTGCTTCCGCAGGCTATTGTCGGGCTCTTGCTTGGATATGTGCGGATGCGGTTTGGGATATTGGCGGCCATAGTTTTTCACGCCGTCTATAATAGTTTTCTGATTGGCCTGTTTCTTGTGGCCCAAACCTTGGCGGCCCCCATCGATGCGGCGCCTACTGATACAGCGGAGACTGCTACAGCGGAAACTGCGCAGAATTTGCCCACAACGCTGCTAGCCCTTGTCGCGGGCGGCCTGCCTGCCTAGAGGCTCGCTCCTATGAGCGACAGTCAATCCCGTATCCTGATCACGTCAGCGCTGCCTTACATTAACGGCGTTAAGCATCTCGGCAATTTGGCCGGGTCGATGCTGCCAGCCGATGTCTATGCGCGCGTCATGCGTTTGCTTGGTCATGACGTGCTCTATATTTGCGCAACGGACGAACATGGCACACCGGCGGAACTGGCGGCCGCTGAAGCCGGGATGGCTGTGGCTGAGTATTGCGCGCTGATGCATGAGAAACAGCGCGAGGCCGGCGCGGCCTTTGATCTGTCTTATGACTGGTTCGGACGCAGCTCATCTGAGGCGACAGCCAAGCTAACGCAGCAGTTTTCGGCAACCTTAGAGCAAAATGGTCTGATCGAAGCGCGTATCTCCAAACAGGTCTATTCCAATGCCGATGGCCGCTATCTACCGGACCGCTATGTGGAAGGGACGTGTCCGAACTGCGCGTTCGAGAAAGCACGCGGGGATCAATGCGACAATTGCGGAAAACTGCTCGACCCAATTGACTTGATCGATCCCTATTCGTCTGTCTCAGGAAGTCATGATGT
Source organism: Algimonas ampicilliniresistens (assembly GCF_030159955.1). Lineage (GTDB taxonomy): Bacteria > Pseudomonadota > Alphaproteobacteria > Caulobacterales > Maricaulaceae > Litorimonas > Litorimonas ampicilliniresistens. The sequence continues at coordinate 1,099,907 of NZ_BSNK01000002.1, forward strand.
TGAGGTGCGCGAGACCGAACACCTTTATCTCAAACAATCCGAGATGAGCGACAAGTTAAGAGTATGGGTCGAGGCTCAGACCAGCTGGCCGCCGCTGGCGACGTCCATCGCATTGAAATGGCTTGATGAAGGATTACGCGACCGGTCCATCACGCGCGATCTGGATTGGGGTATTCCCGTCGTGGATATGGACGGCAATCAACGCGCCGGATTTGACGGCAAAGTCTACTATGTCTGGTTCGATGCCCCCATCGCCTATATCGGTGCGACTCAGGACTGGGCAGCGGACACTGGCGGCGACTGGGCGCGCTGGTGGCGCACCGATCAAGGCGCGGATGACGTCACTTATGTCCAATTCATGGGCAAAGACAATGTCGCCTTCCATACGCTGAGTTTTCCAACCACGCTGATGGGCGCAAACCTCGAGGAGGAAGGCGAGCCGTGGAAACTGGTTGATACGCTCAAAGCGTTCAACTGGGTCACATGGTATGGCGGCAAGTTTAGCACCTCGAACAAACGCGGCGTCTTCATGGATCAGGCGATTGCTCTGGCACCGTCCGATTGCTGGCGCTGGCACCTCATGGCAAATGCGCCGGAAAGCTCAGACGCGGCATTCACGTGGGAAGAGTTTCAAGCCTCGGTCAATTCGGACCTCGCCAATGTGCTGGGTAATTTTGTCAATCGGATCACTAAATATACGGTGTCGAAATTCGATGGTCAGGTGCCAGATGGCGGCGTTTCCGGCGGTCACGAAGATTGGATTATTGCAGAAGTCAGCACGCGCTTGCCACTGATGATCGCCCTTTTTGAAGCGCGCGAATTTCGTAAGGCATTGGGTGAAATGCGGGCCATTTGGGCCGCAGGGAACGAATATCTAACCCGCGCTGCGCCTTGGACGCATTACAAAACGGATGTTGATCAGGCGGCCGTGGGCGTGCGTATGGGACTGAACCTCGTCTCCTTATTTGGCATTATTGCGCAACCGATCATTCCGCGAGCCGCCAAGTCGATCCTCGATGCGATGAATATTCCAGAGGCACATCGCAACTGGTCATCCTTCGACGGCTGGGCAAACGGTCTGCCAGTCGGGCTTCCAGTCGCTGCGCCGGATGTTTTATTCGCCAAGATCGAAGACACGCAGATTGAAGACTGGACGGAACAGTTTGGTGGCGACGCTGAGGTCCAATCATGAGCTATGTCCGCCGTGTCGGTTTATTAAAGGCTGCTGGTCTCGGCTTCCGGAACTATGCAGACTTCAGCGGACGTGCGCAGCGGGCCGAGTATTGGTGGTTCCAGCTGTTCGTCATACTGGTCAGCGTTGCCATTAGTCTTGTTGGCCAGATTGGTTTCGGTTGGGAAGAAGGTGAGTTGATCCGGTCTCAAGCGATCTGGAATCTCGCCACCGTGATCCCGACTCTGGCTTTGGGATGGCGACGGATGCATGATCTGGGTAAATCCGGCTGGTGGAACTTCTTCCCCGTCGCACCGTTGATTTGGGCTGTTGTTGCGGCAATCATTTTGTCAGAATTGGGGGATAACGAAAATCCGGTTGCGGTCGCAGCCGCTGTAATGGGATTTGCGACGACACTCGCCGCCGCTATTTACGTCATCGTTTTGTTGGCAAGAGATTCAGATCCACGCCCCAATCGCTATGGGCCAAGCCCTAAATATAGCGAAGCTGACGCGATCTTCCAGTAGGTTCGAGCTATGACTCCCCCCAACGTCGCTATCTATAACTGGATCCGCCAAGGGTTTGACTTTCAGGGGCGCTCAACTCGGTCCGATTATTGGTGGACGCGCTTGCTCGTCTTTAGCGTTAATCTCGTTTTGCTGACCCTGTTCATGACGTCGGTCGGCCCTGATGGGACGGAGGCGTTGTTGGATTGGCTGGCGGCAGGGTCAGCGGATTTGGAACAGCTCGACATGGGACCTTTGCCGTCCTTAGCGAAATTCTCGCTCACCTTTGCAGTGATCTTTGGGTTGCTGACTCTGATCCCAGATCTATCAATTGCCTGGAGACGGTTTCATGATCTTAATAAGCCAGGCTGGCTTCACCTGATCTTCTTTTTTGCCAGCGCATTTGCGCCGTTAGTCGCGCTGGCCGAATATATCTGGTTTGTTTTTCCCGGCACATCTGGACCTAATCGGTTTGGCCCTGATCCGCTTGCCGACAAACGAGACGACGCTTAAGCCGTCTCGGCGTCATATCCGGTGATCGGCACGCGCGGCTTGGTCAAAGCGGAGGCGATCAACAGAATAATACCTCCGATGGCCACCCAGCCGATGATAGGGACCTCCGGTCCGGCCACAAGGTGACGCCCAGCGAGCCATGCTAGGCCCCAAATTGCTGGAAACACATAGACTCGATTGCATAATGACCATCGGCACACACCAATAATAAGACCCAGCGCCGCTGCCAAAATGAGTAAGCTACTCGTGACGCTCGCAGTCTCATGGGCAAAAGCGTCATAGGCAATCGGTGTCCAGTTGAGGAAGATGGCAAGACTACACCAGCCTGCGATCAGGCTGATTGGCACCCAGCTCAAGATCCGCTCTATGGCACTGACTTCGTTAATCCGCTCGGTGAAAATCTTCGTTGCCACAATCAGTGCACCGACAGCCGGGATAAATATTAGGGCCGTGCCCCACTGCACAAGATTGGTGGGTGCATAGGCTGTAATGAGGGCCCATCCACAGACGCACGCAAACCCAGCCGCCGTCCACCAGCCAACGGCTCGGAACACGTCGCGGGTTCGGTTTTTCGGCAAGGCCTGAAGAACCGCATAGGCGATACAGCCGACAAAAATCGGAAACCAGATTGAAAAAGCTGGGCCGAGGGGCACAAGCAAATTGTCGGACATGTCTGAAAACTCGTTGGCCGTCCGCGCGCCCTCAGTGAAAAACCCTATAGACGACAAGACCCACATGGCGGGTGCCGTGATCAGGTTCGCGCTCTGGCGGAGATAGTCGGAGGGGGTCGCAGGTCGGTGTGTCATGACCTTCATACGCGCGTGAACCAAAAAAGTGTCGTGATTATGTTTATGACGTTGCAGAATTTTTGATAAAATCTTCGCCCGATTGCCGATCTTCATGCTAAGGAGAAGGTCGTTCAGAAACCCAGAAAGGTCGCGTATGCAAATCCAGATCGTCTCAAAAGGCATTGATGTGTCGAAGGCTCTCGAAGAGCGAATTTCGGACAGACTCGAAGAGATGATGGATAAATACATACACCGAGACGGCGACGCCCAAGTGGCTGTCGCGCGCGATGGCTCAGGTTTTAAGACCAGCATTTCTGTACATTTGTCCAGCGGCGCAACCTTCGAAGCTGAAGGTAAATCGCATGAGGCCTATTCGGCGACCGACGAAGCGCTTGAACATATTGAAAAGCGTCTGCGCCGCTATAAACGCCGCCTCAAGGATCACAGCCAGAAAGCCAAAGCCAAAGAGGCGGGTCTGTATGTTCTAAGCAACCCTGCTGGGAATGACGCCGACGATGACGCCGATTCGGCCCAGATATCTGACGAGCCTATGGTGATCGCGGAAAGCGTCGGTCGCGTCCGCACATTGACTCCAGGCATGGCGGCATTGGAAGTCGGTCTGGCCGATTCCGGGGTCGTTGTGTTCCACAATTCACGCCATGGAGGGTTGAATGTTGTTTATAAACGCCCGGATGGGCACATTGGTTGGATCGATCCGGATAGTAACGGGTAAATCAGTCCAGGCCTCTGTGACGCGGGCTTGTCCCATCGGCCTCTAGTCGCTATGGGCCGCACCGTTCCCGTCGGAGCCCGCCCAAACGGCTGGGCGACGGACGACAAACCTATTCACGGTGGCCCCCACCGCCGATCGAACCCTTGAGCCTCGTTATGACCGACCGCGCCTTATTCAGCGCCGATAGCATGATTTCCGATCTCGTCGCGACAAGTCCGAAACAGATGTTTCGTGATCTCGCGCGGACACTGATCAGTGCGCATGACCTTGACGCTAAAGGGATCAATTGTCGCGATGTCGTTGCGGCTGCCATCGAACGTGAGCGTTTAGGCTCAACGGGCGTTGGTAATGGTGTTGCCCTTCCACATGCCCGCATTGAAGGTATGGACCGCGTTGTTGCAGCGTTTGCACGGTTGTCTGAACCCATGGATTTTGATGCGGTTGACGGTCGTCCCGTCGATCTCGTTTGTTTTCTGCTAGCGCCGGCTGATTGTGGCGGTGCTCACTTGCGCGCGCTGGCCCGTGTGTCGCGTCTGCTGCGTCGCCAAGAGACGCGTCAACGTTTGCGCGCCGCCCCGACCTCTGAAGCTCTGTTTGCTATTTTGGCCGACGATACATCGAGCGCTGCGGCCTAATTAGCCGTTGCCAAGTCTGGACGCGCCCGCTCAGTCGGGGCATAGCCTGTCCATGGCCCTCACATCCTCGCAGCGATACTTTAATCGCGAACTGTCTTGGCTGCAGTTCAATACTCGGGTGATGGAAGAAGCACGCAACAAATCCGTGCCTCTGCTCGAACGGCTGCGGTTTCTTTCGATCTCAGCGTCTAATCTCGACGAATTCTATATGGTTCGGGTTGCAGGTCTGCGCACGCAGATGCTGGCGGGTATGAACGCGCCAAGTTTTGATGGTCTAACCCCCGCGCGTCAGTTGGATAAAATCGCCAAACAGGTCGACAAACTGATCGAGGCACAAGAACGGTGCTGGGTAACATTGCGGTCGCTTCTGGCCACGCGCAAAATTTCTGTCCTCGCGGTTAAAGACTTAGACGATGAAGCCTTGGTCGAATTGCGCGAGCGGTTTGAGTCGCAGATTTTGCCGTTGCTATCTCCGCTCTGCGTGGATGCGGCGCATCCCTTTCCATTTCTGTCCAACCTGTCTTTGGGCCTTGTTGCCTCGCTGACGCGGACTGAGCCAGAGGATGAGCAAGCCTTTGCCTTGGTGCCTGTGCCGTCCCATGTTCCACGCTTCCTACAGCTCGCGGCAGGGTCCAAGAAACGCGACTATGTCATGATCGAGGATGTCATCGGACATTTCCTCCCCGACCTATTCCCAGACTTCGAGGTCAACAGCACGGGTCTGTTTCGGATCACGCGCGATAGCGATATCGCCATTGATGAAGAGGCCGAGGACCTTGTCCAGCACTTCGAATTTTTGCTGAAGGAACGCCGTCGCGGGCGTGTTATCCGGCTAGAACTTAATGAGGGGATCGATGAAGAGCTGCGTCATTTCCTGATTGAGAGCTTTGAATGCTGGGATGAGGATATCCAAGACGCCGACTATCTTGGCATGGTGGACCTCAAAGGCTTAATCGATAGTGGCCGTCACGACCTACTTTTCCCGCCCTTTACGGCCCGTTTCCCAGAACGCATTCGCGACTATGATGGCAATCATTTTGCGGCCATCGCGGCTAAAGATATTTTGGTTCACCACCCGTATGAAGAATTTGATGTCGTCATTCAGTTCCTGCGTCAGGCTGCGCGCGACCCGGATGTCGTAGTTATAAAACAAACGCTCTACCGGACGTCGGATGATAGCCCGATTGTCCGCGCTCTGATTGACGCGGCTGAGTCCGGAAAAAGCGTCACTGCGCTTGTGGAGATACAGGCCCGTTTTGACGAGGCCTCAAATCTAAAGTTCGCGCGCGATTTGGAGCGGGCTGGCGTACAAGTTGTCTATGGTCTGTTGGGCTTCAAGACCCACGCCAAGGTCAGTCTTGTCATTCGGCGCGAGGGCGATCGATTGCAGACTTACACTCATTTGGGGACGGGCAACTATCACGCGCTAAATGCCAAGATCTATACCGACTTAGCGCTGTTCACCGCTGATCCGGTGATCGGTGCGGATGTGGGCAAGCTATTCAATTATGTCACCAGCAGTTCACGCCCCCGCAATATGGAAAAATTGGCGCTCGCGCCGCACGGCCTCCGCGGCAAGCTTTTCGAATATATTGATGTTGAGATCGCCAATGCTCAAGCGGGCAAGCCATCAGGGATATGGGCGAAGCTCAATGCCCTCGTCGATCAAGGTGTGATCGATAAATTATATGAGGCCAGTCAGGCCGGCGTCCCAATCGATCTGGTGGTGCGCGGCATTTGCTGCCTGCGTCCCGGTGTCGAAGGTCTGTCGGACACGATCAGAGTGAAGTCTATCGTCGGTCGTTATCTCGAACATTCGCGCATCGTTGCCTTTGGTAATGGCCATGCCCTGCCGTCAGAAAACGCGAAATTGTTCATGAGTTCAGCCGATTGGATGCCGCGCAATCTGGATCGGCGGATCGAGACTCTCGTGCCGATCGAAAGCCCAACTGTGCACGATCAAGTGCTCGATCAGATCATGGTTGCCAATTTGATGGACACGCAAAATAGTTGGGAGCTACAACCGTCAGGCAAATATGCCCGTCGGAAATTGGAAGACGGCGAAACCTCTTTCTCTGCGCACCAATATTTCATGGATAATCCATCTTTGTCTGGGCGTGGGCAGGCGTTGAAAACGTCTCGCCCGCAGGAATTGCCTGACCCACCGCGCTTCAAACCGAGGCTAGTGTCTTGATCACGCCAATAGACGGGTCCTTCATCTGACCGATCCATTCAACGTTCCCGAAAGTGGTCCGCAGCAGGCCGGCGTGCTCGATATTGGTTCGAACTCGATCCGTTTTGTCGTTTACGACATTTATGGCTCCCATTTCACGCCCGTCTATAATGAGAAAGTTCTGGCGGGTCTCGGACGCGACTTGAAAGAAACGGGACATCTGTCCGAAGATGGCAAGCAACTCGCCCTCAATAGCCTGTCCCGGTTTAAGGCCATCGCCGATGCACGGGGCCTGACACATATTTTGATCGGTGCCACGGCGGCCATGCGCGAGGCTGAGGACGCAGCAGACTTCATTGAAGATATCCGCAGTCATACGGGCCTGACCGTGACGCCGATATCGGGCAAGGAAGAGGCACGATTGTCGGCACTGGGTCTGCTCTCCGCTGATCCGGGTGCGACGGGCCTGGCGGCTGATCTGGGCGGAGCGTCGTTGGAACTGATCCGCATTGATGACCATAAGCCCGGTAAACGTATCTCGCTCCCACTCGGCCCCTTTGATGCAGTGGGTCGCGACCTGCGTGAGGCTGATTATAAGGCGTTGATCCCTAATATCGATGCTGCGCTGTCAGACCTACCAACCGCACTCTCAGACACGAAAACACTTTACTTGATTGGCGGGGCTTGGCGAAACTTAGCCGCGATCCATATGACGCGCTCGCTCTACCCGCTGAAGACGATGCAGAATTATGCGCTCGATCCGCTTGATGCCGCTTTGCTGGCCCGCTGGGCCTATAATGAAGGTAGAGAGCAACTCTTCAACTGGCCGGGTCTGCGTCAGCGCCGGGCAGAAACGCTCCCCTATTCAGGACTATTGCTAGAGCGGTTGATCCGAGTTGTGCAACCGCGCCGCATTGAAGTCTCTTTAACGGGCCTGCGCGAAGGTCTGGTCTTTGACCACCTCCCAAAATCGGTTCAGGCGCGCGATGCCCTGCTTGATGGATGCCGAGATTTCGCCTCTGGCTTCTTGCAATCAGAACGTTTCGGTCTGCCGCTCATGACTTTTGTTGAGGCCATTGCCGATGTGTTGCCGACCGCATTTAACTCCCGAATGGATCGGCGTTTGCGACAGGCGGCTTGCCTGTTGGCGGGATTGGGCAAAAACCTGCACCCCGATTATCGTGCTGAGCTAATCTTTGAAAACGTGTTGTATGCGCCGATCTCGGGCTTGTCTCATCCGGAGCGGGTTTGGTTGGCCTTGACCTTGTTCCGATCCGTATCGCGCAACCGAAAACCGCCCAATATTCCGGCCGTGGACCGCTTGTTGAACAGTGATCAGATCGGTGCGGCCGAGGCGTTGGGTGATGTGATCAGATTAGCGATTGTGGCGACGGGTCGCACGCCAGATCTGGTGGACGCGCTGGAATTGTCACATGAGGGCGATGAATTGGTTCTACGCAGCGACGTGCCTGAATTGATAACTGAGCAGGTGGAGTTTCGTTTACGAAAACTGGCGGATCGGCTTGGTCTCAACTATTCTTTGGGTGGAGTGTCTTCCGACACTTGATCTGCGGGTTTGAGCGTAGAGGCTGGACCCATTGTTGACGCTGGTCCCATGGTTGAAGACCGCGTGATTCCAGACCCGCGCAATAGGTCAGGTCGGGCCCTCGGCACTTTTTGCTCAAGCTGTTCTGAAACAATCTCCTCTGTCTTGATGTCGACGGGCTCTGGTTCAGGCGTTTTGGATATGTGCCAAATTCGTCCACCCGCCTGATCACTGACGAATAGGCCGCGCATATCGGCCAGCATAGCGCCGGGCCGGATACCATTGGTTCCGCTACCAAACCCGCTTAGCAGGCTTTGACCTTTGTCCCGAATTCCGGCGAAAGTCGCAACTGTGGTTGAGACACCGTGGGGTAGAGCTAATACGGCTTGGCCCTGCGCTTCATCCAACCAGATCGCGTTGACCTCCATATTGAGATTTCTTGACGTCGCCAGCGTTTGACCGAACCAGGTTTCACCCCCGCGTGTCAAAAGCACCCAAGGCTCTGGGAATTTTCCGTCTTCTGAGCGGGCTTTAGAAAAGCCGATAATTTGTCCCGGCCCCTCTTCACGTAGACGAGCGGCGCCAGTGGCGATCTCGATCTCCAATAACCGCACCGTTCCGTCCGACCGATTTAGACCCAGAAGTAGCCGATCTGCTCCGATGGGTGCGATCGGGTGAGGATACCCCGTCGACCCGGACCGCGCGAACGGCGCGATCAAATCAGGTGTTCCGCCTCCCGCATTGATCCGCCACAGCCCGCTGCGGTCGCTCACAAACAGTACGTCACCCATCAGGGCCAAGCCCGAAGGATGATCAAACCTGTGCGCTAAGGGTTGAGTGGTGTCGGCAGCGCCGTCCAGTTGTCGGTCTTGAATGCGAAAAATCCGCCCTGCGCCGCGCTCTGCGACATAGAGGGTTCCATCCTCGTGACGGTCCATCGCCGATATATCACCCAGCCGACGCGCGAAGACTGTGAGTTCATAGCCGTCTGCAGCGGTCACATTGGCGACGGCTCCACCACTCAACAGACGCATATCCTGAGCAGTAGCCGCGCTAATCGATACAAGGGCGATCAAGATGGATATGAAAACAACACGAATCATTATGACCTTTTTAGGGTAGGGTATCTGTCTCAGTGCGACCTACTAAAACGAGGTGAATGCCCGGTGAGGGATGTCGATGATCGCTGCTTTTCTATAAATGACAGCGACGCGACGCGGGGTGTCATAGAGCTGTGGCTTGTCAGCCGCCTGATTTTCGGCATAGCTAAGGTTACGATTCGACACGGAGTTCATCGCTTTCAGTATTACTCACGTAAATGACAATTTGATCGTCAGCTCTCGCTACTGGAGAGGCTGCACATGAGTGCGATTTCCGCCACACCAGAGGCTCTTGTTGGCGCTCTGCCTGTCAGTCAGGGTAACTATCCGTGCCTCATTCTGAATGCGGACTACCAACCATTGTCTTACTTTCCGCTCTCGCTTTGGTCTTGGCAGGACGCCATCAAGGCTGTCTTCTTGGACCGGGTCAATGTTGTCGATCATTATGAACAATGTGTCCGCAGCCCGAATTTCGAGATGCAGATGCCGTCCGTTGTCGCGCTCAAGGATTATGTACCGCAAAATCGCACGCCCGCTTTTACGCGCTTTAACCTGTTTCTGCGCGACGGATTTCAATGCGTTTATTGCGCCTCACCGGATGAGTTGACCTTTGACCATGTTTTGCCGCGTCGGCTTGGGGGTAAGACCAGCTGGTCCAATATCGTTGCGGCTTGTTCGAGCTGCAATATGCGCAAGGGAGGCCGCCACCCCAAAGAGGCGGGCATGCATCCGCTGATAAAGCCTCGCCGACCAACGATGCACCAGTTGCAAACTCAAGGACGGCGCTTCCCGCCGAACCATCTACATGAAAGTTGGCTTGACTATCTCTACTGGGACGTTGAGCTTGAGGCATGAAAATTCATCCCTACGCGATCATCCTTGGTATCGGTATTGGCATTATGAGCCTTTACGCGCTGCGCCATCCTGTATTTGCCGCCATGGCCGGCCTTATCGCCATTCTTGGCATCGACATGGTTATTCGGGTGACCAAGGACTGGCCTAAGAAGCGCTGATACGCTTACGGTTTTGAGATCAGCTATGCCCGATGATCCTGAACATGACTGGCAAAGAAGCGGTTATCATCAATTTGAAATAGGCGATGTTCTGACACGGGGCTTTGCTGGGTTGCGTGATCGGCTGAAGGACGTTGCTCTAATCTCGTTGCTGTTGATTGGCGGGCCAGGTGTGATCGTCAACGCATCGTCCTACATAACGGAAACGTCAAATGTTGGAGGACCGCTTCTGGTCATTGTTGGGGTCATTGTCTTCATTGTCGGGGCGATCTTACTGCCTGCCGTGCTCGTACAGATTTTTGTGCGTGGTTTCTGGGGTGAGCATTTAGAGCTAGACGTAGCTTTGCGTGACGGGATGGCGCGTTTCTGGCCCATGCTGGGTGCAGGGATCATAGCTGGCATTGGGATGATTTGTGGTTTTGTACTGTTAATCGTTCCTGCTTTTATCCTGTATTGCGGCTGGTATATTTTGCTCCCAATCGTTGTTGGAGAGAAGCGTGATCCAGTGGAGTCTCTGACTCGCAGTTGGGAACTGACACGCGGTTACAAGTGGCAAATCTTCGCCATTGTTCTTATTGGAACTGTGATTGCTGCGCTTGCGGGCGCTGTCATGGGCGGGATCGGTGGCGGTGTGCTGGGACTCGAAGCGGTCAATATGGACGTGTCCGCTGATCCCATAAAAATCTTCCTGTTTGCGTCTATGCAATCGTTGGCCGGAGTGATCGGCACGGCTGTCTCAACAGCTTTTGTCAGCTCGACTTATGTAGAACTCTTGAAGCTGAAGGGCGAGTATGACCCTGATAGCGGCGCACCTACTTTCGGTTAAGGTCTTGCGCCTGCCTCGCGTTTTATCCGCTCGACCATACTGCGCAGGCCATTGGCGCGTTGGCTGGAGAGATGTTCGGATAGACCCAGATCGTCAAACAACGCCTCCGTATCGAGACCCTGGATCACAGCGTCTGACTTGTCTGAGAAGACCTGGACGGCGATGGCGACGAGGCCGCGCACAATATGCGCGTCAGAATCGCCCCGAAAGACCAGATGGCCCTCGGTATTACGGTCGCTAACCAGCCAAACTTGGGAGGCGCAGCCGCGAACTTTGTTGGCCTCGATCTGGTCGGCTTCGGGTAACGGATCCATTGCCTTGCCAAGATCAATGACATGCATATAGCGCTCTTCCCAACCATCGAGGAACGTGAAGTCCTCGATCAGCTCTGCAACATCCTCGGGCCATGTTTGAGTATCAGTCATTGCGGTGCAGATAGGGGGCGTAGCCGGGTCCTACAAGCGCTGCGATATTGAGGGAAATAGCAGTCCAAAATTCCCCTCAGACACGAATTCGGTGGCAAAAACGCTGAAAATCGCCCTTTTATGGTTAAAATCTATAGTTAGTGAGAGATATGAGTCGAGTCGCCGACACGTCGCTGGGGCCGCGCCTAATGGGTCCCATGCTGATTTGGCTCGCGGTCATGGCCGCTGGGACGGCGGCTGCTCTGTTCGCAACAGGAAATATTGACCCCGTTGCCAAGATTGCAGTGGGACTTGCTGTCCCCGCTCTCCTGTCCCTTCTATTGATGCCTGCTCTGCACCGGACATGGTCGCAAGTTGTTCTGCTAGCGCTCTGGACCGGCTTTGCAGTGGTCTCCACGCTCATCGGCGGGCTATTCCCTCTGGCGATAACTTTCCTCTGTATCCCGGCCATTGCGATGCTGTTCACACGCGAACGCGTTGTCGAAGCCCTCATATTGGCCGTACTCGCGCTCATCGCCACATTCCTGTCGCTTAGCTTGGTTGGCCTGGGTGAATCGCCGCTTTCTGATACGGGTATTGGACTTCTGGCGATGCTTGGGACAGCGGGCACGTTAGCACTGACGATTGCCGCTATGATTGCAGGGACACAGGCTCGGGATTCTGATTTTTCGGCGGTGGGGAACGGCATCGCTGCGGGTGCGTGGGGCGATGCTGTAATAGGTGGCTTGCTTGAGTTCGGCCCTGATGACCGATTGGTCGGCGCAAATGAGGACGCGCGGGCCCAGTTCGGTCTTGATCGCCTGAGCGAAGATATCCTGCTTGGTGATATGGCAGGCGGCGGCGATGCCAGCCTGCGAATGCTGGATACCGCGCAGCTTGCACGCCGATCGCAACAGCCTGCCATATCGCGGGTGAGCATTCGCGATAGCAGCAGTACAGTGACCAGTTTTGACATGAGTTTCACACCGCTTTCAGGGGGCGGGCTGCTTTTGCACAGTTTGGATCGGACGAATGAAGCGGAGCAACTCGAAGCCTTGCGTCAGGCTCAGACAGTGGCCGAACGAGAAGCCCGTGAGAAGACATTGTTCTTTGCTGGCGTCTCCCATGAGCTTCGCACACCGCTCAATGCCATAATCGGTTTTTCTGACATGATGCGCTCACGTCTCTTCGGTCCTCTACCCGGAAAATATGCCGAATATGCGGATCTGATCCATGATAGCGGCCAATACATGCTCGACCTCATTGGCGATGTCCTCGACCTGTCCAAAGTTGAAGCGGGCAAATATACGCTTGTACTGGATACGTTCGATGTCAGCGACGTTGTGCGCAGCTCAGTCAAAATGATCCGACCGTCAGCAGATTCGGATGAAATTGTGGTCGAGATTGATGTGCCAGACGATGATGTGCTCCTGATCACGGCGGACCGGAAAGCTATGCGTCAAATCTTGCTCAATCTCCTGTCGAACGCTGTGAAGTTTTCGCCCAAGGGCAGCACGGTTAAGGTTTCTGCCCGCGCAGACGAAGCAGGCGAGATGATGCTCGTCTCCGTGATGGACGAAGGTTCAGGCATGAGTGCCGAGGATATTGCTCGCGTCGGTGAGCCGTTTACGCAAGGTCGTTCTGGACAAGATGCAGACGCACGTGGATCGGGTTTGGGACTCTCTCTCGTGAGAAGCTTGGCCGAACTTCACGGTGGTCAGCTGGACCTGCGAAGCCAAGTCGGTGAGGGTACAGAGGCACGGGTCAGCGTGCCCATACTCAGCGAGTAAACGAAAGCAGCCGTCTATCGGCGATGCGGTTTGTTCGCGGGGGGTGAGGCGAAGGTCAGCCCGACCAGAAACATCAGAAACAGTACGATCAACGTCAATGCCGCTGGAATAATCTGCGCTTGCCCCAGTCTCGCCGACTTCATGTCCTGCTCTGGGATATCCAGATGCCGCCAAAGATCGACCCGAAGACCCGCAGCCACATTCCCGAATCCTTCGACGCGGCCTTGTAATCCAGACGCAGCCGGTTGCACCAAAGCTGGCGAGAGAGTGTGGGGTAAGGTCATAGTTGGACGTTGCGTATCCTCGAATGTGTTTTCACTGATAGCCTGTGACTGAGGCGCGGTGACCGTATCAGCTTTGAACGGTTCAACGATCAGAGTGTTGGATTGACGTGCGGTTGAAAACCGCGTCCACTGGCTGTCGATCCAATGGGTTAGTGCTTCCGTTTCAGGTTTCGGAAGGCGAAGGTCTGGCAGGTTAGACGCCAACCCTTTGGCGCGATCACCCAAGGACAATGATACTGTCGTTGGTTCGATTGTTTCAGTAATAGGCTCTATGATTGGCATGGGCAGCGCGGCTTGCGCCATTATCACGTCTTGCTCATCCCATCGGGTTACGCCGCCTTTGAGGCCATTCCAATGCAGGTCATTGGCCAAGGGCTGGATGGCTGTCGAGAAATCGCTGTCTGCCGTATTAGAAATAACGCCGATAAGTCGCCCGTCGTCGACAGGGAAGATCGCAGCCACGCCACCAGAATGTGTCGTGCTTGCCGAACGCAAAGTGAAGGCAGCCTGACGCACAGCCGACTCGCCGTCCAAACTGGCAAATTTCTCGACGAACTGAGAATTATCGACGTTTGGGATTTGTCCCCGCCATGCGCTTTGTAAGGCAAGAGGTGCGTCGATCCGGAACTCTCGTTCAATTTCTGAATGGGGTTCAATAATCAGCGTGTGCTTGTCCGTAATCTCTGTCTGTCCGCGTGCGAATGCGGCATCAATCCAGCCGCGACCACTGGCGCGTGCCATCTTCGCAACGACCGTGAGGGCGCTTGTAAAGTCTCGATCTGTCTCTGGCAGAACCATGACGGTTTCAGCCCCAGCATCTTGGCCGAATAAGGATCCGTTAGCGGCAAAGCGGGATAGATCACTCGGATGAGTGGGGAGCGCTGCGTTAAGGCGTAACTCCGAACCTTCGGAAATCGCGATAAAGGGCACGCTGGCATCGCAGCGTGGTCGGTTATTGGCGTCTTGTGTTGTTAGTTCGAGGCGGTTGCCGGTGCCGAGGAGTAAGCCTTTTTGGATCGGATAGGACACAGTTTTGCGGCGACCGCGGACAGCGGCTTCACCCAGATCGACCCCGTTGAGGGAGGCTTTCAATCGTGTGCCGGCCTGAGTTTGCTCATCCCGGTTCAAGCGCAGGACAAGAGCCCCTTCACTCGCGGCCGGATCGGTAACATCGAACACATAGTCGCGTTGCGTTCCGGTCTGGACCGTTAGAACATCAAGATTAGCGGACCCCTCAACGAGGCGGCGATTCACATCCAATGGGCTTTGTGCAAACACAATATCGGGCGTTGTCATCGACAGACGCGAGTCCGGTAGCGAGGCGGTCGCAAAGGCACTGACAGCCTCTAAAACCTCTGCCTCTGTGTCACCTGTTAGGAACAGCCTGTTAGCGTGTGTGTTAGACAGCGCGATCAGAGGGCCCGCGCTCAATAAGACCGCATCATCCTGTGTGAACTCAAACAATTCTGACCGCGTCAGCATGATGATGTCAAAATCCGACTGGCGCGGGCTTGTCAGGAACGTTGGAATTTTGTCCGTGCGTAAACCGACGCCTTGCGCGGCCAAAGCTTGGCTCTTCGTCGCCATATCTCCACTTGAGATGAGTCCGACGCTTTTCGGGGCAAAGGTTAGGCTGGAAAAGCGACGTTCTACGTCTCTTAACTCCAGTTGATGGCCTTTAGGCAAAGCTGTGACGTCCAATCGTGAGCGATCAAGGTTGATCTGATAACCGCCGATGGGCGCTTTGCAGCTGGTTGCGTAGGAGACGCGTAATACATTGCCAATGTCCCGCGCGCGACCCGGATCCAGATTGATGACCGTATTCGTAGCGTCTCCGCGAGTCTCAATCTCGATGGGGTCGCTGCCATTAAACTGCATTATCAGCGGAATGGTGGCATCGACGCCGGGCAGAGGCTCAGCAGATAGCGTGACGGAGAGCGCTTGAGTGACATCCGCATGAGAGAGATCGAAGCGGAGCTCGGCTTGCGGTGTGCGCCAATCAAGAGTTCGGGAGGATCGATCCCGCGTGGCGTCTTGTAAGCTGACGGAATAGTCGCGCGGTTCGGGCTCAGGCACAGGTTCTGGCTCGATTTCCGGTTCAAGGTCAGGCTCGACGATTAAGTCCGTTTCAATTTCTGTATCGTCTTGAATAAGCGCTTCAGCGATCGGGCGGTACAGCACGAATCCGGCATCTGTGGACGGACTCGCCGTGTCCGCAGGAACAGGTTCAGCGTTGGCCGTCGCAGCCAGCAGTGGTAGCAGGGCGACAGAGCTGATAAGTAGAGACCGGACGTGCGTGCGGTTCATTGTGGGGGACCCCGTCATTGATACGGGTCTTACAAAGCAAGGACCATGCCACGCACCCCGCCACAGGCGAAGTAATCTCAGCGCATTCCCGAAAGAGGAGAACAGGGCATGGCCCAGCTTAAAACCGGCATGTGGGTCGATGCGCTGATGCGGCGCGCGCAAGTCGGTGGGGCCTATGCATGCGTCATCCATCGGGGCGACCGGGATGCTGGTACGGTTCTGGTGACAGTGCGGAGCCGTGAGGTCTTGTCAATCTACACGCCAGAGCGGGACATGGACGGGGCCCGGGTCTGGCGCGGTGAGGAGCTGGACGAGGCGGGTTTGGCCGCCACGATCAAGTCACGTCTGGATTTCGACTCCGACCTGATTGTGGTCGAGATCGAAGATCCGGACGGGCGTCACTTCATTGAAGAAGCGGTTCTGACGGATCAAGAAGCTCGGGAGGACGCGGCGGAACTTGAAGCTGCCGCCAAAGCCTTATTCCGAGGCCGATAAAGGCTGCAAACAGTCCCGCCATCAATCCGTACCATACGCCCAATGCGCCCAGCGGCGTATGCAAGGCCAAGCCATAGCAGAGCGGAAAGCCGATCACCCAATAGCTGATGCCCGTGATGACCATGGGCGCCGTGACATCTTTCAATCCCCGCAGGAGTTGGTTGCAGGCCACTTGTGCGGCGTCGAAAATCATGAAGGCGGCAGCCAGAGGTAAGAATAGGGTGATTAAGGCGATAGTCGCGCTGTTCTCTGGATTGTTCACATCCATATAAGCGCGCGCGATCAGATCCGGCATGAATGCAACAAAAAGGGCGAGAATACCCATTGCCCCGATAGAAATGAGCAGTGTCGCTTGCGCCGCCTGCCGCCGCGCTATTTTGTCGGCAGCGCCTTCCGCGAGGCCGATCCTGACGGCTCCTGCCATCGAAAAGCCCCATGGCAGCATAAAGGACATGGCAACGACATTGAGCGAGACATTATAGGCCGCCGTTTCGCGCACACCGATCAATCCCATGATTAGGACAGCGGCGTTGAAAAGCGCACCCTCAAAGATTGTTGTCAGGCTGATCGGCCAAGAGAGTTTCATAACTTCGAAAAACCGTTCGCGGTCGAAGCCAAAAATGTTGCGGAAAATCTCAAACACCCGGGCTTCACGGTCAAGACTGATATAGGCGGCGAACAGGAAGAAGCAGATGATATAGCTGATCGAACTGGCAATGCCGGCGCCCACGAGTCCCAGTTCGGGAAAGCCGAATAGACCGAAAATCAACAGCGCGTTCAGCCCCGCATTAATGCCGACCGTGATTGTGGCCAGCAGCAAGGGGACCATCGTTTTGTTCAGCGCGGCAAGGAAATTGCGCAAGGCCATAACACCCAGCGCGAACGGCAGGCCGGGGGCCAGCACGATTACATATTCGCTGGCTAGTTTTGCAACGTCTGCATCCTGCCCGAGAGCGAGCAGGATTGGCTCTGTTGCTAGCAAAATAGCCAGCATAGGGACGATCAGGCCGAAGATCAGCCAGAGTGTCATGCGGACACTCCGCCGTACATCGGTTCGGGCGTCGCGGGCTGTATCGCCAATCGTTGTGCCCAAGGCTTGGCTGACCATCGGTGTCACAGAGAACACAGGTCCAGCTCCGACCATCCAGAGCATAAAATAAACGACGCCCCCTATGGCCGCCGCGGCAAGGCTTTCCGTGCCAACCCGACCAATCATGACCGTATCGATCGTATAGATCGAAAATTGCACCATTTGGGTGAGCGCCATTGGTCCGCCAAGCGCAAGCAGGGCGGCTATCTCTCCGCGCATTGTGCGCGGGAGTGTCGGTATCGACGTGTCAGACGACATGAGGCGCGCCCCTGCGCTTTCTTTTTTATGCTGTAAAGCCGATCTCTGGCTCGTGTCGTTATGTGGACGGTTGCAATGTCCGTCCGAAGTCATCAGGGACCGACTAAACCCATCTCTTAAGGAAGTCCGTTTTGAGGATTTCGCGTCCAGCCCGACGACCTATGATGATCGCAACGCTTGCGATGTTATTATTGGCGTGCGCGAATGAGGGACCTGAGCCGGTCCGTGTTGTTGGGTCTTCAACCGTTTTCCCATTCGCTGCCAAGACGGCTGAAACCTATTCGGAACGTACAGGCATTCGCATGGTGGTCGAGCAAACGGGCAGCGGCGGCGGGCACAAGCTGTTCTGTTCCGGTGATCGGTCAATCAATGCGACAACGTCGTCACGCCCACAAAAGCCGTCCGAGGCTGCACTTTGCGCGAGTAATGGCGTAAAGCCCGTCGTGGAAATCCGTCTGGGGTTTGACGGCATTGTTTTGGCGCGTTCGGTCGCGGCTGCGCCGATGGCGATTGATGAGGCGACCCTCTATCGTGCCTTGGCGCGTGAACTGCCGACATCTGATACAGATTGTACGGCCATGCCGAACCCTTACACGACATGGTCACAGATCAGCCCTGATTTGCCTAACAACCGGATCGAGGCTTACGGCCCGCCACCGACCTCCGGTACGCGCGACGCTTTTGTGGAAACGGCGATGGAGACAGGCGCGCGCCACTATCCCTGTCTGGCTGAGGTGGAGCGCGACACGCCTAACCTATTCCGGGCACGCGCACATGAACTGCGCGAAGATGGCCATTGGATTGACGCGGGTGAAAACGACAATGCGTTAGTGCAAACTTTGATCAATACTCCCACGGCGCTCGGCGTGTTCGGATTTTCCTTCCTCGAACAGAATACGGATAAGGTCGCGGCCGTGAGTATTGACGGTATTTTCCCTAGCCGAAGGACTATTCGTTCAGGGGACTATCCCGTCGTGCGCGACCTGTATCTTTATCTGCGCGGCGATGACGAAACGGGAATTGCTGGATACGCCCTTGAGCTTGCCTCAGATGAAGCTTCTGGCTTGGGCGGGTATCTCGAAGCGATTGGTTTGATCCCTCTCCCTGAGGGTGAGCGCGACTTGATGCGCCGCCGCATTTTGGCGACATTTGAGCAGAATGAGGGACAAGCCCGGTGAGTGATCCGGTCCCGATCTATATGTTGATGATTATTCTGGCCCTGATTGTGGGGGCCTATCGGCTTGCCTATGGGCGGGCCGCGCGTTTTGCACAGCTCGCTATTGGTGGAATGGCGCGACCTCGGGCGCAGCCACGTCATCACGCTCGGCTGGCGGCTGTGATGGCAGGTTTAGCGGGTGTTTGCGTTTATCTCGTGGGTTTGGGTTTGCGAACCCATGAGCCGAGCGTCGTGGGCGACGGGCTCTGGTTGGCGGCTCTGGTTGGGTTGCCGTCCCTTATAATCGGCATCGCGCTCGCCAAAGTTCGCCCCGACTTTGCTGCGCGTGCGCACATTGAACGCATGGCGGAAACTGGGTTGATGTTGCTGTCGCTTGTCGCTGTTATCACAACACTCGGCATTGTGGCTTCACTGGTATTTGAAGCGACCCTGTTTTTTCAGGATGTTTCCGTTTTTGAGTTCATTTTCGGGACACATTGGTCGCCACAAACCGCAATCCGGGCTGGGCAGGCGGGACAAAGCGGGACGTTCGGCGCGGTTCCTGTTTTCGCGGGGACATTCCTGATTACAGCCATCGCCTTGGCTGTAGCGGGCCCCGTTGGCCTTATGGTTGCGATCTATTTGTCGGAATATGCTTCAACGCGAACACGCGCTGTGGTGAAGCCTGCTATTGAAATATTGGCAGGGATTCCAACCGTAGTTTACGGTTTCTTCGCTCTGATCAGCGTTGGCCCGACGATCCGGCATGTCGCCGAAATGATGGGTGCGAATGTACCGACACAATCAGCATTGGCAGCCGGGTTGGTTATGGGCGTGATGATCATTCCTTTGGTCAGCTCTTTGTCCGATGATGTCATTCGGGCTGTCCCGCAATCCTTGCGCGACGGCTCGACGGCGCTCGGCGCGACGCGATCAGAGACCTTGATCCGCGTCGTGTTTCAAAGTGCCTTACCGGGCATTATTGGCGCGTTTTTACTCGCCATTTCGCGCGCGATCGGCGAGACGATGATTGTCGTGATGGCGGCGGGTCGGGCCGCTAACCTCTCGGCCAATCCGTTCGATGCCGTGACCACGGTGACGGTGCAGATCGTTGCGTTGCTGACCGGGGATCAAGTCTTTGACAGTCCGCGCACGCTGGCCGCTTTCGCGCTCGGCCTCGTGCTGTTTATCATTACTCTTTTACTCAACATCGTCGCCCTAGCCGTCGTCAATCGCTATCGGGTGCGGTTCGAATGAGCGGCTTACAATCTATTGCAACGCCCGCCGCCTTAGCCCGCTTGCGCAAGCGCCGAGCGGCGGAACGTCGGTTCCGCCTCTATGGCCGCGCGGCCATAGCCTTCTCGGTCACCGCGCTGGCTTGGCTGTTATTCTCCATATTTTCGACAGGTCTATCGGCCTTTACCCAACATTGGTTGAACTTGGATCTGGAGGTAAAAACCGTGTCTGGTGACGCGCCGAATTACCGTGATCTTCTGGCCGATGCGATGGCGGAAGAATTCGAAATCACAATAGATGAGTTGGCCCAAGATGCGTCTGTTAGGGGTGAGTTGTTGCAAATCTTGTCGGCTTCAGAAGCCACGGCGCAATTACGGCGGCGGGGGCAGGTCGAGCCAAGAGCGGGCGCCGTGACCTTGAGGATTCCGGCATCCGACCTCACGGATCAGTTTCTCAAAGGTCATATTGACCGGGGTCTTGCGCCGTCGCAACGCCCGGTCACGGATCGTCAAATCGAATGGATTGATCAGCTGGTCGAGACAGGTCGCGTTGAGCGACGGTTTAATCGCGCTTTGTTCCTAAACCCGGATTCCCGCGATCCCGAGCGTGCGGGATTGGCGTCGGCCATTTTTGGGTCAGTGATGATCCTTATTATCGCCAGCGCCTTAGCCCTGCCCGTCGGAGTGGGCGCGGCGATCTATCTAGATAATTTCGCGCCCAAGACTGGTTGGGGTGGACGGATGATCAGCTTAGTCGAGGTCAATATCAATAATCTGGCCGCCGTGCCGTCAATTGTTTTTGGTCTGCTTGGCCTTGCCGTTTTCATCAACTTCTTTGGCTTGTCCCGGTCCATCCCGCTGGTTGGAGGACTGGTGTTGGCCTTACGCATGTTTCCGACCATTGTGATTGCCTCCCGCGCTGCGCTGCAAGCGATTCCGGATTCACTGACGGATAGTGCGCTGAGTTTAGGCGCGTCGCGTATGCAGGCCGTGTTTAATCACAAGGTTCCACTGGCCGCGCCGGGGATCCTGACCGGGTCGATCATCGGTATGGCGCAGGCGCTGGGTGAAACCGCACCACTCTTGATGATCGGCATGGTTGCCTTCGTCACCGCTGTTCCGGCCTCTCCTATGGACCCGGCCACAGCCTTGCCCGTGCAGATTTTCTTATGGTCTGGATCGGCGGAAGTGGCTTGGGCGGAACGGACATCGGCGGCGATCATAGCCTTGCTGGTTGTGCTGATGCTGATTAACGGGCTGGCCATCATGCTGCGCGAACGGTTGCAACGAAAACGGAGGCGCTGAGCGTGACCGATAAGCCCTCAAGTGACAGACCCAAATTTACCTGCCGCGATGTTTCCGTGCGTTATGATGGTTTTAGCGCTCTGTCAGGGATCGACATCGATATTTCTGACCGCAGTGTCACGGCGCTGATCGGGCCGTCTGGCTGCGGTAAGTCGACTTTGCTACGCGTGTTTAACCGTATGAATGATACTATCGCCAATGCCCGCGTGAGCGGCACTGTGCTGATGGACGACATCGATATTTATGGTCCCGACATCGACCCGGTTCTGCTGCGCGCCCGTGTCGGCATGGTGTTTCAGAAACCCGCCCCGTTTCCTCGCTCCGTCTATGACAATGTGGCTTACGGTCCAAGATTGCATGGTCTTAGCCGATCCCGGGCTGATCTGGACGGCCAAGTCGAAAAGAGCCTGCGACGCGCGGGTTTATGGGAAGAGGTCAAAGACCGATTGAAGATGCCTGCGCCCGGCCTGTCAGTTGGGCAGCAGCAGCGGCTCGTGCTGGCACGGGCGCTGGCCATTGATCCTGAAGTCATCCTGATGGACGAACCTGCGAGTTCGCTTGACCCAATCGCTACTGCCCGTTTGGAAGCCTTAATCGAGGAATTGAAGACCCGCTACTGCATCATCATCGTCACACACAGTATGGCCCAAGCAGCCCGTATTTCAGACAAGACGGCATTCTTGCACAATGGCGCGTTGATCGAATTTGATCAGACCGAAAATATGTTCACTAATCCGACCGACACACGCACGCAGGATTATATTACCGGACGGTTTGGCTGAGCATGATTTTCAGACAAGGTATGAAAATGCGGTTTATCACAATCATGTGGGTCGGGTGCTTCTTGCTTCTCTCGGCCTGTCAGGCATCCGAAGAACCGCCTGTTGAATTATCTGACCAACCGCAGGGCATGGTCACTGAACCGCGATCCTTTGACGTCAATGGTCAGCGCCTGTCTGGTCTGCTCGACATGCCCGAAAACAGGGACGCTCGCGCGCTCGTCATCCTTATTCATGGTTATGGCCAAACCAATGTGGTCGAGCAAAACTGGTACTATGATCTGCGCTCACGTTTTGCTGCGACCGGCATTTCCAGTTTTGTGTGGGACAAGCCGGGGTGCGGTGACAGCGAAGGATCATTCGACGCGGATCAGCCGGTTGCCAGCAGTGCAGATGAGGTGTTGGCCGCAGCCGCCTATCTGAGGGACCAGAAGGTGCCGGGCGCTCAACGGATTGGCCTTTGGGGGATCAGTCGCGCGGGATGGATTGCACCGTTGGCTCTATCCCAGGATGAAGATCTCGCCTTCTGGATTTCAGTGAGCGGCGTCGATGCTGACGAGAGTTTCGGATATCTGCTGGAATCAAATTGGCGGATTAAAGGATATGATGAGGCCGTGATCGCCCGTTTGCTCGCCGAATGGCGCCGAGGCACGGAAATCGCTGTCACGGGCGGGTCCTATGAGGATTACCTTTCGGAGACGGAAGCTTACCGCACCGATCCCTTCGTTTTGTTTCTTCAAAACGGGGAAGAGGCGATGAGTGAGGCGGCCTACAATAGTTTGCGGGCAACTTGGCAAGCCGAACCACCTCGATTTAACCCCACAACGGGGCTTCGGATCTATGTTGAGGGTTTCGCATCGACTTTAAGTAAGCTCAATATTCCGGTTCTCGCCCTGTTCGGCGAACAGGACATGAGTGTCGATTGGTAGTCCACAAAGTCACTTTATGAAGACACGGTCGGCCAAAACCCGAACGCCAGCTTGACAGTCCGGACCTTTCCGAACGCCAATCATAATCTCCATGTCAGCCAGACAGGCGGGTTTGAGGAAATGATCAGTATTCTGGGCTCGCACGAAATGGCGCCCGGCTATTATGATGCAATCCTAGAGTGGCTCGATACTGTTGCGGCTGATAAGTAAATGACCGCGCGCGACTTCTTTTTAGTTCCCGAAATCGACGCTCGATAAAAACCGATCGATCACGTCTTGCTGCTGTTTGGTCCCGTCCGGATCCGCTTGGGTCTTGAACTTAGTGAATTCTTCTGCCCACTTGCTAGTTCTGATCCGGACCGGAGGTTTTTCGGCTTGCAATACATCCATGACCACATCGGCGACTTCGTCGGCGGTCTGGAAGGAATAGGAACTGCCGCTTGCGGCACGGGCCTGGGCTCCGCCAATATAGGCCTCTAAGATCGGCTTATATTCGTCGTCCAGCATGCCGCCCGTCTCTGTGAAATGGGCCAGCGCATTCTGGGCGAAGGGCGTCGAAATACCGCCGGGTTCTACGGCGGAGAAATGCAGATCGAAAGCCGGACCGACATAGGTGGACAGGCTTTCCGTATAGCCCTCGACGGCAAATTTGGCCGCGCAGTAAAGCTCATTGAACGGTTGTCCGACGAGCCCGCCCACGGATGAAATATTGATGACACGGCCCTCGCGTGCATTGCGCATGCCGGGCAAGACAGCCTTGGTCATACGCACAACGCCGTAATAATTGACCTCCGTCATCCATTGCAGCTCCGCGTCAGAAGCTTGTTCGGTCGTGCGGATTTGCGCGGCGCCGGCATTATTGATGAGAGCGTGGATTCCGCCATGATCCGCGAGAACGACGTCGACGCAGGATTGGATGCTGTCCAAATCCGTGACGTCGAGCGCGCGGATATCGGCTTCGACTCCTGCCTCTTTGAGCGCAGCCTCTAATGTCTCTCGCTTCGCCAGATTGCGCATGGTCGCAACGACGCGGTAGCCCGCTTGTGCCGCCTTCACACTGATGGAGACACCCAGACCAGTTGAGCATCCGGTGATCAATAGTGTCTTCATGAGGTTCTCCTTAGCGTTTTCTGACCCGCATACCCAGACCGCTGGCTTCATAGATGGCATCGATCGCCTGCATCTGCTGCACGGCGGAGGCCGCATGGGTCAAGGGCAGGACCCCCATGCCTAGGCTCCCAATCAGATGGGCGAGTTGGGCATCATAGGTCGTGATCACCGACCAGCGCGGGTGATCGGCCTCTGTGACTGTGCCTTGCGGTGTGGTGATCGTGCAACCGCGATAGGGATGAACGGGGTTATCCATACGAACCGTTCCGCCCGCACCTTTGACTTCGAAAAAATTCAGACGCTCAATGTCTTCGCTCATATCGCTCGAAATCGTCGCCGTGAGACCGTCTCCGAAATCAAGCTCGGCTTCTATGAATAGGTCAATGCGAGGCTGGCCTTCGGTCGCGCGAGCGCTTCGCACCATTGGTTCACGGCCCGCTAGCGTGCGTGCAATCTGCAGCGGATAAGTGCCGAGGTCCATCAGGCCGCCGCCGCCCAACTCTGCGATGTGGCGTAACTGTCCCGGTGTGTCCGGGATCGTAACGTGAAATCGCCCTACCATATGGGTGAGGGGCCGAACCGCATCGACGGCAGCCATGAAGTGGATAAAGGCCGGGTGATATCGGTGGTGGAATGCTTCCATGATCGTGCCGGGTAGGGCAGCAATAGCTTGCGCTTCCTCGGCGTTCATGGCGAACGGCTTTTCGATCAGCTGGACTTTGCCTGCTGCCGCTAGCGCTAATTCGAGATGTTGGGATGGGGGCAGGGCGTTGTAGATGATGTCGATGTCAGGACGTGCGCACAGGGCGCGATAGTCTTCGATGATCTCAGCGTCCGGGATTCCGTTTTCTGCCGCGTAGATTTGGCCGCGTTTAACGTCGCGACACGCTATCGCGACAATCTCACAATCTTCGCGGCGCAGGGCTGGAGCAATGATCGCCTTGGGCGCGATCCGTGACGCGCCCAGCAAACCAATCGTGTAATTAGGTCGCGACATCGGACCCGTAAGTCAGCTGCAGGAAGATATCTTCCAGATCGGGTTGGTCCGTGCGTAAGTCGGCGATGGACAGGCCTGCATCCTTCACTTGGTTCAGCAAGCCGGTCACTGAATCTGAGCCTTTTTGATACGTGATCACCAGATTGCCGTCATCAATCTGGGCGTCGAGGCCTGACAGGGCAGGCGGCATTGATGTCAGAGTTTCTGTCGGTGTGATGACCAACATCCGCTTATCCATACGCGACAGGAGCGAGTCCTTGCTTTCATTAGCGACGATACGGCCTTCATGAATGATAGCAATTCGGTCGCAGAGAGCTTCGGCTTCCTCCAGATAATGGGTCGTCAAGATGATCGTGGTCCCGCGCTCATGTAGTTCCTGAACATAGGCCCAAAGTTGGCGGCGCAACTCAATGTCCACGCCCGCTGTCGGCTCGTCCAGGATGAGAACGGGTGGATTATGAACCAAGGCTTTGGCAATCAGAAGGCGCCGTTTCATGCCGCCCGAGAGCTGACGCACATAAGCGTCACGTTTGTCCGATAGGCCAAGCGCTGCAAGAATTTCCTCGCTGCGCCGCTCTGATTTAGGCACGCCATAATATCCCGCTTGCAGCTCCAGCGCTTGGAATGGTGTGAAAAACACGTCCATGGCAATTTCCTGCGGGACAATGCCGATTGAGGCGCGCGCTTGGCGGGTCTGGGCGTCGATATCATAGCCCATGATCCGTGCCGTGCCTGATGTCTTGTTCACGAGGCCGGCCAAAATGTTAATCGCGGTTGATTTGCCGGCTCCGTTGGGACCAAGCAATCCGAAGATTGAGCCACGCGGGATCGTCAGATCAATGCCATGTAGTGCCGTTTTGGCCTCTGCCTTTTTCGTCGCAGCATAGGTCTTCTTCAGCGCGATCAGTTCGATCGCAGGCGTATCTTGTGGGTTGTCTGACATAGGTCAGGCGCTTAGACGCGGACTCGCCCAACGACAAGGATCAGCCCGCCATGGTTGCTAATAATATTTCGCCGAAGCCCCGCCTGGAAGAGACAGAAAACGATGTCGTCATCGTCGCGTCAACTTACGTTAAATGCGATGGTGGCGGTGATGCGTTGGGTCATCCAGTGACGTGGCTTGATATGGGCGAAGAGACTCACGTCATTTGTAAATATTGTGACCGGGTGTTCAAACTTGATCCAAACGCGGCTCCGGGTGGGCACCATTAGATGTCACAATGGACGATCGGGGTCTTAGGCGGTTCCGGCCTCTACGAGATTGACGGGCTAGAGAACGCTCAGTGGGTAACGATCGATACGCCTTGGGGGGCGCCGTCCGATGACATTCTGTTTGCCGACTATGGCAATGTGCGACTGCGATTTTTGCCGCGTCACGGACGCGGGCATGTTCTGTCTCCATCCTCGGTCAATTACCGCGCCAATATTGACGCGCTGAAACGCGCAGGCTGCACCGATGTGCTGTCGATCAGCGCAGTCGGATCTCTCAAAAACCAGTATGAACCCGGTCATTTTGTTGCTGTGGATCAGTTTATTGACCGAACCTTTGCGCGGGAGAAGAGCTTTTTCGGACCCGGTTGTGTGGCCCATGTTAGCGTTGCCGACCCGGTCTGTCCGCGCTTGTCAAAGCTCGCGGCTAACGCAGCCGAAGCGGCTGGCGCGACCGTGCATCGACCCGCAAAAGATAGCCATTTGACCTATCTGGCGATGGAAGGTCCGCAATTCTCGACAAAGGCGGAATCCGCACTCTACCGCCAATGGGGGTGCGACGTGATCGGCATGACGAATATGCCGGAAGCCAAACTCGCGCGTGAAGCAGAGCTGCCTTACGCGACGCTCGCAATGGTCACGGACTATGATTGCTGGCACCCGGATCATGGTAGCGTTGATGTGGCCAGTGTCATCGCCATTCTGATGCAGAATGCGAAGACCGCCAGTTCGGCTGTGAAGACATTGTGTGAGACCTTGTCCAAAACGGATCGAACGACGTGCGCGGCCGGGATAGAAACCAATTTGGATGTCGCGATCATCACGCCGCCAGACGCGCGCGACCCGAAACTGGTGGCCAAGCTGGATGCAGTCGCCGGGCGGGTGTTGAACCGCTAGCCAATCCGCCGATTGATGTGGCCCATCTTGCGGCCCGGTCTGACGTCGCTTTTGCCATAAAGGTGGAGTCGTGTGCCCGGTTCGCGCGCCATAGCGTCCCAGCCTTCCACATCATGGCCGATTAGATTGGTCATCTGAACCGGCCATGCCGGTGCAGCGTCGCCAAGCGGCCATCCAGCCACGGCGCGCATATGCTGCTCAAACTGATCGGTGCAGCCAGCATCTTGGGTCCAATGACCTGAATTATGGACGCGCGGCGCGATTTCATTGACCAGCCAACCTTGCGGCGTGTCGAAAAGCTCGACTCCAATCACGCCAACATAATCGAGCGCGTCCACAATCGTCCGGGCAATCTGTCCGGGACGACCGTCATCACCTTGAGCCGGGGCTGTCGATGTGTGGAGGATATGGTCGCGGTGGACATTTTCGGTCAGCGGATAAGCCCGCACATCACCGTCATAGCTACGGGCACAGACGACGCTCGTTTCACGTGAAAAATTGACGAACCCCTCCACAATCAACTCATAGGCGCCAAGCGATTCCCAAACATCGACAATATCGCTTTCGCTGCGAAGCACAGCTTGCCCTTTGCCGTCATATCCACCGCGTCGCGTTTTTACGACGCAGGGCAGGCCGACAAATTGAACAGCGCGCTTAAAGTCATGAATGCTGTTCCCGGCATCACGAAAAGGCGCAACGTTGACGTCGGGCAAATCAGACAGGAAGCGTTTTTCTAGCAATCGGTCCTGTGCAGTTTTCAGCGCGGTTAAGTTTGGGGCTATGGGCTTTCCAGCGCCTGCAACCTCAACGGCTCGGACTGGGATCGATTCCCATTCATAAGTGATTGCCTCACAGCTTGCGCCGAAGCGGGTGAGCGCGTCTTCATCGTCATAGTCTGCTTGGGTGTGAGCGTTCGAGACTTGACCCGCCGGGTCTTCGTCACATGGCCCAAATGTGTGCGTCTTCAGACCTAATCTGGCCCCGGCGAGTGCAAGCATCCGGCCCAGCTGTCCGCCGCCCAATATGCCGATAGTGGAGCCGGGAGGAAGCGGGGTCATTTTATCCGCGTGGGTCTGTGCCGACGCTGTCCGTTTGCGCAGCGCGCCAAGCGTCGAGTCGGGCTGCTAGCGCATCGTCCGTTGTGGCGAGGATAGCAGCAGCCAAGAGGCCTGCATTCTTGGCCCCAGCCTTGCCGATAGCCAGAGTGCCGACAGGCACGCCGCCGGGCATTTGGGCAATTGATAGCAGGCTATCCATGCCGGACAGCGCCTTGCTTTCAACGGGGACGCCCAAGACGGGAAGCCGGGTCATAGAGGCGCACATACCGGGTAGATGCGCTGCGCCGCCCGCCCCCGCAATGACGACTTTGAAGCCTTTGTCGGCGGCCGTCGTTGAAAAATCATAGAGTCGTTGGGGCGTACGGTGTGCGGAAATCACTATTGCTTCATAAGCAATGCCGAGCGCGTCGAGCACAGTGGCGGCATGTTCCATCGTCGGCCAGTCGGACGTAGAGCCCATGATAATGGCGATCGGTGGGGATGACATGGTCGGGTGTCTCGCTTCCAGCGTTGGAAAGCGAGTTACCATAGCGATTACGCCGCACCGGTCAATCGTAACACCTTTCTTAGCGCGGCATTAACCCGGCATGGGCGATTGTTGGGGTTCAATTCCGTAAGGATAGTTTCGCTTGGCTGACCCAACCCGCATCGCCACAATGCTACAAACGGCCTCTGACCCAATGTCGGTTCAGATCGGTGTGACCGATACCCAATTGGCTGAGCGTAATCGCGTTCTGTCAGAAGAGGTCACACGTCTACGCTTGCGCGTGCTCGAATTGGAAGCTGCGGTCGACATGGATGCGCTGCTGCCGCTCTATAATCGCCGGGCCTTCATGCGAGAAGTCTCTCGAGCACAGTCCGTTATGTCCCGTTACGGACTTATGTCATCGATCATTTTCTTCGATCTAGATGGGTTCAAACAGATCAATGACCGCTATGGTCATGGGATCGGCGATAAGATCTTAGAGCTAGTGGCGCAGAGCCTCCTGTCTGGAGTGCGTCAATGCGATATGGTGGCGCGTCTTGGCGGAGACGAATTTGGCGTCCTCTTATTCAAGTGTGACAAGCAGGTCGCCAACGCCAAAGCAGGTGTGCTGGCGTGCCGTGTCGACGAATTAGCTTTGGCTCATCCGGACGGGATGATCGGGATTAATGCCAGTTGGGGGACGTCAACCTGTGATCCAGAGGATAGCGTCGAAAAGGTCTTAGAGCGCGCGGACCGTGCCATGTATTTGGATAAGCGGTCGGACTAACGATCGCTAAGTCAAGGGTTACGCAATGATGTCAGGTGTGATCTGGTTTTCCAAATAGGCGATTTGGTCCTTCATGGAGAGTTTAATTTTCTTCATCCGACGGACCTTCAGCATGTCGGCGACACCCGTTTCAATCAGCGCATTGATTTCTTGATCGATGCGTCTGTGCTCTGACTTCAGCTGATCCAACAGCAGAGCAGATTCCTGAGCTTCAGCCTCCGGGGAGGCGACGTCTTCTGGGTTTGGAAAGTCTGACTCATCGTTCATTCGTTGATTGTAGCGAGCGGCTCCAGCTTGTGCTACAATCTATTTATCAGCCATTTTTATATCGGAGGTCTTCATGGCGCTATCGGCTCATCTGGAACAACTGCAATCCCGGCATACTAATATAGAAGACCAGATCAATCGAGAACTCCGAAGTCCTGCCCCTGACAATGTGAAAATATCCCAGCTCAAGCGCCAGAAGCTTCAGATCAAAGACACGATCACGCAAATGGGCGCGGAAGCTTAACTCCAAAGCCATATACTTGCGCCTGTTGTTGCGGTCGCATCCAGTCTGAATGAACCTGCGCCGCGCTTATTGCGACGCAGGTTTTTCTATGGCCGTTGATTCAAAATCTCATAGTTTTACAGTTTTGTGACAGTGAATGTCATGAAACTGTCGTTTCCGGATTGACAGTTTGGTGACATTCGTGTCACATAATCTTCACAGAGCGGATAGGTACGGCTCATGATCCTGATAGTGGTCGTGACGCCAGTAGAAGCCCGCATTTGATTAGGAGATACATGATGAAAGCTCTCTATCTTGCTGCTGGACTGATCCTCGCGACGGCGACAGCCTCATCGGCCACAGAAACCTTTACGAACGCATCTAGTACCAACAGTCTGAATGTTGTGCCTGTCGCAGCTCAAGTCGATCTCAATGACTGTCTGTCGACTGAGAGCTCTTCACGCGCGATACGCGCCTGTTCGAAAACCATCCGCGCTGCACAACCGAACGACGATGTGCGCGCCCATCTTTACACCCGCCGGGCTTTGCACCGTATGGCCTTGGGTCGTTACGACGATGCTGCCAGTGATTTTACGCGCGCCGGAGAATTAAAGGATGACGATGGGTTGGAATTACTCGGGCACGGCTTCACGGCTATGATGCAGAATGATCTGAGCAAAGCCCGCCGGAAATTCGAAGATTGCAATAATCGCGGCAAGATCGCCCCGATCGCGGAATATGGTCTTGGCCTGACTTATCAAATGGCGGGCGAAACGTTGGAAGCACGGGACGCTTATCAACGGGCCTTGGCCTTGCGGCCCGGCTGGACGGCCGTCGCAGAACAGATGGCGACACTCGAAATGCCCTAAACCCAAAGGGCTGGATTTGATGATTAAAGGCTCGTTCCTTCGGAACGGGCCTTTTTCTTTATCTTACAATCACTTGCTTTAGCTTAGGTCACATGACGTCATTGAACCTTCATCGTCCTTTCATCGAAGAGACACGGATTCATAGCCGCCTCGTCACATTCAAATGGTGATGGCTGCCTCACACAGTGAGGGCTGATCGATCGATTCCCTCACGCACGAATTCTTGTCCCTCGTGAGGCTCACCCATGTTCAACCCGTCCCTGAAGCTGGCCCTTCTCGCTACAACCGCCAGCCTTATTCTCGTTGCCTGTGGAGGCGGGTCGACCTCGTCTCCCGGTTCTGCTGGGCCCGTTACAATCAACCCAACGACGCCGACGGACCCGACCCCTAATGCCAACTTGGTCGATCTGGTGCCGGGTGATGATTGTCAGGCGGGTACAACGCGGGAAACAACGGATGTCACGGTCAACGGCGCAGTTGTCGGACAAGTGGAAGCTTGCACGATTACGGGCGTCATCACCTCAAATCTGACGCTCGAAGCCAAGAATGGCTACGCGCTCGAAGGGGCAGTCTTCGTCGGCGAAGATGGTTCATCCAATGCGACACTGACCATTCCGGCAGGCACAACAATCTTTGGTGAAACGGGTGAGGACTATCTGGTCATCACACGTGGGTCGCGCATCAATGCGCGCGGCACGGCGACGGATCCGATTATTATGACATCTATCCAAGATGTTCAGGGCAGTGTCGATGCCGTGAATGATCGCGGTCTCTGGGGCGGGCTGGTGATTAATGGGGATGCGCCGATCAATCGCTGTATCGATGGCACCGCAACACCGGGCACTGCCGGATGTGAACGCTCCGGCGAGGGGTCTTCGGGTCTTTATGGCGGCGGCAACTCAGCCCATAATGCGGGCACGCTTGAATATCTTCAGGTTAAATATGCCGGGAACCTGATTAACGACTCGGATGAGCTGAACGGCATCGCTTTTCAAGGCGTCGGATCGGGCACGACCTGCAACCATATTCAAGTACATAATAATACGGATGACGGCGTCGAGTTTTTCGGCGGGAATGTTTTTTGCTCCGAGCTCGTGCTCACTGGCAATGGTGATGACAGTCTCGACTGGACAGATGGTTGGAAGGGCGGCGCACAGCGCGTGCTTATCATCCACACGGAAGGGGCAGGTGATCAGGGTATTGAGGCGGATAATCGGTCGAGCAATAATGGCGCGACACCGATTTCTGATCCGACAATCTCAAATTTCACTTTCGTTGGTAATGACGGCGATATCGGTATTTTAGCTCGCGAAGGTACACAAGGTCAGATCGTCAATGGCATCATTGTCGACTTCCCGGATGCCGGTATCGATGTCGATAATGACCTGACGCTGAGTAATTTGCAGGCGGGAACACTATCTTTCGCCTCAATCTTCCTCGACAATCCGACGAATATTCTGTCCGGCGATAGTAGTGAAACCGTTGATACACGCGCAATCATCGCCGGTAGCCCGAACATTGTTGAAGGCAATAGCTCGCTCACCGACCGCTTTTTCCCGGGTTCGAACGAACAGGCTGTTCCGGCGACCGATGTGTCGATGGAACCGGGTTTCATGACCTATAACTATATTGGTGCGTTTTCGGACACAGAGACGGCTGACAGCAACTGGGCGCAGGGTTGGACCTTCTCAGTCTTTGAGAGCCCGACGGAATGCCCGTCAGGCACACTCAGCACGGGTGATGTGGTTGGCGGCAAGCAAATCTGCTCACTCACAGGCACGATTACGCAAAATACCCGCCTCAACAATAACTTCATCTATCAGCTCGAAGGCGCGGTCTTCATTGGTGAGGATCAGGGCGGCGATCCTGCCGCGCCCATCGCCGGAGCAAACCCAGCGATTTTGACGATTGATGCGGGCACGACCCTCTACGGCGCAGCGGGCGAGGATTATCTGGTCATCTCTCGCGGCAGTCAAATTCGTTCTAATGGCACACGCAATAATCCGGTCATCATGACATCGCGCGACGAAGTCTTTGGCACAGCCGATACGGCGAATGATCGCGGCAAGTGGGGCGGTCTGGTCATTAATGGCCGCGCGCCAATTAACCGTTGCATTGACGGTACCGCGACACCCGGCACGACGGGTTGCGAACGCTCTGGCGAGGGATCATCCGGTCTCTATGGCGGCGGCACGACTGACGATAACTCTGGTAATCTGTTCTACACACGCGTGTCTTTCGCAGGAAACCTGATCAACGACTCGGACGAACTGAACGGCATCGCCTTCCAAGCTGTTGGGTCAGCCACGCAAGTTGATTATGTTCAAGTTCACAACAATGTCGATGACGGCGTCGAGTTCTTCGGCGGCAACGTCAATGTGAAGCATTTGGTGCTGACGGGCATTGGCGATGACAGCCTTGATTGGACGGACGGTTGGACTGGGAACGTCCAATACGTGATTATCGATCAGGCCAACGGCGTCGGCGACCAAGGCATTGAAGCGGATAACCGCTCGTCCAACAATGACGTGCTGCCAAGGTCCAACCCGACCTTATCCAATCTGACTTTTGTCGGGGGTGATGGTGGCGACATTGGCATCCTGCTGCGCGAAGGAACGGCGGGCGACATCTATAATGCAGTGATCACAGACTTTGATGAAGCCGGTTTCGATATCGATAATAGCGCGACCATCGCGCAGGCCACGGCCGGGACGATTGCTTTCAACTCCGTTCTGATTGCAGGCAACGCCGAGGATCTCCGCAATGATGGTGACGGTGCTACCCCGCAACAAACAGCGCTGAATAATGGCGCCAATAATCAGATCGGCGGTGCCGTGACTGACTTTGGTGCCCGCCCTGTTGGGGGTGATCGTTACGCACCGGGCGCGCCGGAACAGGCCGTCACGGCGACCAACGTCAATGCTGTCGACAGCTTCTTTGACCCGGTCACCTATATCGGCGCGGTCGAGAACGAGAACGACGATTGGTATCAGGGCTGGACCCTGCTGGTCGATCAATAGCTAAATATCTGCACGACTGACCGGGCTGGCGTTTTCGATTGCCAGCCCTTTTTAGACCATCATTCACAGGACGGATCACCGCCGTGACGCACATTCAAAAAACCCTTATTAGTACATTGCTTCTTGGGACGGCGCTCAGCCATCCGCTGACAGTGCTGGCCCAAGATACGGCACCCGATCCGATAATTGATGACACGCCACCCGCCTTCAATGATGAAGTGGTTGCGGTCGGCACCTTCATCCCGAACGAGAAGAAAATCACCTCCGAGATTACGTCGGTTCTCGACGAAGAAGTCTTTGCTCAGATCGGGGCGAGCGACATTGCCTCTGCCCTGACCCGGGTCACAGGTCTCTCGTTAAGTCGCGGGAAATTCGTAATCGTCCGCGGTTTGAATGAACGCTATTCGAGTGCGACCTTGAATGGTTCACCGCTGCCGTCACCCGAGCCGCTCCGCCGCGTCGCGCCGCTTGATCTGTTCCCGACATCGGTCCTCGCCGATGCGGTGGTGCAAAAGACGTTCTCGCCGGAATTTTCCGGTGAATTTGGTGGTGGTGCCATTAGTCTTCGGACTAAAGCTTTGCCGGATGAGGCCTTTTTCGAAGTGGCCATTTCTGGATCTGCCAATACGGAAACAACCCTGAAAGAAGGCTTGGTCTATGGCGGATCAGACACTGACTGGATCGGGTTTGACGACGGCCTGCGCGACCTACCCACTCTGGATGCAAACGGCATTCCGACTGAGAATTTTGATAATTTCTCGACCCTGATCATTGATACGAACAATAACATCCCGTTCAATGGCGGCGTCCGATTATCCGGTGGTCATGTAGTTGATCTCTCTGGCGGTCAGCGCATCGGCGTGTTGGCTACGCTCGGTTATGATAATGCTTGGGAGACCCGTCGCGGTCAGGATAACTCCACGGCTATCGGGAATAATAACGAGCTTGAAATCCGGAACGATTTTGACCGCGTCTCGACGGAAAATGTAGTGTCGCTGAACGGGCTTCTAACCGTTGGCCTGGAAATTGACGAAAACAACAAGGTTGAAGTCGTCGGTTTGGCGACCCGCCAATCCTCGGCGGAAGCTCGAATTGTTTCAGGAACAAACCGTGCAGGCGACGTGGTTCGTCGCGATTTCACCGAATGGTTTGAACGCGAAGTCTATATGGGACAATTGCTCGGCGAGCATTACCTTCCATCCCTGAATGATGCTGAAGTCACGTGGCGTGCGTCCTATGCCCAAGCGGGCCGAGAGGCGCCTTACGAGCGCCGCGTCAATTACATTGATGATCTCGATGGCCGGGGCTTCCTGTTTGAATTTAACCGTCCGGGCTCCAATAATGGATTGAATTTCTCCAAACTTGATGACCAAACACTGGATCTGGGTCTCGACATTATTCTGCCAACGAGTGTTGCAGACCGCGAAGTCGAATTCAAAGTCGGCGGGACCTATCTGGATAAAACGCGCGACACGGAAGAAGACCGATTCAATTATTTTGGGATCATCCCTGTTCCGCTACGAGAGTCGCGGATTGATCAGATATTCTCCGACGCGGTGGTCAATGCGAATATCCTTGAGATCAGACGGTCTGGCTCAGCGGGTTTCCCACTGGTTTCGGAAACCGGGCTTGAAGTGTTCGCCGGCTATGCGGCACTTGAAAGCGAGGTCATCCCCGATCTGAGGATTGCGGCGGGGCTTCGTTACGAAAGTTCCGAACAGACGACGACGATTCAGGACACGAGCTTTGGTACAGATCGGTTCACTTTCGACCCCCTTGAAGAAGACTTCATCCTGCCGGGCATCACGGCAACCTATACATTCGGTGATTGGCAATTCCGCGCCGCTGCGTCGAAGACAATCAACCGACCACAATTTCGCGAGCTGACCCCGTCCATTTTCGTCAATACGGATACGGAAGACCGTTTCGTCGGCAACCCATTCTTGACCAATTCCGAGTCAACCAATCTGGATGCGCGTCTGGAATATTATTTCGGCGCGAACCAGTTCTTCACAGTTGGCGGTTTCTACAAGGATCTAACCAATCCGATTGAAGAATTTGTCTTTGATGAAGCCGATGGTGTGCTCACAACCAGCTTTATCAATGCGCCGAGCGCGAAGCTTTATGGTCTTGAAGTCGAGTTTGAGAAAAAGTTCGCCATTGCCGAAGACTTTCCGGTCTTTGCTGGATTTCTGGGCGGTCAGGACTTCGTCATCCGCTCGAACTATACCTATGTTGACAGCTCAGTGTCCGCCGATGGCGATGTGCCAATCGTGCAACCTGTCGTGAACTTCGCCCAAGGCTTTACGCCGAACATCATCCCCGCAGCAGGTCTTTACTCTGATGGGCGTCGCTTGCAGGGCCAGTCGGATCATTTGGCCAACTTGCAATTGGGCATCGAGAGTTACGATGCTGGTTGGGATGTGTTCCTGTTGCTCAATTATAGTAGCGACCGGATCCGCGCGGTTGAGTCCCTCTCAGACAGAGCGCCTGCCATTATTGAGCAATTGCCGATCAGTCTGGACCTCGTCGTCAATCTGCCTTTTGAGATTAGGGGGGGGGACTATGAGCTGGGCCTCAAGGTCCAGAACATTCTCAACGACAAGTATGAGGCCACGCAGACGCTCGGCAACACAATCGTCGTCGATGATTATGAGATCGGGACAACCTTTTCAGCAAGTTTGAAACGCCGCTTCTAGAGCGGCATCTCATTTGCAGGATAAGTTAGAGACTCTAGAGAGTTTAAGCGCCGACTAACTTCGCTAAAGTCTCTATTCTATCGGCCTCTGCAGCGGGTTTGTCCCAGCGGATTCTATGAATGCGGGGGAATCTGAGTGCGTAGCCTGATTTGTGACGGCTACTGACTTGAGCGGCGTCGAAGGCGACCTCGAACACGAGCTCTTTCTTGACCTCTTGGACGGGCCCGAAGCGATTTAACTTATGACTCCGGACCCAATTATCGATCTTTTTGAGTTCTTCATCGGTGAAGCCAAAATAGGCTTTGCCAATAGGTAGAAGTGCGCCGTCTTCATCCCAAAGACCAAAGGTGTAGTCAGAATAAAATGATGAGCGTTTGCCAGTCCCGCGACGCGCATACATGAGCACGGCGTCAAGCAGAAAGGGGTCGCGCTTCCATTTATACCAGGCGTGTTTGGGGCGGCCTGACGTGTAGACGCTATTGATGTCTTTCACCATCAAGCCTTCAATCAATCCGCCCGTTTGGGCAGCCTGTTCGCGCAGGGCTATCAGATCTTCTACGGTCTTGAAGGGCAGGGTTTCCGATAGGGTGATATAGTCGTCTGAATAAGCCTCAACGACCCGTTTCAACGTCTCCCTGCGACGTATCAAGGGCAGGTGTCGTAGGGTCTCAGACTCCCATTCCATAACATCATAAGCGATGACGTGAGCGGGAAATTTTTCGATGAGCGTTTTCGTGGGCTTTTTCTTATTCAGCCGCTGTTGCAAGTCATTGAAAGACCCAATGTCTCCATTTGGCCGAACAACAAGTTCGCCATCAATAACGCCATTAAAATCGACAACGTCTATGAGGTCGGGAAAACTGGCCGAAATATCCTCACCCTTACGAGAGAAGACTTTGGCTTCCCGATCATCGCCCTCTTTTCCATTCGACGCGATTTGGATGCGGATACCATCCCACTTCCATTCCGCCTGATGGGTGGCGGGCGTAATCCGCGCTAGGTCTTTTTCTTCATCAATAGGATGGGCGAGCATAACAGGCGAGAATGTCACGATCTGGCTCATGTCCGGCAACTCGGCCCGACCATCTACCCATGCGAATAAGTCTTGGTAGGGCGGCGTCAGCCCGTGCCAGGCCGCTTCGACAATATCGATGTCGACGCCCTTCATCTTCGCCAATGTTTGCTTCACGGACCGCGCGGACATGCCGATCCGTAATCCACGCGTCCCAAGCTTCAGGAGCGCCCAGCGTTGTGACGGCGACATATTGTCGAGCAATATGATCAGATAATCTCTGATCTCAACCTTGCTGCGCGATTGGAATTCGCCAATGACTTCATGCAAGCTTGGGAGTCGGTTAAGCCTGACGGGGTCATCAGACCGAGGCCACGCCAAGGCGACGGTTTCGCTCATTTCCCCGACATAGTGTCGCGATATGTCGAACAGGAATGGGTCCATGCGGTCCATCATCAAGGATTTGATGACGTTGCGCTTGAATAGATCAAATGTCAGCGTGCCAGCAATGGCTGCGAGCGCCCATCCCCGGTCTGGGTCTGGTGTAGATCTCAGATAGTTGGAAAGGATCGTCTCTTTCGCCAAGTTTGAATTGGTGAAGTAGAGGTCATCCAAGAGTTCGGCAAAACGCTCCATTATTCGACGCTCTCATCGCGACCGATCAGGTTCAAAGCCTTCGCCTGCATCCCGCGTTGCTTCAGGGCATATTCTAGGGCTTCGACGCGACCATGCGTGATCCAAATGTCCCCCGCTTTAGTCTCTTCGCAGGTTCGGATGAGGTCGCCCCAGTCCGCGTGGTCCGAGACGACCAATGCCATCTCTGCGCGCTTCTGACGGGCTCGGGCTCGGATTTGCATCCATCCGCTCGCGACCGTCGGCAGGGGATCAGCAAAGCGGCGAGACCATCGATCATTGATCTGCGCGGGTGGGCATAAAACGATCTTGCCTTGAAACAGATGCTTGTCCGCGCGCGGAATGTCGCTGACCAGTTCCCACGCGCCAAAGTCTTGCCCGTAGCTTTCATACAGCTCGGTGAGTCTCTTGAGAGCTCCGTGAATGTAGAAGGGGGCTTCATATCCAGCGAGGCGCAAGGTCTTCATCACGCGCTGGCATTTGCCGAGTGCATAAACACCGACGATGTGGGTGCGATTGGGTAAGGTGCGGAGGGACCGTAAAAGTTTTTCGACTTCGGTCTCTAAAGGGGGATGCTGAAAAACGGGAAGGGCGAACGTGGCTTCGGTAATGAACACATCGCAAGGGATGACTTCGAACGGGGCACAGGTGGGGTCAGGGTGGCGCTTATAATCCCCTGCTGCGACAACTCGGGTTCCCTCAAATTCAATAACGGCTTGGGCGGAGCCGAGAATATGGCCGGCACTGGCGAACCAAAGCGTCACACCGTTTCCAAGGTCAAAGCGCTGACCATATTTTAATCCGTTTTCGCGCGTCTCATCGCCCAGATAGTAGCGGGTTCGCAT
Source organism: Algimonas ampicilliniresistens (assembly GCF_030159955.1). Taxonomy (GTDB): domain Bacteria; phylum Pseudomonadota; class Alphaproteobacteria; order Caulobacterales; family Maricaulaceae; genus Litorimonas; species Litorimonas ampicilliniresistens. The sequence continues at coordinate 1,139,035 of NZ_BSNK01000002.1, forward strand.
GATGTCGATTGTCTCGGGCGTTGCGAACACCTCTCCGTGGCCGGACCGGGCATGGTCAGCATGTCCATGGGTGATAATGGCACGTGTGACGGGCTCAATCGGGTCGATGTAAATGTCTGCAGGCGCGCAATAGAGACCCTCTGGCCGAACTTGCATCCATTGTTCAGCTGGGGAGTTAGACATAGCAGTCGGCCTGTGAGGATGATGGTCTGTTGATGAAGTAGCGAATGACGATGATAGAAGTTCCCGCAAAAATTGAACATTGGTTCACCGATCAGAATTGGCGGATACGCGACTATCAACGTTCAATGGTCGAAGCGTTTGAGCGTCGCCAAAACACATTGCTGATCGCGCCAACAGGTGGCGGAAAGACGCTGGCAGGCTTTTTACCGAGTTTGATCGACCTGTCAGACAAGCCAGACGGTGCACCCGCGAGCCTTCATACCCTTTATATCTCGCCTCTGCGCGCGCTGACGAATGACATCGAACGGAATTTGAATAGGCCCGTTGATGATCTTAATTTGCCGATTAAAATCGGCGTCCGCACAGGGGACACGAAGTCCTATCAACGGACGAAACAGCGTAAAACGCCGCCTGACATATTATTGACGACGCCAGAAAGTTTGATGCTGCTTTTGTCCTACCCGGACGCAGAACACTATTTCTCAAATCTCAAGACTGTGATCATTGATGAGCTGCATAGTTTTGCAACGAACAAACGGGGTGACTTTACATCCTTAGCCCTATCGCGCCTTAAAACGCTCGCCCCGGGTCATATAAGGTTCGGGCTTTCAGCAACCATCGCGGATGCAGACTCTGCTGCAAAATGGTTGGGTCCGACGGGAAGCCCTGCACATGTTCTTGAGGTCAAAGGTGATGCGGCGCCTCGTATTCAGATCATGGATCCTGAAACACGCTATCCGCTGGGCGGGCATAACTCACGGTTCGCAGTAAAGGAGATTTATAAGGCTATTAAGACGGCCAATAGCACGATCGTTTTCGTCAATACGCGGGCGCAAACCGAATTGCTGTTCCAACAACTCTGGCAAATCAACGACGATCACCTGCCTATCGGGCTCTATCACGGTTCTTTATCGCGCGAGCGGCGACAGCGAACAGAAGCGATGATTGCATCCGGAAAGATCAGGGCGGTCGTGTCCACATCCGCCCTAGAGATGGGCATTGATTGGGGAGATGTGGACCTCATCTTGCAGGTTGGCGCGCCCAAAGGTGTTAGTCGATTGCTACAGCGGATTGGTCGCTCCAATCACCGGATGGACGAACCATCTGAGGCGTTAATGGTGCCGTGTAACCCCTTGGAAGCGGTCGAATGCGCTGTGGCAATCAAGGCGATTGATGCCGGGCAGCGTGATGGTGAGGATTACACGGACGGGGCCATGGATGTGGCCGTCCAATATATCGTCAACCGGGCGTGCGCTGGAAAATTCAAGAAACGCCAAACCCTGAATGAGATCAGAAGCGCATGGCCCTATCGTAATTTAGCCAAATCGGATTTCGACCTTCTCGTCAGATTTGCAGAAGATGGTGGCTACGCGCTCAGATCCTATGACCGGTTTTCACGACTAAATTCCACGTCACGCGGCTATGAAATATCGACGCCGCAACAAGCCCGGCGTCATCGCATGAACATCGGCACAATTGTCGAATATGCCAAGCTGAAGGTCCGGCGCTTTCCAAATATGAAATCCAAGCGCGGGCGAAATATTGGCGATATTGAAGAACGTTTTGTGATGGGTCTCGCGCCCGGGGACACATTCCTATTTGGCGGCGAGGTTCTGAGGTATCACGGCGTGCGCGATATGGCTCTGGAAGCGAGTCCGGCACCGAAACGCACGCCGCCTAAAGTTCCAGCCTATGCTGGCGGTATGATGCCGCTTTCCACATTCTTGGCGGACGGGGTACGCACTCTGCTGGCGGACTCGCAGAACTGGAATACTCTTCCAGAGCAGATTCAAAACTGGCTGACGCTTCAGGCACAGTTTTCGGACCTGCCGCAAGAGGCCGGTGTTCTCATCGAGAGTTTCTTTGATCGCGGTGTGAACGTTATTGTCGTGCACAGTTTCGAAGGTCGAAAGGTCAATATGGCCTTAGGCCTGTTGATGACCCGAAGGATGGAAACACTCGGATTTAAACCTCTGACTTATTCTATTACCGATTACGCGTTGACGATCACATCGATGGAGCCTGTTGAGGATGTTGAGAGCTTATTATCTGAGGACGTCCTCTCCGAAGAATATGAAATGTGGGTCGTTGAAGCCCCAATGGTCAAACGTAGTTTTCGGAAAATTGCGACGATTGCAGGGCTAACAGAGCAGCGCCTTCCGGGTGCTAAGCGGACAATGAAGCAAGTCACATTCAGCACAGATTTAATCTATGATGTTTTGCTGAAATACGATCCGGATCACATCTTACTAAGGATCGCACGAGAAGAGGCTGAGCGCGACCTTTTGGACATTCCGCGCCTGCGAAACTGGCTTGCAGATGTGCAGGGTAGGGTTACTCACAAAGCCTTGCCCCATGCATCACCCTTATCGATTCCGGCCATGATGCAGTTGGGAAAAGAGACGGTTATTGGCGACGCGAAGATCGCGATTTTGGAACGTGCTAGTCACGACTCTCAGGCCGCCATGCGACTAAACAAGGTTCAAGAGTTCATAAATGACCGAGAGACAAACTCTTAAAACCCGCGCCGGAGACATTATACTAGACGCAAGAAAAGCGGCCTTTCTTCCATCGAGCCAGACATTGCTGGTCGCCGATATGCACCTCGAAAAGGGCAGTTATTTGCGTGAGGTTGGTCGCTCTGTTTTGCCTGCCTTCGACACTCAGGACACGATCGCTCGATTACGCGATCTGGCAGATGCATATAACCCGGCGCGTATCATCGCATTGGGTGACAGTTTTCACGATATTCACGCCGATCAGCGATTATCACCAGAGGCCTCGTCTCAATTAAGGGCTATTCATTCTGAAAACTGCAAGCTGATCTGGATATTGGGCAACCATGATCCAGATATTCCGAGTGCTGTATCTGGTGAAAGACAGGACCATGTCGAGATAGACGGCTTCCTACTCACGCATCACCCACATGACCACGCTGCCGGGATCAATATTTGCGGGCATTACCATCCCAAAGCCAAAATTGGATCCCGCGCGGGATCCGTGACGGCGCCTTGTTTTGCGATCAGTGAAGACCGGATCATCATGCCGTCTTTTGGCACGTTCACAGGCGGCTTATATGTTTCAGATCCAGCATTCGTAGACGTCATGCCAGACTTGGGCGCTGTGTCTTTAACCTATCATGACCGCCTCTTTACAATCAGATACGAAACTCAGGAACAGACATATTGAAAGCCAAAGCTAAGGGGAACGAATTGAATATCGAACTATCTGGTGTTAATGACATTGCTGGAGGTTTTGATGGATATCGCCCCCAATAATCGATTGCTGAGTTAAATCGCTCTGACCGAGGGCACTGCTATTCCGGGTGGGAGCCTATGACAAGTCAACCAGATCGAGTGATGGTCTGGCTCTATACGAGTCAGTTCTCGACCCCTCAGAGTCAGGTTGAGATTGATCAGCTGGTCGCAGGATTTGCTGCGGAAAATAAGCGCAGAAATATTTCGGGTTTCCTTATCAGTGATGGCCGCTCAGTCATGCAGCTTCTTGAAGGGCCAGAAGGGGATACAGAGGTTTTAAAGGGAAAAATCCAAGCGGATGAGAGACATTTGAATGTCACAACGCAGCTTTGGTCAAATGAGACTATAAGAGCGTACCCTCACTGGTCACTGCGCGCCATTGCGTCTTCAGAGTATGAGGCTCTCTTTTCAGAAATTGAGTCTGCCAATTTTGTGACATTGGCAACGAGTATCGCGCAAATGTTGTTCGATGCGACCTTCGATCCTTAGACTGTCGGTCTCTCTATATCCGTCGTGAGATTGATTGGTTAGCGCGTCACAACATAGTCGATGGGCTTATACCGAAAATTGTTTGACTGCCCGGCGGAACATGCCGTCAATGCGATCTCAAGATCCATCTCAGCGCGAAAGCGGATACAGTCGCCTGGCTTACTCAGCGGCGGCCTGACCTCGATTTTTCCCGTTTCGCTATCGACGTGGACATACATGAATATGTTAAACGCGACCGGCACATCGTCGCGCGAAAGACCTAAGGGCGCGACCGCAGCGGTCAGATTTCCTTCACAACCCCGATGCGGCTCGTCCTCTGAGTAGAGCTTTCTGAACATCTCGGCTGAACACGGGGTCAGCGTAAAATCGTGCCGTCCAACCTCGTCGTGGATGATCGTCAGCATAGGATTGGATCGGTTTGAATATACGACATCCCGCACTGTCAAGAACATGCGGCTGGCATAATCTATGCTCCGGCCCGATGAGATATATTCCGACAAGTCATCGGCATTATAGGCGATCAGGTCAGAAACCTGCTCACCCTCAGGATCAATAACCGTCAGAATATCGCCTTTGGCCAAGCTTAGATGGACCCCCGACCGTGGTTGAATGCGACCTTCTATAAGCGTCGTCTTCGTCATGGTTTATCCTCGAAATCGACAGGGCAACGCCATTCTGAGCCGACGGGCCGTCCTGAATATTGTCTAGCTTCTGAACTTTCACCAAAGTCAGCAAGGTTGGGGTTGATCGACCCCTGCAAGGCTGCGTCTCTTTCACGAATTACTTTTTGGAGCTTGGCATAACGTCCATCGGCTTTGAGTGCGTTGAACTGAAGGTTTGAATTGAACACGAGCATCGTAAAAGGAGATCGACGCGCGAGCCGAGATGCGCCCGGATGCATCCCGACGATAAAGAAAGGGTGTCCCGCAAGGCTCATAGAAAAATGAGGGTTCTCAGGGTCAGGTGATGTGTTTGGGCTCCACTCATAGTCCAGATCCGCATTCATGTCAGATAGGCCCTTTAATCGGCTCCATAAAGACACTTCAAACTGGGCTTCAGTCTGATTTGGAGAATTCAGGAAGATGGCCGCAAAGGACTGAACTCGCGGATCGTCAACATTCAACTGAGTGACATATTCTTGTAGATCCAAATGCAATGATGTCTCGCAGTCAGCGCTGTCCAAGGACTCATAAATCCGAAACTCAATATTGCCTTGGACCAGCGCCGCTTTGGCTCCGACGCACGGAAAATTGTCGCTTTGGATAAATTCAATCGCTTGGGTCGCAATGGCTGTTTCACCGAGCGTCGGCGCCGTTAGTCGGTGGCTCATCTGGTTGTTCAGATGTTTTTTAATGACTTTTCTCATGCTGCAAACCTCGGCATTGTTCGCATCTGAACAGCGCTGTCTCGGCAGCCTGAATTTAAGCAAGCGTTGCCATCATCCTCGCGTCTAGCGCCGCAACTTTTGCAGCATCTGTTATCAGATTGGTGCGCCTCAACAGCGTCGATATCACCATCATCCTCTGGCAAAATAGAAAGACCGGCAACGGGTTCATCCTTCTTATAGAGGCTCAGCTGACAGCTGGGTTCAAGGATGACGAGATCAAGTTGTCCCAAATTTGAGACACCTTTTAGCCGCAACAGTTCGAGTAAGGCCCGCAGACCAAGACTGGTCGATTCAAGTTTTTGCATTTGGATGACACCGTCCTCAACAACCTTGGTCGGCTCACCCTCGACCAATTGTCGAATCCGTTTGTTGGACTGTGTCAGTTGAACAATGGCTTTGTTAAAACCTACGATCAGGGTGACCACGAGCAAACAATGAAGCAGTGGAACTTGAGGGTAAAAGGCGACGTCACCAACGGCGGAGCCTAGTGCAACGACGACAATGACGTCCATAAGAGACAGCTGAGATTTTGTACGCCGACCAAAGAAACGCAGGAGTGCAAACGTGTATGCGTAAATGATTGTCGTTCGGAATACGATTTCGAGGTAAAACAACGCTGACTGCTCGCGAGCATCATTCGACCAAGTTCAAAAGGTGTTACGGGGTCGGACACAAGCTTCCTATCGAAAGTAACGAGTCCTCAACCGATAAAACGGAAAGGCGCGGTGAGCTGTAACAACAATTATGGGTGCTAATCGTTCCGAGAGTTCTTGTTGGATCTAGTATGCAAGACAGTCAGTCCGCGACATATATGGTTGCGAATTTGGCGGTCGTGACGAGACGTCGTAAGCACATTGGCCAGAGCGTTTCTTGTTGCTCAACCGTCATGACTAAGCCTGAACGTACCCGTCGTAAAAAGAGCAGGTTCTTACAAAAGATAATGGTGCGGCCGAGAAGACTCGAACTTCCACGGGTGTTACCCCACAGCGACCTCAACGCTGCGCGTCTACCAATTCCGCCACGGCCGCACGTCTAAGGTGGCGCGCCTATAACGATGGGTGCAACGGTCTGGCAAGCGGCTTTTGCGGCTTCTATGCGATAGAGTGACAGTCGGATTGCTCAGCGATGGCTCTACATGCTTGTTAGCCCCGCTGCACACGCTTGCGATGGGTCGGCCCCCATCATATGTGCGTGGTATGAAACATCTTTTCGCTATTGCTAGCTTGTCCCTTCTTGTCGCCTGTAGCGGGGATGAAACGAAGGTAGAACAAGTCACAGAAACGCCTGAGACTGCCGCTCTGAATAAAGAATCGGTGGCCGAAATGGGTGTGCCGGCGATGGCTGACCGCATGATTGCTGATGGAAATCAACTCGGTAAGCTGCTTGCGAGCGTCGATAGTGCCGAGACCGCCGAAGCCGTTCGCCCTAATATTGAAGCGATGATCAAAGACTATAAGATCATGTTTGATCGGTTCGAGACGATGGATCAGCCGAGTTTTTCAGACATTGCAGCGCTCGCCTCTCGCGGTTCTGAATTGGCAGAGTCGCAACAGACGGTGATGGAAGAATTGCGGCGTATCTACACAAACCACCCAGAGGCCACCGAGGTGCTGCGCGAAGCGTTAGACGGTTTTGGCCGACCCTAACGTGGCTGCGGACGTAAACCCTCGGCCTGTCGTCGAGGGGGGGCGTGCAGCGCTTGTCTCTGAACAGCCCGTCGAGTGGACGCATGCGCAAGCGCCCGTCGCTTACGAAGACGCGCTTAACCAGATGGAGGCGCGGGCCGCCGCAGTCGCAGCGCATGAGGCGCGTGAGCAGGTCTGGCTGCTGGAACACCCGCCGCTCTATACGGCTGGCACGAGTGCCAATGCGTCGGATCTGGTCGATGCAAACCGATTTCCCGTTTTTCAGGCCGGAAGAGGCGGGCAATATACCTATCACGGCCCAGGCCAGCGTGTGGCCTATCTGATGCTAGATCTGCGTGACCGCGGTCGTGATGTGCGTTGCTTCGTGTCGGGTGTAGAACAGTTGGTTATTGATGCGCTGGCAGAATTCGGCGTGACGGGCGAGCGTCGCGAGGGACGGATTGGGGTTTGGGTTGCCCGCGATGACGGCACTGAAGCGAAGATCGCAGCCATTGGTATTCGTATTCGCCGATGGGTCAGTTTTCATGGGCTTTCGATCAATGTGAACCCAGATCTTTCTCACTTCGATGGGATCGTGCCGTGTGGCATTCGCGAATTCGGTGTGACGTCATTGGCTGATCTGGGTGTGCCGGCGACTCTGGCAGATGTGGACGAGGCTTTGCAGCGAAACTTCAATCGTCTCTTTGGATCTGTGCTTTAGCCATGAAAAAGCCCGCCAAAAGGCGGGCTTCAATGTTTCAGATGTGACTTATTTTAAGCCGCTGGAACGGGGCCGTACTGATTGTCGCCGCCATCTTGCTTGTTGAACATGTTAATCAGATAGGCGCTGAGAAGCGTTCCTACCAAGCTTGCGACTGCGCCCGGGATAGCCGATTCCTTAGCCATTTCACCGCTCAGTCGCATGACTTCACCCAGATCGCCTGCCTCGCCGGCGGCGTTTACAGCTGCTTCCATTTCAGGCGAGGGGCCAAGGCCCAAGGCGCCGAGAATGAACGTCAAAGCCACGCTGACGCCGATGAAGAGTAGAATGTGAGTGAGAACCATCCAGCCTGACTTGCCGGCGTCATGGCTTCGTTTGATGCCCAGGAAGACGAATGGAATGATCAAGATGATGGACGCCAGTCCAAGGATCATGGCCAAGCCAGGGCTGAAGAGCGGTATGATGCTGATGATAGCGCTGATGACGGCCAAGACGATCATGCCCTTCATATAGGCAGATGGGCCGATACGGCCGCTTGGTGAAAATAGTAGATTACCCATGGATTCTTTCCCTCTCAAGGTTGTTGAGGGGAAACTGGCAAAATTCCGCGCTTTTGCAAGAAGATTCCGACTCCTATTTTGGCGGTGGTCCGTAGCGATTGTCGTTAGGGTCGCCTTTTGTCAGCCCGACCCAGAGCGTAAAACCGATGATAAGAGCGCTGGTCGAGAGCGTCACGAGCGGGGCAGCCCCGGCCATCCGGGCCTCGTAACGGGCATTGATTTCGCGGCGAATCTCTGGGTCGATCGTCGCTTTGCGGTCATATTGGGAATAGGCGTCGAAATATTCAGCGCCGCCATTGGCGAGCATAATGATAATCAAAACGATGATGATGGCTGTCAGCACCGTGACAATCGGTAGGACGGATCGGCCGAAATCCTTCAATCGCTTGCCATAGATCGCGAAAACACCGCAAAAGAACATGGTCAGCCAGATCAGAAATCCCCAAAAGTAAACGGCGCCCCCCGTATCGTTCATGAATAGTCCAGCCTTGAACCCAACGACCAACGCAGCAAAAGCAGCCAGCGTGATCCAGAACGTTTTGCGGTCGGTCCGACCGGACGGCACGAAGAGGTGATAGAGGGCGGTCTTGATCATGGCGGCGCTTTAACCCGCCCGGTCTGACCGCGCTAGCTCGGCCCTGTGGAATCTACCGCGCCTTGACGCCGCGCCTCGCTCTGTCCATTCGCAGCGCAAACCTGCTGTTTCGGAGGATCAAATGCGCCTGTTTATCAACGTTCTCGCCCTGCTCGGACTGGCCATCGGTACAACGTCGACCTTTAATCTGTATGGCTTGCGTATGAACGCGGACGGACCGCAGGGCTTTGCCAATGTCACCGTTCCGCTCTGGGCGCTGGTTGGTTCTGCAGCAGCGATCATATTTGGCTTTATGGGGCGCATCATTGATCGGCGCGCGCCGCGTCCGGCATCAAAACTCTCCGATGCCGCTATAGCACTCGGCTTTCTGTGCGGGGCCTTAGTCCTCGCCGTGCCTTTCGTGTTCGGCTGATAACCCTTATATTGAACCTGAGTCACACGAAGGACCGACATGGGTAAAGAGCTCTTAAATTGGGAAAATGGCCGCTGGATCGGGCAAACGCTTGAGGTCGAGAACGGCGTTTGCGCCGTGCCGGGGAAGGATCTGGACGGCTATCCCAAAGACCTGCCCTACACGGATGAGGTTAAAGCCGCGACGGATCACCTCTATGAGCAAGTGTCGGATTTCATTCCTGAATTTGAATGGCCAGCCTACGCGCCGTTGGTTCACGCCATCAACGAATTAAAAAAACAGAAAAACGCAGTGGTGTTGGCGCATAATTACATGACGCCGGATATTTTCGCCTTGGTCGGTGATTATGTTGGCGACAGTCTCGGTCTCGCGATTGAAGCGACGAAGACCGAGGCGGATCTGATCATCCAAGGCGGTGTCCATTTTATGGCGGAAACGTCCAAAATCCTCTGCCCGAACAAAAAAGTGCTCATTCCATCCATGCGCGCCGGATGTTCGCTGGCGAGTTCGATCACGGGCGCGGATGTGCAACTGATCAAGCAGCGTTATCCCGGCATCCCGGTCGTGACCTATGTAAACACGTCCGCTGATGTGAAAGCGGAGAGCGATATTTGCTGCACGAGCTCTAATGCGGTGGCGATTGTCGAACACATCGCGAAGGCACGTGGTGTCGACAAAGTCATCATGTTGCCGGACGAGTTTCTAGCCAAAAACGTTGCCCGTCAGACCGATATTGAGATCATCGCGTGGCATGGTCGCTGCGAAGTTCATGCGCGGTTCTCTGCCCAAGATGTGCGCGAAATGCGCGAGGCTCATCCGGGCGTGGTCGTGCTAGCGCACCCTGAATGTCCGCCAGAAGTCGTCGCTGAGAGCGATTTTACTGGGTCGACGAAAGCGATGAGTGATTATGTCGGCGACCACAGTCCGGGCAAGGTCATCCTGCTAACCGAATGCTCGATGAGCGATAATGTTGCGATGGCCAATCCGACGGTTGATTTCGTCCGCCCCTGCAATCTTTGCCCGCACATGAAGCGGATTACGCTGGAAAACCTCTATGAATGTCTTCGTGACGAGACCAACGAAGTCCTTGTCCCGGAGCCTATGCGCGCCCGCGCCTATGACGCCGTCATGCGGATGATCGAGGTCAGCTTCCCCAAGGAAAAAGGCTATTTCGACCCGGACAGCCCGATCAAGGATGTGAGGGTTATCTAACGCTCACTGAATCTGATGGCCCACCTCCTTGTTCAGGATAATACAGGTGAGTTCAAAGAAACTCACCCCAATCCATCCCCGCCATCGATTTTCGTGTTCTCTTAGCCTCACCCGCTCCGGACACGAGAGAGTGCATTGCTTTCGGGAAGAACAGACTCCCTTGGGAGTTTGGCGGGGTTCGGTAGGCTGGGCGGTGTGCGATCTTATGCGGCGTACGCGGCTCCATCCGGCGAAGCGATTGATGATGGTTCGGGAGCGCGAACGAGTCGGCAGCGGTAAGACCCGCCCGATGCGCCCCTTCCGAAGCAGGGGGCAGGCGGGTGTGCGTCGAAAGCGCATTTCTCGTCTAACCCCCTCCCGGCGTGTGCTCATGGTGGGCCGTCGGTAGACACGACGCTTTTGATCGGGTGTGCCATCCGAGCGCGCGGACGTTTGTCTGTCGTAAAACGGTATTTCCCTTGTCATCCGTCGATGGGTGGCGTCCGCGCTCGTGTCACTCGACACTCCCGCGACACAGGCCGACCCCGTGATGGGCGGTGGGACGTTTTGCCCTGCCTTTCCCGACTGATTTTAACCTTTCACAAAGCGAGGTTAACCCATTACTACAAGGAATTAACGACGGACCAAGGCATAAGACCTGTGGCCGTAGGGACACGGTCCAGTGACCGGGAAAGACCTTAATGCCGTTTCAGCCGAACCTGCCGCGTATCTTCTTTTCGAAGATCGGCAATCAGAAGCTTCGCACAGCGATCTGGACCGGGGTGGATAAGGGTTTTGGGAAACGCACACCGCTGCTGTTTTTCAATGGCATTGGCGCCAACCTCGAAATCGCGCAGCTCTTTGCCGATACATTCACCGGTCGCGATATCATCACTTTCGACATGCCCGGAATTGGCGGGTCGCCCGATCCAACCTTCCCTTACCGTCCTTGGTGGGTTGCGAAGGCCGCCAAGCAGATCCTGACTGACAATGGCTATCACCGTGTCGACGTGTTGGGCGTGTCCTGGGGCGGCGGTCCGGCGCAGCAATTTGCATGGCAAAACAAAGCTATGACGCGACGTCTGGTGCTGTGCGCGACTTCGCCCGGTTGGACGATGGTGCCGGGTAATCCCAAAGCCTTGTCTAAGATGGCGTCGCCAAAACGCTATATTGACCGCGATTTTCTGAAGAAGAATTTTGAAACTCTCTACGGCGATGCGGCCGAGCATTCCGGTGAATTCACTGTCAATATGGTGCCGCCATCCGTGAAGGGCTATCTGTTCCAGCTCGGCGCTATGATGGGGTGGTCGTCCTTACCGATTGCTCGCCGCATCCGGGCACGGACGCTCATCATTATGGGCAGCAAGGATCATATTGTCCCGCCAATCAATGGTCGTATCCTGCACGCCCTCTATCGCCGGTCTCGTCTGGAAATTATCGATGGCGCAGGTCATCTATTCCTGCTGACCCGCCGGGAAGAGACCGTTGACCTCATTCGTGATTTCTTCAGCGAACCCGAAATGCCGATCCCGCATGCCGAACCGGTCGAAGTGCCGTCCGTCGCGGCGAGCTTCGTTCACGCCAACGATTCGGCTCGCGCCCACGCTTAGTTTCTAACCCCGCAACCAAAGGACACCGCCATGGCCGACGATAAGAACCCGAAAAAAACGAGTGACATGGCACGACGTATCTGGCTCGCGGGGATTGGCGCGTATGGCAAGGCGTTCGAAGATAGCCGCGAAGCCATTCGTGGTTTGAGCGGTAATCTGAGCGGATCATCGTCTGATGTGTTTGAAAGCCTCGCCGAAAAGGGTGAGAAGCTGGAAATGGCGGCCAAAGTCAAAGGGGCGCAACTGGCCGGTAAGGCATCCGATCTGAACGATAGCCTGGGCATTGATGACCGGATTCAGGCCATGCGCGATCGCCTTTCAGGCGGATCGTCCGATGATCGGATCGACGCCGTTGAAGCGCGCCTGACCAGTATCGAAGCGAAACTCGACGCCCTTCTAAAGGCGAGCCCCTCGCCAAAGCGGACGACGACGCGCAAGACCACAGCGAAAAAGGCGACCACCAAAAAAACGCCTGCCAAGAAGGCGCCTGCCAAGAAGGCGCCTGCCAAGAAGGCGCCTGCTAAGAAAGCGGCGACAAAGAAACCAGCGACAAAAAAGACGAGCTGATCTGTTATGTCAGAGGAACGGCCAGCCCGATCCAAGACTAAGGATACGATCCTTCGCACCGCGCTGGCCCTGTTCAATAATGAGGGCGAACATGCGGTGAGTTCGGTCGACATCGCCTCGGTCATCGGGATCTCACCAGGTAATCTCTATTACCATTACAAAGGCAAAGAGCCGATTATTCGCGAGCTGTTCTCGGATTTCGAGATTGAGCTGCGTCAGGTTCTGAGCGCCCCGATTAGTGAGCCGTTGGCTCTGCAGGATAATTGGATATTCCTCTATATTATCTTTGAGGAAATTTGGGATTTCCGCTTTTTTTATCGCAACCCGACCGAATTGATCGACCGCGTGCCTGAACTGAAGGTTCCGTTTTCTCGGCTTCTAGGGCTGAAAGAGCGAACAGCGTTTTCGTTGCTGTCCGACTTGGAAGAGGGTGGGCATCTAGCGTTTGGTGAGGGGGAAAAAGCGGCGCTCACAGCGCGTCTGGCGCAGCATTTTACCTTCTGGCTTCAATATCACAGTCTGCGCGAGGGTGAGGTGCCAACCAAGGCTCTGATCGACCGGGGTGTCTATCAAAGCCTGTCCATGATCTCACCCTATTGGGCGCACGGCTCAGGATTTGCAGAGTTGCTGCATGAGGCAGAGCCGGCGTGATGAACCGCAGATTAACGCTGATGTCAGCCAAGCCTCAGTCTGACTAGCATAAGGAGCCCTATGAAAAATCGTTCTGTGATCGTCCTGTCTGCCACCGCGCTGTTTATATCAGCCAGTTCTACAGTGATGGCTCAGACCTACAGCACTGGCTCGCAGAGTTACGGATCAGCGCAATCATCGGCCAACTATCAGCGCGGTTCCAACGATTTGTCTTTCCCGGATATTCCGGCCGACCAAATTGCTGATGATGTTGTCACCGAATATAATTCTCGAACAGGGGCAGCGGAACAGGTCGCCCCGACCTTCGATCCCTTCGAAGAAGATGACCGGCTCGCTGCGACCGTCAATCTGCGTAGCACTGTCTCAGCCCGGGATCTGAATAACGACCCGTTGACTGACGGTGTTCTGTTAGAGGTCGAACTCTTTTACACGGACACAGGCGATCGTTCGTTTGGGCGCATGCGGGATGCTGTGTTTTTGAACGGCGAAACGGTCCCGATCATCCGTCGCGATAGTCATGAGTTGGAATGTTCATCCCGTGTGACAGAAACGATCTATCATCATGATCGGTATTACAGGCCCGGCTATGGCGGATTGTCAGGTATTCCACCGATTTATTTCGGGCATAGAGGCTTTGATTATGGCTACGGTTATGGTGGGCATGGATATGGCGGTTACGGCCCGACCTATCCGCGACCTCGTCCACGGCCTAGACCGAGACCAAGACCCAGACCTCGCCCCGGAACCGATACACCGACACCACACGTGCCATCTATTGTTGATGATAGCGGGCAAGGGCGTCCACGCGGTCGTGCGGACTATTTCAAGAATGGCCGCAAGACCGGCACAAAGCCAAAGCCGGATCGTCGACCCCGTCGACCGAGTCGCGTCGATCCATCTGTAACCACGCCGTCTGTGACGCCTGATCGCGTCGCACGGCCGACACCGCGTCCGACTGAGAGAGTGAGGCGTCGTCCAGAGACACGTGACCCGGCACCGACAGTCCGCCGCCGAACACCTCGACCGTCAGTTGTCCGTGAACCTCCGTCGCGACCCGTGTCTCGCCCCACCCCTCCAAGGGTGGCCAAGCCAGCCCCTAAGCCTACCGTCCGGCCACCTGTCAGCCGCCCGCGCCCGGCTCCGCCTCAGCGCGACAAGGGTCCACGGCCGGATCGGACGCAGTCAGAAAAGCCCGCCGATACGTTCGATGAGTTCCAAATGTTTCCAGGTGATGGACGCAGTGATTCTATCGTTGTGAGTTCAGAGCGCGATTGCGCGCGACGGGATCAGCTTGTCTTATTCATTCCGAATGAGCGGCTCGACGCCGCTCGGTTTGACGGCATGACGCTGATCCTGCGCGATGTGACCTATAATCAACGCTCTGGCCAGACGACGGTTTATGATGAGCAACCGCTCTATATTCCGCCAAACTATATTGAAGGTTTCCGGCTCGCCTCCACGCGCCCTTGAGGCATCTGTGAGGGGACTGGCACTCTGCTTGCAAGAAGGTTTAGGAACCCAACAGCGTGTGTCCCACGCACCTGAAAACGGGTCCCGCAATGTCAGCCTTCCTCCCAAAGGTTGCTAGTGTGCTAGTCACGAAAAACCTCGCCGTTCGTGCGGGGTTTTTCTTTGTCTGATCTTGCCTTAAGGACGCTCGAACATAGACAAGGACCGGGTAAATTCATGATCTCCACTCTGCGGCGTGAAGCGAAATATTTGTCGGGCATGTTACGCATGCTCAAATCGGTCAAAACCGTCGATGCGAGCTCCAATCACCTGCTTGCAGATGAGCTGGAGATGCGGGTCGATGCGTTCGGTTCCAATGTAGCTTTCATCGAAGATGAGCGTCAGTGGACCTATGATGAGACCGAAGACTATGCCAACCGCGTGGCGGGTTGGTGCGAAGCGAACGGCATTGGCAAAGGCGATACGGTCGCCGTCTTTGTGCGGAATCGTCTCGAATATGTGGCGCTCTGGTTCGGTCTGACCAAACGCGGCGTGATTCCCGCTCTGATCAACTTCCAACTTTCCGGCAACGCGTTGGCGCATTGCGTCAATATCAGCGAGGCGTCCCATGTTGTCGTCGATGTCGATCTGATCGAGGGATGGAAAAGCGCGCGTGAACATTTGAATGATGGGCTGATCGAATGGGCCGCGTTCGGAGAGGTCCCCAAGGGGCATAAGCGGCGCATGAAGACATTCGACGCGGCCTTGCTGGACATTGTGCCGCATCGCCCCGCCAAATCTACCCGCGAAGGTCTCAAGGCTGGCGGGCAGGGGATGAAGATGTTCACCTCGGGGACGACGGGTCTGCCTAAGGCGGCCAAAGTCACTCATGTGCGGGCACAGAACTATATGCGCGGTCTGGGCGCTGGCGCGAGGGCGAGTGCGAAAGACCGGATGATGCTGGTTCTGCCCCTCTATCATGCCACAGGCGGTTTGGTCGGAATGGGCGCAGCCTTTTCCAATGGCGGAGCCTGTATCATCCGACCAAAATTTAGCGCGTCGACCTTCTGGGACGAAGCGGTGAGCCAGGGTGCAACCATGTTCACTTATGTTGGAGAGCTGTGTCGGTTCCTCCTGTCTACACCGCCGCATCCGCTAGAAAACGCGCACAAAATTCAGTGGATCGTCGGTAACGGCTTGCGCCCCGAAGTTTGGGAGAGCTTTGTCACTCGGTTCAACATCCCGCACGTCATCGAATTTTACGGAGCGACGGAAGGGAATGTCAGCCTAATCAATCTCGATGGTCCCATCGGTGCGGTTGGGCGTGTGCCGTCCTACCTGAAATGGAAGTTTAACATCGACATCATTCGCTATGATGTTGAGACAGGCGAAAATCCGCGCGGATCTGATGGGTTTTGCCTGCGTGTCGACGATGATGAAGTCGGAGAAGTGATTGGCGAAATTCGCGAAGATGATCCGCGTTTCCGCTTTGACGGCTATGAAACCAAAGAGGCGACGCAGAAAAAAATCTTACGCAATGTATTCAAACCGGGCGACGCATGGTTCCGTACGGGTGATCTGATGAAGCGAGACGCCTATGGCTATTATTATTTCATGGACCGGGTGGGTGATACGTTCCGCTGGAAAGCAGAAAATGTCGCAACGAATGAAGTTGCGGGCACTCTATCTGGCTTTGAAGGCATTACCCAAGCCAATGTCTACGGTGTCGAAGTTCCAGGCTATGACGGTCGTGCCGGTATGGCGTCTCTTGTTTCAGAAACACCGCCCGACCTCGCAAAGCTGAAAGCCTATCTTGATAAAGAATTGCCGCATTATGCGCGGCCCGTGTTCCTACGCTTGAGTAGCGAGTCTGAAACGACCTCAACGTTCAAGTTCAAGAAGACGAATCTCGTCAAAGCCGGCTTTGACCCTGACCGGATTACGGAGCCTGTCTATTTCTGTAATCCGCAGACAAAAGCTTATGAACGCATAGACGTGGATGTTTTTGAGAAGATCAACAGTGGGGCCATCAGGCTTTGATCACGCCTTCAGACGTTCTCGACTTTTGGTTCGCAGATGAAACCAAGGCACATTGGTTCAACAGTACGCCTAGCTTTGACGCTGAGATTAGCCAGACGTTTCAAGCTGCGGCTGAGACGCTCGCCAAAGGACCGTTTCCACATCCAGTTTGGGAAGCCGACGCGCAGAGTGCCCTAGCTCTTATCATTATGCTGGACCAGTTCCCGCGAAATATGTTCCGCGGGTCGCCTCGTGCCTTTGCTTGGGACGGGCATGCCTTGGGCGTTACAGACCGTATGGTTGATAGCGGCTGGGACTTGGAAATCCCTACGAAAAAACGGTCTTTCGTCTATATGCCTCTTATGCATGCTGAGGATCTGACGGCGCAGAACCGATGTGTCGAGCTGTCCGGGTCGCGATTAGATGATGGTGGCAGCACACTGCGACACGCCAAGGCGCACCGCGATGTGATTGAGAAATTTAGGCGCTTTCCATATCGGAATGCTGTTTTGGGACGTGACAGTACGCCGGAGGAATACGACTTTCTGAAAAACGGTGGGTATGATCCATCATGAACGCTGAAACGCTATGGGCAGACTATTGCGCTGCAATCGGTGAAAGTGGTCCTGTTCCGCCAATCGATGTTTTCGGCGACAATCCTGTTATGAATGACGAGTTGCTGGATTTAGTTCTAGAGGGAACGAAGCGCGCAACCTGTTGCCTAGCCAGGGACTTTGCCGAGGGTGATCAGCCCAAAATTGGTGATTATTGGATTATTGCTGATGGAGCAGGCACGCCGCGCGCTATAATCCGCACCTGCCATATTGAGCTTAAAGCGATTTGTGATGTGGACGATAGTTTCGCCCATATAGAAGGCGAAGGTGACAAGTCGCTCGCCTATTGGAAGACTGAGCATGATGCTTATTTCCAGCGGCAGGCAACCGCTGAGGGCTTTGTGTATGATGATAGTATGATCGGAATTTGCGAACAGTTTGATTGTGTGTGGCCGCAATGAAATCTGTCGGTATTCTCATTTTCGACGATGTCGAAGAGCTGGATTTTGTCGGACCTTGGGAAGTCTTCCAGATGGTCAATGAGGTGGCGGGACATCGCGGTGATCCAGAGCCTCTACACAATTTACTAATCTCGCGGGATGGCTCGGACATTACAGCTGTGAAGGGCATGCGCGTTGGAGCGCATACTTCTATGACTGATGTGGATGCGTTGGACGTCATCTTGATCCCCGGCGGGCTGGGGACCCGCACAGTCATTGAGGATCCCGAAATCATGGCGTGGGTTCAGGCGATTGCGCCTGATTGTGAATGGGTCACGTCTGTCTGCACAGGGGCGTTTGTTCTGGCTAAGGCAGGCCTTCTGAAAGGGCGGCGGGCGGCCACGCATTGGGCGGCGTTCAACGAATTTGATCGCTTGAAGCTGGACGGAGAGCTTGTGCCGCATGTGCGCTATGTTCGTGACGGAAACGTAGTCACCGCGGCCGGTGTTTCAGCCGGGATCGACATGTCGCTCTGGCTAGTCGGCCAATGGTTCGATCCACAAATGTCACGGGATGTTGCCCGCGCCATGCAATATGATCCGGTTCCGCCTTACGCGGCGGACCTTTGATCGCTATCTAAACATCGTGATGACCCCCAAAGCCTTTCTCGAGTCTCTGTCTGAGGCTGTATCGGAGCAGTTTTCAAAACTGACCCCGGACGATCAATTTCTGGATCGCTTTCAAGATAATTTTCGTCGTATGACGCGCCGTTTTGATGCGCCGGGCCCTGAAGTGCGTTCGAAGGACGAATTTCAAATTGACGACGTCACTGTAAAATTATTCGTGCCGTTTGGCCCAATCCCTGAACTGGGACCGACGCTGATCTATGCGCATGGTGGCGGGTTTGTGACCTGCGATACGGAAACGCATGAAGGCATTATTCGCCGCCTCGCCAATGCATCGCTCTGCCGGGTTCTTTCGGTCGAGTATCGGCTGGCCCCTGAACATCCATTTCCAGCCGCACCGGATGATGTGAAGACAGTTGTCGATTGGGCTCTTTCTGGGAGCGGAACGTCTCGCGGGATTGATCCGGACAGTATTGCGATTGGCGGCGACAGTGCCGGGGGCAATATGGCGGCGTGGATTGCGCAAGTTTATCGTGACCAGATCAAGGCGCAGATCTTGTTCTACCCGTTAATGCAGCTGCAAGACATTAAGCCATCCAATCCAGGGCCGCAGGATTGGCTGCAAATCGGTGCCGTGGCCCTGAAATATATTCAGGAAAATTATGTCGCTGGGGCCGATCCAAAAGACCCGAAAGTGTCGCCTTTGTTCGAAGACGATCTCGACAAGCTACCCCCTGCCTGGGTGCTGACATGTGGCCTTGATCCCTTACGGGACGAAGGCAAACTCTATTATGAAAAGATGGAAGAAGCGGGCAATCAGGTCGAACATCGGTATGAAAAGACGATGCCGCACGGCTTTCTGAATTTCGCCAAAGCTTTTCCCAAAGCCAACACTGTTCCGCTGGAGGCCGCAGAGTTTCTTCGACATCAGTTTCCTCGCCTTCCGCAACCCTAGAAAGTCATTTTATGACCACGCTCTATTACCATCCTTTGTCTAACCCATCGCTCTATCCTGTCTTTATCGCGGAAGCGTCTGGCCTCGATTATACGCGCAAGGTGGTGAATTTGCAGACGCAGGAGCAAAAGAGCGACGATTACCTATCCGTGAACCCTTTTGGACGAGTGCCCGCCATGGTCGACGATGATCTGGCAATTGGGGAAAGTAGTGCCATTGGGCGGTATCTGGCGCGCAAGTCAGGCAGCGACATTTATTCCGAAGATATGCGCGAAGCCGCTTTGATCGATCAATGGGTCGAGTTCGTGGTCCATCACATCCGCATCAATGTTGGACGGATCAACTTCAACCGATTCATCGCCCCCATGGTTGGGGCTGAACCGGATCAGGCCTCAATTGATTTAGGGCTTCGGTTTTTGGCTGACAATCTACCTCATATTGAGGTGGCTTTGAGTGGTGACGGGCATTTGCATGGCGATCGGCTAACTTTGGCAGATATTGCTCTCGTCGCAGCCTTTGAACCGCAGCACGTTGCGAAGATCGACATCTCATATGCGCCCGTCCTGTCCGAATGGTTGGAGCGTATGCGTCAGGAGCCTTGGTATCAGGCAGTTCATACGCATTTCGGTGCGGAACTCGGTCTGTAGCAAATGTTCAAACCCGAGCAGTCAATATTGGAGCTCGGCGAAGACTTCTATGACGGTGTCGTCCCGGCGCAGTTTCCTCAACACACACTCCGCTATGCGGATGACCATAGTGCGGCGTCGCTTGGCTTGAATGATATCGATTGGGTCGCCCGTTTTGGGCGGTTCAACCCCTTTGAGGGATCACTGCCTGAGCCGCTGGCTCTGCGTTATCACGGTCATCAATTTCGTAATTACAATCCAGAGATCGGTGACGGGCGCGGCTTTCTCTATGCGCAGTGCCGGGATGCAAATGGGCGATTGCTCGACTTTGGCACTAAAGGCTCAGGCCAGACGCCATTTTCACGGCGCGGCGACGGACGGCTGACCCTATTAGGCGGTGTGCGTGAAGTGCTCGCAACGCGCTATCTTGAACATCTCGGCGTCAACACATCGCGCAGTTTCTGTCTGATTGAGACCGGCGAGGAACTTCAGCGTCATGACGAGCCGTCGCCGACTCGTTCTGCTGTTCTGACGCGGTTGCAGCACAGCCATATTCGCTTCGGTACATTTCAGCGGCAGGCGTTTTTTGGACGGACGGATAATCTCGAAGCTTTGGTCGATTATTGCCATCGCTACTTCTATCCTGACATCAACCGCCCTGCGGATTTGTTGCGTGCCGTTGCAGTCCGCAGCGCTGACTTGGTCGCGAGTTGGATGGCGGCCGGCTTCGTACACGGCGTCATGAATACGGATAATATGAACATCACTGGCGAGGTTTTTGACTTCGGCCCTTATCGGTTCCTGCCACATTACGACCCGGCGTTCACGGCGGCTTATTTCGATCATTCCGGGCTTTATGCCTTCGCTCGCCAGCCTGAAGCGATGGGTTGGAATTTGGGCCAGTTGGCGCAAAGCTTGTCCCTGATCGAAGAGGACGATGCGCTGATTGATGCACTGCGAGCCTATGCTGACAATTATGAAGCTGCGCTAGTTCAGAATATGGCTCGGCGTTTACGAATTGAGATGCCCAAAGACGGTGCCGCCTTCGTCAAACTGACATTTAATGTCTTGGACAAAAGTCGGGTGAGCTGGCCGAATTTTTTCCACGACTGGTCCGGTGGTGCAGCCCGTGCGCCGCTTCAGGATTATCCCGATAGTGTCTGGGGCGACTGGAAAGCGGCCTATGCAGCTTTGAGCCCCACAGGGCCGCGCCCCGCAACCGAACGCCCCGCAACCTTGCTGTACGAAGAGATCGGCGCGCTATGGGACACGATCGCTAAAGCTGATGACTGGTCACATTTTCGCGACAAACTGGCGTCATATGATCGCCGTAACTATAGCGAGTGAAACGGAGAGACTTATGAGACATTTGATTATTTTGGCCGCACTTCCGGTATTGATGGCCTGTGCTGACGCTGAACCCCGTGTCGAGGCCGACGCCGTTGACCCATCCACGGCTGTGGCGGGCGAGGTCGAAAAGTCTGAAATGGCAGATATGGGCCCCGGTGTTGACCTGACTACTTTGCCAGCGGGCGCGTATTCTGCGGAAATGGGTCACGCCTACATCCAGTTCTCCTATGATCATCAGGGCTATTCGCGCCCAATCCTGCGTTGGAGTGATTTCGATGCAACGGTCAATTACGATCCTGAAACCCCAGAAAATTCTACGCTTAACGTGGTCATTCCAGTCGCATCCATTGATAGCAATGTGGACGCCTTTAATACGCATCTGAAAAGCGCGGACTTCTTCGATGTGGCGACATATCCGACCATCACATTTGCAAGCACCAACGTTGAAATTCATCCGGGTGGCCATGGTATTGTTACCGGAAACCTGACCATCAAAGACGTTACGCGTCCGATCAGCTTTGAAGGCACGATCAATAAAATCGGGAAATCGCGCAGCGGGACCGACATGTTTGGTCTGTCTGGTACGGGCAAACTGAAGCGGTCGGATTTTGGTGTTGATCTCTATGCGCCACTCGTCGGTGACGATGTTGATCTGGTCATGGAAGTTGAATTCCAGAAAGACGAGTAGGTCTTTGTCGGTCCGATATAATAAAGTCGCAATCGTCCTGCACTGGACGATTGCGCTGCTGATTATCGGGTTGATCCTTTTTGGTCTGCTAATGACGCAAGAGTGGATGCCCAACCGCTTCGCCATCTATCAGTGGCATAAGAGCATTGGGATGACGGTCTTGGTTTTATCGCTCGCTCGCTTGCTCTGGCGACTCGGTCATCGACCACCGCCTCTGCCCGACGCCATGCCGGGTTGGCAGCGTAGGGCCAGCCACTTTATGCATGGGGCTTTTTACGCACTGATGTTCGCGATGCCATTGCTAGGCTGGGCCATGGTTAGTGCGTCAGACTTACCGATCCCGACCGTAATTTATGGCCTGATGACTCTGCCAGATATGCCGGGCGTGTCTGAGTCCAAGGCCTCGGCAGAGCGGTTCAAGTTCCTGCACGAAATCGGAGCTAAACTCTTCATTGCTCTAATCTTTTTGCATGTCGGCGCGGCGCTGAAACATCACTTTACCGACCGTGATGACGTGCTGAAACGCATGGCCCCCTGGGTGAAAACACGCCGCTAAACTAACCATTTGAATTGGCGACCCCGGGTGGATTCGAACCACCGGCCCCCAGATTAGGAATCTGGTGCTCTATCCGACTGAGCTACGGGATCGTGAGCCCGAACTAGCGAAGGGCGCGCAGAACGCCAAGTCGGATTCGACAGTGGCGTAAGCGAAGCGTAGCATCCCTCTGTGGCGAACGTCCCTCATATCACACGCCGAGCCGGGCTGATCGGTGGCGCTGGAGCGGCCTTGGCACTGTCCGGGACTCTCTCAGGTGCCTTACGCGCGGCGGACCTGAAATCAGGTGAGGTGGATGAGGTCGCATCCGTATCTAGCGGGCAAACGGTGACGCTTGCCTCTGGTCTACAGGTCCGTTTGGCCGGCATCATGACACCCAAGCGATCTGAGCCTTGGGGCCGCGAAGCGCGCGAGGGTCTGTCTGGGCTTTTGCGTGGACGGCGCGTGCGGCTTTCATATGGCGGCGACACACGTGACCGCTATGACCGAGCGCTGGCGCAAGTTCACACGCTCGCGCCTGACGGGCTGCAGGATTTATGGGTGCAAGCTGAACTGATCCGGCTCGGCCTAGCGCGGGTCTATACATGGCCGGATGAGGAAATAGACGCGGCGACGCTATATTCGATTGAACGGGAGGCGCGGGAGCAAGGACGCGGGCTGTGGAGTCATACTGATTACGCTGTGCGCGACCCGGACCCGAATAGCCTCGCTCAAAAGGTCGATAGTTTGCAGCTAGTCGAAGGCATTGTGACGAGCACGGCTGATGTGCGCGGCCGCGCCTATCTCAATTTTGGTGCTGACTACCGCACGGATTTTACTGTCGCCGTCGCCAAGAAACACCGGAAACGGTTTAAAACACTCGATCCTATTGGCTTGGAAGGCGCGCAGGTTCGTGTCCGGGGCTGGATTGAGCTGACAAACGGTCCCATGATCTGGGCCAGTCATCCCGCCCGGATCGAAGTGCTGAGCTAGATTTCATTGGGTAAGCGCCGACAGAGAATATCGGGCGGAAACAGTAGAACGGGTGCATCACCCACTTGGGCATCAGGAACTAATCGGCAGATTGAACCCTGCTCAGTCTCGGTGAGTTCGAGTCGGAAAACTACGTCGGGCACTAAAACTGGTTGACCAATCGCGGATCCTCGTCCGCGATCCTGCGCCGTCAATCTGTCCGTTCGTGTCAGCGTTCCTACGTCAACGATATAGTCAGGCCCGAGCGTGTCGAACACATAGGTGCGGATCAGGTCTCGCGTCGCATTGTCCGGCTGATCGGTCAGGGTCGCGCTATAGATTGCACTGTCCATCTTGTCGGTCTGGGTTACGCAACCCAGCAGACATGTCGCCAACGCGAAGCAGGTGACCCTAAGCAGCATTACGGATTAATCCGCCGAGTCCGCGCAATCTCCCGCGCTTGTAGCCGTGGATCATTCATCAAATCCAACTCAGGGTCGGATGCTGTTTTCTGTGCGGCGTCGCCGACGAATTTTTCCTGCGGAACAGTACCTGCCGGGCAAGACCCGGTTTCCGCATAGGCTACAGCCGTTGAGAGAAGCGCTTCGGTGGGATCGCCGAGCGCGCGTGTGAAATCATCGCTGACACGGCAACCCGGCATCACACCACCGATGGTCCCAACAGCCTGTCCAGGCGCGAACCCGTCAGCATAATCGCCGAAGTTCTTAGAATTCACGCCCCGGAATTGGATCGTGAAATAGGTCGTCCCGCAATTATCCGTCGCGTAGAAGCCGTAGGGCTTGCCGCAAGTGCGGTTGCCGATTTGAATGACCTCGACATCGATGCCGCGAAGACCGTTGATTACCGCTTCGCTGGCCGAACAGGATCGGCCTGTGGTCAGAACGAATACCCGTGGTTTAGAGACTGACGGCGCCTGTCGTGATTGAGGGACCGTTAAGCCGCGACCCGTCGTGTAAAAGGGGGTCGGCGCGATCGGCTGGCCGGTGACTGGGTTCGTCCCAGCCGCCTTATCATTGAACTGCAAGGTCTCGAAATTCAGCCCGTTTGTCTGGGCAGGGCCAGCAATCATGTAGGAGAGTTGCGACGCAATCGTGAGCAGGCCCCCGCCATTATAACGAAGGTCGAGCACAATATCATCGATATTGGCGGCTTGGAGTTGATCAAACGCGTCGAACAACGCCTCTTCTGCTGTCCGCGGAGAGAAGGTCGTAAAGTGGACATAGCCATAGGTTCGCCCATTCTGGTCGAAGGTCGACACAACATTGACTGGGTCTTCAGTAATGATCTGAGAGGTGAGGCTGATCGTCTCGCGCGTTCCGTCTAAGCGTTCAATGACGAATGTGTGGACCTCACCCGCCGCCTCCGGAAATAACCCAGCGTTTAGTGCAATCGTATTTGAACCAGTCTGGACGTCGACGCCATCAACGGTGATCAGTTTAACGCCCCGGACCAACCCAGCATTGGTCGCTGGCGTATTGGCTTCGACATAAGCGATGCGAATGTCACGCGGCGGTGTTGACTGGATCAGTGAGAACTCGGCTCCATATCCCGCACTTGCGCCAGATGTTGTCAACTGCAGCCAATCGGCGCTGTCATAGGTGAAGTGGAATCGGTCTTTGGGATTGCCGCTGGCTGTCGTCGCCGTGGTGCGGAGTTCATCGAAATAGGACAGAGCCGTTGTGAAGTCGTTCGGATTTCGGTCGGTGATTTCATTGTACCAGAGATAGGTTTCATCCGACCATGACCGAAGCCAGAACAACTCATCGGACAGTATGCCGGACCGATCTGGGAATGCCGTCCCGCTGGCATCGCTACCCGCCCTCGGGGTAGCACAGAGATCTTTGAAAGACGAAGCGGCTGCGAACTGACCCTGCGTCCATACATTGTTTTGCGAGGAGGGTGGTGTTGTGGGCGTTGGCGTCACACTCTGTGGTGTTGAAGAGCCTCCCCCACCCCCGCAAGCGGCCAAAAGCGAAGCTCCGGTAAGGCCTATCAAACTCTGCATGATGGAACTGAGCCTTAGCGTCATCGTCTACTCCACATCGCGATAAGCTCTACCTCTGAACGTAAAAAGGCCCCCGAACAAGCGAGGGCCTTATCACATTGACAGTTTGACCGATCTGGTCTGAACTCAAGCTTGGCGCTTATGCAGCAGCCTCACTGTCATCATTGTCATTATCTTCTGCGTCTTCGGCAGTCTTCGCCGCCTTGGCTGCCTGCCTGGTGCGTGCCTTGGTTAGCGTGTCGATAATGTCTTCCATGGCGGCATCACGCGAGCTGCGACGAATCGCGGCCACTTCCCGAACCATACGGTCCAAAGCGCGCTCATAGAGTTGGCGTTCAGAGTAGGACTGCTCAGGTTGGGCTTCGGTGCGGTGCAGGTCGCGAACGACTTCGGCGACAAGGATCAGATCGCCGGAATTGATTTTCGCTTCATATTCCTGCGCACGGCGTGACCACATAGTGCGTTTAACGCGGGCGCGGCCCTTCAGCGTCGTAAAGGCGTCTTTCAGGATTAGATCATCTGAGAGCGCGCGCATGCCAGAATTGCCAGCTTTAGACGTTGGAACGCGCAAGGTCATTTTGTCCTGCTCGAACTTCACAACGTAAACTTCAATATCGAAGCCGGCGATGACTTCTTGCTCAATGCCAATCACTTCACCAACGCCGTGCGCCGGATAGATGATGTGCTGACCAACTTTAAAGCTGACGTTCTTCTTCTTTTTTGAGCTGGATTTTTTTCTCGTTGCCATAAAGTGGATGCCTTGTTTTATCAGAAGTAAGGGGTGTGGAGCCTGCTCGAAAAGCGTTGTTGCCAAAAACAACGGCGCGAACGTCCCAATATGGGACACTCAACGCCGTGTGTGACTACAGTATAACACAAATTTGTCACGGATGCGACTCTCGTGACAGTTCCTCACGTCCAGTGATGCTATTTGAGCCGTATTTCTTCAATGGAGTCTGCTAGAACTTTCTCAATGAAGCTGGTTTTCCCGCTCTGATAATGTGGTGGAATCGTATCCGATCCACGGCAGAGTTCCTGCTTTAGAGCCGAATATTCATCCCTGAGTTCAGAGTTGAGACGTAGTCGATCTCGAAATCTCAAGTGACGGTCAATTTCTGGCGCCCCCATTTCGAAGGCATGGATATTCGCCGCGCAATTCAAATGAGTGTTTGGGAATTTTAGGTAATGGCGCCCTTCAATACCATATGTGCCACGCACGTCGTAGCCTTGCTCTTCGAACCGCTTGGATTCACTGACCAAGTCCGGAAGGTTTGGAACGACAAGGAGTATGTCGATAACCGGCTTGGCAATTAGGTCTGATACGGCTGTGCTGCCAATATGATGAAATGAGATATTCTGAGCGGATACAAGCGGTCGCAGACGCGTGACATGACGCTCAAAAGCGTCGGGCCAAGACGGATCGCTTTTGAGAAGGCGTCTCAGCGGACTTTTCATGCGTCTTACTCGTCGCCAGTTCCAGGCTTTGGCGAGAAATATTTCTCGAACTTACCTGTCTCGTCCTCATATTTCTCACGATCATCGGGCGGCTCTTTTTTGACCGTGATGACCGGCCACAGCTC
The DNA here is from genome assembly GCF_030159955.1 of Algimonas ampicilliniresistens. GTDB lineage: Bacteria > Pseudomonadota > Alphaproteobacteria > Caulobacterales > Maricaulaceae > Litorimonas > Litorimonas ampicilliniresistens. The sequence goes on from NZ_BSNK01000002.1 coordinate 1,166,103, forward strand.
GGCATATTTGCTGTTGATCTCCAACCACTTACCGTCTGGATCATCCTCAGTATCCGGTACGATCGCATCGACCGGACATTCCGGTTCGCAAACGCCGCAATCGATACATTCATCGGGATGAATGACGAGCATGTTCTCGCCTTCATAAAAGCAATCGACAGGACAGACTTCGACGCAGTCCATGAACTTGCATTTGATGCATTCGTCTTTGACGATGTAAGTCATGGGCGGCGCTTTGGCGGCGAGGCGAGAGCGTGTCAACCGGGCGGCTGCGGCGCGTCCTCATTCGTGAGATCAAGATAGAGTGTTCGGGTCTCCGGCGCGGGGCCTTGGCGCGTGCCGGGCGCAACCGGTATGGTCCCGATTGCGCAAGTATTTCACTGTCCACCTTCGATACGCGCAAACTCAGAAACAGTTTGCAACCACGCCAGACTAGGTTCTCCAGTCTCTACGTTGATGAAGTTGTGATCTGCGCCATCAATCACAATGGTCTGGAAACGTTTGCCCTTCTGCTTCCAGCGTTCAACAACCTCTAAGTCCAACTGGGTTGGGTTGCTGTCATCTAGTTCTCCCATGATCCATAAGATAGGTTGATCAATCCGGGCCAAGTCGGCTTCAGGAGAGTAGCTCTTGGAAAGAGAAACACCGTCGAGCTGAATAATTGCTTGATCGATGCTCAATCCTTGGTTTGTCAGAGAATCAAAAGCGTCTGAAACTGCAACCGAACTGGCGCCGCCATTGATCGCCACAACATAGTCGATCAAATCGCTCCGAGCCGCTGCAGCAATTGATATCCATCCGCCCATGCTGCTACCCACAACCCCGATTCGTTCGAAACCCATTGCTGAAAGCGAATTGGCGACAGCCGAAACATCATCGGCCAAAACTGGGATTTGCCATTCGCTGTTGATGGTTCCTGGGGTCTGTAAAGTTCCAGTGGATGAGCCAGAGCCTCGTCTGTCAAAAATCGCAACTGCGACCTCATCATTGAGAAACATCGGAATGGCAGGCGCCACATCACTTCTTAAGTGAGAACCGGAGCCACCAATAACAATCATGACATCATGAGGGTTGGATCCCGGCGCACGATGAACGTCTCCGGCAATTGTGATGGAGCCTGACATAATCTCGAATGGAAGAACTGGATCGTGGAAAACGTCTTTGGTTGAGTGAAAAACGGGCTGCGGTGTTTCGGCTGGAGAGGCACAGGCCGTCATAGCTGCGGCCACCAAGATTAGCGGTATGAGAAAGGGGTGAGGGGTTTTCATTAGGTTGGCTCCAGTTCGTTAGATGAACTCGGCCATAGCCAGACGACCACTCCCGTCGCCTTACTTTATAATTTGAGACAAATAATCTCGATACTTCGACGGAGACAAGCCTAACTCTTTTTGAAAGGCACGATTGAACGAAGCCTTGCTGTTGAAGCCATTGTCGAACGCGACATCCAACAGCGTGGACTCGGTGTTCAGTTTAAGGTCTTGTTGCACGGCGGCGACCCTCAATCCATTCAACCAGCTATTGAAATTGCGACCGGTAACAGTGTTGACGACATAAGATATGTAATGCGGGGCGACTCCCACATGCACGGCGAGATCCGTCATGCGCAATCCTGCGATCTTGTACATTTCGGTTTCATGGACAGTCTTGCTGATCTCATTGAAAACGGCCTCTGTCGACGCATCGTCTAAAAGCTCAACACGGGGACCTTGCGGTTCATTCCGACTTGGGTTTGGAGGCTCTTTTTGCGTGGTGAAATCGGACCAATTCGCAATCGAGATGAGTGAAAAGAAAAACACAAAAACCCCAAGCCCAAGGGCTCCGGCCAAGTCCGATGACACTGGGAGGCGCTTAACAACGTGCTCAGCAGAGAAGGCTATCGCGATAATCATCATGAAGACAATGACTGCGTTCAAAGCCCAACTCGCATATCGGACCAATTTCCGTTGGCGAGCCGATGGTGAGAACTGACCCAATCGCACTCTAACGTAAATGAAATAGGCAAAGAGTGATCCGGCTTTTGCGACTGCCAACAAAGACACAGAAATTGGAATGGAATGCGTATTCATAACCGCAGCGATTTTGGCGTCGCCGCTTTGCGCATAAAAGGGCAGAAACAATGTAAGGGCAAAAAGTGCGGGCACGAAGTGAATGAGGTAGCGAAGCCTTAAATCGGGGCTTTCCAAGGATTTGACGAAACCCCAGATTCCGGGGCCTATCAGGAACGGCATCCAAGCTGAAATTCGCAATATGTTGGGGTAGCGCTGCCACGCCCCACTGCTGACAACCCATTCTTCAATGATGATGAGTGTCACAGCGCATAATGTGACGATGAGGCTTAAAAACCCGAATGGATTTTCAGAAATCCGACGCGTTAATAGGGCAATCAGTAAAAAAGCATGCACGACGCCTAAGGCAAGAACGATGTGGAATAAGAGTGGCATGAACGAACTGATCTAACGTCCGGCGTCAATGGCACGAACGTGCTCCTTTGGAATTAAGACGCCCGAATACGTTATATCTTACTACGAGTCTGCGGCGCGTCCTCAGTCGTAAGATCAAGATAGAGTGTTTGGGCCTCCGGTGCGGGGCCGCGCCGCGTGCCGGGCGCGATCATTTCAACGTGAACGAGCCCTTTATGGCGCATGAAAGAGAGCTGATCGCCAGCGCGAACTTGAAAGTGAGGCTTTGTCACACGGGTCGTCTCACCCGCGCGGGTCAGGCGTAATTTCCGCTTACCGATCAGGGTTTGAGCCTCACGGCGAGACTTGGTCAAACGCGTACGAAAGAGCCAGATGTCGAGGCGGCACGTCTCTGGGGGCGTATCGCTCAGGAGTCGCCATCCTTCTTATCAGAGGGCTTACCCTGAAGTGCGGCAAGGGCCGCAAACGGTGAGTTTTCGATGGATTTGCGCGGCCGCGGGGCTTTGCCAGCGGAATAACCGCTACCTTGACGCGGCGGCTTTGAACTACGGCCTTTGGAATCCCGTCGCCCCTTACCTTTATTTTGGCCACCGCTGGCGCGGTCGCCGCGCGCTGGCCGGGACTGACGGGCTGGCAGTGTCCAATATTCTAAGCTGGGAACATCGCGAGACGTACCGTCTTCCAACTGTTCGCGGGGAACATGGACGGTAAGGGCTGGACGCGTTCGGTCGCGCTTTTGTGGTTTGGGCGGTTCAGCGGTCAGAACCGGGTTGGCTTCAGGGGCCTTAGACTGAGCGGCATCAGGCGTGTCAGTTCCCGCCTCTGAAGTTGAATCAGCTGGGGATTCAGTTGGCCTTTCCATCGGCTCAGAGGCATCTGCCACGGGAGCAGCGGGTTTTTCTAATGGCGCATCGACTGTCGCAGACTGGAATCCGAGCGCGCTCAGCACGCCCTGCGTTTCTTCCAGCGACGCGCCTAGCAGCGCCAACATTTCTGACATGATTTGAAAGGTCGGGCGTTTGGGTTTTTCAAGAGCGACTTTTTCGAACTGTCCCTGTGCGTCACGGATCTGCGTTGCCAGACGATTGAGAATGTCAAAGCGTACAATGCGCGGACCGACGGCTTTATAGCCTGCCAAAGCGAGCGCCCCAGTGCCGAAGTTATCTGACTTCATATCCCCATCATTGGGAATTGAGGTCACCCCCGCAAAAGGAATAAAGGGTTTGCGGTCGCCGCCAGCGCCATAGGCGATGAGAAGTGAGAGCAGCCGGGCTGGCTTTGGCTTGGTGAGTTCTGGCATATAAACATTATACTGCCCGAACTGGACGCCGACGCTGCGCAGATCCCGCCGTTCTTCTGGCGACACATCACGCACGGCTTTGCCGTGCTGACGTCGGTCCAATGATCCGTGATTTTCGAGCAGAAGAAACGCAAAGCCCTTGGATCCAGCCAACACGTCCGGCTTGTCCTGAAGTTCTTTCAGTTTTTTCAAAGGCGTAAGATGGGTCGCCACCTCGGCGCGCAAATATTCACGCATCCGGTCTTCGGCCAGTTGCCGCAAGGTTGGATTACCGAGCTCGCCGCCGATCACTTCGACATCTGGTGAGAAGACGGATCCTGACTTGGCGATACGGCCAACTGCCATGCCGCCCCACAGAATTTGCCCTGTATCTGACAGTGTGAAAATCGCGTGCTGGCCAGAGGATAGTGAAGTCAGGCGGCGATCGACTTCAGGCGTGACGGCTTTAACCGCAGCCGCTTCTAGCGCCTTGGCTTCCAAGTCCGACGCTTCGGCGTCGCGCGTGAAATTCAGCCCGTCGAGCTGGCCAATATGATGACCGTCGACAAAAACTGATCCGTCATCTTTGATGGACGCGTCCATGAGGGCTCCTGATCCGATTCCCTTGAGCAGCTTAGATGTCCGGTGATCGACGAAACGGGCGATGAGGCCTTCATGGAGCGCATCAGACAATCGGTCTTCGACCGCACGTGCCTCCTGCGCCCAATGCTCGGGATCGGGCATCCAGCTAGATTTAGCTGCGCAATACGTCCAAGTTCGGATGTTCGCAAGCCGTGCGGACAAGGCATCGACATCGCCGTTAATATCGTCGCACCGGGCGATCTTCCGCGCCATGAAATCATTGGACAGGCGTCCGCCGCCCATAACCAGTGTTCGATAGATATCTTGTAACAGTCGAACATGGGCGTCGATGGTCAGGTTTCGGAAATCCGGCACTTGGCAAACGTCCCAGAGTTGCTTCACTTGGGCGGGCACGCGCACCCCATTCGCGATTTCTGGGATGGCCATCAGGCGCTCCAGTGACAGCTCGTCTCCTGCCCCCTTGATTCGACGTAGGCGCTTGGTCGGGCGCGGGGCATGCAAAGTTTCGACCAATGTGGTCAGAGACGAAAAATCGAGGTCTGAATTACGCCATTCCGCGTAATTCAGCATCTCGAACTCGTGGCGCGTGATGCGTTCGACGAGCCCGTCATCCATCGGGGGGCAGTCGCCCGTCGTGCCAAATGTACCATGTTCACGAAAGCGGCCCGCTCGCCCAGCAATTTGCCCTGCTTCCATAGGCGTAAGGTAACGCCGCCGACGGCCATCATATTTTGACAGGCCAGCGAAGGCGACATGGTTGGTATCAAGATTAAGCCCCATGCCCACGGCATCGGTTGCAACAAGGAAATCGACGTCACCGCTCTGGAACAGCTCCGCTTGGGCGTTGCGCGTGCGCGGGCTCAGACCCCCCATGACGACGGCGGCACCGCCCCGAAAGCGACGAATAGCTTCGGCCAGCGCGTAAACCTCCTTAGCCGAGAAGGCGACGATGACAGAGCGTTTGGGCAAGCGATTAAGTTTGGTTGCACCAGCATAGGTGAGTTCTGAGAAGCGTTCTCGCCTGTCAAACTGAATGTCCGGGACTAAGGTCCGCAATACGTCCCGCGCGGTTTCTGCGCCCAGAAACAATGTTTCTTCATAACCACGGGCGTTCAAAACACGATCGGTAAAAATGTGACCGCGTTCGTGGTTGGCAATCAGTTGAACCTCATCGACCGCGAGGAAAGCGAACCGACGTCCATGTTTGCCTGTATTGGGTGGCATCGCCTCAACGGTGCAGACGAAGTAGCGCGCATGTGGCGGGATAATTTTTTCTTCGCCAGTGACCAGCGCTACCTGATTGGCCCCAATCCTCGCCACGATACGGTCATAGACTTCGCGAGCGAGCAAACGCAGCGGCAGGCCGATGACGCCCGAGCTTCGCCCGAGCATCCGCTCCACCGCATAATGGGTTTTACCGGTATTGGTCGGGCCCAGAACGGCCTTAAGAATCGGCTCGAACGCCATGGTGACCACATTGGGGGCCACGCTGACAAAGGCAAGGCAGCGCATGCACGCTTTGCTCATAGGTTGTGAGGCAGTATCGTAGTGAAATGCGAGCGTTCCTAATTGTCCTGAATGTGTTGATCTTGGTTGCTCTCGGTTTGGCCGCTATTCTGTTCGTGCGCGGTGTTCATATTGACGAAAATGTCGTCTTCTTACCGGTCCAGCGTCCTGACAGAGTAGAGCTGGCTATCCGGGGTGAAGGGACGCTTGGCGATCATGTTCAGCATAAGCGGGCCTTATTGGGCAACGAAACAATCGCGATCACAACGGTTGGTCCGGATGTTGGGCCCCTCATTGTGTCCTGCTTCGGCAATGCATCGGACCGATATGCGCATGGGGTTGACTATGCGAATAAGATTGCGCCGTTTGGGCAAGTGCTGGTCTGGGATTATCCAGGCTATGGCGACAGTAGTGGCGCGGCTGGGGTCGTGGCCATCGAAGACGTTGCCGACGAATTTGTCGCTCTCGTTGAAGACCGGGCAGCGGGTCGCCCTATTATCTATTGGGGGCATTCGCTGGGCGGCTTCGTTTGCTCAAACCTGGCGGGACGCGCCACACAGGTCGATGCGGTCATTCTAGAGACGACGGCACAGAGCATTCGGTCCGTTGCGAAAGCTTGGACCCCAATGGGCATTCCGATTCGCGTTACCTTTAACGAAGATCTGCTTCGCTTTGACATACCGGACGCCTTAGCAAATCTCGACAGGCCGATCTTAATCATCGGGGCGGGGCGGGACCGGGTTTTGCCGGTCGAACTGGCCCGTGAACTGGCCGAAGCCATGCCACAGGCGACCTATCTGGAATTGCCACAAGCCACACACTTCTCCGCAGGTTTTGATCCTAAGGCACAAGCGGCTGTAGCCAAACTCTTGGCGCGTCCTTAGCTCTCATCCATGATGATCTCGCCGTCTGGCGTCACTAACATCAGGCCCGTCATCTTGATAATGGCCTTAAAGCTACTGATGCGGTAGGCAAATCGGACGGGTACATGCATGTCCACTTCCGGATAATATTGGAAGTAAACGTCAATCGGCGTGCCTGCCTCTTCCGCATCCGGAAGGTCTTCGGGGTCGAAGCCTGAGACGGGCTCATAATAGGCGTAGCAATGGATGGCCTGCTGCTTGTCGCCGAGAAATTTGACGCGGTTCTCTCCGACGGGAGCAAGGCGTAGATTATAGTGCTGTTTTGAATCGAAAATGGGCACGCTGCCACGGCACAGGTCGTCGGCGTCAGTGCGACCCCGTCGCGTCATATGCAGCAAGGCCGTCACCGTATCATAAGCTTCGAATCGCTGTTTAGGCGTTGCGGGCGGTAGGCCCTGGCTCCCGAGTCGCGGCACAATGTTCACATCGATTTTGCGGCTGGCATTGTCATAATTCATCTCAACACGGCGATTCTTTTTGTCCGTATTTTGCTGAACATGGAAGTCGGGCCGCAAAGCCCCATCAGCAGAAACGGATCCCCGCGATACGGCCCAGATATCCAGCTTTTTGACCAAGGCGCCCAGACCTGATGTCTTCATGTCCGTATAGGCGGCATAGTCCGTGTCGGTTTCATAGCCCAGATAGGAGGCTTTGATCAGGCGAATCCCAAAGACATAACCTTTCAATGTGAAGGCGAATTGGGTCGAGCCTTCAGGGGCTGCAGGGACGATATAGCGAGCTTCACCAAGATTTTGCTCATTTAGCACGGGCATGTGCCGGCCTTCTTGAATCAGATCGACACGTGCATTGCCTGCGGTGCTCTGGCCGAGTGCGGGCATGGCTGCGGTTAAGGCTAAAGTCGTAAAAAGTAGCTTTTTCATAAGGACGCTTTACGCTGACTTGTCTAACGCGCCCATGAACAACAGACCGATCTGAATTAAGCTTTGGTCAGGTCGCAGCGTTATGTGAGAGTTATCAGGAAGAATGCGGGTCGGACTTGACCCGGACCGCCATGGAGCCTAATGGCCGCGCCTGATCGCCCGCACCTGCGGGCCTTTTTCTATTCAAAACGCCACGAACTTTTTGAGGCAAGCAACATGTCCCGCACCTGCGACCTTTTGGGCACTGGCCCGATGAGCGGCCACAATGTGTCCCACTCTAATATCAAATCTAAACGCCGGTTCGAAGTGAACCTGTGTAACGTCACACTTCGTTCCGATGCTCTTGGTCAAGACTATCGGATGCGTATTGCTGCGAAAACACTGCGCACTGTCGATTTTAAAGGCGGCCTCGACGGCTTCTTGATGGGCACGAAGAATCACAAGCTGACTGACAAAGCGCGGACGATGAAAAAAGCCGTTGCGGCCAGCATCGAAGCGACCAGCGCACCTGCTGAGTAATTAGCCGACAAAATTTATGTGATTGACCCGCCGCGAGGTGGGTTTTTCTTTGCCGAATTGACAGTCAATGCGCCAGATGTCCCGCCGCAACGATGCTCAGGGTTTAACGGTCTTGCTGCCCATCATCGATCTTGATGACGGTGCCAGTCACCGCATGGCTCGCCGGGTCGACGAGGTAAAGAAGTGTGCTGTCGAGCCAGTCTGGTGTTGGCACGCGTCCACGTTTTGTATGCGCGGCAAAATCTTCGGCTTGATCTCCGGCCTGCATCCGCTGCGCCATACCATCCGTCATCTCGGACTTTACGAGACCTGGCGCGATGGCGTTCACATTGACGTAGAAGCGCGCCCATTCAACCGCCAGCGTTTCTGTCATCCGTGCAATCGCGCTCTTGCTGGTTGAATAGAGCGCCGCCCCATTACCATCGTAATTATAGGCGGCGATGGAAGCGATATTGACAATGCGGCCTGGTTGTTTCGCCTTAATAAGCCGTTTTGCGACTTCGCGGGCGAGCAAGAACGGGCCAGTCAGGTTGACGGCAATTAGCCGCTCCATGAAGCCTATATCCATCTTGGTCGCCAACTGACCGTCAGCAATCCCCGCATTATTGATTAGGATTGTCGGTAGGCCGAGATGATCTTCCACCGTCGCGGCTAGGGCTTCAACCTGCGCCATATCTGACATATCGGTCGGGATACTGAGCGCCGTGCCGCCATCTGCTGTGATTTCTTCTGCCAGCGCCTGTAGGCGCTCGACCCGACGGCCAGCGAGCGCAACTTTGGCACCCTGTGCGGCGAGCACTTTGGCGAAGCGCCAACCGAGGCCGGAGGTTGCGCCAGTCACGATGGCGACGTCGTTGGAGAGGTCCATTTTGGATTCGATCATGTTTAAGCTCTGTAACGGATATGGAGCTTACCTAACGCGGCTTGCCGCCATGCGCCAAGCCGGTGCGGCTAAGATCAGTATGTGGGTCAGTCGTCCGGTTTATTGCCGAGATAGTCTGACGCGCTGCGCTCTGTGCCACGTGCGGGCTGTTCTTCCTTGGCGCGGCGGATGCGTTCGAGCGGGCTCAACGGTTCTTCGGCGCGCGTTGCGGCAGGCCATGCTTCGGCAGCGGCTTGCGCACCGGAATTGTCTCCGTCTGCGCCAGAATCGCCGCCATCTTGTCCATCAATCTGGTTTTGAGCATCACTCTGACCGTCACCCTGATTTTGACCTTGGTTTTCGCTTTCGGATTGAGCGTCACCTTGTCCAGATTGACCTTGTGATGCGTCAGCTTGGGATTCGCCCTGAGCTTCACTAGAGCCATCACTGGCACCGTCCTTTTGACCCTCCGACGCGCTCCCACTCCCACCAGACTGCCCATTCTTAATGGAGTCCATGATTTCTTGCAGAGTTTTGGTCGAACCGCCCCGCGATCCTTTTTCGGCTGTTGCGCCGTTCTCACCAACCACAGCAACCTTGTTCGGCCCGCCTTCGGCTTTTGCCGTGCCGCCGTCGCCTTTCATGTCGGTGACAATTGTATCCCAAGCTTCCTGTTCGTCCCGCATCAGCTGCTCATCGCTCTGAGCCGCATCGGAGGGGTTATATTCAACATCGGAAATGTCGCCATCATCACTCTCGGCGATCGCCTTGGCGCGTTCCCGCATCACGTGGCGGCGCGACTCGGACGGCAGACGCTCAACCGGGCTGACGGGTTTATAGTCCACCATCGGTGCCCCAGACCCCGTCGAGTTCGGATTGGTCTTGCGGTAAATGTCGGAACTCCCGCTTTTTTTTCGGGATTTGCGCCAATCCTCCTCGGACTGGTCCGTTTGATCCGTGTCCTGCGCATAGGTGGGTAGGGCGACACTCATTGCCGCGCTAACGGCTAAACTCGCTATAAGGGTTCGCATTATCATGGCATCCCCATAACAGATTTCATCTGAGTGCGGCATGAACGGTCAGATTGCTGTTATCCCGCAATTTTTCGGATGACCCGGAAGCCCGTAAAGTCGTTCCGGTCACCGCGGCGGAGCATCATGCGCGCTGAATAGCGCAAATCGTCCGGGCCAGAGAACCAAGACCCACCGCGCACAGCCCGCTGCCCGCAGGATCCGCGTGCATCGGCGCTACCGTCTACCGGCGCGTCGCGCAGATTGAGGGTGTTGCAGTCCAGTGTCCATTCCGCGACATTGCCGACCATATCGCGCAGCTTGAAGGCGTTGGCCGATAGAGTGCCGACGGGTAGGGTACGTCCGACGCCCGGATCGGTGCAATCGGCATTGGCCCAAGCGACAGGCGTTTCCTTAGATGCGCCATTGGCGAAGGCGCAAAGCGCACTCAATGATCCACCGGGGTAGAGGTCGTTTGCGCCCGCGCGCGCCGCATATTCCCACTGGGCTTCGGTCGGCAGGCTGTAGGTGTGGCCCGTGGAGGAGGACAGCCAAGATGCGTAGGCTTGGGCATCCGCGAAGGACACGTTGATGACCGGGCGTGTGCCACGTCCCCAGCCTTTATCGTCGGGCCGCGTTGAGCAACCGCCTGCAGCGATACACGCATCATATTCGGCGAATGTCACTTCCCGGACGCCTATTGCGAAGGGTGTTCCAATCGTCACGGGCCGCGCTGGTTTCTCATTGGCGCGCGCAGTCTCGTCCGTGTCCAGCGCCCCGAGCGTGTCATTGCCGCTGGGCAGGACCGTCATGGAGGGGCAGGCGTCGCAATCGGAGAATATCTTACCGACAGAGGGTCGTAATTGCTCAATGGCGGCCATCGCTTGAGCTACAAAGGCCCCTTGCGGAAAGCTCGTCAGATATTGCTGATAGGCATCGGCCTGATTGGCCGCTTTCGCGGCGTTCCACGCGGCGGTGTCAGCAGTGGAGGCTCGCATGGTGGCGATCCGACTGCGGGCCTCACCGGCATTGACCCCCGTTGGGTGCTGGTCAAGATAGGTTTGGTAGCTTGCGACGGTGTTGTCGCGCGCAGCCTGCGTCCAATCGGCTCTTTCGCGCGCGGCACGTTCCGCCGCGTCTCGTTCGGCAGCGTCTATCGCCGCTTTCATCTCGGCAACGCGTTCGCGCGCCTTGTCAGCGTGAAGCCCGTCTTCCCAGTCAGTGAGGTAATCTTCATAGCCCGCAATCGTGTTGCGCTGTTCAGCTGTGGCCCACGCCCGGTTGTCATAGATGTCGATTTGTTCCTGCGCCTTGGCAGCAAAGCGTCCCTCTGGAAATTCGGCTAGATATTCGCGGTAGCCGTCCAACGTATCCTTTTCGAGCGCTAGCACCCAAGCGGCCTCATCGGCGCCCATTGGCGGTGCTTCGCTCGGCGTCTCAGCCGGAAGGTCGATCCGCGCTTGATCGGGAATCTTGTCAGTCACAACCACTTGTGACGCCAGCCAGATCCCGCCAGCCGCGACAGCCCCGAGCAATAACATATAGACAAAATAACGACCCCATGGGGCGCGTTCTTCCCGCACGTTGAAATTGTCGTTGGGCGGCTGCCAGTCTGTATTTTTGTCCGACATTATTCCGACGCCTCTGCAGCCGTCGCGCGTCGTCCAAGTTTCAAGATCAGATTATCGATTGTATATTGACCGACGGCGTTCAGGGCGCGTTCTTCCTTTGCCTGAACCATGCTCTGGATCAGGACCAGTACGGCAGACATGATCAGGGCGAGTAGAGTCGTGGTAAAAGCGACGCCTAATCTTTGCGTAACTTGATAGAGGAAGTCTTCGGCTTCTGCATTGGCGGGAACCCCCGCATATTGCAGCGCAAACATGATGCCCATCACCGTACCGATGAAGCCGAGCGACGGGATTAGCCATGTCAGATAGCGGAGGATCGAATAGCGCAAGTCAATCTCGTGCATGTAAAGCTCAAGCGACGCGTTCATCACGCCGAGGGCTTGATCCTCTTTCCCACTGACGCGGTATTGGTCGATCGTTCGGGCGATTAGGCGAGGCAGAAATGCATTCCGGGCGAATTTACGGCTCGCAATACTGTCGCGAATTTTGCCGAGCACGTCCATATCGAGCCGCCGTCCATCGGTTGGGAGGTAACCCCGCGCGAGCTGGCTTTCCTCATCCTTGGCTGCAGACCAGCGCAGCACGAGCTCGCCAAAGCCAATGAACAGTGCAACCCACATGATGTTTTGGATGGTGAACGGCCAGAAGCTGGCGTCGCTATCGAGCAGGATTTCCTGCAGCTGCGGCCCAGTTGTGAAGCGGATAATGCCGATTAGTACGATCGCTGCGACAATGGCCACAATGAACACGAAGGTCCGTTTGAGAAGGGTGTCAGTCTGGTTCATTGCGTCAGTCCTATTCGGCTGAGTGTATTTTGGGAATGGGGCATCAATCGCAGACCCCTTTGTCGGAACTGGCCAGCGCCATGAACTGACCGCCATTGCGCGCGGCTAAATCTTCCATGAATTCGACAGTGCCGTCATAATCGAAATAGTTGCCGACGACGACGGTGTGGATTTCTTTCCGCCCGCCATTCATTTGCGTCAGTTCGCGGACCAGACGCGTGGGCGACAGCCCATTATTGGCGCGTGGATTGGGTAACCCGTCTGAGACGAGGAAAATTGCGTCACCCGGACCGGACAGCAATTTTTCAAAAGCATTGAGCATGGAAGCGGAACCACCGAACTGCCCAGTCAGACGTGCAGCAAACTGCTTGGCCTGTCCTTGCGTGCCAGCGGCATTGATGTTGCGCAGGCCGCCGCCGGGCGGCCAGCTTTGCGTGCGTGGGCCACTATCGGTTTGTTGAAAACCCAAAATAGACAGCGCGTGATTATCTTGGAGACTATCGATGATACGGTCCACGGCGCGACCGACACTACGTTCGTGACCCGCCATGCAGCGGTTCATGTCGAGTGCGATGGTGACATCGTCCTGCGCTGTTTTGAGGCCCAAAAAGCGGAACGATACGAGGGCGGGTTTTGGACTGTCCTGCGGGGCAGGTTTGTCTTCCATGGGTTCAGGTACGGGTGCAGCGCGAATGACTTCGGCTTGTTTTTCTAACAGGGCCGCTTCCGCTGCGCGTAACTCTGCCAAGAGTTTTTCTGCGTCTGAGCGAATATCTGAGACCGCTTGCGTCGACGCTGACCGCTTCGCCTCCAGTGCCTTGCGTTTCTCAACCGTTTCGACCGAACTATCTTCGGCAGCGCGGAGCAGGTCGCTGATCGCATTCTCAGGCGTGAGTTCGCGGATTTCCTTCTGATAATAAGGCAGCAGGATAATCGCGAGCAGGGCGAACGCCCCCATCGCGGCGGCGAACAAGTCGACCGCGCTCATCGAGAAGACGTTCACCTCTCTGTCGGGACGTCTCTTCATCGGGCTCTCCCGACAAAGTCGCCGCGATTATTATTGGCGAGTTCCTGCAAGAACAGAGTGAGCTGCGGGTCGGATGTATAGTCACCAATGGCGACCGTATGGATCTCCGTTCGACCCCGGTTTCGGCGCGTAATGTTGGTGACGATATTGCCCGGATCGCCATCATCAGGTTGACCGTCGCTAATAAGGATGACCGCGCCGGGTTGTACGTTCAGCGCTCGGACCAGCGCGCTTTGCGTCGGTGTCCCGCCGCCAAATTGGCGTGGCAATCCCTGCACGAACCGCAGAGCGCCGCGAACTTCACCGGGCGTCGCCCGCGTCAGTGACCCTCCCGGCGGATAGACTGAATAGCTCGGGCCACCTCGATAGCCGAGAATAGCGAAGCGGTTGTCGGATTGCATCTGGCCGAGAATTTCTTCCAGAGCGGAGACAACATTGCCGGTATGCGACCGCATTGATCCGGACATATCGACCACGATCATCACATCTTTCCGAGATGTGCCAATACCGAGAATAGAAAACTCGACGCCGCGTCCAGTGGAGCGCGGAGGATTAGGTATGGGGTCGGGTTCTGGGACGGGTTTCGGGATTGGGGGCGGGTCAGGAATTTCGATTTCCGCCGTCTGCTGTTGCACTTCGCGGATTTTCGCTTCGACCTCGGACATATTCTCTTCGGTCGTACGATATTGTCGATCAAGCAGGCGGATTTCAGCTTGGATCGCGCGGATTTCCGCCATTTCCGATTGGGTGGACGAGGCAACCAGTCGGCGTTTCTCGACCATTTCCTCTAGCTCTTCCATCGACGTGTCCGTGCCGCCCAGCTTGTAATAGGGAAACAGGACCAGAACGATCAGAATGAATGCCCCGAGCGCAGCCGCGAACAGGTCCAAAGCTGAGATGGAAAAGACCGTAATGTTGCGGCGGCGTGAGCGCATGGCTGCGCGTTAGCCCACCGAGCCAAGAATGCGAACGAGGGAATAAAGTCTTTCCTGCTGCGCTTTTTCACGCGCCTGCGCATCCATATCGCGCGCCAGCGTGGCGGCGTCCTGAAAGGCTTCGACGTTGACGCTTTCGTTTACGGCATCGTTGGAACGCGATAATTTAGTATCTAGGTCGCCCATGAACAGCGCTTCCAGTTCATCAACCTCATCAACAAAACCAACATATTCAATGTCGTCCCGTTCGGTCACAAGTGACGCGGCATAGGCTTGCGCGGCATTATTATCGCCGCCGCCGAGACGATCCAGCGCCTCGGACAGAATCTGGCGCAGATAAAGCGCATCTTCCCGGATGACGATATCGGTGTCGGCAAGATCGGGATCAAACGCGAGCAGGCTATCGACTTGCCCTTGGACAAAGGGGCCGCAAAGCGCATCAAAATAGGCAATATGCGACATGCTGGCGACGGTTTGGGCCGGAGCAGCCTGACGAAGGACCGGGTCGGCGATGTCTTCGATTACATCGATCATCGGCCAGCCTGCGGGGAGGCGTCGGGTTTCATTCTCGGCCATGTAGCGCGCCATAAGAACGGAAAGTTCTGGCGAGACATCTTTGGCCAATTCTTGGCTAAGACGGAAGAAAACATAGCGCGACTCTGGGCTGTCATCGGGGAAACCCGACATCATCACTACGCATTGCTCCGTTTGCTCTGCCGTGAGCGTCACCGCAGGCACATGCGCCATGACGGATGTTGGGAGCAGCAACGCAACAGCGGTCAAAAAGAACTGTTTCATCCGGTTTGGTCTCCCAATCTAAAAGGCGAGGCAATCACCGATCCGGCCGGTGCTGCCCCCATATCTCGACCCGCCTTATACCGTCTGAGTGCAACAGAACCTGAACGCTCGACTTGAACGGCTCCATTGGCCGATCCGGCCGAAAAGTTACCTTCAATGGAGTAAGAGCCCTCGGCTGCGCGTACGATCCGGTAGCCGGGGCCGTCGGCAAGACCGTTACGGGCATAGCCATAATGTTCGACCAGATCTCCGTTTGCGTTACGGAAGACGCCCACGCCCGATCCGTTGGCGAGGCCGTTCTCGCAAGTCCCGAGCCATGTGCCTGGGTCAGACGGAGCATTATAGGTGCAACGCGTCGCAATCGTATCCAGCGCGCGCTGGTTCTCGGCGTAAAGTTCGCCGAGTTTGCTCTTTAAGTCCTCAAACCGGATGGCCGTAATCGTCTCGCTACTGTCGATAAGGTCGACTTGGATTTCCGTTTGCGCGGTTAATGCCGGGACGACGGATTGAATATAATTATTGCCAACGCCCTTGGAGAGGCGGTTCTTACGCATCGCTTCTGTGGCCGAAAAGATGGCGCCTTGGATCATGGCTTGAGCGGCTAGTTTTTCGCCAAAGCTGTTATCGTCCTGACTGGCGATGGCAACGCCGCCAATCGCCGCCGCAAAGGCCGCTGCTGTGGCTATGTTTTGCTGGCGTGCGAGTTGGCGACGGCGTTCCAGAACCCGGTGCTCTTCCTTGAGCATATCCCGAACTTGAGCCCCCATCTCACCATTAATCACCCCGTCATAGAGCCGCAAAGATTGGACCGAGAGGTAGTTCTGCTCTGCGTCTAGAAGACGATCCGCATAGCGCAGGCGAGCCAGGTAATCGGGGTCGGTACTGCCAACTAGCGTCAGGGCGGCGAGGCTTTCATCATAGTCGGCGATAACGTCCGCGCGGCGAAACATGGCCGCTTTGTTCGCGTCGGTTGCGTTGATCAATGTAATGATCTGGTTCGCAAACCCATTCGTGAAGGGGGCCTCTAAAATGTCGCCACTATCCTTGCTCATTTCGGCAAGCGCTGATCCATCCAACTGGATTTTTTCAATGGGGTAAGCGCGGACAGCGCCTTGCGCCCGACCTCGAAGTCCGGTGGACGCGGGGGACAGCCTCGGCGTGCCAGAAATATGACTGATGAAATCCAGCTCGGGGACACCCGCTTCAATCCGGCCCTCTTGCAGCGTCGTCGCATCCGTAATGCCCTGCGCATAGTTTTGACCGGCTGCGGCCCCGATTAAGGGCGCTGAGGCCATAAGAATGCCTTCCGTGCCGACGGCAGCGCGCGGGTCCGTGCGAACCGTTACGACGGGCGTAACCAGATCGCCGAAGGAGAGCGGCTTATCGCCCATCATCCGCTCCGCATCCGGATAGCTATAGGCGGTGAAATCAACGGTCACGACGGAGGCGAGGCTTTCTGCCTGCGTCATCGGCTCAGAGGTCAGTGTCCCGTCCGATGCTTTCATGACCTTGTGTGGGCTGAGCAGGACAGAATGCTCCGGCAAGCGCGCTGCCAGTTCCCGGTAAAGCGACATGGCGAAATAATTGGATTTCAATAAAATCGAGTTGGCCAAGGCTTTTGTCTCGACCGGGTCTGTATTCACACTCCCGCCGCCAATCGCCATCCCGGCATAGGCTTGGGAGAAATCGTCCTCAGCGTCATCCTCGACGAAAGCGGGATATCGAACGATGGCGAGCGCGGTGCCAGATGGTGCGGTCTGCTGCACCGAAATCTCTGGCCCCGTTCCGAGCGCTGACGTTTGGATGCCCGTTGCCGTAGAGGCGCAGCCCGTCACCAGCATGGAGGCGCCGAGCAGGAAAATTAGGGACATACGCATGTAGCGGCTCCGGGTGGGGTCATCATAGTTAGCGGGCATACCGCTACAATTTCAAACCTTAACCGGGTCTGAGTGTGTCGTCAGTCGCTTTGTAGTGCCTTTAAGCGCGCGAATACGCCGCGCTTTTGTCGTAGCTCGGCTTCAGTGCCCTGTTCAGTGACTTGTCCGTCTTCGATGACATAGACGCGGTCTGCACCTTTGATGGTGGCGAGGCGGTGCGCGATGACAAGTGTGGTGCGACCTTCTGACAAGCGGTCTAATGCAGCCTGCACTTTGGCTTCTGACTCAGCGTCGAGAGCTGACGTCGCTTCATCCAATAGGAGGATCGTTGCGTCCCGAAGGATAGCGCGAGCGATGGACAGCCGTTGGCGCTGGCCACCAGATAATGTGTCGCCGGATTCACCCAAGACTGTGTCGTAGCCAGCTGGAAGTGCGTTAATGAAGTCATGCGCATCTGCGGCTTTCGCAGCGGCGATGATGGCGTCTCGAGGACTCCCGGCGCGACCTAATGCGATATTCTCGGCGATCGTATCAGAGAACAGCGTGACGTGCTGACTGACGAGCGCGATGTGTTGCCGAAGGCTGGCTAGCGTTAAAGACCGAACATTGTGACCGTCGATCAACACCTCGCCTTCGCTCGCGTCGAACAGCCGTGGGACAAGATTGAGGATGGTCGACTTGCCGCCGCCGGACGGGCCGACCAGGGCGATCCGCTCGCCGACTTTCGCGCTAATGGATACACCCTTAAGGGCCTTCGTGCCGTCAGCATAGGCGAAGGACACATTGCGCAGCTCGACAGAACCTTGAATGTTGTCCAGCGCAATCGCATCCGGCGCCTCTAAGACGTTCGAGCGTAGATCGGCGAGGGCGAAGACGCGCGACAGGCTGGCGAGCATTTCCTGCACCACATTGTTCATTGTCCCCAAAGCCCGCAGACGAGGCGCCAAGATTAGCAGCCCGGTCAGCACAGCGACAATCTCACCGGGCGTGACAGCATCTTGCCGGATCATCCAAATGCCAAAGATCAGGACGCCAGCGATGGCGAGCCCGCCTAGCACTTCGAGGATCGGATCGACCCGGGCCTGTTGGCTAACCAGTTTCAGGAAGAGACGGATGCGCGTCGTAAAGCTTTCGCCCAATCGCGCGCGTTCCCGGTCTTCTAATCCGTACGCTCGGATCAGTCTTGCCCCGTCGAGGCTTTCTTTTAACTGTGCCGTAATCAGACCGACATGAGCTTGCGCTTCGGTGGCAGAGCCGCGCATCCGCCGAGACAGCGCGATCAAGGGTGCGAGCGCCAAACCGAACACGGCCATCGCCAGTGAGAGCTGCCAGCTTTGGACCAGCATCGCCGTGATCACGAAAAGAACAGATAACAGATCGCGCACCAGATTGCCGACGACGCGGATCAAGGCGTTTCCGACCACACCCACGTCAGACACGAACCGTGAGATCAAAGTGCCAGTCGGTTCGCGCGACAAGGTTGCCAGATCGACATTCAACGCGGCGTCGAACATGTCCTGCTGCATCGCAGCAACGGCATTGAGAGAAATCGAGTTCGTTGCAACGCGTTGTAAATAGTTCGTTGCGGCACTGATCAGCGGAATGCCGATAATGAATGGAAGGATCAGGCGCGCATAATCACCAACGGATGTGTCCGCTCCGGCATCAATTACAGTTTGGACGACGAACAAATATGCGGCCGTCGCGGCCGCATAGATCGCCATATAGACGAAGGCGAGGATCAACCGACCCCGTTGCGGAGCCAGATAGTCACGCCAAAGACGTGTAAGCAGCGCGCGATCCGGATCTACGTCCTTTTGCGGCGCTACTGCCTGTTCCGGGCTTGGCTCAGCCAATGACGCCGTCTTTGTCCGGATCGATCAGCTCATGCGCATGCAGGATGAAATAGCGCGCATGGGCATTATCGACGGTGCGTTGGGCCGCTGACTTCCAAGCATCATGCGCTTCAGCATAATTGGCATAAGCACCGACGAAATCGACAGCTTTTAGATCTTTGAAGGTCGTTTTGTTGGGGTCCACCAGCTCGCCGCCAATGACGAGGTGGAGAAGTTGTACGGGCGCTGTGTCACGGTCGCTCATGGTGGTTCCTAGATATCGGTAGTCCTGAAGTGTGGCCTCGCCGCTTGCGAGCTTTGCCATCACGGGTTTCACGCGCTCCAATAGCAAGGCGTGAAGAGCCGGGGAAGCGCAAATCACGCCCATTCCTGAGGTCGTCTCACCATCATAGCGGTGTAGCTTACCATTGAGGTCTGTGACGTGCGCGCCAGCTTCGGTCGCGATCAATGTGGCCGCAGCCACATCCCAGTCGGATTTGGGCGTGAAGGACACGGTTGCATCAGCATGACTGCCGGCGACCATCACCATCCGGTAGGCCATACTATTGCTGATTTTATAGCGCATGTCCGGGAAGTTGAGGCGTTTGAACTTGCGCGAATAGCCGACCATTATGCAGCCATCGACGGCGCTGCATCCGCCAACCTGCAAGGCTTTCCCGTTCAATGTTGCGCCGCAGCCTTGCCGGGCGGAATAAAACTCGTCTTTCAGCGGATTGAACACACAGCCTGCAACGGCAAAGCCATTTTCGACAATAGCGACCGACACAGCAAAGCCCGGCTTGCGGTCGATAAAGGCGCGGGTGCCATCAATCGGGTCCACTACGAATGTTCGACGGCACGTTCGGCGCGACTGATCATCCTTCGTTTCTTCGGACAGCCAGCCATAATCCGGGCGTGCGCCCATCAATTCGGCTTGCAGGTAATCGTTTACGGCAATATCGGCGTCGGTGACAGGATGGTTCTCGCATTTGTCCCAAACGCGCGCATCATTGCGATGATAGGCGTCGAGACAGATTCGTCCGGCCTCACGCACGGCGCGTTCGATCAGGGCAAGGTCGTCTGCGTCGGTCGGATCAGACCTAACGTCCGGCAATCGTCAACCCCTCGACCAAGACAGTCGGCGCATTTGTTTCATGCTCATAATGTAGGTCTGATCCTGGAATGAGGCTGGCAAAAACGTCACGCAGATTACCGGCAATGGTTACTTCACTAACCGGATGCGAACGCACGCCATTTTCGATCAAAAACCCTGACACGCCGACTGAGTAATCACCTGTCGTCGGATTAAGCGACGGGCCGAACATTTCGCGCACGAACAGGCCGTGACCAGCCTTCGCGATTAACGCCTCCGGGCTCTCATCACCTGCCATCAGGGCGACGTTGGATGTGCTGATCCCCGGCGGACTGCTGAGACCGCGCGCGCCATGACCGGTTGATTCCAAGCCTAGCTGACGTGCCGCGCTGGTATTCATGAGCCAAGAGGACAGACCCCCATTTTTGATGATCTCAAACTCCCCGGTTTCGATGCCTTCGCCGTCAAATGGGCGTGATGACAGGCCACGTCGACGGAGCGGGTCTTCGATAATTTGAATGTTGCTGGGGAACAGCGTCGCGCCGAGATCGTCCTTAAGGAAGGAGACACCGCGCGCGACAGCATTACCGCTAATCGCTCCAATCAAAGCGCCGACTAGGCTGGCGGATACCCGCCGATCAAAGATAATGGGTAGGGCCGCTGAACTCATTGAGGTTGCGCCGAGGCGGGCCACGGCCCGTTCGCCGGCTTCACGGCCGACATCCTCAGGCGTGCGTAGATCTGACAGCCACCGTGTGCCGTCATGGTCATAGTCGCGTTCCATACTGCCGTCTCGCTCTGCCACAGCAGATACGGAGACGCCGTGGCGAGAGGCGGCATAGCCACCGTCAAATCCGGCACTGGTCCGTAAGCGCACGGCGGACCAAGCGAAGCTGGCTTGTGCCCCTTCGGCTTGTCTGACACCCGGAATAGCCAGAGCTGCGGCTTCGGCTTCCAGCGCTCGGGTTTTTAACTCCGCTGGGAGCAATATTGTCGGGTCGAAAAGATCAAGCCCGTCACCACTACGCCGGGGTGAAAGTCGGTCTTGCGGCGCAAGACCGCAATAGGGGTCTTCCGGCGCGAGTTTCGCCATGGCGACAGCGCGTTCGGCGAGCCGCTGAATGGCCCCGCTCGATAAATCTGACGACGAGACACAGGCTTGGCGTTGGCCGACCATGACGCGAAGGCCAATGTCGAACCCTTCTGAATTGTCGATGTCTTCGAGCTCGCCGCCGCGCACCGTTATAGAGGCGGCTCGACCATAAAGACCTAGCGCGTCGGCCGCGTCCGCACCAGCCGCGAGGGCATGGTCGATCAGCGCCGTCAGTGGCGCATCAAGCGGTTCCAGCGATAGCGGGTCAGCAAGGGCCAAGGTCTAGACAGGGCCGTGAGCGAAGATGAGATAAAGCAAGTACAGACCTTCGCCGAAGAAGACGAACAGCGTCATCAAAGTGCCGAAAAAGCGACCCTGACCAAATCGGCCACTCATGCCGAGGAAGTGCAAGATGCGTCCGACGAAGTAAACCGCACCGAACAAATGCAACATTATGGGTGAGCCGTTCATCATCGCGATGGCGATCAAACCGATCAGAGCAAGCGGCGCGACTTCGGTGAAGTTGCCATGAGTCCGGATCCGCGCCAGCATGTCGGCATCGCCCCCGTCACCGAGGTTGATCTTCTTCTTCTGCCGGACAAGGCCGATGCGGAACATCAGGACCGGATTTAGAAACAGGCTAAGCGCGATGTAAAACGCGACGATCTGGAAAGTGGTCATAAGGATCTACCTATGGGTTGGGTGGATTATTGAGGGCTTCTTTGAAAGCGCGCTTATGTTTGTCGGGCTCTTGTGCACCCTGAACGGCGAACTGGCCATTATAAATAAACGTCGGCACGCCTGAGACGCCGAGGCCTCGAAAGAACATAACTTCTTGCTGTATCTCTAATTTGTCTTGATCTTGACTCAGTAAATCCATCACCAAATCACCACCAAGGCCAGCGTCTGACGCGATCGTGACGAGCACCTCTGTGTCTCCAATATCGCGACCCTGCTCATGATAAGCACGGAAAATAGCCTCTGCGACCCCATCGCCTTTATCCTGTCCCTGCGCCCATTTCAGCAGGCGGTGGGCGTTCAGACTATTGGGCCGGCGGGTGATTGCGGAAAAGTCAAAGTCTATGCCGTAGTTTTTACCAGCGCGTTCCAGATGGGCACGAGATTCTTTGAATCGATCTTTCGAATCAGCCCCGAATTTGGCCGTCATATATTCGCGATAGTCCTGACCTGCGTCTGGTACGGTCGGATCGAGCATATAGGGTCGGAAGGTCAGCTTTGGCTTAGGGTTTGCGCCCTTGGCGGCGGCAGCAAATTGCTTGTAGCCGAGCCAGCACCACGGGCACACAAAGTCCGAGACCATATCGACCTGAATAGGGGTATCGCTCATGCCCGGCGCTTAGCGAAGGGCGTCGCTGATGTCTAATCCTCGACCCTGTAAGCCCGGCGGATGGTTACGGGTTTAGTCAGGATTTGGCCTGATGTGACCTCCTCGTCACTATCACCGGAGGCGTCTTGGGCTTGGATCGCTTCAACCACGTCCATGCCGCGCACAACTTGGCCGAAGCTGGCATAGCCTTCGCCGTCTGGATTGCGTTCGCCGCCCGTGTCGAGAAAGCTATTATCGCCGATATTGATGAAAAAGTAAGCGGCGCTGCCTGTTCCGGGCGCGTCGCGGGCAATGCTGACTACGCCGCGCGTATTCGACAGGCCAGTCTCCGTCGTCCGCTCATGTGCGATCGGAGTTGTCGCGAGTTCTTGCGATAGGATTCCGCCCTGAATCAAGCTCATCCCCATGTCACGCGGATCATTGTCAGCATGGACCACGCGGTAAAAACCCTGATCCTCATAGAGACCCAGATCAATATGAAGCAGGAAGTCCGCTCCGGATATCGGGGCTGTGTCAGTGTGGACCTCGATTTCGATCTCGCCCAGCTCCGTATCTAGCACGACATTCGGTCGCGGATCATCGGCAGCAGCGCAGGCAGTTAGAGTGAAGAGGAGGGGAAGGAGATAGTGTTTCATTACGCGACCATAGGCGTGTCGGGCAGACGGCGCTACTCCCTTGCGGTTCGACGGCTCACCGCTATCTCTGAAGTGTGATTCACTTGCAGAAACTTTCCGTCGGATCGAAGTCGATCGAGACGTTGGCCAATTGGCAGACGGGTGTTGTGGAGCGGCGCGTGGCCCAAGGGCTTTCTGCGCACCATGAACATGTGACGCGTATGTTCCCGAAACAGAAGGACGCGCTCCTGTCGGGCGGGTCCATCTATTGGGTCATTAAAGGCATGATCCTGTGCCGCAATCCGATTGCCGACTTGCAGGAGGTGGTGAGGCGTGACGGCGTTAAAGCCTGCGCCATCTTGATGGAGCCAACGCTTATACCGGTCGTTCCGGTTCCGCGTCGTGCCTTTCAGGGTTGGCGCTACCTCAAGCCCGAGGACGCACCGCAAGATCTCGGCGAGGCGCTTGGGGACGGCGACGAACTCCCGCCAAAATTGATGCGAAAGCTGGTCGAACTCGGCGCTTGGTAGGTATGAAAAAGGCCCGGTCGATCTGACCGGGCCTTTTCATTTTTGTCTGGTGTTTAGATCCTAGAAATTGATCCGGATCTTGCCGTAATACTGACCACCGGTGAACCCTGTTGGAGCGGCCTCTGGGTAGAGTTGACCCAGCGATCCTGCATCTGGGTTTTCATCCGGGAAATTGTCGAACAAATTGCTGGCACCAATGACGAAGTTGACACCTGAGACAACTTCATAACCGATTTCGGCGTCGACGAGCAGTTCAGACGAACGATCTGGGAAGCCGTTTCCGACATCATCCCACTGACCGTAATAGTTGGCCCGCAGGAGTGTGCGCCATTTGCCGTCTTCATGCGACCATTGGACGAAGCCCTTCCAGTTTGGAAGCTGGTCCTCAAGATTGGAGACGCGGGTCGCATTGATCGGATTGATCGTACCAACATTTGTAACGTCCGTCTTATTATAGTTCGCAGCGACCGTCAGGGCCGATGACCCATTCATGAAGTCGAATGGATAGCGACCTACGACATCGACACCCTTCGTGCGGGTATCGAACGAGTTGCTGAAGAAGCGATACTCAGACAGATCTTCGAAACCTGTAAAGTCAGATCGGTTGATCGTGCCGTTGTTGGACAATTCCGTCAGAGCAGCAGAAACAGTCGTTGATGTTGCGCCGGCGTTTTGCAGGGCGGCTAAGAAATCCACGTTGGCACCGAGTGCGATCCGGTCTGCAACGTCAATGTGATAGAAGTCGATTGTCCAGTTTGTTGGACCCGCATCGAATGCCATACCGGCTGTGAAGACTTCTGCATCCTCAGGGCCGAGTGTTGGGCGATCACCAAATGTGGCCTGAATAAAGTCAGCAGCCAACTGACCTGCTGCCGACGATAGTGGGACTGTACCCTGATCGACAAGGACACCGCCGACATTCTGTGTCGTGACGTTGGTGATGTTAGCCTGGCCAGCTGTTGGAGCGTGGAACGCGGTTGAGTGCGAGCCGCGGAACCGCAGGCTATCATTCACCTTAAACAGGGCTGCGATCTTATAGTCCAGCGTGTCGCCAAATGCCGTGTAATCTTCGTAACGCAGTGCGCCTTGAACGGTCAGCTGGTCGGTCACATCGGCTTCTAGCTCTGTGTAAAGCGCGTAGGAATCCTGTGTTGCCGATGAATTGTTGGCGAACCCACCAAATCCGTTCGAGCTGGATGAGAAGCCCTGATCGGCGAGTGGACCGAGTGCGAACGATGCTGCATCGCCTTGGAACAGATCAAATGTCTCTTCACGATATTCTCCGCCGAAGGCGATTGAGAGATCAGACGCCATGCCTGTTGGCAACAGATAGGCGAAATCCGCATTCAAGATGATTTCGGTCTGTTGCTGACCACCCGGATTGAAATCGCGAGGTGTGTTCGGCCCTAGTGAGGCGTTGACTGTATTGCCGATGAAGAAGTCGGTCTTGTTCCGGCCATGTGTGACTGAGAGATCGTACGTTAGTCCGTCGCCAAGGCCGATTTCACCGCGGAGTCCAAGGGACACGCCATAATCTTCGTTTTCGCCGCCGAACCTCGGGACGAAACCACCTGGAATGGTCTCAATGAAAGAGAAGCAGTTCGGATCGCCTACGACTTGACCCGTAATCGTGGCATCTGGGATCAAACCGTTCAGTGGAATACCGGCTGGGCAAGACCCACCGACACCCAGACCGTCCAGATCGCCGACACGGACTGACGCGCCGCCATTTGGATCAAGATTGCCATTCGCGTCCACGAGTGGGCCTGCATAAACGCCGCCGCGGTTCGTTGGGTTGCGGTAGAAGAAGCCCCCTTCGACCGTGCGGGATGCATAGTTACCAAAGGCGTAGACTTCAGCATTATCGGAGAGTTCAAGTGCCGAGTTAATGAAGAGTTTGATGTCATCTTTAACGTCAGGCTGTCCCCAATATTGAGGCACTTCATCCGTAAATGTGTTGATAGTCAGGAAGTCGCCAGCGGCGTTATTGCCCGCAGCGACGAGTGAGCGGACATCGTCGCGAATGACAGACCGGACCGTGCCATCGGTTTCGCCATATTCAGCCGAAAGGCTGACGAAACCCTGATCGCCAAGCGGTAGGCCGACATTGCCAGAGACGCGGAAATTGTCGCCGTCGCCCGCATATGTAGAGCCGTATTTGAATTCGACTGTGCCACCTTCAGGTGAATCTTTCAGAACGAAGTTCAGAACGCCAGCAATCGCATCGGAACCATATTGCGAGGATGCACCATCACGCAGAACTTCAACCTGCTTGAGCGCAATCGATGGGATTGCAGAGATGTCCACGCCTTGGGCGCCATCAGAGATGCCACCGCCAAGGAATGAAATAACAGAACCACGATGACGGCGTTTGCCGTTCAGCAAGACCAGTGTCTGGTCAGGTGAGAGGCCGCGAAGGTTGGCCGGGCGAACAATCGATGCTGCATCAGAAATCGGTTGTGTGTTGATGTTGAAGGACGGAACCGACGTGCGGAGCAGATCTTGAACATCGTCCGCGGCGTTACGCGTAAATTCAACACCGGAAATGACATCAACTGGGGCAGGCGTGTCTGCGGCGGACCTTTGCGTCCGTCGCGTACCAATCGTGATGATCTCATCATTATCGGCTGAATCGTCATTGTCCTGCGCATAGGCTGTGCCAGCGCTCATCGTCGCGGCCAACATTGCGGTCGAGACACTCACCGCGAGTAGTCGTTTCATTTCCTTGGTATCCATTTTTTTTCCTTTATTTCCCTAGGTCGTTTTTTTCGAAGGCCGCGATCAACAAAAAAATCATTGGTTGATTAGGCTCAATCGGCAAACCTTCCCGGAGCTATGCAGAAAATGACAGTTCTGCAACAAAGATTACCTAGATTAAGTTGAGTTTGAGCATGTGTTGTGTCTTTCTTGCAACATGAATGAAATCTTACGGAATGAGGAAATGGGATTGAGTGATGGCCTAATGCTGCGGGTTGCTGGTTCTGGCGATATCCCCGCCATTCGCACTCTTCAGGCTTTATCAATTGCTATTCTACAGCGCGGCTATCTTGATGACGCGCAGATTGAGGCGTCTCGAGTATCTATGGGTCTCGATACGCAATTGATTGATGATGGAACATATTTCTGCGTATTCGACGATGAAACCCTGGTTGGGTGTGGGGGGTGGTCCAATCGAGCCACACTCTATGGCGGCGATCATTCCGCAGGCCGGAGCGCTCGGAAGCTCGATCCAGCAACGGACCGTGCGAGAATTCGTGCCATGTATACCCATCCGGATCACGCGCGGCGCGGGATTGGTCGGTCTATCTTGATGGCGTCAGAGTTTGCTGCACGCAACCATGGTTTTAAGGCACTCGAAATGGCGTCCACCGAAGCAGGCCGGCCTTTTTACGAGCGTTGTGGCTACGCTGTTGAGAACAGCTTTTTCGATCACAATGGCGGCGTGGCCGTACCACTTTACACAATGGTGAAGGCGCTTACGCCTGTCGACTAGCTCGGCACACCGACGAATTTTCCGTCCTTGGTCAATGCCGCCTGCCAAGCTGGGCGAGCTTCCATCCGTTCAACATAGGCCTGCGTGTGCGGGTAATCTTCGGCTAGATCGCCGCGCATTGCGGCCATCTGCAAGGTATAACCCATAGCGATGTCAGCTGCGGTAAAGCGTTCCCCGGCCAAAAATGGATGACGCGACAGATCGTCTTCCATTTTGGTCATTACAGCCTTCAAGCGCGGGCCGTAAAAGACCTGATCCAGCATACCCATCACTTTGCCAATGATGCCACGAACAAGACGCGGAGACCGCTCGACCGCCAAACTGTTGACGAACCGTCCGGTTTGCAGGGACTGATAGCTGCCTTGGGCGGCGTGGAACCAGAACAGATATTGCGCTCGGTCCGCGTCGCCCGGTGCAGGCCGCAGGTCTTGGATGTCAGTTTGGTCGAGAATATAGTCGATAATCGCATTGCTCTCAGACAGGGCGACTGCGTCGTCTGTAATCACGGGCGCTGTGCCCAGCGGCGAGAGCGCTTTATAATTAGCAGGCGCTAACATCGTCTCTGGATCGCGATCATACATTTTGAAGCCGTATTCTTCGCCCAGCTCTTCGAGCAGCCAAAGAATACGGATGGATTGCGAGTTTTCCAGATGGTGCAGCGTGATCATAGCGAGGTGTCTTCCGTGGTCGGCGCATTAACAGCGCAATTATCGATGAGGCGGACGCCCCGGCAGTGCGCAGCGATCAGCAAGCGCGACTTATCAGTCACGACGCCTTCATTTTGAAGGTTAAGTGAGGTCGCATCTGCCAAACTGACATAGTCGACATCTGAGAAACCGCTATCTAGAATATTGCGATGGGTATGTTGGAGGGTTGTCGCGACGTCGGCGCCAGTTTGCAAATGATCGCGTGCGTCGAACAGGATGCGATTAAGCTGACGGGCAACGGCTAAAGCCTCTGCATCGAAGTAGCGATTGCGCGATGATAGGGCGAGGCCCTGCGCATCGCGCGCAATCGGTGCGCCGATGATCTCGACGGGCATATCGAGATCGCGAACCATGCGACGAATGACGGCAAGCTGCTGAAAATCTTTCTCACCAAACACGGCTATATCAGGTCGAACACGGTTAAACAGCTTGTTCACGACAAGGGCGACACCGTGGAAAAATGTCGGGCGGTGATCAGTTTCCAACCCATCTCCGACCCCGCCAATGATCAGGCTCGTACTATGATCGTCCTGATACATGCTGGGTCTCGATGGCAGGTAGACCAGATCGACACCTTCTTGAGCCAGTAGCTTCAAATCAGCCTGCATGTCGCGCGGATACGCTTCAAAGTCTTCGCCAGGCGCAAACTGTGTGGGATTGACAAAAATTGACACGATGACCCGGTCGGCGACTCGCTTTGCGATCCGAACGAGTGACAGATGACCTTCATGGAGTGCGCCCATCGTTGGGACCAAGGCTGTACGGGCTTGGTCGGCCCCATACCCATCCATGCGCGCGCGCAAGGCCGTGAGCGTTTCGACAGTGGGCAGGATGAAACTCATCGAACAGGGAACTCCGGTGCAGACATGTGCGCAGAGGTCCCTAGCCGGGATTGATGATGGATAAAACCTTACATTGACGTGCGGCGATCTGGAGGATTTTGGGGTGATCTGCGCAAAGACTACGGGCCGTTCGGTTGTCGAGGGCCTCGACTCGGACGCTATGATAGGCTCGGTCGTTGATGCTCACCGATCGCATGCCAACTTCGCCAGTTCCGGCATAGCGGATCAGCGCATCGGCGAAAATCGCAGTTTCGGCAGGGCTATCAAAGCCATCGATCTGCAAAGCCCAATTGCGATTGACAGGTGTCTGAACGGTTGGCGCGCGCGCTGCAATGACGGGCGACGCAACGCTGTCCATGACCTCAAACCCTCGGTCGATCAAGTCCGACATGTGACTGTTACGCGATCCGCTCGATGCGCCGCCAAGCACAACGGCGATGATGCGGTGGTCATCCCGCGTTGCGCTGATCACAAGATTGTAGCCCGACGCGCGTGTGTAGCCAGTCTTGAACCCGTCGACATCGTCGCGTTCGCTCAACAGCTTATTGGTGCTTTTGCGTCCCCGAAAATGCGTCTGGCCGAAATAATGATAGTGCTGCGGATATCGGGTCAATGTGGCCAAGGCGAGTTTGGCCATGTCTCGAGCCGTCGTCACCTGCATATCATCTGGCAGGCCGTGCGGATTACGAAAGACAGTTTGACGCATGCCCAGCGACGCCGCTGTCTCGTTCATCCGTGTGACGAAAGCGCCCTCACTGCCGGCGATGGCTTCGGCCAAAACGACGGCCGCATCGTTGGAGCTGCGGACAGCGACGGCCTGAATGAGGGTGTCGATGGTGACGCTTTGTCCGCGCTTTAATCCCATCTTGACCGCAGGCGTGCGGGCCGCATGCGCGGAGGTTACGACCGAGCTGCTGAGAGTGATGTCGCCGCGCTCCATAGCTTCGAAGGTGAGGTAGAGTGTCATGATCTTTGTCAGGCTGGCGGGGTGGCGCTGGGCATCAATCTGACGCGCATGCAGCACATCGAGCGAGTCCGCATCGACGATAATGGAGGCGTAACGGCCTTGGGTCTTGGCGACCGACGCGGTGGGACTCACCAGACATAGCGCTATTGCAATCGTAAGAAGGCGAACCCAGATCATGGCGAACCGCTAAACTGGCCCGGTTAGAGAGGTGTTAACGCCTCTTAACCATGATCATCCCCGTTATTGTCCGTGACAAGCATGACATCCTTATGCGGGCGGGGTTTCAATGTCCGGGCAGGACCGTAATAAGACAGGACCATGTTGGACATTCTGGAATTCATCACATTGACCGAACTTCAAATGACGGGACCCAATAAAGGGCCTGGTAAGGGTGCCGACGGCGTACCGGGCGGCCCCGATGATGGATCAGACGATGGGATGGAGCGCGGCGTTGCAACCAAGACCCGCGATAAGACCAAAAAGCCGTCCATGTATCGCGTCCTGCTGATGAATGACGATTATACGCCGATGGAATTTGTTGTCTCGATTTTGATGGGTATCTTCAAGAAGACGCAAGAAGAAGCGACACAGGTCATGCTCAATGTCCACCAGACCGGCATCGGGACATGTGGTGTTTACACATTTGAAGTGGCCGAGACCAAAGTGGCGCAAGTCATGGACGCGGCGAAGCGCAACCAGCATCCGCTTCAATGCACTTTGGAGAAAGCGTGAATCCGGTCACGAACTTGCACAATTCTTGTGCCGGACTACAGGGAATGAGCCGTTCACATCTTCGTGCGGGGCTTGATACAGGGATTACATTGCAAACGCGGTTGCGGCTTCCCAAGTCGGATAGTCGAAAGGAAAGCTAATTATGGCATCATTTTCTCCAGTCTTGGAAGAAACTATCCACCGCGCCCTGACGCTCGCCAGTGATCGTAAACACGAACTGGCGACGCTTGAGCACCTGCTACTAGCGCTGTTGGATGATAAGGACGCTGCGGCTGTCATCACGGCCTGCGGCGTCGATATTGAACCTCTGCGCACGGACGTGACGCGATATCTCGATGATGATCTCGCATCGCTTGTGGTCGAGGAATTTGAGGAAGCCCGCCCGACGGCTGGGTTCCACCGCGTCATCCAACGCGCCGTTATTCATGTGCAATCGTCAGGTCGAGAAGAAGTCACGGGCGCCAATGCGCTAGTCGCACTGTTCGCGGAACGTGAATCACACGCCGTCTACTTCCTGCAAGAGCGTGACATGACGCGCTATGACGCCGTCAATTATATCAGTCACGGCATCGCCAAAAATGGCGCGGCCTCATCACCGAAACCGCCCATGGGTGCGGGTGAAGACGGCGAGGAAGCCCAGGGCAAAGATCCGCTGGCCGAATATACGGTCAACCTCAATCAGAAAGCGCGTGAAGGCGATATTGATCCGCTGATCGGGCGCGCTGACGAAGTTGAGCGTTGCATCATGGTGCTGAGCCGCCGTCGCAAGAATAATCCACTGCTCGTCGGTGATCCAGGCGTTGGTAAAACGGCCATTGCCGAAGGCATTGCCCGCCGCATCGTCAATGATGATGTGCCGGACGTGCTTGCTGATGCGACAATCTACTCGCTCGACATGGGCGCGCTGCTCGCGGGCACGCGCTACCGCGGTGATTTTGAAGAGCGTCTGAAGGCGGTCGTGTCGAAGCTACAGGATACGCCTGGTGCGATTTTGTTCATTGATGAAATTCATACGATCATCGGCGCTGGCGCAACCAGTGGCGGGGCTATGGATGCGTCCAATCTGCTGAAGCCAGCTCTGCAAAGTGGTAAGCTGCGCTGTATGGGCTCGACGACCTATAAGGAATATCGTCAGCATTTTGAGAAGGACCGGGCGCTGTCACGTCGCTTCCTGAAGATTGATGTGTCTGAGCCGACGTCTGATGACGCCATTCTGATCCTTCAAGGTCTGAAGTCCTATTTTGAGGAATTCCATAAGGTCGAATATACGCCGGAAGCCATTACATCGGCTGTGCAGCTGGCCGTTCGTCACATTACGGATCGCAAACTGCCGGACAAAGCTATCGACATTATCGATGAGGCCGGGGCTCGGACTAAATTGGTGCCCGAAGATGAACGCAAAAAAATCATCGGCACCAAAGAGATCGAAGCTGTCGTGTCCAAGATCGCGCGCATTCCGCCCAAATCGATTTCTCGCGATGATGAGAAAGCGCTGAAGAGCCTTGAGCAGGATCTCAAGCGGATGGTGTTCGGTCAGGAAACAGCGATTGAACAGGTCGCGGCGGCGGTGAAACTTGCCCGTGCTGGTCTGCGTGAACCCAATAAGCCAATCGGTTCTTACTTGTTCGCGGGACCAACCGGCGTCGGTAAAACCGAAGTCGCGCGTCAGCTCGCCATGACCCAAGGTCTGGAACTGCTGCGGTTTGACATGTCCGAATATATGGAGCGTCATACCGTGTCTCGCCTGATCGGCGCGCCTCCCGGCTATGTCGGCTATGATCAAGGTGGTCTGCTAACTGATGCAGTTAATCAGAACCCGCATTGTGTTCTGCTGCTGGACGAGATCGAGAAGGCTCATCCAGATATCTACAACATCCTGTTGCAGGTGATGGATAATGGCTTCCTGACTGACTCCAATGGTCGCAAGGTCGACTTCCGCAATGTGATTGTCATCATGACGACCAATGCGGGTGCCGCTGATGCCGCCAAGTCTGAAATTGGCTTTGGTCGCGGGACCAAGGATGATGAGCAAGAGGCGGCCATCAAACGTCGCTTCACGCCGGAATTCCGCAACCGTCTCGACGCCGTCGTCATGTTCTCCGCTTTGTCCAAGGAGCATATTGCGCGGGTCGTGGACAAATTCATCATCCAGCTCGAAGCCCAATTGGCTGATCGCAAGATTGAGTTTGAAGTCTCTAAGGCGGCGAACCAGTGGATCGCGGCTAAAGGCTATGACAAACGCTATGGCGCGCGTCCGCTCGGCCGCACGATCCAGGAATATGTCAAGAAGCCGCTGGCTGATGAGATCCTGTTTGGGAAGCTGAAATATGGCGGTCTGGTCAAGGTTGGCGTGGATCGGAAGAAGGAGAATTTGACGTTCAAATTCGTCCCGGCACCGAAGCCAAAACTAACCGAAGGCGAATCTCCAACAGAGACGCCTAAAGAAGACGCCTAAGCGTTACCAAGCTGAATTCTGGGCCTCGGCAGACATGCCGGGGCTTTTTTTTATGGGTTAATCCCAGTCGCGACGACGCAGAACCATGAGAACTTGGTTGGCATCGCCGAATAATGTCAGCTCAAGATGGGTCGCTTCGATGGCACGGACATTGCCGAGCACTGTCATAAACTCGCGTTCTGCGTCCATGATCTCAGGCGGGCACGCCATTTTCGTGCTGGCTAATGGTCCGAATGTGACCAGCCGCCCGTTTTGGCTGAAGCTGCCGAAGAAATTATTACAGCCGCCGGACCCCACAACGTCGCCGCCGGTCTTGAAGCCAATAAACTGATCCAACTCGCCTTGCATCGGTCCCCATTCAGTCCCGGCCAGCGTCGCCAAAGGGCGTTTTGGTGCGTCGTTCAAGACTTTCTGGCATGCCGCTAAAGCCGCCATGACTGCCAGCGAGCCGACAATACGAACCCACATCATTCTGTCTCCCGATAAGGATCGCCGAGCATTCTGGCGATAGATCGGCCATTCTCTGCAAGCGCTGCGACATCAACGCTGACCGATTGATTGCAGTTCGGGTGACGCTCTTCTTCTTGATAATATCCCGCATTGAAGGCGCGGGTTAGGTCACGCTGTAGCGCTGTGTCGGACGCGGCTTCGATCTCCAGCATTCCGGCCATATATTCTCGCCATTGCTGATCGCCCGCACCGAAACAGAGCGTGCGAAGATAATGCATCTGACCAAGATTTTTTGCGAGGGCTTCGGAGAGGCTAGTCATTTTGACCATATCGGCTTCGACGCGCAGCTCTGCCTCTTCGCGGGCTTTCATGGCCGCTTCGCGGCGCGCGTCATCAATCGCGGAATCCTGAGCTAGGGCCGCGAGCGGTAGCAATAGTAAAATTATGGCGAGCCACAGTCTCATAAACTTACGCTAGCGTCCCTTGTTTCTTGGCGCGAGGCTCGATTGCAGAATAGGCATTCTGAATAACGTCGACAGTTTTGGCCCACATGCCGAGTTCGTCAACCGTGTCGATGGCAACGAAGCGGGCGTCCAATGCATCGTCAGCGCCTTTCGGTGTTCCGCTATCCCAGAGGGCGACATAGTCATGCAAGCGGTAGCGAACCCCTTCAAATTCAGCATCGATCGTCGCAATTTTCGGGCCAAGCGTCGCCGTCACCCCAGTTTCTTCAGCCAGTTCTCGCAGCGCCGCGTCCGGCTCGCTCTCGCCAGGTTCGATCCGACCGCCGGGAAGCGACCACTCACCTTGTCGCGGCGCTTTTCCGCGACGGATCAGCAGCACCTCGTCACCGCGAAAACAGATCACGCCGACGCAATCCGTTCGATCTGTCGTGTTTGTCCTCATTGCGCCGCTTTTGCCTTGTGCTAGCCCGCTTGTCATGTGCGGTCGTTATGTTTTGGATGCTACCCTCGAAAGTTTGAAGGCGGCTTATGACGCCGATATTTCTGATGAGGGCTATTGGGAGTACGGTCCCAACTTCAATATCTGTCCGACGGATGTTGTTCCGGTTCTAGCATTTGACGGCGATAAACGACGCAAGCTCGTGCCGATGCGCTGGGGTTTGCATCCGCATTGGAGCCAGCAGAGCCCAACGGAGAGCAAATATGCGCCACTGTTTAATGCGCGCACGGAAACGGCGAACGAGAAGCCGTCCTTCCGCACGCCGTGGCGGCGTCGGCGCTGTTTGATCCCGGCAACACACTGGTACGAATGGACCGGGGAGCAGGGCGGTAAAATCCCGTGGTGTATCAAGCCGGAAACGGATGGAGTCTTTGCCTTTGCGGGTTTGTGGGACCTATGGCGGGTGGATGAAGGCATCAATTTGCTGAGTTGCACGATCCTGACAACGGAGAGCGATGGACCGCTGCAGCAGCTCCATCACCGTATGCCGGTTCTGTTGCCGGACGCGCAGTGGGACCATTGGCTCGACCCGGAGTCTCATCCGGATCGGATCATCGAAACCAAACTGAGCGCTGACGATCTGATTTTCTGGGAGGTCGACCGAGCCGTCAATTCAAACCGGTCCAGTGGGCCTGAGCTGATCGCACCATCTGCTTAAGGGTTTTCGGGCTCTCGCTTGGGTGGGTCAATCGCGGGAATCGGCATGTCTGGCGCGCTCGGATCGAGGGGTTTGTCCTGTTCCGACAGAGGTTGCGCAGTCGGAAACCGCTCTGGAAACAGACGCCGCATCGCGACCGAGAGGAAGTCCGCCATCCGCGCGTGCCGCATCCCAATGGGCCGTTCGGGTCCGCGTGTTGTGTCGGCGATTGTTTGGCGCTCCATCTCGGCATTCAGTTCCGCACCGATAATCACGGTCATCGCCGTGAGCCAAAACCAGAGCAGCAGCACGATCACCGCCGAAAGGCCGCCATAGGTGCTTTCATATTGGCCGAAATTGCGCACGAAGGCCGAGAAGCCCCAACTCAGAAACAGCCAGCTAATCGTCGTAAATAGAACGCCCGGCACAACCCAACGTTTGCGGGCGGGTCGTCGTGACGGTCCGAAGCGATAGACGATGAAGGCCCCCAGCATGAACATTAGGATCAAGAGGAACCAAGGTAGGTTGCCCGACAGGACAGATGCCGTCCGGTCCCAGTCGAAAAAGGCAAAGGCCGCTGGAATGCCGATAATGACCATCAGCGAAATATAGACGAAGGCGAACATGCCCAATGTCATGACAAAGGCCACGGCATAGAAACCAAGAATGCTGCGTTTTTCATCTTCGCCGTAAGCAACATTCATGGCGCGCAGCACTGCACGGATGCCTGCGCCTGCCGTATAAAATGCAAACAGTAGGGAGAAGATGATCCGCATCGATAACTCCTTGTCAGGCGCGCTGACGACGGCTGCAATTTGCTCAGATATGATCACCCAGGCGCTTTCCGGCATGAGCGGTCGCAGGAAGTTGGCGAGACCTTGAACATCCGAAATATCGGCAAAAAATCCATAGATGGATAGCGAAGCCGAAATCAGCGGGAACACCGATAGGAGTGCAAAAAATGCGACACCGGCGGCTACAACTGGGACATTGTCCTTATTGGTCTGCACAAATACGCGCGAGACGATTTGCAGATATTCGACCCCTCGAAAATGAAGCGGACTCTCAACTTTACGCTGGACGAATTCGAGAGAGGCGAGGTTCATCGGAACAGCGCGTTCTCAGGATTTTTTGGGCGGTTGCGGACGCTCGAAAATGAGTTCTGATTCTGACGACCGCTCGGCAGAAAACTTATATCCGTTTTCGTTGAAGTCTTTCAGATCTTCGGCGGCATTGATCCGGTTCTGGATGACCCAGCGTGCAAACAGGCCGCGCCCAAATTTGGTGTAATATTGAATCGGCCGGGCTTTACCGTCCTTCTCTTCGAGGAACTTCACATTGATCACGGGGCGACCCAACGTCTTCGCATTGACCGCTTTGAAATATTCGTTGGAGGCAAGGTTCAAAACCGTTTGATCGTTATGACCATTCATATCCGCGCGAATCTGATCGCCAATTTGCTCGCCCCAGAATTGATAGAGATTGGTGCCGCGATCATTCTGCAGCCGCGTGCCCATCTCAAGCCGATAGGGTTGGATTTCATCCATAGGGCGCAACAGACCGTAAAGCCCTGACAGAAGTCGCAAATGACCCTGCGCATAGTCGAGGTCCGCGTCAGACAGGCTCTTGGCGTCTAGGCCCCAATAGACATCGCCGTCAAAGGCAAGGGCCGCCGGTTTCATACCGTCGGCTTTACCGTCCAGATCAAACCGATCGAACCGGTCAACATTGAGTTTGGCGAGATTGTCCGACAGATGCATTAGTCGTTTCAGATCGCCAAGCGTTTGCGATTTGGCGGTCTTGGCGAGGATTTTTGTATCGTCCAACAGGCGCGGACGGGTAACCGGCACGTCGCCATCATAGGCGTCCATGTTCAATTTTTTGGCAGGGGAGAGAAGGGTCAGCATTGATGCGTCCTCATAACAGCGAGCCGGGATAGGCTTGTCCGCGTGGGTGAACACGCGGGGTCGCAAGCTCGGCGCCCGAAGTCAAGTTCGGGGTGGATGACATTTGCGTGCAAGCGCCCGCGTCCCACCGGGCATCGGGGCCGCGGCTACTATCGCGTGAGTGCCGAAAGGTGACACAGGGCGCGGGCTTTCATCCATCGATGGATGAAAAGGGAAACACACCAATTTACGACAGACGAAAGCCCGCGCGAGGCGATCAGCTTGATCCCGCCGCCTCTGCGCGCTGTCCATCTCTGCGGGGTCCCCGGCCTAACCTGAATTGCCAGACGCGGCGAAGCAGGATGTTTGGCTCTCGGGGTCCGCATCGACCAACAGTGCACAGAGGCGAGACATCAAAGGGCGCAGCGCGGGTGCATAAGCCCGCCCGCATCCCGCTTAAGTCTACGCAGTTCTCGTTTGACCGAGCGCCGCCAGATCGCTCTGGCGCGGGACGTCCCCCGCACGCAAATCCAAGCCGTCACACCTGCTCGCTACGCCAAGGGTCATGCACCTCCCCGTGTCTGTAGCGAACGCAGTGAGAGTAAGCGGAGTTGGGAGAGGGGGGATTGGTTTGTTTTTAGGTGCGGATGGAGTCGTGTATAAGAAGGAGTATAATTCTACAATCCATTCTAGCCAGCAATTTAAATCTAAAAACTTGACAAAGATAATATGCAGATATTGCCTTGCTTAGACTTATCATGTTCAATTTTTATTGAGTCTTAGCACTTAACACGAAGTTTATGTTTAATATCAGGCTCCTCTGCAATATTGAGATCGAATACTCTCAACCCACGGGAGGTAGTATGTTCTCCAGAATATCCGTCATCCATCACCTGCGGAAAACCACTGGTCAAAGCTCGGTCCAAGTCACCGCAATCATAAATTTTAATTAGAGGATAATTTGCCTCACAAACATTACCCTCTGCTAGCCAAGGAAACTTTAATT
This sequence comes from Algimonas ampicilliniresistens, assembly GCF_030159955.1. Classification (GTDB taxonomy): domain Bacteria; phylum Pseudomonadota; class Alphaproteobacteria; order Caulobacterales; family Maricaulaceae; genus Litorimonas; species Litorimonas ampicilliniresistens. The sequence goes on from NZ_BSNK01000002.1 coordinate 1,203,810, forward strand.
CGGAACTCGGTGCCACATGAACATGCAGTTCGACAGCAGATTCTCTATCCAGTAGATCAGATGAACTTTCGGGCTCCACCTCACTCATGCTAGTGACGAAAAAACAAAAACTCTCGTTCGTAGTATTAAGTGCTACTCCTGTTTTCCCGCCATCAAGCGATTGAATTTCGATAGGCTCAACAACTACCGAGCATGAGCTTAATAAAAACAGTGAAGTCCAAAAAAATTGTGGCATCAATATTTCCTCATCGAGTTAAGAAAGTTCTCCTAAGAGATTCATCATACACTCTAGTCATATCTTGCGGGTGCATAAGCCCGCCCGCATCCCGCTTAGTCCTGCGCGGTTCCCGTTTGACCGAGCGCCGCCAGATCACTCTGGCGCGGGACGTCCCCCGCACGCAAATCCAAGCCGTCACACCTGCTCGCTACGCCGAGGGTCATGCACCTCCCCGTGTCTGCAGCGAACGCAGTGAGAGTAAGTGGGGTTGGGAGAGCGGGGATTGGTTTGTTTTTAGGCGGGGGTGAACCGGAAACTTGAAGCCGGACAAATTCCTAAATTAACGCAACTTTCCGGAACCCGCGAAGTTTCCAAGGAAGTAATAGTGAGGATGACTTTGCTCCATATTTTCGAAAGTCATTTGGCTCAACTCTCTAACTTTACAATCGTATACATCAATATCAAATTTATACTTGGGATCGTCACCTAGAGTTATATTGCTTCTCAATCTATAAACAAACTTGACTTCGCTTCTAGAAGAAACTTCCGTATAATCAGTATCCCAGTCACCAAAAGATGTCGACTCCGTTGATCCTGTTTGATAGATGTAAAAGTATGTACGCGCATTCTGCCCCAAGCAGAATTTTTCTGTGCTGGGGTTTTTTATGATGAACGTCACATCCTGTTCACTCACCACGATATCGTGTTCTATTTTTAAACTCTGCTTCTGGCTGCAGGCCGTGGAATAAACGCAGAGTGGGGCTAGAAGCGCACCCAAAAGCGACAAAGAAAATTTCATATCTATCGTCCGTAATTATTGGGCGGGATTAGACGCGGCGCATTTTTGTGGGTCAGCGTGGATAATTTTTCAATATCCACTTTTATCCTCTATTCAATGCACCTTACCGAAACTGGGTTTTGACGAGGCAGCCGAAGGTGGCATGTCCGGACATGCCGGATAATGGCGGAGTTGATATCGCCAAGACGTCACAAACAGGGCCCTCTCGGGCCCTCACCCTCCGGGCCAACCAATCGACCTACCGCCTTCGCTAAAGCTCAGAGCGGTCGATTCGTTGAATTAAACCATAACACGCGGATTCATGATCCCGTCTGGGTCCATCGCTGTTTTGACACGGCGCAGTAGCGCCATTTTGACGGGGTCAGCGCGGGTGGCGAGCGTGTCGCGCTTCATGATGCCAATACCATGTTCGGCGCTGATCGATCCGCCCAGCGCGTCGACAATATCAAAGACAGCTTCTGAAATATCGTCCCAGCGGGCGAGGAAGGCGTCGCGGTTTGCGGCCATATCGTCGCTATCGGGTTGGGCGATATTATAGTGGATATTACCGTCGCCAAAATGGCCAAAGCCAACGGGTCGGCAGCCGGGGACGATGGATTGCACGGCGGCATCGGCTTTGGCGAAGAATTCTGGGATGTGATTGATAGGCACGGTGATGTCTTGCTTGATCGATCCGCCGAGGAACTTCTGTCCCGCGCTCATATGTTCGCGGATCGACCCCATCGCTAGGAATTGCGTGTCGGATTGAGCCAAGACGGCGTCCCGCACCAAGCCGGCCGCAAAGGCGTCTTCAAGCAGTGCGGTGACAAGCGCTTCGCCCGCCTCCGCCGTCGCGACCTCGAAATCAGTGAGGACGTACCAAGGGTGGGGCTCAGAGAAAGGGTCGCGCTCATTCTCAATATTATCGACGACGGCAGCGAAACCGATATGCGGCATCACTTCAAACATGGCGAGTGAGGGGCCGCTCAGTCGCGTCAGCAGGGCCACCGCATCTTCAACCGAGGCAATCCCCATCATGACGCGCGCAATATAGCTCGGCTTGGGAAAGAGTTTTAGCGTCGCTGCGGTGATGATGCCCAATGTGCCTTCGGCGCCGAGAAACATTCGCGATAAATCATAACCCGTATTGTCCTTGCGCAGAGAGGTCAGGCCATTGAAAATCTGACCGTCGGGCAGCACCGCTTCCACGCCAAAGACCAACTCTTTGGTTGTGCCATATTTCAGCACATGATTGCCGCCCGCATTGGTCGAAAGGACCCCCCCGACCGTGCAAGATCCTTGCGAGGACAGGGTCAGCGGAAACTTGCGGTCCGCGGCGTCTGCGGCCTCGTGGACGGCATGCAGCGTGGCCCCCGCCTCGACGGTCATGGCGTTGGCAATGGGATTGACGTCGCGCACCCGTGTCATGCGTTTGAGTGATAGCAGCACTTCGCCCTGCGGGGTCTGTCCGCCGACCAAGCCAGTATTGCCGCCTTGCGGGACGATGGGCATTTTGTGTTCGGCGCAAATTTTAACGGCGGTCGCGACGTCATCGGTCGTGCCTGGTGTCAATAGGATCGGCGTCTGGCCAAAATATTTGTCGCGCCATTCCGTTAAATGCGGAGCGATGATATCGGGGTCCTGGGTCCAAGCTTTGGCGGGCAATGCAGCTTTCAGAGCGCTGATGCCGGGGCTGTCTTGGGTATGAGGTGTCGAGGCCATGAGTGCGCTCTAGCGGCCAAGCGCGGCGCGGCGCAAGCGGTCGTTAATCGCCACGCCCAACCCGGTTTCGGGGATGGGGACGATAGCCAGTTTTTGCCCTGACCCGTCGAATTCGCGGATCATGCGATAAAGGTTTCGCGCGGCCTCCGACAGGTCGCCTGCCTCTGACAAGTTTGGCGCGCCATAATCGGGGCCAAAGCCAATCAGGATTTCACCGATAAGGGCCTCTGTCGCGTTCAGCCGCAGCGTAGCCTCCGGGGCGTAATGACGGGCTAACATGCCGGGTGAGGCGAGGGGTCCCGCCGGGTCTGGCTCGGCTAAGGGTCCGGTGATCGTTTCAATGTCAGCGCGGGCAATCGCCCCGCTGCGCAACAAGACCGCGCGGGTCTCTTCTACGCGGATAACGGTGGACTCGACCCCTTTTTTGCAGGGGCCGCCATCGATGATCAGGTCGATCCGCTCGCCCAGATCGTGCATGACATGGGCGGCGGTCGTTGGGCTGACATGGCCGGACAAATTGGCGCTCGGCATGACTAGCGGTCCGGTCCAACCGGCCTGACATAAGCCGTCGACCCAAGGTGCGTCTGGATTTCGCAGCGCGATGGTTGAGAGCCCCGATGCGGCGCGCAGCGCTAAATCACTGTCACGGCGCGGCACAACGATCGTTAGCGGGCCGGGCCAAAAATGCTGCATAAGTTTGACGGCGAGATCACTGATATGGGCATAGTCATGGGCTTGGCCGCTCTTCAGAACATGCGTGATGAGCGGATTGTTCGAGGGTCGACCTTTGGCCGCATAAATAGCCGTAATCGCAACGTCAGACCGGGCATCGCCAGCCAATCCGTAGACGGTTTCAGTCGGGAGCGCGACAAGGCCGCCTGCGCGCAATATCTCTGCGGCATGGGCATAGGCATCGGGGCCAGCGGTCATAATCCGGGCTGTCATGGCGTCCGACTATCAATCCGGGCTGTGTATTGACAGTTGAAAGCGCGGTCCACCCTTGCCATTGGCGCAGACGATGCGAGGAAATAGCCAGCATATGACGACCCGGTCGACCAAGCGGGTCAAGCCGTCAGGGGTTTTCGCGCGCCTGGTCGAAGAACTGCGCTTTTTCATCAAGCTGTCCATCTTCATGCTGGCGATCCTGACACTGGTTTGGGGTCATTACAAAATCCCCTCAGAATCGATGCAGCCGACCTTGGAAGTGGGCGACCACATTTATGTCTCCAAATTTGCCTATGGCTACTCGCGCCACTCGCTGCCGCTGGGTCTGCACAAGCTGCCTCTGCCGGACGGTAAAGTCTTTTCGCGCCTGCCCAACCGTGGCGACATTGTCGTCTTTCGTAATCCGAATAATGGCACGGTGATGATCAAGCGGGCCGTCGGTTTGCCCGGCGATGAAGTCCAAGTCGTCGAGGGACGGCTGATCATTAATGGCGGGATGGTTCCGCGCGAGTCGCAAGGCGACTTACTCTACCGGGTCAACGATACGTTCGGGTCGATTTTAGGCGCGTCCCTTTATGCCGAGTCGTTACCGAGCGATGACGAACCCCATTTCATCTTTGAGCAATCAGATGACGCGCCACTCGACAATACTGACATTTTCGATGTGCCGCAGGGCCATATCTTTTTCATGGGCGATAATCGGGAACGCTCAACCGATTCGCGTCTGACCCGGACGGACCCGTTTGGAAACGACATGCGCGAGAGTGATTTCGGTCCGGGCTTTGTCCCGCTCGATCACCTGATTGGTCGGGCTGATTTTCTCATGTTCTCGTTCAATCGCTGCGACCGCACAGAAGGATTGCGCTGCCCGGATGTCGGTCGCGCGCCGTCACGGCTATGACGCGCACCAAGCCGAAAAAGTCGCCGCAGCAGGACACGATCATCCTCGTGCGGCACGGTAAGCCCGCTTTGTCGCGCAAAGTACGGCTGACATGGCGGGAGTTTCGTGACTGGTGGATCCGCTATGATGAAGGCGGGATCAAGCCGGGGCAAAAGCCGCCGAAAAAGGTGATCCAATGGGCGCGCGAAGCTGACACGGTTCTATCGAGCCCGCTGCCCCGGGCCGTTGAAAGCGCAGCGCTCGCGGCGGGGCGAGAGCCCGACGCGACTTTGCCCGGCTTGGTCGAGGCGGCGTTACCTTCACCGCCGCTGGGCCCGCTGAAAATGCGCCCAAAGAGCTGGGGCACAATCGCCCGGATTATCTGGTTCATTGGCTATAGTGACGGCATGGAAAGCCATTTTGAAGCGCGGACGCGCGCGAATGATGTTTGTAGCGACCTGGAACACCATGCCGCAGGTGGCAAAATCGTCTATGTCTCTGGTCATGGATGGTTTAACCGTATGGTGAAGGGCAGTCTGATGGCGCGAGGTTGGCGCTGCAAGAGCCAGAATGGCGACCTCCATTGGAGCCGTCGCCGCATGGTCAGGCCGACAGACGTTCATGCAATGGGCGTTCATCAAGAGGAGTCCGCGTGAGCGACACAGCTATCAAGGATATGAGCTTCGAGGATGCGCTCGCTGAACTCGAAGCAATCGTGCGCCAGCTGGAAGCAGGGGATGCGCCGCTGGAAGAAAGCATCACCATCTATCAACGCGGCGCGAAGCTGAAGGCGCATTGCGAAGGTAAGCTCAAAAGTGCGCAGTTGAAGGTCGAGAAAATCGTCCTCGCCCCAGATGGTAGCGCCAGCACGGAAGCGTTCGACGCTGACTAAGGTCATGGACAGAACGTCGTCCCCGACTGGGTTTGTCGATCAGCTGCAGCATGTCGCGAATGCGGTCGAGTCTGCTCTGGACCGCCTTTTGCCGTCGCCGAACGGGCATCATGCCGTCATTGCCGAGGCTATGCGCTATGCTGCCATGGGCGGGGGCAAGCGGATGCGGCCTTTCCTCGTTATGGAAACGGCCCGGATGTTGGGCGGTGATCCGGGTAATGCTCTGACAGTAGGGTGCGCGCTGGAATGTCTGCATGTCTACTCACTGGTCCATGACGATTTGCCCTGTATGGATGATGACGATCTGCGTCGCGGCAAGCCGACCGTGCATAAAGTTTTCGGCGATGCGATGGCGGTGCTGGCGGGCGACGGCTTGTTGACCCACGCGTTTGAATTTCTAGCGCGCGAGGAAGCCCATCCCGACCCAGCGATCCGAACCCAGCTTATGCTTGAACTGGCCCGCGCCTCTGGCGCGAACGGCATGATCGGTGGACAGGTGATCGATATCACCGTCGCCGAGGATGCCCGCGATACGGCCCTGATCACTAATTTGCAGGCGATGAAGACTGGCGCGTTGATCCGCTATGCGACCAAAGCGGGCGGATTAATCTCTGGCGCGCAGCCGCATGACCTTGCCGCGCTCGACCGTTATGCCACCGCTCTTGGGTTGGCCTTTCAAATACAGGACGATGTTCTCGACGTTGAAGGCGATGCAGAGCTTGTGGGTAAAGCGGTCGGAAAAGATGCGGGTCTTGGTAAGGCCACATTCGTGTCTTTGCTGGGTCTTGATGGGGCAAAAGACAAGGCGAGGCAGCTCGGCGATACGGCGCGTGCCGCCCTTGCCCCCTACGGAGAAAGAGCGCACACGCTGATCGGTGCTGTGGATTTTGTATTGGAGCGTCGTCATTAAGGGGTTTCCCTTGACGCGAATGGATTTGATTTGATGGTCGATACGCCCCTGCTAGATACGGTTACTGTACCTGCCGACATGCGCAGTTTTTCGCGCGAGCAAGTCAAACAACTGGCCGAGGAAGTTCGCTCCGAAGTGATCGACGCAGTCTCAGTAACGGGCGGCCATTTGGGCGCGGGTCTGGGTGTGGTCGAGCTGACTGTCGCGATCCACCATGTTTTCGACACGCCAGACGATAAGCTGATCTGGGATGTCGGCCACCAATGCTATCCGCACAAAGTTCTGACCGGACGCCGTGAGCGTATACGCACGATCCGCAAAGGCGGCGGCCTGTCGGGCTTCACCAAGCGCGCGGAGAGCGAATATGACCCGTTCGGCGCGGCGCATAGCTCAACGTCGATCAGTGCGGGTATGGGCTTTGCGGTGGCGCGTGATCTGGATGGCCGGAATAACAATGTTGTCTCTGTCATCGGCGACGGCTCGATCACAGCAGGCATGGCTTATGAGGCGATGAATAATGCAGGCGCATCAGACAGCCGTCAGATCGTCATCCTGAACGATAACGACATGTCGATTGCGCCGCCCGTTGGCGCGATGAGCCATCTGCTCAGCCGCACCGTGTCTTCTGGCGGTTATCAAGCGCTGCGCGGAGCCGCGAAAGCGCTGGTCAAGGACGCGCCGCGACCGATCAAGAACACGGCGAAAAAGGCCGAAGAATATACGCGCGGCATGTTTATGGGCGGTACGTGGTTCGAAGAGCTGGGCTTTCAATATGTTGGCCCCGTCGATGGCCATGATCTGGATGCGTTGATCCCTGTGCTAGAAAATGTTCGCGATATGAAAACAGGCCCTGTCCTGATCCATGTCGTTACACAAAAAGGCAAAGGCTACGCGCCGGCTGAAAACTCCGCCGATAAATATCACGGCGTGTCCAAATTCAATGTGGTCACGGGCGAGCAGTCCAAATCAATCCCGAACGCGCCGTCTTATACCAAAGTGTTCGCCAACAGCCTGATCCATGAGGCCCGAAAAGACGACAAGATTGTCGGTATAACGGCGGCCATGCCAGGCGGTACCGGGATGAAAGAATTTGGCGAGGTCTTCCCAGATCGCATGTTCGACGTTGGTATTGCCGAACAACATGCTGTGACCTTTGCGGGCGGGCTCGCGGCCGATGGTTACAAGCCGTTCTGCGCGATCTATTCGACCTTCCTGCAGCGCGGTTATGATCAGGTCGTCCACGATATTTGCATCCAAAACCTGCCTGTGCGCTTTGCCATGGACCGGGCTGGCCTAGTCGGGGCTGATGGACCCACCCATGCGGGCGCGTTCGATATTGCCTATCTCGGCTGCTTGCCAAATATGGTGCTGATGGCGGCTGCGGACGAAGCGGATCTGGCGCGCATGGTCGCGACCGCAGTGGCGCGTGATGATGGCCCAACGGGCTTCCGCTATGCGCGGGGCGAAGCCACAGGCATTGAAATTCCAGAAGATCCGCAGCCGCTCAAAATCGGTAAAGGTCGCGTTCTACGTGAAGGCTCGCAGGTCGCGATTTTCTCCTATGGCACCCGTTTAGGTGAAGCCTTGCTGGCGGCAGAAAAGCTCGACAGTCACGGCCTCTCGACCACTGTCGCGGATGCGCGTTTTGCCAAGCCACTTGATAGTGATTTGTTGCATCAACTGGCCCGTAATCATGAAGTGCTGATCACTATCGAAGAAGGTTCGGTCGGCGGCTTCGGCGCCTTCTGCCTGCACGATCTGTCCGCTTCTGGCGCGCTTGATACAGGCGTTAAAATCCGCACCATGACGTTGCCCGACACCTTCATTGATCAAGACACGCCGGAGTTGATGTATCAACAAGCCGGACTTGATGCGGACGCGATAGTTGAGCGCGTCTTCGCAGCGCTAGGGCGTGAGCAGGCCGCGAACCGGGCTTAACCGGAGAGACCGTCTATCCTGTCTCCTTGAATCAAGGTGCGGGACGCGATCAATTTGTCGCTCAGCGCGGCCATCAAGGCTCTGACTTTGGGTGATCCGCGCAAGTCTGGATGGGTGAGCGCCCAGAGACCATAAATCGGTGTTGGGGGCCTGTCATCGATACGGACGAGGTCCGGGTGTGCATCGGCCATGAAGCAGGCGGCGCGGGCCAAGCCTTGACCACTTTCCAGCGCTAAGAAGCGGGACTGTATGTCATGAATGACGACACCCACGGGATAGTCAGGATAGGCGCTCTCGGCGATCCACTCCGCGCTCCAATCCGCAGCAATCCAGTGTCGGTTTTCCGGCGACGTCTGGGCGAAATAGTCCTTATGCGCATAATCGCTAATCGCCACTGTGCAGAGTTTGCGTCCGATAAGATGGTCGGGTGGGCTGGCATGACCCCGGATCACGACGTCGGCTTCACCCCGATCTAAATCTGCCAACCTGTCCGTTCCGACCACTGTGAGTTGAATGGCGGGGTAGCGAGCCACGAACTCTTGGATCGTGTCCAACAGCACATGTTTATAGACAGCAAGCGGAATGGAAAGGCTCAGCGGGCCCGACAGGCCGTCCCCTGATGACCGTCTGAGGCGTGTTGCCGATGCGTGCAGTGCCTCCATACGTTCGGCGATGGCGACGCGTTCTAACCCATATTCCGTCGCGACATAGGCGCGGTTTCGTCTTGTGAATAAAGGGGTGGGTTCACGGTCGGCCAGAGCCGCCAATCGACGCGCGACAGTTGTGTGAGTCACGTCCAGGGCCTCACCCGTCGCACGCAAGGTCCCATGCCGATGCAAGCTTAAGACAAGTCTGTGATCGTCCCAATCAAACATGCATCGTTTGTAACGATTATGCACCATCGTGGCAAGTATTCTCGCATTTCCGAGTGAGTTCTCGGTGGTTAGGCACATTTTCGAACATATCTACGAATATCAAGGAGACGAGAATGCTAAATCGACCCGGACTGCTTCTGGCGGGGGCTTGCCTGACTGCCTTACTCACTCTGTCAGCCTGTGCTCCAGGACCGACAATGTCCAAGACCGTCGTGGCCAAGACTGTCACTGCTGAGGCTGTACAATCGACCATACTCGATTTGAAAGCGGGTGAGGTTTTGCAGTTCGCCCTTGTGCGACCGCGAGAGGGCGATGCGGCTCAGGCCATCCGAACCCGATATTTTCAAACCGCGATACCATATGCAGAAAGCCTCGGTGACCGATATTTAGGGACGATGCGCATCCGGGACACGATGCTCGGCGTGAATAAACCCGTTGCCATGGCTCTCTATGCTTTCCCTGATGAAGCCGCGATGGAAACCTTTCAAGCGTCTCCGGACTGGTCCGACTATCAGCGCATGAGGCGTGAGGGATGGGAAGAATTGCACGTTTTTTCTGCGACCCTGTCTGCCGATACACTTCTGAAATTCGATCCGTCCAAGGATTACACTTTGGCTGCGGCTTGGACGCGCCCAGGTACCATGGCGAATTATCAGCAATATCTCGACGGGATCGAAGCTGATTTTGAACAAATCGGCGCGCGCTATATTGCGCAATTGGGCGAAGTGGATCTGCAATCGCAGACGGATGACGCAGAGAATCCATCGCAGCTAACGATTGTTGAATGGTCGAACGGTCCAGACCTTGCTGGGTTGGGCCGGACCCAGGGTTACAAGGACAATGCTGCCGCGTTTCAGTCTGCGATCTCTCGCTTTGATCTGTACTGGTTTCAGACAGCGCAATAGAGGCCGTCGGAGTCCACAACGGGACATTTAACCGCTAGAACGGCGTCATGCGCGCCGATCTCTATCTTGTTCAACACGGTCACTTTGACAGCCGCGCGCGGGCGCAGGCCGCGATCAAGGCTGGCTTAGTGTCGGTGAATGGGCGGGTGTTAAAGAAAGCGTCTGTGACGATTGCAGATGGATCGCGGGTCGAGGCGGGGGACGTCCATCCCTATGTCTCGCGCGGCGGGTTGAAGCTGGTCCATGCGCTCGACACATTTAAGGTAAATCCCGCCGGACGCGTATGCCTCGATATCGGCAGTTCGACGGGGGGATTTACAGATGTGTTGCTGCGGCGCGGCGCATCATGCGTCTATGCCGTTGATGTCGGGCGCGATCAGCTACACCCAAGCTTGCGGGGTCATAAACAGGTCGTTTCCATGGAAGGACAAGATGCGCGCGCCTTGAGCGCGGCCCAATTCCCGGAAATGCTCGACCTGATGGTGTGTGACGCCAGTTTTATTGCGCTGTCCAAAGTCCTCTCTGTGCCTTTATCGCTGACCCGTGAAGCTGTCATGTTGGTCAAACCGCAATTTGAAGTCGGGCGGGAGAATATCGGGCGCGGCGGGATTGTGCGCGACGGCGCTCACGAGGCGCTAGAGGCGGTTAAAATCTGGCTGCGCGGCGAGGGCTGGCGGACGGTCGCGACAGCCGATAGCCCCATTGAGGGCGGGTCCGGTAATGCCGAGTTTCTCCTGCATGCCCAGCGAATCCAGGACTAGCGTTAGGGCGATTTGTCCTGAATGCGCGTCAGGATCATCAGCGCAATTGCGGCGATGGCAATGACCAGGCTGGCGATGTCTAACGTGCCGTCAGCGAGCCAACGTCGGATCACGAGTAAGATCAGAACGGCTGCCAGGCCGGGCAGAGCCCAATTCATCACGCGCATCATAGGGGCAAGCCTAGCGCAAAGCGCGGTATTCGCGAACCGCTAACTCCATAACAACCGCCACCACGGCTTGAAGCGGCGCAGCTCTGGCGTTAAGGCGCGCGCGACCTCCTTTTAGGACTATTTCAGATGCACGACTTCCGTAGCCATACTTGCAACGACCTACGCGCCGACCATGTCGGACAAACCGCCCGCCTTTCGGGCTGGGTCCACCGTAAACGCGAACATGCCAATGCGCTCTTCATCGATCTGCGCGACCATTACGGTCTGACCCAAGTCGTGGTCTATCCGAACGTCGACTTCTACGAAGCCGCCAAACGCGTTCCCGCAGAGTCTGTGATCACCGTGACCGGCGAAGTGCTGGCCCGCGACGCGGACGCGAAGAATGCTGAAATCGCTACAGGCGATATTGAACTGCGCGTGGCGGAGTTCGTGATTGAAAGCCAAGCCGATCCGTTGCCACTGCCCGTATTTGGTGAGCCGGACTATCCTGAAGATATCCGCCTGACGCACCGCTATCTCGATCTGCGCCGCGAGACGCTGCACAAGAACATCTTGCTGCGGGGACAGGTTATTAACTCATTGCGCAGCCGCATGATCGACCAAGGCTTTACCGAGTTTCAAACGCCGATCCTGACGGCCAGCTCGCCAGAAGGTGCGCGCGACTTCCTCGTGCCGTCCCGACTCAACCCCGGTAAATTTTATGCCCTGCCGCAAGCGCCGCAGCAGTTTAAACAGCTGATCATGGTCGCGGGCTTTGACCGCTATTTCCAAATCGCGCCCTGTTTCCGCGACGAAGATGCCCGTGCTGATCGCTCACCCGGTGAGTTCTACCAGCTTGATATCGAAATGAGCTTCGTGACGCAGGAAGATGTGTTCAACGCGATTGAACCCGTCATGGCGGGCGTGTTTGAAGAATTCGCCGATGGCCGTACTGTTGAAACCCCGTTTCCGCGCATTCCCTATCTCGAAGCGATGGATAAATATGGCTCCGACAAGCCGGACCTCCGCAACCCGATCCTCCTCAAAGATGTGTCGGCTTTCTTCACGGATGAGAGCAAGACGGGTTTCGGAATCTTTGCCAAGATCACCAAAGGCGGCGGTAAAGTCATCGCTATTCCAGCCCCGGGCGCGACCGATAGCCAATCCCGCAAGTTCTTTGACGAGATGGACAAATGGGCGAAAAAGGAAATGCAGGCTCCCGGCCTCGGCTATGCCCGCTTAAGAGCAGGAGAGGGCGAAGAAGTCGGCACGGTCGTCTCGCAAGATCCCGCGCTCAAGAATTTCGATCCGGAGCATCTCAAAGCTCTACTGGCTGAAATGGGTCTCGGCGCGGGCGACGGCGTGTTCTTCTCTGCCGGTAAGAAATCGGATGCCTATAAATTGGCGGGCGCGGCCCGTGACCGGGTTGGGGCCAATCTGGGTCTGATTGAAGAAGGTATCTTCAAATTCTGCTGGATCGTCGATTTCCCGATGTATGAATGGGATGAAGACAATAAAAAAGTCGAGTTCTCTCACAACCCGTTCTCCATGCCCCAAGGCGGCATGGCGGCGCTGGAAGCCGCCGACACGGCCGAGAAACAACTCGATCTGCTGGCCTACCAATATGATATCGTTTGCAACGGTGTAGAGCTATCATCCGGTGCGATCCGAAACCACAAGCCGGACGTTATGTACAAAGCGTTCGAACTGGCGGGCTATGACAAGTCCGTCGTCGACACAGAATTTGCGGGCATGATCAACGCGTTCAAATATGGCGCGCCGCCGCATGGCGGGATTGCACCGGGTGTCGACCGGATCGTCATGTTGCTGGCGGGCACCAATACAATCCGCGACGTCATCCTGTTTCCAATGAACGGTCAGGCGCAAGATCTGATGATGAACGCGCCAGCGGAAGTCGATTCCGCTCAGCTAAAGGAACTTCACCTGAAATTAGTGCCGGTTGAGAAGGACTGACCAGCGAATTGTCGAACGGCGGCGCCGTTCGGCTGCTGGTCTAACGCCGGATCGCTTCGCGCGATTGGGTGAGGTCGCGGTGGACCCGTTGTAGGCGCGAGCGTGTCGGGGCGTCGGTTTCCACGGCGAGTAAGGTTTCAATGTCCAAAATCGCTCGGTCGAGCCCGTGCATAGCAGCCTGAACGCGACGCGGATGGCGCGGCGGATGGGCGTTTGGTTTCGTACCAATCGCGCCTTCGCAATAGGACAAGTTCAACCCGTCCGGCAGGCGCGTATTCATGTTACCGCAGGCCTGATCCAACTGTCCCTGCGTTAATCCAACCACATGGGTCATGTCGGCATCTGACAGGTTGGTGTCTTTCAGTGAGGCTTCTTCCAGGTTGGCAAACCCAAACCGCACACCTGTAAACTGGCCAGCATCGAGCGTGGCTTTGGTCAAATCAGCATTATCGAGGCGCGCCCGGTCGAAATTGGATCGCGTAAAGTCCGCAGACGCCGCGCTCGCGCCAATCAGATTGGCCGACTGAAAATCATTGTCGCTGAATGTCCCGCGGGTCAGCTCAGCCCGGTGCAAATTCGCCTGGCGCATAGTGGAGTGCGAAAGACTGGCTTCTGTCAGGGTCGCGTCTTCCATGACGGCGCCGCGCATAATGACCTGTTCGCCCGTGACGCCGTAGAGCATGGCTTTGCGGAAATGCGCGCCAGTCAGGTCAGACCCATGCAGTTTACCGCCAGACAGGTTTGAGTTGTTAAAGAGCGATCCCGCGAAATTCGCGTTTTTAAGCGTCATACCATTCATGCGCTTGCCCGATAGATCACACTGCGAGCAGGAGCTGGATGAAGCAACGATCCGCGTGTCCACGCGCAACTGCCCGCTTGCCGATACGGGCAAAGCGAGCAGCGCGGCGCCTAGCATGACGCGGAAGGTTGTGGCTTGGGAGTGATAGCGCACGAGGGGGTTATAGATGGGCCAATGGCCAAAGCTCCACTTACGGAGTCGTAAGAAAGTAAGATTTTGTCAGTAATGGTTGATAGAGTGTTTACGGCGAAAACAGGCCCAAACTGACCATATTCCTGTCACCCTTGCGCTTTACGCGCGTTGCCTGCGCGGGCATAAGCTGCCCGAACCGAAGACGGATCCGACTCACATGGCTTTTTTCAAACGGCTTTTTACTTGGTGGAACGGCGCAACGCTGGGCACGCTATTCTCCGTTAAGCGCGGATTCGTGACCGTCGGTGAGGACGCGTCCGGCAATACCTACCATGAGGCCAAGACGGCCAGCCCTGAATTTGAAGGCCGAAAACGCCGCTGGGTCATTTATAAGGGCTATGCCGATCCGACGACTGTGCCCGCCGAATGGCATGGTTGGCTGCACCATACCTATGACGAAAAGCCGGATGAGTTGGGTATTCGTCGCCATGACTGGCAATTGCCACATCAGAAGAACCTGACCGGGACACCGGGGGCTTACAAGCCAAAAGGGTCACTCGACAGGGGCGCTAACCGTGATGAGGTTGCGTCCGATTACGAAGCCTGGACACCCGGGGACTAATGCCCGCACTGCGCCGCATATCGATCCTGATAGCGATGGCTCTGCCTGTTCTGGCGAGTGCCGCTACGCCGCCGCCCAATTTGATGGGCGAGGCGGTTGAGCTACGGGCGCTGGATAAAGTAACGGCGCGGACCTTTGATTACACGGTGCCGATTGGTGACTCGCTCGAGTTTGGGAGCCTGACCATTCATGCACGCCACTGTGAAAAAACGCCGCCGACCGAACTGCCAGAAACTTATGCCTTTCTGCAGATTGATGATCGGCTGTTGGAAGAGACAGGCGAAGCCGCAGAAGAGGGCGCACGGGTGTTCTCGGGTTGGATGTTCGCGTCGCGCCCCGCCATTAGTGCGCTGGATCACCGCGTCTACGACGTTTGGGTGATTGGCTGCGTCGCGCCCGAGCGTAATGAGAGCCTGCGCCGCGCTGACGACTACCGCCCGGACCGGCTCTAGCGCCGTTCAACGATGGTTTCGTCCCGCCAAGGTGCGCTCACCGATCTGAAAGTTATCGAGGTCGCGCAGCTGATCGCGGGGCCGTTTTGCGGCCAAATGCTGGCCGATCACGGCGCGCACGTCATCAAAGTCGAGCAGCCGGGTGTCGGCGATCCGATGCGGGTCTGGGGCCGCGAGGGCTATCCGCTGTCTTGGGAAATATTGGGCCGCAATAAAGAGAGCGTGTTTCTGAACCTGCGTGAAGCTGACGGGCAGGCGGCGCTCAAGGCGCTTGTCGCAGATGCCGATATTCTGATTGAAAACTTCCGACCCGGCACGATGGAAAAGTGGGGGCTCGGCTATGACACGCTGTCCGCGATCAATCCCGGTCTCATTATGGTGCGCGTTTCTGGCTATGGTCAAACCGGACCTTATTCGAAACGTGCGGGCTATGCCTCGGTCGGTGAAGCGATGGGCGGATTGCGCGCGCTGATTGGGGAGCCAGACCGCAAACCGGCGCGGGCGGGCATTTCTCTGGGCGACAGTCTGGCGGCTCTGTTTGCGACGATTGGCACGCTGACGGCGCTGCACCACCGCGACAAGACGGGTGAGGGGCAGGTGGTCGATGCCTCAATCTACGAATCCGTCTTATCGTTGATGGAGGCGACGATTCCAGAACACGCGATTGAGGGGTTCATCCGCCAACGTACGGGGAGCTATCTACCCGGTATCGCGCCGTCCAACATCTATGAATGCGCCAACGGGCAAGTTGTCATCGGGGCCAATCAAGACACAGTGTTTGGGCGGTTGGCGGACGCGATGGGCGCGCCGACACTAGCCAGCGATCCGCGCTATGCGGACCATGTTGCGCGCGGCGCCAACCAAGCGGAGTTGGACGCGCGGATTACAGAGTGGACTTCCCAACATCCAGCGGACGCCGTGCAGCGCATCATGGATGAACATGGCGTGCCCTGCAGCAAGCTCTACCGGGCAGCGGATATGCTGAACGATCCGCATTATGCGGCGCGCGATGCGATCGTGACCGTGGAGAGCGACCGTTACGGCCAAGTGCCGATGCAGGGTGTGTTTCCGAAATTAAGCAAGACGCCCGGTGCAGTCAGACATGCGGGCAAAGACATACCGAGTGGCGATTGATCGCTCTATCGCTGGGTCAGGACGCGGTTGGCCGCGCCTGAATTGGCGATAATAATATCCGATCGGTTGTCCCCATTCATATCCGCGACGCTGACGCCGTAAGTGTCGTCTGTGTCATCAGACAGTGGGTGTGGAGCAAACGTCCCGTCGCCCCGGTTGAGCAGGATATAATTGGTCCCATCATTCCCCTCGATAAGGTCCAGCCGACCATCAGCATTTAGGTCCGCCGCTGCCATCGCCTGCGTGGCGTGCCCGTCCCGGTTGATCGATAGGGGGCCGCCAAAACCGTCCGAGTTCGTCTCAGTGTAGAGTTTGTGGTCGCCATCCGTGCTGACCAGCAAAATGTCTGGGGTTGCGTCGCCGTTGAAATCTCCGACAACCGCCTTGCGGTGATCGCCAACACTACCGTTCAAGGGCACGGCGCCGAACTTGGCATCGCCTCTATTCATCATCACCACACTGGCGGAGCCATCACGGCGCGCGACGACGATGTCAGTACGGCCATCACCGTTGAAGTCTCCGGTCGCAAGCCCCGTCGATCCTTTGCCGTCACCCGGCAAATCAATCGGCGCAGAAAAGCTGCCTAGACCGTCGCTGAGCAGGATCACATCGGCGCCACGACGTGTCGCAATGGCGATATCCGGCTGGCCGTCGCTATTGGCATCCAGCACGGTCCCGGAGCGCACATGGCCGTCCGTATTTGCCAAGCGAAGCGCCGCGCCAAACTGGCCCGATCCGTCATTCAGTCGCAGCATGGCGGGGATCTGATCGCCAAGCGTGACTATGTCAGGGTGACCATCGGCATTAAAATCGGCGACCAAATGCGCGTAGCTGGCCGCGAGACCATCGCCCAAACGTCTGGCTTCCAGAAAGCGCCCAGAGCCCGCATTGAGAAACACGAAATCCTGCTGCGCCCAGTGCCTGCCATTGGCCACGAGCGCATCCAGATCACCGTCACCGTCCACATCGGCGAGCGCAATATCCGCCGTCCGGCCATCACCAGCATCGAATTGCAAGAACGGGTGAGCCCGAAAGTTTGGTGCGGATGGGGCGTCCTGAGCCGTGGCAGACCCCGCGATCAACATGACCGTCAGAAGGAGGGCTGACGGAGTGACCGTTTGCGTGTTGTAGCCCTGTTTAGTCATGCCGATTTTCGCCTAATCCAACCGTGATACGGCCACTGCATCGCGCGGTGTGATCTCGCCCTCGCCGTGGAAGTATTTCCAACTGCGTAGGCATTTCTTGGCGTCTGTTTCTTTCAAGTCGCTGACCGTAATCACCTCGCCAAGGACCGCATTCGATACGATCAGATAGTCGGCCAATGTGTCGGTCGGATCAGAAGGGTTGGCATAATCATCCGCGATGATCACGCTGAGCGCGTCGAGCGCCTCCGCCAATCCACTCGTCGGCGCGACAACAGACGCTTCCAAACTGGATTTGATAACCTTCTCGGCCCGCATGGGTTCGATGGTCTCATTGATCTGCTCACGGGTCGCGCGAACGGTTTCAATATGCTTTGCCAAGGCGTTATCCTGCCACGCGTCTGGACAGTCGCGGAAGGTTTCTAGATGCACGCTGGACCCAGGCCGTCGGGCTTGCCAGACTTCTTCCATGGTGAAGCAGAGGACCGGGGCGAGCCACGTCGTTAGCCGTTCAAACAGCGCATTCATCACCGTGCGGCAGGCGCGGCGGCGGGTGCTGTCCAGCGGATCGCAATAGAGCGCGTCCTTACGAATGTCGAAATAGAAGGCCGACAAATCATTGGTGCAGAAGTTGAACAGGCGAGAGAAGATCACGCGGTGGTCGTGATTGCGCACAAGCTCTTCATGATCTGAGCCGAGTTCGTGCAAGCGGTGCAAGACCCAGCGTTCCAGCGCGGGCATGTCGGCATAATCGACAGCTTCACTCTCGTCATACCCATCCAGCGCGCCGATCATATAGCGCAGCGTGTTGCGCAGCTTGCGATAGCTATCCGTATTGGTCTTGATGACCTCGTCGGAAATACGGATTTCTTCGGTGACGTCGGAAGACGATACCCAGAGGCGGATAATATCCGCGCCGAATTTCTTGATCAGATCTTCCGGCGCCATGACATTGCCGAGGCTCTTGGACATTTTCAGCCCCTTGGCGTCGACCACGAAACCGTGGGTCAGAATGCCTTTATAAGGCGCTTCACCGTAAACGGCGCAGCTCTCCATCAGGCTCGACTGGAACCAACCGCGATGCTGGTCCGAGCCTTCCATATAGAGGTCGGCGCGGTCGGGCAGATCGTCGCGTTGTTTGAGGCAAAACGCGTGGGTGCAGCCACTGTCAAACCAGACATCCAGAATATCGCTGACCTTTTCCCAACCCGCATTATTCTCCGGCATCAGTTCTTCAATCGGTGTGTTGAACCAGCCGTCGACGCCGTGATGGAAGACGGCTTCTATGATCTTAGCGTTGACGGCGTCGGCATCGGCGCGCTCAGTATGAAGCTCGCCATTCGGGCCAACGATCAGTGTGATCGGTACGCCCCAATTGCGCTGACGGCTGATCAGCCAATCCGGGCGGTCCTTGACCATCGTGCCAATGCGGTTGCGACCGCGCTCGGGCCAGAACTTCGTCCGCTCGATCTCGGCCAGCGCTTTATCGCGCAGGCTGTCCTTGGACATAGAGATGAACCATTGCGGCGTGGCGCGGCGAATGACCGGAGCTTTGGAGCGCCAGCTATGCGCGTCGCGCAAGGTCATCGGCGCGCGGGCCAGCAAATTGCCCGTTTCGACAAGTGCTTTGATGACTTCAGGATTGGCCTTGCCGTCTTGTCCGCGCTTCTTGCCGGACGTGCGGATCACGTCGAGACCTTCGAAGCGCTCCGGCATCACGTCGGTGTAACAGCCCTTATCATCCATGGTCAGTGGCACAGCGGGGTCGATGCCAAGGCTCGCCAGCTTGTCACCATTGCTCATCCAGACATTAAAATCGTCCTCGCCGTGGGACGGCGCTGTATGGACAAAACCCGTACCGGCTTCGGCCGTGACATGGTCGCCTTCGAGCATGGGGATGGGGAAATCATATTTGCCGTCCGCGCCGGGCATGTGGCGAAGGGGATGATCGAGGACAAAATCGCTGAGGTCATTGGTATTGATGTCAGTGACGCGTTTTGAATCTTTGATGAAGCTGGCTTTGGCGACACTCTCCCATAAATCGTCGGCAACGATCAATTTGTCGCCGATGGACTGACCGAGGTCGAATTCAACCTCTTCCAATTCCGTGATTTCATACAAACCATACTGAATTGAAGGCGAGTAAGAGACGGCTCGATTAGCCGGAATTGTCCAGGGTGTTGTTGTCCAAATGACGATCGAAATATTATCCGTGGCGAAGGATTGGCCGCCAGTTTCAAGCATTCCTTTTCCGGTTTCAGTGAAATCTTGAAGTGCGCTGAGTTGTTCCTTTTGGTCGTCACGTAAATTACTATTGGAACTTACCACCTTATCGAAATCGTCAACGTTTACGGACTTTCCTCGTCGATAATTCACCGGAAACCGCACATAGATCTGCGTAACCCTTCGGTCGGCATATTCGACTTCGGCTTCGGCCAGCGCGGTCTGTTCGACGGGACTCCACATGATCGGTTTGGAGCCGCGATAAAGTTGGCCTGAATTAGCAATCTTGAGCAGCTCGGCGCAGATCACGGCCTCAGACTCAAACCGCATCGTCAGATAGGGATTGTCCCAATCGCCGACGACGCCGAGGCGCTGAAATTCTTCGCTCTGAATATCGACCCAGCCTTTGGCGTATTCGCGGCAGCGGGCGCGGAATTCGGACGCTGGCACATCGTCTTTACCACGGCCTTTGGCGCGGAATTCTTCTTCCACTTTCCATTCAATCGGCAGGCCGTGACAGTCCCAACCAGGGACATAATTGGCGTTGAGTCCGAGCATCTGGTGCGAACGGTTGATCAGATCTTTGAGGATCTTGTTCAGCGCCGTACCCATATGGATGTGGCCATTGGCGTAGGGCGGGCCGTCATGCAGCGTGTAGCTTTCGCGCCCTTCGGATTGTTCGCGCAGCGTGTGGTAGAGCTTCTGCTCGTCCCAAAACTCGATCCATTTCGGTTCGGCCTTGGGCAGGCCGGCGCGCATGGGGAAATCCGTCTTTGGGAGGAAGAGCGTGTCGCGATAATCGCGCGGCCCAGAATCAGGGGAAGAGTCTTGGCTGTCAGTCGTCATGATGATGTCTTCAGGTATAAAATTGTCGGGGAGTTCGGATGTGCCGACACGCGCAGGCCACTCTGCCTAGAGGGCGCGTATCGGGGTGATAATTCGAATGGTCGACATAGGAGCGGGTTAACCGGGCCAGCGGTCGATGGCAAGGCGGCAGGGCTTAGTCGCTTTGCATCTCATCAATGTCTTCAAGCCCGAAATAGATGCCGCGCTCCGCCGCGGTCAGATCGATCAGATGACGAATATCCCGGGCCTGATTCAGACAAGCCACGGCGTAGATGAGAACAGCCAGGAGCCATGACAGAGTGAGAAACATGACTCCCAATTGTATCATCAAAAACTGCTGACTCACTTCGAACGTTGATAGAAAGATGCGGCCAAGGCTGCCCGGAAACAACAGGTTGATAACGGTCAACAATAAGATCGGAACCGACACATTGGCGATAATAGAAATCCGGAAGGCCGCGGTGGCTTGTTCCAGATTGACGGCCGCGAAGGTGCGCAGGGCTTTGATACGCATATTGCTGCGTTGATCGAGCATCAGGGCGAGCTTGGCTGCGGCTTGGGTCTGCATCAGCCGGTCTATCCGCGTGCGCGGCAGGCGACCGCTGAACCCAAAGGTCCAGCTTTTTGATGTTATGCTATTCTGCGCTGGAAACAGCGCCTGAACTTGCTCCCAATCTTCGGCTGCGCTTGTGTCGTCCATGATGGTCCGCTGCCACAGCGTTGAACACAGGTCAAAGCGTCCTTGTGTCGAGCCGCTATGGGGCGAGCATGAAAAAGCTTCTTCTCCCCCTCCTTCTAATCCTTCCAGCCTGCGCGACGAGTGTGACAACCACCACCTTGTCAGCTGAACCGGCCAAACAGACCAGCTTCGTCTATCCGCATGTTAAGCGCCCAAATCTGCTGGTCGCCGACATAGACCGGTCGCTGAAAATCTATCGCGATATTTTGGGGTTTGAAGGCGCGCCCGTTAGCGAGAGTTCGCTCGACAGCTATTCCTACCCTGTCTTCAACATCCCGCGCGAAGGCCGGATGCGTTACACCTATTTGGGTGAACCGGGGGAAGATCGCGTGCTTGGCCTGACCGAGGTCAAGAATGTCGATTTGCCGCGCCCCGCTGACCGTCCCTATATGAGCACGGTCGTGATTGGTGTGACGGGCTTAGCCGACAAGATGGATCAACTGGCGAAAATGGGGCTTGAGATGACAGAGCCTAAAACGACGGGCGGCACGGAGTTCATCTTCACCGAAGTCGCTTTCATTGATCCGGACGGCCATATGATCGTGCTGTATGAGGTGGAGGATTAATCCTCGCCGCGGCTTTTCACGAGGATATCCCGCTTTATGCGGGCCAAGGTGAAGCCGAGGTTGGCGCGCCGCAGCTCGCCTTGCGATAACTGGGCGAGCGCCTCTCGATAGGCTTCCTCATGGTGGCGCATCATGTCACGGTGCAAGCTTCGAATCATCAGCATGTGACCGCCGCGAAATATGGTAAAATAGAGCGCCGCAAAACCGACCATGACCGCCGTGTGATCTAAGGTTCTCTCATCGGGGCCGATGAGTTTGAGCAGCGCCAAGACAGCTAATAGGGTGAGGGCCGCAGGCAAGACCGTGAGGACGAGCCAGCACCGCAGACTCAACCAGCGTTGGGATAGGCGTTCCGGGCTCATACAGCTTTATACGGAATTCTGTGACGAACGGGAGTCGCGAGCCCGCCCAGACTTGGCTAAGGTGACATTATGACCCAGACCCCAGCTATGACTTTTGATCTTCTTATTCGCGGCGGCACCATCGTCAATCATTCCGGGCGCAGCGTCACCGATGTCGGCGTGAGGGACGGAAAGATCGTCGCCATCGGATCGCTCGGCCAAGCCAGCGCGGGCGAGGTGATCGATGCTACTGGCTTGCACGTGCTGCCCGGCGTGATCGATAGCCAAGTTCATTTCCGGGAGCCTGGACCCACGCATAAGGAAGATTTGCGCGCGGGATCGATGGGCGCGGTGCTCGGCGGCGTGACGGGCGTGTTCGAAATGCCCAATACCAATCCGACAACCTCGACGGCGGCGATGTTACAGGACAAGCTCGACCGCGCGGCGGGCAAGGTCGATCATGGCGGCATGTTTTGCAATCATGCCTTCTATGTCGGGGGCACTCACGCCAATGCCGATCATTTGAATGAGCTAGAGCGTTTGCCCGGCTGTTGCGGGGTGAAAGTGTTTATGGGAGCGTCGACGGGTGACTTGCTGATCGCCGATGATGAGGGGCTTCGGCGCGTGCTGAAATCCATCAATCGCCGCGCCAGTTTCCATAGCGAGGACGAGGCCCGCATGGCGGAGCGGCGTCATTTGGCCCGCGAAGGCGACTGGACCTCACATACGGATGTGCGCGACAAACAATCGGCTATCATCTCGACCGAACGCCTGATCCGCATGGCGCGCGAAGCCAATAAGCGCATTCATGTGCTACACATTTCGACGGCCGAGGAAGTGCCGATACTGGCCGCGAACAAGGATCTCGTGACCTGCGAAATCCTGCCGAACCATCTCTCGATCTACGGGCCAGAGGCTTATGAGCAGCTTGAAGGTCGGGTGCAGCAAAACCCACCAATCCGCGATTATGAAAACGCTCAGGGGCTTTGGGAAGGCGTGCGTAATGGCACATTCGATGTGATGGGGACCGACCATGCGCCGCATACGCTGGAAGAAAAATCCATGCCCTATCCCGCCAGCCCGTCCGGCATGCCGGGCGTTCAGACCTTCGTTCCGCTGATGCTAGACTGGGTCAATAAAGGCGCGCTGAGCTTGGAACGCTTTGTCGATTTGACCAGCCACGGCGTGAACAGAGTTTGGGGTGTTGTCGGCAAAGGCCGACTGGCCGCAGGCTATGATGCTGACATCACAATTGTTGATATGAAAGCAACCCGAACCTTGCGCGATGAAGATCAAGCGAACCGATCCGGTTGGACGCCTTATCATGGCCGAGAGGTTCAGGGCTGGCCGACTCATACGATCATTGATGGTCGGATCGTGATGCAAGAGGACGAGATTATAGGCGAGGCACAGGGCAAACCATACCGCTTCGCGGAATGCCTCTGAGATATCTATGAGTCACTATCGACGAGTCAGAGATGAATATCTAGGTTGACACGACACTTGTCGTTTATTATCGTTTTTCAATAAGGATCGAGAGGAGACCCTGATGAAAACTTTATTGAGCGGCGTGATAGCCGCGGCCCTGTTGGCCAGTCCGGTTATGGCTCATGGCGACGATGATGATGTAAAGCGCGACGTCAAACAGACTCACGACCTCAAGGATTTCGACAAGATCGAAGTCGTTGGTGTCTATAAGCTCGACATCCGTTCCGGCGACAAATTTTCAGTCCGCACAGAGGCGCGCAAAAAAGACGCGAAATGGATGAAGGTTCGCCAAGAGGGCGATACGCTCGTTCTGGGCGCAGAAGATGATGAAGGTCACAAGACCAGAGGTCGCCATAATAAAGGCATATTGGCCATCGTCACGATGCCTAGATTATCGAGCCTAGAGGTTGCCGGCATTGCGACAGGCGAAGTGAGCGCGTTTACGGGCGGCGATGTCGATGTCGATATCGCCGGGATTAGCGATCTGGCTTTAAGCGGAACATGCGATCGGCTCGATATTCAGCTCGCGGGTATGGGTGACCTCGACGCACACGATCTGAAATGTGCCGATGTAAATGCTGAACTCGGCGGCATGGGGTCGATGGATGTCTATGCCTCAGAGCGTATCGACGCGACCGTCGGCGGTATGGGCAGTATCGACGTTCATGGCGGTCCGACAGATGTTTCGACGGATAAGTCGATGTTCTCGTCGATCAAAATTCGCTGATCCACTTAACGGGGGTGCGACGTTCCACGTCGCGTCTCATAGTTCTCATCAGTTATAGTCCCCTAAGGAGGACAGTATGAAATATCTTCTGGCTGCGGCCGCAACGACACTTTTGATTGCTGGAACAGCGGTCGCGCATGATGGCGATAATATTGAACGCGACGTCATCGCCGATTACGATTTTCGCGGGTTTGACAGCATCGATGTAAGTGGCGTTTACGAACTGGATGTCCGGTCCGGAAAACGTTTCTCAGTCAGGACTGAGGCGACAGAGGACAGTGCAGAATGGCTTGAAGTGAAGCTGAAGGGCGACACGCTTTATCTGAGTAAGAAAAACAACCATAAATTCTTTGATCGGGACGATGATCGTCACGATCACGCGGTTCGAGTCATTGTAACGATGCCTAAGTTGACGGATTTAGATGTTTCCGGTGTCGCGTCGGGAGAGATTTCAGCCTTTACTGGCGGTCGTATCAGTATCGATGTGGGCGGCGTGAGTGATCTGACGTTATCGGGTGC
Organism: Algimonas ampicilliniresistens; assembly: GCF_030159955.1. GTDB lineage: Bacteria > Pseudomonadota > Alphaproteobacteria > Caulobacterales > Maricaulaceae > Litorimonas > Litorimonas ampicilliniresistens. The sequence continues at coordinate 1,228,486 of NZ_BSNK01000002.1, forward strand.
CTGTTCACGGTTGAATATTGATATGGGCGGTGTTGGCAAAGTCGATGCCGAGGCGCTGAAATGTGATCATGTCTATGCCGATATGGGCGGGGTCGGAAAAATGTCCGTTTATGCAGCAAAAAGTATCAAAGCTGACTCGGGCGGTATGAGTAAGATCGATGTTTATGGCAATCCATCAGACAGGGATGTTGAGAGCAGTCGAATGGCCAAAGTGAACATACGCTAGGTCGGCGAGAGACCTCGAATGAAATAAAAAAGGCCCGGCAATCGCCGGGCCTTTTGATTTTGGGGTGTGATCATTTTTCACAAGCGCGTCTTCGCTAGTGCGTGGAATAGCAGATCGTCCGACCATGATAGTGGCCGCGACGTGCGGGCCGCGGACGATAATGTGTGCGGGGCTGCTGATAGATCACGCGCGGCTGATGGTAAGTCCGCGGCTGCTGATAATAGGTCCGAGGTTGCTGATAGTAAGTGCGCGTTTGGTAATGCGTCCGCGGTTGATGATAAGTACGCGGTTGTTGGTAATGCGTCCGCGGCTGCTGATAATAGGTCCGCGGTTGTTGATAATGCGTGCGCGGCTGTTGGTAATATGTTCGCGGCTGGTGGTAATAAGTTGACCGAGGCTGCTGATAATAGTGGCCACCGGAGTAACTATGGTTCCGATTACCGCTTCCAGCAATCGTTGCTCCGGCTAGACCGCCCACGACAGCGCCGATCACGGATCCTTCAGTGCGCGCACCGCTGCCGGCGATTTGGCTGCCAAGTACGGCGCCGACGCCAGCGCCAACGAGCCCCCCGACGACTTGATTATTGTTAGAGCTAGAACCCTGATGGTAGTGCTGATAGCTCGTATTATGAGCCTGAGCGCTCAACGGTGAAAGGGCCAATGCGCCCACGGCCGCCAAGGCCGTTGCAAGTCTCTTCATCATGGGTCGTGTCCTTTTGCATGGCAAAGCGCCCGTCCCGGCACCTCGGTGGATTCGAGTCTTAACAAAGAGTTAAGACCGTGCAGCGTTCCATAAACCTACCGAAGCTGAATGAAGGCTGAACCCAATATTAAGGGTCGCCACTACCAAACACGGCGTCGGCAAACTCCGTCTGAACAACCAGATGTCGTAGGCTGGCTGTAATAGGTCGGCGTTGATGGCCATGCTGGCGCGGGGGCGATTTGGCCATGATAGACCGACGGGTAATAGGCCTGGGTTGTATAATGGCTTTGATAGTAGGGCTGATAATGCGGTTGCGCGCGAGCGTATGTCACGCGCGGCTGATGTGGGTGGCCATAGGATGGCCCATAACTAGGTCCATAAGACGAATATTGTGGCATGCTACCGTATCGCATTGGTCGCTGAGCTGTCCGGTTAGCGATCGTGTAACCTGCGAGACCGCCGAGCGCAGCCCCGATGGCCGTGCCTTCTTGCCGCTGTCCGGAGCCGGCAATGTTTGAACCGATGACACCGCCCAGGCCGGCACCGATCCCAGTGCCGATCAGGTTGCGCTGATTAAAACCGGGATTGAACTGTCCAGCATAAGGGTTTCCGTAATAGGTCGATTGAGAGTTACCATAGGCTGCGCCCAAAAGCCCGCCTGTGACCGCACCGATCGCAGCGCCTTCTGTTCGATTGCCGGACGGGGCGATCTGTGAGCCCGCAAAGGCCCCGAGCCCAGCCCCGGCACCGCCATAAAGTAGCGTGTTATTATCCACGCTGCCAAAAAGCTGCGCATTCGCGGCCATCGGTGCGCCGAACCCCGCCAGCGTTACAGCGCCTAATAGAAATAGTTTCATGTCGAACTCCTGCTATCTATTTTGTCCGTCGCTTTGTCGAAGTGAAGCGCCGGGTTCCCCTGAGGAGATGCAAGCGTCGGGCCATTTCTCTTTTTAGACGAAAAAAGCCCCGATCCTTTCGGACCGGGGTTCCTTCAGCTCTTCAGTAGGTCGGCTAGATGGGACGGACCGTCCACCGATGAGACCGAATAGGGCTAGTGATCTGAGTAACAGACCGTCTGACCGTGATAGTGGCCGCGGCGGTTGCGGGGGCGATAATCCCGACGGTCGCGACGATTATCATAGGCGCGCTTCACCCGGCGACGCTCATCCTTCAGATGATCCAGCTCATAGCTGATCTCGTTCAGACGCCGCTGGATCCAGCGGCCGCGACGCTCATAGCGTTGACGCTGCTTCAGATCGCGGCGTTCATCGCGTAACCGGTCAATGCGGCGGTCGATGCGGCGCAAGTCGCGATCGTGCTGACGGGACGAATAGCCGTAGCTGGATTGACGCTGGCGGTCATCATAGCCGCGATGGTGCGGACGATGACCGCGAGACCGTGTTTGATGTCCATTATGGCCGACTGTCTGATAGGCAGGCTGACGATAATTGGCATTCTGATAGGTGCTGATGACCCGGCCATTGCGGTAGATGCGGCCATCTTTCTCGCAATCACTCGCGCCGTCACCAATAGCCGCGCCGATGATGCCGCCGATGACGGCTCCGGCGATTGCGCCTTCGGTCTTGTCACCGTGACCTGCGATTTCTTCGCCAAGGACGGTGCCGAGCGAACCACCGATTAGGCCGCCGGCAATTGTAGCTTCAGTGTCTTTGCATTTGCGGTAATCGCCAGCCGACGCAACTGTCGGAAGGGCGAGGGCAGCTGCGGCCAGGGAGACGGCAGCCAGGGATTTTGTAAAAGTATTTCGCATGGAAACATCTCCTGGTTGGCTCGGGCTGGGGGAAGTCCCGCCGATGAGATGTAACTAGGGGATGCTCTTTGAAGCCACTCTGAGCCGTGCGTTCATGCGCGGTTTAAGAATGGTTAATGGTCGCCGTCAGCTCAGACGGGTGACCCGTGTGCCCGCCAATCTGTCATAGGGCGGGCGTCCATCGCCAATGAAAAGCGAGATCAGATAGAGACCCGAAAGACCCATAGAGACCGCAAAGAGGGACCAGCCCAAAGCGGTCGGGGCGCTACCGAACGGCACATCCATGCCGTGCCAGATGCCGGTGTGCGCCATTTCCCATGGCGCAAATTTCAAAATGTTGCGCAGGATGACCTTCGCCGGACGCCCATCAACGGTCAGCTTCATCACCCGTTTGCCTAACGTCGCTTTCCGCCCCGCCATCTCGCAGAGGATGAAATATAGGCAGACAGGCAGTGTCACCATCAGAAAGGCTTGCCCTTGGGCGATCCACCGGGCTTTCGTCGAAAAGACCTCTGGTATGCTGATTGTTAGCCAGCCTAGGCTGGCCATTGCAAACAGCGCGGCTAACCAGACAAGGATCACGCCATAGTCGACCAGATAGGCCCCGATACGTCGAAACGGATGCTTCATGGTTTGGCGACTCCGTGTTTGCGGAAGAACGTCCCAGCTTCATCGAGTGCGTCGCGAGCTTCGGGCAGCACATCGTCAAAGATTTGGAACACATGCGGCATATGCGACCAAGCCTGTAGCTCGATGGGCGATCCGGCGGCCTTGGCTTTATTCACATAACGCACGGCGTCGCCATACAGCATCTCTTCTTGGCTGGCTTGCACAAGGGTGGGTGGCAGGTCGCTAAGGTCATTGAAGATTGGGCTGACGTCCGGGTCTGACGGGTTGATTTTGGCCGTGTAACGCATCCCCGCAAGTAGAAGCGGACGCGGCAGTTTAAGCAATGGGCGTAACAAGGGCTGCAGCATCAGATCGGTTTCGATGTTCTCTTTGAACGTTGGTGATGCGGCGGTGGCGTCTGACGACGGGGACAGCGCGTAGGCCGCATCAGGCTGGCGCAATCCATGATCACGCGCATAATTGATCATCATTAGGGTCAGGTTGCCACCAGCGCTGTCGCCCGCCACGCCGAGCGCTTCGACGGGCGCTGGACCATCCGGCCCATTGTCCAAAATCCAATGATAGGCTGCGCGGCTATCCTCAATCGTATTACGGCGCGAGTTTTCTGGCATCAGCCGATAATTCGGCGTGAATACAGCGCATCCCGTTCGCTTGGCGAGGTTCCATGTGATCGGACGGTGCGAGATGTCAGACCCGACAGTGAACGCTCCGCCGTGTAGATAGAGAATGCGTCGGTCCGGGTCGTAACCCGGCAACAAGGTCCAACGACCATGCACGGTCTGGCCGTTCATTTCGACAGTGGCGTCACGATATTCAGCCACCAGATCGGTCCGTGCTAGGCCCGCTTGCTCAAAACGTTCACGCTTATTCTCCCAGCCGGTTTTGGCATTGGCAGCTTGGGCCGGTTTGATGAAGTTCTCGACCAGATAGTCGTTCACGACTTTGAGCCCGTCACTATTCGGGTCCGTGTCGCGGTGGAGTGGCGGCGCTTGATCAAAGGCCTTGAGGTCTTTCCCAGACAGACGTTTGGTTACACCCCAAGCGACAAGACCGACAAGACCCGCAAAAGCCGGGGGGATAAGGAGAAGGTGGAGCATAGAGACTATCCGATTTGGGCGCGGTGCATCAGGAAGGCGTCGGCGAGGGCGCAGGCCATCATCGCTTCAGCAACAGGAACTGCGCGAATGCCGACGCAGGGGTCATGGCGGCCTTTAGTAACAACGTCGACCTCTTCGCCCTTCGCATTCACTGAGCGAGTCGGGGCGAGCATGGAGGAGGTGGGTTTGATGGCGAGGCGTGCGACGACCGTGTTACCGCTGCTGATCCCACCCAGAACGCCGCCGGAGTGGTTGGCGAGGAATTCAATCTGGCCGTCTTCGCCGATCCTCATTTCGTCGGCATTATCTGTGCCTTTGGCGCGTCCGGCGGCGAAGCCGTCGCCGATCTCTACGCCTTTGACAGCATTGATGCTCATCAGGCCTGCCGCGATCTCTGTATCGAGCTTGGCATAGACGGGGGAGCCCCAGCCGACGGGCACGCCGTCCGCTTGGACTTCAACGATGGCGCCCACCGAGTTTCCCGATTTGCGAATACCGTCGAGATAGTCTTCCCACTGTTTAGCAGCGGCGGCATCTGGGCACCAAAAGGGATTGTTGCCAGTCTCGTCCCAATTCCATTGTGAGCGATCAATGTCTTGATCTCCGATTGAAATGACCGCGCCGCGCACGGTGACGTCGCCGACTATCTTGCGGGCGATGGCCCCAGCGGCAACCCGGGTCGCCGTTTCGCGGGCGCTGGACCGTCCGCCGCCGCGATAGTCGCGATGGCCATATTTGGCATCATAAGTGTAGTCGGCATGGCCGGGGCGGTACCGGTCTTTGATCTCAGAATAGTCTTTAGATCGCTGATCCTGGTTTTCGATCATCAGGCTGATCGGCGTTCCGGTCGTCATCCCTTCGAACACGCCAGACAGGATACGCACCTGATCGGGTTCACGGCGTTGGGTGACGAAGCGCGACGTGCCGGGACGGCGCGCATCAAGGAAAGGTTGGATGTCGGATTCTGTCAGGGGAATGCGCGGCGGGCAGCCGTCGACGACGCAACCAATGGCGGGGCCATGCGACTCCCCCCAGCTCGTGACGCGGAACAAATGACCATAGGAATTAAACGACATGGCCGCTGACTTAGCGGCTTAAGTATTGTGATGCCAGCGGCTTGGTCGACTGTATCTGTTGGCATCACAAATGCGCGTTTGCTTGCGGGCGCTCCCATTGTAGAGAAGACGGGAAACGCCAAACCGTGTGCAAGACCGAGACAATAATGAATAGCCTCGCTGATCCATCTATCCGCAGAGATATGCAAGCAAACCTAGCGTTCGAAGCTAGAAAGAAATCTGTCGCAGGCGCTTATGTACTTTGGCTCTTTTTGGGTTTGCTGGGGGCTCACCGATTCTATCTCGGGCGTACGGGGTCAGCCGTGATTATGTTTTTGCTATCGCTCAGCGTCGTGGGGCTTGTCGTAACGGTGGTCTGGTTTGTTGTCGATGCGTTCTTAATTCCGCGCTTGACCGAGGATCGAAACGAAGAAATTCGCTACTTGATCTCTATCTAGGGGAAATCTGTAAGGCCTAGAACCGACGTGCGCCCGCGCGAACCCGCATCGTTTGCGGTGCGGGAGGGATGAGCGTTTCGAAGGCAGATTTGGCCTGCATGAACGCGCCAATATTGGCGTAGGGGCTGTCCGGGTGAAAGAACTTCGCCTTTTTACGCCAAGCGCCGCGAATATCGGCTTCGCGAGCATTCATCGGGCAACCGAGGATCAGAAGCGCTTTTTGGCGAGTCATTGAGGCGGGCATCCTATTCAATATGTGCGGGACATTGTACTTAACTAATCCTAAATTGCGCTACAGAGAGTCAACGTCCCCCTAACGGACGTAGTTAACGGATCATAATTCGAGAAAAATATCGCATGACCCAGTCCATTCCATCCTCTCCATCGGCGACAGATTACCTGTCCGATACAAGCGAGCGAGATCTGTCTTGGATTGACGCCGCCGACCCCATGGCTTTGTTCGATCAATGGCTGTCACATGCGATGACCACGGAAGCGAATGATCCAAACGCCATGTCTTTGGCCACAGTTGATGGATCCGGACAGCCCGATGTGCGGATCGTCTTGCTAAAGGGACTCAGCGATGAAGGATTTGATTTTTATACTAATTCTCGCTCAGCCAAGGGGCAGCAATTGGGTGAGGTCGCCAAGGCCGCGCTTGGTTTCCATTGGAAAACGCAACGCAGGCAAGTGCGGGTGCGTGGATCGGTGATCGAAGTGGGGGCTGACGCGTCGGACGCCTATTATCGCAACCGCGCGCGGGGGTCGCGATTATCCGCTTGGGCCTCCCAACAATCACAGCCGGTTGCAGACCGGGACGCTTTGATCACTGCAATGGAAGAAACCGAAGCGCGGTTTGAGGATGCCGATGTTCCACGCCCCGATCATTGGTTTGGTTACCGCGTGGTCCCAGATTCTATCGAGTTCTGGCAGGACGGTGCGTTTCGCCTGCATGACCGCATCTTGTTCACGCGGTCCGGTGATGCGTGGGAGAAGACTCGTCTTTATCCCTAAGCCCAGCTAAAGCGCGCCCATGACTGATCCAACTCCCGAGCCGACTGACAACCCTGATCACAATCCGGTTGTGACCGAAACGCCTGAGCCGAAGGTTTTCGATCTCGACACAAGCGAGAAGAAGCGGATGATTGCGCGGCGCTGGGTGCTGCGAATTACGCTGGGTCTCACCATTCTATCACCGCTGGTGTTTATCCTTGCCGGATTTGGCGCGAAGTTTGGCCTCTGGTCTTGGCAATTCGGGCTCGGCACTCTGACACGGGAAGTCGGCCCGGTCTTGCTGATCGCGACGCTGGTGGCCGGATTGATCGCGCTGGCTTTCGCATTGCTGATCAAACCTCGCAAAGGCATCGTTATTGCGGTGTTCGCAATCATCATCCCAATCGCAGGATTTGCTAACCTCAAAGCGACGCAAGCTAAAGTCGCAAGCTTGCCGCTGATCCACGATATTACGACGGACACGCAAGACCCGCCCGTGTTTGGGGCAACGATTATGGCCGAACGCAACGCCGTCAAAGGCGTAAATACAATCGATTATGCGGGTAAGCGAGCCCCCACGCGGCAACGCGATGCGAATGGCGAACCCGTGACAAAGCTAGTGTCAGCCCTGCAAACGCAGGCCTATCCAGAAATTCGTACGCTGGTCCTGAGTGAAGCGCCAGATGTAGTCTTTGGTCGGGTTGAACAGGTGGCGCGCGATATGGGCTGGGCCATCAAGGACTCAGACAGTGCAGCTGGCAGTATCGAAGCGACGGCGACCACCTTCTGGTATGGCTTTGAAGATGATATTTCGATCCGCCTGCGCCCAGCGCAAGGGGATGGAACCCGGGTTGATGTCCGGTCGGTCAGCCGCGTCGGACTGTCTGACATTGGCGCCAATGCGGCGCGGGTCAAAAAATTCTTGGATGCGTTGGCAGATTAGCGCACTTGCGCTCGCCCGCGTGGTGATCTGAGGCGACCTAAGCCGCTATCTGGTATTCTTGGCGCAGACCGTCCGGGCCTGTCGCCACGACGCGGCCGGTTTTCCGCATATGGATCAGATGCGATAAAACACTGTGCGCCGCCGCCGGATGCAAACGCTTGTCGACGTCTTTATAAAGGCTGGCGACAATGTCCCCAATGCAGGTCAGACCAGAGTCAATCGCATTGATGATCTGGGCCTCTCGCGCCAAACGGTGGTCAATATAGGCCTGAACAAACGTTCTGACCTCTGTGATTGCTGGACCATGGGTCGGACGGATGATGTCGAAGTCCATGTCCAAGACGCGGTTCAGCGACGCCAGATAGTCGCCCATATCCCCATCGGGCGGTGAGACGACTGAGGTCGACCAGCCCATAATATGATCGCCGGAGAATAAGGTGTTTTCTTCTGTCAAAGCGAAGCACAGATGGTTGGACGTATGACCCGGCGTGTGGACTGCCGTGATCGTCCAATCCGGCCCTTCGAACCGATGGCCGTCGCGGATCTCGACATCCGGTTTAAAAGAGAGATCATCGCCCGCCTCCAGCCGGATTTCTCCGCCTTGTGGCGCGACGGGTTGCGTGCCGTAGCCATAAACATTGCAACCATGCTTGGCTGCCAGAGGCGCGGCGAGGGGGCTATGGTCAATATGATGGTGAGTGACCAGAACATGGCTGACGGACTTGCCTTCTAGGGCCTTATCGATGGCCGTCACATGGTTGGGGGTCGTCGGGCCGGGATCGATCACGCAGACGCTGTCACCGGCGCCGACGATATATACGCCCGTGCCTGTATAGGTGAAGGGCCCGGGATTGTCGGCGATAACACGGACGATCAGGGGGCTGAGCTGCTCTGCAACCCCATAATCGAAGGTGAAATCTTTGATGAATGGAATGCTCAACGTCCTAAGCCTTATCGTCCTGGGTGACTGTGATAAGTCGCTTCGTATCGACTAAAGCGCCGGCTTAGCTCCGTCCAGCCCGCCTCAGTGACAGTTCCGTGAGATCAGCGGACCCGGCGGACCCGGATTGCGGCGCCTTCGCCATTGACCCTCAGAAGGTATGACCCCAACGACGCCTTGCGGATTTCAACCGTGTTGGTCCGGCCCGCTTTATCCTTTGGAATTCGGACGCGGCGCGTATCCTGTTGATCCCATACTTGACCATTATCGAGATAGAAGCGGATCTTTTTTGATCCGCCAAATTCTTTGGTCGACCGTAGACCCAGTGTAATGTTCCGTATGTCCTCGATTTCCCGGGCAGGTCGCAATACGGCTTCTGAAAGACTTTGGTTAGCGTCGACTTCACGGGTCAGTGCGGCGCTCTCTGATCTGATGACGGGCGCGGTCAAGGCGTCACGCTCAGACGGTTTAGCGGTTTTGGATGATTTATCGCCGCCACCGAATAAGCCCTTAAGTCGCGGCAAAGCGGGAAGATTGAATCCGAACGCATCCCGCTCCACAGCTTCAACTTCTGATCGGAGAACGGTCGTCAACTCACCGCTCGCTTCAGCCTGCTGAAGTCGACCGACGGCCGCGTCGTAACAGGCCAGGCGGGCTGTTGAATCCTCAACCTCCGCACACGCGTAGACTGGGTCGAGAGGCGCGGCCCATGCCGGCGTCATAATAATCGCCGCCAATGATATATAGACAGCCGCCTGAGTGATTGACCGTTTATATTCTACTGCAGCCATCATGATCGAGTCCCGAAACGACGCGTTTAACGCGTTTGAATTGTTTTAAAGGTGTAGCAATCAATCGCAGGGATTGGAAAGAGCAAAGGGCAGGGCGCCTATTATTACCATAGACTTAAGATAGAACGAGTTCCGACCGACTAAGGTGACAAATTTGCAACAGTTTGGTCAAAAGGGAAAATTTTCTGTATTTTTATCCATATAGGGACTTGCTCGACTCGCCTTTCTAATTTTTAACGGAAACCAAGTGCGCAGGGGAGGTCCCGCGCCCAAATCACATTCGAAGGGTACAAGAATGACATTTCTTGACAAGGCGCGTCTCCTGCAGACGTCTATACTTGGAGGGCTTCTGTTCGCTGCCGCTCCAGTTTACGCACAGGACAATCAGCCAGTAGACGAAGTCGAAGAGACAACAGCTGCTGAAGAGCTGGACGATTTTGCCGAAGACGAAGATACGATCGTCGTAACCGGTTCGCGTCTGCGCCGGAATGAGTTCACATCCGTTTCGCCTTTGCAGGTTGTTGATGGCGAGCTGGCTCGTGATCTTGGTCTTGTCGACGCTGCTGATCTTCTTCAGCAAACAACAGTTGTTCAGGGTCAGCAAATCACGACCGGTGTTTCGACATCTGCGGGTCTTGCTACGGATAACGGTCCTGGCGCATCAAACGCAGCGCTGCGCGGCCTCACCGCCGACCGGACGCTGGTTCTTGTCAATGGTCGTCGCCTCGCCCCAGCGGGTGTTCGCGGAGCGCCATCCAATCCAGATTTGAACTTGATCCCAGGTACGCTCGTTGAGCGCGTTGATATCCTGCTGGACGGCGCGTCGTCCATCTATGGTTCTGACGCCGTTGCCGGTGTTATCAACTACCAACTGCAACGCGGTTTTGAAGGCTTGGAATTTGACGTCTTCGCAACATTGCCTGAATTTGCTGGCAATGCCGGACATCAGGAAGTCTACTCCGCCAAAGCGGGTCTTGTTAATGACAATGGCTTTATCAGTGTCGCTGTTGAGCACAATGAAGTCGATGGCTTCAACGAAACTGCTCTGACTGATTTCTACGAGCCGTATGCCAATGGTTGTCGCGCATCCGTATCTATCGGTGCAAGTGGTACGATCTATAACCCTGATACTTGCCGCAACGGTCAATTTGCTGGTGGTTCTGCCGGTTTCGGTCCCGCAGGCTTCATTGCTTATGAGCCAGGGGCTAATATTCCTGGGCTTCCGGTAAACTGGTCGCCAGTTGGTATCACCGGTGATCTTCTACAACCCGACAGTGTCGGTGGTCAGCGTCTGCTTAACTTCCCAGAAGAATTTAATGCGGCGTTCGCACCGGACTTTGAGCGTACATCTATCTTCGCCTTTGGTGAATATGACACCGGTCTATATGGTGACATGACAGCCTATTTCGAAGCGTCTTACGGTGAGCGCCGGACTTACACAGAAGGTCCAAACCAGGTCGGTCTTCAGATCCCAACGACTTATGGGCCAAGCAACTTCGGCGATCCTCTTAACTTAGGTCGTCCAACAACTCTGTTCTTCGAAACGCGCCTAGTCGCAGATACGTCTGTTGCGCAATCGCGCTTGATCGGTGGTTTCAAGGGCGATCTCCCGTTCCTTGACAACGACTTTATGAGCAACTTCGGTTACGACGTTTACGGAAGCTATTCCCGCTCAAGCGGTCAAGACTCTGTTAGTGGCCTGCCATATGTGCCGCGTTTGGAGCAGACGTTGACGAACACACGCTTCGACGCTGCAACTGGTGAGTTTGTCTGTGATTCTCGGACAATCCCGAATGAAGGACAAACGGTCGATTGTCGTCCATTGAACTTCTTTGAGCCGACCTTCCTGTTCGGTGGTCAATTTACCGATCCTGATGATACAGCTTACCTGTTCCCGAACCGTCTGACGGACACGGAAGTGTTCCAGACTGTCTTTGCGGGTTACATTTCAGGTGACCTCTTTGACATCCCGTTTGGTGATACTGTCCTTATTGGTATTGGTGCTGAATATCGTCAGGATGAAATCGAAACGCGCACTTCTCTGTCAGGTGAGTTTTTGGGCTTCACAAGCGATCCGGGCGCCAATGGCGAACGTGACTTTAAGGAAATCTTTGGTGAACTCGAGATTCCTCTGGTTAAAGACAAGCCACTTATCGAGTCTCTGACAGTCAACCTTGCTGGCCGTTATACAGAAGAGAGCAACTTCGGTGGTGCTGAGACTTACTCTGTTAAGGGTCAGTATCAGCCAACAGATTGGCTTTCATTCCAGTCGACATACGGTACATCATTCCGTGCGCCGTCCGTTGGTGACCAGTTTGGCGGTCGTGTCGTTAGCTTCCAAAGCCCTCAAGACCCTTGCCGGGTCCCGGGTTTTGCGATCCAGTTCATTGATGCCGATAACGATCCATCAACACCGGATACACGGGAATATATCCCTGCAAATGATCAACGCGCTGCAGATCTGATTGCACGTTGTGTCAATGGTGGTGGACCCTTCAACATTCCTGGAACGGACCCCTTCTCTTTGGGTACAACAGGTCTTGGCACGCCAAGTGCGGGCTTCATCGGTGCACCGACACGTATCGCGAGTGGTTCCAACCCCGATCTAGAGCCTGAAACTTCAACAGCCTTCTCGGCGGGTTTCACGTTTGATCAACCATGGATGGACGATTTCGACTTCCGCGTCGCGGTGACCTATTTCGAACTGAAAGTTCGGGATGAAATCGATCAATTGACAGGTGTCACGATCGTAAACCGTTGTTACAACTCGACTAACCTCGATGATCCGACATGTGGGTTCTTTACACGTGACCCACGCGTTGCAGGTAACGACTCCTCGGGTGAAGTCAGCTTCGTCTCGGCGACGAACCAAAACCTTGGTGAGCAAATCGTCGAAGGTATCGATTACAACCTCGAATTTGGTTTCGATGTTGAGCCTTCCTTCCTTGACGCTCCGATTGATTATCGTTTGATCGGTCGTGCAACTCAGATGCTGACACAGACTGAAGAGTTGTTCCTGGCTAACGGGACGATCCTCGACAATGATCTTGGTGAGTTTGGTAACCCGGAATGGCGCATGAATCTGACGAACGTCTTTGGTTACAAAGACTTCCAGTTCCTGTTCCAGTCACGTTACATCGACAGCCAAATCGAAAACTTCGTCAACGAAGATAACCCTGCAACGGGTCAGCGAGCTGGTGATGTTGATACGGAAATCCTGACGTCAGGCTTCGGTCGTTGTGTGCAAGCTAATGATCGCACGGCTGATGTTCCATGTATCCAGTATGATGGCTTGGACGAGTATTGGGTTCACGACATGTCACTGACATTCAACCGGGACACATATGCAGTCCGCGTTGGCGTCAACAACATCTTCAACGATGCGCCTCCAATCACGGACAACAACGATCTCGCTAACCTTGGCGGTATTGGTTACGATATCGGTGGTCGTACATTCTTCGCGAATGTCACGAAGCGCTTCTAGAAAGCCCGGAACAGCCGGTTTGATCCGGCTGAACTGATCTCAAATTGAAAGCGCGCTCTTCGGAGCGCGCTTTTTTTATGGAAGACTTGCAGAGTGAGCCCGGACAATCTCTGCTGACGACATAGTTCGAATGAGCGACGACTGACTGTAAACGCTTTCCTCAGTGGTTAGCGCTGGGCCGGTCGGGCATCGGCAATACAGTTAGGCCATCAACGATCAGGCGTGTCTAAAGGGCTGGAAGGGGCCGAGATCAGAGGGGCTTCGCCGCGCACGTATCGCCTATGCCAAGATCATCTTAGTTTGAAAGCCGGGACGATCAAACTTGATCATCTACTGGCGATTATTACCGCGGAAGGTCGAGCCTCTGGGCCAAGCGCCCTCACTAACCGACACTGTCATCGCTAATAGAAGGTGTCACCGCTAAGGACGGTCACGCCTTTTGTATTGGCTTATCGTGAGCGGCGTAGGCCAGACGGTTATTCGCTTAAAATCTTGAGCTTTACTGTGGCGCAATCAGCAGCCAGCGTGCGGCCTTCCGTGAAGGCCGCACGTTGATGAGGTCCGAAACGGATTGCTGTCGTGCATTCCAAGATGACCACAGGGTCAACGAATTTGACCCCTAAGGACTCTATAGCAGGCTAACGCAGGGTTAGCGTTCTAGAAAGTCTGGGAGCGTCGCCTTCAGTTCGTGACCTTGTGCGGAGAGGGCTTCACGGGCTTTCAAAGCGTTCTGAACTTCCGGCATATTGATCAGCGCACTCAGCGTTTCCAAATCACGCCCAGTGCTGACTGTTCCGGAAAACAGATCGTTGAACAGTTCTTCGCGCGTCTTTGCGCGTGGGAAGCGTTTGATGCGGACGTCTGCATCTTCGTCCATCTCGGCCAAGCGCTTGGCCGCCCGCAGCGCCGTGTCAAAGCCGCCCAACTCATCAACAAGTCCACGCTCTAAAGCTTGCTCACCTGTCCAAACTCGGCCCTCAGCGACTTCAATGACCGCTTCGCGAGGCATATTTCGTCCGTCCGCGACAATACCGACAAAGTTATTGTAGATATTGTCCATGGTGCGTTGATAGCCAGCGAGTTGCGCCTCAGTGAAAGGCTCATCTACATTATAGGCGCCGGCATAGTCCCCGCCGACCCGGATGCCGTCGATATTGTAACCGATTTTGGCAAACGCACCTTCCAGCGCGATTTTACCGCCAAATACGCCGATGGATCCAGTAATGGTCTGGGGTAGGGCGACGATGTGATCGGCTGGGGCGGCAATATAATAGCCGCCACTGGCCGCATATTGACCCATGCTGATAACAACAGGTTTGCCAGCGTCTTGAACACGTATCACGGCAGCCATAATCTGGTCAGAGGCGTCAGCGGAGCCGCCGCCCGAACTGATCCGGAAGACGACGGCTTTGACGTCTTCGTCATCGATTATGGAGTCTAAGCCTGCGGCCAAAGTGTCGCCGCCCATATTCGTGGTCGGGGAGAAGATATTATCGCCACCGCCGCTTCCGGGCAGGATCGTGCCTTGGCCTTCAACGACCGCAATGACAGGTTTGCCGAAATTCCCTTTCGGTTTGTAATCAGCGATGGACTTGAAGACCGTGTCTTCGTCGCCAGCTTTTGTGGCGATCCAGTCCTTCATCTCTTCAAGATAACCGAGCTTGTCGATTAATCCGGCATCAAGAGCATCGCTCGCACTGTGAGGTGCGGTGGCCAGTAGGCGCAGAACGTCTTCACGGGGCAGATCTCTATCATCTGCGATATTATCGACCGTATTGTCGAAAATAGACGTGATCAGGCTCTCTGTCGCTTCGCGGTGTTCGGGTGTGTAGCCCTCTTCCGTATAGGTGTTGACGGCATTCTTATACGCGCCGTGACGAATGAATTGTGGCTCGGCGTCGATTTTTTCCATGACGCCGCCAAAGAACTCGGATTGTGAATAGAGGCCAGCTGTGGCCATCGACGTGCTCGCTTGCAGCCAAATTTCATCAGACGCGCTGATGGCGTGGTAGGGAATAACGGATGTGCTGTTCAGGCCCTGGGCATGGGTCACCACGAATTTCCCGGATGCGCGGAAGTCGAGGATCGCCAGGCGGAGTTCCTCAGCGCTGGCAGGCGCAAGGCCGCCACTCTCACCGCGTATGAAGACGCCTTTGACTTGGTCATCGGTCTTGGCTCGGTCCAGAGATTGTACAATACCAACAATAGATGTGGGGCTGTCAGCGAACAGGGTTGGACCAACTGGAGCGTCGAGAATTGGCATGCGAAGGTCGATCTCAAGCACGATCGGCTTGGTGACTTTGTCTGAACCCGCAGCCATTGCTCCGATGGAGGCCAGCAACATAACCAGAAGAAAGAAGAAGACGAAAAGACCAATCACCACACTTAGGATCGTGATGAAAAATACCTTGGTCCCGCTGAGTCGTTTTTGCGGATAGGAATAGGCAGGAGAAGTGTCAGCCACGCATGCTCACTTTCGAAAAAGGTTGTTTCTTACTGTTTTTCGATATGTGCCACGTCGAACGGATTAAGGAAAGAGGCGGATACAGAGCGCTTACAGGGCATGAATGATGTCGCGTGGGCGGCGTCTGATTCGCCACAGGTGATATAAGGCGTATTCCGTGTGCAATCCGTCGGATTTCGCCGTTGCCTTTTTTGATACTCGCTCATAAAAGCCGCGCTCATCACAGACGGATAGGAGTCGCGCCGCGGCTTTCTACTGTTCGGATTGATGGGGTGTAGCCAAGTTGGTAAGGCAATGCTTTTTGGTAGCATGTACCGCTGGTTCGAGTCCAGCCACCCCAGCCATCCTCACGCGTGACGTGGTTTCCCGCTAAAAAATTTTATGGTTTTAAGGAACCTTCCGAGCGCGGGAGTCGTTGCTTGACTGAACCGCGTCCGTTTACAATAAGGATGCTCTGAGCATTCTCTTTGCGGGTGCCAAGGCAAATTTTGCCGCTCTTGTCCACGGAAAAAAACTATAAAAAACCGTTGCGAGGTGGTCGAGGTAATGATTGATTAACAAAAGTCGTCCGTGTAGGCGACCGTTCGCACGGCTCCTAAAGAAGCCGGCAATAAATGGAGGACGTGAGTGGTGCTAACCCTACCTGCCCGGCAGCTTGCCATGTGCGCAGCTGCTTGTTTTGGGATCGCCCTGGGTGCGGTTCCGGCCAGTCAGGCTCAAGCCCAAGATCAATCTCAGACGACGACTTCGCTCGCGTCTCAGTATGAATCCGTCCTGAAAGAAATTTCTGATCGCCGCACCAATGTCTTGCTGCGCGAATACTATCTTACAGAACAGCAAAAAGAGATCGACTCGCTCGCTGCTCGCTTGGCTTTGGCTAACGATAGTAGTGCGAGCGAGGAGTTGCTGCCAATGGTACGCGAAATGGTGGCCGAGCTTGAAAAAGTTATGGTTGCTGATTTGCCGTTCCGGATTGAGCGCCGTTTCGGTCTTCTCGATGATCTACGGGATGATTTGCAGGCCGAAGACGTGCTTGTGAGCGACGTTTATCGCCGCGCTTTGCAGCTTTATGGTTTTGAGGTAGCTTACGGTCTTCAGGTTGGGTCTTATTCTGGGGTCAGCCCGATTGCCGACCGGCAGGGCAACCGCTTCCAGGCCTGCATGGCGGATCCTGACTCCCCTGTCTGTGATCTGAACAAAGAACAACGTCAGGCTTTGGCCACAGGCGCTGAGATGGAAGATCTTCAATCTCAGCTTTACGACGGCAACTATATCCACTTCGGGCGTCTGGCGCTGCTCTATCTTGAGCGTGATAGTTCCGAAGGCTACCGCTATAACGAAGCAACGAAACAGTGGGATCCGCTGTCTAACTCCGAACTTCTGGGTCTTCGCCAGAACGTCCGTATTGCGCGTGGCGAAAGTGCCATTGGAACTATGACAGCACCGATTCAAATCGGTGAGGGTGGATCTGATGCCAGCTAGCCTATCGGTGAACGAAAAGAATTACGGGAAAACGACATGAACCAGACCTGGAAGGAAACCATGCTGATCACATCCAACGCCAAGCGAGCCTGGCTCGTCTGCGCCGCCGGGGCTATGGCCCTGACCGCGGCGCTGCCGGCTCAGGCCCAGCTTGAAACCGCCCTCTCCGCCGCGCGCCAATCTTCTGCGGCATCTGCTGCAGCTCAGCGCCAAGTGGAAGAGGCTGATGACACTGCTGGCTCTGCGGTTCGCGAATATCGCGCCGTTCTGCAACAGCTCGACAACACCAAATTGTTCGTCGCGCAGCAGCAAATTTTCCTTGATAGCCAAGCGTCGGAGATCAATTCCGTTCGCAATCAGCTCGGCACTGTGGAGCAGATCAAGCAGGGCATGAGCCCGATGATGTTGCGGATGGCGGTTGCGCTTGAAGATGCGATTAAGGCTGATGTGCCTTTCCGTGTAGCTGAGCGCCTCTCGCGCGTCACACGTGTTCAGAACGCTCTTGCAAATCCGAGTGTTTCGCCTGCCGAGCAATATCGTCAGGTTTTGAACGCGTATAAGATTGAGGCGACTTACGGTTATTCCACGGAAAGCTATGAAGGTGTTCATCCGGAAGAGCCGGGCAATGTCGTCGATTTCATCCGGTTTGGACGGACCTCGTTTATCTTTGTCGATAAGCGCGATGGTTCGGCCAAACGTTATGACACAGGCAGCGACAGTTGGGTGCCTCTCGATGATGTCGATTCTCGCCAAATTCGCCAAACCATCCGCGTTGCTCGTGAACAAGCTGCGCCGGAAGTGATCTACGCGCCCGTCACGGCCGCCAACTAGTCAACAGGGAAGACAAGACCATGAAGTTCTATAAATCCGCCATGGCCGCCCTGATGGGTTCGGCCCTGCTCGTTGCCGCTCCGGCATCCGCGCAGATTACATCAATACAAGAACTGCTTAACCAGGTTCGCGCCGATGCGGCCGAGCAGGATCGGATCAACACGCAACGCGTCCGCGAATTCGAATCCAATGCAGCACAGCAGACTGAAGAATTGCGTCGGGCTCGTTCTGAGCTGGCACAACTCGAAGCTCAAGCGCGTCGCGTGGAAAGCACATTTTCGGCCAACCAAAACCAGATCGACGGACTTAAGGGTGAGCTTACAGCGGCCCAAGGTGAGTTCGGCGAAGTGTTTGGCCTCGCACGGTCAATGGCCGGTGAATTCAAATCTACATTGGATCGCTCACTGATCACGGCGCAACTGCCGAACCGGACAGAAGTTCTCGGACGCGTTGCAGAATCTGACGCCTTGCCGTCAACATCTGATTTGAATGCTATCTGGCGCACAATGTTGGAAGAGATCGTTGAGCAGCGCAAAGTGGCGAGTTTCTCCGCTCAAGTTGCTGGCATTGATGGTCAAACTGGTGTGACGCGCGTTGGTCCTTTTGTCGCCTTCACAGAAGATGGCGGTGAGTTCCTTCAATATAACCCTCCATCCTCAGGCGGCGAAGATTTGCCGCGCCTGTCTCTGCTTCCGGCTCAACCCGGTGGCGCCATTCAATCCGCAGCTGATCGCGTGTTGAACGCCAGTGCAGGTGAAGTTGTTTATGCGCCGATCGACCCAACCCGCGGCGAGCTTCTCAAGACTTTCGACTTGCGTCCTGGTCCGTGGGAGCGTGCTCAACAGGGTGGTATCATTGGTAACATCATCATGTTGCTGGGTGCGGTGACTGGTCTTCTTGGTCTTCTGTTGATTGTCCGTCTGTTCCTCATCCGCATGGCGGTTGCTGGTCAGAAGCGGAAGTCGCAGCCATCTAAGTCCAACGCTCTGGGTCGCGTTATGCTGGCCTATGAAGGCGCGCGGAATGCGGATGCAGACACAGTTGAGCTGAAGTTGGACGAAGCTATCTTGCAAGAGAGTCCGAAACTGGAATTCGGCCTGAACTTCATCAAGTTGATCGCTGGTATCGCGCCGCTGCTTGGCCTTCTGGGTACGGTCACAGGTATGATCCAAACCTTCCAAGCCATGATGATCTATGGTGCTGGTGATCCACAACTGATGGCTGGCGGTATCTCCGTGGCCCTCGTGACCACCATGCTCGGCCTGATCGTCGCGATCCCGCTGCTGATCATCCACAGCTTTGCCGCCTCTCTGGCACGTTCCGTCCAGTCAACACTGGAAGAACAGTCTGCCGGTATCGTGGCGCGTCATGTGGAATCGCGCAGCGCTGGCTCGGTTGGTGTAGCTCCGGTTACAAAAATCTAGCTTGAAGTAGGTCTGCGCACGTTGTGCGGACCTGCGGTTGAACCTGTGGCGAGGCTTTTGTCTCGCCGCTATTCCACTGACCCCGAAAGGACGACCCAATGGGCAATATCATCGGCGGCCTTCAAGGCTTTCTGCAACAGGGCGGCCCCGTTCTCATCCCGATTGCGATTGTTATTTTCGCGATGTGGACCTTCATTCTCGAACGGATCGCTTATTATCTTCTGGCTCACAAGCCGATGAAAAGTCGGCTGAGGTCCGAATGGGAGGCTCGCACAGATCGGTCTTCATGGCGTGCTCTCGCAATCCGTGACGAAATGATCAGTCAGGTCAAAGAACGCACTATTTCCAACGTCGCCCTTATTAAAACATTGGTTGCTCTGGCGCCGCTGCTCGGTCTCCTTGGAACCGTAACGGGCATGATCGACGTGTTTGATGTGTTGGCTTATTCCGGATCCAGTTCAGCCCGCTTGATGGCGGGTGGTGTGTTCCGGGCGACCATCCCGACAATGGCCGGTATGATGGCTGCACTTTCGGGTCTTTACTTCTCCACTGTTTTGCCGCGCTGGAGCGCACGCGAAACCGCCCGGTTTGCCGACGAACTCGTCGTCGACCGCGGCGCTTACTAGGAGGCACTGTCCATGAGACGCGCCCGCCGCCGAAATAATGACGACGAAGCCGATGTCGATATGACACCGATGCTCGACATCGTGTTTATCATGCTCATCTTCTTCATCGTGACGGCTGTCTTTCTTGACGAAACCGGTCTGGATATGACCCAGCCGCCACCACCGCCGGAAGACCAGCCACCACCGACTAATCCTCCGCCAGCGATTACCGTTTATGTCGACGAAAATAGCCAATGTTCAGTTGACTCATTGCGGTCGACCTGTGGCGGCGTTCTCGCCCGCATCGAACGTCAACTTGCTGATAAACCCGGTGCATCGGTCATCTTGCGCTTCCATCCGGATGCGAAGCACAACATCCTTGTTCAGTTGAAAGACGGGCTGGATGGACGCGGCATGCAATCCAAAATCGAAGTCGTCAAAGACACGGCCTAACGGCTGTCTGGCTGGTGACGCACTATTCTGCGCCACCCGCTTGTCACGCTGCTTTGTAAATGATATAAGGTAACACTATGGCACGACGCTCTCGCACTGTCCTTGAAGACGAAGGCACCGAATTGAACATGACGCCGATGCTCGACGTCGTCTTCATTCTACTCATCTTCTTCATCGTCACATCGGTGTTTGTTAAAACTCCCGGCCTTGAGCCCTTAAAGCCTGAGGCGACAACGGATGTTGCTTGGAACCCGACTATTCTAGTGGCGGTTGATAGTGCATCTAATGTCTGGATCGATAAGCGACCTTACAAGATTGGCGAAATTCGTCCGATCTTGACGGCGCTACGTGACGAAACACCAAAGGCGAATGCCATCATTCAAGCGGACCGCGATGCAGACGTCGGAACCGTTATGGGTGTTCAGGAGCTGTTCCAAGATCTGGGTGTGACCACCCGGGTCGGAACTGAATAGGAAGGATAGGCCGTTATGGGTTTTTTACGCTGGTTAGCCATTGTCCCCGCTGCAATCGTTACGGTTGTTCTTTTTGTCCTAATGATGAGTCTCATTTCTGAGGAATTCAAACCTCAAGATAAACTCGATCTACAATCCTTTGAAATCAACCCGAAGGTTGAAGATTTGAAGCTGCTAGAGCGTGAGACTAAAATTACTGAGATCAAAAAGATCGAAACACCGCCCCCGCCGCCTCAGATTGAACGTCAAAAAGCTGACCGTCCTGCTGAGCCAATCGCGTCGTTGGAAGGCGCAGTTCCAGAATTTGAAGCGCCGGAAATTGATCGCTCGCAGTTTCAGATCACTGTGTCCGATCGCGACGCACAACCACTCGTTCGTATTCCACCGATCATGCCGCCCCGCGCGGAGAAGTCTGGACATTGCAAAGTTCGCTTTAATGTGAGCCCTGAGGGCGCGCCATTTGACGTGGTTGCGACCTATTGCACCCAGTCTTTGTTCGAACGTCCGACCGTCAAATCGGTCCAGAAGTGGAAGTATAATCCGAAAATTCAAGACGGTCGCCCAGTGGGTCGCTCCGGTGTTGAATCAAGGATTACATTCCGCCTTGCGGATGAGCGGGGCAATGTCATTCCCGAGTAAATTGGGCTGACACGACACAAGCCGAAAGGCTTATTCGGTGAGGGTTCGGCGCAGCGCGTCGTACTCAAACCCAAACAAGATTACGGGAGACGTTCATGACTATTCGTCCGAGATCGATGAGCCTCAAAGCGAAAAGCGCAAAGCTTTTAGGAGCGAGCTTGTTTGCCATTGCCTGCGTCGGCATAATCGCTCCGGCGACTTTAGATGTGGCCTATGCGCAAGATGAAGAGGCAGCTGTTGAAGGTCGCCAGTTCTCAGCCAAGGCCGGCGAAAAAGTGAATGAAGCGCTTCAGATGATGAATGCGGAAAATTCGCAGGGAGCGCTCAATGTTCTCAATGCATTGTTGAGTTCTGGTGTGGCTCTCAACCCTTATGAACGATCCACGATCTATCAGATGCTGGGTCAGAGCTATAATGATGTCGGCAACACACCAGGCGCACTTCGCGCCTTTCAGGACGCCATTAATGCAGGTGGCCTACTGCCGAACGAAGTCGATAACATCAAGGTCGTCATTGCCCAGTTGATGATCGTGAATGGTCAGTACCGCGAAGGGGCAACAGCTCTTGAAAACTACCTTGCGCAAGGCGGTCAAGAGAAGCCTGCTTATGTCGAGCTCCTTGTCCAAGCTTGGGTGGAAGCCGAAGACTATGCTCGGGCGCGACCTTGGGCTGAGAAATGGTTCAACAGTGCGAATCCAAAGGAACGCAAACATTTTGATTTGCTGAACTTCCTCTATAACAATCTCAATATGCCTGAGCGTCAGGCTGATATTGTCAAACAGATGATCCAAAAATGGCCGGGTGATCAGACGCTTTGGAACACATGGGCGTCAATGTTGGGCAATGGCGGTCGTGAACAGGACGCCTTTGAAGTCAACAAAATGCTCTATCTCGGCGGTGCTATGACCGACGAACGGGAAATCAAAAAAGTCATTCAATATTACTCCTATTACGAGATGCCATACCAAGCGGCTCAAATTCTCGCTCGCGAGATGAATAGTGGTCGTGTGAAGCGGACCCCGGAAAATCTTGAAGAGCTGTCGAAATATTATCGGACGGCTCGCGAGTATAAGAAAGCGATTCCGATCTTAGAAGAGGCTGCGCAGCAATCAAATTCGGCTAAGCTTTATGCCGCTTTGGGCGAGGCTTATTTTAACGAAGGTGATTGCGGTAAGGCTGAAACCTCGTTCCGTAGCGCTATTGATCGCGGCTATGACGCGGGTAAATCTTGGATGCAGGTTGCAAACTGTATTTATGATTCAACGCAGACCGCGCCGCGGCTCGATTGCTCCATGACGGAAGCAGAAATGGATAATGCCCCCATTACTCGGATCCGGGCTCAAGCTATCGAAGCCTTCAATAGAGTGCCGGCTGGGTCACGCGAATCGCGCAATGCTCGTAAGTGGCTCAAATTTGTGTCTGAAGAACGCGATGCCGTTGAACGTCGTTGTGAGTTCGAAAAGAATGTCGAGCGGGAACTCTGCTACTCAAAAATCAAGCTGGAATATGACAATATCGTCTTTGCTGGCGGCGAGTTTGCGCTCGATGATGAAGAGTGCATGAAGTTCAAAGCGGATTACGATGCCCTTTATGTTCGGACTACAACCGAATAGGTCACTCGACCGCCCACAAGATAAACCCAGCCTCTATGGCTGGGTTTTTTTATGCCTATTAGACTTTCAAACGTTTCGCCTGGCTGACTCACCCTCGATGAGAAAAGACGAGCGCTGCCGTTATAGCCGCCGCTCCGAAGTCTTCTTCGCGCGGTATGACGCCATTCTGGATATATTTCAAAACTTCCGGGCTGAGGGAGGCCGTCAGCGACCAGTTCCAATAGCGCAAGACTGTCTGTGCTTTGTCGGTTGAGATTGTGTCATAGGTCTCGAGAACACGCGCGAAAGCGGGATTTATTTGACCGTCCGGCGTTTCGGTCTGCCGCCCAAGTCCTTTCCAAAGCGTCCGCATGTGGTCACGTTTTAGGCCCGGCGCCTTACAGAAAATTGCGATGGGCTGGCCGCCCTTATCCATCAGGATTTGCGCGCCTGTGGCGGGTTTGATCCCGGCCATATATGAAATTTCCTCGGTCATTTTGCGCGTTAATCCGGTGCGCGCAATATCCTCAATCGCATGTTCAAGGCTGTCATAAGGAGAGCGTTCTGTGGCTGCGCGGTTGCGTTGGCGGCGTTCGATAAATTGCAGGGCTTTGCGGACGCCCGCATCTTGCCATCCATCTTGTGCGGCGAGCGGGTATAAATCTCCGGCGCTCTCTTGCAGTACATGTCGTGTGACTGCGAACCGTTGCAGAATCCGCCTACGATTGGACGTATCTGCCCACCAATACATGGTTAGACCATGACTCGGGCGTAGCTCATCGCGTTTGACCAAGAGTTCGACATAAGGCTGATGGGATCGTGAAATGGTCAGGATCCGCTGGATCGCCGTGTCGGATAGGTTCGACCCTTTATTCTTAAGCAGAGTCTCGACGACATCCTCTTCCATGAATTCGACGAGAACGTCGACGACGGCGTCCGAGATGTGACGACGTTGGGCCATGACCTTCCGGTGGTCCTCTTTGACCTTCCGCGCAATATGGATGAGGTCAGAGTCGGTCAGACTCTTGGAGTTCTCCAAAACGTGCCGGGCAATCTCTATCTTGTCCTTAGCCAAAATGACCAAGATGGTCCGAGGCGCTTCGTTGAGCATAACGAGGCGTTTGGCTACGGCCTCACGTATATCGGGTTCTGTTGAGCGGAGCAGCTCGACCAACACGTCGCCCGCCATGTGGCGTTCTTGGGGGGTGAGTTTTGACGCAGGTAGGCAGATCGCATCGGCTAGACGCCGAGACAATTGACGACGCACGGTATCCGTGGGCGTGTCGACCTGCTGGGCAGGCTCCAACTCCAAAGCTTGGGCGGGCAACGACATTGTGTGTCCGGTCTACGACTGGGGTGCGGCAAAAGACCGACCCTCCAATGAAAAGGGTAAGCAGAAGCCCTTAACAGTCCGTGACCATCGGCCTAGACGACGCGCCATGACTAACACTCCGCCCAACGCCCCCAAGGCCGAAAAACGCCCCTACCAACAAAGTCGTTTCGGTCATCAATGGACCGACGATTATGCATGGCTGAAGGATACAAACTGGCAGGCGGTGCTACGCGACCCCTCGAAACTCTCATCTGACATCAGAACGCATTTAGAGGCAGAGAATCGCTACACGGAGTCGGCGTTGAGCCCATTAAAGGCTCTCGACACGGCACTATTCGAAGAGATGAAGGCCCGACTGGAACCCGCCCGGTCCTCGACGAAACTACCGCATGGTCCTTGGCGGTACTACCACCGTTTTGAAGCGGGCCAGGAACATGGCACCTATATTCGCGAACCTAGAGAGGGCGGCACGGCGCAAACCTTGCTGGACGCCGAAGCGCTGAGTCAGGATGCGGATGGATTTTTCGATGTTGGCGATGTGAGTCACAGCCCGGATCATGCCCGTGTTGCCTATGGTCTGGATCTAAAGGGGGCTGAAAACCACCAAGTGTTTGTTGGTCCTGCCTCCGGCGGGGATGCAGACTTCACGGGTATTGATACAGCCGCAGGCGCTCTGGTCTGGGCGATGGATTCAAAAACCCTCTTCTGGGTCGAGCGCGATGAGAACCAAAGACCGTCAAAAGTCCTCTATCGAGATATTGATAGGTCCAGCGCGGCAAACACAGCCTTCACGGAATCCGATCCAGGGTTTTTCGTGAACGTGGGCAGTTCAGACGATGACAGGCATATTGTTATCTCGGCCCATAATCATACGACCAGTGAGGTCTGGGCCGTGCCGATGGACAGGCCGGAGACGAACCCTGTCTGCTTTGCGATGCGTCGGAGCGGTATCGAATATGATGTCGCGCCACAGGGCGGGGTGACGTATATTTTGTCGAACGATCATGGCGCGATCGATTTTGCGGTATTCCAAACGAATACGCCATTGGGCGAGACAAGTGATCCGGCAAGTTGGTCCTCTTACATTGATCACCAGCCCGGGTGTTTAATCTTGGGTTTAGAGGCCTATTCCGGTCACCTCATCCGACTGGAGCGCGAGAATGCCCTGCCGCGTATCGTTATCCGCGACATGGCGGACAAAACGGAGCACGCCATTGAAATGGATGAAGCGGCTTACTCGCTCGGTCTTGTCGGTGGTTATGAGTATGATACGACGCTGATCCATTACAGCTATAGCAGTCCGACAACTCCGGCCTCGGTCTATGCCTATGATATGGCGACGCGCGAACGCAGCTTAGTCCATCGTCAGATTGTGCCGAGCGGGCATGACCCGGATGATTATGTGACGGAGCGGATAGAGATTACGGCGCGGGACGGGGAGACCGTTCCCGTGACGCTGCTATACCGCAAAGGGGTCAAGCCGGACGGATCGAACCCGGTTTTGCTCTATGGTTATGGCTCATATGGGCTGACTATTCCGGCGGACTTTCGTACCGGCCGATTGAGTCTGGTTGATCGTGGTTTCGTCTACGCCATAGCGCATATTCGCGGCGGGATGGCCAAGGGTTATGGCTGGTACGAAGCTGGAAAGCTGGACCGTAAGATCAATACATTCAATGACTTCGTTGATGTTGGGCACGCCCTCGTTGATCTCGGTTGGACGAAGCGCGGCAAGGTAGTGGGGCATGGCGGCTCGGCTGGTGGATTGCTCGTGGGGGCCGCGCTTAATCAAGATCCCGGTCTGTTTGGGGCCGTGATCGGGGCTGTACCATTTGTCGATGTGCTGAACACGATGAGCGATACGGATCTTCCATTGACGCCGCCCGAATGGCCGGAATGGGGTAATCCGATTGAGGATGAAACCGCGTTCCGGACGATCCTCAGCTATAGCCCGTATGAGAATATTCAGAAGGCGGACTACCCGCCCATATTGATTACGGGTGGGCTGACCGATCCGCGTGTGACCTATTGGGAGCCAGCCAAATGGGCGGCGCGACTGCGCGATCACCAGACGGGGGAGGCCCCAATCCTGCTCAAGATGAATATGGAAGCCGGGCATCAGGGCGAAAGTGGGCGCTATCAATCGCTTAAGGAAACGGCGACGGAATATGCCTTCGCGCTCTGGGCTGTGGGCAAAGCTTAGATGAAACGTCCGGTCTGCAGGTTTTTGCGCACATCGCGGGCGGGGATGACGCAGCCATTCATCACCGCATAAATACCGTGAGGGAGAGTTTGTGCCGCGATCAATGCGCCGCCGAGGTTGAATTCGGCGTCGGAACGCCACAGCGATTGCGGTCGCATAGCGCCCGTCAACACAACGGTCTTGCCCCGGACATGGCCGAGCAGATGCTGCGCTGTCTGTTCCATCGTTCCGGTCCCATGCGTGATCACAATGTTCTTTTCCGGGGCGTCTATAACGGCCCGTAGGATCGCGTCGCGATGGTCAGCCGTCATATCCAGACTGTCGATTGACATGAGACTTTCGACGCGCGGAAACTCAATGCGCCCATATTTCAGAATGTCGGAGACGGCTGTGCTGCCGTCAAAAACGAGCGTTTCCGTGCGCACGTCATGGACTTTGTCAATTGTGCCGCCCGTTGTAAGGATAAGAACGTCCATTTTAGCCTCCTGAACGTAGGATAAATGCGCCACAGAGCAGCCTTGCAGAAACGTGGCTTCTCCTTTTGCGCGCTTTCATCACACCCTATATAGAGTGTGAAGCAATCGGAGCCCCCCATGATCCTTACCCTAATGAAAGGCAAGATCCACCGTGCCACGGTGACTCAGGCCGATCTCCACTATGAAGGGTCGATCTCGATCGATCAGGACCTGCTAGAAATGGCGGGAATCCTGCCCAATGAGCAGGTGGACATCCTGAACATCACCAATGGCGAACGGTTTACGACCTATGCCATTACCGCGCCACGGGGTTCTAAGACGTTCGGCTTGAACGGCGCTGCCGCTCGTCGGGTGCAGCTTGGCGATAAGATCATCATCATTACTTACGCCCAAATGGACGCCGAAGTGGCTAAAAGTTATGTGCCGAATATCGTGCTGCTCGATGAGAATAATGAGGTGGTGAGTCCCCCGCTGGCTGCGAATGGGTGAGGGGCTGTGATAGTCCTCGGAGAGACCTCATTCATCATGGATGTCGCTAAAGTCCAGTTTCTGGGCCAATAAGATAATCCTCACCCGCACACGATCCTGCACGGGTGAGCCCTATTCAGAATAGGTTTGGCGATCGGAACGCCCCTCGGGATTTTTTAGATATAATCGCGCTGTGCTCGACTGACTTTCGAGTCCAATTTCAATGCAACATCCAAATTGACGTGAGAGATTTGTTCAACAATCTCTTGTGTGACTTCACGTGTGCAGCGTTGGATTTTCATCTGATGCCTGGGCGAGAAACGATCAAATTCTTGACCACAAATATCCTTGGCCAAAATGCTTATTCTTTCTAGGACTTGTTCCGCTCCGATAGTGGTCGAAAGCTCAGATTGTGCATAGCTGAATTCAACTGTCTTTGCGGACGCGGTTGTCGATGTCAGAGCTAAGGCGAGTGCGAAGCTGCCAAAAATTAAATGTATCTTTGAGCGCATTTTTGTCTCCTGAAGTCATACGCGATGTCGCGCTTCACAAGACTGCTGGAGCAAAGATCATTTTGGAATCGCGTTATTTTCCGAAGGTCGTGTCGAAAAATTCACGCTCGGATTTTATGACGTCGCGACTTCTTTTGTAATCCAGGCGATCACGTCCCTTATAACGGGGTTACGGTTTGCGTTCGGGGTGTGCGTTATAAAATAGGTCTTATTCCATGGAAGTCGTTGATCGGAAAAGGTCGTCAAATTTCCGTTTTCAATATTATGGCGCGCGATGACTTCCGGTAATAGGGCGATGCCTTGTCCAGATAGGGTGGCTTCAACGGCGACGAGCGTATCCTCTATTATGAAGGGGCGACGTGAATCGGTTAGGTCCAACTGGGTTAACTGACTCCACGCCCGCCATTCGTCCGATGAATGAATTTGGATACGGCGAGTGTTGCGAATGAAATCGTCTCGATCAGATTCGTCAATGTCAGCTAATAATACGGGTGAGCAAACGGGCACAAGCTGCCCTTTGACGAGCTGTGTTGACACGACGTCATCCCAGATTCCATGTCCATAACGTACTGTTAAGTCGACTTCTTCTCTGGAGAAATCAACGAGACGTTGGGATGTAAGAATTTCTAATTCGATGTCCGGTACTTCGTCTTTGAACTTGTCGAGACGCGGCACAAAGAATTGCGCTGCAAATGATGCCATCGTCGAAATCCGACAGATATTGGAGCGCGGCGATCGGCGAGAATATCTCGTAAACGCACTTGAGAGTAAATCGAAGGCGGGCTCGACAGAGGATCTGACGGTATAGCCGGCCGGTGTGAGTGTAAGACCGCCGGGTAATCGTTCGAATAGCTTGACCCCAATATAGTCTTCCAACGCCAATATCTGTTTGCTGATGGCCCCAGGCGTCACCCCAATCTCTTCGGCGGCTCTAGAAAAGCTTGTATGGCGGGCTGCGACTTCAAACGCGCGGATAGAGTTTAAAGGGGGCAGGGGTTTCGACATGCGCTAGGCATATCAAATCTTCGCTAATTCAGTGGGAAAAATAGTTTAAAGTGTCGTGAGGATTTTTCGTGTCTGAATGCGCGCCCGATTTATGAGGGTCCGCGCTTGGGTCACGGGGATGGTCGTGATTCCAAAAAAAAAGCCCGCCAAGATGGCGGGCTTTTCTATTTAGGACTGAAGAGGGAGTATTACTCCTCTTCCTCCGTAGAGACGACAGCCGCCTCATCAGGTTTAGCCACTGGCTCTGGGTGCTGCGCGCGAGACATGTCGGCTTCGGTCATAACGCCTTCGCTGGCGTCACCTTCAGTGACAGTTTCATCGGCAACAGCTTCAGGTGCATCACCGTCGAACATTTCCGCCGCGATTTCAGCCCGTTCTTGAGCGGATTCGTTGGCGTCGGCGCGATCTTCAGCCTGTTGTGTTGCAATCACGTCTTCGCCTTTGGCTTGACGCAGGGCTTCGTCTTCAGAGCGAGCCACATTGACCGTGATCGGCACAGTAACTTCAGCATGAAGGCGGATCAGAAGGTCATGGACACCGAGCGTTTTGATCGGTTTGTCGATGATGATCTGGTTCCGCTTGACCGAAATATCCTTGAGCATCAGCGCTTCATAGACGTCGCGGACGGACACAGAGCCGTAAAGCTGACCTGTATCACCAGCGCGGCGGATCATGGTGACCTGCGTGCCGTCAATGCCCTTGCCCTCTTCACCAGCGCGTTCACGGTTTTCCGCATTACGCTGTTCAAGATATTCACGCTCGGCTTCAAACCGGGCCTTATTGGCCTTCGTTGCGCGTAGCGCTTTATCCTGAGGGATCAGGAAGTTACGGGCGAAGCCCGGTTTGACGTTAACAACGTCGCCCATGGCGCCGAGTTTTTCAACGCGTTCGAGAAGAATGACTTCCATTGGTCTCGCTCCTCTACTTAACTTCGTATGGAAGCAGACCAAGGAAGCGCGCACGTTTGATCGCACGGGCTAGCTCACGCTGCTTCTTGTGGGAGACGGCCGTGATACGAGCCGGCGCGATTTTGCCCTTTTCGGACATATAACGCTGGAGCATCTTCGGGTCTTTATAATCGATTTTCTGGCCGTTCTCACCGGAGAATGGGCAGACTTTGCGACGACGCCGGAACGGGGTCCGGGACGGCAGATTTTCAATGCGAATGTCTTGTTTTGCCATGATGTTAGCCCTTTCCTAGTTGCGGTCGCGACGCTTGCGCTCTTCGCGCTTTTTAAGAATTGCAGACGGCTCTTCGTTGAACTCTTCAACGACGATCGTGATGTAACGTAGAACGTCTTCGTTGATACGGTGCTGGCGCTCGATTTCGTGCAGCAATCCGGGCTCAGCGTTCACTTTCAGCAAGCTGTAGTGCGCTTTGCGGTTTTTGTTCATACGGTAAGCGA
Organism: Algimonas ampicilliniresistens; assembly: GCF_030159955.1. GTDB lineage: Bacteria > Pseudomonadota > Alphaproteobacteria > Caulobacterales > Maricaulaceae > Litorimonas > Litorimonas ampicilliniresistens. Next base: position 1,258,943 of record NZ_BSNK01000002.1, read on the forward strand.
GGTTACGCAGGCCCCAATATTCGGCACCTTCGACGGTCGCGCCGAGAGTTTCGATTTTGGTAGCGAGGGTTTGCATAAATTCTTCGACTTGGGTCGAGGAAATATCTGGGCGCGTGAGCACCACATGCTCGTAAAGAGCCATAGGATCGTCCTTCAGATCGTGGCGACGGCGATGTGGGCCCGTGAAGGTGAGACCAAACATCGATGGATGGGTAGGACGGGATCATTCCCGAAAACCCACCGTCAACCGGTGAAGCGCGCCACATATAGAGAGGGATAAGCGGTTTCAAGTAGAAATGGCCGTATTTGTGAGGCTGTAAATCATTGGCAGCCCCGAACCATTTCGGCTAGAACTCGCCTTTCACAGCCAAACAGCTGGACGAGGCATTCATGGCATTCGCATTCACATTTCCCGGACAGGGCAGTCAATTCGTGGGCATGGGCAAAGCCTTAGCTGATGCCTTTCCTTCAGCCCGCGCGGTGTTCGACCGAGTCGATGATGCGTTGGGCGAAAAACTTTCAGATTTGATGTGGGCGGGGCCAGCTGAGGAGCTGACAATGACCGCGAATACGCAACCTGCCTTAATGGCCTGCGGCATGGCGGCGATGGCGGCGTTGGAAGAAGCGCACGGTATCACGGTGGATCAGGCACAATTCGTCGCTGGTCACTCACTCGGCGAATATACGGCGCTATGCGCAGCGGGTAGCCTGTCCATTGAAGACACGGCGCGGCTACTCCGAATTCGCGGCAATGCGATGCAATCAGCGGTTCCGGCGGGCAAAGGCGCTATGGCCGCTCTATTGGGCGCGTCTTTTGAACAAGCTGAAGCGGTTGTGGATGCCGGTCTGGCCGAAGGGGATTGCCAAATCGCGAATGATAATGCGCCGGGTCAAATCGTCATTTCAGGTGAAAAGCGCGCCGTTGAAGCGGCGGCGGGTAGCGCGAAAGGTCTCGGTGTGAAGAAGGCTGTCATCTTGCCAGTATCTGCCCCTTTTCATTGCTCACTGATGCAACCGGCGGCGGATGCGATGGCGGACGCTTTGGAAGATGTTGATATGAATGTACCGAGCGTGGCCGTGGTGAATAATGTTCAGGCCGTACCCGTCACGGATCCGATCCAGCTGCGTACGGACCTTGTTACTCAGGTGACAGGCCGCGTTCGTTGGCGTGAAACGATGCAATTCATGTTCGATAATGGGGTTGATCTGTTCGCGGAACCGGGTTGCGGTAAAGTTTTGTCCGTTATGATGCGCCGTGCTTTGCCGGACGCGAAGGGCTTGCCGCTCGACACGCCGGAAGCTTTGGCGGAATTCGCAGACTTGTTGAAGGGATAGGGAATGTTCTCACTCGAGGGAAAACGCGCACTGGTGACAGGCGCTACGGGCGGTCTGGGCGGGGCTATCGCGCGCAAACTCCATGCGGCGGGTGCCCATGTCGCTTTGTCGGGTACGCGGGCTGAAAAACTCGAATCACTCGCGGCAGAGCTCGGTGATCGCGCGGTCATCACGCCGGCGAATCTGTCTGATGGCGACGCTGTGGATGCGTTGCCCGGACAAGCGGCGGACGCGCTCGGCGGATCACTCGACATCCTCATCGCCAATGCGGGCATTACCCGTGACGGACTTTTGATGCGGATGAAGCAGGATGATTTCGACGATGTCATCAAGATCAATCTCGAATCCTATTTTCGTCTCGCCAAAGCCTGTTTGCGGCCCATGATGAAGGCACGGTCAGGCCGAATCATTGGAATTACGTCGGTCGTGGGTGTGACGGGTAACCCGGGTCAGACCAATTATGCGGCGTCAAAGGCGGGAATGATTGGCTTTTCCAAGGCTTTGGCTCAAGAAGTCGCCACACGTGGCATCACCGTCAACTGTATTGCACCCGGCTTTATTAGCTCGCCCATGACGGATGAGCTGAATGAGGCGCAGCGTGACGCGACATTGGCTCGAATCCCTATGGGAACGCTCGGAACAGGCGATGATATTGCCCATGCGGCTCTCTATCTCGCATCTGATGAAGCCAATTATGTGACGGGGCAAACTCTGCACGTTAACGGCGGAATGGCGATGATTTAATACTGCGATCTCCGCAGTTTACTGGGGATTTAGCCCCTTTGGCGGGGTAGCGAAGCGATAGTTGCTGTGCTACTTGCGGGCGGGCAAAAAACCCGGCTGGGGTTGTATTTCAAGGGACTAACCCCAAACTAGCCAAAGAATTGGCCGGAATCGTCCGGCGCCGAACAAGGAAAATCTATGTCTGACGTACTGGCTCGCGTGAAGAAAATGGTTGTCGAGCATCTCGACGTGGAAGAAGAAAAAGTCACTGGAAACGCGCATTTCATCGATGATCTAGGCGCTGATAGCCTCGACAATGTTGAACTAGTCATGGCCTTCGAAGAAGAATTCGACATCGAGATTCCGGATGATGCCGCTGAGCACATTCAGACTGTTGGCGATGCCGTCAAATTCATTTCCGAGAAAGTCGGCTAAGGACACATCCTTATGCGAAGACGGGTTGTCGTCACAGGCTTGGGCCTCGTCACGCCCGTCGGATGCGGTGTTGAAGCCGCATGGCAAAATATTCTTGCAGGGCGTTCCGGCGCCCGCAAGATCACCAATTTTGATGTCTCAGACATTGCTTGCAAAATCGCTGCCCCGGTTCCCCGGAAAAGCGAGTTCCCAGACCGCGCTGACGCTTTCGATCCCGACAGTGTGATGAGCGCCCGCGATGCCAAGCGCATCGACGATTTCATTCTTTATTCTATTGCTGCGGCTGACCAAGCTCTGGCGGACGCCAATTGGGCTCCCAATGATCTTGGGGAAGAGGCTCAGTACCGCACGGGCGTCATGCTCGGCTCAGGCATAGGAGGTTTGCAAACCACCTATGAAGCCTCAATCACTCTGCACGAAAAGGGACCACGGCGTCTTTCTCCCTTTGTTATTCCCGCTATGCTGATCAATCTGGCGTCGGGACAAACCTCTATCCGACATGGCCTCAAAGGCCCGAACCATGCTGTCGTGACAGCCTGCGCTACGGGCGCGCACGCCATAGGCGATGCGGGGCGTCTCATTATGCATGGCGACGCCGATGTAATGGTGGCTGGCGGCGGTGAAGCGGCGATAAATCGCCTCGGAATTGCGTCTTTTGTGGCCTGTCGCGCCATGACGACCGGATTCAACGATACGCCTGAAAAAGCGTCACGCCCTTATGATAAAGATCGCGATGGATTTTTGATGGGTGAGGGTGCGGGGGCTGTCGTTCTTGAAGAATATGAGCACGCCAAAGCGCGCGGCGCGACTATCTACGCCGAACTGTGTGGCTACGGTCTGTCTGGTGACGCTTTTCATATTACCAGCCCGGCGCCGGAAGGCGAAGGTGGCTATCGGGCGATGAAAGCCGCGCTTGGCAATTCTGGGCTCAAGGTTTCAGACATTGGCTATGTCAACGCGCATGGCACCTCGACGCCAATGGGCGATGAGCTGGAAATCAAGGCAGTCGAAAAGCTGCTTGGCGATCACGCGTCCAACGTCCTGATGAGTTCCACCAAGTCCGCGACGGGCCACTTGCTCGGCGCTGCTGGGGCCATCGAATCAATTTTTTCTATCCTCGCTCTACGCGACGGCATGGCCCCACCGACCCTCAATCTGGATAATCCAAGCGTTGAGACATCGCTCGATTTGGTGCCGCATAAAGCTAAGCCATTCAACGCCAAGGCCGCGATGAGCAATAGTTTTGGTTTTGGCGGGACGAATGCCGCCGTGATTTTTGCTAAAGTCGACTAGAGCCGTTGATGGCTCGCGCTCCTCAACCTCAACAGGATAAGGCGCTTCGCCGGAAGAATCGCGTCACTCTGGTCATTGTCGCGCTCGGCGGGTTGATTACGCTTGGCATCGGTTTGTTGATCGCGGGCTATTCTTACCTGAATTACCGATATGAACGTGCGCCTGATCCGAGCGCTGAGACGGCGATTACCTTTGATGTCCCCCGTGGCTCTGGCCTGTCATCCATCGCCAATCGCCTAGAGGACGCGGGCCTGATCGATAATGCGGATGTGTTTAAGCTCGTCACGCGGATGCGCGGCAATGAAGCGAACTTCAAGGCGGGCGAATTTGCTGTCATCCCCGGCGCGTCGATGGCGTCGATTTATGACCATCTGGCCAATGGACGCGCCATTCTCTATCCGTTCACAGCCCCCGAAGGCATGACGTCAGCGCAGATCGTTCGAGCGCTCGATAGCACGATGACGCTCGTTGATGATGAGCCAACCATACCGCCTGAAGGCACATTGCTTCCTGAAACTTACCTGACTCCGCGCGGCATGACGCAATCCGCATTGCTGACGAAAATGTCGAATGCGCAAACCGCCTTGCTGGATGAGTTATGGGATAAGCGCGCGCCGGACTTGCCTATAAAAACGAAGCAAGACGCCATCATTTTGGCCTCGGTTGTCGAGAAAGAAACCGGCATCGGCATGGAGCGCGACAAGGTAGCCGGTGTTTTTATCAATCGGTTGCGGCGCGGCATAAGATTACAAAGTGACCCGACGATTATCTACGGTATCACACAGGGTGAACCGATCGGGCGGCGCATTTACCAATCAGAAATTGACCGCGTAACGGACTGGAATACCTATCAGATCCCCGCCCTTCCAAAGACGCCGATCTGCAATCCGGGTGCAGACGCTATCCGAGCGGTTCTGAACCCCGCGGAGACGGACGCCCTATTTTTTGTGGCGGACGGGACAGGCGGACATGCTTTTGCTGCAACACTGCAAGAGCATGAGCGCAACGTCGCGAAATGGCGCAAAATTCAGAGGGACCGGGGACTGAGGTGAAACAGAAACGATGAGCAATCTCGATACATTGAAAGATCAGAGGCGTGGTCTGATGATTGTGCTCTCCTCACCTAGTGGAGCAGGCAAGACAACGATGACTCGGCGCTTGCTGGCGCAAGACCCACAAATCGCCATGTCTGTGTCTGTCACGACGCGGTCTCCGCGTCCGGGTGAGCGCGATGGTGAAGATTATTACTTCATCACCAAGGACAAATTTGCTGCACTTGAAGCCGAGGATGAGCTTCTCGAACATGCTCGCGTGTTCGATAATTATTACGGTACGCCGCGCGAACCCGTGGAGGAGGCGCTGGCTGACGGTAAGGACATCGTCTTCGATATTGACTGGCAAGGCGCGCAGCAATTGACCGAAGCCGCAGCGGATGACCTCGTCAAAATTTTTATCCTACCGCCCAACATGCGAGAATTGGAACAGCGTCTCCGCACGCGCGCCCAAGACAGCGACGATGTGATTGCCAAGCGGATGAACAAGTCTGAAAATGAGATCAGCCACTGGGCCGAATATGACTATGTTCTCGTCAATGAGAATATCGACCGTGCCATGGGCGAGCTTCTATCAATCGTCACAGCAGAACGCATGCGCCGCAAACGCCAACCTTGGCTGAGCGGATTTGTTAAAGGTCTGATTGAAGGGCAATAGTTTCAAAAAGTCATCCGCACACGGGAACCCTATCGGACCTCGTGCGCTTCTATTCAGATGACCAACGGAACACTCAAAAACCGAAGCCATAGCGTCTTTACGTGGGTGAGTTGGGCGTTGCTGGCAGCGTCTGCGATAGCGGGTGTTTTTACAGGTAGTTGGGATCAGGTGTTTCTGGCGGCCGTTGTTTTCGGTCTGACCCTATTACCGTTTGTTTTCGAGAGCTGGACAGATCTGAGACTGCCGAAAAGTTTCATCGGAGCGGTCGTGTTTTTCCTAGTCGGTACGATTTTTCTAGGTGAAATTGGTGATTTCTACGAACGGTTCTGGTGGTGGGATGCGGTGATGCACACTGGCTCCGCGATTGCGTTTGCCATGATCGGTACAGTGATCATGCTGATCTTCGTGCGCGGTGACCGTCTCTCCGCGCCGCCCTTATTACTTGCAACGATGGCATTCTCATTCGCCGTATCAATCGGGGCGATCTGGGAAATTTTTGAGTTTGGCATGGATGTTATGTTCGGGCTGAACATGCAAAAATCAGGTCTCATTGACACGATGGGGGATCTGATCGTCGATGCTATTGGCGCCCTGATCGGTGCGGGAGCCGGCTATTGGTATCTAAAACGCGGCGGTTCAAAATTCCTGCCGCTGACAATCGAGAAGTTCGTCGCCGAGAACCCACAAGTGTTTGAAGACAAAGACGCTGCTAAATCGCCGCGCCGCGACACAATTGTTGAAACTGCGCCACACTGATCGTTTCCGGCCTAGCCTGCGGGTCAACACCTGCCGCTCCCAACCAATCGGCTAGGTCGAGCCCCTTACGTTTCGCGTAGGTCTTCAAAGAGGCTCGCAGCATTTTTCGCCTTTGGCCGAACGCGGCTTGGGTCAGTTCACCCAAAGCTTTGAGATCTTCAAACGGCGTATCCAGAGGGTCGATCACAATAACGGCGCTATCAACTTTGGGCGGCGGGGTGAATAACCGCGCTGGAACCTCCATGGCGATACGGCACTCACCGACACTCTGACACAGGACAGCCAGCCGACCATAAGCGCTCTCTCCCGGCTGGGCGCAGACACGCTGCGCGACTTCCAGTTGGAACATGAGCACGAGCTGCTCCCAAAATCGCGGACGGGCCGTGATCCAATCAACCAGCATTTTAGTGCCGACATTATAGGGAAGGTTCGCGACGATCTTCCGTGGGCCAGGCAGTGCTTCTGCGATATTGAGTTTCAACGCATCGCCGTGGTGAACGGAGAGTTTGCCGGAAGCGCGGGCGATATCATCTAGCAGAGGAAGAAACCGATCATCCATCTCAATGGCAAGGACGGACTCTGCGCCCTCTAAGATCAAGGCACGGGTCAGGCCGCCAGGACCAGGTCCGACTTCAGCGACATGAACGCCGTCGAGGGGTGTGGCGAGCCGCGCGATGCTCCGGGTCAGGTTGAGATCGAGCAGAAAGTGCTGCCCCAGAGATTTATCTGCGCGCAGCCCATGAATTCGAACGGTCTCATGCAGTGTCGGCAGCGCGTCCATACGTTCAGTGACCATGGCGATGGGTCGCGATTTCTCGCGCTTTCCGTAAAGCCGCAATCAGACTGTCAGGTCGGGCAATACCCTGACCGGCAATATTGAAAGCTGTACCGTGATCCGGCGACGTTCGGACAATCGGCAAACCCAGTGTGACATTGACACCGCGATGAAAGTCCAACGTCTTGACCGGGATAAGCCCCTGATCGTGATACATGGCAAGCACGCCATCATAAGTCAGGCGTGCCTCAGCATGGAATAGCGTATCCGCCGGGAGCGCATCGCTAATGTCGTGTCCCTCACTGCGCAAAAGCCGACAGACGGGATTGATCACATCCTGTTCTTCCGTACCGAGCGCGCCATTTTCGCCAGCATGCGGATTAAGTCCACAGACAGCGAGGCGCGGATTTTCGATGCCGAAATCTAGTTTTAATGCCCCGAGGAGGGTCCGCGCGGCGCTCATCACGACGTCAGGCGTTAGCGAGCCGCTGGTTGTTTGAAGCGGAATATGAATGGTCGCGAGCCCGACACGCAAATCTCGGTTCTCGCTGTCAGGTGCCGTGAGCATCATAACCGGGCCGGGATGATAGGGAGCGGCGACACCCTTACAAAGTGCGCCTAGATATTCAGTATGGCCCGGGAAAGAAAAGCCAGCCCGATAGAGTACATCTTTGGCGATTGGGTTCGTCACGACCGCATCGGCTTGACCCAACAGGGCCTGTGTTACAGCGGTCTGAATGCTGCGTGTGATCGTGTCAGCGTGGACTGGATCAGCCTGCCCGGGAATGGCGGCATTGCCCTCAATAGGCAGGACAGGCAGCGCATGGCTGAACTGATCGGATGCTTCAGAGATATCTTCAAGCAGCGCAAGTGGATGCTCAGACCGCGAGACGCGTTTCAAGGCCGATGGTGGAGCGATAACCGCAAAGGCTAGCTCAGGATTGCCGCGGAGCCGCTCCCAAGCCTTCCACGTGACCTCAGGGCCAATGCCCGCCGGATCGCCCAAAGTCAGGGCGAGCGGCCGCATTGATCTAACCGCGAACCGAAATAGTCGCTTTACGCCGCAAATCGCGCAAGTGACGGCGTGAGGCTTGCGCCAGTCGTGTATCCATCAAACGGTTTTCGATTTCGTCACGCGTCGGTATTTCCGATCCTGTCGCTTGGCGGTCGCAGACAACGATGCCGACCGCGCCCGTGGGGCGTTCGATAGGCGTAGACATTTCGCCAACGGCAACATCTGTCAGTTGAGCCATAATTGCTTCGCCGAGATCCGTCGCTTTCAATTCGCCCATAGATGCCGTCGTCACATCATCTGATGCATCGGCAATAGCCTTGAGCGATTCGCAACCCGTGAGTTGATCACGCAAGCTTTCTAATCGAGCGCTGGCCGTGTCGAAATCATCAGCCGTCGCCGCGATTTGGGATAATTTATACAGCGTATCTGACGTTGAAATTTTCCGCTCGACCATAGCAATGACGTAAACACCGCCCGGAACCACAATCGGTTCCGACACTTCATTATCATCCAACTCTGGAAGAACGGTCGCGATTTCTGGCCGAACATCGCCCGCCTTGACCCATCCCATGTCACCGCCGGCGGCCGAGGAAGGCGCACTAGAAAATTGTTGTGCCAGAAGATTGAAGGGGGCGCCTTGCGCCAGCTGAGCAATCATTGCGTTAGCGCCTTCAAGTGCGCCTTCGGGTCCGCCGATTTCAGGCGTCGCCTCAATATAGATTTCTGCAAGCCGGAAGGAGGGTTGGTCCGCTGTGGCTGTGATACGATCGAGCGTTTCATCAATGACAGTGTCTGAGATACGAATTCGTTGACCAAACAGGCCGTTGACGATCCGCTGCCACGCGATTTCCGACCGGACCTGATCACGCAAAGTTTCGATAGAGACACCAACGTCAGCCAGACGTTGCACCACCTCTTGTGGGTCCAGCCCATTGCGCCCGATCAGCGCGCCGACAGATTGGTTTACTTCTCCGTCTGCAATGCTCAGGTCGAACTTCTCTGCTTCTTGCATCTGAATATGTTCATCGATCAGATTGCGAAGCGCTTGATTTTGTATCCTGACCAGCGTGGCCTCATTGCGTTCGACACCAGTCGTCGCCAACATGAATAAGACCCGCTGACGCAGATCGTGGCTGGTAATGATATCGCTATTAACAACCGCAGCAATGGAGTGAGCGGCGGGCGAAGCTGCTGAAGCGCCATCTTGTGACGATGCGGGCATCGCAACGAGCGCTGAGCCCAGCAATAGGCTGGCCGCCATGGCGACTTTGTTCAGCGATAATCTCACATGACCCATGTGTGAACCTTCCCAATATTGCGGCTATCATCGGCATGGCCGTTAATAATCAGACGCCGCCTTAAACGGATGTGCGCGCGTCGGCAATCCAGACACGCCATCCATTACATAGTCCGTCGAACTCAGCGCGAGCCTTAATTATCAGTCATGAGGCAGGGGCTCACCCATCTTCAATTCTTGCCATATGGCTGATGCCGAGTAGCAGAACGATGAGAGGGACTGACCAGGCGGCCATATAGATGGGTACGACAGCCACTTCTCCGAACGCACCGACCATCGAATCGGCAAAGAACACTGCAAAACCAAGCACCGCGCCCGTGATTAATAATTTCAGGGTTCCACCCTCTCGGGTCAAACTCATCGACACTCCTGCTGCAATAAAGGTCATAGCGATCAACATGACGGGTAGGGACAAGAGACGATTAAACCGAAGGCGGAGTTCTCGCGCCGAAAACCCAGCAGATTCATTCTCACGAATTGTGTTGGGCATGGACCAGAAACTTGCCCGCGAATTTCGATTGGTTTGTTCCTTCAAGGCTTCTGTGTCGATGGATGTGGGCAGGGATATTGTGTCATGGCGCTGTATGGCTTCGCCGGGTGCGTTTTCGATGACATTGATAAGCTGCCAGTAGCCCTGTGTAATCAGCTGCGCTCTTTCGGCGTCAAATCGCCGGGCGAAGTTTGTCTGCCCATCCGGTTGGACATCCATCAGGAAAAATGTGGCATCAGAGATCGTTCGGCTTGCCAGGTCGACGCTGTTTGCTCGAATGACGGTTTGCTGTCCGACACGACCTCCGCGTAGCCAGACATCATTTTCAAATATCTTCGGACCCGCGCCAAGCCAATTTGCCGACTGAACCTCAAATTGGTCGTACATGCGGGAGGATAGGGGGTTGAAGATGAGCGCCCAAGCGATGCCAACGACGCCAGCTAAGCACAGTGCCGGGCGAATGATCGACCAAGCTGATTGACCGGATGCGCGCATGACGATCAATTCAGATCGGCGATTGAGGCCGTTAATCGCCCCCAACATACCGAACAGGACGACGAAGGGGATCGTTTGCTCAATCAGGCTCGGTGTTTTTAAAACTGTTAGGGCGAAAAGCTGGAATGGCGATACGTCAATATCTGCGCTGAGATCCCGGTTGGCTTCCACGAAATCGACCAGCATGATGATGCTGGTCACGACGAAGAGTGCAATCAGCAGGCTACGAAGAGAGCGAAAAAAGACGTATCGAAATAGGGTGTTGGACATCAACTCGACGCCTCAACCGGATTATCCATGGCCGCAATGGTCGCTTTGTAAGCTTCACGTCTCCGGCGCGAACCGCGCGCATAAACCCTGCGCCGCCGCGAAAGGTAGACCCCGCAGACCAAGAAGGTCAGACCAGGAATCGCGTATTGTAATATGTTGAGACTGAGGTTGGCCTCCGCAGATGAGGCGGCAACAAATCCGAGTATTCGGACAAAAAAGCCGATCGCCGCGCAGGCGATAATACGGCGACCATAGCCCATCCTTAAATGTTCGCCACGGATCATGAAGCAAAGCGCGATCATCACCAGTGCGACATTATAAAGCGGCGCGGCCAACCTCGAATGGCCCTCGGCGGCAAATTCCTGCTTCTGAGTTCCGTAAACAAATGTTCGCGGGTCAGGTCGAAGGAGCTCATGCAGATATAGATCAGATGGTTTCAGCCTGAGCCGCGTATCAAAAGCAAAGGCATCGGACAGGTCCAGCCGGTAATCTTTGAACTCAATGACATCAAGGCTGCCATCGATTAATGTCTGTTGCACGGCCCCGTTGCGCAGCAGAAGGGCCGCGCCGGCTGGCGTCCTCTGAATTTCGCCCGTCTTGGCGGTATGTGTGATGACGTCCTCGGCATCGCGGGCATCGTGAATAATGATGTCCAGCAGATCGCCGCTCGGACTAATTTCGCGGGCATAGAGCGTCAGATTCCGGGCTGGGCTGACAAATTCGCCGGGTTGAACCAGCTGTGTCGCCAGATCAGTACGGACTTTGAGCACCTCGGCTCGCATTTCCCGGAAAGACAGCGGCTGCAGGGCCATAGTGATGATCAAATGGGCAATCATGGCCATAATGCCGAGGCGAACTAAGGGAGACCCGATCTGCCAAGGCGATGCACCGGCGGCTTTTGCGACAATGATCTCAGAATCGCCGTTCATTCGATTGAGGGCGTAGAGAGCCGCCATAAACACGGCGAGTGGTAGGATTATGCCGATCAACTGCGGTAAGGCGAGGCCCGTAATTTTCAGGAATGTTAGGGCGCTTTGTCTATTTTCAACAATAATATCAAGCGTTTGTAAGGATTGAGTCAGTAACGCGAGCAGCGCAAGCGCAGCCAGAGTCAGAACGGTTGGCCAGAAGGCTTGCGTCCAGAGATATCGCTGCAAAAGCGGCATGAAGCTGAATAGTCCTTATTTGACGGTTGATGGCTGCGATCCATACACGCCACCGTCGTTATGGTGCTTTTAATTCCAAGCGCGCCGCTTTACCAGATAGAACCCAATTACTTACCAATCATATTGCCTAAAGAATGGAAGACATGGCCACTCACAAAAACAACTCTGCCGATCTGACAGAAACCGTCACCGTAACGTTTGTTGAGGACGGCCCCGCAACCAGCGGCGCGGCACTCGTTATTGCCGATCACGGAAATGGGCAGGGCTATGACCGTCTCTATCCAGACGACGTTCTAGACGCTGTCGCAAAGACAACGGACTTTAAGGGGAAGTCAGGCCAAAAATTCTCGACATTTGTCGGCAGTGGTGAGGGTGCGGTTCAAGTCTTTGTGCGTGCCCGTGGGAAGGACGATGTGTTCGATTATGAAAATGCTGTCGCGTCGACGGCCAAGGACATGAAGGGCTCTGGCGTCCGTGAGCTGACGGTTCATCTTGGTGGATCTGATGCTAGCGCAGATGATGCAGCCCGCGCCGCATTGGGCGCGCGTCTCGCGACCTATGTTTTCAATCGCCATAAGAGTAAAGCGACGCTCTCTAAGGTCAAACCGCTCAAAGCTGTTCATATCTCGACGGATGACCCTAAGGCGGCGCAGCGGGCCTATGATAATTATTATGGTCCGATTGGCGACGGCATCATTTTCGCGCGCGACCTCGTTAATGAGCCGCCCAATGTCATTTATCCTTCGAACTATGCCGCCCGTCTAAGAACTTTGTCCGATATTGGGGTTGAGGTTGACGTTCTGGGTGAAGCCGAAATGGAAAAGCTTGGCATGTGGGCGTTGCTCGGTGTCGGCGTTGGCTCAGAGCGCGAGAGTAAGCTCGTCGTCATGCGTTGGAATGGTGGTAAGGACGGTGGCAAACCGGCTTTGCTAGTCGGCAAAGGCGTAACGTTCGACACGGGCGGCATTAGTCTTAAACCCGGTGCAAATATGTGGGACATGAAGGGCGATATGGGCGGCTCTGCAGCTGTCTCGGGCGCCATGATGTCACTGGCTAAACGGAAGGCGAAAGCCAACGTCATCGGTATTGTCGGACTGGTCGAGAATATGCCGGATGGCCGCGCTCAGCTTCCAGGCGATATTGTCACCTCGATGAGCGGTCAGACGATTGAAGTTCAAAATACCGACGCCGAAGGCCGTTTGGTTCTTGCTGATGCCTTGCATTACGGGATCACAAAATATGAGCCTGACGCCGTGATTGATCTGGCCACACTGACAGGCGCGATCATCATCAGCCTCGGCCATGATTACGCGGGTCTATTCTCCAATGATGATGGATTGGCGGAACAGCTTAGCCTCGCGGGGGAAGCCAGTACGGATAAAGTCTGGCGTCTGCCGATGGCGAAAAGCTACGATAAGCTGCTCAACAGCCCGAATGCCGATATGAAAAATATTGGGGGCCGGGCTGCGGGCTCCATCACAGCGGCACAGTTCCTCAAACGGTTTGTCGGCAAGGATACGCCGTGGGCCCATATCGACATTGCTGGGACCGGCATGAAGAACCAGCGCACGGACCCGCGTGAAACCACATTTGGCACTGGCTTTGGTGTGCGGCTGCTGAACCGTTGGGTCGCCGACAATTACGAAGGATAAGGTGAGTTCAGAGCCGGAATACTGGTTCTATCACCTTGAAGCCTCGACGCTGAAAGGCGTCCTGCCTGATCTTCTGACGAAAACTCTATCTAAGGGATGGCGCGCTCTGGTGCGCTTCCCTGAAGGCACAGACCTGACAGATTGGGACGACTATCTCTGGACCTATCAGGATCAGAGCTTCCTGCCCCATGGTCGTGAAGATGCAGGCCGCGCCGACCAACAACCCATTCTCCTAGCGAACGCAGCGACTGAAGCAGACGGGTTCGACGCCGTGTTTCTAATCGATGGGGCAGAGGTCGCGAACGTATCCGGTGTGTCGCGGATCATGGTCATGATCGACGGCCGCTCGCATGAGGCTGTGCAGCGCGAGCGAACACGTTGGAAGACGCTCAGCGATACAGGCGCAACCATGAGTTATTGGCAGCAGGGCGAACGCGGCGGTTGGGAAAAGAAGGCTTAGCCGCGGTTCCGACGATTGACGCGTCGTTTTGCGCGACGTTCTTCCAGTTTTTTCTTCAATGGCGGTAACCGTGCGGGCAGCTCAGCCATAATAGCGTCGCGTTCAGTTTTGGATCGCAGCCCCCAATAGGCAATTTCGTCTGTCGTCCGGCCACAGCCAAAACAATGGCCACTCTCACGGTCCATCGAACAAATCAGCACGCAGGGGCTCTCGACGGGCTCCAGCGCAGCTATCTCTTCCTCGGTCATATCATTGGCCATGCGGGTCTATTAGCTGTCCTTGAGTATCATATAAAGGTTTTTTTATATCGACTTCAGTGTGAGTGTCGCTTATGTGCCTCACCATGAGTGAAGAGCCTGAATTGATCCTTGCCGACCTGTCCGACGATGACCTCGTCGAACAGATGAAAGACGATCTGTATGACGGCATGGGCCCCGAGATTACAGAGGGGACAAAGATCCTGTTGGATCGCGGCTGGGACGCGAATAGAATCCTGTCTGAAAGTCTCGTCGAAGCCATGCGGATTGTCGGTCTCGATTTCGCAGACGGCATATTGTTCGTGCCTGAAGTCTTGTCAGCAGCTAATGCGATGAAGGGCGGCATGGAATTGCTTCGGCCGATCCTGGCCGCATCTGATACGCAAGTTTCCACCGGTCGTGTCGTGATCGGAACAGTCAAAGGCGACATTCACGATATTGGTAAAAACTTAGTCGGCATGATGCTGGAAGGGGCCGGTTTTGAGGTCTTCGATCTTGGTATCAACACCTCACTCGACGAGTTCCTTGAAGCTATCGACAAACATGACCCGCACATCCTTGGCATGAGCGCTCTGCTGACAACAACGATGCCTTATATGGGCGTGGTCATCGAAGACCTAGAAAAGCGGAACATGCTTAAAAACCTGCCTGTGATGATCGGCGGTGCGCCTGTGAATCAAGAATTCGCTGATGCGGTCAAAGCGAACGCGTATGGCCCAGATGCGGCGACGACAGCGGAGCTCGCTAAGACAATCGTCGGCGTCAACCGATAGGCGCGGCGATGAGCGTCCTCATCATCGCTTGTGGCGCGCTGGCGCGCGAAATCGGCGCCGTCGCCGACCAACTTCCCGCCTTTGATCTGCGCTGCGTTCCGGCCACGCTGCATAACCGTCCTGAACAGATCGTCCCGGCGATTGAAACCGTTCTGGACGATACAGGCGGCCTGTATGATCGCACGATCCTCGCCTTTGGTGATTGCGGGACAGGCGGGGCATTGGACCGCCTGTGCGATGCGCGTGGTTTGCAGCGTTTGCCCGGTGCACATTGCTACGCCTTTTTCGCTGGCCCACCCGTCTTTGATACGATGATGGGTGAAGAGCTCGGGACGTTTTTCTTGACAGATTTCTTGGCCCGCCAATTTGACTCGATGGTCATGCGTCCGCTCGGCCTCGACCGGAAGCCAGAATTGCGCGATATGTATTTCGGACATTACAAACGTCTGGTTTTCATGTCGCAAACGCAGGACCCAGATCTTTTGGCAAAGGCCGTATCGGCTGCACGGACACTAGGTCTGCAATTCGAACACCGCCCCACCGGGCTTGCCCCATTTGCGCGCGATCTCGCACGCCTTTCCGCCCATTTGGCTGCATAGAAGGAGCCCGCAATGGCCCGCACAGTTCTCACCTCGCCGACCAAAGAAGTCGTTATCGGGTTTGACCAGCCCTTCGTAATGATTGGCGAACGCATCAATCCGACGAACCGGCCGAAATTCTCCAAAGAGTTGGGCGCTGGGAACTACTGGCGGGTGAAGAAGGAAGCTGAAGCGCAGATCGCGGCAGGCGCGCAAGTGCTCGATGTGAATGTTGGTGTGCCGCTGACAGACGAAGCCAAAATCATGGAAGAAGTGATTACCATGTTACAGACTGAAGTCGAGGCGCCGCTCGTGATCGACAGCTCAGTCATGGCTGCCTTGGAGAGCGGAATTGCCGCTTATAAGGGTCGCCCTCTGATCAATTCAACCACAGCCGAGGAAGAGGTGATGGAACGGATTCTGCCGCTCGTCGCCAAATATGATTGCGCCGTCGTCGCCATTTCCAATGATGATACGGGCATTAGCGAAGATCCTGATGTCCGGTTCGAGGTCGCTAAGCGTATCGTCAATCGCGCTTCTGATTATGGCATTAAGCGTGAAGATATTGTCGTTGATCCGCTCGTTATGCCGATTGGCGCGGTCAATAGTGCGGGCAAGGATGTGTTCAAGCTGGTCGGACGTTTGCGTCACGAACTGGGCGTGAACACGACTTGCGGCGCGTCCAATGTCGCCTTTGGTCTGCCCAATCGCCACGCCGTGCATAATGCATTTCTGCCGATGTTGCAGGCCGCAGGCATGACCAGCGCGATCCTCAACGTCTATGATGAGGGCCTCGTCCCCGCCATTAAGGCTGGCGATATGCTGGCCGGGAATGACCCGGATTGCGCCAATTGGATCGCTCGGAGTCGACCTAAGCCCGTCGCTGGCGAAGGGGGACGCCGTGGCGGCGGCGGACGTCGTGGACGACGTGGCTAGCCATAAAATCATATTCACCCCGTCGGGTGTTCAGACGACGGGTGAGGCGGGTGAGACCGTCTATGAGGTCGCGCTACGATCTGGCGTGGACATCAAGTCGGTCTGTGGCGGGCAGGGGATTTGCAAGCGCTGCCAATGTTCGCTCCAGACGGGCAACCACTCTAAATTTGGCCTGACGGTCGCCGAGGACGCGCTGTTCAAACTGCGCCCGGCTGAGAAGAAAGCGATTCATGACGGCGATATGGCGGAGGGGCTACGGCTCTCCTGCCGCGCCAAGATCATGGGCGACGTCGTTATCGACATTCCGCCGCATGCACGCCACACGCAAAGCGCCATTCGTAAAGCGGCCTTTGCTCTATCCGGTCCTGTCGATCCTCCGATCCGTCTGCATATGGTCAAATTGCCTGAGCCGACCTTGCATGACCATCTTTCAGATACGGAAAGCTTGATCGAACAGCTCGGCGGCGATCTGTCTGTTGCGCCGTGCGCCACGCTAAAAATTCAGCCATTACTGGCAGACCATGACCGCACGGTCATCGCCGTCATTCGTGACGAGGCCGAGGTGATTGATCTTTGGTCCCCGGATCGGGAGGCGCTTTACGGTGCTGCCATCGACATTGGTTCAACCTCCGTTGCGCTTTATCTCTATAGTCTGCGAACGGGCGCGCTGGTGCATCAAGCCTCCGCCATGAACCCGCAAATTCGTTTCGGCGAAGATGTGATGAGCCGCGTCAGTTACGTCATGATGAATAAGGGTGGGCAGGAAAAACTGTCTGGAGCCATTCAGGGACAGCTGCGCGATATGCTCGCGGAGGCACGCGAGACTGTTGGGGCGGAGGCAGATCAGCTGCTAGAGTTGGTCTGTGTCGGTAACCCGATCATGCACCATATTCTGATCGGCGTGGATCCGACGCCGCTCGGTCAATCGCCGTTCACGCTCGCCGTCAAAGACTGGTTCGACCTACCGGGCGACCAGTTAGATCTGGGCCTGGCGCAACAAGCACGGGTTGCATTGCTGCCGCTCATTGGGGGGCATGTTGGCGCGGATACTGCCGCTGCCTATCTGACCCAAATGGACCGTATGGACGGACGATCTGTGCTCTTGGTCGACATTGGCACCAACGCGGAAATCGTGCTCAGCCATGAGGGCAAGATTGCGGCGGCCAGTTCCCCAACGGGACCAGCGCTAGAAGGCGCGGAAATCAGCTGCGGCGTGCGCGCCTGCGAAGGCGCGATTGAACGCCTACGCATCGATCCGCTCACATACGATTGCAAAGTGAAAATCATTGGCCATGATGAGTGGTTGACCGAAGACACAATCGGTGACCACTCCGTGCCGGGCCTGTGCGGCTCGGCCATTTTTGAAGTCATGGTGGAACTCGCCCGCGCGGGGTTGCTCGATCGCTCAGGTCTGTTCCGCCCGAATATTGCGCCGGATCGGTTTAGCTTGGACGGCAAAATCTCAGTCTATCGGTTGATCGGCGACATCACGCTCAAGCAAACCGATATTCGAGCGGTACAGCTGGCCAAGGCTGCGCTGATGGCGGGTGCGCGCCTCGTCGCGGAAGAACTGGGTTGTGAGATCTTTGATGAGGTCCTGCTCGCCGGGGCATTCGGGACTCATCTTGATCCGGCCTATGTCGCCGAAATCGGGATCATCCCGCATAATGGGGCCGCGACGATCAAGGCTGTCGGCAATGCCGCCGGCATGGGCGCGGCCATGTGTCTTACGGATAAAAGCCAGCGCGACCGCATCCGCACCGCCGTCCGTGATATCGTCAAGATCGAAACCGCACTCGAACCGCGTTTCCAAACCTATTTCATCGAAGCGATGGCGTTCCCGAGTGCGCCCGTTGGCGAGGCATCGGCTAAGGGACGCAGAGGCGGTCGCGGCGGTGGGCGTCGCGGACGTTAGGGCGTGACCGCGATACTCATTATGTTTTTGCTATTGCGCGGTGCGAGCCAAGCCGACACGCGCGTTTCATTCAGCGCCACCATGTCCTCATCGATATAGAGTTCGAATTGGACGGACTCAGGACCCATCAGCTGAATGTTCAGAAGGTCTGGTAGGTCACCGCCGCTGATTTCGGACGCACCGGTCAACTGCCCGGTCACGAAACGCCAACCATTCCCAATCTCAAGATCGTCAGTAGTCTCTGCGTCTGCGGGATGGATATCCATAAGGTCCCATTCGGTCTGATTTATATATTCCACAGTGACTGTATGCCCGGTCAGCTCATAGACAGGTGCGCCCGTAATCCTTGCGCCTTCAACTATGAGAGAGAACGTGGTGGGCTCTGTCTGTTCATCGAGTCTAATATCGATAGTAAACATCGGATAGGCACCGTCCTCGACACGGGTGACGACCCCAGTGTCCACAATGATCTCTCCGCCCAATTCGTCGGAGGCATGATCGGGAATTTCATCGAATTGAGGCTCGGACGATGTGTCTCTGTACATTACGAAGCCAGTTTGATCGGTTAGTATCATTGCGGCAATGTGATCATAGGTCAGATGATATTCCGCTGAGGCGTCCGTCCAAGACTGTACAGCCTCTGCACTAACGTCGCGGGAGAGCATTATACTCTTATCGGTCTCTGGCAGAAACACCTCTGCCTTATCGTCTTGAGTGAGTGCAAAGGCGCTGTAATTTGAATCGCCGCTGCCCTGATGGGTCAACTCTGTTCCGGCTTCCCAGAGCCGAATGCACTCTTTGCGAAGTTGAGACCATTGATAGCCTGCCGATGGAATACAGCCATGATTATCGCGATCGGCACCAACGATTTCATCCGGCAAAACCTCGCCTTCATTGGCGGAGCAAGCCACCAGAAGAAGTGTCAGACAGGCTGCAAGACAGTGCTTCATCGGATTATCCTGGGTTTGATGACAATCAGTAACTGAAAAAGCTGTTCAGAACGTCGATGGCTTCGTCATCATTGCCATCCTCGAAACCAATCTCGACGACGAAATTTGTATCTGATTCTGTGTCCAGCATAAGTGCGATGATCATGAAATCGGGCGCGTCGAGTTCGCTTGGGGCGACGATCAGGTAGAAACCGTTAAAGCTGTCGATCTCGATATAATCGCCATCAACCTCGCTATCATCAAACAAGTATAGCTCAGCGGCCATCTCTAGAGCGGCTTCGCCTAGATTATCTTCGTCGACACTATCATCGCTCCAGGGTGTGATATTGATCGATATTTCACCTCCGCTTGTCGCAGCTGTGAAGGATTCGAGATCACTATCATCGATGACCATGTCCGATGCGACGGAAAAGCCAATACCGTACTCTTCCCAGACATAAGTGTCCTGAGCAAGTGCAGCTGTGGCCGATATGGTTAGGCAGATGAAGCCGATTAAGAAACGCTGAAGATAACGATTGATTGCATATGTCATGTGTAGAGCTCCCCGACATGAAATTGCCAGAGGCAGCGGGTGCGATCAAGGTTTGTCTAGATTAAACGAAGTGCCGTCACCTGCACGTTTATGAGGCCATGTTAATAGGGTGCGATCATTAAATCGACTGCCCACTCTTGTCCCAGTCTTTCATAAATGCGGCCAACCCTTTGTCGGTCAACGGGTGATTGGCGAGGCCCTTGATGACGCCCGGCGGGGCGGTAATCACGTCGGCCCCGACAAGGGCGCAGTCCTTGACGTGATTGGCTGAGCGGATCGAGGCGGCGAGGACTTCGGTCTCATAGCCGTAATTGTCGTAGATTTCGCGAATGTCTTGGATCAACTCCATCCCGTCCAGCGTAATGTCATCCAGCCGTCCAATGAAGGGCGAGATATAGGTCGCGCCGACTTTAGCAGCGAGCAGCGCTTGATTGGGTGAGAAGCACAGCGTGACATTGGTCGGCACGCCTTCACCGGAAAGCTGTTTGCAGGCTTTCAACCCTTCCAAGGTCAGCGGCAGCTTGACGCAAACATTGTCAGCAATTTTCCGCAATGTTTGACCTTCGCTGATCATTTGCTGCGCTTCGGTTGCGACGACTTCGGCGGAAACATGACCATCGGTCAGGCCGCAAATCTGCTTGATCACGTCCTTGAAGTCACGGCCCGACTTAGCGATGATTGATGGGTTGGTTGTCACACCGTCCACGAGGCCGATGTCGGCCAGTTCGGAGATAGCCTCAATATCGGCGGAATCGACGAAGAATTTCATGGTAACGTCCCTTGGAACATAGCGGCCGATTCTGTGAGTGGCCTGAGGTAATTGAAATGACAGCGCTGGACAGGTTCTAACACGAACGATGAGCCGACAAAATGCTCAAATTCTCTTTCCGGTGAATGTTCCCGGCGCGTTCGACTATTCGGTACCCGAGCCTATGCGCGTGGAACGGGGTGACTTCGTTTTCGCCCCCATCGGCAAGCAGATGAAGCTCGGCATTGTCATGGGGACTAAAGCTGACGAGACGGGGCGCGACCTAAAAGACATCGCTGAAATCAAATCAACGCGGCCTCTGCCGGATCCGATTCTGGATTTTATCGAATGGGTCGCGCGTTACAATGTGGCCTCGCCGGGACAAGTGCTGCGCATGGTGTTGCGCAGTTGGAAAGCACTCGACCCATCTCCGATTGCAACCTTATATGAACCGACAGGCGATCGGCCTTTGAACCTTACCCCGGCCCGCCGCGCCGCGCTGACGAAGGGCGGGCCGTTCCCAGCACGAGCGTCGGAAATCGCCAGTCGGGCTAGGATCTCGTCCGGCGTCATCAAAGGCATGGTCAAAGTCGGGCTGATGCGCGCCGATGAACGCCCCGTTGATCCACCTTATGACGAGCCCGATCCAGAACTGCCGGGTCGGGATTTGTCGGATGCGCAGACAGCGGCGGCGGACGAGTTGGTGACGCAAGTGCGTAAGGATAGGTTTTCCGTGTCCTTGCTCGACGGTGTAACCGGGTCCGGCAAGACAGAGGTTTACTTCGAGGCCGTGGCCGAAGCGCTACGACAAGGACGGCAGGTGATGATCCTTGTCCCGGAAATTGCGTTGACGCAGGCGGGGCTGTCGCGCTTCGGCGCGCGTTTCGGGGCCGAGCCTGTCGCTTGGCATAGTTCTATCACCGATATGGCGCGTCGCCGGGCGTGGCGCGAAGTGGCGTCTGGGCGCGCCAAGCTCGTGGTCGGGGCGCGCTCAGCGTTGTTTCTACCCTTCGCTAATCTCGGCCTGATCGTCGTGGATGAAGAACATGACACGTCCTTCAAACAGGAAGAGGGTGTGATTTATAATGCGCGGGATATGGCGGTCTTGCGGGGGCGTTTGGAAGACCGACCCGTTATTCTGGCGTCCGCCACGCCGTCGCTCGAATCACTCCATAATGCAAGAACGGGTCGTTACGCCCATGTTGTTCTACCCGAACGCCCGGGCGCGATTACCTTACCGGACATCGGCTTGATCGACATGAAGTCACACAAGCCGGAGGCGGGCTCATTTCTGTCTGGGCCGATGGTGCAGGCAGTCGCAGAGCGCTTGTCACGGGGTGAGCAGTCACTGCTCTATATGAACCGTCGCGGTTATGCGCCGCTGATCCTGTGCCGAGTGTGCGGCGAGCGCCTAAAGAGCCCCGATACGGATAGCTGGCTTGTCGAACACCGCGCGACGGGCCGCGCCATGTGTCATCTAACGGGCTTTTCCATGCGGATGCCGCGCACCTGTCCAAAATGCGGGGCGGAAGATGGACTGACTTCAATCGGGCCAGGCGTGGAGCGAATCGCCGATGAAGCCCAAACCCATTTTCCGCAGGCGCGCGTTGAAATTCTAAGCTCCGATACAACGGCAACACCCGATGAGATCAAGGCTCGCTTGGGGCGCATGGAACGCGGCGAGATCGACATTCTCGTCGGCACGCAAATGGTCGTGAAAGGTCATAATTTCCCGCGTTTGACCTTTGTCGGCGTGGTCGATGGCGACCTCTTGATGGGCGGGGCTGATCCGCGCGCAGGAGAGCGGACGTATCAGACATTAGTTCAGGTCGCAGGCCGAGCGGGTCGGGCCGACATGGCGGGGGAGGCGTTTATCCAAACGCACCACCCTGAGCATGAAGCCCTGCAAGCGCTGGTGGCGGGTGATCGTAACATGTTCGTCGGGGTCGAGATGGAGATGCGCGAGATGCTGGGGCTTCCGCCCTTCGGCCGGATTGCCGCCGTTATCTTCTGGGGGCCGGATCTGAAGAAAACGCAGAAGTTAGCAAAAGACTTTGTGACCAAAGCGCCGCGCACAGATGGCATAGAAATTTTGGGACCATCCGAGGCACCGATTGCGCGATTGCGCGGGCTCTATAGACAACGCTTGTTTATCCGGGCTGAGCCGGGCGTCGATCTCTCAAAATATATGACGGCATGGCGGACCAAGATACGTCCGCCCGCCAAGTATAAGATCCAGATCGATATTGATCCGCAGAGCTTTGTTTAGATCGATTTGAACGGATCGCGCATCAGGATGACGTCTTCGCGTTCAGGGGAGGTGCTGACCATGCCGACGGGGCAGCCGATCAGTTCCTCAATATGCCGGACATATTTAACGGCTTCGGCGGGCAGGTCGGCCCAGCTCCGCGCCCCGCGCGTGCTGCCTTGCCACCCCGGCATTGTTTCATAGATCGGCTTGACCTTGGCTTGCTGGCTGGCCCCGGCGGGTAGACGCCGCATAATCTTACCGTCGACCTTATAGCCAGTACAGATTTTGAGTTCCGGTAGCCCGTCCAGCACATCGAGCTTGGTCAGCGCAATGCCCGTAATGCCGCCCGTAATAATCGCCTGTTTGACCATGACCGCATCGAACCAGCCGCAGCGGCGCTGCCGTCCGGTCACGGTTCCGAATTCATGTCCGCGTTCACCGAGCCGTTGTCCGACAGCGTCATTCAGTTCGGTCGGGAAGGGGCCTTCGCCGACACGGGTTGTGTAGGCTTTGGTGATGCCCAGTACATAGTTGAGCGATTTTGGGCCTAGCCCGGTACCAGCGGCGGCTTGTCCGGCGATGGTGTTAGAGCTGGTCACAAACGGGTAGGTGCCGTGATCAATGTCGAGCATCGCGCCTTGCGCGCCTTCAAATAGGATTTTCTTTTCGCTCTTTTGCGCATCGTCCAGAACCTGCCAGACCGGAGCCATATAGGGCAGAATTTCGGGCGCGATGTCGATCAGGTTCTTCGTCAATGCATCGGCATCCACTTCGGCGTGGCCAAGTCCAACCCGCAGCGCATTATGGTGGTGCAGCAAGTTTTCGACCCGTTCCTTGAGGTGCACCGGATCATCGAGGTCGCAAACGCGGATGGCGCGTCGGGCCACTTTGTCTTCATATGCGGGACCAATCCCGCGCTTTGTCGTGCCGATCTTGATGCCGTCAACGCGATTTTCGCGGATGCCGTCCAATTCGGAATGGATCGGCAGTATCAACGCCGCACTCTCGGAAATTTTGAGATTTTCAGGTGTGATTTTCACGCCCTGCTCACGCATGCGCGTGACTTCAGCCAGAAAAGCCCACGGGTCCAGAACCACACCATTGCCGATGACCGACAATTTGCCACCACGGACGATGCCTGATGGCAATAAAGAGAGCTTATAGACGGTCCCGTCAACGACCAGCGTGTGGCCCGCATTGTGACCACCCTGGAACCGCGCGACTACGTCGGCGCGGCTGGAGAGCCAATCTACAATTTTGCCTTTTCCTTCGTCTCCCCATTGGGAGCCGACGACGACGACATTAGCCATGATCTATCCTTCGCGGCGCGGCATCACGAGAGCCGCGCGCCGTCTAGCGAACCTTAGCCGCGATGGCGAGGGGATAAGCTCAATCGAAACGGTAAGAAAGACGTCCGCCGAGTACATCCAGGCCTTCATTCGGCTCGTTTTGAACCAGAATGTTGCCGTGCGAGAGATGTTCAACATAGATTTCCGTTGCCCAACGATCATTCACTCGAAAGCCCAGCGTTAGGGCTTCGCGGAACAAGATGCTGGATCCGAACTCGATCTCAGTATTGAGGCTTTCGAAATAAGGGACATTTTCAGTCCGAATGCGCTGTAACTGCGCGGCCGTCAGGCCTCCACCATTGATCCCGGCGACGATGGCCGGATCATCAAAATAGGACGGCAAAGCCACTTCCTTGGTGCCGTTATGGGCGACTAGACCGAAGGCAAAATCGAAATAGAGTTTATCGCCGAGCGTTTGCCGCCACATCAGGCCGGCTCCGCCATAGCTGGTATTGTCTTCGAGGTTTAGCGACCCGCCGATATAGGGCTGGGGTGACAAGGCCCATTTAAGGAAGTCCGGCTCTGCGAAAATGATCTCAGCATTGAGCGCCGCTGACGTCTCTTTGCCTTTCTTTCCGCCCAGACCGAAAAATTCAATGTCGTGCTGATGTGCGCCGAAACGAATTTCTGAAACCTGCGCGACGGCAGGGGCGGATAGGCCGATGGCTGTGATCAGGCCAAGGAGCAAAGTTTTCATGTCGGTAATCCCCAGTTTATGGCGCTTTGACGTGGAATGATTGTTTGGTCAACCGGGCCGGTTTAGTCAAAATAACGACCCTCTTACGAAAGCACGAGGCGACTTGATTACGTCGGAGACGACGCTTAGGTCGCCCGCCATGCGTGATTATTCTGATGTCGAAATGCAAATTCAAGGTGTGTTGGATGGCGAGCCTAATCGCACTGCGCGTCTGGCCACGATTGCCTGTCTGCTGAGCGAAGCTTTCGACGACTATTTCTGGACCGGCTTTTATCTGGTTGATCCGGACAAGCCCGGCGAACTTGTTGTTGGACCCTATCAGGGCACGCTGGGCTGTTTGCGCATTCCCTTTGGTCGCGGTGTCTGCGGTACGGCGGCCGCCGAACGAAAAACGCAGATTGTCGAGGATGTTCACGCTTTTCCGGGTCACATTGCCTGTGACGGACGCACAGAGTCTGAAATTGTCGTGCCTGTCTTCGATGGCGATGCGCTGATTGGTGTTCTGGATGTCGACAGCATGCGCTCAGCGGCTTTTGATAAGACTGATGCAGAGGCGTTAGAACGGATCGCCGCTATGATCGCAGCTTAGCTTACGCCGCAAACGGGACAGTCCGGGTCGCGTGGCAGGGTCACTGTTCGGCTCTTCGCTGTGAGCCCATCATAAATCCAAAGCCGCCCGCTGAGCGTGTCGCCTGCAGCTGTAATGTGCTTGATCGCTTCCATCGCCATGACGGACCCGACAATGCCAGTTAGCGCTCCGACAACGCCAACTTCGGCGCAGCGCTCTTCCTGCGGCGGTAAATCAGGCACCAAGCAGCGGTAACAAGGTCCGGGCCGCCCGAACAGGCCGACTTGGGCATCAAACCGACCGACAGCGCCGGAAATGAGGGGCGTATTGAGCGCGAGAGCCGCGTCATTGACCATGAAGCGCGTCGCGAAGCTGTCCGTGCCGTCTAGAATGAGATCATGATCACAGAGCAGCGGCTGCGCGGTCTCCTCAGTCAGACGGACGTGACGCGGGCGAACGGCGGTGTCGGGATTAAGAGTCTGAAGACGCTGCGCCAACACATCGACTTTACGCTGGCCCACATCTTTCGTCTCAAACTGAATTTGCCGTTGCAGGTTAGACAGGCTGATTGTGTCGTCATCAATGAGTGTGATTTGGCCAATGCCTGCTGCCGCTAAATAAAGCGCAGCGGGACCGCCAAGTCCTCCCGCGCCGACAATGGCGATACGGGCTGTCAGCAGCGCATTTTGCCCGCTCCCGCCAATCTCTTTTAGAACAAGGTGGCGGGCATAACGCTCGATTTGGTCAGGCATCATGGCTTATCCGCCGGATCAAGGATTCTGCGACAGGGTGATGAGCGGACCAAGCCTGCCATGTCGTTCGCGCCCAATTGTCAACGCCGACGAGATGATCCTGCGCTTTCGAAAGCGGTGCAATATCTGTCACCGTAATCTCACCAAGATTGTCCGGTGAGCTGAGTCTGGGAATGAGAGAAGGATCTGCCTTAGTGATCTTACTGAGCCGTTGTAGCATCAAGATTCGTTGGGATTGAGGCGCATGATGTTGAAACAATAGCGTCGCGCCGACCAGATGTATCATGACAGAACTTATTGCCCGACGACTTCCATCGCCTGGATGTTGTAACGCGTAAGCGTCCACGGTCTGGCCATGGTTCGCCCAGAAAGCCGTATCGGAATACTCGCGCTCCAAAATCTGCCCATAGATTGCCCAGCACCCGGGGGATGCAGCAAAGTAGGGGTGAACCGGGCCCTCAATGTCAGGAACTGTGGCCGCGCATTGTGGGCAAGGTTTAAGCGGAGTCGTCATCAAACAGTGGCGTAGACAGATAACGCTCAGCGAAACTCGGGATGATAGTTACGATGCGTTTGCCGTGCATGTCGGGCCGGGCCCCAACCAGTAGCGATGCCGCAATTGCCGCACCGGAACTGATGCCAACAGGCACACCGTCTTCGGCGGCAACATGCTTGGCTGTACCAAATGCGGCATCGGAATTGATCTTCACGACCTCGTCGACCAGATCTGTGTTCAGATTATCAGGGATGAAACCTGCGCCGATCCCTTGGATTTTGTGCGGCCCTTTATCACCGCCCGAAATGACGGGGCTCTCTGTCGGCTCAATCGCAATGATACGGCAGTTGGGGTTTTTTTCCTTCAGGAATTTTCCGGCCCCAGACAAAGTGCCGCCCGTCCCAACGCCCGCGATGAAGGCATCAACCTGGCCGGCGCAATCTTCCCAAATCTCCGGCCCTGTTGTCGCATAGTGGATGGCGGGATTGGCGGGGTTGTCGAACTGTCCAGCGCGCACTGCGCCTAGCGTATTGGCAATGATTTCTTCGGCTTTGGCCATCGCGCCGGGAATGCCGCCGGCTGCAGGGGTCAAAACAAGTTCTGCGCCTAAGATCGCCATCATCTTGCGGCGCTCAATGCTCATACTTTCTGGCATAACTAAGATCGCCTTATAGCCCATAGCCGCCGCGGCGAAGGCCACACCAATCCCGGTATTGCCAGAGGTCGGTTCAACGATAATCCCGCCGGGTTTCAGCGTGCCTGATGCTTCCAACTCGCGCAGCATATTGATGCCAATCCGGTCCTTGACCGATGCACAAGGGTTGAAGAACTCTAACTTGTAGCAGAGATCGGCTGGGACGCCTTTGGTTATCCGAGGAAGGCGGACGAGCGGGGTACCGCCCATCGTATCAAGAATGCTGTCATAGATCTTGCCGTGGGCGCGCATGGTTTGTCTCCGGAGAAGCTGTTTCGGTCGTCGACTAAGCAAACACCTTTTTGCCGTCCATAACTATGGTAAGCTGCAGGCCGTTTGGCGTAAAGTTCCGCTCCACCGTTGCGTAAGGAAGCATGTCGAATAGGCGTGTGCCGAAGCCACTATCGCCGGCCGGTTCGATCTCATGCGAACAGGTTTCACGCCAATCAATCGTCAACTGATCACCTTTGCGCGACCAGTTGACGCTAAGATGTCCCCCATCCTTGCGCAAACATCCATATTTTACAGCATTGGTCGTGAGCTCGTGGCAGACCATGGACAAATCCTTGGCGGCCTCGATCGCAAGGCGAATAGGCTGGCCGTAGAGAGAGTAGACCGGCTCATCGGACATATCGAATGGACTCAGTTCGTTGCGGAATATCGCTTCAACATCCAGCCCATGCCAATCGCCCTCTGACAAGAGATCATTGGTGCGGCTCATAGCATTGATGCGGGCTGTGAAACTTCTGACGAAACTATCGACATTGGCGGCGTTGCGACCCGTTATACGCGCGACCGAGCTGACCACGGCCATGATGTTTTTGACGCGGTGTGACAGCTCATACCCTATCGCCCGGTTGCGCTGTTCCAACTCATATTGCTTGGTAATATCTTCAGCGCGCTGGATAAGGCCTACGACAGTGCCGTCTTTGTCCCGGATTGGATCCTGTGTGGCTTGCCAGACAACTTCAGTGACCTCTCCATTCTCAAGCTCAAGCCGAAACGGCTGAGCCTCTAATTGAGTGGTTTTGCCGGCGAGTGCCTTCAGAAAAAGGCTGGAAACGGACGCGACACGCTCCGGCTCTTCGGGAAAGGCATCGAAGACGAAGACACCGTCGAGCTCCTCAAATGTCTTGTGAACAGCCTGAAGATACGCTGAATTTCCATAGACAAAACGAAGTTCATTATCGAGAATCATCATCGGCAAGGACGAACCGTCCAGTAGCCGGGTCTCTTCGGGGGTGACGATCATCCGGTGCCAGTCGAGCCATAGCCGCCCGATCCCCGGGTCGTTTCTGAGAGTTCGGTCGTGACGTCGAAGATGCCTTGTGTGACGGGCGCGATCACCATTTGAGCGAATCGATCACCCCGTTGGAATGTGAACGCCGTGTCGCCGTGATTGATCAGCAAGACGCCGACTTCACCGCGATAATCCGCATCGATCGTGCCGGGCGAGTTCAGCACTGTGATTCCGTGTTTGAGGGCAAGGCCGGAGCGAGGTCGTATCTGTGCCTCGTAACCCGCAGGTAAAGCCATGCAAAAACCGGTCGGGATGAGTTTGCGCTCTCCCGGGGCTAACGTCACTGGTTCATGAATAGCGGCGCGCAAATCGGCGCCGGCGGCTTGTTCAGTTTCGAACTGGGGGAGGGCAATACCGTCCATATGAGGCAGGCGGACAACCTCGATTGAAATCGTTTTCATGACTTAATCGTAAGCTGTTTTTTTGATTTCGCCAGTGCTGAATCAAGCGCCCAGCGTTATTCGTTAGTGGTTGCGCTGACCAGACCGTGATCACGGGCAGAAAAATCGCTGAGCTGTGCTATGAGCGCGTCTTCGAGTTCGCCACTCATCGGGTAGTCCGACGTATATTTATGTCGAAAGGCACCGTCACTAAAATACAAAGTGAGGATGTCCGAATCTTCGCTATCGAGATCTTGCGACAAGGATAGCGGAATACCAGTCGCGAGAATCGCATAGTCTTTTTCGGTCGGGACCAGATCATTACGAACGCAAATGAGCCCACGAATTGCGTGCCCATTATCTTCGATCACGAGGTTGATGTCGGCGTCATAGACACCCGCAATGAAACCATCTGCGGCCCGGTAGGATGCCACGGTCATACGACCGCCATCTTCGTCGACCACATCATTGACGACGACGATTTCACATCGGCTTAAATCACCGGCCATCGCCACAACTGGCGTCAGGAGGATGGCGATTGTTGCGAGCAGCGCTCTCATCAAATCTCTCCGAAGTGGTTGGCGATCTTCCGCGCCAATGCCTGGGCCGCCGCCTGTTTGGATTGTCGAGGTAGGCGGTCTTCGCTTGTCTCGGTGACGATAATCATTTCATTCTCCTGTCCGCCCATCACATCGCCGGACACATCATTGGCCACAATCCAATCACAACCTTTGCGAAGGCGTTTAGCCCGCGCCAGTTCCACCACATCATGCGTTTCAGCGGCGAATCCGACGACCAGTTCGGGGCGCTTATCGGACTCGCAAACTGAACGTAGGATGTCCGGATTCTCGATAAGCTGTAATGGGGCTGGGCCGTCGACGGGCTTTTGGGTCTTTTTTGAGGTCCGCTCAGCCGGGCGCCAATCGGCCACGGCGGCAACCGATACGAATATATCCGCAGGCAGGGCAGCCTCGACAGCAGCCCGCATCTCTAAAGCTGTTTCGATGGTGGTGTTCTTTGTACCCAAAGGTGTGGCAATCGATGTCGGGCCTGTCACCAATTCAACCTCTGCACCCAGATCGGCCAAAGCTTGCGCGATCGCGTAACCTTGCCGCCCAGAGGAATGGTTCGACAGGTAGCGAACCGGGTCGATGGGCTCGCGTGTCGGTCCCGCTGTGACGATGGCGCGCCGCCCCGTCAGCGGTTTGTGGGATTTGAGCCCGTCAAGCGTCATGTCGCCTTGTAAAGCTGACAGAATAGCATCTGCTATGACGTCTGGTTCCGCCATGCGACCGTCGCCAAATTCGCCGCAGGCCATTTCGCCTGCATCCGGGCCCACGAACAGCGCCCCACGCTCGCGCAATGTCTCGATATTGGCTTGCGTCGCTGCGCTTTCATACATGCGTACATTCATGGCGGGGGCGAACATGATCCGCTTATCCGTCGCCAGAAGAGTGGTCGTGGCCAGATCTCCTGCGACTCCGTGTGCGGCTTTGGCTAAGATGTTGGCTGTTGCTGGGGCGACAACAACCAAATCGCTATTACGGGACAGCTCAATATGGCCCATTTCCGACTCGGCAGTCAGATCCCAAAGATCAGTATAGACCGTTGAGCCCGAGAGGGCTTGGGCGGAGAGGGGCGTGACGAATTGTGTCCCGCCTTTTGTCAGAATGACGCGCGTATCGACGCCGCGACGCGCGAGTTCGCGGATCAACAGCAGCGACTTATAGGCAGCGATACCACCACCAATAATGAGCAGGACAGATTTGTTCATGGTCTGAACCTAGCGCGGCTAGAGCTGCGCCGCCACCCATGCGCCACCCAGCGCGAGCGCGGCCCCGACAGCGGCGTAACCTATAGGCCTTAGTGGGCTGGGACGGTGCATTTCGACCGTTTTGACCACGGGCGCGGCGGATAGGTCGATCTCGCCATCAGCCCAGGCTTTCGCCAGCTTGGCAATATTATCCGTCGCTTCTGGCAGCCGGTTGAGTGTTTTACGGGTCCGCTCCAGACCATCGAGGAAGTCATTGAGATAGCGTTCAGGGCCAAGCTCGGCACGCACTGCGTCTTCGACGATCGGTCGGCTGGCTTCCCACATATCAAAATGAGGATCGAGTCGCCGGGCTACGCCTTCGGCCTGCATCATGGTTTTCTGTAACAGGATCAGTTGCGGTTGCAGCGGCATGTCGAACATGTCTGTGATTTCGAGCAGTTGTAGCAAGACCTTAGACATGGAGACATCCTCGGCCTGCTTGCCGAAAATTGGCTCACCAACGGCACGCAAGGCGGTGGCGAATTCCTCGACACTATGGTGCGGTGGGACATAGCCTATATCGAAATGGACCTGCGCGATTTTGTAATAATCGCGTTGAAGGAAGCCGTAGAGAGTTTCGATCTCAAAGCGGATTTCTTCATCGCCCAGTCGTCCCAGAATGCCAAAGTCTAGCAAAACCAGATTGCCTTCGGGGTCCCGGAACAGATTACCTTCATGCATGTCGGCATGGAAGATGCCGTAGGTGAAGGTAGATGATAGAAAGCTTTGGATCACTGCAGTGGCGAGCTTCTGACGTTCTTCCAACGGCAAAGCCAAAATGTCGGGTGATGAGAAGGCGGTGCCGTCGACCCAGTCCGTCGCCATCACATTCTTATCGACCATTTCCCAGTGGATGGCGGGAACTTTGAATAGGCCCGTGTCATCGGCAATATCGGCCATCTCAGAGGCTGCGGCGGCTTCTAAGCGTAGATCAAGCTCTAGCATGACGGCGCGGCGGGCTTCGGCCACAAAGGCTTTGGGTTGAAGCCGGCGAATGTCGGGGACAATGGCATGGGCGGTTTTCGCGACCAGCGCGATCACATCCATGTCGCGCGTCATACGCTTGACGATATTGGGCCGCAGGATTTTGAGTGCGACAGTCTCTCCGCTCGCCTTGATCACAGCTTTATGGACTTGCGCGACGGATGCAGCCGCCACGGGTTCTGACAAAGAGGTCAATCGGTTCTGCCACGGCTCGCCCCAATCGGCGGCGAGCAGCTTTTCAGCCTCTGCCATGGGGAAGGGCGGCACATTGTCTTTCAATCGGGATAGGCCTTCGGCGAAAACCGGATCAAACATGTCGCCGCGCGTGGACAGAACTTGTCCGAATTTGATGTATGCCGGGCCAAGGGCTTCTAGCGCGTTCGCGAATCGCGCGCCGGGGTTATCGTCGCGGTCGCGGATGGAAAAGAATCGCGAAATGGCCGCGATGAACCGCACTGGAGCCGGGACAAACGGTTCATATTCCTTCGGAACTAGCGCATCATGACGCACCAGCACCCAGGCGGTGCGTAAGAGTCGGAGGAATGTTGCCAGCTTGCGGAACATTGTCGCGCCTATAGTGACGCACCCGAAACGGTTAAAGGCTTAATTACCGGACGCGACAAAAACGTAAGTTTTGTGCGCCCGGAATGACTTAGCTTGTTTTGGGCAGTCATCCCCGTTTTCCACCACAGAAAAGTCAGCCCTTGATTGGACAAATGGAATCGGGGCTTTAGGATTTCATTAAGGAACACTACTACATCTAGTGTGAAGACCGACCGACACCACAATCGCTAGCGATCACAAATCGCAGGCTGATATTTTGAGATCGAGACAGAACATGGGCAAGCAGGACTATATCAGCACTGGAACTTCGGGTCTTCTCATGCCGAGTCTGACCTACAAGCCGTTTCGCTACCCGTGGGCCTATGAGTTTTGGCGTCGTCAGCAGCAAATCCACTGGATGCCGGAAGAAGTGCCCTTGGGTGAAGACTGCAAAGATTGGGCAACCAATCTCACCGATCATGAGAAAAACCTGCTGACGCAGATTTTCCGCTTCTTCACCCAGTCGGATGTCGAAGTGGGCGGCAACTATATGGAAAACTACATGCCGCTGTTCAAACCGGTTGAAGTCCGGATGATGCTGGCGTCATTTTCCAATATGGAAACCATCCATATCGCGGCCTATGCACTGTTGCTCGAAACCATCGGTATGCCGGACAGCGAATTCTCCATGTTCATGGAGTATGAGGAGATGGCCGCTAAACATGACTATCTTGGCAAGTTCGGCGTCGGCTCCGACCGCGAGATCCTAACGTCTATGGCCGTATTTGGCGCCTTTACGGAAGGGCTACAGCTCTTTGCCTCTTTCGCCATGCTGATGAACTTCCCGCGTCTGAACAAGATGAAAGGCATGGGTCAGATCGTGTCTTGGTCGATCCGGGATGAGAGCCTGCACTGCGAAGGCATGATCAAGCTGTTCCACACTTTCGCCCATGAAACTGGCGCACTGACGTCGGCAGTGAAGGATGATATTGCCGATTGCTGTAAAACTGTGGTGAAACTCGAAGACAAGTTCATCGATTTGGCGTTCGAGAAGGGCCCGGTCGAGGGCATGACAGCCGAGGACATCAAGCGTTACATCCGTTACATTGCCAACTGGCGCATGGGTCAGCTCGGCCTGCCGTCTATTTATTCGGGCGTCGAGGAACATCCGCTGCCGTGGCTGACTGAGATCACCAATGGTGTCGAGCACGCCAACTTCTTCGAAGCCCGCGCGACAGAATATTCCAAGGGTGCAACGGAAGGCGACTGGCACGGCGATGGTGGTGTTTGGAGTAAATTCGAAACTTATGATGCTAAGCAGGCCATCGAGCCCGCTGAGTAAACACTAAGTTAGGGACAAACGGAACTGTGATCGCGGGAAGGCTTCCCAACATCCTCTAGCCCTGATAGCTGCGACCTATGTCTCTGATTGATTTATCCGAGCGCCTGAAACCGTACCAATCGATCTATAATTTCCGTGATTTTGGCGGTTATTCGGGTTTGAATGGGCGTCCGGTTCGTACTGGACTGCTATTCCGGTCTGCACATCTGAATAATCTCGGCCAAGAAGACGTCTCAGACATCGATGCACTCCCGGTGGGCACGGTTGTCGACCTCCGCCATGCGCCCGAACGCGAACGCCAACCGTCAAAGTGGCCACCGCATTCAGATCGGGCCGTCGTTCTGACTCAACCCATCAGCGGTGCTAGAGAGCGTGTCAAAGTCGCGCCGCATGAAGCCTTCCTCGAGACAGAGCTTTATGCCGCTGCAGATGCGCGCCGCTATATGTTAAATTCCTATCGAACACGGCCCCATGATGATGGATTCCGGGTGCTGTTTTCTGAGACTTTGAACCGCATGACGGCTGATCAACCCAGTGATGCGCCAGGGATTTTGGTTCACTGCGCAGCCGGTAAGGACCGAACCGGCACATTATGTGCGCTGATCCAAGGTCTCTTAGGCGTTTCTGATAAGGATATTATGACCGACTATATGTTGACGGAAACCGCCGTCGACATTGAGGCGATCCTGAAACCAGCCGCCGCCATGTTCACCCAGCGTTATGGCCGTCCAATCAATGTGGATGCGCTTCGACCCATGTTCGGTGTCGAGCCGGGGTTTCTAGAAGCAAGTCTAGACGCGATGGGTGATATGGAGCGCTATGCGTCCGAAACGCTTGGATTGAGCGCCGATCGACTGGATCGGCTGCGCCAGCGTTATCTCGCCTAAAACGCGTTTAGGATTCGCTGCAACTCACATTGTTGGCCGACCCGGTACAGGTAATAACGGTGCCCGTTCCGGCGCCGACATCAATGGTGGCTGACTGACGCGGTTTGAGCATGAATGTTTCGCTGAGAGTCACAACGCTAGGCAGAAATTCTTTTTTATCACTACCGTCTATTGTGTTCTTTAAACCCATTGGGGAATATCGATAGGCAACACGGGCGATGACGATCCCAGAGTTTTCGTCGAGCATGCTGTTAGAAATGCCATCGGCATCAACATCCTTTAGCCAGCTACTACCACTGGAATTGTAGACAACCGAGCCTAAGCTTGTTGTCGTGCCGCCAGCATCCCGTTCGAAACTCTCAAGATGTAGCGTGTAGTTCGACGTGTTGCTGATGCCAGCAACACGAAGGACAGCAGAGACTATGTCAGCCGTGTCAGTTGTCTCCAGCTTGGATGTTTGGGTTGCTAAATCACCCGCGACACTGGCGGACTGCGAAATCTGTCGATCAATGCTGAGAACCAAGGCAAGCTCGGCCAAGCCGAGATAAACACCGAGGATGACTGGGGCGATGATCGCGAATTCTAGTGCGGCAATTCCGCGCTCATCGTCTGTGAAACTTACAGGTTTACCTAGGTTTTTAGAAGCACGGCAACGCTGCCTCAAAGAGGTTATGGGTCGTATGTTAGTGGCCATTGTCATCACCCAGTCTAAGTGTCAGCAATGTCTTGTAGTTCGGCACTAATCGACGAATTGCAGGGCTCACCAGTTGGAAAAGGTTCGTTACGGAACGCTGTCGACGCCGTGATAACGCGTCGCCCACTGCCGGATAGATTTTCGAGCCGTGTCATCGCATTTGGCAAGATGAGAGGGTAATAAAAGGTTGCCCGTAACACGACCGGTTCGCCTGGTCCGGTGTTCGTATAGACACCCTCTTCAATCTCCTTGTCTTCATCATCAGGGTCGAGCCCACTATCGCCGGGGTCTACTAGTGTGACAGCCTGAAAATTTGACGCCGTAACGAGATCCACTCTTAGATTGGCGTTGCAGTTCATCATGTTCTTCATGCGGGCGCAGACCAGAGATTTGAATTCTGCAGCTTGGCCACAGCTCTGGAACGAGCCCACCCGAACCATACGGCCAGTGTCACTGATAGACTGCGTCAGGACGGACCCTGTGAAGAAGACCAGTGCCAGTTCAAGAATGCCGAAGATGATGGCGAGGAAAGGTAAGGACACAATCCCGAATTCGATGGCCGTCGCGCCTTGAGAGTCCTTGCGGTACCGCGCTTGCAGCGTGCGAGCACGTTTCCAATTTCTAGCAAAGAATCCGGTCCGGACAGTCATTGATCGTCTCCTGCGGCGTGCAGAGCTCTATCGTTGTCTCGCGCCGGGTTTGGTGACCAGTTTATAAGATGGCCGTTAAAGAAGGCGTGCAAGACAGGCTTAAAAGATGATTAATAGGGTATATTGTTCGCTGGCTGTGACCCGGATAATGCTTGCGGGCCGCCGGCAATTTCGGTTGGGCTTAAACTGGAAGATGTCGCCGGACCTTGATCAAAGACGAAGGCTCCGGACACTGGCGCCGATTGTGTTTCTGAGTTCGCTCCAATGAATCCGGCCTCATCGCCTAAAACGGGTGAGGGTTGGCAGTAGGGTGAGCATGTATAAGTCTCGCGCGACTTGGCATTGAATAACCGAACCCCGTTAGTGGGTGTAACGGACGTCACTTGGACGTTGGCATCCATCATTGTTTGACCGTCACGATCCATAATGACGAGATTGGTCTCCCCGAAACCGCGACCAACGACAAATATTGTCGTCGGGGAGTGGATTGTCACATCAGCAATGTCCGCGTTCCCGATGACAATAGAGCCAGCCTGTGCGGGTAGGCGTACAATCTGCGTTTTGTTGATATCAATGCGATAGATCGGTTCGCCCGCAGACGCGGGGCTGGCGAGGGCCATGATCGAGAACAGGCTAGCGGTGATCGCAGCCCGGGTGGCGAATGTGCCTATTTTGGTCAGTCGGTGCATGGCCCGTCTCCGTCAATTCCCGCTCGGTCTATCGTGGCAGGGTTGATGAAGTCTTTATATGGCGTCGGCGGTCGCGATCTGCCTTTATATATGCGGGAGACAATCTGCATTCTCGGGAGTTCGCGAGAAAAAGACGAATTTACTCCGCGTTCACCGTGTCTCCCAACGCCATGTTAAACTGGGTTCCCTAAAAGCCTCCTCGTCAGGGATGATCCTGCCAAACGGGATGTCCCGAATTAAACTAGCATACGTGGGAGCAAATTATGCAAAACCTTATCAAGAACTTCGTCAATGACGAATCTGGTGCAACAGCTATCGAATACGGCCTTATCGCCGCTCTGATCGCTGTCGCTATGATCGCCGGCGCTACATCGCTGGGTGGTTCTATCTCAGATAAAATGGCTGACGTTGGCGCCACTCTGGATGGCGTTGCTGAAGCAGCACCTGCCGCCGCAGCAGGCGGTGGTGGCGACTGATTGGTCGCGACGGGCTGGGCTTAGACGCCCGCCCGTCACCTAATCGGGGCGCCTCCGGTTTCGACTGGTGGCGCCTTTTTTTTGATCGATTTTCGATCACCAATCATATTGTGGGAAGACAAATGACCCTTTTTAAACAATTCCTTGAAGACGAGTCCGGTGCAACTGCCATAGAGTACGGTCTCATCGCCGCATTGATCGCCGTCGCGATGATCGCTGGCGCGACATCGCTGGGAGGTTCTATCTCAGACAAGATGGATGATGTTGGAGCGACTATGGACGGCGTAGCCGATGCTAACCCGGGTGCCGCAGCAGGCGGTGGTGGCGACTGATCGTCCATAGCCAAAACACATAAATGTCTGACGGCCAACCTTATGGGTTGGCCGTTTTGCTATGGCGCACTCCATAATTTTAAGCTCCGCCATCATGGCTAGCGAAAGAGAATGTTAGGATGCGTCTGGCATAGGCTCCTCCAACCAAGGAGCAGAGTTTAAATCATGTTTATCACCTTGTTCGTTTTGATCGTCTTCGCCGTGCCACTGTTGATCGCGGCCTATACTGATTTCTCGACGATGAAGATTCCAAACAAGGTCAGCCTTGCAATGGCGGCTGGTTTTTTCCTCACATTACCTCTGCATTGGCAGGGTCTGCCCGTTCTTGGAGATCACCTGTTGGTCGGGGCGTTTTTCCTTGTGGCCGGCTTCGCGATGTTTGCGTTTGGCTGGTTAGGCGGGGGTGATGCGAAGCTGATGGCCGCGATAGGGTTATGGCTAGGTTGGCCCGACATGCTGCCCTTTATTCTCTATACGACCTTATTCGGTGCGGCGTTGGGCGTTTTCTTAATGCTCGGGAGCCAATTCATGCCTATTCGGTTGCGCACGAGCTCGGTCGGTATGCGCCTTTTTCAAGGCGGCTCCGACATGCCTTACGGTCTGGCCTTGGCCGCTGGGGCGCTTTTCATCTGGCCAAGCAGCCAGATTAATGCAGCTTTGATTGGGTAGCCAACGACCACGGTCTAAAGCGGCTGAGAAAAGCCGCGCTCAAAGCTTTATGTTAACCATGCCTTAGCGGGTGTTTGTCTACTCCTTAGTTCGGAACCTTCCATTTGGAGCGGATGACGTGGACAAGAAACGGCTTATACTGATTGCCGCGTTGGTCATTCTTATGGCCATCGTCTTCAATACGTTGCGCACGATGAATGCGACGACCGAGCCAATCGCGGCCCAAGTTCGCACTGTTGTTGAGCCGATTGATTACACTCAGGTTTTGAGCGTGACTGAGCCAATGGATATGGGCGACCGGATTGAAGACGGCGATCTGACGTGGATTGATTGGCCGACAGATGCGCTGACCCCTGCTCTAATTGTTGAAGATGCTGACGCTGAGCAGCCCGTGATGGAATCGCTCTTTGGCGCTTTGGTTCGGGAACCGCTGACACCTGGCGATCCGCTCGTCATGTCGCGATTTATACAAGCGGGGGACGCCGGTATCATGGCAGCATTACTCAACCCCGGCATGCGAGCAGTCACTGTTCGTATCAGCGTCGACACGGCCGCAGGCGGCTTTATCCAGCCCGGCGATAAGGTCGATGTCATCTTGCAGGAAACGCTACAGCCGGACACCAGCCTTGGTGGGCCTACACAGCCACAAATCGTTGCGTCGACTATTTTTGAGAATGTCACGGTCCTCGCAATCGACCAGTCATTTCGAAATAATCCGGATGGTGGAGCTGCTATTCCAGGATCCACTGCAACGTTGGAATTATCGCCGCAAGACTCCGAGCGCATCACTGTCGCTCAGGTCCGTGGTGATCTGTCGCTCGTCTTGCGGGGCTTTTCGGGTTCTAGCGCGCGGGCTCGCAGTCACGCCAGCCAGCCGCTTGATGCCGAAAAGACAATACCGCCCATGACAATATACCGCGCTGGCGACGCGCAAACTGTCGCAGTGCGAGGCCAGTAGAGATGATGTTCGCCAAGACCCGGAAAAAACCGCGCTTTGCTTTGCTCAGCAGCGTACTGCCCGCTCTCGCTCTGTCGACAGCAATGACAATTCCTGCGCAAGCCGGAGAGCGTAATTATACAACTTTGGCCTCTATTCAGACGACGACCCAGACGGACGGGGTTCGAATCCAATTGCCTGGAGAAGGCCTGAACCGGTCGATTGTCCTGCCTTATTCAAAGTCGACTGTCATCGACCTGCCAGCCAATGTGATGGATGTAATCGTGTCCAATCCTGCGATTGTGGAGGCCATTACCCACACATCACGCCGGACTGTGCTGATTGGCAAGGAGGCGGGGCAGACCAATGTCCGTTTTTACGGCCATGATGGCAAGGAATTGCTCAATATTGATATTCGGGTCGAGCGCGACATTAATGGCCTGACCGATTTGGTGCGTAAACATGCGCCGTCGGCTCAGATCGAAGTCCAGTCGATCAACAACAATATCATGCTGACCGGTACAGTCCCGAACGCTGAAACGGCTCTAAAAGTCGAGCGCATTGCAGAAATGTGGCAGGGGACAGCATCAGGCGCCGGCGAAATCGTCAATCTCCTCTCTGTTGAGGGCAAAGATCAGGTGATGCTCAAGGTCCGCATCGTCGAATTACAACGCTCTGTCGTTAAACAGATGGGCTTTAACCTCTCGGCCGTCGCGCAATTGGGCGATTCGACCGTCTCACTGATCAATAATGTCGGTGTGAGCAGCGGGGCTGGTTTCACGGGTAGTTTCGACTTTGCCAATGGAACAGGCGGCGATCTGCGTTCTCTCGGCGGCGCAATCACCGCGCTAGAACGGGTTGGTCTGGTTCGGACTTTGGCGGAACCTACTCTGGTCGCGATATCTGGCGAGACGGCGACGTTTTTGGCGGGCGGTGAATTTCCTGTTCTGGGCGGTGTCTTCACAGATCAAAATGGTCAACTGCAGCGATCTTTTGAATTCAAATCGTTCGGTGTCTCGCTGGGCTTCACGCCTGTGGTCCTGTCTGAAGGTCTGATTTCACTGAATATCTCGACCGAAGTGTCAGAGCCGACAACAGAAAATTCGTTTGAGACGGGCGGAGAAGGTGGTGACATTCTGGGTTTGCGGGTCCGCCGCGCCGAAACAGTGGTGGAGCTCCCAGCGGGCGGCAGTCTTGTCATTGCAGGGATGATCCGTGAGGAAGCCCGCAACGCCTTTGATGGTGTGCCCGGCGCAAAAGATATTCCAGGCATAGGCGCCTTATTCCGCAATCGCGACAGCCAGAGTGTACAGACCGAATTAGTTGTGATCGTGACGCCTTATCTGGTGGATCCGACACATCCCGATAAACTTCAGACCCCGCTTGAAGGGTTCAAACCAGCGAATGAGCGTGATCGTGTTCTGCTCGGTCGTTTGAATACGATCTACGGGGACAAGGCGACATCCGAGACCCTGCCGGGTCCGTTCGGACATGTGGTCGATTAGGGGCAGATTGATGACAGGATTCTACAAAGCATCGGCAATAGGTCTGGCCTTCATCGCACCAGCGCTTCTGAGTGGTTGCATACAAGGCGGAACATTACCGGTGCCGACACACAGGCTACATCCTGTGAAAGTTGCGGAGTCGGTCGAACGTCTCGAGCTGTACGCCAGACCGGACGGACTCGAGCTCTCAGCTCGCGACGAATATGCTGTGTCTAACTTCCTGCAAGCCTATGCAGCGGAAGGTTCAGGCCCAATCTTCATTAATCGCCCTGCAGCGGCTTTGACCGGGCAAGGCGTCGCGCAGACAGATGCGCTTTTAAATCGACTGATGGGGCAGAATGGGATCGCGTCTGGCACCGCCCAATCAGGCACTTATCATACCCGCCCTGGCGATCCGGCTCCGGTCGTGATTTCTTACCGAACGTTGCGAGCGATTTCGCAAGATTGTTCGAGCTTAGGCGACCTGACGGTCACGCACCGCAATACGGTCACCCCAGAATTCGGCTGTTTTGCCTCCGCAAACCTTGCCGCCATGATTTCTGATCCGCGCCAACTGATCGAACCCTATGCGACACAGGCCCCGAATGCCCAGCGTCGTCAGGTTGTCTATGATCGCTACATTGAAGGCGTATCGACGGCATCAGAGCGCCCAGCGGGTCAGGCCCAAAGTTCACAAGAAGCAGGCGGCTAGGCGGGCACGATATGACACACCCTCCGCAATATCCGCCGACCGGTCCGGGACAGCCGCCAATGGATCAGTCTAGACCTGCGCACCCTCAACCGGGACAGCCGATGCCACGGCCTATGCCGCTGCCATCACCTATGCCTATGCCGCACCCCGTTGCGGCCAACGCCCCGGTTCCGCCGCCGCCATATCCCGGCCAAGCCTATCCACAGGCGGGTCATGCCCCGGCACCGCGGGCGCCCGCACATCCTGTGCCAGCACCTCACGCGCCTCTACATGCCCCTGCGCCGCACGCCCCTGTGCATCACACTCCAGTGCACCACACTCCTGCGCATCAGGCTCCAGCCCATCACGCTCAGCCAGGTTATCCAGCGCCAGTCCATGCTAATGCCGTGCCGATGCATCCTCAGTTCAACCCTGATCCGCATTCTAACCCAGATCCCCAGGGGCATTATGCCGCTCCGGCTCCGCATGCTGATTATCCAGGTCTCGTTGAAGCTAATCCAGCTTTGATGAATCAGGTGGATCAGCCCGCCCAAGAGGGCGGAGAGCGTGCTTTACCGCAACTCTCAATCCATGCCTTTTGTGATCGTAACGACACGGCGGGCTGCATAGATCAGATGACACGGGACTGGCGCATGCGCCGAACCAACACCAAAATTTATATGGGTGGGCTCCAAGCTGCGGTCGATTATTATCACAAAGAAACCACGCCCGGCCTGATCATCATCGAATCTGGTATGCGAGGGGTGGAGCTCTTCAACCAACTCGAACAGCTAGCGTCTGTTTGCGATGAAGGCACGAAGGTCGTCCTCATCGGTGCCGCGAACGACATACGCCTTTATCGCCAGCTGATGGATAAGGGTGTCTCGGATTACATTGTTCCGCCGTTACATCCGTTGAACATGATCCGCTCTTTGAGCGAGATTTACGCCGATCCAGACAAGCCATTTACAGGGCGTGCGATCGCGTTTTTCGGGTCCAAAGGCGGCGTCGGATCGTCAACGCTAGCGCATAATTTAGCTTGGACACTCTCTGAGCGTCTGTTGCAAGAAACCTCTCTGATCGACCTTGACAGTTCTTGGGGTACGACGGCCTTGGACTTTGCTTATGATAGTGCGTCCGGTCTGGAAGAGGCTTTATCTGAGGTTGACCGCCTCGATGACACGCTTTTGGACCGTATTATGGTGCGGCACACGGAGCGCTTGTCGATCCTGCCGACCTCAAGCTCACTTAACGTCAAACCGGTGGTCGATAGCGCAGCTTATGAAGCGATCATTGGTGCTGTCCGCTCGATCAGCCCGTTGGCAATCTTAGATTTGCCACATATCTGGAATGATTGGACAACAAATGTCCTGACCACCGTCGATGATGTCGTTATTACGACCGTCCCAGACTTGGCGAATTTGCGTAATACGAAAAACCTCATCGATTTCCTTAAGGCCCAGCGCCCGAATGATGCTGAGCCGGTGCTTATTTTGAACCAGACGGGACGCTGCAAAAACAAGGATGACGAGATCAGCGTCGAGAACTTCGCGGGGGCTGTCGGGCTTGATCCATCTCTGGTGATTGGTTTCGATCCGGACACATTCAATCGGGCCTGTAATGAAGGCAAGATGTTGCCAGA
The DNA here is from genome assembly GCF_030159955.1 of Algimonas ampicilliniresistens. Lineage (GTDB taxonomy): Bacteria > Pseudomonadota > Alphaproteobacteria > Caulobacterales > Maricaulaceae > Litorimonas > Litorimonas ampicilliniresistens. The sequence goes on from NZ_BSNK01000002.1 coordinate 1,301,824, forward strand.
AATGAAGACGACCGATGCTCTTGTGCCTGGTCTTGATTATCTCGCTAATCGTTTGCGCACTGGACAATTTACGGCGCCAGCCGAGTCCGGATCCGGTCGAAAATTAGGTTTCAAGCTCAGAGACACGGGGCCCGTGGTCGCGGGAACAGAGAGCAAATCTCTATTCGCCTCGCTGCTCCGGAAAAAGGGCTAGGTCGCCATGTTCGGTAAGCGTTCCGATACGGTTGCTCTAAAGGTCGATCAGAGCGCCCCTGCGCCCGCGCCGGAACCGGCGATGCCTAGCCCTGCGCCTGCTCCGGTGATGTCGAGAAATAGCGACGAGCCGTCTGAGGAGTATTACGAAACCAAGGCGACAATCTTCAACGCCTTGTTCGAGACGATCGATGTCTCTGCGCTCGCAGGCATGCAGCCGGATAAGGCGCGGACGGAAATCCGGAACATTGTCGATGAGATCATCGCTATCCGTAACGTCCGTCTTTCAGTAGCCGAGCAAACACAACTGATCACGGAAATCTGTGATGATATTCTTGGCTATGGTCCGCTCGAACCGCTCTTAGCTCGGGACGATATTGCCGACATCATGGTGAACGGTGCCAAGCACGTCTTCATCGAAACCAATGGCAAGATGCAGAAGACGAATATTCGTTTCCGCGACAATACGCAGTTGATGAATATTTGTCAGCGGATCGTGAGCCAAGTCGGCCGCCGCGTTGATGAAGCCAGTCCAATCTGTGACGCGCGCCTTTTGGATGGCTCCCGCGTCAACGTTATTGCGCCGCCTTTGTCGATTGACGGCCCCGCTCTGACAATTCGGAAATTTAAGAAAGACAAGCTGACACTGAATGATTTGGTGGGCTTTAAGTCGATCTCGCCTGCGGGCGCAAAAGTGCTCCAGATCATCGGTGCTTGCCAATGTAACATCGTCATCTCAGGCGGTACGGGTTCCGGTAAAACCACGCTGTTAAACTGTCTGACGGGTTTCATTCATCCCGACGAGCGGATCATTACTTGTGAAGATGCGGCCGAATTACAGCTGCAACAGCCTCATGTCGTCCGGTTAGAAACGCGTCCGCCCAATCTTGAAGGCAAGGGCAAGGTCACGATGGCCGATCTCGTTAAAAACTGTCTTCGTATGCGTCCAGAACGGATCATCGTAGGTGAGGTGCGTGGACCAGAAGCCTTTGATCTGCTGCAGGCCATGAATACGGGTCATGACGGGTCTATGGGTACGCTTCACGCTAACAGCCCGCGAGAGGCTCTGTCGCGTCTTGAGTCCATGATTACGATGGGTGGGTTCTCTCTGCCTGCTAAAACGATCCGTGAAATGATCGTTGGTTCAGTCGATGTGGTCGTTCAGGCCACGCGTCTGCGTGATGGATCCCGCCGTATCACGCACATCACCGAGGTCATCGGCATGGAAGGCGATGTGATCGTTACCCAAGATTTGCTAAAATATGAGATGGACGGGGAAGATGCTGCCGGCAATATCGTTGGTGAACACCGCTCGACCGGCATCGCCCGCCCAGCCTTCTGGGATCGGGCGCGCTATTTCAATCTTGAGAAAGACCTGGCCATGGCGCTCGATGAGGCGGGTAGCTGATGGAAGGGCAACTCATTCTCGCTATTGCTGGCGCCGGTGTCGTTGGAATTATTGGATATTTGCTTCTGGGGGGACAACCCTCGACCGCGAATGCGAGAGTTGGTGCCTATACGGGCAAGAAGCCGTCACGATTTAACCTGCGCAATCGTTTGAAAAGCAGCGATCAAGGCGGTCGCCGTCGGCAAGTCGAAGATACGCTGAAAAAAATTGAAGAGAACCAAAAATCAAAAAAGAAGGCCTCGAAAACGATTGAGGCTAGACTGCTTCAAGCCAATGTCGACATGACACGCTCAAAGTTCCTCACGATTTCAGCGATTTTAGCCGTTGTGGCAGCGGCCGTCACATTCATTCTAGGTCTGCCGCCAGCCTTGATCGCAGCCGCGTCTTTCATTTTCGGTTTTGGGTTGCCGCGCTTCATTTTGAATAAGAAGATTAAGGGTCGCCAGAAAAAATTCGTGGCCCATTTCGCGGACGGTATGGACATCATCGTTCGCGGCGTTCGCACAGGGTTGCCGCTTGGCGATTGTCTCAAAATTATCGCGCATGAGAGTCCAGACCCTATGGGGGCAGAATTCCGGCGGGTGGTCGAAGCCGAAGGCTTGGGAGTTCCGATCGAGGTCTGTCTGGATCAAATGTATGAACGCATGCCGATTTCAGAAGTGAACTTCTTCGCCACTGTTCTGAATATTCAGAAGACGACCGGTGGTAATCTTGGTGAGTCGCTGGCCAATCTGTCCAATGTTTTGCGCTCTCGGAAAATTCTTGCCGAGAAAATCAAAGCTTTGTCCGCAGAGGCAAAGATGAGCGCATACATCATCGGCGCTCTGCCGATTGTTGTGATGGGTTTGGTGGCCGTAATGTCGCCCGATTACATGGCCGAACTGTTCACGACTGATCGAGGTCAGAAAAACCTTATGATCGGTGGCGTCATGATGTGCATGGGTATTTGGATCATGCGCAAGATGATCGATTTTAAATATTAGGATGGCAAGATGACCGAAGGCGCCATTCAAATGTTGATGAATGCAGGTTATCTGGCCCTCGCGTTCCTGCTCGCCGCCACAGTCTATGTGATTGTGGCCCCTATGTTCGAAGCGGATCAGCTTAAGAAACGCATGGCCTCTGTGTCATCGGCGCGTGACACATTACGCGATGATCGGATGAAGCAGCTTAATGCGGAAAAAACGCTGCGCGCTGGCGACAAAGGTTTGGCGAGTCGATGGGTGGACCGGTTCAGCCTTGAGAAATTATTGGAGGCATCAGACCTCAAAGACAAAATGGCTCAGGCCGGCATGCGCGGGCAGGGGCCGATCTACAAATTCTATTTCTTCAGAATGATTCTTCCAATCGCCCTAGGTACGTTTGGACTCTTGTTTTTGGTTATTATGAACACGCCGGGTTGGGAGATGTTGCAACGGTTGGGGGCGACCCTCGCCCTGACATTGTTTGGCTACTACCTACCGGGCATCTACGTGAAGAATACCGCCAATAAACGCCTTGCGTCGATCATGGCCGTCTTTCCTGACGCTCTCGATCTACTGTTAATCTGTATCGAGTCTGGCATGTCCGTGGAGTTGGCCTTCGCGCGCGTCGGTGATGAGATGGCGGAAAACTCGGTCGAACTGGCTGAGGAACTTCACCTGACAACGGCTGAGCTGTCCTACTTGTCGTCACGCCGCGCCGCATTTGAAAATCTCGCCCGTCGCAATAACCATGTCGGTATACGGTCCGTGGCCACGTCCCTTATCCAAGCTGAACGTTACGGGACGCCGCTTGGTGACTCTCTGCGCACAATGGCGAATGAAAATCGGCAATTGCGGATGATGGCCGCAGAAAAGAAGGCGGCGTCACTCCCCGCCAAATTGACCGTGCCGATGATTGTGTTCTTCTTGCCAGTTCTCTTCATTGTTATTCTGACTCCAGCCGCGATGCGACTGGCCAGTGCCTTGTCCTGAAGGATTTGCACGAGACATAAAAAAGCCCGGTCATAAGACCGGGCGACTTCCACAATTTGAAACGGTTTAGCGGCGTCGGCGTGCGGGAGCGCGTCCCTCTTCTGGCGATCCAGCAAGACCCGAATAATCCGTGGTCCCTTGGGGCGTCGGCGCTTGGCTAGCGGGGGCTTGATACGGAGTTGCCTGATAGGGGTTAGACTGCGTTCTAAGTGCAGGTCCGACCACATGGGGCTGAGGTTGGCTAGGTGCCTGAACTTGTCCCTGAACTTGGCCTTGAGCTTGATTGTAAGCAGGCGCTTGCGGACCGACAGCGCCGGGCTGGAGCGACCGTTGAATATCCTGCATCACGGATTGCTGTTCAGGCGTCATAGGTGAGTTCTGATAGTTTGGCTGAATGGCCGATGGGGCTCGCGTCGGTTGCTGTGTTTGCCCACGGTTACGTCCGCGTCTACGTGCGGTTGCTCGCGCGGCTTCGGATGCGGAATTGAACGCGCGGCCATCAGGTGTCGTCGTGGTCAAGCGAGTTGCGGGCATTCCGCCTCGCGTGAAAGCCTGTCCTTGAGCTTGGGGCTGTTGTCGCATTTGCGGTTGGCTTTGGACCTGAGTCCGATTTTGAGATTGACCTTGATATCCGGTCTGAGCCTGAGGTCGCGCTTGATAACTAGGTTGGGCCTGATAGCCAGATTGACCTTGGTAGCCGGACGGGTCTTGGCTCGACATCTGCGCGGGCACGCCACGCGGCGTTAAGGCGGGAACTGGGTCTGGCGGCAGGCGGTTATCGCCGCGCGTAAGACGTGCGCGTCGCAATTCGCGTTCCGCATCCTCTGTCCGTCCCTGCAACTGCAAGACAAGCGCGAGGTTTTGTCGAACACCTGGGCCAGCGCTCGGCATCGCAACAGCCCGTCGCAGCCAACCTTCAGATGTTTGCAAGTCCCCGGAGAGCGCGTGGCTTAGCCCCAAATTTGCCAATACGTTCGGATCATTCGGGGTGATTTGAAGCGCCCTCGAATAATTCATTCGGGCGGCTTCATACTCCTCCATTTGGTCTAAGGCGGCCCCCTTAAGCGACCAGAGACGCCCATAGCCGGGCGTAAGACTGAGGCCTTGATCCAGAACCGGGATGGCATCGAGCGCGCGTTCGTCCGCGATCAGGCCTGCCGCATGTTCGGCCAGCAAATAAGGATCACGAGGATGGATCGCGCGCGACGTTTGCGTGATCTCGACTGCGCGCGACGGATTGCCGAGCTTACGAACGGCGGCGGCAAGTTTGATCGTCGCCTCCAGATCGGAGGGGTTTAAATCATACTCATGGGACCAGAAGGCAGCTTGTGCAAACAGCTCCTGTGTCTCGATATTGTCCCGCATCTCGCGCGTGGCCGGCATGAAGCGGTCAACCGATATCTGATCGCGCATATCCGCTTCTTGTGGCGTTATGCCGGGCGCGATGGCACAGGCAGATAGCAGGAACGATGTTCCAAGCAGAAACGATAACTGTTTTCGGGATCGGGAAAGTGCGAGCGCCATATTATCCTCGGTCCATAGATCCATTGTCCCGGGATGCGTCGCTAAGTCGATTGCGTAACCACCGGATTTCGTTAACAATCGTAAACAGCCAGAGTTAACGGGACCTTTACAAGTCTCAATGCGTTTCAGTCAGATTAGGTCGGCTTTCTGGGTCGATCCGCCAAGAGAATGAGCTTTCTAACCATGACACGATCTGCAGCGACAACCCGTCTGGCCGATGTTCCAAACGGCGAACCGATTGTGCCGATCCACGGGATACGCCCGGAGGGTTGGGCTGATACGCGTGAGGCGCTGAGTGCGCAGCAAGCCGCATTTGCCGATGCGAATGGATTTTCCGGCGAGGCGGGACAGATCGTCAAGCTTCCGGCTGAAGACGGCGCCATTGCAGCTGTTCTGCTGGGATGCGGTACGGTGGACGTCGATTTTGATCGTGAGATGCGGTTGGGGCAGCTGGCCGCCTCGCTCAATGGTGGGTTTTATCAGCTCGCGGGAACGCCGCCCGAATGGTCAGAGCGCTTGGCAGCGATTGGCTGGGGCATGGGCTCTTATCGGTTCACGAAATATCTCAAAGACACGCCCGAAATGGCGGTTTTGGTCCTGAGTGATGACATTGACGCAGGCCAGGTGAGCCAAGCGGTCGATGCTGCGGCGCTGGCGCGTGATCTGATCAACAGACCTGCTGGTGATTTGGGTCCGGATGCTTTGCATCAAGCTGTGCTTGATCTTGCAGAAATCCATCATGCGACGGTCACCGCCGTGGTTGGGGAAGATCTGCTCGATGAGAATTACCCAATGATCCACGCGGTCGGCCGGGCCGCTCACGAGCCGCCGCGTCTGGTTGAACTGGAATGGGGTGATCCGTCCCATCCGCGTTTGGCTATCGTCGGCAAAGGAATCACCTTCGATACGGGTGGATTGAACATCAAAGGCGCGTCTGGGGCGCGACTGATGAAGAAGGATATGGGCGGGGCCGCGCATGCGCTGGCTTTGGCATCAATGATTATGGCTGCCCGTTTGCCGATTCGCCTACACTGCCTTGTCGCGATTGCGGAAAACGCGATCAGCGCGGGGGCTTACCGACCGGGCGATATCTTGCAATCGCGCGCCGGACTGACGGTTGAGATCGATAATACTGATGCTGAAGGACGGTTAGTATTGGGCGATGCTCTCGCTAAGGCGACAGAAAGCGATCCGGTCTTGATGATCGACTTTGCGACTCTCACAGGCGCGGCGCGAGTCGCGCTAGGGCCGCAACTCCCGCCTTTCTTTACCAATCGTCCGCATCTGCATGACCCGGTTGCGCGACATGCGTCGGCGGAACTTGATCCAGTCTGGCCCATGCCACTTTGGCAGCCCTATCATGCCATGCTGCGGTCCCCGATTGCGGACATGAAGAACTCGGGCGGGTCTTTCGCCGGAGCCGTCACGGCGGCGTTGTTCTTGGAACGGTTTGTCGACGGGCGGCCTTGGATGCATTTTGATGTCTATGGCTGGAACCCTGCGTTGCGCCCGGCTCACCCTAAGGGGGCAGATATGTATGCAGTCCGAGGGCTGTTTTCCTGGCTTGCGTCAGGCGGGCTGAACACGCCGATGGACGGGCCTACTGAGTAGGTCTGCGACCCCACGCAAAATTAGGGCAATTGCGATAGTGACAGAGAGGCTGGCGACAACCAGCGTTGGGACAGTAATGTTCGGGTTTAGCGCCAGCAGCGTTTGCGTGACGGGCCAAATGCCAAGATAGGCAGGCAGGGTGATATTGGGCCAGTTCCCGAGCGGCTTGAAACCGCTCTGTAAGACGGTCATGGCCAGGGCGCAAAATCCGATCGTGGCGATCACTTCAATCAGATGTGTCCAAGGTAGAAAATAATAGTGGAATGCTGCGAGTCCGAAGGTGACGCTTGTGATCGCCAGCCAGGACCGTCCACGAGAAGGCAGCCTGTTTCGCGCACCGTAAAGAAGCGCCCCGAGTAAGAAGGCATAACCCACCCGTAGTCCTGGTATGATCGGCTCAAACAAAGTTGATCCCGTTTTTAAAGTCCACCAGCTGACGCTCAGGTGACCCAGAAGCGTGATCACGAACAAGGCCGCGAGCCAGGCGCGGTTGCGCAATCCTATCGTGAACAGAATCAGCAAACCGAAATAGGCCACCATGCCCCATCGTAAGGTCCAGATCGTGCCTTGCAGTAGGCAGGCATAGAGCGCGTTATCAAGTGCGCCCGGCATTGGGCCGCCCGGGTCGATCAACAAGACCGTTTTAATAAAGTAGAGGCCGAGTTGCCCCGTTCCTTTTACGACGGGCGCGTCATGATTGCAGAGCGCCGGATAGAGGACGGCGACGACCACCAATGTGTAGAGCGCAACCCAAGGCAAAGTTCGCTTGGCGCGGGATACTAGGAAGCTCAGCCCGGTCCGCCCCTGAGTCAGACTTCGCCATGCCAGCCAGCCGGATAAAAAGAACAAGACCTGAATGCCAAACCAGCTCGGATCATAGCCGAATGTGTGTAGCCATTCTTTCGCATGAGGTCCGACCGCCATGGTTGAAGCGTAGCCAATGCTGATCATCACGACGACGATAAGTCGGACCGCGTTGAGCCGTTCTAGAACGGTGCGGTCTCTTGTCATTTCCTCAACTGAAGGCTGTGAAATTGACGCGTCATATGCGGGTAAGCGGAACACGCCAGTAGGCTAGACGGAATGTCTTAAAAAAGTTGGCAGGCTTTTGAATCACTTGGCTGATTCGATGGGGTGCAAGCCCGGCTTGTACTTGACCAGTGAATCCCACCCGTGCGAGTCCCTACATGAGCAAGTGATTCAGATGGCCTTGGGAGGGGTGTTCATGTCGGCAAAGGTGACCCCTGTTTCAGACTCCCAAGCCGAGGATGCTGATCTTTCGTCGCTTCAAACGCCGGCCACTCAACCTGCGACCACTCGTGAAGACCGTGCTCCAATCCGGGCGTCACGATTATCTTCGACCTTGGCGTTGGCGTTATGGAAAGATGTCACGGTTGCGTCTGTCGCTGGCGATATGCCGGATCTGTCAGCGCGTCAGACGGCTGTTCTCATGTGTGTCTATCTGGAAGAAGGGCCGCATACGGTTCGGTCTCTCGCGGCCCGCCTTAATGTCACGAAGGCCGTTATTTCCCGCGCTATCGATCGGTTGAAATCTTACGACTATATTCTGCGAGCAGATGATCCTCGTGATCGTCGTTCGATCGTGTTGCGGCGCACGCCAGAGGGCATCAACTATCTCCGCGCTTTTGCGAATATCATCCAGCGCGAACTGCCCGATAGTCTCAATCCGAGCCGCACACCGCGTCGTTAACGGATTATGGCTCGCGACTCCCGCTTGAGCCTCCCCAAAGGAACCGGTCCTCGAATCGCGAGGCGGCGCATCGTGATCGCTTACACGCCGCTTTTGTCTCATCCCAAACCGCGTGCCGCGCAGCAGACAGAGCTCGTTCACGGACAGGAATTCGATGTTCATGTGGAACAGGGACGATGGGCCTTTGGGCGTGCCCGCCCTTTGGTTCGTGGCAGTCGCCGGTCGGGCTATGTCGGTTGGGTCAATCTTAGCGCACTGGGGGATGTGCAGTCGCGCTCCACCCATTTCGTAACCGCGATTAGCGCCCCGGTTTTCTGCCGGGCTGACCTGAAGTCACATATCGTCATGTCGCTCCCTCTGGGGGCGAGGGTGACGGTGATGCGAGAGACGGATGGCTACTGTCAGATCGGGGCCGGGGCCTATCTCAGCCGCTTGCATTTGCGCTTAACATCTAATCCAGAGACGGACTTGGTTACCGTTGCGCGCCGATTTCTCGGGCAACCCTATATTTGGGGTGGCAATGGCGCGCGTGGTCTGGACTGTTCGGGTCTAGTCCAGATGAGCTTGTCCGTCTGTGGTGTAGACGCGCCCCGGGATGCGGATTTGCAGGAAGCCGCGCTTGGCGAAGCTGTTGCAGCGCCGGGACAGGTTGGTGACCTCTTATTCTGGCCGGGACATGTCGGGATATTGGCGACCAAAACACGTCTGCTTCACGCCAATGCGACGCACATGACGGTCGTGGAAGAAAGTCTTGGGCCCGCGCTTAAGCGGATAGAGCGCGCAGGGTCTAAGCTGCGCGCCGTCAAAAGGCTTTAGTCGACTTCGTCAATTTCTTCCGGAGTCATGACTTCAGCGCCGTCCGGTGTCTCAACGACAGGCGCTTGATCGGCTCCTTCCGCGACATTATTCCCATCATCCTCTGACGGGTCTGTCGTTGGATCAACGCTCTGCGCGACCTCTGGTATATCCGATGCACCTTCCGCTTCCGCAGTCAGTTCTAGGGCCCCAGGTGCGGCTTCAGGCTGCGGCACGGGATTGCTGGATGCCAGGCGAAGATATTCGATGACAGCAGCGCGGTCGCTTTCTTTGCGAATCCCGACGAAATTCATCTTAGTGCCTGGAAGATAGCTTTTCGGCTTAGCTAGGAAGCCATCCAGCGCCTCATAGGTCCAGCTAGTTCCTGTATCCGACATGGCTGCGGAATAGGCGAAACCAGCGTGTACGCCCTTGGTCGCGCCGACGACATTCCAAAGACCAGGTCCAGTTCCGTTGGCACCACCCTCTTCGGCACTATGGCATGATGTGCAGTTCTTGAAGACTTTCGCGCCGCGTTCGGCATCCATAGCGGCCACCCACTCCGCCTGCGGGAACGGCAGCTCAATCTCTTCCTCAGCGCCAGAGCTCTCCAGCTCGCCAACAATATAGGCGGGAACATGCGGCACTTCATGATGCATGAGGATTTCCGGCAGTGTGCGGATTCCCATGAAGACGAGTGCTGATGCAAGAATAGCAGCGAAAATTTTGTTATTGCCAAGCGGATCCATGTGGGTCGGCGTCCTTGTCGTCTTGTAAAACACGTATTTAAGCCCACGACAGGTGAGCATCGATATAGAGCGATCTAATAAGGATTTAGGTTGCGTCTGCAATTGGAAAAGGCCTTGCGGCGCAGGGACACAACCGCTCTATTCTATCGCTTAAGAGATTAGCCGGATCAGGAAGCATGAGCGAACGTATTGTCTATCAGGGAGAACCGGGGGCTTACTCCCATCTTGCCTGCCAAGAACATTTCCCCAACCTAGAGCCGTGGGCATGCCAATCCTTTGCGCAAGCCTTTGCGCGCGTGCGCGACGGCGAGGCCTACCGGGCGATGATCCCTGTCGAAAACACGGTCGCAGGGCGGGTCAGCGATATTTATCACCTGCTGCCTGAGGGCGGATTGTTCATCATCCAAGAACGTTACCAACCGATCCACCACCAACTACTCGGCGTGCCGGGATCAACTTTGGACGGAATCGAAATTGCGCGGTCCCATCCGATGGCTTTGGGTCAGGTGCGCGAACGCCTCTCGGGTCTCGGCATCAATCCGATTGCCGATGTTGATACCGCAGCGGCGGCGCGCAAAGTGGCTGAACGCGGCAATAAGACTGTCGCTGCCGTCGCGAGTCGGGTTGCGGCTGAGGTTTATGGGCTAGAAATTTTGGCAGAAGACATAGAGGATTCAGGATCCAATACGACCCGCTTTATCGTTCTCGCGAATGCAGCGGCGATTCCTGCACGCGACTCAGGGCCGGTCGTGTCGTCCTACGTGTTTCGAACCCGCTCCGTGCCGAGTTCTCTTTACAAGGCGCTCGGCGGGTTTGCGTCCAACGGACTGAACCTGACCAAGCTAGAAAGCTATATGATTGGCGGCGGGTTTACGGCAGCCCAATTCTACGTCGATGTTGAGGGACACCCTGAGAGCGACGCGATGCGTCATGCTCTGGAAGAGCTAGACTTTTTCTCTGAAGATGTGCGTCATCTCGGCACCTATCCAGCTGACCCGCTACGCTCGAAACTGTGATGGGATGGGCCTTGTGAGGGTGAGTATGGCGGGCCACATAGGTTGGATGAAGTCTCTTATAATTGCAGCCTTTCTAGCCGTCACAACGGCGTGTGTGCCCGCTTCAGCGCTCGCACAAAAACCAGAAATTTATACCTCTTGGCGTAATAATGTGGCTGTGGACGGCTATGATGTCGTCAGCTTTCACGCTGGCAAACCCGTTAAGGGCCGAACCAATTATGTGACCCGTTATAAGGCCGCGATCTGGCAGTTTGATACGCAGGCTAATCTGGATCTCTTTCTCATGAATCCATCGGCCTTTGAGCCCCAATATGGCGGCTATTGTGCGTGGGCTGTGGCGAAGGAAAAGCTCGCGCCCGGCAAAGCCGAACATTGGCATGTCGAGGACGGTAAGCTTTATTTGAACTATTCAAAGCGTGTGAAGAAGCGCTGGGACGCGCTGCGTGAGGAATTTATCACAGAGGCCGATGATCGTTGGCCAGAGCTACTAAACGACTAGGGGTTAGTCTTATTGTCGAGATAGCCACGCTTTCAGCAATTGATGGGCAATCGTGGTTTGCATCGGCCGCATGAAGGCCTGACCCGTACCCTCAAACACGGCTTCGACCTCCGCGCGGGTGAACCAGCGCGCGTCTTCCAGCTCATTTTTGTCGACATTGATCGTCTTGTCTGCCGCCTGACTGACCAGACCGACCATAAGCTGTGAGGGGAATGGCCAAGGCTGGCAGAATAAATAGCGGTGCTGGCTGAGCGTGGCGCCAACTTCTTCCATCCCTTCACGTGTCGCCGCTTCCTCTAGGGTCTCACCGGGTGAGACAAAGCCCGCTAGGGCGGAATAATATCCCGGCGGCCAGCTCGGTCCGCGACCGAGCAAGACAGAGTCCTCATGTTCGATCAGGAAGATCACGACCGGATTGACGCGCGGGAAATGCTCCGTCTCACACGCCCCGCAAACCCGTTTTGCGCCGCCATCACTCGATTGCGTCGCCTGTCCGCACTGGGCGCAGAAGGGATGGGTCCGATGCCAATCAAAGATTGATCGGGCGCGACCCGCGACAGCGAGCTCATCCGGCGCGAGCTGATGGCCCTGCATACGCAAATCGATCAAAGCCTCTGGCGGGAGCAGGCTGTCATCTTTCAACGAGGCGGCAAAGACCGGATCGCCGTCATTCTCCAGGCCCAGAAAGATCAGACCCGGGTCGTAAAGCGGTAGGCCGCCGACTGCATTCGGCGCAGCGCGCAAAAGCTGCGGCCCGTCTGACGCGACCTGACCTTTATGCATCAGAACAACGCTAGCCTTGGGGTGGGACTGTAAAAGGGCGAGCGAACCCTCACTTCGGTCCATTTCGGCAAAATCGACCCGCGATCCGGCAAAAGGAATAGGGCAGTCGGGCATAAAAGTGTCGTTCATTCAGCGGCCCTAACCATTCCAAGGGCGCATGGCAATTAAACGGAATTAATATAATGATAACAAACTGTTGCGTTGAGAGCACACTGCTTTTGTAATGTCAGGGGAGGGTTGGAACTGATCGTAAACGTCTCCAGTTGAATGCGTAGTGCACCCCCGCACATACATTTTATGGAGCATCTCATGAAGATTGCAAAAATTACCGCAGCGGCTGCCGCTATCGCCATGATCGGCGGATCGGCTATGGCCCAAGATGGTCAAGCCTATGTCGGCGTCGGCGTCGATGCTGTCGAGTTTGACAGCTACAACCTATCCGGAAAACTGGGCTACAATTTCAACGAATTCTTTGGCGTTGAAGGCCAAGGTGGCTTTGGCATCATTGATCAAGAAGAAACCATCGGCGGCGTTCAAGCCGAAGCTGGCATCGACTATTATCTGTCCGGTTTTGTGACGGGTCGCTTACCAATGTCAGATCAGTTCGAGTTGATTGGTCGCGCTGGCTATTACTTCGGCGAAGTCGAAGGCTCTGTTGGCAATGTCAGCGTTAGCGAAGACGTTGATGGATTTGCTGCCGGTGTTGGTGGTCAGTTCAATTTCGGTCCGGGCAATATGAACGGCATCCGCGCCGAATATACTTATCTTGATGTCAATACAGGGACGTCCAATCTGGACGGAGACGGAGACCTTTGGTCGCTCTCTTTCATTCGTAAGTTCTAGATCTGTCCTAACGATTGAATGTGAGCTCGCTGCGCATCTCGCGCAGCGAGCTTTTTTGTGCACGGCCCGGCTTGTCAGGTCTTGATGAGGTTGCCATATGCAGCCTCGGAAGATCGGCCCGGACGTGGGCTTTCGCCAACCCGGTCAGGTCGGGAACGAAGCAGCCGTAACGATCAGCTCGCGGGTCGGATCCCGGTCTTCCACTTTCACCGTTTCTCCACACGCATCATCAAAGGCTTTTCGGGCCGGATCGTTACGCGGGCCAGTGGCCATGGATGTGGACCGTCGAGGCTTAATCTATAGCGACGCGCGATCAGAGTGGTCAGAATCATAGCTTCGATTTGGGCGAAGCGCGCGCCGATGCAGACACGCGGACCCAAGCCGAACGGTAGGTATTGGAAGCGCCCGATCTTGGTCTTCGCTTCTGGTAGAAAGCGCTCTGGCACAAAGGCGTCCGGTTGATCCCATAGCTGCCGATGACGATGCACCATCCAGAGATTACCGAACACGATGGCGCCTTCGGGTAGGGCTTTTCCTGCTAGCGTCTCGTCACGGTTAAGCTCGCGCGAGAGGAACGGCGCGGGCGGATAAAGCCGCATGGCTTCGTCCAGACAGGCGCGGGTGAAGGGCAGGGCGTCCGGCCAATTCTGAGGTGGCTGGGTAATGTCGAGCCCGTCCACTTCGTCTTCCAAACGCGCGCGGGCCTCTGTGTCCTGCGACAAAAGGTAGAATAACCAAGTCAGGGCGCGCGATGTCGTCTCGTGTCCGGCTGCAATGAAGGTAATCAGCTGATCGACTAGTTGATCTTCGCTCAAGGGATCACTGCCGGCATCGGTGGACGTCAGAAGTAGGGTGAGAAGATCGTCCGGGACCGTCTCGCCTGTGTCGATCCGCGTTCGACGGTTTTCTCCAAGCTGCCCAATGCGCGTGCGTAATCGCTTCACAATTCCCATGCGCCCGATCCGGGTGAAGCGCGGAACCCATTGCGGAACATTGGTCAGATCGAACGGATCGGGGCGACCCATGCTGGATAGGAAGCGATCAATATCGTGTAAGCTCGCCTGTCGTCCGCCGTCCAACTCACCAGAGAACAAAACGTCTGAAAGAACCTGATAGGTCAGATCGACGCAGACTTGGTCGAAGGCTACCGTCTCTTTGCTCAGTAATCGATCCAGATGTCCCTCGGTCGTGCTCGCCATGCCCTGCGCGAACCCATTCACATGGCGCGGTGTGAAGATCGGGGCGAGGGCGCGGCGATCATGCTTCCAACGTTCCCCTTCTGACGTCAGTAGTCCTTCGCGTAGAACAGGTTTGAGAATCGCATTGCGGATACCGGACAGACGCAGAGCGTCGGCTTTGGCGACGAAGGTTTCGCGAATCGTATCGGGGTGACTGGGCGTGAAAAAGGTCCGACCCATGCCAGTTGCCACGTCATCAAAACCTTCAAGAGACTCGACTGTCTGACCGAATATCGGGTTTTTGGATGAGGCGAATAGGTAGCGGATCCAGTCGATCCGATCCCAATCGGACACGGATCTTTCAATGGGCAGTGGGCCGGGCGGCACGAACCGTCCCTCTTCCCAGCGCGGTTCGGGTCGAAAGGAATAGTCGTGTCGGCTTTTGCCCATAATCTGTCTCTGCGGTCGCCTGCGCCTGTGCGCAACCATTCAAGCGATGTTTGCAAGCATGGCTGGCCTGCATATAGGTTAGGGTCATGGCCGACAGTTCCAGCAATCAGACCTATCAGGTCCTCGCCCGCAAATACCGCCCGTCCACCTTTGAGGATATGATCGGGCAGGATGCGATGGTGACGACGCTGAGTAATGCCTTCAAGACGGGCCGGGTCGCTCATGCCTTCATGCTGACGGGTGTGCGCGGGATCGGCAAGACAACAACGGCGCGCTTGCTGGCACGTGCCCTCAACTATGAAACGGACACGATTGATCACCCATCCGTCGATTTAGCCACTCCGGGGCGACACTGCGAGGCGATCATGTCGTCGACGCATATGGATGTGTTGGAAATGGACGCGGCATCGCGCACCGGCGTCGATAATATGCGCGAGCTGCTCGACGGGGTTCGCTACGCGCCTGCCGACGCACGCTACAAAGTCTACATCATCGATGAGGTCCACATGCTCAGCGCGGGAGCGTTTAACGCACTGCTGAAAACGCTGGAAGAGCCGCCGGACCACGCCAAATTTATCTTTGCCACAACAGAAATCCGCAAAGTCCCGATTACGGTGCTGTCGCGCTGCCAGCGGTTCGATCTGCGCCGCGTCGAAGCGGACATTCTCTCTGAACATCTCAAAGCCATCGCAGCGAAAGAAAAGGTCGCGATGTCGGATGACGGCTTCGCTCTGATCGCTCGCGCGGCTGAAGGCTCTGTGCGTGACGGCCTATCGCTGCTCGATCAAGCCATCGTGCAGAGCGGTCTGTCTGGCGACGAAGTCACGGGTGAACAAGTTCGGTCTATGCTGGGTCTGGCCGACCGTGTGCGCCTGATCGATCTGTTTGAACATGCGATGAGCGGCGACGCCAAAGCCTCTCTGACTGCCATGCGGGCGCAATATGATGACGGCGCAGCACCAGAGGTCGTAATGGGTGATCTGCTCGATATTTGCCACGAAGTCTCGCGCGCGCAGACATTGGGTGAAGACGCGGCTTTTGATTTTGCTCCGGATCAGGTCGAACGGTTGCGAGGTCTCGGCGAACAATTCTCTACTGGCCAACTGACCCGTGCCTGGCAGATTTTGATGAGCGCGCACGGTGAAGTTCGCCAAGCGCCCGTACCGCTTGCGGCTGCGGAAATGGCGCTGCTTAAACTCGCGCTAGCCGGACAAATGCCGCCGCCTGAACTCGCCGCTCAGATCATTCGCGAAGCGCAGAAAATGCAAAGCGAAGGCGGTGAGGGGTTACCGCAACTGAAGCCCGATGCGCCGAAAACCTCGACAGCATCTGGGCCGTCCACGCCGCCCCCCAGTCGATCGGTTAGCCAATCAGCGTCCCACACAGCCGCCATGACCGCGCCAAAACCGATCACGCCCGCTGCGCCGACGCTACAGCTTGAGAGTTTCGCGGACTATGTCGAACAGGTTGATGATCTGCGCCTGCGCTCCGATCTCGAACGCTATGTGAGCGTCGTCAGTTTTGCGGACGGTGCGGCCGAGGTGCATATCACCGAGCCGCGCCACAACGCCGTGCTGGGTCGCATGGTGCGGTCGCTACAAGAACTGACTGG
The DNA here is from genome assembly GCF_030159955.1 of Algimonas ampicilliniresistens. Classification (GTDB taxonomy): domain Bacteria; phylum Pseudomonadota; class Alphaproteobacteria; order Caulobacterales; family Maricaulaceae; genus Litorimonas; species Litorimonas ampicilliniresistens. The sequence goes on from NZ_BSNK01000002.1 coordinate 1,318,150, forward strand.
TAAGCCGTGGTTGGTGAGCCCAGTAGATAAGATCGGTGAACCGCCGTTGGCAGACCAGCGCCGAACGGCCAAAGCGGAGCAGGCGGAAAAAGACCGCGCCCATCCCGCGTTTGACCATCCGCTGCTGAAAAATGCCAAACTGCTTGAGATCACGGACCGCTCTCCCAATGTAATCGCGGCAGACTTCAAATCCGGAGATGAAACATGAAAGACCTGATGGGCCTGATGAAACAGGCCAAAGAAATGCAGGCCAAAATGGAAGCTGCGCAGGCTCAAGTCGCTGATACAGAAGCGACCGGTCGCTCAGGCGGTGGGCTTGTTACTGTGACCCTGGCGGGTGGCGGCAACATGAAAGCGCTCAACCTTGATCCGTCCTTGCTGGGCGGAGCCGAAGATAAAGAGATGCTCGAAGACTTGATTATTGCCGCCTACCAGGACGCCAAGGTTAAACTCGATCAAGCGGCGGCCGAGACGATGAAATCGGCGATGGGCGGCATGTCGCTCCCGCCCGGCATGAAGATGCCGTTTTAAATGATCGACCGCCGTGCTCTGATTATTGCCGGCGCGGCAGCTGCGACGGCTTGTGCGACAGTGTCTACGGCGTCGCACCCTATAGACAGACGTCAGCGACTGTCGGGCTTTGCCTTGAATACGGAAAGTTGGTTCACTGATCGTCCGTTTCAGCAACGCTTTGACGCTGCGGCGCGGTCAGGCTTTAGCCATGTCGAATTCTGGTTCCTCAATGATGCGGACCGAAAGGCTGAAGCCCTCGCCAAGCTGGCGTCCGACGCGGGTGTGTCCATCGCGCAGATTGTCGGCGATGCGCCCCAATTGGCGCGTTCAGACACACGCGCGCAGTTTCTCGACAATTGCAAACGGGCCGTAGAACGTGCGCATACTCTCTCAACCGATATTGTGACCTTGGTGGGCCATCAGGATGTCGAGGGCATATCTAAAGCCGACAGTTTGAAAGCCTACACTGATCACATGGCTGCCGCCGCGCTAATCTTCGAAGACGCCAAAGTGTTCGCCGCGATTGAACCGTTCAATCCGTATGATCATCCCGGTCATTTCATCTATGGTTCAGCAGATGCAGTCGAGATTGTCCGCACGGTCGGATCCCCTTTCATCAAGCTGAACTGGGACCTATTCCATATGCAGCGCGCCGAGGGTGAGTTGATCGGCAATCTGCGCAAAGGCGCTGACGCCATTTGTTATGTTCAGATCGCCGATGCACCAGACCGCCAACAGCCCGGCACGGGCGATGTGAACTATGCCAATGTCATCAGACAAGTGCGCGCAGGTGGTTATGACCGCCCGATTGGCTTGGAATTCTGGGCCAAAGACGGCGACTATCAGCAGGCCATCGCCGATATGCTCATGCTGGCAGAATCCATCTCAGAAGGCTGATGGGTCAGAGAGCTGACGGGGATCGCACCGGGCGGACAGGCGCATTGCGAAGGCTGTTGGCAACGGCGTCATAGAGCGGTTTCGGATTTAGATCTTCATCGTAAAGCGTTGCCCGCTTGCGCATTCCGTCCTTTCGCGGCCACCACGTCTGTAGCCAGGAATAATGGTCGGCCATACCCCAAGCGAGCACGTCGCCGACCTCTTTATAGTCCAGCATCATGTCCAGAAATGCGCCGCCATAGGCGGCGACTTGGGCATCTCGTTTGGCAATGTCAGCCGTGATCCGTGTGTCGTTAACGTCAAACTCCGACAGAATTAATTCGTAATCCATGCCGACAATTTCGTCGACAAAGTCACGCCATTCTCGCCGCTGAGGGTCCGGATAAGCCTCCATCACGTCCCCATCGCCTGTGCCGAGATGGCTCTGAATGCCGAACGCATCAATCGGGACGTCGCGGGCGCGGAAGCCTTCGAGTAATTTCAATATGCCCATGCGGTGCTTTTCATTCCACGGCTCCCAAATCATATAGTCGTTATAAACAAGCTGGGTGTCCGGCATCAGTGACCGTGCTTTGCGGAAGGCCCAATCGATGACATCGGGGCCAAATGTTTGCGTAAAAAGCGTGTCGCGCGGCAGCCCAGTTCCCGGATCGATGGTTTCGTTGACGACATCCCAACTGTCTATCCGGCCCCGGTATCGCATTGCCATGTCGGTAAAGTAGCGATCGAGATAGGCCGCCATACTGGCTTGATCGAAACCTACATCCGGCATCCAGCCCGGTAGAAAATCGTCACGATTCCACAGCAGGACATGGCCGCGCATAGCCATATTATTCTGGTTGGCAAAATCGACAATCGCGTCCGGGCGATCCCATTGCATGGGACCCTCTGTACCCTGCACGACATAGATTTTATGTTCGTTCTCCGCGACAAGAACACCGCAATCACGTTTGATGATGTCGAGATAAGCCGGGTCTGTCAGCGCATTAGAGTTAATTGCGGTGCCAAAGCGAAGGCCACGCGATTGAGCAATTGCATTCAAACCTATCGCTCTTTGGTCGAGGTGTTTGGAGGGAATGGAGCCACACCCGCCTAGGACAGTTGTGGCCGCAGAGGCCGCCAACATAGTTCTTCGTGTCAGCCCGATCATCGCATACCTCCTATCGCGCAATCCTATATCATGTTTTGACATCGTTGTCTTTTGAATTTCTATTCGGTTTAGCGGGAATGCGGTTACAGTACGCTATGAAACACTTTTTCTTAGCGGCTTGCCTGTTCATTCCGACGACCAGTTTCGCAGCTGATGCCAATCCGGCGGCGCGCGCGATCTATCAAGCTGGAACGATCCACCAGCCCGAATTATCTCGCGACGGTATGGTCAGCACACAGGAATCGGTGGCGGCTCAAGTTGGATCTGACATTCTGCGTCGCGGGGGGAATGCGGTCGATGCGGCCGTAGCCGTTGGGTTTGCGCTAGCGGTCACACACCCTCAAGCCGGGAATCTTGGGGGTGGCGGCTTCATGATGCTGGCTCAGCCAGAGGGTGAGGTAACGGCCATTGATTTTCGCGAAATGGCGCCCGCCGCCGCGACTCGCGACATGTATCTGGGTGCGGATGGTGAGGTCGATAATGACAAAGCCCAATTCTCCCGCGCCTCAGCGGGTGTGCCGGGCTCTGTGGCCGGACTGCTCCACGCGCTGGATAGCTACGGTACGATGACCCGGCGTCAAGTCATGGGTCCGGCGATCCGATTGGCGGAACGTGGGTTCGATGTGACCCCAAGTTTTGCTTTATCATTGGCGAGTGCTGGCAGTTTGAAAGCGGATGAGAGTTCGCTCGACTATTTCGGCGGTTATCAATTTGGCGATAAAATGGTGCAGGCCGATCTGGCTGAAACCTTGCGTCGCATCGTCAAAGATGGGCGTGAGGGTTTTTATGCCGGTGAGACGGCGGATTTGATTGTGGCTGAAATGGCCCAAGGAAATGGGCTCATCACGCATGAGGACTTAGCCAACTACCAAGTCGTTGAACGCGAACCTATTGTGGGGAGCTATCGTGGTTACACAGTCACCGCCATGCCACCGCCATCGTCAGGCGGTGTTCACATGGTGCAGATGATGAACATTCTCGAAGGCTATGACCTGTCTGCGGACGGGCATAATTCGGCGGCTTATTTGCACAAATTGATCGAAGCGATGCGGCGCGCCTATGCCGACCGAAGTGTCTATCTAGGCGATCCTGATTTTGCGGATGTGCCTGTGGCGGATCTGACCGCGCGGGATTATGCGGACGCTCTACGGGAGACGATCGACCCGACGGCTGCTAGCCGATCGATAGATATTCGGCCCGGATCTGAACTCCCTGTCGAGAGCATGGATACAACCCATTACTCCGTTATCGATAAAGATGGACGCGCTGTATCGGTTACATACACGCTGAATTTTTCTTATGGATCTGGCTATTCCGTCGATGGGGCGGGCTTTCTGCTTAATAATGAAATGGACGATTTTTCGTCAAAGCCCGGCAGTCCAAATGGCTATGGTTTGATCGGGGGCGAGGCGAATGAAATTGAGCCGCGCAAACGACCGCTCTCATCCATGACACCGACCATCGTCTTGAAAGATGGATCCCCTGTTCTTGCGACCGGATCGCCGGGCGGGTCGACAATCATTACGTCCGTTATGCAAGCCGTGCTCAATGTGGTCGAATGGGACATGAATGTCGCACAAAGCCTCCACGCGCCGCGTATCCATCATCAATGGTTACCCGATTTGGTGATCATTGAACCGGGAATTAGCCCCGACACGCTGACCATTCTGGAAACCATGGGTCACATTTTCCCGAAAGACGGCGAAGGAACCATAGCCCGCACGACGCTGGGTCTTGTCAACTCGGTCGGACGGGATGGCGATTGGTTTGTCGGCGCAGCCGACCCGCGTGATCCAGATAGTCTTGCGGTTGGTCCTTGATAGCGGGCCGAGCCTTTCTTAGAGGCCCCTATGACGAAGACCGCTATGACCAAAACGCCATTGACCATTGCTGTCGACGGGACATTTTCGTCGGGTAAGGGGACGCTCTCCAAACGATTAGCAACGCATTACGGCGTCGCGCATTTGGATACGGGGAAGCTCTATCGGGCCGTGGCGCGCGACGTGCTGGCCGCGGGTGGCTCGGTCGACGACGCTAAGACTGCGGCAAAAATCGCATCGTCAATCGACGCCTCAACGCTTGATGACCCATTTTTAAAAAGCGGCGGTATGGGGTCCGCGGCATCAAAGGTCAGCGTTCACCCGCCGGTCCGCGCCGCACTTCTAGCGTTTCAGCGAGATTTCGCGGCCAAGGGCGCCGTGCTGGATGGGCGCGACATTGGCACAGTGATTTGCCCTGATGCGGATGTGAAGCTTTTCGTCGATGCTGACCAAGAGGTTCGGGCCGAACGGCGCTATAAGGAATTGCGCGGTTATGGGGAGGACGTCACGTTAGAGTCGGTCTTATCCGATCTTCGCGAACGCGATCACCGTGACATGAACCGGGCCGTCGCGCCGCTTAAACCCGCTGTGGATGCGCACTTGCTGGATACGACGCATCTCTCTATAGACGCCGCCGTTAGCTCAGCGATCATCTTGATCGATGCTGTGCTGAACGCGAAGGCTCAAGGTTGAGCGGACTTTTCCAAGGTCCAAACCCTAGAAATTTCGTGCGTATCAATCATCCCCGCAATCCCGTGGGGTAGTCCGCAGGTCATGAGATCTGTTGGCATGACACATTCTGGAAACCCCAAACATGTCCATCATTGAGGAAACCCTCACCCCGACGACTGACGACTTCGCCGCTATGTTCGAAGCCGCCGTCGAAGCCTCGCCAATGCGCGAAGGCAAAGTTGTCGAAGGCATCGTCACCGCCATTGAAAAAGACGTCGCAATTGTCGACGTTGGTCTGAAGACCGAAGGTCGTGTCGAACTGCGCGAATTTTACGAACCCGGATCTGATAATAAGCTGAAAGTCGGCGACACGGTCGAAGTCTTTCTGGAACGCATCGAAAACGCACTCGGTCAAGCTGTCCTGTCTCGCGACAAGGCCCGCCGCGAAGAGAGCTGGGTCAAGATGGCCAAGTTCTACGAAGGCGAAGAGCAAGTCAAAGGCGTCATTGTTGGCCGCGTCAAAGGTGGCTTCACAGTCGACCTTGGCGGCATCAACGCGTTCTTACCTGGCAGCCAAGTGGACATTCGTCCGGTACGCGACATTGGCCCTCTGATGAATTCAGAGCAGCCCTTCATGATCCTTAAGATGGACCGCTCACGTGGCAACATCGTGGTCTCACGTCGTGCGATCCTCGAAGAGAGCCGTGCAGAACAGCGTGCAGAGCTTGTTGCTCAACTGCAAGAAGGCGAAGTCCGCGAAGGCGTGGTCAAGAATATCACCGATTACGGTGCGTTCGTGGATCTCGGCGGCATCGACGGCCTGCTGCATGTCACTGACATGAGCTGGCGTCGCGTCTCTCACCCAAGCCAAGTGCTGAATGTCGGCGATACGGTTCAGGTGAAAGTCATCCGCATCAACCCGGAAACTCAGCGTATCAGCCTCGGCATGAAGCAGCTGCAGGACGATCCGTGGAATGCGGCAGCCGCCAAATACATTCCGGGCACACGCCACACAGGCCGCGTCACGAACATCGCCGATTACGGTGCGTTCATTGAGCTGGAAGAAGGCGTCGAAGGTCTTGTCCACGTGTCCGAAATGTCTTGGACTAAGAAGAACGTCCATCCGGGCAAAATCGTCTCGACATCACAAGAAGTCGAAGTCGAAGTTCTGGATGTCGATGAAGAGAAGCGTCGCATCTCGCTTGGCCTCAAGCAGGTTCAGGCGAACCCATGGGATAGCTTCACCGATCGCTTCCCAATTGGTTCGACCATCTCTGGCGAAGTCAAATCTGTCACCGAATTTGGACTGTTCATCGGTCTGGAAGACGACATTGACGGCATGGCTCACCTCTCAGACCTGTCTTGGGACAAGTCTGGCGAAGAAGCCCTGAAAGACTACCAAAAAGGTCAAATGGTTGAAGCCAAGATCCTCGAAGTCGATGTTGAGAAAGAACGTATCTCTCTCGGTATCAAGCAGCTGCAGAAAGACACAATGCCTGCCGGTGCGAAGAGCTTCGGCAAAGGTAACATCGTCACCTGTACAGTCACAAACGTTCAGCCTGCTGGACTGGATGTGACCTTCGGCGAAGATGACACAGAAGTCGCAGCCTTCATCCGTAAGGGTGATCTGTCGCGTGACCGTACAGAGCAGCGCCCAGAGCGTTTCGCTGTCGGTGATAAGGTCGACGCCATGATTACACGCGTGGATCGCAAGACACGCCAGTATCAGATGTCAATCAAAGCGCTGGAAATCAGCCAAGAGAAGGAAGCCGTTGCACAATATGGCTCATCCGACTCAGGTGCATCGCTTGGCGATATCTTGGGCGCAGCTCTGAAAGATCAGAACTAAGCTTTCTATCGGGTCGAACGTCCCGATTTATCGAATTGCCCTCGTCCGGACTGCCCGGACGAGGGTTTTTTTATGTCCGATGACGGATAGTTCTTGACGGGCCGCGCCTTGAGGCTGTTTACACACTCTATGCTGCGCTCTGAGTTGATCGATAAACTCCACGAAGAAAACCCACACCTGACCCGTCGGGATATGGAACGCGTGGTCGCCGTCGTGCTCGAATCGATCACGCAGACTTTGGAACGCGGCGCGCGGGTTGAACTGCGCGGCTTCGGCGCCTTTTCTGTGCGTCATCGTAAAGCGCGTCCCGGACGCAATCCTCGCACGGGTGAGCCAGTCGCTGTCCCGGAAAAGCATGTGCCGTTCTTCCGAACAGGTAAGGATTTGCGCGAAAAGATCGACTTTTCCAGCTGATCGTCCACGTTTCGTGAGGCTGAGCGGCTAATATGTCGCCATCTATATCCCACATTAATCTTCCATTCAGGCCAAGGCAGACTATTGTCGTGTTAAGGTTCGCGCCATGTCGGTGCGACAAGACGGGGATAATCAGATGGGAATGATTTCAGAATTCAAAGATTTTGCCATGAAAGGCAATTTGATCGACATGGCGGTTGGCTTTGTCATGGGCTCGGCTTTCGCCACTGTGGTGAAAGACTTTATCGACGGAGTCTTCATGCCAGCGATCCAACCCATCATGGGCGGGATTGATTTGTCCGAATGGAAGATGGTTCTGCGCGAACCCGTCACGGGCGCTGATGGCACGGTGGTTGACGCTGGATGGATCATCAATTGGGGTCAGTTCCTGACGTCATTGATCTCTTTCATCATCGTTGCTTTCGTCATGTTCCTCATCATCAAGTCGATGAACAAAGCTAAGAAGAAAGAGGAAGCTGCGCCGTCTGCGCCGCCTGCTAATGAAGTATTGCTGGCCGAAATCCGCGATTTACTCGCGCGTCAGAATGCCAAACTATAAGTCTAGCGACATTCATGTTGGGGCCGTGGCGACAGTGTCGCTGCGGCTTTTCTTACTTCAGGTGAGGGGTTTTTGGATTTTCGTGGAAACTCTTGGCGAGTCCTGCGTAGTTTAAGAACGACACGTCTGTTTCGGAGGTTTTTCTATGGTCTATCGGCGCGCATCGCAGGGACGTTCTAATTTTGGCGGTCGCCGAGTTAGTAGACGCGGCGGCGGGTTTCGTTGGCAGATCATGCTACTCTTCGCAGTCGGCGCAGCGATCTATTACTTCGTGAATCAGGAAGAAGTCCCGTTCACAGGTCGGCAACAGTTGCGGACCATGGAACCCGCACAGGAAATGCAGCTCGGCCTGCAAAGCTACCGACAGATTTTGGCGGACTCTCAAGTTGTGACCAATGAGCCGGTTGTCGACGTTGTCCGCGAAATTGGGGCTCGAATTGCCCGCGCGGCTGCGCCCGAAGATCCGGGCTTTGAATGGGCGTTCAATGTTATCGACAGTCCGCAAGTGAATGCCTTTGCTTTGCCGGGCGGCTATACCGCTGTTTATACGGGCTTGATCCCTGTGGCTCAGACAGAGGATGGCTTGGCGGTCGTCATGGGACATGAAGTTGGCCATGCTTTGGCCCACCACGGTGCTGAACGTATGGCGCAGCAGAATATGCAGCGCATTGTCGGGACCGGAGTGGCCTTGGGCGCGGGCGGTATGGATCAGACGGCGCAGCGCACGGTAATGGGCGTTTTTGGCGGGATCAGCCAATATGGCTACGCATTACCTTTCTCTCGTGCGCACGAATCCGAAGCCGACTATATTGGTCTGATCCTCATGGCACGGGCCTGTTACGATCCGCGTGAAGCTCCGCGTCTTTGGGAACGTATGGCGGCTGCAGGCGGCGCAACACCACCAGAATTTCAAAGCACACACCCCAGCCCTGAGACACGCATCAATGATTTTGAGACTTGGATGCCAGAGGCGGTGGAGATCTATAACCAGAACTGTCCGAACGACATTTCTCTGCGCTAGACGCTGACTTAGGTCCTAACTAGGGCAGGTTCGGCGATGCAGAGCCGGACTCGCTAGCCGCGTTTTCCCACCGGTCGAGTAGGGCATTGAACGATGATTGCTGCAAGATGTTGTCCGGTTTGGCAATTTGCGGCAGTTCAGCCATCGGGCGAGTTTCCAAAGCTGCGCCCATAACATCCGAGAAAATGTCGGCAGGCAGCGTGCCGCCAGTAACCCGTTTCATCGGCGCATTGTCATCGTCACCGACCCAAACGGCGAGACTGAGACCCGGCGCATATCCCACGAACCAAGCATCGCGATTATCATTGGTGGTGCCTGTTTTACCCGCCACGCTGCGGCCATTGACTTGGGCGCGCCGTCCGGTTCCTGCCTGAACGGTCCGCACCAGCATCCGGTTCATATAGCGAATTTCTTCAGGGTTCAGCACGCGGGCCGGTTCGGGTGACAGACGGTCGTATAGCGGCACACCTTCCCCGGTCGAAATCGACAATAGACCATAGCCGCTAGACGCGTCGCCCGCAGTCGCGAACGGCAAATAAGCCTCCGCCATGTCGATGACAGAAACGCCCTGCGCGCCTAATGCGAGTGAGGCAAAGGGTTGTAGCCCGTCTAGACCCAGCTCTGCTGCCGTGGCTACGATCTGCTCACGCCCGACTTCTTCGGCGATCCGAACAGATACGGTATTGATCGACCGCGCGAGGGCATCCTCCAGCGTTATCGCTCCGGCGAATTCCTTTTTGAAATTCCGTGGTTGCCAGCCATCGATGGAAATGGGCGCGTCCATCCTCACTGTCCAAGGCCGAAGCCCGGCCCTTAAGGCGCTTAAATAGACGATGGGTTTGAAGCTGCTGCCCGGTTGACGTTTGGATTGGACCGCGCGGTTGAACTGACTGTCCCGATAGTTCGCGCCCCCGACCATGGTAAGCACTTCGCCGCGATCCCCTAGCATTACCAGCGCGCCCTGCGTCGCACCGAGGTCTGGGTCGAGATGGCTCGACACAGCGGTCTGCGCGGCACGCTGTAGAGCTTTGTCTAACGTCACTTGAATGACGAGATCCCGGTTCGGAACGCCGACGCGGGCTTCGACTTCGGGCCAGATCCAGTCGATAAAGTAATCTGATGTATCGCTACGTCGGGGAGGTAGCACCACAACCGGCGTTGCCAGAGCCGCCGACAATACGCCGTCGTCCAGTAGATGCTGACGATTCATGCTGCGCAAGACTGTGTGCATACGGTCTGCGGCGCGCGCGGGGTTATGCGTCGGGTTGAGGGCGGAAGGGGCCTTGAGCAATCCGGCCAGCAGCGCCGCTTCCGAAAGCGAAAGTTGATCGGGGGCGCGTCCGAAATAGGTTTCGCTAGCGGCTTCTAAACCCCATGCGCCGCCACCGAAATAAACGCGGGACAAATAAAGACGCAGCAGTTCGTTCTTGGTGAACCGGCGTTCCAACCACACGGCGATAATCATTTCCTGAGCCTTGCGGGTCAGGGTCTGCTCAGGTGTCAGAAAGACGTTTTTCGTCAGCTGTTGTGTCAGCGTCGATCCACCTTCGACCACGCGTCCCGCGCGCAGATTGGCGAGCGTCGCCCGAGCTAGACCATAGGGATCAACACCGGAATGCGCATAGAAACGACGGTCTTCGGTCGCGAGAACGGCCTGCCGGACATGGGCGGGCAGAGACTCAATGGGCATGGGCGCTAAGGCATGTGCGCCGCGCACAGCAAGATCACGGCCTTGCCGATCAACAATTTGAATAGACGGCGGCCGTGTCTGTTCCCATAGTCGGGATGGATCAGGAAGGTCCGCGCTGATGTAGGCAAATGTGCCCAACACAGCCATCCCGATCAGGTAGCCAGCCGTACCGGCGCTCAGCAGCAGAGTGCGTGTGGTGCGGGTGAGCCAAGCTGGGACTTTAGGAAGCGCGACGCGCATAACGGGCCTTGCGTGAACGAGCCTCTATATTGCTCCGATCACGGTTAAGGTCCGCTTAAGTTTGTTCAGCTTGGCAGCTTTGCTGTTGGTCCGGCGAGCGTGCTTCCGCCGGCCCGTTTCGCGCCTTCACCGCGTGTGACATCTTGGTCGGTGGCGGCACAGAAAGACAGGACGGTAGCCCCTCGGGCGCGGTCTTCCTGTCCGGGTTGGATGAACTCAAGCCCACCCTCAGCTTTTTTCGCCACGATGAGATCGAGATTGTCACCCCGGTCACGATAGAGGTCTTCAAGCGTATATTCGTCCGATAATTTGGTGACGCGGAAGCGCCAGCCCGACCACCAATCACGGGTCAGGGCATCGAATGATCGCCCGCGCGAGGTCAGTGTGCGTCCGCGCGACGTATAGGCAATGCCAGCATCCTCTGCATCGCCATTGCCGTCATTATTGGTGACTTGGAATACACGGTGACGCCCGAGTTCTGGGGCAAATTCGACACTGACGAGCGCGTTGTAAGCGTCATTGGGTGTGGCCGCGATCAGGTGATTAAACTGCGAATGATCAAGCGAGTAATCAGCGTTCTCAGACAGGACTTCACCGAAAAACGTATTATGTCCGTCCAAACGTGCGGCCCGCAGGCGACGCCAGTTCGTGTCAGCAATCAACACCCCGATATTCATGTCGCGCAGCGCTTTGGCGAGGCCCAGTGACCAAGGGTTCGCGCCGACAATCAGCACCCCATCACCACCACCGGCACTCTGTCCCAACGCTTTGGCCAAGGGCCCGATAAAGAAGCCAGCAAAGATGACGGTTACGCCGACGAGGGCAAAGGCAAGGGGCACAAATAGCGCACCCTGATCCAGTCCAAGAGCCTGCAATTCGGCAGCGAAGAGACCGGCAACGGCAACGGCAACAATACCGCGTGGGGCAATCAAGGCCACCAGCAGGCTTTCGCGCCAATCTAGACCGGACCACAAAGTCGACAACATAACGGCGATCGGGCGGACAAGGATCATCATCGCGGCGACGAAGGCCCAGACGCGCCATTCCAATAAGAAGGCTTTGAGGACGGCGGGCGTCAGGGTTGCGGTTAGAATGACGAACACGCCCGAGACGAGTATGATGGTAATCGTTTCCTTGAATCGTCGCATTTCGACTTGCGCCGCGAACTTCAAATTCGCCATTGTCATGCCCATGGCAGTCACGGTCAGCAGCCCGGTTTCATCCGCCAGTTTGTTGGACAAAACATAGACGGCTAGGACCCAAGCCAGCACGACAGGGGCTTTGAGATATTCTGGAATATGGCCGCGCCGGAAAGACCAAGCGAGTCCATAAGCTGATGCAATGCCAACCACGAGCCCGAAGATGGCAGCAAAGGCTAACCGCCCGAAGATCGCGGCTGCACTGACGCCGGTCAGTTGAAAGACGATGATTTCATAGCCAATCACGGCAAACAATGCCCCGACCGGATCATTGACGATGCCTTCCCATTTCAGGACGTTGGCGGGTCTTTGTTTGAGATGCGCTTGCCGTAACAGGGGCATGATCACGGTCGGGCCGGTCACGACGAACAGACCGCCCACCATAATCGCGATTAGAAGCGGTAGGCCGACGATATAATAGGCCGCTGCAGCCCCTAAAACCCAAGCAATCGGTCCGCCGAGGAAGACCATCCGCATCACAGCATTGCGGGCATCGCCCAAGTCTCGGAAACGCAGGTTCAACCCGCCTTCGAATAGAATAATGGCAACCGATAGCCCGACGAGCGGCCTATAAAGATCGCCGAAATCATTGACGGGATCGAGCCTGAAAGGCGTGATTATAGTGCGCAGGACTTCTGGAAGGTCGAGTTGCAACAAGGCCCCGAGAAGCGGTCCGAAGATCAATCCGGCGACAGCCATCAGAACGATGGCAGGACGTTGCAAGCGCCAGGCTAGCCATTGTGCGCCAATCCCCAAAACGCCGATGAGGGCGATCTTGATTGGCAAGCTGAATGCTGCGTAATGCGCGGCGTCTGCTGCGGCGGAAGCGGCCATGCGGGGTCCGTAATGACGCGGGCGAACCCGCTACAAAGGACACGCTCTAGCGTTTGAGGTCAGTAAGGGGAAGCGGCTAGACAGGCTTTAGCAGCGTATGATCCATGTATTATTTAAAGGATCGATCAAGTTGTCATCCGCTGGATATCAAAACCAATTTCCTGCGTCCCGTAGCGGCCATTGTCATAATCATCGATCCGGTCTTGGAAGAAGTCGGTCACATGCCGATAAATCGCTTCGAAAAGCGGTAGCAGCGCGTTTTCAGTGACGGGTTGGGGAACGCGAATCTCGGCTCCGTCCTCTAAGCGGACGAACATGGAATCGCCTTCTTTGCGACAGGTCACTTTCAGCCGCATGAAATCCTTGTCCTCAGACACGCGTACGGCAAGGCCGAAGCTGATCGGTTTGAGCGGCAGATAGCCTTTCCCGGCGACAGAAAAGGCGGCCGACTGATAGTTTTCAGCGGAAAACCGGCCTTCGGGCGGAACCAGATAGACGCAATCACGGCGATCGCTCAGCCACGCGCATAATTCATCGCGCAAAGTCTCTGCCAAACTCCGAATTCGGGCATAGTTTTCAAAGCTAAGCTCACCATAACGGCCAGCGACGTTGAAGAGAGTCTCCAGACGCGCAGCTCTGTCGGGTGCGTGAGCGCGGGCTCCGTTGGATGTCTTCGTCTCCGTAGAGTCCGACTTTTTCTTATTCTTAGCCATGAGCCCCGGTGCGATTTGCGCGCCGAACTGTCAAGGCGAAGGGTCGCTTCAGCGGGCCCTAGTAATTCCTGGCCTCACCGAGACATACGCAAAGACACTGGCACGTAACTTGAATGGTGATGTGGGAAGCTCAGTCATTTTATCTGAGCCAGTCGTGAGTTCTTGGAGGCCGTCATGGCAAACGCATCGATCAAAGCCCTCGTTATTGTCGCCCTCGCAGGGACGAGCCTATCTGGCTGTTCCATCGTAGGGTCAGCAGCAAACGGTGCCTGGAGCGGTACTAAAGCCGTCGCGGGTGTCGCCACATATCCTGTTCGCAGGGTCCTGCGCGGCGCACCGGACACTGACACGCAATTTGCATCTGTCGAAACAGAAGAAGTTGTCGAGGTCAAAACGGCCAGCATTGAGGGTGGGACAACGACCACAACCTCAACTCAGAAGACAGTTGAAATCGTCGAGACAGTCAACCTCTCTGCGACTGAATCCTACGATGTTGTGACGGTCGATAGCACGTCGTTCATTCAGCTGAATGGTGAGGGATCTCTGAAGGATTGGCGTGCCTGTGAAGTGCAGTCCAAAGGCTATTGGGTTTATAACGACATAAACATGACCGGATCGCTCAACCCGAAATTTGAAAGCTGCATGCGCGCTATGGATTATACGCTGGAAACCCAGCTGAGCGACGCCATGCTCGCCATGCTTAAATATGACGTCAAAGAGACGTCTGACACAGTCTTACTGGCTGAAACAGTGACAGAGACCAAAACTGTGAAAACGGACATGAAGATGGCCGCCGCCGAGCTTGAAAGCGACGTGACTATTGTTGAGACCGCACCGATCACGCTGATGGCTGAGACAATTGTTGAAGTTGAGAGCCCCACAGTTATGGGCACCTCCATGGTGACAAAAACCACCACAACGGCAAAACAATCGGGCGATATCCTTGATACTGTCAAAATCTCTGCCAACAAATCCTATGATATTGTGACCGTCGATGATGTGTTGTTCATTCGGCTCAATGGTGAAGCGTCCATGACGGAATGGCGTGCCTGTGAAACTCGCACGAACGGCTATTGGGTGTTTGACGAAACTAACGTGATCGGATCGCTTAATCCGGATTTCGAAAACTGCATGCAGGGTCTCGATTACACGCTTGAAACAGAACTGGGCGACGATCTTCCAGCTGTTTTCCTAGACGATAGCGATGATGTGTTGGAGATTACTGAAACGGCTGAATTGGCCATGGATGTCCAACCCACACCTTAAGTCTCATCCATAGACTTCAAAACGGCCCTCAAGCCGTCCTGATAGGTTTTGAAACGCGGCTCCCACCCGAGCCGCGTTTTTATATGTGAAATGTCCACTTTCTTAGACTCAGCGTAGAAGCTCCGCGCCATTGGCGAGACGGATGGATCATTAAGGCGGACAATAGGCGGGACATCGCGCCCGATAAGGTCTGCCGCGAAACGCAGAACATCCCCGGGTGGAGCCGGATGGCCATCGGCAACATTATAGATATCCTGCGGACTTGGCCGGGCTATCGACGCGATTAGGGCTGAGACGATATCGTCAATATGGATGCGATTGACCACATGTCCGGGCGCATCAATGACCCGGGCGCTGCCGTCGATGATCTTTGTGAAAGGCGCACGACCTGGACCATAGATGCCTGCAAGACGGAAGATGTGCGTTTGGGGACAGGTCTCCAGCCACGCCAACTCAGCGTTCGCGCGGCGGTATCCACGCTCTAATCCCGGCGTCGGCGCTTCCCCTTCAAAGGCCCATTGTCCGGACCGGTCCCCATAGATGGACGTCGCGGATAAATAGCCGATCCATTTTGCATGGCTCTTTGTGCCTCTCAACGCGCTTAAAGCGGCGTCTGATCCGTCCCGGCTCGGTGGAACTGAGGTGAGAACGATGTCTGCGCGTTCAAATGTGTCTCGCATCGCTGCGGACCCAAAGAGCAGGTCGCCATTAGCTCGTGACGTATTTTGGACCGTCGCACCAGCGCGCTGCAATACGGGCGCCATCGCCTGAGCGACATAGCCATAGCCGATCAACAGCACATGCGCGCCAGATAGCGTCACAGCGGGTCCAGAGGTCAGAGGTAACTGCAATGTAACGCGCGGACGCATTGTCGCGATGATCCCCCAGCCTCTATAACGCGCTCAACATGACGCGATTTTCCCAAACTCTTCTTTCCGCCGCAGCGACGCTTCTGGCAAGCTTAGCCTTGGCTTTGCCCACACATGCTGCAGATATGACGGAAGCGCTCGACGCGAAACATAAGGCCTGTTTGGAACGAATTGCTGTCGATCAGGAATTGGCGCTGGAAGAGGCGATGATCTGGAACGATCAAGGCGGCGGTCGCCGGGCGCGCCATTGTGAGGCGATGGCGCTATTTGCTGTGGGTCATGAGGCAGAAGCCGCCAACCGGCTCGACCAACTGGCCTCTGGCTCGGATGGCGGTTCTAAAGAGATGCGGCGCAATTTCCGCTCGGAAGCGGCCAATTTTTGGCTAGCCGCCGCAAAGCCAGAAAAGGCCCATGCATCCGCCACGGCGGGACTCGAATATGATGATGAGTTTGCCGATCTGCGCATTGCCCGCGCGCGTGCCGATGTCATGCAGGGAGAATTTGAAGAAGCCGAAGCGGAATTGAGTCTTGTGATTTTCCAAAACCCAAGCCACGCCGAAGCGTTGCGTTACCGCGCCGATGCCCGCTTACGGCAAAAGCGGTTTGTGGCGGCTAAGGACGACATTGAAACGTCGCTGAAAGCCGACCCGACATCGGTCGAAACGGCGCTCTTACGCGGCCATATCAATGAGGCCATTCGATTGTCTGATCAGGAAGCAACGCTCAGCGAATAGAGGCCATACGACGTCTGTTATCGATGGCGGAGTGTGAGTGCGCTACTCTGGCTCAATTCGAAGAGGAGACGTTATGATTGCTTATACTACGGTCGGCACCAACGACATGGACAAGGCCAAGGCCTTTTATGGAGAGCTGTTGGCGGAACTAGGCGCGAAACCGGGCTGGTCGTCCGACACGTTCACAGGCTTCAGCGTCGCGCCAAACCAACCAAGCTTCGCTATCTGCACGCCATTTGATGGCCAGAAAGCAACGGTCGGAAACGGAATGATGGTCTCTTTGCTGGCGGGGACGAAGGACAAGGTCGACAGTCTTCACGCCAAGGCCTTAGCTCTCGGCGGCACGGATGAAGGCGCCCCGGGGGTCCGGGCCGATATTTTCTATATGGCCTATTTCCGCGACCTCGACGGCAACAAGATCGCTGTTTTTGCGCCGAATAAGTAAGGCCTTACTCTGCGGCGGGTAGATCCAGGGTTTCAAGGAAGAACTCTAGGATCTGCCGGTCACGGTGGACCTTAGACGTCGCCGCCCGGAAGCCATGCTTTTCACCCGGGTAGGTCATCAGGCGCAGATTGTGGCGACCCGCCTTCTGCATCGCATCCATGAACTTCACCGTATGACGGAAGACGACATTGTCGTCGGCCATGCCGTGGATAACAAGTACGGGTTCTGTCAGCCCGTCAATATGCGGGAAAACGGAGCCGTTTTCATAAGCGCCTTCACTATAGTTCGGGTGGTCGGGTCGAGGGTCACCAAGATAGCGCTCTGTGTAAGCCGTGTCGTAAAGCGCCCAGTCGGTGACAGGTGCGCCCGAGACTCCTGAAGCATACAGATCGGTCTGCGCTAACATCATCAAGCTCATATAACCGCCATAGGACCAGCCATAAACGCCCATCCGGTCCGGATCGATAAAGTCTTGGGTCTTAAGCCATTCAGCCCCGACTTTTTGATCTACGACTTCGGCGCGTCCAAGGGCGCGGTAGAGCACGTCCTCAAAAGCTTTGCCCCGGTTCGTGCTGCCGCGACCATCGAGCGCGAAGACGACGAAGCCATGATGCGCGAGCATCCGGGCGAGGTGCTTACGCTCCCACCGGTTCATCACGCGCTGTACTCCGGGTCCGCCATAAACGATCGTGATTGATGCGCGTGGCTCGCCGGGCTTGAGGTCCAGCGGCTTATAGAGCGAGTAGTGGAGTTCTGAGCCATCTTCAGCGTTCAGCGTGCCATATTCTGGCTCGATATGGGCATCCAGGTAAGGCGCATAGGGATGATCCGCATCGAGCGCGTTCTGTGACAACCAGGTCAAGGGTGTGCCGTCGGCTTCAAAGGCTCTGACCTGTGACGGCACATTGTCGTTGCTGTAGGTGCCGAGATAGCGGCTGCAATCCGAATTGAACGATGCGCCGTGCTGGCCGTCGCTTGTCGTCACTTGGGTGGCGATGACCCGTTTGTCGGTCGCGCCCTCTTCGCCCTCATGCGCCAAGACTTCCATCGTCTCGACTTTGAACAGATGTTTTGAGACTGGGCTGTCCTGCCAGCCCGTCAGATAGATTGAGCCATCACTGGCGGTACAGCGAATGCTGTCGACGATAATGTCGGATGGTGTCAGCTGTTGGGCGCCGTCTTCAGTGATTTCGTAATAATGCCGCAGTCCGTCGCGCTCACTGACCATGCGTAGGCCGTCTTTGACGGGCTTGAAACCCGACCGGATATTGAGCCAAGTCTCACTGGTTTCCTGATAAAAAACCTCGGACGTATAATCCGATAAATCGACCCGGTAGATGGTGTGCGTTTTATGATCCCGGCTCAGCACGCCCGCATATAGGGCCCGGCTGTCGGGTGCCCAGGCGACACGTGTGAGATAGATGTCTGCATCATCGCCAAGATCGACCCAGCGCGTTGCACCGCCCGTTACTCTGACAACGCCCAGCTTAACAGTGGCATTATCTGTCCCAGCAAACGGGTAGCGCTGATCAATGGTGGTGATGCCATCAGGTCCGATATTGGCGCGCGTCTCAATCGCAATCGGGCTTTCGTCAATCTGTGTGTAAGCGGCGCGTCTGGCATCAGGCGACAACCAATATCCCGTCGAGCGGGCGAGCTCTTCCTGCACAACAAAAGACGCTGTGGCGTTGCGGACCGTGTCTGAGGACGAGTTGGTGAGCTGGCGCTCTAGTCCGGTTGCGAGTTCTTTCACGAACAACTCATTGTCGCGAACATAGGCAATTAAGGACCCGTCTTTGGAGACTTTTGGATCGGTTTCAAAACTCGACGTTGCCGTGACCTGCCGCGCCTCATTCGTTGTCAGATCATAGAGGAAGATGTCGCCGCCGAGCGGAAACATGAGTAGGTTGTCGCCAACCCAACTATAATCGACAATGCCCGACGCATATTGGCGCGCGCGTTCGCGGCGATTTTTTTCTTCTTCGGACAGTTCTTCGGGCGCGCCGAGTAAGTCTGTCGAGCTGACCAGCAAGCGGCCTTCGCCTGTTTCGATATCGTAAGCCCAGAGATCTTGCTGCAGCGGATCATCGTCGCGACCTTGCAGCACCGTGACGAATTCTCCGCTGGGCGCGATGCGCGCGCGCGTCAGAGACGCTCCGTCCAGTCCAGTGCTGGCATGAAGACGTTCGGGGGTCAGTCGCCCTTCGCCCGGATCCGAGGTCAGGTAACTCTTACGCTGTGCTCTGGGGGTGAGTGCGTCAGACGCGGCTTTCTGCAAGGCCGAAACCGTGTCGTTGGGCTCACTTTCGCTAACTGGAGATATGTCCTCACTGGATGAGCCGGAACAGCCCATGAGTGCTGCGCCGAGCAGACAGGTCGTGAGAAGGCGAAGGCGCATGGTCGTAGCTCCGGTGTCGAGACATAGGTTTACATCGGGCTTACGCTGCAGCCCGTACAATCGCAACTATAGCTACATGACAGGCAGGATTTCGGTTTCGTGTCTGAAATGGTGTTGTCAGTTCCTTCGGCTATTGTCTTGCCAGCTTCGCCGCCGCGACCGATAAGCCGCCTATGCCGGACCTTCGTCCCGTCTTTTTTGTTATCGGGCTCATGGCGTCGGCCATGGGGCTGCTGATGTTTGTCCCGATGGGAGTGGATCTGCTCTACGGCGATCAATCCTGGCAGGCCTTTGCGATTTCCGGTGTGATTGTGACCCTTGTTGGCGGGGCCTTGGCGACCGCGACCTACACGCCAAAGCCTGATCTTCGCGCGCGGGGAGCCTTCGTTTTGACGGTCTTTTCCTGGATCGTTCTGGCTGTACTGGCGGCCCTTCCGTTCCTGCTCGATCCGGTTCGCCTATCGCTGACGGATGCCCTGTTCGAAGCGACATCTGGTATTACGACAACCGGCTCGACTATTCTGACAGGCTTAGACGATATGCCGAAAGGCATTCTGCTCTGGCGGGCCATGCTGCAGTGGATCGGCGGGATCGGGATTATTGTGACGGCGATGGCGATCCTGCCCATGCTGGGGATCGGTGGGATGCAGCTCTTCCGATTAGAAAGCTCCGACGTCGGCGAGAAAATTCTGCCGCGCGCGCAATCAATCGCGCTGACAATCGCGCTCATCTATCTCGGTCTGACAGTCGCTTGCGCTTCGGCTTATATGTGGACGGGGATGAGCGGCTTTGATGCCTATGCCCACGCCATGACGACGATTGCGACAGGCGGCTATTCGACATCTGATGCGTCGATGGGCGGGTTCATGGATGATGGGGCAGATATTGTCTGCATGATCTTCATGGTGCTCGGTGCATTACCTTTTGGCATGTATATGCTCATGGTTCGGCGCGGGCAATTTGGTGCCCCTCTACGCGACCCGCAGGTTCGAGCTTTCATCTTCGTGATTACAATGCTCAGCCTGCTCGTAATGGTCGGTCTGATTGCATCGGGCGCACAAGATAGCGAGTTGGGGCTATTACATTCGCTGCGTCTATCTGCGTTCAACACCATCTCCATTATCACGGGCACGGGCTACGCAACGGCTGACTATATGACGTGGGGTACGCTGGCGATTGGCGCGTTTTTCTTCTTCATGTTTATTGGTGGCTGTGCGGGGTCAACGGCCTGCTCGATCAAGATTTTTCGCTACCAAGTCGCGATGGAAGCGATGCGCGCCTATCTGTTCCGCATGCCACGCCCGCACTCAATTGCCCCGATGCGCTATGGCGGGCGACCGCTACCCGACACGGTGGTTTACTCGGTGCTGGGCTATTTCTTCCTGTTCTTCATCACGGTTGCCGTGACGGCTGGGGCGCTGAGTGCGATGGGGCTCGACCCCGTGACGGCATGGTCCGGAGCGGGCAGTGCTGTCGCCAATGTAGGCCCCGGACTCGGCGAGATCATTGGGCCGAGCGGAACCTACCAAGACCTGCCGAATGCCGCGAAATGGGTCTTGCTCAGCGCCATGATCGTGGGTCGATTGGAAATCGTCACAGCCCTCGTGGTCGTGACACCGTCATTTTGGCGCGCTTAGGCGGGTGCAACCTCATCGACGGGGAAGACATGTTCTACGTCGCAAAATTCACACAGGGCTCGGATCATGCCGTCCTCATCGGCCATTTCGGCGCGGGCCGCTGCATCGAATGACTTAAGCGTATTGGCCAATCGTTCGCGTGAGCAACGGCAGTCCGCACTGACACTCTGACGGTCCAAGACACGCACACCGTCTTCATTAAACAGACGATAGAGCAGCCGCTCCATCGGTAATTCCGGATCGACCAACTCAGCATCCTCAACCGTGCTCATCAGAGCTTTCGACGTGTCGAAAACATCCGATGTGTCGCCGCGTGTGCCGTCTTCGGCGACGCGTTGGATCATTATGCCGCCACCTGCCCAAAGTGATCCAGTGTCGCCGACAGATTGACCGACAGCGAGACGCATCATGGTTGGAATTTGGTCGGATTGTTCAAAGAAATGTTCCGCACAATCAGACAGGCGTTTGCCTTCAATCGCAGAAAGGCCCTGATAGAGGTCCATGTCCTGCCCTTGATCAATGGTCATAGAGAAAGTGCCGCCGCCCAGCAGGGCTTCCGCGCCCGGATCGCGATTATCCAACATAACGGATTGCAAAGCGGCCTCATCATAGCGGGCATAGCCGCGAATTTGGCCATCTGTCGTGCAATCGGCCATCAGCAGGCTGACCGCGCCATCATTCGTGCCGTGGCATTGCACCACCAGTCGCCCTTGAAATTTTAGCGATTGAGCGACGAGGGCGCCGACAATCATGGCCTCGCCGAGCAGTCGCGCGACAGGATCGGGATAGCGGTCCGCGAGGGCGGTTTGCAGCGCAGATGGCAGCCGCACAGCCCGCCCGCGAACAGGGGCGATTACATCATCGGTCCCACCGACCGTGAAGACGGTGAGTTCATTAGTTTGAATATCTTGCATGGGCGGGAGATGGGGGCGTGGGCTTAGATTTCAAGGCGTGTATGTTTGCTCGCTCAAGCTCGTAGCAGGACGCTATTATCGCCCATTCAGGGGCGAAAATTCCGGCTCTGCCGGATTATTTACCTGCCTTTCCAAACGGGCGCGCGCTTTTGCAGAAACGCCATGGGTCCTTCGCGCATGTCCTCTGTCTGGGCGACACGACCAAAGGCTTGCAGTCCCGCATTCATCAGCTCTGCATCCGTCGCGTCAAAGGCTTGCCGTGTGACCGACAAAGACTCGCGGACTGCAATGGGCGCGTTTGCTGCGATCTGTTTCGCCAAAGACCGGGCTTCGTCCAGAACTCGATCGATTGGCACAATACGGTTGACGAGGCCGTGTTGGTGAGCCGTCTTCGCGTCAATCGGATCGCCGGTCGCGATCATCTCCATGGCAATGGCTTGTGGCACGCGCCGAGCGAGGCGGTGAACGCCGCCGGCGGCCGCCACGAGCGAGCGTTTTACTTCAGGCAGACCGAAGCGCGCAGCGCTATCCGCGACGACCATGTCAGAAGCCAGCGCGAGTTCCATGCCGCCCGCCAGAGCGGAGCCTTTCACAGCGGCAATCCAAGGCTTTTTACGTTTAGAGGACGCATAGCCTGCAAACCCGCCATCTTTGGTCGACAGCAGATGACCTTTGCCCTCGCTGATCGCTTTCAAATCCGCGCCCGCACAGAATGTCTTGTCATTCGATGAGGTCAGGATCGCGACCCAGATATCGTCATCAGCCTCAACATCCTTGACCACCCAATCCAGTGCTTCGGCGAGTTCTGGTGAGACGGCGTTGCGTTTCTCAGGGCGGTTCAGCGTGACAATGGCGACATTGCCCTCACGCTCATACTGGATCAGCGTGCCGACGCCGTCTGGGCGAGGATTGGGTTTGTCAGTCATGTCGATCTCCATATTCCTTTTAGCTGTAGCGCGGCCTCGCGAATGCGACACGTCGGGTCGCACTTTATTACGTCCTTGATTGCGACTTAGGACCATTTAGTTCCAGTTCACGTTCACGGGGCTATCCAACCCGGAACAGGCTTGGGAGGGTCATATGAAAATTAAAATGTTCGCCGCGGAACTCGTCGGTACGGCGGTGCTTGTTCTCATTGGGTGCGGCACGGCTGTGCTCGCGGGCGCGGAAGTCGGGCAGGCGGGTATCGCTGCCGCTTTTGGTCTGGCCATCGTCGCAATGGCTTACGGAATTGGTCCGATATCGGGCTGTCACATCAACCCGGCTGTTTCGCTTGGTATTTATGTCTCTGGTCGTATCGACGCAGCGGAGATGGTTCGGCACTGGATTGCTCAATTCATTGGCGCGAGTATCGGTGCAGCAATCCTTTATTTCATCGCTAGCGGCACGGCCGGATACGATCTTGCCACAGACGGATTAGGCCAGAATGGTTGGGGCGCGGGCTATCTGGGTGAATACAGCCTTGCAGCAGCCTTTACATTCGAGGTCGTCGCCACCTTCATCTTTGTCATCGTCATTCTTGGCGCGACGCAAAAGACGGCTCCGGCTGCCACGGCGGGTCTCGCGATTGGCCTGACGCTCTGGGCGATCCACCTACTTGGCATTCAAGTGACGGGCGTGTCTGTTAATCCGGCCCGCAGCTTTGGACCCGCTTTATTCACCGGTTTGGGCCAGCTCTGGTTGTTCATCCTTGCACCGGCCATTGGCGCTGTTCTGGCCGGAGTAACATTCCGGGCGGGCCTGCTGGAGCGCCGTGATGGCGACGTTGCCTAAATCTGGATGCACAGTCTTAATCATCAAGCCGCCCCATCAGGGGCGGCTTTTTTTCTGAATAAGCGTCATTCTAAGGCCCGCGTTGACGCGTGTCGCCAAAGCCTTACCGTAGGCTGAAAAGTACACGGGGAGACGGTGATGGGACAGGCGGCCACAGGCGGGATGAAGATTCCTGACCCTTATTCATTGCCGCTTGAGACATTGGATGTGTCGAAAGCCGCGCTCTTCGCTGCTGATGCGCATGGCGAATATTTCCGTCGTTTGCGTCAGGAAGCCCCCATCCATTATTGTCCGGACAGCATGCACGGTCCCTACTGGTCGATCACGACCTATGAAGACATTATGGCAGTGGATACAAACCACGCCGACTTTTCCAGCCAAGATAATATCGTTATTGGCGATGCGCCCGAAGACTTCATTACGCCGATGTTTATCGCGCAAGATCCCCCCATTCACGACGACCAACGCAAGGCGGCGCAGCCCGCCGTGCAGCGCCCACAACTAATCGTGCTAGAGCCGCAAATCCGTGATCATGTCTGCGACATTCTCGATAATCTACCGGACGGCGAGTTTAACTGGGTCGACACAGTCTCGCGTGAATTGACCTCACGAATGCTCGCGACCTTGTTCGATATTCCTCAGGCTGATCGTTACAAGCTGACGGAGTGGTCCGACGTGGCCACAACCGCCGAAGGAGCTGGGATTGAAGACGTTGATGCGGAAGCGCGTCAGGCCGAACTGATGGAGTGCCTGCAATATTTCGCCACGCTTTGGGGTGAGCGGGCGCAAAAGCCGCCACAGATGGATTTTGTGTCCTTGCTAGCGCATAATCCGAACACGAAAGACATGATGTGCAACCCGCTGGAGTTTCTCGGCAACCTCATGCTGCTCATTGTCGGCGGCAATGACACGACACGCAATTCGATCAGTGCCGGCGTTGTGCAGATGGATCGCAATCCGGCTGAATGGGCCAAGCTGAAAGCCGATCCGTCCCTGATCCCCAATATGGTAGCGGAGACAATCCGTTTTCAAACCCCGCTCGGTCATATGCGCCGCACGGCGGCGCGCGATGTCGAGTTTAAAGGCCATAAGATCCGCGAAGGTGACCGCGTCGTGATGTGGTATGTCTCTGGCAATCGCGATGAGGCGTTTTGGGGCGATCCAGATGTGTATCGGATCGACCGTAATGAGGCCCGTCGGCACATGTCATTTGGCTTTGGCATCCACCGTTGCATGGGCAACCGTGTGGGCGAAATGCAACTCCGTATTCTGTGGGAAGAAGCTCTGAAACGGTTCGACCGGATCGAAGTGATCGGAGAACCCGAACGTGTCTCCAGCAATTTTGTCATGGGCTATGAAGAGGTGATGACGCGGGTGCACCGGAAATAGATCGCTACCAATTTGACCAATGTTTATAGGTAGCGTTGCAAATCGAACGCTGCCCGCTACACAATTGCAATGACTGATCGCCAATATCCCATCCCCTCCGATTTCGCCTCAGTGTCCAACCTGAAGCCATCTGACTACCGCACGCTTTACGAACGATCCGTCACAGACCGGGAGGGGTTCTTTCGGGATCAAGGCGCGCGCGTTCACTGGATGACGGCACCGAGCCATGTTGGGGACTGGTCGTTTGAAAGCCCAGTTAAGATTGAGTGGTACAAGGACGGCGTTCTAAACGTCACGGAGAGTTGCCTCGATCGGCATCTGGAGACACGCGGCGACAAGGTTGCGATCCTGTTTGAAGGCGACGAGCCGGGGAACTCTCGTAAGTTGACGTATCGGGAGTTGCACGGTGAGGTCTGCCGCTTTGCCAATGTGCTCAAGGCGCGGGGCGCGACCAAAGGTGACCGGATTACGCTTTATATGCCGATGATCCCGGAAGCCGCGGTGGCTATGCTCGCCTGCGCCCGGATCGGCGCGGTGCATTCCGTCGTGTTTGGCGGCTTCTCGCCAGAGGCGCTGGCAGGGCGGATCGTCGATTGCGACAGCCATATTCTGATCACGGCCGACGAAGGCGTGCGTGGCGGACGCACAGTGCCGCTTAAGGTCAATGCTGATGCGGCCTGCCAGATTGCGGCGAAAGCGGGCGTCAGTGTGGACACGCAGCTAGTGGTGCGTCGCACGGGCGGGGATGTTAGCTGGGATGCGGATCGCGATGTCTGGCTGCATGAGGCGGTCGCGTCAGTTTCTGGTGACTGTTCGCCCGAACCCATGAGCGCCGAAGACCCGCTCTTCATCCTCTATACGTCAGGGTCGACCGGGCAGCCCAAAGGCGTGCTGCACACATGCGGGGGCTATCTCGTCTGGGCGGCGATGACCCATGATTATGTATTCGATTTGAAAGAGGACGATGTTTATTGGTGTTCCGCCGATGTCGGCTGGGTCACAGGTCACACCTATATCGTCTATGGTCCGCTTGCGAACGGGGCGACGACGGTGATGTTTGAGGGCATACCGACTTACCCAGATGCGTCGCGTTTTTGGCAGGTCTGTGACGACCATCAAGTGACGCTGTTTTACACAGCTCCGACGGCGATCCGTGCGCTGATGCGCGAAGGCGACGGCCCAGTGCAAAAGACGTCCCGCAGTTCGTTGCGCCTGCTGGGCACGGTTGGTGAGCCGATAAACCCGGAAGCGTGGGAATGGTATTTTCACACGGTCGGTGAGGGGCGCTGTCCGATTATCGACACATGGTGGCAGACGGAAACGGGCGGGGCGATGATTGTGCCTTTGCCCGGTACGACACCGATGAAGCCGGGGGCGGGGACATTCCCAATGTTCGGTGTGGAGCCTGCCTTGGTGGATGCGGACGGCAACACTCTGAGCGGCGCGACGGAAGGCAATCTGATCCTGAAGACAAGCTGGCCGGGCCAGATGCGCACGGTTTATGGCGATCATGAGCGGTTCGAACAGACTTACTTCTCCACCTATCCTGGCAGCTACTTCACCGGCGACGGGGCGCGCCGTGACGAAGACGGCATGTATTGGATTACGGGCCGCGTGGACGATGTCATCAATGTCTCCGGTCACCGCATGGGTACCGCCGAGGTTGAAAGCGCGTTGGGATCTCACCCATCTGTCGCGGAGAGCGCGGTGGTCGGCTATCCGCACAATATTAAAGGGCAGGGCATTTACGCCTATGTCACGACCACGGCGGGCACAGAGGAAACGGACGCACTCAAGGCCGAGCTGGTGAAACATGTCCGCACCGAAATCGGACCGATAGCGTCACCCGACCTGATCCAGTTCAGTTCCGGCTTGCCGAAGACCCGGTCTGGCAAAATTATGCGCCGCATCCTGCGCAAGATTGCCGCCAATGATTATGGTAATCTTGGCGACACGAGCACGTTAGCGGATCCGAGCGTGGTCGATGCGCTGATCGACGGGCGGATGAGTGGGTAATGTGACTGGGCTAGCGCTAACTGCGAGATGCTCAGAATAGCCGTGACCATCTGCCTGTTGATGATTGAGAGTGTATCGGCGAGTTCGGCTCCCATGATCCAGGTGCATATATGATTGAGTCAGCTGTGTTGGAGCGCCGGGGCCGATGGCTTGGCCTGACAGGCTGGACTACGCTTTTCATTGCCTACACACTTATTTTTTGGGCGTTTAGTGACGATGGTCTGGCATCCGGAGTGCAGCGATCGTTAATCAATACGCTACCGGCGGCTCTTCTCTCCTGGCCAGTCGTTAGACTTGTCGAGCGCTACTTGATTGATGCTGGGCTTGTCATTCAGAGTCTGGGGCATCTGGGTCTTGGAATCGGATTCG
Source organism: Algimonas ampicilliniresistens (assembly GCF_030159955.1). GTDB lineage: Bacteria > Pseudomonadota > Alphaproteobacteria > Caulobacterales > Maricaulaceae > Litorimonas > Litorimonas ampicilliniresistens. The sequence continues at coordinate 1,345,531 of NZ_BSNK01000002.1, forward strand.
GTCTGCTCTGGTATATCGGTATTCAGATCGGATATGGGTTGCAGGCTGGTTGGGTGAGCGACGGAATTGTCGGCAGGCCCTTATTAGGAATCGCGCTCACCTGGCAGTTATTCCAGGGCATGACACTTTACGCCGTCGTTGCGCTGTTCGCCTATGCGATGACCTATCGCTTGCGGTTGGCGAGCCTGGAAGCTGAGCGAGGACAAGTTAAAGCGGAGCCGAGCGCAGTCCCGCAGTCGCGGCAAATTTTCCTCAAGGATGGCAAAACCATTCGGCCCACGCCCTTGGCAGATATTCTGCTTCTGTCAGGCGCTGGGGATTACACGGAAGTTGTAACGCGAGACGCGACCTTCCTGTCAACGACGTCATTAAATACGTTCGAAACTGAACTGCCGTCTGACTCATTTTTGCGCGTTCATCGGTCACACATCGTCCGTACGGATGCCATCCTCTCAGTCGAAAGCGGCGGCAATGGCCGACTGACCCTACACCTGCCAAAAGGACAATCGCTGACAACGAGTCGCGCCGGGGCCATACGCCTGCGCGACCGCGCATTCTGATCTAGCCGTCTGTCTATTCATGGAGACATGCTGTCGATTGACGGAAAGAAGGGCTGGCAGCGTCTCTTTCCAACTACTGAATTTCATATGACGACTTCACCAATGATGACCCAAGCTCTGTCTCTCTCGACTCTGATGCTTTTAGTCGCCTGTGTAGCACCGCCGCCGGGTCCAGAGATCAAGACTGCTGAGCGATTCACTTGGCGTGATGCCCCGGTCATAGACGTGTTGGGTTTAGAGCCAGAGACGGATTACTGGCTGAATTTAGAAAGGGCGTCTGCCTATACGCCTACGGCGACGGAGCGATCATCGACTCTGTATCGATCCGATGCGAATGGCCGGATCGATACGTCCGTAACTCTTGCCAAAGATGAGCCTACCGCTGATCCCTATTTTCCAATCCGGTCGATGAGCTATGCGGATGAACCCAGCCAGGTCCAGCCCGGGCGTCTTAAGATCGATCTGCTAACGTCGACTCGAGAGCCTGTAACATCTCGGACAATTGGAATTGGCACCGATCCGGCGAGTTATACCGAATTTGCTCTGGGTGCAGAGTTTCCCGGCGCCTTTGTGTGGCGGAGGGTCGAGGCTGATGCGGCAGAACCTATTCTGTTTGTACTGGGGGGGTCCGAAGGCGGCGATGGCGGCGCGCGCTACGGCAGTCCCGCCTTCGTCGAGGCAGGATATACTGTCGTCGGTTTGCCCTATTATTCGCCTGCTTGGTTCGGAAATAGCGCTGCCATTCCCGACTTGCCTCGTGCCTTTGCCGATCTACCCATCGACTATCTGGAACGTGCCGTCATGGCTGCCCGCCAGCTGGATGGTGTGAATCCAGACTCGGTCCAGCTGATGGGCACGTCCAAGGGCGCGGAATATGTGCTGCTGGCAAGCTCACTGATTTCAGATGACAGTGCGGGAGGCGGGTTCTGTAGCGTTGTCGCTAACGTTCCGAGTGACGTTGTCTGGGAAGGCTGGGGAGCCGGCGCGAATGCGGGAGAGACGTCAGGCTTTTCTTGGCGTGGGGAGCCACTCGATTTTGTTCCTTACACAGATATAGGCCGAGCGCTCGCGGCGCGGGGGCGTGACGACGATTATACGATGAGCGATGCACATGCTCTCGGTCGCAAGGATAATCCGGACCGTGTTGAGCCCGCTCGGATTTTCGTCGAGCGGATCGATGAGCCTGTGCTTGTTGTTGGCGGTGATATGGACACGGTCTGGCCATCCGGTGAGATGTCACGGGCCATTAAGACGACGCGTGATGTGCATGGACTTGAGACCGAGGCCTATATTTATCCAAAGGCCGGACACGGTTCGGGCGGGAACCCGCTACGCCGGGGTGGTCAGGACAATTTAGCTGCGCAACTTGAAAACTATCCGGCCACCTTCGATTTCCTCGCACGTCATGCCAGACGTGACGATTGCCGCGACTAACGCCCCGATAGACTTATCGTCTGCACAATAAGAATGCGCCTTGCACAGGGGTGTGACTTTTATGTTTCACATCACTGGGAAATGACAGGATCGTGACTGCTTGGTTGACGAACGGACAGGTCGGCGAATAACACGGCCACAGGAATGCGTGGAGTCTGGGGAGATTCCGCGCTCACAAGGGAACTTAAATATGAAAAATTATATGAGGGTGTTGCTACAGACATCCGCCATTACCGCCGTTGCGATCTCAACCGCAGCTGCTCAGGACGTGCCTAATGATGAAACCGAAGGTGATGACGAGGTTGTCGTTACCGGTTCGCGGATTAAAGCCAGTACCTTCAGTAGCCCCGTTTCTATGGATGTTCTGAGTGTTGACGATGCTCGCATCGAAGGCATCGCCGACATCGCGGGTCTCTTGCAGACCGCAACAGCAGCATCCGGCTCGTCACAGGTGAACTCTGCGTCATCGAATGCATTCGTGCAGAATGGTGGTTTGGGGAGTGAGACAGTTGGCCTTCGGGGTCTGGCTGCCAATCGTACACTTGATTTGATCAATGGTCGTCGTGCCGGTCCATCTGGGGTTCGTGGCTCAGTGAGTTCCTTTGACCTCGGCTCGATCCCTCTCGTTGGTATTGAACGCGTTGATATCCTGAAAGATGGTGCCTCGTCTGTTTATGGTTCCGATGCGATTGCTGGTGTCATCAACTATGTGACTGACAAATCAGAAGGTGGCGAGATCGACTTGTTCACGTCCATTCCTGAGAATGGCGGCGGTGAAGTGTTCCGCGGTAGCGCCACTTACGGCAAAACATTCGATCATGGTCGTTTCCGGATTACGGGTGATTACATCAAGGAAGAAGAGCTAACTCGCGGAGATCGTGAATACCTTGATTGTTCAGAGGATTACACATTTACGGACGCATCTTTGTCGACGCGTGCCGATAACATTGACCCACGGACAGGTACTCCAACCTGTGGTGGTTCGCCTTGGGGTCACGTCTGGGTCTATCAAACGGGCGGCGCTGCTGACAATATCGCGCAAAACCCACGCAACCTGATTTTCCAATTCGACCGTGGCAATAACTTGGCCGGACTGGTTCCAGGTATCCCGACATCTCTGGACGGAACAGGCATTATTGCCCCGGCCGGCTGGTACCAAGTCGACTACACGCAAGCTCACATTGACGGTCTTCCGGCTTGGGCGGGTGTTGACGTGTCGAACAATAATCCGAACAATGTGTATGACACATATTCCCCTCTAGAACGGGCTGAGTCTGTTATTCCGTCACGTGAACGCATCACACTGATGTTCGATGGTGAGTATGAGTTGGATGATAATATTACAGCCTATGGTGAAGCGCTGTTCAATCGTCGTCAGACTTATTCGAACGCACAAAAACAATATTGGACCTACCAGTACGGTGCCAATGATGTTTTCGGTGACGATCAGGTTAATCCAAACTTCCTCTACCAAGATTGGGGCGGCACAAACACATGGTTTAGCCCGACCGCGATCGCGGATCATGGCGATCAGGAAACAACGGTTGATTACTACCGCCTTGTCGGTGGTCTTCGTGGTGAGTTAAGCGAGAACATGGTTCTTCCTGGTTGGGACTGGGATGTTTACGTACAGCACTCCAAGAGTTCAGGTGAATATTGGGAAGAATTTATCCGCGGTGACTCCACGACGGGCCAATTCTTCCAGCGTGGATCCTGTGCGGGTCAGACCACATCAGGTGCTACAGGTGAAGACGGTGCAAATATTGCTGGGATTCCCTGTATTGACGTGCGTTGGTTTGATCCAGGCTTCTTGGCCGGTGAACTGACTGACGCGGAACGTGATTTCCTTCTGACATCTGACGTTGGTCAAACTGACTACACTCAGACAACCATTGAAGGTTACCTCTCTGGCGAAGTCTTGAAACTGCCTGCCGGTCAGCTGTCTGCTGCCCTGGGTGTGTTCTACCAAGACGACGAAATCTATGACCGTCCGTCTGACACGATCTTGGCCGGTAATGGTTTCAGTGAATCCAATGCGGGTATCACTGAAGGGTCACAGTCAACCAAAGCGATCTATGCTGAGGCGCGTATTCCGCTTCTGAAAGATGTGACTTTGTTTGACGATCTGACAGCCGTTGTTTCTGGTCGCTTCACAGAGATTACATCGGAGCGGGTCACTGGAGAAACTGTGACTGTTGACGGTTTCAACTACCGCGCCACTGTGGATTGGAAAGTTAGCGATATTCTGCGTCTGCGCGGTTCGATCGGGACTTCGTTCCGTGCGCCAGGACTGTTTGAACAGTTCCTTGCGGATGAGACTGGAGCCCTACGTCAGAGTGCGATCGATCCTTGTGTCGGTTGGGGAACAGGCGTCGCAAACGGGTCGATTACGCCACAAGTTGGACAAAACTGTGCGGCTCTGGGTATCCCAGACGATTACACAGGGGCTCCGATTGCGGCTCAAATTATCACGGGTGGTGGTTTTGGTGTTCTGGAACCCGAAACATCTGACAACAAAACAATTGGTTTCGTTCTAACCCCAGGGTTTGCGGATCTTAGCTTGGCTGTCGATTATTTCGAAATTCAGATCAATGATGAGATTTCGACATTGAGCGCTAGCCAAATCGTTACGGGTTGTCTCGACTCTGCAGATATCGCGAACGAGCCTCTCTGCGATCTGTTTGATCGCGGACTTGATGCAACGGGTCCATTCCGGATTGACGAAGTTCGGGCGTCGTTCATCAACATCAATACCCAGTCTAACAAAGGTCTTGATTTCACAGCGCGCTACCGCACCGATACGCCTTGGGGTCCTTTGAGTGTGAACACGCAGTGGTCACATCAGTTGGAAGATGAAATCCTACTGTTGGCCGACGGCAATTCTCAGTTCCTGAATGGCGGTGTCGGCGAACCTGAATGGACAGGTCTGGGTAACGTCAGCCTTCAGGCAACTGACAATTGGCAAATCCGTTATAGCTTCGATTACATCGGCAAGATGGATACGCTGCGGACTCGCTTCGATGATATCGAAGATTACTCGACGCAGATTAATGCTGACGGTGGCTTTACGCTCAACCAAGATGGTACAACGGTTTACGCCAAGTACATTCTTGAGCCGACTTGGTACCACAGCATCTCCACTCAGTATGAGATGGATGGTGGCTGGACGTTCCGTGCGGGTATCAACAATATCTTTGATGAGCACCCACCAGCCAGCACGCTGTCACAAGTTTGGGGCAACACTATCGGCCTAGGGTCACAGTATGACCTTCGTGGTCGCCGTGCGTTCCTCAACGTGTCGAAGAAATTCGGCTAGTCGTTCCAACCAGCCAAGGTTAGAAGGCGGGCTTCGGCCCGCCTTTTTTTTGATCGAGATTTATGAAACCGCCTGTCGTCATTGCTAAGCCCGACAATTTGAACGAGCGTAATTTGGAATTTGAGCAGGCGCCCCTCAAGACCAACCTGTTTTTGAATAGTGTCCCGAAAAGCGGGAGCCATCTGCTTAAAAATATCGTCCGAATGTTCGTGCCCGTGGAACAGCAGTATGATGTTGATTTCATTCAGTTTCCGACGCTGAAACAACACCATCACGCGCTGATTGCTGACCCAGCTAAACTGAGTTGGGGTCATCTCTTGTTTGCGGACACATCCTCCATCTTGCTCAGAGAAGCGCGGCACATTGTGCTTGTTCGTGACCCCTATGACTGGGTTCTTGCGCGCGCCCGGTTCTTCCTGTCGGACAATTTTCAAGGCGGACTTGAAAATCTAAAACACAATGCCGTCGACATGCCCGACTTCCTGAACATGATGATTTTTGGCATCCACGAACGGTTTCCAAATATGCAGGAAATCTATCTCCATAATGCGGCCGCCTGGATGGGAACCCAGGCCCGCATGTTGAAGTATGAAGATCTTTTAGAGCATGTGAAAAATCTCGATGCGGATGCTGCGGAAGTCTTCTTCCGTGATCTGTTCGATTTTGCAGGTATCGAGCTTCCGGACGATTGGCGCGCGCGTATCCGGATCGGATCGGACCGGAAGCAAAGCGGGACCGCGCGTGAAAATTTGGACCTTAAAGGCGTCAGCGTTCCGAACGAACTCCCAGACGCGCAGAAGCAACTCGTCGAGTTCACCGCGCCCGGTCTTCGGGCCTTACTCGGCTATTTTGATGGCTGAGCGACCCATCCCGCTGGGGGCTGAGCAGGCGGCCACGGTGTCATCCCTAGCGCCTGATGCAGCCAAATATGATGGGGTGGCAACGCTTTGGCACCGGCTTGGATGGTCTCAATCACGGCTCTAGCGGGATGTGAATTGGGGCGGTCAGTACCGAGCTCGGCAAATTCCGGTCCACGGAAGTCCATTCCAAACAGGATCGCTTCATAGCTGGTGTGATCCCATAGACCGGCAGCATCGACAGGCGCTCTTGGATCGATCTCAGGGTCGTTTTTGACGGACTGACCGTAATCATGGCCATAGAAGGATTGATCGTCGAAATCTGATCGCGATGGCGCCTTGCGCGTCCAATGCTCCAGCTTTGCCTTTAACCGGTCATTGATCCGGTCGGGTTTTTGGACCTCGCGCCAAAAGGCCGTGTCGGTTCGTCGCGACAGGCAGTAGTGCAAATTGATGAAGTCCAGCACCTCATAATAGCGATTAGAAACAATCCGGTTCACGCGATAAGCGTGAGCCGCCATATCTTCGCGGCGTTTTGGAAAATGTTCGGCCAGCATCGCAATGCCGAGCTCCGCCATATAGATGCCCGTTGATTCCAGAGGCTCGATGAAACCACTCGACAGGCCGATGGCCATACAGTTTTTGGTCCAAACTTTTTGTCTCTGACCAACTTTGAAATGGATTGTCCGCGTGTCGTACTCTTTTAGAGTTGGATCTTGATAGGCGAGCAGTTCAGCCCGCGCATCTTCTTCGGAAATGAAGTCAGAGCTGTGAACATAGCCGATAGCGCGCCGGGTTTGGGTCGGTGTGTCCCAGATCCAGCCGGCCGACATAGCGGTACAGGTGGTGTAGGGGCGGACAACACCTGGGAAGTGATCCTCATAAGGGAATTGCGCGACCACAGCGCGGTCACAGAGTAGCCACTGCGCGTAGCTATCCCATCCAACCCCCATCTCTCCTTCCATCAACAAGGCTTTGAAGCCTGTGCAGTCGATAAAGAAGTCGGCTTCGACCATTGTCCCATCTTCAAGGGTCACGCTTTCGAGGTAGCCGTCATCATCTTTTGTTGCGCCGACAACATTAGCTCGGACGTGCTGGACCCCGCGCGCAACCGCGACTTCGCTCAAATAGTCGGCATAGAGCTGCGCATCGAAATGATAGGCATATTTGAGCTGGGCCGCGAACTGGGTCTGCCCTAACGGGCGTGGGCTCAAATTGATGTCGGATAGGACGGCCTGCGCAGAAACAGTTTCGACGAATGGAATATCACGGCGACTTTCCATCCAGCGCTGACCCGTTCTGTCAATCGGGCCCGGCGTGAAACGGCTAAATGGGTGGTGATAGGCTTCACCTTTATTCTCCAGCCAGTTCACATATTTGATCGATTGTTTGAAGGTCGCGTCCGTCTTCTTCATGAAGTCGGCTTCGTTCAATCCGACCACATCTAAGATGTGGTGGATCGACGGCACAGTCGCTTCCCCGACTGAGATGCGGGGAACATCAGGCGATTCGATCAATGTGATCTCAACGGTTTTGTTGCGACCCCGATCATTGAGTGCGCCGTCCAAATAGGCCGCACTCATCCATCCAGCCGAGCCGCCACCAACGATTACTACGCGTTTCATGTCGTGAATTCCTACTCTTGAGGTCCATTTGAATGGGCAAATAACCTTGATCATGCAAGGATGATCGACAGGGTTCAGGGTCATTTGGACTGAAGTGGGAAGGCTCTGACAACACGAGTGGCGCGCTGTTTTTCAATAAATCCTTATTGAAAAACAATAATAATGCTGCTATTGAGACACTGTCACCGGCGTGCCAGCCGGCTAAAGGAGATGACGATGCAAAGCTTGGGAGCGCAAAACACTTTGGCGCAGGGGAACGAATCGGCAGCGAAATCGCGCCGAAAGCCCCGTAAACTTTGGATTTTAAGGGCACTCATTTTTGTCCTGCCCGTTGTCGTTTTAGTGGCGGCCATCGGCGGAACGGTCGCCATGAGCGCATTTGCGCCAGAACCCGAAGAAACCGAAGATCCAATCAAGGCTTTGCCCGTCCTGACGACGCGTGCCCAGACAGGCTCGGTAACGCTGACCGTCAAAGCCCAAGGCGAAGTTCAGCCGCGGACAGAAATCAACATCGTCACCGAAGTGAGTGGTCGAATTACCTACATGTCGCCAAGCTTTATTGAAGGCGGACGGTTCAGTCGCGGTGATCTCCTCATCCAAATCGATCCGGCAGAGTATAAATTGCGCGTCATTCAGGCCCGGGCCAATGTGTCTCAGGCGGATACGGTTCTCGCACGCGAGAAATCAGAAGCTGAACTCGCCCGGATGGATTGGGCGGACCTTGGCACGGGCGGCACACCAACGCCGCTGACATTGCGTGAACCACAAATGGCGGAAGCCGCTGCCCGATTGGAAGCTGCCAAGGCTCAACTCGCTGAAGCTGAGCTACAGCTCTCGCGCACAAATATCCGCGCGCCCTTTCATGGCCGTGTGACGACACGTCTGGTCGATGCGGGTGAGTTTGTGGGTGCGAACAACCGTCTCGGCGATATTTATGCCACGGACATTATGGATGTTCGTTTGCCGCTCTCGCAGTCTGATTTACGTCAGGCAGGGCTCTATCTTGGTTATGAAGCGGGCGGCGACACGACCGTTCCAGTCACACTCTCTGCTAATGTGGCGGGGCAATATACGGAATGGGAGGGCATCATCGCGCGCACCGATAGCCGATATGACAGCCAATCGCGCGTGTTGCATGCCTATGCCGAAGTTCGCCAACCGTTCGGTGTCGACGCATCTCAGAAGGCGCCGCTCGCGCCAGGGCTTTATGTTGAAGCCGATATTGCAGGACCGACTCTAGATAATGTTGTCACAATTCCGCGTGCCGCCCTTCGCGGAGATGATCAGGTCTATGTCGCGAATGACGACGGTACGCTGACTATCAAAACTGTCGAAGTCCTGTCGTCCGAACGGACCCAAGTTGTCATTGGCAGCGGTCTGCGGGCTGGGGATGCGACCATTACATCGCCGATCCGTGGCGTCGCTGATGGGATGAAAATCGAGGTTGTAGAACCGACCGCTGCTGGCGCGGGAGAATAGATCATGGACCGTATTATCCGCTGGTGGGCCTCCAATTCAGTCGCCGCAAATCTTCTTATGATCATCTGCCTTGTTGGCGGATTGGTCAGTTACCTCACGATTGAGCGCGAGCTCGAACCCTATGTCGAATTTCCAGGGGCTTGGACTTATGTGTCTTGGCCTGGGGCGTCGCCACAGGATGTTGAAGAACAGATTGTCGTGCGGATGGAAGAGGCTCTCTCCGTCGTGGACGGAGTCAACCGAATGTGGGCCTTCGCTGGCGAAGGCGGCGGCTCCGTCACGGTTCAGGGTAAGAACGGCGTCGATGAAGCGAGACTGATGGCCGACGTGAAACGTGCGGTTGATGGGATCAATAATTTCCCACCAGCGGCCGAAGAACCGCAGGTCAATATTTTCCGAAACCAACAAGAAATGATCCGTTTGGCCGTTATGGGCGATGACACGGTGACGGAACGCGAGCTGAAACGCTTTGCCGAGAAGACACGACGTGAGGTCGCCCTGCTGGGTTATGTGCCGTCCGTTGATCTGTTTGGCGTTCGGAATGAGGAAGTCTCGATCGAAGTGTCAGAGACAGCTTTGCGCCAATATGGCCTGACCTTTAATGATGTCGCGACTGCCGTGCGGGGCACATCGGTAAATAGTTCGTCGGGACGAGTCCGAACGGAAATTGGGTCGGTGCAACTTCGCACACGCAATCAGGCCGACAGTCAGGAAGACTTCGAGAACATCATTGTTCGCCAAGAATCGGGTGGGGCGACCATCCGGGTCAAGGATGTCGCGACCGTGATCGACGGCTTTGAAGAAGTTAATCTGATGGCGACAGTGAATGGCCAGCGGACGATTCTGGTTCAAGTTATGAGCGGTCCCAGCATGGACATCATCAAGATGTCAGCGAACGTGAAAGGCTATCTGGAGAAGATCAACGCAGACCTGCCCGACGGTGTGTCGATCACAGTCTGGAACGATTCTGCGGACGATTATAAAGGCCGGATCAACTCGATTACGTCGAACTTCTTCTTCGGATTATTGTTGGTTTGCCTAACATTGATGCTGTTCCTCCGCCCCAAGATTGCGATCTGGGTGTCGATTGGGATTGCGACCGCCTTTGCGGGCGGACTGGCCTTGCTGCCGCTTTTTGACGTGTCGTTTAACATGATCTCGACCTTCGCCTTTTTGCTGGTGATCGGTGTGATCGTGGATGACGCGATCATTGTCGGCGAAGCCATTCACTTCAAAACGGAAGAGGGTGAGACCGGGCTAGACGCCGCCGTCAACGGAACGAACATGGTGAAGAAACCGGTGATTTTCGCGGTCTTGACCACGATGATCTTCTTCGCCCCATGGATGTATCTGTCAGGCGGGACGAGCGAATTTACGCGGGCCATTTCTCTCGTGGTGATCCTGTCGCTGCTGTTCTCATTAATTGAGTCACTGCTGATCTTGCCGGCTCACCTCGTGCATATGAAACCGATCAATCCGAAAAGCCGGATTATGCGTGTTCAGAAAAAGATTTCGGATAGCCTGACGACATTGGCCGAAAAGGTCTATCGACCGATGATCACGGGGGCTTTGCGTCGCCGATACCTGACCGCGTCGATCTTTGTCGGCATCATGATCTTGTCCATCGGACTGGTCAGTAACGGCCTCGTCAAATCCGTGTTCTTCCCGCAGGGCGAATCCGATCAAATCGACATTACGGTCGAGCTTCCGGAAGGCACACCTTACTCACGCACACTCGAAGTTCTGGCTCAAATCCAAGACGCTGAGCATGAGCTACAGCAAGAAATCGCGGCGAAAGACGGCGAACTGATCGAGAATTGGTACACGCGTTCGCGTGACAATAATGTGCTTGCGCTCGTCAAACTGGTGCCGCCAGAAGATCGTGCGCTACAGGTCAGTGAAGCGGCTGAGCGGCTTCGCGAATTGATTGGCGATGTGCCGGATGCGGAGAATATCTCCGTTGAATATGGCGACGGCAATAATGGACCCGCGCTTCAGTATGTCCTGAACGCTAAATCCTTCGAGGACCTAACGGCCGCAGGTGATGATCTGATGGCTCAATTGAGAAGCTATGACGGCGTCTTCAATGTCGTCAACGACATGGAAAGCGCGACAGAAGAGGTTCAATTTGATCTGAAGCCCGGCGCGGAAGCTCTCGGTGTGACGGCCTCAGATGTGGCGCGGCAAGTTCGTCAGGGCTTCTTCGGTGAAGAGGTGCAGCGACTGCCCCGCGACGGTGAAGATGTGCGCGTCTATGTGCGGTACCCCCGCATTGATCGTGAATCACTCGACTTCCTGAATTCGATCCGCATTCGGACGAGCGATGGACGGCAACTTCCGTTGCAAACGGTTGCGGATATTCGCTTTGAACCGGGCACAAACCGTATTTTGCGGCGTGAGCGTCAACGGGCCATCATCATCTCGGCGGAAGTCGAGGAAGAACGGATTGATGAAATCCGTGAAGCGCTAAACGAAGATTTTTTCGAGACGTTCGAACAAATCCACCCAGCTGTAACGCGCGGCAATATCGGTCGAGCGCAAGGCGAGGCAGAGTTCCAACAAGAACTCTTCACCTTCTTCCTAATCGCGATTGGTGTGGCCTACTTCCTCGTCGCGGTCTCGTTCCGGTCCTATTTTGAGCCGATCCTGATCCTGCTGGCGGCGATCCCATTCTGCTATTGCGGCATGATTTTGGGACATCTGACTATGGGGTACACCATGTCTCTACTCTCATTGCTCGGTATGTTTGCCGCAGCCGGGGTGGCGGTGAACGACAACCTCGTTCTGTTGGATTACGTCCATAAGCTGCGGGATCGCGGTATGGATGGGGCTCAGGCCCTCGTTGAAGCGGGCGTCAGACGGTTCCGTCCGATCCTGCTGACGTCGCTGACGACCTTTGTCGGGCTTCTGCCCTTGCTGACGGAAAAATCGCTGCAGGCGCAGTGGCTCATTCCGATCGGGATTAGCTTGGCGTTTGGCGTCTTTTTCGCTCTGTTCGTGACATTGTTCTTCGTTCCGGCGCTTTACGGCATCGGCGCGGATATCCGCCGCTTCTTCATCTATCTGGTGAAGGGCCAAGAACAGCCGCGTTTCGCCGCAACGATCGAGGATAGACCAACCTCCGGAGCTATCGTGCCGGCGGAATAGTCCTCACCTCAGGCGAGCCAAGGCTTTCCTGAACGACGTCTCTATGCGTATGAGCCCCTGAATGATTTCGGGGGCTCTGCCGTTTATGTCTAAACTCAGCCGTGATCCGCTGATCCATTTTCTGGCTCTTGGCGCTTTGCTATTTGTCGGTCACGCGCTCTGGTCGACCCTCGTCACGCGGGCAGATCGTCAGCTTATCGTCGAGACGCGAGAGATTGCGCGTCAGTCCGATCTCTTCACCATTGAAAATGGCCGCGCGCCGACTGAGGCGGAACTGCAAGGCATCATTGTCGCCTTTGTCGAGGAAGAGGTTCTCGCCCGTGAAGGCGAGAGGCTGGGCTTGGATCAAGACGACACGGTTATCCGCCGCCGTATAGCGCAAAAGATGCGCCTCCTGACCGATACAGGCCCTGTCACCGAACCCAGCGAGGCTGAACTAAAGACATGGTTCAACACCCGCCGAGAAGATTATGCGGTGGCCGAACGCAGGTCACTACAACACGTTTTCTTCTCTGATGATCGCCGCGCTGATGCCAAAGCTGATGCTGGGGTAGCCGACCTGACCGACTGGACCCAAGTCGGTGATCCCTTCATCATTGCGCGAGAGTTAGGCCCGCTTAGCCGAAACAAAGTCCAGCAGGATTATGGCGGCCCCTTTGCCAGTACGGTATTTGACGCCGAGGTCGGGGTCTGGTCGGATCCGGTCCGAAGCCCGTTCGGCATCCACCGCATTCGCGTGACGGAGGTGACACCCCGCATTGAACCAGATTTCACGCGCGCCCGCGCGGAAGTGCTCGCCGATTGGATGGATGAGGCCAACACAGCCCGCGTCGATCAAGCCATGCGCGATCTCGTCGCTAAATATGATGTGATCGTTGAAGAATGAGGCGTCTCCTCTTTCTCATCCTGCTGCTGCTGGCAAGTCCGGCATCGGCGCATGAAGTCCGGCCTGCCCTGCTATCGTTAGATGCAGACGGCGACGCCTATGCCGTGACGTGGAAGCAGCCGATTACCAGCGGCCGACGCCTCGATCTAACGCCCATTTTTCCAGCCCAATGTAAGGCAAGCCAACCATCCGTGACACTAGACGAAGACACGGTGGTAGAACGCTACCGCTTAACTTGTGATCTCACCGGAGGGTTTATCCGCATAGACGGCCTTAACCGCACGCTCACCGATGTATTCGTCCGAATTAACGCAGCCGATGGATCAGTTCGCTCCACCCTCGTCAAACCGTCCAATCCCGTAATGGATTTGAGTGTTGCGACTCCGCCTGCAGCGCGCGCCTATTTTGGCGAAGGTATCCTCCATATTGTCATGGGCTGGGATCATCTTTTGTTCGTTTTGGGGCTCTGCCTTCTGGTTAAACGTCGCCAAATTCTAGGCGTGGCTACCAGTTTCACGTTGGCTCACAGTCTGACTCTGGCGGTCTCAGCTCTGGGTCTGTTTAGCCTGCCGTCACGACCCGTCGAAATCCTGATTGCCGCCTCGATCCTGCTGCTCGCCATAGAGATTATTCGAAGACGGGACGGGCAGGTCGGGCTGACGGCGAAACGGCCCTATCTGGTCAGCTTCGGGATCGGTCTCTTGCACGGCCTTGGCTTTGCGGGCGCGCTGGCAGATTTAGGGTTGCCCAAGGGACAGGAACTGGCTGCGCTTTTCCTGTTCAATGTTGGGGTGGAAGCCGGACAATTTGCAATTATCGCCGCGGCCTTACTGGCGGGGTTTATCGGCTACCGATTTGCGCCGAAATTGACGCGCCCGACGGCAACGCTCGCGACCTACGCCATCGGCGCGATCGCGGCCTATTGGGTGATTGAGCGGATATTGGGATATTGGGTGTAGGGACCGCGGCGTAGTGAGAGAGAGACTTGAACTCTCGACCTCAGGATTATGAGTCCTGCGCTCTAACCAGCTGAGCTACCTCACCACGCCATACGGCAGGCGCGCGATATAAGGCGAGGCGCGCGAGGCGGCAAGCCTTGTTTCAGGCAGATTTCGCCGCTAATGCAGCCACATGCGCAGTATCGCCCATTCTATCCAGCAACAGCGTTCGTCATATCGGCGGACGGGTTTCCGGCTGGCCTAGCGGCCTGCGCTCTCACCCCGCCATTTGGCGGGGCCTTCCCAGACAAGGCGGCACCCGCCGTCTCTCCATAGGAAGGAAAAATAATGTACAATACAGACGACGAAATCACTCATATCGCTGAAGGCATGCGCGACTCTACGCTGCCAAAGGATGAGTGGACGCATGCTGCGCATATCGCAATGGCGGTCTGGTTACTCGATCGTCACGGTCATGCCGCAGCCGAGATCATGCCGGGTTTAATTCGCACCTATAATGTATCTGTCGGCGGGCAAAATACGGATAGCGAAGGTTACCACCACACGATCACTTTGGCCTCACTCCGGTCGATTGCGGCGCATATGGGTAAGGGTTCGATCGCCCAGCGAACCAACGCGCTTTTGAGTCAAGGGTTTGACCGTCCGGACTGGCTGTTCCAGCACTATTCAAAGGATCGGCTATTCTCAGTTGAGGCACGGCGAGGGTGGGTTGAGCCCGATCTCGCGCCATTGCCTAAGGGCTAAGACAGAAACATCTCAAGCGGGTCTTCGAGGCGGCGTTTCAGGTCTTGGATCATCGAGGCGGCGTCAAACCCGTCAATGACACGGTGATCGCAGGACACGCTGAAATTCATCACTTTGCGTTCAACGACTTCGCCATTGCGGAGTTCTAGTTTGGGCCGGATTTTTTCGGACCAAAGATCGCGACTTGTGGACGGTTGACGACCGGGGTCGTCACAATGCCGCCGAGGGGGCCCAGCGAGGTCAGCGTTGTTGTTGCGCCTTGGAAGTCGGCGGGAGACAGCTGATTGTCGCGCGCACCATTGGCGAGACGCGCAATTTCGTTGCTCATCTCCCAGAT
The DNA here is from genome assembly GCF_030159955.1 of Algimonas ampicilliniresistens. Classification (GTDB taxonomy): domain Bacteria; phylum Pseudomonadota; class Alphaproteobacteria; order Caulobacterales; family Maricaulaceae; genus Litorimonas; species Litorimonas ampicilliniresistens. Next base: position 1,360,875 of record NZ_BSNK01000002.1, read on the forward strand.
CGACAGGGTTTGAGCACGGCGCAGGACGGGCACGACGAGGCCAATCTCGGTCTGTGTTGCGATGCCAAGATTAAGGTCCGAGAATTGCGAGATATAATTGCCGCCGCCCGGATTGAGACCGTCTGAGCCGTCCTGATAGAGCGCATTGAATTGCGGCCAATCTTTCAGCGTCGCGGCGAGGGCGCGGATGATGAACGGCAGAACGGTTAGTTTCGACCGGCTTGGATCATCGGTAAATTTAATGTTGGCGCGTTTCCGAAACTCTTCCATCTCGGTCACGTCGACTTCGTCGACATAGGTGAAATGCGCGACGTGGCGTTTGGACTCCTGCATACGCTGCGCAATGACGCGGCGCAGGCCGATGACCTTGATCCGGGTTTCGCCTTCGACAGGTTCCAGAACAGTGGTCAGCAAGTCGAGATCCGCATGAGTGATCTGCCCTTCTGCGCCCGTCGCTTTGGCCGCAGACAGATCGAGGCCAGCGTCACGGGCGCGTTTACGCACGGCGGGAGAGGCGAGGGGGCGCGTAACCCCGGACGGTCGACTTGGTGGATCGATCTTAGTGGAGCGCTGAACAGCATCGCTGTTCGTTTTTTGGGCTATAGGTGCTGGAGTCGGACTTGATGAAGTTGCAGCCGGTTCGGTATTGCCGACCGCCTCGACCGCGAATTGCACCAGAGTGGCGCCGACGGCGACCATATCGCCTTCGTCGCCGGCAACCGCCGTGATCGTGCCATTGACCGGGCTGGTTAGCTCGATTGTGGCCTTATCCGTCATGGCATCAGCGAGCGGATCATCTTCTTCGACCGTATCGCCGACTTTAACGTGCCATGCCGTGATTTCGGCTTCGACGACGCCTTCGCCTATGTCAGGCAACTTGAATTCATAGGTGCCAGACCCAGAGGTTGGTGCGGCGGCTTCCGGAGTGGCCGTAGGTGCGCTGTCAGCGGCGTGCTCGGCAGCGGCCTCTTCTAATCCGCCCTCTATGTCGAACACCACCAGATCTGCCCCGACGGCGACGCTCTCGCCCTCTTCACAAGCAACCGTTCGAACCACGCCGTCGACCGGGCTGGTCAGCTCAATCGTGGCTTTGTCGGTCATGGCGTCGGCAAGGGGTTGATCTTCCTCGACTGTCTCACCGGGTGCAACGTGCCAAGCCGTAATCTCGGCTTCAACGACGCCTTCGCCAATGTCCGGTAGTTTGAATCGATAGGTACCCATTAGGCGGCTTCTAGCGCAGTCCGCACGGCAGCGGTAACCCGTTTTTGTCCGGGGAAGTAAGCCCACTCTTGTGCGTGCGGGTAAGGCGTGTCCCAGCCCGTGACGCGCTGGATCGGGGCTTCAAGATGGTAGAAGCATCGTTCTTGGACGAGCGACATGAGTTCGGCGCCAAAGCCTGACGTCCGTGTCGCTTCATGCAAGATTACGCAACGTCCGGTCTTCTTCACACTGGCTTCGATCGCGTCGATATCCAGTGGGACGAGTGAACGTAGGTCGATAATATCCGCAGAAATGCCAAGGTTTTGCGCCACAGCTTCTGCAACCCAGACCATTGTTCCGTAAGCGATGATGGTAATGTCAGAGCCTTCGCTCACCGTGCGCGCCTTGCCGAGTTCGACCGTGTAGCGGCCACTCGGAACTTCGCCGAGTTCGTGGCCCTTCCATGAAACAGACGGCGTTTCATGGTCGCCGTCAAACGGTCCGTTATAGAGGCGTTTAGGTTCAAGGAAGAGGACCGGATCATCACTCTCAATAGCTGAGATCAACAGACCTTTGGCATCGTATGGATTGCTCGGAATGATCGTCTTCAGCCCGGCAATATGGGTAAAAAGGGATTCGGGGGATTGGCTGTGCGTCGGGCCACCGAAAATGCCGCCGCCAACAGGCGTGCGGATCGTGATCGGCGCAGAGAAATCACCATTGGAGCGGTAGCGCAAACGCGCCGCCTCACTCGCGATCTGGTCATAAGCCGGATAAATATAATCAGCGAACTGGATTTCAGCGACCGGACGCAATCCGTTCGCCGCCATGCCGATGGCAATGCCAATAATGCCGCCTTCGCTGATCGGCGTGTCGAAACAGCGGTGTAACCCATGTTTTTCCTGCAAGCCCGCCGTACAGCGAAACACGCCGCCGAAATAACCGACATCCTCGCCAAACGTCAGCACGTTCGGGTCTTCGGCCATCTTGACATCCATCGCGTCGCGAATGGCTTCAATCATCGACATTTGCGGCATTAGCCAAGCTCCCGCTTGAACATCTCTTCCTGTTCCAGCAGCATTTGCGGCGGATCAGCATAGACTTGTTCGAACATGGTGAAGTCGTCGACCTGTGGACCGCTATCGACGGTGCCTAGGGCTTCGGCCTTTTTGTAGGTTTCACGGACGAAGAGTTTAGCCTCTTTGGCTTGGGCTTCGTGCCGTTCTTCATCCCATTCGCCAATTTTGATGAGATGGGTTTTTAAACGGTCCACCGGATCACCAAACGGCCAGACTTCGGCTTCATTGGCGGGGCGGTATTTGCTCGGATCATCCGACGTGGAGTGACCCTCTTTGCGATAGGTGAAATGTTCGATGACCGTCGCGCCGCCGCCTTTACGGGCGCGCTCCGCCGCCCAACTGGTCGCCGCATAAACGGCCAATGCGTCATTGCCGTCCACGCGCAAGGTCGCGAGACCGTAGCCCGTGCCGCGCGCGGCAAAGCTCTCGCCTTCGCCCATGGCGATGCCTTGGAAGCTGGAAATGGCCCACTGGTTGTTGACCACATTGATAATGCAGGGCGCGCGGTAGGTCGACGCGAAGTTGAGCGCGTAGTGGAAGTCACCTTCCGCCGTTGCGCCTTCGCCGGTGAAGGTCGACGCAATACTGTCTTTGTTCTTATAGGCTTCGGCCATCGCCCAGCCGACCGCTTGGATCAGCTGCGTGCCGAGATTGCCCGAGATCGAGAAGAAGCCATGTTTGCGGAAGCTGTAGAGGACCGGGATATTCTTACCCTGTAGCGGGTCACCGGAATTTGACAGACACTGGTTCATCATTTCCAGCATCGATGCGCCGCGATTGATCAGAATGCCCTGCTGCCGATAGGTCGGGAAGATCATGTCGTCATCGCGCAAAGCTTGGGCATGGCCGACGGATACGGCCTCTTCGCCCGCGCTCTTCATATAGAAACTCATCTTGCCTTGGCGCTGCATAGCAAACATGCGTTCATCCATCGCGCGGGTCAGCATCATGTCGTGCAGCATTTTGCGCTTCACATCCGCCGTTAGACCCGGAATCCATTCGCCCGCCGTATCGCCATTGAACCGCATCACGCGGATCAGCTTAAGCGCATGTTCCGCCGTTTCGTGATCGTCGCACATCGGATCAGGCCGGGGCGGCGTATGGTCCGCCGGGACAGAGATGTGACTATAATCCGGCGTGTCACCTGGCCGAAAGGGCGGCTCTGGCACATACATACGGGATTGATTGGTCTTGGTTTTAGCCATGAATTGGATATGCCCTATAAGCCTGTTTTGGGTTCAAAACGCCCAATTGCTACCCATCTATGTCACAATCGCGTGCATCGCACCTCGGCAATTGCAGAATCATTGGCAAATTATACCGGGATGCAGTAGGAAGTCCGAAAACTTCTTCGCGCGGTCTGCCGACCCGTGTGGTGCCAAGGGGATCCGATTATGAAAACACCGGGCCAGATTGATAATATTGATGCCAAGATCCTGCATCTTCTACAAGGGAATGCTGGATTGTCCGTCGCGGAAATCAGCGAACAGGTTGGGCTCAGTAGCTCGCCCTGTTGGCGCCGGATCAAGCGTATGGAAGAACTGGGTATAATCGACCAGCGCGTGACCCTACTCGACCGGGAACTGCTCGGCCTTGATTTCGAAGTCTTCGTCGCGGTTAAGCTCAGCCTACCCAACCGTATTAATATGGAAAAGTTTGAACAATCCGTCTCGCGCATGCCCGAAGTCGTGCAATGTGCCGTCGTCACTGGCGCCGTCGACTTCATGCTCCGCATCGTCACCACCGACATGCACGCCTATGAAAGCTTCCTGCGCGAAACCCTGCTGTCCATCGACCTGATCTCAGACGTCCAAAGCCGGATCGTGCTGAGGCAAGCGAAGGACACGACAGCGCTGCCGTTGAATTTGATTAGCAGTGCGGTGCCGCGTTATTGATTAAGTCGGTCAACTTGTCCCTGACCAAAGGGAGAACCACATGTCCAATCCGATCGATCATCCTGGGGGACCGCATTACGTTACTCGAAGTGGTTGGTTACGAGCCGCCGTTCTGGGTGGAAATGACGGAATAATCTCCGTTGCAGCGTTGATTGTCGGAGTTGCTGCCGCTGACGCCAGCCCCACTGCCGTGATGATTGCAGGGATAGCAGGTCTTTCTGCTGGAGCGACGTCAATGGCTGCCGGAGAATATGTGTCTGTGTCCTCCCAATCGGATATCGAACGTGCGGACATTGTTAGAGAGGCTGACGCGCTCGAAAAGTTTCCAGATGCAGAGTTCGATGAGTTGGTCGATATTTACCAGAAGCGCGGGCTGACCGAAGAGACGGCTCGTCGCGTGGCGCAAGAACTGACCCAAGCTGACGCTTTGGGCGCACATCTGCGCGACGAACTGGGCATGGTCGAGGGTCTCGAGGCCAATCCGCTCCAGGCAGCTTTCTTGTCGGCTCTCGCTTTTAGCTTGGCCGGGGCCATACCGTTACTCGCCGCTGGGGCCGCACCAGCGGACCGGATCGTGAGCGCTGTTCTAATATCGACTGTGTTGAGTTTGGCCGTTCTGGGTTCGATCGGAGCCAAACTAGGTGGCGCGCCCATTATACGCGCTGTCTTGCGTGTCGTTATCCTTGGTCTCTTCGCCCTTGCCGTGACATTTGGTGTCGGCTGGCTCTTTAACGTTACGGTCTAGAGCCCTGCCTCAGCGAGGCATAAGCGCTGACTGGTCAGATCGCTTACTCATCCCCCCGCAACTTCACCAACTCATCCCGCAACCGCGCCGCTTCCTCGAACTCCAGATTCTCCGCCGCTTCGAACATGCGTTTTTCTAGGTCGGCAGCGACGGCGATCATGTTGCCGCCCATGAAGGGTTCTTGGCCTTCGGCAGCTTCCAATAGACCGCGCTTGGCTTTGCCAGTCTGTTTTTTGCGTCCTGACGGCGTGTAGCTATCGCGTTCGTCTTTGATTTGCTGGGCCGCTTGGCTGTCGCCGACCATGTCCGCAACGCCGCGCAGGACGGTTTGCGGGACGATGCCGTGTTTTTCATTATGCGCGATCTGGCGCGTACGGCGACGTTCGGTCTCGTCCATCGCACGTTGCATCGAGCCTGTAATCTTGTCGGCATAGAGCACGACTTTCGCCTCTGAATTTCGCGCTGCGCGACCAATGGTCTGGATCATCGACGTTTCACTACGGAGAAAGCCTTCTTTGTCCGCATCGAGAATGCCGACAAAGGCGCATTCGGGAATGTCGAGACCCTCGCGGAGTAGGTTGATCCCGATCAGCACGTCAAACGTGCCGAGCCGTAGATCGCGGATGATTTCGATCCGTTCCAGCGTGTCGACGTCCGAGTGCATGTAGCGGACGCGAATGCCCTGATCAGACATATATTCGGTTAGGTCTTCGGCCATTTTCTTGGTCAGCGTTGTGACCAGTGAGCGGAAGCCATTCGCCGCCACGCGTTTGACCTCATCGACCACATCATCGACCTGATTATGATGCTCGCCAGAGACAGGACGCACTTCCACGGGCGGATCGATCAGACCGGTCGGACGGATCACCTGTTCGACAAACACGCCGCCCGTGCGCTCCATTTCCCAATCGGCTGGCGTGGCGCTGACATAGACGGTTTGGGGGCGCATCGCGTCCCATTCCTCAAATTTCAGCGGGCGATTATCGATGCAAGAGGGCAGGCGGAAGCCATGCTCGGCCAGCGTACCTTTGCGGTTGGCATCGCCTCGGCTCATCCCGCCGATCTGCGACACGCCGACATGGGATTCGTCCATAAAGAGCAACGCATTTTCGGGTAAATATTCGAATAATGTGGGCGGTGGCTCACCCGGCGCGCGCCCGGTGAGGTAGCGCGAATAGTTCTCGATCCCGTTGCAGAACCCAGCCGCCGCCATCATTTCCAGATCGAACTCGGTGCGCTGTTGCAACCGTTGCGCTTCTAGTAATTTGCCCTGAGATTCGAACAGTTTCAGCGTCTTGTCGAGCTCCGCTTTAATCCCTTTCATCGCGCTCTGCACGGTTGGGCGCGGCGTGACATAGTGGCTGTTGGCGTAAACACGGACCTTGTCGATGGTCCGTCCGGTTTTCCCCGTCAGCGGATCAAATTCGGTAATGCTATCAATCTCGTCGCCGAAGAAATCAAACCGCCATGCCGTGTCATCATAGTGCGCCGGGAACAGTTCAATCGTATCGCCTCGCACGCGGAAACTGCCGCGCGCAAAGGCCAGATCATTACGTTGATATTGCAGGCTGACGAGCTGTTCCATTAGTGTGCGCGGATCAATCTCCTCACCGCGCGCCAGATCAATCGTCATCGCCGTATAAGTCTCGACAGACCCAATACCGTAAATGCAGGACACAGACGCGACGATGATACAATCGTCGCGCTCTAGGATTGCCCGCGTCGCAGCGTGGCGCATCCGGTCGATCTGCTCATTGACGGAGGAGTCCTTCTCGATGAACGTATCGGTACGCGGCACGTAAGCTTCGGGTTGATAATAGTCGTAATAGGACACGAAATATTCGACAGCATTGTGCGGAAAGAAGCTTTTAAATTCGGAATAGAGCTGCGCGGCGAGCGTTTTGTTCGGTGCCATGATCAGAGCGGGACGTTGCGTCTGCTCGATAATCTTGGCCATGGTGAAGGTCTTGCCGGACCCGGTCACACCGAGCAGCACTTGGTCGCGCTCATGCTCATTCACACCTGCGACCAAGGCTTCAATCGCTTTGGGCTGATCGCCCTTCGGCTCAAACGGTGAATTTAGGACGAACGTCTTGCCGCCCTCTGACTTGGACGGCTTTTCTGGTCGGTGTGGTGTCCACAGCGCCGGGGCCGCGTGGACAGGCATTTCAGTTTGAACAGGCATGGCGCATAGATAGGGGAACGGACCGAGAACGCCAAGGGCGGAGAGTGTGCTTTACGGTCGATATGATGCGATGCTGGATCCGTCGTCCATTTAGGGAACTTGTAACCTGTTCCCCGTAAGGATTTGCGGCACGCACAGTTAAGCGCGTGATGTTTGTGGGAATGGTCGAGATGGGGTGGCTCAAGATCAATAAGCGGTGCGGCATGCTCATCGCTACGGTCGGCTTCTCCATTGTTTGGGGTCCCGCATATGGTGCTGACAATGCGAGTGCGGATGCGTTCATTGTCGCTGCGACCGACACGACCAGCGAAGATCTCATAAATTCAGTGATGGACAGGCTAAAAAGCGCGTCTTTTGACGGCCGGAAATTTGCCCCTCAACCCATAATCGTTTCCTCAAACAAAGATCTGACAGATCTGATCAATGATGGGGTGGTTGATTTGGCGATCTCTGACGCTCGTGTCGCGGTCAAGGCGATGATCAAGAACCCGATGACCCCAGCCATGAAAGCTTCTGGACGGAGTACGGATCTGGCGGCCGTTGTCTTTGCTGTACGCGATGGGTCGCCCATTCGGTCCATGGCGGACCTGAAAGGACGAAAGCTGGCATTTGAGGGCGTTTGGAATCGGAGTGGTTACTTCGGGCCAATTACTCTCATTCAGCGTGCAGGCTATCCAATGGAATATCTAGACACCGTGCGAAATGACGTGACGCCGGATGCCATAAACTTCGTTTTTGCTGGGGATGAGGTGAATATGGTCGCGTGGCTCAACCGCGGACTCATTGATGCCATCGCGTTTAACCGGACAGACTGGAACAATGAAGAAGAGACCCCGCTACATATTCGTGAGACGTTCCGCCTGATTGTCGACGAAGATGTGCCCATGGACCAGTATGTCACGTTGACGAGCCGGAATTCGGTTCAGCGACGTGATGTTATCCAGAACACACTAACCTCTTACGAAGGCGGAATTGCTCCCTTTAAGAAGCTTTCGCCCGAAGATGAGCAACACATTGATTTTCTAATCGAGACCTACGCTCATACTGAAGGGAACTACCTCGCGCATGAGTAGACTCGGTCTCAAATATATGGCGATCATAGTCGCGCTGATCGTGGCAAGTATCATGACGGTCAGTGTGATTTTCTTCACGCAAATCGACGCTGTGACAAAGCAAACTGAACAGGTGTCGTTCGATCTCGTGGCTGAGCAATATAAGGCGCAGGATCGTAAGAAAGTGAAGGATCTCTCGGGGCAGGCGGCTGCCAAGCTCGAAGCGCCTCTCCTCCAATATGATTTTCTCGGGCTTGAAAAATGGGCCAAAGATTTTGGCGAGGATGAAGGGGTGGCGAGTCTCGAAATTTTCGATCAATCGGGTGTATTGATTTCGGCAGGCGCCTTTGCCGAGAGAACTCGCTCAGTCAGCTTTCAGAATGCCATTGATCAAATTGCGAGACAGCCAAACGCATTAAATCTGAAGCAGGCAGATAATCAGGTCGTCGCTACACGGCTCATCACTTATAAAGGACAACTAATCGGTGGTTTCCGATTGGCCCTTCCGGCTTCTGATTTATCGGCGGCTATTGCGGATGCTGAACAGGTGTTGGCGGACATGCGGCGCGCCAGCCGTCGCAGGCTTTTACTCGTCATGATGTGCGCGATTGCGATTGCGATAGCACTTGCTGTGATGACGGCTTCTATTGCCGCCAGGCATTTAACCCGTCCGATAAAACGGCTCGTCGTCGAAGCGGATCACATCAGCAATGAAAACTTTGGTCGGGAAGTCACAACGAGTCGGCGTGATGAAATCGGCGATCTATATAACGCCTTCCAAACAATGAGTCTCAAGCTAGAGCAGGGTCGTGCGGCGCAGCGCGATGCGAATCGAAACGAGATTGCTCGGCTCGAAGCGGAACAGTCCAGTCAGGCTAAATCTGAGTTTCTCGCGAATATGAGCCACGAAATTCGTACGCCCATGAACGGTATGCTCGGCATGGTACAGCTTCTGTCCTCAACCGCGCTCACACCCTCACAAAAGCAGCAAGTGGATATTATCAAACGGTCTGGCGACGCTCTGCTGACCGTCATTAATGATGTTCTGGAGTTCTCTAAACTGCAATCCGGAGAATTGAGGATCGCGAAACAACCCTTTAATCTTCGCAATACCGTCGAAGATGTCATGGCCTTGCTAGGTCATACAGCCCGAGAGAAAGACCTCGAACTTCTCGGCGATATGCCAGTCGAGGTGCCGGAGCATCTCATCGGCGACGAAGGCCGGGTTCGTCAGATATTGATCAACCTTATCGGGAACGCGTTGAAATTCACCGAAACGGGCTATGTGAAACTGACCATTCGTAAGATGGATCCCGTTCTGAAAAGTCATTGCGTCCGAGTGAGTTTCGAAATTGAAGATACAGGGATCGGTATTGCCAAGGAAAAGCTGGACCGAGTCTTCAATCAGTTCGAGCAGGCAGACAATACGACGACCCGCCGCTTCGGCGGCACGGGTCTTGGTTTGTCCATCAGTCAGCAACTCGCAAAAGCGATGGGCGGGACGATATCCGTCAAATCAGAGTTGGGTCAGGGCTCTACATTCCGGTTTGAAATCGAGGTAGAAGACTCAAGTGAAGGTGGGGTGAGCGTCAGTGAACCAACCCACCGCCTATCCCAGAAAACCCCGATCCTTGTCGTCGATGACCTGCATGCCAGTCGCGATATCATTTCTCAGCAATTACGGAGGATTGGGGCTCACCCGATCTGCGTTCCGGATGCAAGAACGGCGATCAGCTTGATGAACCGGGCTCAATCTGATCATGGTTTCCGCTTTCCTTTAGTGATTTCCGATCATGCGATGCCAGACATGAGCGGGTTGGATCTGGTTGCGGCTGTTCGAAAGACACCCGCATTATCGGACACGCGATTTGTGATTCTCACATCGGCCTGCGCCGATAAACTCGTATCGGGCTACGCTAAAAACGGGGTTTCCATCATTATCGAAAAGCCTTTTCCAACCCGCCGTTTGACGGATGTGATCTTCAGTCAACTCTCGGAAGTCGGCTTGCACGAATTGCAGGACTACACCCTGACGGACAGAGCGACGCAAATTCAGGATACTCGTAATGACCCGAATTTCGCTATGATTCAGCCCGTCATTTCAAATTCGGAAGAGCCGCCCGCCGTTAAAATTGATCCGTCCAAGCTGCGCATTCTCGCAGCGGATGATAATGCGATCAACCGGATGGTCCTTGAGAGCATGCTCAAGGATCAAAATGTCAGCTTGAAAATGGTCGAAAACGGTCAGGAAGCCATCGCGGCTTTCAAAGCGGCACATTACGACCTCGTGCTTATGGATGTTTCAATGCCAGTCATGAATGGGCCAGATGCTGTCGGCCATATTCGCGTTTATGAAGCTGAAGCTGGTCTGGCGCCCTGTCCCATCATTGCTGTGACTGCCCACGTGTTGCCGCATGACAGGGACCGGTTTTTAGGGGCTGGCATGGATGACCATCTGTCCAAGCCCCTGCTGCAGGGAGCTCTAGATGCCATGATCGCCAAATGGACCTTCAATCGGTCGGCGGAAGCGGCATAGGGGTCGAAAAACCCACATTCTTCTAACAGTGTCCCCCTGAACGGTTTTGTTCTCTACCCTGACGCCCGCTCTTGCCCCAACCGCCCCCATTTGCCACATGCGCGGCTGACGTAAACTTTGGATTCATCCACTCATGCCCACCCTAACTTTCCCAGACGGAGCCGCGCGCGATTATGACGCCGGCGTCACCGCGCTTGAGATCGCCAAGTCGATCTCATCCGGCTTGGCCAAAAAAGTGCTGGCTGTGAAGCTGGATGGAGTTTTGCTGGATGCGACATATCCGATTGAGAGCGATGCAAAGATTGAGCTGGTCACGGCAAAAGACCCGGAAGGGTTGGAGCTGATCCGGCATGATGCGGCGCATGTGCTGGCCGAAGCCGTGCAGGAGCTGTTTCCCGGCACACAGGTCACCATCGGTCCCGTGATCGAAAACGGATTCTATTACGACTTCCATCGTGACGAACCTTTTTCTGAGGATGATTTCGCCGCCATTGAGAAGAAGATGGCCTTCATCATCAACCGCAACGACAAGTTTGTGCGCGAAGAGATGGACCGTGACGCCGCGATCAAGATGTTCAAAGAGATGGGCGAGAGCTTTAAGGCGGAGCTGATCGAAGACCTGCCTGAGAGCGAGACGATCACTGTCTACCGTCAGGGCAAATGGTTTGACCTTTGCCGCGGCCCGCATCTGCCCAGCACAGGCAAGATCGGGAAGGCGTTTAAGCTGATGAAGGTCGCTGGAGCCTATTGGCGCGGCGACGCGAAGAACCCGCAACTACAGCGAATTTACGGCACGGCTTGGGCAACCCAAGAAGAGCTGGACGCGTATCTGAAGCAACTCGAAGAAGCGGAAGCGCGCGACCACCGCCGCTTGGGCAAACAGTTGGAGTTGTTTCACTTCCAAGAGGAAGCGCAGGGACAGGCCTTCTGGCACCCACAGGGCTGGACGCTTTACACCGTCCTGCGCAGCTATATGGCGCGCCGCCAACGCGAATATGGCTACGCCGAAATCAAGACGCCGCAAATGATGGATCGGAAATTCTGGGAAGCGTCGGGTCACTGGGAAAAATATCGCGAGAACATGTTCGTGGCGGAGATTGCTGACGAGGACAAAGTGCTCGCCTTCAAACCGATGAATTGCCCCTGCCATATTCAAGTCTTCAATCAGGGCATGAAATCTTATCGCGATCTGCCGGTTCGCTATGCCGAATTTGGATCGTGTCATCGGTACGAGCCATCCGGCGCGCTGCATGGCCTCATGCGGGTGCGCGGCTTCACGCAAGATGATGGCCATATTTTCTGCACGCTTGAACAAGTCACCGATGAGGTAAAGGCGTTCACGGAACTGCTGAAGTCTGTCTATGCGGATCTGGGTTTTGACGATGTGAAGGTCAATTTTTCGACCCGGCCTGACACTCGTGTTGGGTCCGATGAGTATTGGGATATCGCCGAAGACGCGCTGGGCAAGGCGGCGGAAGCCTCGGGTCTGGAAGTCGTGCTGAATGAAGGCGACGGTGCATTCTATGGCCCGAAACTCGACTTTGTTCTGCGCGATGCAATTGGTCGTGAGTGGCAAGCGGGTACAATTCAGCTTGATCCGAACATGCCGGAACGTCTCGGCGCGTCCTATATTGGCGCGGATGATGGCAAACATGCGCCGGTCATGCTGCACCGCGCTGTTCTTGGGTCATTTGAGCGATTCCTCGGTATCTTGATCGAAAACTATGCGGGCAAATTCCCGCTCTGGCTGTCCCCGACGCAAATCGTCGTGGCGACCATTACGTCGGATGCGGATGAATATGCCGAGGACGTTGTGGCGAAGCTCCGAGCTGCAGGGCTGCGGGCCGAGGCAGATACACGCAATGAGAAGATCAATTATAAGATCCGTGAACTCTCTGCCGATAAGAAAATCCCTGTGATTGCTGTTGTCGGTCGCCGTGAAGCCGACGAAGGTAAACTGGCGCTGCGCCGTCTTGGCTCACAAGGCCAAGAGATCGTAACGATTGATGAGGCCATTGCCGCATTGACGGACGAAGCCACACCGCCCGATCTGAAACGCTAGTTTCTAGAGATGACTTTCAGGAGCCTGATCGACCGCGTCGCGACGGGTTGGTTGCTGTTGTGGCTCTCTTTTTTCGCGGTCTATATTCATATGGGCGGCTTGGCCTTTGCGGGTCTTGTTATTCTGCTCGGAGCGGTGGGCTGGGTTGTCTGGTTGACGCAGCGGCAGGAATATCCCGCCCTGACACGTCCTGGCCTGGTTTGCCTGTCGGCCTTTCTGATTTTCTTTCTCTGGCTCGGCGTGAGCGGGCTCTGGAGCGGCGCGGGGCCTGAAACGGCGATCCGGCTTGCTGGGCAGATGGCATTATTCGCTTCAATTCCGATCTTGCTGCGCACGCGGACCGAGCAAACGCGTGATACCTTGTCCCACATCCTCATGGCCATGTCTCTCGGCGGAGTGGCTGTACTCGCGCTCGATGTAGCGTCTGGCTACGGCATTAACACGCTGCTCGATCCCATCGGACCGGGGGAGAGCCTCAATAAGCGTCAGGGCGAAGCCGAGATGAATATCGGGCGCGGCCATGTCGTCTATGCGCTTCTCACACCGCTCCTGATCGCTCTGTTCGCAACGCGGCTTTCGCGTGGGTGGGCCATTGCGGCGAGCCTCGGCTTTGTTGCCGTGCTTTTGACCGGAACATTGTTGAACCGGCTCGCCGTTGCGCCTGTTCTTCTCATCGGCGCCGCCCCATTATTCTGGATGGGGTTTCGCTCGCCGCGTTGGGGCTTGCGTCTCTCATTAGGGGCCGCGTGCGCTTCTATCCTATTGGCGCCGCTGGTTGGGGTTATCTCGCGATTGATGGGCGAGGGCGTGATGGCCAGCCTGCCTATGTCGTGGGATCATCGTTTGCGCATGTGGGATTACAGCCTCGCGCGGATCAGCGAAGCGCCACTGCTCGGTAAAGGACTTGATAGCTCTCGGAACATGCAGGACGCTTTCACCACACGAATCGGTGTGGATGTGCCGTTCGTGTCGCTACACCCGCATAATTTCGGCTTACAGACCTGGATGGAGGCAGGCGCGCTCGGGGCTGTGCTTCTGACGATCGCTCTGCTGACGCTCTACCGACCGCTTCGCCGCCTTGTTGGGGTAGATCCTTGGCGCAGTGCCGCTGTGTCTGGGACTCTAATGAGTGCGACGATTGCCAGCGCTGTCACAGTCGGTGCGTGGCAATATTGGTGGTGGGGTTTGGTCGGGCTCGGCCTCACTTTAGCCGCATTAATACCGTCACAACATAGGTTAAATACGAATAGATTGACGGATTAAACGGTTGAAAAATCAGACGCGCTTGCGCAGAGGCGTCCAGATCATGTCCGCCTCTTCGACATCCAAAACTTGCGCTGATGATCGCTCTATCAGCGTCATCATCGTGTCTTTCATGACGGGACCGGCGCTGATGGAATCGATCCGCGCGGTTCAACGTGATCCGGATATTCACGAACTCATCGTTGTTGATAATGGCAATGCCCAAGCGGATCGCCCGCGTCTGTTAGAGGTTGCATCGCGAACTGAGAATGTCCGCATACTACAGGGCCACGGCAATGTCGGTTTTGCGCGCGGTTGTAATTACGGCGCGGCTATGGCGAGCGGACACTATCTCCTCTTTCTCAATCCTGATGCCGTTCTGGAAGTCGGCGCGGCGCGGCAGATGGCCGATGCAGGCGACCGCGCTCAGTCGCCTTGGATCACCGGCGGCTTGCTTCTCAATTCAAGTGGAGAAGAACAACGCGGCGCCCGGCGCGGGGCGCTGACAATAGGATCTGCTCTAAACAGTTTCACGGCTCTGCACCGATTGCCGGGCCTACAGTCCATCCACCGCGAAAACTTACCGCTCCCATCTGGCCCAGTGCCGATGCCGACGATCTCTGGGGCGAGCCTGATGATGGATCGGGCATCGTTTGACGCGGTTGGCGGATTTGACCCAGCCTATTTCCTACATGTTGAAGATATCGCTTTATGTCGGGCGGTCCGGCGCAAGGGCGGATCGGTCACCTTTGTACCGGGGGCTAGAGCGATGCATTATGGCTCGACGTCCGATATTCCGCGGTGGCGGGTCGAATGCCATAAACTCAAAGGTCTGCTGCGCTATTTTTGGACAGCAGGTCCGGGGCTTGGCGTGAAAGTAGCCACCATCCTAGTCGCTCCACTCATGGCGGGGGCCTTGTTCGCCCGGACGCTCTGGTTGGGCGTGCGTAAAGGTATTAGGGGGCGGTAGTCGCCCAATCCGACAACTCGTCCGTGCCGCAGTTCTCGGTCTCAAAAACCGTCAGCACCATCTCTTGCCCCTTGGCATAATTCGTCCCCTCTACCGTCGCACTCGCAACGGCGCAGGAAGGTGCGTTCGTATCTTGGCTTAACAACAACGCATCACCTGGGGCTACCTCTTGCCGGGAAAGGTGCGTGTCCGTTCCGGCAAGAAAGACAAGCGACGGTTCACGGTAGTCGGGGGAGACGACTCGCTGGCCAGACGGCAGTTGCGCGGCAATTCGAGGCGACAGATCCAGTAGCGGGCTATTAGCAAGAACCCCACCAAACCCTGCCGCCAAGAACAGCGCAGCCAGAGCGATGCCGCGCATATCCTGTCCGCGCCAGATGGATAGAGAGGCAGCAATGGCCAACCCGATCAAGCCGGCTGCGATGAGGCCAACCCAAATCGGTGATAAGGCTGTCCAAAGCGTCGCGGCGACAACGACGGATAGAACGCCCCCAATGAGCAGGACGATGATCAAGCCAAATAGCCGTGACTTGCGCGCGTCGACCAACTGCACCCACCCCGCTCCGGCTAGCAGTGCCAGCGCCGGATAGAGCGGCAGTGTGTAGTGCGGGAGTTTGGTTGGGACGAATTCCAGGATCAGCCACATGGGTAGGAGCCACGCCAGTAGCAGCCGGACATTGCTTCGATGGTGGTTCCGCCATGCAAAGAGCGCTGCAACAGGAACAGCCAGAATACCGGGCCAGAACATGATGAGGGTTGTCATCAGATAATATCCCGGCGCTCCACCATGCGTTTCCTGCGCGCCCGCTAGCTTGCCCCCGAAATCATTACCTAACGCTTCGGCAAAAAAGGCGCCGTCCGTCTGAATGCCGATGGCGATGAACCAAGGCAGGGTGATCAACAGAGCGACGAGGATCGGCATGGGCCGCATCACGGCTCGAACCCGGTCCATGGATCGATCCCAAATCGCCGATCCGATCAAACCCAAAAAAGCGATGGACAGGATGACCGGGCCCTTCAGCAACATGCCTGCGGCCATGCCCAACCAAACCGGCCAAGACTTTCGGGCGGCCAACCCATATAGAACCACGGCACAGGCCCCGGCCAGCATGGCGTCGGTTTTGGCAATATGAGCTTCAAACACGAGCGAGACGGACACAGCGAGCAAGCCCGCGCCCAACAGCGCCTCGCGCCGTCCAAACAGGGTCAACCCCGCTAGGTAGGTTGCCCAAATCGCAATCAGGGCACCGAGAACGCTCGGCAAACGGTGCGCCAAGATGGCGCGTTCGCCGCGCTTCACATCATCAATTTGCCCCGTGACCGTGAGGCTGGCTAGCTGCGCCCAATAAGCTCCAGCGGGCTTTTTATGCCGCGCATCGTCTTGAAAGCGGATGTCGATCAGATCGCCCGTTTCCACCATTTGCACAGTCGCTTGCGTGTAACGCGCTTCATCTCTGTCGATGGGGGGCAGGGACGCGAGTCCCGGCAGGAACGCCAACAGCCCGATCAGCGACAAGATCAACAAGTCGCGCCGCGTGTTTGAGGACCAATCCAACATGAAAGCGCCTTGGCCCGATGGGCGCTGAAGAGCAAGGCTTGCGGTAATGGCCTCTTGTCCGTTCCCGGTGTGCCTGCCAAAGCTCCCACCATGTCAAAAACAGTCATTCCAGAGATCGCACCAGAGATCGCCGTCGTGCTTCCGGCCTATAATGAGAGCGGTAATCTCGGCCCGCTAATTGCCGAGATTGATGAAGCCCTGTCTGGCAAGGCCTATGAAATCGTTGCCGTAGATGATGGTTCGACCGATGACACACAGGCACGACTGATTGCCCTGAAAACGGACTATCCGTCGTTGCGAGTCATCGCGCATCGCAAAAATGCGGGACAATCTCGCGCCTTACGCACGGCGATTATGGCCGCGCGTGCCCCGATCATCGCCACGCTGGATTCAGATGGACAGAATGTACCGGGCGATATTCCAGCTTTGTATAAGCAGCTCATGCGAGACGATGCGCCAGATAGTCTAGCGATGGTCGGCGGACGCCGCGCGAAACGTATTGATACGATCTGGAAACGTCTGGCTTCCCGTGTCGGTAATGGGGTGCGCAAGCGGCTACTGCATGATGATGCGGACGATACGGGCTGCGGGCTTAAAGTCTTTCGGCGCCATGCTTTTTTGGAGCTGCCCTATTTCGATCATATTCACCGCTACCTGCCAGCTCTGATGCTGCGCGAGGGCTATGCCTGCGAATATGTTGACGTCCGCCATCGTTCGCGCGGGGAGGGCGAGAGCAAATACACCAACTTCGGACGCCTCAAAGTCAGCATCAATGATCTGCGCGGCGTGCGCTGGCTGATTAGTCGATCACGCTTGCCGGGTGGGTTCGACGAACTTTGAGCTGCACTTAACGGCCTTTTAACGCCTATGAGCGCACAGTAACCCACGGTTAACTATGTTTGTGAGGGCCGAAATGGGCGCTCTGTCTATATTCCCGCTGATGACCGTGCCGGTTGTCGTTTATAATATGCTGGCCTTGTCCGGGCAGGCTTTGTCGAGCGTGGAAGACATGCGCATACGTCTCGATACCGATTTCATGTCGGTGCCGATGGCAAGTGGGGTCAGCTGGTCAATTACCCCCGGTCATGCCCTGATTGGGCTAGCTCTGGTCTGCTTGTTTTTCGAACTGATCAAATCAACAGGCACGGGTCGTGCAGCGGTGATGAACCATGCGTTCTCCCTGATTCTATTCATTCTCTGCTTAGTGCAATTTTTACTTATGCCTGCCTTCGCGACCAGCGTGTTCTTCTTGATCGGAACGATGACCTTATTGGATGTCCTCGCCGGCTTCATGGTGACCATCGCGTCGGCCCGGCGTGATTTCGGCGTTGATGCCGCTTACGCAGATTAGCCGCTTGGACGCCTCTCACATCGCAGCGGATAAGGTCGCAGGCGAAGCCCGCTCCCCCCTGACCGAACCCGCGCTTCTGGCCGATGCCTTGGCACTGGCTGGCGCCTATGCATTTGAAATGGGCGAAGATGGCTATCTCGACTTTGCCGATGTGCCGAGCGTTGAACGGTTTATTGTCGAACGACCGGGTGAGCTGAGTACAGCGCAGAGTGATTGGGAAAACCGTCTGAGCGCTGAAGATATCCGCGCGCGTCGGCGGGCCATAAGCTCGCTGCGTTTCATCGGCGCGCGTTACCAAATCGATTATGCTTTGCGCGATGCGATGGGTGAAATCCGTTACGTCAGAGAAATTGCAGAGGCACAGGCCTGTGCCGACAATCGCGCGACTTTGATACGCGGCGTGATGATCGACCGGACCGATGATAGGCGAGCGGATGAGGCGATTGCTTGGCGTGCGCGTCACGATCCGCTGACACGACTGCCGAACCGCTCGGCTTTACAGGCGGACGCCACGCAAATGGCGGCACTCGGGGCGCGTGTTGGTGTTCCGGTTCATTTGATCCGATTGCGGCTTTCCAATCTCGATGCCCTGACCCTCAATTTCGGCGAAGATATGCGGGATCACCTCTTACGTGCGGCGGCAACCCGGATACACGGCGCCAAACGCGCGCCGGATTTAGTCGCGCGATTGGGCGGGGCCGATTTTGCCGTTTGCAGTCCGAATTCTGACCCTGAGACCTTGGCGCAGTTTTTACGCGCGACGGTCGCGGCCCAGCCCTACGCGACGCCCTTCGGACCCTTGGCGCTCGAAGTGACATGCAGCGCCGTCCCGCTGACGACAGTGGACGAAGCTTTGATGGCCACGCGCGAAGATTTTTCGAACAATGATGATGTTCCAGAGCGCGCTGCGGCAACAGCGGTCGATGTGCAGGCTCTGCTCGATAATGATCGGCTTAGCCTTGCCTTTCAGCCCATTGTACATGCAGGCTCAGGCGATCTGCACCATCATGAATGCTTGCTGCGCGTGCGGACCGATGATGGGCGGATTGAAAGTGCCTTCCGCGTTATTCTGGCGGCAGAAAAAGACGGCATGGTCGATCAGCTCGACACTCGGGCGCTGGATTTGGCAATCCCGCATTTGGAAGCCGACGACAGTGTTCACCTCGCTTTGAATGTGTCTGCCGGGACGATTGCAGATGATGAGGCCAGCGCGCGATATATTGATCGCCTGCGCGACCTTGGGGATGCTGCCGCGCGCCTAACGATTGAAATGACTGAAACCTTAGCCGTAGATGATCCGGCGAAAGCGTCGCGCTTTGCGGCTGAAGTCCGCGGGCTCGGCTGCCGCTTTGCAGTCGATGATTTTGGCTCGGGCCATACGAGTTTTCGTAATTTGCTCGCCGTCGAAGCGGACTCAATCAAAATTGATGGCAGCCTCGTGCTCGGCGTGGCGGTCGACGAGAATAAGCAGGCCTTCATTCGAATGATGGTTGATCTAGCCGCGACATTCTCCGTCGATACTGTGGCTGAGATGGTCGAAGATAAGGCCGACGCCCAGATTTTAGCCCGATTAGGTGTGAATTATCTGCAGGGATATTATTTTGGTCGTCCGGCGCCGTCTCCGGTTTGGAGTCGCATGACGGGTTAGGCCGGTCATGCTAAGGTTTCGACATGCGCGAGTCCGCCGAAAGTCTTGAGAGTTTCTATGCGAGTCCGCTCGGTCTGATGGCGCGGGATATGGCCTTGCGCCGATTGCGCACGCTGTGGCCGGATCTGGCAGGCTGTAACGCTCTCGGGTTTGGCTATACCGCGCCGATCCTGACCGCTTATCGTAAAAGCGCCAATCGGATTGTTCTGGTCAATCCGCGCGGGCAGGGGGCTATCGCTCATCGGTCTTCGCGCGGAGTCATGGCCTGTGTGGCGGATGAGGGTTTATTGCCCTTCTCGGACGCGACATTTGACCGGGTGCTTTGCGTCCATGCTGTGGAGGAAGCGGATGATCTTCCGGGTCTATTGCGCGAGCTGTGGCGCGTAACCCAGCCCGAAGGCCGTATTGTCGTGATCGCAGCCGGCCGCGCCGGCCTGTGGGCGCGTATGGACCATCTACCGTTCGGGGCCGGACGGCCCTTTTCACGCAACCAACTTCGCGCCCGCCTGATCAGCGCTGGGTTCCATCCGACCGTCGGATCGGGCGCACTATATGGTCCGCCACTGGCTCGCTTGTCGGGTCGAAAATTTGCGCATGGGTTTGAACGATTTGGCGAAACGGTCTGGCCCGGTTTTGCCGGATTGGTGATGGTCGAAGCGGTCAAGCGTCTCTATGTCGAACCGGACCGGCTAGAAGTGGCCAAGGTGCGCGCCCCTTTATTTGGGACATCGGCGCAACCGTCTGTCGAGAGGACCGAATGAGCAATCATTCTAAGAGTGCCAATCCTGACTTGGAACGCGTGCGGCGTGAAATCGACCGGGTGGACCGGGCGATGCTGGATCTGATTGCTGAACGGTTGGCGCTGTCCTCTGATGTGCGCAAAGCCAAAGCGGGGGCGAAGCTCTGGCGTCCGTCCCGTGAAGATAGTCATGTTTCTGATTTGGTCGAAATGGCGCAAAACACAGGCACTCCGCCTGCGCTAGTCTCGCGCATTTGGGCGGAATTGATGAGCGCGTCGATTTCTGTGCAAGGCTCAACCCGTCTGCATTTTGCGCTCGAAGGTGATACGCGCGCCAATCTCTCACTGATCCGAGATCGATTTGGCGGTAGCCTGCCCGTCTTGAGCTATCCGACCAGTTCGGCGGCGCTGGCCGCTGCCTATGCCGACGCGGAAGGGATCGCCGTCGTGCCCGCGCCAGGTGGGATGAATAATTGGTGGACCTCGCTTGCGCCGGGTGGCGCCATGCCCGACTTTAAGATTGTTGCGTCTCTGCCGCGGATTGGGACGGATGGTTGGCCGCAAGCTGTCGCTGTCGCGGCTATCGATCTTGATCTGGCAGAAGGACGCATTCTCTGTGCTGTGCGAGGCCAGAAAGGCGGAATGGCGGACGGACTATTGCGGGCTGAGAGCGGCGATCTGCGCCTTTACGAAATGTCGGACGTGGAAGCGGTGGAAAGCGACAGCATCATCGGCTACCTGCCGCCGCCTGTATTCCTTTAAGGTTGACCCATGTCGTTTGACTCACTTCTTATTATCGGTGGCGGGCTGATCGGTAGCTCGATTGCGCGCGCGGCCAAGTCCCGCGCCGGGGTTTCGACCGTCTGGATGGCTGATAAATCCGCCGATGTTATCGAGACGATTGAGCGGTTGGGTATTGCTGACGGTGTGGCCGAAGGGTCCGCTCATCACTTCGCGTCCAAAGCCGACCTGATCATTGTTTGTGTGCCACCCGGCAAAATCGCTGAGGTCGCCGCGGACATTTTACCCGTGATGAAAGCGGGGTCCGTTTTGTCCGATGTCGGGTCGATCAAGGGTGCCGTGATTACGGCCATGCGCCCGCATTTGCGCGACGATGTTTCGGTCATTCCCGGTCATCCGATTGCGGGCACGGAATTTTCGGGGCCGGAAGCGGGCTTTGCCGAACTGTTTGACCACCGCTGGTGTGTGCTGACGCCGATCAACCCGGATGATCCGGCCTTGCCGAAATTAACGGCATTTTGGGAGGCGCTTGGATCCGATGTCGCCATCATGGATCCTGACCGTCACGACACGGTTTTGGCGACAACCAGCCATGTCCCGCACCTGATCGCTTATACGCTGGTCGGCACTGCGGTCGATATGGAGACCGTGACGGGGGACGAAGTCGTCAAATTCTCAGCCGGCGGTTTTCGCGACTTTACGCGGATTGCGGCCAGCGACCCGGTGATGTGGCGCGACGTCTTCTTGTCTAATCGCGAGGCGACTTTGGAAGTGGTCGACCGTTTCATCGAAGATCTGACAGCACTCAAACGCGCTATTCGTTGGTCAGACGGCGAAACATTGCTCGACCATTTTGCTAAGACCCGAGATATTCGCCGCCGTATTGTTGAAAGTGGACAGGACGAACCCAACTTTGGACGAGATGATTAGGACATAGATATGCTGCAGATGCGACCGAACTGTGAACGCTGTGACACCGATCTTCCGGCGGATCAGCCGGGCGCGGTTATTTGTACATTCGAATGTACATGGTGTGATCGCTGCAATGAAGTGGCTCTCAAGGGCGTTTGCCCCAATTGCAAGGGTGATTTGATGCCGCGCCCGACGCGCAGCCTTGAGCTGTTGAAGAAGTTTCCCGCGTCAACAGAACGGATTGTGTCGAGTTAAATCTCTTCGGGCTGCGGCGAAGTCAGCTCCGGTTCTGGCAGCACGGGTTCTCGGGCCTGTCCATCGTCCGCTCGGCCGCGCGCCATAGCGAGCAGGAACTTGCCATATTCTGCCGACAGCCGCCGAAAACGGGCGCCATCATTCCACCAGCGCGCGTCGGATTCACTGCGCACCGGCACAGACGTAATACGCAGCTGAGCCATTTCATGACCGATTTCGACCTGTGCGCGCGGCATATGATAGGCTGAGGTCACCAAAATGACATGGTCATAGCCGAGCGCGTTGGCCCAGGCGGCAGTCTCGCGTGCGTTACCGCGCGTATCCAGCGCCGCATAATCGACGTCGAGGCAACAGGCTGCCGTTTCCTCTTTCACGCCAACCAGTCGTGACACAGTTTCGAGTGACAGGCTGGGGTTGACGCCGGAGACGAGCAAGCGCTCCCCAAGTCCCGATTCCAACAAAGCCCCACTCATTTCCAACCGCCCGCCACCGGCCCCAGTCCAGACGACGATACCATCGGCTTTGGGAAGGTTGTTCGGGGGATTAAGCCGGTCGACATAGCTGGCAAAGACGATGAACCCGCCCGCCACGCCGCCGATCAACATGGCAGCCAAAAAGCCGAACAGACGTCGCCAGCCACCGCCTTTTTTGGTGTTTGAGGATTTTCCGCTCACGCGCGTCGCCGTTCATAGGCGAGTTGACGCATTGCGGCCCATCCCGCGGAGCTGGCACAGATCAGCGCAAACAAGATCGCAAGACAGATGAGAGCGACCCCATCAAGAGCACCGTCCGTGAGCCCGCGCCAGCCGACAGACCCACGCGCAGGTCCCAGAGAGATAAGAAACCACAGCACGGCAGCCATGGCGGCCCCAATTCCGGCACCGATAAAACCGCGCCGGGCGGCTTGAGTTACGAATAGGCGTGCGATGAAGCCATCCGTCGCGCCCGCTTGGACGAGAACATGGATGATGTCGCGCTGGGCGGCGAGCCCGGCCCGGGTTGCAAACATGCTGACGGCAGTCGCTGCCAAGCCGATCAGGCCGAGTAAGACGATGCCAAACAGGACGAGACGCCCCACTGTGCGTTTTAACTGACCGGAAAAGCGCGAGTGATCATCAATGACCGTCCGCAGACCAGCCGCTTCGAATTGGGTCTCAAGACTTTCGGCCGGCAGTCTCACCTCGGAGTCGATTCGGATCACACCGGGGACGGGCAGGTCGTCAGGCAGGCCCGTGTCGCCAAGCCAGGGACGAAGCAAGCGTGCGGACTCGGCGCGGGAGAGGGATGTCATACGCGCATCATTGGGCAAGGCTCTGATCAGAATGTCCTGAGCCGCGCTCATTTGTGCGAAACGCTCTGCCTCGGTCATGATCAGTATTTGCACAGTCGAACTGCTGGAAAGCTGCGCGGTCCAGCGGTCCGACAGTCGATCCGCCCCCCGCGCAAACAATAGCGCCAGCGCGGCGAGGAAGGCCATCACGACAAGAACCGTGAGCAAAGCTCGACCCTGCTCCGGTCGCGCGGGCAGCAAAGTTTGGGGCGCGGCCATTTTGGCAGGCGTCGGCGCGCTGATATCGGTTGCCTCGATCATGCGACGACCTCCCTCACGCGACAACCATTGAGCCGAGACCCTCATGAAGTTCGCCGTCACGTAAATGAACGGTCCGGGCCGGGAATTCGCCAATGAGACCGTGGTCATGCGTGGCAATGAGAACCGTCGCGCCCATCCGGTTCATTTCTCCGAATAATCGCAACAGACGCCCGCCGATTTCTGGATCGACATTTCCGGTCGGTTCGTCGGCGATCAGCAAATCGGGTTTCGCGATCACTGCCCGCGCGATCGCGCAGCGCTGCTTTTCCCCGCCTGACAATGTTGGCGGCAGAGCATTCATCCGATGGCCGAGGCCAACCCAGTTGAGCAATTCGGTGACGTCCGGAATATAGCTGTCTCTCGGTTTACCCGCGACCCGTAGGGGAAGGGCGACATTCTCGAAGACGGAGAGGTGATCGATCAGACGAAAATCCTGCAACACAACACCAATGCGGCGACGCAACACCTGCAATTGGTTCTGCCGTAGCGTTGATACATCCTGCCCAAACAAATTGATCAGCCCGCGTGTCGGCATCAGCGACAAGTAACAGAGTTTCAGAAGGCTCGATTTCCCGGCTCCAGAGGGGCCGGTTAAAAAGGTGAAACTCCCTGCTGGCAGGGTTAGGTCAATATTCGACAAAACTTCAGGTCCACGGTCATATCGAAGACCGACACGGTGTAATTCTAGCGTATTGTCATCAGAGGGAATCATGACAGAGCAATTCGATGAAAAGGACAGTAGGTCAAATGTCTTTCGTTCGTTGGCTGGACAATCCGGGCGCGCTGGTCAAGAACACGAGTTATAGCGTGAATCGGGGGATGGGCTCAATGACTGGATTGTTACCACGCATACACGTGGGGGCCTGTTCGTGAGCGGGCTTGTCATTACATGTCCGGATTGCCAAACCAGCTATAACGCAGATGCCAATAGTATTGGAGAAAGTGGGCGTAATGTCCGCTGTGCGCGTTGTGGTGTGACTTGGTTTGTCCCGCCGCCAGATATTATCGATCAGCTCATCACGGACCCGGATGCTCTAGCGCATGCGGACAATGTCGCTGCCAGTCAGCCGGATGAGCCTGAAGTTCAATCCTCCAGCCCTATTTCTGATCCAATTCCACCGGTGGCGTCATCAGCGACACCCGCCTTTGCAGCGACATATCAGCCAGACAATGCGCCTGATCTGCCGTCCACATCGGCCTATCAAGATGAAGCTGGTCATCAGACGGAACCGACCTACCGGGATGAGCCACCCGTGGATGATCCGGGTCTAGCGCGACCTGATGCGATTGGCGCGGATGTGATGATGCGGGATATGGCCGACAGCGAGAAGCTCGCCCGTCGTCAGCGCACAATTCGGATCATTTGGGCTGTGCCTGTTTTGATCGTGCTGATCGCCGCCATCGCCGCCTGGTTCAACCGCCAGAGCATTGTAAACCGCATTCCGCAAATGGCGTCCGTCTACCAAATGCTCGGTGCGGATGTCAGGGCAGGTGGATTAGAAATTGTTCCACCA
This sequence comes from Algimonas ampicilliniresistens, assembly GCF_030159955.1. GTDB lineage: Bacteria > Pseudomonadota > Alphaproteobacteria > Caulobacterales > Maricaulaceae > Litorimonas > Litorimonas ampicilliniresistens. Next base: position 1,386,150 of record NZ_BSNK01000002.1, read on the forward strand.
GATGCGCGCACTGTCCTTGTCGACGGGGCCTCTGTCATTCGCATTGAGAGTGCCGTTCGTAATCTCACGCGCAAAGCTAAGACCGTTCCATTGATCGAGCTGACCTTGCACGATGATGCAGGTCAGAGTTTGGCGCAATGGTATGTGGAGATTGGGTCGACCAAGTTAGCAGGCGGCGAAAGAATGGTTTTCACGTCCGAATATGCGGACCCACCAGCTGGCGCCGTCGGTCTGCGTTACCGTTTCGTCGGCGTTCCAAGCTAGGATTTAGACCTAGGGGATGATTGCGAGGCCGTCGCCTTGCTGTCCCGCTGAAAGACGTCGCAAGACCTCACCCGATCTGAAATCAATCTCTGCAACTGTGTCTGTACCCGTTTCGGCGGCATAGAGACGGGATCCATCGGCAGAGAATAAGAGCGTCACTTGCCCGGCGTTCTGTGATCCGCTGACCGGTATGGTGCGGACCACGTCACGGCTCGACACGTCAATCAAGGATAAGCCTCCATCAGCCAAGTTAGAGGTCACTGCAAACTGGCCGTCTGGTGAGATGACGAGTCTGAGCGGGAAGAGCCCGACCTCGATTGTTGCTTTTAGCTCCAGCGAGTCAGCGTCATAGATACGGACATGATTATCGCCGCGCGAAGAGACCCAGACTTCTGAGCCGTCGGGTGTGATGTCGATGCCTTCAGGCTCGACGCCCGCGGCCGCAGACACAATGGCGCCATCGGTTAAATCAATCCGGCTGAGCGTGCCCGCTCCCATATTCGCCGTAAAAGCGGTCTCTCCTGCAGGGTCGACCACGACCATATGTGTGCCGCGTTGGTTCGTTTTGATCGAGCGAACGGTCCGATCTGGTGACAGTAGGACGATGGATTGATTGCCTTCTGTCGTTGCAATGATGCGATTATCAGCCAGCCATTTCAGACCATGCGGTCGGGTGTCATCGCCGAGATCAATCGTTTGAACAATGGTGCGGGTCTCCACATCGAAAATGTCGATATCATTGTCGCCATAATTGACGACGGCGAATTGAGAGCCATCGGGGGACGGTGCGATTTCATGAGGGGCACGACCGCTCACCTCTGGGCGCGCAAGCTCTTCCCCGGTTTCAAGATCGATGAAGCTGACGCTGTTCTCGCCCTTATTCCCAACAAGTAAGAGCGGATTAGCGAGGGCGGGTATCGCCAGAAACGACAATGTCGCGCCAATCAGCCAATGTTTCATGATTTTGCCTTCTTCCGTGACTTGCGTTTTGCCTTGGGAACCCCTTCGCTGGCTAACGCATCAGCCCGTTCATTGCCGAAATCCCCTGCGTGACCTTTGACCCAGCGCCAGTCGATCTTTCGCGCGGCCGCAAGTTCATCCAATTCTTTCCACAAATCGACATTTTTGACGGGCTTTTTAGCCGCCGTCTTCCAGCCGCGTTTCTTCCAGCCGGGCATCCATTCCTGCAGACCTTTCAGCACATAGGTCGAATCAGAAAACAGCACGGTCTTGCCGGACCAGCTTGGTTTGATTGCTTTCAACGCTTCGATCACGGCCTGCATTTCCATGCGGTTATTGGTTGTGTCCGGATCGCCGCCCTTAAGTTCTTTTTGTTTGGAGCCGTGGAACATGACCACACCCCAACCGCCAGGGCCGGGGTTTCCAGAACAGGCACCGTCTGTGTAAATCACCAGCGCGCCGTCTAGGCTTTCGTCATCGCTGAGGCAGTCTGCGCTCACGCTGCCGTGCCAGCCGCGGGCAGTAATTGACGGGGCAGCCGGAACACAACCTGTTCCTTGGTCACTTCGACTTCGCGTAGGCTGACTTCATAGCGTGACCGCAGGGCGGCAATCACGCCGTCCATCAAATATTCTGGGGCCGACGCGCCAGCCGACAGGCCGATCGTGTCAGCGCTATCGACCTTATCCCAATCGATGCTTTCAGCCGAACTAATCAGATAGGCTTCATCTGCGCCGATATTTTGGCCAACTTCGACAAGGCGTTTAGAATTGGACGAGGTTTGTGATCCGATCACCAGCAGCAAGTCGCACTCTGCCGCAATGGCCTTTACCGCAGCTTGGCGGTTCGTCGTCGCATAGCAAATATCTTCCTTGTAAGGCAGGGCTAGGGTCGGAAAGCGGGACTGTAGAATCTCGATTAAATTCGCCGTGTCGTCCACGGAGAGCGTGGTTTGCGTCACCAAAGCCAGATTATCGGGATCGACAGGCTGGTAATTATGAGCGTCATCCTCGGTCTCGATCAAAGTGATTTCGCCCGGCGCCAACTGCCCCATGGTTCCAATCACCTCTGGATGTCCTTCATGGCCGATCAGCAGGATGTGTTTGCCATTGCTGTGATGGCGTTCGGCTTCGACATGGACTTTGGAAACCAGCGGGCAGGTCGCATCAAGAAAGTTCATCTCACGCGCGGCGGCGGCTTTGGGCACAGATTTCGGCACACCATGCGCTGAAAAGACGACGGGACGATCATCGGGACATTCATCCAGCTCTTCGACGAAAATCGCGCCGAGAGCCTCTAGTCGGGTTACAACATGTTTATTGTGGACGATTTCGTGGCGGACATAGACGGGCGCGCCGTATTTCTTGACGCTTTCCTCGACGATCTGGATAGCGCGATCAACGCCCGCACAAAACCCTCGCGGACTGGCCAAAAGAACAGTTTTCGCCTTGCGGCCTTCACTATTGACGGGGGTCGGGCTGGAAACGTTCATTCGGACCTGTCTTAAAGCTCTGTCACCTAAGCCTATTGGCGCAGCGTGGATGTTGCGCCGCCTTCGCCCGGCGGTTAAGCAGCGCCCTAACAGACGCGCCGTAACCCTGCCAAGGCCTGACCACTGTGGGTCAGGACCGGGGCGACAAAATGACTACGATTGATCCTGCAATGAAACAGATACTCACTATCGCGATTTTGGGCGCACTTACACTTGTTGGGTGTCGCTCGACAGCCGAAGTTTTGCAGATCGGCGAAGCGGCAGACCGGAATGTTGGACCCTGTCCACGCGCGTTCGCTCTTTACGATGCTGCCCGGATTGTTGAGTTCCGCGGGGGTGAACAGCGTTTTGATAATGTTGGCTTTACGGGTGAAATATCTAAAGTGACGTCGCTCTGCCGCTATGTTGGCGACAATCCGATTACGGGCGATGTTAACATCACCTTCAATCTGGGTCGGGGTCCGGCCACAGAGGGTCAATCCGAAGCTGTTTATCAATATTGGATGGCAATCACGCGTAAGAATATCGCCGTGATCGACAAACAAACTTTCCCGCTGCGTGTGACCTTCCCGGAAGGGCAAGACCGCATATCAGTGACAGAGACGATTCCCGACTATGAAATTGCGCGCGTGACCGAGACAACATCGGGCGAGAACTTTGAAATCATCGTCGGTTTCGAAGTCACTGAGGCGCAACGCGCGTTCAACGCTGAAGGCCGTCGCTTTCGCGTTTCCGCCGGACAGGAATAAACCTCGACATGACCCTGCAATCTAGCCTGTCCGACGCATTCGGTGAGGCCTTTGCCGCTTTAGGGCATGAAGCCTCCTTCGGAGCCGTTGTCGAGAGTATTAAGGGGGATGCCCCGTTTCAGTGTAACGGCGCTATGGCGGTTGCCGGAGCGGCTAAGAAGCGCGGTGAAAAGCTCAATCCGCGTGAGGTTGCGAGCGCGGTTGCAGAGCGGATGGAAAAACATCCTCTTGTTGGATCGCTTGAAGTCGCGGGTCCGGGATTTCTCAATATTACGCCTTCAGAAAAGGCGCTCACAGATACGGCACAAGCTCTCGCTGAAGACCCGATACGCGGGCTGGAAGCGGGCGCACAACTCTCTATCGTGATCGATTATGGCGGCGCGAATGTCGCCAAGCCAATGCATGTTGGTCATCTACGCAGCGCCGTGATTGGCGAGGCGCTTAAGCGTCTGATGCGCGCGCGTGGCCATACGGTCATCGGCGATGCGCATTTGGGTGATTGGGGTCTGCAGATGGGCCATCTCATTTCTGAGCTGGCGATTGAACAACCCAGCCTCGTCTATTTCGATCCGGACTATGAGGATAATTATCCTGACACGCCACCTGTTACGATGGACGATCTGGCGCGGCTCTACCCGAAAGCCTCCAACGCGGCCAAGGATGACGAAGACCGAATGGAACTGTCTCGGCTGGCGACGGCTGAATTACAGGCCGGACGGCCCGGATATCGCGCCCTGCTGGATCACTTCATCGCCGTATCGATTGCCGCGCTGAAAGAGGGATATGGCAAGCTCGGCGTCGAATTTGATTTGTGGAACGGCGAAGCCTGTGTCGATCATCTGATTCCCGATATGGTCGAGGAGTTTCGCAATAACGGATTGGCCGAGGAAGATGACGGCGCGCTGATCATTCGGGTTGAGCGCGACTCAGACAAAAAAGAGATGCCGCCTGTCATGCTACTCGCCAGTTCTGGCGCGGTCCTCTATCACACAACCGACCTCGCCACGCTGGTCGACCGCAAAGCGGAGATCGACCCCAATTTGATCCTCTATGTCGTGGATCAGCGCCAAGCTTTGCATTTCGAGCAGATCTTTCGCGCGGCCGTTAAAGCCGAATGGTTCCGCGATGAGCAGTTGGAACATATCGGCTTCGGCACCATGAACGGAACGGATGGAAAGCCCTTCCGGACCCGCGATGGCGGCGTGCTGCGCCTCGAAGATCTGATGGAAACCATGCAATCGGCGGCAGAGGCTCGCTTGGAAGAATCTGGGATTGGTGCGGACTTTGACGACGAAGAGCGCGCCGAAGTGGCGCGTCTGGTCGGTGTCGCAGCTTTGAAATTTGCCGACTTGCAGAACGGCCGCCTGACGAACTATGTCTTTGACCCAGACCGGTTTACGGCCTTTGAAGGCAAGACCGGTCCCTATCTCTTATACGCCGCTGTTCGGATCAAATCGATCCTACGCCGCGCCGAAGAAGAGGGCGCAGGTTTTGGTGATATCCATCCCGACCATGAGGCAGAAAGAGCTTTGGTGCTCGCGCTCGACGCCTATCCAAAAGCGATTGCTCTGGCGGCAGAAAAACGCGCGCCGCATTTCCTGTGTGATCATGTTTACGGTCTCGCTCAGACCTTTTCGCGTTTTTACACGAACTGCCCAATCCTTGTGGACGGCACGGCTGCCGACGTCCGCGCCTCACGCTTATCGCTGGCCAAGGCTACATTAGAACAGCTTGAGCATGGGCTGAACATCATCGGATTGGACGTGCCCGAGCGGATGTAGAGCAGGCGAGTTGTGCGTGACGCCTTGCCTGTCATTCATTAATGCGGCTGACGGGACCGATTGCCGGATGTGGCTTCCAAACACTCCGCATATATGTCCAAAATCTCGGCGCGGTTATTTTCGCCCCAGACGCCGACACCTTTGAGCTTAGAGAGAATTTCGAACGCGACTTCTTCTTTGGATTTGCCAGTCATGAGGCACCTTTGCTGTAATGCTATGCGCTGTTCTGTTTCACACAGACATTAAGCTTTTGATCGACCCGACTGATTGACTCCCCGGCGATTCGCGCGCATTTCGCGGTTTCTCCTGACCCACGGGAGAGAACAGGCGCTCGACGTCTGTCGCCGAAGGCGCAACCGCCGCCGGAAACGCTCAGGCAACCAGGACCGTGGGTCGGCTAAATTGCTGGAAAGTGGACCTATTGGTGAAAGGGTCCCGCCGACGGAGTAAATCTCTCAGGCCCAACGAGACAGCAGGTGGCACGGCGCGGATTTCCTCCGCGACTAGGTGCTCGACTATGGCGGATGATCTGAAAAAAACGGCCCTGCACGACATGCATGTCGATCTGGGCGCAAAAATGGTGCCGTTCGCGGGTTACGCCATGCCGGTGCAATATCCGATGGGCGTTATGAAAGAACATCTCCACACGCGGGATGCGGTCGGCCTGTTTGATGTCGGCCATATGGGACAGGTCTTCCTAGTCGCTGATGACAAGACGTTTGCGACGGCAGCGAAAGCGCTCGAAGCGCTCGTGCCCGCCTCAATCACTGATTTGGAGCCGGGACAACAACGTTACACGCAATTTCTGAATGAGGAGGGCGGCATTCTGGATGATTTGATGGTCAGTCGTATCAATATGCCTGGCCACGATCATATGATTTATCTGGTCGTCAATGCGGGCTGTAAGGATGCGGATTATGCACATCTACAGGCGCATATGCCGGATAATGTCGCGGTCAATGTGAAGGACGACACGCTCAGCCTCGTCGCCTTGCAAGGCCCGAAAGCGGTGGAGATCATCGCGCGTCTGAACCCTGATATCGCTAAGCTAATCTTCATGACCCACGGCGAATTTGAGCTGCAACTCCCCGATGGCGGGATTTACGCCCATGTCTCGCGTTCCGGATATACAGGTGAAGACGGCGTCGAAATTTCTGCCCACCACGATCACATGAAACGCCTAGTCGGCCATTTGCTGACGCAGGACGGTGTCGCGCCGATCGGACTTGGCGCGCGCGACAGTCTGCGCCTCGAAGCTGGGCTGTGCCTCTATGGTCATGATATCGACACGACCACGTCGCCGATTGAAGCGGGTCTGATCTGGTCCGTACAAAAACACCGTCGCTCGGGTGAGGGATATATGGGTGCAGCGCGGGTCGCCAATGATCTCAAGGTCAAGACACGCCGCCTCGTCGGTCTCAAACCCGAAGGCCGTGCACCGGCGCGCGAACATACGGAAATTCAGGATTTGGACGGGCAGACTATCGGCGAAGTGACGTCCGGTGGCTTTGGCCCCTCTGTCGGCGGCCCCGTCGCCATGGGCTATGTCGATGTGCCGCATAATAAGACGGGCACGACCGTCAATTTGATCGTTCGCGGCAAGCCGATGCCGGCAACTGTGAGCAAACTACCTTTCGTTCCCAACCGCTACTTCCGAGGAGAATAGTCGATGTTGAAATTCAGCAAGGACCATGAATGGGTCCGCCTTGACGGCGATGTCGCGACAGTCGGCATTTCAGATTATGCGCAAAAACAGCTGGGCGATGTCGTCTTTGTCGAACTGCCAGATGTGGGTCACGAGGTCGATGCAGGCGATGAACTCGCCGTGGTCGAGAGCGTCAAAGCGGCGTCTGAGGTTTACGCTCCCATCGCCGGGGAAGTGACCGAAGTGAATGCAGACCTCGAAGGGGCCCCAGAAACCGTAAACGCCGCGCCAATGGATGGCGGCTGGTTCGTCAAAATGAGTGTCAGCGATAAAAGCGCGCTCGATACACTGATGGATGAAGCGGCGTATAAGGAATATTGCGAGGGACTTTAAGGATGAAAAAGGGTCCGAAGACAGGCGTCGGTATCGCATTAGGAATTTCCATCGGGACGGCTGTTGGCGTCGCAACAGGCAATCTCGGTCTTTGGCTTGCGGTGGGCATTGCGATCGGCGCGGGTCTAGGCGTGGCGATGTCAGGCAAAACCTCTGAAAAAACCGATGACAATTCTTCGGCGGATGACGGCGTAGATGACTAAACTTCTCCCGTTTCTCTTCGGCGCTTTGGCGCTGATCCATGCGTTGCCCGCCATGGCTGTCATCGCGCCTGCGCGCCTGTCTTCGCTCTATGGGTTTGACGCGAGCGACACCGTTTTGACGACGCTATTGCAGCACCGTGCTTTGCTGTTTGCGATCCTGTCAGCGGCGCTGATCTATGCGATTTTCATCCCGTCCGCGCGCTGGCCCGTATTGATTGGGACGGGTGTCAGCATGGGTGGATTTCTGGTGATTGCATGGGCGCACGGTGAAATGTCTGGCGCGCTGCGCCCCATCGTTTTGGCTGACGTGATCGGTTTGGTGATTGCCGTTTTAGCCGCAGTCTGTCTCTGGAAGGGTGCGGCATGAGCAATAAATGGCTCCGTATTATTGCCCTGCTCGCCGCCATCATCGCGGCTCCCGCCCTAGCGGGTTTGGTCTATCTTGAGCCCGCATGGCTTGATCTGCTCGCATCGGCCGCAATCGGTGCGATTACTGGCCTGACCGTTCTCTTTCTTTTCAAACGTCTTCCCGTCGACAAACAGGATAAATAGATGCGTTACCTTCCTTTGACCGATAGCGATCGGGCGCAAATGCTCGACGTGGTCGGTGTCAGTTCCATTGATGATCTGTTCCAGGATGTGCCGAAATCGGCGCGTCTGTCGGATCTGGTGGATCTGCCGAAACATCAATCTGAACAAGCGGTTGAGCGCCATATGGGCAAGCTGTCGGCCAAGTCCGTCTCAGCCGGATCGGTACCGTTTTTCTGTGGGGCGGGGGCCTATCGCCACCATATTCCGGCGACTGTCGATCACCTGATCCAGCGCTCAGAATTCCTGACCGCCTACACGCCGTATCAGCCCGAAGTCAGCCAAGGCACGCTGATGACCCTGTTCGAATTTCAAAGCCAGGTCGCGGCGCTGACCGGCATGGATGTAGCCAACGCCTCCATGTATGACGGTTCGACCGCCTGTGCCGAAGCGGTGGTTATGGCCAAGCGCGTGACGCGCAAGACCAAGGCCGTGCTCGCGCCGGGTCTGCACCCGCATTACGCTGCCGCGACGCAAACGCTCGCCTCAACCCTCAATATTCAGATCAATGAGCGTGACTGCCGTCCGGGTCGTGATGATCACATGATCGACCATATTGATGACGACACGGCCTGCGTCGTGGTCCAATCGCCCAATGTTTTCGGTGAGATCATTGATCTGCGCCCGATTGCCGAAAAAGCCCACGCGCATAAGGCGCTGCTGATCGCTGTGTTCACAGAGCCGGTCGCGCTGGCCGCAATTACGCCGCCGGGCGAACAAGGCGCAGATATTGTTGTCGGCGAAGGGCAAGGGATTGGCGTTGGCCTGAACTTTGGCGGGCCGCATGTCGGTCTGTTTGCCTGCACGCAAAAGCTGGTGCGCCAAATGCCGGGCCGGGTCTGCGGCGAAACGGTCGACGCCAATGGCGAGCGCGGGTTCGTGCTAACGCTGTCCACGCGCGAACAACATATCCGCCGCGAAAAAGCGACGTCCAACATTTGCACCAATTCGGGCCTCTGCGCGCTGGCGTTTACGATCCATATGACGCTGCTCGGCGAAGCCGGGATCACGCGACTGGCGGCGCTCAACCACGAAGCGGCGTGCGATCTCGCGGATCGGCTGTCAGCTATCGACGGGGTGGAGTTGGTCAATGACACCTTCTTCAACGAATTCACGCTGAAACTCTCCAAACCCGCCGCAGAGGTGGTCGATGCGTTGGCCGAGAAGAACATTCTCGGCGGTGTCCCGCTCACCCGCATTCAACCGGACGGCGACGCGCATCTGCTGCTCGTCTGTGCGACCGAAACCAATCACACGGATGACTTCGCCGCCTTTGAGACGGCTCTGAAGGAGGTGCTGTCATGAATAACCAAGGCCGCCCCACATCACCGACAGCATTGAACGCTGTTACCCCGCACACTGTGTCGGGTTCCAAAGCGCTCGACCAAGCCGTGAAGCTGATTTTCGAAGTCGGGGATCTGGAAACAACCGGGATCGACCTACCCGAGCCTAAAGGTGGTAAAAGCCGCCTCGGTGCAAATGCGCGCCAAGGCACGATCGGTCTGCCCGGCCTGTCTGAACCCGAAACCATGCGCCACTATGTGCGGCTGAGCCAAAAAAACTACGCCATCGATCTCGGCGTCTATCCGCTCGGCTCTTGCACGATGAAGCATAATCCGCGCCTGAACGAAAAAGTCGCGCGCATGCCCGGCTTTGCCGATGTGCATCCGCTGCAACCGATCAGCACCGTGCAAGGCGCGCTGGAGCTGATGAGCGAGCTGTCGCATTGGCTAATGACGCTTTGCAACATGCCCGCCGTCGCGCTGACGCCCAAAGCGGGCGCGCATGGCGAATTGTGCGGCATGATGGCGATCCGCGCGCGGCTCGACGCGGATGGTCAGACGCAGCGCCGCCGCGTTCTGGTGCCAGAAAGCGCCCACGGCACCAACCCGGCAACCGCCGTGCAATGTGGCTTCACCGTCGACGAAATCCCGGCATCCGGCGATGGCCGCGTCAATCTCGACGCGCTGAAAGAGAAGATCGCCAGCGACCCGGACACGGTCGCGGGCATCATGCTGACCAACCCGAATACGTGCGGCCTGTTCGAGCGTGATATTATCGAAATTGCCGACCTGATCCACGCGGCGGGCGGCTATTTCTATTGCGACGGCGCGAACTTCAACGCCCTCGTCGGCCGCGTCCGTCCGGGCGACCTCGGCGTCGATGCGATGCATATCAATCTGCACAAGACGTTTTCCACCCCGCATGGCGGCGGCGGTCCCGGCTCCGGCCCGACTGTGCTGTCCGACGCGCTCAAAGACTATGCGCCCGTGCCTTATGTGGTGGAAACAAAAGAGGGCTATGACCTCGTCGAAGCGGTGGATAGCGACAGCTTCGGCCGCATGTGCGCCTTCCACGGCCAAATGGGCATGTATACGCGCGCCCTGACCTATATGATGAGCCACGGCTCTGACGGTCTGCGCCAAGCGACCGAGGATGCGGTGCTGAACGCCAACTATGTCCAAGCGTCGCTAAGCGATGTGATGACCCCGGCCTTTGGCGGCGTCTGCATGCACGAAGCCCTATTCGATGACCGCTTCCTCAAAGATACGGGCGTGGAAACACTCGATTTCGCCAAGGCGATGATCGACGAAGGCTACCACCCCATGACCATGTATTTCCCGCTCGTCGTCCACGGTGCGATGCTGATCGAACCGACGGAAAGCGAAAGCAAGCAAGAGCTAGACCGCTTCATCGGCTCCATGCGTCACCTCGCAGAAAAGGCGAAAGCGGGAGAGACAGAAATGTTCAAACAGGCTCCGGTCTACGCGCCGATGCGGCGTCTGGATGAGACCCAAGCCGCGCGGAAACCCGTGTTGCGGTGGCGCGAGCTGGAGGATGGGAAGCTGGCGGCGGAGTAGGATACTGATTTACGAATTGGCTTCGTGCTTATGGGTTTATCAAGATTGTAACGATCAAATAGTTTTCCGGATATAATTCTAACGCCGAGATTATTGTCAAAAGGGAAAAGATGAACTTTTGGGATCATGTGTCAGAAAAGAAAATAACCTCACCCGAGAATGAGGTGGAGAATGCAGAACCATCGATCGATGAGTTCGCAAAGATGGCGCAGAGCGTTCAACATTTGTGTCAGGTTGGCAGTATCTCAGCTCGAGGGTTCATTGAACGTCCTGATGATAACTATGAACGTAATCGTTACGAGGGACTTCGCGACCAGGCTGTCACTTTAGTCCTGCAAATCCATGATGGCTTTTTGCAAGGTTTTGCCATCCATCAACTTGCAAAGCTGTGTCGAGAAGCAAATCAGGTCAGCTATGTCAGACCATTTTTTGCTGCTATAGAAGACGAGTTTATTCGAAGTAAAATTATGGAAGACGTCCCTGAATTAGAAGAAGGGGAATAGGCTCTACCTTACTTTTTATTTCTCCCTAAACTAATCCCCGCTTATCATTTCCGTGGTCTGTTAGGCTCACCCGCTCCGGACACGAAGGAGGCATGCTCTTTGGTTTTGGCGGGTGTTTGGTTGGCTGATCTGTCTGCGAGATCATGAGGCGCAGTCAGGTCCATCCGGCAAAGTGATCGATGATGGCTTTCGGGCGTGAGCGAGCTGTGACGCGGTCAGGCCGTCCTGTGGACGGACTGGCTAGGAACCGGACCGGCAATCAGCCGGGTCGGATATCCAGCGCACAGTGCGTCCCTCGAAAGACAGGGGGCAGGCGGGTGTGCGTCGAAAGCGCATTTCTCGTCTAACTCCCTCCCGGCGTGTGCTCATGGTGGGCCGTCGGTAGACACGACGCTTTTGATCGGGTGTGCCAACCGAGCGCGCGGACGTTTGTCTGTCGTAAAACGGTATTTCCTTTGTCATCCGTCGATGGGTGGCGTCCGCGCTCGTGTCACTTCACGGGATTTGCAGACATTGGCCGACCCCGTGATGGGCGGTAGGACGTGGACGTGTGCCGTCTCATCCATCACGACTATGATTTGACCCGCGTCCGTTCTGCCCTAGAGTCGATCCGAGGATGAGGGGCCGCATATGAAATTTCGGATCAGTTTGATTTTGGGCATTTTGGTGCTGATGGGCGGTGCGTTTATTGGGCTGCGGCCCATGCTCGCCCCGGCCTTATTTGAGCGGGCCGTCGCGCAGCGCATGAGCGTGGACCGGGTCGCGGATTTGGGTCCGGGCCTGCATGTTGTCTTGATCGGCACGGGCGCGCCCTTGCCCGATCCGAGCCGGGTTGGCCCGATGACCGGGGTTGTTGCGGATGGGCGGCTGTTTATTTTCGATGCGGGCGGCGGCGCCGTGCGCCGGATGGGCGAGATCGGCTTTCCGGGCGGGCAGGTCGAACGCGCCTTTCTGACCCATTTGCATTCCGATCATATTGACGGGCTGGGCGAGCTGATGCTGCAACATTGGGCTGGCGGTGGGGCAGATGCGCCGCTGCCCATTGCCGGACCGGACGGGGTGGAGGATGTCGTGGCGGGGCTGATGCAAGCCTATGCGCGCGACCGTGATTTTCGCATTGCGCATCACGGCGAAGCGGTCGTGCCGCCGTCGGGCTTTGGCGCGGTGGCCGAGGTGATCACGCCCGGTGTGGTCTATGATGACGGTTCGGTGCGGGTGATCGCATTTCTAGCGGAGCATGCCCCGGTCAGCCCGGCCCTCGGCTATGTCGTCACCCATGCGGGTAAAACCGTCGTGTTGACGGGGGACAGCACGGCCAATGTGTCCCTGCCGCCGGAGGCGCGAGGCTCGGACCTGTTGCTGGCCGAGGCCCTGAATGTCGATATGGTGGGGACGTTGGAAGCGGCGGCGCGGGCGACGGGCAATGACCGGCTCGCCAAGATTTTCTTCGACATTCCCGATTATCATATGACTCCGAAGGGTGCGGCGGAGTTGGGACAGCGGATCGACGCGAAGCGCACTGTGCTGACCCATCTGGTGCCAGCAGCCCCGAACCGGATGGCGGAGCGGTTATTTCTCGGCGATGCAGACGCGGAGATTGGCCGCGACGGCATGGTGATTACGCTGCGGGACTAGGTGAACAGGCGTTTGCGTCCGGATCGGGCGAGATTGATCAGCGGTTTCTCGATGAACCGATAGGTCAGCCCCGCGACGATCAGCGCGCCGCTGAGCATGATGAGGATCAACAGCGGGGATGGCAGGTCTTGCAGGCCCGCCATTTGCCAAAGCTTCGACAGGGCGACCAAGCTCAGCAAATGGGTGAGGTAGAGCGAATAGCTCCAATCGCCGAGCGTGACTGCAAAGCGCGGGGCTTTGACTTTGCTGTGGTCGAGCCATGCTGCGCCGAGCACCAGCGCGCCAGCGGGCAGGGTCAAGCGCAGCACACGCGGCCAGCCATCCTCAAACGGTACGGCGGAGAATATCCACATCCCCATGCCGATCAAGCCGAAGAGGATCAGGGCCAGCGAGACAGTCTTGTCACCCGTGCGGGTCAGATAGAGCCAGCCGACCGCCGCGCCCGCGAGGAATTCGAATACGAGCGGATTGAACAGGTGAAAGGCGATCGCTGTGGAGGTGACAGATAGGGCCGGGATCTGGCTCTGCCAGCTGAACAGATTACCCGCCAACGCGATCGCTGCCCATACGAGCAGGCCGAGCGGACGAAACCGACGCGGGAGGAACAGCAGCAGAGCGAAGAGGACGTAGAACATCATCTCGTAAACTAGGGTCCAACCGACTTCGAGCAGCGGGTAAGCCCAACCCGGTATCAGGAACAGCGTATTGATGACGGTGGGATTGTTGGGGGAGCTGGAGAAGACCAGATCGGGCCGAACCAGCCAGACGGCGAACAGGGCTGCTGTCACAACCCAGTAGAGCGGGTAAATCCGGGTTGCGCGCGCGAACAGAAATTCCGGCACGCGCCCCAGCATACGGTTTTGGCCGCCACCTGCCTGCCAGTCACGCGTGACATAGACCATGATGAAGCCGCTAATGACGAAGAACAGGTCCACGCCCATCATGCCCCAATCGAGACTGCTGGGTAGAATAGGGTTCGTCGCTGTCCGACCCTCAATCAGAGCAAGGTGAGCAAACAGAACCAGCATCGCGGCCAGACCGCGCAGGGCCTGAACATGATCCAGACGGGATGGGGTGGCGATGGCCATGTCGTCCGCCATGTCAGAGCGGGCCGCGCAAATCCAGTCTGCTTGTCGGCTGGACGTGCTGCAGAGCCTATCTTCAAGCTTACGGGTAGATGACAGCTGGGTCACGCTCTTCACGCTCGCGTTATATCGGCGTCCGCGCGGCTTTGGGACGCGTAGCTATGACAGGTTCGCATCCCCGGACCGACTAAAACCTATCGGAGACACCCGACCATGACATTTAAGCCCCTCCTTGCAGCCGCACTCCTCGCGACGACGGCAATCGCCGCTCCGGCATTTGCTGGTACGAAAATGAAAACTGAGATGAGCGCGACCCCAACGTCGAACATCGTTGAAACCGCCGTTTCTGTTGACGCGCTGTCCACGCTCGTCGCGGCTGTTCAAGCTGCCGATCTTGCGGGTGCTCTATCGGCAGACGGTCCGTTCACCGTCTTCGCCCCAACTAATGACGCATTCGGCGCCCTACCAGCGGGCACAGTCGACACGCTGCTGAAACCGGAAAACAAAGGCACGCTGTCCAACATCCTGACCAGCCATGTTGTCGCCGGATCCTATGATGCGGCGTCAATTATCGCGCTGGCCAAAGCCAATGACGGTAAAGCCAAGCTGACAACCCTGTCGGGCGCCGAGCTCAAAGCCTATGTCAAAGACGGCAAAGTCTATGTGAAGGACGAAAATGGCGGCAAGGCCACTGTAGCAACGGCTGATGTTCAGACTTCCAATGGTGTTGTGCATGTCGTGACGTCGGTTTTACTGCCGAAATAACACTCGATCACAGATCAAAAAGAAAGGCCCGGTCGTTATAAACGACCGGGCCTAATTGTTTGGGGAGTTAAACCGAATTAGCGCGGGGCGCGCTTCGCCAGAATACGCTGTAATGTGCGGCGATGCATATTCAGACGGCGCGCCGTCTCAGAAACATTTTTGCCGCACAGCTCATAAACCCGCTGGATGTGTTCCCAGCGGACCCGGTCGGCGCTCATCGGGTTTTCCGGCGGTTCCGGTGTTTCGCCGCGTTCAGCCAGCAAGGCCTTACAGACGTCGTCGGCATCGGCAGGTTTGGCGAGGTAGTCGACAGCGCCGCGCTTCACGGCGGACACTGCGGTTGCGAGATTGCCATAGCCGGTCAGCATGACCATCTTGCTGTCGGGTCGGGCTTCGTGAAGCTGTTCGATCACGTCTAATCCATTGCCATCTTCTAACCGCATGTCGAGTACGGCGAAGGCAGGTGGATTGTCACGAACTTCGCGTTTGGCTTCGAACACAGTTTCACAGGTTCTGACGTCAAAGCCGCGTTGTTCCAAGGCACGTCCGAGCCGGATGCGAAGCGGCGCATCATCGTCTAGGATCATCAGCGTGTGATCGTTGGGTAGCGTATATTCGCTCATCTTATATCCTCTTCTAAGATGAATACGGACGAAATGTCGCGATGGCTTGGTTCGGTCGTAGAAAAGAACAGTTTATCAGCTATCTGATGCAGCTCAGCCTAATCGGTCGATGGCCTCTGTCAGGCCTTCAATCGGTCCACTGGCCATACAACTCGGACTCGCGCCCCACCGATTGGGGAGCGCTCATAATAAACGCGGCCGTCCGTCCGTTCGACCAAGGTCGATGCGATGAATACGCCGAGACCAAGTCCGCCAGCACTGCCGCCCTTGGCTCTCGAGGTCACATAAGGTTGGCCGAGACGTGTGCGGATCAGTGGTTCGAAACCGGGGCCATCATCATCAATGGTCACAGTGACTTCGCCGTCTATGACGCGGGCCGTCAGGCGCACCCGTGATTGAGCGAAATCGACTGCGTTCTCCGTGAAGTTTTTCAACGCATAAAGCAATTCCGGTCGTCGTTGGATTGTCAGCGGTAACCCGCCATCGCTCTGGTAACTCTCGATAATGAGATCCTTATTGCGGTCGATAAAGCCCTCGGCGGCTTCTTCTAGAAGATCTTCCAGGCTCAGCGTCTCGTGGATTAGGTCTGGGGTGTCCCCACGCAGAGCCAGTTGCTCTAAGATGGATCGACAGCGTTGCGCCTGACTCAGAACCAATTCTGCATCGTCGGCCAACGGTCCGGGCGGCAGTTCGCGTGTCATTTCCTTGGCGGTCACGGTGATGGTCGCAAGGGGTGTGCCGAGCTCATGCGCAGCGGCAGCGGCCAGGGACCCAAGGGCGGACAACTTCTGCTCTTGTGCTAACATTTGTTCCGTCGCGGATAGGGCGGCACTCATGGTCCGGCTCTCTGTTGTGGTGCGCCAGGCATAGAGGGAGGTAAAGGTCGTTCCGACGATGATGCCCGCCAACAACCCAAATTCGTACATACGCGGTAGTTCAAACTCGACACCGGGCGTCCAAGGCAGCGGTTGATGCCAGAACAGCAATGAGGTTGCCAAGAGGAGCGCCCATCCTGCAACAGTCATCATCACAGACTTGGATAGGGTTGTCGCCGATGTGACGACGGGTGCGAGAAAGAGCATCGCGAATGGATTTTCGATACCGCCATTAAGGTAGAGCAAGAGTGCCAGTTGGAAGATGTCGAAGCCAAGTTGTGCAATGGCTTCAATATCTGAGACGCGCCGGTCCAAAGGCAGCAACAGGCTGACGCCGATATTGACGAGGGCTGTGACGCCGATAACGCCGAGAGAGGGCCAGAAGGCAAACTCGAAACCAAAGATCTGCCATATGATCAACAGCGTCAGGGCCTGACCTAGGACGGCGCCCCACCTCAACAGCACCAGCGTATATCGGCGAAGTGCTCCGGTGAGCTGACGACTAGGGATTGATTGCGAGTTTAGCGGACCCGTCGGAGCATTCATGGCCTTCGATGCGTTCATTTGACCGTGCTCCCCTATGGTGGCCGACAGGATGTCTGACTATATACGTATTCAAGACACTGTCCGACCCAATCCTTTATGAGACTATTGATGCGTGCTTCTATCTTATCTTTGACAATCGCGGCCTTACTTGGCGTTGTGGCTTGCGGACCGTCCACCACATCTGGCGAGGCTGGACAGGCAGGCGCAACGGTGAGTTCTGGGACAGCCGACCTCGGCGGTCCCTTTACATTGGTTGATGACACAGGTGCGGTGGTGACTGAGGCGGCCTTTGAAGGCCAACCCACCCTGCTTTACTTCGGGTTTTCTTATTGCCCTGATGTATGCCCGACGGCGCTTCAAAAACTCGGTCGATCACAAGACTTGATGGGCGATGCGGGCGAGGATGCTCAGTTCGTGCTGGTGAGCGTCGACCCAGAACGTGACACGCCCGAACAGTTGGCCGTTTATGTGACAAATAACGGCTTCCCGACCAATCTACGCGGCTTTAGCGGAACGGTCGAACAGGTCGACGAGATCAAAACAGCTTATAAAGTCTTTTCTCAAAAAGTGCCGCTGGAAGGCTCTGATATGGGTTATACCGTCGACCATCAGGACATCATCTTCCTGCTCGGCAATGACGGGAAGTTCGTCGATTTCTTTACAAGTCGCAGCACACCAGCAGAAATTGCGGCTCGGACGCGGCTTTACCTGGCCAAAGGGCGCTGACTTAGCGACTGCCGCCGGGCACCCAGAGCACGTCGCCCGATCCTTGGTCATTGCACCAACGGGCCGCGACAAACAAAAAGTCTGATAAGCGGTTGATGTAAGCCAGCGCGTGAGGATTAACGGCTGCAATGTCGGATAGTGTGACCATGCTGCGTTCAGCGCGTCGCGCGACGGTTCGCGCCTGATGAAGATGCGCCGCAGGGGCAGACCCGCCTGGCAGGATGAAGCTGGTGAGGGCGCTCATATCATCATTGAGATTGTCGAGATCGGACTCCAGCTGAGAGACTTGCGAGGCGATCATTCGTAGCGCGTATTCGCTATCGGCGTCTCCCTTATCAGGGAGCGG
Source organism: Algimonas ampicilliniresistens (assembly GCF_030159955.1). Lineage (GTDB taxonomy): Bacteria > Pseudomonadota > Alphaproteobacteria > Caulobacterales > Maricaulaceae > Litorimonas > Litorimonas ampicilliniresistens. Next base: position 1,404,190 of record NZ_BSNK01000002.1, read on the forward strand.
TGTCGCCAAATCGGCGCCGAGGTCGAACAATTCATTCTGAATGCGCGCCAGTATTTGGTCGAGCGATGTATTGGTGACATGCAGACGTGCCAAGCCGATCACGGCATTGGTTTCGTCAACGTCGCCGTAAGCGGACACCCGGGCGTTATCCTTGGATAGGCGCGATCCATCGACCAGACCGGTTGATCCGTCATCGCCCGTACGCGTGTAGATCTTATTGAGTTTGACCATGGCGGCGTTCGTTAGCCGCCATTCTTGCGGATCTGATAGGCAAGAAAGAGCAAGCCAAGCGCGACGGCTTGCGCGCCGACGCGTTTCCACATCCAGCTATTGGATTTTTCCCGCGCGCCTTTTCCCGTCCGGGCCATTTGCGATCCGCCAATGACGAGCGTTGCGACCACGTAAAGCATGGCAAGAGCGGCGAAGAAGATGAGAATGTAAAACATGAGTCTGACTTTCTGTGCTTATTTCTCTGTATACGCGTCAGAACGCGTTGGTGCTGTTATTAATTGACCTCATCCACAGAAAAGCTGTTGATTCCGGCTGCCGTGACTAAATCTGTCCCGCTAGGAAACTGCCTGACCGCGATAGAGGAAACGACCGCCATGATGAGTGAAGCCGACCGCCAAGACCAAATGGGTGATGCCACCCGTGAGAAGCTGCGCCAGTTTATTGCGCGTATCGAACGTTTAGAAGCTGAGAAAGCTGAACTGACGACCGATATCCGCGAAGTCTATTCCGAGGTGAAGGCGTTCGGGTTCGACAGTAAAGTGATGCGTAAGCTGATTTCGCTCCGCAAACAGGACGTCAATGAGCGCGCCGAACAGGAAGCCTTGCTCGACCTCTATTTGGGTGCCCTCGACGACTGATTGATCTCTACAAATTTGTTCGCTATATGTTCTTTCGTGGCGAGTGACTTCGATAGAGACTCATCCGGAAAATCGGATTGGGATAAGCAGCAATGGCAGGCTGAACAGGCCGCCCGTGATGTTGCGCTCGATAAGCAACGCGACAAAGAACGTAAGGCTCGCGAGCGATCGGCGCGCAATGCACAGCGTAAGTTAGAACGTTTGCAGCGCACGCTGAAAGAGCAAGGCGAGATCAGCGAGTTCGAAGACGAATTCGCTGAAAGCGTTTCTGAGCGTCTCGACCGATTTGGCTCTGCCTTTCAAGATCGTGAAAAAGGTCGACCCGGTGATGCGCTCTCATTCGCACAAAAACGTGTCTTAGCGGGCATGAACCGCAAGGCCAAAGACCTCAAAAAACGACCTGTCCCAGAGAGCGACGATGATAAGCTTGAGCGTCCACGCTATGAGCGCAGTCAGCCGCGATCGTCCTTCAAATCAAAGCGCCCAAAATTTACCCCGCGCGTGCGTCAGCTGGATGAAGATTTCACGCCTGAAACAGAAGCACGTTCTGAAGACGGACGGCCCGAGCCCTATATTCCCGAACCGGAACTCACGCGACCACCTGTAGGAAAACCGTTTCTAAGGATCGTGAAAAACGACAGTTAGCGATCATTCTAGGGAATATTGTCGCAGGTCGTATTTGTGACAGGTCTATTCGCTTGAAACGCTCAAAGCGGTGAGCCATGGCACAGCCATGAGCAAAATGGCCCCAATCTTACATCTGGACGATGTGTCTAAATCCTATGGCGGTGTTCCCGCGGTTAGCAATGTCAGTATTGATGTTCGGCCGGGCGAAATCGTTGGTTTTCTTGGCCCCAATGGCGCGGGTAAGACAACCAGTCTCAGAATGGCGCTGGGCTATGTAAAACCCGATTCGGGTCGCGTTAGCTTGTTCGGGGGACAACCGGGCGAAGCGGCCTTCGGGCGTGTCGGGTTTCTGCCCGAAGAGCGGGGGCTCTACAAGAAACAGACAGCCCGTGAAGCGATCGCGCATATGGCGCGGCTGAACGGAATGAAAAAACGCGAAGCGTTCACGACGGCTGACGATCTCTTGGAGCGTTACGGGCTGGGTGATGCAAAACGCAAAAAGAATAAGGATATGTCCAAAGGCATGGCGCAGAAGGTGCAGCTCCTATCCGCCATCGCCCATGATCCGGAATTCTATATTCTCGACGAACCGTTTTCAGGTCTCGACCCGGTCAATCAACAAGTGTTGGAAAGCATGGTCCGAGAGATTGCGGCCCGCGGACGCACAATCCTATTTTCAACCCATGTCATGGAACACGCTGAGCGTCTCTGTGATCGGATATTGCTGATGAGCCGGGGCCGGAAGGTGTTTGACGGAACGGTCGAGCAGGCGCTGGATCACGCGCCGCGCCGGGTCATTATGGCGTCTGAAAATTCAGGCTTGGGCGAAGTCGTTCGGCCCTTTGCTGAAGATATGGACCGCCGAGATGACGGCGCGCTTGATCTGCTTCTAAAGCGAGAGGCGCAAACGCCCGATATATTGGAACGCTGTGTTGAAGCGGGTGTGCGTCTGACGCGGTTTGAGCCGATCCGCGCCACGTTACACGAAGCCTTTGTTGCGCTGGTTGGTGAAGATGTACGGGCGGATCTTGAGGCCGACGCAGCAGCAGATTTGACTGGGGAGGCGGCGTAATGGCGACCAGACACACTATGGGCTTACCAAAATTCTCTCGTATCTGGCTGATCGCGATGCGAGACTTCATGGGCTATGTGAAGACGTGGGGCTTCTGGCTGTCCTTCATGTTTCCGATTTTGGGCGGCGTGATCGGCTATATGTTTGCTAGCTCGGATATTGACCTGTCACCGCCACGCTATGAAACTGTGCTGGATGAGACCGGCGTTCACGGTGCGGCCATTCTCGATTTCTATGAAACAGAGCAATCGGATATTCGCGCGAAAGCGATCAAGGCTATGGCCGCCTTGCTGCCAGAGGCCGATAGAGAGGCTTTCCGTACCTCCGTCGATGAGGACGGCTACGAAGCCGGGTTGAGCGAGCTGCGGGACCGCTATCCCACTGTCGCTGAACGGATAGAGATGCCGACGCCATCTATGATTTTTGTTGATCCACCTGAAAACTCACTGTCGGCCCTGACCTCCTATCTTGATGGAGACGATCGATTGACGGTTGGTGACGAATCTCCACGATTGAACGGCGTAATTGTCATTCGCGGGACCGTGGATGACCCAGAGGCGCAATATTGGTCGAAAAACTTCAATAGTCCGCCGGCTGAACGTCTTATCAATCGCTACTTTAGCGACTTAGCTAAACGTCGTTACCTTGAGTCTGGTGGGCTTTCGGCAGAAGACTATGACGAAGCTGTTTCGGGACGGACTCGTGTCGAACTGTTCAATCCGGCTGAATTATCCGGTGAGGACGAAGCTGAAGCCGTGTCAATGCTCGACCGTTTGCCATTCTTTGCCGGACTGGGCCTCGCCTTCTTCCTTCTGATGTCGATTTTTGCTGGGGCCTTCATGCTGCTCACATCGATGATCGAAGAGAAGATGAATAAGTTGCTAGAAATGATGCTGGCAAGCACGCGCTTCTCAGAAATCATGCTGGGTAAGATGCTGGGGGCAGCGATGCTGACCTTTGCTTCATTAGCCCCTTATATTCTGATCGCGTTGGGTGGTCTGATCGGGTTTTTGCTGTTCGGTAATCCGGAGCAAGTCGCCGCGATCCGCGAGGCGTTTCCGCTCTCGACGATCCTGACGTCGCTCATCTTCCTTGTTTTGGGCTATATGTTCTATGCCTCGATCTTGATTGCGCTGGGCGCGCTGGCGCAATCGATGCAGGATGCGCAGACCTTATCATTGCCAATTGTATTGCTAATGTTCCTCGGCATTGGCGTGATACAATTTGGGGCGGTCGCGCCAGATAGTCCAGTCGTGGCATTTGCCTCGATCTTCCCGCTAACATCACCCTTTGCGATGATGATCCGGCTCGCCTCTGATCCACCCCTTTGGCAGGTACTCTTGTCGATTTTCTTGCTCGCGACCTCAGTCGTCGTTGTGATGTGGATCTGCGCGCGGATCTTCCGTTTCGGGGTCCTGTCGGGCTCTGGTGTGGGCGCGATCAAAAGCTGGTTCCGCCGGGTCATTTTGCGAAAGGCTGCTTAAGCCCCATATGTCTGCCATGACCCCAGAACAGGCCAAAATCGCCATTCTTAACAAAGCGCTGGTGGATGCAGCCTTTGAAGGTTGGACGGATGTGATGCTGAGCAAGGCTGCGCAGAAGGCGGGCCTGCCAAAAGGCGCCGACACCCTCTATTTCCCTGATGGCGTGATTGGTGTGATCCAGTTCTGGTCGGATCAGATGGATGCGGCTGCCCGATCAAAGATCGAAGCGCTTGATCTCGCGGCGATGAAAATTCGGGATCGTGTGACTGAAGCTGTCGTGCTGCGCCTGTCCGAGATTGGCCGTCATGATGAGGCCGCACGCCGTGCTCAAGCGCGCCTGTCTTTACCGGGCGGTGTCGGGACTGCGGCCAAGATCACTTGGTCAACGGCAGATATGATCTGGCGTGCGATTGGCGACACATCAACGGACGCGAATTTCTATTCTAAGCGAACCGTGCTCTCAGTCGTATTGGCCTCGACCGCGCCGGTCTGGTTGTCTGATGCGTTGCCGAACAAGCCGGATGCTCGCGCTTTTCTTGATCGCCGTATCGCTAATGTCATGCAGTTCGAAAAAACGAAGGCGCAGCTTCGTAAGGCGCGTGCCGGGCTTCCTAATCCAGCCGAGGTTCTAGGTCGGATGCGCTATGGTCTGGACAAGGGGGGCTTACCGACCCGCCGCCAGAAGCGACGGATCAGACGCGGATCGTTTTAGCGACTTCAGTCAGTCGTAAAGGCCTAGCGGTCGTGCTTGTAGACGACGCCGCCTTTCATCACAAAATCGACGTCCATCAGTTCGGCGACGTCTTTGAGCGGATCGCCATCGACAGCGATGATATCGGCCTCTTTACCGGCCTCCAATGTGCCGATCCGGTCATCCATTTCGATGTGTTTAGCCGCGACGACAGTGGCACTTCGGATGGCTTGCATGGGGGTCATCCCAGCAGCGACCATATATTCAAATTCTTTTGCATTATCGCCGTGTTTGGACACGCCTGTGTCTGTTCCAAAGGCAATCGTGACGCCATTTTCCCAAGCCAGCCGAGCCATATCCTGCATCGCCGGACCGACTTCGAGCGCCTTCTTCACAGAGTTGGGTGGTAAGAACGTATCCGGATCATTGGCCCATCCTTCAACGGTTTTCCCGGCAAGAACGGTTGGAATCAGTACGGCGTTATGTTTCTTGAATAGGGCGGCAGTCTCTGCGTCCAAGAAAGAGCCATGTTCGATGGAATGAATACCCGCGCGCAGAGCGGCATCAATGCCGCCCTTATCGTGGGCGTGCGCCGTGACTTTCCGGCCCATTGTGGCCGCTGTCTGAACAATGGCTTCCAACTCATCATCCATTAATTGTTGGCCTGTGCCCGCGTTGGTGTTGGACAGCACGCCGCCTGTAGCAGTGACTTTGATAACGTCAGCCCCATTCTTCACAGCTTGGCGTACGGCGCGGCGGCAATCAGCCACCCCGTCGCAGATCGTCTGAGACTGGTACATCTCAAGAATGTCGCCCTTGAAGCCGTGAAAGTCGCCATGTCCACCTGTGGCAGAAATGGCCGAGCCGGCAGCGCGGATATGGGGGCCTGGAATAACGCCTTTATTGATCGCGCGACGAAGGGAGAAAATTTCCTTCGGGCCGCCAACATCCTGAACAGCTGTGAACCCAGCCATCAGTGTGGTCTTTGCGTGGGCGGCGGCTTGCAAGGCGACGTCACCAGATTCCATCGTCACGACATCCCAGCGCGATCCGGTGTCACGGTCGCTTCGCAAATGAACGTGGCTATCGATCAGACCCGGCATGAACGTCATGGTCTTGCCGTCGATGATCGTGGCCTCTTCGTCCGGCATGAACCCGGCTTCGATCCCGACGATCTTGCCTTCATTGACGATAATTGTCTGATTGCTCAGTGGCGTTTCGCCCGGAACGGCAATGACTGTTCCGGCATGGATCAGGGTGAACCCTTCATGCGTATCGTGACCGTCGCCGTGAGCGAAGGCCGGGGCAGCCAGCATCAGCGCCGCTGTCATCAGTAAAGTCGTTTTCATCGTTAAGTCCTCTCCCAGTCTCGGAAGGGGATTGGCCGAATAGATCGGCTACGTCCAGAGTTGAACGTCCTAAAGCGCTTGGTGGGCGATATCGCGACGACAGAAACCGTCGGCCCAGTCAATATCTTCATCAATCACACGATAGGCTAGATCGACCGCGTCACGCAGCGTGTCGCCGGATGCCGTCACGTTCAAAACGCGCCCGCCATTGGCCTTCAGCTTGCCGCAATTACGCCCACGGCGCGTTCCGGCGTGGAAGACAACCACGTCGTCGCGCGCATTGGCCGCAGGAACGCCTTCGATCACAGTGCCTTTGTCATAAGACCCCGGATAACCTTTGGCGGCTAGAACGACATTGACGACTGGATCGTTAAACCAAGCGGGCGCCTCGACACGATCTAGCTCGCCAGCTTCTGCGGCAATCAGGACGTCCATCAAATCGCTTTGCATACGGCGCATGATGACTTGGCATTCCGGGTCACCGAAGCGGACGTTATATTCGATCAGTTTTGGGCCTTCATTCGTGATCATCAATCCAGCAAACAGGACTCCTGTGAATGGGTGCCCGTCTTTGGCCATGCCGTAGACAGTCGGCGCGATGATGCGCTCCATGGTCTCGGCGAGGACGTTATCCGTGAAAACTGGAGCTGGACTATAAGCGCCCATCCCGCCCGTATTGGGCCCTGTGTCGCCGTCATAGGCGCGCTTATGATCCTGCGCCGCGACCAGGGGCAGGGCGGTCGTGCCGTCGCAGATGGCAAAGAAGCTGGCTTCCGGGCCGCGCATGAATTCTTCGATCACAACGCGGGTCGAGGCATCGCCAAACTTGCCAGAGAAGAAGTCTTCTAGCTCGGCCTCAGCCTCTTTTAGCGTTTCCGGAATGACCACGCCTTTACCTGCGGCAAGCCCGTCTGCTTTCAGCACATAGGGCGCATCCATCGTTTTCAGATAGGCTTTGGCGGCATCGATATCGGTGAAGACACCGTAAGCAGCGGTCGGAATATTATAGCGGTCGCAGAAATCCTTAGTGAACCCCTTAGAGCTTTCTAGCTGGGCGGCCGCTTGAGTCGGCCCGAATACCTTGACGCCGCGTGCCTGTAAGGCATCGACTAGACCCAGCGCTAAAGGCTGCTCCGGCCCAACAACGACAAAATCATAACCGTCGCGTTGCACCAAAGCGAGAATACCGTCGATGTCATCAGCTTTCACGTCAACAATATTGGCAATCTCGGCCAGACCTGCATTGCCGGGCGCGACCGTGAGGTTTGTGACGTGTTCGCTTTGGATGATTTTCCAAGCCAGCGCGTGTTCACGACCGCCGGATCCGATAAGAAGTACATGCATGAGCGCGCCTTAGCGGACGCTTGGGCAGGCGGCTAGACCGTAGAAACCGCACAATCGGAGTGCAAAACACTATCGGTGCAAAAAAGTCCTAACGGTCGTTAACCAAACTTTACCGAATCGTCGCATGACTGAAATCACTCTGACGAATGCGCGTTGTCAGGGGAGATTGTCGAAACTGATTTCGACGCCATTTGTGAGGGCCTATGCGCTGCACTTACGGGCAACATGCCTTTCGACCCCCAACCCGGTCATCCGGAGGATTGCGAAGGAGGTTGGCTAGACTGCGCCGTGCCTGTTCGCGCAATTCCGATCGACAAAAGGCGTATTGCCGACCGTAGATAGATGAGCCGCCCCATCTGAATAATCAGAGGGCGGCTTTTTATTTGCCGATTACGCGGAGGAAACGGTCCTGCAGGGCTGGGTTTGTCTTGAACTCGCCAGTGAACTGGGTGGTGATCGTGGACACGTCAGGGTGATGTACGCCGCGTGTGCTCATACACTGGTGGACAGCATCGACCATCACGGCGACGCCGCGCGGTTTTAGTGCATCCTCAATCGCATCAGCGATCTGAGCTGTCATGGTTTCTTGGGTCTGCAGACGTTTGGCGAAGGCTTCGACGACTTTGACTAATTTGCTGATCCCGACGACTTTTTCAGTCGGCAGATAGGCGACATAGGCGCGGCCCAAAAACGGCGCGATGTGATGCTCGCAATGGCTCTCCACATCGATCTCGCGCAAGATAACCATGTCATCATAGCCCGACACATCTTCAAAGGTGCGGGATAATTCTTCAGCTGGATCCACATCGTAGCCACGAAACCATTCGCGGTAAGCGTTGATTACCCGCTTAGGTGTATCGCGCAGACCTTCGCGGTCCGGGTCATCACCGGCCCACGCGATCAGCGTGCGCACAGCATCCATAGCGGCTTCGGGCGAAGGACGTTCACTCTTGGGAACGGGTTTGAGGGTCGGTTTGCTCATGGCGGCGATATAGGGAGCGAATGGCGTCTGCGTAAGGGTGAAATCCGCCTATCGCCCATGCGATTGCAACGAAATCGGAATGATAGGGCTAATGTTTCTTGGAACGGAAGTGGGGGACGCCCCGTTGTTTTAGCAAGGAGGCAACTGTGGTCAATGTTGTTCAATGCATTGAATTCAGTGGCTTTTTAAAACGAAACAATTTTGAAAGGACATATTTATGACATATCTTAAAACCGCCCTTATCAGCGCCGCTGCACTTGCTGTGGCTGCCCCAGCATTGGCTGGCGACGGTCACATGAAACAGAAGAAAAACGACGTCGTGATGAAGACAACGGCTGAAACTGTTGTCCTAAAGACAGACGTGAACGGTGAAGTCATGGGTTCTGTAGAGACGATGGATCCCTCTAAGGTCAACGATACAGTCGGTGAAATTTTGCAAGCTGATGGTGAGCCGAGCATTCAAGATGACCAAGACATTATCGTTGAAGATTACACGATTAAGGAAGACGCATTCCGCGCCGCCGACGATGACGGAATGATTGCTGACAATGCAATTGTTGTTCCAGGCTCAGCCGGAACGATCACGACCGTGACCTGTCCAGCTGGCACAACCGCACAAGTCGATATGACCTGTCTGATTACCGGCGACTATACGCCAAATCTTGACCAATAATCCGGCTGAAACCGCTCAAACACGAACCCCGATAGGGGAGGGAGTGGAGACCCTCGGCATGCTGTGCCGGGGGTTTTTTATGCGCTATCGCAAATCATTGGCGCGCTGGCGACGCGCCAATGATTGATCTCTTCCACGCTCATCCAATGGATGTCGTCAGACCCGGCAGCCTTGGTCCTGAAATCATAGAAGTCAGCATCGACCCCCATGTCGGACAGGAAATCGCGTGAATAACGGCGATGCGTGTCCCATCTAACGTCCTGTGCGTCGAACCCGCTTGATCCCCACGCATGGACGCCGATTTTCGCCCCGCAGGCCACCGTCCGGCTTTGTCCCGCGAGAAATAAATCCACAGCGCCAGAGGCGATGCGAGAGCCTGCGCGTAATTCTGTCGCCAGTCCGGCGCGGCGAATGTCCCGGGCTAAGCGGTAATTTGACGTCACATCCCGCGTTCCCGGCATGTCGATGAAAACCAACGTGTCCACATCGGGATGATCGCGCAGAAGCCGGTCGATAGCCGTCTCGGACCGTCCATCGGTGTAGCCATAACCATAGGCATCAGTGCCATCGACCTCAAAACGCAACCGGTCCGGATCAGGCGACTGCAGAATGGCACCACCGAGAATGATGAGTGCGGCGGCCGTCAGCCCGATCACGTCCCATCTCACCGCGCGGATCCATTCAGAAACCCGAACCAGTTGGTGCCTTCGCAAGCTCCATCGCTCAGAATATTGAATCGCTCCAGATCGGTTTTCGACAAAAAGTAGAGTGAGCTGTGCGGCGCGGCATCGCGAGCAAATTGGTAGAAGTCTGGATCGACGTCGAGCGTGCTGTGAAAGGCCTCCATCCGCTCTTCAATCGGATCATAGCCGAGCTTGCGCGGCGTATCGCCATTCTCGCCCTTCCAACTATGCACACCGATCCGTGCGCCGCAGTCCATTGTGCGGCTCTGTCCGGCCAAAAACAGATCGACCCCGCCTGAGGCAATAAATGAGGTCCGCTCTAAATGCGTGTTCAAGCCGCGCGCGCGAAACATCTGCGCAATACGGGTGTTCTCGCCCAAATGAGTCGTGCCGGGCACATGTTTTAGAACGATGGTGCGAAGTTGCGGATTGGCGTCGAGCTGCCGACGCACATCGTTGAAACTATCCTTGTCCGTGCCGCCATAGGCATAGGCGATGGTATCTTCGACCACGAGATTGAAGCGTGCATCAGGATCTGGCGGCATTTGTAAGGCTTCCCATACGAACATGGCGGCCAGCAGAACGACGATAAACGCCGTGATCGGCGAGCGCCGACGCTTCGGAATGGGTTCGGTCCAACCGCGATCCCACTCATTCTGATCATAAGGGTTCCAAGCCATAGTCTAGGGATATAGGGAGCGACCCCATGGAGAACCAAGACCACCCCCTCTCTTTATATGACTCACTATCGCGTGAGGTCCGTCGGTTTGTCCCGCAGGACCCCAAGAATGTGACGATGTATAATTGTGGGCCGACGGTCTATTCCTACGCCCATATCGGCAATGCGCGCGCCGCCGTGGTGGCGGATGTGCTGTTTCGCGTTCTGCGTCATATCTATGGCGAAGATCACGTTCGCTATGCGCGCAACCTAACCGATGTGGATGACCGGATCATTGCTAGCGCGATGGAGCTAGGCGTGCCGATCTCTGAGATCACAGAGAAATATGCCCGCATCTATAATGAAGATTTGGATGCGCTGAATTGCCTGCCGCCAACGGTCCAGCCCAAGGCGACTGAGCATATTCAGCAAATGGCGGACATTATCGTCACGCTGATGGACAAGGACGCGGCCTACCTCGCCGAGGGGCATATCTATTTCGATGTGACCAAGGACGAGGATTACGGGAAGCTGTCGGGGCGCAAGCTAGAGGATAATCTGGCGGGCGCGCGGGTTGAGGTGGTGGGCGCCAAGCGCAATGCCGCCGATTTTGTGCTGTGGAAACCCTCGCCGGACGGCGAACCGGGGTGGAGCCAACAACAGACCTCGACCAGCTATTTTGTTGATTGGGGAAAATACGGCAATCGCGACTTTGCGACCAAACCGGGCCGCCCCGGCTGGCATATTGAATGTTCTGCCATGGCTAAGGAAACGCTCGGCGAGACGATCGATATTCATTGCGGCGGTATCGACCTGCGCTTCCCGCACCACGAAAACGAAATTGCGCAATCAGAGACGGCGAACGACAAGACCTTCGCCAACTACTGGGTCCACAATGAATTCCTCAATATGGGCAAGGACAAAATGTCCAAGTCACTGGGCAATGTCGTGCTGGTCCATGACCTGCTGAAAGACTGGGATGGGGAAGTGATCCGGTTGGCGCTGTTGAAAGCGCATTACCGGAATGAGCTGATTTGGAGTGAGGATTTGCTGCGTGAGAGTAAGCGAAATCTCGATCGATGGTATAATACGTTATCGCGTTTCAAGGACATATACGACCAAGTTGAATTAGGAGTGCGCAATAAATTTGAAGCCCTCACAGCATCTATTCGGAAAAAAAACCGCCATGGATTGTTGAAAGAAGATTTAGATACCGTTCAACAAATTTTCCAAATTCAGAACAATGATAAAAATTTAATTTACTATCTCGCAGGTGATGCTCTCGCGGAGTATCATGGTAACTTGCTAGTTGAAGAGTACGAAGTCTTTATGGAAAGAGCGAACCTCCTCGGCCTCCTCCAACGCGACCCCGAAGACTGGTTCCGCGGCAATGCCTCCGATGACGAAACCGCCGAATTCGACGCGCTCGCCGCTGCCCGTCACGCGGCGCGGCAGGCGAACGACTGGGCAGAGGCGGACCGCATTCGCGATGAGGGCACTGCGCGCGGGATTGTGTTTGAGGACAGTGCCGAGGGGACGAGTTGGCGTAAGGCGTGATCCGTGAAGACAGCGATGAATTGCTGTCTTCACGGCGCAAGCCTCGCCAAATCAATCGGCCCTCGTTAGGGTTGGGCCATGTCCAATATCCAAATTCATCTCTTCCCCTGCCTGTCTGATAATTACGGCATTCTCGTCCACGACCCGGATAGCGGTCGCACCGCCTCTATCGATACGCCTGACGGCGAGGAGATCGCGCGGCAGTGTGCGGCCAAAGGCTGGGCGCTGACGGAAATCTGGAACACCCATTGGCATCCCGATCATACGGGCGGGAATATGGGGCTGAAGGACCGGTTCGGCGTCCAGATTTATGGTCCCGGCCGTATTGAAGGCCGCATTCCCGGTATCGACAGTAAACTGGGCGAAGGTGATACGTTTGACTTTGGCGCGCATCCGGTCCGCGTCATGGAAACGCCCGGCCATACGACCGAACATATTGTCTTTTATCTGGAAGCTGCAGGCGCGTGTTTCGTGGGCGATACGCTGTTCACACTGGGTTGCGGGCGTTTATTTGAAGGCACGCCCGAGCAGATGTGGGACAGTTTCGGCAAGATACTGAGCTTGCCCGAGGACACAGAGCTTTACTGCGCCCACGAATATACGCTCTCCAACGCGAAATTTGCGCTCAGCGTCGATGGCGATTTGTCCGACTTGCAGGACGCCGTTGCGACCTATGAAGCGATGCGCGAACGCGGCGAGCCGACCGTGCCGACAACGGTGGCGGTTGAACGAAAAACCAACCCGTTCTGGCTGGCTGGCAATGCCGAAGAACTTGGGCGGCGGCGCGCGCTAAAGGATGCGACGTAGCGGACGTTTCCGCTTTGTAGGAAAGAATTATGCTAAAAAAGATCGCTCACGGCCTGATCGGTCAGGCGGAAAAACGCGTGGGGGTGACGTTCGATTACGTCCACGCGATTGCGGATACGAGCTTTAGTTTGCTGAGCCGTTACAATCGCCTGTTTAGGTTTTTGGATCCGAACCTCTTTGCGCCTCAGGACGCCTATCATGTCGCCCGCCTACGCGGCGCGATCAGCGCGGATTGCGGAACCTGTGTTGAAGCGGAAATCAATTTGGCGCGGCAGACGGGTATGGACACCGCAGTGATCGATCAGGTCCTCAGCGGGACCTATTCAGCTCTACCTGAAGCATTGGCAGCAACAGCCCGTTTAGCGGACGCCGTGACAGGTCAGCGCACTGATGACCCGGACGCGAGAGAGATGATTCGCAGCAAATTCGGCGAAGAGGCTCTGATAGAACTGTGTTTCGCCATGACAGGTGCGGCCCTGCTGCCCGGGATCAAGCGGGGCATGGGCTACGCTACGGGCTGCGATATCGACATGATGCGTAAGATCGCCAAAGCGTGATGGCTTAGAAGCGGCCCATAGGTAGATTAGGCTCGCCAAACGCAAAAAACCCGCCGAGGGGCGGGCTTTTCTATCTATGAGTTTGGTAAAGCGCCCTGTGGGCGCTCGGCCTAACGGCTCAATTTTCTTCCGGCTACGCCGGAGACCCGCCAAAAAGAAATGGAGGGAAGCAAATTGACTTACTTCTTAGCCCGGCCTTTTTCCATGCCGCGACCTGTCGTGCGCTCAGCGATGCGGGCGGACTTACCGCGACGCTCACGGAGGTAGTAAAGCTTGGCACGGCGAACCTTGCCTTTGCGTTTGACTTCGATTTCTTCAACCAGCGGGCTGTAGACAGGGAAGACGCGCTCGACACCTTCGCCGTAGCTGATTTTCCGAACTGTGAAGCTCTCATGGATGCCAGCGCCGGACCGCGCGATGCAAACGCCTTCAAAAGCCTGCAAACGGGTGCGCGTGCCTTCAGTAATGCGGACCTGCACAACCAGCGTATCGCCAGCGGAGAAATCAGGGATGACTTTACCGGAGTCCAGTAGGCGCTCGGCCTCTTTCTTCTCGAGTTTTTCAATCACGTTCATAGCGACTCACTTTCTTGCCGATGACGGCTTACGCCTTCGGGTCTTTTTTGTGTGGGTACGCAGCCCATAAATCGGGACGGCGCGCCTTTGTAATCTCTTCCATTTGTGCCCGTCGCCAGCGATCCACGGCTCCGTGGTCGCCAGATGTGAGCACCGCCGGGATTTCCCGACCTTCAAACTCGCGGGGCTTGGTATAGAGTGGATACTCCAACAAACCCGTCTCAAAACTCTCTTCATCGAGGCTTTCCGCGCTGCCGAGTACTCCGGGGAGCAGGCGCACGCACGCTTCGATCATGGCCTGAGCGGCAACCTCTCCGCCCGCGAGAACAAAATCGCCAATGGAGATTTCCTCCATATTGCGCGATTCGATGACGCGTTCGTCGAGACCTTCGAACCGTCCGCAAAAGCAAACAAGACCCGGCCCGGCAGCAAGCTCTCTCACGCGGTTTTGCGTCAGTGGCCGGCCCCGAGGGGTCATGTATAGCAACGGGCGGTCCGCTAAGACCACGCTGTCGATAGCTTTGGCTGCGATGTCGGGCTTCAGGACAAGTCCTGCGCCGCCACCTGCCGGAGGGCCGTCAACAGTGCGGTGCCTATTAGTGGAAAAGTCACGAATGTCTACTGTGTCAAGCTGCCAGAGACCGCTTTTTTCAGCACCTCCAATGATCGACGCCCCCAAAACGCCCGGAAACGCGTCCGGATAAAGGCTCAGCACGGTGGCGTGCCACGGCTTTGTGCCATCCATATGTGAGGTTTCGCTCATCGGCGGGCCTGTAGGGGACTGGGGCAGTTTGGGGAAGGGCGAAGACGCAAGGGGAGGTCGTCTTCGCCCTTCCGGGGATCTACGGAGTGGCCGAGATCAGCGAAGTGGAGAGGTTTGGGGGACATTCCATCTTCGCTCAATCAGTCTCTAGCAAACGTATTTAGGGTGCGGGGTCACAGCTGAGTCACAGCTTCGTTAGGGTCGCGTTAACCACGATCCGCCACGCTTTCAGTATGCGAGGTTTGTTGCTCATACCGCTATGTTTAGGCCTATCAGCCTGCGCCAGTGCTGTTGGCGGATATGACTATACGTTCCAGCCGCAACCGGGGCAGGGTCAGTATGTTCGGCCTGCCTACCTCGATCCGGCACCCACACCGCGCCTTCCGGCCATCGATCCATGCCAATCGCAAATGTATTTGCCGCTGGTCGGCGTGAATGAAGGGGCGATCTATATTCCCGGATTACCAGGGCAGAAACGCATTATCCGCCCAGCCGTCTTTGAAGGCGCAGATAATGATTTCCTCAATGGGGAAATGATGAACGAGACCTATGTGCAGGTTCAAAATTATCTTCCGGGTCAGCAGCTTTACGCGCCATCGATCTCAGATGTGTCAGAACGAATCACGATCGGGGTCGAGGACACATCCCGTTTGACGATTGAGCTCGACCGTGATGGCTATGTCCAAGAGATTCGCTGCGGCTGATCCCCAAGAGTCTCCGTGAAAATAGGCATGGTTGATTCGTCAGATTGAGTGTGCGCGCGTTTCTCTTCGGCAATGACCTGCAATAATTTCACCTCCGGCTTAAAATTGTCGATTTGGCGGCAGGCGGGTCTGATCTTGCGCCGCACAGACTTGCTCATGATGGATCCGTACGTCGCGACAATTTGCTCGGGCGTTTGACGGCGTACGATCAGTGTCAAACAGGATGAAAACACCAAGGCGTTCTCAACAAGGCGCTGCGGCACTTTCCAAGCGGATAATTCCTCCGTCAGGGCGGGGAGGCATTGGGTCAGGGCGAAACCCTGCCGATAATAGGCGCATCCCGTCAGTCTGATCAGCGCGCGCTGAATAGCGGTCAGGGGAACCCCCGGATTGAACCGGACCATACGCTGCTCGATCAACTGGAGTGCCAGACGGGAAATAAATTGTCCGGGCTCCTGCGCGCGGTCAGGATCGAAGGTGAGCGTGCTGCGGTCGTCGGACAGCGGTCTGGTAGACGCTATAAGGCGCAGGTCGGTGGGGTCGATGGCCATGCCGTCCAAGATGGTCGCAAAACTGTCTTGCGCCCAATCTTGTACCGAACGTGTGTCGCGCTCATCATAAACAATAGAATCAAGGCCCTGGCTTTTGTGCAGCGGCGAGGGAACTTGAGGTCGAGCTGGCAAGCCAGACTGGCGAATGAGGAACGCCAACGCTTCGAACATGATCAGTGCATCATCATCCCGGATTAGTCTCTGCTGGAACATAAGCCCTTCGTCCTTCTGCGCCCCCGCGCGCGCGACCATCGCAGAAAATATGGCGGAATGCGGGCAAAGATTGGGATCACGGTAAACAGCGTCTCAATGACGCTGGGAGCACAGTTCTTTAAAGATCTGCGTCTTGTTCAGCGGCTTCATAGGCGGCGAGGGCTTCAAGCCATTGATTTTCTAACTCATCGACCCGCTTTGCTGTCAGCCCACGGTCAATGCCGAGTTGCACGGCATGTTCTGGATCACGATCAAACAGGCCCGGTTCGGCAAGCTCGGCGTCGATAGACTTGATGGTTGCAGTCGCCTTGTCGAGATCGCGTTCAAGGGTCGCCGCTTTTTTCTTTAGCGGTGCGATGGCCTTGCGCGCGTCGGCCCGAGCTTTGCGTTCATCGGCCTTGGACGGCCCCGTATCGACTTTGGGTTTCTTATCTGGGCGCGCGCGTTCAACCTGCATTTCGCGGTAATCGTCCAACGTGCCTTCATAGGGCGTCACCGTGCCGCCATTGACCATCCACAAACGATCCGTCGTGGCTTCCAGCAGCGCCCGATCATGGCTGATCAGCAGTACAGCGCCGGAATAGTTGTTCAACGCACGGACCAATTCTTCACGGCTATCAATGTCGAGGTGATTGGTCGGTTCGTCGAGCACGAGAAGGTGCGGTTTGTGGAAACCGATGAGTGAAAATAATAGTCGCGCTTTTTCTCCCCCTGACAGATCGCCCGCCGGCGTCTCGGCATTTTTGGCCCCGAGCCCGAATTGTGCCAGCCGGGACCTCCGCTCCGCTTCGGTTGCATCGGGCATAAGCTCGACGACATGGTCGTAAGCGGACGCCGATTCGTTCAACGCATCGACCTCATGCTGCGCGAAATATCCAACACGCATTTTCCGATGTGCACGGATGCGACCCTCTTGGGCTTTCAGAATAGCCAACAAGCCCTTCGCGAAAGTCGATTTCCCTTCACCGTTGCGGCCCAGCAGACCGATCCGGTCATCCGGATCGACCGTCAGGTTGAGATTGCGCAGGATTGTCGTCTCGCCATAGCCAAGCGCGGCTTCGTCAAAGCGCACCATGGGCGGGGAGAGCATCCGTTCTGGCCCGTTCAGGTCGATGGGCGCGATGGGTTCGCTAACCAAGGTCGCGATGGGCTCCATCTTTTCTAGGCGCTTGACCCGGCTTTGCGCTTGTTTGGCTTTGGAGGCTTTAGCCTTGAAGCGGGTGACAAAGGCTTCCAGTTTGCGGCGTTCATCTTCCTGTTTGGCGATGAGGGCCATATCAAGACGGTTGCGCTCGGCCAGACGCCGCTGAAACCGCTCATAATTGCCCGCATACATCGTCATCTTGCCATATTGCAGGTGGGCGATGTGAGTAACGGCGGTGTTGAGGAAGTCACGATCGTGCGAAATCACGAAAATCGTGCCGCGATATTTGCGGATATGGGTTTCCAGCCAAAGCGCGCCTTCAATATCGAGATAGTTCGTCGGCTCATCAAGCAGCAGCATGTCTGGCTGCGCGAACAGCATGGCGGCCAGTGCGACGCGCATGCGCCAACCGCCTGAGAAATCGGCACAGGGGCGGAGTTGGTCGGGCCCGTCAAAGCCGAGCCCTGATAAGATCGATCCGGCCCGGGCTTCCGCCGTATAGGCATCAATATCGCCCAGCCGTGTATGGATCTGCGCGATGCGCATCGGATCGGTCGCCGTTTCGGCTTCCGACATGAGGGCGACGCGTTCCGTATCAGCCGCCAGAACTGTCTCCATCAGGCTTTCAGGCCCGCTCGGCACTTCCTGATCGACACAGCCCAGACGCATATTCTGGCGCATGGTGATGGCGCCGTCGTCCGCGCCGATTTCACCCTTGATCAAGCGGAACAGGGTCGACTTGCCGGTCCCGTTGCGCCCGACCAACCCGACCTTCTGGCCTTGGTCGATGGCGAGGGTCGCTTGTTCAAAGAGCGGTCGCCCTTCAATCCGGTATGTCAGGTCATTGATGTGAAGCATTTCAGCGCGCCGCTAACATGGGTTGAATTGCGGGTCATCCCGGATTAGGGGCCGCGCAAATTTCATCACTGCCAACAAAGGATGACACCATGGCCGTGCAACGCACTTTTTCTATTATCAAACCCGACGCGACTAAGCGTAATCTGACCGGTAAGGTCAATGCCATGATCGAAGACGCTGGTCTTCGCATTGTCGGCCAACGCCGCGTTCACTTGAGCGAAGCTCAAGCCAAGCGCTTCTACGAAGTTCATGCCGAGCGTCCATTTTACGGTGACTTGGTCAACTTCATGACCTCTGGCCCGGTTGTCGTGCAAGTTCTGGAAGGCGAAAACGCCATTGCTGCTTACCGTGACGTGATGGGCGCAACGAACCCATCCGAAGCTAAGCCTGGCACAATCCGCGCAGCGTTTGCTGAGAGCATTGATGCGAACACAGTCCACGGTTCAGACGCTCCTGAAACGGCCGCTGAAGAAATCGCTCAGTTCTTCACAGACGATCAGATCGTCGGCTAAGCAGGCCTCGCATAACCAAACAAAAAGGCCGGGGTGACCCGGCCTTTTCTTTTGCGATATCGTCCGCGTCTGAGATCAGGATTTGATGCGGATCACCTCAGATACGATTTCTTCGCCAATGGTTGTGAAAGCCTGATTCAGGTCTTCCGCATTCTCCGCAGCAATAAAATAGTCTGGACCGCTCGCGCATTCCTCGAGGAAACTATACGCGATCTGTGTTGAACTTGAGTTTTGCCAAACAGTGCCCCAGCCACCGTCGCCATAGGTTCCCTCTTCTAAGGCGAAACCGATCGTATAGACTGTGGCGCCAGCGTCTTTCATTTCCTGACAATATCCGAGCGTTTCCTCATTATCGGGCAGGGTCTTGCGATATTCGATCCAAGCATAGTCATAGGCTTTGTTCTTATTCCAATAGCCCACAGATCCAGATGGCTTATTGGTTTGCGTCTTTTCTTCGGTGTAGCAGTTCCATTTCCATTTCTTGTTTTTGTGCTTCTTCTTGAATGTGCAACGTTCCCGGCGCCAAATGCCTCCGCCAGATGCTTGAACCACTTGACTGCCATTATTATTATTTACGCCATCGGTCATGAAGACCACATATTTCAGGGGCGTCTTGCCATTCGCGGCATGGTGGATCGCATCTTCGCTTTTGATCCAGTTTTTCGCACTTTTCATGGAAGTGGATGAGTTCGTACCGCCGCCGGCGCTCATGGAATTAACGTCAGACTTGGACAGCAGTTGCCACTTCATCGTCTTGGTACGTGAACTAATAGTGCTTGTATTATAAGCGAGCATGCCAGTCCGCACGATCTTGGGTTTAGACCCACTTTGATCGCCGACCAGAGTGCCGAGGTTGTCCATGAAGCCATTGACTGAGGTTTTGAGCGCGCTGATTCGCTGGACAGCGCCCGCCGGGGGTTTCCATTCACCATTCCCATTGCCGTTCCCATTACCGTTTTTTACATAAGGCTTGTCGTGCCACTTCATGGAACCGGAATTGTCCAATACCAGGGCGACGGATGCGACATCAGCCAATTGTGAGGCTTCAAAACTCACGGTCGCCTGAGTTGAAAAATCCAACTGGTCGAAGCCCATGATGCTAGAAAATGTTGTGTTAGTCTTACCTCGAACGGTCACGACCGCTTCGCGTGTCACCTCATCATAAGTCACGTTGACATTCACGTCATCAGCACCGCCATTGACCCAACCTTGTAGATCATACCCTAGTGATGCTGCGGAATGTGTACCGGGTGGAACACCGCCATTCGATCCATCCGGAATCTCCCCATGCTTTTTCATATAAATGGCTGCGCTGAGCGCCACGGCGTCAGCAATTTGCTGTGACCTTGCTGTGGAGGACGATGCCATGGTGTAATCAATGGCGGCTCCGGTAATGGCCAAGATGGCTGTGATGCCAATCGACGCCATGATCGCGACGTTCCCGCCCTCAGAGGTCGTGAAATCTCGCGCCATGCGTGAGGATGGCTTTCCGCCAATCTGTCTGACGAACCGCCTGAAGCCAGTAATGTGGCCAGATGTTTTGGTTGGGGTGTGCCCAAGCTGATGAGAAGATTCAGTCATGGACGAATATATAGGTCAACTATGTTTCAGCGGTGTTGCGAAACAGGGTTAAAGCTTCGCTATAACTGGCGTGCCAACACGTCTTTTGCCGCAGTAGCGAGCGCTCTCGGGTAGAGGATTAATTCGCGCGCCAACACACGCTCCATCAAGCTATCTTCAGTGTCTTGCGGCGTGATGTTGACCGTTTCGTGGTCGATCACGCTGCCACCATCTACCTCGCTAACGACCCAATGGACGGAGGCTCCAGCGACCGTATCTCCGGCCTCCAAGGCACGTCTATGCGTGTGCAAACCCTTATATTTTGGCAGTAGAGACGGGTGGATATTGATGAGGCGACTGTCCCAGCGCGCGACAAACCAATTTGTGAGAACCCGCATAAAGCCTGCGCAGGCGACGAACTCAATATTATG
Organism: Algimonas ampicilliniresistens; assembly: GCF_030159955.1. GTDB lineage: Bacteria > Pseudomonadota > Alphaproteobacteria > Caulobacterales > Maricaulaceae > Litorimonas > Litorimonas ampicilliniresistens. The sequence continues at coordinate 1,424,854 of NZ_BSNK01000002.1, forward strand.
GTCGTTCAGCGCCGCGTCCAATTCGCGCTCGAACGCCTCGCGTGTCTCGAAGTCTTTGTGGTCGATAGCAAGGGCTTTGACGCCCGCTGCATCAGCTCGGCGAAGTCCCTCTGCTTCGGGCTTGTTTGAGATGACTAGACGGATGTCGGCAGGATAGTCAGATTGCTGCGCAGCGTTTACGAGCGCCATCATGTTCGAGCCGCGTCCTGAAATCAGAACCGCCGTGCGCAGTCTTCGAGGCACGGAAGGTGTCATGCCGCGCGCAATTCTCCGATGACATGGGCTGCTATGCCGGAGGGGTCGAGTTTGGACAGAACATCCATTACAGACTCAGGTTTCACGCATAGAACCAGTCCAATGCCGCAATTAAAGGCGCGGCGCATCTCGGCCTCCTCGATGCCGCCTGTGTCTTGCAGCCAGCGGAACACAGAAGGGCGGTCCCAAGCGTCAAAGTCGAACTCCGCCGTCAGGTGATCCGGCAGCATACGCGGGACATTATCGGTCAAACCACCGCCTGTAATATGGGCTAGTCCTAAGATGTCGCCGAGTACCGGTTTTGCGGCGTCGACATAGATGGTTGTCGGCGCGAGCAACGCTTCACCCAGAGTGCCATCGCCAAAGGGTGAGGGGTCTGCAAAAGATAGCCCAGACCGTTCGACCACACGCCTAATTAGCGAATAGCCGTTTGAATGCGGTCCGGACGATTCGAGCCCAATCAGCACATCGCCAACCGCCATTTTTTCTATCAGAGGCAGCATCCGGTCACGCTCGACCGCGCCGACCACAAACCCAGCCAAGTCAAACTCGCCGTCTGCATACATGCCCGGCATCTCGGCCGTTTCGCCGCCAATCAGCGCGGCGCCTGCCTGGCGACACCCTTCCGCAATGCCAGACACGACAGCGGCTGCGCTCTCCACGTCAAGCTTTCCAGTCGCGAAATAGTCGAGAAAGAAGAGCGGTTCCGCGCCTTGTGCCAACACGTCATTGACGCACATGGCGACCAGATCGATTCCAACTGTGTCGACCTTGCCCGTTTCGATGGCGACTTTGAGCTTCGTTCCGACGCCGTCCGTACCGGAGACAAGCACCGGATCGTTAAATCCGGCTGCTTTTAGGTCGAAGACGCCACCAAAGCCGCCGATCGTGCCGTCCGCCCCGGGGCGGCGTGTACTTTTCACCATGGGCTTGATGCGGTCGACGAGGGCGTCCCCCGCATCAATGTCCACGCCGGCGTCCTTATAGGACAGAGGTTTGGTCGGTTTTGTCATGGGTTCGCGATGTGTGCCAAAAACGCCGCAATCGCAAGCAATGAGGCGCGACCTTTTCCACAACGCAAAGCCTGCTATAGCCGCCCTATGAAATTATTCGTCACTGCCCTTGTCGCCAGCCTCCTGGCGCTGCCTGCCCTTGCCGCTGATCCCTTCACGGTCGCCAAGGTCCCGGTCGATGCTCGGGCGGACTCAGCTATCCAGGCGCAAACCCGTGCGATCGGCAATGGTCAGATCACCGCGGCCCGTCTGTTGCTTGATCGGCTGACGTTGGAAAGTGAGCGATCCGCGCGCGGTTTGCCGCCTATGACGATTGAGGTGGTCGGACCATTGATAAGAGGTTTGTCGATTGACAATGAACGGCGTTCCGCGACTCGTTATCTTGGGGATGTCTCGATTTCCTTCAATCCATCGGCTGTGCAGACGCTTTTGCGCAGTTCTGGTCTGACCATGGTCACCAGTCAGGCCCGTGAACGGCTGGCTTTACCGATCGGGGTCGGTCTCGACGGTTCCTTGGCCACAGATCTATTGTCAGGTCGCTATGCCCATGCGCTCACGCCGATCAAAGTGCCGAGCGAAGAAGATATGGCGTTTCTATATGAAGAACCGTCCAATGCCCGCCTGCAGGAACTGGCGACTCGCTATGGCGTCAATCAAGTTCTGATTATTCGCCCCCAAGGCGGAGGCAATCTTCAGGCGACCGATCTATCACTCGATACGGGTGCACGGCGTAGCTTAAACGCCAGTGGCGGCATGGCCGGTTTGGTCGCGCGTATGGAGGCGGATTGGAAAGCCGATGCCGCTGTGCCGAGCGACAGCGCTCAAACGTCTGCGGTGACTGTCCTTTATGGGTCTATGGATGAGTGGCAGGGCCTGCAGCAGGCCATCAATAACTCAGCGCAAGTTCGCGACGCGCGTCTTGATGCTTTGTCTAAAGATGGCGCCTTGATGAGCTTGAGTTATGGCAGCCTTGATCGCTTAGCGGCGGAAATGGCGCAAAAAGGCGTGCGCGTAATCGATGACCCAAGATTGGGTCTCGTTATCCGTCGGTAGCCCGTCAGGGATCTATGGTGCCTATCCGCCAAATTCCGTTTGATCTGGCACCGGAGCCGGACTTCACCTTCGAGACATTCATCGAAGCGCCCTCCAATACGGGGGCGTTTAACGTTGTGCGCGCTTGGCCCGCTTGGCCCGCGCCCGCAATGATGTTGCTAGGCCCGGAAGGGACGGGAAAGACCCATCTCGGTGAAGCGTGGCTCAAACAATCCCACGGCGTTTTTCTAGATGACGCACATGCGCGAACGGAAGACGATCTGTTCGCTTTTATCAATCGAGCGTTGCGCGGTGAGATTTCTGGCTTGTTGCTCGCCTCTCGCGTGCCGCCGAACGAGTGGGGCGTCAGCCTGCCAGATCTGCGCTCTCGGCTCTCTGCGATGCCGATTATTCAATTGCATGAACCTGACGATGACAGTCTTCGCCCGATAACAAGCGCCTTGTTCCAGCGCCGTGGACGTGAGGTAACGACCGATGTTGTTGATTATCTCTTAAAATATACGGACCGAAGCGTCCCAGCTCTGCGGGCAACAATCCGCCTGATCGATGAGACAGCTTCAAGTGCAAAGGCGGATGTCACCAAGGCCTTTACGGGAAAAGTTCTGCGCGAAAACGGTGACCTGTTCGACTAGAACGGGATTGGTTCGCCGTCCCAAGCGAAATGTTGCCCGGTGTCACTCACGCTGACTTGATCCATCACCGTTAGAAGTTTTGCGGCTGAATAGTCGGGGGTGAAGAGTTTTCCGTTGGGCACTTGGCTTTGAAACGGTCGCGATAAGTCCGTATCGACCGTGCCCGGATGCAACCCAATAATGATCTGGTTTTTGAAGCGTCGAGCGACCTCGATCGAGAGTGTTTTGAGCATCATGTTCAACGCGGCTTTAGACGCACGGTAAGCATACCAACCGCCCAGACGGTTGTCAGAAATGGACCCGACTCGCGCAGAGAGAGCGGCAAACACGGCTTTAGTGTCACGGCGAAGTAAGGGCAGAAAATGTTTGGCGGTCAGAGCCGGTCCAAATGTGTTGACATCAAAACTCGTTCGCATGGCGTCGAGGTCAAGCGCGCGCATATTTTTCTCAGGCGCAATCCCGTCGCCCTGCAATAGTCCGGTCGCAACAATGATCAGGTCGAAGGCGCCGACTTCACGGAGCGTTTCTGCCGCAGCCATAATGGACGTCTCATCAAGGAAATCGAAAGTCAGGCTGTGAACCTTAGAGGAGGGATGCGACGCGCCTGTCCGGGATAAGGCATAGACGGTTTCGACCCGCGCGCTCTCACTCAGCGCATCAACCAGCGCCGCGCCGATCCCGCCAGTGCTGCCAATAATGCAGGCTTGAATAGGGGCCTCGAAACTATCTAGCATTGGGCTTGTCCTTCCGGCAGCGGGCGGAACAATATTTCACCTCGTCCCAAGACCGTTCCCACTTCTTGCGCCAACTAAAAGGGCGGCCGCAGGTCACGCAGTCCTTGCTCGGAAGATAGCTCTTATTGCCCGTGCTCACGGATTGATTACGGGCGGAATGGTGAAACGGTTGGGCCGCCGGGTGCGTAATCACCCTATGACCAAGCTTATCCCAATATTTGCCGATCATTTGTCGCATGATCTGTCTGCGCTGCAATATGCGAACAAGGCGGATGCACGCATCTTAATGGTTGAAGTGCGCGAAGAGGCCGAGACGGTCCCACATCACCGCAAGAAACTGATCTTCCTCTTTTCGGCGATGCGCCATTTCGCGGAAGAGCTGCGGGAAGACGGTTGGAGAGTCGATTATATCGCGCTGACGGATCCGCAGAATACACACAGTTTCACGGACGAAGTGAAACGGGCCCTGGACCGTCATACCATCTCTGAGATTTTCGTCTGTCAGCCAGGGAACTGGCGCGTCCAAGAGGTGGTGAAAAGCTGGGAAGAGATGTTCGACCTGCGTGTCACGATTGTACCGGATGACCGCTTTATCTGTTCCTCAGACGAGTTTGAACAGTGGGCGGAGGGGCGCAAACAATTGCGGATGGAGTATTTCTACCGTGACATGCGGCGCAAAACCGGGCTGCTCATGGTCAGGGATAAACCAGAAGGCGGCGTGTGGAATTACGATCAAGAGAACCGAAAGCCACCCAAGTCTGGCTTGGACTATCCAGAGGCCCCACAGTTTCAACCCGATCGGCTGACGCGCTCCGTCATCGACATGGTTGCGGCAGAATTCCCGACGCGGTTTGGAACGATTGAAGGCTTTCAATGGGGGGTGACGCGTGACGACGCGCTTGCCTCATTACAGGATTTCGTGGCCCATCGCCTGAATGGCTTCGGCCACTATCAGGACGCGATGGTGGGCGGCGAACCCTTCCTATTTCATTCGTTGATTGGGTTATATCTGAACTGCGGTCTGTTACGTCCGCTAGAGGTCTGCGAGACGGTTGCGCAGGCCTATGCAGATGATGCCGCGCCGCTCAATGCGGTCGAAGGCTTTGTTCGACAGATCATTGGTTGGCGCGAATATGTGCGCGGCATCTATTTTCTGAAAATGCCGGACTACAAGGACCAAAATTTCTTCGGCAACCTACGCACGCTCCCCGACTTTTACTGGACTGGGGACACCGATATGAACTGTTTAAAGCAGAGTATCGATCAGACGATTGACCATGCTTACGCGCATCATATCCAGCGCCTGATGATCACGGGAAATTTCGCGCTGTTGACCAGCATTGACCCGGTTCGCGTGCATGAGTGGTATCTGGCCGTCTATGCAGATGCATTTGAGTGGGTGGAACTGCCCAACACGCTGGGGATGAGCCAGTTTGGTGATGGCGGTTTGCTCGGCTCTAAGCCCTACGCTTCGAGCGGCAATTACATCAACAAGATGAGCGATTATTGCGGTGACTGCCGCTACAAGGTGAAGGAGCGTGTGGGTGAGGATGCTTGCCCGTTTAACGCGCTTTATTGGCACTTTATGGCGCGGAATGAGGACAAGCTGCGCGGCAATAACCGCCTTAACATGGTCTACCGTAATCTCGACAATATGGATGGTGATACTCGCGATGCGCTGATGGATCGGGCCGAGCAGGTCATCAGCCAGCTCAAGCCCTCCCATGCAGACGACTATCTTTAGCCAGTAGGCAGCGCGCCGACGATCACCACGTCAAACTCGCCAATGCCTTCACGTAGTTTGATGGCTTCGGCATATTCCGGTGAGTCCCAGAAGGCTCTTGCCGCGATCTTGGACGGCCATGCGGAGACGATAACCGCCGAATAATCGCTGTCGCCTTCCGCCACATCAATGTCGGTTTCAAACGCGACATAGCGCCCGCCATATTTTGCGTAAATGGGCGGCAAGGCGGCGGCGTATGGACCCAGAGATCCGGGCGCGTATCCCTTGCCCTGCACAATCATATAGGCTCCGATGGGCATCGCGGTGTCTGTCGTTTCAATAGGAGCAGGTGCGGTTGTGTCGGCGGCGGGGGCGCATCCAGCGAACGCGAAGATGGCGATGAGGGCGAAGCGTTTCATATGGGTCTCCTAAAACGGAACGGGCGCGCTCACACTAAGCCAGTCTCCGCCCGATGGTTTGAACAGGCTCAAAGTCTCGGCGTGGAGTAAAAGTCGATCGCTGGCGGCCAGCTGGGGCCCGCTGGCATAAAACTCATCGCCTAAAATGACGTGGCCGATCGCTTTCAGGTGAACGCGCAACTGATGGCTGCGACCCGTTAACGGCGTGAGTTCTAACCGTGTCCGGTCCTCGCCACGTTCCAGAACGCGCCAGTCTGTCTGGCTCGCGCGGCCCTGTTCATGACAGACCATCTGCAAGGGGCGATTTGGCCAGTCGGCGCGCAGGGGCAGGTCGATATGGCCTTCATCCGGCTCAACGATACCATCTACGACGGCAATGTAGCGTTTTTTCAAATGGCGGCGTTCAAATTGTAGGCCGATATGGCGCTGAGCCGCCTTGTTGCGGGCGAAGACCATGACGCCACTGGTTGCCATATCAAGGCGGTGCACCGTCAGCGTGCCGGGATAACGCGCCCGTAACCGGGCTTCGACGCAATCCGGCTCGGTCTTGCCGGGGACACTCAAAAGTCCAGCGGGCTTGTCGATAAAGAGGAGGTCGTCATCCTCATAAAGGACAGGAATCACAGCCGCTCTGCGACCACATCATCGCCGTCGAGCCGCAAGCCAATCTCACCACGAAGCAATGCCAAAGCATCTTCGCCGAAGAGCGTGCGCCGCCATCCCTTGAGGGCTTGAATGTCTGCGCTCTCACCAAAAGCGGCGAGTTGGTCGATGTCGCGGGCACCGGCTACCAGACGGGGGGCTATGCCTTCAACTTCGGTGCGTAGTCGCAGCAGGGTTTTCAGCATTTCAACACGCGGCCCCAGATTAGGCGGCATGGCCAGCGGTTTGGTCACGATCGGTGCGTAATCGTCAGCATTCTTAAGGGCCTCGTTCATTTTATCGATCAATGATTTTGCGGCCTTGGAGCGCTCGAACCCGCGTGGGATGCCGCGCAACTTACCAAGCGCATCCAGCGTCCGCGGTTTCTGTGTGGCGAGATCATAGATCGCATCGTCCTTCAGAACCCGTCGGCGCGGGACGTCGCGGTCAATGGCTTCCTGTTCACGCCAAGCAGCAGCGGCTCGCAAAGCGGCGAGATAAGGTTTGCGCGGATTGCGGACTTTTAGCCGTTGCCAAGCCTCTTCAGGATCAAAGGTGTAGAGGCTCTCCTCCATCTGCGGTGCCATTTCTTCCATCACCCAAGACAGACGGCCCGCCTCTTCCAATTCGTCGACCATAGGCGGGAACAGATCGCGCAAATGTGTCACATCGGCCAGAGCGTAGGAGAGTTGTTTGTCGGAGAGCGGACGGCGGGACCAATCTGTGAAGCGGGCGCCCTTATCGAGACTGATGCCAAGCCGGCCTTTGACGAGCCCGCTATAGCCGACACTATCACCGAACCCAGCGGCCATGGCGGCGACTTGCGTATCGAAGATTGGACCAGGAACAGTGCCGTCGCACATCTCATAGAAGATTTCCATGTCCTGCCGCGCCGCATGCATGACTTTGACGACCGTATCGTCCATCAACAAGTCGACAAAGGGCGACATGTCGATGTTTTCGGCCATCGGGTCGACAATGACTTCGTTGTCCGGCGTGGCTAGCTGAATGAGGCACAGAATGGAGTAGAATGTGGTTTCCCGCATGAACTCCGTATCAACGCAGACAAAGTCATGCTCACGGGCATCCTCGCAGAATAGCGCAAGCGCATCCGTGTCACGAATGACGGTAATGTCGACTGGATCGGTTATGCTGTGCCCTCTGCGCTATCGACGCCGTGCAGCTCGAAATGTTTGCGCAGCAGATCATAAGTGGCCGCCCAGCTCTGAGCGGCTGCGGTCTTGTTATATTTCAAACCCAAATCTGCATCATTAGCGTCCGGGACCATAAAGGCGTGTTGGGTGTTGCCAAAGGTCATCAAGGTCCAGTCGCAACCCGCTGCGACCATCTCCTCGCCAAAAGTAATAACATGGTCAGGCGGTGCCATTGGATCGTCCCAGCCATGACAGGCGAGGATATCGGCAACGATTTTGCCACCTTTGAGATCCGGCGCATCCAGCAGGCCATGATAAGAGACCGCAGCTTTAAGATCGAGACCCGCGCGGGCCATATCGAGCGTACAGAGTCCACCAAAACAGAATCCGATGGCCGCCATGGCTGTCTCGTCAACCATGTCCAAGGCGGCTGCAGCCTTATACCCAGCCGTGAGACGTTTGAGCAGGGCTGCGCGATCTTCCTTGAGCGGTCCCATCAGGGCCATTTTGTCATCGACCGTTTCCGGGCGCGCGCCAGCACCGTAATTATCGAGCGCGATCCCGACATAGCCGTTGGCGGCCATCTGCACGGTGACGCTCTCAGCAAAGTCATCCCGGCCCGACCAAGCGTGGTTGACTAGAATGCCGGGTTTGGCGCGAACAATGCTCTCGTCCCACGCCAAATAGCCAACACAATTTGTGTCGCCGTCCGCATATTCGAATGTTTTGGTCGAAATTGTCATGAAGTCCTCGTTAAATCGCGCGACGGATAGCCTGTCTTCGCGACAATCGAAAGCCCGCCTTAACCGAAAATTGACTCTATTCGCGCAGCTTTCGCTGGAAATTTAATGGAGACAGACATGTCCGCCCGCATTCTTACCCTTGGAGCCGCTCTTTTGCTTGGAGCCTGCTCGACCGTTCAGGAAAACCCGAATTATCAATATTCGTCGAAATATGGTGCGCCTGAGACAGCGCCCAATGTACAGGTGGCCGCTCAGACGACGATAGAGCCGACCTATGCGAAAGCCACAATCGAACCTGTCATGCAGGGCTCAACCACAATTGTTGCGAACCACGACAATGGTCAAAGTACGTCTCCGACGGAACAGGCCTATAATGCCGACGCTATGGAGGGCACGCCCGGTTATGCTATTTTTGTGGCCGAAGGTGCGCAAGCGCAGCCTGCGACCCCAGCGCCCCAATCTGCGCCTCAGCCCGTGCCACAATCCGCACCTGTCAGCGGACCCAGACCGATTGCCTACGATTATGCGCAAAACATCATTGTGACGGACGAACCGGCTGCAAGGTCCAGCACGGCAGCCAATGTGCCGACGGCGTCGAATTATACGGTCCAGCCCGGCGATACGGTTTACTCGCTGTCACGGCGCTTATGTACACCGATCACTGAAATCATGACAGCCAACGGCATTCGGTCTGATTTCGGTATCGATATCGGCCAGACGCTCAATCTACCTGCGTCTCGCTGCTAGCCATTCGACCATAAAACCGACTTTTAGGGTGCATGACAGCGCTGTCTCCGCTAGGCGGGGGCATGCGCAAACGTTTCGCCAAAATCCTGGCAACCCTTGGTCCAGCCTCACGAGCCCCAGACACAATGCGGCTTCTGCATGAGGTCGGCGTTGATGCGTTCCGACTGAACTTCAGTCACGGCAGTCACGAAGACCACCTCGCCAATATCAAAACGATCCGATCAATCTCAGAGCAGGTCGGTCATCCGATTGCCATTGTCGCCGATATGCAGGGTCCGAAACTCCGTGTGGGGGAGATGGGTGAGGGGCTAGAGCTCCGCTACGGCGATACTGTCTCCGTAGTTCGGTCCGATGATGCGTCAGAGGGCGCCATCGTCCACCCGCACCCAGAGCTAGAAAAAATCCTCAAGCCCGGTCTCGTTCTGAAATTTGACGACGGCAAGCTACAAGCCACAATGATTAGCGAGACCGAGGCGCGTATCGATGTGCCGGGACTGCTGAAATCTCGCAAAGGGATCAACGTCGTCAATGCAGTACTGCCGATGTCGGCAATGACGAATAAAGACCGTGAAGACATGGCGTTCGCGCTTGAACATGGGGCGGACTGGATCGCTTTGTCTTTTGTGCAAAATGCGCAAGACGTCATTGATGCTCGGAAAATCGTCGGCGATCGCGCCGGGATTATCGTCAAGATCGAGAAACCTTCCGCCGTCGAAGATCTCGACGATATTCTTGCTATCGCGGACGCCGCTATGGTCGCGCGCGGTGATTTAGGTGTGGAACTGCCGCTTGAAGAGGTTCCAGTCGTTCAGCGCAAAATTATCCGCAAAGGCCGTGAACTGGGTAAACCCGTTATAGTTGCGACCCACATGCTGGAGAGCATGATCGACGCCCCGACGCCGACGCGCGCCGAAGCCTCCGATGTGGCCACAGCGATTTATCAGGGTGCGGACTGCGTTATGCTGTCGGCTGAGACTGCCGTCGGCCGCCATCCGGCAACGGCCGTTGCAATCATGGACCGAATTATCACCGCCGCCGAAGGTGATCCGATCCTGTGGGAATATTTTGAACAGACGACGCTGCCGCATGAATCCAGCGCGGAAGACGCCATCTCGCGTTCGGTTGAGACCATCGCCCGAACGATCAATGCGAAGGCCGTGTTCGGATATACGCGCACGGGGTCTACCGTTCAGCGTATCGCGCGAGAACGTCCGCCGTGCCGAATCATTGGTCTGACGCCGGACGCTGGCACAGCGGCTCGCCTTGCGCTTATTTGGGGGACACATCCCGTCGTGACTGAAGACCCAGCCAGTTTCGAAGATATGCTCGGGCGTGTGCGGGATCTCGCTAAAGGCGTCGGGCTAGAGAGCGGCGATCGCATCATGATCAGCGCAGGCGTCCCCTTCGGCGTGCCGGGAACGACGAATACGCTGAAAATCGACACGGTTTAGCCACGTCGATTGTTCAAGTTTTGGGCAAAAAGTCTCCCTTGAAGGCGGGGTATGCCCCCAAGGGAGTTCACAACGACGTTAAAGACGAAACCGTCTAATCAGCCGCCTAACCTGTCGAAACAGGTCTCCCTTGAAGTTGGAACAGTCTCCAAGGGAGGTCGTGACACCTGCTGGAGGCGAAACAGTTTTAAAGTTTAGCGGTGACTGTGAACCTGAGGTTCCGACCTGGCAGCGGCAGATCGTCCTTCAGGAAGGAGGTGTGCTGGCGCGCGTCCTTATCGAATAGATTGTTTACACCCAACGAGAATCCGATTTTGTCACCAAAGTCATATCGAGCGAACAAATTGACTAAAGTGTAGCCTTCAGTGCCTCGTTCAAACGGGGCAGTTTCGGTCTGGTCGTCAGCCCAGTCTACTTCCGCCCGCAAGGTGACAGCGTCGCTTTGTGCTTCCAACCCGGCCAGGATGGATAGGGGCGGAATGCGGGGCAAATTCTCAGTATCGGTTTCTGCTTGAACATATTCTGCTAGCGCATCGCCACTGACAGTCCAGCGGCCGGCTTCGAACAGGTCAAGCTGTCCTAAAGCTTCGATACCGTAGAATTCTGCGTCCTCGCCGACAAACTGGAATACAGGCAGTTCGTCTTCTTCTGCACCGGTCTCAGTCTCAAAAATATAGTCGTCATAGCTCGTATAGAACAGATTGACTGTTACCGCATGATTGTCCGCCCGGTGTCTGAACGCGACTTCGCCGCCCAGTGCCGTTTCCTTATCCAGCGTAATATCGCCAATTTCGAACTGGTTGGTCGCTAAGTGGGGACCATTGGAGAACAGCTCCTCAGTCGACGGCGCGCGTTCTGTACGGAATAGCGTCGCTCCGAGCCGGACCGTTTCACTGAGGTGAACGTCGGCCCCGCCGCTGAGGCTGATAGCGGTGAAATCGCGCGATGCACCGGTAACGGTGTTTTCCTGATCGGTTAGTTCGATCCGACCAGCGCCTTCAAAATGCCAATCGCCCGTATCAATCTCATGGAAGGTATAGGCGGCATATTGCCGTGTTTCAGTGGGCGGGACGAAGGCCTCTTCGCCGATGGCAGAGAATTCGCGGGTGCGGAGTTGTATGCCGTGCGCCGCAGACCAACTCCCTTGTTGACGCTGCACCAACTCAAGTCGGCCTTCATAGCCCTCATTGGCGAAAACGGTCCCGACCACGCCCGGACCTTCGAACTCCGTATGCGTGTAATCGGCATAACCGCCGAAGAATTGCAACCTTTCGAAGACGCCGTCCAGCTCTAGGGCGGCGTTCACGTCAAGACGGGTTTGCTCCAGACCGATGGTGACGTTTTCTTCTTCCTCTTCTTCGTCATGATCCTCATCATCGTGATCTTCATCGTCATGATCTTCGTCTTCCTCGTGGCCGTGTTCATGGCCGCCGGGGATGCCGTAATCCGATTCAAAGCGGTGCAAAGCTGCGCCGAAGAAACCACGCTCCCCGATCCAGCTTAGTCCAACAGTGGCGGATTTTGTTTCCACGAAACTATTCGGCAAGCGACCGCGGACTTCTTCTTCCTCTTCATGGTCATGCTCATCATGATCTTCATCACCATGCTCTTCTTCTTCCGCCTCTTCCTCGGCCCGTAAAGCAGCACTCTCGGCGAAGTCAGGAATACGGAAGTCACCGGCGTCACGGAATGTGCCGTCCAGATGCAGAACGAGATTGCTGCCAAGTGCCTGATCGACTGAAGCCGCCGCTTCGAACCCGCTATCGACAGTGGTTGCGCTCATGCGGAAGTCCGCCTCCGTACCGCCCTCTGGCACGACTGTTGGGATACGTCCGTCGATGACATTCACGATGCCGCCTGCGCCAGAGCTCCCATAACGGAGAATACCAGCGCCGCGAAGAACCTCGATTTGTTCTGCTTGGGCCGGTTCAGCTGCGACGGCATGATCTGGGGACGCTGATGAGGCGTCAATAGATCCAATGCCGTTGGTCAGAACACGAACTCGGTCTCCGCCTTGTCCACGAATGATGGGCCGCGAAGCGCCGGCTCCGAAGAAGGTAGAAGATACGCCAGGTTCGGCTTTCAGTGTTTCGCCGATCGTGCTTCCGAGGCGGCGTGACAGTTCTTCGCCAGATAGGACAGAGACACCCGTAATGGCTTCGTCAACTGAGCGGGCGAGGGGAGAGCCGGTGACGATGATTTCGTCTTCGAAGGGTAGGGTATCCTGCGCCTGTGCGGAAAGGACGACAGATAGGCTCAGAAGAGCCACTTGGGCAGAGCCCATAAGATATTTAGACATGGAATAGACTTCACAAAACGAGTGCGTTTGGGGCGTTGCCCCGGTTTAAGAGGTGTGAAGTCTAGTGGGGTGGGGCTCGCGGTGGCGGGGCCCGGCAAGGATGAGCGTTTTGGAATGTGACTGTTTTGGTCGGACGCAGTGTGATGACCGGACTTTCGTCCACCGGAACGGTTTCGGTCTCAAGTGGAACAGGTGCAATAGCCTGATCTTCACCGAGTACTGAGACTGTACAGGCAACGCCGTCATGTTCGTGACTGGCGCCAAATTCGACGACGTGCGCCTGCGCCATGCCCTGTGCAAACATGAACAGAGCGGCAAACAGGACGGCGAGCGTCTTCATGCCAGATGGTATGAACGGTGAGCGGGTCACGGAGCGTTACCTAATCACATTATTGGCGTGGATCAATAGATCAAAGCAACTTCGGATCGACCGTGCGCTGCACGACGTTTTTGATCGTGAGACCCTGCACGATGATAGAGAAGACGACGATGCCATAGGTCGCGGTCAGAATCAGAGGTTTATACTCATTGTCGGGCAGAGACAGCGCCAATGCGACTGAGATACCGCCGCGCACACCGCCCCATGTCAGTACCGGGATTGCCCCTTGGGTAAAGGTCTTGAACGTACCGAGCGCCTTCATGGGTACGTAAACGGCACAAAGTCGGGCGAGCAGGACCAGCGGGATAGCGATGAGTGTGATAATTCCAAAGCTTGGTGAGAGGCCGAGCACGAGGAGTTCCAACCCGATCAACAGGAAGAGAACCGAATTGAGGATTTCGTCGATCATCTCCCAAAAGCCAAACAGCGCTTCGCGGGTCTTATCGGACATGGCAAAGGCCGCGCCCTTATTGCCAATCATCAGGCCTGCTACGACGACCGCGATTGGGCCGGAGAGATGGTGGCCAAGAATGTCGATGCGCTGCGCGATGGCGTAGGTTCCAGCGACGAGCGCCAGACTGATCAAGATTTCGATGGCGGGTTCGTCGATCCGCTCCATCATCTGATAGCCGATCCAGCCTGCGATCAGGCCAAGCACGCCGCCGCCGACCGCATCGACCATGAAGAGCTCAACCACGTCCAGTACGCCAATGCTTGCACCCGGCGTGGTCGCCATGATTGGCCCCGCCAATAGGGTGGTGTCCATCATGGCATGTGCTGTGGCACCGCCCGTTGCGATGGCGAGGATCAGGGTGAAGACAACAACGCCGACCCCATCATTGAACAGGCTTTCGCCCGCAATCTTGGTTTCGAGCGACTTGGGCATTTTCACGGTCTTCAGGATCGACAGTACAGCGACGGGATCCGTCGGACTAATCAGTGCGCCAAAAACCAGCGCCCAAATATAGGGTAGTTCGACATTAAACAGACCGGCCAGCAACCAGAAGCCTGTGCCGACGATGAAGGTAGACAGCACCACGCCGAACGTTGCCATCAAGCCAATCGACCATTTTGCGTCGCGTAGCTTGGCGAAATCGACATGTAGCGCGCCGGCAAAGAGCAAAAAGCCCAACATGCCCTTCATCAGCGTTTCGTTGAAATCGATCTGCCCAATCGCTCCCGTTATAGTCTCATAGACTTGCAGTCCGGGGGCGATGGCGTGGAGCCCGATGAGCAGAAATGACGCCAGCAACGCCATCACTAATAGACCAATTGTGTGCGGCAATTTTAGATAGGCGCGGTTGATCCAAGAGAGAACCGCAGAGAGGACAAGCAGCAGCGCTGCAATTTCAAAGATTGAAAGCATGGCCGGGTGTAACAGTTAGATCGGCAGGGGCAATCCCGGTTTACCGATGATTGGACTGGAATATGATCAGGCTTGGATCTCTATCCCGCCCAGTTCGGCTTTCGCTTTTCCAGAAAACTCGCCACGCCTTCGCGGCCTTCATCGCTCCGAAGACAGGCGGCGAAGGAGTCCGCTGCGCGGTCGAGCGCGTCATCGCGAGAGAGAGTCGTGCTGCTGAGGATAAGCGCCTTGGTCGCGGCATTGGCGCCCGGCGCACATTTTCTGACGCCACGCCGCACGCTAGCCTGAACGGCGTCCAGATCATCAGTGGCATAATCCGCAAGGCCAAGCGCGTGAGCTTCGGTCCCGTCAAACCGCGCGCCTGTTAACATGATGCGCCGCGCTGTTGAGAGCCCAACGCGGGCGACGACGAACGGTGCAATCTGCGCAGGCGGAATGCCGATCATGGTCTCCGTGAGGCTGAATTTGGCGTCTGGCGTAGTTGCGATGACGTCGGCGCAACACATCAGGCCGAGCCCACCCGCAATCGCGGCCCCCTCGACCAGAACGAGGGTCGGTTTCGGCAAATGATTAAAGGCATCGAGCATCGTACCAATCCGGCGGTTAAAGGCCGCCGTTTCAGCCAGTGTCTTTTCGTCAGACTGATAGACCTGAAAGCTGTTCAGATCACCGCCCGCGCAGAAAAACCCGCCGCGTCCTCGCATCGTCACGCCGCGAACCGTCATATCTAACTCCAAGGCCGTGAAGGTGGCCATGAGTTCGTCGATCATGAGGTCATTCATGGCGTTGCGGCGCTCGGGTCGGTTGAGCCAGATCGTGGCCCAGCCTGCATCGCGTTCGATTTCGATTGTATCCATCCAGCCTGTCTAGGGCAGGGAAAACGGCTTGCAAAGAGACAGCGATCGATGGGGCAACAATATCGCATGGATGTTTACGTTAACGTAAACTTGCCTTCTTGGTCTTTGACCCGCAAAAGGCCTCCAACACGTCGATAAGAATTCACTTTAGGAGCCACCCATGCGCGAAGCCGTCCTTGTATCCACAGCCCGAACCCCGATTGGCCGCGCCTATCGCGGCGCGTTCAACGCCACGCCGTCCCCAACATTGGCTGGTCACTGTATCGACCACGCGGTCAAGCGTGCTGGCGTTGACGGTGCTGAAATCCAAGATGTCGTTATCGGCTGCGCGTTGCAGCAGGGCGTGCAGGTCACGGTCGGCCGCAACGCAGTTCTCGCCTCTAGCCTGCCTGTGACGGTTCCGGCCATGAGCGTGGATCGTCAATGTTCATCCGGTATGGTCGCCATCGGTATTGCTGCGCGCAAGATCATGTGCGGCGAAATGGATATCGCCATTGGCGGCGGCGTGGACAGTATCTCTATGGTGCAGACCCCAGAAATGCGCGTCGCGCCCGATCCGAAAGTGATCGCTAATCACCCGGCGGCTTACATGCCGATGTTGCAGACTGCTGAGATCGTCGCTGATCGCTACAAAGTTTCGCGTGACCGGATGGATGAATATGCACTGATGAGCCAGCAACGCACACACGCGGCGCAGCAAGCGGGTGCATTTGACGACGAAATTGTTCCGCTGGCTTCGACCATGATGGTCAAGGACCGTGAAACGGGTGAAGTCTCTAAGCAAGACGTGACGCTGGAAAAGGATGAGGGCAATCGTCCGTCCACGACGCTCGAAGGTCTGCAGGGGCTGAAGCCTGTTTTGGGCCCGGACAAGACGATCACGGCGGGTAACGCCTCACAACTGTCTGACGGCGCGTCTGTCTCTGTCCTGATGGACGCTAAAACTGCTGAAAAACGCGGCCTGTCGCCTCTGGGTTATTATCGCGGCATGGCTGTCGCAGGCCTAGAGCCGGACGAGATGGGCATTGGCCCAATCTATGCCGTGCCGAAACTGCTCGCGCAGGCTGGCCTGACAATGGAGGATATTGATCTGTGGGAGCTGAATGAGGCGTTCGCGGTTCAAGTACTTTACTGTGCCGATCAACTCGGCATTCCGATGGAAAAGCTCAACGTCAATGGCGGCGCAATCTCGGTCGGTCACCCTTACGGTATGAGCGGCGCGCGCATGAGCGCCCACGCCCTAATCGAAGGTAAACGTCGCGGTGCAAAATATGTCGTCAGCACAATGTGCATCGGCGGCGGCATGGGCGCAGCGGGTCTTTTCGAAGTCGCTTA
Source organism: Algimonas ampicilliniresistens (assembly GCF_030159955.1). Lineage (GTDB taxonomy): Bacteria > Pseudomonadota > Alphaproteobacteria > Caulobacterales > Maricaulaceae > Litorimonas > Litorimonas ampicilliniresistens. The sequence continues at coordinate 1,441,656 of NZ_BSNK01000002.1, forward strand.
AATGCGTTGGTTCCGATGCTTAGCGCATGGTGAAAACTTTGTCGTAAGTTCCGAAGGAACGTTAAAAAACAGAGGCTTCTACAAAATTATTTTTGTAGAAGCCTCCTCATCATCGGATGTTGAATTCTTAGCCCCAGAATTGCTCAGGGCGGACGACTTTCTGTCAGATGATATTTTAATACAAAGATCGCCCAACGCGAGTGTCACTTTTGAAGAAATTGATGAACTTGTTGGGGAGCCTTCAAAAGGGAAAGCTCCGGCTTTACTTTTTATAATAGTGAAACTGAAGATGGCTAAAGTTTGAAGACGCAACCCATCACATACGCGGCCCTTACCGCCGCTCCCTTGCGCGCTCCGGCGCGGAAGAATACCAAACTTACAACCTCGTTACCCAAAGGCCTTTCATGTCCATCGAGTTCAATAACCGCGTCGCAATTGTTACGGGCGCGGGCGGCGGTCTAGGCCGCTCCCATGCGCTGGCTCTGGCCGCGCGCGGTGTCAAAGTCGTCGTCAATGATCTGGGCGGATCAGTCGACGGCACGGGCGGTTCGGAAACGATGGCGCAAAAAGTTGTCGCTGAGATCGAAGCCATGGGCGGCGAGGCCATGGCTAATGGTGCCAACGTCACAAAAGAAGACGAAGTTGAAGCGATGGTCGCCGAGGCTATCGAACGATTTGGCAAAGTCGATATCCTCGTCAACAATGCCGGTATCCTGCGCGATAAATCCTTTTCCAAAATGACGATGGCCGACTGGGACCTGGTTGTCGCGGTTCACCTCAAAGGTTCGGCGGTCTGCACTAAGGCCGTCTGGAACCATATGAAGGCCAACCAATATGGTCGGATCGTTATGACGACGAGTAGTTCTGGTATGTATGGCAATTTCGGCCAAACCAATTACGGCGCGGCCAAGGCGGGCCTGTCGGGCTTCATGCGCACATTGTGCCTCGAAGGCGCAAAATACGATATCCGCATCAACACGCTGTCGCCAACGGCACGTTCTCGCATGACCGAAGGGCTGATGCCTGAAGAAATCCTTGAGAAGCTCAAGGTTGAGCCGGTGAGTGCAGGGCTGGTCTATCTTGTCTGTGACGATGCGCCGAACCGGGTTATTCTCGCCGCGGGCGCGGGCGGTTATGCGCTGACCAAAGTGTTTGAGACCCAAGGGATCAACCTGTCCGAAGGCGAACAGACGGCTGAGAATGTCGCCGCGCATTGGGACCGGATTGCGTCCAATGAGGGCATGGAAGAGTTTACCAATGGCGGGCAGCAGGGCGCGAAGTTCCTGACCCGCATCGCGAATGGGGAGTTTGCCAAATGAGCAAGACTGATCTGGACACATTCCGCGCGGATACACGCGTCTGGCTAGAAGAAAATTGCCCGGAAGAGATGCGCACGCCGATTACAGGCGACACAGATGTCTGCTGGGGCGGTCGCAACTTTGAGTTTTCAAGCGATGCACAGAAGGTCTGGCTTGAGCGCATGTCGGCCAAGGGTTGGACCGTGCCGACCTGGCCCACTGAATATGGCGGTGCGGGCCTGACGCGCGTGGAAGAGAAGGTTCTGCTCGGCGAAATGCGCCGCATTGGCGCGCGTTCGCCGCTAACCAGCTTCGGTATTTGGATGCTTGGCCCAGCCTTGTTGAAGTTCGGCAATGACGAACAGAAAGCCGAACATTTGCCCAAAATTGCGCGCGGTGAAATCCGCTGGTGCCAAGGCTATTCAGAACCCAATGCCGGGTCCGATCTCGCCGCACTCGCGACCAAAGCTGAAGACAAAGGCGATCACTGGATCGTCAATGGCCAGAAGGTTTGGACGTCCTATGCGGACAAAGCAGACTGGATTTTCTGTCTCGTCCGGACCGACAACACGCAGGGCAAACATTATGGCATTTCCTTCGTTCTCTTCGATATGGAAACACCGGGCGTTGAAGCCCGTCCGATCAAGCTGATCTCTGGCCGGTCACCCTTCTGCGAAACTTTCTTTGAGGATGTGAAGGTTCTGAAGAAAAACCTCGTCGGTGAAGAAAACAAAGGCTGGACGATTGCGAAATATCTGCTGACGCATGAACGCGAAGGCATTGGCGCGGGCAATAGCTCGATGCGACCGTTGCACGAAATCGCAGCGATGAGCCTCGGCTTAGACGATGCCGACCGTTTGTCTGACCCGATGCTGCGCGCCAAAATCGCAGAAGCGGAAATCGACGAATGGGCCTTTGGCCTGACCATGTCCCGTAAACTGGCAGAATCGAAAGCGGGTCAGAGCATGGGCGCGGACAGTTCGATGCTGAAATATTACGGCACGGAGCTGAATAAGCGGAAGTTTGAACTGATGATGGACTCCGCCGGTCATGACGGGCTGGAATGGGAAAGCGAACGGTCCAAGGATGGCAAGCTGGCGCGTGGTTGGCTGCGGACAAAGGCGAACTCAATTGAGGGCGGCACGTCTGAGATTCAGTTGAACATTATCAGCAAGCACATCCTCCAATTGCCCGGCGCTTAACGCATCTATTTTTTGAGGCGCGCTCACGAGCGCGCCTTTCCACTATTCAGACCCAATAAGGTGAGCAGACAATGGCTCTAGTTCTCAACGAAGATGAAGTGATGCTCCGCGATACGGCGGAAGGCTTCTTTGCTGATAAGGCGTCTGTAAAGGCCCTGCGAAAACTCCGTGATGAGCGGGACGAAACCGGTTTTGACCGGGCGCTATGGTCCGAAATGGCCGATATGGGCTTTGCGGGCATTGCCATTGGCGAAGATCATGGCGGGGTTGATATGGGCTTTCAAGCGGCAGGCTTGCTGGCGGAACAAATGGGCCGCAATCTGACGGCGTCGCCCTTTCTATCAACGGCCATTCTTGCCGCGACGGTGCTGCGCGAAGCGGGCTCCGATGACCAAAAGAATACATGGCTGCCGAAGATCGCGTCCGGCGAAACGGTCATGGCGGTCGCCTTGGATGAAGGCCCAAAGCACAATCCGGCGGGCATCGAAACGACGGCGGAAAAATCCGGTAATGGCTTCCGGCTTAACGGCTCTAAAGCGATGGTCGTGGACGGTCACGCGGCTGATCAACTGATTGTCGCCGCCAAGACGGATGACGGTCTGGCGTTCTTCCTCGTGGACCCCAAGGCCAAGGGCGTCGAGATTGAACGGACGATCATGGTCGACGCGCATAATTCCGCGCGGATTGATCTCGATAATGTCGAGGTGGATGGCGATGCGCTGATCGGCGACAGCAATGCCGAAGCTGCACTGCACAAAATGTTGGCGGCGGGTCGAGGTATTGTCGCTGCCGAACTGCTCGGCGCGGGCGGTGAAGCGTTTCGCTCCACGGTCGAATACATCAAAGAGCGCAAGCAATTTGGCGTCGCGGTTGGTAGCTTCCAAGCATTGCAGCATCGGTCTAGTCATCTTTATTCTGAACTGGAAATTGCGCGTTCTGCCGTTCTGGGCGCGCTGACGGCGCTTGATGCCGGTGATCCTAAAGCCGACCGTTATTGTTCCATGGCGAAGTCCAAACTTGGCGATGTGGCTAAACTCGCCGCGCTTGAAGGTGTGCAAATGCATGGCGGTGTCGGCATGACGGACGAATATGATATTGGCCTGTTCCTTAAGCGCATTCGTGTGTTGCAGGAATTGCTCGGCGACGCAGCCTATCACCAGAATGAACATGCCAAGGCGCATTCATTCTAAGAAAAACAACAAAGAGGGAGAGTGACAATGCCAGCTATCAAAGCAGATGAAATCGCGGGACGCGTCGGTGAGGCGATGGGAACATCGGAATGGATCGAAGTCGATCAGGAGCGGATCAACCAATTCGCCGAATGTACTGGCGATCACCAATTCATTCACGTCAATCCTGACATGGCGAAGATGACGCCGTTCGGCACGACGATTGCGCATGGTTTTCTTACCCTCTCGCTGATCCCGAAGATGAGCTATGGCGACGCCGCCGCATCCATCGCCGGTGCGCGCATGGGCGTGAATTACGGTCTCAACAAGCTGCGCTTCATCGCGCCGGTCAAGAACGGTAAAAAGGTTCGCGGTCATTTCAAACTGACGGGCTATGAAGAAAAATCGCCGGGTCAGCACTTGCTGACGCAGGAGGTCACAGTCGAGATTGAAGGCGAAGATAAGCCGGCCTTGGTCGCCGAAACCCTGACTCTTCTGTTTACCTAGACCCCCATGATAAGCGTCGAGGAATTTACCCAACAGGCCGACGCTTGGTTCGCGGAGCATACGCCCCGCGACGTGCCGTTCATGTTGCCGCTGACTTTTATGGAGGTCGGCACGGATGAGCAGTTCGAGTTTCTGCGCGCGTGGCAAAATAAGGTCTACACTGCAGGCTATCTCGGTGCGCATTGGCCCAAGGATTATGGCGGTGGCGGGCTGACCCAAGCGCATCAGGACGCGGCGACCCGCGTGATGCGTAAATACAACGTGCCAATCATGCTCAACGCGATTGGCATTGGTTGGGCTGGGCCGCTCATCCTCGATACGGGTACGGAGGAAGAAAAGCGGAAATATCTACCCGGCATCCTCTCGGCAGATGATATTTGGTGCCAAGGCTTCTCCGAACCGGATAACGGCTCCGATCTCGGAAATGCGCAGCTTAAGGCGGTCCGTGCCACTAATTCCCAAGGTGAGGACGAGTATGTCCTCAACGGCTCCAAAATCTGGACGACGCAGGGCAATTACGCGAAATATATGATCCTGCTGGCGCGGACGAATTTCGACGCGCCGAACAAATATGCGGGCTTGTCCTTCTTCCTCGCGCCAATGCGTATTCCGGGCGTTGAAACCACGAAAATTCGCAAGCTGACTGGCGAGTTTGGCTTCACGCAGACTTTCTTTACCGACGCGCATATCCCGGCGGACACGCTGATGGGCGAAGAGGGCGACGGCTGGAAAGTCGCGATGCGGACGCTAGAGTATGAGCGCGGCGCACGCGGCGGACAGGCTGGCGGTTATACGATGAGCCAGACGGATCCACTCGAAGTTCTTGGCCTCGCCAAGCGGGCGATCCGAAACGGGAAGCCTGCCTTAGAAGACCCCGTCATGCGCGACCGGATGGTGCAACACATTATCGACGCGCAAGCGATGATGGCGAACCGTGAACGCGCGAAAATCTCGCCGCTTGTCAGCGAAAAACCCTTTGCTTTGCCGCTACTCAGCAAACTGCAATTCACGGAATATGCGCGTGAAACCGGGGAACTGGCGCTAGACCTCGAAGGGGCGCAGGCTGGCTACTATGTCGGCGAAGAGAATAGTCGCGAAGACGGGTATTGGCAGCGATCTTATCTGAACGCCTTCTCCGCCACGATTGGCGGCGGCACTTCGCAAATCCAACGCAATATCGTCGGGGAGCACGTCCTCGGTCTCCCTAAGTCCAAATAGGGCGAAGAGCTAATGACTCGTCACCTCGCTAGAATTGCCCTGACCGAGATGCAGGCTGAACTGCGCGATCAGGCGATGCGCTTCTGCGCCGATAAGAGCCCGATTTCGCGCGTGCGCGCGCTCATCCAAGACGAACACGGGTTTGATCTTGCCGTCTGGACAGAAATGGCGGAGCTGGGCTGGATGGGTATCGCGATCCCGGAAGCGCAGGGCGGACTCGGTTTGGAATTGGCCGATTTGGTTCCGGTCGCTGAAGCGATGGGCAAACATTTGATGAGTTCGCCTTTCCTATCCACAAACCTAGCAGCGCAGGCTATCCTGACAGGCGGTACAGATGCGCAGAAGGCCGAGTGGTTATCCAAACTGGCCTCGGGCACGATCGCAACAGTCGCTCTGTTTGAGCCCAGCGGCGCGTGGGATCTGGATGCGGTGGAGGGCAAGACCAAAACTTTCGCGATGGATTTAGGCGCTGCAGAGATCGTCATCACGACGGTCCGTCATGAGGGCGAAACACGATTGGCGCTCATCCCGCGCAAGCGGATCGAGGCGCGGCGCGAAACCATCATTGATGAAACCAAGCGAAGCTACGCATTCGACGTGCCGAGGTTTGACGATAGTGATCTGATGCCCGCGGACCTGACCGTGGCAACGCTGGAACGCATCGAACTGGTCGCGAACTTGTTACAAGCGGCAGAACTGTCTGGCGCTGCAGCAGCCTGTGTCGACTATACGGTCGATTATCTGAAAACCCGCAAACAGTTCGGCAAATTGATCGGCGCCTATCAAGCGCTCAAACACCCCACGGTCGACGCCTTTCTGGATGCAGAGAATGCGCGGTCGCTACTTTATGCGGCGGCGACCCATTGCGAGAAGCAGGGTGACGGCGAGATTGCGGTGCGTATGGCCAATGCCAAGGCGGAAGGCGCACTATCTTACGCCGCAGACCGCTCAATCCAATTCCATGGCGGGTTCGGTTTCACCTATGATTGTGACGCGCAGCTTTATCGCCGCAAGGCGATGTTCGCTGCCTCACAATTCGGAGATGCCGCCTTCCACAGAGCGCGCCTGGCTGAGTTGCTTCTGTAGGTCGGCATGGCGGGTCCGCGTCATGGCGTAACGGCGGTATGACGCCCAAGCCAATGTCGCCAATCCCAGATTGATCGCAATGGAATAGACGGCCAACATACGGGTGGTTTCATTGCCAACTTCGCTGGGCAATGCGGCATCAGGCAAATCAATTAAGGTCAAGCCGAGCGTTGCCATGACGAGGCCAATCGCAAAAGCGAGTTTGTTCGCAAAGGTGAAGGACGCGAATAAAAGCGCCTCGCGCTTACGGCCCGTCTTAAAAGTCACGAGATCTGAGACATCCGCCATCATGGAATAGGATAGGATCAAAGCGCCGACCATTCCCGCATATCCGGTCCCGCTGGTGATCGCGACGAGCCAGAGCAAAGCGTCAGAGCCGAGCGGCGGCGTCAGTCCTAATAGGTAGAGCGCAAAAGGAAGCGAAAAGGATAGGCCGAAAGTCCATGTCAGCCACAGTACGGCGATCCGTTTGTCTTTCCGGCGTGACAGCCAACCCGCAAAAATCGCAGCCGGAATGATGACGGCAAAGGGAACAAGCGAGGCGATGAGCTTTTGCACCTGATCGAAGCGCCAGACATAGACGCTCACATAGATCGAGAGTTGGCTGATCGAGGAATAGAGAGCGACTAGAAGTGAAAATCCAATCGTGAGCGTTCGGAACTCGGCGTAACGGAACGCTTTTGCGATATTGCTAAAGGCGTGATGCCATGGTGGGCCGGGGCTCCAGTCGCGAGGCTGGGTCGCGGGTAAGCGGTTCCACGTGCCCGCCGTCATCACCAAGGCCCCAATGATGCCGATAAGGCCGAGTGTCAGGGCCAGTGGCGCATAGCCTAGCTCGAACAACATGCCATCCTCAAGCCCGGCTCGATCTGGCAGGAAGACCAGAAATCCAAGTACGAAGACCAGTAAATTGAAGAGGTTCTCGAAAATCGTTCGCAGGCCGACAATCGAGGTTCGTTCGTCATATTGGCTGCTCATATCGGCGGCGAGGGCGAAGTAGGGGACGGTGTAACCGGTGATCATCACCCGCGTGCCGATCATGAATCCCGCCATCCAGAAGAACAACGCCGTCTCACTCATCCCGTCTGGTGGGCTGAACAATAATGTCAGAGCCAGTGCGGTTGGCACGCTCGAAATTAGGATCCACCCATGCCGTCGACCCCACCGTCTGGACCGCGTATTATCGCTGATCTGGCCCATGACCGGATCGGATATGGCGTCAATCACAATGGCTAGGAATGTCGCTGCCATGACCTGCCATTCCGGCAGACCTAAAACATTGGCGAAGTAGAACAGAAAGAAGAAGTGGAAGAGCATGTTCTTCGCACTGATGAGGCCATGTCCGGCCCCATAGGAAACCCGGTTGAGTGTGCTGGTGTCGCGGGTTTTCACCCGCTGTTCATGGCGGCCTGCTCATAGCCTGTCTACCCTTTGACAACCATTGGGAACTCACCGTGCTTAAATGCATTTAATTCCTATCGGGGTAGGGATACGAACGGCCTTCATGCGCATTCTCATTGCCATTTTTAGCTGCTTGGTTGTCTGGTCTCTGCCAGCGATTGCGTCTGCCTATCCCGCCGAAATCATCTATGAGGGCGACCTGCCGGAAGAGATCCGTGAGCAAATTATTGATCGGATGCCGGAAGAGCCGGACGCAGAAAGTCCTTTGCACGCTCGGCGGCAAGCGCGTCGCGTCAAAACCCTTATTGAGGGGGTCCTGAACGCCTATGGCTATTTTGACCCGACGGTCGAGATAGCGGTCGTTGGTCTCGGAGGGGAGGCGCGACCGCAATTGACTGTGACCCCTGGCGTTCAATTCGCCGTGCGTCGCTTGGTCATCCGCTATAATGGCGAAGCGCCGCGCGAAGTCGATCAAGACGCCGCGCGTATGTCGATCAGTCTGCAACCCGGTATGCCAGCTATTTCGGCTGAAGTGCTTGATCAGGAACGTCAAATTGGCGCGAAATTGCGCGGCATCGGTTACCCTTACGCAGAAGTTACAGAGCGCGAGGTCATCGGTGACCGTGAAGGAAAGACAATCAGTGTGCGTTACACGGTCAAAGCGGGTCCACGCGTCCGACTGGGTGACGTCAAAATTCCCGATGGGCTGCGGACCAAAGACGGCTATATTATGCGGATTAATCCGCTGGAAGTAGGGCAGCTCTACGATCCAGCCGAATTAGCGCTCTATAATTCTCGGCTTGCAGAAACGCGTTTATTCCAGAACTCATTGGCAAAATTGACGGACGAACCGATCAGCACAGACCCCGACGGGACAGAAGTGCGGGATGTTCAACTGATCCTGAGTGAACGCAAACGCAATACGCTGACGCTCGGGGCCGGCTTCGATACGTCCGAAGGCTTTGGTGTCGATGCCGAGCTCCTACGGCGCAACCTGACCGGCCGTGGCGATTTACTGATTAGTACGGCCCGGCTGGCCGAGCGCGAATATGGACTCGATTTGGTTTGGCGACGTCCCAACCAGCTTGGCTATGGCGAAGGTCTGAGCCTTTTTGCCTCCGCATTCGACGAAAATACGGATGCATTTGATCAGCAGACCGGCAAAATCGGGGCTGGGGTAGAAGTTATCAAAGGACCCGTCTTTCAATATAGTTATGGGGCTGAAGCGCGCTACATCCGCCAGTCTGGAGAGAGCGTGCGCCGTGACTTTCAGGTGCTCGCATTGAACGGCTCCGCCCGACTCGACCATGCGGACTCTCTGCTCGACCCGCGCAAAGGTTGGCGGGCTGAAGCCAGTATAAAGCCGACCTATGCTTTCTCGCCGGACGGACCTGATACGCCTTATGTGCGGGGTCAGATTCAGGGCCGTTACTATTTACCGCTGTCACCAGAGGGCCGATTCGTAGCAGCCGGTCGCGTTCGGTTGGGAACGCTGCTCGGTGCAGAAGCCGTCAATGTCCCGGGTGATGATCGTTTCTTTGCGGGCGGCGGGGGGTCTGTCCGCGGCTATGCCTTTCAGGCGATTGGGCCATTTGATGCCAACAATGTCCCGCTCGGAGGCCGTAGCTTGGCTGAAGCCAGCTTTGAAGGCCGCGCGCGCATTACGGATACGATTGGGGCGGTTGCATTTGTTGATGTCGGGAATGTGTCGGACACCCAATATCCCTCTTTCGATAATTTACGCGCCGGGGTCGGGGTTGGGGTGCGCTATATGACACCTGCAGGCCCGCTCCGCTTGGACGTCGCTACGCCGCTCAATCCGTCTGAACGGGATGAAGCCATCCAAGTCTATATCTCTATCGGACAAGCATTTTGATGTCCGGGGCTGTGAAAAACCCTTGGGCCAAACGGATCGGCTTAATCCTTCTGGGGTTGATCGGACTGGCCTTACTGGCTGTGATCGGGGTCCGCGTTTGGATCGGTAGCAGCGCAGGTCAAGCTTTCGTCGAAGCCACGATCGAAGATTTGGACATTGCCGGACAGCGCATTGAGATTGATGGTCTACACGGCTCCGTATTGGGGCAGTTCAAGGTGGACAGGATTGAGCTTACAGGTCGAGACGGGGTCTGGCTGGTCGCCCGTAATGTTAGCGTTGATTGGAGCCCGAGCGCGCTCTTATCCAAGACGCTCGACGTCAATGCTGTTCAGGTAGCGGACCTCGATATTTTGCACCGTCCGATCTTTGTGCCGAGCGGGTCCAATGGCGAAAAGCGTATTGAGACGTTCCATGTCGATGGCATTGAATTGCCGGACATATTCGTCGAAGAGCCGATTGTCGGGCAGGCGATCCAGATGTCAGCCTCTGGCGATCTACGCCACGGACCGGATGGTGGCGATGCCGTACTGTCGGCTCGCTCCGATCAAGACGATAGTATTGAGGCCGACCTGGCGTGGTCACCGGATTTAGTGCTGAGCGGCGAGGCCGATATTGACGGCGCACCCGGCGGTCTGGTCGCGGGCTTGCTACGCTTAGATCCGGGTCAGCGGATTACAGCGGATGTGACGACGAAGGATGAGCAAACACAGCTCGCCGCCCAAATTGACAGCTCAGACTTTGCGGATATTTTAATCCAGCGCAGCCAGTCGCAAGTCTCAGTATCCGGTACGCTGCAGCCCGACGAACTTCCGGTTCTGGCCCGGCTTTCGGATATACTGGGCGGCGAAACCAAGATTGAAGCGACGTTGCCGCTTGATCAGGGCGTCCGCGCCACAGTCGCTATCCGGTCGCCTTTGGTGACACTCGACGCAAGCGGGACGCAGCAAAACGATGTCATTGTCATTGATAAACTCACAATGGCTGCCCGCGACCCGCTCCGGTCGTTCAATTTGGAGGATATGAGTATCGGGACGCTCACCGCGACCGGTCAGGCGAGGCTGGGTGAGATTTATAGCTTTGAGGGACAGGTTGACGGCCAGAACATTCGTTACAAGGATTACGCCGTCGATCGCTTGCATGGTCCGGCGACGCTGACATTGTCCGACAACAGACTCTTAGCGTTCGATACGGCTCTGACCGGGCGTGCATCGACGACACAGGCGACCCGCGCCAATGGTGCGCGTGTGATCGCGACTGGACAAATCAATATTGAGACGCGGAATATTGCCCTGTCTCGGGCCGACATCGCCCTACCGGGACTCGGTTTTCAGGGGCGCGGTTCGATTGACTATGGCGAGGTGCGCAGCACCGAATTTTCAGGGCGCTATGATGTCGATACAAAGCTGTTCCGCGATCGACCGCGTGCCAAGCTTTCCGGTCAGGCCACCCTTCGCTCGACGGCCGATGGCCCGGTTGCTGATGTCACGGGACGGGCTCGCAATATTACGGGCCTCGCCAGTGCGGTTGAGCCGCTCGTGCCGGACGGGTTCACCTATAAAGCGACGCTGCGTTTCCAGAACGGTGCGGTCATCGTGCCGCGTTTTACCGCGTCCAACACGCTGTTCGACGCCAAGGGTTCGGCGCGTTGGCGCGATGGACGGATCAAGGCGGATATTGACTATGACGTAGAGCGTTACGCGTTTGCCGCCGTGACCGCGACGGATGCGCAGGGTCGCGCGACCCTGTCCGGCCCGCCGAGCGAGATCAGCTTCGAGACGAGCGCGACAGTGGCGACGCTGGACGCGGGCGCTCTAAACATGACGGCGGTCGAGATTGACGCAGACGGGACTTATTCGGGGGGCGTGATCGCGATGCAGGGCGACCTTTCGGGCGATAGCGAACAGGGCCGGATCGGGACGAGCGGTCAGGTCGTGCTGGAAGACGGCGAGTGGAGTGTCAGCGAGCTGCAAGGGTCGCTGGGCGACCTGATGACGACAGGCACGCTGTCGGGCATTGGCGGCGATATTGCCGCCTTGCGCGGGGATCTGATCGTGTCGGGAACCAGTCCGATTGTCCCCGCTGACGCGATAGAGGCGAAAATCCTGCTCAGCGATGCGCAGGTGGATATTGATACGACCCTGACAGGCTTGAATGTGTGGCGCTTGGATCAGGCCAATGTCCGGTTGCTCGCTAAAGGGCCGCGCGACGCTGTCGCCTTTGATGTGGATGCTGAAGGCCGAACCACAGTGCGGGATGTTGAGCGCCCGCTAACCCTTACAACGAACGGCGTGGCTGACCTCAGAACAGACGCCCTCGCCACACGCGGCGATTTCGACATTGCCATCGGCACGCTGACCTTGGCGGGCGAGGCGTCCGCGCGCCAGACAGAGCAGGGCTGGGCCGGTGCGCTCGACGCCGCCGGGCTGGGCGGCGAGATCAAAGCGGCGCTCGAACCGGACACTAATCAAGGACTGTCATTCGATCTGAAATCCGTCTCGATTGCGCAAATCTTGCGGCTCTTGGCGCGCCCAGTCAGCGAAGGCACAATTTCTGGGAAAGGCCGCTTCACGCCTGTTGTAGACGGGATTGAAGGCTCCGCCATGTTCAGCCTTGATGATCTGCGCAGCCCGATCAGCAACGCCGTCCCGATCTCCGTCGTCACGCAGATAGAGCTGGTGGGCGAGCAGCTCACCGCCACGATGCGCGCGACCGAAGGCGGCCTTGACGGTCAAGCCGTGATCGAAGGCCCGCTCGACACGCTGCCCACCGCGCCGTTCTTGGTCTATCCGTTGACGACACCGCTGCAAGGTCGGGCTAACCTGCGCGGCGAAATCGGCCCGGTGGTTGAGCTCTTCTTACCGCCGCGTACGGATGTGGCCGGGCAAATCGATACGAATATCGAATTTACTGTTCCCGCCACGCCGATTGGATTGGCGGGACGGATCGCTCTGACGGAGGGCCGGTTTGAACAAGGCGTGCTCGGCCTCAACCTGAAAAACATTACCATGATCGCCGAGCTATCCGGCGAAACGATTAATGTGCCGACCCTGTCCGCCGAAGGGGTGAGCGGCGGTACACTCAGCGGATCGGGGCGCATGGGGCTGGGCGAAGGCACCGGGACAGTGGATATTCAGGCCGAGAAATTGCGGGTCGTCGACCGCCGCGAAGGCCATGCCGAAGTCAGCGGCGAGCTGACCGTGTCCCGCACGGCGGAGCTGTTCCGCTTGGCGGGAGAGCTCCGCGTCACCGATGCCGATCTTAATATAGCGCGATTGCCCAAGCCGGGCCTGCCGACGCTAGACGTCGATTTCGGTGATCAGCCGGAAGAAGAGGTCGACCGAAGTTTTGCCACAGCTGTCACCGAACTGGATGTGAAAATCATCTCCAACGGACGGATCAAAGTGACGGGTCGCGGCCTGAACGCATCCATGAATTTGAATGCGCGCGTGCGCGGCGCGTTCGATAACCCCGTCGTTGCCGGCGACATGTCCATCGCGCGCGGACGGTTTGACTTCCTCAGCAAACGGTTCGAGTTTCGGGAAAGCTCCGTCATTCTGCGCGATGATGTGATGCAATCAATCCTCTCGCTCGAAGCGGTGCGGCAAACGCCAGACCTAACGGCGGTCGTCGCTATTACCGGGACGCTGGATCGACCCGAAATCAAACTGACGTCAGAACCAAACTTGCCAGAAGACGAAGTGCTTTCGCGCATCCTATTTGGGCGCTCGCCAACCCAACTCTCCGCCATTGAAGCTGCACGGCTCGCCGCCGCTTTGACGCAGCTCTCCGGCGGGTCGGGCTTCGATCTGTTCGGATCGCTGGAAAATGCGGTCGGGCTCGACACGCTCGAAATCGGTCAGAACGATACGGGGCAGGCACAGCTGACAACGGGCAAATATCTATCGGACGACGTCTATCTGGAAGTCCGAACCGCCGCCGAAGGCACACCGGGCATTGCCGTCGAATGGCAGGTCCGAAACAACATCTCCCTCGAAGCGGAGACCTTGCCAGATGAGCGCCAAAAGCTCTCCGTGCAGTGGAAGAAGGATTTTGATTGAGGGGAGAGTAAAAGTGGGATTGTGATTTATAAGCGGGGTGGGCTACTTTTTAGATGAAATCGTACGAATGCCCTTCGTTAATATATGGAGTATATTATCCTCATCAGCCATGTAACTCTGTTTAAGATGAGAAACTAACGGCCAAGCCTCTTGCTTTGACCAAGGAATTGCCTTTCCGTCCTTATCTTTTCTCGATGATTTATTGCCAAATATACGTTCAAATATTACTGGTGCAACTCCAGTTAATACTTCAAATCGGACCTTCTTATCTACTTCATCGGCCGGATTAATGGCTATGCTATCAGGGTACATTTCGTCGGCTTTGCTCTTTGGATAGGGCTGAAGATAAACTACCCTAATAATACCCGAAGCAACAATATGTTTTGCGCAATTATGGCACGGGAATGTTGTGCAAAATAGAGTCGCGCCTGCCGTTGATGCATGTGATCGCGAAGCATCAGTAATAGCATTCATTTCAGCATGCACTGCACGTCCGAACTCCCCAATATCAAGAACGAGCATGTCTTTCAGCCCATCAAGATTTAGCAAATGGTTGTCTTGCAGCTGCTTTTTGAACTTATTCGACGACCTCTTACTTATAAGCTTGTTGGACTCAAGATAACCGAGAGTTCTCAGAGCTGCATCCTTCGCCATCAATGCTTTCATTTCAGAGTTCGTGTCTTTCCCCAAAGCAACATCACGACCGTCTTGTCCAAGTTCTATAATATCATCGGTTTTATAAGTTCCGCCTCCATATTTTGGTACCTCATTTGCGCCTATTGATAGAACCATATGATCAGATCCAAATATCGCAGCTCCTACTTGTCTGGAGAGATCAAGAGATCTCAAACTTGCAGCATAGGCAATGTAAGCGCCATGTTCATCATTAGTAGGCGATACACTCGGATCCCCAAAATATGCTCGGAGAAATTTCCTGATTGTCTCGTTAATTGAGCCCCGCGAAGCTCCATTTATGATCACATCTGCTAATGGGAAAACATCTCTAACATTCTGACCTGATGAATTTCCAACTTCGTCTTCATCTCTTTTTATAAGCGCCTCAGCTTCAGAAAAATACTCCTTCCAAGAAATAGAGCTTTTGCTCTTGGCAATTTTTTCTGCGAGGAATTTTTTTCTCAAATCTATCGGGCAGTATGTAGACACTAAGACAAACCTATCGCCGTAAAGTTCTCTCAAAAAGACCACTTCTTCATGACGTTTAAGCTGCCTTACGATAAAAGCTCTAGACTGCTTCGTTTCATCACCACCTGACTCTTTTCGTTTTTCGACGATCTCACGCACTGCGAGTTCCGCCATTACGCTGTTACCCATCTCTGAGCGGAGTTCATTGCAAACATCCATCGCTGAACCGCAATAAGTTTCGAAACTTGATCTATCTATTTGCTCTTTTGTAAGGCGTTTTATGTCGTTTGCAGACAGTGTTTCAGTGATTCGAACGCACTCAGATTTGTAACCGTATAACCGCAGCTCATCTTCTAACGCGTCATTGACCGTTTCGATATCTGTACCGATCTTTGCGACCAAACCAACTACAAGCTCCGGTTTTAGCTTCGTTTTTACCTGCTGCTTCTTCGCCACTTTTTGCATTCACTTTTCCCACATTAAGTCCGCGACAACACCTCGTACTTTATGTACGCTTTAGCATCCACGGAGGGACACTATGACCAAGAGAGCAAAATCAGGCAATACTACTTTAAAAGGCGAAGTAAAAAGCACATCAAGCTCCCCTCTACCTTACAAGAGGTCCGTAATCAGCCAGCAAATGGAAGTCCGTGGATATGCCGTAGGTTTCTATTCAGCACAAAGAGTCAAAAGTCGCTCTTAATTACTTTTGGTTTTCATTGCTGGCTCATCTGATTTATGATGATAAATATTTTTATCCTCACCTAAACCTCTGAGCGGCCTGTGCCGTTCGGCGCAACGCTATTTTCAATCCCGACCCATTAAAGCCCCTTTGGGGCTTGATCGCTTCGCGATGCTAGCCTTGAGCCACGCACGGTGTGCGCGGTCCGAAACGCATTGCATTTCGGCAACTCCGCTATGAACATCCAAAGGGATGTTCCCTTAACGCTGCGTGCCCCGTGCTCGCTGCGCTGCGCGCGCCGCCCTTCGGCTGTGGGGACGATCCGTCCGCGACTCTGTCGCTGTCGCGCCCTTATGGCGGTGGCTATTCTCATAATCCCATCCACCCGGCCCGCCGGTCCGATAGAGTGGCGACCGTTCGCTACAGACACGGGGAGGTGCATGACCCTTGGCGTAGCGAGCAGGTGTGAGGGCTTGGATTTGCGTGCGGGGGACGTCCCGCGCCAGAGTGATCTGGCGGCGCTCGGTCAAACGGGAACCGCGTAGACTTAAGCGGGATGCGGGCGGGCTTATGCACCCGCACTGCGCCCTTTGATGTCTCGCCTCTGTGCGTTGTTGGTCGATGCGGACCCCGAGAGCCAAACATCCTGTTTCGCCGCGTCTGGCAATTCAGGTTAGGCCGGGGACCCCGCAAAGATGGACCGCGCGCAAAGGCGGCGGCATCAAGCCGATCACCTCGCGCGGGTGTCTTCCCGTCGTAAATAGGTGTGTCTTTTGCTCTATCCTTCGGCGGGTAGAGACCCGCGCCCTGTGTCACTTCCAAGGGAGTGCCGATCCCCGTCAGGCCAAGCCGTCTGACCGCACGATGGCGCTTGCCCGGACGGCTATTGAGATGAGGATGGTAAAGAGAAAAGCCCCGCGCGTGGCTCCGCAAGTAGGACTCGAACCTACGACCCATTGATTAACAGTCAATTGCTCTACCAACTGAGCTATTGCGGATCACCACGCGGGGTGGCGCGCTATATAACGCGCGCATCACACACCTCAAGCCGTTTTCTTCACCGATCCTCATCTTTGCGCAGAGGCGAAAAGGTGAGGGTGAGGCACGGGCAAAAAAAAGGGCGCCGAAGCGCCCGAAGGTATTAGGTGAATGGTGGGTGTCTCATAGGAGACAGGGGTGTGGTAAAGACACAGGGTTAATGAAGCGATAATAGGAGTCACTTTTGCTTAACCTGTTGGTTTTTGGTAGGGTGGGAGCATGAAAACGATCACAAGCTATGCGGAGTTCTGGCCCTATTATCTGCGCGAGCATGCGCGGCCAGCCACACGGGCCTGGCACTATGTCGGAACGGCGATTGCGATTGGCGTGTTGATCGCTGTGATTATGACGGGGCGTTGGGCGTTTTTGCCGTTGGTTTTGGTCGCAGGCTATTTCTTCGCCTGGGTGAGCCACGGGCTGATTGAAAAGAACAAGCCCGCCACCTTTACCTATCCGCTCTGGTCGCTCTTCTCGGATTTCCGCATGTTGTTTTGCGTATTGACCGGACAGATGGGCGCAGAGCTGCGCAAGGCAGGGGTCACGCCGGATCAGGTCGCGGAGTAGACGATTCGGCCAGCCTTGATCGTGTGACGCACGCGTCCGGTCATGCGCCGGTCATCAAACGGCGTGTTCTTAGACCGCGACAACAGCGCCTCTGAATCGAGCACCCACGGATCAGTTTCGCTAAAGATGACGAGATCGGCAGGCGCGCCGACACTGAGCCGTCCGCCCTTGAGGCCTAACAGGTCTGCGGGGTTGATGGTGACGGCGCGTAGGAACGCCATCAGGTCAAGCTCTTCCTCGGCGGCGAGTTTCAGGCCGACGGCGAGCAGAAGTTCGAGCCCGACCGCGCCAGGGGCGGCTTCGGCAAAAGGCAGGCGTTTGCGTCCGGCGCTCTGCGGATCGTGATCGGACACGATAATGTCGATCGTGCCGTCTTCGACGCCGCGCAGCAAGGCTTGGCGGTCGCGTTCCTCGCGCAGCGGCGGGTCGAGCTTGGCAAAGGTGCGGTAATCGCCAATGTCGAGTTCGTTGAGCGCGAGATGGTTGATCGAAACGGAAGCGGACACGTCAATGTCGCGGCCTTTGACGCGGCGCACACTATCGACGGTCTCCGCACTGGAAATCAGGTCGAGCAGCAGGCGACCGCCGGTTAACTCGGCCAGCGCCATGTCGCGCTCGGCCATAATGCGCTCGGAAATCGCTGGAGCGGCGGGCAGGCCAAGACGCGCGGAAACATCCGATTCGTGCGCGCAAGTGCCGTTCGACAGAGCGGGCGTGACTGGGCTGTTGCTGATCAGCGCGTTGAAGGTCGCTGAATAGGCCATCAAACGGCGCATGATTTGTGCGTCCTCGACCGGGTTCGGCCCGGACGCGAAGAACACGGCGCCCGCATCGGTCATCAGGCCAATTTCGGTCATGGTGCGCCCGTCGAGCCCTTTGGTCAGCGCGCCGGCGACATGAACGTCAACGTCGAGCGCTTCGCCCTTGCGTAGAATGAAGTCGACGAGCGACAAATCATCAATGATCGGTTCGGTCTGGGGTTGGACAACGATCTGCGTCACGCCGCCCGCCAGCGCAGCTTTCGCAGCCGTGGCGAGTGTTTCTCGGTTCTCTTGGCCGGGCTCTCCGGCTTTGACGCGCGCATCGATCAGCCCCGGCGCACAGGTCAGGCGGTGTCCGTCAATGACCTCGCCGCGCACGGGCGTGTCGCCGAGAGCGGCAATCCGCCCGTCCTCGATCAGCACATGGCCGACCTCGTCACGGCCACTTTCTGGATCCATGATGCGAATATCGGTGAGGGTTAGGGCGCTCATCGGATGCCCTCTGATAAGGCATGAAGGACCGCCATGCGGATCGCGACTCCGGCAGCGACTTGTTGCGTAATCAGCGACACGTCCGGATCGTCAGCGATGTTGGAGCTAATCTCGACGCCGCGGTTCATCGGGCCAGGATGCATGACGAGCGCGCCGTCTTTCGCGTAAGTCAGCTTGGTTCTGTCGAGCCCATAATAGTGAAAATATTCGCGTTTTGATGGGACGAACGCCCCACTCATCCGTTCCATTTGAAGGCGCAACATCATGATCACGTCGCATCCGGCGAGGCCCGACTTCATGTCGTGAAACACATCAACGCCCCATTGATCCGCATCGGTCGGGATCAGCGTGGGGGGACCGACAAGCCGGACCTCAGCGCCCAGCATATTGAGCAGCTGCACATTGGACCGCGCCACGCGGGAGTGCAGAACATCGCCGCAGATTGCGATCCGGATGCCAGAGAAGTCACCGTCGAAAGCCTGACGCAGGGTAAGTGCATCCAGTAAAGCTTGGGTCGGATGGGCATGCATGCCGTCGCCTGCATTGATGACGGAGCAAGACACTTTCTGTGCCAGCAATGACGGTGCGCTCGAACAGCCATGTCGTACGACCAGCAAATCGGGGTTCATCGCGTTGAGAGTGGCCGCTGTGTCGAGCAGGGTCTCGCCCTTCTTTACGGAAGAGCTACCAATCTGCATTGAAATCACGTCCGCGCCGAGTCGTTTCCCGGCGAGCTCGAAGGATTTTTCTGTCCGTGTCGAATTCTCGAAGAAGAGATTGATCAGCGTTTTTCCAGCGAGAGCGTCGCGCGGTCCATGCTTCTGCACATTGAGATCAGAATAATGCGCGCCGAGCGCCAACAGATTTTCAATATCGGCACGGTTGAAATCGGAAATATCGAGGCAATGCCTCTTTGTGAATTCATATCCCTCGAATGGGGTCACAAGCGCTCCGGTGCAAAACTGTGCGGGCCTTAGAAAGGCAGGGCAGGCGAGTCAATCAAGCGCGCAACCTATCAAGCACACCTTGTAGAATATATCCGGCCGCTAATGCATCGACTTTTTCTGCGCGCTTGGACCGTCTGACATCAGCTTCGATCATGTCACGCGTGACGGCCGCCGTCGATAAGCGCTCATCCCAAAGAAAGATTGGAAGATCATCCAGACGCAGTAGGTTGTTACAAAAATCACGGACGGACTGGACGCGCGGTCCTTCAGAGCCGTTCATATTGAGCGGCAGACCGACGATCAGCGCGCTGCAGTCATTGACGTGGTAATGCTCAAGTAGCTGGGTGGCATCGGGCGTGAACTTCTTACGCTTGATGGTCAGCAGGGGAGTCGCAATCAGACGGGTCCGGTCGGAAATGGCCAGACCGAGTGTCTTCGTCCCCGGATCAAGGCCGAGCAGCGCACCAGAGGTCGCGGCAAGCGTGGAAAGATCGATAAAAGCCATGGGAGAGCGCCCTAGCCGGAGACCTGCATGGCGGCAAGCTGCTGCATCGCTGTGCCAATCAGTGTCAGAGCGAGCAAAATAGACAGCACGACGCGAACCCAAGTCTTTGGAAAGCGTCGCCAAAGCACAATCGTGCCGACCAACATCAGCGCGGCCTCGACCAGCGAAACCCAGCGTGCGTGTAAATTCCCCTCCCAGTAGGAGACCGGGCTGTAAAAGCGCCAATCGCTGATCGGCCAGAAATGGCGGTAAGCGTCATGGCCGTGAACGGGCGCATCAAGAGCAATGTGAAGCAGAGCCGCAGCGGCAAAGGCCAAAAGTAGGCCGCCCCATACTGTTCCTCGCTGCCACCAACCGATCAGTAGCAGCCCGGCATAGACCGGAACACTGTTGAACAGGGCGACCCATGTCTGCATCGGCTCTTCAAAATAATGCTGATCCCAGATCGCGCCCCAGTCTCGTCCGAGGCCCCAGCGTTGCCACGGGGCCCACAGGAAGATGATGGCGTCGGGGATGAGCGCTCCGGCCAAAACCCAGATATTTCGGGTGCGATTCTCGCGGTGCGACAGGGCGGCTAGAGCCACGATGACGTGTGTTGGCGTGTTCAAGGGGCTGATCGTCGCGAGCGGGTGGCGCCTGAGCGTGAGCCTGACTGGCCTATATTTGGCTTAGCCATTTCTGGGCTTAATGCCGTTATAATGCGCGCTGACATAGGCTCGATGGGCCTCGGCGTCGGCATCAATATCGCCAGTCGTTTCCAACACCTTGTCGAAAATCACGATTTTGTGCCGGGCATCAACGCCAAACAGATAGACCGGAACATTGGCGGCCTGCGCAATCCGCAAATAGCCCTTCCTATAACCGGGAACGCTGGACCGGGTTCCTTCGGGTGTAATGGCGATCCATAGCGTATCTTCTTCCGCAAAACGGTCCGCCATCTGTCCGGTTACATCATTCTTCGACTTCCGGGAGATGGGAATGCCGCCCATCTTCTTCCACAAGAGACCCAGAGGCCAGAAAAAGGCCTCCTTCTTCATCATGAAGTAGATCGGCATCCCATAGGCCAGCATGGCGCTGAGGGCGATGATCAGGTCCCAGTTGGATGTATGCGGCGCGGCGATAATGACGACCTTGGGCATGTCCGGCGGATCACCGAGAGTTTTCCAGCCCAGAATCGACAGGAGGTTACGCCCGATCCACCGGGTGAATCGGTTTCCGATCCGGTATTCCGGCTTGACCAGAGAGGTCGGGGCGAGATGTGGATATGGGTCCATAGGGTCGAGCCTAATGTGTCGCGATCGATAGTTCGCTTTCGGACCTCATTAAACGTCTGACAGGTTGGAGGTCGTCGGCGGGAACTGGTTTTCAGGATTTATACCGACCCAAGTAGCGTCAACATAGTCTTTGATCGCTTTCGCATCGACGTCGATGTCGCCCGTCAGCGGGAATTCCCGATCGAGCACGACATGTTTGTTCGGGCCGTCAAAGGCACAAATGAAGACGGGGACATTGGCGGCATAGGCGACCCGCAGGAAGCCAGTCTTATAGCGATCCACTCTACTACGTGTGCCTTCTGGCGGAAAACCGATGCAGATTCGGTCATTGTCTTTGAAAATGCGCGTAAGCTGCCGCACGGCATTGCTGCCCTTGCTTCGATCAACGGGATAGCCGCCAATCGCGCGAAACATCGGCCCCATTGGCCAGAAGAACCACTCTTTCTTGATCAGAAACGTGTATTTGAACCCGCTGGCCAGCATAGCGAGGGACGCGGCGATGGCGTCCCAATTGGATGTGTGGGGAACGCCAATGATGACGAATTTTGGTGCGTCGGGCATCCGGCCCTTCAGTTTCCAACCGATCAGCCTAAGGCCGAACGATCCAACCCAGCGGGTAAAGGCATTGCCCATACGCGGCGAATGCGGAGACATATGTGGGTTGTCGTATTTCATAAGGAAGTGCCCGATAGCGAGGCGTTTCGGATGTTTCAACGTATATGACGCGCACAATGCTTGCGAGCCGTCAGCCGCATTGGTAACGGGCGTCGTTTCAACCTTTGGAGAGCCCCGTGGCCGAACCAGAACATGGCGTCAGCCGTGACGATGTCAAAAAGATCGCCCGTCTTGCACGCCTGCACGTCGAAGATAGCCAATGCGGCGCTATCGCCGATGATTTGAACGGTATTCTCGCTTGGATCGAGCAACTCGGCGAAGTCAATGTCGAAGGCGTCGAGCCGATGACCTCTGCCGTCGATATGCGTGCGCCGATGCGGCCTGATATCGTCACAGCCGGTGGTATCCGCGATCAAATTCTCGCCAATGCGCCTAAAGCTGAGGATGGCTTCTTTGTCGTCCCACGTTCGGTGGAATAGACCATGACAGATCTCACCAAAATAACTCTCGCGGGGGCGCTTGACGGCCTGACAGCGGGCGACTTCTCCTCCGTTGAGCTGACTGACGCGCATATTGAGGCTTGCGAGGCGGCTAGTGGACTGAATGCCTTCATCACGCCGACCTTCGACCTAGCGCGAGATCAGGCGAAAGCGTCAGATGAGCGCCGGGCGTCCGGAACGGTTGGGAAGCTCGAAGGGGCGCCACTGGGCATGAAAGACCTTTTCTGCACGGAGGGCGTGAAGAGCACCGCAGCGTCAAAGATTCTCGGCGACTTCACTCCGACCTACGAATCCACGGTCAGCGCGAACATGAAAGCCGACGGGATGGTGATGTTGGGCAAGCTCAATCTCGACCAGTTTGCGATGGGCTCGGCCAACGAAACATCCTTCTACGGACCTGTGATCAACCCATGGCGTAATGGCGAAGATTTAGTGCCCGGCGGCTCGTCCGGTGGCTCGGCCTCAGCGGTTGCCGCGGGCTTATGCCTCGGTGCGACGGCCACGGATACGGGTGGCTCGATTCGCCAGCCCGCTAGCTTCACCGGCACTGTGGGGATCAAGCCGACCTATGGCCGTTGTTCACGCTACGGTATCGTGGCGTTTGCCAGTTCGCTGGATCAGGCTGGTCCGATTGCCAAAACAGTCGAAGACGCGGCGATCCTGCTAGAGTCGATGGCCGGTTACGATCCGAAAGATAGCACGTCGCTCAATGAGACTGTGCCGGATTGGCGTGGGGCTTGTGGTCAATCCGTCAAAGGTCTGCGCGTCGGTGTGCCGAAAGAATATACGATCGACGGTATGCCGTCCGAAATTGAAGCGCTCTGGCAACAAGGTGTCGATTGGATGCGCGATGCAGGCGCAGAGATTGTTGAAGTCTCTTTACCGCACACGAAATATGCGCTGCCCGTCTATTACGTCGTCGCGCCTGCGGAAGCGTCGTCGAATCTCGCGCGTTATGACGGCATGCGGTATGGTCTGCGGGTGGACGGTGAGAACCTTGCTGACACGTATGAGCGTACGCGCACAGAAGGTTTTGGCGACGAAGTTCGCCGCCGGATCATGATCGGCACCTATGTGCTGAGCGCGGGTTATTACGACGCCTATTATCTACGCGCGCAGAAGGTCCGCACCAAGATCGCCGACGATTTCCGCAATGCGTGGGACAGCTGTGACGTGTTGCTCACACCAACCGCGCCGTCCGCAGCCTTCCCGGTTGGACGCAAGATCAATGACCCGGTGCAAATGTATTTGAATGACGTGTTCACCGTGACGGCCAATCTCGCGGGTTTGCCCGGGATTTCTGTCCCCGCCGCCCTCGACGGCAATGGCCTTCCGCTCGGCTTGCAGGTGATCGGCAAAGCGCTGGATGAAAGCACGGTGTTTAAGGCTGCGGGTGCGTTGGAGAAGGCGGCTGGATTTACGGCGAAGCCAGAGAAGTGGTGGGCTTGATGGACCTCGGACACTTCAGTTTTCCTGAATTTATTACTCAGCTGCCATCTATCATCGCCGCTTTGGCGACTGTAGGCATCTTGGTCTTTTCACTGCATCAGTTCCGCGAAGCTCGGAGGGAAGCGAGGTCAAGGGAAACGTTCAACTATTTTACAAATATGTACGCAGACGACAAATTTTTGTCGTTCCGAGACTTTTTCAACTCCGTTTGCGAGAGCGCATCTGAAGAAGAACTGGCCGGATATGCAAGACGTAGCGCTTCGAACGAATACAAAGCTCTGCTATATATGCTGAACCACTATGAGACCGCGGCTCAAGGAATTCGCCAAGGTGCATTAGATGAGCGATTCTATCTGGCGCAGAACCGTTCAACTTTCATTCGGCATTGGAGAAATCTTGGACCATTCGTTTCCGAGCTAAGGATTATTGCTAGCAATCCAAAGATCGGGGAGGCTGCCGACGTGCTTCTTACTGAGATAACAAAATGACCTTCATTGCACCCCGCGTCGCGGACAAGAAAGACTGGTTATCCGGAGAGACGGGTGACTGGGAATTGATCATTGGGCTGGAAGTCCATGCGCAGGTGGCCAGCAAGGCCAAATTGTTCTCCGGCGCGCCGACCGAATTTGGCGCGGAGCCAAATACGCAGGTATCGCTCGTCGATGCTGGCCTGCCGGGTATGTTGCCGGTCGTGAACGAGTTTTGCGTTGAACAGGCCGTGCGCACAGGTTTGGGCCTGAATGCTCAGATCAATAAGTTCTCGCGCTTTGACCGGAAGAACTATTTCTATGTCGATCTGCCGCAAGGCTATCAGATCAGCCAGTTCGAGTTCCCGGTTGTCGGTGAAGGTGAGATTGAGATTACGCCCGAAGGTGGTGAGCCCGTAAGTGTCGGGATTGAGCGCCTTCATCTTGAGCAAGATGCGGGCAAGTCGATCCATGATCTGTCGCCGGATGAGACCTATGTCGATTTGAACCGCTCCGGCGTCGCGCTGATGGAAATTGTGTCCAAGCCGGACATGCGCTCTGCCGCTGAAGCTTCGGCCTATGTCGATGCGCTCCGCCAGATCGTGCGCGCGCTGGGAACGTGTGACGGCGATATGGAGAAGGGCAATCTGCGCGCCGATGTGAACGTGTCTGTGCGCCGTCCAGGCGGCGAGCTCGGCACGCGCTGCGAGATCAAAAACGTCAACTCGCTGCGCTTTATTCGCCAAGCGATCCATTACGAAGCGCGCCGTCATATCGAAATTCTTGAAGCGGGCGGCTCGATTGATCAGGAAACGCGGCTCTTTGATAATGTAAAAGGCGAAACACGGACAATGCGGTCCAAAGAAGACGCGCATGATTACCGTTACTTTCCGGACCCGGACTTATTACCGCTGGAGCTGACCGATGACTTCATCGCGAAGATCAAAGCGGACCTTCCGGAACTCCCCGAAGCCCGCAAAGCGCGCTTTGTCGAGCAGTATGGCGTGCCGGCCTATGATGCGGGCGTGCTGACCGCTGACAAAGCGACGGGCGACTATTTTGAAGCTGTGGCCACTGGCCGCGACGCCAAAATCGCCTCTAACTGGATGATGGGTGAGCTGTTCGGCGCGCTGAACAATGCTGAGACCGATTTGGCGGACAGCCCGATTAGCGCGGACGCGCTGGGCGGCTTGATCGACCGGATCGCGGACAAGACCATCTCGGGCAAGATTGCCAAAGATGTCTTTGGTAAAATGTTCGCGGGTGAGGGAACAGCCGACGAGATCATCGAACGCGACGGTCTCAAGCAGGTCACAGATATGGGTGCGATCGAGGGTTTCGTGGATGAGGTCATTGCCGCCAACCCAGATCAGGTCGAAAAAGCCAAACAGAACCCGAAACTGCTCGGCTTCTTCGTCGGTCAAGTGATGAAAAAGAGCCAAGGCAAGGCCAACCCGCAAGCCGTCAATGAGTTGCTGCGCCAGAAGCTGGGCCTTTAGGCAGGTCCAATGAAACTCCGTGAAGGTCCGGCTTTTGGCGCGCTGATCATCGGAATGGGTCTCGCCTTTCTGATGAACGGTAAGGGCTTTCCGCTTTGGCAGGCGCTCGGGGCTGGGCTGATTGTTGGCTTGGCTGATTACTTCTTCATCGTCCTCATCCAAGAGCGTTTCCGCAAATGAACTTTACGACCGATCCAACGCACACTGTGACCGATGCGATCTTGTCGCGCATCACTGTTCGTGACTTTCTCGATACGCCAGTGCCGGACGATACGCTCAAGACTCTTCTGGAAACTTCGTTGCGCAGCCCATCTGGGGGCAATCTTCAACCGTGGAATATCCATGTGATGCAGGGCGAGACGCTGGCCGAGTTCACACGGATCGCGACGGAACGCACGCTGCGCGGCGATCAGGAAGAGCCGACTTTTCGCGCCTATCCAAGTCCGCTCTGGGAACCGCATCGCTCTTGGCGCTACAAATTGGGCGAAGATATGTATGCGCGGCTCGGTATTCCGCGTGACGACAAGCCGGGTCGATTGCGCTGGTTTGCCGAAAATGCTCGCTTCTTCGGCGCGCCTGTTGGGCTGATTATTACAGGCGATACAAGGCTGGAGATGCCACAACACATGGATATTGGTATCCTGTTGCAATCGATCATGTTGTTAGCGCGCGAGCAAGGGTTGCATACGGCACCGCAGGGATGGTGGCGAAACTGGCCGTCCGTATGTCACGAAATGCTCGATATTGCTGAAGGACAGCATGTCATGGTGGGCATGGCGCTAGGCTATGCCAACCCCGACGCTCCCGTAAATACGCTCTATTCAGACCGTGCGTCGCTGTCCGATGTGGCAAAATTCTACAAATAGTCAGAAAATCCGATCTTTTTCGTAACTGAATGATGAACTGGCATACTTGGCCAGCGCTTGCTGTTTTTAAAGTATAGTATTCTTTATACTTGTATTTCGTTCAATTTTATCTTTGAATTAATGGGTATAAACGCGAAGTAACAAGACTAAACTCTGGTTAACGCTGAGTCTCTTTACCAGTTGTTAGTCTCGCCCCGCAAAAGTTCTCTCATACCGCAGACATCGGGACACACCGATGCTCGGCATGATCCGACCCGAAGGGTTGGGTGAATGGAAATTTTGGAGGGCGATATGGCCTACACAATGTTGGAAGTGAAAGAAGCGACTGATGCGGTCGTAGAGGCGGCGTGCAAGGACGATCTGTTCAAGCTCGGTTTAATCTACTCAACTGATGTCGAAGATCGCGGCCCAGATTATGTCGAAGCACATAAATGGTTCAGTCTTGCGGCGATGATGGGATCGGCTCCGGCCAAAGCCTATCGCGACGAAATCAAGTTTGAGATGAGCGCAGAAGATCTAACGCTGGCCCAAAGAGCCGCGCGGGGTTGGATGGTCGAGCATCGTGAAGTGATGGCCGCGTAATCAACAGATTCACCGCTTCGAGCGTGAGCGAGGGGCGGTAGGTGAATCTGTTGGCCTGGAGGGTGTGACCGCAAAGCGGTCAAATCCGGTCTAAGATAAAGTTATGTCGCGGCTTGTCTCTGCGACTTACGAAATGCGCTCTGCAGGCGCATGTGGTCCCAACGAGCTCTGGATGACGGTTTTTCCGCAGACCCGACTGGGCAGCCAAACTAAGGTGAGATCACCGTCGTCCCATTCCCGCCATCAGCGCCAAATTGGTAGCTGAGGTTGAAATCGACGGGCAGGGCGTTGCGGAAGTTTTGCATAAACTGACCCACCTCTGCGATCGTTGAGGACGGAACAAACACGATGTCGCCACGGCGCAATTGGATCGTGTCATTATACTCATGGATGTTCAGAAGCCCGCCGCGGATATTGACGGTGCGCAGCATCATGCCGCCATTCGGTGCGCGTCGTAATACGGCCACTTCGCGTCCCTTGGCTGTCGGTCGCATACCACCCGCCATTAAGATGGCTTCTAGTGCGCCGACGCGGTTGTTTAACGTATAGGTTCCAGGCTGGCCGACCTGACCCCCCACATAAATTTGTTCGGGTGCATAGGCACGCGGCGTCACGGATACGCGCGGATCGCGTAACTGTTTGCCCAACTCTGCCATCAGAGCAGTTTGTAGGTCTGCGAAGGTTCGACCGGCGGCCATGATCGGCTCACTCATCGGCATAACCACGCGGCCATCGGGGCCGACTGTAAGCGTGCGTGACAATTCAGGCGCGGACCCAACGACGATATCGAGTTGGTCGCCGGGAACGAGCAAATATTGCGGTTCCCAGTTAATCCATTGCTGAAATTGACCGAGCGGTCTGTGCGGCGTCTGATAGGCGACCGTCTTTTGCCCTCTCAAGCGATGGAAAATACTGTCATATTTCTTCGGAGGCTGTTGGCTTAAATCATAGCGTCCGGTGCTGACTTGGCCGCGCTGCGTGGCAGGCCCTTGCGAGGTTTGGTATGGGTGCGGAGCAACACCATATCGTCCCATGGTCGGAGATTGGGGTGTCTGTACGCGATAATTATGGGTTTGAGGCTGCACTGGGGCGGATTTTTGTTGCGTTGTATGCCCATATCGAGACTGAGCCTCGGCGTCATCGACGCTCGCGCCAACCAGCGCCAGACTGGCGAGTAAAGCCAGAGCGGTCGTCTTTTTCGATGTTGTTATCCACGCGGCCATAGCCATTCCGTTTGAGCGGTTCTGCAAGCTCTGTTTCTTAACAAGAATGGATAAGGAATTGTTAAATAGCCCAAGGCATTAACCACGTTAACGCCCCACCTCCGGGACGTGAGTCGAAGGTTGTCGAATGGGATTGTTCAAACGCAGCGACCGACGGAGCCGTAAATCGGCCCCTGAGCAGGTCAGCGGCGCGCAGCCCGCTTATGCGGCGCCTGTTCGCGCGGCCGATCTAACGGTCGGCGACTATGCGAACGGCATTCCGAACATCAAGCTTGGCTCGATGTTCGTGTCGTTTCTGCGTCAATTGCTATGGCTTATACCGTTACTCGTGATTGGCTGGGGTGTGGCATGGGTGATGACAGCCGATTTCAAGCGCACTTATACGGGTGAGGGCACGTTGCTGGTCCAGCTCGGCGATGAATATGTCTATCAGCCGATTGCTGGGAGCGACGCTCAGTCGAGCTTATTGCAAACGCCCGACACGATTGCTCTCAATGAAGTGGCGTTGATCAAAAACCCTGAAGTCATGGACCGGGTTATTCAATCGATCATTGATAGCCCCGGCGGGCTGATGGCGTTTGATGAGCGCATTGCCAAGAAAATGGCCGGCCATTCCGAAGGGTCGATGGATTACAAATTGGCCTATATGGAATTGCGCAAGACAATGGATAGTAGTTTCCATGTTGCGGCCCGGCCTCGGTCATCCATTATCGACCTGTCATTCAAACATGAAGATCCGCAACTCGCGGTCTCAACGCTCAATGACTTCATTGACGCCTATATGGACTATCGTCGCCAAGTCTTTGTCGATGGGGCCAGCGTGCTTGTGACTCAGCGCCGTGAGGATGCGGCAGGACAACTCAAGGCCAATGAGCAACGAATGGCGTCATTCTTGGCGCGCCATCAGATCTCAGACTTCGAGTCGGAACAGAAAGGCGCGAGCAAACGCACCGAAGATTTGCGTGCATCACTGAATACGCTCCGTGCCCGGATCGTTGAAACAGAGCGCTCGCTCGCCATTGTTGAAGATCAGCTCCGCCAAACGCCGGCCTCTATCGATCTCTATATTGATGATCGTGCGTCGAACCGGATCGCGCAGGCAGAACTCGAACTGAAACAATTGCTCGCTAAATATCTCCCCACCGCCGACCCGGTGCGTCAAAAACAACAAGAAATTGAACAGCTTAGGTCTTTACAACAGAGCAATGGCGGTCGGGCCACGGGTGGTCGTCGTGTCGGTGTAAATACAGTCCATCAGGATCTGACACGTTCGCGCAATACGTTGCAAGCCACAGCAGACAGCCTGCGTGAGCGTGAAATCACGATGCAGCGTCAGCTTGAAAGCGTTGATGGGAAGCTCCGTCGCATGACCTCACTCGGTCCGGCCTATAATGACCTGCTGCGCGAACAAGAGACGCTTAATACGCGATTGAAAACCTATCTGAACAAGGAACAAGAAGCGCTGATCAATCAACAGCAAGCTGAAGCGGCGGCTGAGAATGTGCGCGTCCTGTCGGCGGCAACCTATCCGATCAAAGGTCGCAACATGCGTCTGATGGCGTTTGCAGGCGCGGCACTTGCGTGGGCGTTCACCTTGTTCATGCTGGCGCTGTTCCGCGTCTTTTCTGATCCGCGTCTCTATGCAACGCCCGCCATGTCTGCTGCCGCAGAACCGATGCCGAGACAGGCTTACCATCCTTATGAGCCTAATCCAGAGCCCCACGGCCAAATGCAACTCAGTCCTCTCGATGCACGGTTGCAACGCTATGAGGCTGCGCCGCAGCCACGCCAAACCGCGACTGACCCCTACGCACCGCAGCCGTATCAGCCAGCGGCTCACTATCAACCTCCACAGCAGCACCATAAATGGGATCAGCATCCGCAGGCTTATCAGCAACCTCCCGCACAGAATCTCTTAGCCTATCCGGAGGCACCGCAGTCTGGATATGGGTATGATGGGCAAGACGAGACGTCAGACAATCCCTACTTGTCTAGGGGTCGCTCAGCGGGGTCGTTTCGCTAGCGCGCTTTAGAGCCGTAAAGGCGCGGGCTTAACCCGTCCCACCAGAAAATCTTCCCTAAGCCTTGGGCTAATCGTCCAAAATGGCCGATACGGGATGGGCGCTTAAGCAGACGATGCAGTAGGTAAAGTGGTCCGTGTATGAGGGTCTGCGCCCCACCAATCAGTGTCCATTTACCGATTTCGGGCCATCCGCGTAGACCGCGATCCGCCGCTTCGCGTGTGGGAGTCTGACCAAATGCGAAATGCCGACGCCAGAGATAGGACGGGGTCGCGCGATGCGGGGGCACATGTTCCCAGGCTTTAGTGTTGGCACACCAGCCGACTGTTCCCCCTTGGGCGATGATGTGGGCGAAGAACGCATCGTCTTCGCCGCCCACTTCGTTGAGGGCCGGATCAAAGATCGGTGAGGGGAGCGACACCCCTTTTAAGTCGACAAGGCAGCCACCCGTGCCGAGAGTCTCTTCGATGACGCGCGTGTCCCCTTCCACAACCCGTGAGAAGAGGGGTGAAAGCCAGCGTTCCAGCATCTCAGTTCCTGCCGGTAGCGCGGCTATAGCGGGGGCGAATGTGAGCGCAGTGCCGAGATCACGCGACGTTTTCAGTATCGGTTCAAGATAGGGCGGGACGACTTCCATATCATCGTCTAGAAACAGAACGTAGCGAGAGTGAACGCCTGACATTCCGACATTTCTTGCATTGGAAACACCGGGTTCTGGTGCAACCCGGTAGTCGACGGATCGACCCGTCTCAGCGGCGAATGTTTCGACTGCCTTGCGCGCCGTCTCCGCGACGTCATTGTCGGCAACTATAATTGCAGTGTCATCACGTTGGCCTAGATCCGCGTCGATGCTGTTGAGCAGGCGCGTCAGGTCCTTCGGTCTTTTGAACGTCGGAATGACGATGGTTATGAGAGGGGCGCTGAGGGTCATGATCGGACCTGTTCCAAAGCGTCGCGCACGGGCAAAACGTCGAGACCGGATTGTTCAATAGTGTTCAAAACCGTGGCGAGTTCCGAGGGTGTGCAGCCAAAATCAGAGGGGTTTTCGCGCACGTCATGACCAAACAGGATCAACCAGCGGCGGTCTTTCGCGGCAGTTTCGATCAGTGACAGGGTGGTGTCGATCTCACTGCTGTATAGTCGGGCCGAAGCCGTCAAGCGCAGGTCGAGCTGATCGTTCGCGGGCGCATGTATGCCTCTAAGGAGGTCGAATTCGGGAGCGAGCGTCCGTTTCACTGCCGGTGTCACCTCACCATAGGGGTAGGCAAAGGTTTTAGCTCTAGGTAGGCCAAGCCGTGCAAAAGCCTCGCGATTGAGGGCGATGTCGGCTGTTACAGCGTTTGCGCCGGAAACCAGTGCGTCAATATGCGAGAATGTATGATCGCCGATCTCATGACCGCGTGTGTGAGCGGAAATCATGTCCTCCTCGCTCATATGTAAGCCGAGATGGTTGGTGGTCCCGCACAGACCTATCGCCGCGTAAATCGTCGCTCGCCACCCCTTGGCTTCGACCATCGGCAATGCTGTCTCGAAGGCCGAAAGGGGACAGTCATCGAACGATAGGCTGACCATGCCTCGTGATAGTTGCGGGCGAACGGTGTCGCATGACAGATAGCGCGCGCTGCGTCGACGCAGCTTAGCGATCAAGTCAGTGCGTGGCTGGTAGGCGGCTGCACTCATTTCAGCGCCTCCGCATAGTGAGACGCACGCCACATCTTCAGCGCTAAAACCCGAAGCCGTGTCGGCAGCTGTTGCATCCGAACGAGCCACCGTAGCGGCGAACGAGCCAGGCTGTGCCCCGGCAAATGCCGCAGCTTTGTCGTTATGCGGTAAAGCGGCAAGGCTTGAGCGAGACCCGGATGGGCTTGCACGAAACGGCGATAATTCGCTCCGGATGTCGCGAAGCGAGACAAGAGGGTTTCCGTACTCTCAAGTCCAAGATGAACTGCTGGATTATCGATGTGGCGCAGGCGATGGCTTTGCGAGACGCGCGCCGCCCATTCACTATCTTCCCAACCCCAACCTTTAAATTCTGGATCGAATGGTTGCGCATCGAGCACGTTCTTGCGCACACAGAGGTTGGATGATGCTACATTTTGCGCGCCATTCCGTGCGCGGTCTTCAGCGCTGAGGCAATCGGAGCTGTGGGACAGAAGACGGTGCAAATCCGTGTCGCGGTCGTCAGAATGATCTTCAACCCCGAAACCACCAAATAGAATATCGCAATCATTATCCGCGATCTGGTCGAGATAGCGGCTTAAGAAATCTGGGTGGTCGATCCGCATATCAGCATCGAGAAACAGGACCCAATCGGCTTGGGCTTGTTGCTGTAAGGCGTTGCGTGTGGCGGATCGTCCACGGTTAGCAGACGCGGTTGTGAGATGAGTTGGCAGAGCCATCCCTTCCACGGTGGTCTGTGCGGTTCGGGTCAACGTCGCATCGCCCGTACCATCATCCATAATACAAATTTCGATGGCTTTCGGCGTAACGTCTTGGGCGTCAAGCGAGCGCAAAAGCCCTGACGGGTCGTCTCGATAGAAAGGGATTAGTATAGATAGGCGAGGGGTCATTCGGACATCTCGATGATCTGGTTTCTCTGTCTTATACCTTGGGCAAATCCTCGGATGATCGTTCGGCAATCAGCTGCATTCAGAACCCAGCAGGTCCCGAGATAGACGAGCGCTCCGACTGATGCTTTAATCACCAGGGTCAGGGGTCCAGGCGAAAGAGTATCCAGCGGTAAAGCTGTCACAACGGCGGCCATTGCGAAACAGGCCAGCGCGATCTCGAAGGTGGCTCTCAGTGGCCAAGGCAGCGGGTAATGACGACGGGCCAATAGCACCGCGAAGACAAAGGCAAGCCCGTAACCGGCAATGGTGGACCAGACTGCCCCCATCAAGCCGAACTTCGGAACCAGAATTATATTGAGCGCGATGTTGAGAACGACAGGCGGCACCATGACCCAGACAAAGTCGCGGGTCTTCCCAGACAACATAAAGGCGCGCTGGACGTAGTAGGTAATCAAGCCGTTGATCAATCCGGCAAAGGCGATGAACGGCATCACCGTAACGGCCTCATCACGGACGCTTTCGCCTAAGATGAACCCGGCATCCTTAGACACAAGCGCGATCCCCATTGCGGCCGGCATGGCGAGCCAGAGCAGGCTGGCGCCATAGTCGCGCATAATGTCGCGGGATCCGTCCTGTCCGGCTTTTTCAAACGCTGTGACAGCGACAGGCGTGACAGCCATTGAGAGCCAGATAAACAGAATCTCAAGGGACCGATTAGCGAGATTATAGCCCGCATTATAATGGCCCGCTGAGGCTTCACCCATAATGGCGGCGATGATATAAACATCCGAGGAATTCAGTGTGTAGCCTAGCAGCAGACTGATGCAGATCGGAAAGCCATAGGCCGCGTAACGTTTCGCCCGCGCAGTTTGAAACTGGCCCCGCTTTTGCCGCAGGAGCATAAAGGGCAGGTCAATCGCTAAAGCGATCAGCAGACCGATAATGATCCCGACATAAGGGCCGCTCTCACGCAGCGGTGTGAAGATAACGAGCGCAATACCAATACTAAAAGACAGAAGCATCTGGCTCGAATAGGTCAGGCTGTACCGCGTCACCCGGTGAGCCGCTTTGTGCGCTTCCATGCCGAGATTGAAGATGAGTTGTAGTCCGGCTGTGCCAAGCGCGAAGGCGAGCACGGTTTTAAGTTCGCTGGCGAGAGGCAGAAGATAGATAATGCCAAGAAAGAGCCCAACCGATAGCGCGCCGATGCCGCCACCGAGTAGATAGATAGTCCGGAGGTGAGACGGTACGTCGCCGTCCTTTTCTGCCCGCGCTTGGAAGCGTGCCATGGCGGCTTCGAGCCATGTAAACGCGCCCATATGCACAAATTGTAGGGTAATCATCGCAATCGCGTAGCGACCGAATTCCTCAGGGCTCAGCAAGCGTGTGAGCACCACAATCAACCCGAAACTGACCACAATATTGGCCAGATTCACGGGCAGGTAGGCCAGAAGCGACCGACCCATTTTCACCGGATTGTCTCCCGATCACCCAACATGACCGGGATCGTCTTGGCCATGATCAGCAGATCCCAGAAGATATTGGACCGTTCAATATATTCCACATCCAGCTGGACCCGGCGCTGCACATCATCTCCATTATGAAGCGGGCCGCGTGAGCCGTTGATTTGGGCCCAACCGGTCATGCCCGGTTTGACCTTGTGACGATGCGCATATTCTTCGACCAGTTCGATAGAGTCGCGTCCGGCCGTCTTCATGCCGACAGCATGTGGGCGAGGACCGACAAGGCTCATCTCACCGCGAATAACATTAACAAGCTGTGGCAGCTCATCGATCGAGGTTTTGCGAATGAACCGACCGAGGCGCGTGATGCGTGGATCGTTGGCTTCGGTTTGTCGTTCGGCTTTCACATCGCATTGATCGGTGCGCATAGTGCGAAACTTCAGCACATCGAAAATGCGGTTGTTAAACCCATGACGGGGCTGGCGGAACAAGACAGGCCCGGGACTATCGCGCTTGATCATAATAGCAATGATGCCTAGCGGAATGGCAAGGACGACTAGAGCGACCGAACCGATTACAATGTCAGTCATACGCTTCAGGGCCGTATGGCTACCGGATTTTGGATTGCCCGTAATGTCGTTGAGCGAGACCTCTGCGATTTCAGCGAGGCGTTGTTTGACGTGATCGAGATTTTCAAACGCATCGGCCACATACGCAATACGGTTGGGCAATAGCCGGACTTTTTCGACAAAATCTTTCTTCCGTGCGGCGGCGGCGCTTGGCAAGGTGACAACGATCCGGT
This sequence comes from Algimonas ampicilliniresistens, assembly GCF_030159955.1. Classification (GTDB taxonomy): domain Bacteria; phylum Pseudomonadota; class Alphaproteobacteria; order Caulobacterales; family Maricaulaceae; genus Litorimonas; species Litorimonas ampicilliniresistens. Next base: position 1,476,934 of record NZ_BSNK01000002.1, read on the forward strand.
TGACGTAGGGAAGGCCTTCCCACTGCAGCAGATCACCGATCTTGCCGACAACTGGGACCCCGTAAATATTAAGCGGTGCGCGCGCCAAACGTTCGTCGAAAATAGCGACGATGTTGAGTTCTTTGGTTTTGGCGTTTTCTTCGATAATCCGTCGCGCGCTATCGGTTGCGCCGAGCATGACAACGGTCGGGGCCAATCGTCCCTTGGCATGCAGACGCTGTAGTTGGCGCGAATAGAGCATGTGTAGAGCCAGCAATACGGCAATGGCGCAGAGCCCGGCTTGAGCCAGCGCATCGGGCAAGAAGCTGTCAGGGCGGATGATCAGGGCCGTTGACAGCCAGACCCCAAGGGCCGCGAGACCGGCAACGAATACGGTTTTAACATGTGCTCCTATCGTTTCGGTCGGCGGGAAGCGGTAAGCCCGCGCAAAGAACATCATGAAGATGAAGACGGCTGAGCCCAATATCGAAACGATGATCGGGGCCAGAATAGTCTTCTCATTCACACCGACATACCCTTGCCAAATACCCAGCGCGATCACACCGAGCACGGCGGCAATATCCACGGCCTGCATCCCGAAGCGCACCGCATTCATATTCGTCTGGCGCGTTGGCACGACCAGATCATCAATCGTCCGACGCTTTCGCCGCCTATCCACAGCCGGCGCGGCACCGTCCGGTCCGGGTCTCGCGACCCGGCGTTCATCTTCGCGTCTTGCTCGGGTCTGCGCGGTTGTGTCCGCAGTCTCGGTCCGAACTGTCTTCAGGTTTTCAGCCATCTATTCCACCATTTCTATGCGGGCCCAATACAGGCGGCACGGAAACATCCGGTAAACAGCTTGACGAATCTGCAGTTCGGCTTTGTTTGTGTGGAAACAGACGGTCGAGTGAGCAAACAAGGCAGCCTCGCTCTATCTGTAATTGGCTGAATTCTGGGCAGACAAATGCTTGCGGGGGCGGGTGCGCATCGTTAGACGCGCCGACGGAGACGTGGCCGAGTGGTCGAAGGCGCTCCCCTGCTAAGGGAGTATGGGTCAAAAGCCCATCGAGGGTTCGAATCCCTTCGTCTCCGCCACTACCTTCTGGCAATCCATTGAAATTATTAAAGTTTCCCCGCTCGGGGTAGTTCCGGCCCTACCGCTGGCCCCTACCGCATGATTGGCGCTTTCGGGAACAACGGCGCTCAAGCCGACGACTTTTGCCCAATCTGTGCCCTTTTCACCGTGTCGCTAAACGCCCCCGGCTAAATCCATTTTAGAACCGGGAAAGCCGCTATTCCGCTATTCCCGCTATTCCGTTGATTTCCCTTTTTTCAGGACGCTGACCTCTATCTGGCTAAAGATGTCCTAGCCTTCGGTGGGCGGGCTCTGAACGCGGGGCATATCTCGTCGGCGCTTTTCGAGCCTTTTTGGCAAGGAAGGCTTTGGTAGGGCTAAGAGCTGAGTTATCGTTTCATCAGACATTTTGCTCTGAATGATTTTGCACGCTGCTCTGATATAATCAGCTAAGTCGGCAGTCGAAATGACAATCTCGTCAATCTCTTCTCGCCCGACTATTCGTTCCTTCAGGTAATATCGTTTGGCGGTATAGGCCTCGTCGCGAAGGATGAGAACTATTCTGTTTGTCGCGCTATGAAGCCTTACGTCGCTAATGCTGTGCGATAAGAAATTACGGTGCTCTCTCAACATATCAGCAGATTTCGTAACAAAAGAGATGTGGGGCAGCACGTCTGCGCGAATGCGACTGTAACCTTCGAGTGAGCGTATTACACCGAGGATAGGAAGGTGATTTACCATGATTCTTGTGGGCGCGCCCGCCCCAATCATGTCCACCAACAGCATTCGCAATGTAGTTTCTAAGGCGTTCCAACGGGACCTATATACTTAGCTAGCCAAAAATAAAGGCAGCGAGCGGCTAGTTAGTGGGCTTGATCTTTTCGGCCAAAAAGCCACCTGTGAACAACTTGGTAAAGCTATCGGCATAGAAAGGCGACGGTTATGTATGACGTTGATGATATTTGCGATTACGTCATTGCTCGCCTCAGAGCTGCTGGCGTTCACATAAATCTATTGAAGCTTCACAAGCTTTTGTATTACGTTCAAGCGTGGGCGCTGGCCTATGATAACGAGCCTATGTTCGATGAAGATTTCCAAGCTTGGGTTCACGGTCCGGTCAGCCGTAGAATTTTTGATCGCTTCAAAGAATCAAAGTCCCTCTATTCATCAGTCGGTGTCCAGGACATAAGAGAAGGCTTTGACGCGGGCTCGCTGCGAGAAGCGACGGTAAACAACATTAATTCGGTTTTGGACGTTTACGGTGGGTTTTCTGGAGATCAGCTGGAACAGCTAACGCACGAAGAACAGCCTTGGCTTGAAGCGCGGGCGAACCTGTCGCCTACCGAAAGAAGCACGGAAGTCATTAGCCAAGAAACGATGGGCAGCTTCTATCGCGCGCGCCTGAGTTAAGTGACGATGAAGCCCCTGCTGGCTCATCCGCCCTCTCAAGCAAACCGCCCGGTTACCCGAACGCCCCCAGAGTCGTATTTCCGATTTTCACTGAGGTATTGGAAACAAATCGAAAACTTTGGTTTGGGAGAGCAAAGCCAAACTTGGTTTGTCGCATTACTCAAGCGCCTGAGATCATTATGCGAAATCACGAAAGACCGATTCATCCAAGAAGCAAGTCTCAAAGATCAATTTCATTATCACGATATTAAGTGGGATCATGCGCCCATTGACCGAAAGGATTTTGATTGGGTTGACCAAGAAATAATTGAGAACGAAAACGAGTATCCGTTCTTTCAATTTTCTGTCTCACAGTCTCTAGGTAGGGTCGTGGGATTCTTCGAAGGCCCAACATTCTTTGTTCTTCTCCTTGACCCTGCACACAACATCTACCTCACTAAATATTCAAACTATAAAGTCACCAACACTACGATAGGAAGGTGTGACTTCTCTGGGCTGCTAGAGAAAACAGAAGCGATTGTTTCACTCGCTATAGATCATGGCGTTAACATCCCGGAGCATATTTGGTGCGGTGCACGGGGATATATCGCCAGCCAATATTCGAACCTCGTGGTTGCGAGAGTTGATGATGATACGGTTCACACGATTGACCAGTTGATAAGTCTTTCGGCAGCGGATGGCACTGCGGACATCGTAAGCGACGCATTGAAAAGCTATGCGGATCAAATGAAAGATATCGTTTAATTTAGGCCGGATTCCCAAGCTGCTTTCATTGCTGGAAACAACATGCGAACCGCTAGAAAGCGGAGGATAGCATGGACACAACCTACAACATTAATGGCGGTTTCAAGCCGACTAAGAAGCGCTTCGCGGATATTGACGGGCCGGATTTTTACCCGACACCCGCTTGGGCAACGCATGCTCTTTTAGAGAATGAGTGCTTCGATGGCGACATTTGGGAGTGCGCATGTGGAGACGGCGCAATGTCTTCCGTTCTAGCAGATCGTGGAGCGCAGGTTTTCAGTTCCGATTTATATGATCGCGGGTTCGGCGAGTCGGGTGTTAATTTCCTTACCCATAATCGGCGGGCGAATAATATAATCACGAACCCCCCTTACAACTCAGCCCAAGGCTTTGTTGAGCGCGGATTGCAACAATCCAACAATAAGCTTGCGCTTTTACTCCGCCTCGCTTTCTTGGAGGGGTCTCATAGAGCGAAAACAATCTTCACAGATCACCCGCCATCGCGCGTATGGATTTTCAGCGAACGCATTACTTTTTACCCTAGGGGCGCTCAGAAAAAAGGGTCTGGCACGACTGCCTACGCTTGGTTCGTTTGGGACAAAGCCGCAGAAATCGGAACGCAACTTAACTGGATAAACCCCGGCCTGAAAAAGCGTTTCAGCTAACCGTAAATCTGCTTAAGCAACGAGCGACCTGTCACGGTAATCTGCAAACCCTTTCGGTTGTTATCGTATTCCGCGTAGCCCTTTTTGATGAAGTTGGTGCTACTTGTTCTATGTGAGATCATATTGCGAGCTATCTGTGAAAACTTTGTGTCAGATCGACCATCTAGTATCTGTGCGTCCTCGCCAGAGATATTGAATATGGTCTCTAGGTGTTCGATCAAATCTGAGGTTTCAGCGAACCCGCCCGGAGCTGAGTCTAAATAACGAAGCGTTGGGACGTAAAGGTCAGCTTCGTGAAGTCTGATAGCGGTCTTAATCATAGCAGGGTCCTTTTCTGGCGTGACGATAGCTAGCGCTAAGTCGTCAAAATCGGCATTGATGGGTTCGATTATCTTCTTAGGCACTGATCAGCTCCGCATAAGTTAGGCGTTTGCCAGCAGCCTTGGTAATTGTTGAGGCGATGAAGTCCATGGTGGGTTGATTGCGTGTGTTGTGACGATGAGCAAACTCGGTCACATAGCGATGCAAGTGTTTCGGACTCATATAGTGATAGATACCGTAGTGACCGCGCTTCAAAAGCGCCCAAAAGCTCTCAATGCTGTTCGTATGAGCTTGACCACGCACATATTCACCGACTGAATGATTTACGACGTGATGATCGAAAGTCTGGTCGAGGTGCTTATAAACGCTCGCTGCGTCCGTCATAACGGTTGCGCCTTGTGCGACATTATCGTGAACCATGCGTGTTGCGGCGCGTCTTTCGACATGAGCGGCGCGGACTTCACCGTCACGCTTTAGAACGCCAACAACGGCTTGCTTGTTTGTGAATTGCTTGCGCGCCGCGCGGTCACGCGCGTGCATATTCTTGGACTTGCCGCCAATATATGTTTCATCGACTTCAACAGTGCCTTCCAACTTGTCGCTGTCGCCATTGTTCATCCACGTCTCACGGATGCGCTGGGCTAGGAACCAAGCCGTTTTCTGTGTCGTGCCAAGCTCTTTAGCCATTTGCACCGATGAGATACCCTTGCGGGCTGTTGTCATCATATACATCGCCAATAGCCACTTCTGGAGCGGCAGACGGCTTTCAGCTAGGACGGTGCCAGTGCGAACGGAGAAGTGCTTACGGCACGTCTTGCAGCGGTAAGGCATTGGCTTATGATTTTTGCATTCAGAAACGTCTTCGCTTCCACAGTGACCGCAAGTCGCTTCACCATTCCAGCGACGTTTCTCAAAGTATAGGCGGGCGGCTTCTTCATTCGGGAACTGTTCGAAGAACTTAAACAGGCTAAGGTGAGTCTCGGTCATACGACCTTAGAACATAACTAGCCAAAATACGCAAGAGAAACTTGGCTAGCTAAGTATATAGGTCCCGTTCCAACTTGCAATGAGTGTTCCAACACTGGCGAAAACGTCGCGCGCCTCATGTTGGCGATAGTTGGGGACTACAGTTAGGTCATGCTCTTCCACGAAGACGAATGTGAGACGATTCCTTCACCAGTGCTAGTGCATCCGTATCGCGTTGCCATTCATCACAGCGAATGCGCGTTCACTGTTCTCTCACTGTTTTATCAGTAAAAGCCGGGTCTAAGACTTGCTGCAATCTTGCCGTCTAAAGACGGATTGTTCCCTCGTATCGCCTTCGGTGTTCTTTCGGTGTATTATCACCGACCGCCACGCTGTTCTGACACTGTTTTATCAGGGTCGTCATTTCCCTGTTCTTTCCCTGTATTAACAGGGGCGGGCTGTGCTGTTCTTGTGCTGTATTATCAGCGAGAGGCGAGGTTGCTCAATGGCTGTTCTATGGCTGTATTAACAGGCGTGGCGCTGCCTGTTCCACGCCTGTTTTATCAGGCGAGGGGCCAAGCTATTCTTAAGCTGAATTATCAGCTAAGTTGGCCAGCCAAATGCGAACGATGGGATCGGATACGAGCAATGACCGATTTGGAAGATTTGGAGTACGAAGCCTATCGAGGTTTTCGGGACAACGTGGAGGCGTTCTCGAAAAACCTCACTGACCTTGATTTACTCGTTGTTAGGTCGATTGATGTGAGCCGTGATCTATATGAGATAATCCGAAAACATGCCCCGGTGTCGGCATGGACGCCAAATGGTAAGTTCTTCATCGACGGTATCGAGATTGTTCCTGTCCCGCATTCCTCGAAATAATCAACGCCGTAGCGGTTGGCTCGGCTGGATCGTCTTAGCGTTGGTAATTGCCATGTTGGTAAGTCTTGGACTTGATCTCATTTCATCCCCCTGACCGCTCTGCTTTCGCTCTTGCTAGACAGGGTCTAAGTCCAAGCCTAAAATTGCTTCGACTCTCCCTAACACTTCAAGCATGACCTGACGGTCTACTTTGGAGTGAAAATCGACTTCGCGCGCGATCCAATCGACGGAGCGCATTTGGTTGCTCACCACGCACCCATCTAACCGCGCGCCACGAGGTAATTTTACATCGAATGGTGACTCGGTAATAGTACTCGTGATGGGGCAGACGACGGCTGTGCCAGTGGCAATATTAAAATTCTGAGGTGACAGCACGAGCGCGGGGCGGCGCTTTCCTAACTCAACCCCGGTTCTTGGGTCGAGATTTAGGAATACTAAGTCACCTCTTTCGGGCTGATAAACTGCCACGTTAAATGATTTCCTCACCCATCAACTCACCCCATTGAATTTCGGCTGAGTCGTCTTCTGGCTTTTGGTAATCAGCAAGAAGCTCAGTAAGTTTAAATCGTGGTCTTTGCGGTTTAATGTTGATCTCGCCGTTGTCGTCTACGTCGATAGCAACGTGCGCGCCCTCAGTTAGCCTAGCTTGTAGGGCAATGTGTGTTGGTATCCTTACTGCGAGGCTGTTTCCCCACTTTTTGATAGTTTGCATAATGGTCTCCTAGCCGTGAACCAAAGGTGTGTGTGGCTCCCTTCACAGCGTATATACAACGTAGATACACTAAAAGTTCCTATCAAGGGGTAAAATTCAGTTGTGATTCAGCCTTTAAGTAGATTGTCGACCAAGACCGTCTAAGCCTGCGTAGGGTAAATTTTGCCTCTAAGGCTGTCCTTTCGCCACTTCTTCGTGGCGGGGCTTTGCCTCCCGCTCATAACCGTTATTCAACAGTATTTACGGTTATGGGCCGCTCTAGTTCATCACGAACCATTCCCAATGCTGCGGCTCGCAACGCGTCCGGGCGAAGCTCTCTCGCGGTCCTATAGGCGATGAATAGACGCACGGCATGGGGTCCGTCGATTGTGTCAAACCGAATAGCCAACCGTGCGCCCCCGGTCTTGTCAAAGCGGACATTCAGAACGCCGCCCGCTTCAACAATCTCGGCTAAGACTTCGCTCGCTTCCCGCGCCTGCCTGTCGCTGTGACGTTCCGGCGCGTCTGTCATGCGGCTTTCTCAATATCGAATTGCCTATCGTAATTCGGGATTTGTCCGGGCCAAATAGCGTCTAAGTCGGATTGTAGCGATTCCATCGCCTCGCTATGTCGCGGATGGTCTCCGTCATCTGGATTTGTTGAGTCGAGATAGAGGCGCATCTTGTCCAGCAAATCCGCCACGGTTGCCGCTGGCGTCGCCAATGCATCGAAACGCGCTTGATCTTCCCTTTCTGCGGCCTTCGTCTGCACCGGGTCAGCGCCTAGGTCTTCTAGCCAATTTGGGTTGGCTTCCCGCGCCTTTTCCATGGCCGCATGATAGTCGATCCATTCCGCCATTTGATTAGCAAACGGAGTGGCGAGGGGTGCAAGCAAATGTCCGGGTTCACACTCCATTGAAACGGCAATCGCTTCTAACTGTGTCTGGTTATAAGGCATTGTCCCGTCTTCCAAGCCCTGTAGGGTCTGTTCGATAATCCCGGTCATGTCGGAAAGCTCTGCAAGGGATAGGCCGCGCCGTTCGCGCTTCGCCCTGATTTGGTTTGTTGCTGTGGTCATCATGCGGCCTTCCCGTCTGGTTTCGAGTGCGCAAACCAAGGTCGTGTGTAGGCTTGCAAGGTGGTGAGTGTGAGTGTTTCGGTGCATTGATCTAAGAGCCAATCAAGGCGCGCATCATCACCGTAGTGCATTGACGCCATCGCCTCGCGCTCTCGCGTTTCGATAGCTTCCCGCTCGACATAAGTGAGCCCGGTTCCGTGCTTTTCGCGTCTGGCGTGGGTTGCCCAATAGGTTGCGACAATACGGCCTGTCGGCGCAGTCAGGAACGATAGGAACGGCTCGCCTATGGCCCGAATATAGATTGGCCCGGCGTCATGGTTTTGAGGTGTCGGATCGGTCATGGCCTCACGCTCCCATCTGAGTGTGAAGGTAACGCTCGGAACCCTTGCCCCATGCGAGGTGCGCAGGACGCGGGTTGCGATCCAAGAGGGACGCGGTGCGGGGCTGGCGATATTTTGCCATCATAGCCCGCTGTCTGGCGCGACGGACTTGCGCTTGACGCTCCCGGTCGATTTGTGAGCGGAACGAAGCCCATGCGGCGCGTAGGGCGTCTGCGAAGGTCACAATGCCCTTTAGGGGGCGCTTCATGAAGCCATGCGCCCGCCACATGATTGCCCGGCGTCCGAAGCGCGAGACAACTTCGCTATTGCTTGCCGGGGATGGAGTCGTGTTATTCATCGGGTCTAGCCTTTCATCGGGTTAGCGGGCCGGGTGGTGTGTTTGGCGACTGTCACCCGGTCCAACTCTGTTAGAGCAACCCCTAACGTGCATACTATATGCACTATTAGACATGTGAAAACAAGACCCCTTGTGCAAATAATATGCACGTTCTAAAGACCGTTATGGCTAGACTTTCAGATTCCGATTTCACTCCATCGCTTTGCAAGGCCGCGCGAGCGCTAGTCGGGTGGACGGCGCAAGAGCTTGCGGATAGCACCGATGAGGTTGCCCCACGGACACTGCGCAAGTTTGAAAATGGTGGGTCTGTCAGGGACGGCACACGCGATGCAATTCGAGCGGCGTTAGAAGCCGCTGGCGTCGAATTTATCAACGGGGGCAGGCCCGGTGTTCGCTTGATCGGGAGCCCTAGGGATTGCTAAGCTAAGGGCAGCTCGCGATTAGAGCTGTCTTGGTTTACTTGGTAGCGGCGATGTGGCTATCACCAGACATTGGAATGCGAGGCGCATAGTGATCGATTGGATAAACAGTCCCGTTTCTTACGGCTTATTCTGTTTCATCGCCGCCCTTGTTATTGTCTGGATAATCCGTCTTGATAACCGGGCAGGTCTTGCGGAAAGACGTTTTGATGAGCTGGTTGACCGGCTTGCTCGTGACGCTGGTTACGAAGACGAGGAAGACCGCTTAGACAGTTTTGACGATCCATATTGAGATTGCCGCGATTACCCAACCTCGCGATTGATAGCTGCTTGCGCTGCCTTGAGCGCTTCGGATGGAATAGCTGCGGCGGCGGTTTGATCCGGCTTCTCCATGACATAGCGCCACGGTCCAAACAGGCATAAGCTCCTATGCCCATCGGTTTCCATATCAACCCTAGCCGTATAGAATGTTTGCAGGTCGCTATTCGTCCGCTGCATGAACGTTAACTCGGCTTTTTCGTATTCGGTATCATCAAAGAGTCGGCTCAATATCTCATAAAAGGCCGGGCGAGCCGTCAATTCAGACGCGGCTAAATCCTTCATCCGGGCTGGCGTCCAGTTTTGTCCATTATCCTCACTACGCTGAATCTCGGACGCGCCAAGGTTCGCCACCTCCCACGCTGCGGGCCAGTCCGCTACTTCGCGCAATCCGAACCCCATCCCACCAATCGCGACTATGATAGCAAGCGCATCAACATCCTCAGACAGTCCGAGTTGCCGCTGTGTTTCGGTAACGAGGGCGGTCCATGCATACGGGTCGCCCGCCGCAGGAATATGAGGGCTTAGGATCGAGCAAAGGTCGGCCATGATTTGCAGGATCGGCCCGCGAAGGCCAATCTTGCTCCATTCGGTTGTGCAACTTTCCGTCATTGGGACGGCCCCGCAAGTCTAAGAGCTGCGTCCTGCTTGTTTTGTCGATAACCCGTCCGGTCTGACTGTGCCGCCGCTGGTGCTGCCCCTTGCCCTAACAGTCGGGCGAGCGCCGCCGCTTGTCGTGGATCGGCTAACATTTTTTGGATCTGACTTTCTGGAATATCGAGACCCATAGCCCGGATTCGCAATGACACGTCGCGGGCGGCTCTGATTGTTCCTCGATCCGCCGCTACTCTTGACCCAAAACCTACCGCGGCGAGAGGAAGCTGTGCGGCTAGGTTCACTCCGCCTGTTACAGGTGTGCCGACTGCCGCCGCAGCCGCTTGTATTCCCAAATTCAATTTACTCGTCGTAGGGTCCAACGCGCCCCCGACAAGACGACCCGCATTGTTCAGGGGCGAGCCTTTGACAACTGATAGGGCCTGATCCTTGGCCTCTTGTGGTAGATACTTCGAGTGCTTCCCGGTGGCGACTTTCTGCATCGCACGGCGAACATTGTTGTTCGTATTGCCGCCGCTGCCAGACGACCATGTAGACTGTCGAGCGGCTTTCAAAGCATCATCAATCCGTCCAACATTCTTACTTTGCGCCCATAGACCATCTGCATTGCGAAGCGCTGCAAAAGCATCCGGCATCTGCTCACTCATAAACCCGTCTAACTCTTGATTTAGAAGCTTGGCGGCGTGGTTATCCTCGCCCTTTCCGCCACTGACACGTTTCGCCCGTTTGCGCAGGTTAATCAGCTCGGCAACGCGGTCATCTGGTGTCAACCTCTTCATGTCGCGAACCACCCGGGATGTGGCGGGCTGCAAGGCTTTGTTTAGCGCCACGTCAGGGGCATTGAGCCGTCCCGTGACACGAGCAAGTAAATCCTGAATGCTATCGCCCACGGGCTCCGCTCGAGCGCCTAGAGCATCATAGGCGGCGTTTGCTTTCCCTTTGATCTGCGAGGCGGTCGGCAAGTCCATACGGCGGATTGGATCGGCCATGCGGGCAAGGGACTTTCCCGATCCACGTAAGACTAAATCGGCTCCGGCTGTGAGAGCGCCGTCGCGAGCCATCGTCTTTCCGACACTGCCACCGGATAATAGGGCATCCAATCCACCAAGAGCGGCCCCATCGGCGGCTAAGGCCCCTGTGGAGGCGATTGCGGCCTTTCCCTTGCTCAAACCCTGCGGAACGAAGCGCGTGGCTGTAACACCGCCTCTAGCCAGTTTTCCAAGCCCTAACCCGGTTCCAAATAGCGAGCCAAGGTCATCACCCGCGCCCGCATCTTCATTGCGCCAATCATAGCGCTGTCGCTGCGCCTCCAAGTGGTCGGCATAATTGTTTGGCTTGTCCATATCTTCCGGGCGAAACAGGTTCGCGATCCCGCGTCCGGCAAAGTCCGACGCCGCCGCGAGATACTTCCCGCCTAAGCCTGAACCGATCCCATCGGCGAATCCGCCAATCGGGCCGTTTCGCATGGCGTTGGGCATGGATTGCAGCTCGCTATTAAGCGCGCGCTGATATTCAGGCGGCAATGCGCGCTGTCGATTATTTCTCACCAGCGGACGCGGGGCGCTCTCTTGCTCTTGCATAGGTTGGATAGGCGAGGTCTCCACCTGCGCTCTCGACGTGGCGAGGGCTTTCTTTTGTTGCAACTCATATAGCCGCTTACGTTTGCGAAGATGATCCAAACGAGCCTGCTTTTCTTGAATTGACGGGTCTGTCGGTAAAGCCGCTGGCGAAAAGCCGGGCTCTCGCGTTGCGAGCATGGGATTTACGTTAGGGTTCATCGTCCGCCCTCCATCTCGCGTGTTAGTCTCGCAAGCTCATCTTCATCTTGCGGCGACCATCCAGCCCCGCTTCCCGATCCATGTCCAACATAGTCAAGCGGGCGGCGTGGTTCCGACTGTGCGGGCGCATTGAATAAACCTGCCTCCATATCGCGCTGATAGGCAGACTGCATCGCAGTGAGGGATTTTCTATATTGCGACTTATAAGCCGTCAGATTTGCAACAAGTTGTTCAGGAGATTGAGAACGTTCAAGATTGCCCTTCAACGCTTGCAATAAGCTGATTTCGCGTTCTGTGACCTGTCCAAGCGCGCCGCCCGTTGGGCTTTCATCGCGCATCCGTTGCAGCTCATCAAAACCGCTATTGGCAACGATACTTTTGATTGTGCCAGACAGGTCCGTCCCACCCGCAAAGGGATTATGCTGTGCGAGCGGGCCAGTGTTGAAGTCGTTGACCTGATTAATCGCTTGATCAATCCAGCCGTCCAACTGATCGACCTTTGTGCCGAAGGTCTGGAGCATTTGCGCCTGTTTGGGCAGACCTGTTTCCCTCACGGCGTCGGCTTTACCTCTCGCCGCGCCATAGGACCGCTGCCCGGCTACATCGGCTGGCCCGGCAAAGCGGGCTCCATCCGGCAAACCGTCCGGCATTGGCACGACCTGCGCGCCCCCTTGCTTGGACATTTGGACAGGCACGTAATCGCCATTTGGAAGCTGGACGTATTCAGGCGTGAGGCCGTATGTCTGGTCTCCACCGCCTGCGGCCTCGCGGGCCTCTACTTGGCGAGCAAGGTCAAGCTCGCTGTAGCCTAGCTGGTTCTTAGCCATGTCAGACTGATAGGATAGACTGTGACCGTCCGCCGTCACGTCATGGCCATAGCGTGCAACGTTATTGCGCTCCGCATCGTTTTCGGCATCCAACAGCCCGATATAGTCGGTGTTGTGGAAGGCCGGGCGACCATCGCCAAAGACACGGCTTTCACCCGCTCCAACATTGGACGCTTCAAAGTTCGTCGCTAAGCTGTCGCCATATTCCTCTGGGTTCGCAAGAAAGGCGAGGCGTGATTGCCCTGACAGGCCATACTCGTCTGCCATAGCTTCATTGCGCGTTCGTTGCTGCATGGTCGAACGGTTCTCAAATTCGCCCTCCATGTATTGACTAAGGAAGGCCTGGGGGTTCGCTCTGGCAAGCTGCTGCATGGCAGGAGAGAACGACTGTCCAGACGCTTGCGAGGTCATTCCCGACGATCCGCCTGCGGGGACGTGGTAAGCTCCGGCTTGACCTTGCCCGGCTGGCAGATAGGGCAATGTTGCGCCTGCATTCGGCTGTGGTGTATTTTGTGGCCTCGACGGGACCGCCGCCATAGAAGGCCCGCCCTGCGATCCAAAAATACTATCCAGCGTGGATTGCTGATTGTAATTCGCGAGCTTGGTTTTGTAATTGGAATTTCGCTGGTCATCGAAGGCCCGAATGTTAGCGCCATATGCGCCGCCCAAGGCATCGCTAACGCCAATCAGAAGACGGGCAATGTCGAAGCGGCCCGGCTCTTTGGGTTTTTCTCGTTTCGTTGCGGAATTGCCACCGGGGTTTGCCTTTGCAGGCGGGGTCTGCGGTGAAGCTGTCGATTGCAAAGCGCCGGGTAAGTGCGGTCTTGAGCCGGGCCCCTTACCGAACATTCCCTTGCCGCGCTTTCGCGGGGCGGGGAGTGCATTCGCATGGCGCGCAAGTGCGCTCACTTGCTCTTGAACGTCATCAAAGACGGATGAGCCGTAATTTCGCTTCTTTGCCTTGGCGAACATATGCACCCTCTCCAAAGTTTACACCGCGCCATTCCCTAAGCGGGCCGGGGTGCATTGAACGGGGCGGGGAAGGCGCGGTGTAAGTCGTGAATCCTGTAGGCCAGTGCCAAAAGTTCAATGCCTGCCATATTTCTCATAATATCCTGTTCAGCGCAACGATATTATGAGAAATTATGTGGATTTCATTTCCGTAGTCTTGCCGCTCGAAACACCTTTAGGCGCTGTCGTCGTCACGCCTGTTCTGCGCCTGTTTTAACAGGCCAAAGCGGCTCTAAATTTTCGTCATTACGAGGGGGAGAGCTTCGGTGTTCCATCGGTGTATTATCACCGAAATGACATACCAGCCTTTTCAGCCACCTGCTTTTGAGAAACCAAAGTGTCGCTGCCGTTACTTTGTTTTTCTGCGTTGCTTTTAGCGGTTGGCAGATTTTGCCCGCCTCGCGAGCCGCGTCCGCCTGACCGAAAATGCGGGCGACCATACTTTCGCTTTGAGCCGCATCCGATTTCGACAACCTAGTGCGGTCGCCCTCACTAGGTTCTAAAAGTGCCGCCTCTTTTTGCGATAACAAAGGGCGGGCGACCACCATTTGTTTTTGCGGGCGCGCAGTTCGCCGGGCCGGGGAGTTGCTCAAGCAATCTGATGCGGCTGGAAAACGGACCGATCTGGAACCTAGTGACGGCGGCGACACTAGGTTGTCTCAATCTGATGCGGCTCTTGCCATCTCCTTACGAGCAAAAGGGTGGGTAGCCGCCTTTTTGCTCTGATTGCAGCCTCCTTCTGCAAAGCAAAGTATGGTCGCCCGCATTTTGCTTTGCAGAGTTGTCAGAAAAATGACGGGCGGCCTCACTGTTCGGTCACTGTTTTATCAGTGAACTGCTACGCTGTTCTTACGCTGTATTAACAGGGTAACGGGCAGTCAGAAAAAGGCCGGGCGCTGTGCTGTTCTTGTGCTGTATTAACAGCTTACCGAATGGCTGTTAAAACAGGCATGGGGTAGTCCGAAAATCCTACGCCTTGGGCCACTCCGATAGCTTCGCTTCAAGGCGTTCCGGGTCGTTTCTATATTGCGGCAAACAGGACAACGCTTTGCGCATCCCTTCCACTGTGCGCGGTCCTGTCGAACAGCCACCGTGGAAGCGGCAACGGTTCCGGCCCGGCTCACTCATAGCCCGGCATTGCGCCCCGTCCTTTTTGCGAGCGCCACAGGGAACCCGGCGTTTCGTCGCCTTGCTGTGGTCGCGATCCCATACAGCGCAATCGACATAGTAGCGTTTATAGCTCTTAGCCCGCTCCCCAGCTTTGCGCAGGGCGAAGTCGAGCCCGCGCGTTTCAATTCGAGTGGTCGTTAGGTCGCTGGCGAATATCTCGGTTGCCTTGTCGAATGTAAGCCGATTGATCCGGTCACGGTCCTGCAATGTGAGTTGCACCATGCTAGGCGAGCGGTAGGTAATCAGGTCATCCCAAAACGACGGCGGGACGGCCACGTTAGGGATTTGCGGGATGGTGAGCGGATCGGATTTATAGGGCGCGATAGACACGCTGATTCATACCATATCGCGGCTCTCAAGGCAAAAATGCGGGCCGGGTAAAGCGCGCTGGAATGTCAGGTTTTGGCAGGCCACTTCCCCGCTTTCTACACACAAAAAGGCCACGAGCGATGGGCGCTGCAAGGTTAACATTTGTTGACATGCTTTCCCGCTCTCAAACCACGCACAAGGCGCGCGTAGTGGTCCCGAAACCCTTACAGTGATGGGCGTGCTGTCATAGGGCAAGGGCGACCGCATTAGGGCGGTCTTAGGGCTAGGCGCTCGCTGTCATGGCCGGGCGGATTAGACCAGTCGCGTAAACCAACATTCACCTAGCAATCTATCCGCAGTCTTACCCCATGCGAAGCGGCCCTAGGTTCAACATTGTTCAACAGGGGTTCGCGCTGTCATCTCGTAAATGAAAGCCTAGTCCGCATCGGACAAGGTGAAGTTTTATCTAGCACCTTTCCCGCTCTCATAACGGACGCGGCGTGGACGGTTTGCCAGCTGGGGCGAATAGGTTATGAGCCTGCCTATGAAGCTCGCTCTTATTCGGCTTTGCAGACGCTTTGCGTCCACGGCGACTACCCATGACAGGTTGACCGCTTGCACCCTGCATCTGTTTGACCAGCGCCCTGTCGGCATTCGCCACATTCTCGGCTTTGCGCCGCTTCCCGTTTTTGAGCCACATACTTTCCAGTTTGACGGCGACTGGATCGCCCGGCCCTGAGCTAGACGCATTGTTCGGGTTTGTGCTGAGAACGCGCATGTTCATCACGTCTGAATGCTCCCAAATTGCGCGATATTTTTCCATGATGGAATGAGCGGTTCCGGCTTCCTCTTTGACGAAGGTGAGGCGCATCGGGCCATCTTTGCCGTCAAAGGCGCTGCGCAACAATTTGCGTTTGATAAGCGCGATAACCTCCGGGCAATCCTCAAGGTTCGCACGCAAGTCGATTTGAATAAGAAACGGTGTGTAGACGCGGTTCATATCAGCGCCCCCCGTCTTCAAGGCCCGCACTGTGCGTCAAAGCCATGATGACCTTAGCCCGGTGTGCCAGCGTGTCGGCTTCAAGTGCTGTGAGCGCCATTCGCAACTCGCCCCGATCCGAAACAGCGGGCAGGCCACGCGATAGCGCTAAGGCTTCACCGTGGTTCAAGCTCACTCGGTCAATGTGAGCAATCGTGTCCGGGTCCATCGCTTCCAACTCAGACGGGCGGAACGAAAGCACGTTATCCCATACCAACGGCGGGACGTTCTGGACCGTTGGCGTTCGGGTCTGCGCGGGCGGGGCTAGAAAGCTGTCCAGCAGGTCGCGTGTCTGCAAATAGCAGTAGGTGAGGCGGTTCATGATGCACCTCTAAAAATAGCGGAATAGCGGAATAGCGGCCTAGTCATGGCTCACCTCGCTTTCCCGGTTCACGGTGAATGTTTCGGTTCGCTTCACGCCGTCCACCTCTTGCGGGCCGCATGACAGGACGTTGCGGGTTTGCAGTAACAGGCTCCAAATATCTTCACGTTCGGCTTTCACAGCGTCCCTATTCACCGCCGATCCATTCGGGCGAAGGCGGTTAGGGGCGAAGCGGTAGGCGTCCGATTTTGTGAACGTGCCGTCTGCGAATTGCCGCACAATCTTTGCAAGCCAGTCCGTTGCCAGACGCTCGCTAATATCGCCCATTTGCTCGGCTCTAAGGCGCTTAACCTCATTCAAATAGAAGCGGGCTAGGTCTACTCCCCTTCGCGCCTCATCGGCTGTCAGGGACTCAAACAGGGGCGTTCCTGCGGCATAACGGTTGAATAGGGCGAGGGTCGCCATAATCCGCAAAGCTTGCTCGCCAGACCGGACGGCATAACCGCGAACCTCGGCAAATTCATGACCGTCATTCGCAGCAATTCGCATCTCGTTCGTGTAAGCGAGAGAAAGGGCGCGGGCCTCATCTGACAAGTCCAGCGCGGGCGGTTCTAATATCCGGTCGGACCCTTCGCGGTAGGTTTCAAGCCCAGCTCGCAATAGGCGAGCCATTGTCTCGGTCAAATCATCGCGGACCTGAAGCTGTGTTGCGTTAGGTGTGCGAACCACGCCTAGAGTAGTCTTTGGGCCAACCCACAAACAGCGAGGGAGTAAGCCTTGCCCGGTCGCAAGGCGATCCATCAAAAACGGGTTCATGATTTCCGGCTGGCCTTGAAGGTGGATCGCAAAGCGCCGTCCCGGAATGCGCGTCGTGCCGTCCTCGCCCTTCGTCTCAGATGTGACGCCTTGCCCATCCCATAGCTTTGTGAGCGTCCCTAGCATCGCCGTTTTAGCTTCGCGGGCGGAATACCCCCCTAAGAATGTCGCGGCCTCATCTGAGAACAAGCCTCGCGATGGAAAGGACGTTTGCAACTTAGACACAAGCGCCTCGGCTGTGGCCGTGTCAATGCGGCGGATAGGTGACAGCGGCCTTACCGGGCGGTCGCCAAGGTTGGCTTTGGCCTCGTTCCGCTTCACCGCGCCCTTCGCCTTTAAGACTTCGGCCCGATCCCGGTCGAAACAATCATTGTCTAGCTGCCAATCTGCCAACTCGGCTTGGTAATCATCCCATGCCTCGCTCTCGACAATTCCGAAAGCGCGCCCGATGTGTTTGTCACATTCGCTTTTACTGTCACCGCTACGGGCTATAGAAAGCATAGCGAGCGAGATAGGTAGGCTACTGCCTGCGTCCCGGCGCACATTGGCTAAGCCTTGAACCGTCAAGTTCACATGAGCCAAAAGCGATTGGCAGACTAAGCGCGGGTCTGCCCCGGTCATGCCTTGAATGTGCTTTGCCTTGTCTGCCAGATATGGACCTAGCGCCTCTATCGGATATTCGAGCATCGCGGGCGCGCTGCCCAATCGCTCCGGCGCATTGACGGTCGGGATTGCGTTAAAGTCCAGCGGTGTAACGTTGTCGCCATATCCGCCATTGACGGGAACGCCTTCAAATGGATCTAGGTTTGTGTCTGTCATGTCGCGCCTTTCGTGCGCTGACCCAAAAGGGCATCGTTCCAATCATTGCAGCCGACAAAGGCCGGGTTTGCAGCGGCGGGCGGATAAGGACGGGATGATATGCCAAGGGCGCACAAGCGGGCCGTCAGGTCCGCAGCGGCTTTCTGGCCCTGTCCCCCTGCATCATCGTCATGTGCGATCAAGACAGCTTTCGTCCCGGTCGGTGGCGTCCAGTTGGCAACGCCGTCAGCGGACAAGGCGGCATGACAGGGAAAGCCCATCAACTCTTGGAGAGACAGGGCGCTTTCAATCCCTTCGGAGACCGCTATCAGGCCGTTCCCGTCTGGACCTGCCAGCGCGACCGTTCCGCCTTTCACCTTGCCGCGCATCTTGCGGACCCTATCGCCAGCGTTCGGGTTCTTGCGCCCGTCCGGTGTGAGGTAGGTCGTATGGAGCCCGATAGACTTACCCGTGACGCAATCGACCACACGGGCCATCATGGCAGGCGAGGTGAAGCGTTGGACCCATTTAGGCTTGCCGTCCGACTTCACGCCGTCTTGCTCCCAAAAGGGCAAGGCAGGATGGAACCGCAGGTCATGGCTTAGTCCGTCCAGTAGACTTGCAGCGGACAAGCCCCGCGCCCCGTGTAGATAAGCTCTAAGCGGCTCACCTGTCGCCAACGTCTCCCCCCATAGGGATTTACACCGCGCATTGGCCCGCGCCTCTCTATCGTCGTCTTTCGCGACTTTATGGGCGGGCTTTGGCATGTGCCGAATGGCAGGCTGTTTAGGGCGGGTTTCGCGCCGTGGTGAGGCATTAGACCAGTGCAAACGTGCGGCAATGTCCGCTTTGAACGCGAGGGACGCGCCGGGGTCGTTATGGCAATGAACGCCGATCCCATATTGCAGGCCAGGATTCGGCATGATGACCGTTGACCGATTAGCCCGGCTCTTATCTGGCGATGGAACGCGGGCAATAACGCCGTGCATCGTTCCGCCTAACAGGTGGCAGGCTTCGCGAACATGCGCCTCGCATTCATGGTCTGGAACCGGATCAAATGTGACCATTCCGATAGTCCCAAACCGGGCATAGGCGGCGGCTGCGTCTCGATTAAAGTCTAGGGCTGGATTATGCATCATCGCCCCCTTTCGACCGGGTGGCGCGAGCATGATAAACGTTCTTACCCATCCGAAGTGGCCACAAGGCGCAACCAAGCGCCGTGCATTTGCGAACTTCGCTAATCACACCGCCGCAACAGTCGAGGCACTTGGCCCGTATAGCTTTGATGGGGCTAGGCGGGTGTCCTAGGTCCAGAATTTCCCGCTTAGAAAGTGAGGCGGGGTTAACCCCCACTTTTTCGCCTCTATCAGCGTCATAAGGCGACACTTCTAGGTAGGTATCTGGCGAGGTAATCGGGGCGGTGGAATTATCCGTCATGACCAGCCCCGCGACCTTGCAAATCGCAGTCGGTCGGGGTATCTAATGCCCGTCCTTTGCCTGCCAGCTTGGATATTGGAACCGGCCCGGTTTGCCCCGTGGTCGGTTTCGTCGTTTCATCGGGCAGTAATTTAATCCGCTCTCGAAGCGTGTAACGGCCATACCAACCAACGCCGCCCGGCTGCGCAACCT
Organism: Algimonas ampicilliniresistens; assembly: GCF_030159955.1. GTDB lineage: Bacteria > Pseudomonadota > Alphaproteobacteria > Caulobacterales > Maricaulaceae > Litorimonas > Litorimonas ampicilliniresistens. The sequence goes on from NZ_BSNK01000002.1 coordinate 1,496,473, forward strand.
TTTCCATATGGATAGGCACGCCGTATTTTGTGCGCAGCATGAAAACATAATGAGATAACCGCAAACCGGGATGGGTAAGGGATGAAATGCCCAACTCACCATTTGCGATAAAGTGAACCATGGTTTCGTTCTCACGTCGGGCTGTGACTGTGAGTGTTGAACCGTCCGCGCGCTGGAATTTCTGCAAGCGGGCTTTGACCTGCGCGGCCATCTTAAGCGGCCTCTGGGAGCGCATCGAGCCACGCGTCGGCGTCGGCGCGAGCTACTAGGGTTTTGTTACCAAGCTTGCGCGTCTTTATTCGTCCAGCGTTTACCTCGCGGTAGAACGTCGCCCGACTAATGCTAGCCCATTCTAGAAAGCCGTTTACCGAAAACGCTCCCTTCTGCAGTGTTGTGGTGTCCATTGGTGTCGCTCCATATTGCTGTGAACGACACCTTTCCTAAGCACAGCGGGAACGAAGTAACCGACAATGATTTTTTATATCTGTCATGACAGATTTCCGAGTTTTTTGTCACCTCACATGCCAAAGTCAGATTTGAGAATATCCTGAACTTCAGGCGATAAGGTTTCGATTTGTTTCAAGACCACACCCCTACCGCGCCTTATCTTTCTGCGGAAATTGCGCTCACTAGTAGGGAACTTAGCCCAGAGTAATTTGATCGCTTCCTCAGAGCTGACTTTGCCGATTAGTCGCAAGTCCATGTAATGTCCAAATATCGCAGCGGCTTCGCTATTCGCCGCTCGGTGTTTTGCCGCTTTAGGCAGCGTGTACGGTTTCTTGGCGTCAACTAACTTTAAGAAAACATCACTCCCGCTTTTTTCATCCATTAGCTGTCCAAGCAAATAGAGGACTCCATTGGGAACACGCGCTGGATCCGATTGTAAAATAGCAGATAGTTCCGACAAATCGCCCTCAAGTATTTTTATCGTGAGGTCGATTTCAAGCTTACTGTAGCCTACCGCATCAGACGCAGACAAAAGTTTTGCTGTGTCCCGAATGAACTTTTCAAGATTATCAGCCATGGAGGCGTACCACGTTCGCGTTGATCTCTGAAGGAACGCAAAATGCCGCCCATTCCAGCATCATCGGCCTGCGGCGCTCTATCGCCTTGCCGCGCCTATATGCCTGCTCCGACATATTCCCCACGACATGTGCTAGAGCCATTTCAGCGAGTTCACGCGGATAGTCTGTAGTCTCCCCTACCCAATCCCTAAAAGATGAGCGAAAGCCGTGTACCGTGAAAGGTTTCTTCATTCGGCTTTGCAGCAGGTTTAGCATGGCCATGTTCGATAATGGCTTATCGCGCTTCTGACCGGGGAATACGTAGTCGCTGATTTTCGTTTCGCCCATTTCATGAATTATCGCGAGGGCTTGGGGGGAGAGTGGAATCGTATGCGGCTTACGTTTCCCGGTTTTTGCCTTCATCCGTTCTGCGGGAATGGTCCAAGTCTCTTTTGAGAAATCGAATTCGCCCCATTGCGCCTGAAGAGCCTCATTTGTGCGAGGTGCGGTCAAAATCGTAAATGCGAGGGCTTTAGCTGAAATCGCCTTGCGTTCGGAAAGCTCCACCATGAACGCGGGAACATCTTGCCAAGGCATAGCGTCATGATGGCCCTTTGTGTCGGTATGGGCAGAAAGGACGTGCTCTAGGCCATGTTTCCAAACAGCAGGGTTGCCGCCCTGCCTCCATTTCATCGCGATTGCGTAGCCGAATAACGCCTCTAGACGCGCTCTAAATCTTCTGCCGCTTTCTGGCGTATCATTCCAAATGGGCCGCAGGAGCTTGAGAATGTCGGATCGCGTGACGTTCTCAATAGGGCGGCTATGTAGCGTTTTGCAGCGGTAGAGTAGGTCACGCTCCCACTGGTGGCGCGTTTTCGCTTCTCTCCCTCTGGATTTCATTTCTACGACTGCCAGCGCAGCGTCCTTAAACGTTTTTTCGTCTTTCGGTCTGAAAGCTTCGCGAGGGTCGCGACCAGCGGCAACTTCAACCCGTGCAATTTCTGCCATCTTTCTAGCATCAGCCAAACCTAAGTCTGACAGCCTACCTAACCCAATCTCCGTAGGTTGCCCATTTCGTTTCCAGAGGAATACCCAAGCTTTCGATCCAGTAGCGCGCAGGACGAGGTAAAGTCCCCCGCCATCGGAAACCCTGCGCTTACCCCTTTCGGGAAGCGGGAGCGCGTTTATGCGCGCCGTGTTCAGTAGTTTGATGCCTGCCATAGCTATGCCCGTCTCGGGTAGGGCCAAAACCGTGGCCCTACCGCTAGCCCTATCTATAGCGTGAGACAGTCAGAGGCGCTAGGGGGTTGAATGAGATAGAAGTCGTTGTGCTTTATACGAAATCAGCAAAGTTTGAGACAGCTAGAGATTACCAGATATATGGGTGTGGCTCCCTTCGTCTCCGCCACTACCTTTCTAAGCAAACTCCCCTTTCTGGGGATGACCGTTACTATTTATTGGTTTCACGGTGTCAGCGAGTGGACAGATCACGCTGTCTGTTCGGATCGCGTAGAAGGTTCTCACTAAATCAAAAAGTACTCCGCCTATACGGATAGACGCTTAGGCCGATCTTTGCGTGTACGAATAACTCATGTGACCCTGTGGCGAATGAGGCACAGTCGACATGAAAAAAGACTGGCTTGGGTAACTTGCGTTGACGAACCTACTAAACTCGCATATCAGTCTGTTTATACAAGCCGCACGTTAGACGGCATCATATCATCGGGGAAATCTTATGAAGTTTAGGTTGCAGAGCAGTGTATTCGCCTTGACCATGGGTCTGGCTCTAAGTGGCATGACAGCCCAACCCGTATGGGCGCAGGATAACGATGAGGCGGCTGAGGACTTTCAACTCGATAATATCATTGTCACGGCGCAGCGACGATCCAAAAGTGTTCAGGACACATCAGCCGCCATCTCAGCCTTTACTGGTGAGAACCTAGAAAATGAGCGGATCTTAAGTTTCGAAGAACTCGCAGGTAGCGCGACGTCTCTTTCTTTCACGGCGTTATCCCCGTTGGACCAAGAATTTAACATTCGCGGCATCACGAATACTCGTTTGGATTCTCCGTCGGCTGACCAATCCATCGGCATCTTCTTTGATGACGTATATGTCGGACGGTCCGGTCTTTTTAACTTCGACATGTACGACATTGGACGGGTCGAAGTTGTTCGCGGTCCACAAGGTGTGCTGCTCGGGCGAAATGTCGTCGGCGGGGCCATCAGCATTTATGCCGCAGAACCTGAGTTCGAAACGAGCGGTCAAGTCTCGGCGTCTTACGGTAATTACGGCGAAGTCCTGACGAACGGACACATTACCGGAGCGATCACAGACTCACTGGCCGGACGTTTTTCGTTCCAAGCCCGTAAACGGAACGGTTTTAACGAAGACATTCTGCATAATGTCGACCTCGATAATGTCGATTCAGTGCAATTCCGTACACAGCTACTGTTCCAACCTGAAAATTCAGATTTTTCAGCAAAGCTTGGCTTTGACTATACGAAGGACGAGTCCAACGGTTTTCATTCCGTTGCGATTGACGATCCATTTCCAGGCCAAGGTGGTTGGAGTTTGGCGCGCGAACTTGTCAGTGCAGGCCTTGGTCGCACGCTCTCGCTTCGCGAAAGCCTTCCTGAATGGCCACGCTACAAAGGTGATGCTCAGGAAACCCCACAACAACTGGATCGTGAAGCCTTTGGCATCAGCTTGAAATTAGAGAATGATTTTGATTTCGCAACGCTGACGGCCATCACGGGATTTCGCCAGGGCGACGCTTTCAATCTCTATGACCAGACAGGTATCGGTCCGGACAATGGTTTTGGTTTCAGTGTGTTGCCACCCACCTTCTCTTTCCCAGTGAATGAGACCGAAGAGATTAAACAGTTCTCGCAGGAAATTCGTTTGGTTTCTGCTCCGGTTGATCAGGGTTTCGACTGGATCATCGGAGGTTATTTGCAGCGCGATCACGTCAACAAGCAGGATAAGTTTTGGGCAGAAACGCCGCTGCCTATCCCGACATTGAACGGGGAATCCCATTGGAATAATTTGGCAGAAAACCGCAGTTATGCCGCATTCGCCCAAGTCGGATACCGCTTCAATGATCAGTTCCGTGTGGTGGGTGGTCTCCGTTATACGAAGGATGAGAAATCCGGTGTTGTGACAGCAATTGCTGTTGAAGGCGGCGACCAGTTTAGTCCCAATGACCAAGTCGCACTCACGCCTATCGCCGGCACCTTCTCCGAAGGGGACTTCTTCACGACTGAGTATGGTGAGGATTGGGGCGAGTTGACGCCGCAGGTTACACTCGAATTTGAACCCAACGAAAATATGTTCCTCTACGCCACCTATTCATCGGGTTATAAAGGGGGTGGTTTCGAAGACGACCCTGCGAACCCGGCTGCTGCACGGGCAGGCTATGACCCTGAGAATGTCGATAATTATGAGATCGGCGGCAAGTTTGATTTCATGGGTAATCGAGCTCGCATCAACTTGGCCGCGTTTTACATGAAGTATCAGAACCTTCAGGTTACGCAGACGAATGCGCAATGTCTGTGCAATATTACGGACAATGCGGCTGATGCGGATATTCGCGGTTTCGAGGTTGAGGGTGAATTCCTTCTGACAGACGGATTAGTCCTGTCTGGCGGACTTACCTATCTCGACACGGAATATATCGACTTTGTTGACTCGCTCGGACGTGACGCGTCAGGAAATTTCCTGCAACGCACACCTGATTATCAATTTAATGTTTCGGTCGATTACGAAACCGATCTTGGTGACTGGCAAGATGGCCTCCGCGCGCATCTTGGTTACTCGCATCAAGGCAAAATGTTCTGGGCGCCCGAAAACACGAACTTCGAAGACGCCTACGGGACCTTGGATGGCCGCTTGTCGGTCACCCCTAATGGTGGCGATCTGACAGTCTCGTTGTGGGGTCGTAATCTCACAGACAAACTGTACCGCACGAACATTATTGCTTTCTTCGGCGATGAAGTTTCCCGACTGAGTGCGCCTAGAACCTACGGTGCCTCCGTCGCCGTGAAGTTCTAAAGCGTAACTCGGCAACTTGAAAAGCCCGGACAGTGTCCGGGCTTTTTTTTATCTCAAAACCTGTTGAATTTAGAAGCGCGTGTAGGTCAAATCGCCTTTGCCCTTTTCGCCCATGATCGTGCGAGGGTCCTCAGGTTTGAATAGGCCGAGACACCAACCCTCGCAGGATGGTTCATCCCGGTTCCAATCCAGTGCAATCTTGCGATGGGCGATCTTCCATTCACCGTTTCGGCGCTCGAACTTGTCGAAGATACGGCCTCCGGTCAATGTGTCCCAAGACACACCATCTTTCGGGAAGCGGGCGAATGTAATTAGATATGTCTCAACCCAAGCCGTGTCGCCTTCTAGCTCCGTATGAATATTGCCGACATTGTGCATCATAACGTCACCGCCCTGCAGACGTTTCATGGCCCCGTCGATATAGTCGTGTGCCGGCCCAGTATAGCTATTGGCATGCTCTTCAATGGCGTCTTCCCAATAGCAACTGTGCAGCAAGGGACCATCCGCTCTGTCAATCGCACGGGCGTAGCGCATAATGACATCACTGATGTCCTGCTTTGCGATGACGGTTTCAATCGTATTTTTATACATCAGGATCTTCCACTATGCAGAGCTTTGGCCATGGAGCGCTTAATTGTGTGAGGGTCCCTAGCTAGGAAAGCGCGGACGGAGACGGAATGCGGATCGGTATCATGCTCCGGGATCTTCTGCTCGACAGCCAGGATGCCAGCTTTGCCAATATCGCGCGGGGTTGATTTTTCCTGCCAAGTCACATGTTTGGCCATGCGTGTGTCAACGGACCCAACGATCAAAGCGGCGACATGCGTGCCCTGCGGTTCCAACTCGGCGCGCATGCAGTCGCTTGCGGCACGGGCTGCGAACTTGGACGGGCTATATCCGCCCATGCCCGGCACCGCGATGATACCGCCTGCTGATAGGACGTTGACGATCGCGCCGCCTCCATTGTCTTTGAGGATGGGTGCAAACGCCCGGCACATGGCAACGACGCCGATATAGTTCGTTTCGATTTCTTGGCGCATGCCGGACATATCGTCTGCGCCTAAAAGGGTCTGTCGTGAGAATGCGCCCGCATTATTGACGACGAGATTAACGTCAGGGCAGGCTTTTCCTGCCGACTCAACCTCATCCATGCGGGTCACGTCGAGTTGTATGGGATGCAAACGGTCGGGGTCGCGTTCGACAATGGCTTGTGCATCCGAAAGTTTTCGGGCTGCTACGTAAACGCGCTTTGCGCCTGCGTCTAATAACTCCTCAACAAAGCCCAATCCGATGCCGCGGTTTCCCCCGGTTACGATGGCGGTACAGCCGTCTATTTTCATTTTAATTCCCCTATTATAATTATTTTGCGCGTAACCAGCTGCCATACAGAATATCATCGGGCTTCTTCGCACCGCGTGTCAGTTTCGCAGGATTTGGCGCGATCTCGCCGCGACCCCAGCTTTCATTAAGCGGCATTTCGTGGTTCCAATCCCAAGCCAGGCGACGATGGGCGATTTTCCATGGGCCACTGTCGCGGCGTTCCATGCGGTCGATCACGCGCGCCATTGTAAAACTGTCGAACGGGTCTTCAATTTTTTCACGGCGTGAAAAGGTCAGGAAATAGCATTCCGTATAAGCCCGGTCGCCATCGAGCTCGATATTTATGTTCGTGACGATATGCGACATGCGCGGCGCTTTGGGCAGAACGGTGCGAAGAAGGTCCACATATTCGCTCGCGGGGCCCATGAAAGTTCCACCATGATCTTCAATCGCGTCATCATGATAAGCGTTTTCGATGAGCGTAATATCGCCGCGGTCAGCGCCTCTCGCATAGTTGACGAGAAGATCGTAAATCTCTTGACGGTCGAATAATTCTTCAACGGATTTGGGTCGTGCCATTGAGGTGTTCCTATTAAACGGATGATTGGGTGATTGGGCGCATGAAACTGGCAAAGGCTTGCTGCGCACTGTTATATTCACGTATGTCGGTTAGCTGGGCGAGAGTCGCTACTGCGTGACCAAATCCGTCCGGCGTTCCGTCGGGTATGGTGCCGCCTTGGCTTTCGATCACGGCGCCTCGTGCTGCATGACCCGCACCACTTACCCAGACCTCGCCAGTTCGGTCGCATTCTGGACGGCATAACCATACGGCTGCGGCTGTTGCGTTAACCGGGTCCAGTCTTGGGTCTGCGGCGCCGCCTTCACCAGCGGTCATTGCCGTAGCAGCATAGGGCGCCAGCATGTTAACCCGGATTGGCGTGCGCCGATGCTCGTCCGCGAGGCTTTTCCCATAAGCAATCAGCGCGCCTTTGGATGCGGCGTAGGCGGCACGGCCGCGTACGCCATAAAGGCCAGCGGAAGACGCGATGAGGAGGATGCGACCAGCTTTTGATGCTTGCAAATGTGGCATGGCGGCCGCGATTAAAGCGGCGTTGCTGAAGAAGTTAATCTCCATGACGTCGCGGAGTTTCGTGTCAGCCTCTGAGTCGATTTTAACGGCTGGACCTGAAATGCCAGCATTGAGAACAAGAATATCGAGTCCGCCGAAATGCTCTACTGTGTCATCGATTATCACTGCGGCAGCACCGGGATCATCCACAGCGGATTCTTGGTGGGTCGCTATACCGCCTGATTGACGAATAGACTGGGCGATATGCTGCGCCGAACTTGGTGTATTGGAATGAGTACGATTATTGACGACGACCTGACACCCGTCATTTGCAAGGCCCGTCGCGAAGGCCGCGCCAAGTCCCTTTCCAGCGCCTGTCACAAGTGCAGTTCGCGGTCGTTCCGCCATCATACCTCCTAAACTCAAAGCTTAGCAGGGACGGTATGTTAATGAAAGTCTATAGTGGAGGCAGGGAACTAGGCGGGCTAGTTTTTATGCTGCTGGGGCCTGCGTGGCGTCGACGACCCCGGCTGTTGATGTAACATCAATCTCTCCAACAATTTTGTAAGTCACCGCACGCACATCGATAGGTTCTTGACACTCCGAACAAATGACTTTGGGATCGAGCGAACTATCGCAAAGTTTATGGGTCAGCAGAAGCGGCGGGCCTTCGGGCGCACAATAATACGTGTCGCCCCACTTCTGCAGCATCAAGAGCGCGTGGTAGTAATCCACGCCCTTGGAGCGCAAACGGTATTCATATCGCGGTGGGTTGCTGTGATATTGTTTGGGACGGATCATGCCGATCTCTTCGAGCCAGGCCAGTCTTTCGGATAAAATGTTCGTCGCTATGGCGGTGTCGGCAAGGATTTCATCAAACCTGTTGATACCTGTATAGATCGAACGCAGGATTAGACTGGACCACCGATCACCCATGATTTGCGCCGCTTGATCCATGAGTGAATTTGATTTCTGTTCGGCGTCGCGGCTACGGCGTCGGCGGCTATAGAGGGCTTTCATTTGACTGACACCCGGACCCTCAGACCACTCGACTTCTTTCGGATCAATCTCAACATTGCAGGCTCCGCAAGCTGGGACTGGATCGAAGACTTTCCCGCAGGTTTTGTGAGTGAGCTCGACAGAAATCTTTCCAGGCTCCTGCCAGCGTCGTTCCCAACGCAGTAGCATAAGGGCCACCCAATATAGGCCCTGGCCCTTTTCAGTCATAATATATTCGTATCGGGGAGGGCTGTCGCAATAGCGCCGTTTTTCCATCAGTCCGGCTTCAACTAGACGCCGGAGGCGACTGGAGAGCGACGCTTTTAACAAACCCGTACGGCGCCGGATCCCATCAAAGCGTTTTCCGCCCAACCAGCTAACTTCTAGGATCAACAGCGTTGGATAATCGCCGACGACTTCAAGGGCACGCCAGATCGAACAGGAACGGATGAATTTTTCTTCCATGACCTCACCTAAATGGGAGTTCATGAACCTCTTGTCTATACGGCGCGTCTTTTCAAACCCGCTCTTAGCCTCATTGACCTCGATTTGGTCTATTTAGTCTGCCGATCCAGGCTTTTTGCAGCGACAAAGAACAGGATGGCACCAATTAGATAGCCGGACACAGCGACAATCACGATGGCGTACCGAATGCCCGATTCGGTTGGGAAGAACGTATCTCCAATCACGGCGGTTAGCGTGGGACCGACGCCAAGACCTATGGCATTGATGACGAACACATAGGCCGCGGAAATGGTTGCCCGCATCCGATTGGGGGCGAGTTGTTGGATAACCGATGGGGCCGCACCCACTGCGACGGCGGCTGCAGAGAAAAACAGAATAAATGAGACGGTTAAGAGAGGGATGCTCCCCGTCAAAGGAAAGAGCAAAGCGCCGAAAGAACCAATAAGGGCTGACCAACCGCAGAAGCGCAATCGGACCTGCGGAGTCCCGCCGCCAATCCGGTCCATGATCGCCCCGCCTCCAATCATGCCGATGAGGCCTCCGACGATCAGCATACCGCCACTGAACCAGCCTGTCGGGGCTAAAGCCATATCGAAGCTGCGCATGAGCATAGCCGGTAGCCAAGAGATCGAGCCCAGCACCGCCAAATTGATTGCCCCTACGGCGACAAAAAGGCTCCAGAAATAAAGCCGATTGTCATGCATGTGGGACAGAACAGCCTTGAAAGGCACGGGCTCAGTCGCAGCTTGTTCCGCTTTAGAAAACCGTCGACGAGGTTCTGGAATAAACAGAAACATAACCGCGATGAGAAGTCCCGGCAGACCAGCAACGAGGAACGCAACTTGCCACGCTTTGATTTCGCCGAGGATCGGAACGCTCACATCACCTGCATTAGCAACCGCTGCCACAACAAAGGCTCCAACCATAAAAGCCAGCCCCGCACCGACGGCTGACCCCAAGCCATAGACACCCATTGGCAAGCCCAGCTTACGCTTCGGGAAACTGTCAGAAATGACCGAATACGCCGCTGGAGACAAAACGGCTTCACCAACGCCGACACCCATGCGGGCTGCGAAGAATTGCCAGAAATTGGTCACGCCCGCGCAAATCGCTGTCATCACGCTCCAAACAAAGACACCGGCCGCAACGATTTTCATGCGGGGGGCTCGGTCGATCAGGCGGCCGATCGGAATGCCGGCGACTGTGTAGAAAAGCGCAAACGCGAAGCCCTGTAACAGTCCGATTTGCGTATCAGACAGTCCGAGATCCGCTTTAATGGGTTCGACCAGAAGCCCGATAATCATCCGATCAATAAAAGAGAATATATAGGCGACAAAGAATGCGGCGACGATGCCCCACGCCATCCAACCACTAGGAAACGGGGTGTCATCCTCATCCAATAAAAGCGTGGGCTCTATGTCGATGTCGCTCATCGAACGGGCCGCCTATCCGAAGTCTTCCTCCAGCCCCAAAGCATGAATCAGTTCAGCCCGATCGTAATATTCGCGCCATTCTTTGACCAAATCGCCTTCGATCTCGAGGATGCCGACCACGGGAACTTTCCCGTAATGGCCATTATAGGTAAATTCGTCGACGCGCTCGATCATGATTACATTGCCCACGCGGCCCATATTCACAATGTGAAGCGTAATGTCGTCAATGCCCGCGCCGAGCCCAACGATGCGTTTTCGAATGGTCTCGCGACCAATGACCGGATCAATCATCATTGAATGAAGGTTCCCGTCTTCGGTAAAGAGGTCAGCGACCAAGTTCCAATCACGCACATTCCAAGCGGTAATCATCTTCTGCACAACGGCAATATCAGGATCGCTTGCGACGAGAGCCTCTTTTTGCTGCATGCTCATCCCGCGGTCTCGATAGTCCGATGTTGATGTCATAGAGTGCGCGCATCCTGCCAAGGTTAACCCGCTCATCGCGGTCAAAAGAATAATCTTGCGAAAAGTCATGGAATTCCCCTCTCGGTATTGTTATGAAAGTTACGTCTGAGGCATGGGGAAGATGTCGTCAAGCCGAATGTTGGTTCAATCGATAACCCACTGAGGGCGCGTGAGGCTTCCCAGATTGCCCCGAGCTTAGTAAGGAAATGCCTGCCATGAACATCGTCCGACACCCGCCCGTAAAAACAACGCTGCAACAGACTAATCATCCTTATCTTACAGGGGCTTGGACACCGCAGTATGAGGAAGTGGATGTTGACGACTTGGAGGTTATTGAGGGCGTTATTCCGGACGACATTGACGGGATTTATCTGCGCAATACCGAGAACCAAGTACACCAGCCGCTAGGTCGCCATCACCCGTTTGATGGCGATGGCATGATTCACCAGATCAGCTTTTCCAAGGGTCGCGCGAGTTATCGGAACAGGTTTATCCGCACACGATGCTTCGAGGCTGAGCAGATTGTGGAAGGCTCACTCTGGGGTGGGTTGATGGATCCAGCTGGCGTTTCGAAACGTCCCGGCTTTGGTGCGCATGGTGGCCTCAAAGATAGTGCAAGCACCGATATCGTTGTTCACGCTGGCAAAGCGCTCGCTACATTCTACCAATGCGGTGAAGGTCATGTGATGGACCCAAACACATTAGATTATGAAGGGCTCGCCCCTTGGGTGCCGCTTGACGGAATCTCGGCTCATCCAAAAGTGGATGAAAGCACCGAAGAATTGATGTTCTTCAATTATAGCAAAACCGCCCCTTACATGCATTACGGCGTGATTGATCGGGACGGAAAACTCGTCACCTATGTGCCGATCGATTTGCCGGGCCCGCGCTTGCCGCATGATATGTCATTCACAGAAAATTGGTCGATCCTCAACGATCTGCCTGTTTTCTGGGACCAAGACTTATTGAAACGCGGAATTCACGCCGTGCGCGCGCATGAGGGTATTCCATCTCGATTTGGTCTGATTCCGCGACATGGGAAGACTGAGGATGTTCGGTGGTTCGAAGCTGATCCGACTTATGTCCTTCACTTTCTTAACGCCTATGAAGAGGGCGACGAAGTGATCTTGGACGGATATTTCCAAGAGGACCCGACCCCCGGACCTATAGAAGGCCACGGCGAACATGGCCATATGATGGGCTTTTTAGATTTGCACAGTATGAAGACTAAGCTTCATCGTTGGCGCTTTAATCTGACGGATGGGACGACGAAAGAAGAGCGCCTATTCGATAAGGTGGTCGAATTTGGCATGGTCAATCAGAGCTATTACGGACGAAAGCATCGCTATATTTACAGCGTGACGTCAAAGCCAGGCTGGTTCCTGTTCACTGGCTTCTACAAGCATGATTTGGAAACCGGTGAGACAGAAGAAATTCATCTGGAGACCGGGCGCTATGCGTCGGAGGCGCCTTTTGCGCCGCGGATCAATGCTAAGTCAGAAGATGATGGTTATCTTGTGAGCTTTATCATTGATGAGAATACGGGCACGTCGGAATGCATTCTAATCGATGCATTGCGTTTCTCAGAAGGGCCAGTTTGCCGCATTAAGCTGCCACACAAAATCAGCAGTGGGACGCACTCGACTTGGGTCGGACGCGACCGACTCTAGAGTTTCGCCGTTACGACATCTCTTAGCGTGTCGCGCACGACCTTATTCATGGCATTGCGCGGCAATCGGTCGACCGTCACGATGAATTCTGGGCGCTTGAAAATCGCCGTTCCCTTATTTTCGAGCCATTGGGAAATATCCAATAATGTAACGGTCTCATTGTCATGCGGCACGACGGCGACGGCGATCCGTTCACCGAGCCGATCATCCGGCAGACCGACGGTTGCGGCCTCTCGGATCTTCGGATGATCGACGATGAGATCATCCAGTTCGGCGGGGGAGATATTGACTCCACCGCGCATGATGATTTCCTTAGACCGTCCGACAAAACTATAGAGGCGCGACAGGGACTCTGTGCCGGCAATCTCAAAAAGATCGCCCGTGCTGAACCATCCGTCTGCATCAAAAGCGCGAGTGTTTAGGTCAGGGCTGTTCCAATAACCGCTGATAATTGTCGCGCCCGCGAGTTGCAGTTCGCCAACCTGACCGGGCTCAGTAATGACTGCGCGTGTGTCCGGATCAATGAGCCGAGATTGCATGACTTCGGCGGCACGGCTATTCCAGCTCACACCGTCAGCCCCAAACCTCGGAAAGTAGCGTGCGCGCTCGGCCGGATCAGGCACTGAACGCGGCGTAGAAAAGAGCGATGAACCCTCATTCGATCCGAACACATTGGTGATCTCAATATTATGGTCAGACTTCCAAGTCTCGATCAGCCAAGGCGACAGCGGTGCCGAGCCCGACGCCACGGCGCGCATGGATGAGATATCGAAACGCTCCATCAGAGCTGGCTGTTTGAGCAGCGCCCCTAGGACAGCTGGCGGGGCAATCGTATACGTGACCCGCTCTGTCTGAATCTGCTCCAGAAAGATACTAATGTCGAAGGGATGATGAAGCACCAGTTTCGCCCCGATCTGCAACCAGGGTAAGACAAGCCCGCCGATCGATCCGATGTTTACGAGGGGAAACGGATTAAGCAGCACGTCGTTAGGCGTCATCTCTGTGGCATCGATAATGACGTCGGCATTGAGCACCCAATGGGCGTGGGATCGCGGCACGCCTTTGGAGCGCGACTCTGTCCCTGACGTCCAGCATATTGTTAGGATTTCGGCGGAGTTGATCGGGTTGTTGGATCGAAAATGCTGAAGCGATACTGTATCTGTCTCACCATTGAGAAGGCCAGATCCGTCATGCATGTGCATATGCATGACGCGCAAGTCGGTTGTCTCGCTCGCCAATTCACGCGCGAGTGCGGCGTGATCGAAACCTGCAAACGTCTCGACAGTGACAAACGCGACGGGTTCAATCCGTTCGATAATATGACGCAACTCGTGCGCGCGATACTGCATCACGACCGGGCTGACGATCAGCCCCAAACGCGCCGCCGCGAGAAAAACGATGACCGCATCCACCGTATTGGGTAGTTGCGCCAGAATGCGGTCGTCCTTCTTCAGACCCGCTTTGATTAGGTTTGACGCAACCTGGTCGACAGCTGCGTCGAGCGTTGCCCAACTTAGTGATTGTGGCGCGTGACCATCCATGTCGATCCGGTTGATCGGATCAACCAAGGCAATGGCATCTGGGCCTGTGGTGATGGCTGCTTTGAACAGATCATCGACGGTGCGGTGATCCCACCACCCCTTGTCCAGATAAGCTGATACAGTCTCTGCATTCGTCAAGATCATGGAATGGGTCCCTATTGCCGGTCCTCAATTAACTCGCTTTCATAAAGATACTGACAGGCAAGGGCAACTCGTCTAGACCGGATTTATGGGAGTGAATGAGGTCAGGCGAGTCATTCAATGGGCGACGGGGTCTATGGGTCGAACAGCGATGCGAATGGTTGTCGATCGGCCCGAGCTGGAGCTGGTTGGCGCTCTGGTTTATTCTGAGAAAAAGGTTGGTGTTGATCTTGGCGAGATGATCCACCGTCCTTCTTTGGGGGTCGCAGCGACTCGTGATCGAGATGAAATTTTTGCATTGGACGCAGACGTGGTGATTCATATGCCACGGATTACTCTGCCATATGATGCCCTTGTGCCGGATGTTGTTCGACTGCTGGAATCTGGCAAGAACGTGATTTCGACAGCGGGATTTCATTGGCCGCAAGCACATGGCGACGCATATGCGGATCGGTTGCGTGATGCGGCCATTAAAGGCGGTGTGACGCTGGCAGGGGTAGGCGTAAACCCGGGCCTTGTGGCCGAGCGCCTTCTGCTCAGTGCAACGGCGATGTCAGTCGAGATCGATGAGCTTCGTTTGTTTGAGACGGTCGATGCATCGGCAATGGCCAGCGGTGCCTTCGTCTTTGACCTAATGGGTCTAGGGTCAGATCCGGACATTCGCGATATTCGAGACGGCCCCTTGGCGAAGCTTTACGGCGCGCTGTTTTCCGAGGTCCTATACTTTTGCGCGCATCATTTGGGCAGTCGGATAAGTTCTATCGAACCGCACCATGAACTCACTTTGGCGCCCCATGATATTACATTGATCCCAGGAACAATCGCCAAAGGGACTGTGGCGGCGACGGAATGGAATTGGCGGGCCATGCTCGAAAACGGAACCGTTCTGATCCTATCCATCATTTGGACGGCAGATCCGTCGCTGCATGATAGCGATAAGCAAGGACACTGGACGTTGAAGGTCGTCGGGCGGCCCAACATCACCATGACGCTTGATATTTCAGAGGCGGATCCAACCAAGCCGCCATCGCGCGCTCTGACGGACGCCGTCTGCGCAGTGGCGATCAATGCCATCCCCGCCGTGTGCGCCGCGCCGCCGGGATTATTCGCCTTCGACCCGATCGGACTCGCTTAGATGGATGTTTATATTCAGGATTGTTTGCGCACACCACGCGGCAAGGGGCGTCCGACTGGCGGGCTGGCGCAGGAAACGCCACATGGCTTGATCGGTCATCTGGTGGATGCATTTGAGAACCGGGCCGGACTGTCGCGCGACCACGTTGACGGGCTGACGCTTGGTTGTGTCGGTCAAGTTGATGCGCAGGGCGGTCACGTCGCAATGACAGCGAAAATACACGCAGACCTGACCCCAAGCTGCACGGCTCATTCGGTTAATAATTTTTGCGCCTCTGGGCTCACGGCGATTGGGCTTGCAGCGGCGGCAATTCAGTGCGGACATTCTGGTCAGGCTTTGGCGGGCGGGGTCGAAATGCTGTCCCGCGTTCCATTCATGGCGGATAAGGCAAGCTATTATTCGGATCAGGATTTTTCGCGGAATAAGCGCTACATCCCTGTGGCGCTTGCGGCTGATATGTTAGCCGAAGCACACAATATCTCGCGCGAAACTATGGACGCTATTGCACTCCGTTCGCAGCAACGTGCACTTGCCGCCGACGCAGACCCGGCCTTGCAAGCGTCTCGTATCGCCGTAGGCGGTCTCAACCGAGACGAAGCTATTCGCCCAACAGACGCGGAGACTCTGGCCAAGCAACGACCGGCTTTTGCTGCGATCGCCGAAGAGTTCGCGCACGCGCTCAGCGGTGAGGCCATTGACCACCGTATGACCAAATCCCACGCCCCGCCTATGACAGATGGTGCTGCGCTGGCTCTACTCGGCGGCAAGGACAGTTTTGCTTCGCCCCGCGCGCGCATCGTGGCTTTCGCGGAAGCGGGCGGGGCCGCCCGACCGTCTTTACTGGCTGGCATCGCCGCCATGAAGACCGTGCTGGCGCGGGCAGGAATGGATTTGGCGCAAATGGACCGGATTGAATTCATGGAAGCCTTCGCCCCACCCGTGGCGATTTTCGAACGGGATTTCGTGCCTGATATATCCAAGGTTAATGTCGGGGGCGGCCATATTGCCAAAGGTCATCCAATGGGCGCGACCGGGGCTATTTTGCTCTCGACTTTGTTGGATGCGCTAGACTTCGCAGAGGGTCGTTTCGGGTTGGTGGTCGTCACAGGGGCCCAAGGCGCAGGTGCCGCCATTATTGTGGAGCGTTTGCGATGACACCAGATCATTTACTGTCGCTACGCCTTCCAGTGATGGTTGCGCCGATGTTTCTTGTCTCGGGACCAGAGATGGTCATTGCAAGCGCACGAAGTGGTGTGATCGGGGCTTTCCCCACGCCCAATTGTCGAACCGGTGAGCAGCTTGATGACTGGATGACCCAGATTGTGGCTGAGACGAAGGATGCGCCCGGATTGTGGGCGGCGAACCTCGTCACCCACCGGACCAATACGAGGCTGGCGGATGATCTGGCGCTGGTCGCTAAGCACAAACCGCCAGTCGTTATAACGGCGCTGGGTAGTCCAGCTCCGGCTATCTCGGTCGTGCATGGCTATGGCGGTATTGTGCTGGCTGACATCACGTCACCTACTTTGGGACTTAAGGCTGCTGCAGCGGGCGCGGACGGATTGGTCGCTGTGTCCTCTGGAGCTGGCGGTCATACAGGCACATTGTCGCCCTTTGCCTTCATCTCAGAATTACGCTCCATGTTTGATGGTTTAATCTGCGTTGGCGGCGCAATTTCTGATGGGGCGGGCGTTGCAGGTGCGGTCGCGGCAGGCGCGGATATTGTTTATATGGGCACGCGCTTTCTTGCCGCAGAGGAAAGCTTAGCCGTCCCAGATTACAAACGTATGGTGGTTGACGCGCAGCTGACGGATATTGTCGTGAGCGATATCGTCACAGGCACAGCCGCCTCTTGGCTCCGGCCATCGCTAGAAGCCAATGGCTATGATCTCAGCGGCGAAGCCAAGGCGGTCACACGCAATTATGGCGGACCAGATGTTGGTAAGCGCTGGAAAGATGTCTGGGCCGCAGGCCAGGGCGTTGGCGCGATCGAGGCGAGTGAGCCAGTCGCCAAAATTACTGATCAGATTGAGCAGGAATTCAAAGCGGCCCAGAAACGATTGGCCGCCTACGGAGGCTCTAGCTAAGTCTTTTTCGGCGGCATTGGAATAAAGCCGGATGTCCGTTTGACATAGTCAGCATAACCGGGACGAGTCTTGTGCAAGCGACCTTCGACCGTCGGCGCGCCGCTCCACTTCATCAACGTCCAGGTTAGAAGAACTGGCCCAGGGAGAGCGAACAGCCCGTAAGGCGTCTCCGCTGCAATCAAGAATAGACCCCACCAGACACAGGCGTCGCCGAAATAGTTGGGATGGCGCGTGTAACGCCACAGACCCTTATCCATCACCTGACCCGCATTCGCTGGATCGCTTTTGAAGCGAACTAATTGCGCATCGCCAATTGTTTCAAACAAGATGCCGACGATGGCCAGCACAATGCCGCAGATCGCGAGTAGGCCAATCGGTACTGAACTGCCCACCTGCCCCAACTGAACGGGCAAGCAGACGATGAATAATAATGGCGCTTGTGTGGCGAAAACGAGAAGCGCTGTAGCTTTGCCAAAACCCCAACCGCGGTCTCTTTGCGCTTTGCCGATAAGCGCCTGATAGCGACGGTCGGGACCATGATCGCGCCAGCGCCACAACATGTAGCCGCCGAGCCTCAACCCCCAAGCCGAACAGAGACCGAGCAGGATCCATTTCCGCATATGTGTGCCATCAGTCAGGAAAAAGGTCGTGGTCGCCAGAACCACCATGCCAAAAGCCCAAACACTGTCGATAGGTGTGACGTCCCGCGTCTTCAGGCAAATCAGCCACAAGATGATGAAGCCTCCGACGAGGATCAGTGCGTTGGTCAATAGAAGGGAGAGAGGGGACATGGTGGGTTCCGGGTCTAGGGGACGCTGTGGATGGCAGGGGACGGCGAGTCGGCGTAAAGCGCGTCCAGAATATCGACCCTGTTTTTCAACACGGCGCGGCGATTGATCGTGCCTTTGTCAGACACTTCATGCGCAGCTGGGCTAGGGGGCTGGTCCAGCAGCGTAAACCGACGGATGGTCGTGGATTGTCCGCCCGGACCCGCATTGAACCGCGCGATAGTGTCAGCAATTCGTTCGGCCGCTCCGTCAGCTCCGCCGGGTCGAGCCCAGATCATCGCGGTCAGAAATGGGCGGTTCGCGTCGCACAGCACCAGTTCCAGAACGTCGTCCGTGAGCGCACTCAGCAGCTTCGCTTTGAGCTCACCGCCATAGACCCAGCCACCGTTCAGCAGCTTAAATTCCTCTGCGAGCCGACCAGCGAAGGCGAGCCCTTCATCAAGATTATCGTCCGCGACGAACCGTGCCAGATCGCCCGTTCGGTAGAAGCCGTCTGCGTCAAATGCCTCGGCATTTTTCTCTGGTGCGTTGAGGTAGCCGGACATGAGGTTGGGGCCTTTAAGCCGGACTTCATAACGGTCATCCGATGGGATCAGTTTCATGATAACGCCGGGGCAGGGTAGGCCGATGCCGACTTTGCGGGTCGGGTAATGGATAGTCAGACAACCCGAGACGGTTTCGGTCATGCCATAGCCGGTGGTCATGTGGATCCGGCAGCCTGTTTCCTCAACGGCCATTGCCTGCAGACGGTCATAAACGTCTTGCGATAGGCCTGCGCCGCCATAGAGCATCAATCGCATTTTGGAAAAGAAGTTGCGTTTTAGTGCGGCGTCCGTTTCCATCGCCTCGACCAGCATGGCGTAGCCTGTCGGGACATTGTTGAAATAGGTGATCGGAATTTCGGTCAGATTTCGGATGGTCGTATCGATCAATCCGGGCAGGGGTTTACCCGCATCGATATAAAGGCTGCCGCCGAAGACGAGGCATGATCGCAGGACCGACATGCCTGCCGCATGGTGCCAAGGCAGCCAGTCGAGCATCACATCATCCCATCCGGCGGCGCGCCCAACGGCCGCGTAAGTTTGAGCCGTGTTCGCCGCCAGAGCAGCCATGGTCAGTGTGACGACTTTTGGCAGACCCGTCGAACCGGATGTCATCATATATGTGCAGATATCCTGCGGATTGATCGCGGCGATGGACTCAGAGACGTCGTTGCGTGTTTCCGTATCGTAGATATCTGAGAGGGCAGTTGCGGCGCGAGAGAAATTATCAGGCTGCGGCGTAATGATCGGAACATTCGCTCCGATTACATGCTCCACAGCGGTGACGAAGGCTGGGTTGCCAGAGACATAGACCCCCGCAGGATTGGTCAGGTCGGCCACATGACGCAAGCGGGTTGGGTCCGGGACCATCGCAAAAGAGGGGCTGACAGGCGTGTGGATCAAGCCTGCGCAGTAACAGGCGATGTTCAGGATCGCTGCATCGAGACTGTTTTCCGAGACCACCATAAAGGCCCGTCCCCGCGGCAGTGTGTCGATTATCCATTGTGCCGCAGAGCGGACTTTTGATTGAAATTGGCCGTAAGTTAGTTGCTCCCAGCCGTCGTTTAAGCCCCTCTCAGCGAGGGCCAGAACATCGGGCTGGCTTTCAGCCATGCCAAAGATCGCTGCGACAAGATTGGGATCATGCGGCGGCATTGGAACAGATGAATGCAACACAATCGTACCGTCCGATGACCGCTCAACCGTAAGGTCGACAGGCATAAACTCTGCGTCACGGAACGGCGCGTCCCGGTAATCACTTTTGTTTGTCATTTAGCGGGGCGGTTGATGAGTTCCTTGACTTGATCCGGGTATGGATTTCCGGCCTTCATGGAATCGATGACAGCGCGATCAATATAGTCGCGCCAGCCGACAATTTTATTGCCTTTAAATTCGATAACACCCGCATAAGGTGCGGCCACGTCAGTCCCGTCCGGAGTCGTATATTCATCGACGCCTTCCACGAACAAACGGTCCGCGGTTTCGGCGTGTTCGAAGATACGCCAACGAACATCCAGCACACCGGGACCAAACCGATCCAAAAATGCACGGGCTTCCGCTTTACCGCGTGCGGGCGGGGCAATGGCAGCGGCATAGTGCCAAACTATATCTTCATCCATCGCTGCCATGACAGCGTCAACATCCTTGCGTGTCCACGCTTCGATCACGGACTTAAATTGCTGAAATCTCTTATCTGACACGTCGGTACTCCCCAATGGATGTGTTGTTTTAGTGCAGGCTGTTGCGGCCAGGCTGGCTGATAGGATGAGAACGTCTCTTCGTCCCAACATCAGGCTGCAGTCTCGACGATGAAGCTGACTGTGGTGGTCGTGGATCCGCCTATGTTGAGCGTCTGCACCCTGTTGGCACTCTCAACCTGATAGTCGCCCGCGGTGTTGGTGACTTGCTTGGCCGCGTCGAGGACCATGCGAACCCCTGTCGCACCCACAGGATGACCGAGACCAATCAGCCCGCCGGATGGATTGACCGGAATGCGGCCCCCCATTTCAATGCTGCCGTCCTCAACAGCTTTCCAAGCTTCACCTGGCGCCGTGATGCCAAGATGGTCGACCGCCATATATTCAGTCATGGCGAAGCAATCATGGGTCTCTACCAGATCAAGATCATCGATGCTGTTGACGCCCGAACGTTGTCGCGCGTCCAGCACGGCGCGGCGGACTTGCGGAAACACATAATCATCATTCGCGCTGGCTTCGACCTTGCGTTGGTAAGAGATTGGCGCAGAGCGATGACCCCAACCCGTAATACGGGGCAGGGATTCTAATGCGACCCCATGTTCATCGGCGTAGCGCTTCGCACGCGCTTCGGACGCTAAGAAGACAACCGCCGCGCCGTCCGTGACCTGTCCGCAATCCATCTTGCGCGTTCGCCCTTCAATGACCGGATTGGCGTCGTCATCCGCGGTGAAGTTATCAGGCGTGAAGGTCCAATTGCGAGTTTGCGCATTAGGGTTACGCTTAGCATTGTCGAAGTTGATCTCCGAAATTCGCATCAAGTGATCATAGTTCAACCCGTAACGTCTCTCATACTCCTCCGCGAGATCAGAAAAGGACCGCGGCCAGATATATTTGGCGTCTTGATATTCATGACCCCGCCAAGCGGCCGCGCCCAAATAGTCGGCGGCGACATGGCCAGGAACATTGCGCATCTGTTCGAGCCCCAGAACGCAGGCCAAGCCATAACGTCCTGCTTCGATTTCGCTCATCGCTGCTAGGATCGCGATACTGCCGGACGCACAGGCGGCCTCATGTCGGGCAGTGGGCAGACCGTCTAAAGTAGTATCCGCCATGCCGAAAAAGCCGCCCAATAGGCCCTGACCGGCAAATAATTCCGCGACGAAATTGCCGACATGTCCGGTTTCGATGTCGCTGGCATCAAGTTTGGCTGACTCGAGGCCAGAGTGAAGCGTTTCGGAAAATGCCTGCTCAATATCAAGGTTTTCTCGGGCCCAGTTTTTTGAAAAGTCGGTCTGGGTTCCGCCGAGAATGTACACATGCTTTGTTGTCATAGAGGGTATCTTTATACAAGTATGGATGAATTGAAAGGGTGCGTGGGCACGAAATTGCTTTTTCGACCTGTTTTGAGGGTAAGGTTACAGGCTTAAATGGCCGCTCTGCGCTCAATCCCGTTGTAATATTCAAAGTCTGTGCGCAGCGCCAAATGGACCGTCAACGACAGGCAAAAACGCACTGGGTCTGATCTTGAGCAAGCAAAGATCGGTGCTAATTGGCGCAATGTGTGTGCTGACCGCATACCTGAAAACGATCTTGCCTCAGCCAGTCGGTCCGACCATAACCCGCCGATTCTAATGATGGACTGGGCCGCTTCATCGAAGCAGGCCAGTCCCGCGAGATTGTCTTAAAGGATCCTCGGACTGTGTGCCCAGCAAAAGTAAATGATCGATATGATCGTGGCTTCATCATCCCGATCGGCGGTGGAGAGAAGAAGGTCAAAACTTCTTCTATCTTGAACCGTTTTATTGAACTTTCCGGCGGGCGAGACGCCCGTATCGTGATTATACCGACCGCGTCCCGGCTAGAGGATACGGGGGACCGCTATCTTGAAGTGTTTACCGAGATCGGGGTCAAGAGTGTGAGCGTCGTTTCGCTGGATCAGCGTGAAGACTGCGAGGATATGATTAAGCTCGCAAAGCTCGAAGACGCGACAGGCATTTTCATGACGGGCGGTGATCAGCTGAGGCTCTCGACCATCATCGGTGGAACGTCAGTATCCAAACTAATGCGCAAGGCAAATTCCGAAGGTGTTCATATTGCGGGGACTTCGGCGGGCGCAGCGTTTATTCCCGAACATATGATTGCGTTTGGCCGCGGCGGCGCCACGCCGAAAAGCGGTTTAGCGACCCTTGCGCCAGGATTGGGCCTGACAAACAAAGTCATCATTGATCAGCATTTTCGCGAACGCGGTCGTTTGGGTCGCCTCCTATCGGCCTTGGCCTATAATCCATTTGCAATCGGTTTAGGCGTTGATGAAGACACGGCCGCCTTCATCGGCCCCGATGATGTGATCGAAGTAATCGGAAGCGGTGGAATAACCGTCATCGACCCCACAGATTTGCAACATTCTTCAATGGCGGACGTCGGTCGCTTAAAACCCGTTTGTCTAATTGGTATAAGGCTGCATATATTGCTGGACGGGGGGCGCTACGATCTCTCGACGCGTGAAGCGAGTCCTGCATCTGGATAAGGGCCCAGATATAATGGACGTTGGGAGAGACTATGAAAATCCTTGAAACGTCCGTTTACAGAGGGCCCAATGTTTACGCTCTCTTTCCTGTCGTCCGCCACAAAGTCGATATTGGTGTGCTGGAAGACTGGCCCACTGGACGTCTCGGAGAAAGTTTTACCAATCCTCTGATCGCCGCTCTACCGAGCTTGCATGAACATGGCTGTTCTTACGGTGTCGCGGGCGGGTTCATACGACGCCTGCGCGAAGGTGAAGGCACATGGTTTGCCCATGTTTGGGAACATGTTGCGATTGAAATCCAAAATATCGCGGGTGCTGATGTCACATTCGGCAAAACCCGTAGCGCCGATGAGCCCGGCGTTTACAACATGGTTTTCGAATTTGAAGAAGAACGAGTTGGTCTAGAGGCTGCCGACCTTGCGATGAAGTTTCTGACCTCGCTTTTGCCGAATGAGTTGGTCGACCCGGAGAACCAAATTGAGGATTTCGACTTCGAGGCTGAACTCGAAAGCTTCATCCGCAGCGCGCAAAGACTAGCATTGGGACCGAGTACTGCCTCGCTCGTGAAAGCCGCAAAGGACCGCGATATTCCGTATATGCGGCTGAATAATTACAGCAGCCTGATCCAGCTTGGTCATGGTCGATATCAGAAACGCATTCAGGCCACGATTACGAGCGAGACAAATTACATCTCCGTCGAACTGGCGTCAGATAAGGATGAGACGAATAAAATCCTCGCCGACCTCGGTCTGCCAGTACCCAAGCAATATCTGGTTCGCAGCCGCGAAGATGCTCTGCGAGCAGCCAAACGACTGGGCTTTCCCGTCGTCATCAAGCCGCTTGATGGTAATCATGGGCGAGGAATTTCGATTGAACTTGAAGAGGATGAACAGATTCTCGAAGGCTTCGATTTTGCTAAGGAACATAGTCGAAGCCGAAGCATCATCGTCGAGACTTTCATAAAAGGGTTCGATCACCGCATGCTGGTTGTCAATGATGACCTCGTGGCCGTGTCCAAGCGTGTTCCGGGTCACGTCATTGGAGACGGTAAGAGCACGGTGAGCGAGCTGATTGATGAGGTCAATTCAGATCCGCGCCGGGGCGTTGGTCATGAGAAAGTGCTGACGCGTCTTGAGCTTGACGCCAAGGCACTCGAGCATCTGGAAGAGAAGAATTACACGCCTAAGACTGTCTTGGCGGACGGTGAAGAACTCTATCTGCGATCTACGGCCAATCTGTCGACGGGGGGCACCGCGATCGATGTCACCGATATCGTCCACCCCGATAATCGTGAGATGGCGGTCCGGGCGGTTAAGGCGATTGGTTTGGATATTGGCGGCGTGGATTTCCTTTCGGCCGATATTTCGCAATCTTACAAAGATAATGGCGCAGGGATCTGTGAAATTAACGCTGCGCCGGGCTTCCGGATGCATGTCGCACCATCGGAAGGGAAACCGCGTGACGTCGCTGGCGCCGTGATGAACATGCTGTTTCCGGAAAACTCTCCAGCCCGGATTCCGATGATTTCGATCACTGGGACAAATGGTAAAACGACAACCGCGCGCATGATCTCTCACATCTGCAAAATGAGCGGTCATACGGTCGGATTAGCGACGACTGACGGCGTTTATATTAATGGCAATCTGACGGTCAAAGGCGACCTGACCGGGCCTATGTCAGCGCAAATGGTATTGCGTGACCCTACGGTTGATGTGGCGGTGCTGGAAACGGCGCGTGGCGGTATGGTGCGCAGCGGTATGGGTTACCGACATTGCGATATTGGTGCGGTCTTGAATATTTCAGCCGATCATCTGGGCCTGAAAGGCGTGGATACGCTGGAGGACATGGCGCGCGTCAAACGTCTGGTCGTAGAAATCGCGCGCGACACCGCCGTGCTCAATGCTGATGATGAACACTGTCTCAAGATGGCGGAACATACGGACGCCAAGAACATCTGTTATGTGACCATGCATGCGACCCACCCTCTGGTGAAAGAGCATATCCGGGTCGGCGGTCGTGCCGTCGTGCTCGAACAAGGCATCAATGGCCAGATGATCACTATTTATGAAAAGTGCGCGCACATCCCATTGATGTGGACGCATCTTATCCCGTCTACGATGGAAGGTCGGGCCATGCACAATGTGAACAATGCCATGTTTGCGGCAGGTATTGCTTTCAGCATGGGTAAAAGTCTTGAAGACATACGGCATGGTTTGTCCTCATTCGCGACAAGCTTCTCGCAAGCGCCGGGACGGATGAATGTTTTCGATGAACATCCCTTCAAAGTCATTCTTGATTATGCTCACAACCCGGCCGCGATTGAGGCGATGACGAACCTCGTCGATCAGCTTACCCCTGCCGGTAAACGCATCGGTGTTTTTGCCCTTCCGGGCGATCGCCGTGATGAGGATATGGCGGAAGCCGCGCGAATTATCGCAGGCCATTATGATCACTACATCTGTAAGCGAGATGACAACCCCCGAGGGCGTGGTCCTGACGAGGTTCCTCAGATCATCAAAGCCGCACTCCTAGAAAACGGGGTTGCCGAAAAAGATATCAGCGTAATTCCGTCGGAAGAAGCTGCCGTCGATGCGGCCCTTCGTATGGCAGGTGCAGGAGATCTCGTCGTCGTCTTCGGGGATGAGATTTCACGGTGCTGGAAGCAGATTATCTATTTCAACCGCCCTCACAATTCCAATCCGGGCTATGAAGAGTCGGCCTCAAATAGAATGGATGATGACGGCACGCCTGATAGCTATGAGACTCTCGAAAGTCGTCCTGATGGGGATGACAGCGAGGATCACCCTACCTCCGTAGATCTGGAAGGCATGAAATTGATACGCGATAAGCGGGGTGTTCGATTGGCCGTTGAACCGGAAGAGTCGGACTGATCCTCAATCATGATGTTGACCGATTCACGACGGCTGACGGGACCAAGTCTAGTTCTGGATAGTCCGGGCGCGGCAGCGGAAATCAGTCTGCCTGAAGAAAATAAAATCAAAGCGATTGCACTTTGGATCGCGCATGTTCGTGAGCTGCTTGACGCGGTTGGGTGGACGGAAGAGCAGACGGCGACTCGCGAATATAATGGGGGTGCCACGCTCGCCATAACGGCGCCAATGGACGCTCTCTATGCGGCAACTGAGATCGTTGAGGCGGCATGGGAGTATGCTCAAGCTCAGATTGAGGGTCGAAAGACGCCTGATGTCATTGTGGTTGTCGAACGTCTTAAAGATGAGATTTCGAGTGAGCGCCATCCTGCCTTGATTAGGCTCGCGGATGTGGCTGATGCCAAAGGTGTTACCTGTCTGCCAGACGATGACACAGTGACATTGGGGCTCGGCGCGTCGAGCGAAAGCTGGGCGCGTGATGCCACTCCATCACCCGATAAGGTCGACTGGAACAGTGTATCCGACATTCCTGCGGCGTTTGTGACGGGTACAAATGGTAAGTCGACAACCGTTCGCCTCGCTGCGGCAATTGGTGCGGCGGCAGGTCTAACTGTCGGGTTTTCAACCAGTGACTGGGTAAAAGTTGGCGACGAGGAAATCGCGACGGGCGATTATTCGGGGCCGGAAGGGGCACGTCTTGCCTTGAGGGATGGCCGCGTCGAACTTGCTGTGATTGAAACCGCGCGCGGTGGGCTTTTACGCCGAGGGCTTCCGCTGCCGAAAGCGGCGGCTTGCCTGATCACGAATATCGCATCCGATCATTTAGGCGAATATGGCATTCACGATGTCGAAGCTTTGGCAGACGCCAAGTTCACCGTCTCCAAAGCGGTCAAACAGAGCGGCGTTCTCATCTTAAATGCTGACGATGCACGGCTTAAATTTCGGGGTACAGGCTTTACCGGGACCGTTGCGTGGTACGGATTATCGCTAAGCGAACACGATGTTCCAGCGAGCGGTTATGCGGCCTTTATCCTCGACGACAGCTTCGCCTTAGCCAAAGACGGAATGGTGACGTCCATCTTGCCTGTGAAAGATTTCGCTCCTGCTCTCGGCGGCGCAGCAACCTATAATGTGTCCAACGCGCTCGGTGCGATCCTTTTGATGAGCGTCTTGGGCGTTGAAACTGATGCCATCAAAACCGGCCTCTTGAATTTTGAAAGCACCCCCGAAGATAATCCGGGACGGGGCAATTTTATGGAGGTCGGAGGCGTGAAAATCGTCTTGGATTTCGCCCATAATCCGCACGCGCTTTCAGCTCTGACCGAAACACTGAACAACATCCCGGCCAAAAGACGGCTCTACCTTTGCGGTCAGGGCGGGGACCGTAGTGATGCGGACATCCATCACATGGTAAAAGTCATTCGCGACGCTGAACCGGACGCGATTATTATTAAAGAGATACCAAATAAATTGCGGGGGCGAGCGTTAGGCGAAGTCCCCGCGCTCATCCGTCAATATTTGACTGAAATGAATTATTCCGAAGAGCGAGTTTTGGACGCCGCGTCCGAATTCGACTCCGTCGTTACGGCCTTTGATTGGGCCCAGCCCGGAGATATGCTCGTGCTACTTGTCTATGCGGACCGAGATGAAACATTGGCTTTGATCCAGAAACTACAAGCTGAAAACTGGCAGCCAGGACAAGCGGTAAAGGTCTAAGGCTCCGGCTCGAACACCCGAACGACCTTCATCATCTGGCTTGAAATGGCCGCGCGTTTCATGCCGTCGGAATTATACGGCATGATAATGTTTCCGGACCGGTCGATGGCAATGATGCCGCCGTCGCCACCAAATGCTTTGACCTTGTCCAAAGTCGCCCGCGCCGCCGCATTCATATCCGCTCCACCATAGCGCATTTGGGCGGCAATATCGTGGGCCGCACAGGCGCGAATGAAGGGTTCCCCATGTCCGGTGCAGGATATTGCGACCTGATCATCAGCCCATGTCCCAACGCCGATCAGGGGCGTGTCCCCAACGCGGCCGGGCCGTTTATTGAAAATGCCACCCGTTGAGGTCGCCGCTGCCAATTGACCTTTTATGTCGAGCGCTACCGCGCCAACTGTCCCGTGATCGGCGTTCTCGGCTCCGGAGCCGTGGCCCTCATGCTCGGTGTAATAGCCGTCGGGATCGTCAATGCTTTCAAGACCATTTGCGAGGGCAAAATCACGGGCCCCTTGGCTTGTCATCATGACATGTTGTCCGTCATCGAGGATCAGCCGCGCGACCTTGATTGGGCTGACCATGTTTGGAATGGCGGATACAGCCCCGGCTTTCTGGGTGGCTCCGTCCATGATGCTGGCGTCGAGTTCGAACAAGCCGTCCGTGTTTGGTGCGGATCCCTTGCCCGCGACATAGAGGCCTGAGGCTTCCAGTTGCTCAACCACCAGAGTCACTACATTGAGTGCAGTCTCTCCGGCCTTGAGCTGTTCTTCACCGAGGTTGAGCAACTCCTGCATATGACGTTTCTGGACTGTATAGTCCGTTCCGGGCTGAGCGCCCGCGC
This sequence comes from Algimonas ampicilliniresistens, assembly GCF_030159955.1. GTDB lineage: Bacteria > Pseudomonadota > Alphaproteobacteria > Caulobacterales > Maricaulaceae > Litorimonas > Litorimonas ampicilliniresistens. The sequence continues at coordinate 1,524,858 of NZ_BSNK01000002.1, forward strand.
CGCCATGGATTACAAGTGCGTGTGTCATGAAGGATCCGGAATCGGTTTGAATAGGCGAGAGCAACTATCATAGAATTCGTCAATGTCAGCGGACCTTGATCGAAATGGTGCCAGTCAATCGAGAGTGTGTCCTTCGGTCAGTTTCGTCTGTGGATGACCTGAGGTCTCACACCGTATGAAAGGGCTCGCTTAAGCGTTATCTGCAACCTTATAGCCTCAATTTTCAGATTGCATCGCTGGTCAAGACTGACAGTATGGCGGCAGATGAGATGGGATAAGTCATTCGAAGCCTCCATGGCGATGAACGACGCAACTTGGAAGCGTCATGCTAACCCGTGGAGCGTCTATACGCGCATCCCCGTGCTACCATTGTTGGCATTTGCAATCTGGTCTCGTGTTTGGATCGGAGGGCTCTGTTTGATCCCAATTAGCTTGCTGGCTGTCTGGACATTCATAAACCCTCGTATCTTTCCGGTGCCCATCAGCACCCAAAATTGGGCGTCTAAGGGAACATTTGGGGAAAGGGTCTGGCTCAACCGTAAGATGGTGCCAATACCACGGCACCATGAAATCTGGGCGCTAGGATTAGCGATTGCTAGCGGTGTGGCCTTGATCCCGATGATATGGGGATTATGGGCGCTAGACCCTTGGGCCGCATTTGTAGGGGCAATCTTAGCATCAGCTTTGAAAGTCTGGTTCGTCGATCGAATGGCTTGGCTCTATGAAGATATGAAAGCGAAGAGCCCGGATTATTCTAGCTGGCTTTATTGAAGTACTATCTGGCTTAGTCAGAGAGTGGCTCAAACTAGCCTATCGTCCCGCGTCCAATTAGCATTGCGGCCCTGTCAATCAACAAGCCCCATCGCCTGTTTGGCGACATTGGTGACGGACACATAATCAAGCTTGCCTGTCCCTAGAACTGGTAGGCTGTCTACGGATATGATTTTTTTTGGCACAGCGATTTTCGGCACGCCGTGTGTCTGTGACCAGCGCAATAACTCTTCACGCTTAGGCTTGGGATGGTTGGTGATGAGGATGATTTGCTCACCCTTTTTGGGGTCAGGAACAATCGCAGCGGCGTGCGTGTGATCGGGCCAAACCGCGGACGCACAATTTTCAACGACTGTGAGTGAGACCATCTCACCCCCAATTTTGGCGAACCGTTTTACGCGACCCCGAATGACATAGTAACCCTCGCTATCGACAGAGACGACATCGCCTGTATCGTGCCAACCTTCCACCAAGGGCATGACTTCGCCGGGTTTATCCGGTGAGATATAACCCTTCATAATATTGGGTCCTCGGACCCATAAACGACCAGCATCTTCTAGGCCTTCAACTGGGTCTAGCCGGGTTTCGATTCCGGGCAGCATCTTGCCAATCGTACCGGCGCGAATATCGCCCGGTTGGTTGGCTGCGAGAACAGGCGCGCATTCCGTCACGCCATATCCTTCTAAAACTTCGAAGGCGAAACGGTCCTCAGCCACTTTTCGGGTTTCTTCGCGTACACGTTCTGCGCCGCAAACAGCGATGCGCAAAGAATTCAGGCCGTCGCCCACGCTGGCGCGCATATATTGCTGCAAAAATGTGTCTGTCGCGAACAAGACGGTTGAGCGGGTTTTTGCAATGCGTTCCGCAATGGTTTTTGTCTGTAACGGGGAGGGGTGCAGCACGACCGGATAACCACTGAAAATTGGCCATAAGGTTCCTGCCGTTAGCCCATAACAATGAAATGTGGGCAGGGGGTTGAATAACTTGTCGCCCTCTTCCAGCTTAACATGTTCTTCGATCTGTTCGATGTTGGCTAGGATATTGGCGTGGCTCAGCACGACGCCTTTGGGGTTGCCTTCAGTTCCTGATGTAAACAGGATTATACCCGTCTCATCGGGGGAAGATTTCGGAGAGAATATTTGGGGTATTATGGGGCCAAGGACCGCTTTTAGCTTTCCGCCTAAGCCAATCTCCTCTCGCATATCCTCCAGATAGATAATATCGACAGTCTCTGAGAAGCCCTCAATCAGAGACGATAGATTAGCCAGTTCGATAAATTTCCGAGCCGTTACGACCGTTTTAAGTGGCGCGGTACTTGCTGCAGCTTTCAGGTTTTTGATGCCAGCCGTGAAGTTTAGCATAGCCGGGGTACGGCCTGCGGCATGAATTGACAAAAGCGCGATCACTGCGCCTGCGCCCGTCGGCAGAAGAATGCCAATATTGTCGCGCGGATCAGTGCGCTTTCTGAGGGGTGAGGATAGGGCGAACGCGGCTCTAAGAATCTCGCCGTAACTGAATACGCGTCCGTCTCCATCGGTCACGATTTTCTTTTTGGCGCCTTGAGTTTCGCAAGCATCCAGAAAGGCTTGGAACAGATTGCGTCGAATGCGCTGCTGCCCTTGCTTGGATAGATCCTCAGATTTTAAAACTTGCATCCCCACTAGCGTCCCTCTTTGTTATTTTGTCTATTCGGATGCCTAGCATAGTCGCACAAAACCAATGTGCTTGATCTTTTTTCTTATTCTTAGGTCTCTCAGTGTCAGCAGCTTCGTGTTCGTGATGCTCGATTATCTCTTAGCCTGCGGCATCTCCACGACATCGTGCCATTCTGGGTGCTTTCTGGCGGTTGCCAAAAAGAAAGGGCAGAGTGGGTAAAGCCGCACTCCGTCGGCGCGCGCTTCCTCGACCATTCTGTCGGCCAAGGCTAAGCCTACCCCGGCCCCCCGTAGGCTATCAGCGACAGCGGTGTGGTCCACAATCCGCAAGGCATCTCCTGTACTAGACCAAGTCATTTCGGCTTCACCCTCGCGGCCGATGACCGTAGCGATTAGCTTACCGCCTTTGGTTTCATCCATGCGTGAGATGTTGATTTCCAAATCCGTCATGTTTCGTCCTAAGCGGAATAGATGTGACTGTTTTCACCGTCCTTATTGTGGATCGCGAACTCTGTGAGCGAGGTCAAGATGGAGTTTAGAATTTGCGAGCCAAGGTGAATGCGCCGAACTGTTGCGGACTGGATTGTTCAGCGAACTCCTTGGATCGTTGCACAAGCGTTAGGCTGGCTTGAATTTCCTCATATTGAAGCACGAGCCCAACTTGAATGTCATTGACCCAATCTCGGCTGGTAATTGTTCTAACGTCATCGCGGAACAAGCTTCCATCCCGGATCATATTGTGAGCAACAAAGCGCGTTTGGACTCCTGCGAAAACATACCACCCAAACCCATCCCGTGATTTGAAATAGCCTGCGCCGCCCAATGATGGTGCGACACGGGGCGGGCCGAAATCATCTCCGACTCCGGGACCGACCCTGGCTGTCAGACCGACATGAGCATTCGTGTAGATTGTACCGAGTGTAAAACCCGCATTGGGTGTTAGGTCAGCGCGCCAGTCCTCAAGAAACGACCGACTACGGCGACGTATCTTGCGGTCATAAGAAAAGTTGATTCCGACTTCATCTGCGATTTGATTATCCCAGCCTTGAGCCTCGTCGATCCCCAGAAGCGTGTGGAAATTGTTCTGGGCCGCTTCACCGAGTGCGCTGGGACCGACAATGCCAAATTGTAGGGCAAAAGTGTCGACCACATCAGGGCGTTCAAGCACAGCATTCATTTCTGCGTAAAGCCAGCCAGCATAGGGGTGTTGATTGGGAACGAATTCGGTTGTTTCAATGTCTTCAGGCGTAAAAATTGTCTGGCCTAACGCAAAACCTCGACGTCTTACTGTGCCTTCGCCTCTTCCCAAAATGTCGGCGACAAACGTCGAGAATCCACCGACGGGCGCCTGTCCCGAGAGCCAAGAGATACGCATGCCGTTCGTATAGTTGCGGTCCGTATTGGCGAAGGAATCATTCTCCCAAATAAAAGATACGGTCGCGCGATCATCAAGGCTGCTCTTGGTTTGTTCGAGAGATACGCTGTCAGCACTATCGGCAAACACTATCGAGCTCAGACACACTGCCAAGACTGCACCAAATCCGGTGCGGCGAAAGAACTGACGGGCGAGGGTCACACGATCTCCATGGGGTATGACATCACACAAAATTTAACGTGTCAGTGTATCTCGGCGCAGTGTCATAAGAGTGTGACACCTAGAACGCATTAAGAGGCCGAGAAAATTTTTCCGAAGCGGCATCTTAATGCGTTACATCTCTCGCCCGATGGCTCGTCGTTTTGGTCTCAAAGGATTGGCGAGATTAGTTCTTTTGGATCACGTTTTAGGGCCGCGGTCTTCCCAATCTAGAACACGCTTGGCCGTTATCAACTGACAGCGCAGTTTCTGCGATCGGACTTGACATGTGATACAATATGTAATCATGTAATTACATGAATACATCTGAAGACATGGATTTAGTGTTCCAAGCGCTCGCGCATCGGACACGACGCGACATTCTAGATCTTTTGCGCGCAGAACCCGGACAGGCGGTTGGGCATCTTGCGTCCAACTTTGACGTCAGCCGCATCAACATCATCAACCATCTGCGTGTGCTTGAAACCGCGGGTCTTGTTATCAGTGAGAAAGATGGGCGTTCACGGCGCCTCTACCTCAATCTCATGCCGATCCAGATGGTCTATGACCGCTGGACCGACCGCTATAGCGGCTATTGGTCTGATCGACTGGCCTCGCTCAAATATGGCGCCGAGCAAGCGACCAAACTGAAAGGAACATCATGACTCAACCAACACCAATGGCCGAAAAAGCAATCTATAAAACGTTTATCGCGGCCCCGATTGAAACGGTCTGGGCTGAGCTAGTTAAGACCGATGCGGTGTTGCCCTTTTTCTTCGGGGCCGTCTGCAAGACGCCCGGTGTGTTGAAGGTCGGGGTCCCGATGGCGATGCAAACCCCAAGCGGGAAAAACCGTAGCGTCGTGGGCGTCGTGTTGGAATTCACCCCACCCCACCGGTATTCCCATTCGTTTAAATTTACCAATTATGATGATCCACCTTGCACGGTCACCTATGATCTCAAGGAAGTGGAGGGGGGTGTCGAGTTTTCGCTTATTACCACGAATGTTCCGCGAGATACGAAGACCGAGAAGAGTATGAAGCAAGGCGGCAAGTTCATCGTTGAAACACTTAAATCTGTTGTTGAGACGGGACGGCCCCCTTCAGTGGCACGGATGATGTTAGGGGTTATGGGACTGTTTGAGCCTTTGGCGCCAAAAGCGAGCCGATCAGAAAACTGGCCGTTCGATAAAATCGAAAACCTTTAATTGGCGGGGAGGCTTAGATGACAACGAAACCAAACGATCAACTGGCAACAATGATCGCCAATATTCCTGAGAAAACAGGCAAGTCGCTTCCGGACTGGCTGACACTGATCGCGCAAAGTCCGCATGAGAAGCACGGGCAAATTGTAAAGTTCCTCAAGAGCGAACATGGCGTGACCCACGGGTTCGCCAATCTGATTGCGAGCAAGGCGTTAGACACAGGAGAGAGCGTCGATCTAGTTGCTACACAATATTCAGGTCCAAAAGCGGGCCTCCGTCCTCTGCATAATGAGATTGTCGACTACGCTCAGTCCCTCGGGCCGGATGTCGAAATTTCGCCCAAAAAGTCCAGCGTCAGCTTGCGTCGAAAGAAGCAATTTGCGCTTATTACGCCTGCCACGAAAACGCGTGTTGACCTTGGTTTAGCTTTGAAGGGCGAAGAGGCAGAGGGGCGTCTTGAAACCTACAATGCGATGTGTAGCCATCGGGTCCGATTGGAAACGTCGGCAGATTTTGATGATAATGTTAAAGCGTGGATGAAATCGGCTTACGACCGATCAGGTTAAGGTGAGACGCCCCAAGGTATGATCCTGCTGTTGAGCTATTAAACCTGTCCTTCAGTCAGGGCATTCCAAACACGTTCGGTTTGTTCGTTTGGATTGCCGACGGTCTTATAGATCCGGATCGTTAGGTCCGTCTGATAGTCTTCTGATGCCACGCGAAGGTCCTTCGCGTCGCCATTTTGACTAGGCGTGACAATTGTTTCTGGTAGCCAAGAGAGTCCCAATCCTTCGCTGGTGGCCGTCAACAGGCTCTCTGCCAGCGATGCCCGGTAAACGGGTTGCAATACAGGCGCCAGATTGTTGGCACGATGTATCTCTCGCACCACGCGCGACATGTAAGTGTAGGGAGAATATTCCAGATAGGGGACGCGTTCCTTCGGATCATCTAGGTCAATTTCTCGGAATGATTTGGCGACGTAAGGTCTTACGCTGTGTTTCACAATGTCGAACCATTCGAACAGGTTCGGCTCAATTTCCATTGGCAGAGACGGGTGCGCGTAACAGATGAAAACGTCGCTAGCGCCAGTCTGCAAGCTAGAAAAATACTCTTCAATCGTTCGTGTTTCAGCAACGACTGAAACGGCAAAATGCCCAATTTTGGCTTGAAGCGACCCCACCAGCCGAGGGACATAATTAAGGGCCAGAGTATGCAGGCTCGCGATTGAAAGACTGTCCTTTTCAAGACGGGAAAAGGAGCTGCAGACTCCGCGTCCTTCGTAAGACTGAGACACGATATCTCGCGCATATTTGATGAACTCTTCGCCTGGACTGGTCAGCTGAATTGGATGCTGCGATCGGTCGAGCAATGTGGCGCCGACCCAAGTCTCTAAGGCGCTGATACGCCGACTCATCGCCGACTGTGTGATGTTCCGTTGAGCAGCAGCGCGAGAAAAGTGTCCCATTTCTGCAACACTAATCAAGTCTTCCATCCATTTGAGTTCCATAATGCCTTATATTACAACGTCTTGCATTTTTGTCATCACTATTTTTGATTTATGAACTGGACGAGACGCGCTCGTGCCGGGCCTTAACGACATACTGTCGGTACCGTTAGGTGTCCGCGTGCCAGTCAGGGAAAGACAAAAATGAAAAAATCTACCATATTGAACGGAAGTGCGGTCTTTGCACTTATTGTCGGTTTAGCCGCAGGACCAGCCTACGCGCAGGTCGATAATACGGCAGGTCCAGCCGCAAACTCTGAGGATGAAATTGTTGTGACGGGTTCGCGGATTCGTCGCGATAGCAATGCGAGTTCTGCGGTACCGTTGCAGGTCTTCGACAATCAGGCTTTTGATGAAGTTGGCACAACCGATCTGGCCGAAGCTTTGGTAGAAATTCCAGGTGTTTCAGAAAGTATCTCTCCGCAATCATCAAATAACTTGATCCAGACCTCTGGTCTGTCGACCATTAGCTTGCGTCGTTTGGGTGACGATCGGACACTGGTTCTCATCAATGGCAAACGCGCCGTTTCGAACTCAGGGAACTCTGACCGGGTTAGCCTTTCGACAATTCCGGCGGGTTTGGTTGAACGGACCGAAATCACGACGGGTGGTGCGTCGGCGATTTATGGCTCTGACGCCATTGCAGGTGTTGCGAACTTTCTCATCGAAGATGACTTTGAAGGCGGAGAAGTCGATGCGCGCTTTTCAACGCCCGAAGCGTCAGGCGGTGAGGAATGGCAAGTCGAGGCCAAATACGGCAAGGATTTCGCTGGTGGGCGTGGCTATTTCATGATCGCAGCTGATTATGAAGATCGCAATATGATCCGGGCAGACTCGTCACGCCCGCTCTCGATCGCTGCGATCAGTTTTGATGATCCGTCCTTCTCATCCAATGACAGTTTTGCCGATCAACCGAACCAGCCGGGTTGCCTGCCGCAGCCGGTCAATAACGACTTCCACTGTTTCCTTGGGAACAATAGTTCATCAACGCCGGGTGGCGTCTTTGAAGGCGGTGACGCTTGGTTCGTGGATGGCCAGTGGTTTAATGATCGTTCGCTTCAGCCATCAGACCGTACAGGGAGTTCCGATTTCTTCTCCGATGTGGATGGATTTAATTTCCGCGAAGGCCGGACACTGATTGGTTCGCGGGAAATCGTCAATCTTGGTGGCTACGCAGAATATGAATTTACGGACGCTGTCAAAGGATCGCTCCTCGCGCTTTATAACCAAGTTGATAGTGTCACAGCTGGCGGGTTCGAAACTCTGAATAATTCAGACTCGTTCGGTGATGGGCAGACGCTTGGAAACATCGCTAGCGACCATCCTTTCATTCCGCCTGAGGTCGAAGAAACTCGATCCGGTAGTGTGTCTTTCGCACGGCGTCTTGTTGAGCTTGGCGAGCAACAGCGGATCAATGATCGTGAGACGATCCGCCTGATGGGTGATCTGACAGGTCAGTTCGCCAGCGGACATGACTGGGAAATCTATGGTACCTACGGCCACTTCTCGCAGGATCAGCAAAATCCGAACGAGTATAATATTCAAAAAGCGCAGTTCGCGCTCGACATTGAATCAGACGGCAATGGAGGCTTCCAGTGTGCTGACGCAGCGGCCCGCGCGGGTGGGTGTGTCCCATTAAACCCGTTTGGCGAAGGCTCAATCACGGCTGCCGCCGCCGATTACATCCGATATAATGGCTTTGGGTCACAAACCCGAGACCAATACTCCGCAGGCGGTTACGTTACGGGCGATCTAGTTGATTTCCGCGGGCGCCAGATTCAAGGTGTTGTCGGTGTCGAATATCGTCGTGAAGAACAATCCACCTTTGGTGATCCAGACGGCGATCTCGTTGGCGGGATCGACGGTGATCCGACTACGGCTGATGTGGATGTCACAACACTTGCGACCTTCCCAGATCTTCAGGCTAGTTTCGACGTGTTCGAAGGCTTCGTAGAACTTGATATTCCGCTGACGGACACACTGACCTTACAGACCGCTGCTCGGATCGGTGATTATACAACGGTCGGGACGATCACGAGTTACAATGTGGGCGGCGTCTGGCGACCAGATCCGCAATTTGGTCTACGCGCGCAGTATTCACGCTCTCAGCGGGCCCCAAACCTGACAGAGTTTTTCTCGCTGCCGCGGCCTGACTCCGATGGTCTGGACGACCCCTGCGAGGGTCTGCTGCCAAATGGTACAGGTATTGATCAGCCAACGGGCACGGGCGGCGAAAATGCTGACATTGCCGTTGTCACGGCCAACTGCCTCTCCGAAGCCGGTATTCAGGCCTATTTTGCTGATCCCGATAATATCGTGAACGGCGTTGTCGAAGCCTTCGACGCGCCGGGCGCTGTTCAGGGTCCGAATGCGGGTAACCCCAACTTGCAGGAAGAGACAGCGGACACGTTCACAGTCGGCGCGATCTTTCAGCCGAATGCCATTGAAGGTTTGACATTGATTGTCGACTATTACCGGATCGATATTGATGACGCGATCACCTCAGTGAGCACGCAGGATACGGTTGATCTCTGCTATTCATCGACGGACTTCCCGAACAATAAGTTCTGCGATGTCATCACCCGGAACCCTGTCGATGGAGCGGTCACAGAGGTGATCAACTTCCAAGAAAACCTCAACAACGAACTCGTCGAAGGGATTGATGCCTCACTCGATTACAACTTCGAGATCGAACAGTTGCCGGGCCGTTGGGATCTTGATTTGCGCTATTCGCATTACTTCAAAGACCAAGTTACTTTCTCTGCAATTGGCGGCGTCGACCTGACGACAACGAGTCTTGGCGAGATTGGTACAGCCCAAAATGAGTTCCGGGCTTCATTTGGGTGGCGCAATGATGGTCTTCGCCTACGCTACACGATGATCTTTGAAGAGGGTGGGATCGACGATTTGGTCAACGATCCAACGCAATTGGATGAGCGCTTCTTCCAGACCGGGAATGAAACCTTCCACCGTGTCTACGCCAGCTACACCTTTGGCGGGGACGATCAGTACAGGATCTATGGCGGCGTGAACAATATGTTCGACAATTACGGCGCTTTCCTGCCGAGTGGCTTGGATAGCGGTTCGTCCCGCAATATCGTTTCGGATCTTGCTGACCCCGTCGGACGTGAATTCTACGTCGGTGCCCGCGTCCAGTTCTAACTTGGATGCCAGCTTAGACGTCCAGACGGCCGCTTCGGCACCGTCTGGACATCACCATTTCTAAGTCAGGTCTGTAGCCTGCTAGTCAGATTGATGACTTATTTTTGGGGGCGATGTTTGTCGCCACTAACTTTATTTTGAGACAGTCCCGGCGTGTGATTTTGTGACCTCTACTCGCAAGATCTATGACGTCACATTATAGACCAGCTGTTTACTGCGTGGTCTAAAACTGCCGCCAAAATCATCTCAGAACAAAAATAACGTGATTTGCCTGTGACCGGCGTCTGGCTAACAGTCTTAATGGCTGGCGGAGACCGTCAGCCACGGGGAAGGGCGCGCGTTTGTATCAGCACATGGCAAAAGACGTATGCGTCCCATCTATTTGTGGTGGGAGCGGCAGGGGTGAGACTAACTTCGCTCGAAAACACGCCGTCATCGCCCTCTTTCCCGAGGAACATCTGATTTAGGAATATAGTATGACTCCAGTGAAGGTCGCAAATTGGGCGGCACTTGAAGATCGTAAGCCTGCGGGTGCCATTGTAGCCAATGTCGACTTGGTCATCGTTCGCTACGATGACAAAGTCTCTGTTCTCTACGGACGTTGCCTACATCGCGGTGCCTTGCTGGAAGATGGTCACGTCGACGGCGACAATCTGATTTGCGGTGTTCACAACTGGGATTTCCGGATCGATACGGGTGTTAGCGAATACGATAATGGCGAGGCTCTGAACAAGTTTACGTCTTGGACGGAGGACGGAGATGTCTTCGTGGATGAGGACGAAGTTCGCGAGTGGGAACTTGGCAATCCGCAACCCTTTGATCGTGATACGTATCTCGGGCGTTTTTCCGACCCATCACACGGTGTATCGGAAGAACCGCATACGGCGATGATCCAATCTTATGCTCGCGACGGCTTGTCCAAGACCGGTCATCACGGAACAACGGATGCTATGGGTGTTCCACTCGGCGAGCTTCCCAAATGGGACGATATTCAGTTCGTCACAGCTCAACTTCACAGACCGCCACTTTTGGATGATGCCGATGTGTCGACCAAGACTGTGATCGGGCCGAACGCAAAAAAGCCGTTGGTTTTAGACATCCCTTTATTCGTGTCAGACATGAGTTTCGGGGCCCTGTCCGCCTCAGCCAAGGTCGCCTTGGCGATGGGCGCGGATATGGCGGGGACTGGGATTTGTTCGGGTGAGGGCGGGATGCTTCCTGAAGAACAAGAAGCCAATCAGCGTTATTTCTACGAACTCGCTTCTGCAAAGTTTGGCTTTTCCATGGACAAGCTCCTCAAAGTTCAGGCGTTTCACTTCAAAGGTGGGCAAGGCGCCAAGACCGGAACAGGCGGGCATCTTCCGGGCGAGAAAGTCAAAGGTAAGATTGCAGAGGTTCGCGGCCTGAAAGAGGGAGAGCCTGCGATCTCCCCGGCTCGGTTTCCGGAATGGACGAAACCCTCACAGATCCGAGAATTTGCGGAAGAAGTCCGCGCTCACACGGGTGGGATTCCGATCGGTTATAAACTTTCTGCCCAGCATATCGAAAAGGATATCGACGCCGCGTTGGAAGTGGGCGTCGACTATATCATCCTCGATGGACGCGGCGGCGGCACGGGGGCGGCACCGCTGATCTTCCGCGACAATATTTCGGTGCCGACCATTCCGGCTCTGGCGCGGGCTCGGAAACATCTCGATGATCGGGGCCGGGGTGATATCACATTGGTCATCACAGGCGGGCTGAGAACGCCCGGTGATTTCGCTAAAGCTCTCGCGCTTGGCGCCGATGCCGTGGCTGTTTCCAATGCTGCGCTGCAAGCGATTGGCTGTTTGGGTATGCGGGCATGTCATACGAATAATTGCCCCGTCGGTATCGCAACGCAGAAAGAACATCTGGTCGCGCGCCTGATTGCTGAGACATCCGCCAAACAGTTGGCGCGGTATTTCGAGACGTCAGTCGAGCTGATGAAAATCCTAGCGCGCGCCTGTGGCCATGACGATCTGTCTCAGTTCAACGCTGACGATTTGATCACTTGGAAAGGTGATATGGCGGACCTGTCGGGCGTCCGCTTTGGCGGTGTGGGCCGCGGCTCGTGCTGACGGTCGCGAATTGGATCGCTTACGGTCTCGGCGTTTACGGGCTGATCGGTCTAATCTTTGCCCTCTGGTTTGTGATCCTTGGCGTCCGCGAAGCGCCGATTGAGGGTAAGGCGGTTATTCTAAGACTGATGCTCATGCCGGGGGCCTTGCTGCTCTGGCCTTTGCTTATCCTCGGACGAAAATCATGAAGCGTGCACACCGTAAGGCTCACACGTTGATTTGGATGGGCCTGCCCATTGTGCTGGCCGCCATTCTCATCGTCGCGGTCCAAATTCACGGGACAGGATTATGAGTCACGCCTTTGTCTCGGTACAATGGAATGGCCAGAAGAAGGCTTATGACCTAATATTGCTGGCCGCGATTGCCGTCTATCTTGGAACATTCACCGCGGTTGGCATCGCGCAACAGGCTGCTGATCCAGTTGTCTTAATCATGCGGGCTTTGGGCACCTGTGCGATCGTTCTTCTGCATATCATCTTGGCAATCGGCCCGTTGGCGCGCCTGTCAGATCGGATCAAGCCGCTGCTCTATAACCGCCGACATTTCGGCGTGGTGACGGCTCTGATCTCGCTGGCTCACGCGGCTCTGGCCTTGATGTGGTATCACGGGTCGGGGCCGATTAACCCGATATCGTCTGCGATTGGCGGTTACGGTGATTATGTTGTGCCGATTGAGTTTCCGTTTGAAAGCCTTGGCCTCGCCGCACTGCTTATCCTTGGCGTAATGGCCGCAACTAGCCATGATTTCTGGCTGTCGCGCCTGTCTCCGCCCGTCTGGAAAGCGCTACATATGGGCGTCTATGCGGCCTATGCGCTCCTCATCGGCCATGTCGCGCTTGGAACCGCGCAATTTGACAAATCGGGCGGACTTCTGATTGCGCTGACATTAGGCGCGGTGAGCCTAACTGCGCTCCACATTGGTGCCATCCTGAAAGGCCGGAAAGCCGATCTTGCGTCTGAACTGTCTGGTGAGTGGATGTCCGCAGGACGTCCAGACGAAATCCCTCTCAACCGGGCCATTACGCTGACTCCAAAATCGGGCGAACGGATTGCGGTTTTTCGATATGAAAAAGGTATCTCAGCAATCGTCGGCGTCTGTTCGCATCAGAATGGTCCGTTGGGCGAAGGCTGTATTCTTGGCGGCTTAGTGACCTGTCCTTGGCATGGCTTTCAATTCGACCCTGAAACGGGTGCGGCCCCGCCGCCGTTCGAAGACCGTGTGCAAACCCACGAAGTGAAGCTCGAAGACGGGACCATTTGGGTTCGCTCGACCCCCGATCCGTTGGGGACAACACGACCCGCAGTTCCGGTGGCGACATGACAGACAATAACGACTTCTACGCCGGCTACAGCCCTTTGCCCGATCAAGACCGACGTTTCCTGTTCAAAGCCGTGCCTGCCGGACTTATCGGTCTAGCCGCGGCCGGAGCGGTTCTTGGCAGTCGCGCACGTTCATCTGGCGGTGGTCGCTGGGAAACCGGGACACCGGTAACGCTGACGGGACGGTTGAGTTTTGATCCTTACCCGACCTTATGGATCGGTGACGAAGCCATTGTCTTGGCAGGCTTCGGCAAGCACGGTTCGGATCGCTATACACGTCCGTTAGACGGGCAAGTGGTTCGGGCGACAGGCGTTCGTATTGTACGCGGTAATTGCTTCATGCTGGGCGTCGCTGAGGGCGACATAGCGGCGATAGATGCTGACCTGCCTGCGGCTCCAGTTCCTCAGCCGTCCGAAACTGTCTCGATGATCGGTGAAATTCTCGATGCGCAATGTTTTATGGGGATCATGAACCCGGGCTATGGCCGGACTCACCGAGGCTGCGCCACGCTATGTATTCGGGGCGGGCAGCCTGTCTATTTTTCGCCTGGTATTCGTCCATCTAAAGATGCGGCTGGCGGGCTGAGTTGTGGCGGTAACGGCTTTGTTCTTGCAGCGCCGGATGGTGGTGCGATCAACCAACTTATATTGGATCATATCGCTGTGCCGGTTTCTATGACGGCTAAGCTCGACCGTATGGGTAATATGTCTCGGCTGACACTGGTTGAAGATAGCCTGCAGAGGCTCGCATGACCTTGAACCTGTTTCTGATCTTTGGGTCAGCCTTCTTTATTTTTGCGCTGGTGTCGAAGCGGATTCAGGGCAGTATTCTGACTTTGCCGATGCTGTTCACGCTCGGTGGGTTTCTGCTGAGCCGAGTCCTTATGGAACAGGGCGGGCTGACCTATGATGAGGGTGGGCTGCACACGCTGGCAGAACTCACACTTATTCTGGTGTTGGCCGCAGACGCATCGCAGATTTCATTGTCCGAACTGAAGATGATGAAGGCGATACCCGGACGTCTTCTTGGTATTGCTTTGCCTCTAATCATTCTAACCGGCACAATTGTCGGAATTTTACTTTTCCCAACCATGCCTTGGTTCATGGCGGCTTTAGTCGCGGCCATTCTGGCCCCCACAGATGCGGCTCTGGGTAGTGCTGTTTTGGCGGATAAGTCAGTCCCACTTCAAGTTCGGCAGGGGCTGAATGTTGAAAGCGGACTGAATGACGGGATCGCGCTTCCAGCCGTTCTATTTTTCGCTTGTTTCCTGAATATGACCCACCAGACGGGCGAAGAAAACTGGCTGATCTTTCTGGCGCTCCAGTTGATTATTGGGCCTCTGGCGGGCGTGATCGTTGGATGGATCGGCGGAAAGTTGATTGCGAAGGCGGCTGACAAGCAATGGATTACACCGGAGTTTCAAGGCGTGGCCGCAATGGCGCTCGCTGTCATCGCCTATGCCGTTGCTGAGACGTTCCACGGAAACGGATTCATCGCCGCATTCATTGCGGGTCTGACGTATGGAAACCTCAAAGCGAATTACGCGAAGTTCTTGAACGAGTTCACCGAGACTGAAAGCCAGTTTCTTGCTCAGATGACATTTTTCTTGTTCGGGGCATTGATCCTGCCGGAAGCCCTGCATCATGTGACGATCCAGATGGTTGTCTATGCCGGTTTGAGCCTAACCCTAGTACGAATGCTGCCGGTCGCAATAGCCATGATCGGGAGTAAAATTGGGCTGCCAAAAATTGCGTTCATGGGGTGGTTTGGGCCACGCGGATTGGCGTCACTTCTATTCGCGCTCCTGATCCTCGAAGATCTTGGTGTGAAAGATGCCGAATTCATTCAGGCGATTGTAGCGGTCACCGTACTTATGAGCATCGTTTTACACGGCATGACCGCTGCGCCGTTTAGCAAAGCTTTAGGTGGAAAAAGTGCGGCGGAAACGGAAGCCAAGAGTGGCTAAGACGTCAAACTTAGCTTTGTAGACTGTCCAGAATAGCGCGCTCTTCCGCCGATAGCGACGCGGGGTTGCCGATCAGCAAAATGCCTCGCTCGCCATCTTCCGCTTCAAGCAGGAACAGTGTGGCTTCATCGCCCGGGTCGGTGCCCGCATCTTTTTGAATAATGTCTACGGTGCGGATGGCTCGGTCTATGTAGGACCGTTTCGTTTCTCGGCAGAATAAAGCTGTTTCACGGATTTCGAAATTCTTGACGAAACCCCGCTCGGCAGCCTCTTCAAGAAGAGCTGGGATATCCTTGGACATGTGAGGGCTCCTGTCTTGTATTAATCGACCGTCATCAGATGCCGGATGAGGCAAAGCCTGAGTTGGTTGACATGCTAAGGTCATGAAACAAGTGCAAAGAGAAAGCGAGTCGCGGCTTTGGGAGGACAGAATGCGGATTTCCAGACGAGGAGCTTTGAAGACAAGCCTATTAGGCGGTTTGGCTGGCGGCCTGTCAGGATGCGCCACGTCTTCTATGTCAAAGCCGCATGCGGACTTGTCTGGCGCACAGTTCCTGCACGGTGTCGCATCGGGTGAACCGATGACGAACGGGTTCTTGATCTGGACCCGCGTCAGCCTGCCAGACGGTGTCAGTGGTGACGTTCCGGTCGCCTATGAAGTCGCGATCGATTTAGATTTCGAGAGGATTGTTGCGCGCGGCAAGACGCGAACAAACGGCGTCCGCGATTGGACGGTCAAGAGTGAAGTCCAAGACCTTAAGCCGGGTCAGGTCTATCATTATCGGTTCAGGGTTGGGGAGACTGTTTCGCCCATAGGCCGCAGTCAGACACTGCCCGCAGGGATGGTTGACAAAGCGCGGTTCGCCGTCGTGTCATGTTCCAACTACGCATTCGGACATTTCAATGTCTATGACGCCATCTCTCGGCGCGACGATATCGACGCGGTCATCCATCTTGGCGATTATATCTACGAATATGGTATTGATGGGTATGGCGGCGAGGTCTCGAAACAGATCGGTCGTGAGCATGTGCCGAGCCACGAGATCATCACGCTCGCTGATTATCGCGCGCGTCATGCCCAGTACAAATCGGACCCGGGCAGCATTGCGATGCACTCGGCTCATGCGCTGATTCCGATCTGGGATGATCATGAAACAAGTAATGATAGTTGGAAGGCCGGGGCGGAAAATCATGATCTGAGCGAAGGGGATTGGGACGAACGCCGCAGCGCCGCCTTGCGTGCCTATTATGAGTGGATGCCAGTTCGTGATCCGAAACCGGGGATAGCTGCCGAGGCTTTGCTACGAACGTTTCAGTGGGGCGATCTGCTGACACTTGCGACTCTGGAAACGCGGCTCATGGCGCGGTCTGAACCGCTCAATTACGATACGGTTGGCCCAACGTTAGCTACGCCTGAGGGGGTGGCTCAATTCAAGACGATTGACCTAGTGGACGAACGCCGTGAACTGCTTGGACAGCCGCAAGCCGCCGCACTAAAGATGACCATGACCCAGTCCGTTCAATCCGGAACGCGCTGGCGCCTGATCGCCAATCAAATCATTATGGCGGAAGTCCAAGCGCCGAATTTGATGCCTCTTATCAACTCGCCATCAATAGCTGCATTGGCAAAGCAAGTGCCTCAGATCCGAGATTACATTGCGCTGACGACCCTAGACGTGCCGCTCAATTTAGATGCGTGGGACGGCTATCCGGCAGCACGAGAGCGCTTCTACGACATGATGACGGCCGCCGGCGCGAGCGACCTTATCGTGCTGACGGGAGATACGCATGAATGGTGGGCGAATGAACTGTTCGCCAAAGATGGCCGACGGATGGGGGTAGAGCTTGCGACATCCGCGGTGACATCGCCTGGTGGGTCGGCCTATTTCGGCGAAGATGCGGCAACCTATTCTCGACTGCTGAACGAACGCAATGTGATGGTTCGCCATCATAACCCGTTTGGAAAGGGCTATATCGATCTTTCTATTGGTCGGGATTCTGCCCGGGCCGATTTCGTCAGGGTCGATACGATACTGACAACGGATTACACAGCGATGGTTGATGTGAGTTTCAATATCGCCCGTCAAAATGGGTCGGTGGTTTTAGACGCGCTGTAACTCTTTGGGCACTTTTTGGTCGGTCCTTCGTTGAATGGGTTGGTTCGTGTTAACCGAAGGCTTCCCATGAATTTCGACTTTGATCACCAGCAAACGCGGGATGCTTTCCGGCTAGGTTTACAATCCGCCGTCGCAGCAACCCTGTGTTATATCATTATCAAATGGATGGGCTCGGACGATGCCTTCCTCGCGGTCCTGTCCGCAGTCCTTATTGTGCAGCCGAGTATTGGTCGTACGGTTTCGGCGGGGTGGGAGCGACTTCTAGCGACACTGGTCGGAAGCGCGATCGGATTGGTATGCCTGTTTTTGCTGCCGAACGGGTATGGCGTTGCCGTTGCGCTCGCTATTGTCATGTTCGTGATGAACTTCATCGCCGGATTTCGCTCAAATTGGCGATATGGCGTGGTAGCCGCCGTGGCCCTCGCGCTCGCAGATACGAGTGGTGATATTGATGTCGCCCAAGCCCGCGCTATCGCCATTGGTATCGGAATTGTGGTCGGGATTGGTGTGAGCTTGATCGTCTGGCCTGAAAGCGCAGCTAAGCGGGCCGCCCGTCATAGACGGCAGGCCCTAAGAGCCGCTGCTGACCGATATGAGTGGGCGTTAAAAGACGAAGAAGACAGTGATCGCTCTGAGGCTGCGCGTCAGAAGTTTCATCAATCGCTGTCATCTTGTCGAACAGTAGCGGGGGCAGCGAAATCAACACAGAAGGACAGGCTTCACGCGACGATAGAAGCCATTCAGGAACTCTATAATTCGATCATTTTTCTGGATCGCGTCGACAGTCCATTGTCCCGTTTTGACGAGAGCGTCATCACACGAGACGACCTTATAAAAGCGGGCCGGACAGCGATTGAAGCGTTGTCGGAAGAGGATCATGATGGAGAGGCGGATGACGCCTTCGAACAGGCCATCGACAATGTCGACGATAGCCTGTCCGGTCGAGACCTTCAGGACGCAGATACCAAAGGGGCTGCCTCCGTCGCCTTCGCTCTTCGCGAAATTAGTCGCTGCATCGATAATATCAGGACGGCGTTGGCGTCCGAGGAAGGTCCGTCACTAACAGAAAAAGTGCCATCAAAGCTCAAGGAAATCATGCCGTAGCCCCACTCCAAGGCAAGTTTGAGGATAATCATAACGTTCGCCGCAGGCTCGTTTCATAACGTCCTGCAGGGGAACATATTATGGCAACAGTTGATATTCTGAGATGGCTGCACATCCTAGCGATGGTGTATTGGCTCGGCGGGGAATGGGGCGTGTTCCAAACGTCCTACAAAGTCTGTAATCCGAAGCTCTCTCTAGAGGAGAGAATGCGGCATATGGATACGGCCTACCGCATTGATATCATGGCCCGGACCGGGATTATTTCCTTGCTGCCGCTCGGCCTACATATGGGATATATTTGGGGCTTCCATCCTTATGGCGGGGCTTGGATGACCGGCATGTGGCTTGTCTTTGGTCTCTGGTTTGCGCTGACTTGGACTGCCTTTGCGAAACGCAAAGAACCAATCTCGGATAAGCTCTACAAGATCGAAGACTGGACACGTTACCTTCTTATTCCGACGCTGTTCATCGTCTCCATCACGTCTTTGATGGGCATGGGACCGTTTGAAGCAGGTGAGGGGCAGAATTGGTATGCGGCGAAAATCCTGACCTTTGCCTTGGCACTTTGCATCGGTGTCGTCCTGCGCTGGGTGATGTCCGAATGGCACACCCATTTCAGAACACTCGCCGAGGGACCGAATGCGGAAGTTGAAGCGTCGTTAAAACGTTCCATCGCGATTGGTCGCGGCGTCGCTTATTTCTATTGGATCCTGATTGCCGGGACAGCGTTCCTCGGTGCCGTCAAACCGTTCTAGCTTTTCGGCTATTTCGCTAAAGTGGCGACCATCACAGCTTTGATCGTGTGCATCCGGTTTTCCGCCTGATCGAACTGGATGCCCGCAGGGCTTTCGAAGACTTCATCCGTCACTTCCATTTCGCTGAGACCGAACGCTTTCTGGATATTTTGACCGACTTTGGTCTCCGGATTGTGGAACGCGGGTAGGCAATGCATGAATTTGGTCTCCGCATTACCGGATGCCGCCATCAGTGCGGCATTCACTTGATAAGGTTTGAGTAGTTTGATGCGCTCTGCCCAGACCGTGTCAGGCTCGCCCATAGACACCCACACATCCGTATGAATGAAATCCACACCCGCAACAGCGGCTTTTGGGTCTTCCGTAATGGTCAGAGAACCGCCGCTAGCCTCTGCGGCTGACTGCGCCGCTTGGCGGACGATGTCGTCCGGCCATAAATCTTTTGGCGCAGCGATGCGGACATCCATGCCCATCAAAGCCCCAGCGATCATCAGTGAGTGACCCATATTGCACCGCGCGTCGCCAACATAAGCATAGCTTATTTTACCAAGCGGCTTGTCGGAATGTTCCTGCATCGTCATCAAATCAGCCAACATCTGCGTTGGATGAAACTCGTCGGTCAGGCCGTTATAGACAGGGACACCCGCGTGCTCGGCCAGTGTTTCGACGATCTGCTGTCCGAAACCCCGATACTCGATGGCGTCATACATGCGGCCAAGAACGCGCGCCGTATCCTTCACGCTTTCTTTGCTGCCAAGGTGTGAGCCTTCCGGCCCAAGATAGGTGACGCCTGCGCCTTGATCGGCTGCCGCAACCTCGAACGCGCACCGGGTCCGGGTTGAGCCTTTTTCAAAGATGAGTGCGATGTTTTTGCCGACTAATCGGCGCTGTTCAGTGCCGGATCGTTTCGCATGCTTCAACTCAATCGCCAGATCGAGCAGGTAGCTTATCTGTCTCGCGTCGAAATCGAGCAGTTTGAGAAAATGTTTTCCGTAAAGTGGGCTGGCCATGCGCGCCTCCATGCCAATCTCAGGATCGGAAGTCGAGAGCCTGACGAACTCACGGGTTGGCTTTGTGCAAATCTTTCAGTCTGAATTGACACCGCTGTCATTTTGCAAGATGTTCACCGTAAACAGGTCAGCTCGAATTTTCATCGGGCGGCACGTCACAAGGGGAAAACCATGGCCAGTACGACGGTCAAGCCAGTCGATAATGACGGGCAGGCAAATGCCAGCTTCATCTTTCTAATCACAATCGTAGCGACGCTGGGCGGTTTTCTGTTCGGATACGACTCCGGTGTTATCAACGGCACGGTTGACGGGCTACAGCAAGCGTTCAATTCTGACAGCGTCGGAACGGGCTTCTCTGTATCGTCCATGTTGCTGGGTTCCGCTGTTGGTGCCTTTGCGGCGGGTTGGCTGGCGGATAAGTTCGGTCGCAAGAACATGCTGATTGCCGCGGCGATCTTCTTCATCATTTCCGCATGGGGTTCGGGCGTCGCAGGCGCACCGACGGAATTCATTATCTACCGCATCATTGGCGGTCTCGCGGTTGGGGCGGCTTCCGTGATGGCGCCAGCTTATATTTCCGAAATTGCACCCGCTGAGAAGCGGGGCCGACTGACCTCCATTCAGCAAGTCGCGATTATTTTCGGCCTGTTCCTCTCCTTTCTGTCCAACTATTTCTTGGCCAAGATGGCTGGCGGTTCGACTGCGGAATTCTGGGGCGGGTTCCAAACTTGGCGTTGGATGTTCTGGATGGAACTGATCCCGGCCTTCCTCTTCCTTGGCCTGTTGTTCTTCATTCCGAAGAGCCCGCGCTATTCTATGTTCAAGGACGACGAAACGACCGCCATGAACACGCTGACCAAACTGTTCGGCGCCAAGAAAGCGGCGGTTAAAGTCGGTGAAATCCGTGACTCGCTTGCCAATGACCACAAGCCGCGCTTGTCTGATACACTGGCCACGAAAGCGAGTGGAGGCGTCGTCTTCCGTACCATCGTTTGGGTCGGCATTGGCTTGGCCATGTTCCAGCAACTCGTTGGGATCAACGTCGTCTTCTATTACGGCGCCGTGCTTTGGCAAGCGGTGGGCTTTACCGAAAGTGATGCCCTGCTGATCAACGTTCTGTCGGGCGGTCTCTCCATCGCCGCCGTTTTGATCACGCTAGCCACGATTGACAAAATCGGGCGCAAGCCGTTCCTCGTTTGGGGTTCTGTCGGCATGGCGATTTCATTGGCTCTTGTTGCCTTTGCCTTCTCCAAAGGCGTCGTCGTCGATGGGACGTTGCAGCTTCCAGGTCAGATGGGCCTAATCGCGCTGATCGCGGCCAATGCTTATGTGGTCTGTTTCAACATGTCTTGGGGGCCGGTAATGTGGGTCATGCTCGGCGAAATGTTCCCGAACCAGATTCGCGGGTCCGGTCTGGCCATCGCAGGGCTGGCGCAATGGCTGACGAATTTCGCCATCACCTTCACTTTCCCGATCTTCCTTGCAGGTATTGGTCTTGCAGCGGCCTACTCGATCTACGCGGCTTTCGCGCTGATCTCAGTCTTCTTCGTTCTCTGGTTCGTCAATGAAACTAAGGGCAAGGAACTAGAAGATATGGATGGCTAAATCGTCTGATCTTGATTGATCGTCTTGTTAACCGAATGCCGAGTTGTTCCTCGGCATTCGGCATTTGCCGTCTAGGCGAGCAGGGTTTAATCTGTTAAAAGCCGATCATGCTTGAGGCGATCAAACATCTTCTTCTGGCCGTGCTGATGTTCTTTTTAGCACTGCTGTTAGGCCTTTAACCTCACCGAATCGTGATTTTGGTTGCGGGTGAGGCTTGGCTGAGCGCGATTGGCTGCCCCCTCAAAACATAACGAACAGATGAAATAGTTCCGCCAGAGGACCCTTCACCTTTCCGTGATGTCGATAGCCGACAGTCGAAGTGACGCCGTTACCCCTCGCGACGGGTCAGAAACGCCAAACGTTCAAACAGATGCACATCTTGCTCATTCTTGAGCAAAGCGCCGTGCAGCGGTGGAATCAGTTTGGACTTGTCGGTTTCACGCAGCGTTTCCGGATCAATATCTTCAACCAGCAGCAGTTTCAGCCAGTCAAGAAGCTCAGACGTGCTGGGCTTCTTCTTCAAACCAGGCATGGCGCGAACTTCGAAGAAACGTTTCAGTGCAGCTGACAGAAGTCGTGGCTTCAGATCCGGGAAATGAACGTTGACGATTTCGGCCATCGTCTGCTCGTCCGGGAATTGGATATAGTGGAAGAAGCAACGTCGCAGAAACGCGTCCGGCAGGTCCTTTTCATTATTCGACGTGATGATGATGATGGGACGTTGTTCAGCCGTGACCGTTTCGCCGGTCTCGTAGACATGAAAACTCATCTTATCGAGTTCATGCAGGAGGTCGTTTGGAAATTCGATATCGGCCTTGTCGATTTCGTCGATCAACAGGATCGGGCGCTCTTCACTCGCGAATGCATCCCAAATCTTGCCGCGCTTGATATAGTTGCCGATCTCATTGACCCGACCATCGCCGAGTTGACTGTCACGCAGGCGAGCCACAGCATCATATTCGTAGAGACCTTGCTGTGCTTTGGTTGTGGATTTGATGTTCCATTCCAGCAAGGGCGCGCCGAGTCCTTTGGCGATCTCATGGGCGAGGACAGTTTTGCCGGTTCCGGGTTCACCTTTGATCAATAGCGGACGTTCCAAAGTGATCGCGGCATTGACCGCCATCATCAGGTCCTTGGTAGCGACGTAATCCTTCGTACCCTCGAATCGCATCTTAAAAATCTCTCTGTTCCGGTTAATTGGTCGCTCTGTCGGGAGTAAATCCGCCCAACGCAAGAGCGTCTGACGCTAAAAAATCAGGCTTTTGAAGCGTTCCTTGGAATTATCAGCTATATGTGCGCCTGCCTCTTGAGCTTGAACGCATTGCGAAATAACGCGCCTCTATCCGGACGGTGTTCGGAACGCTCTCGATGGGATGAGCGAATTGGACCGACAGAGGCAAAATGCCCGGCGGTCTCTGCATCAACGCGTAGCGCTTGTTCGGGGAACGACCATGACCAAATCCAAATCAAAAACCGCCAAATCGGTCATCATTCCGGCCAACTATGTGCCGAGCGATGATGAGACCTTCATGAATGATCGGATGCGGGAATATTTCCGCCGTCGTCTGATCAATTGGCGAGAGGAAATCTCGGTGGAGACGCGCGGAACGGTCGAATATCTGCAAGGCGAGCGGGTCAATCACCCTGACCCGTCCGACGTCGCGACCTATAATGCTGACCGTCAACTCGAACTGCGCACGAAAGACCGACTTCGCAAACTTGTCCGTAAAATCGACAAGGCGCTCGCCCGCATTGAGGACGGGACTTACGGCTATTGCGAAGAAACGGGCGACCCTATCGGCGCACGCCGCCTCGAAGCGCGCCCCATCGCGACTATGTCGGTCGAAGCGCAGGAAATGCACGAGCGCGAAGAGCGCCTGCGGGCCGGCTAAGCCAACCCGCATCTGTCTAATCGGTTTTTGAGGTTAGGTGGTTTGGCCTAACGGGCCGCTTCGATGTAAGCGTTGACCCGTTCTTCCATCACGTCGAGCGGCACCGCACCGCTTGACAGCACCACCTCATGAAAGTCGCGAATATCGAATGCGTCGCCTAGGGCCGCCTTTGATCTTTCGCGCAACTCTAGGATTTTGATTTTACCGATCATGTAAGCGGTCGCCTGACCCGGCATAACGATATAGCGCTCGATAGCGTTGACGATGTCACCCTGAGGATTGGGCGTGTTCTCGGCCAAATAGTCGATCGCCTCCTGACGGGTCCACCGTTTGTGATGCAAGCCCGTATCGACAACCAGACGGCAGGCCCGCCAAAGTTCCATCGCCAGACGCCCAAAGTCAGAATAGGGGTCCTCATAGAAGCCCATCTCCTTGGGCAGATATTCTGAGTAGAGCCCCCAACCCTCGGAATAAGGCGTGTAACCGCCAAACTTGCGGAAGTTCGGCACACCTTCCAATTCCTGAGCAATGGCGATCTGCATGTGATGGCCGGGAATGCCTTCGTGATAGGCGAGGGCTTCCATCTGATAAGTCGGCATCCGCGCCATATTATAGAGATTGGCATAATAATAACCGGGACGAGAGCCGTCGGCTGCCGGCCTCGAATAGAAGGCTTTGCCCGCGCTTTGTTCGCGGAAGGCTTCGACCGCGCGGACTTCCATCTCCGCTTTTGGTTTCCGTAGAAAGACTTCGTCCAATCGGCCTTCCATCACGTCGATGATCGATGTTGCCTCACGCAGATAGCGCGCTTTTCCATCGTCATCATTCGAATAGTAGAATTGCTCACTCGTGCGCATGAATTCGAAGAAGTCCTGTAAATCGCCTTCGAACCGGACGGATTTCATGATCTCGCGCATTTCGCCGTGTATGCGGTCGACCTCGCGCAGGCCAATATCGTGGATCTCATCGGCCGATAAATCTGTCGTGGTCATCCGACGCAGGCGATACGCATAATAGTCCGCACCGTCGGGGAGTTTCCAAGCCCCGTCATCGTCACTCGCACCCGCCTGCTGGCGGCGTAATTCCGTTTCCAAACGCCGATAGGCTGGGCCAACAGCATCGTCCATCGCCTCAATCGCGTCAGAGAATAATCTCTCGCGCGTGTTATCAGGCAGGTCGAGCAGATCGACCTTCTTTTTAAAGTCGTCCAGGATCAGGTTGAGGTCTTCAGAGTCCTCAAACGGAGCTCCGGACAATATGTTGCTAATATCGCGCAAAACATGGGCGTAGACGAATTTGGGCGGCGCGATGCCGCGATCAAAACTCTCGGCCGATCGTTGGATGACGGGATCGAGCTTCTCTGGAATACCAGCTAGGCGCGCAATATAGGCTTCCGCTTCGGCCTCATTGTCGATGTTGTGCTGATTCAACAAGAAAGTTGGAATCCCGGAATGGGTGCCGCGCATCTGATTGAATGGGTAAGAATAGCCGTACCAGCGCATTCCTTCGAGCCGGTCTTGGGCATTCTTGACGTAAAGTCGGTGGGATAGAGTAGCGTCTTCATCCAGCGTGGCGACATCGACTTCCTCGGTCAGGAAATCGAGGTCGGACTGGGCGCGGTCCATGCGGTTAAGCCACGCGGCTTTGGTTTCGTCATTCCATTCGCCTTGACGTTGTTTGCGTCCAAGCTGCGCCAGATATTCGGGACGGTTGAGCGCTTCTTCTTCAAATCGGCGGGCGAACCACGCATTGACGCGATCTGACTCGGATTGATCGGATGCGATCGGCGCGGCGTCAACTTGCGGCGTTGGGGTCGATGTGGTCGCGGGTACGTCAGCCTGAGAGCAAGCGGCGAGTAGAGCGAGCGTGACGGCAAGGGGGCGGAGGTAGCTCATGACTTATCCTTCGTATCAGTGATGTATTGATCAATATTGGCTTCGAGAATTTCGAGTGGAACAGATCCGTTTGTCAGGACCGCATCATGGAACTTTCTTATATCAAAATCGTCACCCAATTCGGCCTCGGCTTTCCGGCGTAATTCGATGATTTTGAGCTTCCCGATCATGTAAGCCGTCGCTTGACCCGGCCAGACAATGTAGCGGTCGATTTCGGCCCGCACGTCGCCTTCGGGATTGGGGATGTTTTCTAGATAGTAGCTGACCGCTTTTTCGCGGTCCCATTTCTTGGCATGAATACCGGTGTCGACAACGAGGCGCGCAGCCCGGAAAATCTCCATGCCCAACTGCCCGAACTCTTTATAGGGGTCGGTGTAGAGACCGAGTTCTTTCGGGACTTCCTCAGCATAGAGCGCCCATCCTTCAACGAAGGCTGTGTGGCCGCCAAGCGTGCGGAATTGGGGAAGTCCCTGCAATTCTTGTGCGATGGCGATCTGCATGTGATGGCCCGGAATGCCCTCATGATAGGCCAGCGCCTGTTGCAAAAACTTCGGCTGATCAGCCATGCTTTTGAGATTGATATAATAGGTGCCGGGGCGAGAGCCGTCGAGCGCAGGGCTATCATAGAAAGCGCCAAAGGCTGTGGCTTCGCGGAAAGGCTCGACCCGTTTGACGATCATGTCAGCTTTGGGTTTGGTCAGAAATAATCCGTTCAACTGCCCGCGCATATCGTCGATGATCGCTGTCGCATCAGCGATGTAGGCAGCGCGACCGTCTGCATCATCTGTATATGAAAATTGCGGGTCGCTACGAAGAAAAGCGTAGAAGTCTTGCAAGCTGCCTTCGAATTCCACCCGGTCCATGATTTCCTGCATTCGGGCCTGAATGCGGGCGACCTCATTTAAGCCAATCTCATGGATTTCTTCGGCAGTCATATCCGTCGTTGTGTAATGTTTCAGGCGCGTGGCGTAGTAATTGTCCGCGTCCGGCAGTTTCCAAGCGCCGTCTTCATCTGTCGTCATCGCGGCCTGTTCTTCAAACATGCGTAGCAAAGAGAGGTAGGCAGGCTGAACAGAGGACAGCATGGCCGTTTCGGCTTGGTCAAGCAGTTCCGATGTGAGCGCATCACCAAGGTTAGCTGTTTCTAACTTGGCTTTGAAGTCGGTCAGGATCGGGCTGTCGCCATCCCCTTCGGTGAAGGGGGCGCCAGTAATGATATTGCGCGATGGTCCTGAAATCTTGTCATAGACAAAGCGCGGTAATAGCACGCCGGCGTTGGCTTGCGCGCGGGCGCGGGCTTCAGCTTGTCCGAAATAGTCG
Source organism: Algimonas ampicilliniresistens (assembly GCF_030159955.1). Taxonomy (GTDB): domain Bacteria; phylum Pseudomonadota; class Alphaproteobacteria; order Caulobacterales; family Maricaulaceae; genus Litorimonas; species Litorimonas ampicilliniresistens. Next base: position 1,551,810 of record NZ_BSNK01000002.1, read on the forward strand.
TCAAACGCTTCAAGACGAGAGATATAGGCGCGGGCGTCGCTTTCGCTTTCGATTTTGTGGAAGTTGATGAGAAAACTCGGCAGGTTCGAATGTGGCCCGTTCATATGCTGAAAAACGTAGTCGTTTTGCGAAACGGAATGGGTGGCTAGCCAATCATTCTGTTCGACTTCAAACAGTTCGTAAGACAGTCGTGTCTGAGTATCGAGGCGATCAATATCGAAGTCGCGCCGCATTTCTGTGAGCCAGCTGCGACGCAGCGCGGCTTCCTCATCAGCTGCGGTCTGGCTAATGTCATCAAGGCGGTCCAAACCCTCAGATCGGCCCAGATAGGTCTGACTCATCGGCGATCGTGCAAGACCTTCCTCGTAACGTTCGACAAACCAAGCGTTGAGGCGCTCACTCTCTTGTTCCACAATCGCTTCGCGACTGACGTCCTGACTGCTTCCAGGGAGACATCCCGGCAGAACAGTCGCCCCGATCATCAAGCTAGCAATGGCAGCGGTGGAGAGATGTTTCATGAAGCGGAAATCCGTGGAAGGAGCACTATGGTTCGCTAAGGTCTTAAACTCTCGCCACAATGTCAATTTAAACGCTAAAGCTAGAAATATGAGTGACGTGATTCCCAGTGATACGACGCCCTATAAGGAACCGAGCCAGTTGGCGGGGTGGATTGGCATTATCGTGCTTGTCGCGCTGGTGCTTGTCGGTAGTATTTGGGGCGCCTTGGCTTGGAACAGTCTTGAGCCGGGCTTGCAGGTCTTGGTCGGCGGCGTGATCGCGTTAGCGGTCCTGCTGGCCTCAGCCATGTTGATCGTAATGCGTGCCGGGGGACGGAATGATCGCCGCGCAGAACGCCGGGATAGTCTGTATAGCGACGCGTTCTTTCAATCCGTTCGACCGCAGCTGATCACGCGCGATGGAAAACCGACCCTCGCGAATCGCGCTTATCTGGATGTCGCGCGTAAACTCGATGTGCAGGTTCTGGGTGATACGTTGCCAACACTGGACCGCGTCTTTTCGACGACCGAGTCTGAAGGCTCCGCCGCGATCTTCCGACTGCATCATATGGCTGCCGATACGAAGCGCGCAGAAGAAGAACTCAATCTTATCATGCCGTCCGGTGTTCTGTCCCGGTTTCGGATCACGGTCTCACGTCTGGTCGCGGGTCCGAATGATCTGTTGTGGCAAATCGATGAAATCGCAGGGGCGGATGATGCGACATCCTCGCTCGCTGAGGCTCCAATCGGCCTATTTTCAGTCACGCGCGACGGACGGGTTCTCGCGATCAATGCTACAATGGAACGCTGGCTCGGTGGTCCTGATGCGCTGACCCCGGCGCATGTGAACGAATTTATTGAAGATCCGCTTGTGCTGCTCGAATCAGATGCGGTCCACGGTAAGACCGTCCGCGCTGATACGCGGTTGCTGACACGCAAGGGCGTCGTCACCCCGACTGTGATGATTGCGCGCTGGACAGCAACGGATAGCGGCGAGTTGATCGCCTCCGTCGCGCTGCACGGACATACGTCCCGGCCCAGTACCGATAAGGGCGCTTCGGCGCGTCCAAGTCTCTCTGCGTCTCCCGCTGTTGGGCAGGTTCATCAGCAAGCCTCGGCTTTTGCCTCGGTTCCTTTCGGTGTTCTTCATGTCGATGGCGCGGATATCAACACGGCCAGAGTGACCTATTCCAACAAGGCTTATCGAAGCCTGTCCGGTCGCTCTGACCCGGCGGGCGAAACATTCGCGTCTCTGTTCGAGGGGCAGATGGTCAAGAAAACGCTGGCCGGCATGTCGCCTGCGGACATGAGCGATCTTGGCGCCATTGACGTCACACTATCAGGATCGAACAGCGTGCCTGTAGCGCTCTATGTTGTTCCGGACCCTATCGTCCCAGAGCGGCTCTGGGCTTATCTCGTTGACATTAGCGCGCGCAAATCCCTCGAAGAACAGGTGCAACAAAGTCAGAAAATGCAAGCTGTCGGACAATTGACGGCGGGTGTTGCGCATGACTTCAACAATCTTCTGACGGCTATCCGCCTCAACACGGATGAACTCCTACAGCGTCACCCTGTGGGCGATCCGTCTTATCCGGAGTTGCAGAACATCAATGCCACTGGCGCAAGAGCGGCGGCGTTGGTCAAAAAACTACTCGCCTTCTCTCGCCAGCAAACGCGCCGGGCAGAACGTATCGATGTCTCCGAAGCCCTGTCCGATATGTATCTGACGTTGAAACAGACCTTGGGCGGTCAGGCTCAGCTAGAAATCAACCACGCTCGTGATCTTCCGCACGTGATGGTGGATCGGTCGCAATTCGATAATGTGATCATGAACCTGTGCGTGAATGCGCGCGATGCGATGGAAGCACAGGGCGGCGGCCGTATTATTATTGGGTCTGAACGTATTTCGCGCGCATCCGTGTCTGACACTGGCCTGCAATCTGCGCTGAAGGAATTCCCAGTCGACGATATCGTCCTCATTTCCGTTTCAGACTCTGGTACGGGTATGTCGGACGCAGTGAAGGGCAAGATTTTCGAACCATTCTTCACGACCAAGGATCAGGGCAAGGGCACAGGCCTTGGACTCGCCACTGTTTATGGTGTCATCCAACAATCGGGCGGGCATCTGGCCGTCGATAGTAAGCTAGGCGAGGGGACGACCTTCAAGATTTACCTGCCTGCTGCCCCTCGGTTGGGTGAGGACGAAAAGGTCGTGGTCAAAGCACCGCCAGCCGAACGCAAGCCCGCCGATTTGGCCGGGCAGGGTAATATTCTATTCGTTGAGGACGAGGCGGCTGTCAGGGTCATCGCCGCAAAGAGCCTGCGCAAGCGCGGCTATCAAGTTATTGAGGCGGAAGACGGCGAGGAAGCGCTCGAGATATTAGAGGCTACGACCGAGCCGTTTGACCTCCTTCTCTCGGATGTGGTCATGCCAGGTCTGGATGGGCCGGGATTGCTCAAACAAGGTCGGCACTTACTCGGCGATGCGCGCATCGTATTCATTTCAGGCTATGCGGCAGAGAAGTTCTCCGACCTGCTGGCAGAAGAACGCGATGTGACCTTCTTGCCTAAGCCGTTTACTTTGGCGGAGTTGGCCGAAAAGGTGAAATCGGAAATTGGTGAGGCGGTTGGATAACCGACAAGATATTTTAGCGTAATATGAAGGGCGTTCAAAGTTTTCTGTTCTTTTTTTGTTCTTTGCTTGAAAAGTGAGAACAAACATGAAACATAGCGTTTATACGGCAGTCCGATAAAAGCCGCGACTTTCCTGGGGGACCGAAGGGCTCCGGCACCCCGCGATTGGAGACTTCTCATGGCGAGAAACACAACCCCGCTCAAAGTTGTCGAGAAGGCAACTGACAAGAATAAATCCGCAGCACTCGACGCGGCCCTCTCACAGATCGACCGTTCGTTCGGCAAAGGCTCTGTGATGAAGCTGGGCGATAAAACGTCCATGGATGTAGAGAGTATTTCTACCGGTTCACTCGGACTCGATATCGCGCTCGGTATAGGTGGCCTACCAAAAGGTCGGGTCATTGAGATTTATGGTCCTGAGTCATCCGGGAAAACAACACTCACTCTGCACGCTATTGCTGAATGTCAGAAAACGGGCGGGGTCGCGGCATTCATCGATGCTGAACATGCGCTTGATCCTGTCTATGCCGCTAAGCTGGGGGTGGACGTCAATGAGCTATTGATCGCACAACCCGATACGGGGGAGCAGGCGTTGGAAATTGCCGATACGCTCGTCCGGTCTGGTGCCGTTGATATCCTTGTTATCGATTCCGTTGCCGCTCTGACGCCGCGCGCGGAATTAGAAGGTGATATGGGCGACTCGCTACCGGGTCTTCAAGCGCGGTTGATGAGCCAAGCGCTCCGTAAGCTGACAGCCTCCATCTCCAAATCGGGCTGTATGGTGATTTTCATCAATCAGATTCGTATGAAGATTGGTGTGATGTACGGGTCTCCTGAGACGACAACGGGCGGCAATGCGCTGAAGTTTTACAGCTCAGTCCGGCTTGATATTCGCCGCATCGGTGCCATCAAAAATCGTGATGAAGTTGTGGGCAATCAAACACGCGTGAAAGTGGTTAAAAACAAGGTGGCCCCGCCTTTCCGTCAAGTTGAATTCGATATCATGTATGGTGAAGGTATCTCCAAAACGGGCGAGCTGATCGATATGGGCGTGATAGCCGGCGTTATTGAAAAGTCAGGGTCTTGGTATTCTTACGGTGACGAACGCATCGGCCAAGGCCGCGAAAACGTCCGCAAGTTCCTCATTGATCATCCAGATATGATGGCGGACATTGAGCAGAAGATCTTGCGCGAAAAAGGTCTTCTAGACGAAGAGCTGCTGATGCCGTCTGAAGAACAGGTTGAAGATGATGGAGTTTCCCCCCAATTAGGCGTTGGTGCTTAACGCACCCACCTGATTTTTGTTGATGAGCCGGGCCACAGGTCTGGCGGAAATCGGGACGCGGACTGCGAAAGCAGTCCGCGTCCTTTTTCGACCGGTGACCGCATCCGTCCTGCGGTAACAGGTCGATTCCGTCCGGGGGTTCGGAATTCACGCATGGTCCGTCCACCATGTGCCGGATCCCCGGGCACCAAATGAGGCCTCGCCTCCATCATGAAAAACATGATGGGGGTGATCGCCTCAGATGCGACATTGCAACGGGCTGATCGTGTGTCGGTTCCAATAGATAGCAGTGACAATTTGGCCCAGTATGTCAGCTAGACCGAAGGGGCTTCGGTAGAGACGACTTGGCACTGGTGGCGGGTCTGACTATAGGCCGCGCATGACTAACTCGACCGTGTCCCTTGCGGAAATCCGCGCGCAATTTCTCGATTATTTTGGGCGCAATGATCATGTGGTCCTGCCATCGTCTCCGCTTGTCCCAGACAATGATCCGACGCTCCTCTTCGTCAACGCGGGAATGGTGCCGTTCAAAGATAATTTTACAGGTCAGAGAACACCGGATGCGCCCCGCGCAGCGTCCTCACAGAAATGCGTTCGGGCGGGTGGAAAACATAATGATCTGGATAATGTCGGCTATACGGCGCGACATCATACTTTCTTCGAAATGCTCGGAAATTTCAGCTTCGGAGACTATTTCAAGGAACAAGCGATCAGCCATGCTTGGGAATTGGTGACGAAGGATTTCGGTCTCGCCAAAGATAAGCTGCTGGTCACCGTCTACCACACAGATGATGAAGCCTTCGATCTATGGAAAAAGATCGCGGGTCTGTCTGATGACCGCATCATCCGCATTGCGACGTCTGATAATTTCTGGGCGATGGGCGACACGGGACCTTGTGGTCCGTGTAGCGAAATTTTCTATGATCACGGCCCTAGCATCGCCGGGGGACCCCCCGGGTCTCCGGATGAGGATGGCGACCGGTTCATCGAAATTTGGAATCTCGTTTTCATGCAGTATGAGCGCCATGCCGATGGCCGGCAGGTCGATCTGCCCCGTCCCTCAATTGATACGGGTATGGGTCTGGAGCGTACCGCCGCGATCCTGCAGGGTAAGCATGATAATTATGATACGGACCTGTTCCAGACCCTAATCGGTGCGTCTGTTGAGCTGACCGGAGCCAAGGCAGAGGGCGAGGCAAAATTCAGCCACCGGGTTATTGCCGATCATTTGCGTTCCTGTTCATTCCTGATGGCAGACGGGGTTAGTCCGTCGAATGAAGGACGCGGCTATGTGTTGCGCCGGATCATGCGCCGCGCGATGCGTCATGCTCACCTTCTGGGTGCAAAGGATCCATTAATGCACCGCTTGGTCCCAACATTAGTCGATGAAATGGGCAATGCATTTGGTGAGCTTAAACGCGCGCAGGCTTCAATCGAGGCAACCTTCGAACAGGAAGAAGAGCGGTTCCGTCGTACCCTTGGACGCGGCATGGGTTTGCTTGAGGAAGCCACGTCACGTCTTGGAAAGGGCGACGAATTGCCAGGCGAAACAGCGTTTAAACTCTACGATACTTACGGGTTTCCACTCGATTTGACTCAGGATGCCTTGCGCGGACGCGGGATCGGTGTCGATGTCGACGGGTTCGAAACCGCCATGGAAAAACAACGCGCGAAGAGCCAAGCTGATGGCGGCAAGTTTGACACAGCGGGCGCTGATGACGTGTTCAAAAAACTTCGCGAGGAAAGTGGAGCTACTGCGTTCACTGGCTTTGATCGCCTGTCTGAAACGCACGAGATCGTGGCGATACTCCAAGACAATCAACGCGTCGATCGCGCGCAGCCCGGCCCGATCATGTTCCTGACCAAAGAGACACCGTTTTACGCCGAATCGGGTGGTCAGGCGGGAGATCACGGTGTGGCGCAGTTTGATAATGGGGCTCGGATCGAGGTTTCCGATGTTCAGAAGAAGGCCGGCGATCTGCACGTTCATATCGGGACGCTGACAGGCGAGATCTCTGTAGGAGACAGTGCCCTTATTAGCGTGGATCCCGGTGTGCGGGAGCGGACCAAGCGCAATCACTCCGCGACACACATTATGCATGAGGCTCTACGCCGTGTGCTCGGCGAACACGTCACCCAAAAGGGGCAGATGGTTGATGGCGAGCGTATCCGATTCGATATCAGTCACGGCGGTGCGATCACGCGCGAAGAACTGGCTAAGGTCGAGAATGAAGTGAATGCGATTATCCAACAAAACGCCCCGGCCTCAACGCGGTTGATGGCTCCAGAGGCCGCGATCGAGGCGGGCGCAATGGCGTTGTTTGGCGAAAAATATGGCGATGAAGTGCGCGTTCTTGCACTTGGTCGCGACGCAGACGGATCCGACTATTCGGTCGAGCTATGCGGTGGGACGCATGTTGATCGGACCGGTGACATCAGCTTGTTCAAAATTGTCTCTGAAGGCGCTGTGGCCGCTGGCATTCGGCGTGTCGAAGCCGTGACCGGGGAGGCGGCACGCCAATATCTTGAAACGCAAGCTGGATACACGCGGGCGGCGGCGGATCAGCTGAAAGCCAAGCCGGAAGATGTACCGAGCCGGATTGAAACGCTGATGGCGGAACGTAAACAGCTGGAGAAAGACCTCGCGGAAGCCCGCAAGCAACTCGCGCTCGGCGGCGGTGGCGGTGCAACCGCAGGGCCGGAAGAGATTGGTGGCGTGCAGTTTGTCGGACGTGTACTTGACGGGATCAGCGGCAAAGAGCTCCGTCCAATGCTGAACGAACAGCTTGCTAAGCTCGGTTCCGGTATCGTGGCTTTCGTTGCGACGGAGGGAGCGAAGGTCGCGGTCGCGGTCGCGGTATCTGATGATTTGACGGGACAACATTCCGCTGCCGATTTGGTCAATGCCGGCGCAGCGCAAGTGGGCGGTCGAGGCGGTGGCAAGCCCGCCATGGCACAGGCAGGCGGTAGCGAGCCTGAAAACGCAGACAAAGCTCTAGCAGCAATCAAAGCGGCACTTGCGGGGTAGATAATCTTATTCCGGCAGAGGCCGGGACAAGACATGTCTCGCTAAATGCCGAGATCGACTTCCAACTCGCCGATGGAATGCGTAAAGTTGTTGGGCAGCACGGTCTGTTTGCCAGTCCACGCAATGTTCGGGAACCGATTGAAAATCTGTGTGTAAGCAGCGTTAAGCTGCATATTGGCAATCCGCTGCCCCATGCAAACGTGACTACCTACGCCAAAAGCGATGTGTCGTGACGCGTTCTCGCGTGTGATGTCGAACTGGTCCGGATTGGCAAACATCTCCGGATCACGATTGCCCGCACCATACCACATGACGATTTTTTCGCCCTTGGCGATCTGTTGGCCGCGGATTTCCGTGTCGTTCAGCGCGGTGCGGCGCATATACATGACGGGGCTGACCATCCGCACGATCTCATGGACCATGTTCGGGATCAGCGAACGGTCGGCCATCACCTTGGCTTTCTGATCCGGGAACTGCCCGAGTAGACGCAGGCCTCCGGACATAGAATTCCGCGTCGTGTCATTGCCTGCGATAATAATGAGCAACCAAGAGCCGTCCAAAAATTCGTCGGGTAGGCGTTCGCCATCAATTTCGACATTGGCAATGGCGGACAGTAAATCATCCGTCGGCTCGGCACGACGTTTCAGCAACATGTCCCGCCCATAAGCAAACATGGCTTCGACCTGTGTGAGGAAATTCATTACCAGTTGGGGATCGACGGACGACAAATCCTGTGTACCAAGAACGTAAGATGCCATTTCCAGCATATCCATCCATTCGCGGATTTTCGGGCGATCAGCCTCTGGCACGCCGAGCATTTCGCAAAGAGTGAAGAGGGGCAGTTGAGATGAGAAATGCTCGACCCAGTTAAGTTTTGGTCCGACCTTGGCGACATTGTCCAACAGGTCTGAAATCTTCGCGTCGACCTTTGTCTTCAAGTCAGCAACATAGTTCGGTTTGACAAACTGCATATGTTCGCGGCGCAGCTGCATGTGATGCGGCGCGTCGAGACAGATCATAGTGTTAAGAGAGGCGGAATGGAGCTTAGGGTGTTGCCGCTCGCCCGTAGCGTAGGCCATCATGATTCCGCCCATTTGTGACGACCACGTCTTTGTGTCCAAGCTCGCTGCGCGAATATCATCATAGCGTGTCAGCGCCCAGAACCCTTCAAGTTTCTTATTGGCGAGTGGGTGCCACATGACGGGGGCGGACTCCCGCATCGCTTTGAACGCGTCCCAAGGTTGTTCACCTGCAAAGTTGAGCGGTTCGCCAAGATCGACCGGCGGAGTCATGGGGAATTTGATCGGATTGACCGGGTCTTGTGGGCCGCGATCCGGAAGGACCGTTTCCGTCACCAACTGCAAACCCATATGTCTCTCCGTTATGGCTCGGCGTCAGGTTCCTTCCGGACGACCGATGACTAGTTTGAACGGCCGGATATCGACATGGTCAGGCAATCCGGCCTTGGCGTAGGGATCCTGCGCCAGCCATACGTCCAATGCCTCACGCGACGGCGCTTTGACAATGAGGAGGGACCCACGCATCGCATCTGTGTCATCAAGCCAGGGTCCAGCGGTCATAACAACGCAATCGGAGGGCTGTTTCAGCCAATCAAGATGATCAGATCGCACCTTTGAGCGAATCGTAAGGCCATCAGGGACGTCGCGGGAGAGGATCATGAAATCGGGCATGAGCCTGCCCTATAGCGATCCATCCGGAACGACAAATGGAAGGCCCTAGCGGGACATGAAAAATTCGTCCGAGATCAGACAACGCTGCGAAAATTGGGCTGAGTCGATAATGGTCTGGAGAACCGGGTCCATAGGTATGGCGGGTCTGTCGGATTTTTTGCGATATCTGTCGATCGCGAGCGTCGGGGTTCTGCTTTCAGATGGTTTCACGCGATTGGCAATGTTGCGATAATCTCCCACGGACAGTTCATATTTCATGATTTTGGTAAGGCAGACGCAGTCCGCCTTCGTGCGGCCCGCTTCAATGCAATGATTGGTGATGTGGCGATTTTCCATATCGGTCGGCACAAGCTTGGCAGGCACAAATGATGCGGGATCACTGGTGACGAGAGTCTGGGTCGTGCCAGCTTCCGCGCCGGAGTTAATCGCGAACAAAGCGATTAGCGCGGATGCTGCAAAGGGCGCAGCAATGATTGACCGTTTCAATGTGCCCATTGGGCTTATGTCCTAATAAATATGTGTGAAAATGGAACGCTCGGTTATGACGGCGGTTCCCACAGATCAGCGGAGTTTTTCTATATTCAATCGTATGAAACAACAAAGGCCCCCCGGATAAACCAGAGGGCCTCGTTTTGAAGTTTGGGTCTCACGGGACACCATGCCCGCTTCGTTTGTGGTCGACGCTGTGGACGCATCCGGCGCGTCAGCCCTACCCAGTTTCGCGTTTACGAAAGGCTGAACTAACAGTTCTGGGCAGACCCCTCAAAAAAGATAGACAAACTACACCTCCTTTCTCAACGCGGCCCCACAATGGGACGGCTACCGATAAATCATCTCTGAGATGAATCTGTGTTCGCTGCAAGCATGAAGTTATGTGAAATTTCAGCGCGCGTTAACCGACCATAAACTGTCGAATCACGCAGCGTCGGGGATGAAATCTAGGGCGACGCCGTTGTTACAGTAGCGCAGTCCCGTCGGACGTGGTCCGTCCTTGAACACATGACCCTGATGGCCGCCGCAGCGCGAACAGTGATATTCGGTCCGGGGGACGACCATTTTAAAGTCCCGCTTCGTCTCAATGGCGCCATCAATCATTGTAAAAAAACTGGGCCAACCCGTGCCGGAATCAAATTTCATTTCTGTCGTGAAGAGCGGCAAGGCGCAGCCTGCGCAGATGAAGGTGCCTGAGCGTTTCTCATCGTTTAATGCACTGCTGAACGGGCGTTCTGTGCCCTCTTTGCGAAGCACGTGAAATTCTTCCGGGCTAAGTCGGTTCTGCCAGTCTCCTTTAGAGAGATTGGCCCAGTCGATATGGCTTTCTGTTTCGCTCATGACATTAGTCTTTCTTTCGGTGTTTGTGCGGCTTTGCGGCGGCGTCTGGGCTTGGCTACCGCCACAGGCAGCCAGGACAAGGGCGGATCCGCCAAGGGCAAATGTGCGTCGGTCGAGCATATCGATCTCCATAATTACAAGCCCTAGATGGTCTTTCTACGCGCGGTGCACCAATCAGGTTTCGCTCACAGTTGAGTGATGAAAAGCGCGATAATCAATAGCCCGGCTGCCCAGCCGTTGGATTTAAACAGTCGCAGAGCGCGCGACGTGTCGCTTGGGTCAAGACGATAGATTTGCCATATCAGGTGAGCGGCGAAAGGGACCGCCGCGAAGGCCGATATGGGTGACTGCGATGAAAATAGCCCTGCGGCAATCAACAGGACGCATAGACTATAGCTGAGCGCGACCCCGATGCGAACGCGATCCCCAAAACGGCGCGCCGTGCTGCGAATGCCGATAACAGCGTCATCTTCAATGTCTTGCAGGGCATAAATCGTATCATAGCCAACGGTCCAACAGGCGAGGCCCGCATAGACGAGCCCGATTGTTGCATCGAGGCCGCCTGTCTTGATCGCGTAAGCAACCAACACAGCCCAGTTGAAGGTCAGGCCCAGCCACACTTGCGGCCACCAGGTGATGCGTTTCATAAATGGATAAGCGGCGACAAGTGGCAGAGCGGCGAGGGCGATGAGCTTCGCGCCCCATGGTAAAGCGAGCCAGACACTGAATCCGATTGTCAGTTGTAAGGCCAGCCAGAGCCAAACCTGCCACAACGTTACGCGGCCTGATGGCAACGGGCGGGAGGCGGTCCGGTCAACTTGTGCGTCCAGATCACGGTCGACAATATCATTATATGTACAGCCCGCGCCGCGCATAGCGATGGCCCCGATCAAAATCAGCGCGCCCCAATAGAGTGGTGACCAACTTTGCCAATCTGGTCGGCAGAGCCAGGCGGGAACAACCAATCCGATCCAACCGGGCAGGGCGAGCAGCCAGTAACCGACCGGACGATCCAGACGGGATAGTTGCAGATAGGGCCTCAGCCCAACAGGCGCGCGGTTGACCCAGTGCGTTCGGGCCGCGTCGGCAACTTTCACCGACGCGCCTCATAAAGCGCGATGCCAGCGGCTGTCGCTACATTCAGGCTCTCTGCTTCTCCGGCAATCGGCCCAGACTGCATTGGGATGCGCGCTAGAACATCGCAATTTTTCGCCACCAACTCACGCAAACCCGGACCTTCTGCGCCCATAACAAGGGCGTAGCGGCCGCCGCCTGACAGAGCGTCTGCGACAGTGGTCTCAGTTTCGCCCGCTAAGCCGACCACTGTGTAGCCGAACATTTGTAGCGTTCTAAGCGATTGAGCGATGTTGACTTCAAGGCAGATTGGAACGGTTTCGATACAGCCAACAGCGACTTTGGCGGTCGCGCCTGCCATGGGTGGGGCTTTGCGAGTCTGCATCACCATGGCTGTGACGCCAAAGGCACTGGCTAGTCGTAGCATTGCGCCAACATTATGTGGGTCAGTGATCTGATCGAGCACAAGAATCAGGGCGTTATCGTCAGCATCGTCAGCCAATTGTGACAGGTCAGGCCATTGTAACGGCGCTGCCTTCACGGCGACGCCTTGATGCGCCGCGCCGCGCGGCAGGGCGGTGTCGATATAGTTCATGGCGACAATCTTCAGATTGGCGCGACCTTCAGAGAGGCCAAGGCGTTCTGCAGCTTGTTCTGTCACCATGATCTGGTGAATCGTGCGTCTAGGATTGGCAATCACGGCCTGAACGGCATGCCAGCCCCAAATCCAAGGATTCGTCGGGGTTGTGCGATTGCCACCGTGCTTCCCACGGTTGTGATTCGGTCGCCGCGGTGTGCTTGTCGCCCCTTGAGAGCGCGTACCAGAGGATTTTCGCGGCGTGTCACGAGACGTGCCAGGAATCATCCCTTTGGACTTATAGGGCGACTTATTCGCTGATTTCCCCGGTTTACCCGAGGATCGGGCAGAGTCGGACGGTTTGCGCCTGCCACGCTTTTGCCCGGTTCTACCTGCGTTTTCGTTCTTGCGCGGACCATCGTCCATCGTTATATGCCCGCTTCGATCAACATCATGTCTCTGTTCTCGGCGCGGCTAACACGATGGCTGCTTGGGTGACAGAGCGTTTTTTGTTGGAAGCAGCACTTTCGTGGATTTCGACCCTCGGCCGGGTCGATATTCGGAGCAGGAGTTTTCCCTATGGAGGGGTGGCCGAGTGGTTAAAGGCGCCAGACTGTAAATCTGGTCACTATGTGTACGTTGGTTCGAATCCAACCCCCTCCACCACTTCCGCGAATTTACGACGAGGCGAAGAAAGCGGTCACGCTTGACGGGGTCTCGAAAAGGACGCGGCGGGTATAGCACAATGGTAGTGCAGCAGCCTTCCAAGCTGAGTATGCGGGTTCGATTCCCGCTACCCGCTCCAGAATAAAGGTTCACCGCAAGGTGGGCTAAGACGAAAAACAAACCCTTAACGGCCTGATTGGTGGGCCAGATGAGAGGACTAGCCAGATGGCGAAGGAAAAGTTCGAGCGTAACAAGCCGCATGCGAACATCGGCACGATTGGTCACGTTGACCATGGTAAGACGACGTTGACGGCAGCGATCACGAAGTAT
>NZ_BSNK01000003.1 GCF_030159955.1 Algimonas ampicilliniresistens
TCTGCGCCAACCTCGTTACCGGCGAAGAGTGCGTTTTTTCTCGTAAGTGCGATCGGGCGGATCTGGTTCTCGACCGGGTTGGTGTCCAGCTCGAGTGTGCCGTCGTCGAGAAAGCGGATCAGGCCGGGCCAGTGCGCGAGGGTGTAGCGGATGTCCTCGGCCAGCTGGGATTTCTGCGGGATGCGCGACAGCTGCATCTCCAGCCAGGGTTTGAGCGCGGCGACGATGGGGGCCGCATGTTCGCGCCTTGCCGCGAGACGCGCAGCCGCGTTCGTGCCGCGCACGGTCTTCTCGACCTGATAGAGCAGCGCGATCTGGCGCAGCATCTCCTCGGCGATGGGCGAGCGGTCGCTCTCGAAGCGTTTCACGAAGCGGCGGCGGACATGGGTCCAGCAGTAGACCAGCCGCCAGGGGCCACCCTCGCGCGCGATCTCGGTCATCGCGTTGTAGGCCTGGTAGGCATCGCATTGCAGGAACCGGCCCCGATACCCGGCGAGGAAGTTCAGCGGATGCTCCTTGCCCCGACCGGGGGCGTAATGAAACAGCACGATGGGCGGGCCGACACCGCCATGGCCGCGATCATCGGACACCACGGCCCAGAAATAGCCGCTCTTCGTGGTTTTGCGCCCCGGATCCAGCACCGGCGCGCGGGTCTCGTCGACGAAGATGCGATCGGCGCGGCGCAGATGGGCCTGCATGTGCCGGATGATCGGCAGCAGGTGGAAGCAGGCGCGGCCGACCCAGTTGCCGAGCGTTCCGCGGTCGAGATCGATGCCCTGCCGCTTGAAGATCCCGGCCTGGCGATAGAACGGCAGATGGTCGCCGAACTTCGAGACCATGATCCAGGCGATGAGCTGCTCCGTGGGCAGCCCGCCGGGCACGACATGCTCGGGGGCATGGGCTTGCGCCATGCCCTGCGAGCAGCGCCGGCAGGCGTATTTCGGGCGCCGCGTCACCAGCACCCGGAACCGGGCCGGGATGACGTCCAGTCGCTCGGACACGTCCTCGCCGATCCGGGCCATCTCGCCACAGCCGCAGGGGCACAGGATGCTGGCAGGCTCGATCACCCGTTCGACCCGCGGCAGATGCGGTGGCAGATGCCCCCGGTTGCGCCGGGGCTTGCGGGGCGCATCCGTGCCCTTGGCAGCCCTCAGGGCGGCCTCGGCCTTTTCCTGTGCTGCCTCGAGCACGCCCTGGGCCAGTTCGGCATCCTCGAGCGGCAGATTGAACTGGTCGGGCGACAGCTTCTCGGAGCTTTTGCCGAACTTCTCGCGTTGCGCCATGCGCACGATGTCTTCCAGCCGGCGATTGGCCTCCTGCACCTCCGCCAGCACCGCCTCGACCTCGGCCAAGCGAGCCTTCAGCAGAGCGTTTTCGCGGGCGAGAGCGGCAGCATCCATGGGGTGAAGTGAATCATGGAGCGCGGTATATGACCAGTAAAAACAGGGCTTTCCCGCACCATCACGCTCACCCTGCCGCCAGCGGACGACGCGCCCGCTCCGGCCGGACCAGTCGCCAGTCCAGCCCCTCGAACAAGGCGGCGAGTTGCGCGGAGGACATCCGCATCACCCCGTCCCGCACCTGCGGCCAGACGAATTTCCCGCCCTCCAGCCGCTTGTGAACCAGCACCATCCCGGTCTGATCCCAGGCCAGCAACTTGATCCGGTCCGCGCGTTTCGATCGGAACACAAAGACCGCCCCGCAGAACGGGTCCAGCCCGAACATCTCCTGCACCGCCAGCGCCAGGCCATCGATGCCCTTGCGAAAGTCCACCGGCCGTGTCGCCACGAAGACCTTTACCGGCCCGCTCTGGCCGAGCATCATGACATTNCATGACATTGCCGCCCGAGCCGCGCGGATCGCCCGCGTCAGCTGGCCCTCATGGGCGTCAGCACCGGCGCGGATCACGACATCGCCCACAACGATCTCCAGATCGAACCCGGCATGGGCCGGAACCGCAGGCGGCGAGGGATCCTCGACGACCAGTTCGGCAAAAGCAGGCAGCGCCGCCATGCTCTCGGGAACCAGCAATTCCCCCGCCCGCAGCTTCTTGCGCCAGTCGTAGATCTGCCAGCGGGTCGCGCCATGCCGGCGCGCGACATCGGCCACCGTCACCCCGGGCATCAGGCTTTCCACCCCGATCCGCGCCCGCTCGCCCTTCGTGCGTCGGCGCCGACCGCTTGGTCCCTCAATCACCTCAAGCCGGGAAACCCCACCGTCGATCGAGCCGTCCAAATGGACGCCCATTTTGCCGTCTATCTCCAAAACCACCCCTCCGCCCCATGCCCACCCGCGGAGAATGGACCGATCAGATCAGCAGCGGCAGGAGGAGAGCGCCGTGGCGCTTACACTCATCTGCCATGAGCGCTAGGAGTATGGTGC
>NZ_BSNK01000004.1 GCF_030159955.1 Algimonas ampicilliniresistens
TTGGGGAAGTCAGCTTAGCTCTCATCACCGTGTCCCAGGGTGTGCTTGTCAAAGAGATATTCTGCCATGCCAGCTTCAGGGGCACCCATCTTGCGTAAGTTGGTCACGTGGTCACCCAGTTCTTTAATGGATTTCACCTGTTCACTCAGATAATACGTCTCAATGAAGTCACATAAGTGGGGATCATTCTTGTCAGTAGCCAGTTTGTGCAGTTCCAGTAGTGACTGATTCACACTCTTTTCCAAGTGCAGTGCACACTCCATTGCATTCAGCCCGCTCTCCCAGTCATCACGGTCTGGTTTCTTTATATCCTGCAGGAAGATTCGGCCACCTCGCTGGTTCTGCAGCTTCATCAGTTTCTCGGCATGCTCCCTCTCCTCATGAGATTGGTGGAGAAAGTATTTGGCAAAGTTCTTCAGAGCCACATCATCTCGGTCAAAATAACAAGACATAGACAGATAGACGTAGGAGGCATACAACTCCAGGTTGATCTGGCGGTTGATGGCAGCCTCCGCGTCCTGGTGGTAGTTCTGGCGCACTTGCGAGGGAGACGCGGTGGTCATGGTGGCGGCGGGGCGAGGCGCGGTGGCGACGCTGGAGCGGCGGAACGACGAAGTTGCAAAGGGCTCAGGCTCGAAGCGGCCGGCGGGGGTCGGAGGGGTCGAGCACCGGGTTCCGTTCAAGCACTGTTGAAGCAGGAAACCGCGGCGACTCTGGGC
>NZ_BSNK01000005.1 GCF_030159955.1 Algimonas ampicilliniresistens
ATGGCGAAGGAAAAGTTCGAGCGTAACAAGCCGCATGCGAACATCGGCACGATTGGTCACGTTGACCATGGTAAGACGACGTTGACGGCAGCGATCACGAAGTATTTTGGTGATTTCAAAGCCTATGATCAGATTGACGGCGCGCCGGAAGAGAAAGCGCGCGGCATCACCATTTCGACGGCTCACGTTGAGTATGAGACGGATGCCCGTCACTATGCCCACGTCGACTGCCCTGGCCACGCTGACTATGTGAAGAACATGATCACGGGTGCGGCGCAGATGGACGGCGCGATCTTGGTTGTGAACGCGGCTGACGGCCCGATGCCACAGACCCGCGAGCACATTCTGCTGGCGCGTCAGGTTGGTGTTCCGGCTCTGGTTGTTTACATGAACAAGGTCGATCAGGTCGACGATGAGGAATTGCTTGAGCTGGTCGAGATGGAAATCCGCGAGCTGCTCTCTTCCTATGACTTCCCAGGGGACGACATTCCTGTCATCGCCGGGTCCGCTCTGGCGGCTATGGAGGGTCGCGATCCTGAGATTGGTGAAGAGTCGATCAAGAAGCTGATGGCGGCTGTTGATGAATATATCCCACAGCCTGAGCGCGCTGTTGATCAGCCGTTCCTGATGCCGATTGAGGATGTGTTCTCAATTTCTGGCCGCGGTACGGTTGTGACTGGTCGGGTTGAGCGCGGCGTGATCAATGTTGGTGACAGCATCGAAATCGTCGGTGTTCGCGACACAACAACAACGACGTGTACCGGTGTTGAAATGTTCCGCAAACTGCTGGACCGCGGTGAAGCGGGCGACAATATCGGCGCCCTTCTGCGCGGTATTGATCGTGAAGGTGTTGAGCGCGGGCAGGTTCTCTGCAAGCCGGGCTCAGTCATGCCGCACAAGAAGTTCGAAGCTGAAGCCTATATCCTGACTAAGGATGAGGGCGGACGTCACACGCCGTTCTTCAACAATTATCGTCCACAATTCTACTTCCGCACCACGGACGTGACTGGTGTTGTCACGCTCAAGGACGGAACAGAAATGGTCATGCCGGGCGACAATGTGAATGTTGATGTTGAGCTGATCGTCCCGATCGCGATGGAAGAGAAGCTCCGCTTCGCCATCCGCGAAGGTGGCCGCACAGTCGGCGCCGGCGTCGTCTCAAAAATCACGGATTAAG